>CAVYXI010000023.1:0-181021 GCA_963772435.1 uncultured Gammaproteobacteria bacterium | reverse complement strand
ACCAGTACCGAGTTTCAGAGTATCCCAATGGGTTCCAATGGGTACCTGAAAACGATGAAGAAACCGCGCTCTGACGCGGTTTTTTTGTGCCCAGCATCCCGACCCGTTCGGTTTCGTCCCGTATGCAGCAAGCGTGCTTTGTGAGTAACTTTTGAGAAACTTACTCCTACCCGGAGTTACTCAAAGGGAAGTTGCTCACATGCTGACCGACGCCCCAAAGGTGCCTTGACGAAGGCGACGAGATCGTCGATTTCGGTGATGCTCGGACGGCACGCCCACCGCGCGACCGTCTCCACCAAGCGCGTCGACCGGGTGAACGTCGGCTTCCGCGCGCAACGTCCGACACCCATGCCGCCCACGAAGCCGGGGCCGACGAGCGCTAGCATCGACGACACGCCCACGCGCGGATGTAGGACTTTCGCCGCCTGGCGCTCGTCACGCGTCAGCGGCGTCTTCCGGTCGCGCGATGCGGTCAGAACGTCAGCAAGGTCGCCTGCGCTGCGCCCGAAACGTTGTCCGGCGCCACCACCATGACGCCCAGGGCCGGTGTGTTGGCGAGTTCCGCGTTGTCCACAGTGTAGGTCGCCGTGTCGCTACCGTTGGGCGTCACCGTCGGCGCGGCGGAGAAGGTCACCGCCGGGGTGAAGGCGTTGAAGTTGCCGACGCCCGGCAGTTGCGCCCCGAAGCCGTCGGTGCCGAAGTAGCTCACCACGTATTTCAAGCGCGGGGTCGCCGCCGTCAGGCCAAGACCGGCCGTGCCCGCGCGCGGCACCGGGATCTGCAGGGTCGAGTTGTCGGTCGGCTGCGTCACCGTGAACAGTATCGTGCCGCTGCCGTTGATGTTGCAGTTGGCGTCGGTGGGGAAAATCGCCGTCGCGTACTGCGCACTCGTCAGGCGTACTGCTCAGGGACGAGCCGTTGATGCCGATCAACAATTTGTTCGGTGTGAAGCCCGGGCCGCCGCTGGTGTCGATGCAGATGTCGATCTCCTGGAAGGCCAGCGCCGTCGACGTGCGGTTGTGCGTATTCAAACCGAAGATCACGTTCGTGCCCGACAGCCGCGCCCCCACCGCCCGCACGTCGGCTTGGGCGATGCTCTGCGGCGTCGGCTGGTACTGGCCCAAGGTATAAAAGGTCGGCGTGCCGGCGAGGGCGCCGCCGGCGTTGGTAAAGTTCATCGTCGTGCCGCTCACGTTGACCGCCAGATTCGATCGGCCGTGCGCGACCAGGTAATACGGCACCGAGAGCTTCACGTTGCCGTTAAGGCGCGAGTTCGTTGGCGCGAGTTGGACGTAGCCGCCAATGTCCTGGAACCCGGTGCCTCCGCCCACGGCGTTGGCCGGCACCTGCAGCGTCACCGGAAAGCTGGCATCCGCATTCGCGTTCACGATGACCGAGGCCGGTGTCGTCACAACCGTGGCCGCCGGCCCGCTGCTCTTCGTGGTGGTGATGTTGAACTGCACGGCCTTCGGAGAGGCGTTGTGGACGGTGACCGTTTTCGTCGTGTTGAAGTCGGACAGCAGGTCGGCGAAACCGAACGACACGCTCTCGTCGGGCGTGCGCACGATCGCCTGCGTGGCGGTGGCCGCCTGCGCCTGCGCGAGGCCGGCGCCTTCGTTGCGTTGCAACAGGTCCTGCATCAGTGCCGGTGAAGAGGTCTGGACGACGGCGGCGCGCAGGTCGGCCTGCGACCAGCCGGGGTGCGCCTGCTTGGCCAGCGCGGCGACACCGGCGACGACGGGCGTCGCCATCGAGGTGCCCGAGAGGATCTGGAAGCCGTTGCCGGTGCCGGAAGCGACCGAGACCATCGAGACACCCGGCGCTGTAACGCCCGGGCGCAGCACGCTGTCGCCGATACGCGGGCCGCCCGACGAGAAGCTCGCGATGCGTTCGAAGCCGGCGTTGGCGATAGCGCCGGCATTGGTGGCGACGGCGCTGGCCGGCGCCGGACCGCCGGTCGGGCCGGTGAGCGTGGTGGCGTCGGCCTGCGTGATCCCGAAGAACGGGATCGTCACTGGCTCGTAGATGTTGCCCGAATTCGGGTCGCTGGCGCCGCCGGGAATCTGACCCTCGTAGGGAGGCAGCGCCGGCGGCAGATGTTGATCATCGCCGCTGCGGCAGCGCCGAAGTGCTGGGCGGCGCCGGCACGGAAGGCGCGCGCGCAGGTGCCGCGCACGGTCACGACGACCTTGCCGGCCAGGCTGACGCTGGTGACCGCGGGGTCGTATTCGTTCGGGTCGCAGCCGAGCGAGACCGTGCCATCCGTGTTGCGCAGTACCCGGATCGGATAGCTGGTGCCGTTGGCGAAGACCGCGCTGTTGGAATTCTGTGCCGTCAGCGTCGAGCCCCCGGATAGCGCGAGCGAGACCGACGGGATGCTGGCCAGCGCATCGGTGGCGGCCACCGAGATCGCGCCCTCGAAAACGGCCGGCGAGCTCGTGATGTAAGGGATCTGCCCGGCGTTGCCCGAGGCGGCGACGACCAGGATGCCGGCCGCCGTCGCATTGGCCACTGCCTGCGCCTCGGCCAGGCTGCCGGCGTTGGCGTTACCGGCGTTGCCGAAGTTGGAACCCAGCGACATGCTGATCACGTCCATGCCGTTGGCCACCGCCCAATCGATGGCTTCGGCGACGACGTTGGTGTTGCCGCTGCAGCCGAACACGCGCACCGAGTAGACGTCCGCCAGCGGCGCGACGCCGGGGCCGATCGAGAAGGCGCCGGGCGTGTAGGCGGCGGCGGTGTACGGGCCGGTGTAGCGTGATGCCGTCGGCGGTGACGCCGAAGCCCGCGGCCGTGCCGGCGACGTGGCTGCCGTGGCCGACGCTGCCGGTGGTGTAGACGCAGTCCAGCGGATTCGAGTCGGGCACCGGCGTGTTGCTTGCCGGTGTAGTTGTCACCGACGAGGTCGGTGCCGCCCTTGACCTTGGGCGCCGCTGGGCCGACGAGCGCGGGGTCGGGCGGCGCGGTGTCGGTGGCCTTGGCCGCCTGTAGGCGGCGACCGTGCCCGGACCGCCGAAGTCGGCGTGGGTGTAGTCGATGCCGGTGTCGACGATCGCGATCTTCACGCCCTGGCCCTGGAAGGCGCCGGCAACGGACTGCCAGGCCTGCGGCGCCCCGACGAGGTTCACGCTCGTTGGTGTTGAGGCGGTCGTAGGTGCCGACCGCCTTCACGTCGACCACGCCCGGCAGGCTGCGCAGCAGCGCGACGCGGTTGCGCGGAATCTGGATCTTGATGCCGTTGATGGCGCTCTGCAGGCGCGCGAGCACCGTGCCGCCGAGGTGCTCGATCGCTGGCTGCGCCGCATGCTGCTCGGCCAGACGCGCGCTGATTATCGCGTCGCGCTCACCACGCACGAGCTTGCGACCGAGCTGCTTCTGCATCGCAGCCACCGGCTTACCCGCGAGTATCACCATCACCGTCACGGGCCGCGTGTCGCCGCGGCGCGATACGAAGTCCTTGTCGAGCACCACGTCGCTCGGGACTGGCTGGAACAGCTCCTGCGCCATCGACGGCAGGGTGATGGAAGAAGCAAACGCGACGATGGCAACGACCGCCGATTTGCGAAGAGCGCGAGACATCATCACTTCCCCTGGTGGTTGACCTTATCCTTACCCGTTCTGCGAGGAACGATTTCCTGTCACGCGCGCCAAACCGATCGCAGCAAGCAGACTGCCGAGCAAGCCCAGCAGCCACGGCGAGAGCAAGGGCACCGGCGCCGGTGTGAAAACCACCGCCTCCGCCAGCGCTTCTTCCGTCGCCGTGGCGGTGTAGTTGCCATCGCCTGCGTAGAACGCGCTCAGCAGGTGCGTCCCCGGGCTCGAGAATGTGGTCGTGCAACTCGCCGTCGAACTCGTCGCCGTCGTCGCAGTCAGTGCCGATGCGCACAACACCGTACCACCCGTGCAGCTTGCATTGATCGTCGTGGCGCCGCCACAGAAGGTCACCGTACCCGTCGGCGGATCGCCCGTCACCGTTGCGGTCAGCGTTGCGCTCTGTCCCACGACGACCGGGTTCGGCGATACCACGAGCGTCAGCGTTGTCGCGTCCTGACCGATGCTCAGCGTCTGCGTCGCCGTGCCGGCGGCGTAGTTCGCAGCGCCCGTCTCCGTCGCAACGATCGCACAATTGTTCGTGCCTGCTGTGATGCCGGTGACGACGCCGACGCTCGTCACCGTGCAGGCCGACGATGTCGTCGAGAACGTGATCGGGTTGCCTGAATTCGGCAACGCGCTGCTCGCGGTCACCGTGCCCGTGCCGTTCACTTTCACCGTCGGCGCCGCGCCGAACGTAAGCGTCTGCGGCGCCATGCCAATTGCCACATTCTGCGTGACCTGCGCGGCATTGTTGTAGTTGCCGTTACCAGCCTGATCGGCCGCGAGCGTGCAGGTGCCGGCGCCAAGCATCGTCACCGTCGTGCCGCTCACCGAGCACACGCCGCCGGTAAGCGAGGAGTAGGTAACCGCATTGCCCGAGTTCGGCGCCGCGCTCGTCGCCAGCGGATTGATCGCAAACGTGCCGCTCGGCACGAAAGCATGGCTCGCCGGACTCTGCGCACCAAAGGTGATGGTCTGGTTCGCCTTTCCGATGCTCAGCGTCAGCGTCGCCGAGCCCGCGGCGTAGTTCGCATCGCCCGCCTGCGTCGCAACGATCGCGCAGTTGTTCGTGCCCGCGTTGATGTCGCTCACCATCCCCGCGCTCGTCACCGAGCAGTCAGTCGAACTCGTTGAGTACGTAATCGGATTGCCCGAGTTCGGAGTCGCACTCGTCGCGCTCACCGTGCCCGCGCCGTTCACCACCGCCGTCGGCGCAGCACCGAACGTCAGCGTCTGCGGCGCCACGCCAATGGCCACATTCTGCGTGACCTGCGCGGCATTGTTGTAGTTGCCGTTACCGGCCTGATCGGCCGCGAGCGTGCAGGTGCCGACGCCAAGCATCGTCACCGTCGTGCCGCTCACCGAGCACACACCGCCGGTAAGCGAGGAATAGGTAACCGCATTGCCCGAGTTCGGCGCCGCGCTCGTCGCCAGCGGATTGATCGCAAACGTGCCGCTCGGCACGAAAGCATGGCTCGCCGGACTCTGCGCAGCAAAGGTGATGGTCTGGTTCGCCTTGCCGATGCTGAAGGTCTGCATTGCGGTGCCCGCGTTGTAGCTGGCGTTGCCCGCCTGCGTCGCTACGATCGCACAATTGTTCGTACCCGCCGTGATGCCAGTGACGACGCCCGCGCTCGTCACCGTGCAGTCCGTCGATGTCGTCGAGAATGTGATCGGATTGCCTGAGTTCGGCAACGCGCTGCTCGCGGTTACCGTGCCCGTTCCGTTCACTGTCACCGTCGGCACCGCGCCGAACGTAAGCGTTTGAGCGACGGTCACGTAAGTGAACTGGTCCGCAGCCGAGATCGCGCTCGTGCCCACCGCCGTGGTTACCGTCACGTCGACCGTCCCTGGTCCCGTGGACGCCGGTGTGGATGCCGTAATCTGTGTTTCGTTGTTGACGGTGTAGCTGGCTGCTGCGATCGCACCGAACTTCACCGCGCTGGCGCCGGTAAAACCCGTGCCGGTGATCGTCACGGGTGTGCCACCCGGCACCGGACCCGATGCGGGCGAAACAGAGGTGATTGACGGGGGGCTGAGGCTGACGCTGACGTCGTCGAGATCGATGAAGGCGACCTGATCAGAGGCCAGGAACTGGATTCGCGAGGTCGATGAGGTCGCATTCACGGTCAGCGTCACCTGCGTCCATGACGTGGCAAGCAAAGCTGAGTCCCAGATGCAATTCCCGCTGCAGCTCCCCAATGTACCGGTCAGACTCCCCGATCCGAACAAGACCTGCAGTTCCGAAGGTTGGAAGACATTGTTTGGATCGAACTCCGCGTGGTACCAGAAACTGATCGTGTAGGTTCGGCCCGCAACCGTGGGGAAGTCTTGGTAGATCCAGGAGGTTTGGGGATTGCCAAAAAAAGCGGAGTACGTTCCCGAATGAGGGGACTGGCCATCCACTCCGTCATATACCGGATCCAAGCTCGTCGACCACGAGGAAAAATCGCCGGTTTCAAACCCGGGATTGTTCAGAAGATTCTGTGCGTGCACGCTGGCTGGAAGCGAAAGCGCGAAAAAAAACGAAATCAGCACGGACGCGAACTTGGAAGCTCGCCTTTGCGCAGGAGCAGAGGGCCGCGGTGCCGCGGATACTGCCGAATCGACAGGCTTGCCAGAAGAGGCCGCCAACAAGAAAAAAGCATTCACGTAGTGCCGCACCCGAATCTCCCCCCAGAGCGTTGGCTTTGCAGATATTACACGATCCGGCCAATCGCAGGATATGCCGTCAGCGCTATTGCAGCTGAACTGCCCACAGATCAACCAGCGACAGCGCGAGGGATTGAACGCGCCGGAGCGCACGCGCTTCAAGGTGTCAGTGCGGAAGTTCGAAGCGCTCATGATCATGCAGCCCAAGCTCCGCGTGAGCCAGGACGTTTATCGCGCGGCAGAGGAATGGGCGAAGAAGCAATTGAAATTGTGAGGACCTTGAGCAGCGGTCCGCTTGCGCGAATAGCTATGCAACACCTTTCTCGTTGCCGAGGCCCAAGCTGTCGAGGACCTGCTCCATCATCTGGTTCGAGCTAACCGAATCCTCGATTTCTACGCGGTCGCAATAGTAGAAATCGAAGCCAGTTGCCTGAGATGAACGATTTGCGGCGGTGCTCGGCTGCTCGCGACGAATCGCACGGTTGTACAAGAAAACGGAAAGGCGGTGGTGATATCTTGGGATGTTGCTGTCCATCCGGCCGGTGAGCCGCGCGGATGGACGCGACGCCGACTCCGGCGCCACCATAGCCGGACTCGCAGCGACGTGCTTCGCATTCGAGAGGAACGCCATGTCCAAGCGGAAACCCGCGAACGGAAGGTCGGTGTGGTCGAATATCCCGAGAGTGTCCATGTCCGGGCGACCTACGATGCGGCCAGGGATGCGTTCGTACTCGAAGACGGCACCGCCGTAGCCGCTGCCGAAATGGGCACTGGGGGCAGCGCAAGCCGGGCGCGAAGAAGGAAGGAAAGACGGCCAAGCAACCGAACATCTTCGTCAGGATCATCGCGGGAGCGGTGCAGGTGATCCTCGACCTGTTCTAGACCATTCGCCCCGGATCAGCCGCGTGCCTCGCTGGGATTCGGCGCCATAGTGACATGGTTCGCTCGCTTTCTGCAAGCCTTCTTCCGATGCGATCGCGGCGTTCCTTCGACCGGGACCGCGCGCGGCCGCAGACGCTTGTTTGCGGCGATCGTCGGCATTCCCGCGTGCGACGTCCGGATGCGCGGCGCGTCGTCGACCGGAGAGTCCGGGCCGCGCGGAGACGCCGCACAAATCCTGCGCAACACAAGTTGCTGCATTGCGCAACCGTTGGCAAGCAAGCGTGCCGGGCCGTATCATGTAGCGGTTCGGATGCCCCGGTTCGATAGTCCTCGCTGACCGACCAAGGCCGATTTCGCGCGCCGCGATTTTTGCGGCGCGTGCAAAGCGTCCCTGTTGATCAGGCGAGTCGAGGCCGCGCGATGGCGCGCGGCCGCTGATGCGCCACTGGGGCGCGGAGGCTTTGGTGTGTTAGCTGAGTATTTACCGATTCTGCTGTTCCTGATCGTCGCCGGTGGCATCGGCGTCGCCCTGCTCGTGATCGGCGTCGTGCTCGGTCCGCGCAGCGCGAACAAGGAGAAGGCATCAGCGTACGAATGCGGCTTCGAGGCCTTCGAAGACGCGCGCATGAAGTTCGACGTGCGCTACTACCTGATCGCGATCCTGTTCATCATCTTCGATCTCGAAATCGCCTTCCTGTTTCCGTGGGCCGTCGTGTTCAAGCAGATCGGCATCGTCGCGCTGATCGAAATGGCGATGTTCCTCGCGCTGCTGCTTTTGGGATTTGTATACTGCTGGAAGAAGGGAGCCCTGGAATGGGAGTGACCGATACCACCGTCCAGAAGAATCTCTTCCACAACCCGGTTCCGACCGGCCCGGTCGACGACATTCTGCGCCCGGAGGGCGACAACCCGCTGCTGCAGCGCGGCTTTCTGACCACCTCGGCCGACGTGCTGCATCAACTGGGCGCGCACCGGTTCGATGTGGCCGATGACCTTCGGTCTCGCCTGCTGCGCCGTCGAGATGATGCATGCCGGCGCGGCGCGTTTCGATCTCGACCGCTACGGCGTCGTGTTCCGCCCGAGTCCGCGCCAGTCCGACGTGATGATCGTCGCCGGCACGCTCGTCAACAAGATGGCGCCGGCGCTGCGCCGCGTCTACGACCAGATGCCGAACCCGAAGTGGGTCATCTCGATGGGCTCGTGCGCCAACGGCGGCGGCTACTACCACTATTCGTATGCGGTCGTGCGCGGTTGCGATCGCATCGTGCCCGTCGACATCTACGTGCCCGGCTGCCCGCCGACGGCAGAAGCGCTCATCTACGGCATCCTGCAGCTGCAGAAGAAGATCCGCCGCAGCGAGTCGATCGCCGACCGCAGGACAAGATCGCACGCGTATGAGCGAAGAAGGCCCCACCGCGCTCGCGCAGCGCATCGGCGCGACACTCGGTGACAAGATCATCGCGGTCACCGAGGCGTACGGCGAGACCACCGTCGAAGTGCTGCCCGAGAACTGGCTCGCGGTCGCGCAGACGTTGCGCGACGACCCCGCATTCCATTTCGAACAGGCGGTCGACGTCTGTGGCGTCGACTATCTGAGCTACGGCCAGACCGAGTGGGATACGACCGACGTAGTCGTCGACCGGTTTCTCGCGCGGCGTCGAAGGCGAGGGCCCGGGACGCTTCAAGTGGTCGAATCGCCCGCAGATCGGCGTCGGCCACCGGCGTTTCGCCGTTGTCGTGCACCTGCTTTCGATCAGGAACAACCAGCGCGTTCGCATTCGCTGCCACGCGCAGGACGATGCGTTGCCGATCGTGCCGTCGCTCACCGACCTGTGGCCCGGCGTGAACTGGTTCGAGCGCGAGGCGTTCGACCTGTTCGGCATCGTGTTCGAAGGCCATCCCGACCTGCGCCGCATCCTCACCGACTACGGCTTCGTCGGCCATCCGTTCCGCAAGGACTTCCCGCTGATCGGCAACGTCGAGGTGCGTTACGACGAAGACGCTCGGCCGCGTGATCTACGAGCCCGTGACGTCGGTCGAGCCGCGCGTGCTCGTGCCGCGCACGGTGCGCAACGATTCGCGTTACGACCAGGCGCGGCCGAAACGCTGCGGCAAAGAAATCGAGCGCGAAGAATTTCTGCCGCAAAGAACGCAAAGAGCGCAAATGGAGAAGTAGAGAATGTTCCTTTGTTTTTCTTCGCGCTCATTTGCGCCCTTTGCGGCCAACATAAGCTTATGCAAGAAATCAAGAACTACACGATCAACTTCGGACCGCAGCATCCCGCCGCGCACGGCGTGCTGCGCCTCGTGCTCGAACTCGACGGCGAAGTGATCCAGCGCGCCGATCCGCACGTCGGCCTGCTCCATCGCGGCACCGAGAAGCTCGCCGAATCGAAGCCGTTCAACCAGTCGATCGGCTACATGGATCGTCTCGACTACGTGTCGATGATGTGCAACGAGCACGCCTACGTGAAGGCGATCGAAACACTGCTCGGCGTCGAAGCACCCGTGCGTGCGCAGTACATCCGCACGATGTTCGACGAGATCACGCGCATCCTGAATCACCTGATGTGGATCGGCTCGAACGCGCTCGATCTCGGCGCGATGGCGGTGTTCCTGTACGCGTTCCGCGAGCGTGAAGAACTGATGGATTGCTACGAGGCGGTGTCGGGCGCGCGCATGCACGCGACCTACTACCGTCCTGGCGGCGTCTATCGCGATCTGCCCGATCGCATGCCGCAGTACAAGGAGTCGCGCTGGCACAAGGGCGACGATCTCAAGCGGCGCAATTCGTGGCGCGAAGGGTCGATGCTCGACTACCTCGAAGCGTTCACGAACGATTTCCCGCATCGCGTCGACGAATACGAAACGCTGCTCACCGACAACCGCATCTGGAAGCAGCGCACCGTCGGCATCGGCGTCGTCCCGCCCGAGCAGGCGCTCGCGTGGGGCATGACCGGGCCGATGCTGCGCGGTTCGGGCATCGAGTGGGATCTGCGCAAGAAGCAGCCCTACGCGATGTACGACAAGATGGATTTCGACATTCCGGTCGGCGTCCAGGGCGATTGCTACGACCGCTATCTCGTGCGCGTCGAGGAGATGCGCCAGTCGAACCGCATCATCGCGCAGTGCGTGAAGTGGCTCAAGGCGAATCCGGGCGAGGTGATCCTGCGCAACTTCAAGGTGTCGCCGCCGCGTCGCGAAGAAATGAAGGACGACATGGAAGCGTTGATCCATCACTTCAAACTGTTCACCGAAGGCTACAGCGTGCCCGCGGGCGAGACCTACGCCGCGGTCGAGGCGCCGAAAGGCGAGTTCGGCTGCTATCTCATTTCCGACGGCGCGAACAAGCCGTTCCGCGTCAAGCTGCGCGCGCCGGGATTCGCGCACCTGTCGTCGATGGATTCGATCGTGCGCGGCCACATGCTGCCCGACGTCGTCGCGATGATCGGCACCTACGACGTCGTGTTCGGGGAGATCGATCGGTGAGCAGGATCAAAATCATGTTCGCCGCAAAGGACGCAAAGAGCGCAAAAGAAGTCAAAGGCGATTTACTTTGCGCTCTTTGCGTCCTTCGCGGCGAAATTGCCCTTGCTCTGATTACAAGAAGACACGCATGAAAGCGACGAACCACTACGCCGAGGTCAAGGATGTCGATCCGCTGGTCGCGCTCAACGCGCACACGCGCGAGCACATCGATCACTGGCTCTCGAAATTTCCGCCGGACCGCAAGCGCTCGGCGCTGATCCAGGCGTTGTTCGCGGCGCAGGAACAGAATCATGGCTATCTGACCGACGAACTGATCACGGCGGTCGCGAAGTACCTCGATCTGCCGGCGGTATGGGCCTACGAGGTCGCGAGCTTCTACTCGATGTTCGAGACGAAGCCGGTCGGGCGCAACAACGTCGCGGTCTGCACGAACATCTCGTGCTGGCTCAACGGCGGCGAGGACATCCTGCGCCATTGCGAGAAGAAGCTGGGCGTCAAGGTCGGCGAAAGCACGGCCGACGGTCGCGTCTATCTGAAGCAGGAAGAAGAATGCCTCGCAGCGTGCTGCGGGGCGCCGATGATGGTCGTGAACGGCCACTATCACGAGAATCTGACGACGGCGACGGTCGATCAGATTCTCGACGAATTGAAATAGGACTCGTCATTCCGGGGCCGCCGCAGCGGAACCCGGAATCCAGCGACCTAGGTCGCGACGAGATCAGACAAGACACTGGATTCCGGCTTCCACCGGAATGACGGCGAGAGTTCAAAGGCAACAGATATGGCATTCGGCCCCGCACCGCAGGAACACCAGGTCGTCTACACGACGCTGCATTTCGATCAGCCGTGGTCGCTCGACAGCTATGTCGAAGGTCGACGGCTACAAGGCGTGGAAGAAGATTCTCGCCGAGAAGCCCGAGCCGGCGACGATCATCGACGAGCTGAAGAAGAGCTCGCTGCGCGGCCGCGGCGGCGCCGGCTTCCCGACCGGCCTGAAATGGTGCGTTCATGCCGAAGGGCACGATGCAGAAGTATATTTTGTGCAATTCGGACGAATCCGAGCCGGGCACCTGCAAGGATCGCGACATCCTGCGCTTCAATCCGCATTCGGTCGTGGAGGGCCTGGCGATCGCCTGCTACGCGACCGGGTCGACGGTCGCCTACAACTATCTGCGCGGCGAATTCCACCACGAGCCGTTCGAGCATTTCGAATCCGCGCTGAAGGAAGCCTACGCCGCGGGCCTGCTCGGCAAGAACATCGGCGGCAGCGGCATCGACGTGGACATCTACACCGCGCTCGGCGCCGGCGCCTACATCTGCGGCGAAGAAACCGCGCTGATGGAGTCGCTCGAGGGCAAGAAAGGCCAGCCGCGCTTCAAGCCGCCGTTCCCGGCCGGTTTCGGCCTGTACGGCAAGCCGACGACGATCAACAACACCGAGACGTATGCGTCGGTGCCGACGATCCTCAACAAGGGCGCCGACTGGTTCCTCGCGCAGGGCAAGCCGAACAACGGCGGCCCGAAAATCTTCTCGGTTTCGGGGCATGTCAACAAACCCGGCAACTACGAGATCAAGCTGGGCACGCCGTTCAAGGATCTGCTCGAGATGGCGGGCGGCGTGCGCACCGGTCGCAAGCTGAAGGCGGTCATTCCCGGCGGCTCGTCGATGCCGGTGCTGCCTGCCGACACGATGATGGGCATCACGATGGACTACGACGCGCTGCAGAAGGCCGGTTCGGGCCTCGGCTCGGGCGCGGTGATCGTCATGGATGACACGACGTGCATGGTTCGCGCGTGCCAGCGCATCGCGCGCTTCTACTTTGCCGAATCGTGCGGCCAGTGCACGCCGTGCCGCGAAGGCACCGGCTGGATGTATCGCATGCTCACGCGCATCGTCGAGAACAAGGCGACGATCGAGGACGTGCAGATGCTCAAGCAGGCCGCGGGCCAGATCGAAGGCCACACGATCTGCGCGTTCGGCGAGGCCGCCGCATGGCCGGTGCAGGGTTTCCTGCGTCACTACTGGAGCGAGTTCGAGTACTACATCGCGAACAAGCGCAGCATCGTCGATGCGCAATTGGGAGTCGCTGCATGAAGAGCCTGATTGGCCGCAAAGAACGCAAAGAACGCAAAGTAGAGCGCGTTCGAATTGCTTTTCTTTGCGCTCTTTGCGTCCTTCGCGGCCCAATGCCTGTTGGAGCATCGGCATGAGCGCGCAACCCACGGCGCCGGCAGCGCCGCCTGACTTCGTCAACATCGAGATCGACGGCAAGCCGCTGCAGGTGCCGAAGAATTCGATGATCATCGCGGGCGCCGACAAGGCCGGCATCCCGATTCCGCGTTTCTGCTACCACGAGAAGCTGCCGATCGCGGCGAACTGCCGCATGTGCATGGTCGAGGTCGAGATGGGCGGCAAGCCCATGCCGAAGCCGCAGCCCGCGTGCGCGACGCCGGTCATGGAAGGCATGAAGATCTTCACGCAGTCGCAGCGCGCGTTGTCCGCGCAGCGCAACGTGATGGAGTTCCTGCTGATCAATCATCCGCTCGATTGCCCGATCTGCGACCAGGGCGGCGAGTGCGAACTGCAGGACCTGTCGGTCGGCTACGGCCGCTCGGTGTCGCGCTTTGCCGAGCGCAAGCGCGTCGTGCCCGACGAAGATCTCGGCCCGTTGATCGAAACCGAGATGACGCGCTGCATCCAGTGCACGCGCTGCGTGCGCTTCATGACCGAAGTGGCGGGCAGTCCCGAACTCGGCGGCATGGGCCGTGGCGAGAATCTCGAGATCGGTACGTATATCGGCAAGACGATCGAGAGCGAACTCGGCGGCAACATCATCGATGTCTGCCCGGTCGGCGCGCTGACGAACAAGGTGTTCCGCTTCAAGGCGCGCGCGTGGGAACTGACCGCGCGCGAGTCCATCGGCTACCACGACGCGCTGGGCTCGAACCTGTGGCTGCATACGCGACGCGGCGAAGTGCTGCGCAGCGTGCCGCGCGACAACGAAGACATCAACGAGTGCTGGCTGTCGGACCGCGATCGCTATTCGCACGAAGGTCTGTACGCGGACGATCGCGCGAAAAAGCCGCTGATCCGCAAGAATGGCGAACTCGTCGAAGCGAGTTGGGAAGAGGCGATCGCTTTCGCCGCGGACGGTTTGAAGAAGCATGCTCCGTGATCTGGGCGCGCTCGTCGCGCCGCTGACCTCGTGCGAGGAAGGGCATCTGCTCGCGCAGCTCGTGCGCGGTCTCGGCAGCGACAGCATCGATCATCGCCTGCGCGTCGTCGATTTCGCCGATGGCGCGGCCGGCGCGACGTTCGCGATGCCGCTCGCGCAGGTCGAGAAGGCGAACGCCGTCCTCCTCGTCGGCAGCAATCCGCGCCACGACCAGCCGCTGCTCGCGCACCGCATTCGCAAGGCGTCGAAGAAGGGCGCGAAGATCCATACGGTCGACGCGCTGGATCACGATTTCAATTTCCACGTGAGCGCGAAGCACATCGTGCTGCCGACGCAGTTCGCGGACGAGCTCGCGGCGCTTGCCGCCGCGGCGGGTGAGGGCGGCACTGCGGCGTCCGGCGCAATCGCCGCCGTCGTGGCCAAGGCGACGCCGGCCGATTCGCATCGCGCGACGATCAAGGCGTTGCGCGACGCGCCGTCTTCGGTACTGATTTTTGGCGACTATGCGGTCCATCACGCGCAAGCGTCGCTGTTGCGCGCGCTGGCGAAGCACATTGCTGTGGCGACGAACAGCGCGTTCAACGAAGTGGCGACCGGTGCGAATGCGGTCGGTCTCGCGCGCGTCGGCGTGGTCCCGCGTGGCGACGGTCGCGACGCCGCGGTGATGCTCGCGCAGGCGCCCAAGGCGCTGATCATGTATCACTCAGGCTCGCAGGATACGAGCGCGCCCGCCGCCTACGACAAGGCGCGCAGCAGTGCAGCGTTCGGCGTCTACATCGGCGCCTACGCCTGTGCGGGCGTCAGGCGCACGGCGCACGTCGTGTTGCCGGTAGGCCTGCCGCCTGAAATCGACGGTACCTACGTCAACGTCGACGGTATCGTGCAGACGACCGCCGCCGGTGCGAAGCTGCCGGGCGACGCGCGCCCGGGCTGGCGCGTGCTGCGCGCGCTCGGTGCGCAACTCGGCCTGCCGGGTTTCGACGCCATCGACATCGGCGAGGTGCGCGGTGCCATCGCTGCGTCGATCGGTGCGGCGTACGAGCCAAAAGGCGGCAACGTCAACGCGGCGACGCTGTCGGCTTCCGGGCTGCAGCGCATCTCGACGGTGCCGATCTATCGCGCCGATGCGGTGCTGAGGCGCAGTGCGTCGTTGCAGGCGCACCCGCTGACCGGTCACGCGGCCGTCGGCCTGCATCCCGAAGATGCGCTGGCGCTTGGACTCGCGCACGGCGCGAAGGCGAAGGTCGGTGCGGGTGCCGCCGAGGTCGTGTTGCCGGTCGTGATCACGCGCGCGGTGCCGCGCGGTGGCGCATGGATCGAGGCGACCTGGTCCGAAACGCGCGCGCTGCCCGGCGACGGCGCGGCTCTCACTGTGGCGAGGGCTTGAGCGTGTACAACTGGTTCCATATGAATATCCACGACCCGCTTCTCGGCTTCGGTGCGCCGGGTCTGGTCGTCTGGCTCGTACTCTGCGTCCTCGCGATCACGGTGCCGGTCATTCTCTCGGTTGCGCTGTACGTCTGGTGGGAGCGCAAGGTGCTCGGCTGGATGCACGTGCGCATGGGGCCGAACAGCATCGGTCCGGCCGGCCTCCTGCAGACGTTCGCGGACGTGTTCAAGCTGCTGCTCAAGGAATACCTCGTCCCGGCGAAGTCGAGCCACCTGTTGTTCGTGCTCGCGCCATTGCTCGCGCTCGTGCCGGCTTTCGCGGCGTGGGCCGTGATCCCGTTCGACCAGAGGGCCGTGCTCGCCGACGTCAACGCGGGCCTGCTCTACCTGCTCGCGATGACCTCGATGGGCGTCTACGGCATCATCCTCGCGGGCTGGTCGTCCAACTCGAAATACGCGTTCCTCGGCGCGATGCGCTCGGCGGCGCAGGTCGTGAGCTACGAGATCGCGATGGGCATGTGCCTCGTCGGCGTGCTGATCTGCGCCGGCAGCCTGAACCTGTCGGACATCGTGCGCGCGCAGGCGGGACCGTACGGGATATTCAGCTGCTTCTGGGTGCCGCTGTTCCCGCTGTTCATCATCTATTTCGTGTCGGGCGTCGCCGAAACCAATCGCGCACCGTTCGACGTGGCCGAAGGCGAGTCGGAAATCGTCGCAGGTTTCCATGTCGAGTATTCCGGCGCGCCGTTCGCGGTGTTCTTCCTGACCGAATACGCGAACATGATCCTGATCGCGTTCCTCGCGTCGGTCCTGTTCCTCGGCGGCTGGCTGTCGATCTTCCCGCAGTCGTGGGGCTTCATCGGTGCGCCGGGCTGGTGGTGGTTGTTCGCGAAGGCCTTTTTCTTCGCGTTCTTCTACCTGTGGTTCCGCGCCGCATTTCCGCGCTATCGCTACGACCAGATCATGCGCCTCGGCTGGAAGGTATTCATCCCGATCGCCATCGTCTGGATCATGGTGGCAGGCACGCTCGTCTATTTCGGCGTGATCGGTCCGGGCGTCAGTGGTTCAGGAGTCGCACAATGAATGCCGTTGGCCGCTATTTCAAAAGCCTGCTTCTCCTCGAGCTGCTCAAAGGCCTGGGCCTGACCATGAAGTACATGTGGAAGCCCAAGTACACGATGCGCTACCCGATGGAGAAGATCCCGCAGTCGAACCGCTTCCGCGGACTGCATGCGCTGCGCCGCTACCCGAACGGCGAGGAACGCTGCATCGCGTGCAAGCTGTGCGAGGCCGTGTGTCCGGCGCTCGCGATCACGATCGATTCCGAACAGCGCGCCGACGGCACGCGCCGCACGACGCGCTACGACATCGACCTGTTCAAGTGCATCTACTGCGGGTTCTGCGAGGAGAGCTGCCCGGTCGACTCGATCGTCGAAACGAACATCCACGAATACCACTTCGAGAAGCGCGGCGAGAACGTCGTGACCAAGTCGCAGCTGCTGGCGATCGGCGACCGCTTCGAGAAGGATATTGCAGCGGCGCGCGCGCAAGACGCGGCGTACCGCTAGGGGCAAAGGCAATTCAGTCCGCAAATGAACGCAAATGAGACGCGAATAAGAGACAGGAGAGGCTCGATTCTGAATTGGCTTCGATTCTTTCATTTGCGTTCATTTGCGTTCATTTGCGGACCGAATCGCTCTTCAAATTTTCGATGAGTCAACCGATGAGCTTTCAACTGATCCTGTTTTACATGTTCGCCGTGGTGCTCGTCGCCGCGGCGCTGGGCGTGATCAGCGTGAAAAATTCCGTGCACGCGGCGCTGCTGCTCGTGCTCTGCTTCTTCACGAGTTCCGCGCTGTGGCTGCTGTTGCAGGCCGAGTTTCTCGCGATCGCGTTGGTGCTCGTCTATGTCGGCGCGGTGATGGTGCTGTTCCTGTTCGTCGTGATGATGCTCGACGTCAAGACCGAGCCGCTGCGTGAAGGCTTCATTCGTTACCTGCCACTCGGCGTTCTCGTCGCGCTCGTGATGCTCGGCGAGATGATCGGTCTGATCGGCGTCAAGGCGATGCAGATCCCGGCCCCGCTCGATCCCGCGGGCGCGTCGAATACCGCGTGGCTCGGCAAAGCGCTGTTCTCGCAGTACCTGCTGCCGTTCGAGATCGCCGCGGTCGTGCTGACGGTCGCGGTCATCGCCGCGGTGATGCTCACGCTGCGCCATCGGACGAATACCAAACAGCAGAACCCGTCGCGCCAGGTCGCGGTCAAGGCGAGTGATCGCGTGCGCATCGTCAAAATGCCCAGCTCGACGAAGATCCCGGGCGCTGCACGATCGGAGGCGACGCCATGAGCTGGTTCGGCGACATCACGCTCGCTCATTTCATCGTGCTCGGCGCGATCCTGTTCTGCATTGCCGTTGCCGGCATCTTCGTCAACCGCAAGAACGTGATCGTGCTGCTGATGTGCATCGAACTGATGCTGCTCGCGGTGAACACGAATTTCGTCGCGTTCTCGCGCTTCCTCGGCGACGTGTCGGGGCAGGTATTCGTGTTTCTTCATCCTGACCGTCGCGGCCGCGGAATCGGCGATCGGACTGGCGATTCTCGTCGTGCTGTTCCGCAATCGCGCGACGATCAACGTCGCCGAAATCGACGATTTGAAAGGCTGACTAGGTGCCGTCATTCCGGCGAATGCCGGAATCCAGCGACTTTGATCGTCGCGGACGGAAAAGAAAAATTGACACTGGATCCCGGCTTTCGCCGGGATGACGAGCAAGAAAGAATATGGCTTTGAATTCGACCATTCTCCTAGTCATCGCGCTCGCGCCGCTCTTCGGCGCGATCGTCGCCGGCCTGTTCCGCAACCAGATCGGCCGCGTCGGCGCGCACACCGTGACGATCGCGGGCGTCGCGTTGAGTTGCGTCCTGTCGTTCTACGTCCTGTATCAGCTGCTTTCCGGCGCGCCGACCTACAACGAAAACCTCTACACGTGGATGCAGGTCGGCAACATCGACGCGCACGTCGGTTTCCTGATCGACCGCCTCAGCGCGATGATGATGGTCGTCGTCACGTTCGTGTCGCTGATGGTGCACATCTACACGATCGGCTACATGGCCGACGACGACGGCTACCAGCGCTTCTTCAGCTACATCGCGCTGTTCACGTTCTCGATGCTGATGCTCGTGATGAGCAACAACTTCCTGCAGCTGTTCTTCGGCTGGGAAGCGGTCGGTCTCGTCTCGTACCTGCTGATCGGCTTCTGGTTCAAGCGGCCGACCGCGATCTTCGCGAACCTCAAGGCGTTCCTCGTCAACCGCGTCGGCGACTTCGGCTTCCTGCTCGGCATTGCGGGCGTGCTGCTGTATTTCCACACGCTCGACTACGCGAAGACGTTCGAGCAGGTGACGACCGTTTCGGGCGCGACGATGGAGATCTTCGGCGGCCATCCATGGTCGGTCATGACCGTGATCTGCATCTGCCTGTTCATCGGCGCGATGGGCAAGTCCGCGCAGGTGCCGCTGCACGTCTGGCTGCCGGATTCGATGGAAGGCCCGACGCCGATCTCCGCGCTGATCCACGCCGCGACGATGGTCACCGCCGGCATCTTCATGGTCGCGCGCATGTCGCCGCTGTTCGAGCACTCGGAGACGGCGCTGTCGTTCGTGCTCGTGATCGGCGCGACGACCGCGTTCTTCACGGGCCTCATCGGCATCGTGCAGAACGACATCAAGCGCGTCGTCGCGTATTCGACCTTGTCGCAGCTCGGCTACATGACGGTCGCGCTCGGCGTGTCGGCGTATTCGGTGGCGATCTTCCATCTGATGACGCACGCCTTCTTCAAGGCGCTGCTGTTCCTCGGCGCGGGCTCCGTCATCATCGCGATGCACCACGAGCAGGACATGCGCTACATGGGCGGCCTGCGCAAGTACATGCCGATCACCTGGATCACCGCATGGATCGGCACGCTCGCGCTGACCGGCATGCCGGGCTTTGCCGGTTTCTACTCGAAGGACGCGATCATCGAGGCTGCCGAAGCGGCGTCGGAGCACGGCGGCTGGGCGCAGCATTACGCCTACTGGGCTGTGCTGCTCGGCGTGTTCGTCACGGCGTTCTACAGTTATCGTCTGCTGTACCTGACGTTCCACGGCAAGGAGCGCTTCGTCGTCGATCACGGCGATCACCATGCAAGCCATGCCGATGCGCATGCGGGTGCGGCCGTCGTGCACGCCGGCGCACACGCGCACGAGACGCACGCGGAGCCCGATCACGGCCACCACGAGCCCGGCCACCTCGCGCATGCGCCGCACGAATCGCCGTGGGTCGTGACGGTGCCGCTGATCCTGCTCGCGATTCCATCGGTCGTCATCGGCGCGATCGCGGTGAAGTCGATGATCCACGGCGAGTTCTTCGGCGCGGCGATCTTCAGCAACGCCGAGCACGCCGAGGAAGCGCACGAGGCCGTCAACTGGCTTTCGATGATGCTGCACGGCTTCCTCGGCCTGCCGTTCGTCTTCGCGTTTCTCGGTTTCGCGAGCGCGACGTACATCTACCTGTTCAACCCCTCGATCGCCGACAAGGCGAAGAAGGCGTTGCATCCGCTCTGGAACATGCTCGACAAGCAAGTACTGGTTCGATCCGGTCTACCAGGCCGTGTTCGCGCGCGGCAGCCTCGCTGCTCGGCCGCGCGCTGTGGAAGGGCGGCGACGTCGGCGTGATCGACAACGTGCTGATCGACGGCTCCGCGAAGCGGTGGGTCGCTTCGCCGGCGTTGCTGCGCCCGGTGCAGAGCGGATTCCTCTTTCACTACGCGTTCGCAATGATTCTTGGCCTGGTCGTGCTGCTGGCCGGGCTGTGGTGGGTGGTGCGCATCTGACGATCGCGACAACGAAATACAGGCACTAAATAATGCAATCCGACTTGGCCCTTGTTAGTCTCTGCTGATCTGGGTGCCGATCGTCGGCGGCGCGGTCGGTCGCTGTTCGCTCGGCGAACGCGCGAACGCGGCGCGCTGGCTCGCGCTCGCGGTGTCGCTCGTCACGCTTCGTCGTCAGCATTCCGCTGTTGACCGGCTACGATGCCGCCGCCGGCACGATGCAGTTCGTCGAGAACGCGTCTGGATCGGCGCGATCAATGCGAACTATCACCTCGGCGTCGACGGTATCTCGGTCGCGCTGATCGTGCTCACGACGTTTCGTCACGGTGCTCGTGATCCTCGGCGCCTGGGACGCGGTCCATGACAAGGTCGGGCAGTACCTCGCCGCGTTCCTGGTGCTCGAAGGCCTGATGATCGGCGTGTTCTGCGCACTCGACGCGTTGCTGTTCTACGTGTTCTTCGAGGGCATGCTGATCCCGATGTTCATCATCATCGGCGTCTGGGGCGGTCCGCGCCGCGTCTACGCGACGCTGAAGTTCTTCCTCTACACGTTTTTCGGCTCGATCTTCATGCTGATCGGGCTGATCTACCTGTATCTGCACGCCAACAGCTGGGAACTCGTCGCAGCTCGCTGCCTTGCCGCTCGGCGCGACCGCCCAGGCCTGGCTGTTCTTCGCGTTCCTGATCGCCTTCGCGGTCAAGGTGCCGATGTGGCCGGTGCACACATGGTTGCCGGACGCGCACGTCGAGGCGCCGACCGGCGGCTCGGTGATCCTGGCCGCGATCATGCTGAAGATCGGCGGCTACGGCTTCCTGCGCTTCTCGCTGCCGATCGTGCCCGACGCGTGCATGCAGTTCGCGTGGCTCATCATCGCGCTGTCGCTGATCGCGGTGATCTACGTCGGCTTCGTCGCGCTCGTGCAGGAGGACATGAAGAAGCTGATCGCGTACTCGTCCGTCTCGCACATGGGCTTCGTCACGCTCGGCGTCTTCATCTCGCTCGCGCTGATGCGCGTCGGCGGCAACAGGGACGCGGCCTACCTCGGCGTCTCCGGCGCGATGGTGCAGATGATCTCGCACGGTTTCATATCGGGCGCGATGTTCTCGTGCGTCGGCGTGCTCTACGACCGCATGCACAGCCGCATGATCAAGGACTACGGCGGCGTCGTGAACACGATGCCGTGGTTCGCGGCGTTCTGCGGTGTTCTTCGCGATGGCGAACTGCGGCCTGCCCGGCACGAGCGGCTTCGTCGGCGAATTCATGGTGATCCTGGCGAGCTTCCAGTCGAACTTCTGGATCGCTGCGCTGCGCCGCGTTCACGCTGATCATCGGCGCGGCGTACACGTTGTGGATGGTCAAGCGCGTGATCTTCGGCGCGGTCGCCAACGATCACGTCGCGCATTTGCAGGACATCAACGCGCGCGAAGCGCTCGTCCTCGGCGCATTCGCTGCGGCGACGCTGCTGTTCGGCATCTGGCCGGCGCCGCTCACACACCTGCTGGACGCATCGGTCAAGCAGATCGTCGACCATCTGCTGATCAGCAAGCTTTGAGACGGGATATTCGTCAATGAATTTCAATCCACACGATCTCGTCCTGCTGCTGCCGGAGAATTTCCTGCTCGGCGCGACCTGCGCGATCCTGCTGGTCGACCTGTTCCTCAAGCAGGCGCAGCGCAACATCACGCACTGGCTGTCGATCGCCACGCTCGTCGTCACGATCGTCCTGGTCCTCGCCGACCACGATCCGGCGCCGACTGCGTTCGGCGGCATGATCCGTCACGATGCGATCGCGGCGATTCTGAAGATTTTCATTCTCGGCGTCGTCGGCGCGGTATTCGTCTACGCGCGCAGCTACCTGCGCGACCGCAACCTGTTCGTCGGCGAGTTCTATCTGCTCTGCCTGTTCGCGACGCTCGGCATGATGCTGCTCGTCTCGGCCGGCAATCTCGTCATCGTCTATCTCGGCCTCGAGCTGCTGACGCTGTCGTCGTACGCGCTCGTCGCGATGAATCGCGATTCGCGCGCATCGTCGGAAGCGGCGATCAAGTATTTCGTCCTCGGCGCGCTTGCGTCCGGCATGCTGCTCTACGGCATGTCGATGATCTACGGCGCGACGGGTTCGCTCGATCTCGGCAAGATCCAGGCCGTGTCCGCGTTCGCGCTCGGCCAGCCGCATCACGTGCTGCTCGCGTTCGGCGTCGTCTTCCTCATCGTCGGCATCGGCTTCAAGCTCGGCGCGGCGCCGTTCCACATGTGGCTGCCCGATGTGTACGAGGGCTCGCCGACGGCGGTCACGGTGTTCATCGGCTCGGCGCCGAAGATCGCCGCGTTCGGCATGGCTTATCGTCTGCTCGCAGACGGTGTGTCCGGCATGGCGCCGCACTGGCACGCGATGCTCGGACTGCTCGCCGTGCTCTCGCTGGCGATCGGCAACGTGCTCGCCATTGCGCAGACCAACCTCAAGCGCATGCTCGCGTATTCGACGATCTCGCACATGGGTTTCCTGCTGCTCGGACTCGCGAACGGTTCGCCTTCGGGCTATGCCGCGGCGATGTTCTACGCGATCGCCTACGCGATCATGTCGGCGGCGGCCTTCGGCGCGATCCTGCTGCTCGCGCGCGCGGGTTTCGAGGCCGAGGAGATCGACGACTTCAAGGGGCTCAATCAGCGCAACCCCTGGTACGCGTTCATCATGCTGCTCGTGATGGCATCGCTCGCGGGCATTCCGCCGCTATTCGGTTTCGCAGCGAAGTTCCTCGTCCTCAAGGCCGCGGTCGACGCAGGCATGATGTGGCTGGCGATCGTCGCGATCGTGTTTGCGATCATCGGCGCGTTCTACTATCTGCGCGTGATCAAGGTCATGTACTTCGACGCGCCGAAGGACGCGTCCGCGCTCGTGCTGCCGCCCGACCTCGAATTGCGCTGGCTGCTTTCGCTCAACGGTGTCGCGCTGTTCGTGCTCGGCATCGTCTGGGGGCCGCTGATCGGGTGGTGCTACGACGCGATGGGTGTCCGCTGACGCACGAGGCGGATGCGCGTCGCGTCGCCCTGCATCGAGCGCCATGGAGACGTCATGCGACGTCCCGTTCGGCCTGCCGGCGACCGGGTGATTGGATGTTCTGCGTCACTGAGGCGCGGTCGACGATGACGACGAGACGGGAACGAAGATCATGATGACCAGAAGCGGTCTCGCTGCTTCGATCGTCGCGGCGCTCGTCTGCGGTGTCGGTGTCGCGAATCGCGCCGACGCGGTTTTCCTCAATCCCAACGGGTCGGGCGAAGCGCTCGTGTTTCGCGTATTACACGGTGAACGCCGGCAACTCCACCGTCATCACGCTGCTCAATACGACCAGCGAGGGAAAAGCGCTGAAAGTGCGTTTCCTCGAAGGCTACAACGGCCGCGACGTGCTCGATTTCAACCTTTACCTGTCGCCGTTCGACGTCTGGGTAGGGCAGGTCGTGCCGACATCGGGCGGCGCCGGGCTGTATACGAACGACAATTCGTGCACCGTACCGAAGTTGCCCGCGTCGTCATCGGCGGCGATGGCGTTTTCGACGCAGAATTTCGATGGCGCGTCCGCCCAGGGCAAGGACGGCGGCCTGACCGATGCGAGTCGTACGCGCGAGGGCACCATCGAGGTTATCGAGATGGGCGCCGTCACCAACGCGTCGAAAGGCACCCTCGACGCGATGATGCACATATCCGGAGTTCCGCTGGATTGCGGACAGCTCGTCAGCGCTTGGGCGAGCGACGGTTATTGGCGCCTCATCGGCCCGAGCGTAGACATGGCGCCGCCAGACGGTGGCCTCGCCGGCGCCGGCTACGATCGTCAACGTGCCGCAGGGAACGGTCGAGGCGTACGCCCCCGATGCGATCGGCCAGTTCTACGCGAATGGATCGTCGTCGCAGCATTCCGCGCCGGACGCGCTGACGCCGACGCTCGCGAGCGCGACCTCGCTCACGAGCGTCACCTATCCGGGAGAAGTGCCGGTCACCGCGACATTCACGCGCGGTATCGACGCGGTATCGTCGATCTTCATGGCCGACGCGATCGAAAACGAATACTGGACATTCGGCGGCGTGGCGGCGAGTTCCGAATGGGTCGTGTCTTTTCCGACCAAGCGTTTCTACACGGATCCCTACTACGTCGGAGCTACGGCGCAAAGTCCGTTCGTCGTTCCGTTCGCCGCGCCGGGCCGCGCGTGTGTGCCGACGTACCGTACGGGCTTCGATCGCGAGGAAGGTGCGCCAGCGGTGGGCGTAAACTTCGGGATTCCCGACACGGGCACGGCGCTATGCCAGACGACGCAGGTCGTCCGATTCAACGAGGCGGCGGACACCGCGAGCGCCATTCTCGGGTCGACGATCAGTACGGAGGGCACGAGTTACACGTACGACACGGGTTTCCAGAACGGATGGGCCACGCTGGATCTCTACCAGAACGACACGTCGCATCTGGCGTCGGCCGACGGGAAGAACTTTCTCGGCCTTCCGGCAACCGGCTTCTGGGTCGTGCAGTTCGTCAATGGCAACGTCAACGGGGTGCTCGCGAACTTCACGGCGGCGTACAAACACAGGAAACACGTCACCTGCGTGACCGGCGCGACAGCGACGTCGCCGGCATGCTCATGAGCCGTCGGGCAAGATCGACCTTGCTAATTGTGACCGCTTCGAACTAAAATGGCGGTTCGGCTGATGCGGGGTGGAGCAGTCTGGCAGCTCGTCGGGCTCATAACCCGAAGGTCGTAGGTTCAAATCCTACCCCCGCTACCAGATCTACAAGAAGGCCTCCTCGTGAGGTCTTTTTATTTTGAAGTGCGGTATTGTTGTCTTTCGCAGGATGCGGAGCGCCGGTTGTGGATGAAAACGGCGAACTATGGAATGGGCCTCGTGCCCATTTTGCGTTTTTGAGGGTGCGAAACGGCGCATTCTGGCGCCGGCCGCACCTGGGTGGTCGAGACGATGCGGAACGAGCAATTGACAGAACTGGTGGCACCCGCGATCGCGGATCTGGGACTCGAATGCCTCGGCGTCGAGTACAGTCCGTCGCACGGCAACTCGCTCGTGCGCGTGTACATCGATTGTGCCGAACGCGCGGTGACGGTCGACGATTGCGAGGCCGTGAGCCGCCAGGTGTCGGCGCTGTTCGACGTCAACGACCCGATCGAGGGCCGCTACACGCTGGAGGTTTCATCGCCCGGGCTCGATCGGCCCTTGTATACGCCGGAACAGTTCGCACGTTTCGTCGGTCAACAGGCGAAGATCGAGGTGAACCTGCCGCTGAACGGCCGGCGTCGCTTTCAGGGCCCGATTCTCGGGGTCGATGGTGACGACATCCGCATCGAGCAGGACGGCGTCGCGGTGAGCATCGCCGGAGGCAACGTGAACAAGGCGAAGCTCGTCGCCGAATTCGCGGAACCCGTGAAACCCGGCAAGAAGGCGCAGAAGCCGAAGAAGCAGTGAACAAGAAGCAAGCGCAGCGTAGCGATGCAGCTTGAAAGAGTCAGATTGAAGCAGGCAGTGCGGAAATGAACCAATACCGGATCGGAGACAGTGGCGGGAACACGGCCACGACCGGTCTGATGGAAGCATTCACGACGTAGTCGAAGCCCGCCAGCCGGGTTCCGTTACAAGAAGGGTTTTCTAGATGAGCAAAGAACTACTGTTGGTCGTCGACGCCGTAGCGAACGAAAAAGGCGTCGATCGCGAAGTGATTTTCCAGGCCCTCGAGGCAGCGCTCGCGTCCGCCGCGAAAAAGCGCTACCACGACGAGGACGTGTCGACGCGCGTCGTCATCGACCGCCACAGCGGCGAATACGAGACGTTCCGTCGCTGGGAAGTCGTTCCGGATGACGTCGTCATGGAATCGCCCGATCGTCAGACGCGCCTCATGGACGCGGTCGACACGAGGGCCGACATCCAGGTCGGCGAATTCGTCGAGGAACATATCGACAATCCCGACTTCGGCCGCATTTCGGCGCAGGCCGCGAAGCAGGTCATCGTGCAGCACGTGCGCGAGGCCGAGCGCGCGCAGGTCGTCGAGGCGTTCAAGAATCGCATCGGCGAACTCGTCACCGGCGTCGTCAAGCGCGTCGAGCGCGGCAGCATCTATCTCGATCTCGGCGGCAATGCCGAGGCGTACATCCCGCGCGACAAGTCGATTCCGCGCGAAGCGACGCGCGCCGGCGACCGCGTGCGCGGCTATCTCTACGAGGTTCGCGCCGAACAGCGCGGCCCGCAGCTGTTCGTCTCGCGCACCGCGCCCGAGTTCATGATGGAGCTGTTCAAGCTCGAAGTACCGGAAGTGGGCCAGGGTCTCGTCGAGATCAAGGCCGCTGCGCGAGACGCGGGCGACCGCGCGAAGATCGCCGTGCTCGCGCACGATCACCGCACCGATCCGATCGGCGCGTGCATCGGCATGCGCGGTTCGCGCGTGCAGGCCGTGTCGAACGAGCTCAACGGCGAGCGCATCGACATCGTGCTGTGGAACGAGAATCCCGCGCAGTTCGTGATCAATGCGATGGCGCCGGCCGAAGTGCAGTCGATCATCGTCGACGAAGACAAGCATTCGATGGACATCGCGGTCGCCGAAGACAAGCTGTCGCAGGCGATCGGCCGCGGCGGCCAGAACGTGCGCCTCGCGAGCAAGCTGTCGGGCTGGCAGCTCAACGTGATGACGCAGGATCAGGTCGCGGCGAAATCGGAAGCCGAACAGGAAGCCGCGCGCCTCCTGTTCCAGGAGAAACTCGAGGTCGACATGGAAATCGCCGGCATTCTCGTGCAGGAAGGTTTCACGACGGTCGAGGAAATCGCCTACGTGCCGACGGCCGAGTTGCTCGCGATCGAAGGCTTCGACGAGGACATCGTCGAAGAGTTGCGTGCCCGCGCGCGCGACGCGTTGCTGACCGCGGCGCTCGCGGTCGAAGAGAACATCGAAGACCACAAGCCGTCCGCGGATCTGCTCGCGGTGCCAGGTGTCGACGAGGCGACCGCCTATGCGCTGGCGCAGCACAAGATCATCACGCGTGAAAATCTTGCCGATCTGGCGACCGACGAACTGGTCGAACTCGCGATCGACGGTGTCGACGAGAAGCGCGCGTCGGCAATGATCATGGCGGCGCGCAGGCGGACGCTGCGTGACCCGCTGGCGTTGATCTGGATTTGGGTGTTGTCTGCAGGAACGTTTATGAACGTCTAAGCACAACAAGGCTCGTCCTCCGGCCCAAGGCCGGCGGACAGCGAAGAAAACAGGCTCGTCGCGATCATGCGCGCCGCGCCTCGAGGAGAAAGCAAAAATCATGTCGGACGTAACGATCAAACAACTCGCCGGTGTACTCGGCATGAGCGTGGACAAGCTGTTGACTCAGCTTGACGGCGCCGGCATGAAATTTTCGAGCCCCGACCAGGTCGTCTCGAACACCGAGAAGGTGAAGCTGCTCGGCTTCCTGCGCCGTACCCACGGCAAGGGCGAGACGAACGCGGTCGAGGACAACGCTCCCCGCCAGGTGACGCTCAAGCGGCGCACGCTCAGCGAGATCACGGTCAACCAGGGTGCGACGCGCGGCAAGACCGTGAACGTCGAGGTGCGGCAGAAGCGCACCTACGTCAAGCGCAGCGAGATCGAGGCCGAACAGGCGCCGAACGCCGAGCGCGAAGACGCGCTGAAGAAACTGCAGGAATCGGCGCTCAAGCGCGAGACCGAGGAAATCACGCGTCAGGATCAGGAGCGTCGCCGGCTCGAGGAAGAGGCGAAAATGCGCGCGGCTACCGAAGCGCGCGAAGCCGAAGTGCGCGAACAGGCGCGTCTCGCCGCGGAGAAGGAAGCGGCCAAGACCGTTGCGGACAAGCCCGCTGCCAAGACCGACAAGCCCGACGCGGCGGCAACGCCTGCGCGCAAGCCCGTCGAGGCACCGCGCGCACGCCCCGCGCGTCCGGGCGAAGCCGAGCAGGCAGCGCATCGGCATGCGAAAGCGAAGCACGGCTCGCATCAGATGCGCGACGACGGCGAGGACGCACAGCGCTATTTCGGTGCGGAGCTGCACCTCTCCGACGAAGGTCATGCACGCCGTGGCGCGATCAAGAAGAAGCCGCGGCGCCAGGTCGAACAGGCGCGTACGACGACCGGGCAGCACGGATTCTCCAAGCCGCTCGCGCCGATGACGCGCGATGTCGCGGTGGGCGATACGATTCTCGTCTCCGACCTCGCGCAGAAGATGGCGGTCAAGGGTGCCGACGTCGTCAAGACGCTGTTCAAGATGGGCGTGATGGCGACGATCAATCAGCCGATCGACCACGACACCGCGGTGCTCGTCATCGAGGAACTCGGCCACAAGGCCGCGAAGCTGGAGGAGAACAACGCGGAGACGACGCTGTCGAAGGTCGAGGTCATCGGTGAACGCGAGCCACGCCCGCCGGTCGTCACGATCATGGGCCACGTCGACCACGGCAAGACGTCGCTGCTCGACTACATCCGCCGCACGAAGGTCGCGGCGGGCGAAGCCGGCGGCATCACGCAGCACATCGGCGCGTATCACGTGAAGACCGACAAGGGCGTGATCTCGTTCCTCGACACCCCGGGCCACGCCGCGTTCAGCGCGATGCGTGCCCGTGGCGCGAAGCTCACCGACATCGTCGTGCTCGTCGTCGCCGCCGATGACGGCGTCATGCCGCAGACGATCGAGGCGATCAACCACGCGCGCGCCGCGAAGGTGCCGCTGATCGTCGCGATGAACAAGATGGACAAGCCCGAGGCGAATCCGGACCAGGTCAAGCAGGGCCTCGTGCAGCACGAAGTCGTGCCCGAGGAATGGGGCGGCGACGTGCGTATCGTGCCGGTGTCGGCGCGTACGGGCGACGGCGTCGACGATCTGCTCGACGCGATCCTGCTGCAGGCGGAGGTCATGGAACTGACCGCCGTGATCGACGGTCTCGCCACGGGCGTCGTCGTCGAATCGAGTCTCGACAAGGGCCGCGGCCCGGTCGCGACGGTGCTCGTGCAACAGGGCACGCTGCGCAAGGGCGACTTCATCGTCTGCGGCGTCGAGTACGGTCGCGTGCGCGCGCTGTTCAACGAAGGCGGCCAGCAGGTCGAAGCCGCCGGCCCGTCGATCCCGGTGCAGGTACTCGGTCTGTCGGGCGTGCCCGATGCGGGCGACGACTTCATCGTCGTCCAGGACGAACGCCTCGCGAAGGACGTCGCGCTCGAACGCCAGCACAAGCGCCGCGATGCGCGTCTGCTCAGGCAGGCCGGCAATCGCATGGAAGACATGATCGCGCAGATGGGCCAGGGCGAAGGCCAGCAGACGCTCAACATCGTCGTCAAGGCCGACGTGCAGGGTTCCGTGGAAGCGCTGCGCGACTCGCTGACCAAGATCGGCAACGACCAGATCAAGATCAACGTCATCACTTCGGGCGTCGGCGGCATCACCGAATCCGACGCGACGCTCGCGGCGGCCTCGAAGGCCGTGATCATCGGCTTCAACGTCCGCGCCGACGCGTCCGCGCGCAAGATCATCGAGCTCAACGACCTCGACCTGCGCTACTTCTCGATCATCTACGACGTGATCGACCAGGTGAAGCAGGTCGCGACCGGTCTGCTCGGCAACGAGATCCGCGAGGAGATCATCGGCGTCGCACAGGTGCGCGATGTGTTCCGCTCGTCGAAGTTCGGCGCGATCGCGGGCTGCATGATCATCGAGGGTACGGTCAAGCGCAACAAGCCGATCCGCGTGCTGCGCGACAACACGGTGATCTTCCAGGGCGAACTCGAATCGCTGCGTCGCTTCAAGGAAAACGTCGAGGAAGTGCGCAACGGCATGGAGTGCGGCATCGGCGTCAAGCAGTACAACGACGTCAAGCCGGGCGACCAGATCGAGTGCTTCGAACGCATCGAAGTGGCGCGTACGCTATGACGCTGACGCTGCGAATCGCGCATCGAAACTGGCGAATGGGCCGTAAGGCTGCTGCGCCAGGATCGGTGGTGCGCGATTCGCGCTTTGCGGCTTTCGAGTAGATCATGCCTTCCCGGTCATTCACGCGCTCAGACCGCCTCTCCGCCGAATTGCGCCGGCTGCTCGGCACGATGGTGCACGAGGTCGTGCGCGACAACGCGCTGCCGTCGATGAGCGTGTCCGATGTCGAAGTCACGCGCGACTTCGACTTCGCGACGGTCTTCGTCACCGCGTTGCTGCCCGACAAGGCCGTCGAGGGCGTCAAGGCGCTCAATGAAATGGCGAAGGAATTCCGTCGCGACCTGTCGCGGAAGATGACGATGCGGCGCGTGCCGGAGCTGCGGTTCAAGTACGACGACTCGGTCGATCGCGGCGAACGCATCGAGGCGCTGCTGCGCGAGAAGCCTGGCAAGAACTAGCGCGGCGCGGCGGCTGACCGGGCGGATAGTCCTCGCCTGACCTTCGGCCATCCTGATCAGATTCGAAACGCACGGCGTTCGAGGCGTCGCTCCAGCCGGCTCTGTCGGCGCAACCGCACATCGAACGCGCGCGCCTTCGAGTGACATTGGACAGTCGATCCGGCCACGCGGGCTCGGCTCGCTTGTGCCGATCTCCGATAACACGACCGCAAGGCAACTTTCTCGAACCCATGCCCCGCAACGAATTCCGCGACATCCACGGCATCCTGCTGCTCGACAAGCCGCAAGGCCTGAGCTCGAATCAGGCCTTGCAGAAGGTGCGGCATCTGTTCGGCGCGCGCAAGGCCGGCCATACGGGCAGCCTCGATCCGCTGGCGACCGGACTGCTGCCGATCTGCTTCGGCGAAGCGACGAAGATCGCCGGCTATCTGCTCGGCTCGCGCAAGGCCTACGCAGCCGAATGCGGCTCGGCGTGACGACGACGACCGACGACGCGGAAGGCGAGGTCATCGCGACACGCCGCGTCCCGTCCATCGACCAGGTCGCACTCGAAGCGGCGATGCAGACGCTGCGCGGCCGCATCGCGCAGACGGCGCCGGTCTATTCGGCGATCAAGCAGGGCGGCGTGCCGCTCTACAAGCGCGCGCGCCGCGGCGAGGACGTCGAAGCGCCGACGCGCGAGGTCGACGTCTTTCGCCTCGACCTCGTCGAGCGCAGCGAGGATACGTTGCGCCTGCACGTCGAGTGCGGCTCGGGCACCTACATCCGCAGCCTGGTGCGCGATCTCGGCGAACGGCTCGGCTGCGGTGCGCATCTGACGGCGCTGCGGCGGCTCTGGGTCGATCCGTTCCTGACGCCGACGATGCATTCGCTGGCCGGCCTCGAGTCGACGCTGGGCGATGGCGGTACCGCCGCGCTCGATGCGCTGCTGCTGCCGCTCGAGCACGGACTGGCGGCGCTGCCGCAGATCGTGGTCGTCGGACGAGGAGACGCTTGCGCTGCGCCAGGGCAAGCGCCTCGTTCGGGCCTCCGCGGCTGAGCAGCCGCTCTGCCGGGCCCTGGATTTGCAGGGTCGCCTCGTCGCGCTCATCGAGATTGTCGCAGGGCGGCGAAGTGCGGGTACTACGCGGCTTCAATCAGACGGTATCTGAAAAGTCGAGCATTAACAAATGCATCTACGTAATTGATTTTCACTGACGAAATCGAAGAACGCGCAGGCGCGGGGCATTGATGCAGATCACGGCCTCCTTCCGAGACTGCCAATGCGACTGCTATTTCGCCGCGAAACCGGTTACAATAGGTGGCTTTATTTCCCCGTTCCGGTTCGGCATCCGGATTTTCCTGACGCGGATTGCGCTTGCAGCCCGACGAGCCCAGCTGACCCGCGCCGTACGTATCAGCAAAGGCAATCAATCATGTCACTCTCAGTCGAACAAACCAGCAAAGTCATTGCGGACTACCGCCGCGCAGCGAACGACACCGGCTCGCCGGAAGTCCAGGTCGCACTGCTGTCCGCCCGCATCGAACATCTCTCCAAGCATTTCGCCGATCACGACAAGGATCATCACTCGCGTCGCGGTCTGCTCAAGATGGTCAACCAGCGCCGCCGCCTGCTGAACTATCTGAAGAATTCCGACGACGACCGCTACAAGACCCTGATCGAACGCCTCGGCATCCGTCGCTAAGCGCTCGCGCAGTTGCAGCGTCTGAGAACGCGACTGAATCTCACGAACGCGGCCATCTCCGATGGCCGCACTTGTCGTTCACATAAGCAGCCGCGCGATGCATCGGCGCACTTCGAAGAATCGAGGAGCCACAACGTGGCGAAAGTAACCAAGTCATTCCAGTACGGTAATCACCAGGTCACGCTGGAGACGGGCGAAATCGCCCGCCAGGCGTCCGGCGCAGTCATGGTATCGGTGGACGGCACCGTGGTGCTCGTCACCGCCGTGGCCGCAACCAAGATGCGCGAAGGTCAGGATTTCTTCCCGCTCACCGTCGACTACGTCGAGAAGTTCTACTCGGCCGGACGCATCCCGGGCGGATTCTTCAAGCGCGAAGGCCGTCCGACCGAGAAGGAGACGCTGACGTCGCGTCTGATCGATCGTCCGGTGCGTCCGCTGTTCCCGGAAGAGTTCAAGAACGAAGTGCAGGTCATCGCACAGGTGGTCTCGCTCAATCCCGAGGTCGACGGCGATATCCCGGCGATGCTCGGCGCGTCGGCGGCGCTGAGGCTGGCCGGCATCCCGTTCAAGGGACCGATCGGCGCCGCGCGCGTCGGTTACGCCAACGGCAAGTACCTGCTCAACCCGACCAAGACCGAACTGGAGACGTCCGATCTGGATCTGGTCGTTGCCGGTACCGCCAATGCGGTGCTGATGGTCGAATCCGAAGCCAAGCTGCTGCAGCGAAGACGTGATGCTCGGCGCGGTCATGTTCGGTCACCGCGAGATGCAGAAGGCGATCCGTCGCGATCGCCGAACTGGCCACCGAAGCGGCCAAGCCGTCGTCGTGGACTGGCGCCGGCGAACGAACGAATCGATGGTTGCGGCGCTCAAGGGAGCGGTCGGCAGCAAGCTCGAAGAAGCGTTCCAGGTGCGCGACAAACTGCAGCGTCGCGACGCGATCTCCGCGATCAAGGCAGACGTGATGCTGTCGCTCGCCGGTCGCGCGGAGGCCGAGCAGAGTGGGCCGGCTGCCGACCTCGGCAAGGAATTCGGCGAACTCGAATACCGCACCCTGCGCGACAGCGTGCTCGACACGAAGGTACGCATCGACGGCCGCAAGCTCGACGACGTGCGTCGCGATCAGCGTCCGCGTCGGCGTGCTGCCGCGTACGCACGGCTCGGCGCTGTTCACGCGCGGCGAGACGCAGGCGCTGGTCGTCGTCACGCTCGGCACCGACGCGCGACGCGCAGATCATCGACGCGCCGGAAGGCGAGTCGAAGGATCCGTTCCTGTTCCATTACAACTTCCCGCCGTTCTCGGTCGGTGAAGCCGGCCGCTTCGGTGCGCCGAAGCGCCGCGAGATCGGCCATGGCCGTCTCGCCAAGCGCGGCGTGCAGGCGGTCAAGCCGTCGATCGAAGCGTTCCCGTACGTGCGTGCGCGTCGTCTCGGAAATCACCGAGTCGAACGGTTCGTCGTCGATGGCCTCGGTCTGCGGATCGTCGCTGGCGATGATGGACGCCGGCGTGCCGCTCAAGGCGCCGGTCGCGGGTATCGCGATGGGCCTGGTGAAGGAAGGCGACAAGTTCGTCGTGCTGTCCGACATCCTCGGCGACGAAGATCATCTCGGCGACATGGATTTCAAGGTCGCCGGCTCCGCCGACGGCATCAGCGCGCTGCAGATGGACATCAAGATCGACGGCATCACCGAAGAGATCATGAAGGCCGCGCTGGCCCAGGCCAAGCAGGGCCGTCTGCACATCCTCGGCGAAATGAACAAGGTGCATCATCGACCTCGCGCGCCGAAATGAGCGAATTCGCGCCGCGCCTGATGACGATGAAGATCCATCCGGACAAGATCCGCGAAGTCATCGGCAAGGGCGGCACCACGATCCGCGCGATCACCGAAGAAACCGGCGCGACGATCGACATCAGCGACGACGGCACGATCATCATCGCCTCGGTCAACCGCGAAGCGGCGGAAGCGGCGAAGGCACGCATCGAGCAGATCGTTTCGGACGTCGAGCCGGGCCGCATCTACGAGGGCAAGGTCGCCAAGCTGATGGACTTCGGTGCATTCGTCACGATCCTGCCGGGCAAGGACGGCCTCGTCCACGTCTCGCAGATCTCCAACGAGCGCGTCGAGAAGGTGTCCGACAAGCTCAAGGAAGGCGACATCGTCAAGGTCAAGGTGCTCGAAGTCGACAAGCAGGGCCGCATCCGCCTGTCGATGAAGGCAGTCCACGAAGAAGTGCCGGCCGCGTAACCGCCGTCGCCTCAGTCAAAGAAGCCTCAGCCTCGCGGCTGGGGCTTTTTTTTGCCTGCCGGGACCGGCATTCCACGGCGCGCGCAAACACCAGCTCGCGAGGAACGCGCTCGAGGTCCGTACTCAGTACCTCATTCGAGAGTCTTGGCGGACGCCGGTCGAGCTATCGCTGCCCGCGTCCCGCGCTCGATAAAGGCGCACGCAGCGAAAGCCACGAAACACCGCCGTACGAATCCGCGACGACCCAGGCACCCGCGGCGATCGCCAGCGAGATGAAAAATCCCGTCCATTGCGTGCGGTCGGGCGCCAGCGCGAACAGGCCTGGGCCCCAGACGAGCAGCGTGATCACGGTAAGCATCGCGGCCTCGAGCGTCGCCGCGAGGCGTGGCAGCACGCCGAGCAGGATCGCAACGCAGGCGACGAGGCTGCCGGTACCGGTCAGGTACGCCCAGCCGAGCTTCCAGGGCAGCCAGGCGGGGACGAACGCGACGGTCTGCTCGCTGTAGAAGAAATGCGAGAGGCCAATCATCGGCAGCGACAGGGCGAAGACGAGGCTGGCGTAGCGGACGCCATTCGCGCCCGCGGCGAATTGCGGAATCCAGCCACGCAGGCGTGTGCCTTCCATCGCGCACAGGATCCACGCGCCGGCGAAGATCACCGCGATCTCGCCAAAGCCGAGCCAGGTGGCTTCCATCGTCGGCACGGCCACGACAGCCGGCAGTTTCAGCAGCACGACCCAGAGCAGCAGGAATAGCGCGAGCGTGCATGCCGAAAGCCGAGCCGTGCGTGCGAAGAGCAGGCCGATACCGGTCGCGAGCTCGATGGCGGCGCAGAGATAGGCGAAGTATTGGCGTCCCGGCAACTGCTCGACGGGGATACGCTGCCAGACAAGCGCGAAATCTCCATGGATGAAACCGATGACGCCGAGGCCTATCATCGTGATCGCGAGCAGTGCGCGCGACCAGCGCAGCGCCTGCACGGCATCGGCCGGGGATTCTGCGGGAATCGCGAAGACGTTGCTTCGTTGCGCCGCGGAATCATTCATGTGTCGTCTCCTGCATTGCTGCGTTGCATGTGGTGAATCATGGACGTGAGGGTGGACAATCCCGTCGCTGATTCGTGGCTCGTCGCGCCCGTGCCTTGTCGCGGGGCGGGTCGATCGAGCTGGAGGTCATGCGGGCGTCGCGCCGGTACGTGATGCCGGTGCGCGGCGCCGGGTCGAAAAACATTCTTGGTCGATGCGCAGACAATCGGTCGACCCTGCGCGAAGCGCGCATTGGTTGCGCAACGACGGATCTCGCGGAACGGGTCACTGCCTGCTGAACGAGGGTAACGAAGTGGTGAATTGCGGCGGTAACGGTCACGGATACGGAGCAAACGAAATGGACACACTGAGGTATCTCCTGTTTCTGTCGCTTCTGATGCTGGGCGTCGAGACCGCCCATGGCGCCGAAGGCACGCGCATGACGTGGAAGGTCGATGGCGTCGCGCGCGAAGCGCTCGTATTCGCGCCGACCGCGGAATCGCCGCGCGGCGTGCATCCGCTGATCTTCGCGTTCCACGGTCATGGCGGCAACATGGGCGGCACGTCGCGATGGGGCCTGCAGGACCGTTGGCCGCAGGCGATCGTCGTCTACCCGCAAGGTCTCGACACGCCGAGCGGCCTCGACCCGAAGGGCCGCAAGCCCGGCTGGCAGCGACTCGCAGGCGATCAGGGCGATCGCGATCTCAAATTCACCGATGCGATGCTCGCGACGATGCGACAGAAGTTCAAGGTCGATGATCGACGCATGTTCGCTACCGGGTTCTCGAACGGCGCATTCTTCACGCTGCTGCTGTGGATTGAGCGCAGGGAAACGTTCGCCGCGTTCGCGGTTGTCGCGGGCGCGCTCGATCCGTCGCAGCACCTCACCATGGCCAAGCCTGTGCTGCACATCGGTGGCGAATCCGATCCGAAGGTGACGCCGGCGAAGTTCGAGACGACCATCGCGGCCGAACGCCAGATCGACGGCGCACTGGGTCAAGGTCAGCCGTGCGGCACCGGCTGCACGCGCTATGTCGGCAGCAAAGCCGAGGTGCGCACGTTCATCCATCCGGGCGGCCACGTCTATCCGCCGAAGGCGGCCGAATTGACGATCGACTTCTTCAAGCAGTCTCAGATTACCTTGATAGACCGGAGCGCCGAACCGCGGCCTGCGCAGGCGGTGGCAGCCTCTGGTCCAGGCGACGTCGGCGAAGTCGTGTTCTATGCGAGCCACGGAGTGCAGCTCAAGGGCTATCTCTACAAGCCTCAAGGCACCGGCCCGTTTCCGGTATACATGTGGAATCACGGCAGCGAGCAGCAACCCCCGCCCGGGGCCAAGCTTGCGCAGTTCTGGGTCCCGCATGGCTTCGTGCTGTTCGCGCCGATTCGCAGCGGCCACGGCGACAATCCGGGCGCTTACATTGGCGACGAGCAAAAAAAGGTGGAGAATTCGCTCTCCCCCGCGGGTTTCCGGCAGCTCGCCGCGCTGCACGAGCGCGCCAATGACGACGTTGTCGCCGCTTATCTGTGGATCGCGCAGCAGTCCTATGTCGACAGGAAGCGCATAGTCGTCGCGGGCGGTTCGTTCGGCGGCATCCAGGCGTTACTGACGGCACAAAAGGACGGTCGCGATGGCCTCGGCGTGAAGTGCATCGTGGCCATGTCGCCTGCTGCGGAGTCCTGGGAAAATCCGAACTGGGCGGGCCGACTCGGCGAAGCCGTCGCGGAGGCGAAAGCCCCGATATTCCTGCTGCAGGCGAGCAACGACTACAACCTGGGACCCAGTGAAGTGCTCGGCCCGCGTATCGACGCGAAGGGTTTTCCGAACCGGCACAGGATATTTCCGGCGCACGGCGATGCGAGCGATCACGCGCAGGGGCATGGCGGGTTCTTCTCCGATCCGCAGGCCTGGTCCGGCGAGCTGCTGAAATATGTGCACGATTGCGGCGCCATGCCGTAAGCGTCTTTCGAAGCGATGGACAATCCGCGCGCTTTGGCGCGTGCCGACGGTGCGTGCTAGCATCTTCGGCCCTTCCGGAGATTGCGTGCATGAGCGACGGCAAACCTCTCAACGATTGGGTGAAAGACTGGGAAGCGCTGCAGCATCAATACCTTGCAGCATGGTCTGATCTCATCCAGAAGACGCCCGCGGCATCGCCGCCTCCGCCGTTCTCGATGCCGTTCGGCAATATTCCGGGCATGTTCGGCGCTGGCCAGAGCGGGGGCACGAACACGCCTCCCTGGCACGAAGGCCTCGAGCAGTGGGCGCGCCTGTTCGGCAACAGGGGCGCACAGAGCGAAACCGTCGAGCGCGTCGTCGAGAGCGGCAAGGCGTACGTCGAGATGATCAAAGGCATGCTCGGCGGCATGGGCACGCCGGCAATGAGTGGTGCGAATCCCGGACAGGCCTGGCTCGACGCGATGCGCGGCGGCTTCAGCGCCCCCTCGGGCTTTTCGATGCCCGGCATGGACTCGGCGAGCAACCCGCTTCTCAACAATCCGCTTCTCAACAATCCCTTTCTCAAGGCGGTGCGCGACATCGCCGGCAAGGGCGCGCACGGGTTCGGCGATCTGCCGGCTGCATTCGCGCCATTCCTCGAGCAATTCCGCCAGGAGAATCTCTCGTGGCTGCGCATGCCGGCATTCGGTCTCGCGCGCGAGCACCAGGAGCACTATCAGCGCACTGCACTGGCCTTCGTCGAGTATCAGGAAGCGCTGCGCACCTACAGCGCGTTGCTGCTGAAGGCGAGCCAGCGCGGGCTCGAACTGCTCGAATACAAGCTCGCCGAGCGTTCCGAGCCGGGGCGCGCGATCGATTCGCCGCGCGCGCTATACGATCTCTGGGTCGACGCAGCGGAAGACGCCTATGCCGAAATCGCATTGTCCGATGAGTTCGGCAAGGCTTACGGCGAGCTCGCGAACGCGCAGATGCGCATGCGCGCGCAGATCCAGGCCGAGGTTGAACGCATCGGCACCGACCTCGGCATGCCGACGCGCACCGAATTGAACAGCGTCCATCAGCGCCTGCACGACCTGCGCCGTGAATTCCGCGACAGTGGCGTAGACTCGTCGGCCATCGCGGATCTCGAGGCGCAGATCGCCGAGTTGCGCGCCGAGGTAGCAAGGCTGAAGGCTTCGTCGACACCGAAGGCGGCGAGCCCGGTTGCGCCGACGGTCAAGGCGGCTCCGAAGCCGGTCGCCACGATAGAGCGTTCGCCCGCGGCGAACGGGAGCGTGGCCAACGCGAAACGCCCGAAGAGGCCGACGAAGACACGCGCCAGAACGCGCACACGTCGTTCTGTAGCGCGTGCCAAACCTGAGGTCACCGCCAGGACGCCGCCGGTCGTCGCAGCCAGGGCGGCACCGGCTGCGAAAGACGCCGTGCCGAAAACGGCGGCACCTGTGGTGAAGTCGTCGTTCGGCGACGCGATCGCGGCGATGCGCAAGCGCGTCGCGAGGTCGGGGCACACCAAATTCGCGGCCGCGAAAGTGTCGCTGCCGCAGAAGGCGGGCAAGTCGGAGAAATCCTCGCGCAAGTCAGGCAAACGGAAATAGGGCAGCGCCATGAATCCGATTCATATCTCGCCGCAGAAGGCGTTCGAGGAAACGACGAAGTTCCAGCAGAAACTCGCTGCCGGGTTGAAGACGCTGCGCGAACTCGATGAAGTCCACTACGGCGCGACCGAGAAGGAAGAGGTCTATCGCGAGGACAAGCTCGTTCTCTATCGTTTCAAGGGCAAGAGCAAGCCGACCGCGAAAACGCCGCTGCTGATCGCCTACGCGCTCGTCAACAGGCCGTACATGGTCGATCTGCAGGACGACCGTTCACTCGTGAAGAACCTGCTCGCGCTCGGCGAGGACATCTACCTGATCGACTGGGGCTATCCCGATTTCTCCGACCGCTGCCTCACCCTCGACGACTACATCAACGGCTACATCCGCCGCTGCGTCGACGTCGTCGCGAAGCGCCACAAGGTCGACAAGATCAACCTGCTCGGCATCTGCCAGGGTGGCGCGTTCAGCCTCTGCTTCACGGCGATCTATCCGGAAAAGATCCGCAACCTCATCACGATGGTGACGCCGGTCGACTTCCATACGCCCGACAACATGCTCGCGGGCTGGGTGCGCAGCCTCGACGTCGACCTGTTCGTCGACACGCTCGGCAACGTGCCGGCCGACCTCATGAACTGGTGCTATCTCATGCTGAAACCCGTGCGGCTCAATCAGCAGAAATACCTCGGCCTCGTCGACATCCTCGACGACAAGGCCGAGCTCGAGAATTTCCTGCGCATGGAGAAGTGGATCTTCGACAGCCCCGACCAGGCCGGCGAGGCATTCCGCCAGTTCATCAAGGATTTCTATCAGGGGAACAAGCTCATCGAGGGCGGCCTCAAGATCGGCAAGAAGTCCGTGAGCCTCGCAAACGTCGACGTGCCCGTGCTCAACATCTTCGCGGAACAGGATCACCTCGTGCCGCCGGCCGCTTCGCGCGCGCTGCGCGGCCGTACGGGCTCGGACGACTACACCGAACTCGCGTTTCGCGGTGGCCACATCGGCATCTACGTCTCCGGGCGCGCGCAACGCGAGGTGCCGACGGCGATTCATGAGTGGCTCGCGGCCCGGGCCTGATCCTCCTTCCCGAGGCCGCGTCCCTGTTGGCCGACGCCCCGGGCGTATGAGCCTCGCTGGATGAGGTGGTCATGGCGATGCACTGGAAGTCTCGCCATCCCTTCTCCACTGTCATTCCCGCGAACGCGGGAATCCAGTTCCTCGCAATCGAAACGCCATGACGCTGGAGCTCAAGGGCGCTGGATGACCAGCCTTCGGCTGTTGAAAGCGCCGCGTTCGCGGGAATGGCGAGCGGCGTAGGCGCGGCGCAACGCCGCAATCTTTCAAGCGTGCGGTTGCCTGCGCGTGCGGTTCAATCGCGATCGCGCCAGGCACGCAGCGCGAGCCGCAGGCTGTCGAACTGCCGCGACACTGTGCGGCACGCGTCGCAATAGACGAGGTGAAGTCGCAGGCGCAGGCGTCGCGCCAGAGGCAGCGTCTCGTCCTGGCTTTGCGAAAGCAATCGTGATGCCTGCTGACAGGTGAGTCTGATCATTGGATTTCTAGCGAGACTGCGCACGGCCGAAACCGCCTTGTTCGAGACACGTCCGCAGCATCATGCGCGCACGATAAAGTTGTACCCAGACGTTGGACGCGGTGATCTGCAAATCCTTACAGAGTTCGCTCGTATCGCTGCCGAACACCTCGCGCAGCACGAACAGCTGGCCGATGCGCTTGGGCAATTTGTCGACGCAGCGCTGCACGGCGACGAGAAACGCGTCCTGCTGAGCGAGTTCGGCGGGGTCCCCGGCGTCGGCCGGCTTGTCGAGGTAGTGCCCGCTCGCGTCGAACAGGCGGTCGAGCTGATTCTCGTCGCTTTCATCGCCGGAGGGTTCGAGCGGCTGTTCGCGCCATTGCTTGCGCAGCAGGTCGACGATGCGGTTCTTGAGGATCGCGGTCAGCCAGGTGCGCAACGACGCGCGGCCCTGGAAGCTGTCGCGGCGTTCGAAGGCCTGGGTCAGCGCGTCGGAGACGCAGTCTTCGGCGAGATGGCGGTCGCGCAGTTCGAGCTGGGCGATGCGCAGCAGATAGGGCCGCTCGGCGGCCAGCGTCTCGAACGTGATGCCTGTCCCGGCGGCGCCTTGCAAAGTCTCCCGCATGCAGATTCCCTGAGCCTACGCATCGATCCGGCAGGATCGGGCGCAATGATAGCGAATACTGCGCTGTCGCGGGTTTCCGTCGACCGCCAGTTTCAGCGCGCGGGCCAGACGACGAGATCCATCGGCTCGGCGACACCCGCTATGGCGCAGGCGCTGCGCCTCTCGCAGCCGGCTGGCTGCGGGACCGAACCCTGCGCCGTCGGCGAGCGCGATCAGCGAGGCCGGCGCGCAGGCGTGCGCGCTTTCGGTCTTGTTGTGCTTCTCGAGTTTTGCGGCGAGGTTCACCGTTTCGCCGATCACGGTGTACTCGAGCCGGCGCTCGACACCGATGATGCCGAACGTGACCGGCCCGTGCGCGACGCCGATGCCGATGCGCGAGCGCGTTCAGGCCACTTGCCTTGCGCTCCAGTGCCCATCGCGCGACGCCTCGAGCATCGCGTCGATGCAGCGCACCGCGTCGGCGGCGTAGGTCGACGATGCGCGCACCGCGCCGAAGCTCGCGAGGATGCCGTCGCCCATGAACTTGTCGATGTTGCCACCGTGCGCGCGCACGACCGGCAGCACGACGGTCTGATAGTCGCCGATCAGCGCGATGAGATCGGCGGGCGAGAGCGACGCTGACGCCTTGGTGAAGCCGCGCAGGTCGGTGAACATGATCGCGGCCTCGCGCATCACGCTTTGCCCGGCCATCGGTGCGAAGATCGGTCGTCGTGATCTGGTCGGCGACTTCGCTGTCGAAGAAGCGCGAAAGTGCATCGGCCGACTGGCCCGAGGTCACCGCGCGCGCGAGCGTCAGGCGCGCGCGCGCGAGCGCGACGGCGAGCACCGCGGTCACGATCAGGATCGCGGAGACGCGGATGATCTCGTCGTGTATGTCGATGCGCCCGCTCGTCGCGGCGACGACGAAATCCATCGTCTGCCCGGAAGGGCCGGCTTCGCGCCAGGCGAAGATCGCGAGGAGGCTCCAGCCGATCGCCGCCGTCAGGCCCGAGAGCCAGACCCAGACTGGCTCGAAGCGCAGCGCGCGCAACGCGATCAGCACGAAGATCGCGACGAACAGCGCGTTCTTGAGCGCGACCGACAGCGTCGTCTCGTATTGCGGCGCGAAACCCCAGAGCATACCGAGCATGACGACCATCTCGGCGATGACGGAGGCGGCGAGCACGGGGTCGGTCAGCTGGCGGCTGTATGCGAACCAGGCGCGCAGCGCGATCAGCACGACCATCGCGAAGATGCCGAGCGGCAGCGCGGCGATCGGCGCGTCCGGGCTGAATCCGCGCGGGGTAAAGGTATACGCGAGCGCGGCAGCGCCGATGACGGCAATCTGCGCGGCGGCCGACCCAGCTCTCCGACTCGCGCTGGCTGACGGCGATTGCCAGGGCCACGCGCGGCAACTGTCGGCGTTGCGGCGCCGTGCGGCCCGCGCCAGCGCGCGAGCAACGCGTTCACGGCGATTGCTCCTCGAGCGTGCCGCCGGCCAGTCGCAGGCACGTGCCGCGCGGTACGGCGATCCACTCGCGCCGGTCGACGTCGGCCTCGGACTGTTTCGCGCACGAGTGCACCGCGTTCGCGCAGTCGTTGCTGCCCGCGCGGGCGATGCCGTAGCAGCGCTCGCGTTCGCCGACGCCGGGCCCCGTCTGGCGCACGCTCATCGCGACGGCGGCGATCATCGCGCCTGCGACGGCGAGCATTGCCCCGGCATTGATCGCGTCACGCTTGTTCATGGGCGTCCTTGTCCACGCGTATTTTTTTCATGCGCGTAGTTGTTCATGAGAAGGAATGCTCCTGCTGGAAGCTTACGCAAGGCAAGCGGCGCCGGATGCAGCCGGAAGTTGCCGTCGTCACAGAAACTCCGCTTCGAGATCGACCGACGAGCGTGCGCCGATGTCGTCGAAATGCGCAAGCAGCCAGCGCGCGGTCACGTTGCTGCCGCTGTCCTTGAGGCTGCGCAGGACGCGCCAGTCCGGACTCATCTTCGATGCGACCGAATGCGCAGTCATCGCTGCGTCGTCGCGGATCGAGTGGATCAGCATCTGCTTCATCTCCGACGCCTTGAGTTTCTTCTGGTCGATCAGGCGGGTCACGAACGCGATCGCGCGCATCTCGCGCATCAGCGAGGAATTGAAACTGATTTCGTTGATGCGATTGAGGATCTCCGGCGCGGTCTTCGGCACGCCGTGGCGCACGATCGGATTGATGTGGACGATCACCACGTCGCAGCTCTTCGACTCGTAGATCAGCGGGAAGATCGCCGGATTGCCGATGTAGCCGCCGTCCCAGTAGTTCGAACCTTCGATCTCGATCGTCTGGAACAGGAACGGCAGGCATGCGGAGGCGAGCACCGTGTCGGCGGTCAGTTCATTGCGCTTGAAGATACGCACCTTGCCGGTCTCGACGTTCGTCGCGCAAAGATGCACGTCGACGCCTTTCGTGCGCCGCAGTTTCTCGAAGTCGACGTGCGCCTCGAGCACGTCGCGCAGCGGGTTGAAGTTGAGCGGGTTGAGCTGGTACGGCGAAAACACCGCGGATCATCGTGTCGAACATCCAGTAGAACGGCGACTGTTCGGGTCGGCAGGGTTTTCCCCCAGATGTCGCGTCAGCGGCTGCACCGGGTTGTATTTCGCGCCTGCGTCGGCAATCGCTCGCCAGAACGCCGCGAGGCGCTCGCGCGCATGCTCGCGGTCGCCGTCGGTGAGCGCATCGGCGAGCACGGCCGCGTTCATCGCGCCGGCGCTCGTCGCGCTGACCGCCTCGATGTCGAGGCGGCCGTCGGCGAGGATCGTGTCTATCGCGCCCCAGGCGAACGCGCCGTGGGCGCCGCCGCCCTGCAGCGCGAGGTTGATCGCCTTGGTCGCATTGCGTTTCCGGCGTGCAGCCATGCTCGATTCCTCGGCGGTCGATGCGCGGGCCGTCTGTCGTCGACCGGCAGGGCATCCCGGTCACCGGCGTTGCGGCGTCGCGAGCAAGATACACCGCTGCAGCCGATTTTCGTATGCGCGTTGGACGTGTTCGCAGGCGTTTCCTTACGGCGCGAGGTCGGCAGCACCAGCGCGACGCTCGCGTGAAGCCCGGCGGCAGGACGCGCGGCACGGTTCCGCGCGCTGCGATAGAGTGCGCGCATGCGAGAACCGCGCGCCGAGCCCACCGTCGCGAAAGCGCTGCCGCGCGAAGGCGCCGTCGGCATCGGCCTGCGCGCGCCGCACTATCGCGAGCTGCTCGAACGCGAGCCTTGCGTCGGCTGGCTCGAGGCGCACAGCGAAAACTATTTCGGCGACGGCGGCTTCGATCTGCACGTACTGATGCGCCTGCGCGAGCGCTATCCGGTCAGCCTGCACGGCGTCGGCCTCGGCCTCGGCTCGGTCGCCGGCTATTCGGCGCAGCACCTCGCGAAACTCGCGACGCTCGTGCGCCGCGTCGAGCCGTTCCTCGTCTCGGAGCACCTGTGCTGGGGCGCGACCGGCGGGCGCGCATTCAACGACTTGCTGCCGCTGCCGCTCACGCACGAAGCGCTCGACTTCGTGAGCGCGCGCGTCGGCGAAATGCAGGACGCGCTGCAGCGGCAGGTGCTGATCGAAAATATCGCGAGCTACGCGCGCTTCGCCGGCGACGACTACGACGATGCCGGATTTCTCGATGCGCTCGCACAGCGCAGCGGTTGCGCGATCCTGCTCGACGTCAACAACCTGTTCGTGAACCAGTGCAACCACGGCATCGATGCGGCCGCCCAGATCGACGCGATCGCACCGCGCCACGTGCGCGAGATCCACCTCGCCGGACACCGTCTGGAGGGCGCCATCGCGATCGACCATCACGGCGACCGCGTCGCCGCCGAGGTCTGGGCGCTGTACGAGCAGGCGCTGCGGCACTGCGGCGAGGTGCCGACCCTGATCGAATGGGACACCGACGTGCCTGCGCTCGACGTACTGCTCGACGAGGCACGGCGCGCGCGGATGCGCCTGGGCGGGGACGTCCGTGTCGGCACGCCTTGAGCGCCAGCAGGCCGAGTTCGCCGCCGCGCTGATCGACGCGGCGGCGACGACGCGCCTCGGACGCTTCCTGGCCGATCCTGCGAGCGCCGGCGAACGCCTGCGCCTGTATCGCAGCGGGATCGCGGCGACCCGGCTGCATGCGCTGTCGAGCGCCTATCCGGTCGTGCGCGCGCTCGTCGGCGCAGGAATACTTCGCGGGTCTGTGCGATGCCTATGCCCGGCGAATACCCGGGCACGAGCGGCGACCTCAACCTGTTCGGTGCGAGCCTCGCGGCAGTTCGTCGGCGGCTTCGCGAGCGCCGCGTCGTTGCCGTACCTCGCCGACGTGGCCACGCTCGAGTGGGCGGTACATCGCGCGTATTACGCGGCCGATGCGCAGCCGCTGCCGCGCGAACGCCTGGCGACGCTGACGCCTGCAGCGCTGCTCGCGCAGCGGTTCACCCTGCAGCCGGCGTGCGTCTGGCTGACCTCGAAGTTTCCGATCGTGACGATCTGGCAGGCGCATCAGGCCGGAAGCGGCGTCGCGTTGCCCGAAGACATCGCTTCGCGCCGAGACGGCGCTGGTCGTGCGTCCGCGCTGGCAGGTGGAGGTGCGCCTGTCGAGCCTTGCCGAGACGGCGGTGCTTGCCGAGCTTCGCGGTGGTGCAACGATCGGAACGGCCATCGCGGCCGGCATCGCGGCCGAGCAGTCTTTCGACTCCGCCGCGGCGCTCGTGCGCTGGCTCGATGAGGGGCATACTCGTCGACTAGCGCGGCAACAGCCCTGTTTTTGGGTGCCGTAAGCCCGCAGCTTGCTAAAATGCGTCGTCAAATCCGAGGATCGCGCCTGTGAACGACATCCTGTTCCACATCCACAAGATCGGCGTGACGCCGTGGAAACTGATCGGCTATGTCGGCGTTTTCCTCTTCACCGCGCGCTGGTTCGTGCAGCTCTACGCGACGAAAAAGATGCGCAAGGTCGTGATGCCGATTTCGTTCTGGTGGCTGTCGATCACCGGCAGCGCGCTTCTGCTGACGTATTTCACCTGGGGCAAGAACGATTCCGTCGGCGTCATGTCGAACCTGTTTCCCGCGTTCGTGTCGGTCTACAACCTCGTCACGCATATTCGCCATCACAGTCCCGAGGTGATCGAGCCCGGCAGCGCGGAAGAGACCTGAGGCGTCTTCGCCGCGCGGTAGCCACAACCGTTCGGAAGAAGTTCTGCCTCGGATTCAGGACTGGCTGACGTTCGCGGAGGTCACCGAAGCGCACGCATACGCGCAACCCTTCGACTTCGGCGCCGCGCCTACGCTCGGACGACCTGAGATCCTTGTTGCTGCTCCCGACAGCGGGCACCGATCGCTTCACTCCGGATCGTAGTCGAGATTCGGCGCGAGCCAGCGCTCGGTCTCCGCGAGCGTCCAGCCCTTGCGCTTCGCGTAGTCCTCGACCTGCTCCTTGCCGACGCGGCCGAGCACGAAATACTGGCTGTCGGGATGGCTGAAGTACCAGCCTGACACCGCGGCGGTCGGATACATCGCGTAGCTCTCGGTCAGCTCGATGCCGGTGTTCTTCGTCGCGTCGAGGAGGGCGAACAGCGTGCCTTTCTCGGTGTGGTCGGGGCAGGCGGGATAGCCCGGCGCCGGGCGGATGCCGCGGTATTTCTCGGCGATCAATTCAGCGTTGGCGAGCGTCTCGTCGGCTGCATAGCCCCAGAACTCCTTGCGCACGCGTTCGTGCAGGCGCTCGGCGAATGCCTCGGCCAGACGGTCGGCAAGCGCCTTGAGCAGGATCGACGAGTAGTCGTCGTGGTCGCGCTCGAATTCCACGAGCTTGCGTTCGATGCCGGTGCCGGCAGTCACGGCGAAGCCGCCGATCCAGTCGGCCTTGCCCGATTCCTTCGGTGCGACGAAATCGGCGAGGCAGAAGTCGGGACGGCCGGGTGGCTTGTCGACCTGCTGACGCAGGAAGTGGACCGTGGTGTCCTTCGCACCTGACGTCGCAGCGGAAAGTTCGACGTCGTCGCCGATGCGCGCCGCGGGCCAGAATCCGATCACGCCCCTGGCGGTCAGCCACTTCCCGGCGACGATGTCGCTTCGAGCATCTTCTGCGCGTCGTCGAACAGCTCGCGCGCCTGCTTGCCGACGATCGCATCGTCGAGAATCTGCGGGTAGTGACCTGCGAGTTCCCAGGTGTTGAAGAACGGCGACCAGTCGATGCGCTCGATGAGCTCGTCGAGCGGATAGTCGTCGAAGACGGTGATGCCCGGCTTGCGCGGCGCCGGCGGAGTATACTTTTCCCAGTCGCCCGCGAACGCCTGCCCGCGCGCGTGCGCGAGCGAGATGAGCCGCTTCGACGGCCCGCGATCCTTGTGCCGCTCGCGGATGTCCGCATACTCGGCGCGAATCTTCGCGAGGAAGTCCTCGACGAGTTCCTTCGAGATCAGCGACTGCGCGACGCCGACCGCGCGTGACGCATCCTTGCACCCAGACGGTCGGCGACTTGTAGTGCGGCTCGATCTTGAGCGCAGTGTGCGCGCGCGAGGTCGTCGCGCCGCCGATGAGCAGCGGCACGTGGAAGTCCTGGCGCTGCATTTCCCGCGCGAAATGGCTCATTTCCTCGAGCGACGGCGTGATGAGGCCGGAGAGGCCGATCATGTCCGCGTTTTCGGCACGGCGCGGCGTCGAGGATCTTCTGCGCGGGCACCATGACGCCGAGGTCGACCACGTCGAAGTTGTTGCAGCGCAGGACCACGCCGACGATGTTCTTGCCGATGTCGTGCACGTCGCCCTTCACGGTCGCGATGACGATCTTGCCGTTCGACTTGGCAGTGTCGCCGGTGCGCACCTTTTCGGCTTCGATGTACGGCAGCAGGTAGGCGACCGCCTTCTTCATCACGCGCGCGGACTTCACCACCTGCGGCAGGAACATCTTGCCCGCGCCGAACAGGTCGCCGACGACGTTCATGCCGTCCATCAACGGGCCTTCGATCACGTCGAGCGGGCGCGGACTGAGCTGGCGCGCCTCCTCGGTATCCTCCTCGACGAACGCGTCGATGCCGTGCACGAGTGCATGACTCAGGCGCTGGCGCACGGGCAGCTCGCGCCACGCCTGCGTCTCGACCGCAGCGTCGCCCTTCTTGCCCTTGAAGCGTTCGGCGGTTTCGAGCAGGCGTTCGGTGCCGTCCGGGCGGCGGTTGAGGACGACGTCCTCGACGCGCTCGCGCAGCTCGGGATCCAGGTCGTCATAGATCGGCATCGCGCCCGCATTGACGATGCCCATGTCCATGCCGGCCTTGATCGCGTGATACAGGAACACCGAATGGATCGCCTGGCGCACGATCTCGTTGCCGCGGAACGAGAACGAGACGTTCGAAACGCCGCCCGAGATATGGCAGTGCGGCAGCGTCGCCTTGATCTCGCGCGTCGCCTCGATGAAGTCGACCGCGTAGTTGTTGTGTTCCTCGATGCCCGTCGCGATCGCGAAGATGTTCGGATCGAAGATGATGTCTTCGGGCGGAAAGCCGACTTCCTCGGTCAGAAGCTTGTATGCGCGCGCGCAGATATCGACCTTGCGCGCCTTCGTGTCCGCCTGGCCGGTCTCGTCGAACGCCATCACGACGACGGCCGCGCCGTAGTTGCAGCACCTTGCGCGCGTGCTCGAGGAAGAGTTCTTCGCCTTCCTTGAGCGATATCGAGTTGACGACGCCCTTGCCCTGCAGGCAGCGCAGGCCCGACTCGATCACGCTCCACTTCGACGAGTCGACCATCACGGGCACGCGCGCGATGTCGGGTTCCGATGCGATCAGATTCAGGAACTTCGCCATCGCCATCTCGGAATCGATCAGGCCCTCGTCCATGTTGACGTCGATGATCTGCGCGCCGTTCGCGACCTGCTGGCGCGCGACTTCGACTGCCTCGTCGTAGCGGTCGTCCTTGATCAGCTTCTTGAATTGCGCGGAGCCGGTGACGTTCGTGCGCTCGCCGATGTTGACGAACAACAGTTCGGGCGTGATGACGAGCGGCTCGAGGCCGGACAGGCGGGTGTGGCGGGGTGAATCACTCATGACTTCTTCTTTCTTCTCTGCCGTCATTCCCGCGAAAGCGGGAATCCAGCGACTTGGTTTTCGAACACAGGCAAATTACAGCGAAAGACACTGGATTCCCGCGTTCGCGGGAATGACGAGCTACAAAATCAAGTCCAGGCAATCGTCTGCGGCGACGGAACGCATGGCAGCGAACGCGGCTTCACGCCGCGCACCGCATCGGCAATCGCGCGGATATGCGCAGGACTCGTGCCGCAGCAGCCGCCGACGAGATTGACGAGACCGCTCGTCGCGAACTCGCCGACCGTCGTCGCCATCTGCTCGGGCGTCTCGTCGTATTCGGCGAACGCGTTCGGCAGTCCTGCGTTCGGATGCGTCGACACGTAGCACTCGGCGACGTTCGCGAGCGCATCGACATAGGCGCGCAGCTCGCTGGCGCCGAGCGCGCAGTTGAGGCCGATCGACAGCGGCTGCGCATGGCGCAGCGAGTAGTAGAACGCTTCCGCGGTCTGGCCCGACAGCGTGCGGCCCGACATGTCGGTGATCGTGCCCGAGATCATGATCGGCAGGCGCGCGCCGCGGCGCGCGAATTCCTGCGCGACCGCGTAAATCGCGGCCTTCGCGTTGAGCGTATCGAAGATCGTCTCGACCATGATGACGTCGGCGCCGCCGTCGATGAGGCCGCGTGTTGCCTCGCGATAGGCCGTATCGAGTTCCTCGAACGTCACGTTGCGGAAACCGGGGTTGTTGACGTCGGGCGAGATCGACGCGGTGCGGCTCGTCGGCCCGAGCACGCCGATGACGAAGCGCGGCTTGTCGGGAGTCTTGGCCTCGAACGCATCGCAGCACTCGCGCGCGACGCGCGCGCCTTCGCGATTGAGTTCGTAGGCGAGGTGCTCGAGGTGGTAGTCGGCCTGGCTGATCGTTGTCGCGTTGAACGTGTTCGTCTCGATCAGGTCGGCGCCCGAGTCGAGGTACGCGCTATGCACTGCCTTGATGATGTCGGGCTGGGTCAGCGACAGCAGGTCGTTGTTGCCCTTGAGGTCGCAGCCCGGGCCGTGATGCTCGTGCAGGCGATGCGCGTCGCGGCCGTCGTCGGCGAAGCGCTCGCCGCGGTAGCCGCCCTCGTCGAGCTTGTAGCTCTGCAGCATCGTGCCCATCGCGCCGTCGATCACGAGGATGCGCTGTGCGAGCGCATCGAGCAGTTTCTGCGCGCGGTCGGGGTGCAGCCAGGGTAGGGTTTTGTCATGTTGCGTACTCCAGAAGCAAAAGCAGTTGACGCGAATTTACGCGAATGTACGCGAATAGAAGCGCGGGACGGATGGCGACATGCTCGAGCCAGGTTTTGATCTCGCTTTCATTCGCGTTTATTCGCGTTCATTTGCGGACGCATTTGGCTTCTTCGCCAGCAACGCCAACACTTCGAAATGCGGTGGCCGCCGCTCGCGCGTGATGCGCTCGCACTGCAGCACCTTGAGGCCGGCCTTGCGCGCGAATTCGCGCAGGTCGGCTTCCCTGAATCCGAGATTGCGGTGATCGAACGGCTCGACGGCGGTGCGATGCGCATGCCGGGCGAGCGTCGTCGCGAGCAGGCGGCCACCCGGTCGCAGCACGCGCGCGGCTTCCGCGATCGCCTTCGCGGGCGTCTCGCTGTAGGTGAGGGCATGCATGAGCAGCACAAGATCGACGCTGTGATCGCCGAGATCGAGGTCGTGCATGTCGCCGAGCCGCACGTCGACATTGGCGAACGATTTGAGCCGGACGCGTGCCGCGTGGACCACGCGCTCGCTCGTGTCGACGCAGACGATCGTGCGCGCATGCGGGGCGAGCAGCTCGGCGAGCGCGCCGTCGCCCGAGGCGATGTCGAGCACGTCGCCCGTCTCGATGAGACCGGCCACAGCCCGCGCGAGTGCCTCCCAGGTGCGGCCGGGGGAATAGTGCCGCTCCATGTCGCCGGCGACGCTGTCGGCCCAGCCCTCGGCGCGCGCGCGTTGCGCGAGGATCGTCGGCAGGCGCTGGGCGTCATCGACGATCAGTTGGTCCTCGACGTTCGCCCTGAGCGCATGCAGCAGCGCCGCTGATTTCGCGTCGAGTTCGCCATTGAAGCGATAATAGGCCGACACGCCGGCGCGGCGGTCACGCACGACGCCCGCCTCCTTGAGCTTGGCGAGGTGGGTCGAGACGCGCGGCTGGGCGAGCCGCAACACGCCGGACAGCTCAGCCACGGTCAGTTCCTCGCGTTCGAGCAGCGCGATGAGCCGGACCCGCGTCGGGTCGGACAGCAGGCGCAGCAGGGTGGAAGTCGAAGCGAGGTCCAACGATTTATCCTTTCATCTTGATTGAAAGATGGATGCGGCATCGTATACTTGCAACCTCGTGCAGTCAATCGCTGTCCAAGCGTCTGGCCTTCCGTTTGAAACGGGCTTTGAAACGCGCTTTCGCGCGTCGACGCGAAGGTTTCGGTACCGGTTTCCAAGAGGAAAATGACTTCGGATGAATCGTCGGTTTGCGGTGTGTGTTGTCTGTTTGCTCGGATTGCTTGGGCAGCCCGCTGGGTCGGGCCGTGGAAGATTCGGCGCTCGAAAAATTCTGGACGTCCGACGAGGCGCATATCCCGTACCGGGCCATCGTCACGCCAGGTCGTGAACGCGATGAATTGCTGCCGCTGATCGTGTTCCTGCACGGCGACTGGCAGGACGGCACGAACAACGAATCCCAGCTTGCGGGTTATGGCAACGGTTCGATGGAACTGATCGACGCGGCGTTGCGCAGCCACGTGCCGCTCGTCTACATCGCGCCGCAGACGACCGGTGGCTATTGGCCGCCCGCACGTATTGCCGCGGTGGTCCGCGATGCGCTTGCGCGATTTCCGGTCGATCGCCGCCGCATCATCCTTACCGGCGTCTCCGATGGCGGCACGGGCGTCTGGGATGCGCTCAAGGCGTGGCCCGTGTGCTTCGCCGCAGGCGTGCCGATGTCGGGGATGACCGAACGCAGTGGCCTCGCATCGATCGTCGGCGTGCCGCAGTGGGTATTCCACGGCGGCAAGGACAACGACACCGACGTCGAGAAAGGCTACGGCGGCGAGATGGTCGGCTCGCGCGCGGTCGTGCGCGCGCTTCGCGCGATGGGCGGCAAGCCGGTCTACACCGAATACCCGACCGAGATGCACGTGATCTGGCATCGCGCCTATGCAACCGACGGTCTGCTCGCATTGGATGCTCGGCCAGCGCAGCCCGGCGCGCGGCTGCACCGACACCAAAAGTCGCTAGAATCGGGCGATTGCCAGCATAGGCAGTCCCGACGGAGACGGCGCGTTGATCAAGACACTGCGCTACAAGATCGGCATCATGCGCAAGGCGCTACGCACGCCCGAACCGCAGTTTGCGTTTCCGCTCGGCCACGCCTGCTCGCCGATGGGCTCACCCGAAGCGCTGCGCCAGCGCGAGTCCGATCTGTGGCCGGTCGCGCGGCCGACGCCCGGCATCGACTTCGATCTGGGCGCGCATCGCGCATTCGTCCGCGGACTCGGCGCGACCAGCGCCGCCTACGACTATCCCGACGTCGCAGCGCATGGCTACTACAACGGCAACCCATATTTCAGCTGGCTCGACAGCCGCGTGCTGATGGCGATGATGATGACGTTTCGACCGAAACGCATTGTCGAAGTCGGCTCAGGTTTCTCGTCGCTGCTGATGGCGGACGTCAACCTGCGGCGACTCGACGGTGGCGTCGAGATTGTCTGCATCGATCCGGAGCCGCGCACCGAGATCCTCGGCACGCCAGGCATTGCGCGCCTGATCGACAGCGAGGCGCAGCGTGTGCCGGCGGAGGTCTACCTCGGCCTGCGCGAGAACGACATACTTTTCGTCGATTCTTCGCACGTCTGCAAGACGGACAGCGACGTCAACTTTTTGCTACTCGAAATTCTGCCTCGCCTGTCCCCCGGCGTAATCGTCCATTTCCACGACATCTTCATTCCTTTCGAATACCCGAAGGCATGGGTGATCGACGAGAATCGTTCCTGGAACGAGCAATATCTCGTGCAGGCCTTCCTGACGATGAATCCCGGCTACGAAGTGCTGTTCGGCGCCGCTTTCGCGGGCGCGAACTGCCAAGCGGAACTCGACGAGGTCTTCGGGGAGGGCAGCCCGCCGGCACACGGCGGCTGCAGCCTCTGGTTGCGTCGCAAGCGCGCCTGACAGCGCCAGGGACACTGCGCGCGCCGTTCGAACCCGTTAAAATCGCGGCGTTGCCTTTCCCACCCATGGACCTCGCCTCGCCCCGAGGTCGCACCCTCTTTTCAAGGAATTTCCCGTGGATTTCAATTTCACCGAAGACCAGCTGTCCATCCAGGCGATCGCGCGCGACTTCGCGCAGAAGCGCATCGCGCCCGTGGCCGCGGAATTCGATGCGAAGGGCGAGTTCCCGCTCGAGAACATCCGCGAGATGGGACAACTAGGTCTCATGGGCATCGAAGTGCCGACGGACTACGGCGGCGCCGGCATGGATTCGATCTCCTACGTGCTCGCGATGATCGAGATTGCCGCGGCCGACTGCGCGCACTCGACGATCATGTCGGTCAACAACACGTTGTACTGCAACGGCCTGCTCAAGTTCGCGACGCACGAGCAGAAACTCAAGTACGTAAAGCCCATCGCGACGGGCGAGGCGATCGGCGCGTTCGCGCTGACCGAGCCGCAGTCGGGTTCCGACGCGACCGCGATGAAGATCCGCGCGATCCGTCAGGCCGACGGCAGCTACATCGTTAACGGCAAGAAGAGCTGGATCACCTCGGGCCCTGTAGCAAAGTATATTTTGCTGTTCGCGATGACAGACCCGGCGAAAGGTGCGAAAGGCGTCAGCGCGTTCATCATCGATACGGCGCGCGAAGGCTTTCACCGCGGCAAGACCGAGCCGAAGCTCGGCATCCGCGCGTCCGCGACCTGCGAGATCGAATTCAGCGACTACCGCATCCCGGCCGAAGACCTGATCGGCACGGAAGGCGAGGGTTTCAAGATCGCGATGGGCGTGCTCGATGCGGGCCGCATCGGCATCGCGTCGCAGGCGGTCGGCCTGTCGCGTGCCGCCTACGAGGCGACGCTGGCCTACAGCCGCGACCGCAAGGCCTTCGGCCAGCCGATCGGCAGCTTCCAGATGACGCAGGCGAAGATCGCCGACATGAAGTGCAAGCTCGAGGCGTCGTACTGGCTGACGCTGCGTGCCGCGTTTGCAAAGGGCCAGGCGGAAAAAAGCGGCGGGCGCTTCTCGACCGAGGCCGCGGTCGCGAAACTGACCGCGTCGGAGGCGGCGATGTGGATCACGCACCAGGCCGTGCAGATCCACGGCGGCATGGGCTACTCGAAGGAGATGCCGCTCGAACGCTATTTCCGCGATGCGAAGATCACGGAAATTTACGAGGGCACGAGCGAGATCCAGCGCATGGTGATCGCGCGCAACGAAACCGGGCTTCGCTAAACGCAAACTGAACCAATCGTCTCATGGCCGGTCTCAAGCGGGCAGAGTGACGGCCCACGCGATCGCCCACAGAGGCGTACGCGTGGAATACCCTGCTGCGCGAGAGGTACGAATCATGTTGATGCGGATTGTGTTGCTTCTATGTCTGGTGTTTGGTGGATGGCAGGCTGGTTTTGCAGGCGTGGTGCGTATCGCTGACGGCGATTGTGCAGGACTCTCTTCCGCGCTTGTCGCTGCGGCGCAAGGCAGCGCCAATGAAAACACAATCCTGCTCGCGCGCGGAGGCGTGTATTCGACTTGCGCGTTGAATTTTTCCGGTAGCGCGACGTCCGTGGTCACGATCGACGGTCAAGGAGCTGAGCTCGGCTATCCGACGATCAAAGCAACCGCAGGCTCATTCACGCTACGCAATGCGTCCATTCGCCCGACGTGCGAGCGGCGCATCTCCCGGTGCTGCCTTGCGGCACTGACCAGTTTCCGAACCGCTGGGCAGCAATTGTTTGCATCGCAGGGAGCGCAACTTTCGACAGCGTGAGCATCAGCGGTTTGCGCGTTCCCAGCGGCGCTGACGCAGCCGATGGAAGCCGATCAAACGTCGCCCTGATCATGAGCACCGGACCCGGCAATATCCTATTGAGAAACGTGACGATGACCGATCTTACGCTCGTCTTCACGGGGTCGAGCAACCAGTATCCGACCGGCATTCTCACTACCTCTCCTCAAGGAGGGCTTGAAATATATAATTCCACATTTACCAACATTCTCTTGGGGGCGCCTCCTGCTCCGTTAGTGTCGGCGATTGTCAAATCGTCTGCCGATAGCGAATATTTGCCGAGGATCGCGAATTCAATTTTTCTCGGCAACGTTCTCGATGTGTGTAATGTGGGTGATGCGATCTCGCTAGGCGGGAACGTTGCGAACGGCGGTTGTGTTTTCTCAAGCGCCCTGGGCGATAAGCAATTTATCAAGGACGGTGGCCTGGGCACATTCGGCGACCACGGCGGCCTGATTCCGACACAGGCAATCAGCGGTGGCAGCCCGCCAAGGGCGCCGGCATCGCGCAGTACTGCGAAGCCGTCGACGCGCGCGGCTACACGCGTTCGCCGCACGGCTGCGACGCCGGCGCGTACGAGTACGGCGGCGGCTCCGGCGCGCTGACCGCGAGCGGCATGAACGGCTTCTACTTCGATCCCGACGCGAACGGCCACTACGTCTCGCTGCAGCGCATCCACGACAACGGCGACATCGCGATCGTCTGGAGCACGTTCGATTCGAACGGCAACCAGGCCTGGGTCTACGGCGTCGGCCAGCTGACCGACAAGCGCATCCACGCGAGCATGTCGCAGAACATCGGCGGCGTGCTGCAGGTCGGTGGTCCGCCGACGGGATCGACCGTGCGCCCCTGGGGCACGGTCGACATCGATCTCACGAGCTGCGCGCTCGCACAGTTCAGCTATCAGTCGAGCCTGGACGGCTTCGGCAGCGGCCAGTTTCCGCTGACGCGACTCGCGTTCGTTTCGGATTTCGGTTGCAGCGACTGACAGACTGTCAGAAACGGTGTGCGCTGCGTTCGTTCCGCACGCCGTACGGATGGTCGGTCTCGCTACCTTTCTATGCCGGCCGGCACAAATCCGGGTCGGCCTCCGCCACTATCAGGCGCTCCGACGGTTCCCAATGAACTCCGATTGGGACCGGTTATCCGCCGCTTGCGCGCCTGCGGCTTCGCGCTTACCTTAACTTGCGCTTTTCGCTGCATTTTCCGGCTCGGCGAAGCGCCGGCAACGGCTTTGCCGCGTGCTGACAAGCGAGCCCGCAACTCAACGTTCCATCACCGCGCGTTCAGACAGAGGCGAGGAACATGTAACGCGCAATCCGAATATGAGACGGGGTTGGCAATAGGGTGCTTGAATGCTGCGCACAAATTCGCGCGCCATTCTGGCCAAATGGGGTCGTACCGTCGGGGCGTGCGCACGAACGCGACGCGCCGAGACGGCTAGCGAGATGCTTCGACATCAGGAGAGGGTGTATGAAACGGGTTATGAGTAGTGCAATTGCGGCGCTGTTTCTTGGCGCGACGTCGTCGGCATTCGCCTACGACGGTTTCGCGACGGGTAACGTCAATCTGCGCGCCGGGCCGGATGTCGAATATCCGATCGTCACGACGATTCCGGCTGGCGCCCCGCTGGAGATTCAGGGCTGTACCGACGCGTGGGAATGGTGCGACGTGGTTTTCGACGGCGCACGAGGTTGGGTCGCCGGCAACTACATCCAGTACGAGTACAACGATCAGCCGGTTCTGCTGCCGTCGTACGGTGCGGCGATCGGCGTGCCTATCGTCTCGTTCGTGATCGCCGACTACTGGGGCCACTATTATCGCAACAGCTCGTTCTGGGGCGAACACGATCACTGGTACTCGCATCCCTACGTGCGTCACGCACCGCCGGCCGCTTTCTATGGCCCCGTTCACGACTGGGGGCATGATCATGCGCACTATGATCATGACCACGGCTATTCCGGACACGGCAACGACTATCACGGCTCGTCGCATGGCGGATCGGACTACCACGGCCAGTCGCATGGCAATGCGGACTATCACGCGACGTCGCACGGCGCCGACTATCAGGGCGCGTCGCACGGCAACGACTACCACGGTGCGCCGCACGCGGCACCGACGGCGCATCCGGATGCCCACGCGACACAGCAGGTTTCGCACAACACGCCAAATTACGGGCAGCCGCAGGGCCAGCACGCCGACACGTATCACGCGCCCCCGGGACACAACTCGACGCCCACCGGACAGCAGGCGCATACAGGGCCGGGCGCGCAACAGGCGCATGCAGCCCCGGTCGCGCAACAGGTGCATGCGGCCCCGGTCGCGCAGCAGGCGCATGCGGCGCCGGCCACGCAACAGAACCATTCATCGTCGCATGACAAGTCATCGTCTTCGCACGACAAGGACAAGGACAAAGACAAGGGCCATCGCTAGGCCGTAGTCCATCCCTTCAGGAAACGCCGCCCTTCGAAGGGTGGCGTTTTTTTTTGCGACCGTAACGAAAAGTGCGGTGCTCTCGACCGATTCAGGGTCAGCGCGACAAGTCGACCGAATAGACCGCCGCGCCGTCGCCGATGTCCCTGATCCACGCGACGTCGGCGAGGCCAGCCGATGTCGCGATGTCGAGCTTGCCCGCAGCGGACGTGAAGACCACCGGACCTGCGGTCTTGACCGGCACGAAACGCCAGTTGTGCTCGTTGCCGAAGCGCGCGCGCGTGATTTCGCCCTGGCTGCGGATGTAGGCAATGAGCACCTCGCGGTTGCCGTCGGGCGCCGAGACGAGGATCGACTTGCCGTCCAGGCCCGGAAAGCGGCCGCCGCCGGCGGCGCGATAGTTGTTCGTGACGACGACGAAGGGCTGTTCGTTCTGCACGGGTGCGCCGCGATAGCGCAGGTCGACGATGCGCTGTCCCGAAGGCTGCGTGACGTCGATCGAGTAGGTGAGTTCGCCTTGCAGGACATCGAAGTCGTAAGTCGGATACCTCGAGTTGACGAGTTCCTGCGTCTCGCGCTTCGCGGGATCGATGCGATTGAACCAGTTCGCCGACTTCTCGAGCCAGGCCTTCACGCCGGCGCCGTCGATCTTCACGGCGGTGAGCGTGTTCGGATACAGGTACAGGTCGGCGGCGTTGTTGATCGCGAGCGCGCCGGCCGGCACGTCGGTGAAATCGCTTCACGCCGCCGAACCCGGCCTTGAACGGCGACGCGGCGCCGAGCACGGGCACACCGGCGAGCTGCGGCAGGTTCGTCTTGATGTACTTTTCCACGTAGTCGCGTTGCGCGCGATTGACGATCGTCTGCGCCGAGGTGTCGCCGGCCGCGACGAAATAGCTCGTGATCGGATAGTCGCTGCGGCCGATCGGCGTCTTCACGTAGGCGATCGGCGCCGTCGTGCTCGTGCGCGACGAGCGGCGCGATCGCGGCATCGGTATCGACGAAGCTGCCGTCGGCATTCTTGACCGAGCGCACCTCGGCGTGCGTCGCCTCGCGATCGACCTGCCAGCGGCCGTCGCGGTAGACGAGCGCCAGGTCGACGACGCCGATGTTCTTGCCGAAGTAGTTGCCCATGACCGCGGGTACGCCGCGCACGAAGCCGCGCTGGTTGTCGACCTCGGGCATGTGCGCGTAGCGCGACTTCGTATCGGCCGGATTCGGGAAGATCGCGTGCGAATGGCCGAGCAGCATCGCGTCGATGCCCGGCACGGCCGCGCAGATGCCAGCCGGCGTTTTCGGTGTGGATCGTGTAGGGCGACGAATCGAGTCCGGCGTGGACGAGCGCGATGACGATATCGGCGCCGGCCTTGCGCATCTCCGGAACGTATTTCTGCGCGGCCTCGACCATGCCGGTCACCGTGACCTTGCCTTCGAGGTTGCGGCGGTCCCAGTCCATGATGCCGGTCGGCGTGAAGCCGATCACGCCGATGCGCAGCGTGACCTCGCGTACTTTGCCGTCCGGCGTGTGCACCTTGATCTTGCGTTCGAGGATGCGCCACGGGGTGTAGATCGGCGTGCCGTCCTTCGCGTCTGAGCACGTTCGACAGCACGAGCGGGAAACGCGGACCTTTGCACTGTTCTGCGCGCGACACCATCGACGTGAACGGCGTGCCGGTGACCTGGCTCAGGAACTCGAGGCCATAGTTGAACTCGTGATTGCCGATCGTGCCGGCGTCGTAGCCGATCGCGTCCATCGCCTTGTAGACGCCCAGTTCTTCGGTCGCAGGGCACGCGCGCTGACCAGCGCCTGGTAGTCGGCGAGCACCGTGCCCTGGATCGTGTCGCCGTCGTCGAACGTCAGGCTGTTTTCGAATTCCTTGCGCGCAGCGCGGATCAGCGTGGCGGCGCGCTCGAGGCCGATGTTCTGGTCTTCCGCCAGCTTGTAGTAGTCGTAGCTGAGGATGTTCGTGTGGATGTCGGTCGTCTCGAGCAGGCCGATGCGGGCGTGCGTGTCCGCGGGCGGTGCCTCGTTGCGGCTGCCCTGCGTCGCGCAGGCGGCCAGGTCACGATGGCGAGCAGGGGGAGCACGCGCAGGACAGCGGCCGGTTCGGTTCATGGTGCTGGGTCCACTGCTGGAAGACGGCCAAGTCTAGCGCGTCGTCGAAGTCGCCGGCGTTGCAAGCGCGGGACCTGGACATGCGGCAGTCCCGTGCAGCCGCTGTGACGTCATCCGAGCGGCGCAATTCTACGGGCCGTCTCTGCTAATCTTGCCCGCCGTCTCCGACAGATTCCCGTTTCGATGACCGTACGCACCCGCTTCGCTCCGAGTCCGACCGGATTCCTGCATATCGGCGGCGCGCGCACCGGCGCTGTTCTGCTGGCTCGAGGCGCGTCACCGCGGCGGCGAATTCATCCTGCGCATCGAGGACACCGACCGCGAGCGTTCGACCGACGCTGGCGGTGCAGGCGATCCTCGACGCGCATGAGCTGGCTCGATCTCAACGCCGACGAAGGTCCGTACTACCAGACGCTGCGCATGGACCGCTATCGCCAGGTCGCCGAAGACCTCATCCGCGCGGGCAAGGCCTACTACGCCTACGAGACGCAAGCGAGGAGCTCGACGCGATGCGCGCGCAGCAGATGGAGCAGGGCGTCAAGCCGCGCTACAACGGCCACTATCGCGACAGCGCAACGAACCGCTGCGCGACGATCCGAATCGCGTGATCCGCTTCAGGAATCCGCACGGCGGCAGCGTCGTGTTCGACGACAAGGTCAAGGGTCGCATCGAGTGGAGCAACGACGAACTCGACGATCTCGTGATCTTCCGCTCGGACGGATTTCCGACCTACAACTTCGCCGTCGTCGTCGACGACATCGACATGGCGCATCACCGAAGTGATCCGCGGCGACGACCACGTCAACAACACACCGCGGCAGATCAACATCTACCAGGCGCTCGGCGCGCCGGTGCCCGACTTCGCACACCTGCCGATGATCCTCGGTGCCGACGGGCAGAAGCTGTCGCAAGCGTCATGGCGCGGTCAATGTCATGCAGTATCGCGACGACGGCTTCCTGCCGCACGCGCTGCTCAACTATCTGGTGCGTCTGGGCTGGTCGCACGGCGATCAGGAGATCTTCTCGCGCGAGCAGATGGTCGAGCTGTTCGATGTTGCCGACGTCAACAAGCGCGGCGGCGCGCTTCGATCTGGAGAAGCTCAGCGTGGCTCAACCAGCAGTATCTGAAGAGCGACGATCCGCTCGAGATCGCGCCGCACCTCGAGTGGCATCTGCGCATGCAGGGGCTCGATCCCGCGCACGGCCCGGCGCCGGCCGACGTGATCGTCGCGCTGCGCGAGCGCGCGCACACGCTGCGCGAGATGGCCGAGAAGGCGCACGTCTGGTACGGCCCGATCACGCAGTGGGACGATGCAGCGATCGCCAAGCACCTGCAAGTCGCCGACGGCCGTGCCGGCGCTGCAGGCCGCGCAGTCGCAGCTGGCGGCAACGTCAAGGACTGGAACGTGGAAAATATGCACAAGGCGATCGAGGACGGCGGCCGCCGCGATCGACGAAGGCATGGGCAAGGTCGCGCAGCCGCTGCGCGTGGCGATGACCGGCACGCAGGTGTCGCCGTCGATCGATCACACCGTGTATCTGGCCGGGCGTGAGCGTGCGCTCAGGCGCATCGACGAGGCGCTCGCGCGCGCGGGCGCGTAGGCCAGGAACATGAGCTGCGATTTCTCGGCGTTGTCGAACGTCCAGACGCCGGCGATCCCGAGCAGGCCGCCGAGTTGCTCGCCGAATGCACCTCGGTCGCTGACCGATCCGTCGTTGTGGATCTGGGCGATCGTCTTCACGATCGTCTGCGGCGTGGTCGGCGCGCTGATCGGCAAGTACAAGAACGCGGTCGTCGCGCGACGTGATCGCTCGGCGCGTCGCTCGGTCCGATCGGCTGGATCATCTCGCTGTGCCTGTCCTGCCGCAAGCCGCAGCCGAAGTGCCCGGCGTGCGGGAAGTCCGTCGACGCCGGCGACAGGCACTGCCGTCATTGCGGCGCCTCGTTGGCCCGGGCAATCGCACCTGCACGGCATGACCCGTGCGCATGTCGGGCGCGGCGGCGTCGCATTGACGGCACGACAGGCGGCGACGGTCTTGCGCGACAGTCGCAAACATCCCCACTTCGGGTAGTATGGTCACGAGATCCGTAACGAGTGCAGCCGATGTCCGCCAAAGCCGCCAGCGCCACATCATCACCACCACGACGCCAGGCGCGTTCGTGCGCGAAGTCACCGCTGCCTGCGAGCTGCGCGGCCTGCGCCTGACCGAGATCCGTCAGCAGGTGCTCGATCTCATCGCGGCGTCGGAAAAGCCCGTCAAGGCCTACGACCTGCTCGACCGGCTCAAGGACGATCGCAGCAACGCGGCGCCGCCGACGGTCTATCGCGCCCTCGATTTCCTCATCGACAACGGCTTCATCCACAAGCTGCAGTCGATCAACGCCTACGTAAGCTGCCATCACCCGAGCGTCGTCGCATCACGTGCCGTTCCTGATCTGCGACGTCTGCGAATCGGCGACGGAAATCTGCGACGAGCGTGTGGCCAAACTCCTTACCGAACAGGCGAAGACACTCGGCTTCCGCACGCGCGCGCAGACGCTCGAGGTGCACGGGGTGTGCAAGCGCTGCGGCAGCGCCTGAACGGGCGCCCGTGGTACCAGACGGCGCCAGCGCAGAGTCGCGTCACGCGAATCCCCTGTTCGACCATGCGTGGTATCGCGCGCGCTATGCGGATGTCGCCGCTGCGGGCGTCGATGCGTGGTGGCACTTTCTGCGCCACGGCGCAGTCGAAGGGCGCGATCCCAATCCGCTGTTCGACAGCGACTGGTATCTGTCGCGCTATCCCGAAGTCGCGCGCGAAGGACTGAATCCGCTGCTCCACTACTGGGAACACGGCGCTCGCTCGGGCTACGAGCCCAACGCGCTTTTCGACGGCGCGACCGTCTTGCGCAATGCCAACGGGCATCGCCGAGACGACGAATCCGTTGCTGCACTATCTGCTGCATGACAGCCGGCGCTGGCGCGATCCTTCGTCGCTGTTCGACTCGGCCTGGTACGCGCGGTCGAATCCTGATCTCGACTTCTCCACGCTGCCGCCCCTCGCCGACTTCATTCAATTCGGACAGGCCGAGGGACGTACGCGGCTTCCTCCGGACAAGTCGTGCAAAACGGGGTGGGAGCACGGGCATGTCGATGCCTCTTCCGGCAGTAGCGAACGCAAACGCCTCGTCGTGTACACGGTGATCGTCGCCGACTACGACCCGCTGAAAATACCGGCCGTCGTTGCCCCCGACTGCGACTACGTCTGCTTTACAGATCGCGATATTTCGTGGCAGAACGTCTGGGCGCAACGGCGCGTCGACTGGACGCACGCGGATCCCTCGCGGACGTCCCGACACCCGAAGATCCGACCCCACGAATATTTCCCGGATTACGAAACCAGCCTGTGGGTGGATGCAAGCATCCGTCTGGAGTGTCCGCCCGACGCCTTCGTGCCATCGCATGGCGATTGGGACATCGCCGCATTCAGACACCCGTTTCGGGATTGCGTCTATGACGAAGCGGCGCGATGCCTCGCAGCGACGAGAGGGACGATCCGGCGGTCATAGCCGCGCAGATGCTGCGCTATCGGCAAGCGGGGTATCGCGAGCATGCCGGGCTCACCGAGAATGGCGTGCTCGTGAGGCGGCACAATACGTCCGCGGCGATTCGATTCGCGGAATCGTGGTGGCAGGAACAACTGAACGGGAGTCGCCGCGACCAGTTGAGCTTCGGTTTCGCTGCGGGCCGCGAGGGTGTGCGTCTCGCCTATCTCGGCCCGCCGGGCATCAACGTGCGCAACGACGCGCGCGTGACCTTCTTTGCGCACAAACAGAGCAGGCCGCGCTGGTAATACCCGGTACGTTTTCCGTTCGCGTGGCCGCGATGGCGGCGATGGCTATGGCGCCGCCGGCGCGAGCAAGGCCGCGGCGCGCGCGAGTGCCTCGACCTTCTTCCAGTCGCCAGCGCGCAGCAGATCCTTGGGACTCAACCACGAACCACCGACGCAGACGACATTCGGGCTCGCGAGAAAATCGGGTGCGGTCGTCGGCGTGATCCCGCCTGTCGGGCAGAACCGGATGCCGCGGCAGCGGCGAGGCCCATGCGCGCAGCAGCGGGATGCCGCCCGCGGGCACGGCCGGAAAGAATTTCTGGAAGCGGTAGCCGCGTTCGAACAGCGCCATCGCCTCGCTCGCGGTCGCGGCGCCGGGCAGCCACGGCAGCAGGCTCGTCGTCGGCGGCATCGAGCAACGCGTGCGGTTGCGCCGGGCGAGACGGCAAACTTCGCACCGGCGCGCTCCGACGCGCGCAGGTCTTCGGGCGTCAGCACCGTGCCCGAGCCGACGACGGCGCCTTCGACTTCGGCGGCGATCGCGCGGATCGCATCGAGCGCGGCCGGCGTGCGCAACGTGACTTCGATCGCGCGGATGCCGCCGGCGACCAGCGCACGCGCCAGCGGCACGGCCGCGTCGAGCGTCGTCGATCACGACGACGGCGACCACCGGCGCCAGCCGCAGCGTGGCCTCGACTTCGCGTTGCTTCTTTTCGATTGCACTGGTCATGCGGAGATCTCCGGAAAATACGCTGGCGCCCGTGTCGGCGCTGCCGACGCGTTCGCGGAACAGGGCGAACAGTTCGCGGCCAAGGCCGCTGTGATGCGCTGCAAGCGTCGGCGACGTCGCGACGGTTCGTGCCGCAAGCGTCGCCTCGTCGACCTTCACGTCGAGCGTGCCGGCCACCGCATCGACGCGAATGATATCGCCGTCGCGGATCTTGCGCGATCGCGCCGCCGGTCGCCGGCCTCGGGCGTCACGTGGATCGCCGCCGGCACTCTTGCCCGACGCGCCGGACATGCGGCCGTCGGTGACGCAGCGCGACCTTGAAGCCGCGATCCTGCAGCACGCCGAGCGACGGGCGTCAGCTTGTGCAGCTCCGGCATGCCGTTCGCGCGCGGGCCCTGGAAGCGCACGACCGCGACGAAATCGCGATCGAGCTCGCCGCGCTCGAACGCGTCCTTGCACGTCGTCCTGGTCGTCGAAGACGATGCGCCGGCGCTTCGACGACGCTGGCGGTCGGCGGGCACCGCCGAGACCTTGATCACCGCGCGGCCGAGGTTGCCGCTGAGCACGCGCAGGCCGCCGTCGGCGCGGAACGGATTCGCGACTGCGGCGCAGCACGTCGCGTCGTCGCTCTGCTGCGGCGACCGGTCACGCAGCCGAGTGCGCCGCCCGTCGCCGAGCAGCGCGTGCGCTGCGCGATAGCGCGTCCAGGCCCTTGCCGGCGACGGTGTGCACGTCGTCATGCAGCAGGCCGGCGTCGAGCAGCTGCGCGATCAGGAAGGCCATGCCGCCGGCCGCGTGGAACTGGTTCACGTCGGCGCTGCCGTTCGGATAGACGCGCGCGAGCAGCGGCACGACGCTCGACGAGCGCGTCGAAATCGTCCCAGCGCGATGACGATGCCCGCCGCGCGCGCGATCGCGACCAGGTGCAGCAGGTGGTTGGTCGAGCCGCCGGTCGCATGCAGGCCGACGACGCCGTTGACGATCGCGCGCTCGTCGACGACGTGGCCGACCGGCGTGTAGTCGTCGCCCAGCGCGGTGATCGCGGCGGCGCGCTGCGCCGCCGCGGCGGTCAGCGCGTCGCGCAGCGGCGTGTTCGGATGGACGAAGCTCGCGCCCGGCAGGTGCAGGCCCATGATCTCCATCAGCATCTGGTTGCGAGTTGGCGGTGCCGTAGAACGTGCAGGTGCCGGGCGCGTGGTACGACGCGGCTTCGGCTTCGAGCAGCTCCTCGCGGCTCGCCTTGCCTTCGGCGTAGAGCTGGCGGACCTTCGCCTTTCTCGTCGTTGGTGATGCCGGTGGGCATCGGGCCGGCCGGCACGAAGATCGCCGGCAGATGGCCGAAGCTCAGCGCGCCGATCAGCAGGCCCGGCACGATCTTGTCGCAGATGCCGAGGAACAGCGCGCGCGTCGAACATGTCGTGCGACAGCGCGACCGCGGTCGACATCGCGATCACGTCGCGCGAGAACAGCGACAGCTCCATGCCGGCGCTGGCCCTGCGTGACGCCGTCGCACATCGCCGGCACGCCGCCGGCGACCTGCGCGGTCGCGCCGACCTCGCGCGCGGCTGCGCGGATCAGCTCGGGATAGCGCTCGTACGGCTGATGCGCCGAGAGCATGTCGTTGTAGGCCGTGACGATGCGCGAGGTTCGGCGCGCGACCGTTTGCGCAGATCGCCGCCTTGTCGTCGGTGCCGCAGGCGGCGAAGCCGTGGGCGAGGTTGCCGCAGGAGAGTCGCTTGCGCTGCGGACCGTCGACCGCGCGCGCGATCGATGCGTGCGAGATAGGCGCGCGCGCGTCGCGGCTGCGCTCGACGATGCGTTCGGTGACCTCGGCGACGTATGGGGTGCAAGGGTCATGGCTTCTTGAATCCTGCGGCGCTCAGGGGCACCAGTAGACAGCTGCAGCGGCGTTCGGCGCGCTGCGTCATGCACGGTACGCAATCGGGCAGCTTGTCGTCGTTCGGATCGCTGCACGGCGTCGCCAGAGCACGCGCGTTTCTGCTCGCACCTTCGATGTGCAGATACAGCGTGCGGCGTGTCGAGCAGGGCGCGGGAGCGTCAGCGTGATGCGCGGCTCGCCGGCGTTCGGCGCGCGCATGCTGGCAGCACGAGCGCCTGCGTCGTCAGGGTCCAGCGCCTGCGGCGAGGTGATCGCCGCCGGGAAAGAACGAGGCGGTGTGGCCGTCCGTGCCCATGCCGAGCACGATCGCGTCGAACGGCAGATCGAGCAGCGCGATGCGCGCATCGACCGCGGCAGCGAGTCGCATCGTCGGGATCCGCGGCGCCTCGCTCGAACAGCGGCACGAATGTCGCGGCGGCCGCGGCGTTCTGCAGCAGAGTGCTGCGCACCAGGTGCTCGTTGAGCGCTCGCTCGTCGGCGGACCCAGCGCTCGTCGACCAGGGTGACGATGACGTTCGCGCCAGTCGAGCGTCGGCGTGGACAGCGCGTGCGAAGAAGCGCCGCGGCGTGCGTGCCGCCGCGAAACGGCGAGCAGCGCGGTGCCGCGCGCCTGCAATCGCGGCGGCGAGGTCGGCGGCCAGCGCGCTCGGCGAGCGCGTGTGCGAGCCGGTCGCCGTCGGCGAATTCGTGGTTGACCGTCGAAGCCATCGCCGCGTCGGCCTATGCCGCATCCTCGTCGTGCCAGGTGCGGCCGTCGCGTTCGATCAGCGCGACGGCGGCGCTCGGGCCCCAGCTGCCGGCGGTGTAGGGCTTCGGCAGCTCGCCGCTCGCCGCCCAGGCCGCGAGGATCGGATCGATCCAGTGCCACGCCGCCTCGACTTCGTCGCGGCGCACGAACAGCGTCAGGTTGCCGCGCACGACGTCGAGCAGCAGGCGCTCGTAGGCATCCGGCTGCGGCACGCCGAACGCCTCGGCGAAGCTCATGTCCAGCGGCACGCTGACGCAGGCGCAGGCCGCCCGGGCCCGGCGATGCTTGATCATCAGCCACAGCTTGACGCCTTCGTCCGGCTGCAGGCGCAGCACCAGCCGGTTGGCGCGATCGGCCCGACGGCCGGTCCGAAGATCGAATGCGGCATCGTGCGGAACTGCGATCACGATCTCCGAGACGCGGCTCGGCAGGCGCTTGCCGGTGCGCAGGTAGAACGGCACGCCGGCCCAGCGCCAGTTGTCGATCTCGGCCTTGAGCGCGACGAAGGTCTCGGTGCTGCGAGTCGGCGCTTGCCGAGCTCCTCGAGGTAGCCCGGCACCGGCGCGCCGCTCGGCGGCGCCGGCGCGGTACTGGCCGCGCACGGTGAGCTGGATCGGCATTGCTCGCGATCGATCGGCTGCAGCGAACGCAGCACCTTGACCTTCTCGTCGCGCACGGCGTCCGGCGTCCAGCGACGCCGGCGGCTCCATCGCCACCAGGCACAGCAGCTGCAGCATGTGGTTCTGCACCATGTCGCGCAGCGCGCCGGCGTCGTCGTAGTACGCGGCCGCGCTTGCCGACGCCGATCGTCTCGGCGACGGTGATCTGCACGTGGTCGATGTGCGCGGTGTTCCACAGCGGCTCGAACAGCGTGTTGGCGAAGCGCAGCGCGAGCAGGTTCTGCACCGTCTCCTTGCCGAGGTAGTGATCGATGCGGAAGATCTGCGTTTCCGCGAAGACGCTGCCGACCTCGTCGTTGATGCTGGGTCGCGCTGCGCGAGGTCGTGGCCGATCGGCTTCTCGATCACGACGCGACGCGCCGTCGCCATTGAGGCCGTAGTGAGCGCAGGCGCTCGCAGATGCCGACGAACAGGTCGGGCTCGGTCGAGAGGTAGAACACGCGGATCGCTGCTCGCCGATTCGCGTCGAGCATTCGCGGCGAAATCGTCCCAGCCGGGATCCTGCGTCGCGTCGAGCGCCGAAGTACGAACGCAGGCCGAGGAATCTGTCGAGCAGCCTGTCGGATCGGCGTCCTTGACCAGCGCGCTGCACGGCGTCCGTACGCGGTCGCGCGATACGACTCGTCGGAGCGCTTCGCGCGGCGACGCCGATGATGCGGCTGCTGGCCGGGCATCTGGCCGTCGGCGATAGCGGTGGAACAGCGCCGGCAGCAGCTTGCGCAAGGCCAGATCGCCGGTACCGCCGAAAATCACGAGATCAAACGGCTCGACTGGAATCAGTCCGCACCACGACACACCTCGCGCTTTGCAGACACGCTGCGGGTTCCCGGGCAAGATAATACCACTTTGATACCAGTAAATGCCACTATGCGTTCAATCATGCAAAGGCCATGTTTAGCTGCGTCGAGATATCGCGGATATCAAGCAGTACTGGCAATAAGTGGTATTGTATTGGTATCATTGATGGATGCAGACGGCATTGCTCAGCGAATATCGCCAACTCGGCCGCGGCGCGGCGGCGCAGCGGTCGCTCGCCTATCTGCGCCTGCGCCGGGCGATCCAGAACATCGATCGAGTCCGGCGCGTTCCCGCCCGGGCCAGCCGCTGCCGAGCGAACGCGACCTGCGCAGCGACGCTCGCATTGTCGCGCGTGACCGTGCGCAAGGCGATCGCCGGCCTGGTCGAGGACGGCGTGCTGACGCAGCGTCACGGTGCGGGCACGTTCGTCGCCGAGCGCATCGTCAAGTCGTTCTCGCGACTGACCGGCTTCACCGACGACCTGCGCGCGCGCGGCCTGAAGCCGCGCGTCGAAATTCCTCGAGCGCAGCATCGGCGAGGTGACGCCCGAGGAAGCGATGGCGCTGAATCTTTCGCCCGGCGCGCAGCGTGATCCGCCTGCGCCGCCTGCGTTTCGCCGGCGACAAACCGCTGGCGCTCGAGCGCACCGTGGTGCCGCAAGCCGTGCTGCGCGATCCGACGCGATCAAGCTCTCGCTGTACGACGCGCTCGAGCAGATCGGCTGTCGTCCGACGCGCGCGCTGCAGCGCCTGCGTGCGGTCGCCGCTCGACGCGGCGCAGGCGCAGCTGCTGGATCTGCCTGTCGGCAGCCCGGCGCTGGCGATCGAACGGCGCGCGCTTTCTCGACGACGGCCGCGTCGTCGAGTTCACCACGTCGATGTACCGCGGCGACGCCTACGACTTCGTCGCCGAACTGCACGGCGAATAAGCCCACTGAACCACGCCGACCCTTGCCATCCGCCACGCGCAACAGCGACACGCGCGATGTATCGCCGAAGCGCACGAAGCCGGCCGCGAGGTCGGTGCGCGCGCCAGCTCGAACGCCAACGACGCCGCGAGATCGCGAGCGCCTCGCGCGCCGCCTGCGCGCCGCAGCCGCCGCGCTTCATCGTCACCTGCGCGCGCGGCAGCTCCGATCACGCCGCGACGTTCGCCAAGTACGTGTTCGAGACCCAGCTCGGCCTCGTCACCGCCTCCGCGTCGCCGTCGGTCACCTCGATCTACGCGCGCCGGCAGCAGCTCGCAGGGCGCGTCTATTCCTCGCGATCTCGCAGTCGGGCAAGAGCCCGACCTCGTCCGCGCACGCGCAAGCGGCGAAGCAGGCCGGCGCGCACGTCGTGGCGCTGGTCAACTGTCGAGGACTCGCCGCTGGCCGACGATCGCCGACACGTCGATCCCGCTGCGCGCCGGGCCCGAAATCAGCGTCGCGGCGACGAAGAGTTATATCTGCGCGCTTTCCGCGATCCTGCACATTGCCGCGCGCTGGAAGGACGATGCGGCAGCTGCTCGCGGCGCTGCTCGCCGTTGCCCGCCGCGTTGCGCGCGACCTGGGCGCTGGACTGGACGCCGCTGGTCGACGGCCTGGTCGACGCGCGCAACCTGTTCGTCGTCGGCCGCGGGCTTCGGCCTCGGCGCCGCGCAGGAAGCGGCGCTGAAGCTCAAGGAAACCTGCGGCCTGCATGCCGAGGCGTTCAGCGCCGCCGAAGTGAAGCACGGACCGATGGCGCTCGTCGGCACGGATTTCCCGGTGCTGTTCCTGACCCAGGACGACGACACGCTGGTCGGCACGCTGCGAGCTGGCCAGACGAATTCCGCCGCCGCGGCGCGCAGGTCTGGATCGCGGCATCGGACAGCAACGGTGCCGATACGCCTGCCGGTCGACCGCGACGCCGCATCCGGTGTGCACGCCGCTGTTGACGATCCAGAGCTTTCTATCGCGCGGCGAACGCGCTGGCGTTGCGCCGCGGCCGCAATCCCGACGTGCCGCCGCATCTGCAACAAGGTGACCGAGACGGTCTAGACCTCGACGCCATCACGTGGGAACGCTCAAATGAAGTCGCATCGCCGCTCTCCGCGTTGCTCACCGCGCGCGTGCTGTCGCGCAGGATTCGATCTGGCCGTGCCGTGCTCGATGGCCGCGCAGGATCGTCGACGTGGTCGACGAGTCCGATGCGCGAGTCCGCGCAGCGCAGGTTCACGATCTGCGCGGCGCGAGCCTGGTGCCGGGCTTCATCGACTGCAGGTCAACGGCGGCGGCGGCGTGCTCTTCAACGATGCGCCGACCGTCGACACGATCCGGCCGCATCGCCGCGGCGCATCGCCGCTTCGGCACGACGGGACTGCTGCCGACGCTGATCAGCGACGACGTCGACGTGATGCGCGCGCGATCGCCGCCGTCGACGAGGCGATCGACCGCAGGCGTGCCCGGCGTTCTCGGCATCCATCTCGAAGGACCGTATCTCGCGCCGCGCGCAAGGGCGTCCACGATCCCGCACAAGTTCCATGTGCCCGACGCGGCCGACGATCGACGCTGGTCGGATCGCTGCGCCGCGGCAGGACGCTGCTCACGCTGGCGCCGGAGCGAGTAGTCACCGAGGCGTTGCGCGACGCTGCGTCGCGCGCGGCGTGATCGTTGCGGCCGGGCCACACCGCGGCGACTACGCCGAGACGCGGCCGCGCTCGCAGCCGGCCTGCGCGGTTTCACCCATTTGTTCAACGCGATGACGCCGCTGCGGAGCCGCGAGCCGGGCGTCGTCGGCGCGGCGCTCGAGGATCGCAGCGAGCTGGTGCGGCATCATCGTCGACGGCCATCACGTGCATCCGGCTGTCCTGCGCGTTGCGCTCGCCGCGAAGCCGCGCGGGCAAGGTGTTTCTCGTCACCGACGCGATGCCGCCGGTCGGCTCGGATCCGCCGACGTTCCGCATCAACGGCGACGACGATCACCGTGACGGACGGCTTGCTCGCGACGCCGAAGGCACGCTGGCGGGTTCGGTGCTCGACATGGCGCACGGCCGTGCGCAACACCGTCGACTGGCTCGGCGTGCCGCTCGACGAGGCCGCGCGCATGGCGTCGACGTACCCGGCGGAGTTCATCGGCATCGGCGACTCGCATGGCCGCATCGCGCCGGGTTACGCGGCCGACTTCGTCGCGCTGGACGACGATCTGCGCGTGAAAGCGACCTGGATCGGCGGAGAGATCGAAATCTGCGCCTGAGCGGCAGAGCTCCGAGCGTCGGACGCGCATTGCGCGGATTGTTGGAGCGATGAACGCGGATCAAGCAGAGCTTTGTTCCGAAGGAGCGGGTTCGGACTCGTTGAGCTCGACGGTCTCTGCCCCTCATCGCACGGCGATCCGATCGACCCCTTCCGAATCCGCGTTTCGATCGGTGACGCGGCTCGGCTTCAGGCCTGCGCGCAGTGATCCTGATACCAGGCCGCGGCGCCCGTCAGGCCGAGCTGGCCGTGCTCGATCAGCCACACCGGTACGTGTTCTATCGCCTCGCGCAGCGCACCCTTGTTGAGGTAGCGCGGCACGAAGTTGCTGGTCGGCAGGAACGAGCGGATGCGCGACGGGATGCCGCCGGCGAGAAAGACGGCCTGCGCGTTGTAGGTCAGCACGAGGTCGCCGACGAGGCTGCCGAGCAGGTTGCAGAATACGTTGAGCGTCGTGATCGCCTGCGGGTTCGCGTTGGCGAGCGCGGCGGTCGTGATCTCCGCAGGCGTCCGCAGCAGCGCCGCGACGCCGTGGAGTTCACAAATACACTCGTATACATTGAGCAGGCCAGGCCCGGAGAGCGCGCGCTCGCGGTCGACATGCGGCCAGCGCTTGAGCAGTTCGCGCAGCACGTCGATTTCGAGATCGTTGCCCGGCGCGAGCGAGGCGTGGCCCGATTCGCTCGCGATCACGGTGCCGAACGGCTTCGTCGGAATGCGCAGCGCGGCGCCGAAGCCGGTGCCCGGCCCGAGCACGAGCGTCGCCGCGTTCGCGACCGCGACCGGCTTGCCGGTCAGCAGTTGCGCGCCGCTGATGTCGATGTGCGGCACCGCGTGCGCGAGCGCCTCGAAATCGTTGATGATCGCGAGATCCTGCAGGTTCACCGCGTTGCGCGTCTGCGACAGCGAGACGCGCCAGGGCAGGTTGGGGTTGATCAACGTGTCGCCGTCCTGCAGCCCTGCGATCGCGATCGCGGCGCGCGTGATCTCGCCGTTGCCGAACGTGTCGACGAACGTGCGCAGGACGGTCGCGAGATCGGGATACTCGGCGCAGACGTATTCGGAGTAGTTCAGGATAGAAAGCTTGCTGTTCTCGAAGCGGACGAGCGCCACGCGCGCATGGGTGCCGCCGATGTCCGATGCCAGGAACGGTGCATCGCAGGGATTCGAAGCTGTTTTCGGACTCACTCGGCGTGTACCTGTCTGGCGCAGCGTCGCTGCATCGGCGTGGAGAAAGCGCCCGAGTGTGTGCAGCGCTGTTTGCCTTGTCAATGAGCTGGCCGACCCGTTGCGATCGGCTCCGAGGCACGCTGCGGGATGCAGGGTGGACGACAGCGAGGCGTCGGACGACCCGCCTGCGAGAGGGCTGATCGGCCGCACCCCGCTGCGAATTCGAGACCGGGAGGGTTTACCGCTGCGAATTCAGGACCGGGGGTTTGCCGCCTGCGATTCGAACCGGAGGTTCACGCCTGACGGCGTCGCCGGATGCGGCCTTTTCGTTGCAAGCTCAGGTTCTGGTTTATTTTTATTCCTGAACCGGCTATAATTTTTGGTTCCCGATCCTCGTGCCGTCTTCGTTGCGGTGGATTTGCGAGGTTTTTGCCCCGCATCCGGATCGTGGAGACATTCCAAACCCGATAAATTCTCGAGAAATAAACATGGTCAAGATTCGTCTGTCCCGTGGCGGTGCCAAGGGTCGTCCGTTCTATCACGTCGTCGTTACCGACCAGCGCAACGCGCGCGACGGTCGCAACATCGAACGCCTCGGGTTCTTCAACCCGGTCGCCGCCGGCAAGGAAACGCGCCTGCAGCTCGATACCGAACGCGTCGCCGCGTGGGTCGCCAAGGGCGCCCAGCTGAGCGACAAGGTTCGCGTGCTGCTCAAGGAAGCCGGCAAGCAGGCCAAGCCCGCCGCCTGAGGTCCTTCGTCCGGGCAGGCCACGACACGCCGATCATGGCCGCGCGAGGCGACGCCAAATTGCTCCTCGGCAAGATCGTCGGCGTTTTCGGCGTCGACGGCTGGGTGAAGATCGAGTCGTATGCCGAGCCGCGCTGCGAAGATTTTCGAGTATCGCCCCTGGTTCGTGACCGGTGTGGCGGGCGGCAGCGAGAAGGAGTTCGACGGCGCGCGACGGTCGGGCCCAGGGCAAGGGCATGATCGCGCGGTTGCCCGGCATCGACGATCGCGATGCCGCTGCCGCGTTGCTGGGCGCCGAAATCCGTATCCTGCGTTCCGCTCTGCCGAAGCCCAAGCGCGGCGAGTACTACTGGATCGATCTCGAAGGCCTCAGCGTCAGCAGGTGGAAGGTGTCGAACTCGGTCGCGTGAGCCATCTCTTCGCGACCGGGGCCAATGATGTACTGGTCGTGCGTGACGGCGAGCGCGAGCGCCTGATTCCCTACGTTCGGGGCAATTCGTGCGCGAAGTCGATCTGACTGGCGGGCGCATCGTGGTCGACTGGGATCCAGAATTTTAGAGGCGCGGCAAGGAACGAAGCAATTGCCGGGCTGAAGAAGCGAGTAGCGATGCGTATCGATGTCGTCACGCTGTTTCCGGAGTTCATCGAAGCCAGCGCCAGAGTCGGTGTGGTCGGACGGGCGCAGGAACGCGGCCTGCTGCAGGTGCAAAGCTGGAATCCGCGCGATTTCGCGACCGACAATTACCGGACGGTCGACGAGCGGCCGTACGGCGGCGGTCCCGGCATGGTGATGCTGATCGACCCGCTGCGCGACGCTGGCGGCGTGCGCGGGCCGCAGCACCGGAGCCGGCCAAAGTAATTTACCTGAGTCCGCAGGGAACGCGGCTCGATCAGGCGAAAGTCAGGGAGCTTGCCGCGGGCGACCGGCTGATTCTGCTTTGCGGGCGCTACGAGGCGGTGGACGAACGCCTGATCGAGCACGAGGTCGACGAGGAGATTTCGATCGGAGACTACGTGCTTTCGGGCGGTGAACTGGCCGCGGCGGTGCTGATCGACGCGATCGGCCGGCTGCAGGACGGGGCGCTGAACGACGCGCAGTCGGCCCAGCAGGACTCGTTTTCGGACGGGCTGCTCGACTGCCCGCACTACACCCGGCCCGAAGCCCATGAATTGGGCAACGTGCCGGCAGTACTGATGTCTGGCGACCATGCGGCGATACGTCGGTGGCGCAAGAAGCAGGCTTTGGGGCGCACTTGGCTGCGACGTCCCGACTTGATGGCAAGAAAGCAGCTGTCACTGGAAGAAAATAAATTTTTGCAAGAATTTCAAGAAGATAAGCAATAGTCGTGAAGTCGACCATCAAAATGGTCGAAAAGTCGGCATATAATCCAACCCAATCTCGAGCCAAGTGTCATGAGCAATCTCCTCCAACAATTCGAAGCCGCCCAGATCACCCGCAAGTTGCCCGATTTCGGGCCCGGCGACACCGTCGTCGTCAACGTCAAGGTGAAGGAAGGCAATCGCGAGCGCGTCCAGGCCTATGAAGGCGTGGTCATCGCCAAGAAGAACGCGGGTCTCAATTCCGCCTTCACCGTGCGCAAGATTTCGCACGGTACGGGCGTCGAGCGCGTGTTCCAGTCGCACAGCCCCGCGATCGACTCGGTCACGGTCAAGCGTCGCGGCAAGGTGCGTGGTGCCAAGCTCTACTATCTGCGTGGTCTGGAAGGCAAGAAGGCGCGTATCACCGAAGACCTCAGCAAGCACGCTGGGGACGAGTAAGTTTCTACCGCTGCGATCTCAATCGATCGCGCCGAGTACCGCCTTGGAGCATTGAGTCGCGTCTGTGCTCCTCGTCCAAAGCGGCCGTCGGCAACGACGGCCGCTTTGTCTTGTCTGAAGTTCCGAAAGGCGGGGCCTAGCGCGGCGACCAGAACGGCTCGCCGTCCGCGATAAATTCCACAGGCACCTCCGGAACCAGCGGTTTGAGCCACTGCGCACACGCCTGCATGCCCAATTCCTCGGAAGGCTCGTGGCCGAGCAGGATCAGGCCCTGGCGATGCGCTGCGACGGCGTCCTGGACATAGAGCACGGTCTCCCACTCGGCGGACTCTCCTGTTACCAGGACCTGAATCTGTTCGTCGCGCAACACACGGATCTGCTCGACACGCCCCGCCGCACCGGGCATGTAAGCGAACGATGTCACCTCGAGCGATGGGTCGCCGACGACGCGTAGCAGCGCGAATGTGCAGGCGCTCGCGTATCTGTGCGCGGCCAACGCGCTCAGGCTGATCGGCGGCGTGTGGAACCGCAGAGGATTGGACTTGTCCTGCAGCGCCTGCCACTTCAGCGCAGCCACCATTGCCTGCTGAATCATGTCGGGCATGCCCGGCGACTGGTGAATATGATCGTGAAAGCGCCACAGCACGAGATGATGCTGCGCGATGTAGTCACGCTTGTTCTGGTAGATAGGATCGTTCGCCAGCCACTGGGTTTCGTCCAGGTGGTTATAGAAGACCGGCTCATGCGAAATGATGAGGTTGCGATGATGCGCGACCGCACGCTCCAGTACGTCCATCGTCGCGCTGAAAGTGGTGGCGATTCCGGTCACCGGCGTTTGCGGATCGCCGGCCTTGATCGTATCCACCGTGGCGGCATGCCACGCAACGGCACCGCCAGTTGCATGCTGGATGCGCGAGATCACTTCGGCCGCAGTCGGCAACGCCTGGGCAGCATGGGCCGAACCGGCGCCAAGGAGGAGGCCGAGCACGAAGACCGCCAAACGCGTTTGCAGCAGCATTGCGCCTCCGCACGAAGAACCATGCCGTACTTTAGCGCAACTCGCAGCGGCCGCCCGCGCGGGTGAAGACAGTCCTGATCAGAAGATGTGGGTGAAGAGCCAGTACAGCGATCCGGAAAGCAGGATCGCAGCCGGCAGCGTCAGCACCCACGCCATCAGCAGATTGCGCAGGGTTTCCATCTGCAGGCCCGATTTGTTGGCCGCCATCGTGCCGGCGACGCCCGAGGAGAGCACGTGCGTCGTCGAGACAGGCAGGCCGAACATGTCGGCGGCCGCGATCGTGCTCATCGCCACGAGTTCGGCGGACGCGCCCTGCGCATAGGTGAGGTGCGTCTTGCCGATCTTTTCGCCGACCGTGACGACGATGCGTTTCCAGCCGACCATCGTGCCGAGTCCGAGCGCAATCGCGACCGCGACCTTGACCCACAGACGGGATGAACTTCGTCGCGTTGTCGATCTGCATCTTGTAAGCGGCGAGATTGTTCTGCGTGTCGGCATCGAACACCGCGCTATGCGAATCTTTCGCGAGAAAGCGTATCGCCTCCGACGTGAGATACATGTCGTTGCGCACGTTCGCCACGCTCTCTGCGGGCACCCCGGCGAACGTGCCGCTGGCCTTGACCTGGGCGGCGATATCGCCCGTGATCGACGCGAGGGCGGGCACGACGCTCTCGTTCCACGCATGCGTGCGCACGTACTCGGACAGCGTCGCGCGCGAGTCGGCGGGCGTCGGTCCGATCGCGTATCTGCTCAGGGACTGCTGCGTCGTCGTCGCCATCGCGACGAAAGGCGTCATTTGCTCCACGGGCATCGCGCGATTCAGCGCGTAGGCCATCGGCACGGTGCCGACCAGAATCAGCATGATGAGGCCCATGCCTTTCTGGCCGTCGTTCGAGCCGTGGAAAAACGATACGCCGGTGCAGGTCAGCACGAGCAGGCCGCGAATCCACCACGGCGGCGGCGTGTTGCCTTTGGGCGCCTGATAGAGCTCGCGGTTCTTCACCAACGCCTTGAGGGCGAGAAAAAGCAGGGCCGACAACACGAAACCGAATACGGGCGACAGCAGCAGTGTCTGACCGACCTTGAGTCGCCTGCGCCCAGTCGACGCCGCTGGTGCCGTCGCGGCCGTGCATCATCGCATTGGCGACGCCCACGCCGATGATCGATCCGATCATCGTGTGCGACGAAGAGGCCGGCAGGCCCAGCCACCAGGTGCCGAGATTCCACAGGATCGCCGCGATCAGCAGCGCGAACACCATCGCGAAGCCCGCGCCCGATCCGACCTGCAGGATCAGTTCGACCGGCAGCAGCGTGATCACGCCGAACGCGACCGCGCCGCTGGAGAACAGCACGCCGAGGAAATTGAAGAAGCCCGACCAGATCACCGCGAAATTGGCCGGCAGCGAATGCGTGTAGATCACCGTGGCCACCGCGTTGGCCGTGTCGTGGAAACCGTTGACGAATTCGAAGGCGAGCGCGATGAGCAACGCGATGCCGAGCAGGATGAACGGCAGCCAGGTCGTCGCGCGCGCGCCGGTCGTGCTGATGTCGTGAAACAGGCTGTAGCCCGTGAAGCCGACGCCGACGACGAGCAGGAGCGCGAAGATCAGGCTCGTGGCCGCCCCCGGTTTCTTGTCGAGCGAGGGACGCGAGGGCGACAAGGGAAAAGCTGTCTGCGGCGAGGATGCTCATGGCGTCTGTCCGATGGCGGGCGGAAGGCGCCTATCGTCGAACGCGAATGTTCCCTTCTCGTGACAGGCAACGCGCGCGGTGGATCGCGCCACGCTAGAATCGCGCCCCTCATCGAGGAACCCAGCGGGCTTGAAAACCTCCGCGCCAGGCCATACTCGTTGCGCAACCCATTGAAAATAAGGAAGCTTCACGCATGACCACCGCCCCCGAAACACGCAAGTTCGAGGCCGAAGTCGCCCAGGTGCTGCATCTGGTGACGCATTCGCTCTATTCGCACAAGGAAATCTTCCTGCGCGAGCTGATCTCGAACGCCTCCGATGCCTGCGACAAGCTGCGCTTCGAGGCGATCGGCAAGCCCGAACTTGCTCGCCGGCGAGTCGGATCTGCGCATCGACATCAGCGTCGACACGGAAGCGCGCACGCTGACGATCCGCGACAACGGCATCGGCATGTCGCGCGACGAGGTCGTTGCGAACATCGGCACGATCGCCAGTTCCGGCACGCGCAAATTCCTCGAGGCGCTGTCGTCCGAGCAGAAGGCCGACGCGAACCTGATCGGCCAGTTCGGCGTCGGCTTCTATTCCGCGTTCGTCGTCGCCGACAAGGTCACGCTGACACGCGCAAGGCGGGAGTCGGACAGCGCCGAAGGCGTGCGCTGGGAGTCGGCCGGCACGGGCGAATACACGCTCGAAAGCGTCGACGCAGCGCGTGGCACGGCGGTCACCCTGCACCTCAAGGCCGACGAGGACGAGTTCCTGCAGCAGCTGGCAGGTGCGCAGCCTGATCGCGCGTTATTCCGATCACATCGGTTTCCGATCCGCATGCCGAAAGAAGACGACGGCGAGGAAAAGCGAGGGCGCGAGCCCGAGCGGCGCGAAGTGGGAAGTGGTCAATCAGGCATCGGCGCTGTGGACGCGGCCAAAGACCGAGCTCAAGGACGAGGAATACCAGAATTTCTACAAGCACATCGCGCACGACTTCAACGATCGCGCTGGCGTGGATCGCACAACCGCGTCGAAGGCAACCAGAATTTCACGTCGCTGCTGTACCTGCCGTCGAAGTCGCCGTTCGACCTGCATGATGGGCGCGCGCGACGAGCGCAAGGGTTTGAAGCTCTACGTCAAGCGCGTCTTCATCATGGATGCGGCCGAGCAATTGCTGCCGGCGTACCTGCGCTTCGTGCGCGGCGTCGTCGATTCGGACGATCTGCCGCTCAACGTGAGCCGCGAAATCCTGCAGCAGAACCGCAACCTCGAAAAACTGCGCGCGGCCTGCACGCGGCGCGTGCTCGACCTGCTCGACAAGCTCGCGAACGGACGAGCCGGAGAAATTCGCGACTTTCTGGAAGGAATTCGGCACCATCTTCAAGGAAGGCGTCGCCGAGGACTTTGCCAACAAGGAACGCATCGCCAAGCTGCTGCGTTTCGCCTCGACGCAAGTCCGAGGGCGCGGCGCAGACGGTCTCGCTCGACGATTACATCGGCCGCATGAAGCCGGACCAGGACGCGATCTATTACCTCACCGCCGACGGCTACGACGCGGCCAAGGGCAGCCCGCAGCTCGAAGCGCTCAAGGCGCACGGTGTCGAGGTGCTGCTGATGTACGACCGCATCGACGACTGGATGTCGACCTACCTGACCGAATACGCCGGCAAGAAACTGCGCAACGTCGCCAAGGGCGATCTCGACCTGGGCAAGCTCGGTGGCGCCGATGCCGAGAAACGCAAGGAAGCCGACGAAGGCCGCCGAAGGCGTCGTCAAGCGACTCAAGGACCTGCTCGGCGATCGCGTGCGCGACGTGCGCGTGAGTGCGCGCCTGACCGATTCGCCGTCGGTGCTCGTGCTCGACGAGCACGACATGGGCCTCGCGATGCAGCGCCTGCTCAAGCAGGCCGGCCACGACGTACCTGCGAGCAAGCCCGTGCTCGAGATCAATCCCGCACACGCGCTCGTCCAGCGTCTGGAGGCCGAGAAGGACGACGCCAGCGCGACCGATCTGGGTCTGATCCTGCTCGAACAGGCGCAGCTGCTCGAAGGCGTTTCGCTCGACGATCCGTCGGCCTACGTGCGCCGCGTCAACGCCTTGCTCGCGGGCGCCTGAGCAGCGAAAAGAGTCGCCGCGCGGACGATAGTCGCGCGGCGGTGCCGCTTCCTTTTTTTCCGACGTCGTCGGCCCGCAGGGGGAGTCGCGTCGGCGTCAGGTCGGGTCGATCTGATGCGTGCGAGAGACGCTCAAACGGCGTCGTGAAAAATGACGCCGAGCGTGTGCCGGCTGCCGCTGCGGACGCGGCTGACGCCATGGCGGAGGTTGACGCGATACGTCCCCCGCGTCCCGCTGAACCGGGCGGTGGTGCACCGCGAAGATCACGGCGTCGCCCTGCCGCAGCGGCACCACCTCGGCACGCGACTGCATGCGCGGCCGCTGCTCGGTGAGGACGAATTCGCCGCCGCTGAAGTCGCGTTCGGGCGCGGACAGCAGCACAGCGACCTGCAGCGGAAAGACGTGCTCGCCGTAGAGGTCCTGATGCAGGCAGTTGTAGTCGTCCGCGCCGTACTGCAGCAGCAGCGGCGTCGGCCGCACCTGACCGGCGGCGTGGCAGCGCGCGATGAAGTCCGCATGCTGCGGCGGGAAGCGCACGGCCAGGTCCATGTCCTCGTTCCAGCGGTTCGCGATGGGCGCCAGATGCGGGATATAGCGCCGTGCGCAACGCGGCGATCGGCTCAGGCAGAGGGATAGGTGAAATACCGGTACTCGCCGCGGCCATAGCCGTGCCGCGCCATCACGACGCGGCTGCGGAACAGCGCGTCCTGCGCATACAGCGCCGCAAGATCGCGGCATTGCTCGCGCGACATCAAGCCCTCTATCTGGCTGTGGCCGCGCGCATCGAGGTCGCCCGCGATGCGCTGCCAGTCGAGGCCGGCGATGCGGTCCTCGACGGTTTGACCGATGTCGATTTGCCCGGAATCAGGCGCGTGCTTGACGGCGATCGAGACGCTCATGCCTGCGCCTCGCGATCGAGCAGTGCGCGCTTGCGCTCGACGCCCCAGCGATAGCCCGACAGCGCGCCGTCGTTGCGCACGACGCGATGGCACGGAATTGCGATGGCGAGCGAGTTCGCCGCGCAGGCCTGCGCCACTGCGCGTACCGCCTTCGGTGCGCCGATGCGTTCGGCGATCTCGCGGTAGCTCGCGGTCGTGCCGGCGGGAATCCTGCGCAACGCCTCCCAGACGCGCTGCTGGAACGCCGTGCCGCGCACGTCGAGCGGCAGGTCGAACCCGAGTCCCGGCGCCTCGACGAGCCCGACGACACGCGCGACGAGCCGCTCGAAGTCCGCGTCGCCGCCGATCAACGTTGCCTGCGGGAATTTGTCCTGCAGATCGCGCGCGAGCGCATCGGGATCGTCGCCGAGCATGATCGCGCAGACGCCGCGCTCGCTGCGCGCGACGAGAATCGCGCCGAGCGAGGTCGCGCCGATCGCGAAGCGGATGCGCGCATTGGTTCCGCCGTGGCGATAGTCCGTCGGCGTCATGCCGAGCAGCGCGCCGGCGTTCTCGTAGAAGCGCGCGTTCGAGTTGTAGCCGGCGTTGTAGATCGCGTCGGTCACGCGCGTCGCGCTGTCGAGTTGCGCGCGTACGCGTGTCGCGCGATGCGCCTGCGCATACGCCTTCGGCGTCACGCCCGTGATCGCCTTGAACGTGCGGTGGAAGTGATAGACGCTCATGCCCGCGCGCTCGGCGAGCGCATCGAGATTCGGCATCTCGTCCGCGGTCTCGATGTAAGCGGCAGATGTCGGTGATGCGTTGCCGCTTGCCGATCGGCGAGCGCGGCTTCGTCGGGTTTGCAGCGCTTGCACGGGCGGAAGCCTTCGCGCTCGGCAGCGGCGCGTGTCGCATGGAACGCCACGTTTTCGGGGCGCGCGCGGCGCGATGCGCAGGACGGGCGGCAATACACACCGGTCGTCCTGACCGAATAGAAGAACGTGCCGTCGGCGCGTTTGTCTCGCGCGACGACGGCGGCCCAGCGCGGGTCGCTTTCTGTCTTGTTCGCAGCGAAGTCGGCGGAGAATTCGGTATTCTTGAGCATGGCGTTCATCGGTATGCGCTTCCTTTTCGATCGGGATGCGCTGACGTTACGCCGCGGCTTCGCGCCATGCGCTCCGGGTCTTGCTTTTGAATTCCTAGTCGACACAGCCCGTGATGTTCGTTTCGATCCTGCGCGCATGGCGCTTCTCGAGCCATGGATGGATCAGTACCGATCCGATGATGATGGCGACGCCGAGGTAGAACGCAAGGTCGAGCTCGCGCTGCTCCCCGAACAGCGGTATGGCAAGCAGGATCGCGTAGACGGGTTCGAGGTTGACCGCGAGTTCGACGGCGAACGCGCTCAGGTGCCGCAGCGCGACGAGCGACAGCGTGAACGGCACCAGCGTGCACGCGAGCGAGAGCACCAGCAGATAGAAGCCGTCGTGCAACGAAGGCAGCGCGAAGATGCTGCTGCCATGGGGAATAAGCGCGGCGCCGGCCCAGAGGAACAACGCGCCCGTGCCGAGCTCGATCGCGGTGACGGTAAGCGGATCGGCCTGTTCGACGAGGCGCTTGTTGCAGGCACCGAATAGCGCGCAGAGAAACGCCGAAATCACGCCCACGAGTACGCCGAGGCGCATCTGGTCGGGAATGCCGCCGACGACGAGCGCAACGCCCGGGATGACGCCGACGCCGATCCACAGCTCGTGCCAGCGGAATTGCCGTCCGGCGATGCGCGGCTCGAGCACGGCGAGGAACACGGGCGCGACGGCGATGCAGGTTGCGCCGACCGAGGCGTTCGCGAGCTTGATCGCCGCATAGAAAGTCAGCCAGTGCACCGCGATCACGATGCCGACCGCGGCGTATGCGCCGAGCAGGCGTGGTGTCATCGCACGCAGACCGCGCCAGACGCGCGGCACGATCAGCAGCGCGACCGCGACGATCAACATGCGCCAGCGCACGAGGTCGAGCGCGGCGAGCGAGATGATCTTGCCGAGTATCGCCGTGAATCCCCACAGCAATACGCAAAAATGGATCTGGAACTGCGCCTTGCGCAGCGCTTGCGCGGGTGGGGCGGCGTTGGCGGTCGTGATCGAGGACATGCGCTACTATTACGAGATGTCCAAAGTATGTCTACCACCGAGCATGCACGGGTTCAATTCGCACGGGACGAATCGGCAAAGGTCGACTCCGCTCTGGTCAAATCCGCACCGGCTCGTCGCGCGCGCGATCGTCTTGTGCACGATCGCCGCCGCGGCGCTGGCTGGCTGCGTCGCGGTACGGCCCGCGGCCGAGACCGCGCAGCCGACGTCGCCGCAGCACGCCAAGCGCGAACCGGGCCGCTATGTCGTCACGCGCGGACAGTTCACCGAGAGTGTCAGCGAACTGCGTGCTGCGCCGCCGCCCGATCTCGCGGAAGTGACCGAGGGAACGACGATCCGCGCGGACGAACGCAAGCTCGCTGCGAGAAGCTTCGTGCGAATAGGCACTGGCTGCTACCGCAGCGACAACGACGCGGCGCGCGACTGGACGCTGCGCAACGGCACGCGCGTCGGGGCGGAAAAGATCCTGCTCTACACGCTGCCGGCCGATCCCAAGGCCGCCGAGGTGTTCGCCGGCGAAGCCGGCACGGCGTGTGCCGAAGACGGTGCGACGCCCGATGGGGAGAGTTGGCCGTTCGTCGCGACGTTCTACGTGCGCTACCGGCTACCGTTCGGCGCCCAGTTCCGCAGCATGACGGCGGTCGAGGTCAAGACGATCGGCGTCGAAGGCGGCGTTCAACTCGGTGCGATCGTCAACGGCACGCCGGCCGCGGAAGCGAACCTGCGCAGCGGCGATTTCGTCGTCAAGTTCAACGGCGCGCCCGTGCGCAATCGCGATGCGTTCCAGGAGCTGTTGCGCGCGAACATGGGCAAGCGTGTGACCTTGACCGTCGCGCGCAACGGTGACCAGTTCGACCGCATCGTGCGCCTCGGTGTCATCGCGACACCTTCCGAAAGATAACGAGAACCTATCTCAAATCCGATAAAGTATTGAACTTGTCGCCGCCGTCATTCCCGCGAAAGCGGGAATCCAGCGACGTTGACTCTGAATTCGCTTTCGCGGGAAAGACGAGCGAAAAGTGTTCAGTTTGATTTTTAGATAGATTCGAGTCAGCCAACTTACCTGGGAGTGTCGATGCGTCCGTCGCTAGTGCTGCTTGCCGCTGCAACCGTTGCTGTTTCCGTTTCGAGCGCGCGCGCTGCAGATGCGCCCGCGAAGAAGCCGCTCACGACGGCCGACGTCCTCGCGGCATCGAAGCCAGCCGAGTGGCACGCGCTCGATCCGGAAAACACGATCTATCTCGAATTGAAGTCGGGGCGCGTCGTGCTCGAACTCGCGCCCGCGTTCGCGCCGAATCACGTCGCCAACATCAAGGCGCTCGCGCGCGAAAAATATTTCGACGGCCTCGCGATCCTGCGTTCGCAGGACAACTACGTCGTGCAGTGGGGCGATCCGAACGCCGATGCGCGTGCGGGCGACAAGGATCAGCCGCGTGCGATCAAGACCGCCAAAGCCAAGCTCAATGCCGAGTTCACGGTGCCGCTCGCGAGCAAGCTGCCATTCACCGCGCTGCCCGACGTGGACGGCTATGCTGCGCAGACCGGCTTCTCCGGCGACTTTGCCAGCGCGCGCGATCCCAAACTCGGTCAGGCCTGGCTCACGCATTGCTACGGTACGCTCGGCGTCGGCCGCGACGTCGACGTCAATTCGGGCGGCGGCGCCGAACTCTACGTCGTGATTGGCAGCGCGCCGCGCTGGCTCGACCGCAACATCACGGTCGTCGGGCGCGTCATCAAGGGCATGGAACTGCTGTCGGTGCTGCCGCGTGGCACAGGCACGCTCGGGTTCTACGAGAAACCCGAGCAGCGCGTGCCGGTCGTGAACGTCCGCGTCGCCGCCGACGTGCCCGAGGCCGAACGCAGCCATCTCGAGGTGCTGCGCACCGACACGCCGTCGTTCGCCAATTTCGTCGAGGCGCGCCGCAATCGCCGCGACGACTGGTACAAGGTACCGGCGGGGCACGTCGATGTCTGCGGCGTGTCGATTCCGGTGCGCGAGATCAAACAATAGTCGTGAGCCGCGGCCGCACGGCTCAATAGCCGTCGCTGCACGCCGCGCCCGCTATCGTGGTGAGGCGCTTCAAGGTCATGCTGCCGCTGCCGAAGCCGAGTCCCGAGCTGAAATCGACGCGGCCCGTGTTGCAGTCGGTGAATGTCAGCGTGAGCGTGCCCCAGACCGGTTTCTCGATCGCGGTCGGATCGAAGTTCGGGATGAACCTGCCGCCGAGCGTCTGGTTGGCCGTGACGACAGCCTGATTGCCCTGGATCGTGCCGACGCCGCCGAACCAGGCCTGCCCGCCGCTCGGCGCGAACGTGTACCACATCGCGACGAGGCTCGTGTCGGAGAGCACCTCGAGCATGAGACCGTGGCCCGACTGCGCAGGGTCGTACCAGCTGCCCGTGAACGCCGACGTGATGAGCCCCTTCGGTGCCCCATCGCTGATCAGATAGATACCCTTGCCCGGGTCGGCGACATAGAGATTGCCCGACTCGCCTTCGCCGAACGTCGTGATGCCGAGGCCGCTCGACAGCAGCAGGCTCGTCTGCACCTGGCCGCCCGGGCGGGTCAGCCCGGAGATCTGTCCCGAGCAATAGTCACCATACAGATACATGCCCGTCAGCGCGGGGTAGCTCGTGCCGCGGTAGACGTAGCCGCCCGTGATCGAGCAGCCGGGTCCGTGCCGGTAGACGCTGATCGGCGCGGTCAGGCCCGGCGCCTGGCAATTGCCGCTGTAGTTCGCATTGCCCTCGCAGAGGTTCCATCCGTAGTTCTGTCCGCCGGCGCTGCCGGCGGCGAGGAAGTCGATCTCCTCGGTCGTGTCCTGGCCCACGTCGGCGATGAACAGGTCGCCCGTCGTGCGATCGAACGCGAAGCGCCAGGGATTGCGCAGGCCGAACGCCCAGATTTCGGGATTCGCGCCGGTCGTCGTGCGAAACGGGTTACTCGCGGGCGCCGTATATCCGGTCGCCGGCGAGACGTCGATGCGCAGCAGCTTGCCAAGCAGCGAGCCGAGATCCTGCGCGGTATGCAGCGGATTGCCGGAACCGCCGCCATCGCCAATGCCGGCGTACAGGAAGCCGTCGGGGCCGAACGCGAGCTTGCCGCCGTTGTGGTTTGCGAAATCGGAATGCGGGATGCTCAGCAGCACCTCGCGCGACGCCGGATCGGCAACGTCGGGCGACGACGCGCTGCGGTGCATGCGCGCGATCGTGACGGCGCCATTCCCGGCCGTGTAGTACACGTAGAAGCGGCCGCTTTGTGCGTAGTCGGGCGCGAAGGCGAGGCCAAGCAGGCCGCGCTCGCCGCCGCTCGCAATGACGCCGCCGAGATCGGCGAAGGGCTGAGCGAGGACCTGCCCGCCGCGCAGGATGCGGATCGTCCCTGCCTGCTGAACGAGAAACAGGCGGCCGCTGCCGTCGTGTGCATTCGCGATTTCGACGACCCCCGACGTAGTCGCCACCTGCGTGAGGCGCAGATCGACGGCCGCCGCGGTCCGGGCGCCGAGCGACAGAACGAAGCAGAGCAGCAGCGTGCATGTGCGCATGAAAACCTCCAGCTCGCCCCCGCGGCCGCATGATAGTCACGGGCTGCGTTAAAAATCCGGTAGCGTGTCGACGAGAAGCGCCTGCGATCGACGTGGCGAATTCGAAGGCATGGCAATCGATCGCGGCTTCAAATTTTCGATACTGCTGGTCAATGCCTCAAGGGCGGCATCCGGTTTCGAGCGCGACCCGGACCAAATCCTTTCAATGGTTGACATCCGCGCGTGCCGCAACTAAGTTGCGCGCAACTTTTCTTGAACGAGGCCGTCCTTCCGTGGACCCTTGCAGTAGTATCAAAACTGCAGCCCGACCAGTCTTCCACCGCGGATAACGTGTCCTAAAGGCGCGTGATCCGCAGCAGCGGAGCGCGCCGATAGTGCCGCCAGCGAGCGGTCTCGTCGCCCAACTGTCATGGAGCACTGGCAGGCTGCCCGATTTGTTTCGGGAGTCTTACATGCTCAATCTGTCATCCGTTTCCATGCTGATCGGCGGCAATGGCCGCAGCGGCGCAAAGGGCGAGGCCGCGGCGCGCACGGCTGCCGAGTTGCTCGCGCTCGCGCGCATGGAAGCGGCCGACGCGCTGCGCAAGCTGAACCCTGACGGCAATCCGCTCAACCCCGAGCAGGTCGAAGAGCGACTCGAGCAATTCGGTCCAAATATCATTGCGCAGGAAAAGAAGAAGCACGTCGTCGTGGAGCTTCTCGAGCGCTTCATCACGAATCCGATCAACATCCTGCTCACCGTGCTCGCGACGATCACCTGGCTCAGCGGCGAGGAGACGAGCGACAAGATTGGCGCGATCATCATGTTCGCGATGGTGATCATGGCCGTGTTCGTCGCGCATTTCCAGGAGGCGCGATCGAGCAGGGCGGTCGAGCAGTTGCGACGCATGGTCAGCAACACCGCGACGGCGAAGCGCGAAGTCGAGGAGCCGGTCGAGGATGCGGACGAAGAGGCGCCGGTGCCGCGCGTCGTCAAGAAGCTCGAAGTGCCGATCGACGGACTCGTCCCGGGTGACCTCGTGTTCCTGTCGGCTGGCGACATGGTGCCGGCGGATTTGCGCCTGCTCAGCGCGAAGGACCTCTTCATCAATCAGTCCGCGCTGACCGGCGAGTCGATGCCGGTCGAGAAATTCGCGGGCGCCGATGCCGCGACGAAGACCGCGCTCGAGGCGGGCTGCCTGTGCTTCATGGGCTCGAATGTCGTCTCGCGGCAGCGCGACCGCCGTGATCGCCGCAACCGGCGCGAACACCTATTTCGGCGCACTCGCGGGCTCGCTCGTCGGCCAGCGCGTCGAGACGAGCTTCGACAAGGGCGTGTCGCGCTTCGCCTGGCTCATGCTGCGCTTCATGGCGGTGATGGTGCCGATCGTCTTTCTTCGTCAACGGGCTGACGAAGGGCAACTGGTTCGAGGCGTTCATGTTCGCCGTCGCCGTCGCGGTCGGCCTCACGCCCGAGATGCTGCCGATGATCGTCGCGATCAACCTCGCGAAGGGCGCGCTCAAGATGGCCAAGCAAGGAGGTCATCGTCAAGCGCCTCAACGCGATCCAGAACTTCGGCGCGATCGACGTGTTGTGCACCGACAAGACCGGCACGCTGACCCAGGACAAGGTCATTCTCGAGCGGCACACCGACATCTACGGCGACGAGAACGAGAAGGTGCTCGAGTTCGCCTGGCTCAACAGCTACCACCAGACCGGACTGCGCAACCTGCTCGACGTCGCGGTGCTCGACGCGGTCGGTGCAGACGACGGTCCAGCACCTGCACGCCGAATACACGCTCGTCGACGAGGTGCCGTTCGATTTCACGCGCCGGCGCATGTCGGTGATCGTACGCAACCAGGCGGGCAAGCATTTCCTCATCTCCAAGGGTGCGGTCGCCGAGACGCTCGCGGTCTGCACGAGCCTCGCGCACGGCGAAGACGACCGAGGCTTTGTCGCAGCAGAAGCTCGACGAGGTGCAAGGCGTCGCGCGCGAGATGAACGACGATGGCTTCCGCGCGCTCGCACTCGGCGTGCGCGAAATCGAAGTGAAGTCGGCGTATTCGCGCGACGACGAGAAAGACCTCACCATGATGGGCTTCGTCGCGTTCCTCGATCCGCCGAAGGACAGCGCGGCCGAGGCGATCCAGGCGCTCAACGCGAACGGCGTCGCGGTGAAGATCCTCACCGGCGACAACGACGTCGTCACGCGCAACGTCTGCCGGCAGGTCGGCATCCAGGTCGACAAGTACCTGACCGGGCCGAAGATCGAGGCGATGAGCGACGAGGAGCTCATGCTCGCGACACGCGATACGCCCGTGTTCGCGCGCCTGAATCCGCAGCAGAAGGTGCGCGTGATCCAGGCGCTGCACCGCGACGGCCACGTCGTCGGCTTCCTCGGCGACGGCATCAACGACGGACCCGCGTTGCGCGCGGCCGACGTCGGCATCTCGGTCGACACCGCGGTCGACATCGCCAAGGAATCGGCCGACATCATCCTGCTCGAGAAGAGCCTGATGGTGCTCGAAGAGGGCGTGATCGAAGGCCGCAAGGTGTTCGGCAACATCCTGAAGTACATCAAGATGACCGCGTCAGTTCGAACTTCGGCAACATGTTCAGCGATGATCGGCGCGAGCGCGTTCCTGCCGTTCCTGCCGATGCTGCCGGTGCAGATCCTGCTCAACAACCTGCTCTACGATTTCTCGCAGACGGCGGTCGCGTCGGACGAGGTCGATCCGGAATACCTGGCGCAAGCCGCGGCAGTGGGACCTGCAGGGCATCACGCGCTTCATGCTCTACATCGGCCCGATCAGCTCGATCTTCGACTACACGACGTTCGCGGTGCTGTGGTTCGTGATCGGCGCGAACGCAGCCGAACACCAGAAGCTGTTCCAGACCGGCTGGTTCGTCGAATCGCTGCTGTCGCAGACGCTGATCGTGCACATCATCCGCACCGGGCGCGTTCCGTTCCTGCAGAGCTGGGCGAGCCTGCCGCTGACGATCACCGGCGTCGTCATCTGCCTGGTCGGCATCGCACTGACGGCATTGCCGTTCGGCGCATGGTTCGGATTCGTGCCGCTGCCTGGCGTCTACTGGGTGTTCCTGGCGCTGATCCTCGTCTGCTACATGGCGCTGACGCAGTTCGTGAAGACGCTGATGATCCGGCGCTTCGGGTTGATCTGACCCGTCCGATCCGACCGATCAGATCTGATCTGACCGTCACGGGCGGACCACCCGGCTCGTCCAGCCGGAGTCGACGCCTCGCTGCGCTCACGCGTTGCGCAGTGCCGGAAACGAATCGAGCACGTCGAGCGCGCGCCCGCAGTGCTTCGCGTTGTAGCCGGGCAGCGCGTTGACCGTCCTGCGAAACGCGTGACTGCCGAGAATATGCGCACGACCTGCGATTTCCGGCCCGTCGAACGCGTTCTTCGAGCAGACGAAGAAGTAGCGTTCGTGCACGAGGCGGATGAAGTCGAGGCCGAAGCGCGACCGCTGGCGTCTCGATGCCGAAGCCCGCATCCGCCATGCCGCTCGCGACGTACGCAGCGACCGCGGCATGGGTGAATTCGCCGTTGTCGTAGCCCTCGATCGCGCGGCCGTCGATGTCGTTCCTTCGCGATCAGCAGGTCGAACAGCGGCGCGTGCCCGAGTCGATCTGGCGATTGACGAAGCGGATGCCGCGGCGGGTCGAGATCGGCGACGCCGCGGATCTTCTTCGGGTTGCCGCGTGCGACCATGAGACCCTGCCAGCGCGTCGTGAGATCGATCACGCGGAAGTTGCCGGAGCGCAGCGGTTTCGCGTAGTGCCGCAGAATTGCCGACTCGAACTCGCCGATCGGGACGTGCAATCCGGCAAGATCGCAAGTGCCGCGCGTGAGCGACGCCAGCACTTCCTGGCTGCTGCGGTATTTCAGATCGGTGGCGATGTTGCGGCGGCCGAGAAACGCGATGCAGCGCTCGACGGCGAAGCCGTGGCTCGCGTGGATGCGCAGGATCGCCTCGCTCGGCGCGTACGACGCGCTCGAACTCGACCTCGATCTCCGAAGCCAGGCTGTCGAGAAGTGGCGACAGGCGCGCCGAAATGCGCTTGTCGGCCCAGACGAGCTTTTCGCCGAATGCAGTCAGCGTGGCGCCGCTGCCGCGCGTCGAAGTCACGAGCGTCGCGCCGAGCGCCGCCTGCACGTCGTTGCAGAAGGCCCCAGGCGTAGCGATACGACAGCTCGATGCGCGCGCACGCGCGCGCGAGGCTGCCGGTTTCGTGGATGCCGACGAGCAGACTCGATGAGTCCTGACCGGTCGGGTTCGCCGTCCGGCGCGTGCAGTTGCCACTGCGGCTTGATCGTGACCTTGAACATCGGTCCGCGACTCTGCTGCGCTGCGGTCAAGAAATACGCTTTTAGAAGCATATTGTGCATGAAGGCTTTGCGCTATGTTGGCGGCTCGTCGCGGGCTCCGTGCGGCGACGACATTATGTGCTGGAAAGCCTATTTAGAAAACGCCGCCAAGCGGCCAGAACGGGAGGGTGTATGTCTAGCGTAACGGGTGTAATTCCGGGCGCCATGGGGTCGCCGGGGATTCTCGCGAAGGAACGCACCGATTGCTCCGGCCGGCTACAACCGCTGGCTCGTGCCGCCAGCGGCACTGTGTATACATTTGTGCATCGGCATGGCGTACGGTTTCTCCGTGTTCTGGCTGCCGTTGTCGAAGGCGCTCGGCATCTCGAAGCCCGTCGCTTGCGCCGCAGGCACCGGCTGGTTCGACGAATCTGTTCACGACGACGTGCGACTGGTCGGTCGGCGCGCTGACGTTCACGTTCACGTTGTTCATCGTCGTCCTCGGTCTTTCGGCCGCGCTCTGGGGCGGCTGGCTCGAACGCGCGGGTCCGCGCAAGGCGGGCTTCGTCTCGGCGCTGTGCTGGGCGGGCGGCTTCATCCTCGGCGCGATCGGCATCTACATCCATCAGCTCTGGCTGATCTGGCTCGGCACGGGCATCCTCGGCGGCATCGGTCTCGGGCTCGGCTACATCTCGCCCGTGTCGACGCTGATCAAGTGGTTTCCCGACCGTCGCGGCATGGCGACCGGCATGGCGATCATGGGCTTCGGCGGCGGCGCGATGATCGGTTCGCCACTGGCGGATCTGCTGATGCGCACCTTCGCGACGCCGACTTCCGTGGGCGTCTGGCAGGCGTTCGCGACGATGGGTGCGATCTATTTCATCGTCATGCTGATCGGCGCGTTCGGCTACCGTCTGCCGGCGACCGGCTGGACGCCAGCCGGCTGGACCGCACCTGTGGCCGCCGCGGGCAACGCAATGATCACGCGTGGTCAGGTGCACCTGAACAAGGCCTGGCGTACACCGCAGTTCTGGTGCATCTGGATCGTGCTGTGCATGAACGTGAGCGCCGGCATCGGCGTGCTCGCGATGGCTTCGCCGATGCTGCAGGAAGTCTTCGGCGGCAAGCTCATCGGGCTCAACCTCGGCATCGCCGACCTGAGCGCCGATCAGAAGAAGCAGATCGCGACGATCGCCGCAGGGTTCACAGGATTGCTGAGCCTGTTCAACATCGCAGGCCGTTTCTTCTGGGCATCGATATCCGACTATCTCGGCCGCAAGAACACTTACTTCGCGTTCTTCATCCTCGGCATCCTGCTGTATGCCTCGGTGCCGGCACTCGGCCATTCGGGCAACGTGCTGCTGTTTATCGCAGCGTTCGCGGTGATCCTGACGATGTACGGCGGCGGCTTCGCGACGGTGCCGGCCTATCTGGCCGACATGTTCGGCACGCAGATGGTCGGTGCGATCCACGGCCGCCTGCTGACCGCGTGGTCTACCGCTGGCGTCATCGGCCCTATGCTGATCACGTACTTCCGCGACACGCAGATCGCGGCTGGTGTCGCACGCAGCACGGTCTACGACACGACCATGTACTGGCTCGTCGGACTACTGATCGTCGGACTGATTGCCAATGCGCTCGTGAAGCCGGTCGCGCCGAAATGGTTCATGACCGAGGCCGAACTGGCCGCAGAACGTCAGCGCGCGCACGACATTGCAGCGGCGAATGCCGTTTCCTACGTCGCGGGATCGGCAGCGCCGACGTCGAAGGCGCTCGTATATGCCGTATGGGTCGGAGTCGGCATTCCGATCGCATGGGGCTTCTGGATCACGCTGCAGAAGGTGATGGTTCTGTTCTGATGGACGCGTGTTGACGAGGCAAGATGAAGCGGGCGAAGATCAATGTCGTGTTAAGGGCGGACGACGCGGGCAGGGCGACTGCCTTGCCCGCGCCTATGCGCGAGGCCGTCATGCATGCCGTGCAGGTGCACCGGGAAGCACCGGGTGCGTTGCTGCCGATCCTGCATGCCGTGCAGGATGCGCTCGGCTACGTGCCGCCGGAATCGCTGCCGCTGATCGCGCACGAGCTGAATCTCACGCGTGCGGAAGTGCACGGCGTCGTGAGCTTCTACCATCACTTCCGCAGCACGCCGCCGGGTCGCCATGTCGTGCGCATCTGCCGCGCAGAAGCCTGCCAGGCACTCGGTGCCCGCGCGCTCGAAACGCATGCGAAGCAGGCGCTCGGGATCGGATTCCACGAGACCACCAGCGACGGCGCAGTGACGCTCGAACCGGTCTACTGCCTCGGCAATTGCGGTTGCGGGCCGTCGGTGCTGATCGACGATGACGATCTGCACGGGCGCGTGACGGCGCAGGTGTTCGACGAGCTCGTGAAGTCGGCGAGGGCGGCATCGTGAGTGCGGCTGCACCCGCCGTGAGGATCTACGTTCCGCGAGATGCAACGGCGCTCGCGCTCGGTGCCGAAGCCGTCGCGGTCGCGATCGCGCGCGAGGCGGCGCGACGCGGCATCGGCGTCGATGTCGTGCGCAACGGCTCGCGTGGCCTGTTCTGGCTCGAACCGCTCGTCGAGGTCGCAACGTCGGCGGGGCGCATCGCCTACGGCCCGGTGCAGGCTGCGGACGTTGCAACGTTGTTCGACGCAGGCTTCGTCGACGGCGGCGCACATGCGTTGCGTCTGGGCGCGGTCGAGGGCATCGCCTACTTCAAGCAGCAGGACGGCTCACGTTCGCGCGCGTCGGCATCGTCGATCCGGCGAGCGTCGAGGACTATGTCGCACACGGCGGCTACCGCGGGCTCGCACGCGCGCTCGCAATGGCGCCCGCCGACATCGTCAAGGAAGTCACCGACTCGGGCCTGCGCGGACGCGGCGGCGCGGCGTTTCCGGCCGGCATCAAGTGGAAGACCGTCCTCGATGCGGCAACCGCGTCCGATCACCGCTTTCCGAATTCCGCCTCCCAGCCGCTGAAATACATCGTCTGCAACGCCGACGAGGGCGATTCGGGCACGTTCTCCGATCGCATGCTCATGGAGGGCGATCCGTTCAGCCTGATCGAGGGCATGACGATCGCAGGCATCGCCGTCGGCGCGACGCAGGGCTACATCTACCTGCGCAGCGAATATCCGCATGCGCACAGGGCGCTGCGCGTCGCCATCGCCGCCGCGTATGCCGCCGGCTGGCTCGGCGCCGACGTGAACGGCAGCGGCAGGCGCTTCGACCTCGAGGTGCGGCTCGGCGCGGGCGCCTACATCTGCGGCGAGGAGACCTCGCTGCTCGACAGTCTCGAAGGCAAGCGCGGGCAGGTGCGCTTCAAGCCGCCGCTGCCCGCGATCAAGGGCCTGTTCGGCAAGCCGACCGTCATCAACAACGTGATCACGCTCGCGTCGGTGCCGACGATTCTCGACAAGGGCGCCACGTTCTACCAGGAATACGGCGTCGGCCGTTCGCGCGGCACGCTGCCGATCCAGCTCGCGGGGAACCTCAAGCGCACCGGCCTGGTCGAAAAGGCGTTCGGCGTGACATTGCGTGAACTGCTCTACGACTACGGCGGCGGCTCGCTGAGCGGCCGCCCGATCCGCGCGGTGCAGGTCGGTGGCCCACTGGGTGCGTACATGCCCGAATCGCAGTTCGACACCGTGCTCGACTACGAAGCGTTCGCCGCGATCGGCGCAATGGTCGGTCACGGCGGCATCGTCGCGTTCGACGATACGGTCGACATGCTCGAGCAGGCGCGCTACGCGATGGAGTTCTGTTCGATCGAGTCGTGCGGCAAGTGCACGCCGTGTCGGATCGGTTCGACGCGCGGCGTCGAAGTGCTCGACCGCATCCGTTCGAGCAAGGAGCAGGGCTGGACGAAGAACGAGAGCGCAATCTCGCGCTGCTGGACGATCTCTGCAGCACGATGCGCTACGGTTCGCTGTGTGCGATGGGCGGGCTGACGCCCGATCCCGTCGTGAGCGCGATGAAATATTTTCCGGAAGACTTTCGGAAACGTGCGTGAGGTTTTAAAAGCTTTTGACACGGATTGCGCGGATTGAAATGGATAAACGCGGATAGAGCATCTAGTGAAACGAGGGCACGAGTCATCCAGCAATCGGTCAGATTCTTGGTTGCTCCTCGAAGGTTCGATGCTCTTGTAATAAGAAGATTGCACTTATCTTCGTTGCTAAAAATCCACTCTTATCCGCGAGGATCCGCGAAATCCGCGTCAACGCTCTTCGCTCCTCCGAACAAACAAGCACGAACGACGTAACGAGGTAGAAGCCATGTTGTCGATCGTCGAACTCGATTTCGGTACGCCAGGGCGAAGTCCACGCAACACGTCGCGCTGACGATCGACGGGCGCGAAGTGAGCGTGCCCGCCGGCACGTCGGTGCTGCGCGCCGCGTCGGAAGCAGGCATCCAGATTCCGAAACTCTGTGCGACCGAGCTGCTCGACGCGTTCGGCTCGTGCCGCCTCTGCCTCGTGCAGATCGAGGGCATGAAGGGCTATCCGGCCTCGTGCACGACGCCCGTCGCGGCGGGCATGAAGGTCACGACGCAGAGTCGAGAAGCTCGGCGACATCCGTCGCGGCGTAATGGAGCTGTATCTGTCCGACTACCCGCTCGACGAGGCGCATCCGGACGTCGCCGCGCAGAGCGAGCTGCGAAGATGGCCGCGCAGATCGGCCTCGGCGAGGTGCGCTACGGCTTCGACGGCGCGAATCACGTGCGCGAGCAGCGCGCGGACGGCACGCTCAACCCGCTGTTCCGCGCGAAGGACGAATCGAACCCGTACTTCAGTTTCGATGCGTCGAAGTGCATCGTCTGCTCGCGCTGCGTGCGCGCCTGCGACGAGCAGCAGGGCACGCTTGCGCTGACGATCCAGGGTCGCGGCTTCGAATCGAGCATGGTCGCCGGGCAGGACGAGGCGTTCTTCGATTCGGAGTGCGTCTCCTGCGGCGCCTGCGTGCAGGCCTGCCCGACGATGGCGCTCACCGAAAAATCGCTGATTGCCCAGGGCGCGCCGAGCGCAGCGTCGTCACCACCTGCGCGTATTGCGGCGTCGGCTGCTCGTTCCGCGCCGAGCTGCGCGGCGCGGACGTCGTGCGCATGGTGCCGAACAAGGACGGCCACGCGAACCATGGCCACTCCTGCGTGAAGGGGCGTTTCGCGATCGGCTACGCGACGCACCGCGACCGCATCACGAAACCGATGATCCGCGCGAAGATCTCCGACCCGTGGCGCGAGGTGTCGTGGGACGAGGCGATCGCGCATACGCGCGTCCGAGTTCAAGCGCATCCAGGCCAGCTACGGTCGCGACTCGATCGGCGGCATCACCTCATCGCGCTGCACGAACGAGGAAACCTACCTCGTGCAGAAACTCGTGCGCGCAGGCTTCCAGCAACAACAACGTCGATACCTGCGCGCGCGTCTGCCATTCGCCGACCGGCTACGGGCTCAAGAGCACGCTCGGCGAATCGGCGGGCACGCAGAACTTCGACTCGGTCATGCAGGCCGACGTGATCATGGTGATCGGCGCGAATCCGACCGACGCGCATCCGGTATTCGCGTCGCAGATGAAGCGTCGCCTGCGCGAAGGCGCGAGACTGATCGTCGCCGACCCGCGCCGCATCGATCTCGTGCAGACGCCGCACATCTCGGCCGACTATCACCTCGCGTTGCGGCCGGGCACGAATGTCGCGCTGATCAATTCGCTCGCGCATGTCATCGTCGGCGAAGGGCTCGTGGACGAAGACTTCGTGCGCGAGCGCTGCGAGGGCGAAGCGTTCGCCAAATGGCGCGCGTTCGTCCTGGAGGAACGCAATTCCCCCGAGTCGATGGAAGAGGTCACCGGCGTGCCGGCTGCAGACGTGCGCGCGGCCGCCCGCCTGTATGCGACGGGCGGCAACGGCGCGATCTACTACGGCCTCGGCGTGACCGAACACTCGCAGGGCTCGACGATGGTCATGGGCATCGCCAATCTCGCGATGGCCACGGGCAACATCGGCCGCGAAGGCGTCGGCGTGAATCCGTTGCGCGGGCAGAACAACGTGCAGGGTTCGTGCGACATGGGTTCGTTCCCGCACGAATTTCCCGGCTATCGCCATGTTTCCGACGATGCGACGCGCACGTTGTTCGAGCACAACTGGGGCGTGACGCTGCAGTCGGAGCCCGGTCTGCGCATTCCGAACATGTTCGAGGCCGCGCTCGACGGCGAGTTCAAGGGCATCTATATCGAAGGCGAGGACATCGGCCAGAGCGATCCGAACACGCAGCACGTGACGGCGTCGCTGACCGCGATGGAGTGCGTCGTCGTCCAGGACCTGTTCCTCAACGAGACGGCGAAATTCGCGCACGTCTTCCTGCCGGGATCGACCTTCCTCGAGAAGGACGGCACGTTCACGAACGCCGAGCGGCGCATTTCGCGCGTGCGCAAGGTGATGGAGCCGAAGGGCGGCTACGCCGACTGGGAGATCACGCAGCTGCTGTCGAACGCGATGGGCTATCCGATGCACTACGCGCATCCGTCGGAGATCATGGACGAGATCGCGTTGCTCACGCCGACCTTCCACGGCGTCAGCTTCGACAGGATCGACGAGCTCGGCAGCATCCAGTGGCCGTGCAACGACGCGCATCCGCAAGGCACGCCGACGATGCACGTCGGCGAGTTCGTGCGCGGCAAGGGCAGGTTCATGCTGACCGAATACGTGCCGACGACGGAGAAGGTCAACGGGAAGTTTCCGCTGATCCTGACAACGGGTCGCATTCTTTCGCAGTACAACGTCGGCGCGCAGACGCGACGCACCGACAACAATCTCTGGCACGACGAGGACCGGCTCGAACTCCATCCGCAGGACGCCGAAGACCGCGGCATCGCGAACGGCGACTGGGTCGGTATCCAGAGCCGCGCGGGTGAGACCGTCATGCACGCGAAGATCAGCGAGCGCATGCAGCCCGGCGTCGTCTACACGACGTTCCATTTTCCGTTCTCGGGCGCGAACGTGATCACGACCGAGAATTCGGACTGGGCAACCAACTGTCCCGAGTACAAGGTCACGGCGGTGCAGGTGACGCGCGTCACGCAGCCGTCGGACTGGCAGAAACGCTACCGCGCGTTCAGCGAACGACAACAGGAACTGCTCGACGATGCGTCCGTCGCCAAGATAACCGCGACCAGCCGTTGCCGCAAGGCGCAGTCGCGCGCGATGTCGATCGTCATCGCGGGGCGGCGTCGCGCGCGTGCGCGACGCGGTGGCGGAGGAGATCCCGGTCGCGTTCGTCTACAACGGGCGCTCGCATGCGGTCATGATGGCATCGCCGCTCGATCTGCAGGACTTCGCGCTCGGCTTCTCGCTGAGCGAGGCGATCATCGACGATGCGACGCAATTCGAATCGGTCGAAGTCGTCGAGGCGCTGGCCGGCATCGAGTTGCACGTGGCGATTCCCGCGCACAAGGCCGCATTGCTCGAGGATCGCGTGCGCGAACTCACCGGCCGCACCGGTTGCGGCCTCTGCGGCGCGCAGACGCTGGATGCTGCCGTACGCCATCCGCCCGCCGTCGCGCATGCCGTCGAGATCGACGAAGCAAGCCTCAAGTCCGCTCTGAGCCGCCTGCACGATCTCCAGCCGCTCAGTATCGCTACCGGTGCCGTGCACGCCGCTGCATGGGCCGATCGCAAAGGCGACGATCCTGCTCGTGCGCGAAGACGTCGGTCGCCACAACGCGCTCGACAAGCTGATCGGAGCGATGCAGAAAGAGAATCTGGACACGAGCCAAGGGTTTCTGATCGTCACGAGCCGCGCGAGCTACGAGATGATCATGAAGTCGGCGACTGTAGGCATCGGGTTCATCGCGGCGATCTCCGCACCGACCGCGCTCGCGATCGCGCTTGCGAACGAAGCCAACGTCACGCTCGTCGCGTTCGCGCGCGCGGAAGGCTATTCGGTGTACACGTACCATGAGCGGCTGCGGCATGGCGCGTCCTCGGGCGGATCGCAGCGCAGGAGTGCACCATGAGGGAAAGCACCGAGCGGCTCGTCATCGATGGTCAACGACATCGCGAACTATTTTCATTCCGATCCCGATCGCAACGCGGGCATTGACGGCATCGCGAATCATATCCGGCGTTTCTGGGAGCCGCGCATGCGCCAGAAGATCATCGTGCACCTGCAAGAACACGACGGCGCGGGCCTCAGCGATCTCGGGCGTGCTGCGATCGACAGGCTTGCCACCGCTGCTGCTGCGGAAAGCAGATCGTAGAATCCCCGGATCGCGCGCTTCGGCTTCTGCCGAGGCAGAATTCGCCGCGGAAGATCGAACCATCCGATGGAAAATCCCGCTGCATCGTGTTCGACCGCGCTTGCTTTAGGATTGCGGCGAAACCGTCACGCGCACCTGCAGCTCGTGGTCGCCGCCACCGATGATGATGCCGCGCAACGGCGAGACGTCGCCGAAGTCGCGTCCCCACGCGAGCGTGATGTGCGCGAGGCCCGCGAGCTGATCATTGGTCGGGTCGAAGTCGACCCAGCCGTTGTCGGCGCACCATACCGAAACCCACGCATGCGAAGCGTCCGCGCCGATCAAGCGCTGCGTCCCCGGCGGCGGATTGGTCAGCAGGTAGCCGGAGACGTAGCGGGCAGGCACGCCGATCGCGCGCAGGCAGCCGACCATGAGGTGGGCGAAATCCTGGCAGACGCCGCGACGGCGGTTGAACACCTCTGCGAGCGGCGTCGCGATGTGTGTCGCCGTCGTGTCGTAGAGGAAGTCGCGATGAATCCGGTGCATGAGCGCAGTAGCGCCCGCCAACGTCGGCACGCCCGATCCGAACGTGTCGAGCGCGTACGCGTACAGCACGTCGAGAAACGGCACGAACGGCGACTCGCAACGGTAGCGCGCCGCTTCGAGCTGCCCCGCCGACGGCACGCGGCCGCCGATGTAGCCGAGGTTTGCGACGGCCTGTTCCCACACGATCGACGGGAGAAGCTGTCCCGCGTCAGGTCGCGCATCGACTTCGACCTCGAGCGTCGTCGCGACGAGGAGCCGGGCATGCGGCGTGTCGATCTCGAGGCGCGTCAGCGGGTTGCCGAACGAGTCGATCTCGTCGACGCGGAATGTCGCGACCGGTTCGACGCGCAGCTCGTGGCGATAGCAGCGCTGCCATTCGAGAACGCGCGGCGCGAGATGCAGCGCCTGCCGCGACACCGAAACGGTGTTCGCGTAGAGGTATTCGGTCTCGTGCACGATGTGATAGCGGACGCTCATCGTCGTGCTCACGACAGCGTCGTGCGGCTGACCGCGTCGATATGCACGAAGTGGCGCAGCGCGAGCGCGTCCGCGGCGTAGCGCGTTCGGCCCGCGATATCGCCGAGCATCATCGCGAATCCATGTATCGCATCGGACTGCAGGCTGGTGCCGAACAGGGACGGTTCGAGTGCGGACAGGTCGCAGTTCTCGAGCTGCGCGGCCATCGCGGCGAAATCGGCGGTGATCGGCCAGGTGCCGAACGCCTCGTCGAGCGCGCGCAGATGCAGATGCAATTCGTGCACCTGGAAACGCAGCGAATGTGGATTGGCCGGGTCGCAGACGATGAGGTCGAGGACCGGAATCAGCTGCGGCGCCGACAGATAGCGCATGCGATAGGTGATGATGCTGTCCGCGAGCTCGAGCACCCATTCGAGCGTCGCCGCATCGGGCGAATGGTTCCTGTGCAGCACACAGGCGAGCACGTCTGCCGTGAACTGCAGCCGCTCCATGCGCCTGCCGATCATGAGGAAGCGCCAGCCGTCGTCGCGCGTCATGTCGTCGAGTGCGAAGCCCGACAGCGCCGACACTTCCATCAGCAGGCGATTGAGAAGCTCCATCGCATTGCCGAGATCGAGCTGCGCTGGATCGAGCTTGCGCGTCTCGCGCTGCACTTCCATGAGCCCGCGCCAGTTCTCCTGCGACAGACGCCCGCGCACCTGCGATGCGGCGTGCAGCAATTGATCGAGCACGCTCGTGAGACTGTACGCCGCGCTCGCGTCGGTGAGCGCCGCAAGCAGCGACTCGCGCGTGCCGCCTCCGCCTTCGACGAGCCTGACCTGCCTGCACGCGGCGAGAGCCGCATCGAGCGAGGCCGAAGTCGTCGACGCGGTATCGATGTAGCGCGCGAGCACGACGCGCAAAAGACGCGTGAAGTCGTCGCTGCGTTCGGAATAGCGTCCGACCCAGTACAGATTCTCGATCATGCGCGAGGGCAGGAATTCGTCCTTGCGGATGACGTCGCGCGCGCCGATGACGCGTTGCGTGAGCGGGTCGGCCGTCGCGTGGCCGTTGCCGAGCACCCATGTGTCCTTGCTGCCGCCACCGCGCTGCATCGACACCATGCGCGCGCCCGCGCGCGTCGCGATACGCGCGAGACCGCCTGGCATGACCGTGTATTCGCCCTTGCGGTTCGCGGCGGCGAACACGCGCAGGCTGACAGCGCGCGGCACGATGTGCATCTGTGTCGCCGTGCTCTGCCATGCCGGCGCGAGCGAGAGATCGATGAGTTCCTGCGCGACCCAGAACTGCGGGTGCGCGGCGATGCGTTCACGCAATTCGGCCAGTGGCGCGCGGTTGAGGCTCGGTCCGAAGATCGGGTCTATCCTGTGGGACGGAAAAGCCGCCTTGACGACGAGACGCGGCAGTTCTGCCAGAGCCTCCTCGCACACCGACGGCTCGCCGCACCACCACGTCGCGACCGATGGGATCGCGAGCGGCTCGCCGCGCAGGTGTTCGCAGATGCGCGGCAGGAAGCCGAGCAGGCCCGGCGACTCGATCACGCCGCTGCCGAGCGCATTCGCGATCAGCACGCGGCCGGCGCGCGCCGCGGCTGCGAGACCCGGCACGCCGAGCGCCGATTCGCCGCGCAGTTCCAGCGGATCGCAGAAGTCGTCGTCGACGCGGCGCAGTATCGCGTGCACGCGTTTCAATCCACCGAGCGTCTTCATGTACACGGTGTCGGCGCGCACAGTCAGGTCCTGACCTTCGACGAGCGGCATGCCGAGCAGGCGCGCGAGGTAGACGTGCTCGAAATAGGTCTCGTTGAATCTCCCGGGCGTCAGCAGCACCGAGAGCGGTGTCTCGAACGGGGCGACCGGCGCGAAATTCTGCAGCGTGTTCTGCAGCGTGCGCACGAATGCCGAGAGGTCCTGCACGTGCAGTTCGTGGAACAGGTCGGGAAACGCGCGCGATATGATCTGCCGGTTCTCGACCGCATAGCCGGCCCCGGAGGGGGCCTGCGTGCGGTCGGCGACGATCCACCACGAGCCGTCGGGCGCACGCGCGAGATCCGCCGCGTAGATGTGCAGGAAGATGTCGCCCGGCGGCCGCACGCCCTGCGAGGATCCGAGAAAACTGTCGTTGCCGTGGATCAGCTCGGGCGGTAGCAGGCCTTCAGCGAGCAGGGTCTGCGGTCCGTACAGATCGGCGAGTATCTCGTCGAGCACCGCCGCCCGCTGCGCGATACCCGCCGCGAGGTATTGCCATTCGTCAGCGGCGATGACCTGCGGCAACAGGTCGAGCTCCCAGGGGCGGTCGGTGCCCTTCGTATCGTCGTAGACGTTGTAGGTGACGCCGTTTTCACGAATCTGGCGCGCGACGAATTCCGAGCGCGCGCGCATCTGCGCCGCGTCGCTGCGCTCGATGCCCGCGAGCACACCGCGCCAGCGTTCGCGCACGTTGCCGTGCGGATCGAGCAGTTCGTGGTAGCGCCGATTGTCGTGGTGGTAGCTCGCCAGCAGGTCGCGTGACGTGTGGTGGTCGTGACTCGACTCGGTCATGCGTAGGAAGATTCGTTCGCTGCTATCGGTCGAGTGTAACGGTTCGGTCGCCGGTTCAGAAATCGACTCTCGCGCGTCAGGCGCGCAGGTCGAGCGTGAATGGGTAGTCCGGATTCGCCTCGACCGCCGCCGCATCGACTTTCCCGGGCGTATGACCGAAACGGAAGAAGCGCGCCAGGCGGCGGCTTTCTGCTTCGAACGCATTGATCGGAAAAGTCTCGTAGCTGCGGCCGCCCGGATGCGCGACATGGTACTGGCAGCCGCCGATCGAGCGCTGCGACCAGGTATCGACGAGATCGAACGTCAGCGGCGGGTGCGCATGGATCGTCGGATGCAGCGCAGAGGGAGGATGCCACGCCTTGTAGCGGACGCCCGCGACGAATTCGCCCACCGTGCCGGTCGGACGCAGCGGAATGCTCCTGCCGTTGCAGGTCGCGGCGTAGCGATCGGGCGCGAGGCCGCTGATGCGCACCTGCAGACGTTCGACGGACGAGTCGACGTAACGCACCGCGCCGCCGGCCGCGCCTTCCTCGCCCATGACGTGCCATGGTTCGAGTGCGTGGCGCAATTCGAGTGCGGTGCCCTGCGTCGCGTAATCGCCGATCTTCGGAAAGCGGAATTCGAAATGGGGAGCGAACCAGGCCATTTCGATCGCGTAGCCGGCCGCTCGCGTCTCGGCGATGACCTCGGAGAAATCGCGTTCGACGAAGTAGGGCAGCATGAAGCGATCGTGCAGCTCCGTGCCCCATCGCGCGAGCCGCACCGGTTGGTAGGGCGTCTTCCAGAACCGCGCAATCAGCGCGCGCAGCAGCAGCTGCTGCGCGAGACTCATCTGCGCATGCGGCGGCATCTCGAAAGCGCGCAGCTCGACGAGACCGAGACGGCCCGCGGCGCTGTCCGGCGAGTAGAGCTTGTCGATGCAGAACTCTGCGCGATGCGTGTTGCCGGTGACGTCGATCAGCAGATTGCGCAGCAGTCGGTCGAGCAGCCACGGCGGGACGTCGCCGCCGGCTTCGGGAAACTGGCGGAATGAAATCTCGAGTTCGTAGAGCGCGTCGTTGCGTGCCTCGTCGACGCGCGGTGCCTGCGATGTCGGACCGATGAACAGGCCGCTGAACAGGTACGACAACGACGGATGGTTGTGCCAGTAGGAAATCAGGCTGCGCAGCAGATCGGGCCGGCGCAGGAACGGTGAGTCGATCGTCGTGGCGCCACCGAGCACGAAATGGTTGCCGCCGCCCGTTCCCGTATGGCGACCATCGAGCATGAATTTTTCGGCAGTGAGTTTTTCGAGTCGCGCGGCTTCGTAGAGATGCGTCGTGTGGTCGACGAGCTCGTTCCAGTTGTGTGAGGGGTGGATATTCACTTCGATCACGCCCGGATCGGGTGTCACGCGGAACGAATTCAGGCGTGCATCGCGCGGCGGCTCGTAACCTTCGAGGAGGACAGGCGTGCCCAGCGCGACAGCGGTCAGCTCGATCGCTTCCGTCAGTTCGAGATAGTCCTCGAGACGCGTGAGCGGCGGCATGAACAGGTAGAGATTGCCATTGCGCGCCTCGGCGCACAGTGCCGTGCGCGTGACCCAGTGGGCCGATTCGAATGGTTTCGCGTTGCGGTCCGGGGCATCGGCAGCGGACTGCGCTTCGGCGGGCGTCTCGCCGCGCGGGCGCACGCCGTGCGCAGTGCCAGGCGGCTCGGTGCTGCGCGAGGTGATGCCGCCGAGTGCGCGCAGCGACCCTGCCTGTACGACGGTCTCCTTGCCGAAACGGTCGAAGTCCTCGCGCCACGCCTCGGCAGCGCGCTGGTCCGATGCCACCGGCGCGTCGCGACGAACGCCGGTCATCTGCCGGCGGATATCCGTCGCGCGCGGCAGGGGTGGCAGCGCCTGCGACGGGTCGGTCGCGTGCACCCAGGGGTAGTCGGCCTCGCGGGCCCAGGGTTGCGAGTCGAGCGGCAGTCGGTAGCCGAGCGCCGAGTCTCCCGGAATCAGGTAGCAATGCTCGCTGCGCAGGAACCATTGACCGGTCTGCCAGCGTCCGAGCGGTTTCGCGAGCGGAAACACGTGACCTGCGACGCTGGCCAGGCCGTTCGAAAACACGCGCATCAGGCGTGCGCGTTCGAGCGGATCGGCGAGCCGCGGATCGGAAGGATCGACATTGTCCGGGAGGCGTCGTTCGCGCCAGAGGTAGTAGAACAAATCCTCGTAGGCCGGAAAGATGTAGCCCGCGTCGAGCGAAAGCCGGCCGGCGACCTCGGCGAGGAATTCGGCGGCGACATCGGCGGTCGCTGCGCCTGCTTTCCTCTCATCTGCGATCAGCGCCGGATCGTTCCAGATCGGTTCGCCGTCACGACGCCAGAAGCAGTTGAGCGACCAGCGCGGCAGCTGCTCGCCCGGATACCACTTGCCCTGGCCGAAGTGGACGAGCCCCGAGGGCGCGTATTTGTCTCGCAGGCGATGGAACAGCTCGCCCGCGCGCAGTCGCTTGGTCGGACCCATCGCGGTCGTATTCCACTCCGCGCCGTCGGGATCGTCTGCCGCGATGAAAGTCGGCTCACCGCCCATCGTCAGGCGCACGTCGAGCGTCTCGAGGTCGGCGTCGATCTTGTGGCCGAGCGTTTCGATCGCGGTCCATGCATCAGCCGAGTAAGGCCGGGTCACGCGCGGCGACTCGGCGAGACGCCTGACGCTCATCTTGTGTTCGAACTCGACTTCGCAGGGATCGACGGCGCCCGTGATCGGTGCTGCAGAAACAGGCTCGGGCGAACACGCGAGCGGAATGTGTCCTTCGCCCGCGAGCAGACCCGACGTCGGATCGAGGCCGATCCAGCCCGCACCGGGCAGGTAGACCTCGCACCAGGCGTGCAGGTCGGTGAAGTCGGCTTCGGGTCCGCTCGGCCCGTCGATCGCCTTGACGTCGGCCGTGAGCTGGATCAGGTAGCCCGAAACGAACCGCGCTGCGAGACCGAGATGGCGCAGCAGCTGCACAAGCAGCCATGCGGAGTCGCGGCACGAGCCGGCGGCAAGCTCGAGCGTGCGGTCCGGCGTCTGCACGCCGGGCTCCATGCGGATCAGATAGCCAATGTCGTTCGCAACGCGACGGTTGATGTCGACGATGAAATCATTGGTGTCGCGCGGTTTGCGCGAAATCGAGTCGAGATAGGCCTGCACGCGTGGCGTCGCCGGCAGTTTGACCGTGTACGCGGTGAGTTCGCGGCGCAGGAGATTGTCGTAGGTGAACGGGAATTTCTCCGCCGACGGCTCGAGGAAGAAGTCGAATGGATTGAGCACCGACATCTCGGCAACGAGATCGACTTCGACGCGCAGTTCGCGCGCCGGCTCCGGAAAGACCAGACGCGCGAGATAGTTCGCTTGCGGGTCCTGTTGCCAGTTGATGAAGTGTTTTTCGGGCTTGACGTCGAGCGAATACGAAAGCACGCGCGTGCGGCTGTGCGGCGCCGGGCGCAGGCGTATCACCTGCGGGCCGAGGTGCACGAGCCGGTCGTAGCGATAGTGGGTGACGTGATTCAGTGCGACGTGGATCGACATGACACTCCCGCTGGCACAGGGCTTTCAGCGCCACGATAGCAAAATTTGTGCAGTGCAGCGTAATGAATCCTTTAGCACACTCCCGCTGACTTGTCCGCTTACCGGCGGATCGTCCCGGCAGCGGGGGCGCAATGAATTCGCCTTATAATTTGCGGTTCATCCGGCGATGCTGCCGCGAAACAGGAACACACTTGGTCATGAACGCGAAACTCGAACCCGCGGACTCCCTGGTCGACTCGATCCTCGCCGAACTGCAGCCCCACCTGTCAGCCGCGCAGCGCGCGCAGGCGCAGGTCTTCGTCAGTCAGTTCTTCAAGCGCGTATTGGAAGACGACGTCGCGATGCGCACGCCGGCCGGCTGGGCGGCGCTGATCCGCGGACTGTTCGATTTCATCAGCGTGCGCAAGAGCGGTGCGCCGGCCGTGCGCGTGTTCAACCCGAGCATCGAGAACGAGGGCTGGGATTCGAGCCACACGATCGTTCAGATCGCCACGAACGACATGCCGTTCCTCGTCGATTCGGTCGGCATCGCGGCGCAGCAGTCGAAGGTCCTGCTGCACACGCGTGATTCATCCCGTGTATTTCATCGCCCGCGACGCGGGCGGTCACCTGCTGAATCTCGCGGTCGACGACACGAACAAGGGCAACGCCGAGTCGATCATGCACGTCGAGGTCGACAAGCTCACGGAGCTGGGGGGCCTTGAAGAGCTGCACAACGCGATCTCCGCGGCGTTGCACGATGTGGAATTGTGCGTAGACGACTGGCCCGCGATGCGGCAGAAGATGCGCGACATGGCCGAGGAACTCGGCCAGTGGCGGCTGCCTCTCGATGCCGAGGGCGTCAACGAGGCGCAGGAATTCCTGCGCTGGGCTGCCGAGGATCACTTCACGTTCCTCGGCTACCGTGAATACCACGTCGTCAAGAAGGACAACGACGAAGTGCTCGAAGCCTCGCCGAAGACCGGACTCGGCATATTGCGGACGGTCGATCGCGCGGTGGCGCCGCGTTCGCTGAAGGGCCTCGTCGCGCACGAACTGCGTCAGTCCGGCAAGGCCGACGCGATCATCATGACGAAGACCAATGCACGCTCGACCGTGCATCGTTCGGGTTACATGGACTACATCGGCGTGCTCGAATTCGACGCGGCCGGCAAACCGCAGGTCGAGCACCGCTTCCTCGGCCTGTTCGCGTCGGGCGCGTACTCGCGCCGGCCTTGGGAAATCCCGCTCGTGCGGCGCAAATACGAATCGGTCATGGCGCGCTCGGGCTTCAAGCGCGACTCGCACTCGGGCAAGACGCTGCGCAACATCATCGAGACGCTGCCGCGCGACGAACTCTTCCAGTCGGGCGAGAACGAACTGTTCGACACCGCGATCGGCATCATGGGCCTGCGCGGCCGGTCACGCTCGCGCCTGTTCGTGCGCCGCGACAAATACGGCCGTTTCTTCTCGTGCCTCGTATTCATTCCGCGCGACCGCTTCAACACCGACGTGCGCGAGCGCATCGAGGCGTTGCTCAAGCGCGCGTTCCACGGCGAGCGCCTCGATTCGACGATCCAGATCGGCGAGTCGACGCTCGCGCGCGTGCACATGGTGATCCGGCCCAAGCCCGGTGACAAACCCGACTACGACGTTGCCGAACTCGAGGCGAAGATCGGCCAGATCGTGCGCAACTGGCACGATGAACTGCGCGAAATACTCGTGCGCAAGCACGGCGAGGAAAAAGGTCTTCGTCTCGCGAACCGCTACGGCAAGGCCCTGCCGGCCGGCTACATCGAGGAAGTGACCGCGCACGTCGCCGCGAGCGACGTCGAGTCCGCGGCGGCGCTCAAGGCTGCCGACGACATCCGCATGTCGCTCTACCGCTCGCGCGGCGAGAACGACAAGCTGCGCTTCAAGCTGTTCCGCTACGGCACGCCGATCACCCTGACCGAGGTGCTGCCGATGCTCGAGAACATGGGTCTGAAGATCCTCTCCGAGCATCCCTACGAGATGCATCTCGGCGATTCGGTCGTCGTGATCCAGGATTTCGAAGTGCAGCCCGCGGGCCGCTTCGACTTCGATCTCGACCAGATCCGCGACACGTTCCAGACGAGTTTCGAGCGCATCTGGCGCGGCCAGACCGAGAGCGACGGCTTCAACCGCCTGATCCTCGGCGCGAACATGGACTGGCGCCAGGTCGCCGTGCTGCGCGGCCTGTGCAAATACCTGCTGCAGACCGGCGTGCCGTTCTCGCAGACGTACATGGAGGAGACGCTCAACCGTTATCCGCTGATCGCCGGTCTCCTCGTCGAACTGTTCGAGGTGAAGTTCGATCCCGCGCGCGAGACACTCTCCAAGCCCGCGCTCGAGCAGGCGAAGAAGCGTCTGCAGAAGGAACTCGAGACGCTGCTGCCCGAGTCGATGGACAAGCACCACGGCACGATCGTCGAGGCGCTCGTCAAGACGCGCGGCGAAGCGCGTGACGTGCAGTACAAGGCCACCGCCGACGCGATCAAGCGATTGCTCGATCAGGTCGCGAGCCTCGACGAGGACCGCATCCTGCGCGCCTATCTCGCGCTGATCGGCGCGACCTTGCGCACGAGCTTCTTCCAGACGCCCGGTGGCAAGCATCGCGAGTACATCGCGTTCAAGTTCGATCCGGCGAAGGTGCCCGACCTGCCGAAGCCGCGGCCGTACCGCGAGATTTTCGTCTACGCACCGCGCATCGAGGGCGTGCACCTGCGCTTCGGGCCGGTCGCTCGCGGCGGCCTGCGCTGGTCGGACCGGCGCGAGGATTTCCGCACGGAGGTGCTCGGACTCGTCAAGGCGCAGATGGTCAAGAACACCGTCATCGTGCCGGTCGGTTCGAAGGGCGGGTTCTTCGTGAAGCGACCGCCGATCGCTGGCGATCGCGACGCGCAGCTCGCCGAAGGGGTAGCCTGTTATAGGTTGTTTATCAATGGGTTGCTGGACATTACCGACAATCTGGTCGAAGGCAATGTGACGCATCCGAAAGACGTTGTGCGCCACGACGGCGACGATCCGTACCTCGTTGTCGCTGCCGACAAGGGCACCGCCACTTTCTCGGATATCGCCAACGCGATTTCGGCCGAACACGACTACTGGCTCGGCGACGCGTTCGCCTCGGGCGGTTCCGTCGGTTACGACCACAAGGGCATGGGCATCACGGCGAAAGGCGCATGGGAATCGGTCAAGCGCCACTTCCGCGCGCTCGGCCGCGATTGCCAGAGCGAAGACTTCACCTGCGTGGGCGTCGGCGACATGTCGGGCGACGTATTCGGCAACGGCATGCTGCTGTCGAGGCACATCCGCTTGCTCGCGGCGTTCGATCATCGCCACATCTTCCTCGATCCGAACCCCGACGCGGCGAAGACCTTCGTCGAGCGCGAGCGCATGTTCAAGCTGCCACGCTCGTCGTGGGCGGACTACGACCACAGCCTCATCAGCAAGGGCGGCGGCATCTACCCACGCGCCGCGAAATCGATTCCGATCCCCGACGAAGTACGCAACGCGCTCGGTATCGCCGACGGCATCACCGCGATGTCGCCGAACGAACTCATGAACGCGATCCTCAAGGCGCCGGTCGACCTGCTCTGGAACGGCGGCATCGGCACCTACGTCAAGGCAAAGACCGAGACGAACGCCGACGCCGGCGACCGAGCGAACAACGCGATCCGCGTCAACGGCGAAGAACTGCGCTGCAAGCTCGTGGGCGAGGGCGGCAATCTCGGCTGCACGCAGCGCGGCCGCATCGAGGCCGCGCTCAATGGCGTGCTGCTCAACACCGACTTCATCGACAACTCGGCGGGTGTCGACACCTCCGACCACGAGGTCAACATCAAGATCCTGCTCAACGACGCGGTGCAGCGCGGCGAATTGAGCATGGATGCGCGCAACAAGCAGCTCGCGGCGATGACCGACGAGGTCGAGCGCCTCGTGCTCGCAGACAACTACCGGCAGAACCAGGCGATCAGCCTCATGGAGCGCATGTCGGTCTCGCGTCTCGGCTCGAAGCAGCATTTCATCCGCACTCTGGAGTCCCAGGGCCTGCTCGATCGCGGCATCGAATTCCTGCCGAGCGACGCCGAATTCGCCGAGCGCAAGGCGCGTGGTCTCGGTCTCACACGCCCGGAACTGTCGATCCTGCTGTCGTACTCGAAGATCGTGCTGTTCCAGCAGCTGCTCGACTCCGACGTACCCGAGGATCCGTACCTGTCGAAGGAGCTGCGGCGTTATTTCCCTGCCCCGCTGCAGGAGAAATACGCGGCGCACATGGAGCGGCATCGCCTCAAGCGCGAGATCATCGCCACCGCGGTGACCAACTCGATGGTCAACCGCATGGGCGCGACGTTCGTGCTGCGCATGGGCGAGGACACCGGCAAGACGCCGGCCGAGGTGGCGCGCGCGTTCAACATCGCCCGCGAGGTGCTCGATGCGCGTTCGACCTGGGCGCAGATCGAGGCGCTCGACGGCAGGGTGTCGGGCCAGACGCAGATCGACGCGCTGCTCGTGGTCTGGCAATGCCTGCGCGGCCTGACGCGCTGGCTGCTCAACCATTCCGGCGAGTCGCTCGACATCGCCGCGGCGGTATCGAAGTACCACCCGGGCATGCAGGAGCTGCGCAAGCACCTGATCGACGTCATCACGCCTTCGGAACGCGCGCGTTACGACAAGGAAGCGGTGCGCTGGCGCGACGCCGGTTTCCCGGGGGAACTCGGCAACGACCTCGCCGGCCTGCCGACACCGGGATCGGGCCTCGACATCATCCTCGTCGCGGCCGAACACAAGCTCGATATCGCGCCCGCGGCAAAAGTATACTTCGAGCTCGGCGAGGCGCTGAACCTCAACTGGCTCATGGAGAAGGTGGAGGCGCTATCGGTCGAATCACGCTGGCACGCGATCGCGCGCGGGTCCCTAAGGGACGAGCTCTACGCGCAGCACCGTGCGCTGACCGCGCAGATTCTCGAATCGGCCGGCGGCGCGAGCGCCGACGCGGTCACGCGCTGGCTCAGCCGCGACGATCCGGCGCTCAGGTTCACGCAGGGAATGTTCGCGGACATGCGATCGCAGGTCGTGACCGACTATCCGATCGTTTCCGTCGCCGTGCGCAGGCTCGCGCAGCTGGTGCAGGCGGGACAGCGCTGATTCGCGCGCCGGAGAAAGATCTCCGGCGTGCGCGGCTCACGGTAGCAATCGGACGGCGATAGTTGTGTTCGCGCATCGCCCTTAGGGCGGGCACGAGCACGAGTTGTGCATCGCCGAGGCGTAAAAGCGTACTCCGGGTCATTTTGAGCCCGGAAGGAACCTCACCTGCACGCGCTGACCGATGCGCAGAGTCTGCCCCGGGCTCGATCCGGAGTCTTGCGCGTCGAGTTCGAGGATGCATTCGACATCGCGCGCGTCGGTCGCCTCCTCCGTGCTCTCGAGCAGCTTGCTCCGGCCGAACACGTCGCCGATGCGCGTCACTCGCGCACGCCAGGTCTTGCCCGGCGTGGCGTCGCTCGAGATTTCCGCGAGCATGCCGACCTGCACCTTGGCGACGAAACCTTCATTGAGCTCGGCGCGCACGATGCGCGGTTTGTCCGGCAGCAGCTCGACGAGTTCACCCGACTGCGGAGAGACGATGTCGCCGACATGCGCCGTCAGCGAGACGATGCTGCCCGCGACCGGCGCGTGCAGGACCCGCGCCTGCAACTCGTATTCGGCCTGGTGCACTTTCTGTTTCGCGGTTTCGATGCCGGCGTCGGCCACGGTGATCTCCGCGCCGAGTTCGGCGAGCGCCTGGCGCGCGTCGTCCGCCGACTGCCCGCTCGTGGCGCCGGCGCTCAGCGCCTCGGTCACGCGGGCCGAGCGCGTGCGCGCGGCGGGCATTTTCGCCCGCAGCAGCTGCGCCTGCGCGTTCGCGGTCGCGAGTTCGGCGCGCGCGGCGTCGAGCGCGATCTGCACGGGCCGGGGATCGAGCGCGACAAGCACGTCGCCGGCTTTGACCGCGTCACCGGCCGCAACGCGCACGTCGCCGATCATGCCGTCGCGGGCGCTCGCGAGATGCATCAATCCGCCCTCGACGTCTACCTTGCCGCGCGCGATCGCCACGAAGGTCGGCGCGGATCCGTTCGCTGCGCTTGCCGGCGGCGGCGGAGACTTGCCGCACGCCGCGAGCAACAGGATCGTCATTCCCGCGCTGGCGGCAATCCGGTGTCTTCGGCTCTGCCAACGCGGCGAAACCGGGGCGAGGGATGACCAGCCATTCGGCTGTTGAAAACCCCGCATTCGCGGGAATGACCAATCTTCGTGGCGGAATGGGCTCATGCTCGAGGATCCAGGGATTGCTTGTTCATCGCGCCATTGCGCGCGGACACCACGCCATTCTGCACGATATCGGAGAGGATGCGTCCGTCCTGCATCGTGATGATGCGGTCGGAATCGGCGGCGAGGCGCGCATCATGGCTCACGCAGACGACGGTCGCGCCGTAGACGCGCGCGACGCGGTGCAGGGCGTCGATGACATTCTTGCCGTTGACCGAATCGAGCGCGCTCGTCGGTTCGTCGGCGAACAGGAACTGCGGCTTCTTGGCGAGCGCGCGCGCGATCGCGATGCGCTGCTTTTCGCCGCCCGAAAGCTCGATCGGCCGCAGATGCGCGCGCGAGGCGAGGCCGACTTCCTCGAGCGACGCGAGCGCCTGATTGCGCACCGCGTGCCTGGGCAGGCCGAGATAGTCGAGCGGCAGCATCACCTGTTCGAGCGCCGTGAGCGCGGGGAAGAGGTTGAAACCCTGGAACACGAAGCCCGTGTGTTCGAGGCGGAATTTTTCGAGATCCGCACGCGACTTCTGCCACAGGTCCTGGCCGAGCGCCGAGACGTTGCCGCTGTCGGGCTTGAGCAGGCCGCTCAGTATCGCGAGCAGCGTGCTCTTGCCTGAACCCGAAGGGCCGAGCACGAGCGTCAGTTCGCGCTCGGCGAGGCTCAGCGTCATGCCTTGCAGCACGCGCGTCTCGACCTTGCCCGAGGTGTAGGTCTTCGTCACGGCTTCGGCGACGAGCGCCGTCATGGCAGCCGCACTCGCAGAAGCCGGCCATCCCTGTACGAAGGAAGATCCGAGCGCACCGGCCTCGTCAGGCCCGGGGACAGGGCCGGCTCGCCGCGTCCCCGACGCCCTTTGCGCAACAGAAAACCCCTGAATTCCGTCGCCCTCATCGCAGCAGGTTCGCAGGTTCGAGATGGTTGATCGCGCCGACCGCGAGCAGGCCCGATATCAGCGCGATCGCCATCACGAGCACGGCGCACGCGATCGCGGCGAGGTAGTCGAATGCGATCGGCACGTCCTGTCCGTGCGCGAGCGCGGCGAGCAAGACGCTGACGATGCTGCCGAACAGGACGCCGATCGTGCCGACCCAGAATGCCTGCTCGAGGATCACGCGCCGCAGCGCGGCGACGCCGGCGCCGAGCGCGTTGAGCATCGCGTACTCGCGCACCGAGCTTGCGACCGCGGCGAACAGCGTCTGGCTCGTGATCACGACGCCGACGAGGAACACGACGCCGGCGAGAAACAGGAAGCCGAGGCCGGCGCCGGTCTCGAACATCCAGTACGTCGCCGCGGTGTAGGCGAATTCGTCGCGCGTCCAGACTGCGAACCGATGAATCGCGCCGACCTGCGCGAGGCGCGCGTGCACGACGTCGGGATTGCTGCCCGGGGCGAGGCGGGCGATGTAGTAGGCAATATTGTCGCGGTCGGCCGGATCGGCGACGAGGCTGCGTGCAGTGGCGATCGAAGTGACGATGTTGACGCCGCCGAGCGCGCGCAGGCCGTTCGCGGCGGCCGCGATGTGGACGCGATGGCCGTTCAGCGTCGCGGTGCCGCCGATGTCGAGGCCGAGCTTGGGCAGATCCGCCGCGTCGACGATCACCGCCGCGGGTTCGAGCAGCTTCGCGCGCTGCTCCTGCGTGAGCACGCGCGCGAACATCATGCCGTTCGGATGCGGGTCGATGCCCGAGACGAATACCGACACGCTGCCGCGCTCGGCGGGGCCGCGCCAGTCGCCGTCGATCCACTGGAACGGCTCGACCTGCACGACGGCCTCGTCCATGCGCAACCACATCTCCGTGTCGCGCGGCACCGGCCGCCCGAGTTCGACGCTCTGCGTGCCGGGATAGCCCGCCCAGATTTCGCCGTCCGAGCGGCTCACGTACACGCCCGCGCTCGAAAAGATGCCGAACATCAGCGCCGTCATCATGAGCAGCAGCAGTCCCGAGAACGCGACCGCGAGCGCGGCGGGCAGAAACTTGCGCCACTCGTAGATCAGCGTCTTGCGGGCGAGGGCGACGATCACTTCGCCTGTCCGGACGACGGCTGCTCGTCGACGGTCGAGCGCGCGGCGGGCATCGCGCCGCCGAGCGACTTGTACAGGACGACGTAGCTGAGCGCGCGTTCGCGCAGCGCGGCGCTTCGGCGCAGGCGGCTCTCGGCCAGCGCGAGCGTCGCGTTGGCCGCATCGACGCCGTCGCCGAGACCGATCCGGCGCAACGTCGCCGCCGAGCTCGCTGCCTTGTCCGCGCTGTCGAGTGCGACGGTGCTGCCGTCGAGCGCCTGCGTCTTCGCCGTCGAACAGCGCGAGCGCGGCAGCGGCTTCGGCGACGCCTTCGAGCACCGCCTCGCGATACGCGAGTACGGCCGCGGACAGAGCCGCCTCGCGAGCGTTGACGACGTCGCGGCGCGCGCCCCAGTCGAAGATAGGAATCGTCACCGATGGGGCGAGAAGCGGAATGGCCTTGTTCGGGTGGTCCAGGTCGCCTGTCAACGCGGTCGACGAGATCAGCGTGCCGACGATGCTGAATCGCGGATAGAGGTCGGCGCGCGCGATGCCGAGCTCGCCTGCGGCGCGCAGCACCGACTCCTCGGCGCGCCGGATCTCCGGCCGCGTGCGCAGCAGATCGGCGGGCGTCTCGTGGACGTCGATCGACGGCAGAACAGGCTGTGCGGCGGCCACGGCGAGTGCCGGTTCGGCGATGTCCTGCGCGAACGTGCCGAGCAGCACCGCGAGCGCCTGCCGGCTCTGCGCGACGGCCGCGTTGCCTTCCGCGGCATCGCCCTGCGCCTGCGCGAGATCCGCATTCGCACGATCGATCTCGGTCTGTGCGGCGAGATGCGTGCGCACGCGCACCTGCGTCAGCGCGAGTTGCGCCTGCCGCGTGCCGGACGACGTCGCCGAGCACCTGCGCGCGCGCCTGCGCGGCGCGCAGTTCGACGTAGTCGCGCACGACTTCGGCGACGAGCGAGACGCGCGCGGCGGCTTCTTCGATCGCTGCGCTGTCGAGATCCGCGAGGTTCATGCGTCGACTCGATTCGGCGCGGCCGAAAAGGCCGAACTCCCAGGTCGAATCGAAACCGATCTCGATGTAGCCGGTCTGGCCGCCCGGTGCAGTCTCAGGATAGACGCGGAAGTTGAGGTTCGGCCAGAACTCGCTGCGCGTGCGATGGTGGAGCGCGCGCGCAGCGCGCAGGCGTTCGCCCGCGATCTTCACGTTGAGATTCTCGCGCAGCGCACGCTCGACGAGCCCATCGAGTGTCGGATCGGCGAATGCACGCCACCAGTGTTCGAGGTCGGGCTGCAGCCCCGCGGGCGGCGAGGCCTTCTCGCCGCCGCGCCATGTCGCGGGCGTGTCTTTCGGCAGATCGGGCAGCGGGTTCTGCACCTGACACGCGCTCAGCAGCAGCGCGCAGGCAAACCCGCTAGCCAGCGCGAGCGCTGGCCGCGAGGGGTAACGGCACGCACGTCTGGCGAAAACGCCGGTCAGGTTGCCAGCCATGAGGTCTTCGCGTCGCTCGCTTGCATCGGGTCGGACCTTGCGCGCGGATCAGTGCGTAGCCGATTTCGCCGTCGCGAGGTCGACCACGAGCACGACGAAGGTCTCCGGCACGATTTGCGGACGCGCGTGCGCGTCAGCGCCAGGCGGTTTCGGTTCGAACTGCGCGGTCGGCAGGAACAGCTTTCGGCCGTCCTCGTCGAGGGTCAGCGTGCGTGCGCCGCGCTGCGTCGTCAGCGTCTGCAGCGCTTCGAAGTGATCCGCGTCGACCTCGCGAATGAGGCTGAGCGTCCCTTCGCCGTTCGCGCTGAACACCGTCCGCGTGGCCGCGTCGTATTCGGCGCCATCGCTGCCCGCGCCGATCGGCACGCTCGCGACGGACTTGCCGGTGTCGACATCGACGACGGCCAGCACCTTGTTGCCGCATGCCGCGAAAGCGCGGCGACGCTGCGCGTCGAGCGCGAGTCCGGTGGGTTCGTCGCAGCCCGGCAGGGCGAATATACGATTTCAGCGTCGCAGCGCGCGCGTCGAGCACGGCGAGCTGCGCCTTGTCCTCGATGTTCACGAACACGCCGCCGCGGCCGTCTGCGCGCGCGAATTCCGGCTTGCCGTCGAGCACGATCGTCGCGACGACCTGGTTGCTGCGCGCATCGATCACGGTCGCGCTGTGTCCGCGGCCGTTGAACGCGAAGACGCGTTTGCTCGCGGGATCGAACAGGATCGCGTCGGGATTCTCGCCGGCGGGAACGCTCGCGAGCACCGTGTTGCTGCGCAGATCGAACACCTTGACGACGTTCGCCTTGCCGCAGCTGATGTAGCCGCGCCCCAGTTCGGGTGCGAGCGCGATGCCGTGCACGCCCGGCGTGTCGGCGATTTCGGCGACCGCTTTGCCGGTCGTCGTATCGACGATCTGCACGCGGTCGGCCCGCGCCAGATAGAGCCGGTGGGCCTTCGCGTCGACGCTGGGATAGTCCCAGCCGCCCGCGCCGCCGAGGGCGAACCGGGCCGCGACGCGCGCGTCGCCCTCTGCCGCTGCATTCGCGCAGCAAAGAAGAGCGACGGCGGCGTAGCCAAAAGCGCGTGCATTCATGTCATCGAGCCTGTCTGGAGGAATCCGCTCGATTCTAGCAATACTGGGTCGCAGGGCATCAAAAATGCTGCGTTCCGGTAGAATCGGTGCGCACCCACCGCGCGGAGTCGTCGTGACCGAACAACGCCAAGCCGACAAGGCGATCGCATTCGTCGCCAGCCGCACGGACGAGGCGCAGGCTGCCCTCACCGACATCCGCGCCCGCTACGCAGAGGTGCCGCTCGACAAGGCCGATGTCATCGTCGCGCTGGGCGGCGACGGCTTCATGCTGCGCTCGCTGCACCGGCACCTCGCGCTCAACCGCCCCGTGTACGGCATGAAGCTCGGCACGGTCGGCTTTCTCATGAACCAGTATCGGGTCGAAGGGTTGCTCGAGCGACTCGCGCGCGCGCAGGCGACGACGCTCAAGCCGCTCGTCATGGAAGCCGTCAGCGAATCGGGCACGACCGGTATTTCGCTCGCATTCAACGAAGTGTCGCTGCTGCGCCAGACGAAGCAGGCCGCGCACATCCGCGTCTCGCTCAATGGCGTCGTGAAGATCGAAGAGCTCATGTGCGACGGCGTGCTCGTCTCCACGTCGGCCGGCTCCACCGCGTACAACCTGTCGGCGCACGGGCCGATCCTGCCGCTCGGTGCCGACGTCCTCGCGATGACGCCGATCAGCCCGTTCCGGCCGCGGCGCTGGCGCGGCGCGATCCTGCGCGCCGGCACCGAGGTCAAGTTCGAGGTGCTCGATCCGTACAAGCGCCCGGTCAGCGCGACGGCCGACTCGAACGAGGTGCGCGACATCGTCGAGGTGACGATCCGCGAATCGCGCGACAAGACCGTGAGCCTGCTGTTCGATCCCGAGCACAATCTCGAGGACCGGATCCTCAATGAGCAGTTCGCGTATTGACGGAGCGGGAATTTGGGACGCGGATCAACGCGGATTTGCGCGGATAAAGCAGAAAATACTTGCAAATGAACAATTCGCGTATTGACGGAGCGAAGATTCGGGACGCTGATCAACGCGGATTTGCGCGATAAAGCAGAAAATGGTTTGCAAATGAACAGTCCGCGTATTGACGGAGCGAAGATTCGGGACGCGGATCCCCGCGGATTTGCGCGGATAAAACAGCGAATATTCGCAGCGAAATCCGCGTTCATCCGCGGAAATCCGCGTCAAGAATCTTCCACATCCATGGTAGACAATCCGAGCATTCCTGCTGACGAGAAACTGATCGTCGCGATCACCTCGCGCGCGCTGTTCGACATGGCCGAAAGTCACGCGCTGTTCGAGAGCGCCGGTCTCGATGCGTTCCACGAATACCAGACGCAGCGCGAGAACGATCCGCTCGCACCGGGCATCGCGTTTCCGCTCGTGCAGAAGTTGTTGCGTCTCAACGCGCCGAAGAACTCGGCCAATCCGCGCCGCCGCGCGTCGAGGTGATCCTGCTGTCGCGCAATTCGGCCGATACGGGCCTGCGCATCTTCAATTCGATCGAGCACTACGGCCTCGATATCGCGCGGGCGGCGTTCACGAGCGGCGCGCCGACCGCGCCGTACGTGCGCTCGTTCGGCGCGCAGCTGTTCCTTTCGGCGAATCCCGAAAGCGTCGCGCGCGCGCTCGACGCCGGCATCGCCGCCGCGACCGTGCTGCCGTCGAAGGCGCCCGCGCTGACGCACGATCAGGTGCGCATCGCGTTCGACGGGGACGCCGTGATCTTCGGCGACGAATCCGAACGCGTGTCGCAGGAGCAGGGCATCGAGGCGTTCCATCGCAACGAAATAGAGCACGTCGACAAGCCGCTGTCGGGCGGCCCGTTCCGCGCCTTCCTTGCGGCGCTGCACCGCCTGCAGGAGGCGTTTCCCGAAGATGCGTCGCCGATCCGCACGGCGCTCGTCACCGCACGCTCGGCGCCCGCGCACAAGCGCGTGATCCTGACCTTGCGCCACTGGGGTGTGCGTCTGGACGAGGCCTTGTTCCTCGGCGGCCGCGACAAGGGGCCGTTCCTCGAGGCGTTCGGCGCGGACATTTTCTTCGACGATTCGACGCACAACGTCGAGTCCGCGCGCCAGCATGTCGCGACCGGGCATGTGCCGCACGGGGTTTCGAACAAGCGCTAGGGTTGCAGCGCCGCGCTGTCGCTAGAACGCGCCGAGCGCGTCGATCTTGGCGGTGATCCTGCGCCTGGAGTCGTCGGCGAGCGGCTTGTGCCAGTGTGCGAAGAGGCGCGGGTACCCGGTCGCGACGAAACCCGAGGCGAACGCGACTTCGAGCGCGCGCACGTCGCTCGAATAGCCGAGAAACGCATCGCAACAGTCGGCGTACTTCTTGAACGCGTAGCGGAGGATCAGGTGGTACACGCCGCCGGCGGCCTTGAGCGCGGCCAGTTCATGGGGCTGCATGCGCTTGATCGTCTCGCCGTTGCTGCACGATCCGCCGGACAGGTAGACCTCTTCATGCGGACGCATGTGCGAATAACCCGCGACGTGATACGCGCCGGCCGGATCGCGATAGAGCGCGGCGAGATGGCGGCGGAAGTCCGGCGGTGGATGCGCGAACTTGCGCCGGAACAGGTCGCCGATCAGGAAATCGGCGTCATCGAGTTCGGTGATCGTGAAGAAGGGGCGGATGCTGGCGGGAACGACGTCGAGTGCGGGCTGATCCATGATGCGGTCGGGAGTCTGCGTGCGCGCAGGGTAGCGGAAGTCGTCGCGAAAATCCCCAACGAGCGGGCGGCTGTCACGGACTGCGCGGTGCCCCAGGATTCGTCCCGTATCGCGATACGCTACGATGCGCGCGGATTCTCCTGCGGACGACTTGCGGTTGACCTCGATACCTGCATCCAGCACCGATGCACATGACCTGCGGAGCTGGCGCATCGCTGCAGCGCTGTTCTGCCTGTTGATGTGCGGCCTGCACGTCGCTGCCGGCCTCAACAGCGGTGGCGTCACGGATTTCTGGCGCGACGTCTACTGGGCGACCGTGATCGCATACGGCGAACGTTTCCCGCTGTCTGGTCCGCCGATCAACAACCTGCTCGAACTCGGCCCGTGGTGGTTCTACGTGCTCGCGGTGCCGATCTGGCTCACTCACCGGATCGCCGCCGCGTCGGTGTTCATCCAGCTGCTCGCGGCTGCGAAATATCCGCTCGCATGGTGCCTCGGCACGCGCCTCGTCGATGCGCGTTTCGGCTTCGCATTCGCCGTCGAGTATGGCCATCGCCGGCTGGTCGACCGCCGGATTATGGTTCCCGAGTCATCCGGCGGTGATCGAGACCACGCTGCTGCTGCTCGCCTTCGCGACTTGGCGCTGCTGGGATTCGTTCTCGTTCGGCAACGCGCTCGTCTTCGGTCTCGCCGCCGCCGCGTGCCTGCACGCGCATCCGGCGACCGCGCTTTACGTCGCCTGCGCCGGCCTCGCGCTGCTGCATCGCAATCGGTCGCTGCGCGGAGTCGGCATGCTGCTTGCCGCGGCCTATCGTCGTCGTCCTGAGCCTCGCGCCGCCCTGGTTCGACAACGCGACCGCGGTGCCGAATATCGATACGTCGTTGGCGAGCTACGCGACGCACGAGTTCGGCGTCGATCTGCTCGCACGCATTCCACGACTCCTCTACGGACTGCTGTTCGGCGGCGCATGGACGGGTTTCCTCATCATGACGAAATGGAGTGCGCCGGCTGTCACTGCGGCGTGGTGGGCGTACTGCGCGTTGCCTCGCGGTCGCCGGTGCGGGCGTGCTGCTGCTCCGGCCCGCAGCAGCGCGCGTTGCGTACGTGGTTCGTCGTCGCGCTGGCGTTCGTCGTCGCGCAGATCGCGTTCCTCGCGCTCATCCGGTCGTTCACGTCGATCTGGATGGTGCCGTCGTGCCTGCCGCCGCTCGCTTTTGCGCTCGCAATCGGCTGGTACGGCTGGTTTACGGCAGCGCCGCGCCTGCTGCGCAGTGCCGGCTTCGCGGCGTTCGCGGTGTACGCTGGACTCGTGCTCGCGCCCTTCGGCCTGTTCCTGCGCGATCTGCAGACCGTGCGCGTGATGGACACGAATCCGATGTTCAACATCGGCGACATTGGCAGCCGCTACACGACCGTGACCGCGCCATTCGTCAGCGTGAGCGCGGTCGACGTGATCGCCGGCGCCCTCTGCGACAAGGCGACGCTGCATCTGCGTCTTGCCGCACTGATCGAAGGCACGTCAGCGAGCGCTGTGCGCAACGCCTGCGGCCGTTGGCCCGACCTGCGCTACGCCGGCATGCGCGCGGGCGACACGCACCTCGCGGGATTGCCGGTGAGCGTCGTCGCCGCGGTCGGCATCGCGCCAGATCGCATTGTCGCCGGCATGGCGTTCTATACCCGCGTGCGCGTGATCGCGCCGGTCGCAGGCGCGCCCGTCGCCGGCCTGCGGCGCATGGAGGTCGCGCGCCGACCACCCGACGAGTCGAAGCCCTCGCCGGTCACGTTCGAATTGGACGCCGGCCCCGCAGACGTCATCGCGCTGACGAACCGCTATCCGCAGTTTTCGTCGCTGACGATTCGCGAGGCCACCATCGACGGCACACCAGCGAAGGCGCTGTACGCCGACGGCAGGACGTTCATCTATCGCTGTACCGGGTGCAAGGCCGATGCGCGAACGCACTGGCGGCTCGGGCTCGACGGCGTCACGGCGAACCTGGACGTCGTCGTGCTGCTCGCGGCCGATGAAGCGGGCAAGTCCTCGCCGGACTGAACGCCGCCGCCGCGCCGCTCAGGACTCGGGCGATGCGGATTCGCTCAGTATCCGCTCGAGTTGCGCGGGATCGGACCAGTGCTGGCCGCAGACGTATCGCGGCAGCAGCCAGCGATTGCTCGTCGCCCCGACCGGCGCGGCTTGTGTCGTGAATGCGGCGCGGAGGCGATGCTCACTCGCGTGCAGGGGCAGATATTCCTCGACGAGGTAGTCGTTGCTCTCGCCGTACGGATATGCGAACAGGCTCGTCTTGCGGCTGGGGCAATGCGCATCGAGCCAGTCGCTGGCCTGACGGATTTCGGCCTCGGCATCGGCATGCGTATCGATCGTCCTGAACGTGCCCTTGCGCTGCTCGCGTTGCGCCGTGTGCGGCAGCGTCGAGTGGTTGTGGTCCCAACTGTGGCTCTCGATCGCGAGCAGGCCCTCGTGCGCGGCCTGCGGCCACCATTCGTCGCCCCACCAGCCGCGTCCGATCATGCAGGTTCGATCGAGTTCGGCGCGCGCGTCGGGCGAGACGATCACGAATGCCGTCGCGTGCGCGGGCGTGCGCGCGGCCGCGACGAATTCGCGCAGAACGGTCGCGAACCCGCGCTGCGGGCCGAATGTGGGATGCTCGATGTCATACCAGTCGAACCAGGAGCCGTCGTCGAACGTGATCGCCACGGCGTCGTCGACCGTGTCTGCCGGCGCATCGCCGAGCAGCGCATCGACGACAAGCGCAAGCGGCACGATGCGTCTGCCCGCGGCATGGATCGTACGCAGGTCTTCGGCGAGCGCGACGTGGTCGTTGTTGCTGTAATCGTTTCCAGCGATGTTCATCGCATGGTAGGTCAGAATTGGTACCTTCATTTCAAGACGATTCTGGATCGTGACTCAGCCAATGTGGAAGCCATAGAATAGTGGGTTATCAAGCCGAAAACCGTCCCGGAGCTTTCATGCCTGCCATCGCGCTCAATCCTGCCGATCTGTACGACGTCCGCTCGCTTCTGAGCGAGGAGGAGCGAATGGTGCAGGACACCGTCGCGCGCTTCACCGACCAACGCGTGCTGCCGATCATCGGCGACTGCTTCGACAAGGCCATCTTCCCGGCGGAACTCATCCCCGAGATGGCGGAACTGGGCCTGCTCGGCTCGACGCTGCCGGCCGAATACGGCTGCGCCGGCCTGAACGCGGTCAGCTACGGCCTGATCTGCCAGGAACTCGAGCGCGGCGACTCGGGCCTGCGCAGCTTCGCCTCGGTGCAGTCGTCGCTGTGCATGTATCCGATCTACGCCTACGGCAGCGAGGAACAGAAGCAGCGCTGGCTGCCGCAGATGGCGCAAGGCAAGGTCATCGGCTGTTTCGGCCTGACCGAGCCGCATGGCGGCTCCGATCCTGCGAACATGAAGACGCATGCGAAGCGCGACGGCGGCGACTGGATCATCAACGGCGCGAAGATGTGGATCACGAACGGCAACCTCGCGCACATCGCAATCGTCTGGGCGCAGACCGAGGACGGCATCCAGGGCTTCATCGTCGAGAAGGGGACACCCGGATTCGCCGCGCAGGAAGTGCACAAGAAGATGAGCCTGCGCGCGTCCGTCACGTCCGCGCTGTTCTTCGACAACGTGCGCGTGCCCGATTCGAACCGGCTGCCGAACGTCAAGGGCCTCAAGGGCCCGCTCGGCTGCCTCACGCAGGCGCGCTACGGCATCACCTGGGGACCGATCGGCGCGGCGATCGCCTGCTTCACCGAAGCGACCGAATATTCGAAGCAGCGCATCCTGTTCAAGCGCCCGCTTGCCGCGAATCAGGCGGTGCAGCTCAAGCTCGCCGACATGGCGCGCCGCATCACGCTCGCACAGCTGCTGTCGCTGCAGCTCGGCCGCCTCAAGGACGCCGGCGCGATGCAGCCGACGCAGGTGTCCCTCGCGAAGTGGAACAACTGCCGCATGGCGATCGACATCGCGCGCGAAGCGCGCGACATCCTCGGCGGCGCCGGCATCACGACCGAGCATTGTCCGATCCGCCACGCGCTCAATCTCGAGTCGGTGATCACGTACGAAGGCACCGAGACCGTGCACCAGCTCGTCGTCGGCCGCGAGGTCACCGGCATCAACGCGTTCTGATCCGGACATGTCGATGCGCAATGCCATCGTGATGTTCGCCAATACGCTGCTTGCGGTCGTGGCCGCGCTGCTGCTGTATCACCACTTCGTCGATCGCGCCGGTCGCGAACAGCTGCTCGCGCGCATGCACGAGGACAACGAAGCGACGAAGCGCGAACTCGATCGCGTCGCGAAGGAACAGGCCGGCATTCGCGACGCCTTGACGAAGTCGCCCGACATGGCGAGCGCCGCCGACGAGAAGAGCCTGCTGATCCGTGCGGATTTCTCCGCGGCCGCGGGCAGCATGAAGACGGCGATCGCGGAGTACTACATGAACAGCGCGAAGCTGCCGGCGTCGAATGCCGACGCGGGGCTGCCTGCGGCCGATCAGTATCGCGGCAAGTCGCTGAAATCCGCGACGGTCACTGCTGACGGCAGCATCGAATTCGCGTTCGACGCCAGTTCGGGCGTCGACGGCGGTCGCATTGGCCTGATCCCCGATCTCTCGCGCGCGGAGCGCGATGGGCGTGCAGTGGCGTTGTGAAACGGGCGACTATCCGCTGATCAAGCGCGCGCTGCCTGCATGCGAATACCGGCCGGCGGGTCAGATTTCGCAGGCGGTCACAGCACCGGAGTCGGGAAAATGATCGCGCGTGACATCAGAATCGAAACGCAACGGCTCATTCTGCGCCTGCCGGAGATAGCCGACTTCAACCGTTACGCGGAACTGTTCTGCCATCCGACCGCGGCGAAACATATTGGTGGCGGTCTGCAGCGTGGCGACGCCTGGCGTCGATTTCTGCAGATGCCTGGCGCGTGGATGCTGCAGGGTTTCGCGATGTTTTCAGTGATCGAGAAGTCCAGCGGACTGTGGGTCGGACAGGCGGGACCGTGGCAGCCCGATGGCTGGCCCGGCACCGAGGTCGGCTATGGCTTCCACCACGACGCATGGGGCAACGGCTATGCGACGGAAGCATGTGCCGCGGCGATCGACTGGGCGTTCGACAACCTGGGCTGGCGCGAGGTGATTCATTGCATCGCGCCGGAGAACACGGCATCGCAAGGTGTCGCACGACGCTTGGGTTCGACCAAGCGTGGCCCGGGCAAGCTGCCGCCACCGCTCGATACGCATGCGATCGATATCTGGGGCCAGACGCGCGAACAATGGTTGCAGCGCCGCGAAAGGGAGACGGCGACATGATCACGCGTCTACGGCTATTCGCCCTCGGGCAACTGTCAACAAGCTGCGCATGCTGCTGACGCATCTAGGCCGCGAATACAAATGGATCGAGATCGACAGCGCGCACGGCGCGACGCGCACGCCCGAGTATCTCGCGAAGAATCCGAACGGCAAGGTGCCGATGATCGAGACCGACGACGGCCGCATCATGGTCGAGTCGAACGCGATCCTGTGCTGGCTCGCCGACGGCACGAAGTATTTCGCGGGCGACGCCTGGCAGCGCGCGCAGACGCTCGCGTGGATGTTCTTCGAGCAGTACAGCCACGAACCCTACGTTGCGGTCGCGCGCTTCATCTGTGGCTGGACGCCGCTCGATTCGCTGCGGCGCGCCGACCTGCCGAAGCTGCGCGAGCGCGGGGACGCGGCGCTCGCCGTGATGGATCAGCACCTTGCCGCGCACGCAATGGTTTTCGAGTCTCGGCTACGGCATCGCCGACATTGCGCTGTTCGGTTACACGCATTGCGCCGCTGACGGCGGTTTCGATCTCGCGAAATTCCCCAATATCGTCGCGTGGCTCGCGCGTGTGCGCGCGCAGCCTGGGTTTCTCGCGATGCCGCCGTATGCGGCCGAGAACGATGCGCTGATCGCGCAATCCAAAATGTAGAACGCAGGCTGGGGACGTAGCGAACCCCAACGAGACTTATCAAAATCCTGTTGGGATTCGCTTCTCACCCCAACCTACGACAGCCGATCTTATGAACGCCATCCCGAACCCGATCCCCGCCCGCCACAAGAACGTCAACCGCGCCGAAGTCTGCGACCAGAACTTCACCGAGTTCGTGCAGAACTGGCACGGCGACGTCGCGCGCGCTCGCGCCGGCGACGCGCCCGTGCTGCCGGGCAGCCTGTGCACGCGCGACGACTTCGTCGAGCTGTTCGAATCGCAGCTGATCAGCCGCCATCTCGACCTGATGGCGCGCGTGCTGCGCGTGCAGAACAAGGTGTTCTACACGATCGGCTCGTCCGGACACGAAGGCAACGCGATGGTCGCGCGCCTGACGCGGCATACCGATCCGGCGTTCCTGCACTATCGCAGCGGCGCCTTCATGGCAGAGCGTTTCAGAAAGCTGCCAGGCACCGATGGCAAAAAACTCGATCCGGTGATGGATTCGGCATTGTCGTTCGCCGCGAGCAAGGACGACCCGGCCTCGGGCGGCCGCCACAAGGTGTGGGGCAGCAAGCCGCTGTGGGTGCTGCCGCAGACCTCGACGATCGCCTCGCACCTGCCGAAGGCGCTGGGCACGGCCGTCGCGATCGAGCAGGCGAAGCGCATCGCGCACAAGCTGCCGATCCCCGACGACTCGATCGCGATCTGCTCGTTCGGCGATGCGTCGTCGAATCACGCGACCGCGCAGACCGCGTTCAACACTGCGGCCTGGACCGCGTACCAGAAACTCCCTGCGCCCGTGCTGTTCGTCTGCGAAGACAACGGCATCGGCATCTCGGTGAAGACGCCGGCCGACTGGATTGCCGCGAATTTCTCGCAACGCCGCGACCTCGACTATTTCCATGCCGACGGCCTCGACCTCGCGGCGGGCTACGAGCAGGTCGCGCGCGCGGTGCATCATTGCCGCACGACGCGACGGCCGACGTTCCTGCACCTGCGCACGACGCGCATCATGGGCCACGCGGGCACCGACTTCGAGATCGAGTGGCGCAGCGTCGAAGAACTCGTCGCGGTCGAGGCGACCGACCCGCTGCTGCGCAGCGCCGCGATCGCGCTCGAAGCCGGCATCTACACGAAGGAACAACTGCTCGCGCGCTACGAGGACATCCGCAAGCGCTGCTTCGCGGCCGCCGCCGAGGCGGACCGCCGTTCGAAGCTGACCGAACTCGCCGACGTGATGGCGCCGCTCGCGCCGTACTCGCCCGCCGCGGTTGCGGCCGAGGCGAAGCGTGCGGACTTCGAGACGCAGCGCGTGAAGGTCTTCGGCGGTGCCGACAAGCTGCCCGAGAAGCTGCCGCCACGCCATCTCGCGATCCAGATCAACAACGCGCTGCACGACCTGTTCTGCAAGTATCCCGAGACGCTGCTGTTCGGCGAGGACGTCGCGCAGAAAGGCGGCGTCTACACGGTCACGAAGGGGCTGCACAAGGCGTTCAAGAACGCGCGCGTCTTCAACACGCTGCTCGACGAGACGATGATCCTCGGCCTCGCGCAGGGATTCGCGAACATGGGCATGCTGCCGGTGCCCGAGATCCAGTATCTCGCCTACTTCCACAACGCCTGCGACCAGATCCGCGGCGAGGCGGCATCGCTGCAGTTCTTCTCGAACGACCAGTACCGCAATCCGATGGTCGTGCGCATCGCGGGCCTCGGCTACCAGCGCGGCTTCGGCGGGCATTTCCACAACGACAACTCGATCGCGGCACTGCGCGATATTCCGGGGCTCGTCGTCGGCTGTCCGTCGCGCGGCGACGACGCCGCGATGATGCTGCGCACGCTGGCGGCGCTCGCGAAGGTCGACGGCCGCGTGAGCGTCTTCCTCGAGCCGATCGCGCTGTACATGACGAAGGACCTGTACGAGGCGGGCGACGGCCGCTGGCTGACCTCGTATCCAGCGCCGGACGAGGCGATGACGCTGGGCGAAGGGCGCATCTACGCGTCGGGCGCAGGCACGGAAGACGACCTCGTGATCTTCACCTACGGCAACGGCGTGCCGATGAGCCTGCGCGCCGCGCGCGAAATCGAGAAGGCGCAGGGCTGGAAAGTCCGCGTCGTCGACCTGCGCTGGCTCGTGCCGCTCAATGAGAATTTCATCGCCGCGCAGGCCGCGATGGCGAAGCGCGTGATCGTTGTCGACGAAGGCCGCCATAGCGCGGGCGTGGGCGAGGGTGTGATCACGGCGTTCGTCGAAGCGGGCCTCGGTGCGATGCCGCTGCAGCGCGTCGTCGGCGCGGACACCTACACGCCGCTCGCCGGCGCGGCGTTCCTCGTGCTGCCGGGCGAGGCGGACATTATCGAGGCGGCGACGAAGCTCGCGTCCTGATCGGGCGGGCAGTCGACGCAGGCGTCGCAGCGCACGGCATCCGTGCGCCCGCGCCTTGCCGGGCGAGCCATGCCGTCTGGCGGGCACCATCGGTGCGATTGCACCGATGTGCTGGAGCTTGGCCGGGTGAATCGCCTATGATTCGCGTAATGAGCCAGGGCCAGCCCCTCACCATCCTCTTTGCCGACGTCAGCGGCAGTACCAAGCTGTTCGAAACGCGCGGAAACCTCGAAGCGCGGCGGCTTGTTTCGGCCGTGCTCGAACGCGCTCGCCGAGGTCACCCAGCAGCACGGCGGTCGCGTGATCAAGACGATCGGCGATGAAATCATGTGCACGTTCCCAGGCCCGATGCAGGGCATGCTCGGTGCGATCGACATGCAGAAGCGCGTCGCGCAGGACCCGGATTTCGCGCTCGAGAACCTCGCGATCCGCATCGGCCTGCACCACGGCGACACGCTCATGGAGGACAACGACGTCTACGGCGATGCGGTCAACACCGCTGCGCGCATGGCGTCGCTCGCGAAGCGCGAGCAGATCATCACGACCGCCGCGACGGTCAAGCTGCTGACCAATGCAGGCATGCTGCGCACGCGCTCGATGGGCCAGGCGCGCGTCGCCGGCAAGCAGAAGCCCATCGACATCGTCGACGTTCAGTGGCAGGAAGACACCTCGAACGTCACGATGGTGCAGCGCGCGATCCGCGTCGAGGCGGAGGACGAGCCGAAGATCCGCCTGGAGCTGCGCTACCGCGGCAAGGCGCTCGATCTCGACGAACTCGCGCCGCCATTCACGCTCGGGCGCGACCCGACCGCGAGCCTCGTCGTCGACGCGGAGTGGGTGTCACGCTTCCATGCGCTGATCGAGTACAAGCGCGGCTATTTCGTCGTCTCGGACCGCTCGACCAACGGTACCTACGTGAAATTCGGCGAGGACGAGGAACTGCGCCTGCATCGTGACGAACTGCGCTTGCGCCGCAACGGCACGATCAGCCTCGGCCAGTCGAATGCGCTCAATCCGGAGCACCTGCTCTATTTCCAGTGCATGGAATAGAGCGCCACCAGAACGGCTGCCGAGCGCTTCAGATGATCAGCGGTTCCGTCTCGAGGCGCACGCCGAAGCGCGTTTCCACCGTGTCCTGGATGCGTCGCGCGAGCGCGAGAATCTCCGCACCTGTCGCCTGGCCGTGGTTGACGAGCACGAGCGCGTGCTGCGTCGAAACGCCTGCATCACCTTCTCGCAACCCCTTGAATCCGCAGGCTTCAATGAGCCATGCAGCCGACAGTTTCATGCCGCCCTCGAAGGCTGGCCAGGCCGCGACATGCGGGTGCTGCGCGCGCATTTCCGCGGCCCGATCGACCGTCACGGTCGGGTTTTTGAAGAAGCTGCCCGCGTTACCGACGACCGCGGGGTCGGGCAGCTTGCGCGTGCGCACGCGTACGATCGCAGCGGCGACGGCTTTCGCGTCGGGCTCGGTCACGCCGCCCATCGCGGCGAGTTCTTCGCGCACGCCGGCGTAGTCGAGCCGCAGCGCGTGCTCGCGCGGCAGGACGAAGTCGACGCTCGTGATCAGATAGCGGCCCGCTTCGCGCTTGAACAGCGAATCGCGGTAGCCGAATGCGCAGGCCGCATTGTCGAGGCGTACGTTTTGCCGCGCCGTGCGGTCGAACGCATTCACCGTGCCGATGAACTCCTTCACCTCGCTGCCGTAGGCACCGATATTCTGGATCGGCGCCGCGCCGACCCGGCCCGGTATCAGCGCAAGGTTCTCGAGACCGACGTAGCCCTGCGCGAGCGACCAGTGCACGAAATCGTTCCAGGTTTCGCCGCCCGCGCAGCGCACGAGCGTCGATTCGCCGCGGTCTTCCACGACCGTCGCACCGCGCGCGCCGATCGCCACGACCGCACCGGGCCAGTCACGCGTCAGCAGCATGTTGCTGCCGCCGCCGAGGATGAGGACCTCTTCACCGTAGCGATCGCGCACCTGTTCGAACATCCCGGGCAGCGCATCGACGCGGTCGACCTCGATCAGTGCGGCGGCTCGCGCGGCCACGCGGAATGTGTTGCGCTCACGCAACGATGCATTCTCGGTCACGCGGCAGCCGGCGATACGCTGCGTCGATGCGATGTCGTTCATCGCCGCGGTCCCATCGATCGGATCGCCTCGACGGACTCGGCGATCAGCGCCGGCCCGCGGAAGACCATGCCCGTGTAGAACTGCACGAGGCTCGCACCTGCCGCAATCTTCGACGCTGCGTCGTTGCCATCGACGATGCCGCCGACGCCGACCAGCGGAATCTTGCCGCGCAAGCGCCGCGCCATGCCGCCCAGCACCGCATTGGCTTTTGCGAGCAGCGGTTTGCCGGAGAGGCCGCCGGCCTCGTCCGCGTGGCGCGCGCCGGCGACCATGTCGCGCGCGACCGTCGTGTTCGTGCAGATGAGGCCATCGATGTCCGCCGCGAGCAGTACTTCGGCGATCGCGTCGAGCTCGGTGTCCGAGAGGTCCGGCGCGATCTTGAGCAGCATCGGCTTGCGCGCGCCGTGCTGCGAGGCCAGCTGTTCCTGGCGTTCGCGCAACGTGCCGATGAAGCGGCGCAGCGTTTCCTCGTCCTGCAGGTCGCGCAGTCCCTGCGTGTTCGGCGACGAAATATTGACCGTCACGTAGGTCGCGCGCGCGTACACGCGCTCGAGGCAATGCAGATAGTCGTCGACCGCGCGCTCGTTCGGCGTGTCCTTGTTCTTGCCGATGTTGATGCCGAGCACGCCGGAAAAGCGCGCGCGCTCGACGTTGCGCACGAGCGCATCGACGCCGCCGTTGTTGAAGCCGAGACGGTTGATCACGGCCTGGCGCTCCGGCAGGCGGAACATGCGCGGCTTCGGATTGCCCGTCTGTGCGCGCGGCGTCGTCGTGCCGACCTCGATGTGGCCGAAGCCGAGCGAGGCGAGCGCATCGATGTGCGCGCCGTTCTTGTCGAGCCCCGCGGCGAGGCCGACCGGGTTCGGGAAATCGATGCCGAAGACGCGTGTCGGCAGCGGCGCGGGCTTCGCCGCGAGCAGCGGATTGAGTCCCGTGCGATATGCGGCTTCGATCGAAGCGAGCGAGACGTCGTGCGCGCGCTCGGCGTCGAGACAGAACAGGAAGGGGCGGCTAGCGAGTACACTGGAACGTGCAGGCCGGGAAAATGACGAGCCGGCGTTACTTCGCCGGAAAGCGCCGCTGTTGACGGCGCTGCGCTTTTCCGCGAGCTCGACCATCGTCTCGATGCGGATCAGGCGCTTGTCGATCTCGTTCGCCGCGTTCGCGAGCTTGTCGACGTTCTTCGACAGCCGATCGAGGTCGTCGCGCATGCGCAACACGTCCTTGAGCACGGCGATCGCATCGGCGAGCGCACCCATCAGCGCTTCAGCCTGCGCGAAGCGATGCTCGCGAGCGCGCGCTCGGCCGACGCGTTCGCGCTGCGCAGGCCCTTGCGCATCGAGGGCAATCGCGTCCCGCAGTTCGGCGGTCAGCGCCGCGAGCTCGCGCGGGTCGTCGATCGAGGTGACGCCGTAGGCGTGGACCGCCTGGCGCACGAGTTCGCTCATCGTCACGCCGCGGTCGTCGGCGAGACTCTTGAAGTGACGCTTGTCTTCGGGAGAGATCAACAGTGTCAGGCGTTGGCTTTTCATCGGCGGCCTCATGGGTAATGACGGCTTTGCAGACATGTTAATGATATGCACATGATAATGGCATGTGCATGGTTTTTCAATTCCCGTGAAGGGGCCGCGGCGACGACTATTCAGTTGCAGCGAGGCTGGCGAAATGCACGCGCCGTTTGGCGGCTGGACGCTGCCGTCGGCCCGCGTCGCGTCGAACCCGTCGCGCCGTCAGTGCGAGTAGGAGAGGACGCCCAGCAGGACGAGGACGACGCCGAACGCCATGACGGCGAGCAGCGCCAGCTGCAGGTAGCCGAGTATCAGTCCGGCCAGCGCAAGGCCGGCGCCGTGGATCGACTCCGGCGGTGCGCGCCGGATCTCGCCGCGCGCGAGATGGCCGCAGACGACGGCCACGATCGCGCCGAGGAGCGGCAGGCCGATCCAGCAGACGATGCCGAAAACGAGACTGAGGACGGCGGTCGTGCTGGTCTGCGGACCCGGAACACTCATGCAAATACGCTCACGAGGAAAATGCTCATGACCAAAGTCTCCCGAGGAATGCCCGTGCGGCCTTGTCAGAACTCGAACTTGATGCCCTGCGCGAGCGGCAGCGAATCCGAGTAGTTGATCGTGTTCGTCTGCCGGCGCATGTACACCTTCCACGCGTCGCTGCCCGATTCACGGCCGCCGCCGGTTTCCTTCTCGCCGCCGAAAGCGCCGCCGATTTCCGCGCCGCTCGTGCCGATGTTGACGTTGGCGATGCCGCAGTCGGAACCGGCCGACGACAGGTACGCTTCGGCCGCCTTCAGGTTCTGCGTGAAAATCGACGAAGACAGACCCTGCGGGACGGCGTTCTGCATCTCGATCGCCTGCGCGAGCGAGTCGAACGGCATCGCGTAGAGGATCGGCGCGAACGTCTCGGTCTGCACGACCTGGTCGGTGTTCTTCAGGCCGCTGACGATCGTCGGCAGCACGAAGTTGCCGGCGCGCTCGGCCAGCGCCTTGCCGCCGGTCTCGACCTTGCCGCCGGCCTGTTTCGCCTTGTCGATCGCGCCGAGGAAACCGTCGACGGACGCCTTCGAGTTGAGCGGCCCCATGAGCGTCTCGCCTTTCGTCGGGTCGCCGATCTTCTTCTCGACCTGCTGGTACGCGCCGACGAGCCTGGCGAGGACGTCGGCGTAGATCGACTGGTGGATCAGCACGCGCCGCGTCGACGTGCAGCGCTGGCCGGCGGTGCCGACAGCGCCGAACACGATCGCCGGTATCGCAAGCTTGAGATCGGCCGATTCGTCGACGATGATCGCGTTGTTGCCGCCGAGTTCGAGCAGCGAACGGCCCATGCGGCGCGCGACGCGTTCGCCGACCGTGCGACCCGACGGCCGTCGAACCCGTGAAGCTGATCAGCGGGATGCGGTGGTCATCGACGAACGTCTGCGCAATCTCGACGCCGGCGTCGTTGAACAGGAAGAAGATGTCGGGGAAACCGCCGGCCTTGAGCGCGTCGTTGCAGATCTTCATCGAGGCGATCGCGCTGAGCGGCGTCTTCGGCGACGGCTTCCAGATCGAGATGTCGCCGCAGACGGCGGCGATGAACGCGTTCCACGCCCACACCGCAACCGGGAAGTTGAACGCCGAGATGATGCCGACGAGGCCGAGCGGGTGCCACTGTTCGCTCATGCGATGGCCCGGGCGCTCGGAGTGCATCGAGTTGCCGTAGAGCATGCGCGACTGGCCGACCGCGAAGTCGGCGATGTCGATCATTTCCTGCACCTCGCCGTCGCCTTCGGGCTTGATCTTGCCCATCTCGAGCGCGACGAGCGAGCCGAGTGCGTCCTTGTGCTTGCGCAGCGCCTCGCCGCAGAGGCGCACGGCTTCGCCGCGGCGCGGCGCGGGCGTCGTGCGCCAGGTCGCGAACGCGGCCTGTGCGCGCGTGACGAGCTTTTCGTAGTCGCTCGCGGACGACGCGTGCACGCGACCGATGACGCTGTGGTCGCTCGGGTTGATCACTTCGAGCGTGCCGGCGTCGTCGGTGTTCGACCACTCGCCGTTGCCGAGATAGGTGCCGGACTCGATCGCGTTGAGACCGAGTGCCTTGAGAATGGGAGAGGTCATGCTGATTCCTGCTGCGTCGTGTAACCGCCAATTATAGACGACGGCGCCTCCTCGGGCATTACCACCGGCATGCGCGCAGCGAATGAAATCGTATACATTCGCATTGTCCCAGCCCCGAGATTCAATCGCATGCGTGCCGACAGCCCGCCGACCGCGACCCGCTCGCGTCCGTTCGACCGTGATCTGTGGATTCTCGTCGTGCTCGCGGCGGCCAAGCTGCTCGTCCATGTCGCGGCGAACGGCCAGTACGGGTTTCACCGGGACGAGCTGCAGACGCTGAGCGACGCGCGCCATCTCGACTGGGGTTTCGTCGCCTATCCGCCGCTGACCGCGTTCTTCGGCCGCATCGAGTGGTCGCTGTTCGGGGCGTCGCTCGCGGGCATCCGCTTTTTCCCTGCGCTCGCGCAGAGCGTCGTTTTCGTCATCGCGGGCCTGATGGCGCGCCGCCTGGGCGGCGGCCGTGCGGCGATGCTCGTCGCCGCGATTGCCGTGGCGCTCGCGCCCGTGTCGCTGTCGGGCAGCTCGTTGTTCATGTACGTGAGCTTCGACTACCTCTGGTACGTGCTCGCGGCGTATTTCGTGATCTGCCGCATCGAGAGCGGCGACGCGCGCTGGTGGCTCGCGATCGGCGCGGCCATCGGCCTCGGCATGATGACGAAGTACACGATGGCCTTCTTCGCGGCCGGCATCGTCGCGGGCGTGGTGTTCACGCCGTGGCGCGAGGATCTGCGCAGCAAGTGGCTGTGGCTCGGCGTCGCGCTGTCCGTTGTCATTTTCCTGCCGCACCTGGTCTGGCAGGCGCGGCACGATTTCGTGACGCTCGATTTCCTCAAGTTCATCCATGCGCGCGACGTGCGCATCGGTCGCGCTGACGGTTTCTACGTCGACCAGTTCAACAACATATCGACCAACCTGTTCACGCTGCCGTTGTGGCTGATGGGCCTGTACTACGCGATCTTCGGCGCGCGCGGCCGCTATCGCGCGCTCGCGTGGATGGCGGTCGTGCCGTTCGCGATCATCGCCGCTCGCGAAGGGGCGCGGTTACTACACGGCGCCGCTGTATCCGATGCTGTTCGCGCTCGGCGCGGTCGTATTGCAGCGCTGGCTCGATGCACGCGAATCGGTCGCGGTACGGCGTGCCGGATGGAGCGTCGCGGCGTTGTTGCTGCTCGCGGCGACCGTCGTCGTGCCGATCGTGATGCCGCTGATCCCGGTGAACTCGGCGCACTGGGCATTCGCCAATCGCAAGAACGGAGATTTCCGCGAGGAATTCGGCTGGCCCGAACTCACGCGCGAGGTCGCGCGCATCTGGGCCGGACTCACGCCCGAAGAACGCGCGCACGGCGGCATCTGGGGCAGCAACTACGGCGAGGCCGGAGCGCTCGAGCTCTATGGCCCGCAGTACGGCCTGCCGCCGGTGATCAGTGCTGTCAACTCGTTCTGGCTGCGCGGGCCGCCGCACCCGGTGCCCGACGTGCTGATCGTCGTCGGCGCCGACCGCAAGGACCTCGACAAGCCCTGCACGACGCGTCGAGATCGCCGGCCACACCGGCAACGATGCGCACGTCGAAAACGAAGAAACGAAGTGGCATCCGGACATCTTCATCTGCCGCGGCGTGCGCAAGCCGCTGGACGAGCTGTGGCCGAAGCTCCTCGAGTTCGGCTAGAGCCTGTCTCAAAATTCCATTCGCCCTGAGCGTAGCGCCGAAGGCGCGAAGGTGAAGGGTCGCAAGCCCGCGCGGCATGCAATGCCTTCGCAACCTCTCGTTGAAAAGACGAGAGTCGCTGGATTCCGGCTTTCGCCGGAATGACGAGAAGGGGAGACTGTCGAGCGCTCTCTCGGACGATTCAGACTGAGAATGGCTGACCCGGCCGCCAATGCGCGGCAGCGAGACGGTCGAGCATCGCGACGACGAGGTCGCGTGCCTTGCGGTCGTGGATAGGCAATACCACGGTGTCCCCGGCGTGCGCCCAGGTCAGCGCGGTGCCGGCGGCGCCGACTTCGTCGAGGCAGGTGACGATGCGCTCTGCGGACACGCCGTTGCGCAGCAGCTCGTCACGGAGGATTGCAGCGACCTCGCCTGCAGCGCGCCCGCGCAGGTGGCTCTCGATGTCCTTGAGGACGACGAGCGCGGGCGAAAAAGCGGCCGCGGTCGCGGCGAGCTTGCGGATATCCGCGTCTTCGCGATTGCCGGCCTGGCCGAGTACGAGCGCGATTTTTCCGCCGGGCGTCGCGGCGCGCGCGACCGCGAGCAGGCCGCGCAATCCATCGGGGTTGTGCGCGTAGTCGACGAGCACCGCTCGTCGTGCCGAACGACCAGCGCATGAGGCGGCCCGGATTGTCGGCGTGATCGCTGCCGAAGTGCGCGAGCACGCGGGCGATCGTCTCGGCCGGCACGTCGAGCGCGTTCGCGACGAGGCTGGCGCCGGCGATGTTGGCGATGTTGTAGGTCGCCGTGCCGTGCATCGTCAGCGGCATGTCGACGATCATGCCCAGCGCGTGGTCGCTGCCGTCGCGGTGCAGGATCAATTCGCCGTCACGCACGCCGCACGTTGCAGTCGACATGCGCGCTGGGCGCGAAGCTGCGGATGATCTGCGTCGACGGCGAACCAGGCGATGCGCGCCGAGACCCGATGCGCGCGCCCGAGAAGCGCCGTGTCGTCGGCGTTGAGGACGAGCACGCCGTCAGCGACGAGTGCGCGCGCGACGACGAGTTTGGTGTCGGTCAGTTCGTCGAGGTTGCCGACGCCGTGTTCGCCGAAATGGTCGGCGCTGATGTTGGTGACGATCGCCGCCTGCGCGCGCTCGAGCGCGAGGCCGCGCCGCAGGATGCCGCCGCGTGCGGTTTCGAGCACAGCGGCCTGCGCGCGCGGATCGCGCAGTGCCGCGCGCGCGCCGGCCGGCCCCGAGTAGTCGCCGCTCGCGATCGCTTCGCCGCCGACGAAGACGCCGTCGGTGCAGCTGTAGGCGGTGCGTCGGCCATTTGCCTCGCACATCGCGGCGACGAGGCGCGTCGTCGTCGTCTTGCCGTTCGAGCCGCTGACGAGCGCGACGGGAATCGCGTGCAACGCGTGCCACGGCAACGAGTCGACGGCGGGCAGCGCGAGGATCGGCCAGGTGCGCGCGCCCGTGCCTTCGCCGATCGTGAGGTCGTCGTCGTCGAGCAGCACGGGCAGGTCACGCTGATGCGCTGCGGCGATCAGCACGGACAGATCCGAATGACGTTCCGCCGCCGCGGCGAGCCGCAGAGTATGCAGCGCGGAGATCGTCGTCTCCTATCAGTGGAAACGCAGGCGCGTGGAAGAGGCCGTCGATCTTCGTCGCGTCGCCCGCGGACCAGGCATGCAGAAATGCCCATTCGTTGACTTCTGTGGCGACGAACAGCTGATCGATTGGCGCGGTGATCGCGAAACCGTTGCCTCCGCTCTGGCGTCGCACGACGGTCGTCGCGGGCGGCCAGTTGAGGATGGCCGAAGCGAACTCGACGCGCTCCCGCCAGAGGCGAACAAATGCATCGTCGATGCGTGCGTCCACGCGCGTTTCGAGCAGCGCGCACGGCTCGGCGAAATACAGGTTGATGCCGGTGAGACGGCGCGAATCCTCGTACGGCAGCGGGAGCATCGGCGGCGTCAACGCAATGGCGCCGACTGCGGCGCCACGACCGCAAAAACGGGCGTGTCGCTGGCGCTCGTTGCACGCATGCCGTTCGCCATCGTCGCCACCGGGCGGGCGTTGGGCACGCGATTCAGTCTTCCGTCTCGCGCGCGAAGCGGATGCCGCGCTCGTCGCGAATCAGGCCTTCCATCTCGATGACCGCGCGCTCCTCGATCGTGGGTTCGACGGCCGCAGGCTCGAGTGCGTGCTGGGCTGGTGCGGGCGCTGCGCCTTCGGGACGGAACTTGATGATCTGCTTCCACGAGCGCGTGAGCGCGTCGGCGAATATGAGGAGCAGGTCGCCCTGCCTGCCGTTGCGCAGTGCGAAGTCGATCGCTTCCTGCTCGTCGGGGATGATCGTGATCGCTTTCTCCGGCACCTCGCGCGCGCGCAAGGCGTTCGCGATGATGCGCGGCACCTCGTCGCCGTCGCGACCGCGCAGCGCGTCGTCGCGGCGGCAGATGTAGTGATCGAACTTGCCGGCGACGGCGGCGGCGATGTCGACAAGATCCTCGTCGCGGCGGTCGCCGGGGCCGGCGAGCACGACGACGCGCCGGCCGGTGACGTCGAGGCGCCTGGCGAGGTCGGCCATGACGCCGACCGCGTGCGCGTTGTGGCCGTAGTCCATTAGCACCTTGAACGGATGTTCGTTGAACACATTCATGCGGCCCGGCGCCTGGAAGAACGTCGTGTCGAACGTGCGCAGGCCCTGGCGGATCGCATCGAGCTTGACGCCTGAGCGAGAACGCCATCGCGGCAGCGACCATCGCGTTCTGCACGTTGTGCAGCGCGCGACCTTCGAGCGTCGCCGGGATCAGGTGCGTCCACATCAGCGGGATATGGCTGCCCTTGTCGTACAGCGTGATCATCGCGCCGTTGACGCCGGCCTCGAGCGCGCAGGCGCGTCCGCCCGCGCGTACGTGCTCGCGCACGAGCGCGTGCGAGGGGTTCATCGTCACGTAGCAGATCACCTTCGCATCGGTGTAGGCGGACATCTTGAGCACGTTCGCATCGTCGGCGTTGAGCACCGCGCATTCGGTCGCGACCTCGACGACGATGCGCTTCACCTCGGCGAGCTGCTCGAGCGTGTCGATGCCCTTCATGCCGAGATGGTCGGACTGCACGTTGAGCACCGCGCCGACGTCGACCTCGGGCACGCCCATGCCCGCGCGCAGCAGGCCGCCGCGCGCCGTTTCGAGCACGGCGATGTCGATGTGCGGATCGGACAGCACCATGCGCGCCGACACCGGGCCCGGTCATGTCGCCCTCGACCGTGCGCTGGCCGTCGATGTAGACGCCGTCGGTCGTCGTGAGGCCCGGCGTGAAGCCGGCCATCTTCGTGATGTGCGCGAGCATGCGCGCGGTCGTCGTCTTGCCGTTCGTGCCCGTGATCGCGGCGATCGGCACGCGCGCCGGCGCGCCCGGCGGAAACAGCATGTCGATGACGGGACCCGCGGCGTCGCGCGGCGTGCCCTCGCTCGGGCTCACGTGCATGCGGAATCCTGGCGCCGCATTGATCTCGCAGATGCCGCCGCCGATGCTCTTGTAGCTCTCGGCGATGTTCGGCGAGAGGAAGTCGACGCCGCCGACGTCGAGGCCGATCGCGCGCACCGCGCGCACCGCCATGTCGCGGTTGTCGGGATGGATGATGTCGGTGACGTCGATCGCGGTGCCGCCGGTCGACAGGTTCGCGGTCTTGCGCAGCGGCACGACCTGGTCCTTCGCCGGAATCGAATCGGCCGTGAGGTTCGCGCGTTCGAGCATGAGCGCGGCTTCGCGGTCGAGCTCGAGGCGCGTGAGCACCTTCTCGTGGCCGATGCCGCGGCGCGGATCGGCATTGACGATGTCGACGAGCTCGCGCACCGTGCGCTCGCCGTCGCCGACGACGTGGCCCGGCGTGCGCTTCGTCGCCGCGACGAGTTCGTTGTTGACGACGAGCAGGCGATGGTCGTCGCCCTGCAGGTAGGTCTCGACGATCACCGAGCTCGAGTGCTCCTTCGCGGCGCGGAAACCTTCGGCGACGTCCTCGTCCTTCGAGATCGCGATCGTGATGCCGCGGCCGTGGTTGCCGTTGTAGGGCTTGGTCACGACGAGGCCGCCGAGCCGGCGCGCGGCGCGCATCGCGGCTTCCTCGGTGCGCACGAGTTCCTGCTTCGGCACGGGCAGGCCGAGCGAGGCGAGGATCTTGTTCGTCTCCTCCTTGTCGCTCGCGAGTTCGACCGCGACGTGCGGCGTGCGCCCGGTCACCGTCGCCTGGATGCGCTGCTGGTACTTGCCGTGGCCGAGCTGCACGAGCGACTGCTCGTTGAGGCGCAGCCACGGGATGTCGCGCTGCTCGGCCGCGCGCACGAGCGAGGCGGTCGACGGGCCGAGCGCGCGGCGCTGCGCGTAGCGGATGAACTGGTCGCGCGCTTCGACGAAGTTCCAGTCGTCCGGCACGCTGCCGCGCGTGCGCAGGTTTTCCGGCAGCAGCGATTCGATCAGGCGCAGGCCGAGTTCGCCCGCCGCGATGCCTTCCTCGCGCTGCGCATATTCGTAGACGACGGTGTAGACGCCGGGCCGGTCGTCGCCGACGCTGCGCGTCTTGCCGAACGTCACCTTCTCGCCGGCGACGTTCTGCAGTTCGATCGCGACATGTTCGAGCACGTGGCCGAGCCAGGTGCCTTCGCCCTCGCGCATGCGGCGGATGAAGCCGCCCGGTTCGCGGTACGAACAGCCGTGCTCGGCGAGCCCCGGCAGCGCGGCGACGAGGCTGTCGACGAACGCGTCGCCGAGTCTGGCGGTCGGCCACGCCTCGAGCGCCTCGAGGTCGAGTTCGAGCTTGATGACCGGGAAATGCGCATACAACGACGGTCCGACGTAGACCGATCGGTCGAGGACGCGCATAGGGTTTCTCCTGGCGGGTGTGCGCCGCCAGCATGCACAAAAATCAGTGCTTCGCCAATGCCCCGGCCGAAGCCTTGCGCGTCTGCAGGTTGAAGGTCGCTCCGGCCACGAGCACGTGCACGGTCAGGCCGAGCAGGCAGACGGGGTCGCCCTCGTCGGCCTGGGCCATCGAGGAGAACTGCAGCCCGCCCGCGTCGACGACCGTCACGGCACCGCGAACCTTCGACTTCGAGCGTGTTGTCGGGGCCGATGAACGCCGCGGTGTCCTCGTCGAGGCCGATGCCGACCGCGAACGGGTTGTAGGCGAGCGCGGTCACGAGGCGGCCGAGGCGGTCGCGCTGGCGGAAATGCTGGTCGATGACGAAGCGGTTGGTCAGGCCGAGGCCCGGCGCGAGGCGGACGATGCCGGCGCGCGGACTCGAACCTTCCTCGCCCGACGCGATCATGTGCTCGGACAGGATGCTCGCGCCGGCGCTCGTGCCGCCGACGGTGATGCCGCGCGCATTCTGCCGGCGGATCAGCGTCGCGACGGGCGTGCCGCCGAGGATCGTCGAGATGCGCAGCTGGTTGCCGCCCGTGAAGAAAATGCCGCTGGCCTGTTCGATCAGGCGCAGGCGGTTGCGCTCCTCGGTGTCGCGGCGCGTGTCGAAATCGAGCGAGCTCACGCGCGCGGCGCCGAGCTCGGAAAAGAGGGTCTGGTAACGCGGGCCGGTGTCCGCGAGCTGGCTCGCGGTCGGGATCACGACGATTTCGGCCTCGTCGCCGCCGCAGATGTCGACGAAACGGCGCAGGATGCTGGCCTCGGCCGCCGCCTTTTCTTCGGCGCCGCCGATCGGGACGATCCATCCGCGCATGCTTTCGGCGGCGACCTTGCTGGGGCTCATTGCGTGTTCTTCGCTCCGTTTCTGTCTTTCGTTTAGCTCGTGCGGTCGTTCGTGATCACGATGATCAAGTGCGGTCGTCGTGCATGCTCCACGGCTCACGATAAGGCAATGCGATCCATCATTATCGATCCCGTCGTGATAGGCCGCCTCTCGGCGCATCGCCGATCTGCGGCAAGGATCGATATCACCCCGATCCGCGGCCGCGATATTACCGGGTTAGCTGTGCGGGCGCAGCAATTCGTGCGGCGCGCGGTTGCGTCCGAACAATGCTGGCCGGCGTGAACGAATAGCCGGGAGGTTCGACTGGATGATTTCCTCGGACGGAAGGCCCGACGTTTTCGCGCGATGGGCGTACTCGAGGTCGTGTCGGTCCTGGGCGGCAACGCAGACGGTGTCCGTGTACCATCGCAGTGGACCTCGCAGGGCTTGCACTATCTGCGCTCGCCTTGACGAACACCCGCCCTCATCCCACAACGAAGGACTCCTTTTCATGGCAAAGAAATCGCCCACTTCGAAAGACGACCTCAAGCGCCGCCAGCAGGCGCCGCTCATCACGCCGACGGATTTGAAACCGAAAGCCACGCGCGACATCGCGGGCGGCATGAACGGCGTGCTCGCCGACGTATTCGCGTTGTATCTGAAGACGAAGAATTTTCACTGGCACATGAGCGGGCCGCATTTCCGCGACTATCACCTGCTGCTCGACGAGCAGGCCGATCAGATCTACGCGATGACCGATCCGATCGCCGAGCGCATTCGCAAGGTCGGCGGCATCGACGCTGCGTTCGATCGGCCACATCGCGCGCCTGCAGCGCATCCAGGACAACGACGCCGACTACGTCGAACCGCTGGACATGCTGGCCGAGCTGCGCGAGGACAACAAGACGCTCGCCGCGCGCCTGCGCGAAGTGCACGACGTCTGCGACGAGCACCGCGACATCGCGACCGCCAGCCTGATCGAGATCTGGATCGACGAGACCGAACGGCGCACCTGGTTCCTGTTCGAGGCCAGCCGCCGCGGCGACGCGACGGGGCATTGATCGTTCCGGCGCGGGTCAGGGCAGGCGACGGCTTGCGCCGACGCCTGCCTGACGCGTTACCGTCCGAGACGATTCAGCTCGGACGGATCAATTCGACCGGCCAGCCCGACCAGTTCAGTTCGAGACGATTCAGCTCGAACGCTTCAAGTCGAAGCGATCCAGATCCATCACCTTGCTCCACGCCTCGACGAAATCGCTCACGAAGGCGGCTTGCCCGTCGCTCGATGCATAGACTTCGGCGAGCGCGCGCAGCTGCGAGTTCGAACCGAAGACGAGGTCCGCGAGCGTGGCCGTCCAGCGCGGCTCGCCGGTCTTGCGGTCGCGCCCCTCGAACACACCCGCATCCTGTGTCGGACGGCTGCCATGCCGTGCGCATGTCGAGCAGGTTGACGAAGAAGTCGTTGCTCAGGGTGCCCGGGCGTTGCGTGAAGACGCCGTGCTGCGTGTGTCCGGCGTTCGCATCGAGCACGCGCAGGCCGCCGACGAGCGCCGTCATCTCCGGCGCGGTCAGCTTCAGCAGATTCGCCTTGTCGATCAGCAACTCGGCCGTCGCGCTCTCGTGTCCCTTGCGGACGTAGTTGCGGAAACCGTCGGCCCTCGGTTCGAGCACGCGTGAAGGACTCGACGTCGGTCTGTTCCGGCGGTGGCGTCCGTGCGGCCCGGCGAGAACGGCACCGTGACGTCGTGACCGCGCCTTCTTCGCGGCGGCTTCGACCGCGGCGCAGCCGCCGAGCACGATCAGGTCGGCGAGCGAGACCTTCTTGCCGCCGGACTGGGTGGCGTTGAACGCCTTCTGCACGTCCTCGAGTTGCGCGAGGATCTTCGCCAGCTCGGCGGGCTGATTGACCTCCCAGTCCTTCTGCGGCGCGAGGCGGATGCGCGCACCATTCGCGCCACCGCGCTTGTCGCTGCCGCGGAACGTCGATGCCGACGCCCAGGCCGTGTTGACGAGTTGCGGGATCGACAGCCCCGAAGCGAGGAGCTTCGCCTTGAGCGCCGCGATGTCGTTCGCGTCGACGAGCGCATGGTCGACGGCGGGGACCGGATCCTGCCAGATCAGCGTTTCCTTCGGCACGAGCGGGCCGAGGTAGCGTGCGATCGGGCCCATGTCGCGGTGGGTCAGCTTGAACCAGGCGCGCGCGAAGGCGTCGGCGAACTCCTTCGGATTGGCCATGAAGCGGCGGGAGATCTTCTCGTAGGCCGGGTCCATGCGCAGCGCGAGGTCGGCCGTGGTCATCATCGGCGCGTGGCGCCTGTTCGGATCGTGCGCATCGGGGACCGCGTCGGCGCCCGCATTGCCCTTGGGTTTCCACTGGTGCGCGCCGGCCGGGCTCTTCGTCAGTTCCCACTCGTAGCCGAACAGCGTCTCGAAGTAGCCGTTGTCCCATTTCGTCGGATGCGGCGTCCACGCGCCTTCGAGTCCGCTCGTGATCGCGTGCGCGCCGTGGCCGGCGCCGAAACTGTTCTTCCAGCCGAGGCCGAGCTCCTCGACGTTCGCGCCTTCGGGCTCCGCGCCGACGTGCTTGACGTCGCCGGCGCCGTGGCATTTGCCGAACGTGTGTCCGCCGGCGACGAGCGCGACGGTCTCCTCGTCGTTCATCGCCATGCGTGCGAAGGTCTCGCGGATGTCGCGCGCCGATCCGACCGGGTCGGGCTTGCCGTTCGGCCCTTCGGGGTTCACGTAGATGAGGCCCATCTGCACCGCGCCGAGCGGGTTGGCGAGTTCGCGATCGCCGCTGTAGCGCTCGTCGCCGAGCCAGGTGCTCTCGGTGCCCCAGTCGATGTTCTGCGGCTCCCAGATGTCGGCGCGGCCGCCGCCGAAGCCGAAGGTCTTGAAGCCCATCGACTCGAGCGCGACGTTGCCGGCGAGGATCATCAGATCGGCCCACGACAGCTTGCGGCCGTATTTCTGCTTGATCGGCCAGAGCAGGCGCCGCGCCTTGTCGAGGTTGCCGTTGTCGGGCCAGCTGTTGAGCGGCGCGAAGCGCTGCTCGCCGGCGCTCGCGCCGCCGCGGCCGTCGGCGATGCGATAGGTGCCCGCGCTGTGCCAGGCCATGCGGATGAACAGCGGGCCGTAGTGGCCGTAGTCGGCCGGCCACCAGTCCTGCGAGTCGGTCATCAACGCGTGCAGATCCTTGATCGCGGCGTCGAGGTCGAGGGTCTTGAATTCCTTCGCGTAGTCGAAGTCCTCGACCATCGGGTCGGACAGCGACGAGTGCTGATGCAGGATGCTCAGATCAAGCTGGTTGGGCCACCAGCCTGCGTTCGATTGCGCTTTCCGCCTGCCGCTTGAGACCGGGCACTTCGATTCGGTAGACATGGTTCTCTCTCCTCGGGAAGTTCTGATCCAGACCCTGATTGGATGATGGTCCTCGCGCGCGAAAAGGTGAAGTCGTTTGCAATGATCGCGTTCATCGAGACGGTCTATCGTGCGTTCACGTCGACGCTTTGGAAGGCCGGGCCAGGTGCTTGCCCACGGAGCGAAATGGTTACAAGCCGATAGCAAGTTGCGGTGTCTCGACAGCGATGGACTGAACCACGGCGGCCAGCGGGGTAGCGTCGACTGCGACGGATACAACTTGAGAGCTACTGGCTGCTCGGCCTAGAACGCGGGCGGCGATGTCGTCGGCCAGGCGCGGCGCATGCGTCACCATCGGGCCATGGGCGGCGTCGGGGTAGGCCAGGTATTCGGCGTCCGGCTTGAGTGCGGCCACGCGTTCGCCGCACAGCGCGGGCGGCGCGGACACGTCGAGTTCGCCCTGGACGATGGTCAACGGCAACGCGACCCCGGCGAGTTCGGCGCGGAAATCGCCTCGTACGACTACACGCTGGAAGTCGACGATCGCGCGCCGTGAGCAGCCGCGGACCATCGCCGCCAGCCATGCGATCGTGCGCGCGGAGGCGCCGGGGGCGAAGGGCTCCGCGTTCTCGTCGATCCAGCCGTCAAGGTCGTCGCGCAACTGTCGTGCGACGGTATCGAACACCTCGGCAGGGAGGCCGTGCGGATTCGTGTCCGAGTGCATCGGCGCCGGCAGCGTCGCGCCGACGAGAATGATGTGGGCGAAGCGCGCGGCGCCGTGCCGCGTGATCGCGCGTACCACCTCGCCACCGGCCCCGGAATGGGCGACCACCGTGCAGGCGTGCAGATCCAGCGTCTCCATGACATCGGCGAGATCGTCCGCGAGCGCGTCGTAGTCCATCGGCCCCGGGTCGCTGGAGCGGCCGTGGCCGCGGCGGTCGTACGAGATCGCGCGCAGGCCGGCGCCGGTCAGACGCAGCATCACGGCGGCCCACAGGTCGGACGTCATCGCCCAGCCCGGGAGCAGGAGCACCGGCGCGCCGGTGCCCCAATCGCGCACGAACAGGCGCGCGCCGCAGCGAGTGCGAACGAAGTCGGTGTCATGCATGGTCCACACCTCCATCAAGGAAACCGATCACCTCGACGACGCGTCCGGCCTCGTCCATCCGCGCGATGTCCGTACCGCCCGCGACCGCGGCGCCGCCCGCGGGGCCCAGCGACCAAGAGAAGCGCGCGAACGGGCCATGTCCGTCGGGCTTGCCGCGCGTTGTGAACACGAGGCCAGGAAACTGCGTGCGCGCCGCGGCGATCATGTGGACGATGCCGTCATGGCCCGCGCCCGACATCATCGGATCGGCGTAGCGGCCGTCCGGACTCCACAGCGCGGTGATGAGTGACTGGCGACGCGCGGCGTCGGGCTCGTTCCACGTGGCGAGATAGCGGTCGGCGATAGCGGTAGCGGTAGTTGTCATTGTCGGTTCCTGATGGACATCGCGAAGTTGCGACGGAGGCCATGATTGCGATTGTGCAGAGGCGCGTCGATTACCTCGGAGGTCATGGACGCGCGCACGGCCGGTGCTATCTTCAAACCATGAATTCCATCGTTTCCAGCACACGCGGCGCCGGCGACTTCCTGCGCGAATGGCGCCAGCGGCGGCGCCTCAGCCAGCTCGAACTCGCCGGCGAGGCCGAGATCTCCACGCGCCACCTGAGCTTCGTCGAGACTGGCCGTGCAGCGCCCAGCCGAAGCATGCTGCTGCGCCTGGCCGAGCGGCTCGACATGCCGCTGCGCGCGCGCAACGATCTGCTGCATGCGGCAGGCTTCGCCGCGCTCTACGCCGAGCGCGCGCTCGATGCGCCGGAGATGTCACTGGCGCGCCGCATGCTCGACGCCGTGCTGACCGCGCACGCGCCGTTTCCCGCGTTGGCCATCGATCGGCACTGGACGCTGGTCGCCCGCAACGACGCCGTGCTGCCGCTGCTGGCCGGTGTCTCGCCCGAATTGCTGGCGCCGCCGGTCAACGTGCTGCGCCTGAGCCTGCATCCTGACGGACTCGCACCGCGCATCGACAACCTCGGCGAATGGCGCGCACATCTGCTGTCGCGGCTCCAGCAGCAGATCGAGCGCTCGGGCGATGCGCAACTCGTCGCGCTGCACACGGAGCTCGCTGCGTATCCGGGCGGTCCGTCGTCTGGCTGCGTGTACGATGTCGCAGGCATCGCCGTGGCGCTGCGGTTGCGCCTGCGCGACGACCACGAACCGTTGTCATTGATCAGCACGACGACGGTCTTCGGCACGCCGGTGGACGTCACTTTGTCGGAACTGGCGCTCGAATGCTTCTATCCGGCCGACGAGCGAACGCGCGCGAGGCTACAGCGGGCCTGAACGTGGGTTCGGGCGCGAGAGACCCGATGAGTTGCGAGGCAGCTTCTCAGACCACCTGCCTCACAGCCAACTTGCAGTACTCGATTTGCCCCGATTTGCCGTACGGTTGCCGTAGTCGGCTCGTCGCATGATCATAAGTGGCTGATTTTATGGCGGCCCGAACAGGAGTCGAACCTGTGACCTCGCCCTTAGGAGGGGCGCGCTCTATCCAACTGAGCTACCGGGCCGCACTGGAAGACGCACGATGCGCACAGGGTCGCCTCGCATGCGCAAGGCGTTCGAAAACCGAGTCGCCGGCGCATCGTAAGATTTTCGCACGAATCCGGGTCGGATGCGCTGCGGGAACGGTCGATCGCGGTGAGCAGAAGTCGCAGCCAGGATCAGCGTCGTACCGCGATTCACTTTTTGCTGGCGATTTTTTTGCTGGCGATTTGATTTCGCCTGTGCGAGATTGCCGGCCCGGAAATCCGAATACGGAGATGTCATGCAAATTTCGATGTACGAAGCGCTCGTTCCCACGGCCAACCGCATGCTGGGCAACGTTTCCGCGCTGCTCGACAAGGCCGAGGCGTTCGCAGCGCAGAAGAAGATCGAGCCGTCGGTGCTGCTCAATGCACGCCTGGCGCCCGACATGTTTACGCTGACGCGCCAGGTGCAGATCGGGTGCGACATGATCAAGGGTGGCGCGGCGCGCCTCGCGGGTGTCGATGTGCCGGCATTCCCCGACACCGAGACGACGATTGCGGAGTTGAAGACACGCATCGCCAAAAACCTCGAGTTCATCAACGGCATCGACGCGGCGAAGTTCCAGGGCAGCGAAGACCGCGACATCGTTCTCGCGATGCGGACCGGCGAGATGCGTTTCAAGGGCTTGAATTATCTGCGCGATTTCGTGCTGCCGAACCTGTATTTCCACGCGACGACGACCTACGCCATCCTGCGGCACAATGGCGTCGAGATCGGCAAGAACGACTTTATCGGCAAGTAGGTTGCGGACGGTGGGGTGTGCGACGACAGCCGTGGGGAATGTCGTCGCGCGCTCGAATTTCAGCGCGCCTCGTGCCCGGGCACACATGGTGCAGGTGCGGGGCATCGACCGCGGTGGTCGGCGGATCTCACGAGTCGGCGAATCGGAAGAATGATGAAGGGGCGTCTTGTGCGGCCGCTGTACGGAACGCATAGTTAGACAGGAATGTCCGCACAGACCGGATTGCCGCCACCCAACTGATGAGCCAGCCGCCCGCACGCCTGAAGGGAATTACCATTCGCCTCGGCCAGACCGAGGTGACGAAGGTCGGCGTCCGCCGCTACGACCGCCACGACGCGTTCCACGCGATCATGTCGCTGACGTGGCCGCAGTTCTTCGCCGGCGCGATCTGCGTGTACCTGTGCGTCAACCTCGTGTTCGCGACGGCCTATTTCGTCGGCGACCACGCGATCAACAACGCACGTCCCGGCGTATTCTCGGACTACTTCTTCTTCAGCGTCGAGACGCTCGCGACCGTGGGCTACGGCACGATGAGCCCCGGGAGCTTCTACGGCCATCTCGTCGCGACCGTCGAGATCATCATGGGCATGCTGAGCCTCGCCGTGATCACGAGTCTCGTCTTCGCGCGCTTTTCGAAGCCGACCGCGCGGATCATATTCAGCCGCGTCGCCGTCGTGACGGACTACGAGGGCGTGCCCACGCTGATGCTGCGGGTGGCCAACCAGCGCCGCAACTACATTCTGGAGGCGGCGGCCTCGCTCGTGCTCACGCGCGACGTCGAAACGGCCGACGGCCATTCGATGCGGCGCTTCTTCGATCTCGAGCTCGAGCGCAGCCGCTCGCCGCTGTTCGGCCTCAGCTGGACGATCATGCACAAGATCGACGAGTCGAGTCCCTTGTTCGGCCTGAGCCATGACGATCTCGCTGCAGGGGACATGCGCATCGCCGTGACGCTGTCCGGCATCGACGAAACATTCGCCGCAGGGATCAGCGCGCGTCATCACTATGCCTACGAGGACCTGCACTTCGACCGGCGCTTCGCCGACATCTTCGCCGAAGGCGAACATGCGCGGCATATGTACCTCCATCTGGATCGCTTTCACGACCTGGAACCGGTGCAAAAGCCGTAGTCGAAGCCTCGCGAAGTGCTTCATGCAAGCTCATGTTGCGAAAGCACATTCCCGCGTCGGCGAGGCATGACCCCGAGAATATCCGAGCAGGTCTTTCGCTACTAGGACTTTTGTAAAATTTGAGTTATTATCAAAGCACTGTGTGTGCACGGTCACTCGTTTCGTGGCCAGCGAATCTAATGCCCACTTGCTGGTCTTTCGATCCGCTCCATTGCTGAACTGCTGGTTTCCTTGCATCCCAGTAAGTCGTCCCGGTTCGAAGGGGACTTGTCTGTTTTGTTACGTGGAGTTTTTATGTCGGATCGTGAGGTTGGTACTGTCAAGTGGTTCAACGACAGCAAGGGTTTTGGCTTCATCAGCCGTGAAAACGGCCCCGATGTATTCGTGCATTTCCGCGCGATTCAGGGCACCGGCTTTCGCACCCTGCAAGAAGGTCAGAAAGTGAGCTTCAAGGTCGTCCAGGGCCAGAAGGGCCTGCAGGCCGACGAAGTTGCACCGGCCTGATCTCAAGAAAAGACTGATCGATATCCCGTTGTAAACGCATCGACGAGTAAAATCGTCGATGCGTTTTTTACCCGCCGTACGTAAACGTTTACATCAGCGTACGCGCCTCAGCACGCCTCGGTGCACACCGCACCGGCAGTGCCTCCGGACGATGCGCGGCCTTTCGCCGCCGCATCGCCGGTCTGCGGCCTTTTAGAACCGCCCGCTGCGAAAATCCTCAACCGCTTCAATAATCTGCGCCTGCGTGTTCATGACGAACGGGCCGTACTTGGCCACGGGTTCGTTGAGCGGCTTGCCGGCCACGAAGATCAGCCGTGCCGCGGCCTGCGGCGCTGCGACCCGAACCTTGCCCCCACCGAGCGTCGTCACGCCGAGATCGCCGCGCAGCAACTCGCTCGAAGCGCCTTCGCCGACGTTCGCGACGCCTTCGTACACGTAGACGAAGGCGTTGTGCGCCGCGGGCAGCGTCGATCTCGCGCGCTCGCGCCCGCATCGAGATGCAGGTCGAGGTAGAGCGGCTCGCGTCGCGATGTCTTCGACCGGCCCGCGCACGCCGGCCATGCTCGCCGACGAGCACGCGCGCCTTCACGCCTGGCGCCAGATCGGCACTTCGGGAACTGCGCTCGGGCGCGATGTCCTGGTAGCGCGGCGCGGTCATCTTGTCCTTGGCCGGCAGGTTCACCCACAGCTGGAAGCCCTGCATCAGGCCCTCTTCCTGCTCGGGCATCTCGGAATGGACGATGCCGCGCCCGGCGGTCATCCACTGCACGGTGCCGGCGGTCGAGCAGGCCACTCGTTGCCCTGGTTGTCGCCGTGGCGCATGCGTCCGGCGAGCATGTAGGTGACGGTCTCGAAGCCGCGGTGCGGGTGACTCGGGAAGCCGGCGATGTAGGCCGCTCGGATCGTCCGAGCCGAACTCGTCGAGCATCAGGAACGGGTCGAGGTCGGGCAGCGCGCGGCTGGCCGATGACGCGATTGAGCTTGACGCCCGCGCCGTCGCTGGCGGGCATGCCGCGCACGATACGCGCGATCTCGCGATAGGTCGTGTCTGTCGCTGGAACCGGGGTGACGCTGGCCATATGGCCTCCGAATCTGGGTGAGGTCTGCAATATATGCCCGGATGCGGCCAACAACAGCTTCCGCGGGCGAACGCATCGTTCCGCAGGCAGAACGACGATCGGTCCGAACGACAATCGGTTTACACTTGGCGCATGACGATCGCACATCAGCTCGAAGGAAAGGTTCACGATCTCGGCGACGGCTTCATCGTGCGCCGCCTGCTGCCGCACCTGCAGGCGCGACACATCGGCCCGTTTGTCTTCTTCGACCACATGGGCCCGGTGAGATTCGCGCCGGGGCGCGGCATGGACGTGCGGCCGCACCCGCACATCGGGCTCGCGACCGTGACCTATCTCTTCGACGGCGCGATTCGCCACCGCGACAGTCTCGGCAGCGTTCAGGACATCCGTCCGGGCGACGTCAACTGGATGACGGCCGGTCGCGGCATCGTTCACTCCGAGCGCACGCCCGACGCCGAGCGTGCCGCGGGGCAAGACCTGCACGGCATCCAGATCTGGGTCGCGCTGCCGCAATCCGCCGAGGAGATCGACCCGGAATTCCACCATCACCCGGCCGCCAGCTTGCCGCTGATCGAGAGTGAGGGTGTGCAACTGCGTCTCGTCGTCGGCTCGGCGATGGGCAAGACGTCCCCCGTGCGCACGTTTGCGCCGATGTTCTACCTCGCGGCCGAGTTCTCGGCCGGCGGCCGCTTCGTCCTGCCTGCCGAATATCCCGAACGGGCGGTCTACGCGCTCGATGCGGATCTGACGGTGGGGGGCGAGCGTCTCGCGGCCGGCAAGATGGCCGTGCTCGCCGCGGGCGGCGACGTCGAGATTTCCGCGCCCGCGCCCGCGCGCGCGGTATTTTTTGGCGGCGCGCCGCTCGACGGCGAGCGCCACCTCTACTGGAACTTCGTCTCGAGTTCGCGCGAGCGAATCGAGCAGGCCAAGCAGGACTGGTCGAATCAGCGACTCGGCGCCGTTGCGGGCGAAACCGAGTTCATTCCGTTGCCGTCGCAGAAGCAGTAGGGCGTCCGCAGCGGATTCTCCATCGTCGCCGCCACGGGGCGACGCTCTCACGACGCACAGAACGGATCGCAGATGCGCGTCCATTGCGCAGCACGTCGTCGTCCGTCAAGGAATGCATGATCAGCGATACTGCTGATGGCACTCGTCGCACACCTTGCCGATGACCTGCACGTGCGGCGCGAGCGCGCTGCAGTCGACCGGTGACGCCGCCGCTGCCGCGTCGAGTGCGGCAGTACAGGCGCGCGCTGTACTCGCGGAACGGGGCGTCCGGTGTCGCATCGGGATAGATCGCCGTGTCGATGTCCGCGCCGACGCGCGCGCATCTGGGCGATCGCATGCGCCGACGCCGCGGCATCGCAGCGACGGTTGCGCAGGCTCTCGCGCAGGCCGGCGTAGTGATGCTGCATCACGTCCATGAGGCCGCGCGCGTAGGCGTCGCGTTGACGCATCGTGTTGACGACGACGGTCGCGCCCATCGCTCCGACGAGCAGACCTGCGAGAATCAGAATAAGGAACTTCATTCGCCTTCCAGGGTAAAGACGGCTTTGCCCTTGGGCTGCCGAGGGGACGGCTATAATACTTCGATGAACGAACGATTCGCCGGTATCGACCGCCTCTACGGCAAGGGCGCCGCTGCGCGCCTCGCCGCCGCGCACGTTTGCGTCGTCGGCATCGGCGGCGTGGGCTCGTGGGCCGTCGAGGCGCTCGCGCGCTCGGGCGTCGGCGAGCTGACCCTGATCGACGGCGACGACGTCTGCGTGTCGAACACGAATCGTCAGCTGCACGCGCTCGACGGCGAGTACGGCCGAGCGAAGATCGCGGTGATGGCGGAGCGCGCGCGGGCGATCAACCCCGCAATCCGCGTGCACGAGATCGCGGACTTCCTCTCCCAGAAAAACCTCTTCGAACTGCTCGGACGTGACGACGAGCGTCCTTTCGACGCAGTGCTCGACGCCTGCGATGCGCTCAAGGTGAAGGTTGACATGATCGCGTTCTGCAAGCGTCGGAAGATTCCGATCGTCGTCTCCGGCTCCGCGGGCGGGCGTCTCGATCCGACGCTCGTCACCGCGCGCGACCTGTCGAAGACCGAGCACGATGCGATGCTCGCGATCGTGCGTCAGAAGCTGCGCGACGACTACGGCTGGACCCGCAACCCGAAGCGCTATTTCGGCGTGCAAGCCGTGTTCTCGCGCGAGAATGTCAACTACCCGCAGAGCGACGGCAGCGTCTGCAAGACGCGAGGCGTCAGCGTGGAGACCGGCTTGAAGCTCGATTGCTCGGGCGGTCTCGGCGCCGCGACGCAGGTGACAGGCACATTCGCGTTCGTCGCGGTCTCGCGCGTGGTCGGGAAGCTGCTCGAGGCGCGAACACAGGCGGGAACCCCGGCAAAACGGGCCGCTGGGAAGGCGCCTTCCGCACAGGCTCGCGCTCGCGCGCCGGGCGAGGCCCACGAAATCGGCTAGACTCGACGGCGCAGATGGGGGCAAAGTCCTGAGCAAGCACGAAAATTCGAAAACGGATCGCGCGACACTGCTCGAAAGCGCCGCCGTGCAGCTCGAGAAGCGCAGCCCGCGCCTCATCGTCGTCAGCGGCGTGATGCTGGGGCACCAGCTCGAGCTGTCCGGCGACACCGTGGTGATCGGGCGCGCGAGCGAATGTTCGATCTCGCTGCCGCATCCGAGCGTCTCGCGCCGTCATTGCCGGATCTGGTTCGAGGACGGTCGCTACCACATCGAAGACCTGAGTTCGACGAATCGCACGTTCCTCAATGGCGAAGCGATCACGCGTGCGGACCTCCGCGACGGCGATCAGATCGGCGTCGGCCAGAACGCGATCAAGTTCTTCGTCGGCGCGAGTGTCGAGGCGCGCTATCACCGCGAACTGCTCGACCTCGCGATCTACGATGGACTCACCGGTTTCTACAATCGCCGCCACTTCCGCGCGCTGCTCGACGAGGAAATCGAGAAGGCGAGGACGACCGGCGTGCGCCTGTGCCTGCTGATGCTCGACCTCGACCACTTCAAGGCGCTCAACGACGAACACGGACATCTCGTCGGCGACCAGGTACTCGCGGCGATCGCGGACGTGTTGCGCGAGAACTCGCCGAAGCCTGCGCAGATCGGCCGCCTGGGCGGCGAGGAATTCGCACTGCTGCTGCGCGATGCATCGCTGCAGGAAGCCTGCGACCTTGCGGAAATCCTGCGCGCTGCAGTCGGCGCGCGTGCCGTCAACGTCGGCAAGCAGGTGCTGCGCGTAAGCATCAGCATTGGCGTCGCGATCCTGGCGAACGGCGCCGACAGCGCCGCGCTGCTGCGCGCGGCCGATGAACAGCTCTATCGCGCGAAGGAAGCTGGGCGCAATCGCGTCGCCAGCATAGGCTAGGCTGGCGCTACGAGACTGTCGCGAAAAGCCGCGAACGGTGCAACAAGCCGTCATTCGTGTCCCGCGAGCGTCTTGCCCCGGTGCCGCCCGTGCCGGTGTTTCAGATGAATTTGCGGCGCGCTAGCCCGCGCTAGCCGGCTTCGGATCGAGCGCGGCGCGGCGCTTTTTCCACTCCTCGAGACGATCGGTTTTTCCCCAGGCGGCGTAGAGATCCGTGAGGGGTGCCATGTATTCGTCCACGCGCCAATGCTTGTCGCCGAACTCGGTCTGCTTCTGCGCGACGGCGTCGAGCAGCACGGGCTCTGCGTCGGCGTAACGCTTGCCGCGCACGAGCGCCTTGCCGAGGCCGAACTCGAGCTCGGCGGTGACCGGATGCTTGTCGCCGAATTTCTCCCTCGCATCGGCGACCGCGCGCTGCTGGGCCGCGATCGCGCCTTCGACGTCGCCGACGTCGAGCAGGTAGTTGCCGTAGTTGTGGCGCGCGCGGATCGTGTTCGGATGCTTCTCGCCGTATTTCCTGATTTCGCCGTCGAGCGCGCGCTTGTAGTAGGGGCCCGACTCGGCGATCTTCTCGGGCGTGCCCTGCTGGCGCAGCGCGCCGCCGAGGTTGCTGACGATGTTGAGCGTGAAGCCGTGCTCCGGGCCGTAGATCTTCTCGCAGATCGGCAGCATCTTCTGCAGGATCGCGGCGCCGTCCGCATAGCGATGCGATTCGAGATACAGGATCGCGAAATTGTTGAGGACGTCGAGCGTCTTCGGGTCTTCCGCGCCGTATTTTTCGGTGTCGCGCGCGACCACTTCCTTGAACACCGCTTCTGCTTCCGCGTAGCGGCCCATGTAGTCGAGCACCGATGCGCGCACGGTCATTGCCGACAGCAGCAGGTCGCTGTCCGGGCCTGCGACGCGCGCGATGACCGGCAGGAGGGCGACCAGGCGCTGGTCCGCGACGGCGAAGTTGCCGAGCTCCGCATCGCATTGCGCGATGTCGACCGACGAATCGAGCGTGCGCTTGTCCTCGTCACCGGCCACCTTCTGCAGCGCGAGAAAGTTCTTCGTGTGCAACTCGCAGGCTTCCTTGAGCTTGCCCGCGTAGAACATCTCGCGCGCGAGTTCGTGTTCGATCAGCAGTGTCGGCAGGGCCGTGGCGCCGAGTTCCTGTTTGCTCAAGGCGTAAGCATGTTCGGTGTGCTGGATCGCGAGCTTGGGCTCGGCGAGGCTGTTGTAGGTCGCGCCGATCGCACCCTCGACTTCCGCCAGCACCTGCGGCTGGGCGGTCAGTTCCTTCTGCGCGCGCTCGGCGGCCCCGTCGAGGATGCGATGCAGCAGCGTCTTGTCGAGATCGCGCGCAACCTCCGGACTGACGCCCGACAGCAACGTCGTCAGGAAGCGCGACGTCTCGCGCGCCTTGTCCGCCTCGAGCGTCGCGCGCGCGGCCGCGTCGCGCGCTTGCAGCATGCCGTAGATCGCCGCGCCCGCACCCGCGATCAGCGCCACGGCGACGAGGCCGGCTGCAACGAGCGCGAGGCGGTTGCGCGACGCGAACTTGCGCAGGCGGTAGGTCGCGGTCGGTGGCACCGCGCGCACAGGGTAGCGATTCAGATAACGTTCGATGTCGTTGCCGAGCGCTTCGGCGGAGGCGTAGCGCTGGGTGCGATCGCGTTGCAGCGCGTTGACGAGGATCCAGCGCAGCTCGACCGGTATCCCGACGACGTCGCGTGCCAGCGCGTCGATGCGCTCGTCGCCCGCGGTCGTCGCGCTGCCGAGCGACGCGAGCAGGGCCGCATGCAGGTCGCTGTTGTCGAGATCTGCGCCGACGACGCGCTGCGCGAACGCCGAGGGCGCGAGCAGTTCGAGCAGCATCACGCCGAGCGCGAAGACGTCGGTGCGGATATCGATCTCGCGCAGTTGCCCGAGCGCCTGCTCGGGGCTCATGTAGCGGTGCGTGCCGGCGCTCTGCGCGAATGCAGGACCGCCGCTGTCGGCCACGCCGATGGCGACGCCGAAGTCGATGATCTTCGGCGCCGGCTGGCCGTCGACCTTGGCGACGAGCACATTGGTGGGCTTGAGATCGCGATGGATCACGCCCTTCTGGTGTGCGTGATGCACGCCGCGGCAGATGCGCGCGAACAGTTCGAGCTTCTTCTCGAGCGGCAGGCGGTTTGCGGCTAGATACGCGGACAGCGTGAGGCCGTCGATCCACTCCATCGCGAAAAATGGAAAGCCGTCCGGCGTCGTGCCTGCGTCGTAGACCTTCGCGATGGCGGGATGGTCCATGCGCGCGAGCGCCTGGCGCTCGACCATGAAATACGCTTCGGCGAGACCGCCCTGCAATTGTCCGCGGATGAGCTTGAGTGCGACACGGCGCTGGATCGGCTCGAGCTGCTCGGCCAGATAGACCGTGCCCATGCCGCCTTCGCCGAGCTGACGCTCGATACGGTAGGGGCCCATGCGCTGGCCCGGACTGAGTCCCGGGCCGGCATCGACCGTCAGCGGATCGGAATCGAGGACGGTCGGCTGGTCGGGCGCGCTGACTGCGCCGTCACTGTGGCTCGCTGGGCCGCCGTTAGACGGAACGTGGTTCGATGGATTCATCTGGCGTCCCCCAACGCGAATATCGAACTAGTGTAGACCGCGCGGCCGGACACGCAAAGAACGACGCGCGGAGAACGAGCCCGAAAAGGAAGTGCCGGCAGGGGTGTATGGTCTTCGAAGGGGCGTGCTCAGACCCGGCTCAGTCCGAACACGCGCTCGGCGTTGCGCGTCGTCGCAGACGCGATCTCCTCGGGCGTCACGCGGCGCAGCGCGGCGACGCACGCGCAGACCTCGGCGAGCAGCGCCGGTTCGTTGCGCATGCCCTGGTGACCGTGCAGCGGCTGGTCCGGGGAGTCGGTCTCGAGCAGCAGGAATTCGAGCGGCATCGTTGCGACGATGTCGCGCAGGCGGTGCGCACGCTCGTAGGTGAGCGGACCGCCGAGTCCGATGCAGAAACCGAGTTTCCACAACTGCTGCGCCTGTTCCCTGCTGCCCGAAAAACTGTGGACGACGCCTGCGCGATTGCCGACGCTGCGAAACGCGGCAGTCACTTCGTCGACGGCGCGGCGCGCATGCACGACGACCGGCAGGTCGAACTCGCGGGCCAGCTCGAGCTGTGCGCGAAAGTAGGTTCGCTGCGCTTCGGCATCGAGGCCTTCGACGAAGAAATCGAGGCCGCATTCGCCGACCGCGACGGGACGTTCGCGCTCGATCCAGCCGCGCAGATCCTCGAGATGCGTCGGCGCGTGCTCGGCGAGATACATCGGGTGCAAACCGTAGGCGGGGAAGAGACCGTGCTCGCCGCCGCACAGGTCGCGCAGCTTGGGGAAACCCGACAGCGCGATCGCCGGCACGATCTGCCGCGTCACGCCCGCGGCGCGCGCGCGCGCGAGCACGGCGGGGCGGTCGGTGTCGAACTCGCCCGCATCGATGTGCGCGTGGCTGTCGATCAGCTCGATCACGCGTCGTTGCGGCCTAAAGCAGCAGCCACTGGGCGAGACCCAGGAAGATGCCCATGCTGACGACATCGGTCGCCGTCGTGAGGAAGATGCTCGACGCCATCGCCGGATCGGCGCCGAAGCGCTTGAGCGCGAGCGGCACGGTGGTGCCGGCGATGCCGCTCGCCACGCTCGACAGCGTCATCGCGATGAACGTGATCAACGCGAGCAGCGTCGTGTGCGCGTTGTGTTGCAGGCGCGCGATCATGAACATTGCGCCAGCAGCGACGATGCCGACGAGCGCGCCATTGAGGAATCCGAGCCACGCCTCCTTGAGAATGAGCCCGTTTGCGCGCCCCGCGCGGATTTCGTTGAGCGTCATGCCGCGTAGCGTCACCGCGAGCGCCTGGCAGCCCGTGTTGCTGCATTGGCCCGACAGGACCGGGAGGAACACGGCGAGCAGCACGATCTGGTTGATCGTCTCCTGGAATATGCCGACGACGAACGCGGCGACGAAAGCGGTGAGCAGGTTCAATTGCAGCCACGGATGGCGGAACCTGAGCGCACGCGCCCATGGCGTCGAAGTACGTTCCTCCTTCTCGACACCGACCATCGAGCCCGCCTGCGCGCTGATCTCGAAGGCCTGCTGTTCGAACAGCACCTGTCCGCGCACCTGGCCGATCAGCCTGCCGTCCTGGTCGCAGACCGGATAGACCGGAAAATGCCGCGTCACGACCTCGCGCATCGCATCGACGGCGCTCGTCTGCGGCTGCAGCGAGAATGGCTCGCGCACCATGACGTCCGCCAGCAGCGCGACCGGGCTGCGCGTAGAGCAGTTCGCGGAACGTGACGACGCCGACGAGGCGCCGCTCGTCGTCGACGACGAAGATGTAGGTGATGAGCTGGTTCTTGACGCGCTCGCGCATCGCTTCGACGACCGCGTGCGCGCTCGTATCCGGCGTGAACACCGCCGGCGTCGTTTCGACGAGGCGCCCGACGCTGCCTTCGGGATAGTGCCAGTCCTTGAGCCACTGCTCGCCCTCGCCCGATAGCGTCGCCGCAGCGATGCGGCCGCGTCGCGCCGGCGAGAAGCGGCTCAGGATGTCGATGGCGTGCCCGGGACCAAGTTCGGTCAGCGTCCGCGCGATATCGGCGTCGGACAATTCCTCTAGCTTCTCCATCGCGACCTGCGAGTCGAGTTCGCGAATGCGCTCGCTGAGCCGCGGTTTGTTCTGTCTTGCTTCAGTCGCCATGTCGCGTCATCCCCATCGCCTCGAACGATGCTACCTTGAATGCTCGGTGCAGCTCAAAATATTGCGGCGGTGCGTCAACACGCCCGCTGGATCAGCGTTTGCTGTGCCGTGAATGCCCGTTTGTCAACGTTCTTGTGCTCGCACATCGATTCTGGAATCGTTCACGCGGGGCTCGACAGAATGGCGCCAGAAGGCTGTCAGCACAGCCAGTTTCGACCAATTGAGGATAACAACATGTTGCGCAATCGAGGACTCATCGTCTTGATGCTCGTCGCCTTGTTCGCACTGAACGCGTGCTACGCGCCGCCGCCACACCAGCGCGTCGTGTACCGAGATCCGGCATCGCAGGGCTATGCGCCGCCGCAGCAGGGCTACGCGCCACCGCCGCAGGGTGACCCGCAAGCAGGCAGCCGCTGTTATTCGTGCGGTTACATCCGCGGCATCGATCAAGTGGAAATCCGCCAGCAGAACAGCGGGGGCGGAGCGGTGCTGGGCGCGATCATCGGCGGCGTGATCGGCAATCAGTTCGGCGGCGGCAGCGGCAAGGCATTGGCGACGGCGGCCGGCGTGGTCGGCGGCGCGGCAGTCGGCAATTCGGTCGAAGCGAACAACGCGCACGCCTCTTCGGGCTATGCGTGGCGGTTCTACGTCCAGCTCGACGACGGCCGCTCGGCCACCGTCTCGCAGTATGACAACCCGGGCTATCACGTTGGCGACCGTGTGCTGATTCGCGGCAACGGCAGCAGCGGCCATCTGGAATGGCTGCGCTAGTACGCAACGCAACGGTTCTCGAGACGGGCGCTTCGGCGCCCGTTTTTTTGTCTTTGGAATTGACGCAACGCCCGATGCTAGACTTTTTCGATGGATGTCGCCGAACGCATCTATCGCCACAACGCCGGTCGCGATCCGGATCTCGTTGCGCGCAAGTACGCGCGCATTGCCAGTGATCCGTTCCTGTTCCTGCGTGGCACCTGCCACCTCTTCTACGAAGACTGGAATGGCGGGCGAGAACTCGACGCGGCACCACGCAGCTGGATTTGCGGTGACCTGCATCTCGAGAACATGGGTTCGTACAAGGGCGACAACCGCCTCGCGTATTTTGATCTCAACGACTTCGACGAAGCGGCGCTCGCGCCGTGCACATGGGAGACCGCACGTTTCCTCGTGAGCCTGCACGTGGCAGGTCGTTCGCTGGCTCTGTCGTTGCGCGAGGTACGCGCGCTGTGCCGGTGTTTCCTCGAAGCGTACGCCACGGCTCTCGCGACCGGCAAGGCGCGCTGGATCGAACGCTCGATCGCGCAGGGCATGATCGGCACGTTGCTCGGTCAGGTCGAGAGTCGCCGGCGCCGCGATTTTCTCGACCGGCGCACGCAACGCGACGGGAAGCGCCGTGCCTTCGTCGTCGATGACGATCGCCTTTTCGCGGTTGCGTCTGCCGACCGCGACGCATTGTTCGCCTGGTTCGAACGCTTCGCGTCGCGCCAGGACGACGCGAAATTCTTTCGGCCCATCGATGTCGCGCGGCGCGCCGCCGGCACTGGCAGCCTCGGGCTGCGCCGCTACGCCGTACTCGTTCGCGGCAATGGGTCTCCGAACGGCAATTACCTGCTCGACCTCAAGCCGGCCGGCGAATCCGCTGCGGGCAGGCGCCTCGCGCGTTTGCAGCCGCGCTGGGAGAACGACGCGCAGCGTGTCGTCACCATCCAGCAAAGGATGCAGGCGATCGCGCCGGCCTTCCTGATGCCGGTGCGGTTCGCGGGACAAGATTGGGTGCTCAAGGAACTGCAGCCTTCGCAGGACCGGCTCGACCTCGCTGCCGTGCACGGACAGGCGGCGCCGCTGCGCGAGACGATCGGTTCGATGGCACGCCTCGTCGCATGGTCCTCGTTGCGTTCGAGCGGCCGTCAGGGTTCGGCCCGAGCGGACGACTTCGTCGCGTTCGCCAGCGCGCGCGACTTCGTCAAGCCGCTCGTCGCCTACGTCGAGGACTACGCCGCGAAGGTCATGGGCGACTGGAAGTCGTTCCGCAGTTCGTGGCAGAAAAACGAAGCAGAGCGCATCTCGCCGGACCGATCAGCCCGGGCTTCGCAGAAACGAGCTTCTCAGAAGCGGGCTTCGCGGAAACAGAGGTAGCTGTGACGGCAGGAGCGGCGTAGCGACCTTCGTCGCCAACCGCTTCCAGGAAACCAAGTGTGGCGACCCTCAGTCTGCGCGATAGAAGCTGTGTTCGCCGATGCGCGCGAGCGGGCTACCCTTGGCCCACGGTGGAGCGGGGGTGTTCGATGCGAAGAAATGATCCGCCTGCGGCACGACCGTGGGGCGCAGTTGCGGCGGCAGCGACCACAATGCGAACGCGATGTTCGCGATTGCCCAAGAGCGTTGCAGCGAATCCACTTCTTGCAAAATGTAACTTTGCGGCATTGTGGATAAAGCAAATTGTCCCGGCGCGGTGAGCACGGCGCACACCGAATTTCCCCACTGGCCGTTTTGCGCGCGACGCAGGGCAACTTCGGCGACAGCAAGCTGGCCGGTTACGGATTCACTGCGTGCTTCGAGATAGAGCGTACCAGCCATGCAGGCACGATCGGCGACAGGCTGCGGCAACACTGACGCAAGCCAGAGCAGAAACGCTAACTTCATAGGGTTCTCAATTGCAGACTAGATGTATGCAGCCACGAAAACGGTGTCGCGTCACTGTCGCGCCAGCTCACGAATTCGCAGGTTGTTGTTACGCCGAAATGCGTAACGGTTTGTTCGGACTGCCTTTCGGCAGCCGTGCTGCGGCGCACTCCCGTGGGCCGTAGCGAATGTGCCGACTTCAGACGGCGGCACACCAAAATTTGTGTGTGAAGCTTACGCGAAAAGTCGGCCCGCGACAATCCGGGATGTTAAGAAGATGCGAAGCTGAACGGCGTTGTTCAGGAAGAATTAAGCATTGGATAAAATGCTAAATTGCGATTATTTCAGCATTTGCAACTATTATATAAAGTTGACAGATATACAAATATATAAAGCTACATCGACACCAGCGTCATGCGGACACGTTGGATATCGAGCACGTTGATCCCTGCCGCATGATCCGATATCACCTTCGCGTCGACGCCTTCGCGCATCGCGACCAGTGCGCAGGCGTCGCCGGAACTCGTGACCGGCGACTCCGCAGCCGCTCGCCACGCGGCGCAGATGACGAGCGCGGCGTTTTCGCCTTCCGCGGGAAGAAATGCGCCAGGCTGCGGCAATTGGGTTGCGGCGAACTCGATGCGGTGCAGCCAGCGTTTGTTGCCGCCTTTGAAGTGCAGGCGCGCAACCACTTCCTGGCCTGGGTAGCAGCCCTTGCGTACGCTGATCGCGCCAAGGTCGCCGAGCCCGAGCCAGTCGGGCAGCACTTTGTCTTCGAGCGCTTCGTCGAGCACGGCCACGCCAGCGTCCATGTCGGCGAGTGCGTGCGCGTTGCGGGCGACGGGAGAGTCGTCGACCACGAATGGCAATGTCTGCGGTGCCAGCAACAGCCAGCGTGGGGCCTTTCCCGGCAAGGCGAAGGCGATGCAGTCGTCGCCGTTCGCGATTTGCATTTCATCCGGCACGGGCAGCCGCTGTTCGATGTCGTGGGCACTGCCGGTCGAGAGGAGCTGCATGTCGACCATGACACGCAGGGTCAGTTTCGCACGCATGACGTAACGCGCGAGCGCGTCGCGCAGACGCGCTGCCGAGCCGCCACGCAACAGGAGGTAGAACCGGTCGTCGGCCACGCGCAGCAACTGGAAGAAGGAACGCACGCGCCCCTGCGCCGAGAGCCACGCACTCCATTGCCAGGAGCCCGCCGCCAGCGTCGTCAAATCGCTGGTGAACTGGGCCTGGGCGAAGGCAAGCGCATCGTCTCCGGCGAGTTCGATGATCTGTGGATCTGGCAAACGGATCAGCATGTCGGCTCGATGGTGGAGGAGTGGCCCATTTCGAACGCCGGTTGCGCAACCGGGCCCGCGTGTGGGCCGAACGTACAATATGCCTGAGTTTCGGCGCTATAATTTTGCTTCGCAGCGAATCTGGTGCGTCGTTGCGCACATTCAAGTCGGCGGAGCCACATCGCAATGTCCAGCGCGTACGAGTCGAACGAAGCAGTCGGGAACCCGGGTTTGCCGCCGGCGAGCGCAGCCGGGCAGTCGAAACCAGCGTCTCCTGCGCCGGCGCCGAGGGAGATCGGCGGGCGCGGCGGCCTCGACCCGGTGCGCTACGGCGACTGGGAAAAGGACGGCCGCTGCATCGATTTCTAGTTCTCGCAGGTTCGCTCGTCACGAAACGCCAGCCGCATCTTCAAGGATCGCCGAAGGACAACAGTATGCCGCCGCAAGCCGCCCGCCCCCTTTCGCCGCACATACAAATCTATCGCTGGCCGCTGGCCATGGCGCTGTCGATCGTGCATCGCGCGACTGGTATCGCGCTCGCGGTGGGCTTGTTGCTGATCGTCTGGCTGCTGCTTGCGCTCGCCAATGGTCCGGAGAGTTACGCGACGGCGCGCGCGTTCTGCGGCTCGTGGCTCGGTCAGCTGCTGCTGTTCGGCTGGAGCTGGGCGCTGAGCTTCCATCTCGCGAACGGCATACGTCACCTGTTCTGGGACGTCGGCAAGGGCTATTCGATCCAGCAGGCGAAATCGAGTGGCGTCGTCGTGGTCGTCTTCAGCCTCGTCCTCACGGCCCTGATCTGGGCGTGCGTGTTCGCGACCGGAGGTGCAGCATGATTCCCGGATTGCAGCGAGGCGACCTGCAGACGCCGCTCAAGCGTGTGCAGGGGCTCGGCTCCGCGAAAAGCGGCACGCACCATTTCATCGTGCAGCGCGTGACGGCGGTCGCGCTCGTGCCGCTGACGGTCTGGATCATCTTTCTCGCGCTCGCACTCGTGCGTGCGGACTACGCCCATGCGCGCGCGATGCTGCATCACCCGTTCGCTGCGGTCTGGCTGATCGCCTTCGTCGTCGCGGCGCTGTGGCATGCACAACTCGGCCTGCAAGTCGTGATCGAGGACTACGTCCACACGCGCTGGCTCGAGGCAGTTTCGCAGCTCGCCGTAAAATTCGTGTGCGTGATCGCGGGGCTTGCTGGCGTCGTCGCCATCGTCCGCATCGCATTCGCCTGAAGAGGAAAGGGACAGGAACTACATGGCTGCGTACAAGATCCAGGAACACAAATACGACGTCGTCGTCGTCGGCGCTGGCGGTGCGGGGCTGCGCGCCACGTTCGGCCTCGCTGCCAAGGGACTCAAGACGGTCTGTCTGACGAAGGTGTTCCCGACGCGCTCGCATACGGTCGCGGCGCAGGGCGGCATTTCGGCTGCGCTCGGCAACATGGGCGAGGACGACTGGCGCTACCACTTCTACGACACGATCAAGGGCTCGGACTGGCTCGGCGACCAGGACGCGATCGAATACATGTGCAAGGAAGCGCCGGCCGCGGTGATCGAGCTCGAGCATTACGGCGTGCCGTTCTCGCGCACCGAGGAGGGCAAGATCTACCAGCGCCCGTTCGGCGGCATGACGACGAAATATGGCGAAGGTCCGCCTGCGCAGCGCACGTGCGCCGCGGCGGACCGCACGGGTCACGCGATGCTGCATACGCTCTACCAGCAGTCGCTCGCGCACGACGCGCAGTTCAAGATCGAATATTTCGCGCTCGACCTGATCTTCGACGCCGAGGGCGTCTGTCGCGGCGTGCTCGCGCTCGACATGGCCGAGGGTTCGCTGCACCTGTTCCGCTCGCACGGCGTCGTGCTCGCTACGGGCGGCTACGGTCGCGCCTACTTCACGGCGACGTCGGCGCACACCTGTACGGGTGACGGCGGCGGTCTCGCCGCACGCGCGGGCATCGCGCTACAGGACATGGAGTTCGTCCAGTTCCATCCCACCGGCATCTACGGTGCGGGCTGCCTCATCACCGAGGGTGTGCGTGGCGAAGGCGGCATCCTGCGCAACTCGAGCGGCGAGCGTTTCATGGAGCGTTATGCGCCGCACTACAAGGACCTCGCGTCGCGCGATGTCGTTTCGCGCTCGATGACGATCGAGGTGCGCGAGGGCCGCGGCGTCGGCGAACACAAGGACCACATCCTGCTCGACCTGACCCATCTCGGTCCCGAGGTCATCCACGAGAAGCTGCCGGGCATCGCCGAGAGCGCGCGCATCTTCGCGGGCGTCGACGTGACGAAGGAGCCGATCCCGGTGTCGCCAACCGTGCACTACAACATGGGCGGCATTCCGACGAACTATCACGGCGAAGTCGTGCAGAAGGTTGGTAACGATCCGGACAAGGTCGTACGCGGCCTGTACGCGGTCGGCGAAGCGGCGTGCGTCTCTGTGCACGGTGCAAATCGCCTCGGGTCCAACTCTCTGCTCGATCTCGTCGTATTCGGTCGCGCGGTTGCCAATCGCTGCGCCGAGACGATCAAATCTGGCGCGGGGCACAAGGTCCTGCCGGAATCTGCGTGCGACAAGGGTCTTGCGAATCTCGACAAGTTGCGCAACGCGAAAGGTTCGATGTCGACTGCCGACATCCGTCTCGACATGCAGCGGACGATGCAGAACGACGCGGCGGTGTTCCGCACGTCGAAGACGCTCAAGGAAGGCTGCGACAAGATGGCGAAGGTGTTCGATTCTTTCTCGGATGTGCGCATCGCCGACCGTTCGCTCGTGTGGAATTCCGACCTGATCGAAACCTACGAGCTGCAGAACCTGCTCTACAACGCGGTCGCCACGATCAACTCGGCCGAGCAGCGCCACGAGTCGCGCGGCGCGCACGCGCACGAGGACTTTCCGAACCGCGACGACGTGAACTGGCAGAAGCACACGCTCGTGACGGTCGACGAAAAGGGCAAATGCAGTTTCGACTTCCGGCCGGTGCACATGAATACGCTGACCGACGACGTGAAGCCGATTCCGCCGAAGGCGCGGGTGTATTGAATGGCGCGTGTACATTGAAAAGCCTGAGCGCATCAAAAAGCGGGCGGGCAGTGAAGAATCCGTCATTCCCGCGAACGCGGGAATCCAGAGTCTTCAGCCCTCGTAGCGATTTGAGTCACTGGATTCCCGCCTGCGCGGGAATGACAAGAAATGCAATGATCCGAATCTGATAGGTGAGCAATCGTGGCCGAATTCACTCTCCCCAAGAACTCCAAAGTCGAGAAAGGCAGGAAGTATCCGGCCAAGGCCGACGCGAAGAACGTGCGCACGTTCCGCGTCTACCGCTGGAACGAGGAAGACGGCCAGAATCCGCACATCGACGAGTACGAGGTCGACATGTCGACCTGCGGGCCGATGGTTCTCGACGCGTTGATCAAGATCAAGAACGAGATCGACTCGACGCTGACGTTCCGCCGCTCCTGCCGCGAGGGCATCTGCGGCTCGTGCGCGATGAACATCGACGGCAACAACACGCTCGCGTGCACGAAGGCGATCGGGGACTGCAAGGGCGACGTCAAGGTCTACCCGCTGCCGCACATGCCGGTCGTCAAGGATCTCGTGCCCGACCTGACTCACTTCTACGCGCAATATGCGTCGATCAAACCGTGGCTGCGCACGCAGACGCCTCCGCCGCCCGATGGCGAGCGCCTGCAGTCAAAGGAAGACCGCTCGAAGCTCGACGGTCTGTACGAGTGCATCCTCTGCGCGTGCTGCTCGACCTCGTGCCCGAGCTACTGGTGGAACAGCGACAAGTACCTCGGCCCCGCGGTGCTGCTGCAGGCCTACCGCTTCATCGCCGACTCGCGCGACGAGGACACGGGCGCGCGCCTCGACGATCTCGAAGACCCGTTCAAGCTCTACCGCTGCCACACGATCATGAACTGCACGAACACCTGCCCCAAGGGATTGAATCCCGCGAAGGCGATTGGCGAGATCAAGAAGCTCATGGTCGAGCGCAAAGGCGTCTGAAGGAATCGGGACCGGGGACTCGTGACCCCGGACCGTCGTTGCGACAACGATCCTATAGCCACGAATCGACGCGCCTCGCTGCGAATGCGCGTATGTTCGACGCAAAGGAACCGCGATGGGAGCGTCGCGTTGCCTCTGCAGCAGCTTACAGATCCACGACTCGAGGAGCGACACCGATGGATCCACGCCTGATTTTCTGGCCCGCCGTCGCGATGGTGGTGCTGACGATCATCGTCACGTTCAAGATGTTCTTCGAACGCAAGGGCCAGATACAAGCCGAAGGCATCCGCTGGCGCGAAGTCGCGACGAGCAGCAAGATGAACGAGCGCCTCGCCGACACGCGCGCCGCCGACAATTTCCGCAACCTGTTCGAGGTGCCGACGCTGCTCTACCTTGCGCTCGTCGTCGCGTTCCTCACCGCACAGGTCAACATGCTCACGCTCGCGCTCGCGTGGCTGTTCGTCGCTTCGCGCTATGTGCACAGCGCGATCCACTGCGGCGGCAATCGCATCCGCTATCGTCTGCCGGCGTTTTTCTTCGGCTGCATCGTGCTCTGGGTGTTGTGGGGCGTGCTCGCGTTCGGCCTTTTGAAGTGAGCGAAGGCGGACGCCTGCGTTGGCGCTGCCGACGCGGCATGCGCGAGCTCGACCAGTTGCTCGGCTGGTATCTCGACAAGTGCTACGCGAAGGCAGACGGTATCGCGCAAGGCGCCTTCGCGGATCTGCTCGAGCAGCCCGATCCCGAACTGTGGCACTGGCTGAGCGGCGAGGGACCTGCGCCGACCGTCGCATGGAGGCAGATCGTCGATGAGATCCGTACCCGCGATCGCGTTTGACTACCGGCCGTCACGATGGCTGCTCGCCGCCATCGTCGTCGCGGCCGCGCTCGCTTTCGTCGCGCTCGCGTCGTGTGGATTGGACGTCTGGATCAAGCTGCCGATCGCCTTCGCGGGCACGGCGTATGCGTTCTGGGCGTTGCGCCGGTTCCTGCGCGTGCCGTTCGACCATGTCGACCTGGCATTCGGCCGGCCATTGGCGGCTGCGCGACGCGAATGCGGACGAGTGCACCGGCGAACTCGTCGGCGCGACGACCGTCGGTGCGCTGATCGTGCTGACACTGCGCATTGGTGCGAACGACGTCATCGCGCTACCGCTGCTTTCCGACAACTGTAACCGCGACACGCGTCGTGTCCTGCGCGTCCGCCTGTCGAGAGGCGTTGCTCGCGGCTAGTTGGCAGCACGTCCTGTGTCCTGTACGCTCGCATTACCGGCCGGGGCGCGATGCGACGCGACATCCTCCGCCGTACCGGGGGAATCGTGACGTTTCACTTCGTGTCGGGGCTGCCCCGATCAGGATCGACCCTGCTCGCCGCACTGCTGCGGCAACAGCGACGCACGGAACCATGACGCTGTCGGGCACGACCGGGCCTGAGTTTCCTCGTCGGCAGCGGCGCGGGCGACGTCACGATGACTTTCGACGGCACGCTCGCCGACATCGACGTCGCACTGAACGGGCTGGTGTTCACGCCGACACCCGGGTTATTCCGGCGCGGCTTCGATCCAGATCACGTCGAACGACCTCGGTAACACCGGTTCCGGCGGAGCCCAAACCGACACGGACACGATCAGCATAGTTGTCATTGCGCCGACGCCGGTTGTCATCAACGTGAGCTCGACGACGGCCAACGGCACGTACAAGACCGGCGACCGCTGCAGATCACGATCACGTTCGACCAACCCGTCATCGTCACCGGCACGCCGACATTGCTGCTCGAGACCGGGACGATCGATCACCAGGCGACCTACACCTCTGGCTCGGGCACGAACACGTTGACGTTCGCGTATACGGTGCAGGCGGGCGACAACAGCGCGGATCTCGACTACGTGTCGACGTCGGCGCTGTCGCTCAACGGCGGAACGATCCGCAACGCGTCGGCGAACGATGCGGCACTGACGCTGACGCTTCCCGGTTCCGCAGGTTCGCTCGGTGCGAACAAGGCTCTCGTGCTCGACGGCATCGCGCCGGCGGTCACGAGCGTCGGCGTCCCCGCAAACGCTACGTACATCACCGGGCAAGACCTCGACTTCACGGTCCAGTTCGGCGAGGCCGTCGTGGTGACCGGCACGCCGAAACTCACGGTGACGCTCGATACCGGCGGCGCCGTTTCAGCGAACTACGTCTCGGGCAGCGGCACGAATATGCTGACCTTCCGCTACGTCGTGCAGAACGGCAATGCGGACGCGAACGGCATCGTGCTCGGCAGCAGCATCGCCGCGAATGGCGGCACGTTGCGCGATGCCGCGGGCAATGACGCCGCGCTCGCGCTGAACGGCGTTGCATCGACCACGGGCGTGCTCGTCGACGCAATCGGCCCAGCCGCGACCGCGATCACGCTCGTCGGTTCGCCGCCGGCGAACGCAGCGACGATCTCGTTCAACGTGACGTTCTCGGAACCAGTCACCGGCGTCGACGCGAGCGACTTCACGCTGACGAAGACCGGTACGGCCGCCGGCGCGATCGCTTCGGTCAGCGGCAGCGGCAGCAGCTATGTCGTGACCGTGACCGGCGTCGGTGGCATCGGCACGTTGCGTCTCGATCTCGACGCCAGCGGAACGGGTATCGCGGACAGCGCGACCAATGCGCTCGCCGGCGGATTCACGGCCGGCAGCGTCTTCAACGTTGACGTGATCACGTCGTTCAGCGGGCCGACTGCAACCGGCGCGGGCATCGCCACGATCTCGTTCACGGGCGGCGGTTCGAGCTGCGGCTTCACGAGCGTGGCGCTCGTCGCTGCGCCGGGCAACGTCGCCGACCTACGTGGCATTTCCTGACGGACTCTTTTCCTTCACCGTATCGGGCTGCACGCCTGGGTCGACGCTCGCGTTCCACATCACTTATCCGCAGGCGCTGCCGGGCGGAGCGCAATACTGGAAGTACGGCCCGACGGCAGGCAATACGGCTGCACACTGGTACGTGTTTCCGGCCACGATCGCGGGCAGCGACGTCACTTTCAACGTCACCGACGGCGGGGCGGGCGATGACGACCTCGATGCGACGAACGGCATCATCGTCGACCCGAGCGGCGCTGGTGTGAACGCGCCGCCCGACCCGGTGCCGGCCCCGGCGCTGTCGCCTGCGTGGCTCGCCTGGCTCGCGGGGTTGCTCGCGGTCGCGACGGGGTGGTTCCGTGCGCGCCGAGCGGGTGGTCGCTAGGCAAAAAAAAACCGGTCCGCAGTATCGCCGCGGGCCGGTTGTCCAAGTTGCATCCTTGCGTCTGTGCTCCGTTGGAGTGTGCGTGGGAAGTCCTGTCAGGACCCGTCGTTGTCAGAACCCGTCGTGGTCAGAAGCGATATTCGGCGCTGACCGAGACGAGGCTCGGATCGAGCTTGAGATTGTCCTTGTCGGCCTTGAAGTAGTCGTAGTTGAGGCCGACCGAGAAGCGGTTGCTGAAGTCGTAGCCGAAGCCGGCACCGGCGTAGTATTTGGTGCTCGTGTCATCGACGTACGTGTAGCTCGTCGCCAGCGGATTGACTGAAACGCCGCCCTGCGCGAGGCCCTGGACATCCGCGCGGAACAGGCCGGCGCGGCCGGACAGGTACCATTCCGGCGTCAGGTTGAAATGTCCGTTGACGCCCGCGGTCCAGCCTTTCACCGATGCGCGGCTCGCGCCGATACCGGTGAACGAATTTTTCGTGTCGAACTTGCCGAGATCGGTGTAACCGCCCTCGATGCCGAGCGCGACGGCCGGATTGATCGCCCAGCGATAGCCGACGTTCGCGCCATAGCCGGTGTCATTGTCGTCGTAGATGCCCTTGCTCAGATTCGACTGGCCGATGTTTCCGTTGACGAAGAAATCCACCACTTCCGTTTGAATGTCTTGCGCATGACTCATGGCAGGGATGGCACCGAGTGAGGCGCCAGCGAGGGCGATAGCCAACAACGTATTTTTCATTGAAGTTCTCCAATCCATTCAATTCAAAAAACGTAACAACAACACCGGCGGCAACGGCCGCTGGGCGCTTGTGCCCATTGGGTGCTTGGCCAATTGGGTACTGCACCCGTCGGGTGCGTGCACCCATTGGGTACCTGTGCGGCGATCGGCGATCGCATGAAACGACAGGCGCCTCGGGGTCTGACAGGAGATAGGGCGGGTGAGTGCAATTTCAATACCGTAAGTTTAGAAATGATTCAGGTAAGTGACCGGAACATTCAGGAATGCGAACGGTCGAACCCGATGCGACCGCGTGGCGTGTAGAATCCGCGCGGTCTGAAGTTGCAGCCTTTTCCCGAAAACGGATTTCCCACAAGCAATGTTCCGCCCGCTGCAACTCTTCATCGGCCTGCGCTACACGCGCGCGAAGCGCCGCAATCATTTCATCTCGTTCATCTCGCTCGTATCGATGCTCGGCATCGCGATCGGCGTGATGGCGCTGATTGCCGTGATGTCGGTGATGAACGGCTTCCAGGAAGACCTGCAGCAGCGCATCCTCGGCATGGTCGCGCACGCGACGATGCAGAGCGTCGGCGGCGGCATCCAGAACTGGCCCGAGACGATCAGGAAGGTCGAGGCGAGCGAGCACGTGGTCGGCGCCGCGCCGTTCATCGAGGCGCAGGCCTTGCTCCGTGGCCGGCGGACCGCGCCGGCGATCCTGCGCGGCGTCGTGCCCGATCAGGAACCGAAGGTCTCCGACATCGGCGCGAAGATGATCAAGGGCCGCCTCGACGATCTGAAGCCGCGCGGCTACGGCATCATTCTCGGCAACGAACTTGCGATGGAACTCGGCGTCAACGTCGGCGACAAGGTCATCGTCTATGCGCCCGAGATCAACGTCACGCCGATCGGCGCCGTACCGCGCTTCAGGAGTTTCGAGGTTGTCGGCATCTTCTCGGTCGGTTTCGCCGAGTACGACACGGGCGTGGGCATCGTGCACATGGACGACGCCGAGAGACTGTTCCAGACCGAAGGCCCGACCGGCATCCGTCTCAAGCTCGACGACATGCTGCGCGCGTGGCCGATCACGCGCGAGCTCGCCGCGCAGTCCGATCTCTACCGCATCACGACCTGGGAACAGGGCCACGCCAATTTCTTCAGCGCGGTGAAGATGGAAAAGCTCGTGATGTTCATCATCCTCTCGCTGATCGTCGCGGTCGCCGCGTTCAATCTCGTCTCGACCCTGATCATGCTCGTGACCGACAAGCAGGCGGACATCGCGATCCTGCGCACGCTCGGCATCTCGCCGAACAGCGTCATGGGCATCTTCATGGTCCAGGGCGTCATCGTGGGCACGTTCGGGATATTGATCGGCCTCTCCGGCGGCGTGCTGCTCGCCTGGAACATTCCGGCGATGGTCAAGTGGATCGAAAGAACGTTCCATGTCGAATTCCTCGCGCCCGACATCTACTACGTCACCGAAGTGCCGTCGCAGCTGCACTGGGGCGACGTCGGCTGGGTCGCGGCGATCGCCTGGGTGTTCTGCCTGATCGCGACGCTGTACCCGGCGTGGCGCGCGGCGCGCACGCAGCCCGCGGCGGCGTTGCGCTATGAATGAGGCCGAAGGTCAAAGGTCATGCGGGCCTTTTGCCCGTATTGAGCTTTGACTTTCACTTTTCACTCTTGGCTTTTCACTTTTGGCTTTTGACGATGCAAGGACATGACTGACGTCGTTCTCCGGGCCGTCGGGGTCGCCAAGACCTACGACGAAGGCGATTTGCACACCGAGGTGCTGCGCAACGTGAATTTCTCGCTCGCGCGCGCGTCGACGCTCGCGATAGTGGGCGCTTCCGGTGCGGGCAAGAGCACGCTGCTGCATATTCTCGGCGGGCTCGACACGCTGTCCGCCGGCGAAGTCGAAGTCGAGGGGCGCGCGCTGTCGACGCTTAGCCGACCGCGAACGCGGCGACGTGCGCAATCATTCGCTGGGATTCATCTACCAGTTCCATCATCTGTTGCCCGAGTTCACCGCGCTCGAGAACGTCGCGATGCCGCTGCTGATCCGCGGCACGCCGATTGCCGAGGCGCAGCGCAGCGCGCGCGAACTGCTCGAGCGCGTCGGCCTCGGCAAGCGCTTCGAGCACAAGCCCGGCGAGTTGTCCGGCGGCGAGCGCCAGCGCTGCGCGGTCGCGCGCGCGCTCGTCACGCGGCCCGCCTGCGTGCTCGGCGACGAGCCGACCGGCAATCTCGACGAAAAGAATGCGGCGCAGGTCTACGCGCTGATGCTCGAACTCAACCGCGAAATCGGCACGAGCTTCGTGCTCGTGACCCACGATCACGTGCTCGCGCGGCGCATGGACCGCGTCGTCGAACTGCACAACGGGGAATTGTCCGACGCCTAGCTGGCGAGGTTTCGAGCGTGGGGCGCGACACGGAGCCACGACGATCTGAGGCACGACGCTCAGAAGTACTGCGACTCGGAAGCAGGCGCCAGTACGAAGGCTTGGATGTACGAAGGCACGGATTGCCGGACAACGAGACCACGGAGAGGTCATGAGGGGATTCGCATCCGATCTGTTCAGCGGCGTCACTGCGGTCGCGCTGCTGGCTGGTGCCGTCGCCGTGCAGGCCCTGCCGGCGTTGCCCTCGCCCTGGGTCACGCTCGCGCTTGCGTGTGCGGGCATTTCGATCCTGTTCGCGACGCGACGCTGGCGCTGGCTCGGCTTCGTGCTGGTCGGCGCCGCCTGGACGATCTGGCGTGCCGATATCGCGCTCGCGCAACGGCTGCCCGTGGCGCTCGAAGGAGGGGACTTCATCGTCACGGGGGCGATCCATGGCTTGCCGCGCGTGCAGGACGGCTCGACGCGCTTTGACCTCGCGATCGAAGACATCCGCGGCAGCGAGGCGCCGCCGCTTCGCGGCACGCTGCGCGTCTCCTGGTACGACGACGCGCCGGCGCTGCAACCCTGCGAACGCTGGCAGCTGCACCTGCGCCTCAAGCGGCCGCGCGGCCTCGTCGATCCGGGCGCGTTCGATTTCGAACGCTACGCGCTCGAGGAAGGCATCGTTGCGACGGGCTACGTGCGCGACGATGCCGCCAATCGCGTCGTCGGCGAACGCTTTCTTTGCGTGGACCGGCTGCGCGCCCGTGTCTCTGAAGGCATCGCGGAGACGCTCGGGCCGGGGCCAACATCCGACCTGCTGCGCGCACTTGCATTCGGCGACCAGCAGGCGATGAACGAGCACGAATGGGCGGTCGCGCGCGCGACCGGCATTCCGCATCTGATTGCGATCTCCGGTCTGCACATCGCGCTGTTCGCGGGCTTCGGCGTGCTGCTCGTGCGTGCGTTCTGGAAACTCGTTCCGCGGCTGACGCTGCGTTGGCCGGCGCCGCAGATCGAAGCCGTCGCAAGCGTCATGTGTGCGCTGGCCTACGGGACGATCGCCGGCCTCGGGCTGCCAACGCGACGCGCGCTCGTGATGATAGGCGTGCTGCTCGCGGCGAATCTCGCCCGGCGCTCACGCTCGTCGACGCACGGCCTCGCGTTCGCGGTCATCGTGTTGCTCGCGATCGACCCGGCGTGCGTGCTCAGCGCCGGCTTCTGGCTGTCGTTCGTCGGCGTCGCGTGGCTGATGTTCTGTCTCGGCAACCGCGGCGGGCCCCGTCACGGCTGGCGTGAACTCGTCCGCGCGCAGGGCGTCGCGAGCATCGGCCTGCTGCCGCTGTCGATCTGGTTCTTCGGCCAGAGCTCGCTCGTCGGGCCGCGTCGCGAATCTCGTCGCGGTGCCGGCGATCTGCTTCTTCATCCTGCCGGTCACCGTGATCGGCGCATTGCTTCAGCTCGTCCTACCGGTGTTCGGCGCGCCACTGCTGCATCTGGCCGGATTTGCGCATGCAGGCGCTGTGGTGGCTGCTCGAACGCATGGCGACCTGGCCGGGCGCACTTTGGTATTTTCCCGAGGCGAGTACCTTGTCGCTCGCGTTCGCGATGCTCGGTGCGCTCTGGCTGCTCGCGCCGCGTGGCGTGCCGATGCGCGCGCTCGGGGTGTTGCTGTTTCTGCCGCTGCTGGTTCCCGCCGGCGCGCCGCTCGCCGATGGCGAGTTCGAAGTGCTGATGCTCGACGTCGGACAGGGCCTGTCGCTCGTCGTCCGCACGCGCGAACACGCGCTCGTCTACGATGCCGGCGCGCGTTTTCCGTCCGGTTTCGACCTCGGCGATGCGAGTGGTCGTGCCCGCACTGCATGCGCTCGGCATCGATCGCGTGGATCGTCTCGTGATCAGCCACGGCGACAACGATCACGCCGGCGGCGCCGAGGCCGTACTCGCAGCATTTCCGTCGTCAGCAGTCGTCGGAGGGGAACCAGAACGACTGCACGTGCCCGCAACGCAGTGCCTGGCGGGCGAGGCGTGGAACTGGAACGGTGTCGACTTCCGCTTCGTCCACCCGCGCCAGCCGCTTTCCGACGCGCGACAACGACCGCTGCTGCGTGCTCGAAATCCGCACCGGAGAAAGTGCGATTGTGCTGACCGGCGATATCACCTCGGCGGTCGAAGACGGAGATCGCCGCCGCACTTGCGCCGGTCGCCGAGCACCTGATCCTGCAGGTGCCGCATCACGGCAGCAAGACTTCATCGAGCGAGGAATTCCTCGCCGCGCTGCGCCCCGACCTCGGGCTCGTATCAGCCGGTTACCGCAACCATTTCCATCATCCGAGTGCCGCTGTGGTCGCGCGCTATGCGGCGGATCACATCGGCTTGCTCAACACCGCGTCTGAAGGATTCATCCGCGTGCATTTTTCCGCGACGGAACCGCCGCGCGTGGTCGAGCGTGGGCGGCGTGATCGGCATCCCTATTGGCGCGAGTGATTTTTTTGCGCTCGCTGTCACTTCCGCGAACGCGGAACTCTTTGTTGTTTCTCTCGTCAAGTGCGGAAATTCTCTTGCTCGCCGTCCGCAATCGCTGGCGCACGCTCGTCATCCCCGCCTTCGCGGGAATGACGAGCGGAGTGGAGCGCTGCCTTCGCGGGAATTGCGAGCCGGAAGAGGAGCAAAACAGCGTCCGCGAGAAAATGACGCAACAGACGATCCGAAAACACTCGCGCTCGACGGAACGACGAGTGGAGAAGGCGTGGATGCGAGCTGAAGCGGCACTCAACAAGCAAGCAAAGAGCGGCCACGGTCGCACCCCCCCGCGCGGTTCGCTGCTATCATTCGGCCGGAAATTCAAAACCCTACCCGAGAGAGTTCACGTGTTAGAAATCCTGATGGCGGGCGGCTGGGCGATGCTGCCGATCCTGGTTTGCTCCGCCGTGGCAATCGCGATCATCCTCGAACGATTCTGGTCCCTGCGCCGGTCGGCCGTGATTCCGCCGACGCTCGGCGCCGAGGTGCGCGAGTGGGCGCGCACGCGCAAGCTCGATCCGCAGCACGTCGAGGCGCTGCGCGGCACATCGCCGCTCGGCGAGATACTGGCAGCCGCGCTGAGCGTGCGCCTGCGCTCGCGCGACATCATCAAGGAGCGCGTCGAGGACACCGGCCGTCACGTCGTGCACCGTCTCGAACGCTTCCTCAACACGCTCGGCACGATCGCCCTGATTTCTCCGCTGCTCGGCCTGCTCGGCACCGTATTCGGCCTGATCAAGATGTTTTTCGCGGTCATGGTGTCCGGCGTCGGCGACCCGCTCAAGATGGCCGGCGGCATCGGCGAGGCGCTGGTCTGCACCGCGGCCGGCCTCTGCGTCGCGATCCCGCATACTTTTTCCACCGCTATTTCCGCGGCCTGGTTGCCGACTACGTCGTCGACATGGAGCAGCAGGTCATCCTGCTGATGGACGAACTGCTGCGCATGCCGAACCGGCCGAGGCGCGCGCTGCGCCACGCGTGCCACGACCGCGTGGGGGCACGCGCGCGCGCGACCGCAGCCGTCGGAGCACGCCTGACATGCGTATCGCGCGTGCGCGCCAGGACGATTTCGAGATCAACGTCATCTCGCTGATCGACGTCATGCTGACGCTGCTGATGTTCTTCGTCATGACGACGACGTTCGTGCAGCATTCGCGATGAAGGTCGCGCTGCCCGAGGCTTCGGAAACGCACGCCGAGACGCAGCGCGCTGCGCTGATCGTGATGATCGACAGCAACAGCCACTACTTCATCGACAACAACGAGGTGCTGAATCCGGCGCTCGACACGATCAAGGAAGCGATCACGCGCATCGCCGGCGACGACCGCGACCGTCCGTGATCCTGCGTGCGGACGCGATGACCCCGCATCAGGCCGTCGTCACCGCGATGGACGCGCTCGGCCAGCTCGGCTTTGTGCATCTGTCGATCGCGACGACGCGCACGAAGGACTCCGGCGGCGGAGCCGCAACGCGGTGAGCGCCGCCCCGACCGTTTCGCTCGTGCAAACCTCCTTCATGGAAACCTACCGGCGCCTGCTCGGCTATCCTCTGGCCGCTGCGCTTGACCGTCCTGTTCGCGTCGTCGGCATGGCCTCGATGCCGCGTGCGGCTCGGTGCATCAAGTTCATCAAGGACATCATCGACTCGGTCGTTCACCGAGCACGATCCGTTCTGGATCATGTGGATGCCGGTCATCATCATCGTGCTGTTCCTCGTGCGCGGTATCGCGACGTACATCACCGACTACGGCATGGCGCGTATTGCGCGCGGCATCGTGCACCGCCTGCGCAACGAGGTGTTCGTGCGTACCTGCAGTTGCCCGCGAGCTATTTCAGCGAGGAACGTCGCCGGCAGACCGATCTCGCGCATGACGTTCACGGTCGAACAAGTCGCAAGTGCGAGCACCGACGCGCTGAAGATCCTCGGTCCTCGCATGCGCCTCAGGATCATCGGACTAGTCACCGCGGTCATGCTCTACAACAGCGCCCGGCTCACCGCCGGCGCTGTTCGTGCTTGCGCCGCTGATCGCCGCGATCGTGTACGGCGTCGGGCGCCGATACCGGCGCATCGGCCAGCGCATCCAGCAATCGATCAGCGCGGTGACCGGCACGCTCGACGAGATCGTCAACGGCCAGCGCGAGGTGAAGATCTACGGTGGCCAGGACTACGAGCGCGAGCCGCTTCGAGACGGTCGCGAACGCGCGATCCGTCAGCTGAACCTCAAGATCGCCGGCGACCAACGCGCTGGTGACCGTCGCTCGTGCAGATCGTGGCCGCAGCCTGCGCGCTCGCGCGCGTGATCTTCGTCGCAACGCGGCCCGGCACGCTCAGCCACATCACGTCCCGGCAGTTCATGTCGCTGATCACGGCCATGCTGCGTGATGCTGACCGTCGCTCAAGCAGCTGACCGACCGGTGCAGGCCAACCTGCAGCGCGGCGTCGTCGCGCGCGCGACCTGTTCCGCGTCATCGACGCCGACGACGGAAGTCGATCACGGCGCGCGAACGCACGAGCGCAGCCGCGGCGAGGTCGAATTCCGCCGGCATTCGAATTCCGTTATGCCGAATGCGGCACGAGCCGGCGCTGCGATCGGCGAGCCTGCATTGCCGGCCCGGGCACCGTGACTGCACTCGTCGGCCGCTCCGGGCAGCGGCAAGTCGAGCCTGGCCAGCCTGATTCCGCGGTTCTACGATCCGCACGGGCGGCAGTGCGCACTCGACGGTCATGAATTGGCCGCACTATTCGACTCGCTCGCTGCGCGAGCAGATCGCGCTCGTCGGCCAGCAGGTCGTGCTGTTCGACGACACGATCGCCCGCAATATCGCGTACGGGGCGCTGCAACGCGCGACCGACGCAGATATCGAAGCGGCGGCGGAGCGGCCAACGCAATGGAATTCGTCGCGCCGGCTGCCCGACGGATGAACAGCCGCATCGGCGAGGGCGGTGCGCTGTTGTCCGGTGGCCAGCGCCAGCGCATCGCGATTGCGCGCGCGATCCTGAAGAACGCGCCGATCCTGATCCTCGACGAGGCGACCAGCGCCTCGACACCGAGAGCGAAAGCGCTGATCCAGGAGGCGCTGAAGCGGCTGATGCGCGATCGCACCGTGCTCGTCATCGCGCACCGCCTGTCGACGATCGAGCATGCCGACCAGATCGCCGTGCTCGAGGAGGGACGTATCGTCGAACTCGGTACCCATGCGGAACTGATCGCGCGTGGTGCACGCTATGCCACGCTGTACAAGATGCAGTTCCGCGACGAAGACTGAAGCGTGCACGGGATGATGAGCGGCAAACCGGTTGAATTCGTTTCGATCCTGACCTGCCCGGCGTGCGCGCGCTGCGTCGCGCGAGACGATGCCGACGAACGCCTGCGTCTATTTCTACGCGTGCCCGCATTGCGCGGCGGAGCTCAAACCCAAGCCTGGCGACTGCTGCGTGTTCTGTTCGTACGGTTTGGTCGTGTGCCCGCCGAAGCAGGCCGACGACGTCTGCGCGTGCCGATGACGATGTTCACCGCACGAGATCTGCAGGCCGTGTGGTACGCCGGCAAGCCGCCTTCGCTTGCGCTGCGTGTGCTCGCATCGATCTACGCGGGCATCGTCGCGCTGCGCATCGCGCTGTATCGGAGCGGCGTGCTGCGCAGCCACCGTCTGCCGGTACCAGTCATCGTCGTCGGCAATCTGACCGTCGGCGGCACGGGCAAGACGCCGCTCGTGATCGCGCTCGTCGAGGCGTTGCGTGCGCGCGGACGCAAGCCAGGCGTCGTGAGCCGCGGCTACGGCGGATCAAACCAGGTCGCGCACGTTCTCAACGATGAAAGCACGCCCGCGGAATGCGGCGACGAACCGGTACTGATCCATCGTCTGGCCAGCGTTTCGGTCGCAGTGGGGCGCGACCGCGTCGCTGCGGCGCAGCTGCTGCTCGCCGGGGGAGCCTGCGACGTCATCGTTGCGGACGACGGCCTGCAGCACTACGCGCGCGCTCGCGCGCGACGTCGAGATCTGCGTGATCGATGGCGCACGTCGCTTCGGCAACGGCCGTCTGCTGCCTGCGGGGCCGCTGCGCGAACCGCTGTCGCGACTGCAATCGATCGCGTTCCGGGTCTGCAACGGCGGCGTCGCGCTGGCCGACGAAACACCGATGTCGCTGGTCGCGGATGCCGTCGTGCCGATCGGCGGCGCATCGCACACGCTCGCCGACTTCGCGGGCCGGCGTGTGCATGCGGTTGCGGGCATCGGCAACCCGACGCGGTTCTTCACGATGCTGCGTGGTGCCGGACTGGTCGTGGACGAACGCCCGTTTCCCGATCATCACGTCTTCGTCGCGGCGGACTTCGATTTCGGCGACGATGCGCCCGTGCTCATGACGCAGAAGGACGCGATCAAGTGCGGCAGCTTCGTGCGCGCGAATTTCTGGCAGGTGCCGGTAGGCACCGAGTTGCCAGCGGATTTTGAACGCGTGCTGGCTAAAGTCCCGCAGCGGTGAGCGCTGCCATCGTGGGCAACGCGTCCCACAGATCCCTCAGGAATACTTGCGGATGAAGTCGCGCACCTGCGGATAGACGCCCTCGCGCCAGCGAGCACAGCGCGTGCGCGGCCTGGGTCTGGCCAGGGCCCGAGATGTCGTCCAGCTCGCCTTCGATGGTAAACAGCGCAACGGTCTTGATGTCTTGCGGCCGCACCGGCTTGCCCTCGACTTCCCAGCTGCCGTTTGGCAGGCGGTATTCCTGGAACACGGTCTGGATGGTTTCCAGATAATATTCGGCCGGCATATCAAGCACCGCGTTGTATCGTCGTAGAACTTGCGATGCTCGTCGGCCGACTCGTTATCGCCCGCACCAGGTGCTTGTAAAAGTCCCGATGGCTCTGGGCATGGCGATCCGCGTTCATCGCAACGAAACCGGCGTGCTGCAGGAAGCCCGGAAAGACCTTGCGGCCAAGCCCGGGGTAATTCGGCGGCACCGAGTAGATCACGTTGTTTTCAAACCACGAAAACGGCTTTCTGGTCGCCAGGTCGTTCACCTTGGTCGGCGATTTGCGCGCGTCGATCGGCCCGCCCATCATGGTCATGGTCCTGGGCAGTAGCGGATCGTTGGCGCTGGCCATCAGGGAAATCGCCGCCAGAACCGGCACGGTCGGCTGGCACACCGAAATCACATGCAGGTCGGGGCCGAGCAGGCGGATGTAAAATCCTGCACATAGTAAATATAGTCGTGCAGATGGAAGGCACTGTCGGACATCGGCACCATCCGGGCGTCGATCCAGTCGGTAATGTACACGTCGTGCTGCTTGACCAATCCGCGCACTGTATCGCGCAACAGCGTCGAATGGTGGCCGGACAGCGG
>CAVYXI010000022.1:0-11080 GCA_963772435.1 uncultured Gammaproteobacteria bacterium | reverse complement strand
AAGCGGACATCGACAACGTCGTCAGGCAGCTGGACGTGTTCTACCGGCACCATATCGAAATGGCCCGCGCGCAGCAGCCGCACGACTTCGCCTCGCAGACCTTCGCGCCGTTGACGCGCGCGGGGGCGGACCCGGGCGCGTTCGACGCCGCACGGCGCGAGATCGAGAATCAACTCGCCAAGGAGGCACCGGCCGTGGAGGCACTCGTGAACATGATGGACAAGAGCGCGATTGCGCAGCCACCTCCGCCGGCGCCGGAAATCGAGCAGATCGACGTCGATGCGGCCTACCACGACCAGGTCAGGAACATGAAGGTCGGTACCTGGGTGGAATTCGCCAACCCCGATACGGGTATGCGCGAGCGCGCAAAGCTGTCCTGGATCAGCCCGATCAGCTCGAAGTATCTGTTCGTCGATCGCAAGGGCCTCAAGGTCGCCGACAAGATGGTCGCCGAACTCGCAGCCGAATTCAGCGCTGGACGCCTCACGATGCTCGACGACAGCATGCCACTGTTCGATCGCGCGCTCACCGCGGTGGTCGAGCGTCTCAAGACATTCCAGCCGAAGCCCGCCTGAGCAGTCCAGGCATATCCGCGACAGCGGCGTGAGACGTCCTGCCGGGTGTGGAAATCGGCCTGCGCCGCCCGTCTCCAGCACGCTCCGAGCGACATCTTCTGCGCGAGACGACGCCTGCGCGCCCGATGCGCCCGCGCATCGAGTGTCTTCGCGATAGTCCTTGAAGGTATCCAAACGCCGCTCGTCGCGCATGGTCTAACTTGCGCGCGTCGCGCAAATTCTGCACGCTGGCGACCCGCGCTCGCGCCGAACCACGGAGTAACCGCGTGCCCGACTTCAACCGGCCCTCAGCGGACCTGATCCTGTGCGACGTCGAGCGCGCTCTCGCCGAGGATTTTGGTGCAGGCGATGCGACCGCCGACCTGCTTCCGGCCGACGCGCGCGCGCGCGCGCAGGTGCGCACGCGCGAAGCGGCGGTAATCGCGGGAGCAGCATGGTTCGATGCCTGCTTTCGCGCGTGCGACGCCGCAGTCGAGATCGACTGGCATGCACGCGACGGTGATGCGGTCGGGGCCGACGCGATTCTCTGTCACTTGCGCGGCAACGCGCGAGCGCTCGTCGGCGCCGAGCGCTCGGCGCTGAACTTCCTGCAGACACTGTCGGCCACTGCGACCGTGACCGCACGCTACGTCGATGCCGTCCGCGGCTCGCACACACGCATACTCGATACGCGCAAGACGCTGCCCGGACTGCGTCTCGCGCAGAAATATGCGGTGCGCTGCGGTGGCGGCAGCAACCATCGCATCGGCTTGTTCGATGCGATCCTGATCAAGGAAAACCATATCGCCGCCGCCGGTTCGCTCACGGCGGCAGTGAGCGCCGCGCGCGCGGCGCACCCACAGCTTTTGCTCGAAGTCGAAGTAGAGAATTTCGTCGAACTCGACGAGGCGCTCGCCGCCGGCGTCGACCGCATCATGCTGGACGAGTTCGACGACCACGACCTGCGCCACGCCGTCACCCGCGTCGGCGGACGCGTGCAGCTCGAGGTCTCGGGCGGCGTGGGCCTCGAACGCGTTCGTTCGATCGCCGAGACCGGCGTGGACTTCATCTCCGTCGGTGCGCTGACCAAGCACGTGCGCGCGATCGACCTTTCGATGCGCGTCACGGTCGAACGTTGATAGGCGCTGCGCCTAGACTTTCACCAGACCGCTGCTGACGGCATAGAACGCGGCTGCCGCCGCCACGAGAACGACGAGCAGAATCCACAGCCACGCCATCGAGGGCTTGCGCTTCGCAGGCATCGTCACGACCGTCGGCGCCAGTTCGTCGTTGCCCGGCGCGACGAGCTGAAAACGCACGACGTCCATGCGCAGTTCACCCCCGGGTTTCAGCAGCGTCTGCGCGGAGATGCGCTGGTCGTTGACATAGGTGCCGTTCGCAGAGCCTGTGTCCTCGACCATCACGCCGTCCGGCACGAGGTGCAGGCGCGCGTGGTGGCGCGAAATTTCTTCGCTCGGAATGCAGATGTCGCAGTCCTGGCTGCGGCCGACCGTCATCATTGCACGCACCGGAAACACCTTGCCGAAGGTCGCTCCGGAGACGCCGCGCAAGACGTACTTCGGCAACGCCATGCGCACTCGCGTCTGGCCCGAATCGTCCGCCAGCGGGCGCGGGGTGGCGACGCCTGCGGCCTTGCGCTCGGTCACGACGGCGCGACAGGAGACGCTTCCGATGCTCAGCAGATCGCCGCCCTTTATCTCGGTCGCGCCGCTGATCGGGCGGCTGTTCACCGTCGTAGGTGCGCTCATCGCAAGCGGCGTCACGAGCGCCCGTCCGTCCTGTTCGGTGACCTCACAGTGGCGCGGCAGGACGCCTGCGGCGTTGAGGACGATCTGGCAAGTCGGGCTGCTGCCGATCGCGAGCGTCTCGCCCGAAAAGTCCACGGGCGCGTGCTCCCCCTTTGGAAAAAACAACTTCATCGTCCTGCTCCTCCCAAGATGAATGCCGCTGTGCAACCGTCCGGCGCTTCCAGCTTACACGCTCTCTGCGGACAGGCCGATCAGGCTGCCCATCCGCGACAATTGACTTGTTCCGACCCGACCAGACCCGCCCGCATCGCGTCGCCTCACCGTTCGATTTCGCGCACCACGCGGAAGCCGACGGTGTTGAGCGCGACATCGCTGCCGAACGTGTCGCTGCCGGTCGGCGAATCCTTTGCGGTCGACATCCACGAACGGCCCTTCGCGAGATGATCGCGGCATGCGGCGGAAGCCGCGCCGCCATTGCCGCATGCGGCAACCCACAGGCGCACGTTGCTGCCCGCCTCGAAGCGTCCCGCGGGCCCCGTTGCCGCGTAACCGTCGTCGCAACTTGCGCCGTCATGGCTGTCGAACTTCTTGTTGTATGCCAGATCGGCGAGATTCGCATTGCCGCACTCGTTGCCGCGCACTGCGATCTGGTCGAATTCGGCGGGCGTGAGCAATCGGTAGCGCTTGCCGGTTTCGCGGCTCAGCCACTGCGCGTACGCACTGGCCTCACCCCAGCTCACGCAGACGACCGGATGATTGTCTTCCTGGTCGAACCCCGGCGACTGCCACGTCCGGTCGCGGGCGGCGCGGAAAAAAGACTCGCGATCGCGGCAGGACGGCTCCTTGCCGGCGAACTCCGAGCGGCCGCCGGCGTTCCAGAAGCGGCGGAATTCGCCACGGGTCACGTCGTGACGCGCGATCGCGGCGCGGCCCCCGCCCATGATGACGACCTCGGGTCCCTGTTCGCCGTCGCCGAACTTGTCGCGGAACGCAAATCCGGGCTCGCCGATCGTCGCGACGAACTTGAGTCCGTCTCGCGCAGCTGCATTGTTCGGATCGATTTCGAGGACTTTCTCGTAAGCCGTCTTCGCGGCCGCCTTGTTCCAGTCCGCCGCGGCCGCCTTCGCCTGCGCGAGATAGGGTTCGGCGACCTTCGCGCGACGCGTCTCGATATCCCTGCGTGCGTCCGCGCCTTCATCGAGGGTCTTCGCGACGTTTTCCGCACTGGTCAGATATTGCAGATAGGTCTGCATATCGGCGCTGCCCTGACTCTTGTCGGCGAGCTCGATATACTTTTTCGCAATGTCCACAATGCCTTGCTTGGCGGCCTTGCTCTTGGGGTCGCGCTTGAGCACGAACTGGAAGAACTCGAGAGCGTTGTTGCCGACAGGCTGAGTGAGACGCTGCTGAGCGATCGCCACGCGTCCGAGACGCAGGCCGTCGACCGCGGGATCGACGACGATCGGCAGCGCCATCACGTCCGTGACTGGCATGTAGTCGCCGACGGCGGATTCGGCAGCGGCATCGAGGCTGGGAATCGCGGTTGCATCGGTCGGCGGCTTACCCGCGTCGGCAGACGGCGCGGGCGTCGCGTTGGCCGGTGCGGGCGATGCTTCCACCGAAGCAGTCGAAGAGGGTTGCGGGCTCGCGACTCCGGGGGCAGGCGCAGGAGCCGGCCCGGGGATGGCGGCCGGTGCAGGCGCGGGCGCGGCATTCGCCGGCAATGTCGACGCCACGGGCACGTCTACCGGTGGCTGCTTGACGAACTGCGTGTACACGGCGAACGCGATCGCGGCGATGCCCACCACGCCCACGGCGAGCGGCCACCAACGCCTCCCCGCAGGCGCTGCGCCTTTATCGGCGATGGCGGCAGGCTTCGGCTTGGACGGCACGGGCGCCGGCGTCGACGCTAGCACGGAGACGCGCGTCGGCTTGTTCGCAGGAGGTGTCGCCTTGGGCTGCGCCGGTGTCGGCGTCAATGTGGGACGCTGCACAGTCGCATTCGCCTCGCTCGGCGGCGCAGCCACCATGGGCGGCGGCGACACGGGGCCCGGCGCGGCCAGATTCGGCGCAGCGGGACTGGGCATAACGGGTGCCGGCGGAGCCGCGGCTGAGGCCGGAAGCACAGGCCATCTGTATCGTCTGCGCGGCCGGCTCCGGTGTCGCGGCAGGTGGGGCGGCGGGCACTTCGGCCAACGGCGCGGAGATGGCGGCAAGTGCATCGATGAATTCGCGCGCGTTCACGAAGCGTTGCGCAGGTTCCTTGGCGAGCGCGCGATCGATGAGGTCCTGCCAGTGACTGCGCGCGGCGGGCAGGCGCGGAATCGGCTCGAACACGTGCGCGTACGCCACCGCAAAACCGTCGGGACCGTCATAGGGCGGTTTTCCGACAAGCCCGAAGTAGGTCAGCGCGCCAAGGCTGTACAGATCGGCGCGCGCATCGAGGCTCGCGCCACGTGCCTGCTCGGGGCTCATGTAGTGCCCGCTGTCCGCGGAAAAATCGGTGCCCGTATTGCCGGCGCTCGCGCCGACTGCGCGCGCGATGCCGAAATCGGTGAGGACCGGTGCCCCCGACTCGTCGTAGAGGATGTTGCTCGGCCTGACGTCGCGATGCACGAGCCCGCGCTGGTGCACGTAGTCGAGCGCTTCGGCGATGCCTTGCAGCGTCGCGACCAGTTCGGCATCCGCCATGACCTGCGCGGCACGCGCTGCAAAATCGCCGCCGGGCAGATACTGCATCGAGAAATAGTGCTGGCCCGCCTCCGCATCGACGTCGTAAACGGGAACGATATTCGGATGCGCGAGCGAGGCCAGCGTGCGCGCCTCCTGCAGGAAGCGTGCACCGAAGGCAGCGTCACTCGCGAGCGTGGCCGCCATGACCTTGAGCGCGACCTCGCGATCGAGCGATGTCTGCAGTGCGAGGTATACGCTCGCGTGCGCGCTCTTGCCGAGCTCGCGCCTGATCTCGAAACCGGGAATTTCGATCACGATCCTGTCCCCCAAGACATGTCTGCCCGCAACGTTTCAGGCCATTCTAGCCGAACGACAGCCTTGAACTGTCGACTTGTGCTGGAAAAATCAGGCCTTACACTGCAAACATGTTCGAAACCATGATTTGCATGATCCTGCTGCTGGCCGCCCTGTACGCCTGGCAGAACGCGCTGCGGGCGCGCGACCTGGCACGCGCGCTCGGGCACGACCTCTGTGTGAAGGCCGGCGTGCAACTGCTCGACCAGAGCGTCAGCCTCTCGGGCGTGGGCATCTCGCGCAACGCGGAAGGCCGCCTGCGCCTGCGGCGCAACTATGCGTTCGAGATCAGCCTCGATGGCCGCGATCGCCACCGGGGCGGCCTGCAGATGCTCGACGGGCGCCTGCTTTCGTGGAGCCTGCCGTTCGAGCACGCACCCCCGCCGGCCGCTCCTTCCGTATCGAACGTGATCCTGATGCGTCGCCCGACGGACCCGGATTCTCGCTTGCACTGACACGCCTGCACAGAATCGCTGCACCGAATCCAGACCGCAGATTCGCTACTTGACGACGCGCAGATGCGGTCCCTTTTTCGCGGCGATATCCGTGGTCGTACTCGTCGGCGGCTGCGGCGGCGCGTTCTCGGCCGGGAACATCATGCCCTGGCCGTTTTCCTGCGCGTAGATCGCGAGCACGGCGGCCATCGGCGTCTCGACCGATTGACTGACTCCGGAAAACCGCGCGACGAAACGCACCCAGTCCTTGCCGAGTTCGAGCTGCGCGACCGCGCGCGCCGCAATGTTGAGCACGACCCGCCCGTCCTTGATCGCGCTCTTCGGCACGCTCACGCCGGGCGCTGCCGCATCGACGAGGATGTACGGCGTCATGCCGTTGTCGGCGATCCATTCGTACATCGCGCGCAACAGGTACGACCGGTTGGAGGTCATTACTGCAGTGGTATCCATCTGGCGAGTAATTTGCTACAGGATCGACCGTAATGGAAGGGATTCAGCCGCGCAGCAATTTTTCTTCTTCGGTGAGACTGCGGGTAAAGCCGGGATTGCGGAAGATGCGCTCGCCGTAGTCTTCGATCACGCGCCCTTCGCGCGGCAGGCCGATATTGAGACTCGGCAGGCGCCAGATAAGTGGGGCCAGCGCGCAGTCGGCGAGGCTCATTTCGGGATTGAGGAAGAATTTCGCGGCCCGGAACAGCGGCAGGCTCGCGAGCAGCGCCTCGTGCAGGCGCTTGCGCGCGGTCTCTGCCGGGCGTCCGCCGGCCTGGATCTGCGTCGCCAGCGGCAGCCAGTCTCGTTCGATGCGGACGATAGCGAGACGCAGGCGCGCGCGCGACAGCGCATCGACGGGCATCAGCGGCGGATGTGGATAGCGTTCGTCGAGATATTCGCAGATCACGCCCGTTTCGTAGAGGACGAGATCGCGATCGACCAGTGTCGGCACGCTGTGGTACGGGTTGAGATCAATCAGGTCTTCCGGTGGTGCCTGCGGATTCACGCCGACGAAATCGTACGCGACGCCCTTCGCGGCAAGCACCAGTCGAACGCGATGGCATTGCACGCTGTCGCGCGAGGAATACAACGTCAATACAGTGCGCGATCGTGCATTCACGGCCATGCTGATCTTCCCGACGTCCCCACTGCCATGGAGCCGCCCGCAACGGCATGCTCCCCCTTTCGCATACCAATGTACACCTGCGCTGGGCCAGCGCCTAGCCCAGACGCAGTGGAACCGAAGCGAAATAAGTGGGCGGAATCGGCTGGCGCGGGCCCACTCTCAGGCCCGCCCCATGCAACCGTTCGCAACTCGGACGCGGCGCAGCCGCATCCGCGTGGTCTTTAGTGAACGTCGTTCCAGTACTCGTGCTTGAGCAGCCACGCGAGGAACGTGAAGAACGCCAGATAGAGGATGACCCAGACGCCGATCGACTCGCGCTTCAACGCCGCAGGCTCCCCGACGTACTGAAGGAAGCTCGTGATGTCGCGTGCGGTCTCATCGAACTCGTGTTCGGACAGTTTGCCCTTGCTCGACAACTCGAGTTTCTCGACTACCGGCTCCTCGCCTGGCTTGGCGGACGCATAGTGCGCGCGCTGCTGGCCCTGCAGTTCCCAGAGCACGTTCGGCATCGACGCGCCCGGAAACACCGTGTTGTTCCAGCCCACGGGCCGCGACGGGTCGAGATAGAACGACTTCAGATAGCTGTAGATCCAGTCGGGCCCCTTCGCGCGGGCCTCGAGCGAAAGATCGGGCGGCGCCTTGCCGAACCAGTCCTGACCGTGGTCGGCAGTCATGTTCGACACGACCTGGTCGCCGATCTTCGCGCCCGTGAACGCGAAATTCGCGAGTACCTGCTCGTTGCTGAGCTTGAGATCCTGCGCGAGACGCGAGTAGCTCATGTACTTGATCGAATGACAGCCCGAGCAGTAGTTGAAATATACCTTCGCGCCGCGCTGCAGCGACGCGATATTGCCGACGGTCGTGTTGGCTACCTCGAGTGTGCCGCCCTCCTCGGCGTGCACGGCGACGGCGACGAACAACGAGGCGACGACAAATCCCGTCTTCGCGAGGAACGTTTTCGCGAGGAACGGGCTGGCGAGCGCGCGCTGAATCATGTGGCGGTGGATTCCGTTGGACTTATGCATGGGTCGTCACCCGCTCCGGCACCGGCTTGGTCTTCTCGAAGCCGAAAGCGGTATAGACCCACAGAAAAGCGAAGTAGGCGAAGTAGAGAACGGTCAAGGTGCGCCCGAACAGGTTCTCGATGGTGGTCAGGTCGGCTTTTGCACCGAACAGTTCCGGAATCCATTCGGTCGTCTTGCCCGCACCGATACAGCCGAGCAGGAAGAACACGAGCGCGAAACCCATCAGCGCGATCTTGAAGCCGCGGCCGCGATAGCGGATCGACTTGACCGCGCCGCGATCGAGCCACGGCACGAGGAACAGCACCGCGATCGACAGGAACATCGCGAGCACGCCGAACAGCTTGTCCGGAATCACGCGCAGGATCGCGTAGAAAGGCGTGAAGTACCACACAGGCTTGATCTCGGCGGGCGTCACGAGGTTGTTCGCCGGGATGAAATTGTCGTTCTCGAGGAACCAGCCACCGACCGTCGGCTGGTAGAAGATGATGAACGCGCAGATGATCAGGAAGAAGCCGATGCCGACGAGATCCTTGAGCGTGTAGTAAGGATGGAATGCGATGCCGTCGAGCGGAATGCCCTTCGCATCCTTCTTCTTCTTGATTTCGACACCGTCAGGGTTGTTCGAACCGACCTCGTGCAGTGCCGCGAGATGCAGCACGACGAGCAGCAGCAACACGAGCGGCAGCGCGATCACGTGCAGCGAGAAGAAGCGATTGAGCGTCGCGTCCGCCGGGTTGTAGTCGCCCATGATCCATTGCACGAGCGTGTCGCCGATCAGCGGCACCGCACCGAACAGCGAAATGATCACCTTAGCGCCCCAGAACGACATGTTGCCCCACGGCAGCACGTAACCCATGAACGCCTCGGCCATCAGCACGAGGAAGATCAGCATGCCGAGCAGCCAGACGAGTTCGCGCGGCTTCTTGTACGAGCCGTACATGAGGCCGCGGAACATGTGCAGGTACACGACGATGAAGAACATCGACGCGCCGGTCGAGTGCATGTAGCGGATCAGCCAGCCCCAGTCGACATCGCGCATGATGTATTCGACCGAGGCGAACGCCGTCTCCGCGCCCGGCTTGTAGAACATCGTGAGGAAGATGCCGGTGAGGAGCTGGTTGACCAGCACGATGAGCGCGAGCGAGCCGAAGTAGTACCAGAAGTTGAAGTTCTTCGGCGCGTAGTACTCGGTCATGTGCTTGCGATACACCGGCATGAGGCCCGGTGCGCGGTCGTTGACCCAGCCGCCGATTGCAGTGAATACGTTGGCCATTAGGCTGCCCCCTCCGGATTCACGCCGATCAGAATATGCGTGTCGTCGACGAACTTGTACGGCGGCACAACGAGATTCATCGGCGCGGGCACGCCCGTGAACACACGGCCGGAAATGTCATAGCGCGACTTGTGGCAGGGACAGAAGAAGCCGCCCTTCCATTCCGGATCGAACGGCTCGGGCTTGATATCGGGCACGAACTCGGGCGAGCAGCCCAGGTGCGTGCAGATGCCGATCACGACGAGCCACTCGGGCTTGATCGAGCGCGCCTCGTTCTGCGCGTACTTCGGCTGCTGCTCCATCTTCGAATCGGGGTCGCGCAGGCGATCCTTCAGCTGCGGCAGCGTATCGAGCAGCGCCTTCGTGCGATTGATGATCCACACCGGCTGACCGCGCCATTCCTTCATCAGTCGCTGCCCGGCTTCGACCTTGGCGATGTCCGCCAGTACCGGCGCACCCGCATTGATCGCCCGCTGGCTGGGCTCCCACGACTTGATGAAAGGGACCAACGCTGTCACGGCTCCCGCACCGCCGACGACCGCAGTCGTCGCAGTGAGGAACCGGCGGCGTCCCTGGTTTACGCCCTCATTCGCCATCCGGCACTCCGAAAATTTGCAAAAAAAGATGCAGGGAACCCTGCTGCCCCACTCGAGCGGACGCGATCGCTGCGCGATCTGTACGCGAACGGGGCGCATGGCCTCGTCCAACCCCCGCTCGGGTCCGGAGGTTTCAAAATCGTGTTAGTTTAACCAAGCCGCTCACCTTTAGACAACGAAAAGCGCGCGCGCCGTCGTCCAGGCAGGACGCCACGGGGCCCGCCGCCAGCCTGCATGAAAGCCTTCCTGCGTTCGCTCCAGTTTTTCGCTCAATTCGTCACGATAGGACTTGCCGCCGCGTTTGTCCTGAGTCTGCTCGCGCCGCAGTCGGTCGAGCGGCTGCGCGCCGCGCTGCATCCTGAGGCTGCGGCTCCCGCGAAGGAGCAGAATCCGGCGCCCGTGCGTCCGCCCAACCCGGTCGTGGCTTCCTATTCGCTCGCGGTGCGGCGCGCGGCGCCCGCGGTCGTCAGCATCTACGCGAACAAGATCGAGACGCGCATCGACAAGGTCTCGCTCGTGCCAAACGACCCCCGGCTGGCCGAGATGATCGGCTCCATCCCGGTCACGGTCAAACGCACTCTGCCCGCCCAGAATCTCGGCTCGGGCGTCGTCGTCAACACCGACGGCTACATCCTCACGAACCTTCACGTGATCAAGGACGCGAGCGAGGTTTCCGCCGTGCTGCAGGACGGCCGCGCGATCGAGGCGAGGATCGTCGGCAGCGACGACGAGACCGATCTCGCCGTCCTGCGCATCGACTACTTCAATACCGAAACGCTCGCGATCGCCGAGCAGACGCCTGCGGTCGGCGACGTCGTGCTCGCGATCGGCAACCCGTTCGGTCTCGGCAACACGGTGACGATGGGCATCGTCAGCGCGCTCGGGCGGCAGGTGAACCCGATGTCCTCGGAGGATTTCCTGCAGACCGACGCGCCGATCAATCAGGGCAATTCGGGGGTGCACTCGTCAATACGGCAGGCGAATTGATCGGCATCAACTCGAACAACTACTCGCCGTCGGCCGGCGGCGGCAGCGTCGGCATCGGTTTCGCGATCCCGATCGCGACCGCGAAGAACGTGCTCGACCAGATCATCAAGCAACGGGCGCGTGATCCGCGGATGGATGGGCGCTGCCTATCAGGACATCGCGCCGCAACAGAACGACCCGATGCCGGTCGTGACCAGCGGCGCCACGGTCACCGCCGTCGACCCCGCGGGGCCAGCCGCGCGCGCAGGCCTGCTCGCGGGCGACGTCGTCACGCGCT
>CAVYXI010000021.1:0-103205 GCA_963772435.1 uncultured Gammaproteobacteria bacterium | reverse complement strand
ATACGCGCGTACACACACCGCGGCGCTGCGGGCAGTTCTCGAGCGCGGGTGATGCACTCTTGTAGGTCTTCGGGCTACGCGGTTTGCGCACCAGCTGATTGACTGTCGACATTCGTTCGATTCCGTAGTCATTTTTTTTGCGACAGTCCCGCGTCGCGAAGAGCAAAAGCGACCATCCTGGCCGCACTATCCGTAAGACGAAAAAACAGGCCGGGAAAAATCCGGCCTGTTAGCTTTTCGAGTATAGCGGGCGTCTGGTGAAACCGTCAAGCAAACGCTCGGACAATTTCGCCGAAAATCCTTCTAACGAACACAAGGAACGTCCTGTTCCTCATTTCGGTTTACGCCTATAAACCTTTCGACCGCGCACGCACGGGCGACTTAGAAGCGGAATTATAACGGCCGTTTGCGACAGATGCAACTATCGGTGCGTTTTCATCGGATTAGCGCTGGTCTGGCCGATCGGCGGTGCAATCTCGCCACGCTCCGGGCGGCCTAAGGTGCGGCCGAAGGCGCCTGACGGCGCAGGCGCGAACCGCGGAAATACGCGATACGCAGATCGAGCCCATGCCGGCTCTTGCCGATATAGACGAACCCGCGCTGTTCGGGTCTCGGCCACACGGGCGAATCGAGCTGCTGCGAAAACTGGTCGTTTTCGAGTTCGAGGACCACGCCGATGCACGGATAGTCGTGGGCGACCGCGTAATCCTCGAGGATAGTCCAGGCCCGTTTCAGCATGGTCATTACGAGCGCCGTCGACCGCCATTGGCTGCCGACAAGGCAACGGTAGTAGTACATCGGCTCCCCGAGACGCGGCAGCACGAGGGACGCTGCGGTGCAGACACCGGCGATGCCCCCGCTCTTGTCGCGTGCGTGCAACACGACCTCGGGCAGCCGACGTCTCGCATCGGCATCGGTAGGCAGACCCTTTTCGTCAAGCCAGAACTTGACCAACGCGGGGGAGTGCGCCTCGTCCGGTCCCTGCGGCCAATTTTCGACGATTTCGATGTCCGAGAGTCTCGGCGCGATGTTTTCCTACTTGCTCCCTATCCCCTGACGTTCGGAGGACATGCCGATCGCGCCATCCGTGAAGATATAGTATCGCCATGGCCTACGATCCATCCGCTCCTCCGTCCGTTTCCGAACCGACCGATCTCTCGAGCCAGCACAGCACCAACTTTCCCGAGTTGCTGAGGCAGCTGCGCGCGAGCCTGGTCGTAAGCACCTATCAGGCTGGCAAGCTCGTCCTCGTGCGCGCCGACGGGCCTGGTCATCAACACACACTACCGGACGTTTTCGCGCCCGATGGGCATGGCGCTGTCGCCGAAAGGTGCGCTCGCGCTCGGCACGAACACCGAAATCATCGAGTTCCGCAACGTGCCCGGCGTGGCGGCGCGGCTCGATCCGCCGAACCGCAACGACGCGGTGTTCATGCCGCGACGGGCGTTCATCACGGGCGCGATCGACATCCATGAAATGGCCTACAGCAGCGACGAATCGTTGTGGTACGTGAACACGCTGTTTTCCTGCCTCTGCACGCTCGACCGCGAATCGAGCTTCGTCCCCGTATGGCGACCGAAATTCGTCAGCAAGTATTCCGCGGAGGACCGCTGCCACCTCAACGGCCTCGCCATGCGCCACGACAAGCCCGCGACGCTGACGGCGCTCGGTATCAGCGACGAGGTCGAAGGCTGGCGCGCGAACAAGCGCGATGGCGGCATCGCGATCGACTATGCGAGCGGAGAGATCATCGCGACCAAGCTGTGCATGCCGCACTCGCCGCGCTGGCACGAGGGCAAACTGTGGGTGCTCGAATCGGGCCGCGGGGCGTTGCTGCAGATCGACACGGCCAATGGGGCCAAGATCGAAGTCGCGCGCCTGCCGGGTTTCCTGCGCGGGCTGGACTTTGCCGGCCCGTTCGCGTTCGTCGGCTTGTGCCAGCAACGCGAAACGAACGCATTCACCGATATCCCGATCACCGAGGAAAACCGCGAGCGCCTGTCCGGCGTCTGGGTCGTCGACATTCGCAACGGACAGACCGTGGCCCTGCTCAAGTTCACGGGCGGCGTGCAGGAGATCTTCGCGGTCAACATTCTCCACGGCGCGATCTACCCGGAACTGATCAACGAAGTCGGCGATCTGCTCGCCACGGTCTACTCGCTGCCCGATGAAATCCTCGCGCAGACTGCAGCTCCGCGCCCGCGCGCGCCGAAAACGAGCGCGACCGACAAGCCTCCTGCTGGCTCGCCGGCAGCCACCTGACGGGTATCGCGCCGCGCTCCATTGCACGCACCTCTCGCGCGCGGCGTGAACCGGCAACGCGAAACCCCTGCTTCGACGTCGATCAACGCGGCCACGCCGCGCCGACTCGTCGGCGCTGGCGATCCGCAAGATTCGATACGTCAAACCCGATGTGATTTTGCAGCTGTTCGCAGCCGCTGCACCGTTAGCGCCTTTGCGATGCAACGCAAAAAAAGGGCCGCTTGCGCGGCCCTTTCCATCTGTCACGAAGCTCGAATGCCGTCAGGCCCCCGCGCGTATTGCGCGGGAGCCGCGGCGCTTACTCCGCGTGCGTCTCGCCGACGAACTCGGTGACGCTCCCGCGCAGCGTCTCGAGATCGGAATCGGACAGACCACCGGCCTTCTTGCGACGCTGGGCGTGGTAGGCGAGACCCGTACCGGCCGGAATCAGACGGCCGACGATCACGTTCTCCTTGAGGCCGCGCAGCGTATCGCGCGTGCCGCGGACGGCCGCCTCGGTGAGCACGCGCGTCGTCTCCTGGAACGAGGCCGCCGAGATGAACGACTCGGTCGCGAGCGACGCCTTCGTGATGCCGAGCAGCATCGGCTCGACCTCCGCCGGACGCTCGTCGCGCGAATTGGCTCGCGCGTTCCTCTCGTTGACACGCTTGCGGTCGGACTGCTCGCCGCGCAGGTAGCCGGTGTCGCCGGGCGCGGTGATCTCGACCTTGCGCAGCATCTGACGAATGATCGTTTCGATGTGCTTGTCGTTGATCCTCACGCCCTGCAGGCGGTAGACGTCCTGGATTTCCTTCGTCAGGTACTGAGCCAGCGGCTCGACGCCGAGCAGACGCAGGATGTCGTGCGGATTCGGCTCGCCGTCGACGACGGTCTCGCCCTTCTCCACATGCTCGCCCTCGAACACGATGACCTGACGCCACTTCGGAATCAGCTCCTCGTGATCGTCACCGTCGGCATCCTTGATGACGAGACGCTGCTTGCCCTTCGTGTCCTTGCCGAAGCTGACGACGCCCGAGACCTCCGCGAGGATCGCCGGTTCCTTCGGCTTGCGCGCTTCGAACAGATCGGCCACGCGCGGCAGACCACCCGTGATGTCGCGGGTCTTCGACGTTTCCTGCGGGATACGCGCGACGACGTCGCCGACGCCCACTTCCACACCGTCCTGCAGCGAGATGATCGCACCGGCCGGCAGGAAGTACTGCGCCGGAATGTCGGTGCCCGGCAGACGCAGGTCCTTGCCCTTCTTGTCTTCGAGACGCACGATCGGGCGCAGATCCTTCGCCTGCGTACCGCGACGCTTCGGATCGGTGACGACGTTCGACTCGAGACCGGTCAGTTCGTCGGTCTGCTGCTGCACGGTGACGCCGTCGATGAAGTCGATGAAGCGCACCTTGCCGGCCACTTCCGAGACGATCGGATGGGTATGCGGATCCCAGTTGGCGACGATCTGACCGGCCTTGATCGAGGCACCGTCCTTCGACCGAAATGGTCGCGCCGTACGGCACCTTGTAGCGCTCGCGCTCGCGGCCGTGGACGTCCATCACGGACAATTCGCCGGAGCGCGACACCGCGACGAGATGTCCCTGCGTTGTGATTGACGGTCTTGAGGTTGTTGAACTTGAGTCGAGCCGGTCGTCTTGACCTGCACGTTGTCGACCGCAGCCGCACGCGATGCCGCACCACCGATGTGGAACGTACGCATCGTGAGCTGCGTGCCTGGTTCGCCGATCGACTGCGCGGCGATGACGCCGACCGCTTCGCCCATGATTGACGAGGTGACCACGCGCGAGATCGCGACCGTAGCAATGCGCGCACACGCCGAACGCGGACTCGCAGGTGATCGGCGAACGCACGAGGATGTTCTGCACGCCGGCCGTCTCGAGCTTCTCGACCCACTTCTCGTCGAGCAGCGTGTTGCGCGTGACGATCGGCTGCGTCTTCGTTGCCGGGCGCGAACGTGTCGGACGCGACGACGCGACCGAGCACGCGATCGCGCAACGGTTCGACCACGTCGCCGCCTTCCACGATCGGGGTCATGGTCAGGCCGTGCGATCGGTGCCGCAGTCCACTTCGGTGACGACGACGTCCTGCGCCACGTCGACGAGACGACGCGTGAGGTAACCCGAGTTCGCGGTCTTCAACGCCGTATCCGCGAGACCCTTACGGGCACCGTGGGTCGAGTTGAAGTACTGCAGCACGTCGAGGCCTTCGCGGAAGTTCGCCTTGATCGGCGTCTCGATGATCGAGCCGTCCGGACGCGCCATCAGGCCGCGCATGCCGGCGAGCTGGCGGATCTGCGCCGCGCAACCGCGCGCGCCGGAGTCGGCCATGATGTACAGCGAGTTCATCGACTTCTGTTCGATCGTCCTTGCCCTTCGGCGTTCTTGACCTTGTCGAAGCCGATACCCTTCATCATCGCCGCGGCGACCTGTTCGTTGGTGCGCGACCAGATGTCGACGACCTTGTTGTAGCGTTCGCCGGCCGTGACGAGACCCGAAGCGAACTGCTCCTGGATTTCCGTCACGTCCTTCTCGGCGACTTCGAGGATCGCGCGTCTTCTCGGCCGGGATCTTCATGTCGTCGATGCCGATCGAGATGCCGGCGCGCGTCGCGTAGTGGAAGCCCGTGTACATCAGCTGGTCGGCGAACACGACGGTGTCCTTCAGACCGAGGCGGCGGTAGCACTGCGTTGATCAGGCGCGAGATCGCTTTCTTCGTCAGCTCGGTATTGACCAGCGCGAACGGCAGGCCGCTCGGGCAGGATTTCCGCGACAGCAGCGCGCGACCGACCGTCGTGTCGACGATCGACGTCTTCTCGGTACGGTTCTTTCTCGGTCGTCGATTTCGATCAGGTGCATGCGCACCTTGACCTTGGCGTGCAGCTCGACCGCACGGTTGTGATACGCGCGATGCGACTTCGGCGGTGTTCGCGAACACCATGCCCTCGCCCTTCACGTTGATCAGCTCGCGCGTCATGTAGTACAGGCCGAGCACGACGTCCTGCGTCGGCACGATGATCGGATCACCGTTCGCGGGCGACAGGATGTTGTTCGACGACATCATGAGCGCGCGCGCTTCGAGCTGCGCTTCGAGCGACAGCGGCACGTGGACGGCCATCTGGTCACCGTCGAAGTCGGCGTTGAACGCCGTACAGACGAGCGGATGCAGCTGGATCGCCTTGCCTTCGATCAGCACCGGCTCGAACGCCTGGATGCCGAGACGATGCAGCGTCGGCGCGCGGTTCAGCAGCACCGGATGCTCGCGGATCACTTCTTCGAGGATGTCCCACACCTCGGGCTTCCTCGCGCTCGACGAGCTTCTTCGCCGCCTTGATCGTCGTGGCGAGGCCACGGCGCTGCAGCTTCGAGAAGATGAACGGCTTGAACAGCTCGAGCGCCATCTTCTTCGGCAGGCCGCACTCGTGCAGCTTGAGCGTCGGACCGACCACGATGACCGAACGGCCCGAGTAGTCGACGCGCTTGCCGAGCAGGTTCTGGCGGAAACGACCCTGCTTGCCCTTGATCATGTCGGCGAGCGACTTGAGCGCGCGCTTGTTCGTGCCCGTGATCGCACGACCGCGACGGCCGTTGTCCATCAGCGCATCGACCGCTTCCTGCAGCATGCGCTTCTCGTTGCGCACGATGATGTCGGGCGCGTTGAGTTCGAGCAGGCGCTTCAGGCGGTTGTTGCGGTTGATGACGCGGCGGTACAGGTCGTTCAGATCGGACGTCGCGAAACGGCCGCCATCGAGCGGCACGAGCGGACGCAGGTCGGGCGGCAGCACCGGCAGCACGGTCATGACCATGTATTCCGGACGGTTGCCCGATTCGATGAACGCTTCGACCAGCTTGATGCGCTTCGACAGGCGCTTCAGCTTGGTCTCCGAATTCGTGCTGCCGATTTCCTCGCGCAGGCGGATCAGCTCGGCGGTGAGATCGATCGTCTTGAGCAGCTCGTAGACTGCTTCGGCGCCCATGCGCGCATCGAACTCGTCGCCGTGCTCTTCGACGGCCTGCAGGTACTGCTCTTCGTTGAGCAGCTGGCCGCGCGTGAGCGAGGTCATGCCCGGATCGATGACGACGTACGCTTCGAAGTACAGGATGCGCTCGATGTCGCGCAACGTCATGTCGAGCATGAGGCCGATGCGCGACGGCAGCGACTTCAGGAACCAGATGTGCGCGACCGGCGAGGCGAGCTCGATGTGGCCCATGCGCTCGCGGCGCACCTTGGTCAGCGTCACTTCGGTGCCGCACTTCTCGCAGACGACGCCGCGGTGCTTCATGCGCTTGTACTTGCCGCAGAGGCACTCGTAGTCCTTGATCGGCCCGAAGATCGCCGCGCAGAACAGGCCGTCACGCTCGGGCTTGAACGTGCGGTAGTTGATCGTCTCGGGCTTCTTCACTTCGCCGAACGACCACGAGCGGATCAGCTCCGGCGAGGCCAGTGCGATCTTGATCGAGTCGAAATCGAGCGACTGGCGGGTCTGGTTGAACAGGTTCAGCAGGTCTTTCATTTTGTTTCTCCGGGAGGAGTAATTCGTTGCGTCGATGGCGGGAAATCGAAGTGGGTTGCGGGGCCGGAGTGGCGGCAGCGACTTTCGCCGCCTCCGCCTACCGGCCGACGAGCCCGTCAGCGCTCTTCGAGCTCCATATTGATCGCGAGCGAGCGGATTTCCTTCACGAGAACGTTGAAGGATTCCGGCATGCCCGCGGCCATCTCGTGATTGCCGTCGACGATGTTCTTGTACATCTGGTTGCGGCCCGGAACGTCGTCGGACTTCACCGTCAGCATTTCCTGCAGCGTGTACGCCGCGCCGTAGGCCTCGAGCGCCCAGACTTCCATTTCGCCGAAGCGCTGGCCACCGAACTGCGCCTTGCCACCCAGCGGCTGCTGCGTGACGAGCGAGTACGGACCGGTCGAACGCGCGTGCATCTTGTCGTCGACGAGATGGTTGAGCTTGAGCATGTGCATGTAGCCCACGGTGACCGGGCGGTCGAACGTCTCGCCCGTGCGGCCGTCGATCAGCATCGTCTGGCCGGACGAGGGCAGATCGGCGAGCTTGAGCATATGCTTGATCTCGCTCTCCGCCGCGCCGTCGAACACCGGCGTCGACATCGGCACGCCATGCTGCAGGTTGTCGACGAGCGCGAGGATTTCCTCGTCGCTGAGCGACTTCAGCTTGACGCGTTCGCCGAACACTTCCTTGTCGTGGTTGTAGATCTCGTCGAGGAACTTGCGCAGGTCGGCGACCTTCTGCTTCGCCTCGAGCATGCGCTGGATCTTCTCGCCGAGGCCCTTCGCGGCCCAGCCCAGATGCACTTCGAGAATCTGGCCGATGTTCATACGCGACGGCACGCCGAGCGGATTGAGCACGATGTCGATCGACTGGCCATCGGCCATGTACGGCATGTCCTCGACCGGACGGATCATCGACACGACGCCCTTGTTGCCGTGACGGCCGGCCATCTTGTCGCCCGGCTGGATGCGGCGCTTGACGGCCAGATACACCTTGACCATCTTGAGCACGCCCGGCGCGAGGTCGTCGCCCGCCGTGATCTTCGCCTGCTTGGCCTTGAAGCGCTTGTCGAACTCGGCGCGATGCGCGGCGATCTGCTGCTGCGCCTTCTCGAGCTGCTCGGCCGCGCTCTCGTCCTTCATGCGCAACGTGAACCACTCGTCCCTCTTCAGGCTGTCGAGATAGGTGTCGTCGATCGCCGCGCCTTTCTTCACGCCGCCCGGACCGCCGTTGACGATCGCGCCCTGCAACTGCCCGCGCAGACGCGAGTAGATCGCGCCTTCGAGGATGCGGAACTGGTCGTCGAAGTCCTTCTTGACGCGCTTGATTTCCATCTGCTCGATCTGCAGCGCGCGCTTGTCCTTCTCGATGCCGTCGCGCGTGAACACGGTCACGTCGATGACGGTACCGTCCATGCCCGGCGGAACGCGCAGCGACGAATCCTTCACGTCGGAGGCCTTCTCGCCGAAGATCGCGCGCAGCAGCTTCTCTTCCGGCGTCAGCTGCGCTCTCGCCCTTCGGCGTGACCTTGCCGACGAGGATGTCGCCCGCCTTCACTTCGGCGCCGATGTAGACCACGCCCGACTCGTCGAGACGCGCGAGCGCCTGCTCGCCGACGTTCGGGATGTCCGCGGTGATTTCTTCCGGTCCGAGCTTCGTGTCGCGCGCCTGGATCGTCAGTTCTTCGATGTGGATCGTCGTGTAGCGGTCTTCCTCGACGACGCGCTCGGAAAGCAGGATCGAGTCTTCGAAGTTGTAGCCGTTCCACGGCATGAACGCGACGAGCATGTTCTGGCCGAGCGCGAGCTCGCCGAGATCGGTCGACGAACCGTCGGCCAGCACGTCGCCCTTCGCGACGATGTCGCCGACGTTCACGAGCGGACGCTGGTTGAGGTTCGTGTTCTGGTTCGAACGCGTGTACTTCGTCAGCGTGTAGATATCGACGCCGGCGTCGTTGTCGCCGATCTCGGCTTCGTTGACGCGCACCACGATACGGCCCGCGTCGACCTGGTCGATCACGCCGCCGCGACGCGCGGCCGCGGTGACGCCCGAGTCGCGCGCAACCGGGCGCTCGATGCCCGTACCGACGAGCGGAGTCTGCGAACGCAGCGTCGGCACGGCCTGGCGCTGCATGTTCGCGCCCATGAGCGCGCGGTTCGCGTCGTCGTGTTCGAGGAACGGCACGAGCGCTGCGGCGACCGACACGGTCTGCATCGGCGAGACGTCCATGTACTGGATGTCGGCGCGCCGGCGCAGCTCCGATTCGCCGTGGAAGCGGCAGGCGACGAATTCCTCGGCGAAGCTGCCGTCCTTGTTGAGGATCGAGTTCGCCTGCGCGATCACGAATTCGCCTTCCTCGATCGCCGACAGGTAGTCGACCTTGTCGGTGACCTTGCCGTTGCTGACCTTGCGGTACGGCGTTTCGAGGAAGCCGTACGAGTTCGTGCGCGCATACACCGCGAGCGAGTTGATCAGGCCGATGTTCGGGCCTTCCGGCGTTTCGATCGTGCAGACGCGACCGTAATGGGTCGGATGCACGTCGCGCACTTCGAAGCCCGCGCGCTCGCGCGTCAGGCCACCCGGACCGAGCGCCGAGACGCGGCGCTTGTGGGTGACTTCGGACAGCGGATTGTTCTGGTCCATGAACTGCGACTGAGCTGCGACGAACCGAAGAACTCCTTGATCGCGGCGCGCGACCGGCTTCGCGTTGATGAGGTCTTGCGGCGTCAGGCCTTCGGCCTCGGCGAGCGACAGGCGCTCGCGCACCGCGCGCTCGACGCGCACGAGGCCGATGCGGAAGACGTTCTCGGCCATTTCGCCGACCGAACGCACGCGACGGTTGCCGAGATGATCGATGTCATCGACCGTGCCGCGACCGTTGCGGATCTCGATCAGCACCTTGAGCACGTCGAGGATGTCCGAGGTCTCGCCGAGCTTCTCGACGAGCGCCTTCGAGTCGTCGTCGTTGCGCGCGCCGAAGTACTTGTGAGTCGTACAGCACGCCGGCACCCGTGATTTCCTTGCGGCCGACACGGCGGTTGAACTTCATGCGGCCGACGCCCGACAGGTCGTAGCGCTCGAACGTGAAGAACAGGTTGTAGAACAGGTTCTGCGCCGCTTCCTTGGTCGGCGGCTCGCCCGGACGCATCATGCGGTAGATTTCGACCAGCGCCTCGAGCGGCGTCTTCGTGTTGTCGATGCGCAGCGTGTTCGAGATGTACGGACCACGATCGAGATCGTTGACGAACAGCGTGCCGATCTTGTCGACGCCCGCCTTGCGGAAGTTCTCGAGGTGGGTGAGGTCGATCTCGGCGTTCGCCGCGGCGAGCAGTTCGCCCGTCTTCTTGTCGACGATGTCGTGCGCGACGATGCGGCCGACGAGGTACTCGTCCGGCACTTCGAGGTACTTGATCTTGGCTTCCTGCAGCAGGCGCACGTGGCGCGCGGTGATGCGCTTGCCGGCCTCGACGATGACCTTGTCACCGGCGCGCAGGTCGAAGTTCAGCGTTTCGCCGCGCAGACGCTCGGCGACGAGCTCGAGCTTCGCGCCGTCCTTCTTGTCGAGATGGAACACGTTCTTCTCGAAGAAGATGTCGAGGATCTCCTCGTTGTTGTAGCCGAGCGCGCGCAGCAACATCGTCACCGGCAACTTGCGGCGACGGTCGATACGCGTGAACAGCGCGTCCTTCGGGTCGAACTCGAAGTCGAGCCACGAGCCGCGGTAAGGAATGATGCGCGCGGAATACAGCAGCTTGCCCGAGCTGTGCGTCTTGCCGCGGTCGTGATCGAAGAACACGCCCGGCGAACGATGCAGCTGCGAGACGATGACGCGCTCGGTGCCGTTGATGATGAAGGTGCCGGTGTCGGTCATGAGCGGCAGTTCGCCCATGTAGACTTCCTGCTCCTTGACGTACTTGACGGCCTTGTTGCTGGCCGGCGATTCCTTGTCGTAGATCACGAGGCGCACGAGCACGCGCAGCGGCGCGCCGTAGCTCATGCCGCGCGAACGGCATTCGCGTTCGTCGAACGCGCGGCTCGCCGAGGCGATAGCTCGACGTATTCGAGCGCGGCGTTGCCCGAGTAGCTGACGATCGGGAAAACCGACTTCAGCGCGGCATGCAGACCATGGTCGTCGCGCTTGGCTGCCTGTCTTGCCTTCCTGCAGGAACTCGCGATAGGAGTCGGTCTGGATCGCGAGCAACGGCGGGACGTCGAGTACGAGCGGGCGCTTGCCGAAGTCCTTGCGGATGCGCTTCTTCTCGGTGAAGGAATAGGTTGCAGACATGGGCGGGCACCACCTTGTAGTCATGTGCCGGCTTCGAGGGCAAAGCCGGCAGGGGAGGAAACTCTGGATAGATCTGGCGAGGCGTCAGACAGAAGACGAGGAACGAACCACGGAACCGACAGGAAATCATTGAATCTGGCTCCGCGCTTACGGCTTCATGTCTTCAGTCTGGCGTCTCAAACAAACTCGGTCGGGAAAGCACTATCCGGCGTTTTCCCGACAACGAACAAAGCCCGGGGGCTTGCGCCCCCAGGCTCGTCCGACACTTGGCGAGCCAAGCGTCGCAATCCGCCTTACTTGACCTCGACGGTCGCGCCTGCAGCTTCGAGTTCCTTCTTGAACTTCGCGGCGTCGTCCTTGCTCACGGCTTCCTTCACGGTAGCGGGAGCGGACTCGACCAGGTCCTTGGCTTCCTTCAGACCGAGGCCCGTGATCGCGCGAACAGCCTTGATCACTTCGACCTTCTTCTCGCCGGTCGCCTTCAGCGAGACGGTGAATTCGGTCTTCTCTTCGACCGGGGCGGCGGCGGCGGCGCCACCACCAGCAGCGGCCACGGCCACCGGAGCGGCAGCGGACACGCCGAACTTCTCTTCGATCGTCTTGACCAGGTCCATGACTTCGATGAGCGGCTTCGAAGCAATCGCTTCGAGGATTTGTTCGTTGGTAAGTGACATTTGATTTACTCCTGAAAATTTATCGAACAGCTAAAAGTTGCCGTAGGTGTGTGTGGGATCAAGCTGCCGTCTTCTGCTCGCCGACCTTGCTGAGCACGCGCGCGAGTTGCGACGCGGGCTCGGCCATGACGCGAGCAAGCATGGTTGCAGGCTGCAACATCAGACCGGCAAGCATCGACAGGGCCTGCTCACGGGTCGGCAGCGACGCGAGTCTCTCGATGTGAGAGCCCGGGTACATCTGTCCACCGATCGCGACGACCTTGGGGATCAGCTTGTCATTCGCCTTGGAGAACTCCTTGACCAACCGGCCAGCAGCACCCGGATCTTCCTCGGAGAAGGCATACAGCATCGGGCCGACGAGCGCGTCCTTGACGCACGCGTAGTCGGTACCCTCAACCGCACGCGAAACCAAGGTGTTCTTCGCGACTTTCACGAAAACCTTGGCTTGGCGAGCCTTCTTGCGCAGCTCGGTGAGCTGCCCCACGGTAAGACCGGAATACTCGGCGGCGACCAACGAGTGCGCCTTGGCGGCCACATTCGCCAGTTCGGCAACGACGACTTTCTTTTGATCCAGATTAAGCGCCATTGCTTTTCCTTCCGAACTTGGATGCGCGCCCCACAATCTTGCGGGATGCGCGTCCTGACATTCACACGAACCGATGGTCCTTCCCGATTCGCTGGCGTCTTGCGACGCCGACACTGGTGGCCGCTCGAAAAATTCTCACGGGCATCACCATCTGCGCAGGTTGTCTTCCTTATCGATTAAGGTCTGATATCGCTCGCTTGCATTGCGCTTCGTGCGCTTCGCGAGTACGTCCATGCGGCGATACTTCGACCACCTGCGGTCTTTGACGGCTCCAGCTCGCTTGCGGCGAACCGGCGCCCTCAAAATCTTGCTCCTCATATCGGCTGAAGCGCTGCCGCGGGCTGAGCCCGCACGGCAACGATCAAAAACTTATGCCGACAGCGACGCCTGGTCGACGTTGATGCCGAGACCCATCGTGCTCGACACCGACACCTTCTGCAGGAACACGCCCTTCGCGGTCGACGGCTTGGCCTTGTTCAGATCGGCGAGCAACGCGTGCAGATTTTCCTTGAGCGCGTTGACTTCGAAATTGATCTTGCCGATCGAGGCGTGGACGATGCCTGCCTTGTCGTTGCGGAACTTGACCTGGCCGGCCTTCGCGTTCTTGACCGCGGTGACGACGTCGGCGGTGACCGAGCCGTCCTTCGGGTTCGGCATCAGGCCGCGCGGGCCGAGCAGCTGACCGAGCTTGCCGACCACGCGCATCGCATCAGGAGTGGCGATGATTCGGCCGAAATTCAAGTCCCCTGCCTGCATCTTCTCGGCGAGGTCGTCCATGCCGACCGCGTCGGCGCCAGCGGCCTTCGCCGCTTCTGCCTTCTCGCCGGCCGGGCAGAACACCGCGACGCGCACGGTCTTGCCGGTGCCGTGCGGCAGCAGCGTCGAGCCGCGCACGCCCTGGTCCGACTTCTTCGCATCGATGCCGAGGCGGATCGCCACGTCAACCGATTCGACGAACTTGGTCTTGGAATTGTCCTTGAGGATCTTGAAGGCGTCGTCGATCGAGTACGACTTGCCTTCGGCGACGGCACTCTGCATGCGCCTTGTAACGCTTGCTGATGTTCGCCATGGTCAGATCTCCGTCGTCCAGGCCCATGCTGCGCGCGCTACCAGCGATGGTGCGCACTGCGGCATCCATATCAGCGGCCGTGAGGTCCGCCATTTTGGTCTTCGCGATCTCTTCGAGCTGCTTGCGCGTCACCTTGCCCACCTTCTCGGTGTTCGGACGCTTGCTGCCCGACGTGATGCCCGCGGCCTTCTTCAGCAGGATCGACGCCGGCGGCGTCTTCATGATGAAGGTGAAGCTGCGATCCGAATACGCGGTGATGATCACCGGAATCGGCAGACCAGGCTCGAGCTTCTGCGTGGCGGCGTTGAACGCCTTGCAGAACTCCATGATGTTGAGACCGCGCTGTCCGAGCGCGGGACCGACCGGCGGCGAGGGGTTGGCCTGACCGGCCTTCACCTGCAGCTTGATGTATCCGACAACTTTCTTTGCCATTTTGTTTACTCCTCGAGTTCAAACGCCTGCACGCTCTGCGTGACGAACTGCGTGGCTCCTCGTTGGTGGACCGTCCCTGGCAGGTAATCCGCTCGACATCCATGCCGAACCGGGTGTCGCTTTCGCGACGAATCTCGCAGTTAGGCCTTCTCGACCTGACCGAACTCGAGTTCGACCGGCGTTGAACGCCCGAAAATCAGCACCGCCACGCGCAGGCGGCTCTTCTCGTAATTCACTTCCTCGACCACGCCGTTGAAGTCGTTGAACGGGCCGTCGGTGACACGCACCATCTCGCCCGGCTCGAACAACACCTTCGGTCGCGGCTTCTCGACGGCATTCTGCACACGCTGCAGGATCGCATCGGCTTCGCGATCCTTGATCGGCAACGGCCGATCGGCGGTACCGCCGATGAAGCCCATCACCTTCGACGTTTCCTTGATCAGATGCCAGGACTCGTCGTCGATCTTGGCGCCTTGCCTTCCGTGTTCGTCTCGATCTGCACGAGCACATAACCCGGAAAGAACTTGCGCTCGCTCGGCGCTTCTGTCCGCCGCGCATCTCGACCACTTCCTCGGTCGGCACCAGAACGTCACCGAACCTCGTCCTGCATGCTCGGCACGCACGATGCGCTCTTTCAGCGCGCGCGCGACCTGGTGCTCGAAGCCCGAGTAGGCGTGAACCACGTACCAGCGCTTTGCCATCATCAATCCACCGTTGGCGGTCGTCCTGACCGCGAGCAAGACCGGCCATCCTGGCCAGACTTTTCAGTTAGCGACTCTTAAGCAGCAGATCCAGAACAATCCACTTCAGCGTGAAGTCGATCAGACCGAGGATCAGACTCAATGCGACCACGACGAAAAAAATCACCACCGTCGTCTGGATGGTTTCCTGCCGCGTCGGCCATACGACCTTGCGCAGCTCGAAGTTCGACTCGAACAGGAAGTCGCGCAGCGCATGACCAGCGCGCGTGAAAAACCCGATTGCGCCGGCAGCGATCAAACCGCCGAGCAGGATCAGGATGCGCTGCCAGGTCGGAAAATCGTTGTACCAGTAGTACGCGAAGACGGCCCCCGCGAGCACGAGGCCCGCGACGATCAGCTTGGCGATATCGGCGGCGGAGTTACCGCCTCCCACCTGTTCGGCTTTTGTATTCATATGTTTCCAGCCATCGTCGCTGACGGCACATCAGACCGGCCATCCGGGCCGGAGTGTCTCGAACCCCCAACCGCGGTTTTGGGACCGCTGCTCTGCCAATTGAGCTACGCGCGTGAGGGACTCGAACCCCCAACCTGCGGTTTTGGAGACCGCTGCTCTGCCAATTGAGCTACTGGCGTGTGTAAGTTACTTGACGATCTTGGCCACGACGCCGGCGCCGACGGTGCGGCCGCCTTCGCGAATCGCGAAACGCAGACCTTCTTCCATCGCGATCGGGTGAATCAGGCTCACCACCATTTTGATGTTGTCGCCCGGCATCACCATCTCGACGCCTTCCGGCAGCTCGCACGAACCCGTCACGTCCGTCGTGCGGAAGTAGAACTGCGGGCGGTAGCCCTTGAAGAACGGCGTATGACGGCCACCCTCTTCCTTCGACAGCACATACACCTCGGCTTCGAAGTCCGTGTGCGGCGTGATCGAACCCGGCTTGCACAGCACCTGGCCGCGCTCCACTTCGTCGCGCTTCGTGCCGCGCAGCAGGATGCCCGTGTTGTCGCCCGCCTGGCCCTGGTCCAGCAGCTTGCGGAACATTTCCACGCCCGTGCACGTCGTCTTCTGCGTCGGCTTGATGCCCACGATCTCGATTTCGTCGCCCACCTTGACGATGCCGCGCTCGATACGACCCGTCACCACCGTGCCGCGGCCCGAGATCGAGAACACGTCTTCCACCGGCATCAGGAACGGCTTGTCCAGCACGCGCACCGGCTCCGGAATGAAGCTGTCCAGCGCATCGACCAGCTTGATGATCGACGGCACGCCGATCTCGCTCTGGTCGCCTTCCAGCGCCTTCAGTGCCGAACCGTGGATGATCGGGGTCTTGTCGCCCGGAAACTCGTACTTGCTCAGCAAGTCGCGCACTTCCATCTCGACCAGCTCGAGCAGCTCGGCGTCGTCCACCATGTCGCACTTGTTCAGGTACACCACGCACGTACGGCACGCCGACCTGGCGCGCCAGCAGGATGTGCTCGCGCGTCTGCGGCATCGGGCCGTCAGCGGCCGAGCACACCAGGATCGCGCCGTCCATCTGCGCCGCACCCGTGATCATGTTCTTCACATAATCCGCGTGTCCCGGGCAATCGACGTGCGCGTAGTGACGATTCGGGCTCTCGTATTCCACGTGTGCCGTCGAAATCGTGATGCCGCGCGCCTTCTCTTCCGGCGCTGCGTCGATCTGGTCGTACGCCTTGAACTCGCCGCCAAATCGCTCCGCGCCCACCTTCGTCAGCGCCGCCGTCAGCGTCGTCTTGCCGTGGTCCACGTGACCGATCGTGCCTACGTTCACGTGCGGCTTGGTTCGTTCGAATTTGCCCTTTGCCATTTCAATCTACCTTTACAGTAAGTTGTATACTTTTCTTGAGATAACCGGAGGCAGGGCCAAAACCCGTCTCCAGCTTTCGGAATGGTGCTCACTATTGGAATCGAACCAACGACCTCCTCCTTACCAAGGAGGTGCTCTACCGACTGAGCTAAGTGAGCGGCAAACTTCTATCTTTCGAGAACAAGCATCCTGCTTGCCTTTCGTTTCAGCGGCGCGAAAACCGCGCCTGCTTTGCCGCTTCAGCGGCGACAGCGCTCCGAGCGCTGCGTTCAATCAAATCCCTGCGGCCATCAATGGAGCGGGAGACGGGAATCGAACCCGCACTAGTAGCTTGGAAGGCTACAGTTCTACCATTGAACTACTCCCGCCCGGGGGTACTTCGACTTCGAGAATTTTCGGCTTCGATGGTGGAGGGAGGTGGATTCGAACCACCGAAGGCATGAGCCAGCAGATTTACAGTCTGCCCCCGTTGGCCGCTTGGGTATCCCTCCGAAACTCTCGAAACCTCTGTAACAAACCGGGCCGCGAAGGGACGAACAGCGCGCCCGACCCAATGGATCGGGCATCCCTTGACGGAGCCGCCTATTTTCGGGGTCGCATGCCCTGCTTGTCAAGAACGCGTTGCGCGTCACGCGCCAGCGGTCATGCGCCGTGAGCGCCGGTCGTCGTGGCCAGGTGCGCCGCCTCCCGGTAGCGGGCGACTTCCTGCTCGATGTTCTTGTCGAGTTCCATGAGTTTCTGGGCGTAGGCGGCCAGGGCCTTGTCGTCGTCGCTGACTGGGCTCCCATTTCGGCACGGCCGTGGGCCGGCCACCCTTGTCGGTCGCGACCATCACGATCACGCAGTGCGTCGCCAGCGTCTCCTGCCCGGTTTCCAGATGCGCGCGCGATCACGTCCACTGCAAAATGCATGCTCGTGTTGCCCGTGTAGATCAGCTGGCAATGCACCGTCACGAGATCCCCGATCAGGATCGGGTTGACGAACCGGATGCCGCCCACGGCGACCGTGACGCAGTAGATGCCGCTCCAGCCCACGGCGCAGGCGTAGCCTGCCTGGTCGATCCATTTCATGACCATGCCGCCATGGACCTTGCCGCCGAAATTGACGTCGGTCGGCTGGGCAAGGAAACAGAAGCGAACTTCGCGGTCGGTGCCTGGCATAGGCGATCTCTCCTGAATCGGGCGTCGGACGCCAAAGCTAGCAGACATCGCCCACGATTCGCAGCGCCGCGCGGCGGCGCGAGAACCGTCGCATGCCAACTTGCCGGTCCGATACTGCGCCCGCACTGCGACCGGTTAAGCTTTCCCGGCAGCTCCACGAAAGGTGACTCTCGGTGCAACTGCAGCGACTGCTTCGGCCCGAGCACGGCCCGGCGCCTGGGTTTCTGGGTGCTGCTCGGTTCGGTCTGCCGTGCTCGTCGCGAGCCTCGGATTCGTCCTGCAACGCGCCAGCGAGGAGGTCGTCGCGCATTCCGGCCAGACGATGCAGACGCTGGCCAGTCGCGGGCGCCAACGCGATCGCGGCGCGCACGAACGGCGTGGAAATGACCGCACGCGTCGTCGCCACGCACGATCGCACGGCACCTCGACGACCCCGATTTCATCCGGACGCTGCTCGCCGACACGGTGGTATCACACCCCGACATCGGCGGCGTTGCCGCCGCCTTCGAGCCGGACGCGATCCGCGGCATCAGCGGGAACTTCGCGCCGTTCCTGCGTGCAGGAGGGAGACGCCGCCGTGTACCGCAACCTCGCCGACGACGCCGAGTCCCTATCGCGAGACGGCCTGGTACCGCCATGCGGCCGCGTGCCCGCACGGTTGCTGGGGCGAGCGTCTTCCACTCGCAATCGCGCGACCAGCTGCTGATCAACTACGGCGTGCCCGTCCGCGACAGCGCGGGCCGTGTCGTCGGCGTCGTGAACGTCGACGTGCAGCAGACGTGGCTGCAGGCGTCGGTCGACGGACTCGGCCTGGGCCTGGCCTCGCGGGCCTTCGTCCTGGACGAACCAGGGCCAGTTTCTCGCCAATGCGACGACGCGAACGCATCGGGACCTCGATTTTCGCGCTCGCCGAAACGACGCGAACGCCCGAGCTCGCACAGCATGGCGCAGCGCATGATCGCCGGCGAAACCGGCTCGGTCACGATACGACAGCCCGACACTGCACGAACCGGCACAGACGTTTTTCGCGCCGGTCGCGGGTTCGAAGCTGGTCGCTCGCGATCGTCGTCCCGATGTCGAGCATTTTTCGCGATACGCGCGACATCTTCCTCGCATACCGTGGCCGTCGCCTCGGTCGGCTCTGGCGCTGCTCGGCCTGTTCATCTGGCTCGCCGTACGCCGCATGCTCGCGCCGCTTGGACAACTCGTCGAGAAGGCCGAGCACATCGCGCGCGGCGAGTTCGACTTTCCCATCGATCCGTCCGCGCCGTCTCGACGAGGTCGGCCGCCTCACGCGCTCGTTCATCGCGCATGCGCGACGAATTGAAACAGCACATCGCCGACCTGACCGACGCGACCGCGGCCCGCGAGCGGCTGCAGAGCGAGCTCGACATCGCGCACCGCATCCAGGAATCGATGCTGCCGCGCGACCGCCACGTACAGGCCGGTCGCGGCGCGTTCCAGCTGCGCGCCCTCTTGCGCGCTGCCAAGACGGTCGGCGGCGATCTATATGCGTACTTCATCCAGCGCAACGGCTGCGTGTGTTTCCTGATCGGCGACGTATCGGACAAGGGTGTGCCCGCCGCACTGTTCATGGCGCGCACGATCACGGTCGCGCAGAGCGGCGCGGCCCACGCGGTGCGACCCGATGCGCTGCTGCGCGAACTCAACGTCGAACTCTGCCACGGCAACGACAGCTGCATGTTCGTGACGGCGCTCTGCGGCGTGCTCGAACTCGACAGCGGCAGACTCGTGCTCGCGAGCGCCGGACATGACGCACCGGTACGCATCGGCGCGGGCGCGTCCAGCATTACGCCAATCGACGTCGAAACGGGCGGCCCGCTCGGGCTCGAGCCGGACATGGACTTTCCGTGCACCGAACTCATGCTCGCGCCGGGGGAGACGCTCGTGTTCTGTTCACCGACGGCATCACCGAAGCCCAGTCGCCCGACGGCACGCTGTTCGGGGATGCTCGGCTGCTCGCAGCGCTCGCGACGTGCACCGACAATGCCGCCCGACACGCGTCGTCGAGACGGTGGCGAGGAGCGTCGACGCGTTCACGAGCGGCGCGGCGCCATCGGACGACCTCACAGCGTTGGCCTTGCGCTGGGAAGGAAGCGGGGACGCCCACGTATTGAATCTGGTGCTCGGTGGCGAACTGGCCGATGTCGGCAGTGCACTCGACCGCATCGAGGCCTGGCTGCAGGAAGGCGCGGTCGATCGCGAATGGCGCTACGACGTGCGCATCGCGCTCGAAGAACTGCTCGTCAACACGGTCAGCTACGGCTACGCCGGCATCAAGGGACGCCCGCATCGACGTCGCGCTGCGACGCGCCGGCAACGAGTCTGCACGTATTGATCACCGACAACGCGATCGCCTTCGATCCGTTCGCGCGCGAGGCATCCGGACATCGAAGTGGACCTCGACGAGCGCGAGATGGGTGGCCTCGGCATCTTTCTGGTGCGCCAGCTGGCCGCCGCGTATGCTTATCGACGCGTCGACGGGCGAAACCTGGTCGAACTTCGCTTCTCTCTGCAGTCGGATCCTACAGTCACAAGGAATCTCGAATGAGCCTCGATACCCGCGTCGACGAAAGCAAACTTCCGCGTATCACCGTGCTGCTGTCGGGCAAGCTCGACGCGATGACGCTACCTGGAATTCGATCGGAGCTCGAGGGCGTGCTCGCGCGGATTCCAGCGCAGGGAACGCTGGTGCTCGACCTCGCCGATCTCGACTACATCAGCAGTGCGGGCCTGCGCTCGCTATTCCGCGCGCGCAAGGCGATGAAGGCCGCAGGCGGACATTCGCTGATCGTCAACGCGCAACCGCAGGTGCGCAAGGTCTTCGAGATCGTCAAGGCGGTACCGGTCAACGAGGTCTTCCGCAACGTGGCCGAACTCGACGCCTATCTCGACGTGATGCAGAAGAAAGTCGTCGAGGGCCATGCGAAGCGACTAGCGGCAGCCGAACGCGGCGCGCCGGCAATCTCAGCTGGCGCGCGCCCGGCTGCGGGTCAGACGTTGAAGCGGAAATGCAGTACGTCGCCTTCCTTGACGATGTATTCCTTGCCTTCCAGACGCAGACGGCCGGCATCGCGCGCGCCGGCTTCGCCCTTGTACTTGATGTAGTCGTCGTAGGCGATCGTCTCGGCGCGGATGAAGCCGCGCTCGAAATCGGTGTGGATCACGCCGGCCGCCTGCGGCGCAGTCGCGCCGTTCTTGACCTGCCAGGCGCGCACTTCCTTTTCGCCGGCCGTGAAGTAGGTCTGCAGGCCGAGCAGCTTGTAGCCCGCGCGGATCACGCGATTGAGCCCCGGCTCGTCGAGCCCCATGTCGGCGAGGAACGCGAGCTTGTCGGCGTCCTCGAGCTGCGATAGCTCCTCCTCGATCGCCGCGCAGACCGGCACGACCTCGGCGCCCTCGATCGCCGGCGCGCTCGCGAACCTTGTCGAGGAACGGGTTGTCATTGAACCCGTCCTCCTTGACGTTGGCGATGTACATCAGCGGCTTGAGCGTCAGCAGGAACAGGTCGCGCACGAGCGCTTTCTCGTCGACATCGAGTCCCGCGGCGCGCGCCGACTTGCCTTCGTTGAGCACGGCAGCGAGCTTCTGCAGCACCGGGCGCTTGGCCAGCGCCTCCTTGTCGTTGGCCTTGGCCGAACGTTCGGCCTTGTTCAGCGCCTTGTCGACCGACTCGAGATCGGCGAGCGCAAGTTCGGTATCGATCGTCTCGATATCCGAGATCGGATCGATCTTGCCGGCGACGTGGATGATGTCGCTGTTTTCGAAGCAGCGCACGACGTGCGCGATCGCGTCGACCTCGCGAATGTGCGCGAGGAACTTGTTGCCGAGCCCCTCGCCTTTCGACGCGCCAGCGACCAGTCCGGCGATGTCGACGAACTCGATCGACGTCGGAATGATCTTGAGCGGCTTGGCGATCGCCGAGAGCGCCTCGAGGCGCGGATCGGGCACAGGCACGACGCCGATGTTCGGATCGATCGTGCAGAACGGGAAGTTGGCTGCCGCGATGCCCGCCTTGGTCAGCGCGTTGAAAAGCGTCGATTTGCCGACGTTCGGCAGACCGACGATGCCGCATTTGATGCCCATTTCCTTGTGACTCCGTTTTGTCGTAAGGACGCGATTCATCGCGCCCGATGCTTGGTAGCGCAGGGTCCGAGTCAGCGAACCGGCTCATCTCCGCAGACAGGAAAGAAGCCGGACGCGATGAATCGCGCCCCTACTCCGCTGTGTGAAGACGCTTCATCGCCTCATTGAAATCACCCGCTATCACCAGCGGCAGCACTGCGAGCGCATCGCCCACGGCACTGATGATCGCGTTCTCGTCCGCAACGCTGGGCCGACCGAGCACCCACGAAGTGACCCGATCCTTGTGTCCCGGATGGCCAATGCCGAGACGAAGCCTGTGAAACTTGCCGTGGCCAAGATGCGCGAATGCATCGCGTAACCCGTTCTGCCCGCCATGGCCGCCGTCGAACTTGAGCCGAGCCGTTCCAGGCGGCAGGTCGAGGTCGTCGTGCACGACGAGCATCTGTTCGGGCTCGATCTTCCAGTAACGCAACGCCGATGCGAGCGCGATACCACTCTTGTTCATGAACGTCGTCGGCTTGAGCAGCCATAGCGGCTGGCCATCGATGACGGCCTTCACGGTCTCGCTGTGCAGCTTGCCATCGATGCCGAAGCGGACGCCTTCGCGCTGCGCGAGGGCATCAATAAACCAGAACCCGGCGTTGTGCCGGGTTCGGATATGTTCGGCCCCGGGGTTGCCGAGGCCGACGATCAGTCGCAATCCAGTCATGTCGCACCACCCTCACCCCTGCCCTCTCCCGCCAGCGGGAGAGGGGGAGTGATCGTTGCGCAGCGCGCAACGGCGGTACTCCGATGAAGCAGATTACTTCTTCTCGTCTTTCTTCGCGGCGGCGGGTGCTGCGCCGTCGCCGCAGCGGCAGGCGCAGCACCTGTCGCGCCAGCGGCTTCGACGACCGGAGCCGCTTCGACTTCTTCCTTCATTTCCTGCGCGGTCACGACGGCGACGTCGTGTTCCTTGCCGAGACGCAGTTCCGGAATTTCCACTCCGGCCGGCAGCTTGATCTCGGACAGATGGACGATGCCGCCCACGTCGAGCTCGCCGAGGTCGATCTCGACGTACTCCGGCAGATCCTTCGGCAGGCACGAGATTTCGATGTCGTTGAGCGCATGCGAAATGAGCACGCCCGCCTTCTTGCCGGCCGGCGACGTCTCCTGGTTGAGGAAGTGCAGCGGCACGCGGATGCGGATCGCCTTGTTCTCGTCGACGCGCTGGAAGTCCAGATGCAGCAGCTGCTGCTTGAACGGATGACGCTGCATGTCGCGCAACAGCACCTTCTGCACGTCGCCGTCGAGCGTCAGATCGAGAATGGCCGAGTAGAACCACTCGTGCTGCGACGCGAGCCACACGTCGTTGTGCGTGATCTGGATGCTTGCCGGGGCGAGCTCGCCGCCGTAAACGATGGCCGGAACCTTGCCCGAATTACGCAGGCGGCGGCTCGCACCCTTCCCGTCGTTTTGCGGCGTTCGACCTTGATTTCACGAATCGTTGCCATTGTTGCTTACCTTCTATTTCAAGTTGACCACCTCGCGGCGGCGATGAAACTCCCCCGCGACCAGGAGAGTTTTTGGAACTTTTTTTTCTGAAACACGGAAATGGAAAACGAACAGCAACCGCAAACCAGCTGCTTCCGATTGCCGATCTCCGCAATCAATCCACGTACAACGAACTCACCGACTCGCCGAACGCGATGCGGCGGATCGTCTCGCCCAGCAACTCCGCCACGCTGAGCTGGCGGATCTTGCTGCAGTTCCTCGCCGCATCCGACAACGGATCGTGTCGGTCACGACCAGTTCGTCGAGCTGCGACCCGTTCAGATTCTGGATCGCCGGCCCCGACAGCACCGGATGCGTGCAGTACGCGACGACGCTTGCGCGCACCGTTCTTCTTCAGCGCCGCCGCGCGCCGCGCAGAGCGTGCCAGCGGTATCGACGATATCGTCGACGAGCACGCAGGTCTTGCCTTCTACGTCGCCGATGATGTTCATCACCGTGGCTTCGTTCGCACGCGGACGGCGCTTGTCGATGATCGCGAGATCGGCGTCGTCGAGCCGCTTGGCAATCGCGCGCGCGCGCGCCACGCCGCCCACATCGGGGCTGACCACGATCAGATCGTCCGGCGCCGTTGTAACGCCAGATATCCGCCAGCAGCACCGGCGAAGAGTATACATTGTCCACAGGTATATCGAAAAACCCCTGGATCTGATCCGCATGCAGGTCGACCGTGAGCACGCGGTCGGTGCCGACCGCGCCGAATCATCTTCGCGGCGACCTTCGCCGTGATCGGCACGCGCGCCGAGCGCGGGCGCCGATCCTGGCGCGCGTAACCGAAGTACGGAATCACCGCGGTCACGCTCGCCGCCGATGCGCGCTTCAGCGCGTCGACCAGCACCAGCAACTCCATGAAGTTGCTCCGCGGTCGGTGCCGATGTCGACTGGATCACGAACACTTCCTGGCGGCGCACGTTCTCCTCGATCTCGACCTGTACCTCGCCGTCGGAAAACGTCGTCACCAGCGCCTTGCCGAGCGGAATGTTCACTTCCGCACAGACATCGAGTGCGAGCTGGCCGATTCGAGTTGCCGCTGAAAATCCGCAGACCGCCCCGCTCGTTCTTGCTCGCGTTGTAACCGCTGCGACAAAGCCGCTGTAGTAGCCGATGTCACGCTTTGCTCCTCTCTGCCGGGCAACGCATGGAAAAACTGGCTGGGACGGTAGGACTCGAACCTACGAATGCGGGGATCAAAACCCCGTGCCTTACCAACTTGGCGACGTCCCATTTCTTCATGCGAAAATTGGGCATCCTGCCGCAATTTCCGCGTCGCTCAGCCCGAAATAAATTCGGGCTGGCTCCCGCGCGCCGCACTGCGTCGCGCGTTGGCGCATCCTGCGCCAAATCTCCAACGAGCGTGACACTGCACCGTGCCGCAACTTTCGCGGAAACGGTCGCGGCCAAGCCGCGCCTCGCTTCCCGCAGCGCAAAAGCCGCTGCGTTGGCGCATCCTGCGCGATCTTCTAACTTGCGCTTCCGTCGCGATATTCGGCGACCGCTTCGAGCAGAGGCGAGCGGCTGACACCCCTCGCGCAATACGCCGTGAATCCTGACGGACAAGCGCGAGCGATCGCCGCAGCATCCTCGGCCGAATGCACCGCGACGAACACGCAACCGCCGCTGCCAGTCAGACGCGCGTCGCCGAACTGGCTCAGCCAATCCAGCGCCACTGCGACTTCGGGATAGCGCGCCCGCACGACCGGCGCGAAAACGTTGCGCGGTTTCGATGCCTGCAAGATAGCCCGATATTGTCGCGGGCGGCGAGTTTCGTGTCAAATCAGCGACTTGGAACAGCGGCGCGGTGGGCACTTTGACCCCGCGATCGATGACCGCGAAGTGCCGTTCGGGCAAAGCCAGCGGGGTCAGTATCTCGCCGATGCCCTCGGCCCAGGCAGCTGTTGCCGCGGATGAAGACCGGCACGTCGGCGCCGAGCTGCAGCTCCCAGCGCCGCGAGTTCATCGACGCTGTAGCCCAGTTGCCACAATTCGTTCAGCGCGACGAGGACCGTCGCCGCGTCCGAGCTGCCGCCCCCGAGTCCGCCGCCCGAGGGGATGCGCTTCTCGTACGCGATGTCGACGCCCGCGCGAGGCGCCAGTGCGCTCGCGCAGCAGGCGCGCGGCGCGCAAGCAGAGGTCGTCCTCCCGCAGATACGCCGGCAATTCGGCGGCGAGGCGGATTGCCCCGTCGTCGCGCCGGCGCAGGTGCACCGTGTCGCCCCAGTCGAGCAGCTGGAAAACCGTCTGCAGCAGGTGATAGCCGTCGGCCCGGCGGCCGACGATGTGCAGAAAGAGATTGAGCTTGGCCGGCGCCGGCCAGGCCGTCCATGCGCCGCTCATTCGCCGAGCGACCAGTCGTAGACGGCGAGCTTGATCTTGGTGGCGCCGCGCACGGCGAACATGCGTTTCGGCAGCGGAAAGCCCGCCCCGCTGCCAGCATCGGCCGGAAACCAGTCGCGATACTCCACCCGCCAGCCGTCCTGCTCGATCGATACGGGCAGGTTGCGATCGTCGTATTCGACGCGTGCGGCCGCTCCCGCCGCGCGCAATCCGAAGGTCCAGGCGCGCAGCGACGCGAGCGGAACGTCCCAGCCGACATGATCACGCAACAGGCGCTGCACGTCGGCGTCGGCAACGGGGCGGGCTTCGACGCCTTCGAGCGCGGCGCCGCTCGCGTCGCCGTGCAATTTCCAGGTCTTGCCGGTGATCGGCGCGTGCACCGTGAACGCGTAGGTGCCGCCTTCCTCCTGCCACTCGAGGTCGCCGCTGCCCGAGTCGCGCTCGGTGGTCACGCCGATGTGTGCGGAAATGCTCCAGTGCGTGCGCGGCGCCAGCGCGGCCTCGCGCGCGGCCTGTGCCGCCTCTGCAGCCGGCGTCGCCGCGTGCGTGCGCGTGCGCACGGGAGCGCACGCAGCGAGCATGACGAGCAACGCAGCGACGCCGACGCGCAGCACCGGATGCACGATTGCGATCGTCACGAGGCGAGGCGCCGGATGGTTTCCAGCAGGATCTTGTTCTCGTTGTCCTTCTTGCGCCCCTGGTCCCAGATCCTGCGCGCCTCGTCCTTCTGCCCGCTTACCCAGAGCACTTCGCCGAGATGCGCGGCGATTTCGGGGTCGGGCTGTTTCTGGTAGGCGACGCGCAGCTGCGCGATCGCCGCGTCGAGGTTGCCGAGGCGGTACTGCACCCAGCCGAGGCTGTCCATGATCGCGGGTTCCCCGGGCTTGAGCACGAGCGCCTTCTGGATGAGCGTGAGCGCTTCGGCTTTCTCGGCCGTGCGATCGGCGAGCGTGTAGCCGAGCGCGTTCATCGCATCGGCATCGTCGGGCTTGAGATCGAGTATGCGGCGCAGGTCGCGCACCGCGGCGTCGACATGGTCGAGGTCGTCGTTGAGCAGCGCGCGCGCGTAGAGCAGGCGCGTGTCGTCGGGCAGAACCTGCAGGCCGCGGTCGTAGACAGCAACGGCGTCGTCGCCGCGCTTCTGCCGGTTCAGCAGCTCGGCCTCGAGCAGGTAGGCCTCGCCGACTTCCTTCACGTCGTCGCCCGAGCGCGCCTGCAGTTCGTGCAGGAGATTCGCCGATTCGGCGGTCTTGCCGCCTTCGCTCAGCAGCACAGCCGTGCGCAGTTGCGCGGCGAACCAATGATCGTCGCCGCTCGGCACCTGCGAGTACCACACGAGCGCCTCGGTCTTGCGTTCGAGCAATTCGGCGAGCTGGCCGAGCAGGTGGATGCGCGCGGCCGGACGCGGCTCGGGCAACGCCGCCACTTCCTTGTACAGCGCGGTGATCGCCGGCACGCCGGATTTGTCGTCGATGCGCGCGAGGTAGGCCGCGCGCGCCGGGTAGGTGAAATCGCCCTGCTTGCCCTGGGCCAGCACCTGCGCGGCGCCGAGGTTGTCGCCGATCTCGCCGAGCAGCTTCGCGTAGGCGATGCGCAGTCGCGCGTCGCTCTCGCCGATGCCGGGTTTCTTCTCGCTCTGCAGCGCATCGGCGAATATCTTGCGAGCGCCGGCCTTGTCTCCCGCGGCGAGCTTGAGCTGCGCTGCCCAGGCATAGGTGTCGGCGCTGTGAAAGCGCGCGACGGCCTGCGTCGCGAGCTTTTCGGCCGTGTCCGTGCGTTCGAGGCGCAGCGCGGTCTGGCTCACGAGAATCCAGACCTCGGGCTTGCTGCCGAGCAAGCCCGTGTGCACAGTGCCCGCCTTCGGCGGCGCGATGCCATCGCCTGCGAGCAGCCGCTCGAGCATGGCGCCGGCGGCCGCCTTGTCCTCCGCGGTCGCGAGGACCTGCGACACCGCGAGCCAGCCTGCACCGTCAGGGCGCACTGCGAACCAGAGCAGGTCGGCATAGGCGACGTCGGCCTGGCCATCGTGCAGCGCGAGCATCGCGCGCGCCTGGCGCACGGCCATTTCGTTGCCGTGCAGGCTCTCCCAGCGCTTCAGCGTCGACTGCGCGAGGTCCCACTGCCGTGTCGCGATCGCAACGCGCGTCGCCTGCTCGGCGATGGCCGGATCGTCGCTGACTTGCGCCGCATCGGCGTAATGTTGCGCGGCCACCGGATCGGCGCGGTTCAGCGCCATTTCGCCCGCGAGCACCTGTGCGAGCATCTCGCGATCGGCGGGGTCCTGCGCAACGACGATGCGCTGCGAGCGGCTCGCTCGACGGCGCGCGAACGCCGTGGGCGGGGCCTTGCACGCTCGCGCACGCCGCAAGCGCCAGGATGGCCGCGAGAACCGCAAATCGGCCCTGACCGACCCATGGTGTCAGCACCGATACAAACTGCATAACTATACTTTTCCGCATCATCGAACCCACAGCGCTACGCCTGTCGCGTGCCTGGCGCGACCGGCGGATCGGCTTGATCTCGACCGGACCGGGCCGCACAATTCCATATTGGTCGGCATTGCACACGCCGGCTTTAGCTTATCCGATTGTCGTATACATGGCCTTAATCGCACTGGGACTGAACCACCTGACCGCGCCGCTCGATCTGCGCGAAAAGGTCGCGTTTACGCCCGAATCGACACCGCAGGCGCTGCACGACCTCGCCGGCAGCCTGGCATCAACGAGGCGCTGATCCTTTCGACCTGCAACCGCACCGAGCTCTACGTCGATGTAGATGCGGGCGCCGAGGGCGTTCCGCAACGCTGGCTGCTCGAACATCATAGTCTGAGCCCACATCAATCGACCGGCCGCCGCCTCGACGAGTTCCTCTACCTGCACGCTGACCACGCCGCGATCCGCCACCTGTTCCGCGTCGCCACCGGCCTCGACTCGATGGTCCTCGGCGAGCCGCAGATCCTCGGCCAGGTCAAGGACGCCTACCAGGCCGCGCGCGGGGTCGGCACGCTGCGCGCCCCGATGGAACGCCTGCTGCAGCAGACCTTCGCGGTGGCCAAGCGCGTGCGCACCGACACACGCATCGGCGACAACCCGGTTTCGGTCGCCTACACCGCCGTGCGCATGGCCGAGCGCCTGTTCGCCGATCTCGGCGAGGCCTGCGTCCTGCTGATCGGCGCGGGCGAGACGATCGAGCTCGCTGCGCGCCACCTGAGCGAGGCGAAGGTGCGCCGCCTCATCGTCGCCAACCGCACGCTCGAAAACGCGCAGGCGCTCGCCGGCCGTTTCGGCGCCTATGCGATGGCGCTCGCCGACCTGCCGCAGCATCTGGCCGAGGCCGACATCGTGATCTCCTCGACCGCGAGCCGCGAGCCGATCCTCACGCGCAGACAGGTCGAGGATGCGATCCACGCGCGCCGGCGCAAGCCGATGTTCCTCGTCGACGTCGCGGTGCCGCGCGACATCGCCGCCGACGTGGCGGAACTCGACGACGTCTTCCTCTACACGATCGACGACCTCAGGCAGGTGATCGACGACAACCTGCGCTCGCGCCAGGCCGCCGCGAAGGAAGCCGAAGCGATCATCGAACTGCAGGTCGAGCACTACCGCGCATGGCGCGGCGCGCTCGACGTCCGCAACCCGCTCGCCGCGATGCGCGGTGACGCCGAGACGCATCGCGATGCGGCGCTCGAAAAGGCGCGCGCGCTTCTGGCAGGCGGACGCAGTCCCGAGCAGGCGCTGGAGTTCCTCGCGCACACGCTGACCAACAAGCTGCTGCACGCGCCGAGCGCGAACCTGCGTGCCGCCGCGCTGCGCGGCGACACCGAGCTGTTGCGCGTCGCGGAGCAACTCTTTCTCGACCCGCAGGCGGGCGCAGGCGACGCCACTCCGGGCAAACAGCACGAATGAACCCATCGATCCGCCGCAAGCTGGACGAGCTTGCCGAGCGTCACCAGGAAGTCGCACTGCTGCTGGCCCAACCCGACGTCCTCGGCGACAACGCGCGTTTTCGCGAACTGTCGCGCGAATTCGCCCAGCTCGATCCGATCAACCAGTCGCTGCGCGACTACGACGCCGCGGAGAAGAGCATCGCCGCCGCCAGGTCGATGCTGCAGGACCCCGAGATGAAGGAGCTCGCCGAAGGCGAGATCGACGAGCTGCAGGAGCGCCGCGATACGCTCGATCAGCGAACTGAACCTGCTGCTGCTGCCGAAGGACGACCGCGACGAGGCGAACATCTTCCTCGAAGTGCGCGCGGGCACGGGCGGCGACGAGGCGGCGATCTTCGCGGGCGACCTGTTCCGCATGTATTCGCGCTACGCCGAGCGCCAGGGCTGGCGCGTCGAGATGCTGTCGGCCAACCCCGGCGAGCACGGCGGCTTCAAGGAAGTCATCGCGCGCGTCGAGGGCAAGGGCGTCTTCTCGAAGCTCAAGTTCGAGTCGGGTACGCATCGCGTGCAGCGCGTGCCGCAGACCGAAGCGCAGGGCCGCATCCACACCTCGGCCGCGACCGTCGCGATCCTGCCCGAGATGGACGAGGTCGAGGACGTCGCACTCAATCCGGCCGACCTCAAGGTCGACACGTTCCGCGCGTCGGGCGCGGGCGGCCAGCACGTCAACAAGACCGACTCGGCGATCCGCATCACGCACCTGCCGAGCGGCATCGTCGTCGAGTGCCAGGACGAACGCAGCCAGCACAAGAACCGCGCGCGTGCGATGTCGCTGCTCAAGGCGCGCCTGCTCGACGACGAACGCGCGAAGCAGACCGCGCAGCAGGCCGAGTCGCGGCGCCTGCAGGTCGGCTCCGGCGACCGCAGCCAGCGCATCCGCACGTACAACTTTCCGCAGGGCCGCATCACCGACCATCGCGTCAATCTGACCCTGTATCGACTGCCCGAAGTCATGGACGGCGACCTCGATCCGCTGATCGGGCCGCTCATGCAGGAATACCAGGCCGAGCAGATGGCCGCGTTGACCAAGGGCGGGCTGACCGAGGCCGGACTCTCCGCGCGATGAGCGACGCGTCGCTCGCGCAGGCGATCGACGCGATCGCCACACTGATCGAGCGCGGCGATTTTGCCGGCGCCGAACGCCGCGCCCAGGCCGCGCTGCAGGCCGCGACGCCGCACGCCGAGATCTGGCGCCTGCTCGCGATCGCGCAGCTCAAGTCCGGCAGACGCGACGCTGCGCTGCGCAGTCTCGAACACGCTCGCCGGCTCGACCCGCGCTCGGTCGAGGTGCTCTGCAATCTGGCGACCGTGCAAAGCATGAGCGGCAGCCCCGACGACGCGCAGGCGCACGTTGCGCCAGGTGCTCGCCCTCGCACCGGATCACTTCGTCGCACTGACGAACCTCGGCCGCCTGCTGCACGCCGGCGGCGACTACGACGGTGCGGCGCGCTGTTTCGAGCGCAGCCTCGGCGCAGGCGCCGCGCCGGCGGAGGCGCTGATCAATCTCGCCAACACGCGCATCGCGCAGGGTCGCATCGGCGACGCGGAAGTCGCACTGCAGCGTTCGCTTGCGGCCAGCCCACAGTCCGCGGACGGCTGGTACCTGCTCGGATTCCTGCACGAGCGCCAGGGCCGGCTGCGCGACGCGATCGCGCCCTACGAGAAGTCGATGGCGCTGCAGCCGCGCGCGCACACCGCGCACAATCTCGGTCTCGTCTTCGACCAGCTCGGGGACTGGCATGCCGCCGTGCGCATGATGGAGCACGCGCTGCGGCTCGATCCGAACCTGCTCGAAGCGACCGCGCAGCTCGCGTTCGGCAAGCGTCGCCTCTGCGACTGGGCCGGCATCGACGCGCTGGGCGAGCGCCTGCGTCGCGCGGTCGACAATGGTGCAGCGGGCGTGACGCCGTTTTCGTTTCTCGCCGAAGACGCGACGCCCGCGCAGCAGCTCAACTGCGCGCGGCTGTTCGCGCGGCAATTCGCAGTCGGTCCGCGGCCGGCGAGCGCCGTGGCCGGCGCGCGGCGACGGAGACGCGCTGCGCGTCGGTTTCGTTTCGTCGGGATTCAATCGTCACGCGACCGGACTGCTGATCGTCGAGATGATCGAGCATCTGCGCGCCTCGCCGCTGCACACGATCGCGTTCGCCACGACCGCCGGCGACGGCACGCCGATGCGCAGCCGCCTCGTCGCGGCATTCGACGAATTCCACGACGTCGCCATGCAGACGCCGCACGCGATAGCGGCGCGCATCCGCGCGGCGCGCGTCGACATCCTCATCGACCTCGACGGCTACTGCATGGGCTCGCTGCCGCAGGTATTCGCGCTGCGCCCCGCTGCGCTGCAGATCAACTGGCTCGCCTACCCGGGCTCGCTCGGCGCGCCGTGCTACGACTACCTGATCGCGGATCGATTCCTGATCCCCGACGCGCAGCGCGCGCACTACGACGAGAACATCGCGTACCTGCCGCGCTGCTACCAACCGACCGACACGACGCGGTTCGTCGCCGCCGCGCCGCCGCGCGCGGCCTGCGGCCTGCCCGCGGCAGGGATTCGTCTACTGCTGCTTCAACAACACCTGGAAGTTCACGCCGCGCCGCTTCGCTGCGTGGATGCGCATCCTCGACGCCGTGCCGGGCAGCGTGCTGTGGCTGCTCGACGGACCGCCCGGCAACGGCATCGCGGATCGCCTGCGCGCGGCCGCGCGCGCGCACGGCATCGCCGCCGAACGACTCGTGTTCAGCCCCAAGCTCGAGCATGGCGAATACCTCGCGCGCCTGCGCCGCGCCGACCTCTTCCTCGACACCGCGCCGTACAACGCGCACACGACCGCGTCGGACGCGCTCTACGCGGGCTGCCCCGTGCTGACGCGGCCCGGCGACACGTTCGCGTCGCGTGTCGCGGGCAGCCTCAACCGGCAGCTCGGGCTCGACGAGCTGACTGTCGCCGACGGAGGAGGACTATGTCCGCATGGCGATCGAGCTCGCGCATCAACCGCAGCGGCTCGACGCGCTGCGCGCGCGCATTGCCGATCCGGCGACGCGCGCGCGCCTGTTCGACATGCGTGCCTACGCCAGCGACTTCTCCGAGCTGCTGACGCGCATCGGCGACCGCGCGCGCCGTGGCGAAGCGCCCCGGGATATCGCGCTTTGATGTATCGTCGCGATCATCATTTCGAGAGGTCGCACGCATGCCCGCCGCCAAGGATTTTCTGCCGCTGTCGCTCTGCGTCCTGACGGTTTCCGACACACGCAGCGCCGACAACGACACGTCGGGCGACTACCTCTGCACGGCGCTCGCGGAAGCGGGTCATCGCCTGCATGCGCGCGCGATCGAGAAGGACGACCGCTACCGCATGCGCGCGATCGTCTCGGCGTGGATAGCGACGGCGGACGGTGCGACGGCATCCTCGTCACCGGCGGCACCGGCTTCACGGGTCGCGATTCGACGCCCGAAGCGATCCGCCCGCTGCTCGACAAGGAAATGCCGGGCTTCGGCGAAATGTTCCGCGTGCTGTCAGTACGAGGAAATCGGCACGTCGACGCTGCAGTCGCGCGCGTTCGCGGGCCTCGCGAACGACAAGTTCATATTCTGCCTGCCGGGATCGACGTCGGCGTGCCGCACCGCGTGGGAAAAGCTGATCCGCGCGCAACTCGACGCGCGCACGAAGCCGTGCAATCTCGCCGGGCTCATCCCGCGTCTCAAGGAAGCGACGTGCATGAAGAAGCACAAGTACGAAGAGCAGCTGAAGAGCGCTCGCCGTACAACTCGTCGAGATGCAGAACTGGCTCGTCCAGTCGGGCAAGCGCGTCGTCGTGCTGTTCGAGGGGCGCGACGCCGCCGGCAAGGGCGGCGTGATCAAGGCGATCAGCGAATATCTCGACACGCGCCGCTATCGCATCGTCGCGCTGTCGAAGCCGGACGAGCGCGAACGCACGCAGTGGTACTACCAGCGCTATATCGAACACCTGCCTGCGGCCGGCGAGATCGTGCTGTTCGACCGCAGCTGGTACAACCGTGCGGGCGTCGAACGCGTCATGGGCTTCTGCAGCGACGAGGAATACCAGCGCTTTCTCGCCGAGTGCCCGATCTTCGAGAAGGGGCTCGTCGACGACGGCATCCTGCTCTACAAGTACTGGCTCGCGGTCGACCAGGAGGAGCAGGAGGCGCGCTTCGCCGACCGCGCGACCGATCCGCTCAAGCGCTGGAAGATCTCGCCGATCGACATCGCCGCGCGGCAGAAGTACCGCGAATACGGCGACGCGCGCGATGCGATGTTCGCGCACACGAATACCGAACATGCGCCGTGGCACGTCGTCGACTTCAACGATCAGCGCAGCGGCCGGCTCGACCTGATCCGTCACCTGCTCGACCGACTACCCGATCGCAAGCTGCCGGACAAGCCGCTCAAGCTGCCGAAACTCAAGGCGAAACCGCAGGTCGAGAAGCTGCAGGACGACCGCCTTTGGGTGAACAGGGCGCGCTGAAAAGGTCCAGCGCGCTGTAATAAATCCGCAATAAATCGCCGCACCGTTTTGGTGCCAAGTAATTCTTTGCAAAATTTTTACATCTCGGGTAGAAAAGCGACAGAAATTTGCATTCGTGAACAACGCCGTCGCGGACATCGCGCGTGCGGATGGGAATACAAAAAAAAAGAAAAGCCTCGGCACGCATCGAGGTGATGGAAAAAGGGGAGATCTCGCGTCCACCACTTTCAGGAGAGATCGACAATGCCCGCGACTCGCAACAGCTACGTCTGCCCCACGCGCAAACCCCTCGCCGCCGCCCTCGCCATCTGTTGCACGCTGTTTGCCAGCATGCCGTGCCTCGCGCTGGCCGCCGAGCCCGCAGCCGACGACGCGACGGCACCGAAGACGCTCGGCGAGATCACCGTGACCGCCGAGAAACGCGTCGAGAACGTGCAGAAGGTGCCCGAGTCGATCACGACGATCGACACCGAGAAACTCGACATCATCAAGTCCGGCGGCGACGACGTGCAGTTCCTGTCGGGCCGCGTGCCGAGCCTGCTGGTCGAATCGTCGTTCGGGCGCACGTTTCCGCGCTTCTACATCCGCGGCCTCGGCAACACCGATTTCGACCTGAACGCATCGCAGCCCGTGTCGCTCGTCTACGACGACGTCGTGCTCGAAAACCCGATTCTCAAAGGCTTCCCGATCTTCGACATCGACCAGGTCGAAGTGTTGCGCGGCCCGCAGGGCACGCTGTTCGGCCGCAACACGCCGGCCGGCGTGGTCAAGCTCGATTCGAAGAAGCCGACGGACGAAACCGAAGGCTACTTCGACGTGAGCTACGGCACCTATGGCAACGCGAACCTCGAGGGCGCCATCGGTGGCGCGCTCGGCCACGACTGGTCGGCGCGCCTCTCGATCCTGGGCCAGCATCGCGACAACTGGGTCGACAACACCGCACCCGGCCGCAACGACAGCTTCGGCGGCTACAACGAACGCGCGGCGCGCCTGCAGTTCGACTATCACCCGTCCGACACATTCAATGCGCTGTTCAACCTGCATGCGCTCAACCTCGACGGCTCCGCGATCCTGTTCCGCGCGAACATCATCGACCCCGGCAGCAACGGCTTCGCCGCCGGGTTTCGAGCGCGACAAGATCTCGATCGACGGCCAGAACTTCCAGCACGTGACCGAGCAGGGCGCGAGCGCGCGCCTGACCTGGGACTTCAGCAACATGGAGCTCGTCTCGATCACGGCTTTCGAAAAGGTGAAGACGCTGAGCCACGGCGACATCGACGGCGGCTACGGCGCGTCGTTCGCGCCGCCTTCGGGGCCGGGCTTCATCCCGTTCCCGTCGGAGACCGCGGACGGCCTGCCGTTCCATCGCCAGATCTCCGAAGAAGTGCATCTCGCCTCGAAGGACACGAGCCCGTTCGACTGGATCGTCGGCGCGTACTACTTCAACGAGAACATCACGATCGACAGCTTCGACTACAACACGCTTGGGGGCAGCGTGCTCGACGGCTATGCGTTCCAGAAGCAGATGGACGTCAGCGCGGCGCTGTTCGGTTCGGTCGGCTATCAGGTCAACGACGCAGTTCAAGATCAAGGGCGGCCTGCGCTTCTCGCGCGACGAGAAGAACTGGACCGCGACGCGCACGCTCTCGCCGATCGGCGTCGGCCCGATCGGCCCGCTGTACGAGGACCCGAGCTACGTCACGTCCGACCGGGGATTTGTCGGCGTCTTTGCGGCCACTCCAGAGACCGACTTCTACGCGCGCGTCGCGACCGGCTATCGCGCGCCGAGCATCCAGGGCCGCCTGCTGTTCGGCGACGCGCCTTCCGTCGCGAAGACCGAAACGGTCACGTCCGGCGAGATCGGCGTGAAGAGCCGCCTGTTCGACAACCGCGCGATCCGATCAGCTTCGACGTCTTCGACTACGAGATGAAGAACCAGCAGTTGACGGCGGTCGGCGGCAACGCAAACTTCGCGACGCTCGTCAACGCAAAGAAGAGCGAAGGCCACGGCTTCGAGTTCGACGCGCAGGCGTACCTGACCGACCATCTCATGGTCACGGCCGGCACGAGCTACAACGCCACGAAGATCAAGGATTCGAGCCTCTCCACGACCGTGTGCGCCCAGTGCACGGTGACGGATCCGACGTTCGTCTCCGGCGGCACGACGCTCGCGCTGATCGACGGCAACCCGCTGCCGCAGGCGCCAGAGTGGATCGCCAATCTGACCGCGCGTTACAGCATCCCGGTCGGCGACGGCGAAATGTTCGCGTATACCGACTGGTCGTACCGCAGCAAGGTCGATTTCTTCCTCTACCAGTCGGTGCAGTTCACGGGCAAGCCATGGGTGATCGGCGGTCTGCGCGTCGGCTACGACTGGGAAGGCGGCAAGCGCGAGCTCGCGCTGTTCGGCCGCAACATCGCCAACAAGCGCGCGATCATCGGCGGCATCGACTTCAACAACCTCACGGGCTACGTCAACGAACCGCGCATCTGGGGCGTGCAGTTCCGCGCCGAACTCTGACCTAAGAAATGGCGCGGAGCCCGTATGCGGGCTTCGCGCGAACCCGCGGCCTAGAGCGTGCGAAATCCGGCTGCCGTCGGAGCTTTCCGCGGCCAATTCGCTGCGCACGACCAATTGCACGCGCGCCGACGGCGGGCCGTGCTGCAGCCATGCGTCGAGTTCGCGCAACGCGGCGGCTGTCGCCGTACGCCGACGACCTCGACGCTGCCGTCGGCGAGATTGCGCGCGTGGCCGCTCAGTCCGAGGCGTTCGGCCTCCGCGCGTGTCGAGGCGCGAAAGAAGACGCCCTGCACCCTGCCGCTGACGATGAATTTCGCGCAGGCCATGACGTGATCACTCCGTCCCGATCATCGTCCCGACATCGTCCCGATCATCTCTTCCCGATCACTTCGCCGCGGCGATGACGCCGTCGATGTCCTTCGTCGTGATCGGTCCGAGAAACGCCTTCGCGACATGGCCGTCCGGCGCAATGAGGTAGGTATTCGGCAGGCCTTTCGGCGGGTCGAAATCCTTCGGCGGGTCGAGCACGTCGACCTGCGCGACCGGATAACTCAGCACGTGCGTCTTGAGGAATTTCTCGATGTCGGCCTTGTCGCTGTCCTCGAATGCCAGACCGATCGCGGCGACCTTGTCCTTGTGCGCCGTCACGTACGCCGAAATGTCCGGCAATTCCTTGAGGCAGGGCGCGCACCACGTCGCCCAGTAGTTGACGATGACCCACTTGCCGCCTTGCCTGGACAGATCGAAGTCTGCGCCGTCGAGCGTGGTCACGCTGAGGCTCGGCTTTTGCGCCGTCGCCGCATGGACGCCGCCTGCGAGCAGAACCGCGAGAACAGCTGGAAGCAACTTGCTCATGCTTTTTCCTTCGAAACGAGTGAAGACGAATCTGTGAACGATGCTCTCCGCTGCCTCAGACCGCGCAGCGGGCGGAAAAATTTCACCGATCGGCAGATTCCAGAGCTTGCGCAGATCGGCGGCGGCGGCGCTCAGCGGCAGGACGAGACGGCCGGCCTCGCGCGACCTCCGCGCCGTCGCCGAGCGGCACGTCCGAGAGCGGCAGACGGTAATTCGTCGCCGCATACAGATCGAACAGCGTCGTCGATGCAGGATCGCGCACGAGCACGAATTCGCCGTTTTCGCTGCGCTGGATCAGGCCTGCGCGATCGAGGTCCTCGAGATAGCGTCGTGTGAGCATTGTCGTCGAGGAACGCCTCGCACGCGCGCAGGTCGTCGGCAAGCAGGCCGCGACCGGTGCGCTGCGCGGCGACGAAATGACCGAGGACGCGCACAAGCCCGCGAAATTCCTCGCCCTCGGGCAGCCGCGGCGCGTTCGCCCGATAGTCGAACGCGGACATCGACTGCGGTCAGCGACGCGCCGAGCAGGACGATGATCCACGACAGGTAGATCCAGACGATGAACACCGGGATCACGGCGAGCGCGCCGTAGATCTGGCTGTAGCTGCTGCCACTCGTGACGTAACTCGTGAACGCGTACTTGGCGACCTCGAACAGCAGCGCGGCCACGAATGCGCAATCGCTGCGAGGCGCAAGCGCACCTTGCAGTTCGGAATCAGCACGTAGCCTGCGGTCAGCGCGAACCACTGGATCAGGAACGGCAGCAACGCCGAGCAGTCGCGCCTTCATCTGGAACGACTCGCCCGCCTCCGCGAGCAGCGGCAGCGCGAGCACGTACGAGCTGATCACGAGCGCGATCGCGAGCAACAGCGGGCCGAGCGTCAGCACGGTCCAGTACATAACGAAACGCGCCATGTGCGTCCGGCTGCGTCGGCACGCGCCAGATGCGGTTGAACGCATCCTCGATGCTGAGCATCAGCGAGATCGCGCTGAACAGCAGCACGAGGATGCCGATCGCCGTCGCCTTGCTCGCGTTGTCGGCGAATTCGGTGAAGTAGCCCTGGATCGCGTCGCCCGTCGCCGGCACGAAATTCTCGAACACGAAGGTCGTGATGTCGCTCGCGCCATTGCGCGAACACGGGAAACTCCGACAGTATGCCGAACAGCGCGGTGATCAGCGGCACGAGCGCGAACAGCGTCGTGTACGCGAGTGCGCCCGCGACACTCAGGCAGTGGTCGTCGAAGAAGCGGCGCAGCGTGAAGCGCGCGAAGCGCGAACGCGGTCCAAATCCGCAGATGGCACTCATGGCACACTAGGCATGCGCTTCGAGCATCGTTCGAGCGCTAACCGATTCGCCGCGACGAGTGAATTCTTCGATGACCAAAAACTCACGCATGAGCGACATCCTGATCGTCTACTACAGCCGCACCGGCCACGTCGCCCAGCTCGCGCGCCTGATCGCGCGCGGCGTCGAGGAAGTGCCGGGCATGCGCGCGCGCCTGCGCAGCGTGCCGCCGGTCGCGCCGATCACGCGAGATCGCGCAGCGCCGCCGGTGCCCGACGACGGCGCACCGTACGCGACGCTCGCCGACCTGCGCGACTGCGCGGGCATGATCCTCGGCAGCCCGACGCGCTTCGGCAACATGGCCGCGCCGCTGAAGCACTTCCTCGACTCGACCGGCGCCGAATGGGCGTCCGGGACCCTGGTCGGCAAGCCCGCGGCCGTGTTCACCTCGACCGGCACGATGCACGGCGGCCAGGAATCGACCTTGCTGACGATGATGCTGCCGCTGCTGCATCACGGCGCGGTGCTCGTCGGATTGCCGTTCACGGAGCCCGCGCTCAACACGACGCGCAGCGGCGGCACGCCGTACGGCGCCAGCCACGTGGCCGGCACCGGGCGCCGATCGCGAACTCAACGACGACGAGCGCGCACTCGCGCGCGCGCTCGGCAAACGCGTCGCGACGGTCGCCGCGAGACTCTCGTCGTGAGCGACGAACGCGTCCTGCGCATCGGCTTGGTCGCCGCGATCGCGCTGTTCTTGCTCGAAATCGTCTGGCATGCGTGGCTTGCGCCTGCGCGCGCGAATCTCTTCTGGCCGAGCCTCGTGCTCGCGGTCGCGCCGCTAGTGCCGGGCTTGTGGATCGCACGCACGTCGATGCGCCGCGGCATCCTCGTCTGCGGCATCGTCGGCCTGTTCTATTTCGCGCATGGCGCGTCCGAACTCTGGGTGCGGCAGCGCGTCGCGCTGGCTGGCCGCGCTGGAAGTCGCGCTGACGCTCGTCGTGATCGCCGCGCTCGGCTGGGACGCGCGCAAATACAGGCGCGCGAAGAAGGCAGCAGACGCGCCGGCGCGCAGTGCATAATCGAAAGTAATATCTAGCGGATCATCGCAGGACCATCGATGAGCATTCGTGCAAACCGCGCCGCAGCTCGGCAATCAGTATCGCGATGACGCGTCCTGCGCGCATATCTGCATCGCGTACTCGCGCCGGCGACGCTCGCCGCGATCGAATCCGACCTTCTGGCACTCGGCGGCAATGCGGCCGACGCCTGGCGCAGCGTGCGCGAGCGCCGCGCCGAGGAGCCGGCACTGCAGCAATGGGACGTCTGGGGCAACCGCGTCGACCGCATCGAGCTGACGCCGCGCCTGGCGCACCGCGCAGCCGATCGCGGCGCGCTTCGGCCTCGTCGCGGCCGGACACGAGCCAGCGCTCGGCGCGAGTGCGCGCGTGCACCAGTTTGCGCTCGTCTACCTGTTTCATTGCGCCAGCGAGTTCTACACCTGCCCGCTCGCGATGAGCGACGGCGCGGCGACGGCGATCAAGGCCGCCGGCAATCGCGCAACTGATCGAGCGCGCGCTGCCGCAGCTGCTGACCCGCGATCCCGCGCAGCACTGGATCTCCGGACAATGGATGACCGAGACGAGAGGTGGCTCCGACGTCTCGAACACGCGAAACGATCGCGCGCGAGGATCGACGGCCGCTGGCGGCTGCACGGCCGCAAGTGGTTCACCTCGGCGATCAACGCGAACATGGCGCTCGCGCTCGCCCGACCAGAAGGCGCAGCCGCTGGCGCCGACGGGCTGGCACTCTTCTACGTCGAACCGCGCGACGACAAGGACGCGTGGCAGGGTGTCCGCATCGACAGGCTCAAGCAGAAGCTCGGCACGCGCGAGCTGCCGACTGCGGAAATCCATCTCGACGGCCTGCCCGCGACCCTCGTCGGCGAAACGCGCGCACGGCGTGCGTGCGATCGCGCCGATGCTCAACGTCACGCGCACCTGGAACGCGGTCTGCGCGCTCGCGACGATGCGTCGTGCGCTCGCGCTCGCGCACGACTACGCGCAACGCCGCGACGTGTCCGGCAGAAGCCTGGCCGAGCAACCGCTGCACCGCGACACGCTGGCCCGGCTGCGACGCGGAGTTCGAGGCCGCGTTTCATCTCGTCTTTCATGCGGTCGAACTGCTCGGACGCGCCGAGCACGGCATCGCCAGCGCCGCGCAGCAGGACGAACTGCGCCTGCTCACACCCCTGATCAAATCGTGGACCGGAAAGCTCGCGGTCGCCGTCGTGTCGGAAGCCTGCGAATGCCTCGGCGGCGCCGGCTATCTCGAGGACAGCGGCATGCCGCAACTGCTGCGCGACGCGCAGGTCTTCCCGATCTGGGAAGGCACGACGAACGTGCTTGCACTCGATTTCATGCGCGCATTGCGCGCCGCGGGCGGCCCGCAGACCCTGCTCGACGCACAGGCAGCGCTCGCAGCGCAGGTGGCCGAGGCGCTCGCGCCCTGCGTCGATGCAGCGCGCGCGCGCTGCACAGAACGCGGCCGCGTTGCTCGAGTCGCTGGCGGCGAACCGCGACGCCCTCGAGGCGCGCGCGCGCGACATCGCGTTTGCCTTTGCCGAGGGCATGGCGCTCGCGCTGCTGACTCGGCACGCCGACTGGGCCTCGCGCCATGGCGACGATGCGGACTCGGTCGCGGCCGCCCGGCACATGGCATCCCTGCTCGCGCGTTCGTCCTGCTGATCGGTCCTCATGGATGGGTCCCGACAGGATCGGTCCTGATAAGATCGCAACGTCGCACTACGGGATACCGTCATGCTCCTGCACCTGACCATCGTCACCACCGGCGGCACGATCGACAAGATCTACTTCGACGACAAGTCCACGTTCCAGATCGGCGCGCCGCAGATCGGCGAGATCCTCACATCGCTCGGTGTCGCGTTCACGTTCGACGTGATTCCGCTGCTGCGCAAGGACAGTCTCCACATCGCCGACAGCGATCGCGAACTGATCCGGCGCACGATCGAGGCGCAACCGCATCGGCAGGTACTCGTCACGCACGGCACCGACACGATGGTCGAGACCGCGCAGGTGCTGCAGGGCATCGCCGGCAAGGTGATCGTGCTCACGGGCGCGCTCAATCCCGCACGTTTCCAGGGATCCGATGCGGTCTTCAACATCGGCTGCGCCGTGGGCGCGCTGCAGACGCTGCCAGACGGCGTCTACATCGCGATGAACGGACGTGTGTGGGACCCGGGCCGCGTGCGCAAGAATCGCGACGCGAACCGATTCGAGGCCGTCGATATCTGACCCAGTGCATCGTCCGACCTGGATCTTCGTCCGACCCGGATAGCACAAAAAAAAGGCCGCATTACGCGGCCTTTATGAGTTACATCAGAGACGTCCTTGCCAAAAGCGCCGCCCGTGCGTGGTACGGGCGGCGCGACCTTCCTTCTTTTTTGCCTGTTACGGCGAGTAGCTGCCGGTCAGGGACACGCCCGAGTACGTCGCGTACGCGTTGAGCTTGACGTAGTACGTGCCGCCGCCCGCAGGCGGGGTGAACGTGCACGTCTCGCTGTTGCCATTCACGTACGGACGGCAGTCGTAGCGTCGTCAGCGTCGGCGCCGCATTGAGCTTCACGTACAGATCCGCGTCGCCCGAGCCGCCCGAGATCTTGATCGTCACGCTGGTCTTGCCCGCAGGCACCGTCAACGTATACGCCGCCGACAGGGTGCCGCTCGTGCCCGACAGCCCTGTCACCGGCACGCCGTTGTTCAGCACGTTGCCGCTCGATGCCGTCACCGTCACCGAAGACGTCTTCGCGCTGGTGTGGCCGTTGACGCTGTCGGTCACGGTCTCGGTCACGCTATACGTGCCCGCCGCGGCGTACGTGTGGCTCGGGCTCGCCGAAGCCGACGTGCCGCCATCGCCGAACGTCCATGCATGCGTGCCGATCGTGCCGCCCGCATCGGTGGAACTATCGGTGAACGTCGCCGTCAACCCGCTCGTCGTGAACGTGAAGTTCGCGGTCGGCGTGCCGCCACTGCCCGGTGCGGTGTAGCTGCCGGTCAGGGTCACGCCCGTGAAGCTCGCGATACGCATTGAGCATGACGTAGTACGTGCCCGCCTGGATCGTGGCGATCGTGCAGGTCTCGCTGTTGCCCGTGACGTACGGACGGCAGTCATAGCTCGACGTGGTCGGCGCGGCACCGAACTTGACGTACAGGTCCGCATCGCCCGTGCCACCCGAGATCGTGAACTTCAGGTTCGTCGCACCGGACGGCACCACCATCGTGTAGTTCAGCTTGTTGCCCGTCGTCGCCGCCAGACCCGTCACCGGCACGCCGTTCGTCAGCACGTTGCCGCTCGTCGTCGACACCGTCACCGACTTGCTCGTGCTGTTGGTCGCACCGCCGTTGTCGGTCACCGTCTCGGTCACCGTGTAGGTGCCCGCCGCGGCGTAGGTGTGGCTCGGATTGGTCGACGTCGACGTGCTGCTGTCGCCGAAGTTCCACGAACGCGACGCGATCGTGCCATCGCTGTCGGTCGAGCTGTCGGTGAACGTCGCCGTCAGGCCGCTCGTCGCGAAGCTGAAGTTCGCGACCGGCGGTTGATTGTCGTCGCCACCGCCGAGGCCGGACAACGCAGCCCGCTCATGATGATGCTGCCGCGACCCGTCGCGAGGTCGTAGCCTGTGCCCGCCGTCGATCCGCTGTTGTTGCCCGGAGGTGACGTCATGGAACGCCGACGCGGGCAACTGGTAGATCTACGGACCGGCGAAGCCGAGGCTCGGTGCCCTTGGCCGCGAGCATGCGCGCCCACAGACCCGAGAACAGCGGCGCCGCGAGGCTCGTGCCGCCGATCTGCTGGTTCGCGCCATCGACGATGACCTTGGCGCCCGAACTTCGGGATCGCCGTCGAACGCGATGTCCGCGACGCCGCGACGCGCACCGCTCCACAGCGTCTGCCAGCTCGGCTTCGGCTCGAACGTGCTCTGACTGCCGCCGGTCGCGCCGTTGCTGGCAGGTCGTTCCAGACGACTTCGCTGTTCCACGTCGTCGTCGAGGCGTTCGAGCTTGGTGCCCGCGACCGCGATGACGTACTGCGAAGCGGCCGGCCAGCTCGGCTACGCCGCCCGTCGCCGCATTCGTCAGCGCCGGAGTCGCCCGTCGAGATCGAGAACGTCTGGCCCTGCGCGACCGCCGTCGCGAAAGTCTGATCCTGTGCGGCGGCGGAACCGTCGCCCTGGGCGCGAGGTTTCGCATTCGCCGAGCGAGACGTTGATGATCTTCGCCGCGTTGGCCGAGACTGACCGTGTTGATGTCGGCGGTCAGGTTCGTGTTCGACAGTGTCGGGATGTTGTAGAAGATGATCTTGCCGACCTGGCCGCCGCCCATGCCGACGATGTCCTGGCTGTCGAGGTCCCACTCGCCGTCGCCACTCGTGTCGGTGCTCGTGCTGCCGGTCTGCACCGTCTGCGTCGTCACCGTCGCCAGGCCGTTGTTGGCCGTGAACGAATTGAGGTCGCTGATGACGTTGGTCAGCTTGCCCTGCGTGATGATGCCGACCGTGACACCGGCCGCCGTCGGCACGCCGCTGCCGCCATAGATCGACGAGAACTCGGTCGGATTGTGCCCGCTGATCGCCAGCGGGTTGACCGCGTAGCGCAGCATCGTGTGCGCCTGATGCACGTCCTGCAGGCCGATGACGGAAAGCACGACGTCATCGAGCTCGAGCGGAATCTGCACGGCCGAGGTGTTTGCGAATGCATCGCGACCATCCCGCGTCAGAACCTGCACGAGCTGCGTATTGAAAGCCGACTGCACGACGCCTGCCGGCGCATCGGCCGAGACGAGCATGCGGTTCGGTGCCACTTCGACGTTGCTGAAACCTGCGCCGTTGAGGAAGTTCACGACGCGCTGGGCATCGTTTTCCGTCGGCAGATGATTGGCGGCGATTTCCTCAGCCGTCAGTGTGCGCTTCGCCATGACGGCATTCGGCACCATCACTGCGTGATTGAAGTTGTCGAGCTGATCGCGATTGCGCAGCTTCAAGGCCACTTCGATATGTACCGATTGCGTGGCCGCGAGCGTACCGAGGACGGAGTCCCCCTGACGCATGGCGGTAGCCGTGGCGACCGGCCTGAACATGGAACCGGCGGTTACGTTCACCGCGCCCGCCTCGCTTCCGAAACCACCGGCACACAGGGTGGCGAGAATCGAAAGAGCGAGACCCGACATCTTGCGATGCCGTCCAACGTGTTTTGAGATTGTCACTGAGCTTAACTCCTGTCGAATCAAAGTAGACAACGATGCCGACAGGGCCTAACTCGCACTCCACGATCAGACCGCCAGACTGCACGATCCACGCAAAGTGGACTTGGCCCGGTTACGACGCTTGGAGTTGCTCCATGGGTATCCGGCGACCTTGGGTTTCACGACCATCACGCGGCGAATGCCTCTAGCCCTCGCAAAAAAGCAATAAAAAGCCTCCTGACCGCGTCGCCCGGTTGCGGCAGCTTTCGGCTGCCACGGCGTCACGCGGGGAAGTCTTCCCGCTTGTGGTCAATTGAAACTGATGTCGACGAACCCGCTGTTCCCTGCTCCCACGCCTCCTCAAGCCCCGCCCTCCCCTTGTGTCGTCCATGACAAGAGCGCGGATTGCTTTCATGCGTATGCAGCGATCGAAAACGGCTCTTCCCCAGCCTCGACCCCTGCTACAGGGATTGGACCCACTGCCTCCTTCCCGGGCAGCGAGCGGAGGCAACCTAACAAGCGGCAAATGGCGGGTCAACCTTGCAACGCAGCATGTAACTCTCTGATTCCGTGCATTTTTACTTATGTGCATATAACTATACGGAATAAGATAACTGGTTCACATTTGTAATGTTCTAGTACTTTAGTCACATATGGATGGCTAGCCGTTTAGGCAGCTAGGCGTATAGACGTGCAATCAAATGTGCAGAAATCTGCGCATTCGATTGTCCGTTTTTGCCTTCACTTGCTGACAGGCAAACACAGCGGTCCGCGGACGCGGTCACGCTGAAAGGCGCGTAGCCACTGGGATTGCGCGCTGGTTCACAACTTTCGGAGATGACCTGACTCAGGTCACAGAAAACGCGCCGCAGAATGCGGCAGGCGTCACATCATTCCGGTCTCGAGCTTCGCGACATCGGACATCATCGAGTGATTCCACGGCGGATCGAACGTCAGTTCGACGTCCGCTTCGGCGACCGTCGGCACCGCCTCGACCTTCGTGCGGACATCGTCGACGAGAATGTCACCCATGCCACATCCGGGGGCGGTCAGGGTCATCGAAATGCCCACTTTGCGCAAACCCTCGTCGGTTTTTTCGATCGTGCAGCCGTATACGAGGCCGAGGTCGACGATGTTGACCGGGATTTCGGGGTCATAACAGGTGCGCAATTGCTGCCAGACCAGTTTTTCGACGTCCTCGTCGCCCGCGCCGTCCGGCAGGGTGAGCGAGGACGGCGGTTCCTTGCCGATGGCGTCGGCGTCCTTGCCGTCGATGCGGAACAGGTTGCCGTCGACGAACACGGTAAAACTGCCGCCGAGCGCCTGCGTGATATAGCCGTTCTGCCCGGCGGGCAGCGTCACGCTCTGGCCCTGCGGCACCATCACGGCTGCGCAGTCGCGCTCGAAGACGATCGGTTCGGAAGTGTGGCTGTAGCCGCCCATCAGGATGCTGTTTCGTTCAAGTGAAATCGAAGCGGGCCATTATCGCAGGTTCGCGGCCCACACCGATGAGATGCGTGCGCGGGCAGGCGAAAACAAGCATTGCGCCGCTCAGCGCGGCTCGCGCAGGCAGTCGCCGAAAATGCGCATCGCGGCTTCGAGGTCGGCGGCCGGGAGATCGGCGAACCCGAGCAAAACGCCGGGGCTCGGCGATGCCTTGAGGAAATACGGCGCGATCAGGTAGAGCCCGAGGCCTTTCGCGCGTGCGCGCTCGACGAGGTCGCGCGCCGCGGTGTGGCGCAGGCGCGGCAGCCACGCGAGGATGTGCATGCCGGCGCTGGAATCGGCGACTTCGACCGCATCGCCGACGTATCTGCGCAGGCCCGCGAGCAACGCGGTGCGGCGCGCCTTGAGCGACTTCGCCGCGGCGCGCAGATGGCGCTCGAATGCGCCGGTCGCCATGAGATGCGCGAGTGCGGCCTGATCGATCCACGGACAACCGCGGTCGGTCAGCCATTTCGCCGCGACGAATGCATCACGCAGGCTCGGCGGCAGCACCATGTAGCCGAGGCGCAACGCGGGGAAAAGCACCTTGGAAAACGTGCCGATGTAGAGGATCCGGCCCGCGCGATCGAGCGACTTCAGCGCCGCAAGCGGACGCGCGTCGTAGCGGAACTCGCCGTCGTAATCGTCTTCGATGACCCAGCAACCGGCCTTCTCCGCCCAGGCAAGAAGGGCCATGCGCCGCGCGAGGCTCAGGACCGCGCCCGTCGGAAACTGGTGTGACGGCGTGACCAACGCGAGTTTCGTCTTGCCTTGCGTCGGCAGTTCGGCGGTGACGAGGCCCTCGTGATCGACGGGCACGCCGAGGATCTCCGCGCCAGCGGCCCGCATGATCTGGCGAGCGCCCTGATAGTGCGGATCCTCGAGCAGCACGCGATCGCCTTCGTCGAGCAGCACATCGGCGGCGAGCGTGAACGCCTGCTGCGTGCCGCTGACGATGAGCACGTCCTCGGGCGCGGCGACGATGCCGCGACGGCGCGCGAGGTAGTCACAGACCTGTTCGCGCAATACCAGCAGGCCCTGCGGATCGGGATAGTCGGTCTGCGCATGGGCCGCGGCGCGGCCGAGCTCGCGGCGCCACGCGCTCGCGAGCTGCGGGTTCGTCATCGGCATGCCGTACTGCAGGTTGTAGCGCAGGCCCTGATGCTGGCGTCCCGGAATGCGCTCGTCGTAGAGCGCTCGCATGCGTTCGCCGCGACGGGCGAGCGGCGCGCGCGTGGGCTTCCGCGGCGCAACCGCCTTCGGCGCGCTCGTGTTCGAGGCAACGTGCACCGATGCGAACTCCGCGACGTAGCAGCCCGAGCCGACGCGCCCCTCTATGAAGCCTTCCGCGGCGAGCTGCTCGTAGGCCGCGAGCACGGTGTTGCGCGACAGGTCGAGCTCGCGCGCGAACACGCGCGTCGCGGGCAGGCGCGCGCCCGGCGCCGCCCGACCAGCGAGAATGGCCTGCTTGAGCGCGCGTGTCAGCTGCGCGTAGCGCGGCCCCTGGCCATCCAGTTCGAGATACACGATGGTTCCTGCGATTGGTCCTGCGGATCGCGCCCAGAATGGCGCTAGAAAGAGCCACTATTTCAAGCAATATTGGTACCGTCAAGTGCCGCAAGAAACGTAGGAGAACTCTCATGCAGCGCCTCAACCACCGAACGGCCTCGCCGGGCGCGATGAAAACGCTGCTCGACATGCGCGCCTATCTGCACGACTGCGGCCTCGATACGAAGCTGCGCCTGCTCATCGAAATCCGCATCTCGCAGATCAACGGTTGCGCCTACTGCGTCGACCAGCATCTGCGCGAAGCACGCGCCGCTGGCGAGACGGAGCAACGCCTCGATTGCCTCTGCGTCTGGCGCGAAGTCGCATTCTTCGATGCGCGCGAACGTGCGGCACTCGCATGGGCCGAATCGCTCACGCTGGTTTCGGAAACGCACGCGCCCGACGACGTGTTCGCCCTCGTGCGCGCGCAATTCGACGACAAGGAGATCGTCGATCTCTCGCTCGCAGTCGCCGCGATGAACGCCTGGAACCGATTTGGCGTCGGCTTCCGCCTGCAGCCACCGGTGCGGAAGTAGCCCGTGTACAGCGCGGCCTTCATCTTCGAGCCGGGCGAATATGACGCGCGTTTCCACGAGCTCAACGCGTTGATCGATCGCGCCGCGAAGGCCACCCCCGGCTATCTCGGCAGCGAGTCGTGGCGCTCCGCGGACGGCAGGACCGCGAATGCGACCTACTACTGGTCGTCGCTCGAGGCGCTGCAGCAGTTTTCGCACCACCCCGACCACCTCGAGGCGAAGAGCCAGTACCGTCGCTGGTATCGCGGCTACCACATCGTCGTCGCCCAGATCGTGCGCTCGTATGGCGACGGCACGCTGGCCCACATCACGCCGAACGAACGCAACGAGCGCTGAGGCGAGAGATCCGATGCGCGTACGCCAGGCCACCGTCTTCGATGTCGACCTCATCGCGCCGCTGCTCGATGCGTACCGGCAGTTCTACGCGCAGCCAGCCGACATCGAACGTTCGCGAGCGTTCCTGTGCGAGCGTTTCGCGCACCACGAGTCGATCGTATTCGTGGCGCGATCGATGGCGATGCGGCGCACGGATTCGTCCAGCTGTATCCGCTGTTCTCGACCGTGCGGACGACGCGCACCTACCTGCTCAACGACCTTTTCGTCGCGCCCGCGGCGCGCCGGCGCCGGGTCGGTGCAACGCTACTCTCCGCCGCGGCGGAGTTCGCTCGCGTGAACGGCGCGACGGCGCTGTCGCTGCATACCGCGGTCGACAATTTCGACGCGCAGGCGCTGTACGCGGCGAGCGGCTGGAAACGCGACGACCGCTTCTGCGAATACACGCTCGCGCTCTGACGCGCCAGGCGATCGGCGTCGGCCCAATCCCTCTGAGACCACACGAACATGACGACCTGGCCCGAACCGATCACCCTGCGCGACGCGCACGCGAGCCTCATGCCGCTCGAACCCGGCCATCACGACGGGCTCGTCGCCGCCGCGAACGACGGCGAGCTGTGGAAGCTGTGGTACACGACCGTCACGGCGCCCGAACGGATGCGCGACGAGATCGAACGCCGCCTGCGCCTGCAGCGCGAAGGCGCGATGCTGCCGTTCACGATCGTCGACAACGCGAGCGGTCGCATCGTCGGCATGACGACCTACATGAACATCGACGCGGCGAATCGGCGTCTCGAAATCGGCAGCACCTGGTATGCGCGCAGCGTACAGCGCACGGCGATCAACACGGAATGCAAGCGCATGCTCCTCGCGCACGCGTTCGAACAGCTCGGCTGCGTCGCGGTCGAATTGCGCACGAGCTTCTTCAACCGGCAAAGCCGTCAGGCGATCGAACGCCTCGGCGCCAAGCTCGACGGCATCCTGCGCGACCAGATGCGCCATCCGGACGGCACGCTGCGCGACACCTGTGTCTACAGCATCATCGCGGGCGAATGGCCGGGCGTGAAGGCGAACCTCGACTGGCTCGCGCAGAAGCCCCGCTAGTCAGCGCAGCAATTGCGAAACCTTGAAGCGCTGATCGTAGCCCGACGATAGCGCTGCACGCGGTGACGTCGATCGCAGATTCAGCGCCGGCGCGTGCGCACCGCGACGCTTCTGAAATTTCGCTGCACCGCAGCCGCGAACGCAAGGAGCAGAGCGACGAGAATCAGTGAGGCACCGAGCCCCAGCGACGGCGCCGGTACGATTGTCGGCGGTGGTGGCGGCGGCGGCGGTGGCGGCGGCGGTGCCGGCGCTGCGATGACGATCGAAAATGCCTGCGTCGCATTGGGCGGCGTGCCGTTGCTCGCCGTGACCACACCCGTGAAAGTACCTGCCTGAGTCGGCGTACCGGTAATCGCGCCGGCGGCGCTCAGGCTCAAGCCATTCGGCAACGCTCCCGACGTGACCGCAAAGCTGACGACTCCACTGCCCGCATTTGAATAGACAAAGCTGTAGGCGACACCGACTGTGCCGTTCGGCGGGGGGCCGTTCGTTATCGTCGGCGCGACCGCTACCACCACGGTCTCGACAGCACCGATATCGCAATGCGGCCCCTGGGGGCGCGCCGTCCCACGCTGATCGGTGGCCGGGCAAGCCGCGTCGTTGCCGGCGTCGATTGCGGGACTGCTTGCGCCAGGCGCCTCTGTCTGTGTGGGACCGCCATTATTCGCGAGGGCCCCGAGCAACGGGTTGGCATCGGTCACGGTGGCACCACATGACGCTGCAATGGTCCCGCCGAATTGCAGATTGCCGCCGCCATCGACGAGGATGCCTGTACTGAACGTGCGACAGTTCGGCCCGTTCGTCGTGCCGGTGACGATCGTGTTCTTCAGCGTCATCGTGACGCCTCCGTCGGCCTGGACCGCACCGTTGCCATCGTTGCCACTGAACGTGCTGTTCGTGATCGTCAGCGTCGGTGCGCTGGAGATCTCGACCGCCGCACCGCTCGTCGATGTACCGCCGCCGTTGCCGACGAAAGTGCTGTTCGTGATCGAGACCGTCGTGCCGAGGAGTCCCTCGATCGCACCGCCGCCCGCACCGAATCCCGACGCGGAATTGTTCGCGAAGGTGCTTGCGACGACGGTCAGATTCGTTCCGGCGAACGCAATCGCGCCACCACCATTCTTCGAATGGTTATTCGTGAACGTCACCGTATCGATCGTCAGATTGGTGCCCGAGTCCGCAAATACCGCACCGCCAGTGGTATTCAGAGCGGGCGCTCCGGCGCCGTTGGCGAACGTAAGGCCACGCAGCGTGACGGTGGTTCCCGATCCGGTCACGTGCAGCTGGCGGACGACATTGTTGCCGTCGAGCGTGACGAGATTGCCGCCGTCTATCGTGGATGTGGTCGAGACGCTCTTCTGTGTCGACAACGTGATCGCAATCGGCGCAGGTCCGCAGTTGAACGTGACGCTTGCCGGATTGCCGGCGAGGACCGTGTCGAGAGCCACCTCCGTGCAGCTTCCCGCTGTGCCGGTTCCAACGACCGCGGCATGAAGCTGTGCAGTTACGACAAGAGCAACGGCCGCTGCCACCCGCCGGAACCGCATGAAATTTCGTTCGCCGCAAATCATTCGCCAGATCTCCATACAAAGAACGGCAGGCTTGCCGCCATTGGCAAGCCCCGCTACCTACATGGAGACGTAATCCGATCGCGAATCGGATCACTCGCACGCGATGTCAGCGAATTTCGATCACCGCCAGACCCTGGGGTGGCAACGCGATCGTGAGCGCTCCATCCTTGATCGCAGCGGTTTCCGCAGCCGGCAGTTCTGCCGCGTCACGCAGCGTCTTGATCTGCGACGGCGTCGGATTTTTCGGCGAACCCATTTTTGCGTAGGCGCCGCGCACGTCGCCGTGCTCGCTATCGACGCGTGCGATCTGTGCCGATTGCGCCTTAGTGTTCGCGAGCTTCAGCGTCACCGTGATCGGCTCGCTCTTCGCCTTGTCGGCCTTGTCGGCGTCCTGGTCGAGGCCCGACGGCGCATAGTTCCACACCGCCACGACGAGCGTGCCGTCCGCGCGACGCGTCGCGAGCACGTGGTCGGAATCGACCTTGAGACGCTGGTCGCCGAGTCCGTGCAGCAACTTGAATGCGTTGTACGCGGGCTTGGGTACTCCGCCCGCGGCCATGAGGCCGAAGCCACCGTAGAACGGCGTCTTCACGACGCCCTGTTCTTCGAACACGTCCGAGAACGACCAGTACGACATGATGTCGACGAGGCCGTCGCACTGCGCGATCGTCCCCGCCATCCACGGGCCCATGTAGGTCGAGTCGGTCACCGGCGGCGTGTTGTCGTACGCAGCGTTGAACTCGCTCCAGATCAGCGGCGTGTTCGGCGCGGTCGATGCCTTGATCTCCTCGTGCACCTTTTTCACCGCGCGGCAGACCATCTTGTCACGCGGAATCTTCTCGTTCGTGCCGAACACGTTGTCGGCGGTGTCGTTGCCGTAGACGTGGGTCGATGCGAAGTCGAACGGGATCTTGTTTTCCTTGCAGTGCCTGATGAACTCGCCGACCCACGCGGCCTGCGCGGTCGACGGCCCGCCGATGCGCAGGCGCTTGTCGACGGCCTTCAGCGCGAGTGCGGTGTGGTCGTAGAGCTCCCAGTAGGTCTTCTGCGGCGGGAAGCCGGCCCAGAAGTCGATGTTCGGCTCGTTCCACACTTCGAAATACCACGACGCCACCTCGTCGATGCCGTAGCGCTCGACGAGATGCTTCGCGAACGCCTGGATCATCGCGTCCCACTTCGCGAAGTCGCGCGGCTGCGAGATGTTCGGGCGATACCAGAACGGATGCCAGAACTCCGCTGCGGCCAGCTTCTTCGGCATGAAGCCCAGTTCGACGAACGGCTTCACGCCATCGGCGAGCAGGCCGTCGTAGATCTGATCGACGTAGCTGAAGTTGTAGACCGCCTTGCCCTGCGCATCCTCGTCGTAGAGCCCGACCTCGTCGTGGAAGATGTTGTGGAAGCGCACGTACTTGAAGTCGGCGATCTTCTTCACCGAGCGGACGTCCTGGCGATACGAGTCGCGCAACGCGAGGATTGCGCGGCCCGAGCCGAACATCTGCTCCCAGAAATGCGGGAACGCGTGCGCAGGCGCCTTCGCGTCGACCGTCACGGTCTGGGCGAACACCGGCGCCGAGATCGTGAGACCGACGAGGGCCAGTGCGGCGAAAGCATGGCGTGCGAATGACGCGCGGTGTGCCTGGATTTTCATTCGAACCTCCCCGACTCTTATTTATTGTATTTGTTGCGAACTGAGAACCGCGGTGCCCGAGCGGCATCACGGACCCAAGCGCTAGCCCAAGGGCCCAACGGCCGCAGAGTAGCAGCTGGATCGTAGCTTGAAAACGTTTACATCCGAGAAATAGCCGATAATCGGCGCGCGTATTCGAGAGCGCGCGCGAGACACAGCGGCGACGCGGAATTCCAACCCGGGAGCAGCGAAAACATCATGGATCAACCGAACCAGGCCGCGAACGCGGTGCCAGGCCTCTTCGCATCGACCTTGTCGGTCCTGCTCGGTGCGCTTGCAGGCGGCGTGGCCGTCTGTTTCGTCGCGGTGTCGACGCGATTGAACAGCGACCTCCTGCTCGTGCTCGTCGGCATCGCGCTCGGCGTCTTCCTGCGCTGGCAGGGTTTCGCGGGCCGACGTGCGGTGCTCTGCGCCGCGTTCGCGACGACGCTCGCCTTTGCCTATGCGCAATTCCTGCTTCGGCGCGGTGCGCATCGCGCAGACGCTCGGCCTGCCGCTGCGCGACGTCATGTCGAAAGCCGGCACCGCGCTCATCGGCGACATCGCGATCGGCAATCTGCATGCGCGGGAATGGATCGTGCTCGGCGTTGCGATTGCGCTCGCGGTGGCAACGGTGGTCTGGCCCGCTCCGAAGAAATGAAACCGACGGCCCCGCACGCGTTGTGCCGTTTGGCGCCGATAGCCAGGTGCTGATGTCCTGAATGTCGGACGCGAATATGGGGCGCTGATCGACCTTCGCGGCGTGAGCGAGCAGCGAATACGCCCTACTTCTTTTCCCTTGCCGCGAGCTGCCGTCGAAATTCCTCGGCCGGCACGCCGCCGATGCCCCAGTTTTCCATTTCCACTTCGTCGATCGTGACGACGGTCGTGTTCGGATTCTTGCCGAGCACGCGCACGAGCAGGTCGGTCGCGCCCTTGATCAGTTCGGCCTTCTGCGCCTCGGTCGCGCCTTCGCGCGTGATGCGGATGTTGACGTAGGGCATAGCGATTCCCGTGAGTCGTTGCGTCCGCTCAGTGCCCGCCGCCGCCATCGACCGCCTTGAGGCCCGCGATCAGCTTGTTCGCCGCTTCCTTGCCGTCGTCGTAGAGCATCTTGCAGTTGTCCTGGTAGAACAGCGCATTCTCGATGCCGGCGAAGCCCGTGCCCTTGCCGCGCTTGATCACGATGACCTGCTTGGCGAGCGCGACGTCGAGGATCGGCATGCCGTAGATCGGCGACGACTTGTCGGTCTTCGCGACCGGATTGACGACGTCGTTCGCGCCGATGACGATCGCCACGTCGCAGTTCGGGAACTCCGGATTGATGTCGTCCATGTCGGCGATGAGGTCGTACGGCACGCCGGCTTCGGCGAGCAGCACGTTCATGTGGCCAGGCATGCGGCCCGCGACCGGATGGATCGCGAACTTGACGTCCTTCTCGCGCTTGATGAGCGCCTGCGACAACTCCCAGATCTTGTGCTGGGCCTGCGCGACCGCCATGCCGTAGCCCGGCACGATGATGACTTTCTCGGCGAGGTAGAGCAGCGAGGCCGCGTCGTCGGCTTCGATCGGTTTGAGCGAGCCCTTGATCTCGGCTGCTGCGCCGCCGCCCGCGCCGAAGTTCGAGAACAGCACGTTGCTGATCGAACGATTCATCGCCTTCGCCATGAGTCGCGTGAGCAACGTGCCGGCCGCGCCGACGACGGTACCGGCGATGATCAGCGCGACGTTCTGCTGCACGTAGCCCTCGAAGGCGACCGCGAGGCCGGTGAACGCGTTGTACAGCGAGATCACGACCGGCATGTCCGCGCCGCCGATCGGCAGCGTCATGAGGATGCCGAACAGCAGCGAGACGATGAAGAAAAGCACGATCGCATGCGGCCACATGTGATGCACGACGACCGCGCCGAATGCCACGGCGCGCGAGGAAGCACAAGCCGTTGACGACCTGCTGGCCCTTGAAGCGGAACGTCTTGTCCATGAGGCCCTGCAGCTTCGCGAACGCGATCAGCGAGCCGGTGAACGAGATCGAGCCGATCAGCGCGCCGATGACCGCGAGTATCTTCTGCGTCATCGACAGGCCGACTTCGGGCGTCGCCGAGAGCGCGACGCCGAGCAGCGCACTCGCGCCGATCGCGGCGGCCGAGCCGCCGCCCATGCCGTTGTAGAGCGCGACCATCTGCGGCATGTCGGTCATCGCGACCTTCTTGCCGCTGTACCACGCGGCCGCGGTGCTGATCGCGATCGCGACGAAGATCAACGCGGCGTTCTCGATCAGCACATGGCCGGGACCGCCGTGCAGGAACGTCGCGACCACCGCGACGAGCACGCCGACGCCGGCCCACTGGATGCCGCTGCGCGCCGTCACCGGCGACGACATGCGCTTGATGCCCATGATCAGCAGCACCGCGGCGGCGAAGTAGCTCGCCTGGATCACCATTGAAACGAAGTTGGAGGTGTCCATCACTTGCCTCCCCTCCTTCTTGCTCGACTTGAACATCTCGAGCATGCGTTCGGTGACGACGTAGCCGCCGGCCGCGTTGCCCGCGCCGAGCAATACGCCGACGAAACCGATCACCTGCTGCAGCGTGCGTCGTCGCCTCGCCGAGCGCGATCATCGCGCCGACGAGAACGATGCCGTGCACGAAGTTCGATCCGGACATCAGCGGCGTATGCAGGATCACCGGCACGCGCGAGATGATCTCGTGACCCGTGAAGGCAGCGAGCATGAAGAGATAGAGTGCAAGGAATCCGTCGATCATGTTGTTACCCCGCTTTTTTTGCCGTCATTCCCGCGAAAGCGGGAATCCAGCGACTTCAATGATGTGTGGAAGAGCAAGGACACTGGATTCCCGCGTTCGCGGGAATGACAAGCTAGGAAGACGGCCCTTCGACGAGTTGTTTCGTGGGCTCGTGCTTGATCTCGCCCGCATGCGTCACGCAGGTCTTGGCGATCAGTTCGTCGTTCCAGTCGAGATTGAGTCCGCCTTCCTTCGTGATGCTCAGTTCGAGGAAGTTGAACAGATTCTTCGCGTACAGTCTCGCTCGCGTGGATCGGCGTCGTCGCCGCGAGGTTGACCGGCCCGATGATCGTCACGCCGTTCGCCGTCACGACCGTCTTGCCGGCTTCGGTCAGCTCGCAATTGCCGCCGGTCTCCGCCGCGATGTCGACGATCACCGCACCCGCCTTCATGCCGCCGACCATCGCGGCCGTGATGATGCGCGGCGCCTTGCGCCCCGGCACCGCGGCGGTCGTCACGATCACGTCGACGCCCTTGATATGTTCGGCGAGCGCCGCCTGCTGCTGCGCGCGTTCTTCCGCGGTGAGTTCGCGCGCGTAGCCGCCGGTGCCCGCGGCGCTGACGCCGAGTTCGACGTACTTCGCGCCGAGCGACTGGATCTGTTCCTTCGTCTCCGGGCGCACGTCGAAGCCTTCGACCTGCCCGCCGAGACGGCGTGCGGTCGCGATGGCCTGCAATCCCGCGACGCCGGCACCGACGATCAGCACCTTCGACGGCCGGATCGTGCCGGCCGCGGTCGTCAGCATCGGGAAGAACTTCGGGCTGGCCTCGGCGGCGATCAGCACGGCCTTGTAGCCGGCGACGTCTGCCTGCGACGAAAGCACGTCCATCGCCTGCGCGCGTGTCGTGCGCGGCAGCAGTTCCATCGCGAAACTCGTGATCTTGCGTCGCGCAGCGCCTTGATGCGCTCCGGCGCGAGGTGCGGCTGCAGGTAGCCGATGTAGACCGAGCCTTCTTCAGCGCGGCGATTTCACCGAGCGACGGCGGCTGCACCTTCAGCAGCACGTCGGCTGCGGCCCAGAACGGTGCTGCGCGTCGCCAGCCACCTCGGTGTCCTTGTAGGACGAATCGGGAAAACTCGCGAGCGCGCCGGCATCGTGCTCGATCAGCAGGTTGACCGCCTTGGCCTTGAGTTTCTTCGCCACGTCCGGCGTCAGCGCAACGCGACGCTCGCCCGGCACGATCTCGCGCACCGTGCCGACCGTAATCGGCATGTCCGTCATAGTCATGCGCAACTCCCCGACCTGTTGTCGAAATCGAATCCTACACCAGATGCCGTGTCGCGCGCGCTGCGGAAAACCGTCGATGCGCGGCATGCGGGCGGGGTCTCGCCAAAAGCGTCGCGGCGTCGATGTTCGAGAGTCGATGTCCTGGACGGGCGAGGCCGCCTCGGTCGTCCGCAATTCACGTGCACCGGCGTGTACACTCCGATCCTGCGCTGCGGCAGCGATGGCAGCCTCGCTCGCCCCGCTTGCCTGCGACCTTCCAACCTTTCTGAAACATGCCTATCCAAAACTGGCAGCACTCGATTTCCTCAATACCCGGCTTTCGGTCACATCGCGTCAGCTCGGCGAGCCCGGACCCGACGCCGGCGCAGCTCGATGCGTTGCTGGCAGCGGCCGATCCGCGTGCCCGACCACGGCAAGCTCACGCCGTGGCGCCTGTTGCTGATTCGCGGCGAAGCGCGGGCTGCGCTGGGCGACGCGCTCGCCGAGATCCACCTCGCGCACGACCCCGACGTCGCCGAATCGCAGTGATCGACAAGGATCGCGAGCGCTACGACTTCGCGCCGCTGATCGTGGCCGTGATCGCGCGCATCGACGCCCAGCATCCGAAGATTCCGGCGCAGGAACAGCTGCTGTCGGCCGGCTGCGTCGCCTACAACCTGCTGCTCGGCGCGCAGGCGCTCGGTTTCGGCGCGCAATGGCTGACCGGCTGGGCCGCGTACGATCGCGACGCGGGCGACGCTCTTCGGCCTCGCCGAGGACGAGCGCATCGTCGGCTTCGTGCACATCGGCAGCGCGCGCGAGCACGCACCGGAACGGACGCGTCCGGCGCTGGCCGACCTCGTGAGCGAATGGCAGTCCGATGAGTCTGTCCGTGCCGCAGGACGAAGTCCGGCGCCAGACCTGCAACGCGCCGAATCCGCAACAGATGCAGACGCTGCACCTGATCGACGCCAGCATCTACGTCTTCCGCGCCTGGCATTCGATGCCGGCGGAATTCACCGATCGTCGACGGTGCGCCGGTCAACGCGGTGCACGGCTTCACCCGCTTCCTCTGCGACTTCCTCGAACGCGCGCGGCCGACGCACGTCGCTCGTCGCGTTCGACGAATCGCTGACCAGTTCGTTCCGCAACGCCATCTATCCGGCCTACAAGGCGCAACCGCGAACTGCCGCCGGCGGAACTGCTCGGTGCAGTTCGACTATTGCAAGCGCATCGCCGCGGCGATGGGCCTGAGCGTGCTCGTCGGATCCGGCAGTACGAGGCCGACGACCTCATCGGCAGCGCGGTCACGCGTGCGCGCACGCACGGTTTTCGCGCCGTGATCGTCTCGGCCGACAAGGATTTCGGCCAGCTGATCGGCGCCGCACGACGAGCAGTGGGATTTTTCGCGCAACGAGCGCTGGGACGCGCGCGGCGTGAAGCAGCGCCTCGGCGTGCGACCCGACCAGGTCGTCGACTATCTCGCGCTTACCGGCGATGCGGTCGACAACATTCCGGGCGTCCCGGGCATCGGCGCCGAAGACCGCGGCGACGCTGCTCGCGCATTTCGGTACGCTCGACGCCCTGCTCGCGCGCATCGAGGAAGTGCCGTACCTGCGTCTGCGCGGCGCCGCCCAGGTGTATGTGCGCCTGAAGGAATATCGCGAACAGGCGCTGCTCTCGCAGCGCCTCAGCGCGATCGCGCTCGACGCGCCGGTACACGCGCACGTGGACGCGCTGCGCCGGCGCGCGCCCGACCAGGCCATGCTCGACGACGCTGTTCGACCGATTGCGCTTCGGCCCGCTGACACGCAGGCGCTGCAGCGTCACTCGCGTAGCGCAGCTCGGCTGAGCGCGCTTCGGGCTTTGCCAGCTAGATCGCCCGGCTCATTGCTTGGCGGCGCTTCGCGGGCTTCCGGGCGTGACGACGGCGCTTTCGAGCGGCGCCTGCGCATCTGCGTCAGCGAGTTCCTTGGTCGGCGCCGCGACGGCGGGCGCGGCGGCGGGAGTCGTAACGACGCCCTTCTCGTCCCAGCAAATTTCAGATTGCTGCGGAAGATTCTCACAGGTTCGAGCGCCGCGTCGTCGGTCGAGCACGCCGAGATTGCTGTAGAGGTCTTTCTGGCTGTTGGCGATGAAGTACAGGTCGTCGCCGACGACCGTACCGGTCGTTAGCGCGTCGAAAGCCGGCTGCGCGGCGTCGAGCGGCATCGCGCTCACGATCGTATGACCGTCGTCCGACAGCTTGAGGCGTAGCACTCTCTGCGGTTCCATGCCGCCCTGGAGCGCATTGAGCGTGCCGTTGTACCAGTACAGCGCATCGATGCCGCCGAGCACGAGCTTCTGCGTGTTGTAAGCGAGATTGAAAGGCGCGCCCTTCGTCAGATCGACGCCGAAGATGCCGAGCGCCACATCGCTGAAATACATCGTCTTGCCATCGCGGCGTCACGGTGAGGCCACGGATGCCCGAGAGCGCGGGATTGCCGAGCATGAGCTTCAGCTCGCCGCCGTCGAGACGATAGATCTGCTGGTTCACGCCGTCGGCGACGTAGACGCCACCCTTGCTGTCGGTCGTGATGCTCGACAGGATGTGGGCGGACCGTCCGACGGCAAAATATACTTGTGCAGGAACTTGCCGCTCGACAGCGCGAACTCGAACAGGCCGGCCTTGCCGACCATGTCGGCATTGAATCCCTGGAAATGAGGCACGCCGTTGCTGATCACGTACAGTCGATCATGACCGCTGTCGACAGCCATGCCGAACACCGCCATGAGCCCGTTTTCGGCGTCGGCGCCGATGAAATCGCCGAGCTTGCCGTTGCTGTCGGAAAGGTGGATCTTGCCTTCGCGCACGCTGCCGACGAGGAACTGCTTGCGCTTCGGATCCCAGGCGATCGATTCGAACAGCGTGTCGCCCTTCGGCAACTCGAATGCGACCTTGCCCTCGCCATAAGGCTTGGCATTCCTGCGAAACTCTCGAGAACGTAGTCCCAGACCCGCGTGCCGCGCACCTTTTCGAACCCGGGCTCCTTCGAGATATCGTAGGCGTAGCCCTGATTGACCATCTTGAGCAGAAGATCGTAGGTGCGCGACTTGTCGTCCGCACCCGCGTAGATCATCGCGAGCTTGAGGCGCAGGTCGCCAGCGTTCGGCAGCAGTCGCGTCAGCTGCTCCAGCGTCCAGGTAAGGCGCGGTGTGTCATTGACTTCGGTGTAGAGCTGCGCGAGCTTCGACAGGGATTGCAGGTCGCGCGACTCGCCGATCTGCTCCTGCGTGAGCGCTTCCGCGCGCCGGATCACTTCGGCTTTCGCCGGGTCGACCGAAGGCGCTGCGGCCGGCGCTTTCTCCGCCGGCGCGGCGGCGGGTGCCTGTGCGGGCGCGGTCTGCGCGTTGTTGGATTGCCCGGAATTTCCGGAGCACGCGGCCAGGCCGAGCGCGGCGATGAGGAGGGTCAGTGTTGTTTTCATGGGCACAAGAGACAGAATGAGCGGGACGCCGCGGCGTGAAAGTGATGACGTGAAGGCACTCGGACAACGCGACGAATCGGGAAGTTCAAGCCTGGCGGCGAAAACCTGTGGCAAAAAGGAGAACCGGAAACAATGACGCAAACGGAAGTACTTTTCAATGGCCGCTGGCTGCGCCTGCTGCGGCGCGGGCACTGGGAATTCGCCGAGCGCACCAACCCGGGCGGCGCGGTGATCATCATCGCGGTGACGCCGGACGACGCCATCCTGTTCGTGGAACAGTGGCGCGAAGCGATTCTCAGCAAGACGATCGAAATGCCGGCCGGCCTGATCGGCGATCTCGCGGGCGCGACGGCGGAGTCGGCGATCACCGCCGCCGACCGCGAACTGCTCGAGGAAACCGGCTACCGCGCGGGCCGTTTCGCCTTCCTCATGGACGGACCCACTTCGTCCGGCATGAGCAACGAGATGATCGCATTCGTGCGCGCCTACGATCTCGTGCGCGTGCACGCGGGCGGGGGCGACGACACCGAGAACATCGTCGTGCACGAGGTGCCGCGCGCTGCAGGCGGCGGATTGGCTCGTGCAGAAGATGCACGAGGGCTACTCGATTGATCCCAAGCTGTTCGCGGGCCTGTATTTTCTCGAACGCGGCGAGGCGCTGTTTCCTGCCCCGCCGCCGGGCTGACGATTGACCGTCCCGCCGCGGCCGCTCGGCCCTGGCGGCGGAAGCTATTGCGCCTCGAGCCGATTGCCGCGCCGCAAGCCCGCAAGATCGACTTCGCCGGCGGGAATGATGCGATAGGCGATGCGCAGCATGCCGGCCGTCGGATGTGCGGGGTCGCCGCCCGCGTACAGCAGGCCATCGGCGACGGAAAAAGTCGCGGCCAGGTTCGGCGGCAGCGCCGACGAGTCGACCGGATAGTCGACGGGCGCGTGCTGCGCCATCACGATCGCCGGATCGATCGCGACGTCGCCGAGGCGCAACTCGCCCGCGAAGAATCTCGCGTTGAAGAACGGCGGACGCTTGTTCTCATGACCGTCCGGCGTATGGAATTTCGTCGAATCGATGTGCTGCGTCGACCACGCGAGCGCGTAGCTGCAGTCGTCGCCGTTGCAGTGTTCCTGCCACTGGTACATCGACACGTTGCGCAGCAATGCGACCACGGGCGCCGTGATGCCGAGGTCGGGATCGCGGGGCTGCCTGAGTACCTGCAGCTTGCCCTGCAACTGCTGCCTGGCCGCGCTGCCCGCGTCCTCCACCGCCGGCGCCGGCTTTTCCGGAAACAGCGACTGCAAGCTCGCGCGATGGCGCCACACCCAGTAGCCGAGCGCGAGCGCAACGGCAAGCAGCACGAGCCAGACGACGGCCGACCGGCCCTGATTCTTTTTTCGCTTCATCGGTACCTGTCGCTTCTACTTCACGACGCCGCTGCCGCTCGCGACACGCGGATCGGAACCCGCGTGCAGCTCGCCGCTGCGACGATCCCAGCTCACCGCGTTCATGAATCCCCAGGTGCGATCCGAGACCTTGATCTGATGACCCATCGCCTGCAGCGCCTGCAGTTCATCGGCGCTGAACGCGTTCTTTTCCGCCGAAATCACGTCCGGCAGATACTGATGGTGGTAGCGCGGGTTGCCGACGAATTTCTCGGGCAGCTCGCCATCGACGAAAGCGAGAATGCCTTCGAGCACCATCGTGATGATGCGGCTGCCGCCCGGCGTGCCGAGCACGCCGATGCGGTCGGCGCCGATGACGAAGCTCGGCGACATCGACGACAGCGGACGCCGGCCGGCCTTCGGCGCATTCGCATCGTTGCCGACCACGCCGTAGACATTCGGCTTGCCGGCGACGAGCGCGAAGTCGTCCATTTCGTCGTTGAGGATGAATCCCGTGCCCGGCACGACCATGCACGAGCCGAACACGTAGTTCACGGTCTGCGTCGCGGAGACCATGTTGCCGTCCGCGTCGATGATCGAGAAATGCGTCGTATGCGGCCCCTGCGGCGAATCGAGGTAGCCCGGCAGCAGGTCGCTCGGCGTGGCCTTCTCGGGATGGATCGAGGCGCGCAGGCCGGCCGCGTAGTAAGGGCTTTGCAGTTCGTCGAGCGGCATCTTCACGTAGTCCGGATCGCCGAGATACTGGGCGCGGTCGCGGTAGGCGCGGCGCATCGCCTCGACGATGAGATGCGTGCGATGCACGCGATCGAGCTTGTCGAGTTCGTAGCCGCCGAGGATGTTGAGCATCTCCTCGAGCAGGATGCCGCCCGACGACGGCGGCGGTGCCGTGACGACGCGCCAGAGCTTGTCGGGAGCGGGACGATAATCGAACGCGAGCGGCTCGCGTTCCTTCGCCTGATAGCCGGCGAGGTCATCGAGCGACCAGCGACCGCCGTGCGCGCGCACGTCGTCGACGAGCTTCTGCGCGATTTCGCCGCGGTAGAAGCCCGCGTTGCCCTTCGCCGCGAGCAAGCTCGAGCGTGCGCGCGATGTCGGGATTCTTCAGCACCCAGCCGACCTTCGGCACCGCGCCGTCGTCGAAGAACAGCGCGGTCGACCCGGGGAAGCGGGCGAAGATCTCCTTGCGGTAGTCGAGCTCGTCGACGAAGCGCTTGTCGAGCGCGAAGCCTTTGCGCGCGACCGCAATCGCCGGTGCGAGCGTCTGCGAGAGCGGCAGTTTGCCGTAGTGCTCGGCGAGCCAGACGAGGCCGGCGGGTTCGCCCGGGATCGCCGCCGACAGCGGACCGTTCTGCGCATGGTCCTGATCGAGGTCTCCGTTCGGCTTGAGATAGTCCTTCGGGTCGACGGCCGCCGGCGCAGTCTCGCGCGCATCGACGAAGACGTTCTTGCCGTCGCTCGCGCGATGCAGCAGGAACATGCCGCCACCGCCGATGCCGGAACTCTGCGGCTCGACGACCGACAGCATCGCCGCCACGGCGACCGCCGCGTCGAAGGCGTTGCCGCCCTGGCGCGAGGATGTCGTGCCCGGCCTGCGTCGCGAGCGGATGCGCGCTCGCTATCGCCGCATGGCCGGGCCTTGCGTGAGCGCTGCCCGTCGCCGTCGACGACGGTTTCGTGTCGAGTGCGGCGCACGAGGAGGCGAGCGCGACCAGCAGGATGCCGATCAAGCGAAACCATACTGTTTTCATTTTCCTGATTCCGTAGCGGTCAGAAGCGCGTACTTGGCCGTGAGTTGTTCGCGCGATTCCGCGTGTGTCGGGATCGACGATGATGCATTCGACCGGACAGACCTCGACGCACTGCGGCGTCGTCGAAATGGCCGACGCACTCGGTGCAGCGCTGGGGCGCGATCTCATAGATCGCCGGTCCCATCGCTATGGCCTGTTCGGGCAGACCGGCTCGCAAACGTCGCAGTTTACGCAGGTGTCGAGTGATCTTGAGTGCCATCTGACCGCCTCGCGCGCGGGCTCGACCGCGCGCGATGTGTCGTCGCCGCCGCGGTTCGTCAGCGCAGTTCGACGAAGTGGAAGTCCGCGCCGCTCTTGGCGACTGCTTCCTTGACGCGGTCCGAGTCGCCCTGGCCGCCGACGAACAGCATGACCACGCCCTTGAGCGCGCCGTCCTGCGCTTCCTTGAACGCCTCGACGACGAGGTCGGACGTGAACTTCGAATCCGGTCCGCCGAACGCCATCAGGTTGCCGGGCAGCACGCCGCGTCGCGACCGTCGTCTTCACGTTGTCGAGCTGGTTGTTGCGGTCGTTCTGCTGGTCGGCGCCGTCGCCCGTCGGCACGTAGTACATGTACGGGTGATTCGTCTTCACGAGCGTCGGGTTCTCGCGCATGAAGCGCGTACCTGCGCGACGAGATATTTCTGCCAGGCGGACTTGTCGGTCGCGTCGGTCGGCAGCTTGAGCGGACCTGCTTCGCGGCGATCTTGGCGGCCTGCGCGGCCTGCTTCGGCGGCCTTCTGCTTCTCTTCCTCGCTCGGACCGCAGGCAACGAGCAGCAGCGCCGCGGACATGGCGAGAATCAGACGTACGAAGTATAATTTTTCATGATTGCCTCCATAACATAACTGCTGCTGAATCGAGAGAAGTTCCGTCAGCGTGACCGAAGCGGTTGCGCAGCGCCTGCTGCACGGCGGGATGGACGAATCCGGATACATCGCCGCCGAGCCGCGCGATTTCGCGCACGAGCGAGGAAGAAATGAAACTGTACTGCTCGGCCGGCGTCAGAAACAACGTTTCGGCACTCCGGAATCAGATGGCGATTCATGCTCGCGAGCTGGAATTCGTACTCGAAATCCGACACGGCGCGCAGGCCGCGCAGGATGACGCCGCGCCGACCTCGTCGACGAAATGGGCGAGCAGCGACGAAAACCCGCGCACCTCGACATTGGGCATGTCCGCCAGCGCCAGGCGCGCCAGTGAGATGCGCTCGTCCAGGTTGAGAGCCGGGCCCCTTGCTCGGACTCTCGGCGACGCCGACGATGAGGCGGTCGAACAGCGGCGAGCGCGGCTGACGCAGGTCGATATGGCCGTTCGTGATCGGGTCGAACGTGCCCGGGTAGACGGCGATGCGCGCGCGCGCGGCGGAAACGGAATTGGGCATCGGCGGATCGCGTCTGATCGCTGCTATTCGGGTCGGTTTGCCTGCTGGCAGTACGGGTCTATGCGGTGCTGGCCTATTCGGCCGCCGCTAGCTTAGCGGATCGGTCAAACAGCGCATAGCGCACGGCTCCCGCGCACTTCTCGCGGTGCTGCCGCCATGCTGCGGGCAGCGCGAGCGTCCGATTCGCCGGCGATTCCACGTAGATCCACGCACGTTCAGCGAACCAGTCGCTCGGCCTCGAGCCGCAGCGCCGTGGTTTCCCAGAGATCTTCGGCTGAACGGCGGATCGAGGAAGACGAGGTCGTAGCGCGCCGACGCCGGTTGCGCGAGCAGGCCCAGCGCATCGGCGCGGTGGACATCGGCCGATTCTCGCCGAGCCGCGCGAGGTTCTCGCGCAGCGCGCCGTGCAAGCGCGGATCGCGCTCGACGAAATCGACGCGCCCCGCCCCGCGCGACAAGCGCCTCGATGCCGAGCGCGCCGGTGCCGGCGAACAGATCGAGGCAGCGCGCGCCGTCGATCATCGGCGCGAGCCAGTTGAACAGCGTCTCGCGCACGCGATCGGGCGTCGGCCGCAGCCCGGCGACGTCAGGCACGGCGAGCCTGCGATCCGCGCAGGTGCCCGCCGATGATGCGGACGCTGCCCGCGGGCCGTGCCCGCGCCGGGTTGAATCGAACTTCATCGCCACAAAATCGAGCCCGCGCCAGATGTTAGGATTAGACGATTGTCGTGCATCCGCACATTGTATTTGAAATCGATTCGACAATGCTCAAGTTCTGGAAGAAGAAACCGGCCGACGAGACGAAGCGGCAGCGAGGCTGCCGAAGCGGCCGCAGAGTCCCAAGAGCCGCGGCGCGCAGGATGCCGTGAACGCGGCGCGGCGCTGCCCGAGACCCGGCCGCGCAGGTCGCAGCCAATCGTCGGAAGCACCTATCGCGCGCGCGAAGAAGCAGCTGGCGCGAGCGCTTCGCGGGCAGCGTCCTCAATCGCGACATCCGCGATCTGTTCGCGCGCCACCCGCAACTCGACGACGACCTGCTCGACGAGCTCGAAACCACCCTCATCGAGCGCCGATGTCGGCGTCGCCGCGAGCACGCGAACTGGTCGAAGTCGCTGCGCAAGCGCATGCACCAGCGCGAATTCGCCGATGCCGACGCGCTGCTCTCCGCATTGCGCGCCGACCTGGTCGCGATGCTCGCGCCGGTGACCGCGCCGCTCGCGATCGACAGTACGCAGCGCCCGTTCGTGATCCTGATCGTCGGCGTCAACGGCGTCGGCAAGACCACGACGATCGGCAAGCTCGCGCGCGCCTCCAGACGCAGGGCCGCAGCGTGCTGCTCGCGGCCGGCGACACGTTCCGCGCCGCCGCCGTCGAGCAACTCAAGACCTGGGGCGAACGCAACGACGTGCCGGTCGATCGCGCAGGGCTCCGGCGCCGATTCGGCCAGCGTGATCTTCGACGCGCTGCAGTCGGCGCGCTCGCGCGGCACGTCGACGTGCTGATCGCCGACACCGCCGGTCGCCTGCACACGCAGAGCGGCCTGATGGACGAACTGGCGCAAGATCCGCCGCGTGCTCGGCAAGCTCGATCCGGCCGCGCCGCACGAAGTGCTGCTGGTGATCGACGGCACGACCGGCCAGAACGCGATCAACCAGGTGCGCCAGTTCCGCGCCGCGATCGGCGTGACCGGGCTGGTCGTGACCAAGCTCGACGGCACCGCGAAAGGCGGCGTGGTGTTCGCGCTGGCCAAGGAATTCGGCCTGCCGATCCGCTACGTCGGCCTGGGCGAAACCGCGGAGGATCTGCGCGAGTTCGATCCCGCGGCGTTCGTCGATGGCCTGTTGCCGGCGAGTCTGGGCCATGCCGCTGCGTGAACCCTTCGCCACGCGCCTGCTGCGCTGGTTCGACCGCCACGGGCGCAAGGACCTGCCGTGGCAGAACCCGCGCACGCCGTATCGCGTATGGCTGTCCGAAGATCATGCTGCAGCAGACCCAGGTCGCGACGGTGATCCCGTACTTCTTGCGCTTTGTGGAAGCGCTTCCGACGCTGCCGAACTGGCCGCGGCGCCGCTCGACGACGTGCTCGCGCTGTGGTCCGGGCTCGGCTACTACAGCCGCGCGCGCAACCTGCACCGCAGCCGCGCAGATCTGCGTCGACGAGCATGACGGCGAACTGCCGCGCGACTTCGACGAGCTCGTCGCACTGCCGGGCATCGGCCGCTCGACCGCCGGCGCGATCCTCGCGCAGGCGCATGGGGCCTGCGCTTTCCGATCCTCGACGGCAACGTCAAACGCGTGCTCGCGCGCTTGCACGGCATCGACGGCTGGCCCGGATCGGAAAGCGCGGTCGAAAATAAATTGTGGAAATATGCAGACGCACACACTCCGCATCGCGCGTCGCCGACTACACGCAGGCGATCATGGATCTGGGCGCGACGCTCTGCACGCGCGCGCGGCCGCGTTGCGACGGACTGTCCCGCTGCATGAACGAGTGCGTCGCGTTTCGCGACGGCTCGACCGCGCAACTGCCCGACGCGCAGGCCGCGCGCGCGCTCTGCCGACGCGCGACGACCGTGATGATGCTGCTGCGCGACCGCCGCGGCCGCCTGCTGCTCGAGCGCCGTGCCGCCGACCGGCGTCTGGGCCGGCCTGTGGAGCCTGCCCGAAGCCGAGCGACGAGACAGCCGCGCGAAGCAGGATTGCGGCGCGACCACGGCGACTGCGCGAGGCGAAGCCTGGCGCGCGCTGCCGCCGTTCAGCCACGGCTTCAGCCATTACCGCCTCGACGTCACGCCGCTCGACGATCGACATCGACAGATCGAGTCGCACGCCGTCGCCGACGACCGACGACCGCCGCTGGCTGTATCCCGCCGAAGCCGCCGCGCTCGGCCTGCCCGCACCCGTACGCAAACTCATCGCACAGCTAGCCTGAAGGACCTTCCATGTCACGCACCGTATTCTGCGTCAAACTGCAACGCGAAGCCGACGGGCTCGCTTTCGCACCCTATCCCGGCGAGCTCGGCAAGCGCATCTACGACAACGTGTCGAAGGAAGCGTGGTCGCAATGGCTCGCGCACCAGACCATGCTGATCAACGAGAACCGCCTCTCGCCGCTCGATCCGAAAGCGCGCAAGTTCCTCGAAGGCGAGATGGAAAATATTTCTTCGGCGAAGGCTCGGAAGCGCCGGCGGGCTTCGTGCCGGAGCAATAGGACGCGGCCGGTCAATGGCCGGGGAATGGCCTTTTCATGCGCCACTTCATAGGTGAGGGCGAAACAAACTTGACGGATCGCCCTTCAGCCGCTGTAATACGCGGCCTTCCGCTGCCCGCCCCACCGCAGCGCAACGGCATCCGGCGTTAGCCCATTCCTGGCCAGGTAGCTCAGTTGGTAGAGCAGGGGACTGAAAATCCCCGTGTCGGCGGTTCGATTCCGTCCCTGGCCACCATTCTAATCAAGCACTTAGCGACTGCGTATCAACCGCAAGTTGGACACGCGTGTCGTAAACGTGACGTCGATTCGGCTCGCTGCGTCACGCAGATGTTCGGTCGCCAAGTGCGCATAGCGAAGAACCATTTCGTAACTCGATCAACAGCAGAGTTCCATCAGTTCTTGCAGCCGCGTACTCCATTGCACATGCCACATGATCAAGCGTCCTGCGCTATCGCTGAAGCCGGTCAGGCTTGGACCGTCGCCGGCGATATTGCCGGCGCGTGGCCAATGATTTCTCCGCCGCGGATCTTAGGCACAGCGCTGTTACTGTATCTATCTTTTTGAGTGTTGGACAAATCGTATGCGCACATTTCGCCAATATGTCCCGAGCATTCTTAAGCGCGTCGTTCGAGCCATTTACTACTTCGCTATGGACACATACCGGGCGATTACAAATACCCAACCCCCGCTAACTCCGCCCTTGATGACCTCGTTTCTTGTCGGAGGGGGTGACTTTCATGGCATTGGCAATGCGCTCAAGGCTGATCTTCTTCGAGAGACCGAGTTAAATGCCTCTTCGACTGTCCTGGAAATAGGCTGCGGATATGGTCGTGTCGCTGTCGCACTGACCAAATTGTTGAACCTTCCGGGCCGCTACGATGGCATAGACATTGTTGCACCAGCAATCAAATGGTGCCTTCGGGAGATCGGCTCGAGGTATTCAAATTTTCGTTTCTTTCATGCGGATATTTCAAACCCCTATGCCAACAAAGGCATTGGCCAGGATGCTTCCTCCTACCGAATCCCATTTCAAGACAGCACTTATGACATAGTCTTTCTTACCTCCGTTTTCAGCCATATGCGACCGGCTGAAATCGGGGCCTATCTTCGCGAAATATCTCGCGTCCTGAAACCGGGCGGCCAATGCTACGCCACCTACTACCTTGTTGATGATTTCGCGCAAAGCCAAATCGCCAGCAAAAGCGCATCCCAGAATTTCAAGTATGACTTCGGAGATTTTCTGTCGACCAACAAGCGAATCCCGGAGCAGACCATCGCGGTTTCTGAGCACCTCGTGCGCGCTTTCTATGAGAAAGCCAATCTCATTGTCAGCGAACCCATTAAATATGGGTTATGGGCAAATCGACCGCAGTACCACGGCTATCAGGACTTGATCGTCGCAACAAAACCCTTCGCTGTAACGTAACCGGCCCCTATCGAACTCAACTGCGCTTAGGCATCAGTGAAATGACGCACGAAAATTGGCAACCGTCGCAAGCGACTGATTCTAAAACATTTTCAAAATAGTTCGGCCCGGACTGAAAATCCCCGTGTCGGCGGTTCGATTCCGTCCCTGGCCACCATATAAATCAACAGATTATCCGGTACAGGGCTTTGCTATCGTTCAGCATGTGAGCACCTTGTAAGCAAGAGGATCAAGTTCACTCAGTGGTCGATCCCGTACTAAGACGCCGTAGCGAACATCGGCGCGCTCAGACCTAGTTTGCGTCCGAGCATCGACGGGCCATGGGGATAGCGGCATTGAGAGAATCTTCCTGCATTTGATAGCCTCTCATTGCCATCTGGCAATTAGAATGCAGAAGGTCGCTGACAATCTCAAACGTTGTTCACAGCCCCCGCGCGGGGCAACATCACGTGCCCGTGCTGCGTGGCCTGGTGGCTGTCGCCCGACAGGTTCCAGATGTCGTACCAGTTGAACCAGTTGTACGGATCCTGCCTGACGTGATGCTCGATACGGGTCACATAGCGTTGTATGGCGTCTCGCAGTTCCAGTCCCGTGCCACGGCGGGGCAGTTCGAGACGCTCGGCAAACAGTTCAAAGTAAAGATCGTAGCGGTTGCGGCCGCGATACATACCGAAGCACAGCAGAATCGGACATTTGAGAACCGCAGCGATTCGGAACGGCGCGACTGGAAACGCGGCCGGCGCACCGAGGAAGTCCACCGCTTCAGTTTTCTCGTTTGGTCGTGCTCGATCTGCAAGCAACGTTGCCACTTGGCCCTGTCCGATAGCCTCAGCGAGTGCCAGCACGATGTCTGCGCCCGAGCCGGAGGCGTCGATCACGGTCTGCCGGAAAGTGGGATTGATGGCGTCCAGCAGCTGAGTGAGCGTCGCCGTCTGTTGTTGATCGTAGACGACGCGAACCCCAATGTCCGGCGTCTTGGTCGCGGCGACACGCAGTACTTCGAAGCTGCCAACGTGCGAACCCAGCAGCAGCACGCCTTTGCCCCCCCGCACCCGCGAAGTCAACGCCTCCAGGCCGTGGATGCGTACGTCGAAACGCGCAAAACTGTCGGCGAGCAGGAATACCCTGTCCAAGATCGTGGACGCAAACCGATGGATGTGGCGCATGACCTGCAGTGCGCTGGCTGGCTTGCCAAAGGCGCGCGCAAGGAACTGGTAAGAGACACGCCGCTCGAACCGCCGTCGGAAGAAAAAGTACAGCGTTATCGGATAGAGGATCGAGCGCGCAACGCGCCGTCCAAACTTGAGGCCGATTGTACGGATCAGCCAAATCGCAAAACGCCCCCCGCCCTCCGGGCGTTCCGTCCAATGCTGAGCCACAGATGCTTCCACGGCTGTTACCACAATCCGTCAGCAACCCACCACGACACTGTCGCGATTGCATGCCTGCTCATTACCGCCCCCTCAATTGTTGTGTCTAATGTAGAGAAACTCTAGAAAGTGTTGAGCGGCGGTTGCAGCAATCTTATGAACCTACGCGAGGGCACACTTATAATTGCCAACGCCCCTGCCGGCGGCCGCCCCAACCAATGAAGCCGCCCTACTTTCATATTGAATTGTATCGCTCATTCGTACTTGTTGTCGTTGATCCATGTCACGACGCACAGTGTCAGTCGCCTGATCCCATGGACTACTTTCGCCAAGCTGTTAGTATCGCGGGCGACCGGGCCTTCCGGTCCTATCGGGGTGACGAAAAATGAGGCAGAAGCGCCTTTTGCCGTTGTTGCTGGTGCCCTTCCTGTTTCTTCTGATGGCGTTCCGCCAAGCGCCGCTGGTCGATCCGGCGCCGATTTCCGTTCCGGCAAAACTGGACGTGAGGCAAGTCGAAAAGGCGGTCAAGGAAGCCTTGATCAAGCGCCAATGGATGGTCGTGAGCGACGAGCCTGGCAAGATCATCGCCAGCTACGACCGGCGCGAGTTTACCTCGCGGATCGGCATTACCTATGATCGCAAGGAGATTCAGATCCGCTACGTTACCAGCACCGGACTTAAATACGAGGTGAAGAGCGATGGCGAGAAGCTGATCCACAAAAACTACATGGCCTGGATCCAGAACCTCGTCACCGACATCAGCGGCAATATGACGATGGCGGGAATTCAGTAGCGCCTGCGTGACTCACTGATTGGGCCGGCGGCATTGTCGCCGGCTCGGTCCTCGAATCCAGAGCTTCTCGCTACTTGAGCGCACCAACTATCTTAGGGTCGCCGAACCACTGCTCGATCTTGCTGCGGAAGGCTGCCGGCACATCTTCGCAGTGCGGTAGCGCGCGTAAATCGCGCCATTTCCCGCAAGTGCGGCGGCAACTCCGCGAGTAGTCGCCGCACTTGCCCTTGGGTCAGGAAGCACGCCGCTTGTGCTCCCGATACAGCCCGACTTTGGGATGTAGTCCATATCACTCCCAATCGTCCCGCGCCCGCCGCAAGATCCATCGATATAGACCTGTATTCCGAAAAGGACTTCATTGCCATCTTGCTCAGCGAGATTTCGCCATTGGCGGGGCATCAGGTCTGTTACTTGCCAGCCTCGTAGGAGAACTTCTGACCGTTTACAGATGCCTCGTACATCAGCCCGCCTTTTGCGATCGTGAAGATCGCCACGCCTTTGTAAAAGCTGGCTGCCGTACTCGCATGCTCATCGGTACCGCTCGCACTCGCACCGGCTCCGGAAGTTCCCGCGGTTGCTCCGGCCGAAGCGGTTATCGCGATCGCATTGAAGCCTGCCCCGAATTCGAAATTGCCCGAGGTGAATTGATCGAGCGCCTCCTTGGTCTGGAAAAAGATGATCTCGCTGTAAGCCTGCCCTCCAGCCTGCAAGCCGACGCTGACCTGGGTCATGGCAGTCTTGCCAATGCGCTTGCCCTTCGCATAGACATGGCCATCGCCATGCGCGGCACCGACGATGAGTCCGCCTTTGCCAATGGTCGGAAACACGGCGAAGCCATAGCTCTTGGAAAAGAACGAGCCGCTCTGCCCTGCCTTCTTGAACAGCTGGACCGTATCAGAATCATCATCGGCCCATGCCACGCTACTCACGAACGCCAGCATCAAGACGACTATTACGGTTCTCATGATCTTCGCCACGACACACCTCCTGGATTGATCTGCAGTGTTGTGTTCACGTGCCGTTTCTGTCGAAGGCACGCGTTTGCCCCTGAAGCCGAGATTGGCCCGCACATTGTGCGCCAACCGGGTCAAACTGCCCACCATCGTGGCGCCTTCCGCCGCAACTGCTCGAACCGCCACTTCTCGGATGACCTTGAGACCCGAGCAATCGACGATTCCGCGGGTCCCAAGTTGCAGGAAATTGAACAGGGGCCCACGACGACTTGAGCGCCGCAGAACGTGTGGGCACGGCAGATTGCGCGCATACTCGTAGACTTACACAGAGAAGGACGACATGACGCACCATATTGCACTATTCAGCTTTCGTCTGACCGGCGCTCAAAGCATCGGTCCGGCCGCGTTACGCAAGCTCTGGTCGGCCGCGTGCGAGAGTGACAACGTGCGGGTGAGCCGCGTGTCCCAGGGCAACGGCGGGCGCATGCACACCTACTCGCTTTGTGCGCCCCCCAAGACCGCAAATCTTGCCGCCATCGAAATGCGCTTGCGGCGATTGCTTGATGGCGCCCTCCCCAACGCGGCGATCACCCTCATTTCCCTCTAGCCGGCTCACACGGCGGTCGAAGGGATCCTGTTCGCAAAAGTTTCGTTGCGATGCCGGGTGCTTCAGCGCCCATCTCCGAATTTCAGCGAAATCTGCATGGACACCCAGCGGAACGCGGCCATTCCGGAGAGCGCCACAACGCCTTTCTCCGGCTTCGTTGCCTGTTGCGGCACTCAGTCCCGCACCGTTTTGTGTAGGTGATCCGCAACTTTGAGAGTAGCCTCTCCACGCCGCATTCAAACTGGCAAAAAGCGTCAGCCATGACACTTCTGAACATCGATGACGAGAAAGCCATTCGCCACTTTGCGACGCAGTGCGGATGCTCGGTTGAGCAAGTGAGGCATGCAATCACGGCCAGAGGCTACAGCGAGCTGGCGGTGATCTCGTATCTCGCCTTGCGCGGATTCATCACGCAGGAGACATTCCTGCGTCGACGCAACGAGATCACATGAACAACAACTCCGAACACACAATGCAAGTCGAAGATGTCGCACTGATGGTGTACGCATCCCTGGTCCAGAAACTGCACTCCTACGGCTCCGACGAAGCCGACCGCAAGAAACTCGCAGCGCAGTCCTTTCTCTACGCCGACGCATTTCTGGCTGCATTGAACGCGCGCGCCCCGGCGCCATCCGCGCCGCGCCCCGCGATTCCTGCATAACGGTCGGAAACGATTCGCGCCTCGCAGAGTCCCGAGCGCCGCGTTCGATCCGGCGCGACATGCCACTTCGGCATGTCGCGAACAGTGATCTTGCGGAGATTGCTTTACCCGTCGAGCAGCATCGCCGCGCTAGACGACGCGTCGCCTGCGTGTCGGCATCAGGCCCGCGATGTGCACGGCGTGCTTGGGCTCGAAGTTCGGACAATGCGCCATGCCCGCGCGCATCTTGCTGATCTCTTCGGCGTCATGGAAATCGCGATACGGCGTCATGTCCAGATTGTCGGGCACCTTGCTCAGCGCCTCGTCGCCGATCACCTTGATGTATTCCTGCATGAAGCCGTCGTAGGCATCCCAGGTGATGCCTTCCGCACGCACGGCGGCCTGTTCCGCATGCAGCGCGATCTGGTGCGCGTGCAGATAGTGCATGCCGAGCAGCTGGATCAAGGACTTCTCGACCGCTTCGTGCACGATCAGGAAGCGATCGGTCAGCACCTTGCGTGAGCGGTAGACGAAGCTCTTCGGCATGTGCCGATCGATGAAGATCGTGTGGCCGTCGAGACTGTAGCCCGCCAGGTAGGGAACGTCGTAGGCGCGCTCGAGGTGCGCCCGCGCGCGAATCGACTTGACCGCATGATCCATCATTTTCTGACCGATGAGCCATTCCGGACGGTGACCGGCGCGCGGGCTTTTTACGACCGGCGCGTATAGCTCTTGCATCTTCGAATGTCGTTGGGAAGTGTGCATTGGCGACTCCTCAGGATTGCGATGGCTGGCGGTGCGCAAGTCCGACGTGGGATCGACGATCGCACCCGGCCGGATTCTTGCGCGAATCGTGTTCGGAAATCCAAAAATCGGCGGAGCGGCCTTCGAACCCCGCGCCTTCGAGCCCCGCGATACGCGTTCGATCAGGCAGCCCGCCCCGCCTTTTCCGAATACATCGCCTCGTCTGCCGCGCGCAGCGCGGCCTCCGCGTCACCCTGTGCAAGAAGATTCGCCACGCCTACCGAAAACGCGATCCGGAGACCGTCGACCGGCCTGGCGTCGAGGGCGGAGCGCATCGCGGCGACGCGCTCGGTGATGCGCGAAGGCTCGCGTTCGAGAGTGACCACGATGAATTCGTCGCCCGCGTAGCGGATCACGCGGTCGCTCGGGAACTGCGTGCGCAGCTCGTTCGCGAAGCGCGTGAGGCAGGCATCGCCGAAGTGATGCCCGCGCCGGTCGTTGACCTTCTTGAAGCCATCGAGATCGAAGAACAGGATCGTCGCGCCGGTCGACTGCGCTGCCCGCAGCACAGTCGGCATGGCGCGGCGGCTGTATGCGCCGGTCAGCTGATCGTGATCGAGCATGACCTGCAGTTCCTCCTTGGCCGACGTCAGTTCCCCGTTCGCCCGCGTGAGTTCGCGCTGGATCATGCCATGCAGCGTGAGTACGCAACCGAGCGCTATCATCCATTCCACACCGGTATCGAAGGACGAGTGCGACGCGAGGAACGCGGCGAGCATGCCGCTGCCGCTGTCGCCGCTCGACCATTTCATCCCGAAAGCGACCGCCTCGGCCGCGGCGAGCAGCGAACGCAGTGCGCAGCCCGTGACGAGCCAGCCGCCAATCGGCGCGCGCCTCCTCGCGACGAGGATGGCGCACGCGGCCATGCAGAGGCTGATCACCGAGGCGCCCACGACGCCGAGCGCATCGATCGACGGCAGCAAAGCGCAGCAGACCGCGCAGGCGAGCGCGAGAATCGCAACAGATGTGCCGCTCACGATGCGATTCGCACGCGCCGCGACGAACTCGAGAGCGCCGTCGATGAGCAGCAGCAGGAACAGTGTTTTCGCGAACAGGTATAGCGATGCGAGCACGACGAACGCGAGCCGTGACTGCGGCTGCAGCAACCAGAAGACGATCGTCACGGACAGCGCCGCGAGATTCGCCGACCACGCGCCGACCCACGGACGCAGCTCGACGCGGCGCAACGAATGCGCGAGCGCGACGAAGAAGACAGCGATCAGAAGATCGGAGCTGATCTGGACCAGCGTGCTCCAGCGCCACAACAACAACAGTTCCATACGGCCCCCCGTTGGCTGGGAATCTGTCCGCGGCGCCCGAAATCGTCCCGCCGCCGTTCTGTAGCACCGCTACTCTATCGTTCGTCAGGCACGAGTCCAAGCATTTCCACGCCCCGCGCCGTTGCGTCGCATTGCATCGACTGGGGAGCGCCAAGTGCGCAGGGCTGCGCCGCCTGCACGGATCATCCCGCAAAACGACGTGCTGTTCGACGCGCGCTCCGATTCGGACATCCCGGGATCGGCCGGCCAGCCTGGGCCTACCAGAAATAGAGTTGCAGGCTGTCGTCCTGCGGCTTCGGCGGAATCTCGCCGAGCACGTCACGGTGCTTGCGGAAGTTGAGTGCGGCCCGCTGCAACAAATTGTCGATCTGCGACATCTTGTACGGCGCTTCGTTCGGCGCAGGGTCGCGCAACGAAGAAGCATCGGGGAAGATGCCCATCCCGCTCATGATGCAGTACCACGAGAACACCGGATAGCCCTTGCCGATCTTGCGCTGGGTCACATCGGCGACGATGCTCTTGCCGGACATCCACTGGCGAAAAAGCTGCTGCAGCGGCTCGGAGATGTTCTTGTTCGCCGCGTTCGCGCGCCAGTAGTCGGTGTCGCTGCGCGTGTTCGTCTTGTAGTGCGTGACGATGTAGTCGCGCGTGCCTTCGAACTGATCGTTGACCCACTGGTTGAAGCTGTCCTGCGCGCGCTCGCTGACATCGCCGCTTTCGAGGAATTCGACGAAATTCGAAATCGTGCGCTGGATGAACAGCAGTGCGGTCGCCTCGAGCGGCTCGATGAAGCCCTGCGACAGTCCGACCGCGAGGCAGTTGCGGTTCCAGTGCCTGGTGACGCGTCCGACCTTCATCTTCAGATGACGGGCCGGCGTCGAGGCGTCCAGCAGGCCGAGATGCGCGCGCAGTTCGTGCTCCGCCTCGTCGGCCGAGCAGAACGCCGAGCTGTAGACGTAGCCGTTGCCGTAGCGCTCGGTGAGCGGAATCTTCCACGCCCAGCCGTTCTTCATCGCCGTCGACACCGTCTGCGACGAGATGTCCGTCGTCGATCGGCGTCGGCATCGCGACCGCGGCGTCGTTGAACAGGTTGCTCGCGAAAGTGACGAACGGCGTCTTCAACGCCTGCTGGATCAGCAAGCCGGCGAAGCCGCTGCAATCGACGAAGAAATCCGCGGCGATCGTCTCGCCGTCTTCGGTGAGTACCGACGCGATATCGCCCTGTTCGTTCAACTGCACGTGCTTGACGTGGCAGGCCTTGTGCCTGACGCCGCGTTCGAGCGCCTTCTTCTGCAGGAACTGGCCGAGCAGCACCGCATCGAAGTGGTAGCCGTACCAGACGTCGAACGGGAAGTTGCGCTCGGGCTTGGGCGCGAGACACCGGTCGGCGAGCGTCGAAGAGATGAAGAAACGATTCGGATGCGCATGCACGTCCGATCCGTTCAGGCGCGCCTTCGCGTTGTGCACGAACTGCGTCATCGTCAGGTTGTCGAGCATCGAGGCGAACGGGTGGAAGTAGCTCTCGAAGCCCGGCTTGGTCGACCAGCCATCGAACGTGATGCCGCACTTGTAGGTCGCGTTGCAGGCCGGCATCCATTCCGCTTCCTCGATGCCGAGGCTGTCGAAGAAGCCGCGCAGCCACGGCGTCGATCCCTCGCCGACGCCGATGATGCCGACGGCCGGCGACTCGAGCACCTCGATCTCGATGCCCTTCGGCAGCAGCGCCGCGGCGAGGATCAGCGCCGCCATCCAGCCGGCCGTGCCGCCGCCGACGATGACGATCTTGTGGATCGTCGGCGGCACGCGCGCGTGTGCCTTCGGCTGCGTCAGTTCGATGGAATAGTTGAACAGCGTGGCGGTCGGCGCGGTGGGCATGCGTTTTTTCTGGCCTTGCAGGATCGGTTCGCCACAAACGGTGGCGGCGAATCATCGCATGGGCGCCGTCTCGAAACGATACGGCCGAAGGTCGGCCGAACGCCGCCGGCGCAACCCGGTTTTTCGCCCCGCGGGCTGGGCCGGCACAGACACTGGCGAGTCCCCGCAGACCACCGAAACGCGACACCTTGCCGCACTTAGACATGCAAATAGACATGCAAAGGCCAGCGTCATTGGAAAACCCTCACGTTTCGCGGGCTATGATTTGGCGCATCAAACGATCGCAAGACAGCTCGATGATGCATCTGCAAATTCTCGATCCCGGCGGCTCGGTCGCCGCGCGGGCGCTCCCTGCGCGGCGTCGCGGCGTGGGCGTCGTTCGACACGCCCGCCGAATCGCCAACGCCGGCCTCTACCCCCGTCGGCAACGCCGGCTCTCGCATGACACTCACGCTCTTCCTGCTGATCGCGACCATCACCTGCGATATCGTTGGCCAGGTCTTCTTCAAGCTCGGTGTCGGCCACGACGACGGCGTTGCGGAGGCAGGCGAGAAGCCAGTCCGCGGCGGCATCGCGGCGTTCCTGCGCAATCTCGTCGGCTCGCCATGGATCGTCGCCGGCGTCCTCGTCTATGCGGTGGAATTCGTCGTCTGGTTCGCGGCCCTCACGCGCATGCCGCTCAGCGAGGCATTTCCGTTCAACGCGCTCTCCTATTGCGGCGTGGTCCTCGCGAGCCGCTATCTGCTGCACGAGAAAGTCTCGCCGCGGCGCTGGCTCGGCACCCTGATCATCGCCCTCGGCGTGACGCTCATATTCCTGGCCTGATCGCCTGCCAGGAGCGGCCAAAAAAGCCATCCGGCGCCTGCCGTTGGGATGTGTTAACACATAGGTATGGCAAAATACACGGCTAACAACGCTCGTTTCAGGACTATTTTCGTCAATGATCAAATCGGTTGATTTCAAGATGCAGGGAGGCCGCTCCGGGGTGCTGCTCATCCACGGCCTTACCGGCACGCCCACCGAAATGCGGTTCGTCGCCAAGGGACTGAATCGTAACGGTTTTACAGTTCATGGCATGCAGCTCGCAGGCCATTGCGGCAACGAGGAGGACCTGCTCAAGACCGGCTGGCACGACTGGTATCGCAGCGTCTGCGAGGCCGCAGACAAGCTGCGCGCCGAAGTTGACCACATGTTCGTCGCCGGCCTGTCGATGGGCGCGCTGCTCGCGCTCAAGCTCGCCGCCGATCGCCCCGGCGAAGTCGACGGCCTCGGCCTGTACGGCACGACGTTCTTCTACGACGGCTGGACGATCCCGTGGATCGGCAAGCTGTCGTTCATGCTGCCGTTCCTGTGCGGACTCGGGTTCGGCCACAACCGCAAGTTCCACGAGTGCTTTCCGTACGGCATCAAGGACGAGCGCATCCGTCAGCGCATCGCCAACAGCATGCTCAGCGGCAACAGCGCCGACGCCGGACTGCCCGGCAATCCGTGGCCGTCGCTCGCGGAGTTCTACCGGCTGTCGTTCCGCGTGCGCAAGCAGCTCGGCAGCGTCCGCACGCCGTGCCTCGTCGTGCATGCGAAGGACGACGACGTCGCCAGCCTCAAGAACGTGCGCACGGTCGTGCGTGGCGTGAGCGGTCCGGTCGAGACCGTCCTGCTCGAGAACAGCTATCACATGATCACGGTCGACCAGGAGCGCGAGCAGGTCGATCGAACGGTCGACGCGGTTCTTCAATCACATCGCCAACACGCGCTTCGTGCAGATGCCCGTCCCAGCGCCCGCCCTCGCGACGGTCGGCTGACTCTTCCGAGAGCAGTATGCAAGTCAGTGGCGCCAGCACGATCGAGGACCTTCGGCGGCGACGCGTGGAACCGGCTGTTCCCCTGCGAACTCGAAGATGCCTACTACGCCCGTCGAGCGCGCGCTCGGCTTCGAATGGCTTTACTTCGGTGTGCATCGCGGCGGCGAACTACGCGCCGCCGTCCCTGCATTCATCACCGACTATCGGCTCGATACGACAGTGACCGGCGCCGCTGCGCGCGCGTGCCATCGAACACGAGTCGCGCGCGTCTTTTCCCTCGGTTTCTGCGGCAGCGCATGCTTGCGTTCGGTTCGCCCGTCGCCGAGATCTGCCATCTCGGTTTCGACGCGGCGACAGAATCGTCTCGACCGGCAACGCCTGCTCAGTTTCATTTTCGAGCAGTGCCGAACAACGTGCGAAAGTGAACGCGCGCCAGCGATGATCGCCGTCAAAGACGCCAACTCGGTACAAAGACGATCTTTGGAACGACGCCGCGCATGCACATCGCCTGCGTCGCCAGCCGGGCCTGCCGACTGCGCCGACCTCCCTACGCCAGCGTGGATTTCGATTCCTGTGCGGGCTATCTGAAATCGCTCAGCCGCGCCACGCGCAGGGACATGCGGCGCAAGCTCAAGTGCCGCGAGCGAGATGCGTGTCGAGTGGCGCGACAACATCGACGACATCCCCGACGACGTCATGCGCCTGTACCGCCGCGACCTGCGCACATGCGGAGATCACGTTTCGAGGAACTGACCCCCGAATTATTTCCGCGACGTGCTGCGCGAACTGCGCCCGCGCGCCGCTGCGCCACGTACTGGATCGGCGACCGACTCGTCGCGTTCAACCTCGTGCTGCAGACGCGAACGGCGCCTGATCGACAAGTTTCTCGGCATGGACTACGCCGTACGCGCGCGGCTACAATTTATACTTTTATACCTGGGTGGAGAACGTGCGCTATTGCATCGACGCACGGCATTCCCGCTGTATCAAAGCGGCCAGGGCCTGCATCGCGAGAAGCTTCCGGCTTGGCAGCCGCCTGCGCGCGAACTGGCTGTGGTACCGGCATCGCAACCGCGCTGATCGACTCGGTCTTCGCCGCGTTCGAGCGCCTGTTCCGGCTCGACCGGCTACGATCCCGATCGACCGCGCTGCTGCCCGATCCGCGCCGCCATGAGCCGCCATTCGCGCGGCACGCGCGGAGGCCCATGGCTCGCCTGGTTGCGCTGCTTGCCTGCGAAATGCTCCGCAGATAGCGCTCAAGATGGCTGGGCGAGACACCGGCGAGTTCGACTTTTCCTGGGCCGGTTTCGGCCGCGTGCTCAGTTCTCCGTGGATATGGACTGCGGTCTGCACCTATCTGGGCGCCTTTCTGTCGTGGATGCTGATCCTGCGCCAATCGCGGTTGTCCGCCGCCTTTCCGACGAGCGCAATCGTGTTCATCGGCGTCATGTTTTCGTCGTGGCTCGTGCTCGGCGAAACCGTCACGTGGACGATGGCGGCCGGCGCGGCACTGATCGTGGGCGGCATCCTGCTGCTCGGCACCGACGACGAAGTACAATTGCCCGGCGTGAAATTGCCCGGTGCAGACGTCCAGCACGACGCTTGAGCGTGCAGCCGATGCGATATCATTGAAGCAAATCCGGAGAAGCGTTATGAGCAGCGTGCAGGACAACTCGATCAAAGACACCATCTTCGGCATCATCGCCAAGGAAGCGAACGTCGACGCGGGCAAGATCACGCTCGATTCGACGCTCAAGGAGCTCGATATCCAGTCGCTCGACGCGGTGCAGATCATTTTCGAGATCGAAGATCACTACAAGATCACCCTGCCCGACCGCGATCCGAATTTCGATACCGAATCGGTCAAGGGTCTCGTCGAGGCCGTCGAAAAGCTCGTTGCGGAGAAACCCGCGGCCACCGCGACGAAAGCGAGCAATTACGGTCCACAAAGAACGCAATCATCCGCAAAGCAGGAGCAGGCGTGGTCATCGTCTCCGTGGCCACACCTGAGTTCGGACCGCGCCGCGTAGCGATCACCGGCATGGGTGCAATCTCCGCGCTCGGCCACACCGCCATCGAAACGTGGGCGGCGATGCGCGAAGGCCGTTCGGGCATTGGCCCGATCGCCGATATTCCGACCGACCTGCTCAACGTCAAGATCGCAGCGGAAGTGCGCGGTTACGATCCGCCCGGCACTTCGAACCCAAACGCCTGCTGCTGCTCGACCGCGTCTCGCAATTCGCGCTCGATCGCCGCGCGCGAGGCGGTCGCCCAGTCCGGACTCGACTTTCGCAACGACGAACTCGGCGAGCGCACGGCCTGCATCATCGGCACCGGCATCGGCGGCGAGAACTACGCACAACGAACAATCGCAGCGCTTCTACGGCGAAAACAATCCGCGCGTGCATCCGCTGACGATCGTGCGCGTGATGGCAAACGCGCCGGCCTGCCACATCAGCATCGAGTTCGGCCTGCACGGGCCCGCCGTTCGCCGTCGTCAGCGCGTGCGCGTCGGCCAATCATGCGATGGCCAGGCGTTCGACATGGTGCGCAGTGGAAAAGTCGATTTTGCCGTCACCGGCGGCACCGAAGCCTGCATCACCGTGCCGACCGTGAAGGCCTGGGAAGCCGTGCGTGTGACCGCCGACGACACCTGCCGCCCGTTCTGCAAGCAGCGACGCGGCATGGTGCTCGGCGAAGGCGCCGGCATCTTCGTGCTCGAGGAATACGAACACGCGCGCCGACGCGGCGCGACGATCCTCGCCGAATTCGCCGGCAGCGGCATGTCCGCCGACGCGATCGACATGGTGCTGCCGTCCGAAGCCAACGTTGCGCGCGCGATTCCAGCCGGCACTCGACGACGCCGGGCTCACGCCGCCGACATTGACTACATCAACGCGCACGGCACCGGCACGCCGGCGAACGATCCGACCGAACGAAGGCGATTCGCCGCGTGTTCGGCGCGCGCGCTGACGCAGTCGCGGTGTCGTCGACGAAGTCGATGCACGGCCATGCGCTCGGCGCCGCCGGCGCGATCGAACTCGTCGCCGCGATCGGCGCATTGCGCGACGGCGTCGTTCCACCGACCACGAATTTCATCGACCCCGATCCCGAATGCGATCTCGACTACGTGCCGAATGTCGCGCGCGAGTAGCCCGTACACGCGGTGCTGAGCAATTCTTTCGCGTTCGGCGGTCTCAATTCGGTCGTGGCGCTGAAACGCGCGGGGTGACGCCGCAGCGAGCAGAGCCCCGCTTTTTGCCCCAATCGCGGGCGAGCGGCGCGTCCAACCCGGGGGCAGGCCACGGCAAAAACGCCAGCGAAAATGGGGGCAGTGGTTGCCTGATCGCCGCCCGTCCGTTATCCTTGCCGACCCTTCGAGGGCCCCACCGCGGCCTTCAGTACACTCCGGGCGCGTAGCTCAGCGGTAGAGCACTACCTTGACATGGTAGGGGTCACAGGTTCGATCCCTGTCGCGCCCACCAAATTGCACCACGACGCACTCCGGGTCGGTATCAACCGACCCCGGAATCCTGATGAAATAAGGCACGCGTGCCACCCAGAACCTCGACGAGGCACGGTTGCAGTCGGGTTTTTTGTGAGTAGATTGCTGAGTAGACAGGCGATTCTCTACAGTCGCAGCCGAGCCTACTCGCCCACGGATTCCGCACAAATCCATAGCCAACCCCTAGAAACCCCGCTGCCATGCGGGGTATATGCCGTCCGGGCGCGTCCGCCGTTAGCCACCTGCACCCCATACATTTTTGGGTGGCCTATTCATTATTGGGGTGGTAAGTTTACTTATTGATCGTGGAAAGGCCCCAGATGCATACTCGCGAGAGTCGCAACCGCGGGGATGTTTGCCATGCTGCACAAACTCGGTACGGCATTTTGTCGGAGCGCATCACACGCACTCAGCGCCGTTGCGACTGCCCTGGCCTTGCTTACCGCTTCGACAGGCATCGGTGCGGCCACCACCGCGGACACCATCATCATCAACTACGGTCCGGTGACGGCGCTCACGATCACGATATCGGGCGCCTCGCTCGGCAGCACCTCGACGGTTGACTTCAAGGTCGTCGACCAGGACGGCAGCGGTTTTGTCGGCCTGCCGGTGAGCGCGCTCCAGTTCACCGTGGCGCAACTCCAGCCCGGGCATGACGGCAATCCGTCGAAATGGCAGAACTATATCAACCAGCTCGAAACGCCCGCCGCTGGGGTCGGGATCGGTACGCAACCCGCCGTGCAGGCCAAAACGGACTCCGGCGGGAAGCTCGCCAATCACGGTGACGGCTCTTACACCTACACGTTCGGCACGAACATCACGACGGTCACGACGCCGCTTGCGGTTCCATTCGTACCGACTTTCACGCACCGCGTGGCCATAGCCCTCAGTTCGGATACCTTGCCACAGGCGAACACGAACAACGCGACATACACCTGGCAACCCTCGTCGGGAGCGACGACAGGGATCCTGACACAGGACATCGTCGATATTGCCAGCTGCAACAGCTGCCATACCCAACTCGCCGAGCATGGTGGACCACGCCAGGATCCCAAGCTGTGCGTGACCTGCCACAACCCGGGCACGACCGATGCGGAGAGCACGAATACCCTCAGCCTCGAAACGATGATCCACAAGATCCATCGGGGCAGCGGCCTGCCCAGCGTCCAGGCCGGCAAGCCGTACATCATCTACGGCCGCAATGAGTCGGTTAATGACTACTCCCACGTCGTCTTCCCGCAGGACGTCCGCAACTGCAAGACGTGTCATGATCCGGCGAACCCGGCGACGCCCGATGCGCACCAGGTCTTCGACCAGCCGACCATTCAGGCATGCGGCGGCTGCCATGACAACGTCAACTTCGCAACCGGCGCTGGGCATGCGGGCGGAGCCCAGCCGGACAACACCCAGTGCACGATTTGCCACCGTGCGGGCGGATACGCCGGAGCCGTTGCTGATTCGCACTCGATTCCGGGACAGGTCGCTGCGCAGGCGTTCCAGTTCAACATCCTCGGCGTGACGAACAGCGCACCGGGCATGTACCCCACGATCGCGTTCTCGGTCACCAACCCAAAAACCAACACGCCGTACGACCTCAAGAGTGATCCAGCGTTTACGGCGACTGCCGACGGCACGACGACGCTCAAGATCGACCTCGCCTGGAATACTTCCGACATCAACAACGATGGCAGTGGCTCACTTCCGGGCCAGCCAGTGGTACTGAATGCCCTGTCGGCCACGGCGGTCGGCGACGGCACCTACACGATCACCTCGAATGTGGCGATTCCGATTTCGACGACCGGCTCGGGCTCGGTTGCCATCGAAGGCCACCCGGCGGGCGACTACGACGGAGACGGCAAGTACACCGACAAAATTCCGGCGACGAGCGCGCAAACCTATTTCGCGATCACCGACGCAACGCCGCAGCCGCGCCGAGTCGTCGTCGACGTGAAGGCTTGCCAAACCTGCCACGGGCACAACGACGGCTTGTCGTTGCATGGCGCCAATCGGACCGACAACGTCAATGTCTGCGTGATCTGCCACAACCCGAACGCCACGGACGTCGGCTTTCGCCCGATCGATCCCGACGGCACGCCGAACGGCGTGAATACGGCTGCGGTCGACGGGCTCGAGCAGAGGTCGATCAACTTCAACAACCTGATCCACTCGCTCCACGGTGCCGCCAAGCGCACGACGGATTTCGTGATTTACGGACGCAACGCCAGCGTCAACAACTTTGTCGATGTGGGCTATCCGGCCACCCTCTCGAACTGCACGCAATGCCATAGTTCGGGTACGTATCGCGTTCCGCTGAAGCAGGGACTCCTCGGGATGACGGTCGATACGCACGCGACCGCGGTATCGAATGGCCAAGGAGGCTCGACCGTTGCGCCGCAGTCGGCACTTGCCGATAGCTCCCTGTACTCGCGCATCACGCCGACGGCCGGGGCCTGCGCGGGATGCCACGACGACATCTACTCGAAGGCCCACATGGAGCAGAATGGCGCCTCTTTCTACATCATCCAGTCGCTGATCGGCACGAGCAGCAGCACGACGGAATCGTGTTCGGTCTGCCACGGGCCGGGTTCGCTGGCGGATATCGACGTTGTTCATCACGTGAAACAGTGAGAGCTACGCTCATGCGCAGCTCTTACAAAAGGATGCCGGGACCCGCCTGGCTGCTGGTGGCGGGCCTGGCGATGAGCGCCATCGCTCCGGCATGGGCGGCAGATCAGGTGCAACCGGCGCCTGCCGCAAAAACGGAAGCACCCGCCGCGAAGGCGGAGCCGCCCGCTGCGAAGGCGGAAGCGCCCGCCCCGGCAGCCGAACCAGCCCCCGCGGCAGCAGCCCCGGCGCTCGTTCCGGCAACTGCGTACTCGGAAAAGGGTGCCGACACCTGTCGCAAATGCCACGACGAAGAAGATCCGAAGGTGCAGGTGCTCTTCAAGACCAAGCATGGAGTGAAGGGTGATCCGAATGCGCCGTTTGCGCAGCTGCAATGCGAGGCCTGCCACGGGCCGGGCGGCAGGCATGCCCAGAAGTCGAGCGAACCGGTCACCCTGTTCGGGAAGAACTCGCCGGGCACCGTGACGCAGCAGAACGAGGCATGCCTGTCCTGCCACACGAACAACAACCGCGTGGGTTGGCACGGCAGCATTCACGAACGCCGCGACCTGGCCTGCGTCAGCTGCCACAAGATCCACACGGAGCACGACCAGGTCACCGATCGTGCGGAGCAGCCGCAGGTCTGTTACCGATGCCACGCGAACGTCCGCGGCGCCTTCGACCAACTCTCGGCGCATCCGGTTCGTTACGGGGAAATGACCTGCACGTCGTGCCACGCGCCACACGACTCGCTGTTCCCGTCGCTGCTGACGAAACCGACGGTCAACCAAACCTGCTATTCCTGCCACGCGGAGAAGCGCGGTCCGTTCCTGTGGGAGCATCCGCCCGTCGCGGAAGACTGCAACAACTGCCACAACTCCCACGGCTCGACCAATCCCTCGCTGCTGAAACTGCGGCCGCCGCTGCTTTGCCAGCAATGCCATTCGTCCGCCGGCCATCCCAGCATCGCGTACACCGGCCAAGGGCTGCCGGGCCATACGCCGTCGGCCAACCTGCTTGGCGGCAGTTGCGTGAATTGCCACTCGCATGTGCACGGCTCCAATGCGCCGTCCGGCGCGGACCTCAGCCGATGAGATTGTCCGATGAACGACCCATTCTCGACTGATCGCTGCCTTGGCCGCAGGCTGGCTCTTTCGCTGACGGCGCTTGTCTGTGCCGTGCACGCTGGCCTTGTCGGCGCACAGCAACTACCGCCGCGGCCCGACACCAGCGCTTGGGCGTGCGAGGACTGCACCGCGGACACCGGCACCGCCGGTTCCATCGATGTCGGCTATGTCGGGGCGGACGGCACGAATGATCTATTCGGGATTTTCTCGGGAATGAAGCGCGACGACGCATACCTGCAACTCGGCGGTAGCGCCCGGTACCGCGGCAGCGACGCCGAGTACCTCGACTTCGATGCCAGCCGGTTCAACTACGACAGTCAGCGGATCGCTCCACTCGCGCCTTACCTGTCCATCGAAGGCGGCAAGCAGGGTTTCATCGAGCTGAACGGGTCCTACCAGGAGGTCCCGTACTATCCCTATGCCAAAGGGTTCACTCCGTTCCTCGGCGTCGGCGGCAATCACCTGACCCTGCCGCCAAACTGGGTCACCGCCGGCGGCACCACCGGGATGACCGCGTTGCCCGAAAGCCTGAACGAGACCGGGCTGCGACGGAAGCGGCAGATCGCCGATCTCGGCGCGAACTTCCTGCTCAACCAGACGCACTGGTCGTTCGACTTCAAGTATCGCCACGACAAGCAGAACGGCGAGCAGGTCAGCGGCGCCAATTTCCTCACCTCGACGACTTTGCTCGCCGCGCCGGTCAATTACTCGACGGACCAGGTGGATCTCGGCGCGCAATACGCCCGCGACAACTGGCAGTTCCGCATCGGCTACTACGGCTCGTTCTTCCACAATGCCGACACCGCCGTTACCTGGGACAACCCGTTCACGCCGTTCGGCACCGCCAACGTAGGCCGGATGAGCGTGGCGCCGGACAATTTGTTCAATCAGTTCAGCCTGAGCGGCGGATGGCAGATCGTGCCGTCGACACGGTTGATGGGAAACTTCTCCTTCGGAGAAGCGTCGCAGAACGACTCGTACATCGGCTCGACGATCAATCCCGGCATTTCGACGCAGCCATTGCCGCGCGCGAGTCTCGATGGCAGGATCGATACATACAACTACACGGTGCGGCTGACGTCCCGGCCCATCGACCTGCTCTCGATCACGGCGGACTGGGTGGACGACCGCCGCGACAACAAAACCTCGCAGGCCGCCTATCCGCAGGTGGCGAGCGACGTCTACGTCGCCAGCACGCTGTTCAACCTTCCGTACAGCTTCGATCGCTCCACCTTTCGCGCCCTCGGGGACATCTCGGTCGCCAATTTCCTCAAGGTCGAACTGGGCGCCAAGGGCGAACACTACGACACTACCTATCAATCGGTCGCCAAGACCAGCACGGGCACCGGATGGCTGGAGTTTCACACGACGACCTCGAGCAACTACGGATTTTCGTTCAAGTACGACCGATCGCGTCGCACGATCGACGAATTCCAGACCACTCCGACGATCATCGCCGTCGAAAATCCGCTGCTTCGCCGGTTCGATCTCGCCGACCGTACCCGCGACGAACTGCTGGGCACGGCCTACTTCGTTCCGGCGCAGAGTGTCTCGCTCGGCCTGTCGGCCGAACAACACAAGGATGTTTACGACAAATCCGCAGTCGGCCTCACCGGCGCGCGCGATTTCAGCGTCACGCTGTCGGCAGCTTGGACGCCTTCCGAGAATGGCTCACTGCAGGCGTATGCCACGCGCCAGGTCATCTCTGCGGATCAGGCAGGCAGCGAGAACGGCGGACCGGCCGACTGGTTCGCCCACACCGCGGACGAAACGAACACCGGAGGCATCTCCGGCCAGATCAAGAACATCAAGTCGAAACTCGACATCGGGGCAAATGTTTACGCCTCATATACGAGGGAATCAATCGGTCTTAGTCTGACCACGCCGACTGTGCCGGGCTTTCCCAACAATACGTTCCGCGATGACGGCTTGCGTCTGTTCGCCAGCTACCGGTTCAACGAAAAGTCGTCGCTGCGCTTCGACTACTGGCACGAGCACTACACCACGCAGGATTGGGCGCTCGACGGCGTCGCGCCGGCAACGATCGTCAATGCTTTGATGTTGGGCATTCGCAGCCCGAACTTCACCGTCGACCAGCTTTCGGTAAGTTACCGCTACGCTTTCTGAGTTCGAGCCAATCTTTCGCGACGAACACCTTGGCCTTGCACGTCTCATCCGCGTGCCTGACGTCCTCAATGGCATGAGCGCCGCTCTCTCGATAAAAAGTCCGCGGCAATCGGACACGCACTGTGGCAGCGACCACTTGCCTCAGGCGTTTGCCGGCAGCCATAGTGTGTCGACTTGCCGAGCAGCACTCGCTCAAGATGCCGCTGTCGCAAACCCAACGACGGTTCAAGTAAAAGTCGACAACCATTCCGTGCACGTCTTGGCGTGATTTCGTTTTTCTTTCCAGGACGAGCCCGGCGCTCTGTAGAACCTCGCGAGCGGCCGTTGCAGTAACTCTGAATTTCGATGCGGTCAGATTAGAGAGTTCATGCCTTTGGCGGCCCGTGTCCAATCGTCCGCGAGCGCAATGAATCCAGTCTAGATCGCGATAGCGCAGCAGTCGCTAACTGCGGCGCCACAGGTAGAGCCCGCCCATCGCCGCCAACGCGAGCAGCAGAAGAATGCGCGCGAGGGACGAAGGCCCTGGTATCGGTTCCATCGGCAGGTTCGGTCCGGGTCCACCCACGGCCAGCGGGGCGCTCGCCGCGGGCGCGCCAACGCCGCCCCCTGCAACGAGCGCGCTCGTCACGTTCACCGCGGTGCCCGGCATGGACGAGGTAACAGTGACGATGATCGTGCAGCCGCCCGGTGGTATCGACGAACCCGCCGGCAGCGTGATCAGCGTGGCGGTCGTGACGACCGCTACACAGGTGCCGGTGTGGGCCGATATGACACTCATCCCGGCCGGCATCGGATCGCTGAACGGCGCCGTCAGAGTCAACGGCCCCGCGCCGTTATTGCCGAGCGCGATGGTCAAGGTCGCACTCCCGCCTATGGGGATCTGCGCCGGCGCGATGGTTTTCGCGACCGAGGCGACCCCTTCGCCACCGCCCGTCACCGTGATCGGGGCGCTGGCGGGCGGCGCGCTTCCGCCGCTGGTGCTCAGGGTGCCGGTGGTGTTGGTGACCGATCCTGCGGTCGACGACGTGATCGTGACGACGATCGTGCAGCCTCCGGCCGGGATCACCGCGCCGCTCGCCATCGTGATCGTCGTCGCCGTCACCGCAACGCCCGCGCACGTGCCGGTGTTGCTGCCGATCGTCGTCACGCCCGCGGGCATCGTATCGGCGAACGGTGCGGTCAGCGTCAGCGACCCCGCGTTCACATTGGAGAGTGTGATCGTGAGCACCGCGCTGCCGCCGACGTCGATCGTCGCCGGCGCGATCGTCTTTGCCAATTCCGGGCCGACCAGGGAAAGGCTGTCGGTATCGGAGGCGGTGGCGCTGGAGCCCGTGGGAACATCCAGGACGGTCACGACGTTCGTGATCGTTGCCGCCACGAGATCGGTAGCGAACGACACCTGCATGGTGTACGTGAGCGCGTTACCCGCGCCCGCGCCAACGCGTGCGCCCGTCACAGTCAAATTGGGTTCTCCCGAAATCACGCCACAGCTCGCATTGCCGGCAGCGCTGCATGTGACGGGGGCGATGAGCGTCACGCCCACCGGCAACGTGTCGTTGACCGATACGCTGACAGCCTCCGAAATCCCCGAATTCGTCACCACGATCGTATATGCACCGTTGTAGCCGGGCTTGTACGTCGAAGTGCCGTCGGTCTTCGTCACCGCGAGCGCAACGTTGGCCGACAGGGCATCTTCGTCGGATGCGCTGACCGGTGGATGCACGCCGTCGCTCGCCGTCGCGGTGTTGACGAGAGGATTCGTCGTCATGTCGGCGGAATACGCCACAGGTGCGGTGAAGGTGATCGAGTCGCCACCACCCGGGCCGATCGAGGCGCCAGTCGTCCCGAAGCTCGCCTCGCCGGCACTTCCCGTCACGGTGCCGCAATCGGCCGTGCCAGCGGCGACGCAGAGTGGTGCCGCGGTGAGCGTCACGCCGGTGGGCAGCAGGTCGCTCACCGCCACGGAGAGCGCCGCGGAAATGCCGGTGTTGGTCACGACTACGGTGTACGTGCCCGTTCCGCCCGGAGCGTAGTTGTCGCTGTTGTCTGTCTTGACGATCGCAAGCGCCGATTGCGCATCACGCGTGTCGCTGTCGGAGCCACTCGCCGTCGCGCCTGACGACAGGTCGGTTGCGGTCGCGGTGTTGATGAGTGGATCGTCCGCGAGGCTCGACGCGAACGCGACGGGTGCGGTGAACACGAGCGAATCGCCGGCGCCCGTGCCGAGTACGGCTCCGGTCGCCGCGAACGTCGTCTCGCCCGCGCTGCCCGTGACCGAGCCACAATCCGCGATGCCGTTGCCGGCGCATTGCACCACGCCGGTGAGCGTGACGCCGACCGGCAGCGAATCGTTGAGGGTGACGTTGACCGCGTCCGAGGTGCCGGTGTTGCGCACGGTCACGACGTAGATTCCCGTGCCGCCGGGCACGTAGGTCTCGCTGTTGTCGGTCTTCGCTACTTCGAGAGTCACTTGCGCGGACCGCGCATCGCTGTCTGATCCCGAGCCCATCGCGCCTGATCCGTCCGTTGCCGTGGCGGTGTTGACGAGCGGATCCGTGGTCATGCCCGCGGCGAATGTGACCGGAACGGTGAATACGATCTCGTTGCCCGCACCGGGAACAACGGTTGCCCCCGTCGCGCCGAAGCTCGCCTCTCCCGCCGCGCCGGAGACCGTCCCGCAACTGGATGTGCCGCCCGCCGCACACGTGACCGTGCCCGATAGCGTGACGCCAGAGGGAAGCGAGTCGGTGACCGTGACCGCGTTCGCCGTGGACACGCCGCCGTTGACCACGGTGACGGTATAGGTCGCGCTGCCGCCCGGCGTGTAGCTGTTGCTGCCGTCGGTCTTCGTCACCGCGAGCGAAACGGCGCTTGAAAGCGCGTCCGAGTCGCTTCCGTCCGCGCTGACGCCCGTCGCCTGATCCGTGGCTGTCGCGGTGTTCACGAGCGGATCGGCGGTCATGCCTGCCGCGAACGCCACGGGCACCGTGAACACGAGCGTGTCGCCCTCGCCCGCGCCGAGCGACGCGCCGATCGCGCCGAAGCTGCTCATCGCCATTGCTTCCGGTCACGGTGCCGCAAGTCGCAACCCCGCTCGGCGTGCACGTAACGGACGCGGTGAGCGTGACGCCCGAGGGCAAAGTGTCGCTGACCGTGACGTCGGCGGCGTCGCTTGGTCCGTTGTTCTTGACGGTTACGACATACGTCGCAGCGCCGCCGGGCGTGTAGGTGCTGCTGCCGTCGGTCTTCGTGACGTCCAGGGCGACGCTGGGCAAGAGCGTGCTGCTGTCGCTGGCGGAAGCCGGCGGGCTTGCCGGATCGCTCACGTCGGCCGTATTGACGAGCGATCGCCGTCGTCATCGACGACGCGTAGGCCACCGGAACGGTGAATGTCAGCGAATTGCCCGCGCCCGCGGCGATCGTCGCGCCAGTTCGTGCCCAGCGATGTCTGTCCGGCAATGCCGGTTACCGTGCCGCAGGTCGCGGTGCCCGCCTCCGTGCAGTGACCGTACCGCCGAGCGTGACGCCTGTGGGCAGCGTGTCGGTCATCGACACGGAAGATGCGGCCGACGGCCCGCCATTGGTGACGACGATCACGTACGTGCCCGTACCGCCCGGCGTGTAGGTATCGCTGTTGTCGGTTTTGGTGACGGCGAGGCTCGCCACGTCGACTGGTGACACGTCCGCCGACGCGCTGTCGTTCGAGGAATTCGTGTCCGTTGTCGTCGTGCTCGCCGTCGCGGTATTGAGATACGGCCCGCTCGGCGCAACCCTCGCCGTCACCGTCATCGATGCCCTGCCGCCGCTCGACAGCGTGCCGATGCCGCTCCAGATGCCGGTGACGCTGCTGTAGATGCCGATGCTCGGCGTCGCCGACACGAATGTATACCCCGCGGGCAGCGCGTCGTGGACTTGAACGTCGGCGGCGCTGCTCGGGCCGAGGTTCGTAACCGTGATGGTGAACGTGACGTCGCTGCCGACGTTCGGCGTGCCGTTGTCCACGATCTTCGTGATCGCGAGGTCCGCCTGCATCGACGGGCGCCGTACCGGCAAGCTCGACGTGTTGTTGCCGGTAACGGGATCGGTCGTCGTGGCGCTGACGATCGCAGTGTTGGTCTGTCGCCGCTTGCGTTCACCGTTGCGTTCACCGTCATGGTCACGACTGGCGCCCTTCGCGATGCTGCCAATGGTCCAGACACCGGTGCCGTTGTTGTAGCTGCCTTGCGACGGCACGGCGGATACGAACGAATAGCCGGCGGGCAGCAGGTCCGCCACCTGCGCGCCGGTGGCCCCGTTCGGTCCGTTGTTCGTCACCGTGATCGTGAACTGCACCGTGCTGCCGACGACGGGCGTCGGATTGTTCACCGTCTTCACCACGGCGAGGTCGGCCTGCGGCGTGGCGTTGGTCGTCGCAGTGCTCGAGTTGTTTCCGGTAACGATGTCGATCTCGTTCACCACCGCCACCGTCGCCGTGTTGGATAGCGGGAATCTGGCGTAGCTCGGGTCGATCACTATTACGTTGATCGTGAACGCCTGAGTGCTGCCGACCCTGAGCAGGCCAAGCGTGCAGGTCACCGTGCCCGCCGCGAACGCGCAGCCGGGGCTCGCGTCCACGAACGTCACGCCGGAGGGCAGCGTGTCGGTGACTTGCGCCCCGTTGCTGTCAACGGGTCCGTAGTTGGTGACCGTCAGCGTCCAGGCAAGCGTATCGCCCGGTATCACGGTCGGGGGCGCTGTCTTCAAGATGCCGAGATCCGTGGCCTGACGCGTCGTGGTCGAGTTCACCGTCGCGTTGTTCGCAAGCGACGATTCCGGCTCGTTGCCGTTGACCACCGCGCCGTTGAAGGTCGTGCCCGACGTGCCGCTGGCGATCGCTTCCGCGCGCATGTCGTAGGTGACGACAACCGAATTGCCGACTCCCGGCGCGACGTCGGGGAACGTGCAGGTGATCGTCCCCGATGTGACGTTGAGCGCGGGCTCGACGCACGAGCCGCTGTCCGCCGGCGCAATGGTCAGATTGCCCTGGTAGGAGAACGTGGCGGTGGGCGACCCCACCGGGAAAGTGTCCGTCATCACCACGTTGGTCGCGGCCGAGGGCCCGGAGTTAGTGACGGTGATCGCGTATTTGGTGATCGATCCCAGCGCTACCGGATCGAGGCTGTCGACCTTGTTGATGATGAGATCGACGACGGCCGGCGTGATGGCGGTCGTCGCCGAGGCGCTGTTGTTTGTGGTATTCGATTCAGTCGTCGTCGTGCTGATGATAACGTTGTTCACCACGGCGGTTTCGCCCGTCCTGGGCCGCACGATGACGGTCGCGGTCTGTTGCGTGCCGGTCGCGATCGACGCCCACGTGCACGTCAGCGTGCCGCCACTCGAGAGCACCGTGGGTGTCGTGCACGATGGACTGCCCGTCGTCGCCGAAAGCGACAGGAACCGCGCGTTCGATGGCAACGTGTCGGTGATGGTTACCGTTTGGGCCGTTGACGGTCCGTTGTTTCGGGCCGTGATGACGTAGGTAAGGTTGGTGCCGGCCTGGGCTGGGTCGGGTGAATCCGTCTTCGTCACGGTGACGTCTGCGACGGCTGTGACCTGACTCGTGGCGGACGCGCTGTTGTTGGTGGTGACCGGATCGGCAATGTCCGGCGAGCTCACGGTCGCCGTATTGGTGCGCGGTCCGCTCGTCGCGACCAATGGGCGCACGACGACGGTGACCGTCGCGGTTGCACCGTCGGCGAGCCCGCCGAGGTTGCACGAAAGATTGACGGTCGGCCCGTCGGTGACGACGCTCGGCGTGCACGTGCCTTGCGAAGGCGTCGCCGACTGGAATCCGCCCGTCGTGACGAGACTGGTCAGCGGGTCCGTCACGGTGACATTGGTCGCGGGGTTCGGCCCGTTGTTGATGACCGTGATGACGTAAGTGAGGTCCTGGCCGGCGAGCACGGTAGCGGGACTGGCGGTCTTGGAAATCGCCAGGTCGGCGCCCGCGCCCGGGGTCGAGGTCACCGTGTTCGTGGCGCAGTCATTGGTGACGTTGCCGTCCGACGGCCCGGTCGGACCCGGAAGCGTGACGCAGGCGGTGTTGGCGATGGAGCCGACGGCGTTCGTCTCGGCGGGAATCGTGATCGCGGTCATGTTCGCACCGGAAGCGATCGCCGCCGTCAACGTTCGTGTGCACGTAACGGTGACCGGGCCGCTGATCGGAAACGGCGGCGCGCCTGGCACCGTGCACGTCCAGAAATTGCCCGGGCTCGTCGGCGCGGACCGGATGTTGATGCCGGACGGGATATTGTCGGCTCACCTGCACGATCGTACCGATCGGCAGCGCGACGGGCCCATTGTTTTTCGGCGTCAGCACATAGTTGAAGTCATCGCCGACGAACACGGCGTTGGCGGCGCCGGTCTTCGTGATCGACATGTCGGCGTTGTTGCTGCCGGTTACGGTCACGGTGGCCGTATTGTTCGCGGGCACGGGATCGACTTCCGGCGACGAGACGCTCGCGCTGTTGACGAACGTGCCGATCGTCGTGACCGTCGCGTTCACCGTGATAGCCGGCATCGTGCCGAAGTTGGTCGAGAACGGCCCCGGACGCGTGCACGTGATCGTCACCGGACCGGCGGCGGGCACGGCCGGGATGCCGAACAGGTCCATCCGCTGCCGGTCGGCGTCGACGTAAGCGTGAAACCCGCCGGGAGCGAATCGGTGACGGTGATGAGACCGCCGCCCTGCCCGGCGGGCTCACCGCCATTGAGTTTCGGCGTCAGCGTGAAGATCACCGGACTGCCGACGCCGACCGTCGTGAGGTTTGCGGTCTTCGCGATCGAAAGATCCGTCGAGCCACCGTTCACGGTGGTCGTTGCGGTCGGCGTGTTGTTGCTCGTGTCGCCGTCGGGCAGCGGCGAGCTCACGGTGAATGCGGCCGTGATCGAGCCGGCGATGTTGGCCACGGCAGGCACAGTGAGGTTGGGTGCGCTCGCGCCCGACGCCAGTGACGAGCTGCGCGTGCAGGTGATCGTGCCCGAGCAAACGGGGTATCCCGTGTTGGGCACGCAGGCCCAGTTGGTGCCGGTCGGTACCGACGTAATGCAGGCGCCGGTCGGCACCGTAAACGCGATCGTCTGCGATGCGGCGGCGGTTGGGCCGAGATTGGTCGCGGTCAGCGTATAGCTGTACGCGCCGCCGGCGGCGATGGGATCGGGCGCATCGACCGCAGTGAGCCGCATGTCCGACGCGTCTTGCGCCGTCGTGTTTTCGGACACGTTGACGTTGTTCGACGAATTCGGATCGCTCGACATCGGACGTCGCGGTGACGACATTGATCCACACCGCGGGGGTTGGCAGGATCACCTTGACGGTGACCGTTGCGTCGGCGAGGTACGCAAGCGTGCCGAGCGCGCAGCTGACGACGCCCGAGGCGGGCGGATTGCACGTGCCCTGTGTGGGAGTGGCGCTGACGAAGGTCGAGCCTGGCGGCAGCGTGTCGGCGAAGCTGATGCCGGTCGCGGTGTCGGGACCGTTGTTGTCGATGCGGATCGTGTAGGTGAAAACGCCGCCTGCGGGGCCCGGATCCGGGCTGTCCGACTGGTTGACGACGAGGTCCGCCTGCTGGGCGAGCGCCGGCGTCGCGATCGCTGCCAGAGCGACAAAGGCGAAGGCGAAGGCAGCCTTGACTTTGAGGGCGCCGGGCCAAAGAGCGCCGCGGTGCAGTCTTCGCTGGAGAAATGAAACCATAGGCCGAAACGCTCGCCCGTCACGCTGAGGCTGGCTACGACGCTCAGCCATGTGCGGGAAGCGCGCGGACCGTCGCCGCTGTGTGACAGGCGGTGCGGCGCGTGGGGGTTGCTTTTGTCGGGTCGTCGATACGCCTGAATGTCACACGCAGACCCGTCCACGACAGGCAGCGCCTGTGCGAGCAGAACGGATTGCATCGCTGCACCTCTTCGATGACCGCTGCGACGAGACTGAGCATAGATGGGCTGCGCAAACGTCGCAAGCGGCTCCGCAGCAGCGCAGCTGGAGTTTGCATGCCCACTGCGGGGACACCAGTCGGCGAGATCTGTCCCTGCGCCGGTCGAACCGCTCCCTGGACGCGCAAGCGTGCGAGTATGGGTTGCTCTGAGGCTCTGCGACTACCACACGGAGAGAACGGCCATGTTTTTCTGGCTGTTCTGCTGCGTCCGAGATTCGTCTCCTACGCGTCCGCGGCGCGGCAGACATCAGTCGGCGACGAAGCCACCGCGTCGTCGACGCTCGAATAGTCGAGCGTCCTCTCGGGCAGTCCCGGCAGATTCGCGCGAACGAGCGCGTCGCGGCTCGATTCCTTGAGACGTGCGACGCGCAGTTCGGTACCGCGCGCCGAGAGCCACCCCGCGAATTCGGCCAGGCTCTCGAGCGACGTGCTGTCGAGGTCGGGCGACTCCTCGAGACTCAAGACGACGCAATCGACCTGCGCGCCGGCGAGGACGTCCTCGCGCGCGCGACCGAGCAACGGATCGGCATTCGCGAAGAACAGCGGTGCGTCGGGGCGCAGGATCAGCATGCCGGGAATGCGCACTGCGCTCGGAAAACGCCTGATGCTGACGAAGTCGTGCGCCCCGCTGCGGCCGAGTTCGCTGATGCCCGGGCTCGCGAGTGAACGCAGCAGCATCGCGAGACTGAATGCGATCGCCGCAAGCAGTCCGTCCAGCACACCGAGCACCAGCACTGCGAAAACCGCGGCGAAGACGACGAGGCGATCGCGCTGCCAGCGGAAATACGGTCGGAACATCGCGACGCGCAGCGACTTGCTGACCGCGTGGATCACGATCGCCGCGAGAACGGGCCCCGGAATGCGTTCGATCCACGGCAGGAACAGCAGCAACAGGACGAGCACGACCGCGGCCGCGGACAGGCCCGCAAGCCGCGATTGCGCGCCCGCCGCCTCGTTGGCCGAAGTCGCCGAATAGCCCGCACCGACCGGCGTGCCCTGGAACAGGCCCGCGACGAGATTCGCGGCGCCGAGCGCGAAAAGGTCGCGGTTCGGCTGCACGGGCTCGTCGTGCTTGAGCGCGTAGGTGCGTATCGAACTGTACGATTCGGCATAGAGGATGAACATCAGCGCGAGCGCAAGTTCGCCCAGCTGCAGCCACTCGACCTGCGCCGGCAACGCCAACGTCGGCAGTGCGAGCGCGAGATGGATCGGCCCCGTCAGCACCACACCGTGCGCCGCGAGCCAGCCCGAAGCGGCGACGCCGGCGACGATGACGACGAGCGCCCCCGGCACGCGGCGCGCGCGTTCGAGCATGAACAGCCCGATCAGCGCGATGAGACCTGTCGCGAGGCTCGCGGGATGCCAGGAGCCGACTTCGCCGAGCAATTCGTACGACAACGGGAAGAATGACGTCGCCTGCGCATGCAGATTGACGAGATGCGGCCACTGCTTCACGACGATCACGAGAGCGAGACCGAACGTGTAGCCGTGCAGGACCGGGCGCGCGATCAGGTTCGACATCGCGCCGAGTCGCAGGCCGCTCGCGAGCAGGAAAGCGACGCCGGTGCCCCCGACGAGCAGCGACGCCAGGACGAGGCGCAAGGTCGGGTCGCCACCGGCGAGACTCAGCGTCGCGGCCGACAGCACCGCGGCCGAGGACGATGTCGCGGTCACGATCGCGTAACGGCTGCGGCCGATGATGCCGTAGCAGACAAGCCCCGCGAACAACGCGATCACGCCCGCCTGCGGCGGCAGGCTCGCCAGACCTGAATAAGCGACCGCCTCGGGCAGCAGCAGGCCCGCGATCGAAAGCCCGGCGAGCACGTCGACCCAGGGCATCGAAGCCCGAGCTGCTACCTGCGATGCCGCTTCCGTTGCCATTCGCGTCCAACCTGTTTTGCACTGCACAAAGTGTATCGGCCTCCCGACCCCGACGGTCAAGTCTGAACGGGCTCGGGTGATCCCTTCCAGGGCTTTTCCGCGTCTAGTTACTCAATCCGTCCTGATGTCTGGAGATACTCGAAATGAAACGAGTATGTCGAAGTGCGGTCAGGGCCGCCGACCCTGTTACGCGCCGCCTTCAGCGTGGCTTGTTTGTCTGCTCACCTGGCACACACCGGCTTTTGCCAACTCGTTCATCGTCGATACCACGACGGTGGACCAGGACTCCAGCAAACATCACGAGCTGCGCCGAAGTCGACGCGACGACCTCGATGCACCGGCCACTGCAGCCTGCGCGCTGCGATCGAAGTCGGCAACGGCATCACCGCGTGCCCCCATACCATCACCTTCAGCCTGCCTCCGCTGTCCACGATCACCGTTCTGAACGGCGGAGGCATGGCGGACATTCGCGCCAAGTTCGTCATCACCGGCGGCGGCGTGACGATAGACGGCAATGGCCTGGGTTGTCTCACGCTGACCGATTCGGGCACCGACACGCCCGCCGACAACGCCCACATTCCGCCGATCCTCGCCGTCAGCAACGGCAGTGGCGCGACCGGATCCACGGTCACGGGCTTCAACATCGGCAATTGCTCGGGCCTTGCTGCCATCGAGGCAAATGGTCACGGCTATCTCATCGCGAACAATCATATCGGTGTCGGCCCTGACGGCAAGACGCAAGTCGGACCTCCACTGCCACTCAAGCAGAGCGGCGGCAACGGCATCTATCTCTCCGCATCCACCGACTACGACGACGCGACCGTCGGCAAGGCTGCGCTGCTGTCGCTGTACAACTCGCTGCCTGCCCAGCCGGTCGATCAGACTCAGATCGCCAAGTTCGCGGAAAACATCACGAACGCGCTGCGTGACGCTCAACCCGAACACGATCACGGGCAACGTCATCTCGAACAACGCCAGAGACGGCATCGTGCTGCTCGGCCGAGGCGCTCGGCGGCACCATCATCACGCTCAATTTCATCGGCACCGATCCCACGGGGACGATCGCCGTGCCCAATGGCGGCAACGGCATCTCGCTGGGCGGCTCGACATTCGCCAACGTGATCGGCCCCGGCAACGTCATCAGCGGCAACACGCTGAACGGCATCAATGCGTCGGCAGGCCCCGTATTCCTGCCGAACTTCGTCATAGGCAACATCATCGGCATGCCGACCGCCGACGGTACGCATATCGGCAACCAACAGAGCGGCATCGTCGTCGACAGCGCACCCGACACCTCGGTGGCGCATTTCAATCCGACGAGCACCGCACTGATCATCGGTCCGGCCAACATCATCGGCGACAACCAGGGCAGCAACAACAATCCGCTCAACCCCGACGTGCTCGGCTCGCCGAATGCCGGCATCGTCATCACGGGCAGCAGCAAGGGCGTCAAGGTGACCGGAAACAGAATCGGTCTCGCTCAATTTGTCCCGCTGCTGCCGCTGTCGTATGGCAACAAAGGCGACGGCATCACCGTCACGACGTCGGGCAACAGCATCTCCGGCAACACAGTCGCCGCCAACGGCCGCCACGGCATCGTCATCAGCGGCCCGGCGACGCAAAGCAACAGCATCACCGGCAACACGATCGGCGGCGACCCGGCCTCTGCGAGCGTTCTGACCCTCGGCAATACTTCCGACGGCATCCATATCGACGGTGCGAGCTCGACGACGATCGGTGGCCCGGGCGATACCGACTTCAACACGGTCGTCGGCAACGGCCGCAACGGCATCAAGATCCGCAACGGCGGCACCAGCGGCGACGTAGGCAACGGCTGGGGCAATCTCTCGCAGCGCAACCTCGTCTATCACAACGCTACCGCCGCGGTGCCCATTCCATTACACGCCGGCATCGGCATCGACCTCGATCAGATCGAAGATGCGGCCGACGACCCGTCCATTCCCGAAAACCTGACCAACACGGCCAATCTCGGCCAGGCGCATCCGATCATCTGCATGGGGCCGGCCGATCCAGGCAACTGCGCCGGTTCGGTACCGCCGACATCGAGCGCGGGCACGACGTCGCTGCAGTGGACGATCACGACGCATGGCCCGGCGAATTTCCGTGTGGAGTTCTTCCAGATCGATACCGCCGACGACAATACGGCTACGAAAATCACCTTCCTCGGAGAGGACCTGTTCTCGACCGGCCTGAGCGGACTCCCTGTCGACAGCGCGGAGTGCAGCGCAGGGCGTTGCACGTCGTCGCTCGCCGCAAACCTCGGCGGCGGCTACGTCCTCATGACGGCCACCGACATCACGCCGCTGATCGACATGCCCGGCGGCACGCTGGACTGGAAAGGCGCGTTGACATGCTTCGCCGGCGACCTCGGCATCCTTCTTTCGGAATGCAACGTCAACAACACGTCGGAATTCTCTGCCGTGGCGCAGATTCCGGCCGCGGCTCCGACCGTCGTCACCACGACGACCGACCAACGTCACGGGGGTTGCTGCGACATTGCAGGGCAGCGTGAGCGCCAACGGCGCCGATGCGACCGTGTCGTTCGAATACGGCTCCACCACGAGCTATGGCACGACCATCGCCGGCACGCCGTCGACCCGTGACCGCCGCGCAGGCCAACGTAACCGTCGGCGCGAACATCAGCGGCCTGACATGCGGTATGACGTATCACTACCGGGTCGATGCGACGAACTCGCAAGGCACCTCGCTCGGCAACGATCTGAGTTTCGCCACCGCGCCATGCTCCGCCACACCGCCAAGCGCGACGACGACGGCCGCGGCGGCGATTTTCGCCACAACGGCAACGCTCAACGGCATCGTGAGCTCAAATGGCGCGACGACGACGGTCAAATTCCAGTACGGCACGACGACATCCTATACCGGCAGCGGCAGCCCCGCAGCATGCGACGCCTGCCTCTCTCAGCAGCGGCGCCAGCAATGCACCGGTCTCGCTCGCGCTGTCCGGCCTGGATTGCGCGACGACCTATCATTTCCGCGTCACGACGAACAATAGTCAGGGCGCGATCAATGGCGGCGACCTGACGTTCAAGACCGCCGCTTGCTCTGCTTCCGCACCTACGGTCACGACGACGGCAGCGACCGGCGTCACGGCGACGAGTGCGACGGTCAACGGCACCGTGTCGGCGAACGGCGGCTCGACGACCGTCAACTTCGACTTCGGTCCGACCACGTGCGTACGGCGTGCTCGGCAGTCCGGCAACGGCAACGCAGAGTCCGCTCGACGCCCGGAGCGGCGAGCGCGCCAGTCTCGATCACGCTGACCGGCCTCGACCTGCGCGACGACCTACCACTTCCGCGCCAACGCGAACAACGGTGTCCTCGATCCGGCCCGTGAATCCCGTCGATGCGACGGTCCATGGCAACGATCTGACCTTCACGACCAGCGCCTGCGTGCAGGCGCCGCCGGCGGTGACGACATTCGCAGCGAGTTCGATCACGCTGAACTCGGCCACGTTCAACGGCGTCGTCAGCGCCAACGGCGCATCGACGACGGTGAATGTTTGACTACGGCACGAGTACGAGCTACGGCTCAAGCATCAACGCCGCGCCCAGTCCGGTCAGCACCAACGGTGCCACCGTTACCGCAGCGGCCGCGAGCCTCTTCTGCAGCACGACCTATCACTTCCGCGTCGTCGGCACCAACAGCGGTGGTACGACGAACGGCGCCGACCAGCTATTCGTCACGCGCCGTGCCCCGCGCCGCTCGCCACGACCACTGCCGCCACGGCGATCACACTGACAGGCGCGACGCTCAACGGCACCGTCAGCGCGAACGGCGGATCGGCCATCGTGACGTTCGAATACGGCATTGACGAGCAGCTACACCGCCACGCTCGCTGGCCACGCAGAGTCCGGTCTCGACCAATGGCGCCGCTCGTCTCCGTACCCGTTACAGGCCTGACCTGCGGCACGGGGTACCACTTCCGCGTCGACATCAACAACGGGTCGCCGGGTGGAACGGTCTTCGGCAACGATCAGATCTTCACTACGCCTGCCTGCACGGTCGCGCCAACCGCGACGACCGGTGCGGCGTCCGTC
>CAVYXI010000020.1:0-15204 GCA_963772435.1 uncultured Gammaproteobacteria bacterium | reverse complement strand
CAAAGCGCCTCGAGGCATTGCGGGCGCACTGAACGAGAAAGGCCGGCGCAATTGTCGTGCTCGGTATCTCGCGAGCGTCGCCTTTGTCGCGCAGCCGACATTGCGGTCGCAAACCGACGCGCTCGATGCGACCGCATCAGTGCGGCTGAATCAACCGCGGCACGATCGAGCGGCAGGCTTCCGCGCAACGCCGAAGGACCGCCAGGCTTGCCGATTCATCGACTTCGCGGCCGCGCACCTGCGCCGGCGGCGGGACCTTCTCGAACGGCAGCACGTAGCCGTGGGTAAACAGCATGCCTGCCGTCAGACTGTGTATTTGATCAAGCCAGTTGCGCATGGAACACTCCGGGCTGTTCGATTGAGGAGCCAGCAGAATAGGCCTGTCGCAGAGACGCAAAAAGCGATACTTTTGCAACGCTGACTTGAGCGAAATTCAACTCTCGACGCAAGATGCCCCATGACCACACGGCCGCCGCTGCACGCCCTGCAAGCCTTCGTCACCGTCGCGCGCGAGAAAAATCTCACGCGTGCCGCCGCACAGATGAACCTCACCGTCAGCGCGCTGAGTCACCAGATGCGTACGCTCGAGGAACGCCTCAACCAGACCCTGCTTGCGCGCGGACCGCGTGGCGTTTCGCTGACGGCCGCGGGCCAGCGCCTGCTCGACGGCATCGCCGCGCCGCTCGAGTCGATCGAACGCGTGTTCGCCGCGCCCTATGCGCGTTCGGAACAGGCGCTGACCCTGAGCGCCGTGCCATCGTTCGCCTCGAGCTGGCTGTTGCCGCGCATTCCCGCATTCATGGCCCGTCACCCCGGCCTCGAGTTCAACCTGCAGACGACGACGGCGCTCGTCGATTTCGAGCGCGAAATCGTCGATGCCGCGCTGCGCCTCGGCGCGGGGCAATGGGACGGTTTGCGCGCCGAGCACCTGTTCGACGAATGGGTTGCGCCGGTCGCGAGCCCGCGCCTGCTCGCGAAGCACGGCAAGCCGAAGCTCGCCGATATCGGTCGTCTGCCGTTGCTCGGCGAACCAAGCGACAACGACCGCTGGATGAAGTGGTTCGCGCGCTTCGGCGGCAGCCGGCCGAAACGTTTCGTTGCGAGCTTCAGCGACGCCGAAATGCTGCACAAAGCGGCGGCCGAGGGCACCGGCGTCGCGATGGGCCGGCTGATCCTCGCGCAGCCGCTGCTCGCAAATGGCAGCCTCGTCCTGCTCACGCGCGAACGCATGCCGGCCGAATACGGGCATTACCTCGTCTACCCGCCGCGCAACGCGGATCATCCGCCGCTGCTCGCGTTCCGCGAATGGCTCTTGGGTGAAGTGCGCGTGTACCTGCGTGCGGCCACCGTTCCGAACGGGCGACGCAAGCGTTAGCGGCGACGCCCGCTTTCAATTCGGCCGCGTCGGACAACCGCTCGACGCCGATGGCGTCGCGAGCGCACCCAGGTTGCGCTGATCGCGATAGCTGAGTCCGTAACCGGGCACGAAAAGCGGCTCGCCGTCGCGCGGAGCGAACGACGACTGGCATGGCCCGCGTGGCCACGCAAACGCCAGGGTGCCACGAAAATCGTGGGTGGGCGCGCCATTCGTGCCCGCGAACAGCAGGTCGGCGACGCCCTTGCCCTCGGTGCCAGGCAGCCACGCGGCGACGAACGCGTCTGACAGGTTGATCAGGTCGCTCGTGTACAGCGGCCGGCCCGAGAGCAGCACAGTGATCACCGGTTTGCCACGACCGGCGACCCTGCGCAGCACGGCGAGATCCTCGGGATAGCGCCTGTTTTCAGCGATCGAATTGATGCTCATGACGTCGCCTTTCATCTCCGCGGTCGGCAGCTCTCCGATCACGGCGACGACCGCGTCGAAATCGCGCGGGTCGACATCGCTCGCGCTTTCGCGAAACAGGACGTTGGCCTGCCCGGTCGCTTCGCGGATGCCGGCGAGGATCGTATCGCCCGCGGGGAAGTCGGCATTCGTATTCTTGAAACCTTGCCACGACAGCGACCATCCGCCGGTCTGGTTGCGCAGCGAATCGGCGCTCTTGCCGACGACGAGGACGCGGGTGCCGCGCTTGAGCGGCAATGCACCGCCGTTGTTCTTGAGCAGCACGAGCGACTCGCGCACCGCGCGCCGAGCGAGGTCGCGCGCCAGCAGCGCGCTTTCGTCGCCGCGGCTGCGATCCGAATGGCCTTCGAAAAGGCCGGCGCGCATCTTCACGCGCAGGATGCGCGTGACCGCGTCGTCGATGCGTGTCATCGGTATCTCGCCGTTCTGCACCTGCCTGATCGTATTGGTGATGAACGGTTTCCACTTCTCGGCGACCATGACCATGTCTATGCCGGCGTTGATCGCGCGCGGGCAGCTCTCGCGCTCGCAACCCGGCACCTGCGCGATGCCGTTCCAGTCCGAGACGACGAAGCCGTCGAAACCGATCTGTGTCTTCAGCACGTCGGTGATAAGGCCGCTCGCGCCGTGCATCTTGCCGTAGTCGCGGCTGTCGGCTGTATCGTTCCAGCTGCTGTACGAGACCATCACGGTCTGCACGCCGGCCGCGATTGCGCCGAAGTAGCCCTGCGCGTGCACGTCGATCATCTCGCGGTGCGTCGCGTAGTTGACGCCCTGGTCGTGACCGCCGGCCGTGCCGCCATCGCCGAGGAAATGTTTGGCCGTCGCAATGACATTGGTGTCGCGCGACAAATCTCCCTGCAGGCCCGACACGTACGCGCTCGCGTAGGCACGTACGAGTGCGGGATCGGACGAGAAGCTCTCGTAGCTGCGACCCCAGCGGTAGTCCTGAGCGACCGCGACGGTCGGCGCGAACACCCAGTCGATGCCGGTAGCGCGTACCTGCGCGCCGACCGCCGCGCCGATCAGCCTGCATGAGCGTGGCGTCATGCATCGCGCCGAGGCCGACGTTGTGCGGAAAGATCGTGGCGCCGAAGGCGATGCCGTGGCCGTGCACGGCGTCGGTGCCCCAGAGGAGCGGGATCTTCACGGCCATGTCGGTCTGCATCGCCGCGGCGTGATAGAGCGCCGCCTGCTCGCGCCACTGCGCGAAGCTCGCACGCCTGTAGCCGCCCGGCTGCGAATTCGCACCGTTGAGGATGCCGCCGAGGTAGTAGCGCTTCACGTCGTCGGGTGTCGCCTCGAGCACATCGGGCTGGGTCATCTGGCCGATCTTCTGCGCAAGCGTCATGCCCGCGACGATCTTTTCGATACGCGCCTCCATCGCGGGATCGCGCGCGATGGCGCTCGTGACGCGCGGCCAGTCGGCAAGGCCGTCGTCGCTTGGCGCTACCGCTAGCGGCGGGAGATCGATTCGTTGCGGCGCGGGGCCCTGCGCTGCGCAGGCCAACAGAAGGAATGTCGCAATCGTGGCGGGGAGGATGCTGACGAGCGTCGCACGGACGCGGATGTGATTATCGGGCATGCCGGAAGTAAACCATGCCGACCGCGCCGCGAAAAGACGCGGGCGCGGCCCGCGGCGGTCGCCAAGACCGACTGTCTGCGCTAACTTAGCATTGCGATGACGACTTCCGGGATCGACGCGAAAACCGACTCGCTGCACGTGCACGAAGACGCTGCGCTGGCCGAGGCCGCCGCGCTCGACGTGCGCGCCGGTTTCGCCGAATACAACTCGCGCTTCCGCGCGGTGACGCGGCGCGCGCAGGTACGCTTCGAGACGCGCGATTTCGTCTCAGCGCGCGCGGACGCGCTCGAACGCATCGATCTCTACGACCTCTGCGTCCGCGCGACGACGCAGCGGCTCGAGCATCTGCTGCGCGACCGCGTGCGCGATCGCGACCTGTGGCTCGTGATCAGGCGCAGCTTTGCAGCGCTGATCGCACCGCAGCTCGATCAGGAACTCAACAAGACGTTCTACAACACGCTGACGCGGCGCTTCTTCGGTCCGCGCGGCGTCGATGCGGACATCGAATTCGTCGCGCTCGACATCGAGCCGACCGACCGCATCACGCATCCGGTCGCACGCCACAGCTACGCGGTATGGCGCAACCTGACGCGTATCTGTCAGCGCATCCTCGACGACTCACTCGTTCGCCGTGCCGTATGCGCACAGGCGCAGTGCGCGACGCGGCTGGCCGAGGCCCTGTCTGCAGCGGCTGTCGGTTGGTGGGCCGCCGCCAACCGAATCCGATCCGCGCGATCGAACTGCTCGAGACCGTATTCTTCGCGAGCGGCGCGCCTACCTCGTGGGCCGCATCTTCGGTGCCGAACGCATCGCGCCGATCGTGATCGCGCTCGTCAACGACGACGAGGAATCCGCGTCGACGCGCTGCTGACGGACGCGCGATCAGGTCGCGCAGGTGTTCGGCTACGCGCGCAGCTATTTCCAGGCCGACCTGGCCACGGTCGGCGACGCGGTCGTTTTCCTGCGCACCATGCTGCCGTACAAGCCGATCGACGAACTGTACACCGTGCTCGGCCGCGCCAAGCAGGGCAAGACCGAACGCTATCGCCACTTCTTCCGTCATCTCGCCGCGCAGTCGCGACGACGCTTCGTCCACGCCGACGGTGAGCGTGGCATGGTGATGGCTGGTGTTCACCGCTGCCGTCGTATCCGCTCGTGTTCAAGCTGATCCGCGACAGCTTCGCATTTCCGAAGGAAAGCGTGCGTGCGGACGTGATGGAGAAATATACAACCTCGTATTCCGCCACGACCGCGCGGCCGTCTCGTCGATGCGCAGGAATTTCGCTGGTTGCGGCTTTCCGCGTGCGCGTTCGCGCCTGCGTTGCTAGAGGAATTGTTCAAAGTTGCAGCGAGAGCGTGATGCTCGTTCGGCGACGACGTCGTGATCACGCACTGCTACGTCGAACGCCGCCTGCGCCCGCTCAACCTCTATCTGCGCGAAGTCGATGCCGACGCCGCACGCGCGCGATCGTGGACTACGGCCAGGCGATACGTGATCTCGCCGCGCAGCAACATCTTTCCCGGCGACCTGCTGCTGAAGAACTTCGGCATCACCGGGCACGGCCGCGCGATCTTCTACGACTACGACGAGCTCTGCCTCGTCACGGAATGCCGCTTCCGCGAACTGCCGAAGACGACGATGCGCGGCGCCGACACCTACTACGTCGGACCGCAGGATGTCTTTCCGGAACAATTCCCGCGTTTCCTCGGCCTGAACGATGCGCTGCGCGACGTGCTGCTCGAGGCCCATGGTGACATTTTCAGCGTCCGCTGGTGGCAGGCAATCCAGGACGCGATCGGCGCGGGCCGAAACGTCGATGCGCCGCCGTATCCGGACCACTTGCGCGTGGGTGCATACCAACCGATGCAAGAAATCGGCGCATAATCCGGTCCCCGGACCGCTCCTGTTCCGTCCCGTTCCGACCCACGGTTTCAAGCGAGGAATTTCATTATGCTCAAGTTGCAGAATTTGCTGTTTGCGGCGACCGCCGTGCTAGCACTCGGCGCCGTCGCCGGCGTGCCCGTCGCCTTCGCCAAGGATCAGCCCGCAGCGACCAACATCGACTCCGTCCTTGCCGGCGACTGGCGTTCGGACAAGAACAAGGCGCGCGACCAATACCGTCATCCAAAGCAGACGCTCGAGTTCTTCGGCGTCAAGTCGAACCAGACCGTGATCGAGCTTGTCCCGGGTGGCGGCTGGTACGCCGAAATCCTCGCCCCGTGGCTCAAGGACAACGGCCGCTACGTCGCGGCGATCTTCAAGCCCAAGGACGCGGCCGGCGAGGACGCGCGCGACAAGAAAGGCATCGGCGCGAAGATCGCCACGGACAAGGCGCATGTCGGCGCCGCGCAGGTCGTCGAGTTCGACGGCAAGGCGCCCGTGTTCGGGCGCGCCCGGGTCCGCGGATGTCGTGCTGACGTTCCGCAATGTGCACAACTGGACCGACGACGGCAACGCCGACGCGATGTTCAAGGGCATGTTCACCGTGCTCAAGAAAGGCGGCACGCTCGGCGTCGTCGATCACCGCGCAAAGCCGGGTACGACGCTCGCCGCGAACAAGGACACGGGTTACCTGCCGGTCGACGTGGTCGTCAAGCTCGCGACCGATGCGGGCTTCAAGCTCGTCGCGCAGAGCGAGATCAACGCCAATCCGAAGGACACGAAGGACTATTCGAAAGGCGTGTGGACGCTGCCGCCCGTGCTCGCGCTGGAGGACACGGACCGCGACAAGTACCTCGCGATCGGCGAGTCGGACCGCATGACACTGAAGTTCGTCAAACCCTGACGAGTGCTGCTGGCGCTCAACAAACCCTACGGCGTGCTGTGTCAGTTCACCGACCGCGCCGTAGGCGATCAGGGCGGGCCGCCGCGGCGCACGCTCGCGGCGTTCGTGAAGATCCCCGATGTCTACGCCGCCGGCAGGCTTGATTTCGACTCGGAAGGCCTGCTGCTGCTGACCGACGACGGCCGCGCTCGCGCAGCGCCTGACCGATCCGCAGCACGAGACCGCGAAGACCTACCTCGTGCAGGTCGAAGGCGCGCCCGCAGAGGCGCAATTGCGACATTGCGGCAAAGTGTACTTTTGAACGACGGCGCCACGCTGCCGGCCGAGGCGAAGCTGCTGCCCGCGCAACCCGCGTGGCTCTGGCCACGTGATCCACCCGTGCGTTTCCGCAAGAGCGTGCCCGATGCGTGGATCGAGCTGACGATCCGCGAAGGCCGCAACCGCCAGGTGCGACGCATGACCGCGGCGGTCGGCCTGCCGACGCTGCGGCTCGTTCGCGTGCGGATCGGCGAGATCGCGCTCGACGGTCTGGCGCCCGGCGAGACGCGGATCGTAAAGTAGACAGGGCGCGACGAATCCGCCTCGTCTTCTCCCCCGAGATACACCACCCCCATCGAACCCTCCCGACCAGGTAACCCGATGACCCAGTTCAAGGATCATTTCTCCGGCCACGCCGTCGTCTATCGCGAAGCGCGGCCGACCTATCCCGAAGAACTCTTCGCCTGGCTCGCGCTGCAGGCGCCAGATAATTCCCTCGCCTGGGACTGCGGTTGCGGCAACGGTCAGGCAACCGTTGCGCTCGCCGCGCATTTCGGGCGCGTGATCGGTACCGATCCGAGCGCGAGCGCAGATCGCGGGTGCCGCGCCGCATGAGAATGTCGTCTACCGCGTCGAACCCGCCGAGCACAGCTCGCTCGCCGACGCGAGCGCGAGCCTCGTCACGGTCGCGCAGGCGCTGCACTGGTTCGACTTCGAGCCGTTCTACGACGAGGTGCAACGCGTGCTCAAGCCTGGTGGCCTGTTCGCGGCGTGGAGCTACGCGGCCTGTCAGCTGGGCGACGAAAGAATCGATCGCGTGATCGATCATCTCTACAACGACCTGACCGGACCCTACTGGCCGCCCGAACGCGCGCTAGTCGACGCGGGCTACAGGACGCTGCCGTTTCCGTTCGGCGAAATCGAAGTGCCGCGGTTTCCGATGCGGATGCACTGGAACGTCGACCAGCTGCTGGCCTATCTGCGTTCGTGGTCGGCGACGCAGCGCTACATCAAGGCCAATGGCGTCGATCCGGTCAGCCTCGTCGAGGCGGACATGCGCGCGGCCTGGGGCGATATGGGAGCGCGTGACGTCGAGTGGACGTTCCACCTGCGCGTCGGCAAAGCCGGCGGCTGATGCCTTTGCGGAACCAGCGCTGCTATTGGCGGTCCAGAAATAGCGCGACGATTCCTGCATCGGGGACGTCAGAATAGGTCAACCCGCAAAGGCGAACCCATGTCCGCATACGAAATCGCGCAGCTCAATATCGGCATCTTCAAGGGCCCCATCGACTCGCCCGTGATGGCCGAATTCGTCGCCAATCTCGATCGCATCAATGCATTGGCGGATCAATCGCCGGGTTTCGTCTGGCGCTTGCAGGGCGAGAACGGCAATGCGACGTCGATCCGCCCGTTCGAGGCAGACAACATGGCGGTCAACATGTCGGTCTGGACAGATGTGGACGCACTCAACCGGTTCGTCTTCCGCTCCGCACACGTCGAAATCATGCGTCGCCGCGGCGACTGGTTCGAACGCATGCGCGAAGCCTACATGGTGCTGTGGTGGGTACGGAAAGGTCACAAACCGTCCATCGACGAGGCGATTGCCAGGCTCGAAGTCCTGCGTGCCCGCGGACCGACGCCAGAAGCCTTCACGTTCCGCCAGGCTTTCCCGCCACCCGATGCCGTGGTCGATGCTGCCTCCGCAGATTTCGGCGATACCTGTCCCGCGACCTGACGATCAGATTCGAGCGGCCGCGCGTCGTTGGACGACCCCTCCAGCGCGTAGGCAGGGGTAGCGTGCAGCGAACCCCGACAGTACATCGCCGTCACCGCGCATCGCTGCCCAGCCAAACCTGCGGCCGCCGCCGAAGCATCGAGCAGCCCGCGACCTATGCCGTCAGCGATTGGTCAGCTGGATCTCGATACGCCGATTCTTCGCGTAGGCCGCATCGGTGTCGTTGGCGTCGAGCGGCTGGAACTGGCCGAAGCCATTCGCGGACAGATGCCGCGGCGGGAATGCCCTGCACGACAAGTTGCTTGACGATCGCGACGCACGCGCCGTCGACAGTTCCCAGTTCGACGGAAACTGCTCGGATGGATCGGGCGCTTGTCGGTATGGCCGTCGATGCGCACACCCAGTCGAGCTCGACGGAATCTCCGCGGCGACTTCGTTGAGTGTCTTCGCGAGCTTGCCATCGTGCCTGCGCGTCGGACTCAGATCCGCCGAGCCCGTGTCGAACAGGATGTCGGTCGGCACGACGAAACGATCGCCGACGATCTGGATGTCGGCGCGATTGCCGAGCGCTTCGCGCAGCTTGCCGAAGAATTCCGAGCGGTAGCGTCTCCAGCTGGCCGACCTTGTTCGCGAGCGCGAGGTTGAGTTGCGCGCCGAGGTCGGCGATCTTCTTGTCCTTGTCCTTGATGTTCTTGGTCGAGATCTCGAGTGCCGCCGACAATCTTGCCCAACTGATCGCGCACCGCGGCGAGCTGGCGGTTGAGCAATTCGACCTGCGCGGCGGATTTCGCGTTGAGGTCGGTCGCGGCGACGAGATCCTTCTTCGACTCGTCCAGCTGCGCCGACATCGAGCGACCTGCTGTTCGAGCTGGGCCTTCAGCTCGCTCAGCGCGGCGACGTCGGCGCGAGCTTCGCAGCCTCGGCCTGCGCTGCATCCATCTGCGCCTTGGCCGCGTCGCGTTCGCGCCGCCTGCCGAGCGACGCGGACAGTTCGTTGACCTTGGTGTCCGGCCTCGACCGTTCGCTGTCCTGCGCCAAGCGACAGCGTCTTGCGCAATTGCGCAATCTGCGCATTGAGCTCGGCCAGCGCCTGGTTCTTGCCGACGAGCGTCTGCGACAGCACGAACTGGCCGATCGCGAACAGCAGCAGCACGAACACCATGACCAGGAGCAGCGCCGACAGCGCGTCGACGAATCCCGGCCAGATGTCGAGCGCGCGGCGGCGGCGCGACAGCGAGTTCATGAAATGGGCCCGCTATCGTGATGTTCGGCGAAACCTGCAAAGGCATTTTGGACGCGGATTGGCGCGGATACACGCGGATTAGAAGCGCGTATCGACCGATATTCATCCGCGATGATCCGCGTGAATTCGCGTCCCGAATCAGTTCATGTCACGCTTGCCATCGACCGCCGCCGCGATCGTGCGCGAGAGCAGGCGCAATTCGCCGCGCAGATCCGTCGCGACGTCGCGCACTGCCGTTCGGCGCGCCGGCCAGGGTCTTCAAGACGTTCTTGAGTTCTTCCTGCGTTTCGGCCATGGCGCGGATCTCGCGTGACTCGCGGCCGAGCAGGTCGGCCAGCCGCGCGATCTGCGTGTTCAGTTCGCCGAGCTGCTCGCTCGAGCGGCGCCGCTCGCGGTCGGAATCGGTCGATCGCGCGCTGCATGTGTTCGAGCCCGTCGGCGGTCTGTTCGAGCAGCGCCTGCACGTAGGCCGGCACGTTCGTCTCGCCATCGGTGTGCAGGCCGCCGGAAGATAGCTTGGTCATGCCCGACAGCCACTCTTCGAGCTCGTTGTAGAAGCGGTTCTGCGCGTGCCCCGCTTGCAGGTCGAGGAAGCCGAGCACGAGCGAACTGGCCAGGCCGAACAGCGACGTCGAGAAACTCGTCGACATGCCGGACAGCGGCTGCTTCAGCTGTTCCTTGAGCTGGTTGAACATCGCGACGGGATCGGTGCCGACGCCGAGCGAGCCGATGATCTCGGCGACCGAGCGGATCGTCACGAGCAGGCCCCAGAACGTGCCGAGCAGGCCGAGGAAGATCGCCACGCCCGACGAGGTACCGCGACAGGTCGCGCGATTCCTCGAGGCGCAGGTAGACGCTGTCGAGAATGGAGCGCAGCGACGGCGTCGACAGCGAGAACGTCGCGCGTTCGCGGCCCGAGAACATGCGCGCCATCGGTGCGAGCAGCTTCGGCGGCGTCAGCGGTCGCGCCGGATCGGAGCGACGGAACGTGTCGATCCATACGACTTCGCGCGACAGCATCAGCACCTGACGCAGATTGACGAGAATGCCGAACACGAGCACCGCGAGGATGACGGCATTGAAGAACGGATTGGCCTGGAAGTTCTCGAGGAGGCGCGGCGCGACTGCGGCGGCGAGCACGCCGACGGCGATGAGGAAGCCGCCCATCCAGATCAGGACTTGGTTCGGTTTGGTCATGGCGACACGGGCTCCGCGGCGGTTCGGTTAAGAATTTGATGCAGTCGTGCTGTGACTGGTTGCAACGCGCGAAGGTTCCGTTGAGGAACAAACTTTTCCTGAACCGGTTCGGCTAAAGCGAGGTGAGATTCGCGTAGGCGAGAACGAGCCACTTCGCGCCGGCATCCTCGAAATTCACCTGCACGCGCGCGTGACTGCCCGACCCTTCCGCGTCGATGACGATGCCTTCGCCGAAGCTCGAGTGACGGACGCGCTGGCCGAGCCTGAAGACGATGGCGCTGTCCTCGCTTGCATCGCTGACGCGGACTGTAGAGCGGTCGCGAAACCTGAACGCGCGGCCGCACTTCGTGCAGCAGTTCGCGTGGCAGTTCGTGCAGGAAGCGCGAGGGACGATTGTAAGTCTCCACGCCGTGCAGCCGCCGCGATTCGGCGTAGGTGAGGATCAGCGTCGCGCGCGCGCGCGTGATGCCGACATAGGCGAGGCGGCGTTCCTCTTCGAGCCGGCCCGCTTCCTCGAGCGAGCGCTGGCTCGGAAAGAGGCCGTCTTCGAGGCCGACGAGCAGCACCAGCAGGAAACTCGAGGCCCTTGGCCGAATGCAGCGTCATGAGCTGCACGCAGTCTTCCCAGGCCTCGCCCTGCGTGTCGCCCGCTTCGAGCGCGGCATGGGAGAGGAAAGCGACGAGTTCCGAGAAACCGGCCTCGACGTCCTCCGGCGTGCGTTCGAAGCGGCTCGCGACGTTGACGAGCTCATCGAGATTCTCGACGCGGGATTCCGCGCTGCCGCGCGAATCGGCCTCGTAGTAGTCGCGCAGGCCGCTGCGCTGGATCGCATGATCGATCTGCTCCGCGAGCGCGATCGAGCCCGAGCGCGGCGCAGCCGGGTCGCGCAACGGCGGCGCGCCGGCTTCGAGCAGATCGCGATTCTGCGCCTCGCCTTCCGCAACGTCGTCTTCGATTCCGGCGCAGGTCCTGCCGAGATCGCCGATCAGGACGAGAAACCCCTTCAACGCATTCTTGGCCCGTCCCGCCAGGCCCGCTGCGGTCAGTTCGTGCAGCGCGGCGTCCCAGAGCGAGCAACGCTCGGCACGCGCGCGCTGGCGCAGCGCATCGAGCGTGCGCTCGCCGATGCCGCGCGGCGGCGTATTGACCGTGCGCTCGAACGCGGCGTCGTCGTGGCGGTTCGCGACGAGGCGCAGGTAGGCGAGCGTATCCTTGATCTCGGCGCGATCGAAGAAGCGCAATCCGCCGTAGACGCGATAGCGGATGTCGTGCTGGATCAGCTGCTCCTCGAAGTTGCGCGACTGCGCATTCGAACGGTAGAGGATCGCGCAATCGTCGGCGCGCCCGCCCTGCTGGATGTGTTCGCGGATGCGCTCGATCGCGAAGCGCGCTTCGTCCTGCTCGTTGTAGGCCGCGTACAGTGCGATCGGCGCGCCGGGCTCGCCGGCGGTCCACAGTTCCTTGCCGAGGCGCTGCGGGTTGTTCGCGATGATCGCGTTGGCGGCCTTGAGGATCGTGCCGGTCGAACGATAGTTCTGTTCGAGGCGGATCGTCGTCGCACCGGGGAAATCGCGCAGGAAATGCTGCACGTTCTCGACGCGCGCGCCGCGCCAGCCGTAGATCGCCTGGTCGTCGTCGCCGACGACGAATACCTGTCCCGAGGCGCCTGCCCGCCCTGCCCGGCGAGCACGCGGATCCACGCGTACTGGATCGTGTTCGTGTCCTGGAATTCGTCGACCAGCAAATGCCGGTAGCGCTCGCGATAATGCGCGAGCAGGCGGTCGTCCGTGAGCCACAGCTCGTGCGAGCGCAGCAGCAGCTCGGCGAAGTCGACGAGCCCCGAACGCTGGCAGGTCTCCTCGTAGGCGCGATAGATGTCGAGCAGCGTGCGCGTCAGCGGGTTGCCGCCGTCGTCGAACGCGTCCGGTCGCTTGCCCTCGTCCTTCGCGCTGTTGATGAACCATGCGGCTTGCCTGGGCGGAAAGCGCGATTCGTCGAGGCCGAGGCGCGGCGATCGTGCGCTTGATCAGACGCTGCTGATCGTCGCTGTCGAGGATCTGGAACGTCTCCGGCAGCCGCGCCTCGCGCCAGTGCTGGCGCAGCAGGCGATGCGCGATGCCGTGGAACGTGCCGACCGTGAGTCCGCGCGCGCCATCCCGGATCAGGTCCGCGCAGCGCGAGCGCATCTCGCCGGCGGCCTTGTTCGTGAACGTGACTGCGAGAATCGACCAGGGCGACGCGCGTTCGACCTCGAGCAGCCAGGCGATGCGATGGATAAGCACGCGCGTCTTGCCCGAACCGGCGCCTGCGAGTACGAGGTAGTGGCCGGGCGGTGCGCTGACCGCCTCGCGCTGCGCCGGATTGAGACCATCCAGCAGGTGGGAAACATCCATGAGCGAATTGTAATGGGCGCGCGCCAGTTCGGGTCATCGAAGCATGCGTTTTTGCACATGCGATTCAGCACTTGCCACGCACATGCTGTCGCCGTCCGGCTATCCTCCCTCGTCATGCACTCACACGCGCTCGATTTCCCGTTGAAGTTGCTTTCATTTGCCGCATTCCTTTTCGGCGTCGCGCTTGGGGTCGGTCGTGCGGCCGCTGCCGTAGCGGAGTCGCCGCACTACGCGGTGACCTTCGACGCGAAAACGCGGCACATCGCCGTGAGGCTTTGCCTCACTCAGGCGCACGACGTCGTCCACTTCGCGGCCGACTCGGGCTGGGCGATGCGCTTCATCGACGCGACCCGGCGCAGCGGTGAGGGCAGCATCGAGACGGAAGGCGACGGCTGGCGTGCATCGCACTGGCGCGCGGGCGAATGCCTGACCTATACGCGCCGACATCGGCGCGATCGCGCGCTCCGACAAGGTCGATGTCGGCTGGCAGATGGGCGACGACCTCGTCGCCGCGCCGCAGCTGTGGCTGCTGCGCGTCGACGGAGACCTCGCCGAAGCGCAGGTCGACGTCTCGCTGCCACCGGGCTGGTCCATTTCCGCGCCGTGGCGCGTAGCAGGCAACGCCGCGGCTGCCAAACGTGGTGCCCCGTCGAGCGGCGAGCAGACCGCGCACTTCACTATCCCGCGCACGCCGGCCGACTGGTCGGCCGCCGTCGCGTTCGGCCGCTTCGAGGAGGAGCGCATCGCGTTGCCCGGCGGGGTGCTGCGGCTGACGATCCTGCACGGCGCAGACGCCGCGCAGCGCGCGATGCTGCACAAGTGGTTCGACCGCATCTCGCAGGCGATCCTGAGCGCCTACGGCAGACTGCCGCTGCCCGACGTGCAGGTACTGATGATTCCGATCGAGGGTCACAGCCACGGCCATGGCGGCGTGTTGTTCGGCCAGTCGGTGCGCGGCCAGGGCAACTCATTGCAGCTGCTCGTCGATCCGACCCGCCCTGCGACCGACTTCGACGACGACTGGATGGCGGTGCACGAGCTCAGTCACCTGATGCATCCGTATCTCGGCGATCGCGGCGCGTGGCTCGCTGAGGGGTTGGCGACCTACTATCAGAACGTCCTGCGCGCGCGCGCGGGTCTGCTCACGCCCGCGCAGGCGTGGGGCGAGCTTGCTGACGGGTTCGCGCGCGGCGCTTCGAAGCAGTCTGCCGATACGCTCGAGGACGCCGCGGCAAGAATGCACCACACGCACGCGTTCCAGCGCATCTATTGGGCCGGCGCGGCGTTCTGGCTGACGGTCGACAATGACCTGCGCCGCGAAAGCGGCGACAAGATCGGACTCGACACGGTGCTCGGGCGATTCGGCGCGTGCTGCCTGCCCGCGTACAAGGAATGGCAGCCCGAGGATTTCATCGCGCGTCTCGACGCGCTCGCGGGCACGAGCCTTATCGCGAAACGCTATCGCGAATTCGCTGCGCAGCGCGTCTTTCCGGACTGGACGGACGTGCTCGCCGAACTCGGCGTCGACCGCGACGGACATCCACGCAACGACGGTGCGCATGCGCGCAACGACGCGATCATGCGTCCGCCGCAAGCCGCGAGATAAAAATATACTTTTGCGCGAGTCGCTCGTCGCGTTCGTGCGACGGCAGAAGATTTTTCGTCGGAAAAAGAAAAGCCCCGAGAGTTTAGGGGGGAACTCTCGGGGCCGGGTCCGAAGACCGACCTGGGGAGGGACCGGCCTTCAGTGCTGGTCCCAGGGAGGTGGGCCAGCGAGGTGCCGTTGCGTGCACCTGTAAGTTAGTTTGTGTGCGGGGGAGAAAAGTTCAAGGCGCCGAATAAAATTGAACGATTCGGTTCAGAAAGCATTCATCGGCTTTTGAATCAATCGATTGCACCCGCGCGTCGCAAAGGCTTTACACGATTTTTGCGAAACGCTAACAAAACCTTTCTTTCGAATACAAACCTCTCGACAAGACGTGCGAGGCGCCGAAAAAGTCGCAATGAATTCGCGGAACCCGAATGGAATCGCGCGGAATTCGCAGCGCAAACTTCAGTGCGCCTCGTCCCAGTTGTCGCCGACACCCACGTCGACGATCAACGGCACGTTCAGGTTCGCTGCGCCCATCATGCGTGCGCGGACGCCGTCGCGGATCTCTTCAA
>CAVYXI010000019.1:0-10327 GCA_963772435.1 uncultured Gammaproteobacteria bacterium | reverse complement strand
TGCCCGTCGTTGCCGCGAGCAATGCAACGAAACAGGTGAGAAGGCGCGCTGCCCACGCGGCGGCACGGGCCTTCGTCGGCAGCGAGCGAATGGTCGCGATCACGATCGTGATCGAGATGCGGGAAATTTGGAGGAAAGGCCGCATTCGCGTTTAAGAAAAAGTCGCACAGGCACGCTAATGGACCTACGCTCCAGCGGTCAATCATCCAAACGGCCGATTGGTGGCTTGCGCGTCTGTCTGCCACGATTTCGCTCGCCACCCGTCACGGCTGCAGGAGTGTGCGTGAGTGAACCCGTGTCGCGCAATCGTCGGATTTGCAGCCGGAACACTTATCGTGCAATTTTTGCCGTCGCTGCCAGAGGCGCGGTGGCTCGCGCTGTTTTCGGTTCTGCTGCTTTTGCCCGAACGCAACATTCGACTGTCGTCGGGCACGGTCTCCCGGTTAGTGCGGGACGTAGTCGTGGTCTGCGCGTTCGCCGTCGGAGGTGCGTCGCTGGCGACTTGGCGCGCGACGGTGCGGCTTGAACAGGAACTGCCGCACGTCTGGGAAGGCGTCGACCTCGGCGTCACCGGTATCGTCGTGTCGCTGCCCGCCGTTTCCGAATCGGGCTCGCGCTTCGAGCTTGCCGTCGAGCAAGTCGATCCTCCGGAAGCCATCGTGCCGCCGCGCATCGCCCTGTCCTGGTTCGCACGTTCTCGTGAAATCATTCCAACGCCTTCGCCATCCGCGTCGCCAGGTGCAGCCGGTCGTTGCGTTGTCGCTTACCGCTTCCACAGCAGTCCATGCCGGCGCCCGCTGGCAATTGCAGGTGCGGCTCAAGCGTCCGCATGCCACGCTGAATTTCGCCGGATTCGACGCGGAGGCGTGGCTTTTCGAGCGCGACTTGCGCGCCGTTGGATACGTCCGCGAGAGCGCGCGAAATCGCGAAATCGACCGGTTCGTCGGCACTCCGCGTACGTGGATCGAGCGCGCGCGCGAAATCGTTCGCGCGCGCATCGACGACGCTCTACCGGATGCACGTTACGCGGGTGTCATCGAGGCGCTCGCAATCGGCGACCAGCAATCGGTGCCTGAGGTGCAATGGCGGGTGTTCAATCGCACCGGAATTTCCCATCTGATCAGCATTTCGGGGCTTCACATCACGGTGTTCGCCATGGTCGTCGGCACGCTTGCCCATGCGGTTGCGCGACGATTCGCCAAGCTCACTTCACGCATCCCGGCGCGCAAAGTGGCGGTAGTTGTTGGTGCGATCGCCGCGACGATCTATACGATGCTGGCGGGCTCCGAAATTCCCGCGCAGCGAACGTTAGTGATGTTGTGCGTTGCCGCGACGGGCCTGCTCCTGACGCGCCCCGCGAAGGCTTCGTTGGTGTGGTTGTGGTCGCTGGCCGTCGTGCTTGCGATCGATCCGTGGGCCGCGGTGGCCCCCGGTTTCTGGCTGTCATTCGGCGCGGTCGGCTTGCTGCTGTATGCGGGAGCCCACCGGATGCGTCCGCGCGATCCACGCGGCATGATCGCCAGGACGCGGAGTTCAATTGGGGAAGGTGCTCACGCTCAATGGGTGGTGACGCTCGGATTGATACCGCTGACGCTGGCGCTCTTCCAGCAGGTGTCATTGGTAGCCCCGCTCGCCAACGCCGTGGCCATCCCGGTCGTGACCTTTGGCGTCGTATCGTTGGCGCTGCTGGGCGTGATCGTGCCGGTGACATGGCCATTCATAGGGGCGCACGCAGTTTTCGCGGTGCTGATGCGCTATCTCGAATGGCTGTCTCAGTGGCCCGACGCTGCATGGCAGCAGCATGAGCCGCTGGGCTGGACGATCGCCGCCGGCTTGGCCGGCACGCTGTGGGCACTTGCACCCCGCGGCGTGCCGGGCCGGCCGCTGGGGGTTCTATGGATGCTCCCGATGTGGCTGATCGTGCCGTCACCGCCTATTGAAGGCCGATTCCGTCTCACTGTATTCGATGTCGGGCAGGGTCTTTCGGCTGTAGTCGAGACGCGTCGCCATTCCATGCTTTACGACACCGGTCCGCGCTATGGTCCAGCATCGGACGCCGGTGCTCGGGTGGTGGCTCCCAATCTGCGGGCCCTTGGTGTCGAGCACCTCGATCTCATGATCGTAAGTCATGCCGATTCCGATCACTCCGGAGGAGCACTTTCCGTTCTCGACGTAATACCCGTGCGATTGCTCATGAGTTCGCTCACGCCAGATCATCCGATCGTCGATCGCATGCGAGGGGCCTCAAGCAGATGCGTGGCCGGCACGAGCTGGACATGGGACGGAGTCACATTTTCCGTGTTGTGGCCTCGCGCCACCGACTACGGCATTCCTTCGATCAAGACCAACGACATGTCGTGCGTGGTGCGTGTAGAAGGGTCGGGCGGAAGCGCGCTCTTGACGGGCGACATCGAAGCGAATGACGAATCCTCCTTATTGATCGCAAAAGCAAATTTAAATGCTGATGTGGTCGTAGTCCCGCATCACGGTAGCCGTACCTCTAGCACGCCGCCGTTTGTCGAGGCCATAGGAGCATCGCTGGCTATATTTACGCCCGGCTATCGAAATCGATTTGGACACCCGCGACAAGAAATTTTGACGCGATATCGTGCCGCTGGGGCGGCGGTGGTGCGCAGCGACGCTGATGGTGCGGTAGAGTTGGAATTGGGCGGAAGCGATCCGCTGGGATGGCACACGGCTCGCGTTGAACGGCGACGATATTGGCATGATGCAATGGAAATCCCGTAAGTCGGTCCGACGGGCGGTGATTGGCCGAACCCGCGATTCTTGTTTTCCCGCGTGGCTATTCGGGCTGATTTTGCCGGCCACCGCGTGCATCTGGTCCATGATGCTTGCTTCCCCGCTCGCGCTTTGCCAGCAACCCGTCGGCGCCCCGCCTGAAATCAAGCTTTCGGTCGTCGTCGCGCCCCTATATCCGATGGGTGCGGCGGCGAAGGCGTGGGGCGATGCGCTCAATGAATTGGCCGCCGGTGCGTTCGAGGTCAAGTTTTACCCCGGCGCGACTCTCGCCCGTCGTGATCCGACGGAAGAATTCAAGTCAGTTCAGTCGGGAGAGATCGATATCGCCGTCGGATCAGCGCTCCAGTGGTCCGACGCATTCGCGCCATTGGGTGTACTCGCGTTGCCCTGGATGGCGCCCAGCAACGCGCAGTTGAGCGCCGTCGTCGCCAATGGGGTCGTTCGATCGAAGTTGACGACGGCACTCGATGCCGCCGGCGTTACGCTCGTGGCCCTGGCTCCACTGCGCCATCGCGTCCTTGCCACGCAGTCGCGCGCAATCATGTCGCCGGATGATCTCAAGGACCTGCGCATTCGTGTTACGGGACCCAAGCTCGTCACAGACACTTATATCGCTTTGCATGCCAAACCCACCGGCCTCAGCCTCGATGACGCGCGAAATGCGCTGGCCACGGGACAGCTCGATGGTCAGGATCAATCGGCGGTTACGCTCGTCGCTGCCCGTGCGTGGGCGACTGGCACCCATCATGTCGTGCAATGGGGTGCCTTCGGAAACGCGATGGTATTCGTTGTGCGAAAGTCACTATGGCAAACGTGGACTGAGTCGATGCGGGCAAGGGTGCACGAAGCTGCGCTGAGGGCAATCGAATTTGCACAGGCGTCGACGCGCGAGCACGCGGCACAAGACGAGCTCGCGCGCAATGACGTGTCAATCACCCGGACGACGCCGGCCGGCCACTCCGCATTCCGCGCGCGCGTCGAGCCCGTCTACGCGGCTTGGGCGCCAAGCATTGGTGTTGACCTTGTCGAGGCGGTGCAGACTGCGGCAGGCAATACCGACAGTTCTTCTGGTGCGCCCGACGCTGGCTCGTTGTCGGGTCGATCGCACAAATAGCTATACTTTGTCAAGGTGTTCGACGATCGCCTCCAGCCATTTTTAGTTCAGATGGCTGACGAATTTCCAAACGTCGCACGTGCCACTGTCCCTCCACCTTCACGAGGAAGCAGATCGAATTTTCCGCCATGTAGCCGCGCAACTCGCTCTACGATCGCAAGGCCCAGGCCAGCGCCGGCAGCCCCGTCATCGCGCGATCGTGACATCGCGCTTCGCGTGAAGGGTTGCTTCATCCGCTCGGCATCCGCGGGCATCCACGCCCGGGCCTCTGTCCATGATGTCGACCGTGACGGCGTCGCCGGCTGCGCGGGTCACGATTTCGACCGGCGGCCGGCCGTAGGCAAACGCGTTGTCCACCAGATTGGACAGGAGTCGCGATACTGCGGTCGTGCGAAGCGACAGCATGGGCAGCTCGCCCGGCGTGAATGCAACATCGCGGCCACCTGCGCGGTAGCGCGCCACAACGCCGCGCACGACATCGTCGAGGTCGGCACGCTCGACCGAGGCGTTCTCGTCGCCGCGCGCGAAATCGAGAAACTGGCCGACGATGCGGTCCATCTCCTCGATGTCGGCCACCATGCCGTCACGCATCGTCGGATCGGCGCCACCCATCTCGACGCCGAGCCGCAGCCGCGCGAGCGGCGTGCGCAGGTCGTGCGAGACGCCGGCGAGCAGCAGCGCGCGGTCATGCTCGATCTGCCGCAGGCTGCGCGAGCATCGCGTTGAAGCCGCGGTTGACGGCCGCAATTTCCGACGGTCCGCTCTTCGGGCAGCGGCGGCGGCGTTTCGCCGCGACCCACGCGCGCGACGGCGGCCGCGAGCTCGCGCAGCGGACGCGCGAGGTAGCGCGCGAACGCGTACGCGACGCACGAGCAGCAGCACGATCACCGTCGCCGTCCACGCGAGCGCGCGCGTCGGCAGGTCCTCCTGGGCGCGGACGCGTGGGAAAGCCGATCCAGTAACCTTTCGCCGGCCGCGTCGATCTTGACCAGCAGGAGGCCGCGGCCCGGCGACACCCTGCAGCTCGGTCGCGGGCCCGAGCACATCCTTGAGACGCGAATCGAGCGCGGAAAATCGGCGCACCGGCCGGCACTCCGATGATTGGGCCGCTCGCTCTCCGGGACGATGCGCACGCCGTATTCGCGGCCGAGGCGCGCGAGATGCGCGCGCCGTGCGCCGGCGGTCCGTGCTTTCGAGCGCCGCGCGCAGCGCCTGCAGCTGGACGATCTTGGTGTCGCCGAACTGGCGCGCGACGAGTGCCGCGCGATCGTAGCGGAAGATCACGAGGACGCGGCAGCGGCGAGCGCGACGACGGCGACCAGCAGCAGCACGAGGCGCCCGAACAGCGAGCGCGGCCAGAGCGTCACGAGTGCTTCGGCGCTTTCGCTCGTCGCGGCACGTAAACGTAGCCGAAGCCCCACACGGTCTGGATGTAGCGCGGGATTGGCGGGATCGGCCTCGACGAGCTTGCGCAGCCGCGAGACCTGCACGTCGATGGCGCGGTCGAAGACGTCGTGGTCGCGGCCGCGCGCGAGCAGCATCAGTTTCTCGCGCGCGAGCGGCTGGCGCGGATGCTGGACGAACACCTTGATCAGCGAAAACTCGCCGGTCGTGAGATTGACGATCTTGCCGTCGCGCACGAGCGTGCGCGCGGCGAGATCGAGCGTCCAGGGTCCGAACGGCACGCTGCCTCTCGTCGCCCGGCGCGCCGGGCGCCGGGCCGCTCGGCGTGCCGGCGCAGCACCGCGTGAATGCGCGCGACGAGCTCGCGCGGATTGAAGGGCTTCGGCAGGTAGTCGTCGGCGCCCATCTCGAGGCCGACGATGCGGTCGACGTCCTCGCCCTTGGCGGTCAGCATGATGATCGGCACGTTCTCGCCGGCGCCGCGCAGGCGCCGGCACACGGCGAGTCCGTCCTCGCCCGGCAGCATCAGGTCGAGCACGATCAGATGCGGCGGATCGCGCTGCAGCCGCTTGTCGATGTCGCGCGCGTCGGCGAGCGCCTTGACCTCGAAGCCCTGCTCGCCCAGGTAGCGGGTCAGGAGGTCGCGCAGGCGCACGTCGTCGTCGACGACGAGAATGCGCACGGGAGCGTTGTCCTTGTCCATGGCTCCCATTGAAACGTGGCGGACGTCTTGCGACGCCCTCGCATTCGTAACGGATTGTAACGCCGCAGCGTGTGCGGCAACTGGCCGTTGCAATCGCTGCCGTTCGATCGCGAACGCAGGGGCGATGCTGCGATTCGATGCAGTGACCCGATGCTCGTTGCGTCGGCACTGACATCGAAACCGAAAGGAAGGACCCGTGATGAACCGATTCGACACGGGCCGCGCGGCGCGCGCAACCCTCCTCGCGGCAGCGCTCGCCGTTGCCGTGGGTGGAACGTCGGCGTTTGCACAGACGAATGATGCGGGTCGGCGCCGCCCGCGCCGCGACGCACATGCACGGTGGCGGCGATCCGCTGGTCGGCGATGATGCATCTTGAGGCGCAGCTCGCGCTCAACTCGTCGCAGCAGACGGCCATGGGACAACGCGGTCGCGCAGGCCAAGTCGGCGCGCGCGCAGGGCGCGACCCTGCGCAAGAGCGTCAAGGCGGCGTATGACGCGGAAATCGCCAAGGACCAGCCCGACCTGGCGGCGGTCGCCACTGCGGCCGATTCGGCGCGTCCGCAAGGTCAAGCGTTGCGCAAGACGGTGCGCGACGCGTGGCTCAAGGTCTACGCCAACCTGAACGGACGCAAAAGGCGATGGTCGCTGCCGCGCTGCGCGATCGCGAGGCGAAGGTCGAGGCGTGGCGGGGCAGCGCGGGGTGCAGCAGTAGGTTCGATCCGCGCGTAGCTGCGCGGCGTCACCGCGACCTCGAGCAGGGCGCGAGCGACGCGTCCGAGAGGTTCGCCAGCAGAAGGCGTGCATTGCGCGCCTTCTTGCGTTTCCCTCCGGAAGCGGGCACTGCCAGCCAGGCCGCGCCGTTGCCTGCGGACCGCCACGTGGTGGACGCGGTCATTCCAGTGTCATGAAAGTAGTGACGTGCGGCGCTTCGCGGGCCAGTCGAGCCCCGACGGGTGCCTTCGGGTGGCGCGTTTAGGTGAGAAAACCGTTGGTTTCGAGGCGCAACGCGTCATTAGGCTGTTGTCATCAAGCTGCCGATGACGGGAGTTCAGCAGTCATCAGTGATATCAATTTTGTCATTCATAAACAAGGCATGGTGAAGAAACCTCATATTCATCTCGCATAAGACAGGCATCCAAACCGCCGTTCGTCCAGTAGTTCGCTCGAACCCTTGTAATTCAAAAATCGCCAGCTAATAATCGGGCCTGCCGCGAGGGCTGCCTGTAGGCAAAACGCTGCCGCGATCGCACGTGGCCGGGCTGGATCGAGGCAAGCGCAGGGGCCGCGGGGGCGGCAGGGGAGATGAGCATGCGAGGGGAAGCGGCTGCAAGGGATTCGCGAAGCGAGGCGGGCAGAGCGACCATGGGAGGAATCCTCATGGCCTTGGCGATGGCGCTCGCCGCATGGCTCGCACCCGCGAGCGCGGCAGCGCAGTCGGCCGTACCGGTGTATCGCTTTTTCAACGATCAAACCGGCACCCACTTCTACACGACGTCGACGTTCGAGCGCGACATCGTGTTGTCACGCTGGCCCCAATTCCTCTACGAAGGCCCGGTGTTCTACGCGTATCTCGCGCAATCGCCCGATACCAAGCCCGTGTTCCGATTCTTCGACACCGCGACGGGTACGCACTTCTACACGCAGTCCGAGACCGAGCGCGACCAATACATCGCCACGCAGCCCACGTTCCTCTTCGAGGGCGCTGTCTATTACGCGCCGTTCGCGCCGGGCGACGGTCGCGCAGCGCTGTACCGGTTCTACAACACGCGCACGCACGCCCGCTTCTACACGGACAGCACCTACGAACGCGACATCGTGCTGCAGACCTGGCCGTGGTTCCAGCTGGAGGGCATCGCGTTCTACGTGTTCACCACGCAGACGCCACCCGGCAGTACCGACGACAGCGCGCTGAAGGTCGTGCTTTCGGTACAGGGCGCCGGCGCGGGCAATGTGTCGCTCGTTGCCACGGCAACCGACACGGGCGGTTTCGTAACCCGCGTGGACTTCACCATGGACGGGGCACCGCTCGCGACCTTGATGAGCGAGCCGTTTGCGCTGACGGCATCCATCGCATCCGGCAATCACGTCTTCAGCGCGGTGGCGCACGATACCTCGGGCGCCACGCGCAGTTCGGAACCGGTTTCCTATTCGCTCGATGGGCCTGTCGTGGCCAAGCCAAAGGTGACGCTGGCTGCATCGGCGGCGAGCGTCACCCTCGGCCAGCCTGTCACGCTCTCGGCGACCGCCAGCGAAGATGGGGGCACGATCGCCAAGGTGGCGTTCTATGCCGGCGCCACGCTGCTGCACGAAAGCACGGCGGCCCCGTACACGTACACGTACGTGCCTGCTGCGGTCGGCACGCTCTCCTACACCGCGGTCGCGACCGACGCGGTCGGCGCCAGCACAACCTCGGCGGGGGTGGGGCTGAGCGTGAGCGCCGCGGGCGGCCCGCCGCCGGCGGCAACGCCCAAGGTAACCCTGTCCGCGTCGCCGACCACGCTGACGCTGGGCCAATCGGTGACGCTCACGGCCACCGCCAGCGAGGACGGCGGCACCATCAGCAGCGTCGCGATCTATGCCGGTGGCGCGCTCGTCAAGACGCTGACGAGTGCTCCCTACACGACGACGTATACGCCCGCCGCCGCCGGCTCGCTCGCGTTCTCTGCCATCGCCACCGACGCCAAGGGCATCACCGCGACGTCGGGCAGCACCAGCATCAACATCAATCCGGTGGCCGGCGCCGTACCCAAGGTCACGCTGGGCGCGAGTGCCACCACGATCAGCGTCGGGCAAACGGTGACGCTCACCGCGACCGCCAGCGAGGTCGGGGGAACCATCAAGAAGGTCGGTTTCTATTCCGGCGCAAAGCTGCTGACGGAGGTCGTGTCGCCGCCCTACACCTATAGCTATACGCCGGCTGTAGGCGGCACGCTGAGCTTCAGCGCGATCGCAACGGACACCAAGAACGTCACCGCGACTTCGTCAACCATCGCGGTCAACGTCAACGCGCCCGTGGTCAGCGCGCTCAAGGTGACGCTGACGAGCAGCACCACGTTCACCCAGGTCCCGGCGAACGTAACGCTGACGGCCAGTCCGACGCCCGCCGCGGGTACGACAATTGCCAGCGTGGACTTCTATCGCAACGGCATCAAGCTCAATGCGTCGCCGCTGACGGTGAAGCCCTATACGTTCGCGACGTCGCTGACGACGGCTGACCAGACTTCGATATTCACCGCGCGGGCCACCGACAGCGTGGGCGCCAGCGCGACGTCCACACCGGTCAATGTCGTCACCACGGCGACGCCGGCTATGCCCACACTCGACGCCAATTCGCGAGACGTATGGCGGTTGCTCACGCAAGCGACCTTCGGGCCGACACCCGCCGACGTCGCCAGCGTGAAATCCCTGGGCGTTGCCGGCTGGATCGACAAGCAGTTCACGCAACCGGTTTCGGGTTACCCGGACACGCGCTACAACCACATTCAGCTGCGAGCCACGCCGGACTGCACGTCGTCCGACCCGGCCGGCAACCCCTATCCCGCCAACTCGCCGCAGGTGAAATGCGTGCGCGACCACCTGTCGCTCAACATGGTGCAACGCGATTTCTTCACCAACGCGGTGGGCAAGTCCGACCAGTTGCGCCAGCGTGTCGCCTGGGCGCTGTCACAGATCCTGGTGACTTCGGCCAACGAAAGTGATCTGTCGATCGCTTACGTGATGTCGCGCTACCAGAGCATCCTGTTCCAGAACGCGTTCGGCAACTTCGAAACGCTACTGCAGCAAGTCTCGCTGTCGCCAGCGATGGGCAACTATCTCGACGCCGTGAACAACGACCGTCCGGATGGCAATGGCCGTGTGCCCAACGAGAACTACGCGCGCGAGATCATGCAGCTGTTTTCCATCGGCCTCGAGGAGATCCGGGACGACGGCACGCTGCTCGTCGATGCCAACAACCAACCGATACCGACCTACGACCAGGACGACATCAAGGAGATGGCGCGCGTGTTCACCGGCTGGACCTACGCCAACGCCGATGGCAGCACGGTGACCAAGAAAGATCCGCCGTTCTACGCCGCGCCGATGGCGAATTTCCCGGGCACGGCCACCACCGGACACGACACGGATCCGAAGACGCTGTTCAGCGGCACTCCGCCGTATGGCGCCGAACTGCCGGCGGGACAGACGGCACTGCAGGACCTGACGTCGGCGGTGCACGCGGTATTCATGCACCCGAACACACCTGCGTTCATCAGCAGGCAACTGATCCAGAAACTCGTCACCGGCAATCCGAGCACCGCTTACGTGCAGCGGATCGCCAACGTGTTCAAGAACGACGGCACGGGTG
>CAVYXI010000018.1:0-1306085 GCA_963772435.1 uncultured Gammaproteobacteria bacterium | reverse complement strand
GGAGCAAGACCAACCGAGCCAGGCCGCTACAAAAAAAAAAAAAAAAGCGCCAGCAGTTCGTGGTCATGCGGCCAATCGGGCCTCGTCGGTCTATCGAGACCGGTGATGATCGGCTTCAGCGCGCGGACTGGGACGCCGCGCGCGCGTAACGTTGCGTACGATCGCCGCCGCCACGACCGGTCTGCCTACCCCCGTGTCCGTGCCCGTGACGAAGCAGCCGCGCAACCGCGTTTGCTACGCCTCGCTGTCCTGGGCCGCTCGAAGTCGAACACTCTGGTGGGACGCGACTCCTCCCACTCGAGTTCAGCCTCCCCCTCGGTCAGCGGCAGCGCGCGTGTCCGCGGCTCGAACCCCTCGGCCCGAGCGACCTGGGCGAGCGCGCGCGCTGTTACGACAGTTCGTCGTCGCGATGGACGCCATCACCGCCAGCCGCAGCCGCGAGCTCCCCGGCGCCACCGTCGGCGGCCGGATCGCCTGCGCGAAGATCGCCGGGTCCCAGCGCCGCCTCGCAGATGCCGCATCCGCCAGGCTCGCGTCGCCGACGACGGAGCGGGACGATCTGTGTGCGACGAGCCGCGGAGGGCTCGAACCCCTCCCTGCTCAGCGCGTTGCGCAGTACCCCCGAGTCGGTCCGGGGAGCTTGCGTCCCACGAGCCGAGGCCGGTCTCGAGCAGCTCGAGAGCGGCCAGGGCGCCGGCGACGGCGGGCGGCGATGGCGCGGTCGAGAAAGACGTACGCGGGCGGCATTGACGAAGTAGCGGGCGAGCTGCCGGTCGCAGGCGACGAACGCGCCGTAGGCGCCGAGCGCCTTCCCGAGCGTTCCCGACGATCACGTCGACCTGATCCTCGAGCCCGGCTTCGGCCAGCGCCCCGCGGCCGCCCGGCCCGAGCACGCCGGTGGCGTGTGCCGTCGACCAGGAAACGCGGATGCGGTGGCGGGGCGCGCAGCCGCCACGATCTCCGCGAGGCCGCGCCACGTCGCCGTCCATCGAAGAAGCACGCTGTCGGTGACGATCAGCGCGCCCCTGGCCCTCGGCCTCGCAGATCCCCCCACGTAGAGGTGCTCGACGTCGCCGTGGTCGTAGACGAAAACCTCGGCGCGGGACAGACGGCAGCCGTCGATGATCGAGGCGTGGTTCAGCTCATCGGAGAAGACGTAGCTGACCGCCTGGCTGCGCCAGCGCCGGCGATCGCGCCGGCGTTCGCGAGATAGCCGGAGCCGAACAGCAGCGCGGCCTCGCGGCCCTTGAATTCGGCGAGGCGCTCCTCGCAGGCGGCGGTGGATCGGTCATCGTCCCGGACACCCAGCCGGGATGCGCCCGCGCCGACCCCCACCGCATCGCCCGGCGTCGGCGGCGGCCTCGCGCACGCGTGGGTGATCGGCGAGACCCAGGTAGTTGTTCGAGCACAGCAGCAGCACCCGGCTCTGTCATTGACCAACACATGTGGGCCCTGGGGGCCGCTGACGAAGCCGGGTGCGGCGGCTAGAGGCCCCAGGGCCCTCAGCTCACTCCAACCGCGCCTCGATCTCGAGCATGTCTGGCGAGACATAGGGCGAGGGGCGGACGGAACTTCTGGCCGGATTTTCAGTGGGTGATCCGAGCCGGGGCCTTCGCATAATTGTCGGCTCTTGCGGGCGGTCGGCTCGGTAACGGCGCCGGGGAAGGGGGAGGGTGGGCGTTAGTCGCAGGCACTGCGGGCCTACACGGCCGGAAGGCCGGTTCTTGGTCCGGATCGGGCGTTTTCATGGTGCATAGCGCGACAAAGCCGGGGCCAGAGGCGAGGCCTGTCGATCTATGCACACTCCTCATGCACAGCGCCACAGGCCTCGGATCTCCGGGCGGTGTCGTCGTGCTACGCACCATCGGACGGGGCGAATTGGCAGGTTCTGCGCGCGCACGGCTCGATCGGCCCTCGGAGAAGCCCATCTCCTCCCTGCTGCACGAAGCCGGCTCCGGCCGCTCCGGGCCCGCCGGCTGACCCCCGCGCACCCGAGGCGACCTGCCGGCGCCTACGCTGCCCGCTGCCGCCCTCGATTCGGCGCCCCGTCGGGCCGCGCCGGCACCGACCGCTTCGCCGCAAACCGGAGCTGCGACGATGGATCCCACAACCGCACCTCGAATCCGGTCGGCGGCTCGGCGAGCGTTTCGCCGACCACATCCGGCGTTTCACCCTCGAGCCAGCCCGAACGGTTGTCCGGTCGCGGGTTGGCGGGGCCCGTCGTCCGGCTGGGCGAGACGTTCAGCCCGAGTTCGGAGAACGTCGCGCGGTCGTGCTCGGGCGTGTTGCCGAGCGTGGTCAGGAAGTTTCCCATCATCACGCCGTTGAGGCCCGCCCGCACCGCCATCTGCTCCAGGGCGCCCAGGTTCTCGACACGCCCGCCACACAGCCGGACAGGCGCGTCGGGCAGGATCCAGACGGTAGATCGCGATCGACTTGAATGACCTCCCACGGGTCCACCAATTCGCGGCCGCCGAACTTCGAGCAATACGCAACGGTACCAGTGGTGTCACAAGAACACGTCATATTGTGAACGGTCATGTTTGCCCTTCGGGGTGTTGGGGGACCGGGGTCACCGATAGATACGAGTGACATTCGACCTAGTTGATAGCCCAGGACTTCGCAATGCCATGTGACTAGGGTCACAGAAGCCGAATTCGGCACCTGCGGCATATCAAACTCAAGCCATTGAAAACATGGCTTCGATCTTCACCCACAGGAGGTGTGCTGGGCCGCCGCTGAGGGCGTTTGCGAAGACGTGATCGCGGCCGTCCTGCTGCTAATTACTCGCATGTAGCGATTGCTGCAGCGCGGGCAACGAAATCGGCTTTCGAGCAGCGCCAACGGACGCGCGCGGCCACGCGCGCACACGGCGTTGCGAGAAGGTGCGCCACTGTACGCCCCACACACTGATCGCTTTGCGGCACAAAGGAAGCAAGATCAAGAAAAACCACAACGCCGTCGGCCAATGAGAAAGCGGCGCACCGTCCTTTGGCCGCACGCGCACGAACAACGGCGCGAGATTCCTGACTTATTTTTCACTTGCCCAGTTGTTTCGCCTGCGCTTGCATTTCACACGTAGAGCAACGACGCCCGGTTGTGACTGTTCCAACCTGAGAAGCTGCAAGGTTGCGCGGTGTTTATCGCGATTGAACGACAATGCGGGCGCGAGCCCGCCGGGCCTCGACCGACATGATCCTATTGCTAGGGATATTCAGTCAGCCGTACGCATTCGTCACGAGCGCGACGATTATTTGTGCATTTTTAATTGCCACAGCGGCCAACAAAGCGCCCAGTCATTCACACCGATCACATTTGGCGAATGCGAAGAACATGAAGCCGCCAAGCCTCGTAGCGGCGCAAGAGTTGGCGCGTCCGATTAAGGACAAGTCAATGACCGTCTTTGCAGATGCAGGGCGTTTTCCCAAAGCGGAAGAACTACAAAAGCCGTCCCGTTAGGTGTTGGTGTTGTCTAATCGGAGGCTTTGGTCATGCCTTTGCTCGGATTATCCGCCGGATTGACGTAGGTGATCGCAAAAGGTCCGTTGCCGTGAAAAACAACTGTCCCACCGTCAGTCCAGCCGTAGTGGCGCATGGCTAGGGTGGTCATCAACATTACTGAGTTTGAAAACGTACATGAAGGCGTTTCGTGACTATCTGCGGACACTTGCCGAGATCATTCCGCAATCGGATGTGTTTGAGAGCAACACACGCGACTTGCAGACTGCTTTGCGCTTCTACCTTCCTCTTACCGGTTGGCTTTTTTTTGGTGTTCTTCGACTTGCCCGATGTTTGTTTCTCTGTGACAGGCTTCATTGGTACTGCACGACAGGCCGCCAAGAGGAGGACGACCCGGAAAAAGCGGTGAACGGCAAATGCGGGCTGCGTATCACACGGTGCTCAATGCGGGTGGCCCGCAGGCGCCGGGTCAGAAAATGCAGAACTAGATTCGTCTAAGCGAAAGTCTAATGCGATGGCACGAAGCGGTCGTCAACGTCGTCTTCATGCTGTTCCTTGGCTTGGAGAGCGGCCGCCACGCGATCGCCGATCTAGTTGAGTTCCAACCGGAAAAGGCGGAGCGTACCATTGTCATTCTGATCAGCGAATTGACCGGAAAATAGTTTTCTTGGGAAAGCGAAATGGTGCGGCGGCCTGCGGGACGAGCGAGATCGGCAGCCGATGTGGGCGGTTGGTCGAACTTGCCAGCATATCGGCGCGCCGTATCGACGACCGTGGCCACTCGGCAAAGCGTGCTGATCTCGCAAGCGAATAAATCAATCACGCCGAGGCGTGCGCTGCCGGATTGGTAGGCCCACGCTATAACCGCGCCCACGACGCCGACCACAGGCACAAAAAAAACGATGAACTTGGAGATACCCACGACCATCGCCGCGGGTAGAGCATGAAGAAGGCTCACCGTGTTGGGGGCTGGGCTTACCAGCTGTTTCCGACAAAAAACGGAAGACCAGGGAAAAAACCAAGGCGAACATCGGGGCGAGGGCAACTGCAACGATCAGCTGAAGATCCTTGACGTGTTTATAGTTTAACAGCCGATCTATGGTGGCGGCCGGATCGCCAGTTTGCAGATTGCGACCGATCTTCAGCAAAAGCCTGACGACGCCGGGCCGTTCCGGCTCCGATGTCGGGGGAAACAATGGCCGCTTTTCGCACTCTAAACTCTTGCGAAGGGTCGTTCATTCTCCTGTAAAGCTTCGGAGGTAAATTTTTTTGGATGGAAAATCACTCTCGACTTGCGTCAATTCTGAAAAGAACCAACACTAACCGAATGAGTAAAAACACACAAAAAAAAAAAAAAAAAAAAAAAAAACTACGTATTGCTTGTAGCCATCTCGAAAAGGTATACTGGCCTCAGTATGAGCGAACACTCAGTCCCGATCGCCACAACGGCCGCCCAGATTCGAACGGATGCAGCACTGGCGCTCGAAAAGCAACGTTCGCTGTTAGCCTCGCTCCGTGAGCTCGATTCCCTGCTGATTGCGCTTTCCGGCGGAGCCGACTCGGCGTATCTGGCGTGGGCGGCGCATTCGGCGCTGGGCGAACGCGCATTATCGATAACCGCGCTTTCAGCGAGCTTTTCTCGGCACGATCGCCAGCAAGTGACGGATTTCGTTCGGTCATCGGGTCTCCGGCACGAGTTCATCGAAACCCGCGAGTTCGACAATCCCGAATACGTCGCAAACAATGCTGACCGCTGCTACCACTGCAAGGACGAGCTATTCGATCGAATGGAATTGCTGGCGCGAGAGCGCGGATTCGGCGCCATCGCATATGGAATTAATGCGGACGACACTCGCGATTTTCGCCCCGGGCATCGCGCCGCTCACGAACACCGCATCTTAGCGCCCCTGCTCGATGCAAAGCTGAACAAAGCCGAAATTCGCATGCTCTCACAGCGCGCCGGCCTTTCCACATGGGACCGCCCGGCGTCGGCGTGCCTTTCCTCCCGCATTCCTTACGGAGTCGAGGTCACGCCCGAGCTACTTACCAAAATAGAACGCGGCGAAACGGCCCTGCGTGAACTTGGCTTCCGCCAATTCCGCGTGCGCGTACATGGTGAGCTGGCGCGCATCGAATTGGCGCCGGACGAACTCTCGCGTGGACTCCAGTCTGAGATGGCCGAAAAAATCGCGCGAGGAGTAAAAAGTGCGGGATTCACCTTCGTCACGATTGATCTCGAGGGATACCGCCAGGGATCTCTTAATTCGCTTCTCAAATCAGCAGAGTGACGCTGCCTCGGACCGAAACACAAAAGCTTTACTAGGGTCGGCTGACCAGCGGAACTTCCAGTTGCGCAGCCTCGTATATATCTGATAGGAAGAGTCGCTTGCCGATGGCGATGCTCCCGGAATCTATGACCCAACGCAGAACAGGAATTTGGCTTAGCCTTGCGGCGCTCGTGGCGAGCGGACTCGCCGGATGCATCGTGGATCGCACTCACGGCCGCGACGCGGGCGGATCCGGCCCAAGCGTGGTCGCCGACCGCAAATTTGTCGTCACAGGCCCTGCGCGAATCGAATTAATCAACGGTTCGGGAGAGTCCCGGGTAACAGCCGGCCCTCCAGGCGAAGTTCTAATTCACGCCGAATTTCGCGTCAAATCCCGCCTCTTTCACGACGGAGAACGCCGTCTGAATGAAATGGCCGCGAACCCTCCCATTTTGCAGGAAAGCAATTTCATTCGCATCGGTGGGACCAGCGAACACACCGGCGGCGTCGCCGCGAGTTACACAATCAGCGTTCCACCCGACACAGAAATTCATGCCATGTCTGGCTCCGGAGACATTCAGGTAAGCGGAATTAAAGGGCCAGCAAACTTCATTGGCGGCTCGGGCACCATCGCAGCGTCCAACATCGCCGGCGATGTGCATGTCACGGCGGGTAGCGGAGACATCCGGCTATCTGAGATTCAAGGGCAGGTAGAGGTCACTGCTGGATCCGGCGATATTCAGCTCGCGCAAATCCGCGGCGACATTCGCGCCCAGACAGGCTCCGGAGAAATCAAGATCACCAAGCCGGCAGACTCGGTCGAAGTGAACGCGGGCAGTGGCAGCGTCTCGCTTAGCGGGGATAACCGCCGACCTTAGGGTGCACACCAGCTCTGGCGAAGTCACCATCGAGGGCAATCCGCAAGCGAATACATACTGGGAGATACACACCTCATCAGGCACGGTGACGCTTCGGGTTCCGTCCGACGCGAATTTACGTCTTTATGCGCGCACAAGTTCCGGCGACATCGATACGCAGATCCCCATCACGATGGAAGGAACCACAGGAAAACACGAGTTGCGTGCTCGGATCGGAGATGGTAAAGCGCGCGTCGAAATCGAAACCAGCTCCGGGAAGATTCTTCTTCACTAATCGTTTCCCTCGCCACCTGGAACGCCTCTATTTTATGCGTTCCGCGTTAGAATGATTCATAGATGCGAGCTGTCAATATCATTGCCTGTGGTTGCGTCTTTTTGGCGGCGACCACGAGCATTCGTGCCCAGACTGCTCCATCGAAACCGCCCACGTCAAAATCCGTAGCGAATTCCGATGCGAAACGGGACGCAGATGCCGAAGCAGAGCTGCAAAAGGCTCTCAACTCTGCCGGAAATGACCGCGCCGCTCTGGTTCGCAATCTAAAAGATTATTTGCGACGCTTCCCCGAAGCCCCGCGCCGAGCTGCGATCGATCGCGCCCTGGTGGAGGCCTGCCAGCAGCTTCGCGACGATGATTGCGCGCTAGACTATTCCGAACAACTCATCGCCGAGCACCCCGACGATTCCGAGATGATGCTGCTCGCGGTCTCGATTCTCCAGAGAAAGCGCGATGATGCCAGCCTTACTCGCGCAAGCGGGTATGTCTCTCGCGTGCTCGATCGGGTTCAGAAGTCCACGCCCAACGAACGTCCGGAGCGGGTGTCGCTCCAGGAATGGCAGGATCATCGCGACACGATTTTAAGCCAGCTCTACGCCCTGCGCGGTCAAATTGGAAAGTCTCAGCACCTGTATGATGCCGCGATCAAAGACCTGCAGATGAGTTACGCGCTTCGCGCGAATGCCGTCGCTGCGGAAGCGCTCGGCGAAATCGCCGAAATCCAGAAGGATCTAGGCCGCGCTGTTCAGGAGTATTCGCTCGCTTTCGTACTTCCGGAATCGGGGCCCGCGGGAAAAGTGGATCGCAGCGAAATTCGCCTGAAGCTGGGAAACGTTTGGAAAGAAACGCACGGAAGCGAGCAAGGCCTCGGCGAGCAGATATTAACGACCTACGATTACCTGCGTCCAAGTGCCGGCAGCGATAGTCCAGCCGCCCGGAATTCAGGCGCACAAGATTTCTATTCATTTGTTCTCCGCCGCCTCGACAACACCCCGCTTTTCATCGCGCCCTACCGGGGAAAGACGATTGTGCTCAGCTTCTGGGCCACGTGGTGTACCCCGTGTCACATCCTCGAGCCCATGTTTGACCAGATCGCAAAAAACTACACCGGCGATCCGAACCTCTTCTTCTTTTCAATCAACACGGATGACGACCAAACTCTCGTAGCACCATTTCTCGCTCGCGAGAAATGGACTGTTCCCGTCGCTTTCGCGGACGGATTGGATGAGTTTCTGAAAGTGGAGACGCTGCCGACTGTGCTGATCATCGACCGCAAAGGAAAAATTGTTTATCGCGTCGGCGGCTTTACGCCCGACACCTTTTCGGAAGAACTAACCACTGCGATTCAGGCCGCCATGAGCGCTCCAACAAAATAGGTTTCTTCCCAGCGATTACTGCGAGGGAGAAATGGCGCGCACATTGCGACGCTGCGCCGCTTGAATCGCCGCCTTGATCGTGTTCACGTGGATGCTCACGGTATCCTCGAGCTTCCGCGCATATCCGCCCGCCAGCGTGACGGCCGTTGGAACTTGGTTTCGCTGCGCGTAACCCATCACAAGCGCATCACGACGCGCCAGGCCGTCCATTGTCAGCGCCAACCCTCCGAGTTGGTCTTCCCCATAGGGATCGGCGCCCGCCACGTAAAACAGCAGCTGCGGCGAAAACTCATCGAAGGAACGATGCAAATACTTTTCGAGAATTGCCAGGTAATCCGCGTCGCCGACTCCGTCAGGCAGGTTTACATCCACCGTGGAAGGCGGCTTGGGATACGGATAATTGTGTTCCTGATGAATCGACATCGTAAAAACCGTCTCGTCTCCTCCAAAAATCGCCGCGGTGCCGTTCCCCTGATGTACGTCCGTATCCACCACCATTGCGCGCTCGATCGCACCGTCAGCCTGCATCTTTCGGATGGCAACCGCCACGTCGTGAATCACGCAGAATCCTTCGCCATGATCCGGATAGGCATGATGAAAGCCGCCGCCAATATTTGCGGAAAAGCCGTCTTCGAGAGCGCGCCGTGCGGCCAGAATCGAACCGCCCGCAGCGAGCCAGCACGCCTCAATCAGCTCCGCAGAGTACGGCACCTCCATGCGCATCACTTCCGCGCGCGTGAGCGACCCGGTCTTAAGTTTGTACACATAATCCTGCGAATGGACGCGCAGAATGTCCTCATCGCTCGCCGGCGCGGGCTTCAGGAAGTCCTCCTGCGAAGCGATGCCATCTTGCAGGAGCTTTTCATAAACGAGACGGTACTTCTGTGAAGGAAAAACATGCGGGCCGAGGTTCAGATCATATCGGTCGTCGTAAATGAGCTTGAGCGGCAGCACGCCGCCAGCCTATCGCTTAATTTTTCGAAACGCAAACTTACCGGCTTGCGTCCTCCAAACACCCGAACGAATACAGCACCTACCGGAACCTGTGCTAACCTATTTGGCGATGCAACGCGCTCAAGCCATTCTTTTGGTTCTTGTCCTGTTCGCGACGCCGCTTGCGCTTCTCGCACGCGCGTCATCAGGTCTGGGCGGCGCCTGCAACAGCCTCTGTTGCCTGCGCCATGGACACCATGCTGGCCACGCGCCCGAATCGCAGGAAAGCCGCATGGACTGCCATCATGGGCAAGCAGGCCACGCCATGTTTTGCTCTATGAAGGCAAGCCATCAACTGATGGACTTTGGGTTCCTCGCGCCTCTGGCTCCCACCGCCCCGTCATCATCCGTGATTTTGGTATTACCAGTTCCTGCTCGCGCTGCGATTGCTCAGTCGATTGACTCGCTCCCTGCTGGTTTTTTCTCCGCACCGTTCGAACCTCCGCGCAGTTAGCCGTCGCTCCAGCGCTTCACAAAATCCAATAACTCGTGCGGAGGTTTTTATGCGAAAGCATGTTAGGAGCTTCGGGCTATCTCTGTTTGTCTTATGCTTGTTGTTCGTGCCTATGGTGCGAGCTACGATTTTCGGCAACATTCGTGGCATCGTTCACGACCCTCAGCACCGTCCTATCGCTGGCGTTGAAATAACTCTCAAATCCGCCACTTCGGCTTGGACGCAAACGACTCAAACAAATCCGAACGGCGAATTTCACTTTGACGCTGTTGCTATCGGAGAGTATTCGATTACCATCCATCATCCCGGCTTTCGCGACGTCTCCGAAAATCTTGTGCTCACTTCCGGCAGCTCGCCCTTGTTGCACTTTGAACTGAAGATCGCGAGCGCCACGCAGAGCGTAGAAGTCTCGGCCGAAGAGCAGTCGCAGGAAATCGACACCTCTTCCTCGACCACGCAAACCTTGGTCACTCGTTCGGACATCGCTTCATCTCCCGGGGCTACCCGCACCAACAGCCTTGCGATGATCACGAATTTCGTTCCGGGCGCGTACATGGTTCATAATCAGTTGCATATTCGCGGAGGGCATCAGGTTAGCTGGCTGATTGACGGCGTGCCCGTTCCCAATACGAGCATCGCGAGTAACGTGGGGCCGCAGTTCGATCCGAAGGACGTCGACTACCTCGAAGTACAGCGCGGCGGTTATGCAGCCGACTACGGCGATCGCATGTTTGGGGTCTTTAATGTAGCTCCGCACACCGGTTTTGACCGCAACAACGACATCGATATCCTCGCAACCTATGGCAGTTATAACCAGACCAATAGTCAAATTAATTTGGGAGGCCACACACAGCGTTTTGCCTACTACGGAAGCGTCAACGTCAACCGTTCCGACGCTACGCTCGAACCTCCTGTGCCGCAGATCATCCACGATTTGGGTGACGGCGTCGGTGGATTCGGGTCCTTGATTTATAATGCCACTCCGAACGATCAATTGCGGCTGGTCGCCTCCGCGCGCCACGATTTCTACCAGGTGCCCAACACACCCGATCAACAGTCTATTTGTCCGCAGCCGATTCCGCCGGAGCCGAATTGCTCGGTTCGAGACGCTGACAACGAAGCCGATTCCTTCGTCAATTTCTCCTGGGTTCGCACTCTCACTCCCGGCGCCGTCCTTACCGTCTCGCCTTTCTACCACTACAACAGCGCTAACTTCACTCCAGGTCCAAACGATACTCCGACAATCACGATTGATAATCGCGCCTCCAATTATGCTGGAGTGCAGGCCTCTATTTCGCTGGTGAATAATAAGAACAACTTTCGTGGCGGCCTTTACGTCTATGGCGAGCACGATAATTTCTTTTTCAGTGTCACTCCCAATGACGAGAACGGCCTCGGCCCCACTTCCTCCCAGCGGCAAATCGTCTGGGGCAATCTGCAGGCTATTTTCATCGAAGATCAGTACAAACCTACTTCGTGGTTCAGCGTGAATGGCGGAATCCGCCTTACTCATTTTGATGGCCTCGTGAACGAGAACGCTGCGGATCCGCGAGTTGGAACCGCCATTCGGATTCCGAAAGTCAATGCGGTGCTGCGGGCTTTCTACGGCCGCTACTATCAGGCGCCGCCCCTCGACACCATTTCCGGGCCGTTGCTTGGTCCCGATTTCGGTTTCCTGCCGCTTCATGGTGAACGCGACGAACACTGGGAGGTTGGCCTTGCAATTCCCTTCCACGGCTGGACCTTCGACGAAGACTACTTCCACACAGCCTCGCGGAATTTTCTCGACCACGATGTCCTCGGCAATTCGAATATCTTCCTTCCTCTCACGATTGACCACGCTCGCATCTACGGATGGGAAACAACCATTCGTTCCCCCGAAGTTTTTCACCGCGCGCGCATTCATCTGGCTTATTCTCATCAATACGCCGAGGGAGCCGGCGGCGTCACCGGCGGCCTTACAGACTTCACGCCTCCGGATACGGGATACTTTTTCCTCGATCACGATCAGCGTGACACTTTGAGTACAGGCTACGATCTCCGACTGCCGTGGACCGCATGGACGAGTGGCAATCTGAATTTTGGATCGGGCTTTTTGAACGGCAACGGTCCGCAACATCTTCCGTCGCACACGACGTTTGATTTGTCGATCGGGAAAAACTTTGGCGAACGCCTGTCGCTTTCATTCACAGCCATCAATATCAGCGACAATCGCTATTTGCTCGACACGAGCAATACGTTCGGCGGGACTCATTACATCGAGCCGCGCCAATTTATCGGATCAATTCGCTGGAGATTTCACTACTAGTAGGCTGTTGCAAGCGTTCTGCCGAATAACATTGGGTTAGGAGACCTTGATTCTTGCGCATCATCGTGCCACTCGCGGTCCTGGCCGCCATCTTCGCGTTCATCTTCGGATGGCTCACTTTCACCGGCATGAGCGCCCGGACGCCTCCCGGTTCGTTCGAAACTTTCCTCGGCAGAACGGTGCAAAGGCTTTCCATTCCCAAGGCAGCGCGCTCCGCGAAAAACCCGATGGAATCCTCCCTCGAAGCCCTGGTGGAAGCGCGTCGCCATTTCGCCGATCATTGTGCGAGCTGCCATGCAAACGACGGCAGCGGAAAAACCGAGATGGGTCAAAACCTTTATCCACGGGTACCGGACATGCGCCTGCCAGAAACTCAGAATCTCGCGGACGGCGAGCTTTACTACATCATCGAAAACGGCATTCGGTTTACCGGCATGCCCGCCTGGGGAGCTGGAGGCTCAAACGACCACGAAACCTGGCACCTGGTTCTCTTCATCCGCCACTTGCCGCATCTAACTCAAGACGACCTCGATGACATGAAGAACCACAATCCGCGCAGCCCCGCCGAGATGAAAGAAGAACAGCAGGAAGAAGATTTCTTGAATGGGCACTAAAAATAACGAATTTCAGTCTGACCCCGAGGAGGAACCTTGCTGACTAGAATTCTCGCGCTCATCGCAACCGTTTCGCTCGCTGCCGCAGCATTTGCTCACGGCACTGACAAGCATGTGCTCGGCACCGTCACGAAAATTACGGACACCGAGATTACGGTCGAAACCCAAACCAAAGAAGTGCAGATCGTCAAGATCGCGCCCGATACATCGTTCGTGAAAAGTGGGGCTGGCGCCACCCTAAAAGATCTAAAAGTGGGCGACCGCGTGGTGATTCATGCCAAGCCGGTTGGCAGCGACCTAATCGCACATGAAGTGCGCTTCGGAAAACAAGCGCCTGCGGCTGCAGCAAGCGCCGCGACGAAACCGCAATAGCTCAGGCTTAAACGAGTTGTCATCCTGACCCGTCCGCCAGGACGGCGGAAGGATCGCAGCGTAGGAGTCATGCACCCGAGTCCCAGCGGCAATTTAATTTTCGCGGGCGAGAATGAAATCAGGAACAGCCAGGAGCGCCCGCCGGTAATCCGAGTCGGGCAATTCAGCCAACGCGTCTTTCGCGCGCGCCACATATTCATGAGCGAGCTTCGCCGCGCGCTCGAGCGATCCGCTTTCGCGCACCAGCCGCGTAATCTGCTCCGGCCGCACGCTCACGAAACCTCGTTCTTCAAGCACCTTGGCGACCAGCCGCCGCCCGCCCGCCCCGTTTCCATCGTGCCCATTTCCATCACCCGCTAGCGCCGCTTCCGAACGGAGCGCAAAAATCAGCGGCAGCGTCACCTTGCCTTCCTTCAAATCGCTCAGCACCGGCTTGCCAAGCTGCTCGGGCGAAGCCGTGAAATCCAGCAAGTCGTCCACAAGCTGAAACGCCAGCCCCGCATTTCGCCCGTATTCGCCCAGCGCGTCCTCCACGGTCTTCGGCTGCTCGCCCAGAATCGCACCCAGCCGCGAACAACCGCTAAACAGGCAAGCTGTCTTGCGGTACGCCAGCTCAGTCGCCTCCGTCTCAGTCAAATCGATCTGCCCGAGCCGCGTCAACTGCAGCAGCTCGCCCTCCACCATGTTCTGCGTGAGATCGATCAGAATGTCGAGAATCGCAAAATTCCGCTCGCGCAGCGCCATCTCGAACGACTGCATATACAGCCAGTCGCCCGCCAGCACGCTCATGTGATTGCCCCACCGCGCATTCGCGCTCGGACGCCCCCGCCGCGTATTCGCGCCATCAATCACATCGTCGTGAATCAAAGTCGCGTTATGAATCAACTCGACAACCGCGCCCAGCCGTATCGCGCTGGGCCCGCGATAACCAGAAGCCCCGGCAGCCAGCAAAAGTAAAGCCGGACGCAGCCGTTTTCCGCCGCCCTCGCGCAGATAGCTCGAAATTTCGCACACCGGCTCAATCGCCGCAGCGTTCTGCCCGGCAATCTCCCTCTCCACCAGCGCGAGATCGTCGCGAACCAGATCGAAAATTTCCTTCACGGTCTGGACGGCGAAGCTCATCTTCGAATTTTACCCTTTGTGCGCCGCCTGATTCTGCGGCTCAAGACGGAAAAAACGCCGAAAATTCGCAGCAGTAACTGCCGCAATCTCTTCGCTCGGCAAGTCTCTCACATTCCCCAACGCTCGCGCTACCTCCACCACATTCGCCGGCTCATTTCGCTTTCCGCGCCTGCCCTCAGGGGGCAAGAAAAGGCGAATCCGTCTCCGTCAGCAACCGCTCGAGCGGAATCACCTTCGCCACATCCCGCAGATTCTGCATTTTTTTGTATGTCACATTCCCTGCAAACGAAACCATGAACCCCATATCGAGTCCGCGCTTCGCATCCTCGAGCGTCCCCGTGAAGCAGTGAAGAATTCCGCCCAGTCCGCTCGACCGCCAATCCTGCTCGATCATCTCCAGGCAATCCGCCCACGCGTCGCGGCAATGAATCACGATCGGCAGCTTCGCGGCTCGCGCCTGCCCAAGCTGCCGGCGAAACACCTGCTGCTGCACGTCGCGCGGCGAATGATCGTAATAATAATCGAGGCCCATCTCGCCCCAAGCGATCACCCGCGGATGCTTCGCCAGTTCGTCGAGCTTCTCGAAATGTTCCTCAGTTGCAAGTTTCGCGTCGTGCGGATGAATTCCCACCGTCGCGTAAATCCAGTCGTGCTGCTCGGCAAACGGAATCGCCGCATTCAGCCGCTCCGGTCCCGTTCCGCTGCCGATCGCAAGCAGCGTCTCTACTCCCGCCGCCCGCGTCCGTTCGAGCATCGCATCGCGGTCCTCGTCAAACTGCGGAAATTCCAGATGCGCATGTGAGTCGATAATTTTCAATTCCTACTTCCTTCTCACGCCACCGCTTCCCGTCCGGCGCGACCCGCTCTTCTGCACCACAAAAATCATTTGCTGCGCGTCATTATCCAGCGGCGCCCGCCCAAAGGAACCGTACTCTTCCACCGGTTCCAGTCCCGCTAAGAGAAAAAGCGCGCGTAACTGCTGATATGTGTAGTACGACATTTTCAGCGGACCGGTTTCTTCGAGAATGAGCTTATCTCCTTCATAAGTCCTGAACACGAATTCGCCGCCAAATGTCTGCTGAACCTTGTCGTACGATTCCTTGCGAAAGTATCGCCGCACCACCTTCCGCGGCTCCGCATCAACTGTCCACTCGAGATCGAGAATCTCTTTGCCGATGTTCGCAGCAATCCCCTCGAAATTCGGAAAGAAAACATCGAACGCAAGGCGGCCGCCTTCCGACACATGAAATGCCGCAGTCGTAAGCGCGGCCACTTGGTCTTGCACGGTGTACAAATGCTGCAGCGGCCGAAACGGAATGATCACCAGAGCAAATTTCTTCGCGAGGCGAAAGTCCCGCATGTCGCCTTCGTGAATGGTCACTCGCTCTCGTACTTCGCGCGGCTCGCGCGTCAGATTGCGGCGGAGAATGCGCAGCATGGACTCAGAATTGTCCACGCCCTCGATTTCGATTCCCTCTCGCGCAATGGGCAGCAACACCCGGCCAGTTCCGCACGCAATCTCCAGCACTGGCCCGCCGGACTTCCGGGCGACATCGACGTAGAACGGCACGTCGACCAAATCCTGCTTTGAGCAATAGCCGGTGTCGTAGTGCCACGCCAGGATCTCGTACGAATCGGGCTCGCTGCTGCCCATGATCGGTTATTTCACCTTGGCGCCTGCAGGAATATCCTCTGCAAACGTCACCAGCACCGGCTTGCCGTCCGCCCCATCCGACGCCGCCAGCAGCATCCCGTTCGACTCCTGCCCCCGCATTTTTCGCGGCGCAAGATTCGTCACCACCACCACTTTGCGCCCCACGAGCTCCTCCGGCGCATAAGCCAGCGCGATTCCCGCCAGCACCTGCCGCACCTCATCGCCGATATCCACCATCACCTTCAGCAGCTTGTCCGCGCCCTGCACTTTCTCAGCGGACTTCACCACGCCAACGCGCAGCTCGACCTTCGCGAAATCGTCGATCGTGATTTTTGCTCCGGCGCAGGAGCCGCTGCAGCGCCCGCTCCGGCCACAGCCGCCGCTGGCGCACCGGCAGGCGTCGCGCCACCCGCAGGCGTCGAACGTCGCTGCCGCAGGCGCCGCAGCTCCCGGATTCCGTATTTCGTTTTCCATGGCTTCTATCCTCTCCGTTGCTTCTTTTTTCTCCACGCGCGGAAACACCGCTTCCGGCTTTCCGATTCGCGTGCCCGGCTTCAAGTCCGCCCCATTGCAACTGATCAATGCGCACATCTGCCAGCTTTCCCGGCTGCCCCAGCTGTTCCCATATTTTCTGCGTCGCGTCCGGAATCACCGGGATGCGCCAGAACCGCGATCGATTCGCAGCGCCTCGGCGGCCGTCGTACAGAACGTCAGCATTGCGATGATTCCTCGTTCGCGAGAATCCTCGGCTTTTGCTGAACCAAGGCTTTCGACCCGTCAGGATACTTGTCCACCTGCTGACAATCAATCCAAATGTCTGAACGGCGCTCATGAAATCTAGTACTTTCATATTTCGCGTCAAACTCAACGAGAGCCCGTTGCGGTCACGTCAGCGAGCGCCGATGCTCCGGATAGCTGATCCAGCCACATGGTGTCGGGAATCAGGACCGCCGCAAATATCTGCTCAATCATCGTAACGACGCGGCTCGCCAAATTCCCCAGCCCATTCGCCAAATCCGCGTTGTACCGCGTGATCAGCGCATCGCGCGAAAAATTGCCGTCCTGACCGAACACAACCTCGCGCAGCAGGTAATAGCGCAGCGCGTCATTCCCGAGCACCTTCACGATCGGCTCAGGATACGCCACATTCCCCTTCGACTTGCTCATCTTCTCCTGCTCGAAAAGCAGCCAGCCGTGCGCGAGAATCTGCTTCGGCAGCGGCATCTCCGCCGCCATCAAAAACGCCGGCCAGTAAACCGCGTGAAAACGAATAATTTCCTTTCCGATCACGTGGATGTCGGCCGGCCAGTACCGGAAATCCGGCCCGTCATGCTCGCCCGTCCACAAATCCGATCCCGCTCATGTAGCTCGTCAGCGCGTCGTACCACACGTAAAACACGTGCTCGGGATCGTCCGGCCACGGAATTCCCCACTTGATCGACTTGCGGCTGATCGAAAGATCCTTCAGCCCGCTCTCGACGAAGCTTTTCACTTCATTGAAGCGAAAATCCGGTTGCACGAATTGCGGATTTTTCGCGTAAAGCTCCAGCAGCCGGTCCTGATAAGCCGAAAGCCGGAAAAAATAATTGTCCTCCGAGACAAGCTCTCCCGGACGCCCGCAGTTAGGACAATCCGCCGGCTCCGGCGTGTCGCTGACGTAGAGATTGTCGTAAATGCAGTATCGGCCCTCGTACCTCCGCTTAAAAATCGACCGCTTTTCCGCTGGCAGATCCTTGTCGCGCGCCAGCGTGCGACGAATCAGATTCTGCACCGCTCGCGCATGCCGCGTTTCAGTCGTGCGAATGAAATCCGTGTACTGAATTCCAAGCAGCTTCCACAACTCGACGAAAATCTTCTGATTGCGATCCACCAGCTCCGCGGGTGAAATGCCGGCCTTCTCCGCCGCGCGCTCGATATTCACGCCGTGCTCGTCGGTACCCGTGAGATACGCCACGTCGTAACCGCACATCCGCTTGTAGCGCGCGATCACGTCGCACACGATCGTCGTGTACGCCGAACCCACGTGCGGCCGCGAATTCGCGTAGTAAATCGGCGTCGTCAGATAGAATTTCTTCTTGTCGGTCGTATCAGGCATCGGCTATTTGCTATTTTCTCCGCGCTTCTGAAATTCAAACGACGCAGCCGCGATCACCTGTTTCAATGGCACGCCGCGCTCAGCCGCAATTCGCTGGCAATCCTCATACTCGGGCGTCGCGTTCAGAATCGTTCCGTTCATGCGCGAAACCTTCATCCGCACCGAGCCCAGCGGCGTTTCGACGGGAACGAACTCCCGATTCAGAGTTTTCCGCCGCACATCATATGTGCGAATGCCAATCGTCGTAGTCTCGCTGAAAATCAAATCGATCAACCGCGTCACATTCTCCGGCTCGCTTAAAAGCGTGACCAGCTGCCCAGGGCGATTCTTCTTCATCTGCACCGGCGTCGAAAAAACATCCAGCGCCCCGGCCGCCAGCGCCCGCTCCGCAAAATAGCCGTAAATCTGCGGGCTCATATCGTCGAGGTTCGTCTCGATCACGGTAACCGGCGAATCCCATCGCCCGCCCACCTCGGATTCGCTCGCCGCCGCCGAATCGCCAATCAGCAGCCGCATCACGTTAGCTTTCTCTTTCAAGATCAGCCGACCCCGCGCCGTAGCCAATCGCGCGCAACGTCATCGACGGAATCTCCGCATAACGCGTCGCAAGTGCAGTGGCGATTGCGGCTCCGGTCGGCGTCACCAGTTCCCGCTCGATCCCGCTCGAATACGTCGGCGCGCCGCGAAGCAGTTCCGCAGTAGCCGGCGCCGGCACCGGAAGCAAGCCGTGCGCCGTCTTCACCTGCCCCCCGCCAACATCTAATCGCGAACACGCGAATTCGTCGATCCCCAGCAGCTCAAATCCGATCGCCGACCCCACAATGTCAATAATCGAATCCACAGCCCCCACTTCGTGAAAATGAACTTTCTCGACCTCGATGTTGTGAACCTTCGCCTCAGCCTCCGCCAGCCGCTCGAAAATTTTCGTTGCCCGCGCAGCAGCCCGAGGCGCGAGATGCGCATCTTCAATCCGCTTCAAAATGATCGAAAGCCCGCGAGCAAGACCTGACCTGAACCAAGCAGCAAGCAGCAAAAACTTCCGCGACGCGACGCGAAACGAAACGTATTGCTGGCTGCGAGGAACTGATCGCGGCCTTGGTCGACGAGTTGAAGGGGGCGGCGTTGTGCTCCCCGCCACGCCGTTACCGCCCCGGCTATCGGTCCGCTCGAACGCAACGACGAGCATCTTTCGCGTCACTAACCTGCGCGCCATCCACTATACGTTTCTGCAGACGGTTCCGAATGTGCGGCCTTGCCCTTGCCATCTCGGGAACGGACGCCGCGGGGTTGCCGACGGGTGTCCAGTACCCCTTGCCCCCGGGGGAGATGACGATCGACTGCTCTCGATCGGGCTCAAGATGGAGAAAGCGCTTTCGCGCTGAGGGAAGCGTCACTTCCCCTTAGACCACACCCGCCAGATCGAGCCGCTGCCGTCATCGCTGACGAGCAGCGCAGTCGGTCATGCGTCACCGCAACGCCGACCGGGCGGCCCCAGACGTTCTTGCTGTCGCCAACGAAGCCGACAAGAAAATCCTCGTACTCGCCGGTCGGCTTGCCGTCTTTAATCACCAGGCGCACGACTTTGTAGCCGGTGCGCTCTGCCCGGTTCCAGGAGCCGTGCAGCGTGACGAACGCGTCGCCCTTGTAGTCGGAGGGAAACTGATCCGCGCCATAAAAGGCGATGGCGAGCGGCGCGGAATGCCCTGAATGAGAACGTCGGGCGTCGTGATGGTGTTCGCGAGGTCGGCCCGCTCGTCCTTGTGGCGCGGGTCTTGATGATCGCCGAGATAGTACCAGGGCCAACCATAGAAGGCGCCCTGCGCCACATGCGTCACATAGTCGGGCGGCAGGTCGTCGCCGAGTCCGTCGCGCTCGTTGACCGCGCACCAGGACCTCCGTTCCCGGGCTGAACCGCTAGGCCCGAACAATTGCGAATGCCGGTCGCGTAGACCCGTTCATGTCTGCCGTCAGGATCGAAAGCCAACACATCGGCGCGCCGCGCCTCATCGCCGAACGAAGCGCCGATCGGCGCTTCGGCGATGCTGGCCTGGTCCGCGCGCGGCACGCCCTCGTCAACATTGCTGCCCGAGCCGACGGACACGTACAGCGTCTTGTCGTCAGGCGAGAACGCGAGGTCGCGGGTCCAGTGTCCGCCGCCGCTCGGCGAGTCTGCGATCTTTTCCGCGGGGCCTGAGGCCTTCATGTCTCCGCTGCGATAGGGAAAGCGCACAACGGATTCCGGCGACGCGACATAAACGAAACGCGGGTTCTCCCCCGAAGGATAGAAAGCGATCCCGTATGGTCGCTGCAAGCCGGCGGCGAAGATCTCGCCTTTCGCCGGTCCGGAGCCGGCTCCCGGACGGAAGACGCGCACGCTTCCTCCTCCGGTTCTGGGCCATGCAGATGTCGCCGTTCGGTGCGACGCGAAGGACGCGCGGAAGGTCTCGGAAGCCCGGTGGCGTACGGGCTCCGCCGCCAAGCCCGGAATCGGCCTTTGCAATTTCGGCTGCGGTTCGCGCTTCGTGTTGCGACAGGTTCGCGGTCGAGTGCGTCGCATATGCGGCTGGTATATCGGCCGGGGTGATCAGGCGGCGCGCGCCGGCGCGTCCGTGCGCCAGTCGCCAAACGCGGCAACGCCGGTGCGGACCGCCTCGTCAGCAAACGCCGGCGTCGCACCGACAAGCCCGAGGAGAACGAGACAATCCCAGTCGCATTCAAACCACCTTCGTGATGATAAACCCGCCCGAGCCGTGACGGTTCCTGTCTCACCTCGGCTCTCTGTTGGATCACATCAATTTCATCGCGAACGCCGGGCCGGAATGCGTGGAGACATGAAGGCGCTTGCCCGCTTTCACTCACCCACTCGTGATCGTCGGTAGCGGAAGTCGCAATGGCGCGTGCCGCAACATGATGGTCTGTGTGCGGGTGAGCTTGATCTCAAGGCCAATCCCTCGGCCACGTCATAGTCAGCGCTGCAGACCAGGAGGAATCCGAGTCTCCGGCTCGCCCAAGGCGTTGTAGAACTCGGCGTAGCGGCATCGCTTGACATCGATGTCGAAGGCGTCTTGTGACTGCTTTTTCACCTCAAAGTCGAGGGCGTCGTCGCGAGCGAAGGTCGGTGAACGCCGACGTCATCGCCTTTCCGATAATGCCTCCCTCTGTCTTTCGCCCGCCAAAACTTTCGCTCGTAGCGACGATAAAGATCGCGCAACGCCTTTCGCACGATGGCGTTGGCTCGCTCCTCTCCCAATTCCGCTTGCAAGGCCTTCAAGCAATACGCTCAGCTGAGCCACAAAAAAAAAAAAAAAAAAAAAAAAAAAACGTGGCAGCCGCCTTCGGCAGCGTCTTCTACATTTCCATAACTCTCGCCCTTTTGGTGCTGAGCCGGCCGGGGGACATCAGTGAACTATACGGTTTGGCGCAAGGAGGCGCCGTCGCCGCGGCCAAGCCTTGGCATACCAGTGCTTGGGCCGCTGGTTGCCATTCTGATCATTGGAAATGCTGTTGGTCAATTTGGTGGTTGCGGTACTGCTGTTTCGCGCCTGCCAATGGCGGCGGGAGTGGACCACCTCTTACCTGCGGCGTTCGCCCGCGTGCACCCGCGCTGGGCAACCCCGCACTTTTCCATTCTGCTTCGGGAATGATCGCGTCGTTCATTATTATCGCTGTGCAAACCGGAGACAGTCTGCGAGGGGCCTACAACACTCTTGTCTCGCTGATGACGATCGGTAGCTTTTTACCGATCCCTCTACATGTACGCAAGTGCGTGGATTGCAGGATGGCGAATTACAGCATCAGTAGGGAGTTGCATCACCGTCTTCGTTTTGGTGTGCTCCGCGATACCGACGGGAGCGGTGACATCCGTTTGGCTATTCGAGACCAAGCTTGCAGCAGGCACAATCGGAATGATCGGGTCTGCCTGGCTAGTCTATCGGTCGCGTCGGCACGACTCGATAGCCTTCCCTCGAAAAACGTGTTGCTGCCCAAATTGTGGCCAGAAAACCTTCGCGAATCAATACAACGTGGTACAACTCGTAAGTTAGTCCCGTTCCAGATGCCGATCCTGGCTCGCCGCCATATCAGAAAAATGCGGGGAGGCGCCCAAGCTCACCTCGTAGAGGGTGACGACGGCTGCTTTTACGTCGTTAAGTTTCTGAATAACCCGCAGCATCGGCGCATCCTGGTGAACGAGCTGGTCTGCTCGGTTTTCCTGCGTTATCTGCAGATCTCCTGTCCGGACACCGGACTTGTTGAGCTGACATCGGAATTTCTGAGCGAGAATCCCCAAGTCTCGCTTCAGATGGGCTCGGGATCCATTCCCGCCGAGCCGGGCCGGCATTTTGGATCCAAGTTCCCCGGCGATCCGGCGCAACTGGCCGTCTATGACTTTCTGCCGGATGTGCTTCTGCAAAAAGTGAACAACCTGTCCGATTTTCGCGCTTGCCTCGTCTTCGACAAGTGGGTCGGAAACGCCGATGCGCGCCAATCCGTCTTCTTCCGCGCGCGCTTGAAGGATTGGTCGGTGAGGGAGATTTCACATCCTCTGAAGCTGGGATAGCAATACGTAACTGAACGAAGGAACCACACATAAAAAAAAAACGAATGTATTGCTATCGTCTCGCCCGTGACGAAAACGAATCCGTCGCGGACGAGCGCCGCGTTCACTCCGTCGTCGGTCGCGCCGTCTGTGCCCATGGGCGCACGGTAGCAGAACCGATGCGTCGTTCCAGAGCCGGTTACCGGCATCTTCGCCCGACCGCTTGCGCGGACCTTCGCACGCTGCCGCTTCGTCCGACCTTGCGGCGCGCTCGACGCATACCGCGCCCGCGCCGAAACGCGCGCGACGGCGTCGGCGTCATGTGCCTTCTGCTCAGGTCGCGTGCTTGCGGAAGACGATGTCGAACAGCGGCCTCCACGTCTTGCCGCCATCGTCGGACACCGTCGCGGTTTCGCGCACATCCGCACCCTGCGGCTCCCAGAACACGCGCATGCGCTGCCTGCCGCCCTTCGCCGTGACATTGTCGCCTTCGAGCGTGATGCGCTTGCCGCGGCGCGAGCCCTCGAGCACGAGCAGCTCGCCGCGATTGGTCACCCAGCTCTGGTGCCAGACCTTGCGCGCCGCGTCGTAGATCGTGAAGCTCTGGCCGTGGTGGCCGTCGGCCTGGTCGTAGTCCTCGCGCAGCACGCAGCCGTCGAGGATCGGATCCACATGATTGCGCGCGATCGAGGCCTTCGAATCGGGCTGCTCCAGATCGAACGTGTCCCAGTCGCCGATCCAGAAATCGAACTCGCGATATTCGCCCGCGCTGCAGACGGGCTTCGCCGCGCGCAGACGCGGACGCGTCAACCGCAAGACCGAAAGCGAGCGCGGCGACGACAATCAGCGCGAGGCGCAGGAGAGCCGGTGCATGTGCAGGCAATCGATGGGACGAACGCGAATGCGGATTCAAGGCAGTGCTCCGGGACGTGGTAGTCGAAGCAGGACGCCTGTGAAGCGCGCCGCGTCGCAGCGGCGGGTTGCCGGACGATTCCAGGTCGGAGAGTTCTGTGTCCTTCGCGGACAGCGAAGACGCGTCGTGCGATCGCCGTCGGCAGACGTCAATCGAGTTCGGGAATCCCGTGCCGTATTTCCGCCGAGAACGCAGTGCTTTGATCGGCGGCACGCGCGCGGTCGGTGATGCGACCGAAAGCGCGCAGCTCGCGCACTGTATGGCGCGCGTCGAGTCCTCCGATCGCGTGCACGTACTCGGGCAGATAACCCGAGAGCAGCAGGCGTGGACTCAGCGGCAGTCGGCCGACGATGCGAGCGACCATCTGGTAGATGATCGTCGTGCAGTTGGCCGTGATCGTGTTGTAGAAACGCGGCGTATCGACGAGGCGGTTCGCCGCTTCGACGTAGGCCAGGAACAGGGAGCGGATCTGCGCCGGCGCCATGCGCACGCGATAGAGATAGTCGTCCTCGCCGCGCACGTTCGTGCGCACGCGTACCGCATCGCGTTCGGTCGCGGCGACGATGCTGAGTTCGTACATCTTGAAGAAGCCGCCGATCTCGGAAAAGCTGGCCGCGCCGGCGCCGGATCTCGACCGTGAAGACGACCTGCTCGCCCCCCTCGAAGCCGAACGACACGAGCGTGTGCGCGATCGCCGGGCCGGCCCAATACGACAGGATCATGTCGAGCGAACGCAGGCGGCCGAGATCGTAGAGCCGGGTCTCCCAGCGCGCATCGAAGTCGGTACGGCTGCGCCACTCGAAATTGCGTACGTTCTGCAATGTCACGGTATCGCCGCTCGCGATACCGCTCGTCATGCATGCGACGTCGTCGTTCCAGACACGATCGTTCGACGGCTCGAGCCGCAACCACCACGCGAGCAGCAACGCGAAGGCGAGCGCAAAGGCGAACATGCCGGCCGGGAAATGACCGCTCCAGAACGCGATGATCGGGCACACACCGACAAGCGACCACGCGACCACGCCGAGCCGGGTGAGCAACGCGTGCTCCGAAAGCTTGAACCACAACGCGGCTGCGCCCCACGCCGTCGCAAGAAAAACCGCGAGCGTGGCTGCCACCTTGCCGGCAAAGGCCAGCGTTGCGAGGGTCGCGGGACTCAATCAGGGCAATCCGATGGACCGGGCGGCTGTCGTCTGGAGCGAGCTTCTCATCTGCGGCCGGCTTGTGTGCAATCCGTCATGTGCGATCTGCCATGCGCTACGCGTTCACGCGCGACCCGTGACGCGCAGCGCGACGAGCCCGTGCTTGGCGAGCTGCCCGCGCCAGAATTCGTTGAAGGGTTTTTCGGCGGGCAATTTCGGCAAGCTGTACCAGACCTCGATGCCACCGTTCTTCGCGCGCGCGGTCCCCGCAACCCAGTGACCCGCGCCCTCGAAGTGGGCGAGGACGGCTTCGGAAAAAGCGGCGACATTCCTGTCAAGGACGCTGTCATCGAGCTTGCGGTCCTTCGTCTCGCTCGCCGCATCGAGCGTGAAGCAGTACGCGTACCACATTTCTCCCCCCAACACCGCCAAGTGTCCCCAGCTAAAGGTATCACGCGACCTGCGGATCGCCGGACGCGTCCGTGAGCGCAGCAACCGCGCGGCCCGATCGAATTTCATTGCGCGCTCGCGCAACGCACGAGAATCGCCAATCATCGGCGCGATCCTCCGATCGGCACGACGCTGCGGACCTGGACATCCCCCGCGTCGTGCACCGTTACTGTCGAGCCCGAGTCTGTCTTGCGACCTGCAAGACATGCCGATTCGATCGTGCAGTTTGCACTCAATGACGCCTGACACCGCCGATATTTTTCTTTACCAATCAGCAGGATGAGAAAAAACCAAGGCTGGCACGGCACTTGTAATGGCTATCTTCGCGATCGATCAACTCTGTTGGCGACGCTTGTCGAAACCCAGTGGAGAAATGTCATGCTGCATTACGCCCTCGTTTTTCTCGTCGTCGCCATCATCGCTGCGGTACTCGGCTTCGGCGGCATCGCCGGCGCTGCCGCCGGCATCGCGAAGATCCTGTTTCTCGTCTTTCTCGTGCTGTTCGTCGTCTCGCTTGTCGCGGGTCGTCGCGGCAGGCTCTAAAGAGCTGAAGGACGCCCAGGACGCAGCAGCCGTGCCGGACTCTGCACATGCGGCGTTACTTGCACTTCGGGCGACTCGTCTGCGCGAGTCGCCCTGCCTTTCGGGAAACCCGATCCGACCGACAGCTGAAGGGAAACTCTCATGGAAACGTTCAACTCGATATTCGCACCCGTCGGCGCCGCCGCCCGGCACCTCAGCCACGCACTTCACCGCATTCAGGACGATTTTCTCGCGCAGGCAAGAAAGTCGGGCAAGGTCGTCCGCAGCGATCTCGGTGCAGCACGCACGGACTTGAACGAGGCGATCTCGCGGCTCGGCGACGCGACCGATCATCTGCGCGACACGATCGGTAGCGCCAAATCCGCTTACACCGAGTCGATGCTCGACAAGTACAACGCGGGCGCCGACTACGCGCGCGCACTCAAGGCCCGCGCAAACGCGCTGCAGCTGCCGGAAGCGCGCCTTCCCGATATCCAGCTCGCCGACATCAACGCGCTCGTCAAGCGTCACCGCTTCACTGCGGGCAACGTTGCGATCGTCGGTGCAGCGGCTGGCATCGGCTATGCGGTCTATCGCTTCATCCGGCGCGCAAGAGCGACACCGAAGACGCGCGCGCAACGCGCGCAATCGGCGAAAGCCGTGACGGCGAGCCGGAAGGCGAAACCCCGCGCGAAGAAGCCCGCTCGCGGACAAAATTCGGGCTCGCCTGCGGGCGAGCGCGCTGCGGCGGCGACGGTAACGCACTGAAGCGATCGTCACGCACGGCGCGTCGAGGCTCTTGACGGTCTGTTAGCCTCGTCGCGCCGCGCGTCGGCGTAAACTCGGACGCTTCGATTGCGCGATTCGTCCGATGCGTAAATTGCCACGCCTGCTGAGTGGATTTCTGTTTGCCGCGACCGTGTCGTCCGCGACCGGTCAGGCGCAGGTGTTCCCGAGATTCCCGGTCGCCGCCATCTGGAATCAGGATATCTCCTCGCTGTCTGCCGATCCGAATTCGGCGACGATGATCGCTGCGAGCGGCAGCTGGGGCACTGGCGGCACGCGATTCCAGATCGACTTTTCGATGCACGTGCTCTATACCGCCGGACAGAGCATGACGCTCGAGCCGCTCGTCGAGGCAAGCGGCTACTACCAGCCCGATTGCGACACCGGGCTCAGCGTGCCGCTGCCCGCGACTCGGCGCGATCGAAGGCTCGACCGACTACACCTGCGATCTCGGCAACGATTGCCATCTGTTCGTCGTCGACGGAAGCACGCTGTACGAGTCGTATCAGACGACGGTCGACTCGCGCGGAGCTCATTCGCTGTGCCTCGTGAAGTGGCGTCTCGATCTCGTCTATCCGTCGAACGGACGCGGCGACGGCTGCACGAGCGCCGACGCAGCAGGATTCCCGATGGCGCCGCTGATCTTCGGGCCCGACGAGGTCTATGCCGCGCTGCAGGCGAGCAATGGCGATCTCGGCCACGCGATTCGCTTCATCATGCCGAACAATCGCATGCGCCGCGGCTTCTACGTCCACCCGGCGAGTCACAACGGCGCGCCGAGTTCGCCTTCGGCCGATGCGATTCCGTACGGCGCGCGCCTGCGCCTCAAGGCCGCTTTCGACATATCGCCGTTCAATCCCGCAGCGCAGGTCATTCTGCGCACGCTGAAGAAGTACGGGATGTTTCTCTCCGACGGCGGCAACATCCCGCTGACCGCCGACGACGGGTTGTTCGCGACGCATCAGTGGTCGGATGCCGGCATCGATATCGACTCGCACTCGCTGTTCGGCGTCGCGCTGACCGATTTCGACGTGATGCCGATCGGCACGCCGGTCGCCTACGACAATAGCAGCGCTTCCGCCGAATGCGTGCGCAACCACTTCGGCGAAGGATCGACCACGCCGACGCGATCCGAGCGCGAACGCGATTCGCATCCGCTGCCGGGCGTGCCGAAGTTTCCGCGCCATTGAACTGCGTGCCTGGCTGTCACGGCCTCGAATCGGGAATCTGCTCGCGTCGGGATGACGCGGCGCCGATTCATCACAACGCAGCAGGCCCTGGAAACGAGATGGGCTTATACTCGGGACACCTCGTTGCGGGAGAGCGCGTCATGAATTTTCGAATCCTCCACATGAAGAATCTCGCTCCCGCAGTACTGGCCGCAGGCATGCTCGGCATCGGCGCGATCTTGTCCGGGTGCGCGTCGGCGCCGAAGTGCACTACCGCGGCTTGTGCCGACGAAGCGGGCATGGCGGACAAGATCAGCGCCGCGCTGCGCAGCGCACCGGGCATCGAATTCAACGAAGTCCGCGTTCAGTACCGCAACGGCGTCGTGTACCTGTACGGCCTCGTCGCGACGAGACCCGAACGCGACGAGATCGAGCGGATCGCGACCGAAACATCGGGCGGCAAGAAGGTGGTGAATTCGATCGAAGTGCGCGGCAGATACTGAGCACGGGCCGGGCACCGGCAGCGAATCTCGGCCAGTCCTCGCCGAGGAAAACATCCAGCGAACAGGGGGGGCCGGCGCGCTGTCCCGCCATTGCGGCGCGCTCCACGCATTCGAGGCCCCCTTCAGCCCCGGCAAACTGTGACACAGTTTGCGTTTTCTGCCGTACCGATGCATGATGAACGCGCCGCGGTGAGGGCGGCACTTCGCAACATCACCTGTCTTCATTCCTGGGGGAAAGGACAGCAATGGTCTTCAATTCGCTGACATTCGTCGCGTTCTTCGCGTGCGTGCTCGTCCTGCATTCGTTGCCGCTGTCGTGGACGACGAAGAAGGTCAATCTGCTGATCGCGAGCTATCTGTTCTATTCGGCGTGGAATCCGCCGTTCGTGATTCTGCTGTGGATTTCGACCGTCGTCGACTGGTACGCCGCGCAGGGACTCGTCAAGGCGAAGCGCGAGGCCACGCGTCACCTGTGGATGCTGCTCTCGGTGATCGCCAACCTCGGCATGCTCGTCTATTTCAAGTACGGCCAGTTCCTGCTCGACAATTTCACCGCCCTGATGGCCGCGATCGGCGTCACCTGGCAGCCCGCCCACTACGACATCATCCTGCCGGTCGGCATCTCTTTTTATACTTTTGCGACGATGTCGTACACGCTCGACGTGTATCTGCGTCGCGCCGCGCCGGCGCAGAACCTCCTCGACTACGCGCTCTTCGTCACGTTCTTCCCGCATCTGGTCGCCGGCCCGATCATGCGGCCGACCGAGCTCGTGCCGCAGTTCGCGCAGCCGCGCCGCGCCAGCGCCGACCAGCTGCGGTTCGGCCTCGCGCTGATGACGGTGGGCCTGTTCAACAAGGTCGTCCTCGCCGACAGTTTCCTCGCCGCCGCGGCCGAGCGCGTCTACGACAGCGACAAGGCGCCCGGCATGCTCGATGCGTGGATCGGCACGCTCGCATTCAGCGGCCAGATCTTCTGCGACTTCGCCGGTTATTCGACGACCGCGATCGGCGCCGCGCTCTGCCTCGGTTTCGCGATGCCCGACAACTTCCGCTTTCCGTACGCAGCGGTCGGCTTTTCCGATTTCTGGCGGCGCTGGCACATCACGCTGTCGTCGTGGCTGCGCGACTATCTCTACATCCCGCTCGGCGGCAATCGCCACGGCGCGCAGCGCACCTACGTCGCACTCATGATGACGATGCTGCTCGGCGGCCTGTGGCATGGCGCCAACTGGACGTTCGTCGCGTGGGGCGGTCTGCATGGTCTGTATCTGTCCGTCGAGCGTGTGCTGCGCGGGCGTTTCCCGAACTATCGGCCCGGGCCGGTCGCGTTCGTCGCGCTCGGACTGCTGACCTACATGCTCGTGAACCTGACCTGGGTGTTCTTCCGCGCGAAGACCTTCGGCAAGGCGTGGGAAGTGCTGCGCGGCATGACCGGATTCAACGCGAGCACGAAGCCGATCCTCGCGACGTACTACATCGTGACGGTCGCGGCGATCGTGGCCGCGATCGTGCTCACGCACTGGTTCATGCGCGCGCGCACGCTCGAGTCGGTCATCGCGCGCGCGCCACCGCTCGCACTCGGTGCGATCTGGGGGCTGATGGCGTTCGCGATCGTCATCTCGCAAGGCTCCGGCAACGCTTTCATCTACTTCCAGTTCTAAAAGCCATGTCGCCAGCAGACGCCAGCGCCGACCTCGCAATCCCGACTGACCGCATCGGACCGTCCCGGCGTTGCGCAGCCGGTGCCGGTGCGGCCGATTCCCGCGCAGCCCTGGGTGCGCATCATCACGGGCGCGGCGATCCTGTTCGCGCTGCTGCTCGGTTCGTGGGAAGCGTACTGGCGCGCCTATGGCGTGACGCCGCAGACGCAGAACACGAACGGACTCTGGGCGATCCAGCGCCGTCGCATCGACAACGGCGAAGGCGACGCGACCGTCTTCACGGGCGCCTCGCGCGTGTTCTTCGACATGCAGCTCGACGTCTGGGAGAAACTCGACGGCAAGCGCCCGATCCAGCTAGCCTGGGAAGGCACGTCGCCGATCTATGTCGTCGAAGACCTCGCAGACGACCCGAATTTCAAGGGCCGGCTGCTGATTGGCGTCGCGCCCGATCTCGTCTTCAGCGGTTTCGGGATTCATCGCGGCGCGCCCAGGTACGCGCGCAACGAGTCGCCCGCGCAGCGCGTCGGTCAATGGCTGTCGATGCACTTCGTCGAGCCGTAGTTCGCGTTCGACGATCCCGATTTCGCGCTCGCCACGGTGCTCAAGCGCCAGGCGTGGCCCGCCCGCCCCGGCAAGACCTGGAACACGGCCGTGCGCAAGCTCGCCGTGACCGAAGCCGATCGCAACACGCACATCTGGGCAAGGTCGAGAACGATCCCGACGTACAAGGCGATTGCGCGCGGGATCTGGGCGGAGGAATTCGTGCCGTCCGAAGACGATCCGCCACCCGAGAAGGCGAAGGCGACTGCTAAGGAACAGATCGACCGCATGGTCAAAGCCGTCGCGACACTGCGCGCGCGCGGCGTCAAGGTGCTGTTCCTGCGTCCGCCGAGCGACGGCCCCTTCCTCGAAACTGAGAACAAGCACTTCCCGCGCAAGGACACCTGGGACGTGCTGCTCGCCGCGACCGGCGCGCCGGGTATCCACTTCGCAGGACTATCCCGAACTGCAGGGCCTCGAGTTGCCGGAGTGGTCGCACCTGACCGTAGCGGATGCGCGGACCTTCACGGCCGCCGTGCACGCGATCGTCGTGCGCGATTTCTGGCCGCGTGAAGTCGTCGATACGAACTAGGCCCGATGAACGTGACGCTGCGGCGCGGGGCGTTGCGTTCTACAACGCATCGATGTCGCCGAGCGCGATGATCAGGCGCCGCGCGCGCTTGTCGGGCTTCGTCGCAGGCTTCTGGTAGCCCGCGACCGCGAGGCGTCGCTGTTCGGCGGCGGCTTCGCGTGCGCTGCGACTCTCGTCCGACTCGCTGTAACAGCGCCGCGCGACGGATGCCGAGACGCGTTGCTCGATCAGCACGACGACCCCGACCTCGAAGCGGTCCTCGCCACGCGCGAGTTTCAACCGGTCGCCGACATGCAGCGTCCGCGCCGGTTTCGCCGTCGCGTCATTGACTTCGACCTTGCCACCGACGATCGCCAGTTTGGCGAGCGCGCGCGTCTTGAAGAATCGCGTGGCCCAGAGCCAGACGTCGAGGCGGACGCTCTCTTCTGCCTGGACAGGCGGCGTGGCGGGCAGCTTTTTCATCGACGCGATTTTAGCGCGCCCGTTGCGCAGATGCCTCGATCATGGCGTCACCGGTCCGTGCGCCCTGCGCCCGCGATGTGCCGTGCGCCGCGCGTCCCGGCACGAGCGCATCATCATGCGGGTCTCGTACCACGACGCCGCTCGCCTTCTCAGATTCAGCGGTTGCGACGCAGCATGGCCTTCGCCGACGCGTGGTCGATCGGCGCAGACGTATGCTCGTGGAAGATCTTCCATGCGCCGCCCGCCCTTCTCATCGCGACGGTCATGCGGTTGTTGAGCGATCGAATCTCGCGCCCATCTGCGGCGTGTGCCGTGTAAGTCAGAATGGCGTGTCCGACCGCAATTTCGCCGACCCGCGTCGCTTCCGCCTCGTCGACGGCGACGACGACATACTCGTCACCGAGCGACGAAAACCATTCGACGACCAGGCTGCGCCACCGCTCGATGCCACGCAGCGACCACTGACCCCACATGTCGAACACGTGCAGATCGTCGGCGTAGATCGTGAGGAACGCGTCGACGCTCTTCGCACGCACTGCGGCCTTGTACGAATCCAGCACCCCGAGAAATGGATCTTCCGATTCGCTCATTCATCGCCTCCTCGAACCATGCGCAGCGCATCCAGCCCGGCTTCGACCGGGCGCCAAAACTTTACGCCGCCATGTCGAACAGCAATATTTCCGACCGGTCTCTCGCACTGACGCGCAATTTCTGCGCCGGACTCCATCGCTGCGCCGTCACCTGCATTCAGCGTTACGCCTTCGACATCGACCGTGCCACGCGCAACTTGCAGCCAGAGTCGCCGATTGGCCGCCGCCTCATGTTCGAGCTCGTGCTTTTCGTCGAGACGCGCGATGTAGAGGTCGACATCCTGATGAATCTTCACTGCGCCTTCGCGCGGATTTCCCGCAGCCGCGAGACACCAGCGGTTCTCGAGCTCGGCCGGCGAAAAGCTGCGCTGCTCGTAACTGGGCGGCAAGCCGTCGCGTTCGGGCAGCACCCAGATCTGCAGGAAATGAACCGGTGAAGTCTTCGAGCCGTTGAACTCGGAGTGCGTGACGCCCGTGCCCGCGGTCATGCGCTGCATCTCGCCGGGACGCACGAGCGCACCGGTGCCGAGGCTGTCCTTGTGCTCGAGCACGCCGTCGAGGACCCAGGAGAGGATTTCCATGTCGCGATGCGAATGCTTGCCGAAACCCTGGCCGGCGGCGACGCGATCCTCGTTGATCACGCGCAACGGGCCGAAACCCATGTGCGCGGCGTCGTGATAGTTGGCGAACGAAAACGTGTGGAACGACTTGAGCCAGCCGTGATCGGCGAACCCGCGTTCCTTGCTTCGACGAATGATCATCGTGTTTGCTCCAGGTAGTGTCATCTATGTGCCTCGCTGCCCGCAGCCTGGCGGAAGCGGCGTTCGCTCGAGTTGCGTGAGCGCAGCGACGCGCTCGAGCGCCGGCCGCTCGCGCATGTCGACGAGGAATTGCCATGCCGCGAGCACCTGGCGGTAGAAATAAATACGCTCCGCAGCGACCTTGCGCTGCAGCGGCGACGCCTTGCGCGGAGCGGACGCATGCCTGGCGGTGTCGGTCGCAGGCTTCGCGGTCTTTTCCGCCGTCGCCGCCTTTGCAGCCGTCTCGTCGCCGGCTGCCTGCGCCGGCATCCACAACGAGAACGCTTCGGCCGCGACGCGCACTCTCACCTCGCTGGATTTCTTCGCCCAGGCGATGATCGCCGCAGCGCGTTTCGACGGCCAGTCAGCAACGGCTTTCGCGCGCGCGGGATCGAACGACTGCGGGTCGGCATAGCCGCCGAAGTAGTAGATCAGCATCTGCGGATCGACTGCACCGGTCATGTCCGCATGCGCCTCGCCCGCTGCCTGGCGGGTTTCGAGCGCAGAAAGTTCGCGCTCGAAATCCACCACGTTCGCCGGCAGGTCGACGATTTCGTCGGCATCGAGCGCCTTGCGCCAGGCCGGGGCGATCTCCCTCATCCACAGCCACTGCGCGACCTTGGCATCGGTGGCCGCGGGATTCTCGTCTTCGTCATCGGCCTCGGCGCCGGCGAGCATTCGCGCGCGCCACGCGGGATCGAATCCGGCAGCGCCGGGCGCCTCCGATTTCATCGCGCTCTCGAGCGCCTGCGCGGACGCCTGGCGCAAATCAGCGAGTTCGCTGTTGCCCGCGAGCATGCGGTCGATGATGCGACCGTATTCCTGCTCGCGCGACTTCAGCGCTGGATCGCTGGTCTGCAGCGGCACGCCGTTCATGGCTGCGCGGAATTTCGCGAGCGCTGCTTTTGCCGGATCCCCCACGTGCGGATCCTTCGCCGCGCGTTCTATCGCGTCGGCCCAGAGCTTCAGGTACTGCTCGGAAGTCGCACGCGGCTTGTCGATGGTGTGATCGACGTCAACCGCCTGCAGATGCGCGTCGTAGAACGACTTGCGCGCCGGCTGTGCACCGGGCTGCAGCGTGAACAGGTCGAGCCCGAGCAGATTTTCGGGCAGGTATCGCTCGTAGCCCGCCCAATGGTCGGCCGAAACATCCGAAGTGCAACCCGACGCGACGGAATGGTCGTCGGTCGCGCTGAAGCCCGCTACCGCAGGCAGCGCCTTCGACGCGGCGATGCTGGTCACCCAGTGCGGCGCGCGCGTGAACCACCCCGGATTCGGCGCGACCTGTCGCGGCAAGCCCAGATAGTGGAATCCGCCCGAGTAGCACTGGCTCATCACGAACACGACGCGGCCTTCGCCGAGTCCGGCCGACAGCCAGCGGCGCAGTTCGGCCACGCCCAGAGTCTCCGACCACGGATACTGCCTCCAGCCGAAACGCGCGGTCGGATCGCGATCCCAGCTCCACAGGCTGATGATGCTTTCCGGGTCGGCACCGCTGGACGGCGCGCCGTGATCACCGACGAACAGGTACAGCGTGCCGCCGTCCTTCACCGCAGGCAGTATCTCGTCGCGGAACGCGCGCGCGACGACGTCATGCCGCGCGGGATGATTGCCCGCCAGCACGCCGGGCATCCAGGTCGTGATGTCGTGGCCTGCGGCGTCCTGCGTCGTGTGCTCGACGTCCGCCAGTTCGGGCGGCTGTCCGCTCACGTTGCCGGCGCCGAAGAAGACCCAGATCGAATCCTCGGGATAGTGCGCGCGCAGATAGGTGACGTACGCGCGCGCCTGCAGGTATTGCGAATAGTGGTTCGAGGTCGGCGTGCCGCCACCCGAAAGAACGACGAACGCGTCCTTTGCCTGGGCGAATGTGCACAGTCCGAATAGTGCGCAAAGCAGCAGCGTCCAGCGGCGCGATACACCCGGCATGGCTCACTCCGAAACGAGGTCGGGCGAGTGTGCCAGATTGTGCGCTGGGCGGTGCAGCCCCGCGCTGGCCGCGCTCCCGGCGCAACGACGCCGTCACGCGCTTTTTCTCGGTACGAGCGCCGCAAAGAAAAGCCCCGCGTGGAGCGGGGCCTTGAAGCAGCTTCCAACTGCGAGGGTTTCCAGCCCTCGTCGAGATTGACCTCGAGCCGGCGCTCAATTCAAACGCGTGATCACAAGATGAGCCGATACCGGGCGCGTGCCGCCTGCGAATGGCGTGATCGTCAATGCCGTGGAATTCCCTGCCGGATTGCGAACCGTGAGCACGGAGTTGATCGCGCTCGTCTGGACCAGGGCCACGCCCACGATTTGACTCGTGCCAGTGGCGCGACCCACGACGGTGTATGAAAGGTCGGCGCCGTTCAGTGTCAGCTCGAGTTGGCCGGCCTCGACCACGCTGACTTGAAACAATACCTGATAGGTGCCGATCGCGCCGAGGTTGAATGTACTGCCGCTCACTCGCGTTATGGTGGTTGCCGATGTGGGTCCGTTCTGCGGAAATTGAACGTCGCCACCTACGGCAACCGTGGCCGCATTGTCGGGCGGCATCAGCGCGAAGAAATCCGCGAAATCGAGCGAGCCGGTTGCACCTGTCGTACCGGTTGCGCCGGTGACGCCGGTTGCACCCGTCGCGCCGGTTACTCCAGCAATGCCTGTCGCGCCCATTGGCCCCGTCGCGCCGGCGATGCCTGCTGCGCCCGTCACGCCGATCGGCCCCGTAAATCCAATTGGGCCCGTCACGCCAGCAGGTCCTGTGGCCCCCGTCGCGCCGACACCTGCGGGACCGGTGGCACCGACCGGACCGGTCGCGCCAGCAGGGCCCGTCGGACCGACGAGTGCGGCCGCGGCGCACGGACCGACAACACCCGTCACCGCGTTGAAGCACAGCGGGTTGGTCTGCTGGCCCGCACCCGGCAAGCCGACGACGGTGAAGCCGCCACTCGCGAGGACAAAGCCGCCTCCGCTCGGTGGCGTGACGGTGACGTTCTGCGCGGACGCGCTCGTCAGCGTGAAGGCATTCGCGATGGCAAAGGCCAATAGCGAGCGGCGTACTGAAACAGAAAACATGATATCTCCCCTGTTGCGATCATTCGACACGGCGGTCCTCTGGCACTGGCACAACTCCCGACATTCCGGACGCCGGTAATGAAATGCCGGCGACGACGCTAACCCCGCCAGGGCAAGGCCGTGCAACCGGACTCGGTGGTGATATGTCAGTTTGAAACCTGGCTTCCATTCGTGGTGAGGTAGCGAACCACGAACGTCGATCCACTCCGCGCCTCGCCCTTCGATACCTAAGGGCGAACGGATCGTGAGTTCAAACAAAAGACAAACGCCCGCTGGATGGCGAGGCGCAACCCGCGCTCGAAAATTCTTATCGAGACCCCCACGCGGATTGTCGATTGCTTCGACGCGACACGTCAACCGCGAATCTTCGCGTCGCTTGTGGCGGCACTATACGTCGCCACAAGCATCTGAAACTCGCACCCGGAGGGCGAAAACTCAGACCTCCGGCGCTCGTCTCCCTCGCGCGCGAGCAGCAGCGACCCCACCGATCAGCGTACTGAGAAGTGCGAGCATCCAGACTGACAGCATCGGCGCAGGCTCGACCGGATCGGCCGCACCAACCGCCTGCGTGATCGTCGCGCTGGCCGCAGCAATCGCGGCATCACCGCCGTAGCTCACGTTGATCAGGTGATTGCCCGGTGTCGTGAAGGGCGTAACGAATATCGCGGTGCCGTTTCCGAGCGCGATCACGCCGAGCGTCCTGCTGCCATCGGCGAAGCTCAGCGTGCCGGTCGCCACGGGCGCGATGGCCTGCGCCGATCCGCCCCCCCGCGCTGCCAGTTCGTTCGCCGGTCCGATGCCGCCCGGACTCGCCGCCGCGCTCACCGTCACGGTGAACGCCACCCAGCTACCCAGCTGCGAGGGATTGGCCGAACTCGTCACGCTCACGATCGCGGGCAGTTTGTTCACCGTCTGCGTCAATGTCGCGCTCGATGCGACCGCGTTGGCGTCGCCGCCGTAGCTCGCCTGGATCGTGTGCGTGCCCAGCGCGAGCGCTGCACTCGTGCAGGTCGCCTGGCCGCCCGACAACGGAATAGCCGCGCACAGCGCTGTGCCGCCGTCCGAGAACGTCACGCTGCCGGTCGGCACGGGATTGCCCGCCGTCGGCGTCACCGTCGCGGTGAACGTCACCGTCTGCCCGTTGATCGACGGATTCGCCGAACTGGTCAACACGGTGCCCGCGGGCGCGGCATTGACCGTGAGCGTGGCCGTGCCGGTGCTGGTGGCGAAGTTGGTCGTGGCCGTATAGACGGCTGACAACGAATGATTGCCTGCCGGCGCCGGTGGCGTCAGCGTGCACGTGCCGCTGCCGCCGCTCAGCGTCGCGACGCAATTCGCGCTGCCATCGCTGACCGTCACCGATCCGCCCGGCGTCCCCGCACCCGGTGCGGACGCGGCGACGCTGACGGAGACATTGACCGTGCCGCCCAGCGTGATCGCACTCGGTGGCGTGATCGTCGTCGTCGTCGCGGCTGCATTGACGGTTTGTCCACTGGCCAGCGTCGCTGTGCCCGATGCGTTGTTGCCGTCGCCCGCGTAACTCAATGTCGCCGGATGATTGCCGACGGTGAGGCTCGCTTGCGCCACCGCGCAGCTCGCGCTCGCGGCATTGGCGACACCGGTCGGACTGAGCGGGTTTGTGCAGATCGTCGCGCCATCGAAGGTGAATACGATATTGCCGGTCGGCGTGACGCCACCCGTGGGCGGAGTGATCGTGCCGGTCAGCGTGACCGCTTGGCCGAACACGCCAGGATTGGCCGAACTCGTCAGCGTGCCGCCGGCACTCGCCGGGTTCACGGTCAGCGCTGCGGTATTGCTGCTGCCGCTGAAGCTCGCGCCCGACGCGGCATCGGGTGTGTAGGTTGCGGTCAGCGTCTTGCTGCCGCCCGTGCTCGGGGTCAGTGAACAGTTCGGCGCGGGCAAGGTGATCGTGCAGGTATCTCCTGCCGCGCCGCCGCCGTCCGAGATCGACACCGTGCCAGTCGGCGTGCCTGTGCCGGGCGACGCAACCGCCACGCTCGCACTCACACTGACCGCTTGGCCGAGCGTGATCGGCGCGGGCGAAGTCACGCGTCGTCGTGGTCGCGGCCTTGTTCACGGCCTGACTGATCGATGCCGGACCGGATGGGCCGAAATTGCTGCCCGCCGGTGTGTACGTCGCCGCGATCGTGTGAGTCGAAACCGCGAGACTCGAGGTCTGGCAGGCGGCGTTGCCGCTGCCATCCACCGCCACGCTGCTGCATCCGGGCAAGGCCGTGCCGCCGTCGCTGAATGCCACCGTGCCGATCGGCATTGCGCCGCTGGCCGGCGTGGTGCTCACTGTCGCGGTGAACGTCACACTCTGGCCGTACACGGGCGTCGTCGGCGCGCTGCTCCAGCTCGCCGCAAGCGCGGTTGCGGTTGCGGCGGGATTGATCGTCAGCGTGCCTGAAACGAAGCTGATGGCATAGTTGCTCGACGTCAGCCCGCCGGGCGTGATGGCATAACTGCCGACGTTGACTGCGCCCTGGCTGTTGCCGCCGTAAGTCAGCGTTCCACCCAGCACCGCGGCGTTGTCGCCATTGACGAAGCCCGCATACGCAACCCCATTGCCGCCGCTGTACGCGGCAGCGTCATAGGTCTTGCTCGCATCGTTGGCGGTGATGGTCAACGGGGCCGGCGTAACGACCAGCGTTGCGCTGGCCGCGGGCCCCGTGGGTGCCTCATTCGACGTGACCGTACTGGTCGCGTCGACGAACGACCCCACACTCGTTGGGCGCACCGATACCGAAATCGTGCACGACTGACCTGGCGCCAGGACATTGGAGGTCCCACTCCAGACACCCGTGCCGGGATTGATAGTGAACATGCCTCCCTGCACCGCGAGCGTGGCGCAGGTTCCACCGATCTGCGTCACCAGCTTCAGGCCAGCGGGAACCGTACTGCCGAACTGCACATTGGTCAGCGCGATCGTATTCGGATTCGTCGCCGTGACGGTGAAGATGCTGGTGCCACCGAACGTGACGGAAGTCGGGCTGAAAGCCGCGCTGAGCGAAACGGGAGCGGGGACATACACCTCGACAGCGCCAACATCGCAGGCTGCGCCTTGCGGACGCGACATGCCGCGCTGGTCGGTCGCCTGCGAACACGGCGCGGAACCTGCGGCATCGATCGCGACACTGCCGGTCTGCGGAATCATCACATCGACCAGACCGCCAGTCAGCGTTGCGGGCAGGGCGCCCAGCGACAACGTGCCGCTGACTGCATTGCTCGCGGTAAAGCCGGTCGCCGCGCCGATCGCGTTGTACGCACCACTGCCGCTGCTGGAGCCGCTGTTGATCGCATTGACGACGACATCTTGTGCGCCGCCTCTGCTGTTCGCGGCAATCGAATGGTTCATCGTCAGTGTGGCGTTGCCTGACGTGCTGCAGGTATTGCCGCCGGCGCTGCAGGCAGCAGCCGAGTCGGCAAGGCTATAGATCGCGCCGCCATTGGCGCTGCCGCCTCTTCCACCCGTTCCTGCCGCAACGTTGTTGCCGGACAGGGTAACGAAGTCCTGCGTCAAACTGCCGGCATAGTTGAAGATCGCACCGCCATAGCCCGAGCCGTTGTCCGATGACGAACTGCCGTTGCCCCCTTGGGCCAGGTCATTCGTCAGGGTCACGTTGGTCAGTGCAACGTTGCCGGCATCGTTGAAGATCGCACCGCCCATGCCGGCGCCGCCACCACCAGAGCTTGCGAAAGCGCTTCCGCCACCGAAGCCCCCAGTGGCGCCGACGACGGGGGTCGTGGGGCCCGCCGCCGCCCCCCCGCCTGCGCCGAACCCGCCACTGCCGCCGCTGCCGCTGCTGCCCCTGCTGGAAACGGAGCCGGAGCCGCCTAAGCCGGCGGAGCCGCCGACCGCGCCGCCACCACCGAACCCACCAACTCCGCCGGACCCACCGTTGCCGCCCGAACCTGTGCCATCGGCGTAGCCGCCGTATGCGCCGACGCCGCCGCCGCCGCCCAATCCGCCGCTGCCGCCCGTGCCGCCTGGGCCACCGTTTCCGTTGCTGCCAAAATTCGCATCAGAAGCCTGGGCACCCCTCGCACCGCCATTGGGGCCGCCGCCTACATCGAATTGAGAATCTTGCCCCACACCAGCGCCACCATAGAGCCCACTGGGGCCGCCGCTGGAGCCGCCCCTCGCGGTGTTTGCATCGAGCGTACAGCGCAACAGACTCAGGGTACCCTGGTTGAAGATCGCACCGCCCGCGCCCAGCGCACCTCCGCCGTAAGCAGCATTACCCGCCGCTGCATAGCCATTACTCAACGTCAAGCCACGCAAGGTCAGGCTGCTGCCAACGCCGACGTCGAACAGGCGGAAGTTGGCCGTGCCGCCCGTGCTCGAGCGCGCAATCACGACGCCCTTCGTGAGGCCATTCGCCGTAGCGTCGATCGTCAGCGTTTTGCCGGAGATGAAAAACGCCGAGGGGCCGAACTCGCCGCCACCCGTCGAGAGGTCATTGCTGGCCATCGTCAGATTGATGGTCACGCCATCCATCGTGGCCTTGTTGAAGACGATGATGTCGTTCGAGGCTGCGTGATTGACCGCACCTCGCAGCGTGGCGCACGAAGCATCGCCACTGGCTGGGCTACAATCGTCCGTGGCCAGGGTTGCCGGCTCGGTATCGCCCATCACCGTCAGTATTGCCGGCCCACCGCTCACCGTGAGCGTGTAGGCCATCGACCCCGTGAAGCCGCCGGCGTCCGTGGCGGTCACCGTGAAGCTGAATGTGCCGCCCGCGGTCGGCGTGCCAGAGATCGCTCCGCCGGACGACAGGGTCAGACCCGTGGGCAATGTGCCCGCAGTCGTCGCGAAGGTGTATGGCGAAGTGCCGCCGCCCGCACTGACCGTTTGCGAGTACGCCGTGCCGAAGGTCGGGTTCGGCAGGCTGGCGGGGGTCACGGTGATCGTGGGCGCGTTCAGCGTAACCGTGTAGCTCCGCGTTCCGACATACGGCCCGGCGCCCGTGCTGCTGTCGGTAGCCGTGATTGTGAAACTGACGGTGCCGGCTGCAGTGGGCGTGCCCGAGAGTACGCCCGCCGACGACAACGACAGGCCCGCAGGCAATGTGCCTGGCGTCGTCGAGAAGGTGTACGGCGCCGTGCCGCCGTTCGCAGTGACCGTTTGCGAGTACGCAGTGCCAACCGACGGGTTCGGCAGGCTGGCAGGCGTCAGGCTGATGGTGGGCGCGTTCACCGTAAACGCGTAGGCCATCGACCCCGTGAAGTTGCCGGCGTCCGTCGCTGTCACCGTGAAGCTGAAGGTTCCACCCGCGGTGGGCGTGCCTGAGATCGCGCCGCCGGGCGACAAGGTCAGGCCCGCGGGTAACGCGCCCGACGTCACGCCATACGTGTATGGCGTCCCGCCGCCGCTCGCCGTCACGGTCTGGGAATACGCTGCGCCTACCGTCGGCGCAGGCAACGAGGCGGGCGAAAGCGTTATCGTCGGCGCGGCAATCGCGAGGCTATACGCTTGAGTCGCCGTGCAACTGTTCGCGTCCTGGACGCCCGCAGTGAAATTGAACGTGCCGGTTGCCGTGGGCGTGCCGGACAGCAGCCCCGCGCTCGACAGGGTCAAGCCTGGCGGCAGCGTGCCCGTGGCAAGGCTGAAATTGCCGTACGGCGTCGTTCCCCCGTCGCCACCAGGGATTGCGAGTACGGCGTTTCGGCGGTGCCGTTGTTCAGAGGGCCGATGCCCAACGCCGCCGCGGGCTGCGTCAGGGTAACGCTCGGGGTGAGCGTCCTGCTGACGGAATCGGTCACGGTGACCGAATAGGTGCCCAACGGCAAGCCGGACGCGGTGACGCCGTTGCCACCCGACGGCACCCAAGAGTAGGTGTACGGCGCCGCGCCTCCGGAAGCCGTGACCGTAGCCGATCCGTTCGAGCCGCCGAAGCAACTGATATTGCTGTGGCTGGTGATGGATGCAGCCAGTGGCGCATCGATGATCAGTGTCCGCGAACCCGAGACGCCGAACCCGTTCGCATCGGTGGCGGTGACGTCGAATGACACCGTGCCGCTCGCGCTCGGCGTGCCCGATATGCCACCAGTGCTGCCCAGGCTCAGTCCTGCCGGCAAGCTGCCGGACGTGATCACGTAGGTGTAGGTGTACGGGCCGGTGCCACCACTCGCGCTGAACGCTACGTTGTACGCCGTACCGGTGGTTCCGTGCGGCAGCACGGCGGGCAGCAGCGTCATCGCCGAGAAGGTGGCGGTGCAGGTGCGCGCCTGGTCCATCGTCACGAGTGCTTTAAGCAGATTGCCGAACACCGGAGTGCAACCCGTGCCGGACCACGACAGGCTGGTGTTGGCAGGCAAGCTCGCCGTCAGGGTGATCGTCGAGATGTTGTTCTCGTTCGCATACGTTGCGCTGCATGCCGCGCCGCCGCCCGACGTACAGGTGGAAATGCCGCCGCTGCTGCCGGAACCGGTCGGCGTCGGTGCGCCGCCGACGCTGCCCGCGCCAACGACACTGACGCTCAGCGCATAGTTCTGTTGCCGCACTTCCACCGCGCCGATATCGCAGGGCGTGCTGCCGGCATACGCCGCCGCGGTCTGCGGGCGCGACACGCCGCGCTGGTCGGCGGCCGGGCACAGCGTGCCGGAAGCAATCTTGTCGATCGCCGCGCTGCCCGCAACCGGCAGCAGCGTCTGCGTCGGGCCGCCGTTGTCGGCGAGCGTCGCCAGCGGCGCGGTGGTGGTGTAGACATAGTTCGCGGTGCCGTAGCCGGTGGTGTCGGTTTCCGCACCATTGTTCTTGTTGCCGTAGAACAGGTTGTAACTGCTGTTGACCAGGTCGATCGTGCCGCTGCTATCGGCCTGAATGCCGCCTGCGCCATTGGCGGAAGTGTTGCCGGAGAAAATCGTTGCGCTGACTTTCAGCGTGGCAGCGCTGCCGGAGCTTTCAAGGGCTCCGGCACGCAAGCCGGCGGTGTTTGCGGAGAACGTGCTGTTGGCTATGGTCGCCTGCCCAAAGTTGGCGATGCCCCCCGCAGCGCCGCCGGCAGTATTCGCGGAAAATGTGCTGTTGCTGACTGACAGCGTGCCGCTCTGGACGTTGATTGCACCGCCGTCAACAACGGCGTGATTGCCCTGGAACGTGCTGCCGACGATGGTTGCCTGCGTAAAGCTGCCGATGGCCCCTGCGCCAGTGCCCGCCGTGTTCAGTAGGAATGCACTGTTGGTGACTGACAGTGCACTGCCAGCTGGGTTGTTGATTGCACCGCCGGCACCGGTGGCTTGGTTGTCCTGGAACGTGCTGTCGCCCACGATCAGACTGCCACTGTTCAACACGGCGCCGCCATTGTTCGTGGTTTTGTTTCCATTGAACGTACTGTGGCTGACTGACGTCGTGCTGGTGCTCAGGCTGGCGATCGCAGCTGCGTCATTGGCTTGGTTGTTCTGGAACGTGCTGTTGCTAACGCTCATATTCCCAGCGTTCGCCACGGCGCCACCATAAGACGTAGTGGCAGTGTTCCCAATGAACGCACTATTGACGAGAGTCGCCTGCGTAGCGCTGTAAATGGCCCCCGAAGACGCACCGGATGTGTTCGTGAGAAAAGAGCTGCTGCTGACGGACAATGTACTGCCACTCTGGCTGTTGATTGCGCCGCCGCCAAGACTGCTGCTGGTGGAGTGATTGTTCTGGAACGTGCTGTTGTTCACGCTCAAGGCGCCAAAATTCACGACGCCGCCGCCGCCGCCATCCGTCATGTTTCCATCGAAGGTGCAGTTGGTGAGGGTGACGTTGGCACCCGGTTGGACCACCATCCCGGCACCATTCGTGACGCTGCCGTTGGCGACAGTCAGGCCAGACATCGTCACTGTGCCGGCGTTGATGAGGAACACGCGCACCGCGTTGTTGCCGGATACCGTCAGATTGCTTGCGCCGGGGCCGGTGATCGCCAGGTCCTGCGAGATCGTCAGCGTGCTGCCCAGCGTGATCGTGCCGGTGACGCTGAAATTGATCGTATCGCCCGCCGCAGCGGCGGCGATCTGCCCGCGCAGCGAGCCTGCGCCCGAGTCGTTGAGATTGCTGACCGTCAGCGTCGCCGCCAACGAAGAAAGAGGGGTCAGCGCCAGCAGCGCACAAAAAAACGTCGGCCAGAACCGATCGATCGGACGATGCATGGAGCCCCCTGAAGGCGTAGATGCGCCTGGCGCCCAATGTAGCAACTCCGTCACGGTTTGTATGCTTTTCTGACGAATGCGGCGGCTCAGGCCACGCGCATTGCCAGGATCAAAGCACGACCTGCAGGAAATGGTCGAGCAATTCGCCCAACGGGATCATCGTCAACACGAGCGGCGCCACCGGCGCGAGCGTGATAACGGCCAGCTGGATCATCGTGTCCTTGCCGAATGGCACGATCTTCATCTGTCGCACGACCTGGAAGCTGTTGCCCATGTCGGCAAGCGACTGAATATCGGCGCTGCCGATCAGCGGTTCGTCCGGCGGTGCTCCGCCACGCAACCATTTGTCGTCGAATTCGCGTACGTAACGCTGGGCAAGCTCGCCGTATTCCCTCCTGCCCGCTCGCTTCGCGTGGGCCATCATGCGGGACGAACACCAGCAGCGGCCCGAGGACGAAAAACAGCATCACGGCCAGCAGCGCGACGACTTCCATCTTGAAATCGACCAGCTTCGCGCCGGCATAGAAGATCTTGTTTGCCATGACACCGGCGAGCAGCACGCCCTGCCCTGCCAGCAGCGGGGCAAACGCCTGGCTGATGTTGCCGAGAAAGCCGAGTCCGCCGGCGTAGTCGGGATGGGTCGGCACGAGTTGCAGATCGATCCTCGACACCTGCCAGAGAAAACGCGCCCAGATGAACAGCCGGAAATACCAGCGAGCGAGAATGAACTGGTACACCGGCAGGCTGACGAAGCCGAACCATGCGCCCGCCCACGTGGGATGCAGTTCTCCGCCGAGATCTTTTCCGTACCACGTCGTCGCATCGATGGCCGCTTGAGTGCGCCAGATCACGAGTACGCCGACGCTGTAGACGAACACGATCAGCAGCACCTCCGCCCATACGGAATTGCGCAGGCGCATCGCTGCGGCAATGGCCGCATCGAACCTGGCGCGCGCCGCATCGGGGACCAGGCCACGCTTGATGAATCCGCCGACCACGAGGCGCATGCGCTGGTGGACGATCAGTTCTGCCGCGATCAGCAGAGGCAGAGACACCAGGAGACGCGCCTGCACGTCGGCATCGAACAGGAACGGGATCTTTATACCGCCGCCCCATGCCCGACCTTCGACAATGGACAGTACCAGCAGCGGCACCCAGGTCAGCACTACAAACGCGATTTCGCGCCGCCACACCAGTTCCAGCACGTCACCGGAAAGGTCGCGCGCGGCGCAACAGCTGAAACAGCGGGCCGCCGAGAATCAGCGAGAAGTCGTGCGGCTCCGGAAAGGCTTCAGCGTGATCGGTCTTCATGGAATTGCCCACGATGTTTGGCTTTAGGATATGCGCTTAGATATGCGCTCGGACAATACGAGGGCTTCGCACGACCCTGCGCACATGGTGCTGCTGTATTGAGATGCCAGAACCCTTGTCCGAATTGCGCCGCGTCTTCGTACAGCACACGCGCGTGCAGCACGTTGCGACGCGGAAGTTCGGCAAACAGGCTGCGTTTCATGCGGACCCACTCCCCTTGTGCCGGAGGCGAACCGGTCGCAGTGAGTGTGCGCACTTGCCCTGAGGCGTGCAAGCCGCCCGTCCGGGGTTCAATGGGCGAACGCTTTGCCAGAGAAACTTTCGCTCGTCCCATACCGGGACTCAGCCAGCTGCGGCAATCCGCGGCGGGGCGCGCGATCAGTAGTGGAACGATGCGGTCAGCATCGGTCCATACAGCTTGAAGGTGTTGAACGTGGAATTGTTGCCAGGCTGATATTCAAGATAGCGGTAGTGCAGCGCGAGATCACCCCATCCATACGTGTATCCGACGCCCACCGATGTGATCGAGCTGTGATTGGAAGATCCGCCGCCGATGTCGGCGTAGTACGGCATGAACCAGCGGTCTTTGTCGCCGAACCTCACTTCACCCTTGACGCCGATGATCGCGTCGGGGAAATCCTTGTGCGAGGGAAACTTGAACTCCCTCGATTCGAGGGTCAGCGTGATGTCGTTGTGGATGCCCGCGTAGCGCATGCCGCCGAGAATATCGAAGTGGCTGCCGCTGCTGTCCGATCTCCAGACCTGATAGGCGCCGGCCAGCTCGAACACCGCAGTCTTGTCGTCCAGCTTGCCCTCGATCACCAGTCGCGTCGGCGCAGTGCGATCGAAGCTGAGGCTGACGTAGAACACGTCGGAGTAGAGCGACCAGCGGTCCTTGCGCGCCTCGAAGGAAACCATCGCGATGAAGTTGAGCGCCTGCAGCACGTTGCGCTTGTCGACGGGGAAAACCGGATCCGGCACATCGGCCGCCGGCGGGATCCTGAAAGAAGCGTCGATACCCGGGACCCACACGTACGGCGTGAGCGTGAAATTCCAGCCGTCGGGCGCCGTATCCGCCCGGGCCGCGGACGCGGCCAGCAGCAGGAGCAAACCAAGCGCAATCGTCTGATCCGTTCGAGACCGGCCCATACTAATCTCCCGGTGGATTGCTCGCGGAAGGCTGCGGTGCCGCATCGTGGCAGTGTCACGTGCTGAATTCAAGGAATCCACGCGACCGCCGGCTCGCACCTGACAGTGCCGAAAAACGAAAAGAGAAACCCCGCACGCTGCGGGGTCTCTCGAACAACTGTCGCACTAACGCGGGCAGCTCTTGCAACTTTGCTGGCCCGGAATCGCGGAAGCTCGGATTATTCTCCAAGTCCCACGGTCGAGCTCGACACGCCTGTTCTTCGCCCGGTTTTCGGGAGAGTCGTTGGGCACGATCGGATTGGTGAGCCCGTACCACAGAAGCACGATCTGGCTATCGGCGATTCCGTGCTTTTCCTTCAGGTAACCCCCGACCGCCTCGGCACGTGCGCGCGAGAGGGCCTCGTTGTGGTCCCTGGTTCCGACATCGTCGGTATACCCGGCGATGAGGGCATAGGACTTGGGATGCGCCTTCATGAACTCGGCCACCTTGTCCAGTTCGGCCTTGTCGTTGTCGGCAAGCGTGGCACCGGCGAAGGTGAAGTTCATGTGGTCAGCCTTGAGCCCGATGATCTTCGTCTGGGTCGAGGTGACGACATGTTCCGTGACCTTCAGGTCAAACAATGCGCCGGTCGTGTACTGGGGCCGATTGATGAAATTGGCAATCGGAATCACGCGCGAGCAGGCGTTGAGTGAGCCGATCGTCTTGGCGTCGGCAGTCTCCTTGCCCGTCTTCGAATCGTTGATCAGGTAGAAACAGACGTCGTAGGTACTGGCAAGCTTCTTGGCGACTCCGGAAGGGTCATCGCCCGTGTACTCACCGTCCCAGAACAGGAATACGGCCGTCCTGCCCGTCAGCGGCTTGAGGACCGCCTCGAGATTCGTCAGACCTGTCTTCAGAGGTGTCGGGCCGCTACCCTTTTTCTTGACCGTCTCCAGCGCCGCGGCGATCTTGTCGCGGTTGTAAGGTTGCGGCGCGTAGTGTTCCTGCCAGCCCGTGAAGGTATAGATGCCTACTTTGTGCCCGAGGTCCGGGAAGTAGCTGTTCCGGTCCTTGATTACTGCCGTCTCGACTTCGAGCAGTGTCTTGCCCGTATCGCCGAATTTGTCGTTCATCGACGACGAAGTATCGAGAAGGAAGATTGCGTTGTCCGCAACCTTGACCAGTTGCTCCTTCTTGACGACGTTATTGACCAGATCTTCCTTCGTGATGACCTCGACGCCAAGCAACGGCATCGCGACGAGGCCACCAAGAATTCCCAACAGAATCCCGCTACGAACATTCGACTTCAGCTTCATGACAATATCTCCCTAGCTGCAAAGCCCCCCGATTTAACGAATCCTGACCACTACGGCTCGGTCTGTATCTGTCTCGAAGCGCGGTTAGGAACGCCAACGCCGCCTCGTGCCGGGTCAGCGCCGACGGACGGAAACCGTACTGAAAGGATGAACGTGCTTCATAACACAACAATGACAGGATGTCTTGGTAAATTGCATTGAAGAAACCCCAACGGGACTATTGCCCTGATCCCGCTAAAATTCCGCTAAGAAAGCGCTAAAAATTCACTTATTTTTAATTTTGAGTTGGCAGCCTTTCGATTAACGCTCAACAGGATTGCCGCATCCTTGTCGATCAGTGTGTCTGCGCAGCAAAGTGTGTCTGCGCAGCGAAAATCCTATTGCACAGTCTGCCGATCCTGGAAATCATCGGGTCCCTGACGCAGCAAAACTGAAAAAGCCTAGAAAACAGAGCCTTTTTTTACTTCTGGCCGGGGAACCGGCATTTGCAACCTCAAACCCAAAAATGAAAAAGCCCCGCAAGCGGGGCCTTTTCATTTTTGGCTGGGGGACTAGGATTCGAACCTAGATAGGCAGAGTCAGAGTCTGCAGTCCTACCGTTAGACGATCCCCCAAAACCTGCTCTGACTTTGTAACGGGGATAGAAACTGTCACGACGACGCGAGAACGAAAGGGTTCTCGTGTCGTCGTCCGCAACCGCTGTGGCGATCGCGGACGAGAGATTGCGATTAGCGCTTCGAGAACTGCGTCGCGCGGCGGGCTTTGTGCAGACCGACCTTCTTGCGCTCGACTTCGCGCGCGTCGCGGGTCATGAAACCGGCCTTGCGCAAAGGCGACTTCAGCGTTTCGTCGTGCTCGACGAGCGCGCGCGAAATGCCGAGGCGGATCGCACCGGCCTGGCCCGTGTTGCCGCCGCCTTCGACCGTGACGAGCACGTCGAACTTCTCGGTGGTCTGGGTCAGCTCGAGCGGCTGGCGCACGATCATGCGCGAGGTTTCGCGGCCGAAGAATTCGTCGAGCGGCTTGCCGTTGACGACGATCGAGCCCTTGCCCGGACGCAGGAACACGCGCGCGGCGGAGGATTTGCGGCGACCGGTTCCGTAACTTTGCGTAATTGCCATGTTGTTCGCTCTTTTGAGAGTCCGCGAGGATTTACGGACTCTTGCCTTGGATTCGCGTCAGGAGACTCTTCGCGCCCGTGATCAACCGATGTCCAGCGCTTGCGGCTGCTGGGCGGTGTGCGGATGCTCCGCACCCTTGTAGACCTTGAGCTTGCGGTACATCGCACGACCCAGCGGGTTCTTCGGCAGCATGCCCTTGACCGCGATTTCGATCACGCGCTCCGGGTGCTTGGCGAGGAGATCCTTCAGCGCGATCGACTTGATGTTGCCGATGTGGCCGGTGACGTGGTGATAGATCTTGTCGTCCATCTTGTTGCCGGTGACCGCGACCTTCTCGGCGTTGATCACGACGATGTAATCACCCGTGTCGGCGTGCGGCGTGTAGACCGGCTTGTGCTTGCCGCGCAGGCGCGAAGCGAGCTCGGTCGCGAGGCGACCCAGCGTCTTGTTGCTCGCGTCGACGAGGAACCAGTCGCGCTTGACCGTCTCAGCGTTTGCGCTGACCGTTGTCTTTTTCATAAGGAGACCTGTGCCCTGAGGGCCCAAAAATGTAGCCCAAAATGTAACTTGGAGTGGTGCGTGGTGCGGAGAGCCGGAAATTTTAGCGGAAGTGCCCTCGGCCGCGCAAGTCTTAAATTTGGATTGGGGGCTCGGCGCGCGGGGCGATTTTCGGCCGATTTGCACGAAATGCAGGCGGGAAGGACAATTCCGCGATGTTCAGCCGTCAATTCTCCCTGTCCGACCGCATCCTGTCCGAGATCGAGCGCGCGCTGTCGACCGCACTCGGGGCGACGCCCGAGGCGAGCCGCCCGTCGCCCGCCGCAGGCCTCGACGACGGCGATCTCGCCGACGCCGACCGCCGCCATGTCGCCGGGCTGATGCGCGTCAACCATACCGGCGAGGTCTGCGCGCAGGCGTTGTATTCGGGTCAGGCCGCCGTCGCGCGCAATGCGACGACGCGTGCCCAGCTGCTCGAGGCGGCCGTCGAGGAGACCGATCACCTCGCCTGGTGCGCCGAGCGCCTGACCGATCTGCACAGCCGGCCGAGCCTGCTCAATCCGCTCTGGTATGCCGGCAGTTTCGCGCTCGGGGCCGTAGCCGCGCTCGCGAGCGACCGTGTCAGCCTCGGCTTCGTCGTCGAGACCGAACGCCAGGTCGAGGCGCATCTCGGTGAGCATCTCGACCAGCTGCCCGTCGCGGCCGCGGCCAGTCGCGCGGTCGTCGCACAGATGAAGGACGACGAGGCGCGCCACGGCCAGCTCGCCAAGGCCGCCGGCGGGGTCGAGCTGCCCGCACCGGTGCCGACCCTGATGCGGCTTGCGAGCGAGGTCATGAAGGCGATCGCGTACCGCCTCTAGCGCTCACGCGGGGAGCGTCACGGCGAGCTTTCCTGGTTGCGCGCGTCGGCCAGCGCTGCAACGCCATTCCAGGCGGCGCGCACCCGGACCGCTAGCGCGCGCGCACGGACATTCCCGTTGGCAAAAAACAAAGCCGGCTCGAGGCCGGCTTTGTCGTGAAGCTTGATGCGGGAAATCGCCGTCGGTGCGACTACCAGATCGTCGTGCGCTTCTCCGGCGGCACGTACATCTTGTCTTCGGGCTTGATGTCGAAGGCCTTGAAAAACGCTTCCTGATTCGCAAGCGTGCCGCGCACGCGGTCCAGCGGGATCGAGTGCGGGTCGGACTTGATCAGCTCGATCGCGAACTTGTCGCGGATCTTCGATTGCCAGACCTGCGCGAAGCCGATGAAGAAGCGCTGGTCGCCGGTGAAGCCGTCGATGACCGGCGCGGGCTTGCCGGCGAGCGAGATCTGGTAGGCCTTGTAGGCGATCGTGAGGCCCGAGTTGTCGGCGATGTTCTCGCCGAGCGTCAGGTCGCCGTTGACTGGATAGCCCGGCACGGGCTCGAACGCGTCGTACTCGGCGACGAGCGCGGCCGTCTTCGCCTTGAACTTCTCGTGGTCGTCCTTCGTCCACCAGTCGCGCAGGTTGCCGTCGCCGTCGTACTGCGCAGCCCTGGTCGTCGAAGCCGTGGCTGATCTCGTGGCCGATCACCGCGCCGATGCCGCCGTAGTTGACCGCGTCGTCGGCCTTCGCGTCGAAGAACGGCGGCTGCAGGATCGCGGCCGGGAAGACGATCTCGTTCATGCTCGGGGTTGTAGTAGGCGTTGACCGTCTGCGGCGTCATGCCCCACTCGGCGCGATCGACCGGCTTGCCGAGCTTGGCGATGTTGCGCTGGTATTCGAACGCGTTGCCGCGGATCACGTTGCCGACGAGGTCGTCGCGCTTCACGATCGAGCGCCGAATAGTCGCGCCACTTGTCGGGATAGCCGATCTTCGGCGATGAACTTCGCGAGCTTCTCCTGCGCGGCCTTCTTCGGTCTCGGGGCTCATCCAGTCGAGCGTGTCGATGCTCTGCTTGTAGGCTGCGAGCAGGTTCTTGACGAGCTCGTCCATGCGCGCCTTGGCCTCGGGCGGGAAGTACTTGGCGACGTAGAGCTTGCCGACCGCCTCGCCCATCGCACCCTGCACCGCATTGACGCCGCGCTTCCAGCGCGGACGGTTCTGCGGCACGTCGCGCAGCGCGGTGCCGTAGAACGCGAAGTGCTCGTCGACGAAGTCCTTGCTGAGGAACGGCGCGTAGCTCGTGAGCAGGTGCCAGCGGAAGTAGGCTCTTCAGCACCGGCAGCGGCGTCTTCGCGAGGATCTTGTCGATGCCCGTGATGTAGCTCGGCTGGCTCGACGATCACGTAGTCGACCTTGCCGTCGACGCCGGCCGCCGTCAGGTAGCTCTTCCAGTCGTAGCCCGGCGAGAGCTTGGCGAGATCGGCGAACGATTCCTTGTTGTATGCCTTGATCGGATCGCGCAGCTCGACCTTCGTCCACTGCACCTTGGCCAGCTCGGTCTCGAGCGCGAGGATGTCCTTCGCGCTCTGTCGCGGCGCCCTTGTCGCCGGCCATGCCGAGCATCTTCTCGATGTGCTGGCCGTACGGCTTCGCGCGATCTGCTTCAGCTTCGTCATCGTTCTCGAGGTAGTAGTCGCGGTCGGGCAGGCCGAGGCCGTCCTGGCCGAAATCGACGACGTACTTCGTCGAATCCTTGTTGTCCTGGTGCACGAAGGCGCCGAACGGCGCGGTGGCACCGACTTCGATGAAGTGCGCGATCAGCGCGGGAATTTCCTTCTTGTCCTTGATCGCGTCGATGCGCGCGAATTCCGCGTCGAGCGGCTTCAGGCCGAGCGCATCGAGCTTGGCCTCGTCCATGAAGCTCGCGTAGAAGTCGGCGATCTTCTTCTTGTCGGCGTCGCCGCCGGCGGGGTTCTTGGTCGCGTCCTCGATGACCGTGCGCACGCTTGCCTTCGCATCGTCGTCGAGCTTGACGAATGAGCCGAACATCGGCTTGTCATCGGGAATCTTGACCGTGTCGAGCCAGTAGCCGTTGACGTACCGGTAGAAGTCGTCCTGCGGCCGGACCATCGGGCTCATGTTTTCTTTCGTGATGCCCGAACTCAGCGCCGGCGGTGGCGCTGGCGCTGCCGGGGCTGCCGGTGCGGCGGGCGCGGCGGGCGCGCTGGTTTGCGTGGTCTTCGAGGGCTCCTGCGGGCCGGAGCAGGCGGCGATGAGACCGGCACAGGCCAGCCAGAGTAAGGACCGTTTCATGAATTTTCCCTTCGCTAGGGCAAGACGACTCGCGAGGGTACCGGCGCCCGGCGGCAAGCCGCATATGCCAGAGGTACTGGAGACCGGCGACAGGGACGCCGCCGGACTGGCCGTCTCAGGTCAGGTTGCGCCCGTGGAACAGTTCCTCGATCTCGCGCTTGAGCAGGGACTCGATGCGCGCGCGCTCCTTGAACGAGAGGTCCTCGGCGTGCGCCTCGAACAGGTAGGTGTCGAGGTCGAAGTCCTTCACGTGCATCTTCGTGTGGAAGATGTTCTCCTGGTACACGTTGACGTCGAACATCTCGTACTTCGTACGGATGTGCTTGGCCAGGTATTCCTGGATCGAATTGATGCGGTGGTCGATGTAGTGCTTCTTGCCGCTGCACGTCGCGCGTGAACCCGCGCACGCGGTAATCCATCGTCACGATGTCCGACTCGAAGCTGTCGATCAGGTAGTTCAACGCCTTCAGCGGCGAGATGACGCCGCAGGTGGCCACGTCGATGTCGGCGCGGAACGTCGCGATGCCGTTGTGCGGATGCGTTTCCGGATAGGTGTGGACCGTGATGTGGCTCTTGTCGAGGTGCGCGACGACGGCGTCGGAGATCACGTCGCGGCCCGCATCGCGCTTGCTCGATGATCGGATGCTCGGAGATCAGGATCGTCACCGATCGCGCCCTGCGGATCGTAGTCCTGGCGCGCGATGTTGAGGATGTTCGCGCCGATGATGTCGGCCACGTCGGTGAGGATCTTGGTCAGACGGTCGGAGTCGTACTGCCTCGTCGATGTACTCGATATAGCGGTCGCGCTGCTCGGACGTCACCGCGTAGCAGATGTCGTAGATGTTGAAACTGAGCGCCTTCGTCAGGTTGTTGAAGCCCTGCAGCTTCAGACGCGGAAGCGGCTTGACCATCGGGGATATCCTCCAACCTTGCCATGGGGAGAAACAGCGGGCGCGAATTATGGATCAAGTTGGCTGCAGGCGAAACCTCGCCGTCGCATTGCCACGCGATGAGCCTCGGCGGGACGCCGATTGCAGACATTTGCGCCCTGTCGCATCGAAGTGTGTTCGCTTCGTCGTTTATTTCGTCTAAGATTGGCCAGACCGCTGAACACGATTTCAGCGAATTGGGGCGAGCGAACTGCAGGGAGGTGCGGTTTGCCGGGCCAGCCGATGCGCCTTCAGGGTGCTCGCGGCGGACCCGATGTGCCGGGGGGCGCCCATACATGAGCAATCCAACCGAGAGGCCGAGAGTGACGCAGCCTTTACGCTACACCCTGCAAAAAGCGGTATCGCGCGTGCAGACCCCCAAGACCCTGGTCCTCGACCAGGCGACCCTCAATCGCTTTCTCGAAAACTGTCATCTGCGCCACTACCCGCGCAAGACGGTCATCATCCGCCCGGGCGATTCGGCGAACATCCTCTATTTCATCATCGAGGGCTCGGTCACCGTGTCGTCGGAGGACGAGGACGGCCGCGAGCTGATCCTTGCCTACATCAATGCCGGGGAATTCATCGGCGAGATGGGCCTGTTCGTCGAGACCCCGCAGCGCGAAGTCATGGTGCGCACGCGCACTTCGTGCGACCTTGCCGAGATCAGCTACGAGCGCCTGTTCCAGCTCGCGGACGGCCCGTTGCGCGATGATCTGCCGAAGATTCTCTTCGCGATCGGCACGCAACTCACCAATCGCGTGCTGAATACCTCGCGCAAGGTGAGCCGCCTCGCGTTCATGGACGTGACGAGCCGCGTCGCCAAGACGCTCATCGATCTCACGGCCGAACCCGACGCGATGTCGCACCCGAAGGGCATCCAGATCCGCATCTCGCGCCAGGAAATCAGCCGCATCGTCGGCTGTTCGCGCGAAATGGTGGGCCGCGTGCTCAAGCAGCTGGAGGCTCAGGGCATGATCTCGGTCGCCGGCAAGAACATGGTCGTGTTCGACTCGCGCTGACTGGCGCGCACGACCGCCGCACCGCGAACAGGGATCCTCGACGACAGGGCAGCCGCTGGATCGGTGCCCTGGGCGTTAGTGCCCTTGGCGCGGCCGGTTGTTTTCGCGTATCCGGCGCCAGTACGACATGAGCTTGGCGGACAACGAAGCGGGTGAGAATTGCGGCTCTTCCACCGCATGCCGACGCGCAAGCAACGGCGTGTTCCGTACGAGCAGATAGCGCTCGAGCGCCGACGCGAGACTGCGCCGCAGCAGTTCACGCGAAACGGGCTTGGGCAGGAAACGATATATCTGACCCTGGTTGATCAGCTCGATCAGCCCACTGCTGCCGCTCGGCCCGCTGATCGCGATCGTGAACGTGGCCGGGCTATAGCGTTTGAGCGTCTTCAGCACGCCCGGAATGTCATCCTGCCTCTCAGCGAGCCCGGCGACGACGACGGCGATCTGCTGCTCCGCGAGCACCGAGAGCGCCGCCTCGACGGTCGTCGCGAACTGGACGTCGTGCTGCTCGGGAACGAGTTCGCGCACGAGCCGGAATGTTGCGGCGTCCTCATCGATCACGAGCAGCTTCCGCGCCGCGGGCTTGGTCGTTCCTTCCACCGTCCGCAGCATGATCGCGGTCTGCGCCGCGAGCTGTGCCGCACGCTCGTTAGTTGCGATGCGCACGGCCTGCTCGACCGCCTCGATCAGGTACGCGGACTGCCAGGGCTTCTCGATGAAACGGAATATCTCGCTCTCGTTGACCGATGCGACGATCGCCTGCATGTCGGAATAGCCTGTCAGCAGCATGCGCATCGTCACGGGCGAGACCTCGCGCGCCTGACGCAACAGGTCGACGCCGAGCATCAGCGGCATGCGCTGGTCGCTCACGACAACGTGCACGAAGCGTTCGCGCAGGATCTTGAGCGCGTCGTGACCGGACGTCGTCGTCAGCACTTCGCAGCGGCCGCGGAACAGCATGCGCAACGAACGCAGGATGCGCTCCTCGTCGTCGACGAACAAAACGGTCGCAGGTGCGTCAGACATTGTCGGGTACTCCTGGGTCGTCGCGGCCCGGGCCCGGCCGGATGGGCAATGCGATCGTGAAACGCGAACCGCTGCCCGGCACCGAACTGACGCGGATGCGGCCGCCGTGCTGGTCGATGATCTGATAGCAGATCGACAGGCCGAGCCCCGTCCCCTGCCCGACCGGCTTCGTCGTGAAGAACGGGTCGAAGATGCGCTTGACGTGCTGCGCTTCGATGCCCTTGCCGTTGTCCTCGATCGCGATCAGCACGAAGTGGCTAGACGCATGCGTGCGCACGCCGATATGCCCCCGCTCGTGTTCGATCGCCTGGGCGGCGTTCGTGATGAGATTGAGCAGCACCTGGTTGATCTGGTTCGGCGCGCAGACGATACGCGGCACGTCGCTGAAATGCCGGTCGATCTCGATGTTCTTCTTGCGCAGCTGGTTGCCGCCGATCTTGAGCGCGTTCTCGATCAGGCGATGCACGTCGACGCGCTCGGTGCGCAGCTGGTCGCGGCGGCTGAAATCCTTGAGGCTCGCGACGAGCTCCGCGATCTGGTCGACGCCGAAAACGGTGTCGTCGAGCATGCCCACGAGATCGCCGAGCGCGTCGTCGCCGACGCCATCGCGCACGCGTTCCAGACGCGTGATCGCGAGTTCGATCGCCGACTCGTGCGCACCGTTCGTGATGCCGTCGACGACCTGCGCGTAGGCGGACAACGCCTCGCGAACGCCGCCGAGCATGTCCCGCGTCATCTCGACGTTGTTGCGCACGTACCCGAGTGGCGTGTTCATTTCGTGCGCGATGCCCGCGACCATCTCTCCGAGCGAGGCCATCTTCTCCGACTGGATCAGCTGGCTCTGCGAGGACTGCAACTTGCGATAGGCCTGCTCGAGTTCCACCGAATGCGAGGTGACGCGGCGCTCGAGCGCGCCGAGCAGGTCGAGCACCTTGCCCGCGCCCGCATAGCGGCCTTCGGCATCTACGACGATGAAGTCCTCGGTGATCGGCGCGCGCATGCGCGCGCTGATGTAGCGGCCGGCTTCCTCTATCGTCGCATCGGCCGCGAGCACGAGCGCCTGCGCATGCATGACCTGGCTGATCGCGCGCTTGCCGTAGAGCTCGCGTCCGAACGGCTTGATGTAGACGCGCTGCATCAGCTCATAGCGGCTGACGCTGCCGACCGGCCTGTCGCCGTCGACGACAGGCAACGACAGCCATGGCGCGCTGTCGGCATGCAGAAAACGTTCGCCGACCGCGAGCACGGGCATCGTCGGCGCGACGGGATCGAGCCACTGCGACAGCGCGCCGACGCGCACGTCCTCGCCGTCTTGCACTGCCGGTGCATCGCGCGCGGTCGCCGAAGCCGTCGCGGGCATCTGCATCGCGGGAATGTTCATCGCAATATTCCTTGCGAGCGTGCGGCCAACACCAACACGCGCATGCGGCCGCGCCCACCCTGTGTTCGCTAGATTGCGGTTGCGATGTTCAAGTGCGATGACAATGCGACCGATGCAATGAGAAGTTGTTCACACTTTGAAAATGTCGCGCGATGATCCGGATGACGCGGGGCAGTCATCGCGACGATGCAGCTCGTCGCATCGCGTCTGCTGCCGGCGGTCGAGCCTTCCGGCCGACGCGTGGCGTCAGCGCTCGTCCGCGAACAGGCGCCGCAGTTCGGCGCCGGGATCCTGCGCGCGCATGAACGTCTCACCGACGAGGAACGCATGCACGCCGCTCTCGCGCATGCGCGCGACGTCCGCGCGCGTCGCGATGCCGCTCTCGGTGACGAGCAGACGATCGGCCGGCACGCGTGCGCGCAGGTTCAACGTCGTATCGAGCGACGTCTCGAATGTGCGCAGATTGCGGTTGTTGATGCCGACGAGCAGCGCGGGCGTGGCGAGCGCGCGCTCGAGTTCTTCGCCGTCGTGCGCCTCGATCAGCACATCCATGCCGAGCTCGTGCGCGAGCGCGGTGAATTCGAGCAGGGCCGCATCGCCGAGCGCAGCGACGATCAGCAGGATGCAGTCCGCGCCGAGCGCGCGCGCCTCGTAGACCTGGTACGCGTCGATCGTGAAGTCCTTGCGCAGCACAGGCAGGTCGCACGCCTCGCGCGCCTCGCGCAGGTACGCGTCGGCGCCCGCGAAGAAATCGACGTCTGTGAGTACCGAAAGGCACGCAGCGCCGCCGGCCGCATAGCTGCGCGCGATCTCGGCGGGATGGAAATCGGCGCGCATCACGCCCTGGCTCGGACTCGCCTTCTTCACTTCGGCGATCACGCCCGCGGCGCCCGCGGCGATTTTCGTCTCGAGCGCATCGACGAACCCGCGCGGCGGCGGTGCGTCGGCCGCACGCGCCGAGAGTTCGCGCAGCGATACGCGCGCGCTGCGTTCGCGGATTTCCCCGACCTTGCGTGCGAGGATCTTCTTGAGGATATCGGACACGATGCGTGATCGGGAGGTGGAGAAGGCCTATTGCGAATCTTCGTACGCAGTGCGCGGGCTGTAAGCGCGCTCGACCTTCGCGATGCGCAACTCGACGTGCTCGTACCACTCGCGCTTGCCGCGCTCGCGCGCCGCCGCATGCTCGGCATGCTGACGCCAGCGCGCGATGCTTTCCTCGCTGTCGAAGTACGCGACCGTGATGCCGAATCCGTCCGCCCCGCGCGTCGACTCGGCGCCAAGAAAACCGGGCTGGTTCTGCACGAGCTCGAACATGCGATCGGCGGTTTCCGCGTATTCGGCATCGCCGGCCGTCGTGCGCCGCGAGGAAAAGATCACCGCGTAATATGGCGGCGGCGGCAGTTTCGCGAAACCCGAGCCACTCATGCGGCGCTCTCTTTCAGGCGTCGCGTCGTCGCGACGAACTGGTCCAGTTTGGCACGCGCCGCGCCGCTTTCGAGGACCGCTTGCGCGCGCTTCAGGCCATCCGCAATGCCCGTTGCGACACCGGCCGCATACAGCGCCGCACCGGCGTTGAGCGCGACGATATCGCGCGCGGCGCCGGATTCGTTGCCGAGCGCCTCGAGTATGCGTGTGCGCGATTCGGCGGGATTCTCGACGCGCAAACCCGCGCTGTCGGCGAGCGCGAGTCCGAACCGCGCAGGCTCGATTTCGTATTCGCGCACACTCCCTTCGCTGAGCTCGCCGACCAGCGTCGGGCCGGCGAGCGAGATCTCGTCCATGCCGTCCTTGCCCCAGACGACGAGCGCATTGCGCGCGCCGAGGCGTTGCAGAACGCGCACCTGGATGCCGACGAGGTCGGGATGGAACACGCCCATCAGGATGTTCGGCGCGCCCGCCGGATTCGTCAGCGGGCCGAGGATATTGAACAGCGTGCGCACGCCCATCTCGCGCCGCACGGGTGCGACCTGCTTCATCGCCGGATGATGCACCGGCGCGAACATGAAGCCGATGCCGGTCTCCTCGAGACAGCGCGCGACCTGCGTCGGCGCGAGGTCGATCGCCGCGCCGAACGTCTCGAGCACGTCGGCGCTGCCCGAATTCGACGAGGCGCTGCGGTTGCCGTGCTTGGCGACGCGCGCACCCGCCGCCGCGACGACGAACATCGAGGCGGTCGAGATGTTGAACGTGTTCGAGCCGTCGCCGCCGGTGCCGACGATGTCGACGAGATGCCTGTTCGCATCGGCCGGCGCCGATGCCGACGGACTGGCTCGCCGCGGCCGGCGTCTCGTGCCACGGCAGCGGCACCTTCGCCGCCATTTCGCGCATCACCAGCGCCGCGGCGGCGATCTCGCCGACGGTTTCCTTTTTCACGCGCAGGCCCGCGAGGAGCGCGGCGACCATGGTCGGCGATACCTCGCCGCGCATGATCTGGCGCATCAGATCGACCATCTCGTCGTGAAAGATCTCGCGATGCTCGATCGTGCGCTGCAGCGCCTGTTGCGGGGTGATCGCCATGACGTTGCGTTACGCCGCGAGTGCGGGTGCGTGCAGGAAATTGCGCAGCTGGTCGTGGCCGTGTTCGGTCAGGATCGACTCGGGATGGAACTGCACGCCCTCGATCGGCAGCGTCCGGTGACGAAGGCCCATGATCTCGTCGATGCCGCCGTCGGCGTGCTGCGTCCACGCGGTCACTTCGAGGCAATCGGGCAGCGATGCCTTCTCGACGATGAGCGAGTGGTAACGCGTCGCGATGAATGGATTCGGCAGACCCGCGAACAGGCCCTTGCCGCCGTGGAAAATCGGCGACGTCTTGCCGTGCATGATCGCTTCGGCGCGAATGACCTTGCCGCCAAACACCTGGCCGATGCTCTGGTGGCCGAGACAGACGCCGAGAATCGGAATCTGCGCGCCCAGCTTCGCGATCAGCTCGAGCGACACCCCGGCCTGATCGGGCGTGCCTGGCCCCGGCGAAATCACGATGCGCGCCGGCGCGAGCCTGCGGATCTCCTCGACCGACAACGCATCGTTGCGCACGACATGCACGTCCTCACCGAGCTCGCCCAGATACTGCACGAGGTTGTAGGTGAAGCTGTCGTAGTTGTCGATCATCAGGATCATGTGGCAACTAATCCATTGAATTATAAACAATATAAATTAGGCGTCACCTAGCGATATACACAACGATATACACATCGGTGCCGAGTTGGGGTTACGCCAAACAGCAAGCACTTACTTGTAGCGCGTACCTACGACGCAACAGAACTCTTCGTTGGCGACAGCGTACGGTTTTTCCCGCAACTCGCATAGCCGAAAGTAGATTCCCAAGCGGGTGGTGCGGCAAAAACGTGCCCATGCCCTTTCTTACCCCACACCTGCAAGGAACCCTGCCTTCGTCTGGCTCGGTAGGCTGCTCGCTGCCAGTCCTGCGGCCAACGCTTTTGCTGGGCGGCCACTCGAGTTGCCTTAAGCTTGCGAGGACTCGTTGAATTGTACGCCGTACATCTTTGCGCGACGAAGGAAGGCTTCGCGTGCGCCTTCGAGAACGGAGCAGGCGGCATCCCGAGTCGCTGCATGGTCGATTGAACCGGGTCCAGTGACTTCGCCGCGATCACTCTTGACCTTCATGACCATGATCAATTCGGCATCACCGAGAGCTGCTACGTTGGCATTGTGTGTGAAAATGATTGCCTGACGGCGCTCCTTGGCGCGCCGAAGCACATGGCACGCTTGGCGACGTCAAAGCGGAGAGACAGGAATACATATATTGCACTCGAACATACCCGTCTCAGGATCGTGGCACGAGTTCGTCGGGTAATGTTCGAAACAAGGCCGGGAATCGAGCTGCAGACCGCTCGAAGGAAGCCAGTCGCGGAGCAGGCTGTTCCAGGCCTCTCCGATCTTCGCTACGGTGCCCCTGAAGTGAAGAATGGCGTACCGACCCCCGGGAATCGTTGCCGTCAGAGTTCGCCCGCGTGGGACAAAGTCGGTCGGAATTTCGACGCACGCATCATATCTGCACCGGTCCGCGTCGGTGATGCTCGGATCATCATGGCTAATCCCGTAGCGTGGTTGTCCAAGCAAAGAATTCTCGCGGAGCCATGGATACATCGTCTCTTGCCAATATCGTGAGATAGCCTCTCCATACGGTCCGGTGTAGCGCTGGTAGGCGACCAGCGCAGGTTGACGATCAACAATTGTCACGTTCATTGGGGTCTCCGGTTGGTTAGCACTGGAGACTCCATGTTCGGGCGGTGGATGCTGCGTTGCCTGATCATGATTGCTATCGCCCTGACCAGGATTGCGCTTTGGCTGCGCATTGCGATTTTGCTGACGCCAGATCGTTGGAGAACATCCAAATCGATTCTTGAACGCACGCGCAAACGCCTCGCCCGAGCCGAAGCCGACGGAAATCGCGGCAGTAAGCACGGGAAGGCGCGGCTGCGACGAGAGTCTCATCGCTGCCACTTCCACCCTTCGACGACGCAGGTAATCGCCCAAGGTCTCTCCCATCCAGGCCGCAAAGAGCCGATGGAAGTGGTAGGGCGAAAAGTGTGCGATCTCTGCAAGGGTCGCAAGATCGAGCGGCCCGTCGAGCTCGCGGTCAATAAATTCCAGAACCCTGTGCATACGGCCGTCGTACACGGCGCGACTATCCGGCGAGTGCATTTCAACCCTGAAGAATTTGGCTACGCGGCGTTGCCGCGATGCGCTGGAGTTTACCTTAGCGACTCGCAGCAATCCGTTCGAGAAATGACGTGGAACCCTTGCTGTGCGTAAACAATCCTTCGTACGGATCGGCCAAGCGAGTTTGCAAAAATTGCGGTCTTGGATTGCAGACCGAGAATTCAGCCGTCGTTGTTATATAAGTTGTCAACGATCGCTGTAGCCGGAGAATTTTGTTTCATGCATGCCATCACTCATTGTTTCGCTATCGTTCTGCTCACCTTGTCCATGGAGGCGCTCGCTGCAGGACCCCGCCGCGACGTCATGATCGATGTCGCGCCGAACGTCAAACTTCATGTAATCGAATCGGGACCAAGCTCGGATCAGCCAGCGCTGGTTCTAATCCCTGGATGGCGCCTTCCGGCATCGATATGGACGTCGCAAATCGACATTTTTTCAAGCGAGCGGCGTGTCCTCGCAATCGATTCTCGCTCGCAAGGTGAATCTTCGAAAACGCAAGAAGGCAATACACCCGAACAGCGTGCAATGGATTTGAATCAGGTATTGCTGCATGAACGACTCGACAGCATCGTATTGGTTGGATGGTCCCAAGGGGTCCAAGATGTCGCTGCATTCGTGGAGCAATTCGGGACGACCCGCATCAAGGCAATTATCTTGGTTGATGCAACCATCTCGTCGGGCGCCGGGTATATTGCCGAGCATCCCAAGGCTGCTGCGCAACAGTTCGAGCGATTGGATATCTACAGCTCCGACCCGAAGGCCTACACCGAAGGCATGATGAAGGCGATTATCGGTCGCCCGATGAGGCCGCAGGAATTCGCGCAGCTCGTTGCTCAGGCCATGGAAACGCCCACTGCGATCGGGGAGGCTATGCTCATTTCGGATATGTTCGGTCGCGATCGAAGCGGCAGCCTCGCCAAATTCGACCGGCCGACGCTGGTCATTGCATCATCAACATCTGGGCAGCTTGAAGAGCAAAAGGTGATGGCAACGAAGCTTCCGAAGGGACACTTTGAGGTTGTGCAAGATGCGCGACACGCCGTGTTCGTTGATCAACCGATTCGCTTTGCAAAGCTCGTTCAGGATTTCATTGGCTCTGTTGCGAAGCAGAATCGAGCATGAGTGTGAAGCTCGCGCCGCAACGCCAAAGACAAGAGCACTCGATCTGACGACTGCACCTCATGATATAAATGCGCCGGCTCGTGCCGAGCGCAGATCTGGAGATACGGTATGGGAGACGATGGACGCTGGATCGACGAACTATTTGCCGCGATCGACCGCAAGGACGCCACCGCGTTCGCCGGTTTCCTGGGAACCGACGCGACCTTCCGGTTCGGTAATTTTCCTGCGGTGCAGGGGCGAGACGCCATCGTCGCGACGGTCGCGGGCTTCTTCGCTGCTGTGCACGGTCTTCAGCACCGCCTGGAGGACCGCTGGCAGGTCCCGGACGCCGCCATCGTCACCGGTACCGTCACCTACACGAGACATGACGGCAGCACCTTGTCGGTGCCGTTCGCCAACGTCATGAAAATGCAGCAAGGTGGAATACAGGACTACGCCATCTTCGTGGACAATTCCGCGTTGTTCCCGCCTCAGGCACCGATCGGCGTGACGCGCCAAAGATCTCAGCCCAATAAAATCCCGATCGCCAAGAGCAGCAGCGTGGCGTGGATCGTCGCCACGTTGATTCCCATATACAGAATCAGTCGCTTCGTATCTTCGGCATAGGTGACTACCCGCATCATCAACACGACGCCTGCGGGCAGCGTGAGCAGCCCGAGCAACGCGAGCCGCGGCAGGATCCCGAGAATGACACCCACGGCGATCGAAGCGTACGCAGCGCCGAGAAGTGTCGCGAACAGGACCGCACTGCGCCGCCGCCCAATGACGATCGGCAGATGCCGCCGCCCGACCTGCGCATCGGCTTCGATGTCGGGAAACTGGTTGATCAGCAGCAGTTCGCTGACGAAGAACAGCGGCGCCAGCGATGCAACAGCCGCCATCCAGGTGTAGTGGCCGACGAGCACGAATGCGCTGCCGACGACCATTACCGGCCCAAAACCCAGCCCCGGCGCAAGCAGGCAAAGCAACGGACGGTGCGTGATCAGCGGCGTGTAGGCAGCGACGAGGATGACGCCGAGGAAACCGAGGGGCAGCAAATCCCAGCCCTTCACGCTGACGAAATACAGACCAATGGCCGTCGTTCCGATCAAGGTCAGCATTCCCATCGTGCGCACCGCGCTCGCCGCTTCGGGATGCGCCGGAAGACTGCCGCTTCCGCCGCTGAAGGGCGTCTTTATCGTCAGATCGTCGAGTCCAGACCGGAAGTCGTAATACTCGTTCAGCAGGTTCACGCTCAGGTGCGCGAACAGCGCGGCCAGCAGCACAAGGAGAGCCGCGCCGATGCTCACGTGGTCGCCGGATTTCATCGCAGTCGCTACGCCGACGAAGACGCAGACCGGCGTGAGGGTGAGAAAATTTGGCCGCGCGGCGCGCAATACCGAACCCAGGATGGCTCGCTCCATGTCAGGCCTCGCTAGAGAAGTGTGGGAGTCCCGGTGCGGGACCTTCGAAGCCCGCCATGCCTTCCATCCGTCAGACGCACAGATCCGAAGCAAATCATTCGCTACTCCTCGAGGGAAGGTTCAGAGCTGGAAAATCGATCCGTGGCGTGCAAGTGTAACGCGTCGTCGCCGCCATGCGTGCCTCAACGCGGCATCGTAGCGCCTACCCGGATCGATCGACGCCCTGATCGCGACGGTGAGCGCCAAATCCCGGTGATCCCGTGAAGCCGCCTTCGGCGGCCAGCGCGTGCTCGACGAACTGGAGGACGATCCGCAGCCTCGCATTTGCTTGATTGGGCGGGCGTCACGGCATCACTTATAGCGTTCTAAGAAAAAATACTTAGTTGATGGGTTTCGCAGAAAAGCTTTTTTTTTGTGATAAATGTCCAGACGACCTTCACTCGCCTTTCGGTCAAGCTGGCGCCGATTCAGTCGATCGTTGCGTACAAGGTTTGAACCGGAATGAACGCGAAGCTCGACACGCTGTATTCAACCGACGTGGGAGAAGAGCGATGAAACTGACTGGCACCACGGCTCAAGAAACTCGCCGTTCTGGCGATGGGAATCGGATTTACGTTCACAGTCACGGCAACCGCCGCTGATGCCGAGGCGGCAAAAGCGCTCGCCCGTCAGAACGGCTGCTTCAAGTGCCATGGCACCGACAAGGCCAAGGATGGGTCGTCGTTCAAGAGCATCGCGGCGAAGTACAAGGGCGATGCCGATGCCGTCAGCCAAGCTGACCAACCACCTGACGTCGGGCGAGATGTCCAAGTTCCCTGACGGCCACTCCGAGGCGCACAAAATCGTCGAGCCGAATGACGCGGCGCAGATCAAGAATCTGGTCGAGTGGATCCTCGCGCAATGATGTAGTTCGCAGCGCGCCGCAGCGCAAACCGGCATTCGGGAAATGACGTGACGATCGCTTGACGGAATGTCTTCGCGCGCCGCAGCCGCCTGCTGTCTCGTCACCAATTTAAGCGCAGAGGAGTCCCGCGATGAGCAAGACGAATCCCGGCGCCTTGCGCCGGTTCTGGCGTTTCCTGCGCACGCCGTCGGCACGCTGGTCGCTGCTGACCCTGCTGATCGTCGGATTCCTCGGCGGCCTTGCGTTCTGGGGCGTGTTTACGACGACGCTCACGGCCACGAGTACGCTCGCGTTCTGCAGCACGAGCTGCCACGAGATGGACATCGTCACTAACGAATACAAACAGTCGGTCCATTATTCGAACCGTTCCGGCGTGCGCGCCACTTGTGCCGATTGCCACGTGCCGCACGCGCTCGGCCCGAAGCTCTACGCGAAGATACGCGCGAGCAAGGAGGTCTGGGGCAAGATGACCGGCATCATCGACACACCCGAGAAGTTCGAGGCCAAGCGCATGGAGCTGGCAACCAACCAGTGGGAGATCCTGGCCGCGACCGGCTCGCGCGAATGCAAGAGCTGCCATGATTTCGAAGCGATGAGCGGCGACAAGCAGAAGGCGAGCGCCTACAAGGGGCACATGGCCGCGAAGGACGACGGCAAGAGCTGCATCGACTGCCACAAGGGCATCGCCCACCACCTGCCGAAGGAATATCGCGATCCCGATGAAGAATAGTGGTCGGCGCGCTGGGCCCGAGCGGGCTCGAGTAGTTTGTTGCTCGCTACGAACGACGGCATTGCGTCCACCACGTTTGGCCTCGTACAGCGCGGCATCGGCGCGCGCGTAGGCATCGCCGAATGTGCTGCCGCGCTGCGCGTCGCTGACGCCGAAACTTGCCGTGACCGCGCGCTCGGGCGGGCTCAGGAACGTGCGCCGCTGCGACGCGCGCGCGCATGCTGCTCGGCCAGCGTCGCGGCGCTCGCGCAGGTCGGCGTGGGGCAGCACGACGGTGAACTCTTCGCCGCCCACGCGACCGATCTCGGCGCTCGCTGGCGCGATGCCGCGCAGCCGTTCGACGAGTTCGACGATCACCGCGTCGCCGGTCGGATGGCCACATTCGTCATTGATGCGCTTGAAATGATCGATGTCGAGCACGATCAGCGCGAGCGGCCCGTCGCGAAGCAGCGCCTCGGTGCGTTCGATCACGGCGCGCCGGTTGAATGCGCCGGTCAGCGGGTCATGCCGCGCCTTGTAGTCGAGTTCGGCAGCGAGATGCCGCAGCTTCGAATTGAGCGCCGTGAGTTCCCTTTCCTGGCGGTCGCTGTGCTGGATCAACCGCCGCGACTCGCGCACGAGCCGTCGAAACTGCGCGATCAGCACGCCAAGTGCGCCGCGATACGCAGCCGCGTCGAGTCGTCTCCCGCGCATGCACCTCGCTCAGCGGCGCGCTAGCGCCGCCTCCTCGGCTTCGAAGAGATCGTTGACGGCCATCAACTCGCGGTCGGCAGGTCGTGGAATTCGAGCGCGGGGAAATCGTCGCGCAGCTCGACGCCGAACTCCCCGATCGTGTCGTCTTCCGCATCGTGATGCCAGTTGAGCACGACGCGCACGCCGTGTTTCGCCGCCGCGTTGCAGCGCGTCGAACAGCGCGAACAGCATCTTCGTGCTCGAGCTGTTGAAGTAGATCAGCGAGACGTCGACCGTGACCGTCGTGCCTGTCGCGGCAGCCCTCGAGATACTCCTGCACGCGCCTGATGATGTCGCCGTAGAACGCGGCGGCGTTCTCGGGGTACGACTCGCCCTTGAGGCGAGCGCGTGCGCGTCGAAGCGGAAGTCGACTTCTGGCGAGTCCGCGGTAGCAGCGATGTGCAGGTTTTCCATCGTGGTTCGTTCATGCGCAGACTCACTCGTGGTCAGACGGTCGCTTTCAGGTAGAACATCACGTCGTCGTGCTTTTCGCCCGCGACGAACTCGAATTCGAGCGGTTCGCTCGCGTCGCGCGCGACGGTGAGGAAACCCAGGCCCGAGTCCCTTGCTGCCCTCGGGCTGGTCGGCGCGCAGCGTGTCCTGGTAGGCGCGCTTGATCTCCTCGAGCGTCATCGTCGCGCAGCGGTTCGAGCTTGGCGCGCAGCGGCGCGACGTCGGCGGCGGCGACGCGATTCGCGCACAACAGGTAGTAGCGATCGTCGGCATGGCCGATGCAGACCGATCCCTGTCGCACTTCGGCTTCGACCTGCGTCGGGGCGTCAGCGTCTCGGACGAATAGTGGATGATGTTCTGCGCCATCTCGACGAAGCACGAGAACAGCCGGCGTTTCGTCGATGGCGCCGCTTCCGACTGCTGCAGGCTCAGCTTGATCGTGTCGGCCATCGCCGAAACGATCGTCTGCGAGAAGTAGCCGTAGTAGTAGAAGACGATCCTGCGCTGCGCGACGAAGCTCCGAGAAGGTGCGGTATTCGGAATAGTTCATCGCTGGCTCACCGTACGCCGCAAGCAGAAAAGGGACAGGTCGTCGCGGCGACGGTGCCGACCCTGGTAGTCGCGGTGCGCATGCATGATCGCCGCGGCCTGGTCGCGCCGCCGGCTGGCTGCGACCGCGGCGATCAGTTCGCGCAGACGGCGCTTGCCGAACCCGATGTTGCGCGCGCCACCGATCTGGTCCGTGAGCCCGTCGGTGGCAGCGCAGATCAGATCGTCCCGCCTGCAGCGCGAGCGTCGCGATTCTGCCAGCGGTGGTCGAGCGGCGTGTCGACATAGCCGACGCCGACGCGGTCGGTCTCGTGCGTCGTCACGGCCTCCGCGTCGGCCCGCAGCACGTGCAGCGGGATGCGTGCGCCGGCGTAGGTCAGCATGCGATCGCGCTGGTTGAGCCACAGGAACAGCGCATCGAGTCCGTCGTCGGACTGCTCGCCGGCGACGCGCGACTCGACCTGGCCGAGCGACTGCTTGACCTTGCGGTTGAGCGTACCGAGCAGCTGCGCCGGATCGGCGGGCCCGTCGCGTTCGAGCGCCTGCGCGAGCCACGACGACGAGATCAGCGTCATGAACGCGCCCGGCACGCCGTGACCGGTGCAATCGGCGATGGCGAAGAACACGCCGTTGTCGAATTTCGCGCAGAGGAAGAAATCGCCGCCGACCGTGTCGCGCGGTTCCCAGACGATCGCCGGCTCCGGCGAGTTCGGTCTTCAGTGTCTCCTGCGAGGTGCGCAGCATCGCGCGCTGGATCACGCTCGCGTAGTCGATGCTCTGCATGATCTGGCGGTTCTTCGCCTCCTGCATGGTCGGCGACCGTGCGCATGAGGTCGAGACCGAAGCCGACGCCGACGAATTCGCCGCCGCGCACGACGACGAAACCGTCGGCGAGCGCATTCGTCTGGCCTGTCGGCGACGAGCATCGCCGTGCGCTCGATCGTCGTGTCAGCCTCGACGACCAGCGGTTGCGCGTCCATGAAAGCGACGCAACTCTTGCGCTCGTGCAACTCCTTGCGGAACGGCTTCGCCATCTCCGACTGGAAGGTCGTGCCGCTTGATCAGGCCGAGCGCGCGCGCGCCGTCGACGACGGGCAGGCTGATGAGCTCGCGATGGCGGTCGAACAGTTCGCGTACCCCCGCGTTCGTTTCGGTGGGAGAGATAACGGGCGTAGGTCGACACAGGTCGGCCGCGCACGGCGGCGCTACGGCCCCGAAACCTGGCACTCCTGATCGTTGCAGTGACATCATCGGCCACCCCCTCTGGTGACCAGTCAGCATCGGGGGATTCGATTACGGTTTTATGACAGGGTCTGTCGATCAAAAATAATGCAACTCGACAGTTGCATTTTGTCATGCACTGGCGCAGAATCGAATTTGCAACCATTTGGTTGCCTTACTGGGAGCTTCGACGTGAATCATTATCAGCACAGCCTCGATATCGCGGCGGACGCCGCGACCGTGTATGCCGCACTCACGACTGCCGAGGGTCTGCGCGGCTGGTGGTCGCAGGACTGCGATGTGACACCCGGCATCGGCGGCAGCCTGCTCTTCCGCTTCGGCGCCACACTTCAAGGGCATGAGCGTCGAACGTCTCGAACCGGAACGCGAGGTGGGCTGGCTCTGCACGCGCGCATATATTGCCGCGAGTCAGGTTGCGCGCAAGGACGAATGGGTCGGGACTCGCGTCATTTTCCGCCTGACGCCGGTCGACGGCGGTCGCACGCGCCTCGACTTCGAACACATCGGCCTCGTGCCTGCAATGGAATGCTACGATTTGTGCCGCGACGGCTGGGACTACTTCCTCCCAAGCCTGCAGAAATACGCGGAGACCGGCCGTGGTACGCCATTCGAGCTTCCCGCGGCCGCCGCCGCCTGATACGGGACGAAGAGACATGAACACGACCACCCGCTCTGACAACACCGTCTCCGGCAGCACCATCCCCGACAGCGCCGTGTCCGATAGCATTCGGCGCGGCACGCTGATCAACGCGCCGCGCGCGCGCGTCTGGCGCGCACTCGCGAACGCGGAGGCGTTCGGGACCTGGTTCGGCGCAAACCTCAAGGGCCAGACCTTCGCGCCAGGCCAGCGCGCGCGCGGCCCGATCACGTTCGCCGGCTACGAGCATCTCTGGTTCGACGTCGTCATCGAGCGCGTCGAACCACAGGACCTGCTCTCGTACCACTGGCATCCGTACGCGATGGATCCGGCCGTGAACTACGACGAAGAGCAGCCGACGCTGGTGACGTTCACGCTCAGCGACGCGCCGGACGACGGCACGCTGCTGACCGTCGTCGAATCGGGCTTCGACAACGTGCTGCCCCAGCGCAGGCTCGAGGCATTCCGCATGAACACGCGCGGCTGGGAAATGCAGATGGAGAAACTCGTGCGCCATGTCAGCGCCTAGCGCCAGGGCAATGCCGTCGCGCGAAGCCGGCCTGCGCGCGCTCGTCCGTTCCAGCGACGCGCTCGCGGGCATCTTCGCCGCGCTCGGCGATCCGACGCGGCTGAAGCTCGTCGCCGTGCTCTGTGCGGGCGGTGCGTTCTCGATCGCGCAGCTGACGGCGAATACGCGAAATCAGCCGGCAGGGCGTGACCAAGCATCTTCAGGTCCTCGCAGAAGCGGGCGTCGTGCGCGACGTGAAGCTCGGGCGCGAGCGGCTGTGGCAACTCGACCCCAGCCAGATCGAGGAGGCGAAACGGACGCTCGAATTGATCGGCAGGCAGTGGGAGATCGCGCTCGACAAGCTCAAGCTCTTCGTCGAATCGTCATCGTGACCGGCGACGCCGCGTGCCTGTCCTGCCGCAGGAGCGGGCAGGACGGCCGCTGCGCTTCGGCGTCGCTGCAACTGCTCGCTCGCCCGCGCCCTTCAGCGCGGGCGCGACGCGACACCCCTAATTTGCAGTTGCCGACGCCTTGTCGAGCTGTTCGATCGTCGCCACCGACGGTGCGTGCGTCGCCTGCAGCTGCTTCGCCACCTCTTCCGCCCTCGCCATCACGCGCAGCAGGTTTTCGCCGGCGACCTTGGCGAGATCCGCATCGGTCCAGCCGCGGCGCGCGAGCTCGATCAGCAACGCGGGATACTTGTCGACGCCTTCGAGACCGGTCGGCGTGACCGGAATGCCGTCGAAGTCCGAGCCGAGACCGACGTGATCCACGCCAGCGATCTTGCGGATGTGATCGATGTGATCGGCAACATCGGCGATCGTGACGGCCGGCGCCGGATGCCTGGCGTCCCATTCCGCCAGGGCCGCGCGCGCGCGATCGGGCTGGCCGAGGTAGAGACCGACTCGGCTGAGCCGTTGTAGCGCGCGAGCTCGGCGATGCGATCCGCCTCACGCTGCCGCCGCGCCTCGGAGACGAAGCCCGGGTAGAAATTCACCATGACGACGCCGCCGTTCTTCGTGACCAGGCGCAGGACGTCGTCGGGCACGTCGCGCGGATGATCGACGATCGCGCGCGCCGACGAATGCGAGAAGATGACCGGCGCCGCCGACGACTTCAAGCGCCGCGCGCATCGTCTCGGCCGACACGTGGCTCAGGTCGACGAGCATGCCGAGCCGGTTCATCTCGTGCACGACCTCCTTGCCGAACGCCGTCAGGCCGTGATGCGGCGGCACATCGGTGGCCGAATCGGCCCAGTCGATGTTCGACGTATGCGTCAGCGTCATGTAGCGCACGCCGAGATCGTAGTACATCGCGCAGCATCGCGCAGCGAGTTGTCGATCTGGTGGCCGCCTTCGACGCCGATCAGCGATGCGACCTTGCCCGCCTTGTGCAGCGCGACGGATATCGGCGGCGGTATAGGCCATCGCGAGATCGCGCGGGTAGCGCGCACAATGCCTTCGTACAAGTCGATCTGTTCGAGCGTCACCTGTCACGGCCTCCGCGCCCTTGAGGTTGACCGGAATCCAGACCGACCAGAACTGGCCGCCGACGTGGCCCGCGCGCAGACGCGGAATGTCGGTCATGAGTGGCGCCTCGTTCTCGAGGTCGGGCAACTTCGACGTGTCGGTGCTCGAGATCGAGTTTCGACGGATCGCTGTTGAAACGCGTCGCGGATTTCCCACGGCAGATCGTTGTGGCCGTCGATCAAGCGGCGTTGCAGCGAGCACGCGATCGACGCGCGCCGCGTAGTTGTCACCCGCCGCGACGGCGAGCGTCGAACACGCCAGGGCGACGGCAGCGAAACACAGGGAACGACCTAAGCTCGACGTTTTCAAGAATCACCTTTCTCCGTGGTCTGCATTGATTTGGCTATCGTACCCATTTCCGCGGCAGCGCTGGCTTTCGGCTGCGACCGTTCCTCTATCCGATGTCCTGCTGCATGGCGCCTCAGTGCTTTGCCTCGCTCGGCGTGAACAGCAGGTCCTGATAGTCGTAGCTGAAGTCGGCAAGCGGCGACACGGGTTTCATCGTCACCCGATCGACCTTGCCGTCGGCATCGAGGCGCGAAGTTGACGTGGGCAGGCTCGATGTTCTTGTCGTTGAACTTCGTCGTAAAGCTGTCGTACTGCCAATGCTCCAGCGTGCCGCCCATGTTCGGCGTCGACTTGAAATCGATCGTGAGCTTGCCGGCCTTGTTGAGGGCGACCTCGATATTGCCGTACCACGGATCGGTGTACGTGCCGACATAGCGTGCGAGCGGCAGCGACGGGCCGACCTTCGCCGGCTTTGCCGCCGTCGCGTGATACGCCTCCAGGCCCTTCGCGATCCTTTGTTTCTTGAAGGCGATGTACTTTCTCCGGCCACTCGTTCGCCGGCGCACCGAGGTAGTGATCGAGCAGTTCGTGCATCAGGCCGACCAGTATCTCGCCGTCCTCGCTGTTGATCTGGATCGAGAAGCCGACGTGCTTTTCGGGGAGCAGCGCGACGATCGGTCTGGAAGCCGAATACCGCGCCGCCGTGCGAGATGAGCTTCGCACCGCGATAGTCGCCGACGTTCCAGCCCAGCGCGTACAGTGTTGAACAGCGGCTGCACTGCGTCCAGCGGCGGCGGCGCTTTCGACACGGGCTCGAGCACCATCGGCTTCCACATCTCGTTCCTGCGCTGCGGCGCTGAACAGGTGCGCATCGCTGTCGGGCAGCTTGCCGGCGTCGAGCTGGATGCGCAGCCAGCGCGCGAAATCGTTCGCGCTGATCGCCAGGCCACCGGCCGGTGCCGCGTTGCGGCCGAGTTCGTCGCGCTCGTCGAGCACCTCCTGGTCGCCGGCGCCGCGCAGGCCGCCGTTCATGCGCGCGTGCGGATAGGCGCGATCGGCGGTGGCGAAACGCACCGCCTCGTCGCTGGTCGAGTGCAGCATGCCGGCCGGCTTGAACAGATGCTCGGCGGTGAACTGCTCCCAGGTCTGTCCTGTCACCGATTCGATCAGCTGCCCGGCGACCATGTACAGGATGTTGTCGTAGGCGAAGCCGCTGCGAAAGCTCGTCGCGGGTTTGATGTAGCGCAGGCGTTTGACCGATTCCGCGCGGCTCAGGCTGCTGCGCGGCACGAACAGCAGGTCGCCGGCACCGAGGCCGAGACCGCTGCGATGCACGAGCAGGTCGCGGATCGTCATCTCGCGCGTGACCCAGGGATCGTACATCTGGAAATCCGGGCAGGCGATCGATGACCTTGTCGTCCCAGCCGATCTTGCCCTCGTCGACGAGGATGGCCAGATCGGCCGTCGGTGAACGCCTTGCCGGTCGAACCGTTCGGGAAAATCGTGTCGGCATCGACGCAGTTCGGGCGCGCCGAGCTTGCGCACGCCGAAGCCCTTGGCGAACGTGACCTGGTCGTTTTCGACGATCGCGACGGACATGCCCGGCACGCCGATTTGCTTGCGCAGGCTCTCGACACGCTGTTCGAAATCGGCCGGCGGCGCAGCGAGGGCCGCCAGCGGCATGGCCAGCGAAAGTGCAGCGAGGGTAAGGCGCTTCATGGGCTCTCCTGTGGAACAAGTCGTTGACGACGAATCTTGACGATGCCGAACGTGAGCAGCGGCAAGACATAGACGATAAGAAAGATGGCGGCGAGCGCGCGATAGCCCTTCGCGATCAGCGCGACGAGGCCGAAGCGGTCGGCGAGCAGCATGCAGCACGCGAGCAGCGCGAGCGCGATGGCGAGGCGGGCCGCTGCGGCTGAGGTCGTCGCCGCGCGCCGACCGCCAGGCGCGTCGCGATGCGCTCGTTGATCGCATGCACGGCGCCGGTGCCGCTTTCGAGCAGCGCGCAGAAGATCATCAGCCTGGAACAGAAGGTGAAACAGCGGCAGGTTCAGCCGCTGCAGCAGGAAATCGGACGGCAGCGTCTCGTTCGCGATCGCCGGATAGAACGCGACCATGCAGACGAAGAACAGGATCGCCGGCAGCATCGCGAGCGGCCCGGCGATCGAGGCCGGCGACACCGCGTCGCGGTCGCTGCGTCAGGTGGCGCACGACCGGCAGGATCACGACGGCGCCGATGATGTTGTAGCTCGCGTAGGTCAGGCCGCCCTGCGTCCAGCCGGTCGTCGGCGCCGTCGGTCGCGAAGGCCGCGGCGATGCGGTCGCCGAAGTGCGTGACGCGAGCACGACGAACAGCACGTAGACGCCGTAGAGCAGGAACGACACGTACTTGAACAGACGCTCGACCGACGTGTTGCCGAACATGACGAAGCCGGCGATGCACAGTCATCAGCGCGAGCGTACCGACGATCTTCGGCAGACCGAACATCGCCTCGCCGATCGCGCCCGCCGCGGCGCCGAACACGGCGAGGATCAGCACACGAACCGATGTACGCGACCTCGAACACGACCCAGCCGCGCCCGAGCAGCGCGCGGAAGAAACTCAGGTAGTCGCGCGCGCCGCTGCTGCGCGCGAACAGGAACGTCGCGACGCAGACCACGCTCCAGATCACCATCGCCAGCAGCATCGCGGCGATGCCGCCCCACGGTCCGCTCGGCAGGAAGAACTCGGCGAGCTCGCGTCCGGTCGCGTAGCCGCCGCCGATGACGACGGCCTTGAACGCGAAACCCGGCAGCAGGAAACGCTGGAACCAGCCCGACCCCGTGGCGTTCGCGTCGCGCATCAGGCCGACGCGGTCGCTGCGCGCGAGCGTGCCGACCTGCGCCGCGCGTGCGGTCTCGATGCGCCGCGTGCGCACGTCGAGCAGCAGCAGCATCGCTGCCGAGAGCGCGGCGATCGCCGCAAGAATCGCGAAGAACAGCGCATGGGTCATCCGGCTCCACAGCGTGCCGACGAAGCCCGCGGTGAGGCTGCCGGTGAAGATCGCGAAGAACCAGGCGGCGACCGTCGTCGCGCCGAGCGACGGCGGCGCGAGCCGCGCGAACAGGCCGAGGCCGGTCGGCAGGATGAAGAGCTCGCCGAGCGTGAACACGACGAAGAACGCGGCGAGCCAGACCCAGCTCGCGCGCTCCGGCGCCGGCGACCATCGCGATGAGCGCGAGAAGCAGGTACGCGCCGGCGACGATCAGCGCGCCGGCACGCCATCTTCTGCATCGACGACGACTCGCGCCCCGCCTCGGCGCGACGGCGCCAGCGCGCGAGCAGCATCGGCGTCATCAGGAACACGAGCATCGGATTGAGCGCCTGGAACCAGGTCATCGGGATCGTACCAGCCGCCGACCGAGCGGTCGATGCCGACGTCGGCCCACAGCGCAACCGTGTTGCCGACCTGCTCGTAGGCGCTGCGGAAGACCGTGACCGCGAGTGCAGACGCCGAGCAGCACGAAGAACGTCGCCTTGCCGCTGGCGCCGGCATTGCGCATTGCTGACCGCCGCGGCGCGCGGCGCGGCGACCTGACCTCCCGCACGTCGGCCGGCAGATAGCGGCCGCCGTAGATGTAGATCGCAAGGCCCGCCAGCATGCCGATGCCGGCCGCGCCGAAACCCCAGTGCCAGCCATAGAATTCCCCGAGGGTGCCGCACACCAGCGGCGCGAGAAATCCGCCGATGTTGATGCCGACGTAGTAGACGTTGTAGGCCCAGCCGCGACGCGGATCGTCGGCCCGGTAGAGATCGTTGATCTGGCTCGGCAGGCTCGGCAGGAACAGGCCGTTGCCGAGCGCGATCGTCGCGAGCGCCAGGTACAGCAGCGGCTCGAACGTCATCATGAAATGGCCGGCCGCCATGATCGTGCCGCCGATGATCACCGCGCGCCGCTTGCCGAGCCAGCGATCGGCGACGATGCCGCCGAGAATCGGCGTGAAGTACGCCATCGCCGTATACGTGCCGTAGATCAGCGACGACTTCTCCTGACCGAACATCAGCTGCTTCGTCATGTAGTAGACGAGCAGCGCGCGCATGCCGTAATAGGAGAAGATGCTCCCACATCTCGGTGAGAAACAGGATGGTCAGCCCGCGCGGCTGACCGAACCAGTTGCGTTCCGCTTCGCTCACGGTCAGCTTCGTCACGATACGGCCGCGTGCACCGATCCCCAGACGTCGTCGCTGCAGCGGACCAGGCCGTCGTCGTAGTTCAGCGGCGGCGTCGCGGTCGTTGGCGAGGAAGATCGGCCCGTCGAGATCGACGATGTCGCAGAGCTGCCCGACCACGAATGCCGGCGCCATCGCCCAGCTCGTGCCGACCATGTTGCCGACCATCACCTTGAGCCCGAGTTCGCGCGCCTGGCGCGCCATCGCGAGACCTTCGGTGAGGCCGCCGCACTTGTCGAGCTTGATGTTGACGACGTGAAACCGGCCGATGAGCTTCGGTATGTCGGCGAGGCACAGCGCGCTTTCGTCGGCGGCGAGCGGAATCGGCGAATAGAAGCCGTCGAGATCGGCTTCGCGCCCGCGCGCGAGCGGCTGTTCGACGAGCGCGACCTTCGCCTCGACGAGCGCCGCGAGCAGCTTGTCGAGCGAGTCGATGCCGTAGCCCTGGTTCGCATCGACGCCGATCCACGTCGTCGGCCGCGCCGCGCGCACCGCGCGCACGCGCGCGATGTCGAGATCGAGTTCGCCGGTCAGCTTCATCTTGATCGCACGCGCGTGCGCGAAATTGCGCGCGCCTTCGGCCATCACCTCGGGCGCCTCGGCGCCGAGCGTGAACGTCGTGACGAGCGCTCTCGGCGGCGTCGACGCCGGCGAGTTGCCAGACGGGCTTGCCGCTGCGATGCGCCTCGAGATCCCACAGCGCGCAGTCGAGCGCGTTGCGCGCGCCGCCGGGCGGCAGCAGGTGCTGCAGTGCTTCGCGGTCGATGCCCGCCTCGATCGCGGCGCGATTCGCCTCGATCGCCGCGACCATCTCGGCGAGTTGTCGCCGAGATAGTAGACGCCAGAGGCCTCGCCGCGGCCGCGATGAGTGCCGTCGTCGAGCGTGACGACGACGGCGTCCTGCGCTTCGAACACATAGCCCGAGATGCGGAACGGAACGCGGAGGCGGAGTTTCTTCGCCACAACGTCGAGTTTCAACCGCGTCATCAGTAGTTCACTCCCCAGCCGATCAGGTGGAACGCGATACGCGACCCAGAGCAGGATGGCGGTCGCGAACACGAGCGCGATGCTCCAGAGCTTCGCCGGCCAGCGGCGACCGCCGTCCGTCCAGACGGCCCAGAGGTTCCCCAGCGTGAGCAGGAAGCCGCCGATGAACGCGACGAAGCCGAACACCTGGCAGAAGCGCACGGCCGGATCGAGCACGCCGTTCGTGTTGTTGAGGTCGGAGAACATCTTCACGATCGTCATCATCCAGGCCAGCAACGCGAGCATGACGAGCAGCGCGCCGAGCTTGCCCGCGCGGTACGCGCGCAGCGAGCGTCGCGACAACGCCAGTGGTGCGCGGTAGCTGCGGCGCACGATCGCGTGCGACCGGCCAGAACACGATCGTGAGCAGGAGGATCGCGAGGCTCGCGTACAACGGCGGGCATCAGCCACGTGCCATCCTGGCTACCGGGGACGCGCATGAACACCTCGAACGGCCCGGCAAGCCCGTAGCTGAAGCGCACCGGCTTGCCGTCGACGACTTTCGCGGCGAACAGGTCGTGGCCATTCGCGTCCTGCCAGACGAACGGCGAAACCTCGATCCACTTGACCGGCTTGCCGTCCAGGCCCTTCGCGTCGGCGAGCAGGAGTTGACCCTTCTCGTCGACCGCGACCTTGACCTGGCCGATCAGCCCGATCGCCGAGAAGAAAGTCGTGAACGCGCCGCGCGAGGCGTACCAGTTGCCGGCCATCGCCTGCGCGTGCTGCTTTGCCGTCGCTTCGTCGACGCGCGTCGCAATGCGCGGGCCCGGGAAGTAGCGATCGGCGAAGTCCGCGAACAGCGCCAGGCGCAGCTTGTGCGATGCACCTTCCTTGCCGGCGCTGTTGAACGACACGTAGAAGCCGGTGTTTTCCTTCGTGAACAGGTGCAGCGACGTGTGGAAATAGTCGGTGTCGCCGAGATGCCCGATCACTTCGCGGCCGTTGATGTTGGTTTCGAAGAAGCCGAGCTCCATGCGGTTCAGCGGCGGCAGCAAGGTCAGCGGGCGTGTCGTGCATCAGCTTGGCCGTCTCCTCCTTCAGGATGCGGTTGCCCTTGTACTCGCCGTTCTGCAGGTGCGCGATCATGAAGTGCGCCATGTCCTCGCCCGGGGAGGACACCGAGCCTGCCGGCGCCGGGCCGACCATCTCGAATTTCTTCGCCGGCGCCGAGGCCATGGCGTAGCCCGTCGACATCAGCGGCACGAGCTCCTTCGGCAGCGGCTGGCGGAACGACGAATGCGGTCATGTCGAGCGGCGCGAAGATGTGCTTGTCGATGTAGTCGAAGAAAGGCTCGCCCGAGACGCGCTCGACGACGTAGCCCGCGAGCGAGGTCGCGTAGTTCGAATACGCCGGCGTCGTGCCGGCGTCGAACACGCGCGTCGGGATCCAGCGCTTGAGCAGCGTGACGTAGTCGGCCGTCTCCGGATCCTCGGTGATGATGTTCTTGATCTGCTCCTCGAAGCCGGCCGTGTGCGTCATGATGTTGCGCATCGTGATCGGCTTGCCGTCGCGCGGCGGCATCTGGAAGTCGGAGGCAGATACTTGTTGACGTCGGCGTCGAGGTCGATCTTGCCCTGTTCGACCAGCTGCATGACCGCGGTCCAGGTGAACAGCTTCGACACCGAACCCGGACGGAACAGCGTCAGCTTCGGATCGACCGGCTTCTTCTTCTCGACGTCGGCATAGCCGAAGCCGCGCTCGGTGACGATCTCGCCGTCCTTGACCACGGCGACGACGGCGCCGGCGATGTCGCCGGTCGCGAGCGCATACGGCATGTAGCCGTCGAGCCACGAGTCGACGTCCGCCGCCGTCAGCTCGTGTGCGCCACTCGGCTGCACCGGAGTCGCCGGCACGGCTGCCGGCGCGGTCTCAGCCGAAGTGGCCGGAGGCGTCGTTGCAGGAGCAGGCGCCTGCGCGCCGGCCATGAACGACGCCAGCGAGAGCAGGCCCGCCACGATCAGTTTGTTCGTTTTCATTTTAACTCCCGGGTGCTGGATGCGAACGCACGAACTGTCTCCCTAGGGCAGAACGGCATCGGCTTTCTTCAAATGACGACTGTTGTGATGAATGTGTTGCGACGAGATTTTGGCTGCGGGCGAAAGGTTTTCTCTCAGCCGAGGCAGGCATCGACGAGGCGTGCGAGTGCGGCGCCGCCACGCATCGGATCGGCGACGGGCAAGCGCAGGCGCACGGACTCGCTTTCCATCAGCGCGGCCGCCGCAGCATCATCCATGCGCGACGTGTTGAGGCTGACGCCGCCACAGCGTATCGCCGGATTCGTGCGTTGACCCAGGCGCAAGGTCATGTAGACGACTTCGTCGATCGACGGCAGCGCATACGACTCGTTGCCGAGCACGTGAGTGCGTCCGGCCGCGTGGCAGACAACGAAGACGTCGGGCTGACTGCCATGCAGCAGGCCGAGCGTGACCGCCGCGTAGCCCGGGTGAAACAGCGAACCCTGCCCCTCGATGACGTCCCAGTGCGCGGCGTCCGCGTCGGGGCTCAACATCTCGGCCGCACCGGCCTCGAAATCGGAGACGACGGCGTCCATCGGGATTCCGCTGCCAGCGATCAGGATGCCGGTCTGGCCGGTGGCGCGGAAGTCGACGCTGATGCCGCGTACGCCGATCTCGCGCGCGATCGCGAGTGCCGTGTATTTCTTGCCGAGCGCGCAGTCGGTGCCTACCGTGAGCAGGCGTTTGCCGCTGCGCTTGCGCCCGGTCGCGATCGGAATGTTCGGCGGCGGGGTGCGAACGTCGATCAGCTGGCGCCCGAGCCGCGTGGCGGTCGCCTTGAGTTGCGCCACGTCGGCGAGGCGGCGATGCATGCCGCTGACGAGATCGAGGCCGGATTCGAGCGCTTCGACCAGCGACGGCAGCCAGTTGTCGGGAATGAAGCCGCCGCTGTTGGCGACGCCGATCACGAGGGCGCGTGCGCCGCGGGCACGCGCTTCCTTCGGCGACATGTGCGGCAAACCCGTGCTGACGCTCGCGCCGCACGACCATTCGCCGACGCAGCGTTCGCCCGCCCAGTCGCGCAGGCCGAACGCCGTCTTCGCGAAGCCGGGTTCGGTCGTGTCGCCGAGGAACAACAGGTACGGCTGCGGCAAGAGGGGTCGCCTGCATGTCGCGCAGTGCGGTAACTGAGCTCATTTCGCGTCGCTCAGAACTTGGGTCGAAACCGACGCCGATCGTACGCGGCGCGAGTGGCACTCCCGGACGCGCGTGACGCTGCCGTCGAGCGCGCTCGTGAGTGCACGACAGGTTCGTGTAGACGCGTTCGTCGGTCGATTCTTGGCGAAGAAGCGCAGCGTCCAGCGATCGTTCGAGAAGTCGGCGTTGAGATCGAGCACCGAGTACGAGTCCTGCGGCAGCGTGGTGGCACTGTGCGCGAGTTCGCTCGACGTCGAACCGACATAGCGCAGGCCGGCGCCGAAACGCGCGGTCCAGCCACTGCCGACCGCGAACGAATAGTCCGCCGTGGCCGACGCCGCTGAACTTCGGGATGTTCGGCAGGCGATCGCCACTGAGGCCGCCGATACTCGGCACGTCTTCGGTCAGCACGGCGTCGGTGTAGGCGCCGTTGAGGCCGAGATGCAGGCCCGGGATCGGCATGTATTGGGTCGAGAATTCCAGGCCGCGGCTGCGTGCGGAGCCGCCGTTGGCGAGATAGGAAAGACCGTTGCTCACGGCCCCAACCTGGATCTTGTCCCACTCGACGTCGTAGATCGCGGCGTCGATGACAAGGCTGTGGTCGAGCAGCAGGCTCTTGATGCCCGCCTCGTAGCTCGTCAGCGTCGACGCATCGACCTGCGCCGGCACGCCGGGCAGCGAGAGGTTCGGGCCACCAGGCTGATAGCCGCTCGCGATGCGCGCGTAGATCATCGAGTCCGGGCTCAGGTGGAAGCGCGGGCTCAACGAATAGGTGAATACGCCTTCTGACGAACTGCCGGGCACGTTGCGTATCACCCGTCAGCGCGCCGCTCGTTATCTGCGAGAAGGTCTGGTCGTTGTGCGCCCAGCGCATGCCGGCGGCGATGTCGAACGTCGAGTTGAACTTCCAGGTCAGGTCGCCGAAGCCCGCGTATTCCTTGTACGTCGACGGCAGCGAAATCACCGCGAGCGGATCGAGGCCCGGGATTGGCGCAAGACTCAGGGTCTGCGCGCTCGCGGCCTGTGCCTGCTCGCTGGTTTCGCGCGTGTAGAACATGCCGACAAGCCATTCGAGGTGGTCGTCTGGTTTCGATGCGAGACGAAATTCCTGCGTCGTCTTGTACAGGCTCAGGTCATAGGTCACGTTGGAAACGCCGACGGATTTCAGACCCAACAGCGGGAACAGCAATGCCGTAGACGAGGCTGCCGTCGAGTCCGTTGTGCTGTGAGGTCTCCGCGTAGCTCGTCGTCGAGACGAAGTCGCTCCAGCCGAGGTTCCAGTTGACCGTCGCGTTGTAGTACGAATTGGTCCTGGCGGTACGGTTCGGGGACGTAGTTGTCGTTCTTGAGATCGCCGTAAATCGGCTTGACCGTGACCGGATCGAACGCGGTCACGGAGGCGTTGTCGGCGTCGATCTTCGACTGCAACGCCGAGAACTTGACCGAGAGGTCGTCGGTCGGTTGCCACAACACGGTCGCGTGCGCGGCCCCCTGCCAGAACGAATCCTGGTCTTTCTCTCCGGTGCGCACGTTGTCGGTGTAGCCCGGCGAATTCTGTCGCGCGACGCTGACGCTCACGGCAAGCTTGTCGGCGATGATCGGCGTGCTGATGCCCGCGTGCGTCGGAGAAGCCGAGGTCGCTCGCGCCCGACTGGTCGAAGAAGTCGGCGCCGGCGCGCAGCGACGCGGTGTCGAGATCGGGTGACTTCGTCACATAGCGAACACGCCGCCGAGCGCGCTCGCGCCATACAGCGTGCCCTGCGGACCCCGCAGCACTTCGACGCTCTGGAAGTCGTAAGGCAGCAGGTCGAGCATATTGGTCGAGCCGCCGCCGTAGTTGCCGCTCGTGCCGATCGGCGTCTCGTCGATGTAGGTGGCGACGGTGGAGCCGGCGCTCAGCGGCGAGACGCCGCGCAGGCCAAGCGAGGCCTGGCCGGGCGAGCCGTCATTGATCACCGTGAGTCCGGGGATGTAGCCGACGAGATCGGAGATCTGCGTCACATGCAGGCTTTCGAGTTGGCTCTCGTCGACACGCTGACCGACATCGGCACCTTCTGGACGTCCTCGCTGCGCTTTTCAGCGGTGACGAGGACGGTGCCGAGCGTCGTCGAATTGTTGCCGCTGTGGCGGCGCTGCATCTTGCGCGTGCGCGGAAGCGGCTGGCAACGAGCGCGATCAGAATGGCCTGGCCCAAGCGCGTGCGTTTGCGATGCGGCTCATGATTTTTTCTCCTCGGGTTTCTTTTGATCGGGTGGTGGCGTGCGTTTCGGTTCGAGCCAGGTGCTGCCGAGCAGGCGGCGGAAATTGCCACCGAGCACGGCCTGAATATTTGCTTCGCCATATCCGCGGCGGAGCATGGCGGCGCTGAGGTCGTAGACCTTGCGCGGATGATCGAACCCATCGGTGTCGATGCGGTCGCGGAACGCGTAGGTGTTCTTGTAGCCGGCCTTGAGCCGCTCGTACTGATCCTTGGGCATGTGGTCGTAGCCCATCAGATCCGAGTCCGAGCCGATGCCGACGTGGTCGATGCCGACGAGCTTCACGACATGATCGATGTGATCGACGATGTCTTCGATCGTCGTCGGCTCCTTGTCCTTGACGAACATGCGCACGCCCGTGATGCCCATGACGCCGCCCTTCGCGGCGAGCTTCCTGATCGCCTCGTCGGTCTTCAGGCGCGGATGGTTGTTGAGCGCGCGGCAATTGGAATGCGTGATCGCGATGGGCTTGGGCGAGATCTCGATCGCGTCGAGCGTGGTGCGGTCGCCGCTGTGCGAGACGTCGATCAGCATGCCGACGTCGTTCATCGCCTTGATGATCGACTCGCCGTAGTCGGTGACGCCGCCATCGACGCGTTCGGTCGAACCGCTGCCGATCAGGTTCTGCGAGTTGTAGGTCAACTGCGCGCAGCGCAGGCCGACGTCGTAGAAGTCCTTGACGTCGCCGGGCTGGCGGAACTCGTCGGCGTTCTGCAGGCCCATGATCACGGCGATCTTGCGCTTCGCCTTCGCGTGGTCGATGTCCTCGGCCTTGCCGACGAGCGAAAACACGTCGCTGTTGCGGCCGGCGAAGCCGCTCCATGCCGCGATGAACTGCAGCGCGTCGTCATAGGCCGTCGCGCCGCCGACGCCGACCGAATTGTGGAAGGCGGTGATGCCGCAGGTGCGGAACATCTCCGCGTCGGCGTCGCTCAGCGGCAGGGAGAACGCGTCCGGATTGAAGTCGATCTTGAGCGGCGCCAGCATGTCGATCACGAGCGAGCGCTGCACGAGATCGTAGACCTTGGCCCCGTATTTCTTCTTCGGATCGGCCACTTTCGGATCGGCCGCAGGAGGCGCCGCGAATGCGAATGGCGACGCACCCAGGGCCGCCGCGGCGGCGCCCAGCTTGCCGAGCGCGCTGCGACGATCGGCGCGGAAGGCTCGTTTCTGTGGCATTATCCCCTCGTAACGATTTTGTCGCGACTGGGCGAGTATGATCCTGATTAGAGAATTGTCAACAGCACTTTTCCTTTGAGGACTAGGTCGCATTTTTGTGCATTTGCAGCCTGCGGCGACGCGGTTTTTTCCGGCCGCGACCTGCGCGGGCGGTGCGCGGACAGGTGCGCGGCGCGGCCGCGCGACCGTTGACCGAACGTGCCTGCGCTGTATGCTCGGCGTCGTGGAATCCGGACTCGCGATACTGTCCTGATCGGAAAACCGCGGCGGCGGCGGTTCAGCGGATCGCCACCAGACTATGCGTGTGGAGGATGAGGTAGATGGACATGAAGACCCACCCGACCCTTGGCAGCCTGTTGCGCGCGCTGCGCGCGCGGCACGGCTGGACGCTCAAGGAAATGAGCGAGCGCATCGCGATACCGGTGTCGACGCTGTCGAAGGTCGAGCACGACCGGCTCACGCTGAGCTACGACAAGCTGCTGCAGCTGAGTCAGCGGCTCAACATCCGCATGTCGGAGCTGTTCGCCGACCCGGATACCGAAAGCGAGCCCGCGATCACCGCGCGCCGCAGCATCGGCAACCTCGATGACGCGGTGCGCGTCAACACGCGCAATTACGACTACTACTACCTCTGCCCCGAACTGCGCCGCAAGCGCATGGTTCCCGTCTACACGCGCATCCGCGCGAAGAGCCTCGAGGAGTTCGGCGAACTCGTCCGGCATCCGGGCGAGGAGTACATCTACGTGCTCGAAGGCTCGATCAGCGTGCACACCGAATTCTATGACCCGATAGAACTCGGGGCCGGCGAGTCGATCTACATCGACAGCAACATGGGCCACGCCTACATCGCGTCGAAGGGATGCAAGGAGGCGCTCGTGCTCGCCGTCTGCTCGAGCGCGGACGAGAGCCTGCTCGAATCGCTGTACTCGCTGCACGGCGAAGTCGAACCGCACTCGCCGGCTGCAGCGGCCGCCGAAAAGCCGAAGTCAGCGAAGAAAGCGGCGAAGCGCCGCTGACACGACGCCTCGCGTCACGCGAGAACGCGTCACACGAGAACGCGTCACACAGAATCAGAGCCCGCCGGCCGCCTGCGCGACCGCGCGGAACAGCGCGCGACCCTTGTTCATCGTCTCTTCCCACTCGGCGTCCGGATCGGAGTCGTAGACGATGCCGCCGCCGGCCTGCACGTGCAGGCGGCCGTCCTGGATCACGGCGGTGCGGATCGCGATCGCGGTGTCGGCATCGCCCCACCAGCCGATGTAGCCGATCGCGCCGGCGTAGATGTTGCGCTTGTGCGGTTCGAGTTCCTGGATGATTTCGAGCGCGCGGATCTTCGGCGCGCCGCGACACGGTGCCGGCGGGGAACGTCGCCTTGAGCACGTCCATGTAGTTGAGGCCCTCGCGCAGATCGCCTTCGACCTGCGCTGACGATGTGCATCACGTGCGAGTAGCGCTCGATCACGAAGCTGTCGGTGACCTTGACGCTGCCGGTCTCGCTGACGCGGCCGACGTCGTTGCGGCCGAGATCGATCAGCATCAGGTGCTCGGCGCGTTCCTTCGGATCGGCGAGCAGTTCGGCTTCGAGCGCGAGATCCTCCTCGTGCGTCTTGCCGCGCGGGCGCGTGCCGGCGATCGGCCGCAGCACGACCTTGCCGTTCTTCAGGCGCACCAGGATTTCCGGCGACGAGCCGACGATCTGCGTCCCGCCGAGGTCGAGGAAATACATGTACGGCGACGGATTCGAGCGCGCGCAGCGCGCGATACACGTCGACCGGTCGCGCGCGGAACGGCACCGACAGGCGCTGCGACGGCACGACCTGGAAGATGTCGCCGGCGCGGATGTATTCCTTCGCCTTCTCGACAAGCGCGCAGTATTCCTCGCGCGTGAAGCTCGACTTGAAATCGGTCTCCTCGAGCGCCTTCGGATCGAGCACGTCCGGATAGCTCGAGCCCGAACGGCGCAGACGGAAGCTCAGTTCGTCGAGACGGCGCTGCGCACGCGCGTACGCCTGCGGCTGCGCCGGATCGGCGTGCACGATCAGATAGAGGCGGCCCTTGAGGTTGTCGAACACCGCGACTTCCTCGCTGAGCATCAGCAGCACGTCGGGCGTGCCGAGTTCGATCGCGGCGCTGCCACTGCGCGAGGCGCGGCTCGATGTAGCCGATCGATCTCGAAGCCGAAATAGCCGACGAGGCCGCCGCTGAACTCCGGCATCTGCGGCAGCTGCGGCACCTTGTATTCGTTGCGGATCTTCTCGACCTCGCCGAGCGGATCGGCCAGGTCGCGCTGTTCGACGTTCGACGCCGTAGTTCCTCGACGCTCAGCGTGTGCCCGCGCAGCTTGTACACGCGCCGGCACGGCAGGCCGATGATCGAATAGCGTCCCCAGGTCTCGCCGCCTTCGACCGATTCGAGCAGATAGGTGTACGGCCCGTCGGCGAGCTTCAGATACACCGACAGCGGCGTGTCGAGGTCGGAGAACACCTCGCGCACGACCGGAATGCGGTTGTGGCCCTGGGCGGCGAGTTCGGCGAATCGATCGGCGGAAATCACGGGGTCGCGAATCGGCGTGGTGGAAGGGACGCCGACGATAGCAAGCCAGGCTGCTTTGCGCCATGCGGCCGCTCAGGGGCGATGTGACCGCGGGCGCGCGTCGCAATGCGGCGAAAACGACTGTCGCGGCGAATCACCGGGCGGTATCGAGGCGTCCTTTCCTCGCCCGGAACGGGCAATGCGGTGACTGTACCGACTTGGCGTGAATTTTCAGCCGATGAGCGGGCGACGCGGCATGCCGCGCAGCGTGAGCGTGAATTCGACGCCGGTGCCGTCGGGGAGATTGTGCGCCGTCGCGTCGCCGCGATGCAGTTCGGCGATCAGGCGCACGACGTAAAGGCCGAGGCCGAGGTGCGGCGCGTCGGCGCGGCCCGTCGACGTCTCGCTCGGCTTCGCCGACGATGCCGCGCGCATGCTGACGAGCGAATCGAACAGGCGATCCTGCATCGTCGGCGGCAGCATCGGCCCGCGAATTGGCGACGCTCAGCACCGCGACGTCGTTTTCCTGGCGCAGGCTCAGGCGGATCCAGCCGTCGTCCGGGTGTGAAACTTGGCGTTGTCGACGAGCTTGTCGAGCGCCTGCGCGATCAGCTCGGGCGCACCGTGCATGACGACCGGTGACGGCGGCAACTCGCTGTCGACACGGCGCGGCGCGAGCAGCGGCCGGTACGCCTCGACGCAACCGCGCACGACGGCGACGAGATCGAAGTCCTCGCCTTCGACGCCCGCGATCGCGCGCTCCATGCGGCTGGCCTCGCTCATCGCGCGCACGATCGCACCGAGACGCTCCGCGCCGCCGCGCGCACGCACGATGTACGTGCGCGCATCGGCCGACACGGCCTGCTGGTCGAGATTGTCGAGCGACGATTTGACGATCGCGAGCGGCGTCTGCAACTCGTGCGACAGCTTCGAGGCGAGCGTGCGCAGATAGTCGGTGTATGCCGCCACTTCGTCGAACAGGCGCGAGAAGCTGCGCGCGAGGTCGCCGAGTTCGTCGCGCGCGTCGAGCATCGGCAGCGTCTTCTTGTCCACCTTTCCGCTCGTGTGCAGCGCGCGCTCGGTCGCGTCGCGCAACCGGCGGATGCGCCCGCCGAGGATGCTGAACACGAGAAACAGCACGCCGCCCGTGGTAGCGAGCACCGCGAGGCTCGTCGCGCTGAGTATCAGCAGCGCGCGGTTCGTCAGCAACGGCAGTGCGTCGCCGGACTGCTCGAGCAGCAGCGCGCCGCGCACTTCGCCCATCAGGGGGTCGGCAACCGCAGCCCGCACGCTCACATCCCCTTCCTGCGCCAGCGGCGCCGGCGGCGGGACCGCACGCGCAGCCGGCGCGGCCCCGAGTGCAGCCGACTTGAGCGGCACGGCCGCGGCGAGCACGACCTGGTCCTGGGTCGGCGCTGGATGCCAGGCCGTGGCGGCGACGCCGGACAGCGCCTGCCAGATTTCCGGCGAGGCGAGGCGCGGCAGCGCAGTCGAAAAATCCTGCGCACGCGTGAGGTCCGGTGCGATCAGATGGCGATAGACCAGGCTCTCGAGCCAGCGTCGTTGCGACTGCGGCGCCGACGCTCTGACATCGCCCGCGCCGGCGGCGAACGACGCCGAACTCACTGCCCCGAACTGGCGACGACCCAGCCTTCGGCGCTGAGCACGCGCACGCGCATGCCCTCCGGTGCGAACTGCTCGAGATCCTGCGAGAGCGCCGCTGAGCGGCTCAGCAGCGGCCGCGATTCGGGCCGCTCGGGCAGCGGGTTGCCGACGTCGAAGACGGTCAACGCGATGCGCTCGGGCATCTGCGCGCGTGGCACGCGCAGTTCGACGCGATAGCCGCTGCCGTCCTCCTGCCACATGCCCGCGAGCGCCGGCGGCAGCGCGCCGTCGGCGCCCGCATCGAGCACGCGCGCGTCGAAGCGACCCGGCGCCGCGCTGGCCAGCAGATAGCGCCGCTCGCCGCCGCCTCGCTCCAGCGTCAGCGTCAGGTGATCGCGCAGCAGCGCGTCGGGATCGCGCGCGTCGGCGCGCGTGCGCTTCGCGCTGCGTGCGCCCGCGAGCAGATACAGCCAGTCCTTGTCGGCGCAAAGCAGCATTGTCAGTTTCTGCGCATCGTCCGCCGGCCCGAGATTCTGCGCGTAGGTCGCAAGCGCGCTCCAGTCGTCGGCGTAGCCGTCGATCGTGATCTTGTTCGCGCAGGTGTGCACGTAGAACGCCTGCGCCGCTCGGCGGCAGCTCGGTCTTTGAGCGCGCCGAGGCTGCGCGCCAGCGCCTTCGCCGACGCGATCAGCGTCTGCTCCTGGCCCTGGCGCAGCAGCACTTCCATCTGCCGCACGAACAGCCAGCCCGGCGAGCGGCAGCGCCAGCGTGGACAGCGCGACGAGCAGCAATTTGAAGCGCAGCGACATCAGCAGATCGGATCTGTCACTCGGAGATCCCGCCAATTTGTCACTCCCGCGAACGCAGAAGCGCCCTTCAGCAGCGAAAGCGGGTCAATCCAATGGCTTTGCTCTTGTCGCGCGGCCGATGCAAAGGCCCTGGATTCCCGCTTTCGCGGGAATGACAAAATGAATTGTCCCGGGTCCGCTCGCGCTTCACGGCTTCCAGCGATAGCCCGCGCCGTGCACCGTTTCGATCGCGTCGAAGGCCTCGTCGATCGCGAGGAATTTCTTGCGGATGCGCTTGATGTGCGACGTGATCGTCGCGTCGTCGACGACGACCTGCGCCTCGCGCATGAGCTGGTCGCGATTCTTCACGTGGCCCGGAAAGCGCACGAGCGTGTGCACCATCCAGAATTCGGTCACGGTCAGCGGCACGTCGGCGCCGTTCCAGGTGACGCGCATGCGCTCGGCCTCGAGGCTGCAGCGGCCCATGCTCGACCACCGTTTCCTTCGACGACGGCTTGTTGAGCGAGTCGATGCGGCGGAACAGCGCGCTGATGCGCGCGGCGAGCTGATGCAGGCTCACGTCCTTCGTGAGGTAGTCGTCGGCGCCGAGGCGCAAGCCCGAGATCACGTCGAAATCCGAGTCGCGCGCGGTGAGGAAGATCAGCGGCAACGTCGGCGATTTCGCGCGCAGCTCGCGGCACAGGTCGAAGCCGCCCTCGGGTTCGTCGCCGAGGCCGACGTCGATGATCACGAGTTCCGGCATCCGCTGCGCGAACGCGCGGCTCGCATCCGGACGCGAAGCGTAACCCTGCGTCGTGTAACCGAAGCGGTTCAGCGCTTCGACGTAATTCGCGCGGATCGCGGGTTCATCCTCGACGATGGCGATATTGCGACCCATTGAATTCTCCGGCAATGCGACTTCACAGCAGCGCCAAGCTTACGGAGCCGATGCCCCGCGGCGCAATGGCAGCGGAGGGGTTGTCATCGCTTCGCCACAACTCGTCGGCGCGGCGCCGCATTTTTGCTGCCTCGCGATCACGCGGCGGGGCGAGGATTCGACCCAATCCGCTAGCCGACCGACGAATACCGATGAATACCGACCGCCCCGACCCCAACGCCGAACTGCAGCCCGGCTTCGAGCCACTGCGCATCGCCTTCGCGCTGTGCGCGCTGCTGCTCGGCGCGATCGCCGCGATGCAGTTCTGACGACCACACAATTCGACGACTTCGGAATCTGACGACCGGAAACCGCCATGGACATCTATCTGCCCGCCGACTTCCACCTGCTGCACGACGACGCCGTGACCGATTGGCGCGACCTGCCCTCGCGGCAGGCGAGTGATTCGCTCTGCGGCGCGCGCGGCATGCGAGTCGGCGCGCGCGGTCGAACGCAGCGTCGACCCGACCTGGCTTGCGATCTAGCGGGCAGCTCTGGCTGGCTCGCCATCCAAGGACACGTCAGTGATCATCGTTCGCACAATCCCGTCCATGCCTCCGCGCGATCGCGACGCCACGCACGGCGCCGACGTCGCAGCGCACCGCGCCACGAGACCATGACATTGCGAACGAACTGACCCGTTGCCTCCGCGCGCCGCGAGGGCCGAAGCCCCCCGCCCCAGATGGCCCTTGCGGCGCGCGTTTTATCGCTGATCGATCGCCTTGCGCATCGTGGCGATCACGGCGCGATAGTCCTTCTGGCCGAAGATCGCCGAGCCGGCGACGAACGTGTCGGCGCCGGCCGCTGCGATCTGCGCGATGTTGTCGACCTTGACGCCGCCGTCGACCTCGAGGCGGATGTTGCGGCCGCTGCGATCGATGCGCTCGCGCACGCGCGCAGCTTGTCCAGCGCCGACGGGATGAAACTCTGTCCGCCGAAACCCGGATTGACCGACATGATCAGGATGAGATCGATCTTGTCGAGCACGTAGTCGAGATAGCTCAGCGGCGTCGCCGGATTGAAGACGAGGCCGGCCTTGCAGCCGGAGTCGTGGATCAGCCCGATCGTGCGGTCGATGTGCTCGCTGGCCTCGGGATGGAAGCTGATGTGGGTCGCGCCGGCCTTGGCGAAATCCGGCACGATGCGGTCGACCGGCTTGACCATCAGGTGCACGTCGATCGGCGCCTTCACGCCGTGCTTGCGCAGCGCCTCGCAGACGAGCGGACCGATCGTCAGGTTCGGCACGTAGTGATTGTCCATCACGTCGAAGTGGACCCAGTCGCGCACCGGCGGCGACGACCGCGTCGACTTCCTCGCCGAGACGAGCGAAGTCCGCGGACAGGATCGATGGCGCGATGACGGGGCTTTGCTTCATGCGACGACTCCGGAAAACAGGCTCCGCCGACGGCGGTGCGCACAGCGGGATTCTATTTGAGGGATTCTATTGAATCCCGCTCCGCGTGGATTTTTTCGTAGGCCGCATTGATCTCGCGCGCGCGCTCCTCGGCGCGACGCTTGAGTTCGTCGGGCACGTCGCCGAGCTTGTCCGGATGATGCTGGCTGATCAGTTTGCGATACGCGCGCTTGATCTCGGCGTCGCTGCGCGCTGCGCATCGAGGCCGAGCACGGCGTACGGGTCCTTGCCGGATACCGTCCGGGTCGCCTGCGGCCCGCGCGCGTCGTCCTGCGCGCGCTGATAGTGGCGCCAGTCTTCGGGCGCGACGTACGAATAACCACGCATTGCGGCGAGCGCGGCGAGCTGGCGCTCGTCCACGCCGAGCGACGCACACAGCTTGCGCACGAGCGCGAGCTTGGCCGGCGCGAGCGGCCCTTCGGCGTAGACGATGTCGAGCAGCATGTCGACGCAGAATGAAGGCGCGGTCACGATGGCCGCCGCACCAGCGCTTCAATTCCACGATCGCGCCGGTTGCGACGAATTCCGATTCCTTGCCGGCGGTGAACTGCGCGATCGCGGCGTTGCGCTGCTCGCCACTGAGCTGCAGGCGCTGCATGAGGTGCTCGGCCGCGTCGATCTCCTGCTGCGACACGCGCCCGTCGGACTTCGCGATGGCACCCGCGATGCCGAACAGCGGCTCGACGAACGAAAGCGGCGCAATGCCGGCGAGGGGATTCAGCGCGCCGAAGCTTCGATCGGCGATGTGGCCCAGGCCGACGCAGACGAGAATCGCGAGAGGATTGTGGAAGAAGGCAACGCCGACCACGAACCCGAGCAGTTTGCCGAGAATGTTCATGCGCCGATCCGCCGGTCGGGACGGGCCGCGCACGCGAAAGCCGAATTCATGGATCGCCGCAATGCCGATGGGACGCGAATTCTAGCCGATCGGCGCAGGAAATCGCCGTTTCGACGCTGCGCACCGGTCATCGCGGAACCGGGCAATCCCTTTCAGGGACGAATATTGCCGGCGCCGCTACAATACGCGCCTCCCCGCGACACCAGGAAGCGACTCGTGCCCACCACCCTGCTGCAGTCGGATCTCGCCGGCCTCGACCTCGTTCACCGCGGCAAGGTCCGGGACGTGTACGCGCTGTCGCCGACGCGAATTGCTGATCGTCGCGACCGATCGCCTGAGCGCGTTCGACGTCGTGCTGCCCGACCCGATTCCGGGCAAGGGCGAGATGCTCTGCCAGATCTCGAACTTCTGGTTCGCGCGGACCGCTCACCTCGTGCCGAACCATCTCACCGGCAAGCCGGTGGCGAGCGTGCTGCCGCACGGCGCGGACGCGAAGCTGTACAGCGAGCGCAGCGTCGTCGCGAAGCGCCTGAAGGCCGGTGCCGGTCGAGGCGATCGCGCGCGGCTATCTGATCGGCTCGGGCTGGAAGGATTACCAGGCGACCGGCTCGCTGTGCGGCATGCGCCTGCCGGACAGGCCTGCGCCAGGCCGAGCCGCTGCCGCAAGCCGATGTTCACGCCGTCGACGAAGGCCGCGGCGGGTGCGCACGACGAAAACATCGGTTTCGATCAGGTCGTCGCCACGATCGGCGCGGACCTCGCCGAACAGGTCCGCGACGCCACCCTGAAAATCTATACTTTTGCCGCCGAATTCGCCCGTAAGCGCGGCATCATCATCGCCGACACGAAGTTCGAGTTCGGCACCGACGAGTCGGGCAAGCTCTACGTGATGGACGAAATGCTCACGCCGGATTCGTCGCGCTTCTGGCCCGCCGACGAGTACCGCGTCGGCATCAGCCCGCCGAGCTACGACAAGCAGTTCGTGCGCGACTATCTCGAGACGCTCGACTGGAACAAGACCGCGCCGGGGCCGAAGCTGCCGCGCAGCGTGATCGACGGCACGGCGGCCAAGTACGCCGAGGCCTTGAAGCGTCTTGCCGGCATCGAACTCGTCTAAGCAAGTCGCCGATCGAGCACTTCGCGCACGGGAGACGAGGCGCGACAAGCCGGACGCGGGTCGGGTCGGCATCCACGGCGGGCTTGCACGCGCTTTGCCGCTGCGCTATGCGATGAACGCATTGCGCGCTACGTCCGCCACTGACAACAGATCGATTCTGCGAGGCAAGCCATGAGCGACACGACACTCGATTCGGTCACCGACCCGCGCCGCGAAGTCGATCGCTGGCTCGGCAACTACAGCGAAGACCATCGCAATCCGACCAATATCACGATCCACTGGATCTGCGTGCCGCTGATCCTGTGGACCGTGATCGCGCTGCTCTGGGTCGTGCCGGTGCCGGCCGTTCCTCGGCCGCGCCGGACTCTGGGCGGGCGTCGCGATGTTCGCTTCGCTCGTGTTCTACCTGCGCCTGTCGCGCTCGCTGATGCTTCGGCGATGTTCGTCGTTTTCGTCGATCTTCGGCCTCGATCACCGAGGCGCTCTACCGCGCGCTCGGCCCGGCCGGCTGATGTGGACCGGCGATCGCGGTCTTCGTCGCCGCCTGGATCGGCCAGTTCGTCGGCCACAAGATCGAAGGCCGCAAGCCGTCGTTCCTGACCGATCTGGCCTATCTGCTGATCGGGCCGGCCTGGATCGTCGCGAAGCTCATGCGCCGCATCGGCCTCGCCTACTAGGAATGTCAGGCGTCATAGCGGCGAGATGCGCCTTGCGCGCCGCATCGCGTACGCGCGTCTGTCCAAGCTCGGGTTCACGCGGGTCGGGTTACGCCGAAGCGGCGCGTCCGAAAAACCTCGATTCCGCCAATCCGCGCAGCGCCGGCTTGCCACGGCGCTGCCTCCGAATCCCGCCTGCTGAATCGAACCTGCGTCAGTGCGAGAGCGCGCTGGCGCCGCCGATCAACGCGGCGCCGAACAGGATCGCGCAGATGATGGCGAGCACGATGTAGATCACGTATTCCACGACGCTGACGAGCGCGGCCTTGCCGAAGCCCATCTCCGCGCCGGCATTCTTCACCATCATGTTGATGACGAACGCGTTGACGAGGAAACCCGCGATCAGCGCCAGCCCGCGGCCGCCCATGCCGGCGCCGAGCACCATGCCGAGAATCACGTGGAGGATGACTGCCGCGATCGTCGCGACGATGGCCGTCACGACGCAGGTGCCGAAAGCCGGCTTGAATCCCGCGACCATGCGCGTGGCCATTTGAATGATGAAAGCGCCGACGACGATGGCGATGACGATGACGAGTAGCGGCAGAAGCAGCAACGTGCCCATGGTGTCTCCCCGGATGGTTTGAAAACCTCAGGCCGGCGCAAGGAACGGCGACAGCCACCTACGAAATCGTCGCCGTCGGACCGGCCCCTCGCGGCCCGACGACCTCACTTCGATTTCAAGCGATCAGTTCAGCGATCAGAACGTGTACTGCCCCGAAACCGCGAAGACGTTGCCGTACACCTTGAACGCGCCCTGCAGCGTGTTGAAGGTCGGCGCGACGTTGTCGACTTTCGCATCGTTGACGAACAGGTGGACGAACGAGGCATCGAAACGCAGCTGCTCGCTCGTCTTGTAGCCCACGCCGATCGAGGCCCAGACGCGCGAGTTGTCAGGTACCTTCGGGTCGCGTGTCGAGTCGCGCGTCGGAGTCTCGTCGTAGGCGACGCCTGCGCGCAACGTCCAGCGGTTGTCGAGACGATAGTCGCCGCCGAACGAGCCGAACCACGTGTTCCGGTAGTCGAAGTTCTGCGCCGAGTTGAAAGGCCCCTGCGCCGGGTTGGCGTAGTCGATCACGAGCTTCTGGAAGCTCGACCAGTGCGTGTAGTTCGCGGTAACGCCCAGGCTCAGGTGATCGTCGATATCGTGCCACCAGCCCATGTTCAGGAACCAGGGCGTGTCGAAGTCCGCCGTGCCCTTGGTGTTGACGAATGCGCCACCGAGCAGCGGCAGCAGATTGGAAGGTACCTGGAACGTGGCGTCGCCTTCGATCGTGTGGTCGATCTCGGAGTGGAAATTGATGCCGATGCGATCCGCTGGCGTCGGCCTGAACAACGCGCCGAGGCCGAAGCCGATAGCGGTGTCGTTGCCCTTGAGTCCGCCCTGGCCATCGGCTTCCTGCGGCAGCACCGCGCCGTTGGTCGGCACCGCGAGGATCGCGCCGACGTCGATGTCCTGGATGATCGTGGCGCTCGTGCGCTGGACGATCAGGCTGCCGCCGACCGAGAACTGGTCGGATGCCTTCCACGACACAGCCAGCGTCAACGCCGGAGACTCCAGCTTGGTCTCGACCGACTGATAGCGGCCGACCCAGCGATCGTCGTACTTGGTCTGGAAGCCGAACGGCACCGAGATGCCGGCGCCGAACGAGAACTTGTCGTTGATCGGCACGATGTAGTAGGCCGCGGGCACCGGCAACGTCGTGCCGGCGTCGCCGCCAGTGCCGCCGGTGGTCGGGTTGCCGAGGAAATCGGTGCCGCCGCCACTGGAACTTGGCGCTGAAGTTGATCGCCGACAGCGTGCCCATGATGCAGCTCGTCGTGAAGTCACCCATTGCGGCCGGGTTGTTGACGACGACCGAGCAGTCGTTCGGCGCGGCGGGTCCGCCGGCCTGCGCGCGGCCGAGGCCCTGCGCCGAGTTCTCGGTCAGCTGGAACGCGCTGGCGAAAGCGCCCTGACTGGCGACCGCAGCGGCAAGCGCCAGGCTCAGCGCAGTCAACGTCGGGGTGAAACGGTTTTTATGGTTCATGATGAGAATCCCTGTTCCGTTGACGGATTATTTCTGCTTGACGACGAGCGGGTTCTGCACGAGGACGGCGGTCCCGAGCGATCCGAGATAGGCGACCATCTCGGTCTGCATTTCGATCGTCGCCTGCGGCGAGGCGGAAGGATCGAGCAGAGACCCGTGCGTGCCCGTCACGAAGCGCACCGCGCCACGCACCTGGCCCGTCCCGCCGCTGCCGACGGTCGTCGTCGTGATTGCGGGAAGGCCGAGCGCGGCGATGAGCGGTTCCGTCCCCGACAGCGGCGAGTTGGCGACCGTGTTCGGAATCACCTGATCAGGCAGCCACTTGCCGTTCGCGTCGTACAGGCTCGCGTTGCTCGAATCGCCCGCGATCGGCGCGCTGCCGCCGACGACTTCATGCACGAGGATGCCCTTGTTCGCGGCCATCGACGCGTAGTTGATCGGATCGCCCGAGTCGATCGCGGTCTGCGTCACGACGATGAACGTGTTGAAGGCCGCAGTGCCGGGCTTGAGGCCAGCGGCCGCGAGGCCCGCGAGGATCTGCGGCGCGAAGGTCGGCGAGCCGAGCAGCAGGTTCGTGATGCCGCCGCCGGGCACGCTCAGTACCGCATTCTGCACACCGAGGTTCGGGGTCTGCGTCAACGCCATGAAGCTCGTGCCCTCGATGCTGCCGAGCGACTGACCGACGAACGAGACGTGGGTCGCATCGAACAGGTTCGTCTTGCCGTCGGCGCTGACCGAAGGAATCGCGCTGCGCAGTTCGAGCAGGTCGGCAACGCCCTGACGCAGGTTGTCGCGCGACGTCAGCAGGCTCGTCAGGTTGATGAAGTAGCTGCCCGACGAATCGATCTTGCCGTCGGGACCGCTCGCGCCGGTCGAGTTGTTTTCGAAATCGAGGTCGAACGTGCGCTCGCCCGTGATCAGCGCCGCGGCGGGCGAACCCGTCAGCAACTGGTTGCGGTACAGCGGACTCGTCTTGTCGGTCAGGCCATGCAGCGGCAGGTCGATCGCGATGACGGCGAAGCCGCCTTGCGCGAGTGCACCGGCGATCGCAAGCGCATCGGTACGGTTACGCGTGATGCCGTGCTGGAAGATGACGACGGGCCAGCCAGCGGCAGGCTTGGCCTTGCCCGAGTTCGCATTCGGTACCGTCACGAGTACCGGGACCGTCTGGTTCGACGTCGGCACCGGCAACGGATTGGCGAACGTGACATTGGTCGACGTCTTGTCGAGGCCGAGCTTGTCATACGGCGGAACGTAACCGTTGGGCTTGGCCTTCCAGAAGGCCGTCAGCGGCGCGGTCGGGTTCGATGCGCTCGGCGCCGACAGGTAGTACGGCACGGTCAGCGTGCCGACGAGGATGTCGGCGATCGGCGGCAGGGCCGGGTTGGCCTGCGACAGATTGAGTCCCGTCGGAACGACGGCAACCGGCGGCGCCGGCGATGCGTCGATGACACCCGTGAGATATTGCATCGGCACCGTCGTCGACTGCGTCGTCGCGGTCCACGAGATCACGATATTGCCGGGGGTCACGCCGGCCTTGCTCGCCGCGGCTTCCTGCAGGTTGACGAGCTGGCGCAGCGGCTCGAGCGCGCAGGCCTCGGCGGCCGGCAGCGCGGGCAGCGTCGAAGAGCCGCCGCTGCAGAGCGGGGTCGTGCGCTTGGCGAGACCGTAGATCAGCGAGCTGCGGGTCGCGGCGCCCGTGCTGTTCGTGATGCCGTTCGTGACGACGACCATGTACGAGGTCAGCTGCTTGAGCGGCGCCGTCGGCACGATCGCGAGCGTCGCGCCGGTCGTCGCGTTCGACGCGAGCGTCGCGACGTACTGCTGCGGCGACTTCAATTCGTTCTTGACGCCCGTCACCGCGCCAGTGGCGGGATCGGTGCTGACTTCGAAGACACGGACCGTCGAACCGCCGACGACGCTGCTCGCGGTCAGGCTGGTCGAGAACGACGTGCTCCACGGCGCCGTCGTGCTGAAGCCGTCGAGCGCGTTGAGCGCGCTGACCGGGCCTGCCTGGGCCGGATCCGTCGGCAGCGGCGCGTTGATCGTCAGGTCCGTCGACCCCTGCCGCAGCAGGTCGATCGGGAACGGCACGATCGCATTCGACGGATCGAAGTTCGCGATCGTATGCAGCGGTACCGGAGCCGTGTAGTCGTAGGCGTGCGCCCCTGCACTGAGCAAAGACAGTAGTGCGCACGGCAACGCCGCGGCCCGAATCGCGAAACTGCGCATGATTTCCTCTCCCCCGCTCGCGCGGATGCAATGATAAGAACGTGCAACTTTCAAACAGTTGTTGGAGGGAATTATGCCGCAACTCGAATGGACCCTCTGCTGCACCGCAGCAACACCGTCGGGCCGCCGACGCGCACGGTGGAGATGTATACACATCGCGGCGAAACCCCATTTCGCCGTCTAGACACCCACCTTTTCGTTCAACTCCCGTCGGGTTTCCATCCGGAAGGACGTCGCGCGCAGCGAACGCGCGTGGCGCATAGCCAAAATCGCGCGCGGCGGGGCCATTGTCGGCCAGCAGGTCGACCTGCAGACGCGACAGCGCACCAGCGTGCCCGCGCGCAACAGCGCGCAGCAGCCCGATCGGAACGGTCACCGCGAGCGCGCGACGCGGCGACGCGGACGCAATGCGCGCAGAGCATCGTGTCGAAGCGCAGACGCTCGCCGCCGCCGAGCGCATAGACGTGCCGAAGGCCGCCGGGTTCGCACGCGCCGCGATGCATGCTTCCGCGAGATCTTCGGCATGCACCGGCTGGCGCAGGCCGCTCGCGCCGAAAGGAATCGGCAGCACGCGCCAGCGCCGGGCGAAGCGTGCGAGCGGCGCGAGGCTGCGGTCGGCGCCGCTGCCGTAGATCAGCGTGGGCCGGAAGATCGTGCAGGCAATGCCGCGGCGGAGCGCCGTCGAGAGCAGGCTTTCTTCGGCATCGCGCAACCGCGCGGCAAGTTCGCGCTCGGCGGCATCGACCGAATCCTGCTTGCTCTCGGCGCTCATCGAACTGATCGCAATCAGGCGTCGCGTCGGTCCGTCGTCGTCCGCGCCGGCGAACCAGCCTGCGAACGCGTCGAGCGGTCCGAGGCTGTAGATCGTTTCGACCGGCGGCACCGGCGGCACCGCCGCGAACAGGTCTGCGCGCAGCCATTCGATGCCGCTGCCGTCGCGATCCGCGCGGGGCTGCCGGCTGACCGCGACGATGCGCTCGCCGCGTCCGAGCAGCTTCGGCAGCAGGAAGCGGCCGATCGCGCCGGTCGCACCGAAGACGAGGTTCGAGGTCACGGAGAGTCCCGGTTTTGCCGTCGACGAGCAGGAAGCACGAGGATAGCGGCCTGGGCGGATCGGAGAGAACCACGCCGGCCGGCGACGAAGTACGCCGGCCTGTAAGACGATGTAAATCTTGCGTCGCGTATAGGCCTGTGCGCTATGCTGGATGCTTCTCGCTACAGGGGTGACGCATGATCGCTCGCATCTGGCGCGGCATCACGCTCAAGGAAAAAGCGGACGACTACCTTTCCTATCTCCACGAAACGGGGATCAAGGACTACGCCAAGACTGCCGGCAATCGCGGCGTCACGATCCTGCGTCGTGATCAGGGCGAGCATTGCGAAATCATGCTGATCTCGCTGTGGGATTCGATGGAAGCCGTGCGCGCGTTCGCCGGCGAGAATGCCGAGCGTTCGGTCTACTATCCCGAGGACGAGCATTTCCTGCTGCAGATGGAGCCTGTCGTGCGCCACTACGAGGTTGCGCAGCAGATCGCGGCCGAGGGAGCCGACGCCGCAGCGGTGGACGACAAGGCGGCGCCGAAAAAGCGGAAGTGATTGGCGCCGGACGTTGCGGAGGACCCTCGCCGGCTCGTCGACGAGGGTCGCTAGGGACCGCTCGCGCCTTCTTTTCGCGAGCGCTTCGGCTTCATGGACTGCGCCCTGGGTCGCTAATCAATCGTCGAGCCGCGCGATGCGGCTGCGTTGCATTCCGCGCACATTCGGCTAGCTCACGGTGCGCGAGAAACGACGCAGCCGCAGCGGCGACATGCGATGCAGTCGTCGTCTCCACTGCATGAGATCTGCGGCGCAGGTGCCGCTTTCTCAGCCGAATCCTGATCCAAATCTGCCGGTTTGCGCTGGCAGACATGCCGCAGCGCGATCGCGTAGCGACGCGCAACTTCCTCGCGAGCACCTCGCCAGCATTTCGACGGTCGGCTCCACTTCGGCGACGCACCGTGCCTGGACGCGGCGATCGTTCGCCGGACGTGTGTACGACAGCCTGCTGCGCCAATATCCTCACGGTCGACCTGCTGCACGGCGCGGATACCTACATCCGACGTCACCTCGTGCGCAGCAGCATTCGGCGGCGTCGCCCCTATCGCCGGTAACGTCGTCGAGGCGGCTCACGCCGTCGTCGACGTTGTCTGGCGCGACCAGGTCTGCGCCGAACCGTTTGAGCCGTCTTCGCGCAATTCCGGATGACGGCGCGATGCTTTCGATCGGCCGACGGCGGCCAGACGCCGGTGCATGCGCTGAGCAAGAACGACACGAACCCGAAAGTCGCGTCGCAACTGACGCCTCAACGGCCTCGCCGTGCGCTCGCGCATCCGGCTCGCCGAGCCGCGACGATCATCAATCCGACAGCGGCTCATTTCTTCTTCGGAATGTAGAGATCCGTGATAGTGCCCTCGTAGACCTCGGCCGCCATGCCGACCGACTCCGACAGCGTCGGATGCGGATGCACGGTGAGGCCGATGTCGGCGGCTTCGGCGCCCATCTCGATCGCCAAGGCGACTTCGGTGATCAGGTCGCCTGCGTTCGGGCACGTGATGCCGGCGCCGATGACCTTGTGCGAAGCCTCGTCGAAGATCAGCTTCGTGAAACCCTCGGTGCGACCGATGCCGATCGCGCGGCCCGAGGCGACGTGCGGGAACTTGCCGATGCCGTACTTGATGCCCTTGGCTTTCGCCTCGGTTTCGGTGACGCCGACCCAGGCGATTTCGGGATCGGTGTAGGCGACGCTCGGGATCACGCGCGCGACGAATTCGCTCTTCTGGCCCGCGCAGACCTCGGCGGCGACCTTGCCTTCGTGCGTCGCCTTGTGCGCGAGCATCGGCTGGCCGACGATGTCGCCGATCGCGAAGATGTGCGGCACGTTCGTGCGCATCTGCCGGTCGACCGGGATGAAGCCGCGATCGGTGACCTGCACGCCGGCCTTGTCGGCGTCGATCTTGTTGCCGTTCGGCGAACGGCCGACGGACACGAGCACGCGGTCGTAGACGGTTGCCTGCGGTGCCTTCTCGCCCTCGAACGTCGCCTTGAGGCCTTCCTTCGTCGCCTCGACCTTCGCGACCTTCACCTTGAGATGAATGCCCGCGTAGCGCTTGCCGAGGCGCGTCGCGAGCGGCTTGACGAGATCGGGATCGGCGCCCGGCATCAGCTGGTCGAGCAGCTCGACGACCGTGACCTTGCTGCCGAGCGCGTCGTAGACGCAGGCCATCTCGAGGCCGATGATGCCGCCGCCGACGACGAGCAGGTTCTTCGGCACGTCCTGCAGCACGAGGGCGCCGGTCGAATCCATCACGCGCGGATCGTCCCACGGGAAAGCCGGCAGCTTCACCGACTGCGAGCCCGCGGCGATGATACATTTCTCAAAATATACTAATTTCTTGCCGTCCTTCGTCTCGACTTCGATCTCGTGCGGCGAGACGAACTTGCCCTGGCCCGTGACGACCGTCACCTTGCGCTGCTTGGCCATGCTCGCGAGGCCGCCAGTCAGCTGGCCGACGACCTTGTTCTTGAACGCGGCGAGTTTGGCGATGTCGATCTTCGGCGCGCCGTACTCGATGCCGATGTCCCTTGCGTGCGCCGCCTCGTCGATCACTTTCGCCGCATGCAGCAGCGCCTTCGACGGAATGCAGCCGACGTTGAGACAGACGCCGCCGAGCGTCGCGTAGCGCTCGATCAGCACGGTGTTCTGGCCGAGGTCCGCCGCGCGGAAGGCCGCCGTGTAGCCGCCGGGCCCCGAGCCGAGCACCACCACCTGGCATTCGATGTCGGCCTTGCGGCCAGAGGCGCTTGCTGCTTTCGGCGTGGGCGTCGTGTCGGCTTTCGGTGCTGCAGGCGATGGCGCCGCGGACGTGGATTGCGGCGGCGGCGCGTGCTTTCGCTTCCTCCCGCGCGCGGGAGAAGGCTGCCGTGAGCGCGGCGAAGGGGCGAGCCTTTGCACCCTGCGAGGCTTCACCCCCTTCCGCCTTCGGCACCTTCCCCCGCTCCGCAGGGGAAGGAACAGCGCCGGCGCCTTCGGCGTCGATCAGCGCGACGATGCTGCCTTCGGAAATCTCGTCGCCGACCTTGACCCTGACCTCCTTGACGACACCCGCGACCGACGACGGCACCTCCATCGTCGCCTTGTCCGATTCGAGCGTGACGAGGCCCTGATCCTTGGTCACCGTGTCGCCCGGTTTCACGAGCACTTCGATGACGGGGACCTTCTCGTAATCGCCGATGTCGGGGACTTTGACTTCGATCGTGCCATGGCGGGTCCGTCTGGGTTGATTTCAATCGCCTCGAGACGGCGCGACTTCATCGTGCTCGAAACGGGACCCTATTGCTCGTTCACGGCGATAATCGAGGGTGTTTCAATTTGCCGGGGGCATGGTGCTGTGCCGTTGTTCGCCGCGCCGTCCGCGAAAGCCGCCGCAGTTCTGCAATCGGCGATTCGCGGTGTGCTCGCCTCTGTTCGCTCTGCCGACAGTGCGTTGCACAGCTCGGCGATGCCGTTACGCGTCGTCGTCGGAGAGCGAAGTCTGGCATGGTCGGCGACATTCCGGCCCTCAGCGAAACGATTGCCCGCCTAGCCTCAGCATCTCGTCGATCACGGTGCGCGATCGACACGTTTCTCATGTCCGGATCCAGCCGGGTCAGGTTCGACTGGGACCCAATCCGCCGCTGCGCATCGACGCATGCCGCGCGACCAGGGCTTCGCGCCGAGAGCGAGACCAGTCGCCCCCATGATGGTCACAGCAGCGCGCCGCATGTCGGCGAGCAGCTGCGCGAGATACGCGGTGAAGCGCGCGGCGAGCGCGCCGTCGACGACGCGATGGTCGTAGCTGAGGCTCAGCGGCAGGATCAGGCGCGGCTGGAACGCCTTGCCGTCCCACACGGGCTTCATCGCCGACTTCGTGACGCCGAGGATCGCGACCTCGGGCGCATTGACGATCGGCGTGAACGACGTGCCGCCGATGCCGCCGAGCGACGAGATCGAGAAGCAGCCGCCGGACATTTCCGCCGGGCCGAGCTTGCCGTCGCGCGCCTTCGCGGCGAGCGCCGAACTCTCCTTCGCGATGTCGACGATGCCCTTCTTGTCGGCGTCGCGCAGCACCGGCACGACGAGACCGTTCGGCGTGTCGGCGGCGAAGCCGATGTGGAAATATTTCTTGAGGACGAGATTCTCGCCGCTCGCGTCGAGCGAAGCGTTGAACGTCGGGAATTTCTTCAGCGCGGCGACGACCGCCTTGATCAGGAAGCCGAGCATCGTGAACTTGATGCCGGCCTTCTCGTATTCCTTGTTGAGCGCGACGCGCAGCGCTTCGAGTTCGGTGATGTCGGCGTCGTCGTTGCTGCGTGACGTGCGGGATCATTGCCCAGTTTCTGGCGAGGTTCGCGCCGGAAATCTTCTGGATGCGCGAAAGCGGCTTGCTCTCCACTTCGCCGAATTTGGAGAAATCCACTTTCGGCCACGGCAGCAGGTTGAGGCCGCCACCGGCGGGCGCCGCGCGCAGCCGGCGCACGCGGCGCCGCCCGCGAGTGCGCCCTTGACGAATTTCTGCACGTCTTCCTTCGTGATGCGGCCGCTGCGCTCGCTGCCGGTCACGCGCATGAGGTCGACGCCGAGCTCGCGCGCGAAGACGCGCACGGCGGGACTCGCATAGGGCACCTTGTCGGGCATCACGGTGTCGCTGCCGAAATTGATCGGCGGCGAGCTGGGCGTGCCTGCGGCAGACGGCGGACCCGGCTTCGCTCCCTCTCCCGCTGGCGGGAGAGGGCTGGGGTGAGTGGCGGCGGGAGCTTCCCGGCGCCATCCTCACCCGCTGCGCTGCGCGCAGCGACCTCGCCCGCCGGCGGGAGAGGTGCAGCTGCCGGCTTTCGCCGCGGCGCGGCGGCATCGGCCGCGCCTTCGATCAGCGCGACGACGTGTCCTTCCGAGATTTCATCGCCGACCTTGACCTTGATCTCCTTGACGACGCCCGCGACCGACGACGGCACTTCCATCGTCGCCTTGTCGGACTCGAGCGTGACGAGGCCCTGGTCCTTCGTCACGGTGTCGCCGACCTTCACGAGGACCTCGATCACGGGCACGCCCGTGTAGTCGCCGATGTCGGGGACCTTCGCCTCCTGGATGCCGCCAGCGGCCGCGGGCGCCCTGGCCGTCGGGGCCGCAGGCGCGGCGGGAGCCGCGGCGGGCGCTTCCGCCTTTGCCGCCGGAGCCGACGCAGCGGCCGGGGCAGCGGGCTTCGCCGGGGCGGCTGCGTTGCCGCTCTCGATCAGCGCGACGACGGTGCCTTCGCCAATCTCGTCGCCGACCTTGACCTTGATCTCCCTGACGACGCCGGCGAACGACGCGGGCACCTCCATCGTCGCCTTGTCGGATTCGAGCGTCACGAGGCCCTGGTCCTTCGCCACGGTATCGCCGGGTTTGACGAGGATCTCGATGACCGGGACATTGCTGTAGTCCCCGATGTCGGGAACTTTGACTTCTTTCACCTCGGCCATGACTCCTCCGTCGAAAATCAACAACGCGGCGGCGAACCGCACAAGGCGGCGAGCCGCGAGTCTTGCATGATAATCCGAACCGGGTAGGTCGCGGCTAGTCGTTGCGACTGTCGTGTGACTTGCGGCCTTGGCAGCGAGGGCCGCGCGCCGCTACGCTGCATGCCCGAACCTGACCTGCCTGTCCAAGGAGAGCACATGCTCACGATTCGCAATCTGTCGAAGACCTACGCCAACGGCGTGCAGGCACTGAAGGGCGTCTCGCTCGACATTCCCAACGGCATGTTCGGGCTGCTCGGTCCCAACGGCGCCGGCAAGTCGACGCTGATGCGCACGATCGCGACCCTGCAGGATCCCGACTCGGGCAGCATCCACCTCGACGATCTCGACGTCCTCGCCGACAAGCAGGCCGCGCGGCAGACGCTCGGCTACCTGCCGCAGGAATTCGGCGTCTACCCGAAAGTGACGGCCGAGGTCGATGCTCGATCACTTCGCGATGCTCAAGGGCGTCGTCGACCGCAAGCGAGCGCAAGGCGCTCGTCGAGTCGCTGCTGCGCCAGGTCAACCTCTGGGAGATAGCGCAAGTACAAACTCGGCACGTTTTCCGGCGGCATGCGCCAGCGCTTCGGCATCGCCCAGGCGCTGATCGGCTCGCCGCGCCTCATCATCGTCGACGAACCGACCGCGGGTCTCGATCCCGAGGAACGCAACCGCTTCCTCAACCTGCTCGCCGAAGTCGGCGAGAAGGTCGTCGTGATCCTGTCGACGCACATCGTCGACGACGTGACCGACCTGTGCCCGCGCATGGCGATCATCGCGCAGGGCGCAGTTGCGCCTCGTCGGCGAGCCGCGCGAGGCGATCCGCTCGCTCGACGGCCGCGTCTGGCGCAAGACCGCCGGCAAGGACGAGCTCGCGCTCCTGCGCGAGCAGCACAACGTCCTGTCGACGCGACTCGTCGGCGGCCAGCCCGTCGTGCACGTACTCAGCGACAGCAATCCCGGCGGCGGCTTCGTCGCCGTCCCGCCGAATCTCGAGGACGTCTACTTCGGCGAACTGCGCCGCGCCACGCCGCCCGTCGCCCAAGCCGCCTAAAGAGGACTCGACATGCTAGGCAAGATTCTTGCGTTTCGAGCGCAGGCTGCATTCTGCGCAGCCCGCTGTTCTGGATCGTCGCGATCGTGTTCGGCGCGCTTCGGCTTCGCGATGATGGCGTCCGACAACGTCAGCTTCGGCGGCGGCATCGGCAACGTGCATCGCAACGCGCCGCTGGTCGTGATCAACCTGCTCGCGGCGTTTAGCCTGTTCAGCCTGCTTCTCGTCACGATCTTCATCGCCGGCGCGGCGCTGCGCGATTTCGAACAGAACACGGCCGAACTGTTCTTCACGACGCCGATGCGCAAGCGCGACTACCTGCTCGGCCGCTTCGGCGGCGGTTTCATCGCCGCGGTCGGCGTGATGGTCGTCTGCGCGCTGGGACTGTGGCTCGGCAGCAAGATGCCGTGGCTCGACCAGGGCCGGCTCGGGCCGACGCCGTTCGTCGCGTACCTCTGGTCGTTCGCCGTATTCGATCCTGCCGAACCTGCTGTTCTCCGCGGCGCTCGTGTTCGCGCTCGCGACGCTGACGCGATCGATGCTCTACACCTACCTCGGCGTCATCGCGTTCTTCGTGCTCAACATCATCGCGGGCAACATGACCGCCAATCTCGATGCGCGCTGGATCGGCGCGCTGATCGATCCGTTCGGCAACAGCGCGCTCGGCGAGCTCACGCGCTACTGGTCGAGCGACGACATGAACACGCGGCTGCCGACGCTCACGAGCCTTCTGCTCGTCAATCGCGCGATCTGGCTCGCCTCGGCGATCCTGCTGCTGCTCGGCGCGTTCCGCCTGTTCCGCAGCGACCGCGAAGGCCTGCGCCTGTTCCGGCGCAAGGCCGCGCTCGCGCAGTCGTCCGTCGCACCGGTTGTGGCCGCGGGCAGCAGCGCGCATCGAAACGCCGGCCGTGCGCCTGCAAAGCGGCGCGGGCGCACAGTGGCGACAGTTTCTGCACCTGGCGCGCTTCGACCTGCGCGGCGTCGTGACGGGCGCACCTTTCCTCGTGATGCTCGCTGCTCGGTCTGCTCGTGATGTTCGCCGTGCTGACGTTCAGCGGCGAGATCGTCGGCACGAAGGTCTTGCCGGTCACCTCGCACATGGATGACGGTGCTGCGCGGCGGCTCAGCCTCTTCCTCACGCTCGTGCTCGCCGTCTACGCGGGCGAACTGGTCTGGCGCGAGCGCAGCCTGCGCGTCGCCGAGGTCGCCGATGCGTGCGCGGTGCCGAACTGGGTGCCGCTCGCGGCGAAGTTCGTGACGCTGCTCGGCGTGATCGCGATCTTCTGCTTCGTCGGCGTGCTGTTCTGCATCGGCTACCAGCTGCTGCACGGCTACACGGACATCCAGCCGGGCCTGTACGCGAAGATCGCGCTGCTCACGGCGGTGCCGTTCGTGCTCCTGGCGGCGCTGTTCGTCTTCCTGCAGGTGATCAGCGAAAACAAGTTCCTCGGCTACCTGCTGATCGTGATCGTCCTCGTCGCGCGCGCCGGCCTGCCGATCGCCGGCTACAACCACCCGCTCTACAACTACGGCACGCGCATCCCCGTGCCGCTTTCCGACATGAACGGCTTCGGCCACTTCCTGCTGGCCCTCGCTGACTTTCCGCGCGTACTGGGGCTGCGCTCGCCGCTGGCCCTGCTCGTGCTCGCAGCCGCTGTTCTGGCCGCGCGGCACGGCACTGTCGTTCCGCGAACGTCGTCATGCGCGCGCGTGCGCGGCTCGCGCGCGGAAGCGCGCGGTTCGTTTTCGCCGGCTCGCTCGTCGCGTTCGTCGCGCTCGGCGCGTGGATCTTCTACAACACGAACGTCCGCAACGAGTATCTGTCGGAGGATGCCGGCAAGGAACGCCGCGCGAACTACGAGAAGACCTATCGCGCGCTCAAAGACGAGCCGCAGCCGCGCATCACCGCCGTCAAGACCGACGTCGACATCTTTCCCGACGAACTGCGCGTCGTCGTGCGCGGCCACTACAAGCTCGAAAACAAGAGCGCCGCGCCGATCACCCAGTTCATCATCGATCTCGATCGCGACATCGAGGTGCGCAAGCTCGATTTCGCCGCCCACAGCGTCGTCAAGACGGACCGCGACAACGGCTCACGATCTACAAGCTCGACCAGCCGATGGCGCCCGGCGCAATCATGGACTTCGATTTCGAGCTCGCGGCGGCCGAGCGCGGCTTCTCGGCGAGCGGCGTCGAGTCGCAGATCGCGTACAACGGCACGTTCGTCAACAATTTCGGCCTGTTGCCGCATTTCGGCTACAGCGAGCGCAGGCAGCTCTCCGATCGCAACGACCGGCGCAAGTACGGGCTGCCGGACATCCCGCGCATGGCGCCGATCGACGACATGACCGCGCGCGGCAACACCTACATCGCGAGCGACGCCGACTGGATCGATTTCGAGACGACGGTGTCGACCGTGCCCGACCAGATCGCGCTCGCGCCGGGCTACCTCGAGAAGGAGTGGACGGCCGAGGTGCCGGGCCACGGCCAGCGCCGCTACTTCCACTACAAGTCGGACACGAAGATCCTGCCGTTCTTCTCGTTCCTGTCGGCGCGCTAGGCGGTGAAAAAGGACAAATGGAACGACATCGCGATCGAGGTCTACTACGACCCGCAGCATCCATACAACGTCGACCGCATGATCGACTCGATGAAGAAATCGCTGGCCTACTACACGAAGAATTTCTCGCCGTACCAGTTCCGTCAGGTGCGCATCCTCGAGTTCCCGAATTTCCACGGCAGCTTCGCGCAGAGCTTCGCGAACACGATTCCCTACTCCGAGTCGATCGGCTTCATCGCCGACCTGCGCGACAAGGACGACATCGACTACGTCTTCTACATCACCGCGCACGAGGTCGCGCACCAGTGGTGGGCGCACCAGGTCATCGGCGGCAACGTGCAGGGCGCGACGATGCTGTCGGAGTCGTTCGCGCAGTACTCCGCGCTCATGGTGATGGAGCACGAATACGGCGCGACGCAGATGCGCAAGTTCCTCAAGTACGAACTCGACAACTACCTGCGTTCGCGCGCGACCGAACGCGTCGAGGAACAACCGCTCGCGCTCAACGAGAACCAGCAGTACATCCACTACCGCAAGGGCTCGGTGGTGATCTACGCGCTCAAGGACTACCTCGGCGAGGACACGGTCAACGCGACGCTGTCGGCCTTCGTCAAGGCGAAGGCCTTCCAGCAGCCGCCGTACACGACCTCGTATGAACTGCTCGACCTGCTGCGCGCGAATACCGACCCGAAATGGAAGTCGCTGATCGCGGACCTGTTCGACAAGATCACGCTCTTCGACGACCGCGTGACGAGTGCGACCGCGAAGAAGCGCGACGACGGCAAGTACGACGTCAGCATCGCGCTGCACGCCGAGAAGAAGTATACGCGACGGCGTCGGCAAGGAGACGCCGGGCACGATCGACATCCCGATCGACATCGGCGTATTCGGCGAGCGGCCGACGGCAAGGAAGCGAACGAAAAGGTCCTGTTCCTCGAGAAGCGCGTCGTCGCCGACGGCGACAGCACGATCACGATCACCGTCGACGCGCGAGCCCTACGAAGTCGGCATCGACCCGTACAACAAGCTCGTCGACCGCGATTCCGAGGACAACCGCAAGAAGGTGACGCTGAACTGACGCGCGAGCCCGGCGCGATGCCGGGCAACGTGCGGAAGAAAGAGCATCGCCGCGACGGGCGCGGTCGCGGCGATGCCGGGCACGACCGATCGCCTGCGATCGGTCGGAAGCGGTTACTCGCCGCGCACCGTGCCGTTGTGCTTCTTGTCGTAGACGCGCGCGCTCTGATGATTCTCCTTGCCCTGGATGCGCGCCTGCTCGCCCGCGCCGACATGGCCGTTCGCGCCCGCGTGCGCCTCGCTGCGATCGACGTGCGCCTGGCCGCGCTCCAGCGCGCCGGCCTCGTGGTTGCTCAGCTGACCCGAGCGGACGCCCTGGTTGATGCGCGCCTGCTGGTTGACGTTGCGCTGCACGTCGGCCTGCATGCGCTGCGATGACGCCGAGTTCGGATTACCGGTGACGGCGTTGTGCTTGTCCTGATAGATGTCGTTGCTGACGTGATTCTGCTCGCGCTGGATCTGCGCCTTCTCGCCGGCCGTCAGCGTGCCGTCGCGCATGTCGTGCGCCTCGGTGCGGTCGATGCGTTGCTCCTGATGCTCGAGGCTCGCGGCCTCGTGCGTCGACAGCTGGCCCGACTGCAGGCCCTGCTCGACGCGCGATTGCTGCGCGGTATCGCGCGCGGTCTCGGAGGCGGCCGTCTGCGCGAAGGCGCTGCCGCAGGACAGAGTCGCGATCGCGACGACGATGAGTGTTCGTTTCATGAAGCGTCTCCTGGATGGGTCATGCCTGATTGAATCGGGCTTGCTTGAATCGGACCTGATTGAATCGGACCTGATTGAATCGGACCTGCTTGATTGCTTGAGTCGGTGTGATTGAATCGGGTCTCGCGGTCTCGTGCCTGCTCGAAACAACGCGGGCCGGGCGTTGGCGTTGACGCTGAGCCTGAAAGCGGGCTAAACAGGGCACCCTCCACGCACGCAAGCGAGGACGCCATGGAAAAGAAAACCGCAGCTTCCGGCCCCCGCGTCCTTGTCGTCGGCGCGAGCGGCACGCTCGGCCGCGCCGTGCATGCCGAACTCGCACAACGCCACGAGGTGATCGCCGCGAGCCGCAGCAGCGGCACGCATCGCGTCGACATCACCGATCGCGCGAGCATCGCGAAGCTGCTCGGAGAGCTCGGCACGGTCGACGCGATCGTCTGCACGGCGGGTTCCGTGCACTTCGGCCCGCTCGACGCGATGACCGACGAGCTCTATTCGATCGGCCTGCGCGACAAACTCATGGGTCAGGTCAATCTCGCACTGCTCGGTCGCGATCACCTGCGCGATGGCGGATCGATCACGCTGATCACCGGCATCCTCGCCGAGCAGCCGATCCGCGCGGGCAGCTCCGCGAGCATGGTCAACGGTGCGCTCGAATCGTTCGTGCGCGCGGCCGCGATCGAGCTGCCGCGCGGGCTGCGCATCAACGCGGTCAGTCCGAACGTATTCGCCGAGTCGATGCCGGGCTATGCGCCGTTCTTCCGCGGCTTCGAGGCGATCCCGGTCGCGCGCGCCGCGCTCGCGTTCAGCCGCAGCGTCGAAGGCGGGCAGACCGGGCAGGTCTACCGCGTCTACTGAAACGCCGCACGCGCAGGCACTGCGCGTCGCGGCATGTCGTCATTTCGCCGTAGCGGGCAACGTCGCGTTCGCGGTCGGATTGTCCTGGTTCTCCTTGAGCCAGAGCATCGACGCGTGCACGCGTTCGTAGCCGCGAAGGATGATCGTAGAAGATCGTCTCCTCGATCGGCCCGGGATGGATCTTGCGGTAGGTCGACAGCCGCATCGCCGCCATCGCAAAACCGTTCGGCTCGCGCGCGGCATTGAGGCCGAACGCGTCGGCTTCGGCTTCGGCCTGGCGCCCGGTCGAGTTCGCCAGCGGCGTCGCCAGCGAACACGAACGACAGGATCAGCGCGAAAGCGAGCGGCAGCGCTGCGGGATCGGCGCGGCCCTCGAGGCGCAGGCGTCTACCCCAGCGCGCGAGCGCCGCGTCGAACGCGAGATGCGTGAAGAAGAACACGAAGGTGAAGATCAGGCCGAAATAGACCGACAGGCGCAGGCCGTGATTGAGCACGTAATGACCCATCTCGTGGCCGAGCACGGCCTTGATTTCGGGCGTCGAGGTCTTGTTCAGAAGATTGTCGTTGAGCGCGACGCGCGTCGTGTTGAGGAATCCGGCGACGTTCGCGCTGATCCGCGTCGTCTGCCGCGACGCGTCGAATTCGACGACGTGGTCGGTCGGAATCTGGTTCGCGCGAGCGAGCGACAGCACGACCTCGCGCACCGCGCCTTCGCGCAGCGGCTTGTAGTCGTTGAACAGCGGGTCGACGTAGACGGGCGCGAGCATCATCGAGAACAGACCGAATACGAACGCAATGCCGCTTGCCCAGACCCACCAGCGTGCGCCCGCCCGGCGCACCGCCGCGTAGATCAGCGCGACGAGCAGCGGCACGACGATCACGCTGACCAGCAGTTCCTTGAGCTGGTCGCCGAACCAGCCGCCGAAGTCCTGCGTGGCGAGGCCGTACTGGTGTTCGCGTATGTAGTCCGTATAGATCGTCAGCGGCAGCGACAGCACGAACGTCGCGACCACCCACAGCGCCGCGAAGATCAAAGTGTGCAGCCACGGGCGCGCGGACTACGCGGCGCGCGAGATCGCGCAGCCGCACCGAGATGCCACCCCACAGCAGCAGGGCCGCGACGGCGAGTCCGTACAGAAGCCCCCACAGCTGCAGCCAGTAGCCACCCTCGAAGTACGCATCGGACTGCTTGCGCTGTTCGGGCGACAGCAGATCCAGATAGGCCTGCGTCGCCTTGTCGACGTCGAAGTGGGGACCCGGTCGCGCCGCGTCGGGGATCTGCAGGCCCGGCGGCAGGTCGCGTTCGAGCGACGGAGCGACGGGAGCCGCCGCGTGCAGCAGCGAGGCCAGCAGCAGTCCCACGAGCACGGCGAGTGCCGTAAACGTCATCTTCACGAGCGCGTCTCCTTTTCGTTCGCAGCCGATCAAACCGATATGACGGGCAAGCCGTGCAAACTAATGTAACCGCCCGGTTGCTGTCATCCTTTTTTTGCTTCGTTCGTTGAAATAGCGGCGAAGACGCCATTTTGGCGGCTCACGCTCGAAGGTGACGGATGTTCGCACGCAATTCTTCCGATGCTCTGGCTGAGCGCCGTCCGCCGCGGTGGATCGTGCATGCGTGCCGGGCTGTGCTGCTCGCGACGCCGGTCGTCGGCGCGGCCCACGACGCGGCGCTGAGCCGCGACGATGCGCTCTGGCTCGAGCGCGTGACCTACGGCCTCGACAGCGCGACCGTGCAGCGCTTCCGCGAGCTGGGTCGGCGCCGTTTCCTCGACGAGCAGCTGGCCGGCCGCAACGACAAGCTGCCCGACGCGATCCAGGCGCAGATCGACGCGCTCGATATCCAGCACACGCCGGTCGCGCAGCTCGTCGTCGACGAGATCGCCGAGCAGAAACGCATCAACGCGACTCGGCGACGACGGGAAGAAGAAGGACGCGCGCAAGGCGCGCAACGAACTCGGCAACAAGTTCGCTTATCAGGCGACACGACGTGAGCTGCTGCGTGCGGTCTATTCGCCCGACCAGCTCAAGGAGCAGATGGTCTGGTTCTGGCTCAATCACTTCAACGTGTTCGCGCAGAAGGGCTACGTGAAGTTTCTCGCGGGCGACTACGCCGAACGCGCGATTCGCCCGCTACGCGCTCGGGCATTTCCGCGATCTCGTGCTTGCCACGCTCAAGCATCCGGCGATGCTGCAGTATCTCGACAACGCGCAGAACGCGCGCGAACAAGATCAACGAGAACTACGCGCGCGAACTCATGGAGCTGCACACGCTCGGCGTCGACGCCGGCTACTCGCAGAAGGACGTGCAGGAACTCGCGCACATCCTCACGGGCGTCGGCATAGACACCAATCACGAGGCGCCGAAGGTCGGGCCGCGCAGACAGAATCTCGTCCTGCGCGAGGGCCTGTTCGAGTTCAATCCGAACCGCCACGACTTCGACGACCATGTGCTTCTCGGCCAGACGATCCGCGGTGGCGGCTTCGACGAAGTCGAACGCGCGGTCGATCTGCTCGTGAAGCAGCCGCAATGCGCGCGCTTCATCTCGCGCAAGCTCGCGACGTATTTCGTCGCCGACGAACCGCCCGCGAGCCTCGTTGAGGCCATGGCGCGCACGTTTCAGCGCAGCGACGGCGACATTGCCGCGGTGCTGCGCACGATGTTCGAGTCGACGCGAGTTCACGGCGTCGCTCGGCAAGAAGTTCAAGGACCCGATGCACTATGTCGTCTCGTCCGTGCGCCTCGCCTACGACGGCAAGCCCGTGGCCAACATCCGACCGGTCGTCAACTGGCTCAACGGCCAAGGCGAGGCGCTGTTCGGCCATCTCACGCCCGACGGCTACCCGATGACCGAAACCGCATGGGCGAGTTCGGGCCAGATGAGTCGCCGCTTCGAGATCGCGCGCGCGATCGGCAACGGCAACGCGGGCCTGTTCAACAACGAGGACGACGGCGCCCATCCGGCGGGCAGCGGATTTCCGCAGCTGTCGACGCGGCTCTACTTCGATGGCGTCGAGCCGTATCTGTCGAAGACGACGCTGGCGGCGCTCGACCAGGCGACGTCGCCGCAGGAATGGAACGCGTTCCTGCTCGCGTCGCCGGAGTTCAACTATCGCTAGCCGAGAAATATGCGCCCCGTCATCACTGCGAACACGAAGGGCCTGCAACAGCGGAGCTGGTCAATCCGCTGCCTTCAGCGGGTCGCGCCAGTAAAGTCGCTGGATTCCCGCGTTCGCGGGAATGACGAGCAAGTGCGATCGGAATGACAAGCACGAGAGAGGAAACAACGATGCAACGCCGACAATTCCTGCACCTGACCGCGACCGCCTCGGCAGCACCGCTGCTCGGCTTCGGCGGCCGCCTGTTTGCGGCGCCCGCATCGTCGCCGCGCTTCCTGCTCGTGTTCCTGCGCGGCGGCTACGACTGCGCGAACCTGCTGGTTCCGTATGCGAGCGATTTCTACTACGAATCGCGGCCGAATATCGCGATCGCCAGGCCCGATGCCGCGGCGAACACTGGCGCGCTCGCGCTGGACGCCAACTGGGCGCTTGCGCCCGCACTGCGCGACTCGATCGGGCCGATGTTCAAGAACAAGGAGGTCGCGTTCGTGCCGTTCGCCGGCACCGACGACCTGTCACGCAGTCACTTCGAGACGCAGGACAACATCGAACGCGGCGAGCCGAGCGCGGGCAAACAGGACTTCAACTCGGGCTTCATGGCGCGCCTCTCGTCGACGCTGACCGGCAAGGCCACGCCGATCGCGTTCACCGATGCGTTGCCGCTGACGTTCCGCGGCGCAAGCGACATCCCCAACATCTCGCTGCGCGCGGTCGGCAAGCCCGCGTTCGACGAACGCCAGTCGCAGATCCTGACCTCGATGTACGCGGGTCATCATCTGCAGCCCGCGGTCAGCGACGGGTCTGCAGCTGCGCCAGCATGTCGCGAAGGAATTCGAGGACGAAATGAATGCCGCGAATCGCGGCGCGATCAACGCGCGCGGCTTCGCGGTCGAGGCGCAGCGCATCGGCCGCCTCATGCGCGAGCAGTACCGCCTCGGCTTCGTCGACATCGGCGGCTGGGACACGCACGTCAACGAAGGCGGCGCGCAGGGCACGCTCGCGAACAATCTCGACAACCTCGGCCGCGGACTCGCCGCATTCGCGCAGGAACTCGGCACGGAATGGAAAAATACGGTCGTCGTCGTCGTCTCCGAATTCGGTCGCACGTTCCGCGAGAACGGCAACCGCGGCACCGACCACGGTCACGGCTCGGTCTACTGGGTGCTCGGTGGCGGCATCGATGGCGGCCGCATCGCGGGCGAGCAGGTCAAGGTGCAGGAATCGACGCTGCTGCAGAACCGCGACTACCCCGTGCTCAACAACTATCGCAGCCTGCTCGCGGGGCTCTACACGCGCCTGTGGGGCCTGTCGGCGAATCAGATCGGCACGATTTTCCCGGACGCGAAGGCGAGCGATTTGCGTCTCGTCTGAAGAGGTCTTTCTCTACCCGCGCCCTCATCGTTCCTTTTCCCCGGCGGGTTGAATATCGGCCGCGTACGCAGTCAGTATCTGCCAGCGACGGAATTTTTCGTCCCGTGAAATCGAGGCATTCGCGGGACTCGTCGATGGCAGCGCGAGTATGTCGATGCCTTCGATGCGTTGCTCGGCGATCGCGGGCGCGATGTGGCGGCGGAAGCCCTCGGCCGCCTTGCCGCCGTTGAGCGCGATCGCGCGAATTGTCGGCTGACGCCGCAACAAGTCGGGTATCGCATTCGGCACCTCGCTCGCGCGCACGATGCTCGCATCGAGGCTGCCCGGCCGCTCGACCTGCTCGTAGACGTCCCAGATGCCGATCCCGCGCGCATGCAGGCGCGCGATGCGCTGCGCGTACGGCAACTCAGGTCCTGCATCGAAAAGCGCGCCCATGAAAGGCCAGAAGAGGTTCTGGCTGTGCCCGTACGATTGCTGCAACTCGAGCGAGCGGCGGCTCGGCACCGTACCGAGCACGAGTACGCGGCAGCGTTCACCGACCTGCGGCGGAAAACTCGCGACGCGATGATCGATTTTCATCGTCGTGTATATTTATACACAAGTATATTAGTTCTAAAGAGCATATTACAAAGGTGAACGCAATGGAAACGGAAATCCCTGTAACGCGAGATTAACTTCAAACTAAGCGCGATTTTACGCCCGCAGCGTAACCTGCTCGCTGCGTCATCGTGGTCAGAGGACGAAGTCGCAAATTCCCGATCAAGCTGGAGAATCTGATGAATCAAGACATCATCCAAGGCAAGTGGGCGCAGCTCAAGGGCTCGCTCAAGACGAAATGGGGAAAACTCACCGACGACGATCTCGCCCGCATCGACGGCAATCGTCAATATCTCGTAGGCAGGCTGCAGGAGCGCTACGGCTGGCAGAAGGACAAGGCCGAGCAGGAAATTCACACTTTCGAGCAGACCCTCAATCGCTCAAAGGCCGCGTGATCAAGTTCAATCTTCCCTGATTCAATCTTCTCTGATTCAATCTTCACGCCCGGATCTCAGCGTTTCGTTCCTCGCTGCAGATAATTCACAGGTGTCACCGGCCTCGCGCACAAACGCGAGGCCGTCCTTGTGCGCGCGTGTCTGGAAAACAAGTACGCGCGCGGGTCTTCGTCAGCTTTCGGAAGGCCCTCTTTCGACGGGCCAGCTTTCGAAAGACCTGCTCCTCGTGCCTCCGCGCGCCGATCAGGTCTTCTTGAGCGTCGCGAGATCGGCAAGCACCTGTCCCGAATTCTCCTTCGGGTCCACCTTCACGTAGCGCTTGGCGACCTTGCCGCTCGGATCGATCAGGTAGGTCTCGCGGCGTGCGTAGGAAAATCCGGCCTTGCTCGTGAGTACGCCATAGGCCTTCGCGGTCGACTGCGTATTGTCAGCGAGCAGCGGGAACGGAACGTGATACTTCTCGGCGAACGCCGCATGCGACTTGATGTCGTCCAGGCTGACGCCGACCACATCGGCGCCGGCCTTGTGCAGCTTCGCGACGTCGTCGCGGAACGTGCAGACCTCGGTCGTGCAGCCCGGCGTGTCGTCCTTCGGATAGAAATACAGCACAAGCCACTTGCCGTGGTATTGCGAGAGCGTGTGCCAATCGCCCTTCTGGTCCTGCAGCTTGAAGTCGGGAGCCACCGCGCCAATTGCCGGGCCGGCCATTTCCTCGGCGGCTGGCTGCGCCGCGGCGGGTTTGTCCTGGGCGCTCGCCGCGAAAGCGAACACGGAGGCGGCGAGAACGGTGGCGATCGTCAGCGATTTCATTTTCATGGGTGGCTCCAGAAACTTGTGTGAGGGAACTTGTGTGAGGGAAAGGGGCGGCGAAGGCTGCGCAGAACGCATGGGCTATGGCAGGAGAACGGCGGGTGTGCGGATTTCTTTCGCCGCCGAGGAACCCGCTCACCCGGGACCGGCAGGTTCCAGCAGGTCCCATTTGTTGCCATACAGGTCAGCGAACACGGCGACGCTGCCATAGGCCTCGTGGCGGGGCGCTTCGAGAAATCTTACGCCCTGCGCGGTCATGCGCGCGTGATCGCGCGCGAAGTCGTCGGTATGCAGGAACAGGAACACGCGTCCGCCGGCCTGATCGCCGATGCGCAGGCGTTGTTCGGGCGTCGCCGCCTGGGCGAGCAACAGCGGCGTCGACGCAGCGCGCTCGGGAGCGAGCAGGACCCAGCGCTTGCCATCGCCGAGCGCGGTGTCCTCGATCAGCTCGAATCCGAGGCAGCGCCCGTACCACGCGATCGCCTCGTCGTAGTCGCGGACGAGCAGGCTGATCGCGCCGAGACGGCGGCTCATTTCTTCTTCGCAGTACCGGGCAGATGGGTCATGTCGAGGCCGCCGGTCTCGAATACGAGCTTCCTGCGGCCGTCGCCCTTGAGCGCGACGTCTATGGCGACGCGCTTGGTGCGCAACATGCGGTTGATGAAGGTCCTGTCGTCGTCGATGAACAGCGCGGGCTCGCCGGTCGGCGGAATCGTTGCCTTCATCGGTTTCGCCGCCTCACCATCGAAGCTGACCGGCAGCGTCGGACAACCGTCGCGGCAGTCGAACTTCTCGTTGTCGAGCATCAGATAGACGTTCTGCCCCCATTGCGGGTGCTGGCGCACGATCAGATGTACGTGCTTGGCGTCCTTGCCGGTCAGGCCGGCGGGTGCGAGCGGCGGCGTACTCTCGATCGATGCCGCATATTGCATCCCACCCTTCTCGGGTACGGCCGTGTAGGCCCACAGCCGCGCGAGCCGCTCCGATTCGGCCTTCGCTTTCGCCTTCGCACGCACGTCAGCGAGCGACTCGTTGACCTTCGTGGCCGCTTCGGTGCCCGGGTACTTGGCCGCGATCTCGGCGCCGAGCTGCCCCGCGACGTCGTAGTTTTCCTTGATGCGCATCTGCTCGTAGAGCTGCAGGTCGCGCATCGCCCTGGCTTCGACCGAGGCCTTGTCAGCCGCAGCCGCATCGGCTGCTGACGGCGGCGCCTGCGCGGTCTTGCTGGCCACTGCTCCCTGATTCTGATTCGATCCCGAGGAGCACCCTGCGATCACTGCGCCCAGAACCATGATCGATACAAGTTGTGATGACCGTTTCGACATACGTGCCTCACACTGCGACGAGGCCGCAACGATAGCCGATTTTTCGTGCGCTGTGGATCGCCGGGCCTACGAACCTGGCCGGTCAGCGACAGGGATCGCGACCGAGGTTCTTGTCGTAGCTCGAAACGACTTCGTCGTTCGCATGGCCGCTGCGCCCGCTCGCGCCCGCACGCTGCATCTGCGCGCATGCCTCGTCGCGCGTCACGCGGATCGCGCGCACTTCGACCTTCTTCGGCGCCCCGCTGCCGCGTCCGGGATGATCGTCCTTGGCCGCGACCGAATGCGGGCAGGCGGTGTGACGATAGAACACCTGGCCGTCCGTACTCCGGCATTCGTAGGAGTGCGCTACCGGCAGCGCCGTCTCGCGACGACGGCCCGGCGGCGGCTCGGCGCGCGCAACGTGCGGGCTCGGGGCGACTGTGTACTGCGGCGACGGCGCATAGGCCGGCGCGGGCGCAACGGCGACGATCTGCGCCTGCTCGTTCGGCGTACAGGGCTGGTCCTGAAATGCCGTACCGCCGCGGGAATCGATGCAGCGGTACACGGTCGTCGCGGCACGGACGCCGCCCGCGAGCAGCAGCAACAGCAGGCAGGCCAGCCATTCGTACCAGCGCATGCTGCGATAGGCGTAGTGATTCTCGAAGTCGTCCCTGTTCACGCGCTTCCCTCTTTTCCGGCGAATACGTGCATCGTGCCCGCAAGCAACGTTTCGACGGAGCGTGCATCGTCGTGCGGACGCGTACGAATTCGCTCACCATGATTGCGCGAAAATGCGCGCAATCGGCCCTTTCGCGTGCGCGGCACACGTCGCACAATTCGCCTCATGCGCAAGATCGTCCACATCGACATGGATGCGTTCTACGCCTCGGTCGAGCAACGCGACGACCCGGCGTTGCGCGGCAAGCCGGTCGTCGTCGCCTGGCGCGGACGCGCGCTCGGTCGTCTGCGCGGCGTCGTACGAAGCGCGCACGTTCGGCATACGCTCGGCGATGCCGGCCGTGCGCGCCGAGCGCCTGTGTCCCGACGCGATCTTCGTTCGCACCGGACTTCACGCGCTATCGCGCCGCCTCGAAGCAGGTGCGCGAAATCTTTCTGCGCATACCGACCTCGTCGAACCGCTGTCGCTCGACGAGGCCTACCTCGACGTCACCGAGCCGAAGACGGCGTTGCCCGTCGGCGACCGCGGTCGCCGAAGGCATACGTCGGGCAGATACTTCGAGGAGACGCAGCTGACCGCCTCGGCCGGCGTCGCGCCGAACAAGTTCCTCGCGAAGATCGCCTCGGACTGGCGCAAGCCGAACGGCCTGTTCGTGATCCGCCCGCACGAAGTCGAGGCGTTTCTCGCGCCGTTGCCGGTCGCGCGCATTCCGGGCGTCGGCAAGGTCATGGAAGCCAGGCTCGACGCGCTCGGCATCCACACCTGCGCCGATCTGCGCGCGTTCGACGAACGCGAACTCGCGCGCCGCTTCGGCCGCTTACGGCCGCGGCTGCACGAGCTCGCCTCGGCATCGACGAACGTGCCGTGAATCCCGATCAGCCGTGCAGTCGATTTCCGCCGAGGACACGTTCGAGTCGCGACCTGACCGTTGGCCGAAATCGCGCCGATGATCCGCGACGCTCGCCGCGAAAACCTGGGCGGCGACGCGCAAGACCGACGCGCATCGGCCGCACCGTCGTGCTCAAGCTCAAGACCGCGGAATTCCACATCATCACGCGCAGCCACACGCCGCCGCTGCCGCCGCGTGACGAGGCCGAGTTCGTCGAGATCGCGCTCGCGCTGCGCGCCCGCGTCGATCTGCCGCCACGGACACGCTATCGCCTCGCCGGTGTCGGCATGTCCGGGTTCACCGACGAGTTGGCGCTTGCTGCGCAGACGGGCGATCTGTTCATCGCCTGACCTGCCGCGATCGCGGCGTCAGGCGATGATGTGCGGCAGGAATCGCGACGTGTCGCGCGTGATCAGCGTCGTGTCTTCGCGCATGCCGATGCCCGACGGGCGGTCGCCGATCACCCAGCTGCCGACCAGCGGATAGCCGCCCGCGAAATGCGGCAGCGGATGCACGGCCTGGCGGATCGTCGGCGCGTCATCATACGGACCTTCGCTGCGCTCGCTCGACCCGTCGGCGAAACGCACTTCGATATTCGCGCCTTCGCGCGAGAAGAACGGTTTGCGCACCCAGCCGGCCGGCAGTTCCGACGTCGGAGAATCCTCGAACGACGCGGGCAGCAGATTCGGGTGACCGCGGTGGCGTTCCCACAGCAGCGGCAGGATGCCCTTGTTGCTGAGGACGGCCTTCCAGGGCGGCTCGATCAGCGCGACGTGCGAGCCCGGCAACGCGGAACCGAAGCGCTCGGCGAACATGAACTCGATCGGATAGAGCTTGAACAGCGTCTCGATCACGTAGTCGTCGAGATCGGTGTAGCGGCCGTCTTCGGACAACCCGATGTCTTCGATCACGATGTTTTTCGTCGCGACGCCGGCCTGCTCCGCGCAGTCGCGCAGGTAGGTGATCGTCGCCTGATCCTCGACCGATTCGCGCACTGCGGAAAAGTAGAACGGCCGCGGCAGGCGTTTGGCGATCGCGCCGAAGGCCTCGATGAGATTTTCCTGGATCAGGTTGTACTGGTCGGCGCTCGCCGGCAACCGGCCGCGCTTCTTCTGCTCCTCGAGCCAGACCCACTGGAAGAACGCCGCCTCGTACAGCGATGTCGGCGTGTCGTAGTTGAGCTCGTAGAGTTTCGCAGGCCCCTTGCCGTCGTAGGCGAGATCCATGCGCCCATAGACGTGCGGCGACGCCTCGCGCCACGACTGTGCGATCCAGTCCCAGTATTGCTGCGGGATCGCCAGCCGCTCGAGCAGCGCCGAGTCGCGCACGCACTCCTCGACGAGCGCCATCGCCATCTCGTGGATCTCGCCGGTCGGCGCCTCGATGTCACGCTCGATCTGTTCGAGCGTGAATTCGTAGTAGGCGCTTTCGTCCCAATACGTCTCGCCATGGATCGTGTGGAAATGGAAGCCGAGTTTCTCGGCCGTCGCGCGCCAATCCGGGCGTTCGGCTATCTCGACGCGGCGCATCGTTTGCTGTCCTGTTTCGACGAGGGAGTGGCTTGGCGAATCGGGTGCGAATCTTTTTTCAAGCGCGGTTGTCTTCAGCTGCCGCTCGCCGAACTCGAACTGCCCTTGCCGCCCCAGCCGCTGCGCGCCGATGCGACCGAACCGAAACCCGAGCGCGAGACCGTGACCGCACGATTCGGCGTCACCGACACCGAATGGTACGAACTCGTGGACGAACCGTACGACCTGTACCCGCCGCCACCGGACACGCCACCCGACGGATCGTATTGCGTGTAGCCGCCGGTACGGGTGCGGTAGATCGGATAGGAGTCGATGTACTGAACCGGACGCCCCGGCGAAAGCAGTTGCGACAACAGGAAGCCCGTCATCAGCGGCCACCAGATGCCCGATTCGTGCTCGCGTTCGCGGCAAAGTTCGCCGAACTCGGCGATGCACTCTTCCTTCGCTCTTGAACTTCGGCGCATTCGTCGCGTTCGCCTGGCTGGCGCTGTCCATCGCGCGCTGGCAGACGTCGTGCGCGTTGCCGTCCTTCTCGCACGCGGCAATGTCGGTGTAGAAGCCCTTCTTGGTCATGTCCTCGGGCGTGGCGTCGCAGCCGGCGAGCAGCACCGGTACGGGCGCCATCAGGACGAGGGTCAAGGCACGTGAGCGTTTCATCGCAGCGTTCCTGTCAGGATTTCCGTCGAATCTTCAGTAGGTCATGCACGCGGCATTGAGGATGCCGACGCCGAGCGAGATGCCCGCGAGGAAGACGGCCGGTCCGCGTTCGTCTGCCGCGATGCTCTCCGGAAGATGTCCCAGAAATACGCGGACGAGGATGAACGTCAACGCCTGAATCACAAGCGCCACGAGGCCCCAGACGAGACCGTCGAGCAGGCTCACGGACTGTGTTATCGCGGTCGCGAGCGGAATGATGAAGCCGAGCAACGCTCCGCAGAACGAGATCGCGGCTGCTTCGTCATTTTGGCGAATCAGCTTCAGCTCGTCGTATGGCGTGATCCAGAGATAGACGACCACAAAGATGCCGGTCATGACGATCGCGAGACTGAAGTACGCAAGAAACGCGGGCAGCGTGCTCAGCGAATGGGCGATTTCCGGATGCATGGCGTGCTCCTCGAGAATGTGTTGACAGGCATTGACTGCGACTGGGCTATCTGCGCGCGGCGTTCGTCGCTCAGGTGATCTCGAAATCGGCGGTCGACAACGGAATGCCGACGGCCTGGCTGATCACGAAATCATCGGGTCCGGAGTCCTCGCCGGCGACGAGCAGCATCTCGTTGCGGTCGAAGTTGGGGACTTCGCGCTGATACAGCATCGAATAGACGGTGAGATCGTATTCGTGCGTCTGCAGATCCTTCTTGTAGACGCGCTCTTCGAGCGGCACGCGCTGCGTCGTCGCTTCGCCGTCGCCCCAGACCCGCGCATACGTGTAGTTGCCGAGGCGGTAGTCGACCGGCGCGCCCGCCGTGACCCAGCGTTCGAAATCGGCCTTCGTCGACGGATTGATCGATTCGGCGTAAACGAACAGATTGACGTCGCCAGCCTGCCCGTTCGAGGTCGCGATCTGCAGGAACGCGTCGTCCGTGAGGTAAAGGCGATAAAGCCGGTTGCCCTCGCCCAGATCGATGTCGCCGATCGCCTCGATGATCTGCGGACTTTCAGGCCATTCGAAACCGAGCGACTGGCCGTTGAGCTTGTAGATCAGATCGTCGAATCGCACGGCGGCACGCAGGCGCGCGCCATACGGCAGCAGCGCGCCCGCATCCTTTTTCTCTCCTATGCCAAACCAGGCCATCGAATCGTCTCCCCTGTTGTCGAGCGAGCCGGGGCCGTCGGGCCCCGGCGTGGGTCATCGGCGAACGATCAGCTCGCCTTGTTGGCCGCCGGACTCGGCGTGGCCGCGGTCGATGCGCCCGCTGGCGGCGACAACTGCGCGGGTTCCTGACGCGTCACGCTGACGGTCTGGTAGCGCGCGAGCACGTCGTCGGCGTTCACGCTGCCGGGCAGCATGCCGGCCTGGGCGAGGCGCGCCTCGAGATCGCCGTCGCCTTCGCTCGCGGCGAGTTGATCGGCCGCTTCGATCTGGGCGGTCTGCTCCGCCTGACGCGTCTTGATGCGTTCGAGCGAATCGAGCGCGGTGCTCATCTTGGCATTCTGGCCGCTGTGACGCGCCGCGATTGCCGACTGCGCGCGCAGCACGCTCTCGTTGACCTTCACCTGGTCGACCTGCTGCTGCAGGCCGGTGATGCGACGGTCGGCGGTCCGCAATGCGTCGCGCATCTTGTCGACGGACGCGCTGAGCGATGTGCCGTCCTTCTGTTCGCTCGTGATCTCGCTCTCGAGTTGCGCGACCTTCGTCGCCACCTCGCGCGCGAGGTTCTGATCGCCCTTCGCAAGCAGGCCCTGGATATGCCTTTCGTATTCGGCCTTCTTGTCCTGCTTGGCCTGCAGCTTGTCGGCGGAGAGTTTCTGCTGCGCCATCATGCGCGCGAGCTCGTCCTTCGCGCGCACGCTCTCGTTCTGCGCGTCGCGGATTTCCTGATCGAGAATGCGCACCGCGTTCTGGTCGACGATCGACTGCCCTGCTTCGGTCGCGGCGCCACGGAACAGCGTGAGAATCTTGCTGAGAATGCTCATCGGTTACTCCTGATCTTCAGCCGCGTTGAATGTAGCCCTGCAGCGCATGCGCGGCTTGCAGGGTGTTGTCGGCGAGCATGCCGATTTCCTCGACGATGTTGGCGATCGGCGAGCGCGTCGAGAGTTCGCCGAAGACCGTGTACACGTCCTCGCCATCGAGGCTTTGCAGTCCGATGTTGGACAGCGGATTGATCGGATTGAGACGCAGGCAGGCGTCGTTGAACGCCGCGCGGTCGCGCACCTGCGAGCCCATGCACAGCGGCGTCGAGACGAACAATTGCTGGCCGGACGCGGCGAGATGGATATCGAGGTCGCCATGCTCGGGCAGGCGAATCGAAATCGTGTGCTCGGCGCCCGGTTCGAGCGCCAGTTTCAGTGGCAATCGTTCGCGCGCAATGTGCGTCTCGAGTGCATCGAAAAGGCTAAGGGTGGTCCACGGTTGCGTCATGGCAGCGTAATCCTTGATCTGTACGAGTGATGGAGACAGGACAGGCTCACGTAGGCTCAGTTCAAGCATAGCCAGCACGTCGACGTGGGCCGGACGAACATACACCTGGCGCGCGACGAGTCCCTTCGCGCGCATGCGCTCGCGAAAAGCTTTCTGGCGCTGGGAATCGGTCGAACGCTTCTTGATAACGGACATCGGGTCGCTTCATTGTTACAAGTAACGTTACTTGTAACATCTGCAATTGTCAATAGGCCGCGGTCGCAGAGACTTTCGGGCTGTTCTCAAACAAGACGGAAAGCGGAGGTGAAGCAAATCACACTGCAACGACGTCGCGAGCGACCGCATCGGCAAACAGGTCCGACCGATACGGACAAGAAGCGAGGCGTTGCCTCCGCGCCACCGTTCAGCCGAGACGTTTGCCGCTGCTGGCATCGAAGAAGTGCAGCATCGTCCGCGCGTAGTCGAGCGCAATGGTCGATCCCGGCGCAGGCAGTTCGCGCGGCGCCGTGCGCACGACGAGCGCGGTCCCGTTGCAGGAAAGATTGAGGAACATCTCGTTGCCCACGGGTTCGACGATGTCGAGTCGCGCCTCGAGTTTGCGCCCCGTGTTTGCAGGAGCGAGTACGAGATCCTCCGGCCGGATGCCGACGACGATTTCGCGATCGCGATAAGCACCGAGCGCCGCGTTGGCGACACCGTCGAGCGCAAGTGCGAATCCGCCACAGTCGACGTGCAGGCCCGCGTCGACGCGCAACATGCCGCGAAAGAAATTCATCGCCGGGCTGCCGAGAAAACCGGCGACGAAGAGCGTGGCCGGCCGGCGGTAGAGGTTCATCGGCGTGTCGATCTGCTGGATCTCGCCCTGGTCGAACACGACGATACGCTGGCCGAGCGTCATCGCCTCGATCTGGTCGTGCGTGACATAGATCATCGTCGCGCCGATGCGCCGATGCAGGCGAGCGATCTCGACGCGCATCGACAGGCGCAGCTTCGCATCGAGATTCGATAGCGGCTCGTCGAGCAGGAAAACCTGCGGCTGGCGCACGAGCGCGCGGCCGAGCGCGACGCGCTGGCGCTGGCCGCCGCTCAGCTCGCGCGGCTGGCGCTCGAGCACCTCGGCAAGGCCGAGCAGTTCGGCGGCTTCGCTAACGCGTCGCGCGATCGTCGCGCGCGACTCGCCGCGAATCGTCAGGCCGAACGCAAGATTTTCGGCGACCGTCATGTGCGGATAGAGCGCGTAGCTCTGGAACACCATCGCGACATCGCGATCCTTCGGCGACACGTCGTTGACGACGCGGCCGCCGATCGAAAGCGTGCCGGACGTGATCGCCTCGAGTCCGGCGATCATGCGCAGCGTCGTCGTCTTGCCGCAGCCAGACGGGCCGACCAGGACGAGCAACTCGCCGTCGTCCGCCACGAACGTCGCGCCGGCCACGCCGACGTGGCCGTTCTCGTATACTTTGCGCACTTGTTGCAATGTGACAGCCGCCACTCGCCCCGCCTCCGCTCTCGTTGCCGTGTTCCACGGCGAGCCGTGAATGCACTGTCGTATAACCGCGGACCGCTCGCAAAGGCTTGCGGCATTGCATCATTTCATGCGCTATCCATGGCGTGATGCTTGGGTTATTCTGCCATGTAATCGTTTTCATTTCGCATGCTGCAAGGATTTCCGGCATGTCACAGAAGGTGCAATTTCCCGACGGATTTTTTGTGGGGCGCGGCGACATCGGCCTATCAGATCGAGGGATCGCCCCTGGCGGACGGTGCGGGGCCGAGCATCTGGCAACGCTTCGCGCACACGCCCGGCATGATGACCAACGGCGACACGGGCGACGTCGCCTGCGATCACTACCGGCGCTGGCGCGACGACGTCGCAGTTGATGCGCGAGCTCGGGCTCAGGGCCTATCGCTTCAGCGTCTCATGGAGTCGCGTGCTGCCCGAAGGCAAGGGCCGCGATCAACCAGAAGGGCCTCGATTTCTACGACCGCCTCGTCGACGCGCTGCTCGAACGCGGCATCGAACCGCTGCTGACGCTGTTCCACTGGGATCTGCCCGCGGCGCTCGACGATCGCGGCGGCTGGCTCAATCCCGATATCGCGCACTGGTTCGCCGACTACGCGAACGTCATCTACGCGCGACTCGACGGCCGCGTGAAGAAGTGGGCGACGTTGAACGAACCCTGGGTCGTCACCGATGGCGGCTATCTGCACGGCGCGCTCGCGCCCGGGCATCGCAGCAAGTTCGAAGCGCCGATCGCGAGCCACAACCTGCTGCGCGCGCACGGCGCCGCCGTGCAGGCGTACCGCGCGAGCGGACAAGAACCAGATCGGCCTCGTCGTCAATCTCGAACCGAAGTATCCGGCCTCGCAGAGCGCCGAGGATCTCGCCGCGGTGCAACGCGCCGACGCGTACATGAACCGGCAGTACCTCGATCCGGTCTTCCTCGGCCACTATCCGCCGGAATTGCACGAAATCTTCGGCGACGCGTGGCCGGAATGGCCCGGCGGCCGATTTCGATCTGATCAAGCAGCCGATCGACTTCCTCGGCGTCAACTACTACACGCGCAACGTCACGCGCCACGATGCCGCAAGCTATCCGCTGCAAGGCCGCGCCCGTGCAGCAGCATGCGACCTACACCGAAACCGGTTGGGAAGTCTTTCCGCAGGGCCTCACCGATACGTTGACCTGGGTGCGCGACCGCTACGGCAATCCGCCGGTCTACATCACCGAGAACGGTTCGGCGTTCTACGATCCGCCGACGGCCGAGAACGGCGTGCTCGACGATCCGCTGCGCGTGAACTACCAGAAGAAGCACCTGGCCGCGGTGTCCGCCGCGATCGCACAGGGCTGCGACATGCGCGGCTACATGGCGTGGTCGCTGCTCGACAACCTCGAATGGTCGCTCGGCTTCTCGAAACGCTTCGGCATCGTGCACGTCGACTTCGCGACGCAGACAGCGCACGGTCAAGGCGAGCGGCCGGCACTACGCGAACGTGATCGCGAGCAACGGCGCCGTGTTGAACGAAGGTTGAGGTTGGCCTGTCGCGCGATGCGCGGCTAACCCGCGAACGCACTCACAGCGAAATGCAGCCCGGCTCGGGTACACGCGTCGCTCGTGCGCGCGCCACGCGATTCAGGACGCGGCAGTTTCCCCGATGCGGGTCGCTTTCCGGCCTTGACCCAGTCGACGAGTTCGTCGAACGCGCGGCCGATCTCGTCGGGCGTGAACACGCAGTGGCCTTCGCGATTGACGTATTGCTGCACGAAATTCGCCGCGTGCCCCGCGCGTTCGGCCGATGAGCGCGTAGTCGAACGCGGACGATCGCGGGCACGAGCGGATCGCCCGTGTCGTGCAGCGCGAGCAGCGGCCGCAGCAGCTTGCCGCTCGGCGTGTACCAGCGCGCGATGTAGGCCGCGGCCTGCGCGTCGGCGCGATAGCGCTTCACGCCGTCGTTGAGCGCCGCGTCGTCGCCCGAGCCGACGTAGATCGCGTCGGCGTTGCCAAACGGATTGCCGCGCGTGCGCTGCTGCAATTCCTTCACGTCATAGGTGATGAAGGCGATGACCGGCACGAGGCTGCGCGCGTCGGCGGCCGGATAGAGGCCCAGCAGCGCGTGCAGCGCGGCAGGATTGCGCGCGAAGGCGCCCGCGATCCTCGCCTCGACACGCTCGTCGGGTTCGTAGTCTGCAGGCACCGGCACGAGCGGGCCGAGCAGGCCGGGAAAGTAGTAGTCGAACGCGGCGCGCAGCGCGAAATCGCGCTGCAGAAACGCATTGCTCGGCCCGATCGCGCCGCACAGCGAGAGCGCGCCAGCGTACACGTCGGGCCGCGTTTCCGAGGGTCAGCACGGTCAGCGCACCGCCCATCGACATGCCGGTCGCGTAGGTCCGTTTCGGTGCGCCATGCCTGCCGACGAATTCCCTGCGCAACGCCTCGGTCTCGGCCTGTGCCTGCTCGATCGCCCAGCCGCCTTGCGAGTAGCCCGACTGGATCACCGCATAGCCGCGCGCGAGGAACGGGTCGAACATCGGCGACAGGCGCTCGTTCGCAGCGAACGTGATCGGAGTCGGCGCGTAGCCGTGATAGAAGACGACGAGTTCGCGGTTCCAGTTCGCCGGCACGTCGATGCGCCAGGCCGCGCCGGCCTGCGTGCCGAATTCGCTGCCCGCCCGGTTCGTTGACAGCGCGCTCGTTGCAGGCGTCGCGGCTCCCGCATCGGCACACGTGCAGATCAACGCCAACGTGGCGAGCAGGAGACGAACTTTGCGCATTTGGCGAGCTCCGATATCGATGGTCTGGAATTGAGATGTGCGCGCCGGCGCGTCAACCCTTCACGCTGCCGAGCAGCAGGCCCTGGATGTAGTGGCGCTGCAGGACGAGGAACAGCATCGAGCACCGGCACGCACCGTCACGACCGACCCGGCCATCATCAGTTCGTTGTCCTGCACGTGTTCGCGCGACAGGCCCGCGAGTGCGACCGGCGCGGTCTGCCAGCCCTGATCGCTGAGCACGATCAGCGGCCACATGAAATCGTTCCAGCTCGCGAGAAACGTGAAGATCGCGAGCGTGACGACGATCGGCTTGAGCAATGGCAGGACGATGCGCAGGAAGATGTACCACTCGCCCGCGCCGTCGATGCGCGCCGCTTCGAGCAGGTCGTCGGGAATCGAGCGCGCGTACTGGCGCACGAGATAGATGCCGAACACGGTCGCCAGCGCCGGCACGATGACGCCGCCATAGCTGTTCACGAGATGCAGCCACTTCATCAGCAGGAACAGCGGGATCATCGCGACCTGCGCCGGGATGATCAACGCGCGCGAGCAGAAGCTGGAACAGGCGCTCGCGGCCGCGCGAATTGCAGCTTCGCGAACGCGTAGCCCGCGCTCAGGTTGAACGCGAGCGAGAGCAAGGTCACCGCGGTCGCGACGAGCAGGCTGTTGAAGAGGTAGTGACCCATGCCGGCGCGCCGAACAGGTCGCGATAGTTCGCCAGCGTCGCATGCGCCGGCAGCAGCGGCGGCGGAAACGTGGCTCGCCTCGCCGGGCTGCATGAACGACACCGACAGCATCCACAGCAGCGGAAACAGCGCGAACGCCGCGCCGGCGATCAGCAGGCCGTTGACGATCCATCGCGCGCCGCGTGCGTTCGCGCCGACGTTCATGCCCGCTCCTCGCGCGCGCGCGTCACGCGCAGCAGCGCGCGCGTGACGACGAGAATGAGCACGAACAGGATGAACGCGATCGCGCAGGCGCGGCCGAGGTTCCACCACTTGAAGCCTTCCTCGTACATGTAGTAGAGCACGCTGACGGTCGATCTGCAGCGGATCGCCGCGCGTCATCACATAGGGTTCGGCGAACAGCTGGAAGTAACCGGCGATCGTGATGATGCCGACGAGCAGCAGCATCGGCTGCAGCGAAGGCAGCGTGATGTGGCGGAACTGCGCCCAGCGCCCGGCACCGTCGATGCGCGCGGCCTCGTAGAGATCCTGCGGGATGCCCTGCAGACCGGCCAGAAGAATGATCATGTTGTAGCCGAAGTTCTTCCATACCGCGAACAGGACGATCGCCGGCATCGACCAGTGCGGGTCGCCGAGCCAGTCGATCGGCCCGATGCCGAGATGGCCGAGCCCGAAGTTGATGAGTCCGTAGCGCGTGTGGAACAGGTAGCGCAAGATGACCGCGACCGCGACGACGGTCGTCACGACCGGCGCGAACAACGCGGTGCGAAAGAATCCCCTGAACCGCGCGAGTGGCGAATTCAGCAGCAGCGCCGCAGCCGAGCGACGCCGCGATCGACAGCGGCACGCCGACGACGACGAAGTACACCGTGTTCAGCAGCGACTTCCAGAACAACGGCGCGTGCAGCACGTCGACGTAATTGTCGAGGCCGACGAAGCGCAGGTTCTTCAGATCGGCGAGCGCGTACAGGTCGAAGTCGGTGAAGCTCAGCAGCAGCGCCGCGAGCACCGGCAGGCCGAAGAACACGACGATGACGAACAGCGCCGGCGCCACGAACATCCATGCTGCGCGCGTGTCAGTCATGGTTCACCCGCGCGAGCAGCGCGCGACGCTTCGCGAGAATCGTGTCGACCGCGGCGTCGAGATCGTGCAGTGCCTGGTCGACCGGCACGCCGCCGCGCACGACGCGCTCGGCCATCAGCTGCATCTCGTTGGCGATGCGCTCCCATTCGGGCACCTTCGGCGTCGGCTTCACGTGTTCGAGTTGCTCGCGGAATGCCTGCGCGTAAGGTTCTTCGGCGAGTTCGGCGAGCTGCCAGGCACTGCGCCGCGCGCGGCAGGTCGCCGGTCAATACGTAGAAGCGCTGCTGCTGCGGGACCGCCGAGAGGAACTCGGCGAGTTCCCAGGACAGCTGCTTGTGCTTCGAACTGCGGAAGATCGCGAAGCTCGACCCGCCCGCCGCGCCGCCGCCCGGCGCGTCGATGCCCGGCAGCGCGAGCGTTCCCCACGAGCCGGCCAAGGCCGGCGGCAGGCGGCGCTTGAACTCGCCGATGTTCCACGGCCCCGAGATGTAGAACGCGAACAGCCCGTTGCCGAATTCGTCCCAGACATTCGATATCTGCGTGTTGCTCATCGACGGCGCCCAGCCGCGGCGAAACGCTTCGACGTAGAACGCGAGCGCGCGGCGAAATCCGGCACTCTCGAAATTGCCGCGCGTGTCGTCGTCGCGCAGCAGCGGATCGCTCTGCTGGATCGCGAGATTGAGCAGCGGCTCGAATTCGTTGAGCGGCAGGAAGATCGCGTACCTGTCGTCGCCGCGCAGCGCCTTGACTGCCGCCATCGCGCTGGCCCACTCCTCCCACGTGCGCGGCGGCGACGCGATCCCCGCCGCCGCGAGCAGGTCCTTGCGATAGAACAGCGAGCCGCGTGTCGACGTACCAGGGCACGCCATAGAGCGCGCCGGCGACGACGTTCGTGTCCCAGATGCCGGGGAAGTAGTCGTCGGCGCGCACGACTTTCGACGCGTCGACATACGGCTGCAGCGGCTCGAGCGCGCCGAGCGCGGCGAACTCCGGAATCCAGGTGTTGCCGAGCTGGCACAGGTCGGGCAGCGCATCGCCCGCGAACGCGGTCAGCAGCTTCTCGTGCGTCGCGGTGAGCGGAATCTGCTGCACGTCGACGCGCACACCCGGATGCGCACGCTCGAATTCCGGCGAGCATGCCGCCGACGACTTCGCCCTCGGGACCGAACGTCCAGAACTTGAGCGTCGTGCCGTCGTGCTGCGCGCAGCCAGACATGACGACGGCTGCGGCGGTCACGAGCAGCAGCGCCGCCGATGCAGCGAGCCTGCGTGTGTAGAAGCGCAACCCGCGCCGTGTCTGCGCACGCCTGGAGCGAAACGCGAGCCATCTGCTGGCATCGAGTTCCGTCACCGTCATCGGTTCACTTCTTGTCGGCCTTTTCGGCCTTGTCGAGCCATCCACCCGTGAAGCCGCCGCGCCTGAGGCCTTCGCGGATGTAGGGATTCCTGCGCATGACCTTCCAGACGAATTCGCTGCGGTAGTTTTCGAGCATGAGCAGGATCGGGCCCTGGTCGATGCCGAGGTATTCGGTATCGAACCAGCCGAGATCCGGCACGACCTTGCCGGTGCGCAACGGCCGGTCGGTGTAGGTGAAGCTCGGATTGAACGCGTCGACGAAGCCGTAGCGCGTATAAACGGCGTCGCCGTAGCGCTGCTTCATCGCCTCGATCGCCGGGATCACGATCTCGGGCACGAACGCGATCGACGATATCGCGGCCGTCGGCGCGATCGTGCCGTCGTCGATGTTGTAGCCGATGCCGACGCCGCGTGCGATATAGCCGTAGAAGCGTCTTCGGATCGCTCGCGTAGCGGTCCGGTTCGCCGCGCGGTGTATGCCCGCGCGGGCCGTTGCTCGCGGTGAGTCCCCAGATGTCCGCGCCGTAATCCTTCCACTGCATCGGATTGTGGATCGCGTACTCGCGCTGCGACAGCGTCGCGCGCTGGCTGTTCGTGAAGTAGTCGATGCCCTTGCGCGCGCATGTAGCTGTCCTGGATGCCGCGGAAGTCGATCCACGACTGCGCGTACTGATGCCAGAACAGCGGTCCACCGCCGAGATGGGTCTGCCCCTGGAACTCGCCCCAGGTGCGATCGTAGGTTTCGGTCCAGCGTTTCCACGAACCCGGCCCGAGGCCGTGCGTCGGCGAGCCGAGCGCGACGATGTAAAGGATCAGCGCCTCGTTGTAGCCGCGGTAATAGTTGTAGTCGAACTCGTGCTCGGGCGTCCAGCCGCCCTCGAGCAACGGATTGCCGTCGCCGAACCAGCGCCAGTCGACGCGCTGATAGATCTCGTCGGCAAGCCGGCGGATCTCCTTCTCGTCGGCCGTGTTGCGATCGAAGTACGACTGCGCGAACAGCACGCCTGCGATGCAGCTCGGCCGTATCGAGCGACGACAACTCGACCCACGGCGCGCCGTGATAGCGCCGTCCGGTGTCCATGTCGAGGAAGTGGTAGAAGAACCCGTGGTTGCCGCTCGCGTCGGGCGCGTCGCCCTGCGGCGCGTCGTGGAAGAAGCGCAGCGCGGCGAGCGTGCGCTTGACCGCATCGGCGCGCTTCATCCAGCCGCGCTCGACGCCGATGCCGTAGGCGGTCAGGCCGAAGCCGACCGCCGCGATCGACGAGAAATAGTCGCTTTCGGAACGCTGCGGCCAGTGATCGGGCATCTGGCCGTTGCTCGCATTGGCGCTGTCGTAGAAGAACTCGAACGTGCGCCGCTCGAGTTCGTCGAGCGACTTCTGCTGCGCCTTCGGCAGCGTGTCGAAACTGCCGCCGCCGCGTTTTCGCGGACGCCGGCGTCTGCCAGCCGATCGCGAAGACGAACAGCGCGATGGAAACGTTTGCAATCAGCTTGCGGACGATGCTGCGGGATGTCATGAGCCTTGCCTCAGCGAATTGAGGGCGTGCGAGCGCGCGCGCCCGCAACGATGCGTGCAATGGGATCGTCCGCGCGAGCGCGCGCGACGGCGCGGGCGGCGCGCTCACGGCGCCGCCGCCTTGCAGTAGCGATCGATGAAAGCCTGATGCGGCGGCATCGCATCGACGCAGGTCGCGACGACCTTGCGCACGTTGCCGACGAGCTCGTCGAGCTCCTTCGCGGGCAGCTGGTCGACGACCGGATGGTAGCGCTGCGGCAGGATGCCCTGACCGATCATGACCTGCACCCAGCTCGTGATCGCAAACATCTCGTCGGCATCGCGGAAGAAGCGCCCGCTGTTGCGGAACAGCTCGATGTAGCCGCGCAGCGATTCGGGAATGTCCATCGTGCGGCAATAGTTCCAGAACGGCGTGTCGTCTCGCTCGGTCGCGTTGTAGTGCAGGATCAGGAAATCGCGGATGCGCTCCCACTCGAACACCGACTGCGTGTTGTAGCGATCGATCAGCACCGGACTGAAATCGGTTTCGGGAAACAGGCTGATCAGGCGCGCGATGCCGGACTGCACGAGGAAGATGCTCGTCGACTCGAGCGGCTCGATGAAGCCGCTCGCGAGACCGAGCGCGACGACATTCCTGTTCCAGAACTTCTTGCGCCTGCCGCTCGTGAAGCGCAGCGGGCGCGGATCGGCGAGCGGCTTGCCGTCGATGTTCTTGAGCAGGTATGCAGCGGCCTCGTCGTCGCTGATGTGGTTGCTCGAATAGACGTAGCCGTTGCCGATGCGATGCTGCAGCGGGATGCGCCATTGCCAGCCGGCCGGGCGCGCGGTCGACGCGCGTGTACGGCGTCGGCGGGCCGACGCTCTCGCACGGCACGGCCATCGCGCGATCGCACGGCAGCCAGTGCGACCAGTCCTCGTAGCCCGTGTGCAGCGCCTGCTCGATCAGCAGGCCGCGGAAACCCGAGCAGTCGATGAAGAGATCGCCTGCGATCCGCTCGCCGCTTTCCATCACGACCGCATCGACGAAGCCGTCGCCGTCGCGCAGGATCGTCTGCGTGATCTTGCCTTCGGTGCGCCTGCACGCCGCGCGCCTCGGCGTAGCGGCGCAGGTAGCGCGCGTACAGGCCCGCATCGAACTGGTAGGCAGTAGGCGATGTTCGCGAGCGGCGACGTGTCCGGCACGTCGCTCGGCGATGCCATGAACTTGCCGCGCTCGGCCGCGAGCGTGTTGAGCGAATAGTCGTCGAGCTTCGCTGGCGCGGCCTTCGCCGAACGCCTTGAGCCAGTACTGATGGAACGGCAGCAGGCCGTAGTCGTGGCCGATCGACGCCGAAGCCGTGGACGTACTTGTCGCCGAGGCGCAGCCAGTCGACGAACTGGATGCCGAGCTTGAACGTCGCCTGCGTCTGCTTGACGAACTCGATCTCGTCGATCTCGAGCACGTTGTTGAACAACTTGAGATGCGGCACGGTCGATTCGCCGACGCCGACGATGCCGATCTCCTCGGACTCGATCAGGCGGATCGAGTAGTCGCGCGCCGAGCACCTTGGCGAATGCGGAGGCGGCCATCCAGCCCGCACTGCCGCCGCCGACGATGACGATATTCTTGATGCGCGATTCATTCATTGCCGAAGTATAACGTTCAGAACAAAGCCCGCGCGGTGGCGGGCTTTGTCGTGTCGCAGCTTGTTGCACCGGCTCGCGCGGACATGTCCGCGAAGCGCTCCTACCACCTCACGCCCATCGAGAACTTGAACGTGCGCGGCACGCCGACGATGTTGCCGTCCTTGTTGATCACCGCCTGGACCGGCGTGCTGTTCGGGATGCTCGTCGCACCGCCACCCGGGTCGTAGTTCTTGTAGTTGAAGATGTTGAGCGCGTCGAGGCGGATGTACGCAGTCGATACCGTGGGTCAGGTCGAAATGCTTGTTCGCGCTCAGATCGATCGTGCGATAGCCGAAGATCTTGCCGCCGAACAGGAACGTCTGGCCCCTGGTGGCGTCGACGGCGCACGATCTGGTTGCTCGGCACACCGGGTGCGAATGGCCCCTGCGGGAACAGGAATCCGTTGTATCGGAATCGGCGTCGCGAGCGTCAGCTTGCCCGAGTACACGATGTCCCACGGACCATCTATCGAGCCGGTCGCGACGAAGCGATGCTTGGCGACCGCGTTCGACGTGATGAACGGATAGTCATGGATCGTCGCGTGATCGAATGAGTAGTGCTCGTTGATGTCGCGGTTCTGCTTGGCGTCGGTATACGTGTACGCGAACGTCGCGCCCCAGCCCGACTCCTTCGTGTACGGCTTCTCGGCCGACAGCAGCAACTGCGTCGTCTTGTTTTCGATGCCGTTGTTGCCGATGATGAAGCGACCGAAGCCGGGGACACCGTTGCCCCACGGCTGGCTGCCGTTGATCCAGAAGTGCGCCGTCGGGATAACGGTTGCCGAGCGTGAACACGAAGCCATCCTTGTAGTTGAGACGTGCGCACGGTCGCGCTCGTGTTCCAGTCGCCGATCTTGTTGCGCATGCCGAGGCTGAACTGATCGGAATACGGCGCCTTGAGATTGTTGTTGATCGCGTCGACTTCCTTGCCCGCCGTGCTCGCTGACAACAAGGGACTGCAGGTTTTCGACACCATTCAGATACTTCGGATCCCACGGGATGCACGGCGTGCTGCCGCGTACGCAATTGCCCGACTCGTCCTGGAAGTAGTAGTTGTATTGCGACAGCGCGGCCTTCGTCTGCTCGAGCTGCAGATAGTCGTAGAGGTCGCGATCGTAGGAGCGGCCGGCGCCGCCGATGCACCACGTGTTCCTCGTCGCCGACGATGTCGTACGCGAAACCCGACGCGCGGTTGCCATTCGCCGAACGGGCTGCGGTTGTGGCCGTTGCTGATGTAGTCGTTGACATTGACGCCGCCGAGCGCGAGCGCCTGCGCGTAGGTCTGTCCTGTCGGCGCGGTCGGGTCGGGGTTCGGACCGTTCAGCGCCGCGACCACGTTCGCCGGCGTCACGTAGTTGAGATACGACGGGTTTTTCTCGTATCCCAGCGCACGCCGAGATTGAGCGTCAGGTTGTCGTTGACCGACCCAGTCGTCCTGGATGTAGACGCCGAACTGCTTGTCCGTCGAGGTGACGATCGGACTCGTGCCCGGCGCCGACGTCGGCGAAGAACGCCTTGTACGGCAGCGTCGCGGTGCCGGTCGGGATCCACGTCATAGAAGAACTGCGCGCTCGCGTCGCCGGAATCCTGCGCGCTCAGCTTCACTTCCTTGTACTTGAAGCCCATCTTGACCGTATGGTCGCCGTTCCAGTTGAGATTGTTGAACGTCAGATCGTCCTGGAAACCGGGACCTTTCTGGCCCTTGTCCTGCGTCGCCAGCGGAGTTGCCGCGCCGGTCGTCGAGGATCGTGGTCGTTGTTGCCGTTGTTCGGTCCCCACGTATACACCTGGCCGTTGCCGACGCTGAACGCGACAGGCGCGTTGAACGCCTTTTCCCAGGTGAACAGCAATTCGTTGAACCAGTTGTCGGCGCTGTGCTGCCAGCGCAGGTCGATGCGCGTGTCGTTGTTCATCGTATCGATAGCCGGCCGTCTGCGCGTTGGCACCGCCGTAGCCGCCGATCCTGATTTTCCTTGCGCACCTTGCGAGCTCAGCTCGATCCGGTCGCGGTCGGAGAATTCCCAGTCGATCTTGCCGAAATACAGGTCTTCCTTGAACGGCAGACTGGTCGGACCGAGCTGCGCCTGCACGTTGGCCGGCAGATGCGGCGTCGCCGCCGGGATGTTCCGACGTGACGTCGATCGGCTGTGACGAAGTTCTTGGCCTCGTAGCTGAAGAAGAAGTGCATCGAGTCCTGGATGATCGGCCCGCCGATCGCGAAGCCGTATTCGTTCTCGTGCGATTGCGCCTTCTTGCCGGCCGCGATTTCCGCAGGCGTCGAGCTGCGGTACTGGTCGCCCGTGTAGCTGCCGAACACTTCGCCATGGAAATCGTTCGTGCCGGACTTCGTCTCCGCGGTCATCGGCGGCACTCGAGATCTGGTCGTACTCGGCCTTGTAGTTCGACGTGATGACCTTGTATTCGCCGATCGCCAGCTGCGGGAACGGATTGCCCTGCGTGCCGATCTGGCCGGTGACGCCGCCTTCCTTGACGTAGTTCTTCTGGCCGACGCCGTCGATGTAGACGTTGACCGAGCTGTTGTTCATGCCGCCGCCGCGCAGCGACGTGTTGCCGTTCGAATCGACCGTGAACACCATGCCGGGCACGGTGTCGGCGAACTCGAGGAAGTTGCGCGTGATCTGCGGCACCGTCTCGATCTGGTGCAGCGAGACGTTCGTGCCGATCTCGGACGTCCTCACTTCGGTCAGCGTCGTCGCGGTGACCGAGACGCCGCCAGCGTCGTCGCGCCGGTGGACGCCGACGGGTGCGGCGCCGCGCCGTGAAGTCGAGGGTCGCGGTCGACGCCACCGTCAGCGTCACGTTCCTCTCGGTGCCTGGACCCGCGTCGACCGTGTACGTGCCGGGCGGCAAACCGACCAGCGTGTAGCTGCCGTCGGCTGCGCTATTGGTATGGCGGACCGCGCCGGTCGCGATGTTCTTGGCGGTGACCTGCATGTTCGGCCGCCGCCTTGCCGCGCAGTGTGGCGTCCGCAGCTCTGCGCCCAGCTCATGACGGGGACGATCGCGGTCGTGATGACCGCGCTGCGGATCAAGCGTCGCGAGTAATTTTTTTCTCAAGGGCAATGACTGTTTCATGACTCTCCTCCCGAGTAAAACTGCTGAACTGCTGGCTCTTTGTTTCTGTGTCGCTGAAATTTTTCCGGCGCCGCACGATGCACGCACGACGACCTGGCAATCGAGTGTTTCTTCGCGCGCGTGCGGCGAACCCGGACGTTCTATCGCGGCGACGAGGCGCGTGAGCGCGCTGCGCCCGAGATCGGCGATGCGCACGTGCACGGTCGTCAGCGCGGGGTGCACGTAGCGTGCGATCGGAATGTCGTCGAAGCCCGCCAGCGCGATGTCGTCCGGCACGCTGCACGCCGGCTTCGTTGAACGCCTGCAGGCAGCCGACCGCCATCATGTCGTTGGCGGCGAACACTGCGCGCGGGTGCGTGTCTGCGCGCGAGCAGATCGCGCCCCGCGCGATAGCCCGACGCCTCGGTGAAATCACCCGGCACGACGATGTGGCGGCGCGCTAGCGCCTGCCTCAGCCATGGCGGCGCGATAGCCGAGTTCGCGCTGCTGCGCGTCGAAGTTGTCGGCGGGCCCGCGCGATCAGCGCGACCTCGCGATGGCCGACGTCGAGCAGATGGCGGACCATCGCACGCGCGCCGCCGAAGTTGTCGACATTGAATACCGTGTAAGGGCTGCGCTGGATCGGGCTGTTGAGCAGCACCGCCGGCGTCGTCTCGGGAAGGTTGGTGCTGAGGAAGGTCGCGTCGACGTGCGGCGACAGGATCAGCATGCCGTCGACCCGGCCCTGCATCGCGCGCAATGCGCTCGCCGCTTCGCTCGCATCGCCATGCGAACGCGAAACGAGCAGATGCAGACCGGCCGCGCGCGCCGCCAGGTCGATGCCGCGGATCAGTTCGGAAAAGAATTCGCCGATAGAGTCAGGCAGCAGTGCGCCGATCGTCTGCGTGCGCCGCGTGATCAGGCTGCGCGCCGCACTGTGCGGCACGTAACGCAGGCGGGCGGCAACGCCGAGGATGCGCGCCCGCGTCTGTTCGGTCACGTTGACGTGACCATTGAGCGCACGCGACACCGAAGCCACGGATACCCGTGCCTCTCGCGCAACGTCCCGGATCGTCACTGCCATCCGACCGCCTCCCTATAGCGCTGCAACACCTCGAAACGGGTGTTTACATCTATTTAACGGCGGAATGTAAACGTTTTCATTGGCGATTGCAAAAGCACTGCAACATCGCTTTTCGGTCGCCCTTCACGGGGTCGGGCCCGGCGGAATGCGAACGACCTCACGTTTTTTGTAGCGAGGTCCTGGCCTGGCCGCTCCCGACCCCTGCCGCCGGGATTGCGGCGCCCTGATCCTTTCCGGGATTTCAAGGCATGGGAGCGGCGACGTCGATGGCTGTACCGGCGACCCGCTTGCCGATTTCGGGGCGCTGCGCGATCTGCCCGCGGGAACGTTGGCCGCGGCTTCGGTGCCGGCTTCGGCTATTTCAGGTAGTCGTGGAATTTCTTGCGGAACTTCGCCACCTTCGGCGCGATGACGAGCTGACAGTACGGCTGCTCGCCATGCAGCTTGAAGTATTCCTGATGGTAGTTCTCGGCCTTGTAGAACACCGTGAACGGCTGCACCTGCGTGACGATCGTGCCGCTCCACTCGTGGCTGTCGGCGGTTTCCCTGATCGCGCGCTCGATCGCGGCCTTCTGCGCGTCGTTGCGATAGAACGCGACCGACCGGTATTGCGTGCCGACGTCGTTGCCCTGGCGGTTGACCGTCGTCGGGTCGTGGACCGTGAAATAGGCGCGCAGCACCGTGTCGAGCGTGACGACCTTCGGATCGAACGTGATCTGCACGACCTCGGCATGTCCCGTCTCGCCGCTCGACACCTGCTCGTAGCTCGGATTGGCGACGTGGCCGCCCGCGTAGCCCGACTCGACCTTCGTCACGCCCTTCAATTCGGTGAACACCGCTTCGAGGCACCAGAAGCAGCCGCCGCCGAGGGTGATGGTTTCGCTGCTCGCTGGCGCAGACGCGGGCGGCGACTGCGCGCCTGCGTCAAGCGTCGTCGCGACGACAAGGACGAGCAAGGCCAGGAGATTTTTCAACACGGTCGTTCCAATGAAGTTCGTATGACTCTTGGACGCGTGAAGAGCGCGAAACCTTACGTTCGGCGATCCAGGGCGGACAGCGGACGGCGGCGCCGCCCGCGACGTTCGATCACGGAGTGTGCGGTGCCCCGGCTACGGGCTCAGCCGCACTTGCTGTAGCCGCAGTTGAGGCAAGTCGCGCAGCCGTCCATGAGGATCATGGCCTTCGTGTTGCACTTGTTGCACATGCTCGCGCCCGGCGGGAACGCGCTGCCCGATTCGGCGGCCTGCACTTCCTCGTTCTGCGCCTTGCGCGCGGACTCACCGCCGAGACCGGCGAGATCCGGGGTCAGTTCCTGCGGAGCGGTCGTCGGCGCCTTCGCGCTTACGTCAGACTTTTTTTTTGTGTTCACGCGCGCCTCGTAGGCGGCGCGCTTTTCGGCGATCAGGCGGCGCTGCTCGGGATCGAGGTCGGGATCGTGCAACAGGCCGATCATCTTGAGGTGCTGTTCGACGATCGCGCCGAGTTCGGCGACGATCGACGGCATGTAGACGCCACCGGCCTTGAAGTAGCCGCCGCGCGGATCGAACACGGCCTTCAGTTCCTCGACGAGGAACGTCACGTCGCCGCCCTTGCGGAACACGGCCGACATGATGCGGGTCAGCGCCACGATCCACTGGAAGTGGTCCATGTTCTTCGAGTTGATGAAGATCTCGAACGGGCGGCGCAGTTCGTGTTCGGTGCCGGCGTTGAGCACGATGTCGTTGATCGTCACGTACAGCGCGTGCTCGAACAGCGGCGACTTGATCTTGTAGGTGGCGCCGATCAGCGTGTCGGGGCGCTCGACCTTCTCGTGCATCTGGATCACTTCGGCCTTCGGCACTTCGATCACGTCGAGTGCAGCGGCGCTGATGTCGCGACTATTGCCAGTCGTCGGGCTTGCCGACGCTGTAGCCCTTTATTTTCTTGGAGATCTTGACTGCCATGATGCCTGCTTCGTTGATTTGTCGGTCGTACGACGAAGCCGCAACGCCATGCGGCCTCCGTCGTGCGCTGTTACTTTTTCTTCGCGCCTTTCTTCGCCTTCGCGGCGACCTCGGCCTTGGACTTGCGTCTCATGTCCATCGTGTGTGCGCGCTTGTAGGTCTGGATGTCCTTGAAGTGACCCTTCGCGTCGCGTACCGCATACAGCTTCTTGCCCTTGCTCGAGTAAAGGACCGTGCGGCGGCCTTTCTTCTTCGCTTTCTTCGCGACCTTTTTCGCCGACCTTCTTCGCGACCTTCTTGGCGGCTTTCTTCGGCGCGACCTTCCTGGCGACCTTCTTGGCAACCTTCTTCGCCGCCTTGCTCGCCTTCTTCACCGCCTTCTTGGCCGGCTTTGCCGCTTTCTTCGCCGCCTTCTTTACCGCCTTCTTCGGCGCGGCTTTCTTGCGCGACCTTCTTTGCCGCCTTCGCGACCTTCTTCGCGGCCGCCTTGGCAGACTTCGCAGCCGCCTTCGCCCGCTTGACGACCGCATTCCTGACGACGTCGGCGCGCTTGGCCATGGCGTCCTTCGCCGCGCTCGCCGTTGAAACCACCGCGCTCGTCGCCGCCGAAGCCGTATTCACGACGGCGTCTCTGGCGTCGGATACGACGGCGCCGGCTTTCTCGACCGCGGCCTGGCCGACTTCCTGCGCCTTCTCGACAACGGCGCCGACCGCATTGCTCGCGGCTTCGCCGATGGACTGTTCACTCTGCATGACTCCCTCCGGATACTCTGCAATGGATGCGAAATTACGGGTTCTGCACAGCACGACAAACGCCGAATGATGACAATGCGAATTCGGCACTGCGAATTTACCCTTTGTATTCTCGCAATCAAGTCCTTTCTGCGCGCAAGCTTCAGGCTGCCGTCACGTGAACCGCCGGACGCACCGCATTCCGGTCGCCCGATCAGAACTTGCCGTAGTAGCCTTCCTTCAGCGCGTCGAACAGATTGGCGGCGGTATGCGTCTCGCCGTCGTATTCGATCTCTTCGTTGCCCTTGGCCTCGACTACGGTACCGTCTTCCAGCTCGAAGCGGTAGAGGGTGTTTTCGAGGTCGGCTTCCTTGACCAGCACGCCCTGGAACGCGGCCGGGTTGAAGCGGAACGTGGTGCAGCCTTTCAGGCCCTGCTTGTGGGCGTAGCGGTAGATGTCCTTGAAATCCTCGTACGGGTAGTCGGTCGGCACGTTGGCGGTCTTGGAGATCGACGAATCGACCCACTTCTGCGCCGCGGCCTGGATGTCGACGTGCTCCTTCGGCGAGATGTCGTCGGCCGCGACGAAGTAGTCCGGCAGCTTCTGCTCGGGCGTCGTCGGCGAACGGCATGGCCGTCGGCGTTGATCAGTTCGCGGTAGGCCAGCAGCTCGTAGCTGAACACCTCGACCTTTTCCTTGGATTTCTTGCCTTCGCGGATCACGTTGCGCGAGTAGTGGTGCGCGAACGACGGCTCGATGCCGTTGACTGGCGTTGTTGGCGAGCGACAGCGAGATCGTGCCGGTCGGCGCGATCGAGGAGTGATGGCGTGAAGCGCGCGCCGGTCTCGGCGAGCTCGGCGACCAGCTCCGGGGCGACTTCGGCCACGCGCTGCATGTAGCGCGAATACTTCGCGTGCAGCACGCGGCCGGGGATCTTGTCGCCGACCTTGTAGCCGTCGGCGACCATTTCCGGGCGCTTGCGCAGCATCTCGGCGGTGACCTCGAACTCCTCGGTCATGATCGGCGCCGGGCCTTTTTCCTGGGCCAGGACTCAGCGCCACTTCCCAGCCGGCCACCGCCATGTCGCGGGCGATCTGCTCGGTGAACTCGCAGGATTCGGTCGACCCGTACTTCATCTTCAGCATCGTCACGGTCGAACCCAGGCCGAGAAAGCCCATGCCGTGGCGGCGCTTGCGGAGTGATCTCGTCGCGCTGCTGCTCCAGCGGCAGGCCGTTGATCTCGACGACGTTGTCGAGCATGCGCGTGAACACGCGCACGACTTCCTTGTACTCGTCCCAGTCGAAGCGCGCCTTCGGCCCGAATGGATCGCGCACGAACGTGGTCAGATTGACCGAGCCGAGCAGGCACGAGCCGTACGGCGGCAGCGGCTGCTCGCCGCACGGGATTGGTCGCGCGGATGTTCTCGCACCACCAGTTGTTGTTCATCTCGTTGACGCGGTCGATCAGGATGAAGCCCGGCTCGGCGTAGTCGTACGTCGAGGTCATGATCATGTCCCACAGGTGCTTGGCGCGGATCGTGGCCGTAGATCTTGCAGGCGACCAGGCCGTCGTCGCGGGTCACGTAGTTCTTGTGCGTCGGCCATTCGCGCCAGATCACCTGCGTCGGCATCGTCGAGGTCGATCTCGTCCTTTTCCTTGAGGTTGATCGGGAACACGCAGCGGCCAGTCGGCATCGTTTTCGACCGCCTGCATGAAGCCGTCGGTGATCAGCAGCGACAGATTGAACTGGCGCAGGCGGCCGTCCTCGCGCTTGGCGCGGATGAAATCCTTGGCATCGGGATGGGCGACGTCGAACGTGCCCATCTGCGCGCCGCGGCGGCCGCCGGCGGAGCTGACCGTGAAGCACATCTTGTCGTAGATATCCATGAACGACATCGGCCCGGACGTGTACGCGCCGGCGCCCGAGACGTAGGCGCCGCGCGGACGCAGCGTCGAGAATTCGTAGCCGATGCCGCAGCCGGCCTTCAGCGTCAGGCCCGGCTTCGTGGACCTTGTCGAGGATGCCGTCCATCGAGTCCTCGATCGTGCCCGAGACGGTGCAGTTGATCGTCGAGGTGGCCGGCTTGTGTTCGAGCGCGCCGGCGTTGGAGGTGACGCGGCCGGCGGGAATCGCCCCGCGGCGCAGCGCCCAGAGGAAACGCTCGTACCAGTATTTCTGCTTTTCGGCGCGTGGTCTTCGGCATCGGCCAGCGCCTTGGCGACGCGCTGGTAGGTGTGATCGATGCTCGCGTCGACCGGCTCGCCCTGCTTGCGTCTTGAGGCGATACTTCTTGTCCCAGATGTCGTAGGATGCTGGCTGCAGCGGAATTTCGGCCGCACCACGGCTGAGCGCTTCGATACGCACCGTGCTCATTTTCTTATCGTCCTCCCAGTCTTGTTAAGTCTCAAGTCCGAAGACTGTGCCCCGACCTGCTTTTTGGTACGTTAGCTGTTCTGGACCGCCATATCCCGTGAATCTGTTCCTGCCATGCCCTTCAATGCGCCGAATCGCGGAAAACGCACCCGTCAGCGCCGCTGCCGATGATTCCGGACGGTAGCCGCACTCCTTTATGTGTCGTCGATTCTCGCCGTTCTTCAACACCCGTTTCCGAACGCGAGCTTCGGCTGCCTTCGCCCCGCTCTGGCCGCAAACCCAATGCTTGTGGGGTTTCATTGCGAAGGCAAACACAAGATGTTGTGATCGGCGAGCTGGAGCAAACGTACGCCTGCGCAAAAGGCATTGTCAAAACATTTTTTTACCATCAGATATAATCAGGCACTTGCGAGGGGCCTGAATTGCAGCAGTACCTGAGATGAAATTTTGCGCCGTTGCAAGTCATTAGCGCTGCCGAACTCGTACGAAACCAGACCCTTCATGGGAAACCGTCGGCGTACGCTATTGTGGTCTGTATCCAGTCCTGCAACTTTCCTGCTTCCAGCCAACGAGTACGCCATGACGGCCACCCGCTCAAGTCTTGTGTTCAAACGCCGCCCTTTTCGGCGTGCTGATCGGCGGCCATCATCGCCATCGCCGCCTCCCGATCCGGCAACCTGCCAGCCGCGGCGCTGCCGCCGATCGATCGACGGGCAGCCGCTGCCGTCGCTGGCGCCGATGCTCGAGCGCGTCATGCCGGCCGTCGTCAACATCAATTCGAAGACGCGCGTGCGCGTGCGCAATCCGCTGATGGACGATCCGGTGCTGCGCCAGTTCTTCGGCCTGCAGAACGCGCCGCGCGAACGCATCGAGCAGTCGCTCGGTTCCGGCGTGATCATCGATGCGGCGAAAGGCTTACGTGCTGACGAACAATCACGTGATCGAGGGCGCCGACGACATCTCGGTGACCCTGCACGACGGCCGCACGCTCAAGGCGAAGCTGCGTCGGCAGCGATCCGGACACCGATGTCGCCGTGATCCAGATTCCGGCGGAGAACCTCAGCGCGCTGCCTCTCGCGGATTCGTCGCAAGCTGCGCGTCGGCGATTTCGTCGTCGCGATCGGCGATCCGTTCGGCCTCGGCCAGACCGCGACTTCGGGCATCGTCTCGGGGCTCAATCGCACCGGCCTCGGCGGGCGCGGCTTTCAGAATTTCATCCAGACCGACGCTTCGATCAATCCGGGCAACTCCGGCGGCGCGCTCGTCAACCTGCGCGGCGAACTCGTCGGCATCAACTCGGCCATCTATCTCGCCGTCCGGCGGCAACGTCGGCATCGGCTTCGCGATTCCGTCGAACCTCGCCGCCGACGTGATGCGCCAGCTGATCGCAACCGGATCGGTCAAGCCACGGCACGCTCGGCGTGCGACGTGCAGACGGTCGACGCCGACGATCGCGCGCGATGCTCGATGCGCGAGGGTCAGCAGGGCGCGATCGTCACCGCGGTGCGCGCGGGCTCGCCGGCCGCGGCGGCCGGACTGCAGCAGGGCGACGTGATCGTCGCGGTCAACGAACGTGCGATCCAGAATCAGAACGATCTGTACAACGCCGAGGGCATCGCGTCGGTCGGATCTAACGCTCGAGCATGAAGGTGCTGCGCGACGGCAAGGCGCTCGGCGTGAGTGCGCGCCTCGCGGTCGAGGACGTCGTGACGAGCGACGGCGGGAAGTTCGATGCGCGTCTCGCTGGCGCGGAACTCGCGGACTCGGGCGAGCGTGCGCGCCGCGCGGGCGTGCGCGGCGTCTCGGTCATTCGCGTAACGCCGGACAGCCGTGCGGAACGCAACGGACTGCGGGCGGGCGACCTCATTTTCGGTATCAACAATGTGCGCGTCGGCACACTTGCCGAACTCAAGCCGCTCGCGACGAATCCGCCTCGCCGCCTGCAGCTCGCGATCGTGCGCGAAGGCGAACAGTACTTGCTGAACGCGCAGTAGCGCGGCGCGACAGGGCCGGCGGAGTACGCCATAATGCGTTCTCCGCTTTATTTCCAGGTCACTCGCGTGAATTTCGCAAGCAAATATGTCTTTGCCGTCGCCGGCCTCGCTCTCTCTTTCGCACTAGCCTCCCCGCTCTCCGCCCAGACCGCTCCGACCGCCGCCACGCCAGCGAAGCCGGCCGCGAACCAGACCGCACCGGCCGCCGTTGCGCCGGCGAAGCCGGCCGTGAAGAAGGCGCCGGCCGCGGCCGCCGCGCCGAAGGTCGCGCCTGTGCCCGGCATCATCTGGCGTGGCGACCGTGCGACCGAGCGCGCGTTCATGGCCGATCTCGCGAAGGACTACGAAGCGGCGAAGCTCGGCAAGATCACGATGCAGCCGTTCAGCACGATCTCCGGGATCGACGCCGTGCACGACGGCACGGCCGATCTCGCCGGTAGCGCACGCCCGGCGATTCCCGGACGCGTCGAGGAAAGCGATCTGATTTTCAATCCGATCGCATGGGAAGCGCTCGTGCCGATCACGTCGCCGAAGAACCCGGTCGACAACGTGACGCTGAAGCAGCTGTACGACATCTACCTCGGCCGCATCACGAACTGGAAGGACCTCGGCGGCCCCGACGAGCCGATCGATCTGTACGGCATCGCCGCGCTGCACGACGGCGTCGAGTACAGCATGCGCAAGCTGCTCTACCACAAGGGCGACCAGGCCGTATCGGTGCCGCGTCTCTATCTCAACACCGCCAGGCTCGAAGAAGGCATCGCACTCGATCCGCGCTCGCTCGGCTTCACGACCGACTCGGCCGTGTTTGCGAACAAGGGCGTCAAGGTGCTCATGGTCGAAGGTCGCGCGGCGGCGCCGAGCACGATCGCGGACGGCACCTATCCGCTGTTTTCGACGCTGTACCTCGCCACGCGCAAGGAAGGCAAGAACAGCGAAGCGGTCGACCGCTTCATCCAGTACACCAGGTCCGACGCCGGCAAGGCCGTCCTGCGGCGCCACCAGCTCATCCCGTACGACGATGCGCCCGCGCTGATGACGAAGCTCGACGAGCAGATCGCCTACATCGACGCGCATGTGAACGCACCGACGCCGACGCCGGTCTCGGCACCGCAGGCGACAGCAGACTATCTCGTGCGCACGCAGCCGAATTCGGTCGAAGCGCAAGAGGCGAAAGAGCGCGCTGCGCGTGCGGCGGCCGAGAAAGCGGCGAAAGAGAAAACCGGTTCGCAGTAAGGACGCAAAGCGTGCGGATTCGCGCGATCACGTTCGATCTCGACGACACGCTTTGGCCGATCGCGCCGACCATGCTGCTCGCCGAGCAGCAGTTGCAGGCATGGCTGCAAGCGCATTGCCCGCGCAGCGCGGCCGCCTATCCGCTCGAGGCGATGCGCGCCCTGCGCGATCGCATCGCCTTCGAAAACCCGCATCTCGCCCATGATTTCAGCGCGCAACGACGGCTGTCGTTGTGCGCAGCGCTGCATCCGCACGGATACGGCGACGACCACGTCGAAGGCGCGTTCGCCGCGTTCTACGCGGGTCGCAACCGCGTCGAATGCTACGCGGACGCGCTACCCGCGCTCGAACGCCTTGCCGCGCGCCTGCCGCTCGCGGCGATCACCAACGGCAACGCCGATCTCGACGCGATCGGCCTCACGCGCTATTTCCGCTTCTCGCTGCGCGCCGGCGAATTCGGCTCCGCGAAACCCGCCGCCGCGATCTTCCACGAGGCCTGCGCGCAGCTCGGCGTGGCGCCCGGCGAAGTGCTGCATGTCGGCGACGATCCTGCGCTGGACGTCGTCGGCGCGCGCCAGGCCGGTCTCCACAGCGCATGGCTCAATCGATCGACGACCTCGTGGGACGAACTGCCGGAAGCGACGGACGCGAGTCCTGACCTGATCGTGCGCGACCTCGCGGAACTCGCGGACCATGTCGAGACATTCGCGGCGCATATGGATTGAGTGCATGATGGCGGCACGGTGCTTCTAGGTTCCATGGGGAGTTCGCATGCACGGTTTGATCGAGGCGCGTCGCGCCACGCGGGCCATCCCGCTGACGGCGGTGACAGCCGCCACACTGAAGCGCACGCTCGACAAGCTCGGCAAGACCGCCGCGCAGTGGGCGCGCGCGAGCGAATTCCAGGCCGAGCCCGGCACGTTCTGCCTGCTGCCGGACGCACAAGGCAACCTCAAGCGCGTACTCGCGGGCATCGCGATCGCGGAGGATCTCTACGCGCTCGCGAACCTGCCGGCGCGCCTGCCGCCCGGCACCTATCGGCTAGATGAAATCGCGATCGCGCTCGACGCCGACCGCGCGGCACTCGGCTGGGGCCTTGGCGCCTATCAGTTCACGCGCTATCGCAAGCCGCGGCGGCTGCCCGCGAAGCTCGCCGTCGACGCGACGACCTTGCGCGCGATCGAAGCCCGGCTCGATGCGACGCAGCGCGTGCGCGACCTCGTCAATACGCCGACCGAGGACATGGGCCCGGCGCGAGCTCGCCGACGCCGTGCGGCAGCTTGCCGAGGCGCGCGGCGGGCAGTACCGCGAATGGGTCGGCGACGATCTGATCAGCAACGGATTCCCGACGATTCATGCGGTCGGTCGCGCGAGCCACCGCGCACCGCGGCTCGCCGAGCTGACCTGGGGCGATGCCAGGCACCGGCATCTCGTCGTCATCGGCAAGGGCGTCTGCTTCGACACGGGCGGCCTCGACCTGAAATCGGCCGAGGGCATGCGCTGGATGAAGAAGGACATGGGCGGCGCTGCCCATGCCATCGCGCTCGCCGAACTCATCGTGCGCGCGAACCTGCCCGTGCATCTGACCTTGCTCGTCCCCGCAGTCGAAAACGCCGTTTCGGGCAATGCCTATCGCCCGGGCGAGGTCATCCGCACGCGCGCGGGCGTAACCGTCGAGATCGACAACACCGACGCGGAAGGACGCCTCGTGCTCTGCGATGCACTCGCGTTTGCAAGCGAGAGCAAGCCCGACCTCATCGTCGACTTCGCGACACTGACGGGCGCCGCGCGCGTCGCGCTCGGGCCGGAGCTGCCCGCACTCTTCAGCAATCGCGAAGACCTGGCGCACGCGGTGATCGCCGCGGGCCGCACGCAGCAGGATCCTCTCTGGCACATGCCGCTGTGGGCACCCTACCGCGCGATGATCGAATCGCGCATCGCCGACATCGCCAACGCAGGCGCATCGAAGCACGCAGGCGCGATCACGGCGGCGCTCTACCTCGAACGCTTCGTGCCGCATTCGATTCCATGGCTGCACCTCGACACATATGCGTGGAACGACGCCGACAAACCGGGCCGCCCGGCCGGCGGCGAGGCGCTGGGTCTGCGCGCATTCTTCGCGATGCTTGCGGCGCGCTATCGCGCATAAAACAAAAATGCAGATGAAAAAAGGGCGCCTCGAGGCGCCCTTTTTTTGTTCGACATTTTCGCGCGTGTGATCAGTCGACCGCGTCCTTGCCGATCGCACCGTGCGGCAGCACGCGCGCCGCGAGCTTCGTGTCGGCTCGGAGCAGATCGACTTCGTCGGCGATGATGCGCGAGGCCTCGTTGAGGACGACGTCCTTCTCGGCCTTGCGCTTCTTCTCTTCGGCGAGGTCGGACTTGAGGCTGCGTTCGTCGGCCTGCAGGCCGTCGTCCTGATCGGCATTGGCGCCCGGAACGTGCTTGGTCGGTTTGGCGGCGTTCGACTGCGCGACCGTGGGCTTGTCGACCGTGGTCACTGGATTGGCCGTGTCGATATCGGCGCGCTGGATCGGCTTGGTGTCGAGCATCGGACTGCGTTGACGCGGCGCGCACACCGCGACCGGCTTCCTTGCGGTCGCCGGTTCGGCAGCCGGCATGCACGGGTCGACCGCATCCGCAAACTGCTCGGGATGCCGTTCCTTGCGCTTGGCCTCCTGCACATCGCGCTCGGCGCGACGCGCCTGCTCGTTGAGCGAGATCGTCGTCTCCTTGCGCAGCGCGCGCACATCGGAGATGTCGGCTTGCAGCGCCTGCCATTCCTTGTCGCTCGCGATGCGCTTCTCATGGCGCGCCTCGAGCAGTGGCACGAGGCCCTTGAGATCGCCGGTCGGCTTGTAGTCGGCGGCAGGAATCGACGTCCACGGCAGCGCATTGTCGTAGGACTGTTCGCCGTTCTGGTCGAAGTCGCCCGTGACCGGGAAGCCGATATCGGGCGTCACGCCCTTCAGCTGCGTCGAGCCGCCGTTCACGCGGAAGAACTGCGCGATCGTCATCTTGAGTTCGCCGTACGTGGGCTTCTCGTTGCCGTGGATCTGGTCGAGATCGAGCAGGTTCTGCACCGTGCCCTTGCCGTAGGTCGGCTCGCCGATGATGAGGCCGCGGCCGTAGTCCTGGATCGCCGCCGCGAAAATCTCCGACGCCGACGCCGAATTGCGGTTGACGAGCACGCCGAGCGGGCCGCTCCAGACCATGCCGCTGTCGTCGTCGCTTTCGGCGGAGATGCGCCCATCGGCACCGCGTACCTGCACGACCGGGCCCTTGTCGATGAACAGGCCCGTGAGGTCGGTCGCCTCGCTGAGCGAGCCGCCGCCGTCGTTGCGCAGATCGATCAGCACGCCTTCGACGTTCTGCTTCTTGAGGTCGGCGAGCAGCTTCGAAACGTCGCGCGTCGCGCTCTTGTAGTTGCGGTCGCCGCGGCGGCGCGCTTCGAAATCCTGATAGAACGTCGGCAGCGAAATCACGCCGATGCGATGACTGACGTTGCCTTCCTTCGTCTCGATGATCGAGCTTTTCGCCGCCTGCTCTTCGACGACGATCTTCTTGCGCACGAGCGCGACGACGACATGCTTGCCATCGGTACCCGCGTCGCCTGGCAGGATTTCGAGGCGCACGGTCGTGTCCTTCGCGCCGCGGATCTTGTCGACGACATCGTCGAGGCGCCAGCCGAGCACGTCGGTCATCTGCCCGGTTTCGCCCTGGGCGACGCCGACGATGCGGTCGCCGATCCTGACCTTGCCCGACAGCGACGCGGGGCCGCCCGGCACGATCTCGCGGATCGCGGTGTAGTCCTCTTCGCGCTGCAGCACCGCGCCGATGCCCTCGAGCGAGAGCTTCATCGCGATGTCGAAGTTCTCCGCCTGGCGCGGGCCGAGATAGTTCGTATGCGGTTCGATCGCGGTCGCATACGCGTTCATGAACGTCTGGAACACGTCTTCCGCGTTGAGCTGGTGCACGCGGTCGACGTAGTTCGCATAGCGCTTGTCGAGTGTCTCGCGGATCTTCGCGTCATCCTTGCCGGCGAGCTTGAGGCGCAGCCAGTCGTTCTTGACGCGCTTGCGCCAGAGATCGTTGAGCTCGTCGACGTTCGTCGCCCACGGCGCCTTCTCGCGCTGGTACTGGTAGCTCTCGTCCTTGGCGAAATCGAAACCCTTCTTGAGCTGCTCGCGCGCATACACGGTGCGCTCGGTGACGTGCTGGATGTACAGATTGAAGATCGCGAACGGCACCGTCAGGTCCTGCTCGTCGATCGCGCGGCCGAGCTTGTCGCGCGCGGGCGCGAACGAGTCGACGTCGGACTTCAGGAAGAACAGGCGATCAGCGTCGAGCGCATCGAAGTAGCGATCGAAGATATGCCGCGACATCGTCTCGTCGAGCGGCTCGGCCTTGTAGTGCATGCGCGTGAGGAAGCGCTTCGCGAGCAACGCGGCTTCGGCCTGGTTCGGCGTCGCCTTGAGCACGAGGCTGCCGTCGGCCGGCTTTGCGGTTGCAGAAGCGACGAACACGAGCAGCGCGACTGCCGGTGCGATCCAGAACGAGGGTTTGCTGCGAACTACCATTGCCATTCTCCGAGTCACTTGGCTTTTGCGTTCGTTCCGGGAACGCGGAAAATCATGAAAAGACTACGCCACTTCGACGTAACCGGCGGCGTGAGCCATCTGGTCTGCATGGTACGACGAACGAACGAGCGGGCCCGACGCAACATGTTCGAATCCGAGCGCATGGCCGTACTCGGCGAGCGCATCGAACTCGGCCGGCGTCCAGTAGCGCAAAACCGGGTGGTGATGCGGCGTCGGCTGCAGATACTGCCCGATCGTCACCATATCGACATCGTGCGCGCGCAGATCGTTCAATGCGCCGTGCACCTGCTCGAGCGTCTCGCCCAGGCCGAGCATGATGCCCGATTTGGTCGGCACGCCCGGTGTGTTCCGCCTTGAACCGCTTGAGCAGTTCGAGCGACCAGTCGTAATCCGCACCCGGACGCACATTGGGGTACAGCTCGCGCACGGTCTCCAGATTGTGGTTGAACACGTCGGGTGGCGCGGCGGCGAGCGCCTCGAGCGCGCGCTCCATGCGGCCCTTGCCGCGGAAATCGGGGGTGAGGATTTCGAGCTTGATAGCCGGACTGAGCGCGCGCACTTCGCGGATGCAGTCGGCGAAGTGGCTCGCACCGCCGTCGCGCAGGTCGTCGCGGTCGACCGAAGTAATAACGACATAGCGAAGCCCCATATCGCGGATCGTCTCGGCGAGATGGCGCGGTTCCTCGGCATCGGGCGGTTTCGGCCGGCCATGAGCAACGTCGCAGAACGAGCAACGGCGCGTGCAGACCTCGCCGAGAATCATGAACGTCGCGGTGCCCTTGCCGAAGCATTCATGGATATTCGGGCAGGACGCTTCCTCGCACACGGTGACGAGGCGGTTCGCGCGCAGCTTCGACTTGAGCTTCGCGACCGCATTGCCAGGCGGAATGCGCACGCGGATCCAGCTCGGCTTGCGCAGCATCGGCACCGCCGCATCGAACCCCGCGCGATTGCGTGCAATCTTGTCCTCGCCGAGCATTTTCTCGCCCGCGACGATGTCACCGCCGACAGCTGTCTGCCCGACGCGGCCAGTGTCCGCGACGAGATTGATCGGAATGCGTTTTTCGAGAGAGGTCATGCCTGCACGCTAGCACTGGAAATGGCGGTTGCGCCAGCGCCGGATTTCATGGTCGCGGGCCCGATCCTGACCCGCAGGCCGAGCAGGCGCGCCAGGTGGGCGACGAGTTCGTCCTCGACATCGGGCAGTTGCGAGGGGCCGCCCAGGTCCATGACCTGCGTCACCGCGAGCCCCTGGAAGCCGCAGGGATTGATGCGATGGAACGGCGACAGGTCCATGTTCACGTTGAACGCGAGGCCGTGGAACGTGCAGCCGCGACGCACGCGCAGACCCAGCGCCGCGACCTTCGCCCCGGCGACGTAGACGCCCGGAGCGCCGGGTTTGCGCTCGGCGACGATATTCCAGGTGGCAAGTGTGTCGATGATCGCCTGCTCGATGCGGCAGACGAGGTCGCGCACGCCGAGCCGCAGCCGGCGCAGGTCGATCAGCGGATAGGCCACGATCTGGCCCGGCCCGTGGTAGGTCACCTGGCCGCCGCGGTCGACCGGGACGACCGGGATGTCGCCCGGCATGAGGACATGTTCCCACTTGCCGGCCTGGCCGAGCGTGAACACGGGCTCGTGCTCGACGAGCCAGATCTCGTCCTCGATCTCGGCCGTGCGTCCGTCGGTGAACGCCTGCATCGCGCGCCACATCGGCTCATAGGCCGTCAGGCCCGGGAATCGGCGCACGACCACGTCGCGGGCGGCGCTATCGGGTGCGGACAATTCTGCGGGGGCACACACGGCATTCATGGGCTAACTTTCATGTCACGTCGGCTTCGGTGAATATCAAGTTCGCAATATCCAGGTTCTCAATATCAAAGAGGAGCAAGAATCGCGCCGGCGCCTTTCAGCGACCGCTCACAGGGTCCAGCGCACGGCAGAATCCGCGCGCAATGCCGCATGCGCTGCCTCGTACATTTCGCGCGAAGGACAGGTGAACGTGACACTGATCGACACGTAGTGGCCCTCGCTCGAGGGCCGCGTGCGCAGGCTGCCATTCATGACCGACAGACCCAGCGCCGTGATCAGCTCCGGCACGCGCTCTTCGAGGCCGACGTTCGCCTTGCCGACGGCGGTGATCTCGAAAGCACCCGGGAACTGGAAACCCTGTCCCGGATTCTCCGCCTGCATGTCGTCGAGGTTCTGCATCGCTTTTGGCTTCAGTGTGCGCTGGGTACCGATTCGGTCTGCGTGGTCGCCGTGCCCTTGAACCAGAGCCCGACCCCATCGGAAAAACGGCGCCACATGCCGCCTTCGGGCGCATCGTCGATCGACACGAGCGGGCGCTCGACCAGCGTCTTGCCGTCGAGCGCGACCTTGAGCGTGCCGACCTTCTGATCCTTGCTGAATGGGGCTATCAGGCGCGACGGCAGCTCGATCGAGGATTTCAGATCATTGTAGCGACCGCGCGGCAGCGTGATCAGCACTTCGTCGCTGACGCCGAGCGCGACCGTGTCGGCAGCGCCTTTCCAGAGAACCGGCGTCGCGAGCGCCTTGTGCGCATCGTAGAGCTTGTGCGTCTCGAAGAAACGAAAACCGTAGTTGAGCACGGTCTGGTTCGCGTCTGCGCGTTCCTTCTCGCTGCCCGCACCCATGACGACGGCGATCAGGCGCTGGTCGCCGCGCTTGGCGGACGTCGCGAGACAGAACCCCGCTTCCTTCGTATGACCCGTCTTGATGCCGTCGACCGACGAATCGCGCCAGAGCAGCGAATTGCGGTTGTTCTGCTTGACGCCGTTCCACTCGAATTCCTTGATCGCGTAGATCTTGTATTCCTCGGGGAAGTCCCGGATCAGCGCGCGCGAGAGCGTCGCGATGTCGTGGGCGGTCGTGTATTCGTCGGGCGCGGGCAGGCCCGACGGATTCACGTAGTGCGTGGCGCTCATGCCGAGCTGCTGCGCGTACTGGTTCATCAGCGCCGCGAACGTCTGCTCGGAACCTGCCGTATGCTCGGCGAGCGCGATCGCGGCATCGTTGCCGGACTGGATGATCATGCCGTAGAGCAGATCCTTGAGCTTCACCTTGCTGTTGACCGCGAGAAAGCTCGTCGAACCGTCGGTGCTCGCACCGCCGCCGCGCCAGGCGTTCTCGCTGATGAACACGTCGTCATCGAGTTTGATCTTGCCGGCCGCGAGCTGGGCGGCAACGACGTACGAGGTCATCACCTTCGTGATCGAGGCTGGTTCGACGCGCGCGTCGACGTCGTTGCCGGCGAGGATCTGGCCACTCGCGTAGTCCATCAGCACCCAGCTTTTCGCGTTGAGCGTCGGCGCCGGCGGCACGGGCACGTTGAGCGCGCCGGGCGGTGGTACCGGCGCGGGCGCGGCCTGCACGTCAGTGCTGTCGGCGGGCTTCTGCGCGTCTTTCTGGTCGTCCGCCTTCTGCTGCTGGCTCTGCGCGGGCTTGTGCCGCGTGCGCGCATCGACCGGCGAGGACGCGACGAGCGCGGCGGCGAGCAGGACGCAGCAGATTCCGTTGTATACAAATTGCAATTGCTTCATTCGCGATGTTTTCCACTGGTGACGCCGAAAACCGGCCCGGCGGCCAAAAAGCCGCAAAAGTCCGAGCCTGACAGTTTACATGGCCGGGCTGAACGCTTCGACAGCCGCAGCCGCCTGGCGCCTTATTCCTCGACAGCCGCTCGCGGCTCGCCGAGGCCCAGTGCGCGCACGCGCGGGGTCAGGCTGTCGACCTCGTCGACGTCCCTGAGCGGCCCCAGTCGCACGCGGCTGACCTTGTGCCCATTCGACTCGGCTTCGACGATGCGCACGTCGCCGAGCCGGGCGTTGCGCAACGTCGCCGCGGCGTGCTCGGCATTGGCCCGGTCCGAGTACGCGCCGACCTGCAGATATAACGCCGGTTTGTGCGTTTTTTCTGGCGGATGGGCGCTCGCAACGCGCGTTTCGGCGTGCGCCGGCGGCATCGGGGCGACCCGCGCCTGCGCGCTCTCGGCGCGTGCTGGTGACGAACGGTCAGGATGGGCCGGATCGATCGCACGCACTTCGACGACACCGGTGCCCTTCTGCCAGATGCCGAGCTTGAGCGCGGCGACGTAGGACAGGTCGATGATGCGATTTTCGGCGAACGGGCCGCGATCGTTGATGCGCACGATGACGCTCGCGCCATTGTCGAGGTTGGTCACGCGCGCGTAGCTCGGCAGCGGCAGCGTCTTGTGCGCGGCCGTATACGCGTACATGTCGTATTTCTCGAAATTCGACGTCGTGTAGCCGTGGAATTTGTTGCCGTACCACGAGGCAATGCCACGCTCGACGTAGCCGGAGGCGCTCGGCAGCACGCTGTAGCTCTGGCCCAGCACGGTGTACGGGGACTTGTTGCCGTAGGTCGATGGCGACTCGGGTTTCGGCACTGGCTCGGGGATCTTGCTGATGTCGGGCGCCGGACCGCCGGGGCCCGAATCCTGGTCCTGCGCGTAGCGATGGTCGCCTTTGCTTGCCGGCGCGGGCGCGGTCGACGCCGAAGGCCGCGAACCGGCCGATCGTGTCGCGCTGCGGGACGCGCAGCCGCCGAGCACGAGCAGCGCAATCGCGGCGAATGCCAGGCCGGCGATGCGCGCACGCCGCACCGGTGCGCTGCGCGGCGGGCCTGCCGTCATTGCGCGGCGGTTTTCGCGCCGACGCCGGCCGCGATCTCCTCGCTCAGCTGATAGGCCGCGAGACTGTAGAGCGGACTGCGGTTATAGCGCGAGATGACGAAGAAATTGTTGAACGTGATCCAGACCTCCGGACCATCCTCGCCTTCGAGCCGGACGATGGTCGCCGGCATCGCCGGGTCGATCTTCTCGCCGAGCGAATAGCCCCAGTCGGCCAGCTGCTGCAGCGGATAGACCGGCTTCAGGTTCTCCGGCGTCAGCGCGTGCGCGCTCGCGGACACCTTCGCGCGAAACGCCACCGGTTCGTCCTTCTTCCAGCCGTAGCCGACGAAATAGTTGGCGACGCTGCCCACGATGTCGGGCAGCGAGTTCCAGAGATCGATGACGCCGTCGCCGTCCTCGTCCTTGCCGTAGCGCGCGATGCTCGACGGCATGAACTGCCCCCAGCCCATCGCGCCCGCATACGAGCCCATGAGATTCTCGATCGGCGTCGGGAAATTGCCACCGTGCAACAGGAACAGCTGGCGCAGCTCGCTGCGAAAGAAGTCCGCGCGTGGCGGGTAGTAGAAACGCGAGCGTCGTCAGCGCATCGAGCACGCGATAGCGTCCCGGCGTGCGGCCGTAGGCCGTCTCGACGCCGATGATCGCCGTGATCAGCGTCGCAGGCACGCCGGTCTCCTGCTCGACGCGCTTGAGCAACGCCTCGTTCGCGCGATAGAAAGCGATGCCGTCGTTGATGCGACGATCGGTCAGGAAGATCGGCCGGTAGTCGCGCCAGGTCTTCGATTCCGCGGGTCGCGAAATCGCATCGACGATGCTCTTCTGGAAGTGCGCCTTCGCCAGCGTCGCGAGCACCTCCGCGGCGTCCGGACCACCGTCGCGCGCGAGGTCTTCGGCGAATTTCTTCTCGGCGGCGGCGACCGTCGTCGCATTCGGGGGATCGTAGGCCAACGCCGCCGGCGCGGCGATCAGCACGAACAAACTGGCGCAGAGGCCGGAGAAGCGAACGGTCATCAGCTAACGGCAGTGGGGGCTAACGATAGGCGGTCCAAGCGTATCATGCCGCGGCCCGGGTTCATCCGAACACCCGCTCGCGCAACCACTTCGTCGCGATCCACTTCTCGCCGGCCACGACCGGCGCGCCGGCATGCAGCGTCTTCGTCGACGGGTTCGGCTCGGCGTAGCTGAAGAAGACGGCGTTGCCCTGCTGCGGCATCACTTCGAGGTTCACGTCGGGAAAGGTCGTTGCGCCGCCGTGTTCGGGCGTATTGAGGTACATGATCAGGCTCGCGACGCGTTGCCCGCCGTGCTTGAGCAACGCGGGCGTGCCCGCATCGGTCGGATCGAAATAGTCGTAGTGCTGCTCGTACTCGGCGCCGGGCTTGTAGTGGAGGATCTGCAACCCTTCGCCATTGGCGGCCGGCCAGCTCAGCAGCTTCGCGATGCGCTCCTCGATGCGTATCGTCAGTTCGTTTTCGCCGCGATGGAAAAACATGCCGCGGCTCGTGCGCGCGGCGTCGACCTGCACGCCGCCGGTCTTGCGATCGACCGTTTCCGAACGCTTCATGCGCGGCTCCGCCTGCGCCATGAGTCCGGCGCACTCCTCGGGGCTCAGCAGGTCGCCGAACACGACGATACGCGGTTCGCGCATCGCGAGCAGCACGCGCACGCGCCGGTCGCCCGCGTCGATCCACAACGGCGAGCGCGCGAGATCGGGCTCGGGCATCTTGCCGGCCGTCGAATGGGCCGAAATCGCGACGCGCGCCTTCACGCTCTCGGTCAGCACGACGCGCAGCGCCTCGGCCGCCGCTTGCTTCTGCCAGCCTCCGGACATCAGCTCGCGCATGATGTCGTCGCGCGACGCGCCAGCGAGCGTGCGTGCCTCGATCCATTGCCGCGCTTCGGGGGTTACGACGATTCGGCTCATCGGTTTCAGATCTCGTATTGCCAGAGCTTAAGACAAAGGCGGCGCGCCATCGACTGCCCGCGCTAGCGGTTGCCGAGGAAGCGGCGGTGCTGGTAGATCGACATCAGCATGCCGAACCCGGCGAGCAGCGACACGACCGAAGAGCCGCCGTAGCTCACGAACGGCAGTGGCACGCCGACCACCGGCAAAATGCCCGCGATCATCCCGCCGTTGACCATGACATAGACGAAGAAGGCCATGCTGATCGAGCCGGCGAGCAGTCGCGAGTACGTATCGCGCGCATTGGCGGCGATCCACAGACCACGGCCGACGATGAAGACGTACAGCGCGATCAGGCAGACCACGCCGACGAGCCCCCATTCCTCGGAGAAGACCGCGAAAATGAAGTCGGTGTGGTGCTCGGGCAGGAAGTCGAGCCGCGACTGCGTCGCGTGATGCCAGCCCTTGCCCCAGAGGCCGCCGGAACCGACCGCGATCTTCGACTGGATGATGTGGTAGCCCTTGCCGAGCGGGTCGGCCTCGGGATCGAGCAAGCGTGCGCAGCCGGTCGCGCTGGTACTCGTGCAGGAAATGCCAGGCGAGGGGTGCGGCGCCGGCAGCCGCGCCGACGATCAGGCCGATCTGCCACCAGGCCATGCCGGCGAGGAAGATCACGAACACGCCGCTTGCGACGACGAGCAACGCCGTGCCGAGGTCGGGCTGGTTTGCGATCAGCGCCGCCGGCACCGCGATCAGTACGGCGACCGTCGCGAGCGAGGCGAGCCGCGGCGGCAATTCGCGCTGGTTCAGCACCCACGCCGCCATCATCGGCACCGTGAGCTTGGCGAGTTCGGACGGCTGGAATCTCAGTATCTTCAGATCGAGCCAGCGATGCGTGCCGCGCCCCTCGCCGAGCGCGGCGACCGCGAGCAGCAGGACGATGCTGCCCGCGTACAACCAGGGCGTCCAGTTGCGCAGCGCCTGCGGCGGCACGCGCGAAATCAGCAGCAGCAGCACGGTGCCGAGCACGAAACGCAGTCCCTGGTTGATCACCATGTGGACATCGAGATCGCTCGCGCTGTAGAGCGTGACGAGGCCGATCGTCGCGAGCATCAGCAGCGCGAACGCGAGCGGCAGATCGATCGCGGGCGCCCGGCGCATGCGCGCGACGAACGCGCGCAGTCGAAACACCAGCGCGTCGATCATGGCGCGCCGCCGGCGATGCGGCCGGAGTCGTCGTCGTACTTGAGCCAGCCGTCGAGAATCTTGCGCGCGATCGGCGCGGCGTCGCTCGCGCCGCTGTGCCCGGCCTCGAGCGCGACGACGACCGCGACACGCGGGTTGTCCGCCGGCGTGAAGCATTCGAACGCCACCTGGTGGCGGTCCGCGGACGATGTCGCGATGCTCGTCCACGTCTCGTCCGTACGCGAAAAGCGCTCCGCGGTGCCGGTCTTGCCCGCGATCACGTAGGGGAACCCGTCGCCCATGCCGCGCGCCGTCCCGCCCGGCGAATTGACGACGCCCATCATGCCCTGCTCGACGGTCGGCCACGTCGCCGGATTGTGGAAAATGCTGCCGCGCGGCAGTGGCGGCGGCACCGGCTGCGGCGTTTCGCTGAGGCCATTCTGCACGGCACGCAGCAGGCGCGGCTGCCGGCGTTCGCCTTTGGAAGCGATCGTCGACAACGCGGTCGCGAGCTGGATCGGGGTCACGACCCAGGCGCCCTGGCCGATGCCCGCAATCACGGTTTCGCCGGGGTACCAGGCCTTGTTCTGCGTCGCGCGTTTCCACTCGCGCGAAGGCAGCACGCCCGTACTCTCACCGGTCAGGTCGATGCCGGTGCGCGCGCCGAAACCGAAGCGTCCAAGGAAGTCGCTGAAGCGATCGATGCCCATGTCGAACGCGAGCGAATAAAAATAGGTGTTGACCGATTCGGTGATCGCGGTCGCCATGTTGACGCTGCCCGCGGGGAAGTCGTCGCGGTAGCCGCGCTCCTGCCCTGGGATGTGGAACTCGCCGGTCGACACGACCGTGTCGCTCGGCTTGCGGATGCCAAGTTCGAGACCGGCGGCCCCGACGTAGGGCTTCATCGTCGACCCTGGCAGGAAACTGCCCGCGATCGCGCGATTGAGCAGTGGCTTGTTGGGATCGCCCATGAGCCGGCCATAATCGATCTGGCTGATGCCGTTGACGAACATGTTCGCGTCGAAGCTCGGCACGCTGACCATCGCGAGCACTTCGCCGGTACGAGGATCGAGCGCGACGGCGGCACCCGCACGACCGTTGAATGCTTCCTCGGCGATGCGCTGCAGGCGTGCGTCGACGGAGAGATACAGATTCTTGCCCGGCGTCGGCGCAACGCGCTCCATCGGCTCGCCGATCTGACGCCTGTCTGCATTGACCTCGATGCGCTCGTAACCCGGCGTGCCATGCAGATCGTCTTCATAGAAACGCTCGATGCCGGTCTTGCCGATATGGGTGGTGCCCGTGTAGAGGTTTTCGTCGAGTCGCGCGGCTTCGCCGATGTCGATGCGACCGACGTAGCCGACGACGTGCGCGAACGAATCGCCGAGCGGGTACGTGCGCGTGAGATACGGGACGATGTCGACGGCAGGAAAGCGCCAGCGATCGATCGAGAAGCGCGCGATCTCCTCGTCGCTCAACTTGAGACGTAGTGGAACGCTTTCGAACGGTTTCTTGTTGCGCCGTGCAGCGCTGAATCGGGTCACGTCGTCGTCGCTGATCGCGATCACGTCGCCGAGTTCGGCGATCAACGCGTTGATGTTGACATGTTCGGGCACGACCTCGAGCCGGAACGCGGCCGTGTTGTCGGCGATCAGCACGCCGTTGCGATCGTAGATCAGCCCGCGGCTCGGCGCGATACCGCGCGTGGAAATGCGATTCGACTCGGATTTGGCGGTGAACTCGTCGTGATGCGGTGATCTGCAGGATGGCGAAGCGTGCGACCAGTCCGCCGAGGCAAAGCAGGATGAAAATGAACGCCACGACCGCGCGCACGCGGAACACCTCGCCCTGTTGGCGAAAATCCTTCATGCGTAGCGAGCGAAGAGCGGGGCCCATGTCAGACGACGCTCACGCTTCCTGCGCGCGCAGGCGCGCGCGGAGGTCGTCGAGCAGCAGGAACAGCCAGGGCCAGACGACCATGCCGGCCACGGGCGCCAGCCAGAAGTCGGGCGCCGGCGCCGGGTCCCCCGCGAACGCGTGCACCATCAGGTAGACGATGCGGTCGTTGAGCAGCAACCCGAACACGGCCAGCGTCTGCTGCCACATCGGGAAGAAGCGCAGGCGCGAGCGAAACCGCAGCGCGATGAAGCAGAGGATACAGAGGCGCATGGCCTGCTCGCCAAGCAACTCGCCGCCGACGAGGTCGCCGATGAGTCCCAGGACGAATACGCGCCCCAGCGTCACACGCTCCGGCAATTCGAGCAGCCAGTAAACGAGCACGAGCGCGAGCCAGAACGGTTTCAGCGGCAGCAACACCGTCGGCAGTGGCGCGAGTGCGAGCAGGTAGCAGGCGACGACGCTGCCCCAGTACAGCCAGCTGATGCCGCGCACGCGGGTCATGGCCGGCTCGCCTTGTCAGCGGTCGCCGCCGGCACGCCGTCGCCGGCCAGCGATGCGGGCGGCCCCATCGGCGTGATGGCCGTCGGCGGCCCGAGCGGTTCGGCGAGTTCATGCAGGACGAGCACCTCGCTGCTGCGGTCGACGAGCGCCTCGGGCGTCGCCTTCGCCGCGGCGAACATGCCGCTGGGATCATTCGCGATCGAGCGGATCACGCCGACCGGGAAGTCTGCCGGAAAGCGGCCGCCGAGTCCCGACGTGACGAGGCGGTCGCCGACCTTGACGTCGGCGCTGACCGGGATCGTCGGCAGCTCGAGCGTATCGAGCTGGCCGCTGCCGCGCGCGATCGTGCGCAGACCGGTACGCTCGATGCGCACCGGTACGGCGTGAGCGCTGTCGGTGATCAGCATGACCGTGCAGCTGTGCGCCCGCACTTCGACCACCTGGCCCATGACGCCGTGGCCGTCGATCACGGGCTGGCCGATGCCGACGCCGTTGTCGCTGCCGAGGTCGAGCGTCAGGTAATGCCGGCGATACGGCCCGAGGTCGACGTTGATGACGCGCGCGAGCTGCACCGACAGGCCGAGCGTCTTCTGCACCGACAGCAGTTCGTGCAGGCGCAGGTTCTGCTCCTGCACCGCGTCGTAGCGACGCAGCTGCGTCTGCGCGATCAGCAACTCGCGACTGAGGCGCGCGTTCTGTTCGCTGAGCTGGCTGCGATCGGCAATGGCGACGCGTGCATCGCGCGCGACTTCGGCGGGCATCGCCGCGAGCCGGAACAGGGGCTCGATCAGCACGCTCGTGCCGCTGCGCACGTGTTCGATCCAGTCGCCGCGCCGATCTGCGACCATGCACATGATCGCCGCAGCGAGATAGACGATGAGACGCAATGTGCCCGCGGCGCCTTCGCTGAACAACGGAGCACTGGAATTGGAAGCGATAGCCACCGCGGAAGCCGTCAACCGATGAACGTTGGACGCGCGGCGTGGAGCCGCGTCGAGCCGAGACGACTGCCTTCTTCGTCTCCCGTCTCGCGACTCACGCCCTGCGCTCCCGCATATTACTCGGACGCGAAGAAATCGCTGCCGTGCTGGTCGACGAGCTCGAGCGCCCGGCCGCCACCGCGGGCGACGCAGGTCAGCGGATCGTCGGCAACGTGGACGTGCAGGCCGGTCTCGTCCGCGATCAGGCGGTCGAGATCCTGCAGCAGCGCGCCGCCGCCCGTGAGCACGATGCCGCGTTCGGCGACGTCGGAACACAGCTCGGGCGGCGTCTGCTCGAGCGCGGCACGCACGGCCGCGACGATGCCGGCGAGAGGCTCGTGCAACGCGTCGAGCACTTCGCTCGACGTGATCTTGAACATGCGCGGCACGCCCTCGGCGAGATTGCGACCCGAAACCTCGATCTCGCGCGACTCCTGTGGCGGCGCCGCGCAGCCGATTTCCATCTTGATGCGCTCGGCCGTCGACTCGCCGATCAGCGTGCCGTGGTTGCGGCGCACGTAGTTGATGATCGCCTCGTCGAAGCGATCGCCGCCTATGCGCACCGACTGCGAGTAGACGATGCCGTTGAGCGAGATCACGGCGACCTCGGACGTGCCGCCGCCGATATCGAGCACCATCGAACCGCGCGCCTCGTGCACCGGAATGCCGGCGCCGATCGCGGCGGCCATCGGCTCCTCGATCAGATAGACGTCGCGCGCGCCGGCGCTCTCGGCCGACTCCTTGATCGCGCGGCGCTCGACCTGGGTCGAGCCGCACGGCACGCAGACGAGCACGCGCGGGCTCGGCCGGAACATGCGCGCGCGATGCACCTTCTTGATGAACTGCTTGAGCATCTCCTCGGTCATCGTGAAGTCGGCGATGACGCCGTCCTTCATCGGCCGGATCGTGACGATGTTGCCGGGCGTGCGCCCGAGCATGCGCTTGGCATCGGCGCCGACCGCCGCGACCGAACGCGGGCCGCCGGGCCCACGATCCTGGCGAATGGCCACGACCGACGGCTCGTTGAGCACGATGCCCTGGCCGCGGACATAAATCAGCGTGTTCGCCGTACCGAGGTCGATCGACAGATCGTTGGAGAAAAGCCCGCGTAAACCTTTGAACATTCCGAGATTCCGAATTCCGATGTACAGCCAAGTCGCGTCTTGGGATCTTGCAAAAATGAAAGCGCGCCAGTTTAGTGAGCGCAGCACACCTAAGCAAGGAAAAATGGCGTTAAAACATGACTTTTCGCGGGCCTTTGCGAGTGTGATCCAAGGCGCAGAACAGTCGCAAAAAAAAATACGTGTCATTTTTCTGCGCGCCTCTGCAAGAGACCTCCTCGCCGGTGGCGAAAGGTATCTGGCAGTTCTCAGGGCGATTGCACGCGAAACGGCGTGTGCTATCGTCACAAATCCCGTTCGTTCCTCCCGATTTCCGATGTCGATCGACAGCGCCACCGTGCGCCACATCGCCCGCCTTGCCCGCATCGCCGTGGCCGATGATGAGGTCGCGCCGCTGCGCGGCGAGCTGGCCCGCGTGCTCGACCTCGCCGATGCGCTCGCCGCGGCGCGGATCGACGGCGTCGAGCCGCTGGCGCACCCGCACGAGCAGACGCTCGCATGGCGCAACGACGCGGTCAGCGAAACCGACCGCGCCGACGCGTTTCTCGCGCTCGCCCCCGATGCGCGCGGCGGGCTCTACCTCGTTCCGAAAGTCATCGAATAGCCGTGGGCACGCCAGCAAGCATCGCGCAACTCGCGCTGGACCTTCGTGCACGACGCGTCTCGGCGCCCGAGCTCGCGCGTGACGCACTGGCGCGCGCGCGCGCGCATGAGGCGCTCAACGCCTTCATCACGCTCGACGAAGGCGGCGCGCTGGCCGCGGCCGAGCGCGCCCAGCCACATCTCCAGAGCGCGGAGGCTTCGCCGCTCGCCGGCATTCCATTCGCGCACAAGGACATCTTCTGCACGAACGGACTGCGCACGACCTGCGCCTCGCGCATGCTCGAAAAATTCGTGCCGCCCTACGACGCGACCGTCGTCGAGCGGCTTGGCGCGACGAATGCCGTGTCGATCGGCAAGGCGAACATGGACGAGTTCGCGATGGGTTCGTCGAACGAGAACAGTCGTACTTCGGCCCGGTGCGCAACCCGTGGGACGCGACGCGCGTGCCCGGCGGCTCGTCGGGCGGTTCGGCCGCCGCGGTGGCCGCAGGCATCGTGCCGTTCGCGACCGGCACCGACACCGGCGGCTCGATTCGCCAGCCGGCGGCGTTCTGCGGCATCACCGGACTGAAGCCGACCTACGGCCGCGTCTCGCGCTGGGGCATGATCGCGTTCGCTTCGAGCCTGGACTGCGCCGGCGTGCTCGCGCGCAGCGCGCGAGGATTGCGCGAGCGTATTCGCCGCGATCGCCGGCCACGATCCGCGCGATGCGACGAGCGTCGCACGCGGTGTCGACGACTACGTCGCCGCGTTGTCCAGGCAGCGCTGCACGGCGTGCGCATCGGCGTCGCGCGCGAGTATTTCGGCGCCGGCGTCGAAGCTGGGCGTCGGCGCGGCCGTGCAGGCCGCGCTGCGTGATCTAGAAAAGCTCGGCGCGAAGCTCGTCGACATCTCGCTGCCGAACGCGGCTCTGGCGATTCCGGCCTACTACGTGATCGCGCCGGCCGAAGCGTCGAGCAACCTCGCGCGCTACGACGGCGTGCGCTACGGCCATCGCTGCAGCGAGTCCAGCGTCGCTCGAGGACCTGTACACGCGCACGCGCGCCGAAGGTTTCGGCGCCGAGGTCAAGCGCCGCATCCTGGTCGGCACGTATGCGCTGTCGGCCGGCTACTACGACGCCTACTATCTGCGCGCGCAGCGCGTGCGGCGACTGATCGCGAACGATTTCGCCGAGGCGTTCAAGTCGGTCGACCTGATCGCGGGACCGACCGCGCCGACGGTCGCGTTCAAGCTCGGCGAGAAATCCGCCGATCCGCTCGCGATGTACGCGGCCGACGTCAACACGGTCGCGGTCAATCTCGCCGGCCTGCCGGCGATTTCGCTGCCTGCGGGATTCGCGCCGACGGGCCCCTCGCCAATAGGATCTGGCGCGAGCATGCCGGTCGGCCTGCAGCTGATCGCACCGGCGTTCGCGGAAGCGCCGCTGCTCAGCGGCAGCGCATCAATTGCAGCAGGTGACCGACTGGCACCTGCGCGAGCCGCGGCAGGACGGCGTGATCGGCTGACGGATCACGGTCCCGGCCTACGGCGCGTGGCAGCCCGTCATCGGCCTGGAAATCCACGCGCAGCTCACACTCGAGCAAGCTGTTTTCCGGCGCCTCGACCGCCTACGGCGCGGAGCCGAACACGCACGCGAGCGTCGTCGATGTCGCGTTGCCCGGTACGCTGCCGGTGCCGAACCACGCCGCGCTCGACAAGGCGATCCGCTTCGGCCTGGCCGTCGACGGGCAGATCGCGCTGCACAGTGTATTTGCGCGCAAAAACTACTTTTATCCCGATCTGCCGAAGGGCTATCAGATCAGCCAGTACGAACTGCCGATCGTCGGCGAAGGCCGGCTGCGCGTGCGACCTGGACGACGGCCGCTCGATCGACGTCGCGCATCGCAGCGCGCGCATCTGGAGGAGGACGCCGGCAAGTCGCTGCACGACGCGTTCCACGCGGCGACGGGCATCGACCTCAATCGCGCCGGCACGCCGCTGCTCGAAATCGTCTCGGCGCCGGTGCTGTATTCGGCGCAGGAAGCCGTCGCCTACATGCGCACCGTGCACACGCTCGTGCGCTGGCTCGGCATCTGCGACGGCAACATGCAGGAAGGCTCGTTCCGCTGCGACGCGAACGTCTCGGTGCGTCCCGCGAGCGCGACCAGGCTCGGCACGCGCACCGAGATCAAGAACGTCAACTCGTTCCGCTTCGTCGAGAAGGCGATCGAATACGAGATCGAGCGGCAGATCCGCGCGCTCGAGAACGGCGAGACGATCGTGCAGGAGACGCGCCTCTACGATCCGACGCGGCATCAGACGCGACCGATGCGCAGCAAGGAAGTCGGCGAACGACTACCGCTACTTCCCCGACCCCGACCTGCCGCCGATCGCCGTGACCGCCGGCCGACATCGCTGCCGTACGCGCGACGATGCCCGAGCTGCCCGACGTGCGCCGCGTGCGCTATGTCGAGGCGCTGCGATCTGTCCGATGAGGATGCGGCCAGCTCTGCGCCGACAAGGCGACCGCCGACTATTTCGAGACCGTGCTGGGCGCACTCGGCGCGCTGACCGATGCCTCGCGCAGCGATTCGCCTGGCGCGGCCGGCGCGGCGCCGGCAGGCGGCGCGAGCCAGAATGCACTCAATCCGGACGCGAAACTCGCAGCCAACTGGGTGCTCGGCGAAGTCTCTGCGGCACTCAACCAGGATGCTCTGGCTTTCGACGCCGCGCGCGTGTCGGCGCCCGCGCTCGCGCAGCTGCTCGCGCGCCTGCGCGCGGGCATGATCTCCGGCAAGATCGCCAAGGACGTCTTCGCCGCAATGTGGGCCGGCGAAGGCGACGCCGACGCGATCATCGAAAAGCGCGGCCTGCGCGCAGATCTCCGACTCCGGCGCGCTCGCGGCGGTCGATCGACGCGGTCACTCGCCGAATATCCGACCCAGCTCGCCGACTATCGCGGCGGCAACGACAAGCTGCTGCAGTTCTTCGTCGGCCAGGTCATGAAGCGCACGCGCGGTCAGGCAAATCCGCAGCAGCTCAACGCACTGATGCGCGAGAAGTTGGTGGCCATGAAGCCTGAGACGGTTGGAGTCGAGCGGGTCGGAGTCAGCGTGAATCTGCGACGATAGCAGTACCTTGACTCTTCCGCTGGCGCCAGAGGCTCTGAACAACTGCCAAAGTGTCTGTCATTCCGCGCGAATGGCGGGATCCGAGTGCGCTGTTGCACCAACGCAATGAGATCAAGACCGATCCTCGCGGATTCCGCGGGAATGACGGCTTGTGAGATCCGTCACTTTCCAGTCATCCTGCTTCCGGCCCCGATCACGACTATGTCTGCACTGATCTGCGGTTCGCTCGCCTACGACACCATCATGGTGTTCCAGGACCAATTCAAGAATCACATCCTTCCCGACAAGGTGCATATCCTCAACGTCGCGTTCCTCGTGCCGCGCATGCGCAAGGAATTCGGCGGCTGCGCGGGCAACATCAGCTACAACCTCAAGCTGCTCGGCGGGCATCCGGTGCCGATGGGCACGGTCGGCCAGGATTTCGGTCCGTATCGCGACGCACTTCGAGAAATGCGGCATCGACCTGTCGCAGATCAAGGTGCTCGACGATCTCTACACCGCGCAGGCGTTCATCACGACCGACCTCGACGACAACCAGATCACGGCGTTCCATCCGGGCGCGATGATGCGCAGCCACGAAAACCACGTGCGCGACGTGGCCGGCGTCGAGTTCGGCATCGTCGGTCCCGACGGCCGCGACGCGATGCTGCAGCATTCGACGGAGTTCGCCGAAAAGGGCATCCCATTCATCTTCGACCCGGGACAGGCGATGCCGCTGTTCAACGGCGAGGAATTCCGCGCGTTCATCGAACAGGCGCAGTACGTCACCGTCAACGACTACGAATCGAACCTGCTGCAGCGGAACACCGGCTGGAGCGAGAAGCAGATCGCCGAGCGCGTGCAGGCCTACATCGTCACACGCGGCCCGAAGGGTTCGCTGATCCACACGACCAAGGCAGACCTACGACATCGCACCCGCGCACGAACGCCGCGTGTCCGATCCGACCGGATGCGGTGACGCTTATCGCGCCGGCCTCATCCACGGCCTCATGACCGGCAAGGATCTTGAAACGGCCGGCCGCATGGCGTCGCTGATGGGCGCGCTCAAGGTCGAACACCCCGGCACGCAGAATCAGCGCTTCACCTACGGTGAGTTCGCCGATCAGTTCAAGCAGCAGTTCGGCTACGCGCTCGACTGAGTCGAACTGCTGGCTTCGCGAGCCAAACAAGCATGAAGCGAGCGGCGGGCGGCGGGCGCCGCGGACGCCGCGTCGTTCAGGCGTTGAGCGAAAACGGCGTGAACCGGGTTTCGCGGTCGTAGTAGTCCTCGTGCTCGGCGCGCTTGAGCGCGGCGACGACCTTGTAGGTCAGCGGTGTGGCGATGACTTCCCACAGCACCTTCATGATGTAGTTCGAGACCATGACGGTCAGCACGAGCTTCGTCTCCCAGACGCCGAGGAACGCGCACGGATAGAACACGAGCGAGTCGACGCCCTCGCCACAGATGGTCGAGCCGATGATGCGCGTCCACAGCGCATTGCCGTTCGTCCATATCTTCATTTTTGCCAAAGTATACGAATTGACGAACTCGCCGAGGAAGAACGCGAGGATCGACGAGAGCACGATGCGCGGGGTCTGCCCGAAGATCGATTCGTAGGCTTCCTGGCCATGCCAGTCCGCCGCAGGCGGCAGCTTGACGACCACGGTCGCCATGATCGACGCGAAGATCAGCGCCGTCAGCCCCGACCAGATCACGCGGCGCGCGCGCGCATAGCCGTAGACCTCGGTCAGAATGTCGCCGAACACGTACGAGATCGGAAAGAACAGCACGCCCGCGCCGAACGTGAACGCGCCGATGACCGGCAGGTTCACCGTGACGACCTTGCCCGGGCCGATCAGATTCGAGCACAGCAGCGTGCAGACGAACGCGCCGAGAATGAAATCGTAGTAACGGTAGTTGCGGGGTGCGGCAGTGCGCTGTGCGGCGGTCGCGGCGTCGGTCATGAGTCGGTCCGTAAACGAAGCTTCGCGCTAGCATGCCGGGTCGTCGCGGATTGCGCCAGCCGGCGACGTGCGATGCGGGCGTGCCCGCGCACCGCACTCGCGCTAGTCTATTGCGCAGGATGAACCGGCGCCCGCATACCGGCGTGCCCTTCGACGAGGGCGATCACTCGCATGCAGCACAGCATCTCCGCCACCGACATTTTCCTGCACGTTCGCGTGATCATCGGCATCGTGCTGGGCCTCAGCATCACGCGCCTGCTCACCGGTACCGCGCGCTTCGTGCAGCACCCCGGCAAATACAAACTTTATTTCGTGCACCTCGGGCTGGGTGGCGTGGATGCTGCTGATGCTCGTGCATTTCTGGTGGTGGGAACTCTGGCTGCAGATCGATCACGGACTGGACGTTCGAGACCTACTTCCTCCTCATCCTCTACGCGATCCTGCTCTTCACGCTGTGCACGCTGCTGTTTCCCGACGACATCTCCGAGTATTCGGGTTACGAGGCATTCTTCATCTCGCGGCGCCGCTGGTTCTTCGGCATCCTCGCGCTCGTCTTCCTGTTCGATCTGTTCGACACGCTGCTCAAGGGTAGCGAGCATTTCGCCGCGTTCAGCAGCGAATACATGATCCGCACGCCGATATATGTCGTGCTCTGCTTCGTCGCGATGGCGACGACCGATCGCCGCTATCACGCCGCGCTCGTGATCGGCAGCCTGCTCTACGAGGTGTCGTGGATCCTGCGTCAGTTCAATACCCTGAACTGATCGCGCTGCGCGACTTCAATGCGCGACGAACAACGGCACGTCGCTGTGCTGGAACAGATGACGCGTGGCGCCGCCGAGCACGAGTTCGGCGATGCGCGAGTGGCCCCAGGCACCCATGACGATCAGGTCGGCGCCGACCCCGTGCGCGCTCGCGAGAATGCCGGCGCCGTAGTCGGCCTTCGGCTGGAACCCGCGAAACTCGGCCACGATGCCGTGGCGCGCGAAGTAGGCCGGCAGATCGAGAGGCGGCAGGTGCCGCGCGCCGATGAGGCTCTGTTGCTCGGCGCCGTCGAGAACGACGATCTTCTCGGCGAGGCGCAGCAGCGGCAGCGCGTCGCGAATCGCGCGGGCGGCCTCGCGGCTGTGATTCCAGGCGATGACGATGCGCTCGCCGATGCTGGTGGGTTTCGCGGAATCCGGCACGACGACCACCGGCACGCCAGCGCCGAATACCGTGCGCGATACGGTGCCCCAGCCGATCGGCGCATCCGCGTTCAACTGCGGCCGTTCGGCGACGACAAGGTCGCACCAGCGCGCGGCGTGGCAGATCGCCTCGACGGGTTCGCCCTGGGCCACGAGCCACTCGCCGCTGACGCCATGCGTGATGAGGCGTTGCTCCCATTCGACGCGCTGCGCGAGCGCGGCGTCGTACAGGTCGTCGGCTTCCTGCACCTGGAACACGACGGTTTCGAGTGTGCTGTACGTGACCGAGCCGAGCGATGCGACGTACAGGCCCAGTACATGCGCCCGCAGGCGTTGGGCGAGCGCGAAACCGACCGTGGCCGAAAGCGAATCGCCGTCGTACCGGCGGACGTGCACGAGGATATCGAATTGGGCCATGACGCATCCTCCAAGCCGTGCCTTAGCTTACCGCTTCGCGCAGCACAAATGCTCCGGTCGGCGTCTCTCGGCAATATTTGCAGATCGGCTTCGCAGATCGGCGAGGATGACCTTGCGCACATGCGGCGCCCTCGCGGCGGGCGTATCCTGCGCTCGTCGATTCGGAAATCCGCCATCGGAGTGCTCGATGTTCAAGTTCCTGATCCTGTTTCCGTTCGCGCTGTGCGCGGGCGTGTTCGGTTTCGCGCTGATGCTGCCGCTGCTCGCGATCCTGCCGCTGCTGCTTGCGATTGGCCTCGCCGTCGCACTGCCGCTGCTGATCCTGCGCGTGCTGCTCGCCGTCTTCTGCGGGCTCGGCCATCTGTTTATCGGCCTGATCAGTGTCGCCGCGGTGTTCGCCGGTTTCGCGCTGCTGGTCGTCGTGGGCGTGGTCGGCTTTCACCTGCTGCTGCCGTTGTTGCTGCTCGCGGGACTCGTCTGGCTCATTCGCCGCGCGGCCCGTCCCGCGCCGCTGCAACTCGAGCATCATCCTGGCTGAAATCAGCCTGGCTGACATCGGCCTGGCTGACATCGGCCTGGCTGATCGGTCGGCAGCCGGAAAGCGGCTGACGGCTTAGCAGAACGCCAGCAGAATGGCGGCCTGCAGCATTTATCTACTCTTCATGGTCGCCCGGTAACATGATGCCCGGTCCATCACACAAGGAGTAGGCACATGCGTATGCGTCATATCGCACCGATGGTTCTCACCGCTGCCCTCGCAGCAGGTCTCTGGTCTGGCGATGCCGCCGCGTCGAGCATCGACTGCAAATTGAAGTTCAATTTGCGTGGCTGGTCGGCCCTGTACAAACACGCTGAAGGAACGGGCGTGATTTCCTGCGACAACGGCAGAGCGTTCAACGTGAATATCGTCGCCGTCGGCGGCGGCCTGACGGTCGGCAAATATCATGTCGACAACGGCACCGGCAAATTCAGCGACGTCAGCAACGTCGACGAACTGTTCGGCGACTATGCTGAGGGCGAAGCCAACGCGGGCGTCGTCAAGTCCGGCACCGCGCAGATACTGACCAAGGGTACGTCGAGTCTCGCGCTTGCAGGCGCCGGCGAGGGTGTCGACATCGGCATCTCGTTCGGCAAGTTCACGATCTCGCGCGCCAAATAGGTTCCCCCGCGTTGCCTGGCAGACCACCTCAGGCAGATCGGCTAACCCGCCTCATCGCAAGCGCCGGCCTCGTGCCGGCGCTTGCTTATGCGCACTCGCCGGCGTGATCATGCAGTCGTTTTCCCCGGTATTGCACGCATGGCGCGAATCCTCACCGTTGAAGACGATGCGCTGACGGCACGCGAAATCGTCGTCGAGCTGCAGAACTACGGCCATCAGGTCGAATGCGTCGGCGACGGATCGGAAGGCCTGCGCCGCGCGCGCAGCGGCGACTACGACGCAATCACGCTCGATCGCATGCTGCCCGGGCTCGACGGCCTCAGCGTCGTGACCGAACTGCGCCGCGAAGGTATCGATACGCCCGTACTGATGATCAGCGCGCTCAGCGACGTCGACGCGCGCGTCCGCGGCCTGCGTGCCGGCGGCGACGACTACCTGACCAAGCCGTTCGCGCCCGACGAGATGGCCGCGCGCATCGAAGTGCTCCTGCGCCGCCGGCGCGCGGGCGAACGCGACACCTTGCTGCGTGTGGGCGATCTCGAACTCGACCTCATTGCGCGCATCGCCCGTCGCGGCGCCGCGGAACTCGAACTGCTGCCGATCGAGTTCCGCCTGCTCGAATTCCTCATGCGCAACTCCAATCAGGTGCTCACGCGCACGATGATCTTCGAGAGCGTGTGGGGTTATCACTTCGACCCCGGCACGAACGTCATCGACGTGCACATCGCACGGCTGCGACGCAAGGTCGACGCCGGCGTGTCGCCGTCACTGATCCAGACCGTCCGCGGCTGCGGCTATCGCATGGGGCCAGGCGCATGAGCGCGCAGGCCGACGCGATGCCGCCGGAGCCCACGCCGCTGCCAGGCCGTTGGCGACTGGGCGCGGTGCGCCTGATCGTCATCTACGGCGCGTTCTTTCTCGTCTGGAGCGTCGTGCTCGTCGGCACGATCAGCTGGCAGACCACGCAGTACCTCGACAAGGTCGTCGGCGAGATTCTCGAACAGCGCGTGCACTATCTCGCGACGGTCGATCGCGACCAGTTGCCCGCGATGATGGCGGCGACGAACCAGCTCGACCTGCGCGGCGTGATGTTTTTCGGCCTGTTCGACGCGCGCGGCGCCTACGTGTCGGGCAACATCGACCGCCTGCCCGAGGGTCTGGCGCCGGACGGGGCGATCCATCCGCTGCCGAATGGCCTGCAGGCGATCGATGGTCAGCGCAACGCACGCGCGCTCGGCGTCGCGATCCGGCTCGAACCGGGCGAGGTGCTCGTGCTCGCACGCATGACCGGCGTCGCCGACCGCATCGGCGCGATGACGCGCAGCGCGCTGGTCTGGGCGCTGTCGTTGCTGCTGATTCCCGGCCTCGTCGGCGGCTTCCTGCTGAGCCGCGGTCCGCTGCGCCGCATACGCGACATGGAAGGGGCCGTCGCACCGATCATGCGCGGCAATCTCGGCGCGCGCCTGCCGCTGTCACCACGCCGCGACGAGCTTGACATGCTCGCGACGATCGTCAACCGCATGCTCGACGAGATCGAACGACTGCTCGGCGAAGTCAAGGGCGTGACGGACAGCATCGCGCATGACCTGCGTACGCCGCTCACGCGTCTGCGCGCTCAGCTGCATCGCGCCCAACAGCATCACAGCGCGGATGACGATCCACGCACTGCGCTGATCGAGCGCTGCATCGTCGACGTCGACGCACTGCTCGACCGCTTCCGCGCGCTGCTGCGCATTTCGGAACTCGAGGACCTGCGCCGCCACGCCGGCTTCGCAGACGTCGATCTCGCCGAGACGCTGCGGCGCGTGCACGAACTCTACGCGCCGCTCGCGGAGGAAAAAGGCATCGCGCTCGATCTCGACACCGACGCGTTGCCCGGCGTCTCTGCCGACGCGCCGCTGCTGTTCGAGGCGATAAGCAATCTCGTCGACAACGCGATCAAGTTCACGCCCGTCCATGGCAAAGTCTCGCTGCGTGCACGCGCGCAGCGCATGGGTGCGCGCATCGACGTGCTCGACAGTGGACCCGGCGTGCCACCCGGCGAGCGCGACGCGGTATTGCGCCGCTTCTACCGCAGCCGCACCGCCGGCGAGACGGGCAACGCTGACAGCGGCGGCTATGGACTCGGCCTTTCGCTCGTCGCCGCGATCGCGAAACTGCACGGCTTCTGCTTCGAGATCGGCGACCACGCGGGTGGCGGTGCGCGCATGACCCTGTATTGCTGGCCCTGCTCCGACGCGGTCGCGCGTTCGACCTAGCTCCCACTCGGGGCCACCACCAAATACCGCTGCAGGCTTCCCGCCCCCGACAGGGAGGTCCCATGCACCGGTGAGGGCGCGCCCGTGCCGCGCGGCTGCAGCGCGTCTGCAGCGCAAAAGGCGCTGCATGAACAATTCTTCATGTACCGCGCCATCGGAAAAGGTCAATGCGACCCGATAATTCTTGGTTGCGTCGATCAATTCCCGGAAGTTCGCAATGAATGGCCTCGTCCGCATCGCACTGGAGCGACCGTATACGTTCGTCGTGCTCGCCCTGCTGATCCTGATCATCGGGCCGCTCGCGGCGCTGCGCACGCCGACCGACATCTTCCCGAACATCGACATTCCCGGTGATCGGCGTCGCGTGGCAGTACACCGGCCTTCCGCCCGACCAGATGGGCGGTCGCATCACGACGCCGTTCGAACGCGCGCTGACGACGACCGTCAACGACATCGAGCACATCGAGTCCAACTCGTATACCGGCTTCGGCATCGTCAAGATCTTCTTCCATCCACAGGTCAAGATCAGCACGGCGAACGCGCAGGTCACCGCGATCGCGCAGACGCTCGTCAAGCAGATGCCGCCGGGCACGACGCCGCCGCTGATCCTCAACTACAGCGCGTCGACCGTGCCGATCCTGCAGCTCGCGCTCTCGGGCAAGGGCCTGTCGGAGCAGACGCTCGCCGATCTCGGCACGAACCAGCTGCGCACGCGCCTCGTCACGGTGCCCGGCGCGGCGATTCCGTATCCGTTCGGCGGCAAGTCGCGCCAGGTGCAGATCGATCTCGACGCGGCCGCGCTGCAGGCGCGCGGCCTCACGGGCCAGGACGTCGCCAACGCGCTCGCCGCACAGAACCTGCTGACGCCGGTCGGCACGCAGAAGATCGGCAACCTCGAGTACACGGTCAACCTCAACAGCGCGCCACCCGACCTGCGGGACCTCGGCAACCTGCCGATCAAGTCGGTCAACGGCGCAATGATCTACATCCGTGACGTCGCCAGCGTGCGCGACGGCAACGCCGTGCAGACGAACATCGTGCACGTCGACGGCGGCCGTTCGGTACTGATGTCGGTGCTCAAGAGCGGCACGACGTCGACGCTCGACATCGTCGACGGCATCAAGGCGATGGTCGAAGCGGTCAAGCCGTCGCTGCCCGACAACCTCGAGGTCAAGGCGATCGGCGACCAGTCGATCTTCGTGCGCAACGCGATCGGCGGCGTCGCGAAGGAAGGCGTCATCGCCGCGGCGTTGACGAGTCTCATGATCCTGCTGTTCCTCGGCAGCTGGCGCTCGACCGCGATCATCGCGATATCGATCCCGCTGTCGATCCTCGGCGCGATCATCGTGCTCGCGGCGCTCGGCGAGACGCTCAACATCATGACGCTCGGCGGCCTCGCGCTAGCGGTCGGCATCCTCGTCGACGACGCGACCGTGACGATCGAGAACATCAACTGGCATCTCGAGCACGGCAAGGAGGTGCGCACCGCGATCCTCGACGGTGCGGCGCAGATCGTCACGCCGGCGCTCGTCTCGATGCTGTGCATCTGCATCGTGTTCGTGCCGATGTTCTTCCTCGAAGGCGTTGCGCGCTTCCTGTTCGTGCCGATGGCCGAGGCGGTCATGGCGGCGATGGCATGTTCGTTCCTGCTCTCGCGCACGCTTGTCCCGACGATGGCGAACTACCTGCTGCGTCCGCACGTCACACACGACGAAGACGCACCGCGGTCAGGCAACCCGCTCGTCCGCTTCCAGCGCGGCTTCGAGGCGGGCTTTGCGCGCGCGCGCGAGCGCTATCGCGAGCTGCTGACGCTCGCGATCGATCATCGCAAGGTGTTCGTAGGCAGCTTCCTCGCATTCATCGCCGTCTCGTTCCTGCTCGTGCCGTTCCTCGGCCGCAACTTCTTCCCGAATGTCGACGCGGGGCAGATCCTGATGCACGTACGCGCGCCGGTTGGCACGCGCGTCGAGGAGACCGCCGCACGTTTCGCGGATGTCGAGAAGGCGATCCGCGAGATCATCCCGTCGAATCAGCTGCACGCGATCGTCGACAACGTCGGCACCTATCTCTCGAGCATCAACACGATCTACAACAACACCGGCACGATCGGCACGCAGGACGGCGACATCCAGATCTCGCTCGACGAGAACCACGCACCGACCGGCGACTACATCCGGCGCATGCGCGAGGAGCTGCCGCGCCGATTTCCGGGCATGACGTTCTCGTTCCTGCCGGCCGACATCGTGAGCCAGATCCTCAACTTCGGCGCGCCGGCACCGATCGACCTGCAGGTTCGCGGCAACGATCTCAGCGCGAACTTCGTCTACGCGAACAAGCTGCTCGCACAGATCCGCCATGTCCCGGGCGTCGCCGACGCGCGCATCCAGCAGTCGGCGGCGGCGCCCGCGCTCAAGGTCGACGTCGACCGCTCGCGCGCGCAATACGCGGGCGTGACCGAACGCGACGTCACCAACAGCCTCGTCGTCAACCTCGCGGGATCGAGCCAGGTCGCGCCAACCTTCTGGCTCAATCCGCAGAACGGCGTGTCGTATCCGATCGTGATGCAGACGCCGCAATACAACATGGACTCGCTCGAGAAACTGCAGAACCTTTCGATCAACGCGCCGGGCGGCGGCACGACCGTGCTCGGCGGCATCGCCAACATCACGCGCACCGAAATCAACGGTGTCTTTTCCGAATACGACATCCGCCCGCTCGTACAGATCTACGCGACGACACAGGACCGCGACCTCGGCGCCGTCGCCGCCGACATCCAGAAGATCATCGCCGCGAACGCGCAGGACCTGCCGAAGGGCGCCTCAGCGGTGCTGCTCGGCCAGGTGAAGACGATGAACAGCGCGTTCTCGGGCATGCTGTTCGGCCTGCTCGGCGCGATCGTGCTGATCTATTTCCTGATCGTCATCAATTTCCAGTCGTGGAGCGATCCGTTCGTCATCATCACCGCGCTGCCCGCGGCGCTCGCGGGCATCGTCTGGATGCTGTTTGCCACGCACACGACGTTGTCGGTGCCAGCGCTCACCGGCGCGATCATGTGCATGGGCGTGGCCACGGCCAACAGCGTGCTCGTCATCAGTTTCGCGCGCGAGAAGCTGGACGAGCTCGGCGACGCGACCGCGGCCGCGATCGAGGCCGGCTTCGTGCGCCTGCGTCCCGTGCTCATGACCGCAATGGCGATGATGATCGGCATGGCGCCGATGTCGCTCGGCCTCGGCGAGGGCGGCGAGCAGAACGCGCCGCTCGGTCGCGCGGTCGTCGGCGGCCTTTTCTTCGCGACGATCGCGACGCTCTTCTTCGTCCCGGTCGTCTTCAGCATCATTCATCGGCGTTACGGCGAGAAGCCGACGCCGCAAGCACCCGTCCCGGACGGGTACCCCGGAGCAGCTCATGTCACAGCCTGATCGCAAGACCTTCCGCCGCCTGCGCCTGACCGGCGTCGTCGCCGCGGTCGTTGCAGTCGTGATCGTCGTCTACGGCATCGCCACGCGCGCATCGGAGAACTCGCGCCTGCACGACTGGACCGAGGCGCAGGCGCTGCCGACCGTCGCGATCATCAGCCCGAGCGCCGGCGCCAACAGCAACGGCCTCGAGCTTCCCGGCCGCTTCGAGGCGTACACGCGTGCGCCGATCTATGCGCGCACGAGCGGCTACCTCAAGAGCTGGAAGTACGACATCGGCGCGCATGTGAAGGCCGGCGACCTGCTCGGCGAGATCGAGACGCCCGACCTCGACCAGCAGCTGCAGCAGGCGCGCGCCGACCTCGCCACCGCGCAGGCCAACGAGAGGCTCTCGGCGCTCACCGCGCAGCGCTGGCAGAAGATCCTCGCGATGAACGCCGTCGCCAGGCAGGACGTCGACGAGAAGCTCGGCGACTACGAGGCGAAGAAGGCCGCTACCGCGTCGGCGAAGGCGAATGTTGATCGCTACGTGGCAACGAAGGGCTTCACGCGCCTCGTCGCGCCGTTCGACGGCATCGTCACGGCGCGCAATACGGATGTGGGCGCGCTCATCAGCGTCGGCGGCACCGTGGGCCAGGAACTGTTCGTCGTCTCCGACACGCACAGGCTGCGCGTCTACGTCAACGTGCCGCAGAGCAACGTGCCGGGCATCGCGCCGGGCACGAAGGCGACGATCATTGCGCCCGAGCATCCCGACAAGACCTACATGGCGACCGTCGAGGCCGTCGTCGCAGTCGGTCAACGCCGCGTCCGGCACGAGCCTGATGCAGCTCGCCGTCGACAACCCGTCGGGCGAGCTGTTGCCCGGTGGCTACGCGACCGTGCACCTCGATCTCGCCGGCCGTCACGACGTCGTGACGGTGCCGGCGAGCGCACTGATCTTCAACGCGAAGGGCCTGTCGGTCGCGACGGTCGGCACGGACAACCGCGTCGCGATCAAGCCGGTCGTGATCGCGCGCGATCTCGGCAAGGTCATCGAGCTCAGCGGCGGCATCGACGCAAACGATCGCGTGATCGAGAGCCCGCCCGACGGCATCGCCAACGGCGCCGAGGTGCGCATCGCTGGCGCCGCGCCGAAGGTCATGTCCGAAAAGAAGGGTTGATCGCCCGCCACCGCTGCACGCGCAGCGGCAGGTCGTCGCAGCGCGCGGACGCTACGGCAATCCACCCGCTGCGTGTTTGAAACAGCCGGATCAGGGGTGCAAGCCATTCGAACATCTGCGAACGACGGCGAGCAGGCAGCATTGATCCGTGGCGCGTCGAAAGAACGGCAAATTGCCGCCATTGCTGCGGTCGCACAAAATCGCTAAGGTCCTGCGATGGCCGCCCACATGACGATCGAAACCACACACCGTTACACGCGCAGCGAAGAACGCGCGAACATGCTCACGCATGCGCTGGGGATCGTGTTGAGCCTCGTCGGCGTCGTCGTGCTGCTGACTGCGGCCCAAGCCAGCGGCCTGCCCTACGCACTGGCCTCATGCGCGATCTACGGCGCGACGCTGGTCCTGCTGTACACCGCGTCGACGCTATACCACCATGATCCGCGCCCGCTTCTGCGCACGCTCGACCACATGGCAATCTTCCTGTTGATCGCCGGCACGTACACGCCGTTCGTGCTGATCACGCTGCGCGGCGGCTGGGGCTGGAGCCTGTTCGGCATCACCTGGGGCCTCGCGCTGCTCGGCGTGATTCTCGAACTGACCTCGCTGCGACGGTACCGCGGGGCAATGGTCGTTCTCTACATCGCGATGGGCTGGGTCGGCCTCGTCGCACTCAAGCCGCTAGTTGCAGCGCTGCCAGGCGCCGGGTTGTGGCTGCTGTTCGGCGGCGGCGCGATGTATACCTCCGGCGTGCTGTTCTATCGCATGCACGGTCTGCGCTATCACCACGCGGTATGGCACCTGTTCGTGCTCGCGCGGCAGCATGCTGCAGTATTTCGCCGTGCTCTGCTACGTGCTGCCGTCCGCTTCCGCATGAATTCGCTTTTCGTCGTCCATCGCGGCGGTTGCCATTGCGGTGCGGTCCGCATCGAGGTCGACGCACCGGCGCGGCTCGATGCGCTCGATTGCAACTGTTCGATCTGCCGCAAGACAGGCTTCCTGCACCTGATCGTGCCGGCGACGCGATTCCGTCTGATTGCCGGGCGTGATGCGCTCGTCGAATACACCTTCAACAGCGGCGTCGCGCGACACTTCTTCTGCCGCGTCTGCGGCGTGAAATCGTTCTATGTGCCGCGCTCGCATCCCGACGGCTTCGACGTCAACGTGCGTTGTCTCGATGCTGCGACGATCGAAAGCCTCGAAGTCGCGCCATTCGACGACGGCGATCGCGAGGCTCAAACCGGGCGCATCGCGCACCTGTCGCGGGATGCAAATTTGGACGCGGATTTACGCTGATTTACGCGGATCGCATCAACGGTTTGGGGGCAAATCGCAGTAGACGGCGCAGCAAGCACGGATCGTAATCGGATGCATCCGCGTAAATCAGCGTAAATCCGCGTCCAAAAAAAGTATCAGTTGAGGACAAACGCGAACAGGAATACGCCGAGCATCGTGAAGCACAACGCGAGTTTCACGAGCGAGCCGAACAGCATGCCCAGCCAGGTGCCAGCGCCGACGTGCGTGGCGCGACCGACGCGGCTACCCGCGCCGAGTTCGCCGACAACGGCACCGACGAACGGCCCGAACACGATGCCGGGCAACCCGAAGAACATGCCGACGAGCGTTCCGAGAGTCGCGCCCCAGAGCGCGTAGCCGCTCGCGCCGACGCGGCGCGCACCCGCGAGGCCCGCGATGAAATCGATCGCCAGGGCGAGTGCGCCCAGAACCCCGAGTATCGTGAGCGTGACCACGCCGACATGCGCAAAGTGGTCGGCCCATGCCGCGAGCAGCATGCCCGCGAACACGAGCGGCACGCCCGGCAACGCGGGCACGATCGTGCCGGCGATGCCAGCGAGAATCAGCAGTCCGGCGACGACGAAATAGGCGGGTGATGCGGGCTGCATGCGCGCTTGCGCCCGCTAAGGCGAAACCGGCCTTGGCGGACCTGCCGAATCGATGTCTTCCTTGTCGACCGCGAACGCGTCGCGATATTCGGCCTTTAGCTGCGCGTAGAAAACCTTGGCCGGCACGACGACCTGCTGCGCGCCTTCGACGTAGGTCGCGACCTGCGCGGGCGGAAAGATCAGCGTGATCCCGATTGCCTTGCCATCGACGCCATCGACGAGAAACGAACTGAAGTTGCCGGTCGTCGGCGCGGTCCCGGCCTCGAGCATTTCGCGTGCAGACTTCAGGCGCTCGGCGAGGACCTTGTCGACAAGATTTTCCGCGCGCAGGCGGCCTTCGAACTCGGGCTCGAGGCGGCGCCGCGCCTCGTTGCTGAACGTCGCCAACGCCGCATCGGCGTCCGCGAAGAGGTCGGTCAGCGCGACGATCCGGCCGCTCGCGAGGTGCTGCGTGAAAGTCGTGCGCAGCGGCAACGGATGCGCGCCGCCGAATTCGCCCTGCCCCTCGGCGAGCGCGCTGACGAAATCCTCGGTCTGCGTCGCGATCGTGAAATCCAGATCGAGACGGCCCGGTTTCTCGGCCCGTTCTGCGGCCGGCGCAGCCTGGCTGATCCGCGCGGCAAGCGCGGCCTTCTGCGCGTCGGCGTAGGCATGCATCGCGCGATCGAGCGGTGCGAGTTCGTCGCGCAGCGCGGGGTAGTGCACGGTCGCCTCGATGTCGTCGCGGCGCGTGACATCCTGGCGATCGGACGCCCTGGCGGGCGCGGATGCGGGTGCGACGGGTAACGCCGGCGCGGCGCTTGCCGCGGGTGCGGTCGCCACCGCTGGCGGCGACGGCGTGGCGGGAGGTGGCGTCTGCCCGCAGCCGGCAACGAGCAGGAGGAGCATTCCGGCAGGCGCGGCGTGGGGGAAAAAGGCGGCGCGGACGCGGTTCAGGGGGTTAGACATGGATCGGACTTTCGACAGGCAAGGCGCGCAGTCTAGTGCGAGGCGCGGCCGCCTTGCACGTGCCCGCGGCAACACCGCGCGGCGCTTCCTGCAAAATGCCCTGCCGGGCGACCAAAAACGGGCTCCCCTAGCCCTTTAGTCGAGACGCTTGCGTGTGCGCAACACCGCGATCGTCAGCGTGACCGCGCAGAACAGCGCCAGTGCGGCAAGCTCGCGCCAAAGCTCGCCGAGGTGGGCGCCGCGCAGCATGATGCCGCGGATAAGGCGGATGAAATGGGTCATCGGGAAGATCTCCGCGAGATACTGCGCCGGGCGCGGCATGCCGGCGAACGGAAACATGAAGCCCGACAGCAGGATCTGCGGCAGGAACGTGAAAAACGCGAGCTGCATCGCCTGGAACTGGCTCTGCGCGAGCGTCGAGATGAACACGCCGAGCGACAACGAGGCGATGATGAACGACCAGCGCCGCGCCGTAGACGTCGAGCAGATGCCCGCGGATCGGCACGTGGAAGATCGCGACGCCGAGCACCAGCACCACCGTGACCTGCAGCAGGCCGATGCCGATGAACGGCAGCACCTTGCCGATCGTGAGCTCCGCGGGCGAGACCGGCGTCGCGATGAGGAATTCCAGGTTGCCGCGCTCGCGCTCGCGCACGATCGCCATCGCCGTGAACAGCACCATCGTCATCGTGAGGATGACGCCGATGAGGCCGGGCACGGTGTTCACCGGTGCGCGCCGCTCGGGGTTGTAGAAATTGACGATCTCGACGTTCTTCGCGGGCGGCGTCGCCTGGCCCGGGTTCATTAGCGCCTGCAACGGCAGCAGCGGCAGTTGCGCCGCCGCCTGCTGCACGACCTGGTCGGAGCCGTCGACGATGATCTGCAGCGGCGGACGCGGCAGCTGGCTTCGTGTCGACATTCTGCTTCGAGCAGCCGACGCTCGAAATCGGCGGGATGACCAGCGCCGCGCTGATCTGGCCGCCGCGCAGCAGCGCATCGAGTTCCTGCGGCGTCTTCAGGAAATACTTGAAATCCATCACGTCGGTTTCGCCGAGCGCGGCGACCACTTCGCGCGAATGCGCCGTCTGCGCCTGGTCGAGCACGGCGGCGGGCAGGTGGCGGATATCGAGGTTGATCGCGTAGCCGAACAGCAGCAGCTGCATCGTCGGAATGCCGACGATCATCGCGAACGTCAGGCGATCGCGGCGCAGCTGGCGCAGTTCCTTGACGACGATCGAGAGCAGGCGGCGCAGGTTCATGGCGGCTTCTCCCCGCGTCGCTTCCGCGCGAGCGCGTGCGCGGTGACGAACACGTCCTCGAGATTGGGCCGGTCGGTTCCACGGAAGCTTCGATGCCGGCGCTCTTCAGGCATTCGCGACCTGCCTGCTGGCATCGTCGCGCCGCGCGTCAGTACGCGCAGATGCGCGCCGATCTGCGCCATCGCGACGATGCCGGGTCCTCGCCGGTCAGCGCGGCCTGCGCGTCGGCGCGGCGCGTTCGCATTCGATCAGCAGCGCCGCGCCGGGCAGCTTGCCAGAGTTCGCTGCGGGCTGCCGTCGGCGACCAGCCGGCCATGGTCGAGGATCGCCAGACGATGGCAGCGCTCGGCCTCGTCCATGTAGTGCGTCGACACGAGAATCGTCGTGCCCGCGTCCGCGAGATGCGAACAGCGAATCCCAGAAGTCGCGCCGCGACTGCGGATCGACCGCGCTGGTCGGCTCGTCGAGCAGCAGCAGCTCGGGCTCGTGCAGGACCGCGGCCGCCAGGGCCGAGGCGCTGCTTCTGTCCGCCAGACAGCGTGCCGGCGAGCCGGTTGCGCAGATCGGCGAGCCAGTAGCGCTGCAGCAATTCGTCGATGCGCGCGCGCGCGCTGCGCGCGGTGAAGCTCGTGCACGGCGGCGACGAAGTCGAGATTCTCGGTGACGGTCAGGTCGTCGTACAGCGAGAACTTCTGCGTCATGTAGCCGATGCGGCGCTTGAGCGCCTCGGCCTCGTCGGGAATCTTGTAGCCGAGCACTTCGATGTCGCCCTGCGCTCGGCAGCAGCAGGCCGCAGAGCATGCGGATCGTTGTCGACTTGCCGAGCCGTTGGGTCCGAGGAAGCCGTAGACCTGGGCGCGCGCCGACGGTCAGGTCGACATGGTCGACCGCGACGAGGTTGCCGAAGCGCGTGCGTCAATCCGCGCGCCGATGATCGCGGCGACATGCTTGCTCTCACGCACGGTCACGGTGATGCCTCGGAATGGCGAGAGCCTTGACGCGGATTTGCGCGATTTCCCGGACGAGCGGATCGGGCAAGAACATGCTTTCCCTTCCCCCGCGAGCGGGGACAGCGTACCTGAGTGCTCGTCCCCCGCGAGCGGGGGAAGGTGACCGGACGCCGGATGGGGCGCCAGCCGAAGTGATCCATGTCATTTCCTTCGCCACCGAACGCGTCGCCTGGCAGGGCAAACCGGCGGGCAAGGCGATGCGCGCGGCGCCATCGAGTTCGAGTTCGGCGCGGTAGGCGAGTCGGCTGGCATCGTCGCCACGTCAGCGCATAGTAGGGCGTGAAGCTCGGCTCGCTGGCGATGCGCGGCGATCGCGTTGAACGGCTGCGTCGACGCCGTCGACATGGACCTGAAGCGCGCGCCCTGCTGCAGCCCGGCACGCTGCGGTTCCGGCACGTAGACGCGCGCATACGGCGCATCGCCGACCAGCAAGCTGACGACGCTGGCGCCCTGGCCGGCGGCCGGTCGCCGAGCTTGAATGGCAGCGCGTCGACGCGGCCGGCGCGCGGCGCACGCACGCTGACAGACGCTGCAACGTCACCTGCAGCTGCGCGACGCGTCGCTTGCGCCTGCGCGAGTGCGGCCTCGCCCTGGGCGACGTCTTCCGGTCGCGTACCGTGCAGCAGTTCAGCCAGATTCGCGCGCGACGCGTTCGCGTCGGCGTTGGCCTGGTCCGCAGCGCCGCGTTCGCGTTGTCGAGATCGGCCTGGCTGTTGAGTCCTCGCTGGCGCGACTCGCTGCGGCGCGGTCGCGCGCGATCTGGCGTTAGCCGCGGTCGCCTGCGCGCGCGCCAGCGCCGCGCGCGACGCATCGATCGTCTCGACTGCGAGCGCCATGGCGCAATTCGTCGAGCGCCGCGTGTCAGGCGCTGCACATCGGCCTGCGCTGCGTCGAGCTGGGCCTGCGTGCGTCGTGGCATCGAGCGCACGCAGCAGCTGGTCCGCGTCGACCTCGATCGCCCTCCTTGACGAGGATCTGCGTGATCGGCTCGGAGACTTCCGCCGGCACCGCGATGCGATCCCATTCGAGCGTGCCGAGCAGGGGCGTGGCGCCGTTGTCGCGTGTGCAGCCTGCGAGCGCGACCGCGCGCGAGAAAATGACGAGGCTAGCGTTAGTGCTTCTATTTGCCATGCGGCGGCTCCAGCGCGCTGTCGAACAGCGCAAGCGTATGGTTGATCAGCATTTCGGTACCCTGCGGCTCGAGCAGCGACGGCGCGACGGCCGGCGCTGCGCAGGACGGACATCGAATCTCCGAGGCCGCGGCGCGGATGCGCCGAGCGAGCGTGGCAACCGCCTGCCATACCGGCGCGGCGGCGAACGGAAACACGGCGAGGCTGATCAGCGATATGCCGATCAGCACGGGATTCAGGTCGGTGCGGATCTCGCCCTTGCGCTGCGCGGCGACGATCAGCATCAGCGTCTTCGGCGAGAGCACCGCGCTGAATTGCGCCTGCATGTGCTCGCGCAGACTGCCGCCGTCGCTGAGCACCTCGCGCGCCATGAGGCGCGGCATCCACGGATGCGCGGCCAGGTTGCGCATGTGCGTTTCGAGAAACTTGCGCAAGGTCGCGCGCGGACTCGGCAGCGGCGCGAGCAGCGGCGCGGCCGACACGGCAACAAACGGCGCGATGCGTTCTGCAAGCAAGGTTTCGACGAGACTGTTCTTGGTCTTGAAGTAGTAGTGCAGCAGCGCCGGCGTCACGTGCGCGGCCGTCGCGATCGCCCGCAACGGCGTCGCCGCGATGCCACGCTCGGAGAAGATCGCGACCGCAGCGTCGAGCATGCGCTCGCGCTGGTCGATGCGGCCCGCGGCGAGCGGTCGGCCGGGGCGGCGCGGCTTCGGCGTCCTGTTCGCTGGGCGGCGTGTGGCCATGGACACAATTTATTTGAATATTTAATTAATTTCAATCGGCCGAATCTTTCGGTAACGATCCCTGGTCGAGTTCTGTCGTACACGAGGAATCGAAGGATCACTTGCGACATACCGGAGATGCCGTTCACCCTTCGATACCTCAGGGCGAACGGAAAGATTTCCCATCCTTCGCGATTCCCATTTTTCGTGATTTCCATCCCCTGTGGATTCGGGCCTATTTACCGCCGTCGTGGATTCCCACCCCGTTCGTGGTGAGGTATCGAACCACGAACCGCAACGATGCCGTTGACCCGAAACGCCAGCTCGAATGGAAATTTCCAGGCTCACGCGGTCGGGATCTGCAATGGCGTGCGCAGTCTCTGCGCGAGAAAATCGACGAACGCGCGCACTTTCGCGGGCACGAATCGCGCGGTCGGATAGAGCGCGTAGATCCCCTGCTCGACCGCGGCCCAGCCTGGCAAAACGCGCTTGAGTTCGCCGCCGCGCAACGACGCGGCGACCGCAAATTCCGGCAGCAGTGAAATGCCGAGCCCGCCGCGACAGGCCGCGAGCAACGCGATCGCGTTGTTCGAACGCAGCGGTCCCGTCACATCGACGCCCACGCGCGCGCCGCGCTGCAGCAGTTCCCAGCGCAGCGGATGCGCGCCGACTTCGAGCACGAGGCACGCATGATCCGCGAGCGCAGCGGCTTTGCGCGGATTGCCGTGCCGCGCGAGATAGGCCGGACTCGCGACGAGGATGCGCCGGCTCGGTGCTATGCGGCGCGCGACGAGACGGGAATCGGCCAGCGTGCCGACGCGCACGGCCAGATCGTAGCCTTCCTCGACGAGGTCGACATAGCGATTGCTGAGCTGCAGGTCGATCGTCACATGCGGGTGCGCCGCGAGAAATTCCGGCACGACCGTGATCAGGTGCGTCAGGCCGAAACCGCTCGCGGCGCTCACGCGCAGGACGCCGCGCGGGCTCGATCCGAGGTCGCGCGCAGCGGCGTCGGCCCCATCGAATTCGGCGAGCAACGCCTCGCAGCGCGTGAAGTAGGCGCGCCCGGCCTCGCTCAGCGCGACACGACGCGTCGTCCTCTGCAGCAGGCGCACGCCGAGCCGGCTCTCGAGCGACGCGACCGACCGGCTGACCGCAGAGACGTGCCGATCGAGCTGCTTCGCCGCCTGCACGAAGCTTTGCCGCCGCGCCACCTCGACGAAGGCGCTGAGCTCATCGAATCGGTCAGACATATTATTGTGTATTCCGCAATAGTGATTTGCTATTCGTCAAGTTTATCGCATATCTGGCGATGCGTATGCTGCGCCTCATCGCAATGAAGTAGTGTCTGCGGGAGCCCCATGAGAGCCGAAACGTTTCCGATGCCCCTGTCCACCAAGCACAGCAGGCCTTTCTGGCAGATCTCGTCCGTGCTCGGTGCCGTGTTCGTGCTGCTGTGGAGTACGGGCTATCCGATCGGCAAGATCGCTCTCGCGCACTCAGCGCCGTTCACGCTGCTCGTCGTGCGCTTCGGCATTGCCGGCCTCGTCTACTTCGCGCTTGCGCTGGCAGCGCGCGTGCCGTGGCCACACGGGCGCGATGCGGTCGCGAGCTCAGTCGTAGGCCTGTTCTCGCTCGCCATGCAATTCGGCGGCGTCTATCTCGCGATCGCGCTCGGGGCCAGCGCAGGCGTGGCAGCACTCGTGATCGGCACGATGCCGATCGCGACGGCGCTGATCGGTCTGCTCTTCGGCGAGGCGATCAGGCCCGCGCAGTGGCTCGGGTTCGTGCTCGGCATCGGCGGCATTGCCTTCGTCGTCGCCGATCGCATCGGAGGCTCGACCAGCATCGGCGCCTATGCCGCGCTCGTGGTCGGACTCGCGGGCATCAGCATCGGCACGGTCCTGCAGAAGCGCATCGGTTCGGTCGTCGACCTGCGCAGCGGACTGTCCATCCAGCATTTCGTGGCGACGCTGCTCCTGCTGCCGTTTGCGTGGCACGAGGGGTTCCATACCGACGGCTCGATGGCGTTCGTGCTCAGCGTCGGCTGGGTCATCGCGGTCAATTCGCTCGCGGGATTCGCGCTGCTGTTCGTGCTGCTCAAACGCGGTGCGACGAGCGAGGTCGCTGCGCTGTTCTTCCTGATGCCGCCCGTCACCGCCGTGCTCAATTTCTTCATCGTAGGCGAGGCGCTGACGACGCTGAAGATCGTCGGCTTCGCGCTCGCTGCGACCGGCGTCTATCTCGGCACGCATCTGAGCGCGAAGGCGGCGCGGCGCGACTGAGTCGCCGAACCCGCGAGCCGTGCTCGCGGGGCGCGAGGAAGCGTTTTCTATTTCCGTCCGGCGATTTCCGGGCCGGTGATCTTCAATTTGCGATCTTATCCCTCGATGCGTCGCGCGACGATGCCGTCGATGACGGTCCACGAGCGGCCGCCGACCCAGACAGCGCCCGCGGCACCCGCGACGGGGCTTTTGTCGATGCGCACTTCAATCGTCGCATCGTGGCCGATTTCGCGGCCCTGGCTGACGCGGTAGCCGCGCGCGAGTTCGCCTGTCGCTTCGCGCTGCGCGATGTACGCAGCGATGAGGCCATTGGCCGCGCCCGATGCGGGGTCTTCGACGATGCCGACGCCGGCCGGAAAGGCGCGCACGACGAGCTGATAGGGTGCATCCACGTCGTCGCGCGCTGCGCGCGCAGGCGTTTCCAATTGGTCTTTGCGCGCTGCGCGCGCAGGCGTTTCTGATTGGTCTTCGCGCGCTGCGCGCGCAGGCGTTTCCAATTGGTCTTTGCGCGCTGCGCGCGCAAAGACGCACAAGCCGAGGCTGTCGCTGGCGGTCGCGAGTGCCTTGATTGCAGGATGATCGGGTTGCCATTTGCGCAGATCGCTTTCGTGCGCGAATTCCGCGAGCCACCAGCGCCGCCCGCCTTCGACGAAAGCCGGTGGCAGCGTGCCGAGACGCAGCGTGCCGAGCACCTCGCGCAACGCATCGTCGCTGCCCTCGCGCAGGATTCTCGCTGCGGGCGCCTGCACATAGATCCGTCGGTCCGCGCCTTCGCTTTCTACGCGGATCGGCAGAAGGCCCGCGCCGCACTCCTGCAGCAACATGCCGTCGCGCGCGACGACGCGACCGCTTTCGAGCGCCGCGTGCGCGCTGCCGACGGTCGGGTGTCCCGCGAACGGAATCTCCCTGGCGGGCGTGAATATGCGCAGGCGATAGCTCGCGTCGGGGTGCGACGGCGCGAGGACGAAAGTCGTCTCGACGAGGTTCGTCCATGCGGCGAAGCGTTGCATGTCGTTGCTGCTCCACGCATCGGCACCGAAGACGACGCCGAGCGGATTGCCGCCGCCCGCGCGTTCGGCGAAAACGTCGACTTGCAGGTAGCGCAGTTCCGACATGCGATTTTCCGTATCCGGATTGGGGCGCACACGCTGCATCCCGCAACGAAGCGTGTCAAGTTGCGATTTGCCATATCGCGATGAGCAAGCCCTACAATCAGCACATTGCATCCGATCGAAGAATCCATGACAACACGCAGGGCAGTACTCGTCGCCGGCTCGGCCAATCTCGATTTCGTCGTGCGCGCAGCGCACGTGCCGGCACCCGGCGAAACCGTGCTCGGCCGCGACTTCATGACCTTCCCCGGCGGCAAGGGTGCGAACCAGGCGATCGCATGCGCGCGCGCGGGGGCTGCGTCGACGCGCATGCTGCTCGCGCTCGGCAACGATGCGTTCGCGTCGCCGATCGAAGATTCGCTGCGCACCGCGGGCGTCGAACTCGACATCGTGCGTGTCGACCAGCCGACCGGCACGGCATTCATCTGCGTTTCCGACGACGCGGAAAACGCGATCACCGTCGCGCCGGGCGCGAACAGCGCACTCGTACCCGCGCACCTGCCGGCGCTGACCGACGCGGGCTATCTGTTGATGCAGCTCGAAACACCGATCGAAACGGTCACCGACTACGCGCGCGTGGCACGCGCGGCCGGCGTCAACGTGGCGCTCAACGCGGCGCCGGCACAGTCGTTGCCGCCTGAGCTGCTCGAGGCGCTCGATATCCTGATTCTCAACGAAGGCGAACTCCGCGCCATCACGGGCGTGCACGGCGACATCGCGATCGCGCTGAGCAAGCTCGTTGTGCCGACGGTCGTCGTGACGCTCGGCGCCCGCGGCGCGTGCGCGCGCGCGCATGACCGCTTGCACCTGCAACCGGGTTTCGTCGTCGAAGCCGTCGACACGACGGCGGCGGGCGATACCTTCTGCGGGGCGTTCGTCGCTGCGCTGTGCGGCGGCCTCGAACTACCCGACGCGCTGCGTCGCGCTAGCGCGGCCGCGGCCCTCGCATGCACGCGACTCGGCGCGCAGGCGAGCATCCCGACTCACAGCATGGTCGATGATTTCCTGCTGTCGCAGCCGCCGGCCGACAGCGCGACGCTGCGCGAGCTCGCCGCGTACTGTCGCATCGACGCGCACTGACGGCCTGTTTCCCTCGCGGGCGACGGGCGGGACTCCCGCGTTGGGCCCCGGGGTGAGCCGGCCCTTGCGGCCGCATTGCCGAAGCAAATCGGCGATTTGCCGGTAGGGCTTGGACAGCTTCCATTTGCGCGACGTCCGCGACGCGAGCGGTCGGGACCGGGCATGCAGCCCCTGCCGCGCTACGTATTTCTACGTACGGACGCGCCGTTTAAGTACGCTACCGGCCACCCGCCGCAGGCGGGATGCTTGCGCCACGACAAACTTGCCGACTCGCCACGATGGCGACGCGGGCGAGCGAGCCGCTTATCGATACACAAACGGCCAAACGGGTTTGCTCGTTTCCAGGCAGCTGACCTCGCGGTCGCGCGCCTCGAACTCTCGCCTTTCTGTCAAGTCTTCGTTCCCGCAGGCGCGTTGCCACCGAAGCACCACTCCAAAAGGATCCATCTTATGAGCATGCCAGACCTCAAGTTCGCAATTTCACGGCCGTCCGCATGGTGCGCTTTGCTGGTCGCCACGCTCGTGACGGGTTCGATGCAGGCGGCCGAGACGCCGGCACCCGCGGCGATGCCTGCTGCTGCCCCAGCCCCCGCCGCCGCACCCGCGCCTGCCCCTGTCATCCAGCCGCAGGCGATGGACGCGCTCAAAGCCCTGGGCGCCCAGATGCGCACCATGAAGAGTTTCACGTTGCACGCCGACACGACGATCGACGAGGTTGGCGACGACGGCCAGAAACTGCAGTTCACCGGTACCGTCGATTTTCACGTGCGCCGGCCAGACCACCTGTTTGCGGAGATCAACAGCGACCGGCGCCACCGCTTGTACTACTACGACAGCAAGACGCTGACGCAGTACGCGCCGCGCATGGGGTACTACGCGACGTTCAACGCGCCGCCGACGATCGGAGAGCTGCTCAAGGTACTCGATGACAAATACGACATCTCGTTCCCGCTCACCGACCTGTTCCTCTGGGGCACGAAGGATGACGACGGCGCAGCGATCACCGCTGCCGCGTTCGTCGGCCCCGCGACGATCGCCGGACAGGAGTGCGACCACTTCGCATACCGGCAGCCCGACGTGGATTGGCAGATCTGGATCAGCGCCAAGCACATGCCCTGCAAGCTCGTGATCACGACGTTGAGCGAAGAGGCGCAACCACAATACACGTCGGTCTTCACCTGGCATGTCGATGCCAAGCTCGAGGACAAGGAATTCACGTTTGTTGCGCCCAAGTCGGCGCACAAGATCGAAATCGCCGTCGCCGACGCAAAGTGAGGATAAAGCCATGTCCATGCCCGTGAAGTTCCAACATGTTGCCATCGCTCTGTCCGCCCTGTTGTGCGTGATGATGGATGCCTCGAATGCCGCCGGCGGACGCGGTGGTGGCGGAGGAGGAGGCGGCGGCGGTACCCGCACCAGTGTCAACAGCGCCGGTGGGGGCGGCGGCAATCGCAGCTCGAACGCCGGCGCCAACGCCAACCGCGGTTCGAACGCCAATGCCAACGCCAACCGCAACGTCAACAACAACAACGGCAATCGCAACACGAACGTCAATAACAACAACAACGTCAATCGCAACACGAATGTCAACAACAACAACAACGTCAACGTCAACCGCAACACCAACGTCAACGTCGACGTCGACAACGGCTGGAACAACAACTACCACCCGATCGCGACCGGCGTGGCGGTCGGCGCGGCCGTTGCCGTGACCGCCTCGGTCATCGGTTCGGTCGCCTACTCGATTCCGCCCTCGTGCTCGACGGTCGTCGTCAACGGCGCGTCGTATTCGCAGTGCGGCTCGACGTGGTACCAGCCGGCCTATGTGGGCTCTTCGGTGCAATACACGGTCGTGTCCGCGCCACAGTAATCGGCGCAGAATCTGCCGGCGAGACCTTCGTCCGGCAGATTCTTGCGACCGCGCGTTCCGCGACAGCATGCGCGTGACGCGAATGGTCGCATCCCGCTACGAGCAACGAACGCATCCACTGTCTGGATTGCGGATCGTTGGATTGAGGACCGCTAGTTGGGAATCGTTGGATCGGGCCATCTTCGCGGATCGTCTGAAACCGATCCTTCTGGTGCGTCATCAACTTCCCAGTGACGCTTCATACATAGCGTGGAATCGGCCCCAGTTGCGGCGTCTGATCGGGCAGATCGATTTCTTCCTTGTCGATATAACACCAACCCCAACCTTCGGGCGGATCGTAGCCTTCAATGATCGGATGGCGCGTCGCGTGGAAATGCGCGGTCGCGTGGCGATGCGGCGAATCGTCGCAACAGCCGACATGTCCGCATGCGCGGCAGATGCGCAAGTGCACCCAGATGCTGCCGATCCTGAGGCATTCCTCGCAACCGCGTGCGCTGGGAGTGACTGTCTTGATAGTGGAGCTGTGGGCACACGATGTCATGGTCTCTCCTCGGCTGATCGGTTGGCAAACATGGTGTGAATCTGGGCGACGACGGCCGCGCCTTCACCGACCGCAGCGGCGACACGCTTGGTCGATCCGGCGCGAACATCGCCGATCGCAAAAATACCCGACACGTTCGTTTCGAGGGGAAGGGCACCTTTTCCGGTAACGATAAAGCCTTTCTCATCGGTCTGCGCACACCCGCGCAGCCAGTCGGCATTCGGATCGGCACCGATAAACAGGAAAATATGACGCAGGGCTCGACGCTGGATGGATCCGTCGACACGACGACGGAACGTGGCACCCGTCAGGCCGGAAGTGCGATCGCCCTCCAGGCTGGAGATTTCGGCGCCTATATGGATTTCGACATTGGGAAGTGCCGCGATGCGATCGATGAGATAGCGCGACATCGTTTCCGACAGATCGCGCCGCACGATCAGGTGCAGGCGCTTGACCTGTGGCGCGAGAAAGACAACCGCTTGACCGGCCGAGTTGCCGCCGCCGACCAGCGCGATTTCCTCGCCCGCGCACAGCCGCGCCTCGATTGGAGTTGCCCAATACGAAATCCCCGCGCCCTCGAACGTCGACAGATTGGGTACGTCGGGTCGACGATAGCGGGCACCGGATGCGGCGACGACTGCTCGCGCACGCACACGGCGATCACCTGCCAACTCCAATGTCAGACATTGGCTCGAACAATCGAGTCGTTGAACCTGTACCGGTATGGCTATCTCTGCGCCAAATTTCAGTGCCTGGTTGAATGCGCGGCCAGCCAGCGCCTGGCCTGAAATGCCCGTCGGAAAACCCAGATAGTTCTCGATCCGCGCCGACGCACCCGCCTGCCCGCCCGTCGCGTGCTCATCGAGCACGACGACCGACAATCCCTCGGATGCCGCATACACCGCCGCCGCAAGACCTGCGGGGCCGGCTCCCACAACCGCGACGTCGAACACTTTCTCCGGATCGAGCGCCGGCGTCATGCCCAGGCACATCGCGACTTCTGCATCGCTGGGGTTCTTGAGCATCGCGCCATTCGGGCAGACGACCAGCGGCAGGTCTTCGGGGTGCGCACCGATGCGCTCCACGAGCGCACTGCCCTCGGCGTCGGTCGCCGCGTCGAGCACGAGATTGGGAAAACCGCTTCGCGTGAGAAACCCTTGCAACCGAATCAAGTTCGGGCTGCCGGCCGCGCCGACGAGAATGGTTCCGGCGCCGCCCTCCTCGATCAGGCCGACGCGGCGCAGGATGAGCGCGCGCATGATCACTTCGCCGACATCCGCCGATCCCACCATGAGTGCTCGCAGATGTGCCGGATCGAACGGCAGCGCGATACACCCATTCGATCCCGCACGGCCTGCTGCGATGGCAGGACGACCGGCGAGCTGGTTGACTTCTCCGCTCAATTGCCCGGCACGATGCGTGGTGATCGGCGCTTCGCGCGAGAGACCGTCGCGCCGCACCACGTCGATCGTCCCCTCCAGCACCAGCCACGCCGGTACGCCTTGCTCGCCGATCGCGTAGACGCTTTCTCCCGCGTGCGAAGCGCTTTTCCGGTCCGCTCGCAAAGCGCCTGGCGGTTGCAATCTGGACCGCGTTCAGCACGGGGAACATTTGATGCTCGCGGGTACTGAGAGTGCTCATTGGTTTTCCGATCCGTTGCGGTTGGCGCAGAGTCTATACACTGGCGCGCATGTTGAGCGACGTACACCACGTCATCCTGCTATTGCGCGCATTCGGTTCGCACTGATCGATAGTTGCGACGGATCTGGTCACTGCGATGTACCACGCCGGATGCCATCCGGACATTTCGCGGCACTCGGTCGTGACCGGCGTTCTCACGCGGCGACGAACAGCGAGTTCGCGAAGGGCCATTTCTCGTCGATCCATTGCGCCTGCATCGAGAATCCGGAAGCGTTTGCGAGTTCGGCGACGCCGGTCGGCGTGTATTTGTGGCTGCTTTCCGTCCAGATCGTTTCGTCGGCAGCGAATTCGACGGTCAGATCGCAATCGTGAATCCTCACCGACTGTCCGTGCCTGGAGCGCAGATGCATCTCGATGCTTTGCGTAGTCTCGTTGAATCGGGCGAGATGCTCGAACCCGCGCAGGTCGAAATCAGCATGCAGTTCGCGATTGATGCGACCGAGCAGATTGAGATTGAATGCGGCGGTCACGCCGCGCGGATCGTGGTAGGCGTCGATCAACTGATCGCGGGGTTTGATCAAATCCGTGCCGAGCAACAGAGAATCACCCGCCCGCAGCGTCCGGCGGACTTCGCGCAAGAATCGCGCGTCCGCACCCGCGTCGAAATTGCCGATCGTGCTGCCGAGGAAGAGAACAAACAGGTGCATGTCCGCATCGCGTCGCTCCGCGACCTCGGCGAGACCTGCCAGATATTCGCTTTCCACGCCGACGATGCTGACCGACTCGATATCGCGCAGTTCCATTTCGCAGCTCGCGAGTGCGGCCGACGAGATTTCGATCGGGTAATAGGACAAAGGTCCATGCGCGCGCAGCGCATTCAGAATCGGTCGCGTCTTGCGGCCGCTGCCGCTGCCGAGCTCCGAGACCATTGTCTGGTCGGGAATGTATTTCGCGATGTCACGCGCATGGCGTTGCAGCAGCCGCTCGTCCGCTCGCGTGAGCCCGTATTCCGGCAGCAGCGTGATCGCATCGAACAGTGCCGAACCCAGATTGTCGTAAAGATATTTGGACGGCAGTTCCTTCTGGCCGCCGCGGCTCAATCCCGCACGCACGTCGTCGGCGAATTGCTTCTGCGCGGGAATGCCAGGTGTCGTAAGAATCGTCATGATCGTTGTTTCCTTTACCGGTCGACGCAGCGGAAGCCGGCGTAGACGTACGGGTAGTGTGGCTGGAACCAGTTGCGGAAACTCGGGCGCAGCATCGAGGCCGCCGTGCGCACGCTGCCTCCCTTCAACACGAAATGCTTGCCGTCAAAAAACGGTTCGGAATAGCCCGGATAGAAATCGAACGGGCGAAAACCCGCGAACGGTGCGAACACCGATGATGTCCATTCCCAGCCGTTGCCGACGCATGCCGACAACCGGAAACGGGCCGGATGCGATCAACTCGGGATCGTCGACGGCGAACGGATCGAAGCGCAGCGAATTTCCGGCGACGTCGTCGATGACGACGACCTCGTCCGCGCCAAACGCAGCGCGTTGCCACTGCGCTTCGGTCGGCAGCGCGCGCCCAGCCCAGCGCGCGTAGGCGCTTGCTTCAGCGTGACTGACGTACACCGGCCAGTCCAGCGGCAGCGGAATCGCATCGAACATCGACCGCCAAAACCATGCGCCGTCGCTGCCGCAGCCAGAACGCCGGCTGCTCGATCGCATGTGCCGTCCTCCACGCCCAGTCGTCCTCGTTCCAGAATTCGCGGCGCGCAGTAGCCGCCATCGTCGAGGAACGCCAGATACTGCTCGTTCGTCACCTTGTATTTGTCGATGACGAACGCGGGCACATCGACCGTGTGCGCCTCGAATTCGTTGTCCCAGCCGAATTTGCCTGATGAGGCGCTCAAACCGAGGCTCGTTCTGCCGGCGGGGACACGCACGGTTTGCGGCGTGACCGCGCGCATCGCCCGGTCCTCATGCGTCGTCGATCCGCGTTTTGCGTGGAAGGGCATCTGATGCAGCAGATACGACAGCGTTTCGGCGTGCATCAGCCGATGTTCGATGGCGACTTCGAGGAGTTGATCGATCGCGCATCTCGTCGAGATTGCGATCGCCTCGATCGAAGGCCGCATCGAGTTCAGCGCGAGTCTGATCGCGATATCGGAAGAATGTCTCCAGCGCCGGCCAGTCGGACGGCTGATCGGTTGGCAATGCGCCATCCACCGGATCGATGCCGAACGCGAACAGCTTGTCGAGGATTTCCCGGTCGCTCGAAAGTCCCTGCGCCGAACTCAGGAGATTCCAGTCAAACGATTCGAGGTGCCCGATGTAGAACGCGAGACGATGGCGTTCGGAAATCGGGCGTTCGAAAAGGAACGCTGGTTCGACGATGCCGAACAGCGCGTCGGTCTGCCGCGCGCGCATCGTGAAGCCGCTGCAAAAGCCGTGAACGGCGACTGGTCGTGTTGAGCATCACGCTCCCTCCAGCGGCTTCAGATCCTCGAGCACCGTCGGGATCAGTTCGGAGACCGTCGGATGGATATGCACGGCATGCGTGATCGTCGTGTATGGTTTTTGCGCGTACATGACGTCGGTAACGCAATGAATCGCTTCATCGGCCTCGATCCCGAAGAAGCACGCGCCGAGAATCAGTTTCGTATCGGCATCGACGAACACTTTCAGGAAACCGCGCGTCTCATCGCGTTCGTGCGCGCGCCCGACGCGCGACATCGGCCGAACGCCGACCAGCGCGCGCCTTTTCGACTGCCGGATGTCCGTCTCGTTCAGGCCGACACGAGCCAGCGGAGGATCGGTAAAGATCGCATAAGTGAGGATGCGATCGGTTACGCGCCGCGATTCCCTGCGCAACAGATTCGCCGCAACGATCTCGTAGTCGTTGTAGGAGGTATGCGTAAACGCGCCGCGGCCGTTGCAATCGCCGAGCGCCCAGACGCCAGCAACGTTGGTCTGCAGCGTGTCGTCGACGACGATAAAGCCCTTGCCGTCGCGTTTGATCGACGTGTTTTCGAGACCGAGGTCGTCCGTATTCGGCGTTCTGCCCAGTCGCGAAAAGAACGTGCGATGCGTCGATGTCGGATTTCCTGCCGGCAGACATGACATGGACGCGCGCGCCGTCGGCGGATTTCTCAACGGCGATCTGCGTCACATCGAGGCGAACGTCGATACCTTCGGCTTCGAGCAATTCCAGCATCGCCTTCGACACGTCTTCGTCCTCGCGGGTGATCAGTCGCGCACCGCGCTGCAGGATCGTCACGCGGCTGCCGAAGCGGCGGTACATCTGCGCAAACTCGATGGCGATGTAGCTGCCGCCGACGATCACGAGATGGCGCGGCAGGAAATCGACAGCCATCATCGACGAATTGGTGAGATAAGGAATCGAATCGAGGCCCGTCGATCTGCGGAATCACCGCGCGACCGCCGACATTGATGAAGATCTTGTCGGCCACGAAACGCTTGCCATCGAGCTCGATCTCGCGATCGGCGACGAACCGCGCATGCCCTGTGAGCACGGTGCAGTTTTTCGTCGAACGCAACCAGGTCTCGATGTTCTCGCGGGACGCACCGGACACTTCGTCCTTCCGCGCTTTCACCTTCTTCATGTCGACAGTGATGTCGCCGGTCGAAACGCCGAAATCGCCGCTGCGGCGCGCCATGTGCGCGACACGCGCATTGGCGAGCAACGTCTTGGTCGGGATGCAGCCGGTGTTGACGCACGTCCCACCGAAAGTCCTTGCGCTCGATCAGCGCAACCTTCTGTCCGGCGTTCGCCAGTTCGACCGCGAGCGGCGGACCGGCCTGACCCGCGCCGAGAATGATCGCGTCGAAGTGTGTGGGCCCGGAACTCATCTCCATGTCTCCAGGAATTCGCGCGCGACATCCGCCGGCGCCTTGTGATCGATGTCGACCGCCTCGTTCATGCGGCGCATCGCCGCGTCGTCGATGCGGCCGGACAATTCTGCGAGCGCCGCCTGCAAGCCCGGGAAGCGCGCCAGGGTTTCGTCACGCACGGCGATCGCGCACTCGTACGGTGGAAAATAGTGACGATCGTCCTCCAACGCGATGAACTCCGGATGTCCGAGCATGCCGTCGGTCGCATTCGCCGCAGCGAGATCGACGTGATCGGTTTTCAGTGCGGCATACAGCAACCCCAGGTCCATCACGACCGGTTCGCCGTCGATCTTCAGACCATATGTCTGTACCAGACCTGACAAGCCATCGGGGCGCTGCGTGAATTCATAGCCAACGCCGAGGCGCCACGGATGATTCGCGGCGTCAGTGAGCGTGCGCACGTGATTTTCCCGCGCTGTTTTCGCGAGCATCACCATCGCGAACGTGTCGTTGAACCCGAATGGCGCGAGCCATTGCACGTGCGATACGCGATAGCCGCGCTGCACGGTTTCGAAGACGTGCTTCGGATCCTTCTCGATCGGCAAACGCAAGATCTCGGTCAGTGCAGTGCCGGTGTATTCGGGATACAGATCGATCGATCCGCTCTTCAGCGCCTCGTGCGCGAGCAACGTGCCGCCGAGATTCAGTTTGCGATCGACCTCGACGTGCAGGCGTCGCTCGATTTGCGCGGCGATGATTTCGCCGAGGATCACCTGTTCGGTGAAGTTCTTCGAACCGACTACGATCGTCGGCTTGGAGGGCGAACAGGCGGTAAGCGCAGTGGCGATACCGAATGCGATCAGACCGAATAGTGCCGCTCTGCCCATTCGAGCACCTCGTCGGCGATGATCGCCATCACTGCAGCGGGAACGGCGCCGGCGAGAACAGTCGTCAAATCCGCCGTCGCAATCCCGCGAAAAATGAACGTGCCGAGGCCGCCACCGCCGATGGCGGCCGCGACGGTCGCGGTTCCGATGGTCGAGACGATCGCTATGCGCAGGCCGGCAAGGATCGTCGGCAGCGCCAGCGGAATCTCGACACGCCAAAGTATCTGTTGCCGGGTCATGCCCATTGCAAGGGCCGATTCGCGAATGCTCGCCTCCACCCCGAGGATGCCCACCACCATATTGCGCATGATCGGCAGCAGGGCGTACAGCGCCAGAACGATGATCGCCGTGCGCTTGCCGATGCCGCCGATCAGGGGAATCGGCAACAGCACCCCGAACAGGGCCAGGCTCGGAATCGTCTGGACCACATTGACGACACCCAGCACCCAGCGTCGGCAACGCGCGTGGCGCGTGAGCGCAATGGATGCCGGTGCCCCGATAGTGATTGCGGCGACAACAGCCGTGGCAACGAGCACGACGTGCTCGCCTGATGTTCTCAGGACCTCGAGCGCAAACGTGTTCATGACGCTGGCCCGGGTTCGAGCGTGCGCAGAAACGTGCGCGCATGCGGTGAGGTGGCACCCAGGAATTGGTCACGTTCTCCCACCCATTCCATGCGACCTTCATGCAGCAGCGCGATACGCGAGCCGAGCAGCAGGGCTTCGCGCAGGTCGTGCGTGACGAACAGCGCGGCCTTGGCGAAATCCTTGCGCAACTTGAGGAAATGCTGCTGCATGTCGAAGCGAGTCACGGGATCCAGTGCGGCGAAGGGCTCGTCGAGCAATAGCAGCGGCGGATCGGCGGCGAGTGCGCGGGCGATGCCGACGCGTTGCTTCTCGCCGCCGGAGAGCTGCCGCGGATAGCGTGACGCATAGACACCCGGCGCCAGTCCGACGGCGTCGAGCAGTTCGTCGACGCGAGCGCGGATCTTCTGCGCCGGCCACGCTTCGAGTTCAGGAACGAGCCCGACATTGCGCGCAACGGTGAGATGAGGAAACAAGCCACCGTCCTGGATGACATAACCGATGCGGCGACGCAGCCGAATCGGATCCCACTCGGCGATGCGCCGATTTTCGAAGCGCACCTCACCCGATGACGGCGACAGCAATCCGTTCACCGTCTTGAGCAGGGTCGTCTTTCCTGAACCGCTGCGCCCGAGCAGCACCAGCGTTTCGTTGCTGTCGAGACTCAGGTCGATGCCGCGCAGCACGTCACGTCCGTCGACATGGTATGCGACTTGTTTGAATTCGACGAAAGCTGTCATCGCGGTTGCTCAGTAGCGGATACGGAGGGCAACGAGCCGTGACATTACCTGCGCACGCTCGCTGCCAACGCCGCGACGAACCGATCAATGTCGTCGACATCGTTGTAGAGCGCGATCGACGCACGCAACACACTCTCGACGCCGAATTGATGCAGCAACGTCTGCGCGGAAAGATGACCGGCGCGAATGTCGATCGAGCAATCGTGCAGATGTCGCTCGATGTCGGAATGGCTGCGACCATCGACAACCAGCGAACGGATACCGATCGCTGCGCCGTTCTGCCCGAGAACCGTAACGCCATCGATGGGCGCCAGACCCGTGTCGAGCCGTTCGCACAAACGACGTTCGTGATCGCCAATTTCGTCCCAGCCGAGCCGGCCGATGAATTCGAGCGCCTCGGCCAAAGCTATCGCGCCTGCGATGTTCGCCGTGCCGCCTTCGAACCGGTAGGGGACCGGCGCAAAGGCCTGGTCGTTCAGAGTGAATGAATCGAACGCGTTGGTGCCGAGAAGAATGGGCGGCAGCATCTCCAGGCAGGCGGTTTTGCCGAGCAATACACCGATTCCCGTCGGTGCAAGCACCTTGTGACCGGAGAACGCGTAGAAATCTGCGTCAAGCTCGTCGAATTCGACGGGCATGTGCGCGACCGCCTGCGCGCCGTCTATCAGAATGCGCGCACCGACGGCATGCGCGGCGGCGGCGATCTCGCGCACGGGAAAAATCGCACCCGACACGTTCGAGACATGGGTGATCGCGACGAGTTTCGTGCGTTTCGACAGCGCTTTTCGCAGCGTATCGGCTGGAAGCGCGCCGGTTGCGTCGACCGGGATCACCCGCAGGTGCGCGCCGCGCCGACGTGCGAGTCCTTGCCAGCACGCAAGGTTCGCGACGTGCTCGGCTGATGAGACCACGATTTCATCGTCGATGCCGATATTTGCGTTGCCCCAGCTTTCCGCGACGAGGTGGATGGCATGGGTAGCGCTCGCGCAGAAAACGACGCATCCCGGATCGGACGCGCCGACCCTGTGCGCGATGCGCGCGCGCGCATCAGCGTAAAGCGCGGAAGCCGCGGCGGGCGAATGGCCGCGCCCATGGAAGTCGGCGACCGCCGCGATCACGCTGCGCGGCTGAAGCGTCGTTGCCGCACTGTCGAGATACACGTGTCTTGAGCCCGCGCTCCTTCGCGTCAGCGCGGGGAACTCGCCCCGAATGGCTTCGATATCAAGCATCGCCTTGCGCATCTGTTGTTGTTGAATATCCAGATAGGGAAACAGAACGTTGCCCAACCAGCTTTCCTTTGCGCGCTTCCGCCTCCGCTTGGCCGCGCGGGTCTGACCGTCCGTCGCCGCACTGGATAGGCCAGCGGTCTCAAATCGATCCATCCTTCTGGCGTCGACTACGATTCAATCGATGACCGCCAGCATTCAAACAAAAAACGGCAACTTAAACTGCGCAATGACCGGAAATTTTGGTACGCCATTGGTACAGTAGCATCCGAAATCAGCGGGGACGTACGGGAACTGACGCGAACACTTGGGAATGATTGTGGAGAACCACCCCCCGAAATTCTCAGGCAACGCTGAAAAACCTGAGTCGTGGGACTACTTGTTGCGCCGATGATGGATTGGACCGAAATAGGATAGCTACGCGGCCTTCTGGCCAGATGGTGCATTTTCGGTACATCAAGATTGTCCGCTTTGTCGCTGATTTGCCAGACTCCGTCGCTGGTAGGACGCGGGAACGTGCGGCGGAAACGCGCCGACAATGTAGCCGTTCGAGTCAGTTGCATCGTGACGGTCAGCGGTCGCTGTCGGACCCAATGCGGCCACCGTGATTTCCACAACGATGGTCCAACACCATGAAGCAGCCAATTGGCGAATTTTCATTGACGCCGGTTTTAAAGTCAGCTATATATTACCAATAGGTTAATTAACCATTTAATGTAATACAGATGAAACCCGATTCGCTCAGCATCACCTTTGCCGCGCTCGCTGATCCAACCCGTCGAGCCATTCTTGCGCGGCTTGCACAGGGAGGGACATCGGTCACCGAGCTTGCGAAGCCGTTCTCGATTAGCCCTTCAGCCGTAACAAAGCACCTTAAGGTGTTGCAGCACGCCAAACTGATCACGCAAGGTCGTCAAGCGCAATGGCGGCCGTGCCAACTAAATGCCGCGCCGTTGCACGAAGCTGCCGACTTTATCGGCCAATATCGCCAGCATTGGGAACAGAGCCTCGATCGCCTGGATGCGTATCTCAAAAACCTTCAATCCGTAGAGACGAAAAATTCAGGAAAGAAAAAATAAAGTGGCGAACAGTGCAGATACCAAGGAACGAGAAATCATCATGTCTCGTCTGATAGACGCGCCACGCGATTTAGTATGGGAGGCGATGACTAAACCTGAACATGTTGTGCATTGGTGGGGTCCGAATGGTTTCACTAACACGCTGCAGAAATTGGATTTTCGCGTGGGAGGTGAATGGCATCATGTCATGCACGGGCCGGATGGAAGGGACTATCCAAGCCGCAGCGTCTACACCGCGATCGAGAAACCTCACCGTATCGAGTTTTGCACCGGCGGCACGTACAAGGGCGACCCGAAGGCGAAGTTTGAGGCTATCTGGACGTTCGAGGCGGTGGATGCACAAACTAAAGTGACGATCCATCTGCTTTTTCCCAATGCGCAAGCACGCAATATGGCTGTGGAAAAAATCGGCGCGATTGAAGGAGGCCACCAAACCCTGGCGCGCCTTGCCGGCTACGTAATCAAAATTCAGTCAATAGGAAAATCATGAGAAAGATCGTTTCGTTTGTACATGTCTCACTGGATGGCTTTGTTGCTTCTACCGCGAAGGGCCCGGCCGGCCTAGGCTGGATAAGTAGAAGCGCCGATCTGTTTGAATACGTGGAGAAACGGATCCAGCAGACGGACACCGCGTTATATGGGCGTACGACCTTCGAGATGATGGAATCGTACTGGCCAACCGCTGCCGACAAGCCCGATGCGAGCCCGCATGATCACGAGCATTCACGCTGGTATAAATCCGCCCGCAAAGTGGTGCTGTCGAAAACTCTGTCGGAGAAAAATCACGTTAATACGAAAATCATCGGAAGCAATTTGAGCGATGAAATTAACAAGCTCAAGCACACCGCGGGCAGCGAAATCTTGATGTTTGGCAGCCCCTCCGCCACTCATGCGCTGATGGCGGAAAACCTCATCGACGGGTACTGGTTGTTTGTCAATCCGATATTGCTGGGCCAAGGTATTCCCCTGTTCAAAAACATCAATGACCAAACCGCACTTGCTTTGGTGAACACTAATATTTTTCCGTCGGGCGTGGTGTGCCTGCAGTACGACGTGAAACGAAGTTAATACTGCAAGGTTCTGATTTCAGCGGCGGTGCAATGGCTATTCCGTTGTCCGCTTTCGGGCAGTGATTTAGGTGACCCACTGACCGCAATTGGCCGATAGTTGCCGGTCAACTGCCGCTAGCGGCGTAAGTCGGTCGGAGCGTGCAGCGCATATTCCACGTATTATTGCCTGCGCCCATTTGGCAATGGGCGCAATGCAGATGCGGTGACGACTGGTGAATTTGAAAGCCAGTTGCAAAGGAAGCGCGCGGATTTGTTTATATTTGTCTTTATACACTTTACATATTTATGGAACATGGTTCATATTCCATTTGTATAGCCGCTATGATGGATTGGACGGAAATCGCGTAGGTATGTAGCTTTCCGCCAATCTGGTGCATTTCTGGTGCGATCAAAATAGCCCGCGATGTCGTCCATTGGCCAGACGCCGCGCGGGAACGTTCAGGCGGAAACGCGGTTGCGAAGCGTCTGTTGTGATTTCCGCGTCAGCTCGCAGATCTGCTCAACCGAGCGTGGCCGACTCGAACTGAGCGAACGAGCAGAAAGACGTTTCAACTCGATCTGACTTTCCGCAGTCAACCTAAAGCGGACCTTCCGGAATGTCCCCTTTCGGCAAGCTCAACTAAACGTCAGTGCGCAGTCGCGGCCGGCTTCGCGATAGCTTGCGCCGTCGCCCCATCTTGCCACTCCGTTGGCAGCGTCACCTTGAACTCGATCTTCGCGAGCGCCTCTGGGTCTCTACCCACCTTGCGCAGGAATGCCAGCCAGCGCGGGTCGGCATGAATTCGTTCCAAAGGTCTCGAATTGAGAATGTCCTGCAATCCGGGGTCATTCAGATCGTGCGCTTTGTCCAGCCATGCGAACGCTTCGTCCGCCTCACCACGGAAAGCATGGACTTCGGCGATCTGAAACGCGTCGTCCTTCCCGAACTTTTCGGTCAACGACTGGAGCGCCGCGTCCGACTCGGGCTTGCGACCCAAGGCATGGTAGGCCATGGACAGTTTACGCAGGCGCCGTTCTTCGTCCTTTTCCTGCTCGATCTCGGGAAGGGCGGCCTTGGCATCGCCCTGGAGCAGCAGGATGAAATTGAGTTGACGCTTCGCGCTGGCCCGCGTCGGGGCCAGGCTGAGCACGGTGAGCAGGTGTGCGCTCGCCTCGTTGTATCGCCCCTCCGCCATTTTCAATACAGCCAGATTTTGCAACATCATCACATTGATCGGATCGCGTCGCAGCAGCCCCTCTCTCACGGCGATTGCCTGATCGAAGCGGCCGAGCGACGTCAGCAACAGCGCCGAGTTGCCGAGCACTATCGGATCCTGCGGATCGAGTGCAATGGCATCCTGGAAGTGCCGCACCGCGCCGGCAAAGTCGCCCGAATGCAACGCGTTCACCGCGACGCGCGCATGCGCGCGCGCGTAGTCCGGCGCAACCGCCAGTTCCTCTTCGCCAAGTTTGCGCGCCTCGGCCAGGAGCCTGTCTCGCGTGGCGGCATCGAGCGACGAGGAAGCGAACGCCTTGCCATCGGCATTGCGCGCAAGCCCATCGATGGCGGGCACGTATTTCGGATCGATGGCAAGCGCTTGCCGGTACAACGCATCGGAAACATCAAGCGCTTCCGACGTGTTCGGGCGCGCCGCCTCATTGCCCTGCAGGTACAACGCATACGCTTCGGGCGTCGTCGTGCGCACCTTCGGTGCCGCGCCGAGCAGCGTGACCTTGAGCTGCTTGACCACATCCGCCGCAATCTCGTCCTGGATTGCGAAGATGTCGTCGAGCTTGCGGTCGTAGGTCTGCGACCACAGGTGCGTGTCGGTGCCGGCACGGATCAGCTGGGCCGTGATCCGCACCGCGTTGCCGGACTTGCGCACCGAGCCTTCGAGCACGGTCGCCACGTGCAGCACGCGAGCGATCTCTGGGATCGCGACTTCCTTCCCCTTGAACGAAAACGACGAGGTGCGTGCCGTCACCTGCAACTGCGGAATCTTGGCCAGCAGGTTCAGCAGTTCTTCGGAGATGCCATCGGAGAAATACTCCTGATCCTTGTCGCTGCTCATGTTCACGAATGGCAGCACCGCGATCGAGTGCTCCGGCGACGAGATTGACGCTTTCTCATTGACCCCGTGATGCAAGACGAAGCGGTCGGTCACCAGCAACACGATCGCCACTGCCATGATCGCGATGATCGCGAAGTCGAGCTTGCGGCCGGTGTGGCGCGTGATCGACTCGTCCGGCTCGATCTCGCTCTCGCGCTTGATGCCCTCCGGCGTGAACTCGAAGAACCACGCGAACGCGATCCAGAATGGAAACCCGATCGCGCAGGCGATCACGAACCAGCGCGTGCCCCAGTCGGGCATGCCGAACGCTGGGCCGAGTTGGGAAATGCCTTGTGCTAACGCCCATACCGCCGCGATGTAAAACGCGCCGGCGCGAAACACGTTGCGGCGCCGCAGTTCGGCGAAAAGGCTCCGCTTCATGATCGGAACGTACTCCCCCTGTGCCGGAGGCGATCCGGCCGAGGCAAGTGTCGGCGATTTACTTCCCGGTATGCAAGCAAGGGACTCCTGACGAGCGTGCAACGGTGCAGGCGCCAAACGGCTATCGAGGCGAGTGTCTGGTTACCGGCGGCGAATTGAAGACCGTGAGTTTCCGCAGTTGGCCGATAGTTGCCGGTCAACAGCCATGGCGTCGCAAGCGAACAATGGCCATTTGCGACACATCCAATAGCGGCGCAAATCGGTCGAAGCGAGCAGCGCATATCCCACGTATCATTGCCCAAGGCCCTTGGACATTCGGTGCAACGGAAAAGTGGTGACGACTGATGGATTTGAAGGCCAGTTGCGAAGGAAGTACAAGGATCTCACTCTGCATTTCGCACCAAACGCATACATCAATGTAGTATACTAACTACATATTTTACCTTATATACTTTATAGCTTTATGGAAAATGATGCATATTCCATTTGTATAGCTCCTATGATGGACTGGACCGACCGCCACTGCCGGTACTTCCATCGCCTGCTCGCGCCGCATGCGCGCCTCTATACGGAAATGGTGACGACCGGCGCCGTGCTGCACGGCGATCGCGAGCGCCTGCTCGGCTTCGATCCGATCGAGCATCCGGTTGCGCTGCAGCTCGGCGGCCATGAGCCGCACGACCTGGCGCAGGCGGCCGCGCATCGGCGTGGAAATGGGCTACGACGAGATCAATCTCAACGTGGGCTGCCCGTCTGACCGCGTGCAGTCGGGCCGCTTCGGCGCGTGCCTGATGCGCGAGCCCGCGCTCGTCGCCGACGGCGTCGCCGCGATGCGCGAGGCGGTGACGGCCGCCGGACGGCCCATTCCGGTGACCGTGAAGTGCCGCATCGGCGTCGACGAGCAGGACGAATACGAGGACCTGCACCGCTTCGTCGAAGCGCAGGTCGCGGCGGGCCTGCAGGTGCTGATCGTGCACGCGCGCAAGGCCTGGCTGCACGGTCTTTCGCCGAAGGAGAATCGCGAGGTGCCGCCGCTCAACTACGAGCGCGTATTCCGCCTCAAGCAGGAATTCCCGCAGCTGACGATCGTGATCAATGGCGGCATCACGACGCCCGCGGCCGCCGTCGCACTCTGCGAAAAAATGGACGGCGTGATGCTCGGGCGCGCCGCCTATCACGACCCTTACGTGCTCGCGCGGATCGAACACGAACTGTTCGGCACCGCACTACCGTCGCGCGACAGCGTGTTGCTGCGCATGCGCGAATACATCGACCGACGACTCGCGCTCGGCAATGATCTCAATCATGTCGCGCGGCATGTGCTCGGCCTCTACCTCGGCCTGCCGGGCGCACGCGCGTTCCGGCGCCACCTCAGCGAGAACATGCATCGCGCCGGCGCGGATTTCCGCGTGATCGAACGGGCGATCGCGTGCATGCAACCGCACGGCGTGGCTGCCTGACGCGGCGTGCTACAAGGCGCAATATCAGGCTATGACCTTCTTGGTCGCCACAGCAGACATACGACGAAGATCGACACCCCCATGGCCATGAACGCCGTTCCATCGGGGACGGAGTCAGGACGCGTCAAAAGCAACGATCCCGCAAGTCCGCTTGCCACGGCCACTGCAATATAGAGAGATGGCCAGTGCACCCGCTTGTCTCGAATGAAAGTGTATGCGAGCAACGTCACCATGACCGCCGCATACGCGATCAGACAGACGGGAAGCGCCTGCGACGTCAGAAGCGGCTGCAGCGCATCCGCGAGCCCGACGGCACATAGCGCCGCCAAGGCGATCCACAATACCAACGCTCCAGCCGATTTCATCCTCTCCGCTCCCGTGAAAGGTGGCGCACGCGCGTACGCCACGCCTGGTTTTTCGCTATTTGCCAGTGTAGCCGTCAGCAACCCCATCAATAAAGGCGCCAATCTTGTCGGCATTCGCCAAAGCGCCGATGCCGACGCCGATGGCGGACACAACCAGCGCGACAATCGGAATGATCCCCGCGCCGTTCACTTCGGCGATCTCCTCTTTCGTCAATGATTTCATAGCTGCACCCTCAGTCGAAAATCTTGTGGAAGAGCACCACGGCGCAAGCGGAATCGCCGGTGGCTGCGCCAATCGCCAGCACCGCATAACCTATGGCGGTTCCCACGGCATGTCCGGCGTCATAGCTTGACTCCACAGCATCGCCGCCACCTACGCAACCTGCTTCAAACACATCCAGGACTCGCATTTCTTGCCTCCTGCTGTCGTGCCGGAAATCCACCGTTCCGGCGTCGGTCGAGACGACGACGTGCCGTTTCGACTGCGTTGCGACATTCGCGGAACTGCGCGTGTCGGTAACGTCATGGCAACCCGTTCGCAGCCTCGTAACCTGCCATACGAGCGCGGTGCCGAAATGCCTTCATGGAAGCCACAACCCCAGCGGGAAACGCCGCGCGCACCTCCATTTCAGGGCCTGCGCGCTCTAGAATCACACCATGCTGGTCACGAGCGCCAACGAGTTCCTCCGCGCATGGTCGCCCGAACGCTTCCCCGCCGTCTCGCCCGCGACCGCGCGCGCAGCGTTTCTCGTCTCGCCGCACGGATTTGCACTGGCGGCCGAGTCCGCCACCGACAATCGCTACATGGCGAATGCGCGCGCGGCGGACACCGCTGGCTCGCTCGATATCGGTTCGGACGACGTCGTTTCGATAGACAAGGACCGTGCACTCGCCGAACACGCGGCGCTCGCGAGCGCGCTGCGCGAGAGCGTGCCGATTGTCGTGTTCCCCGGCGACGCGACGACGCCGGACGCGGTTTTCCCGAACAACGTGTTCGCGACGGCGGCGAACCGCGCGATCGTCGGCGCGATGCGCCATGAGGTGCGGCGGCGCGAAGCCGGTCGGCGCGATATCCGCGCGTTCTTCAGCGACCTGCTCCATTACGAGATCATCGATCTTTCGATGCTGCCGCTCGTCGCGGAACTGACCGGCTCGCTGGTCATCGATCGGGCGCGAGGCATCGGCTTCTGCGGCCTCTCCGAGCGCTGCGATCTCGCCGGCGCGCGTGCGATGCACGACGCGTTCGGCCTCGGGTTGACGTTCGCGTTCACGCTTGCAGCCGGCGAATATCACGCGAACGTCGTGCTCGCGCAGCTCGCATCGCGCGCCGTCGTGATAGCCGCCGACGGCTTCGCGGACCGCGCCGACGCCGACGCGATCGCGCGTGTCTATGCGCCCCGGGTTCTCTGGCTCGACGGCGCGCAGAAGGCCGCGTTTGCCGGCAACGCGATCGCACTCGATGCACACACCGTCTGGATGAGTGCGCGCGCCGCCGCTTCGCTGACGGCGGAGCAGCGCGCGGATCTGTCGCGCTGGGGATTCGATTTGCGCAGCGTCGACCTCGCCGAGATCGAGAAAGCCGGCGGCAGCCTGCGCTGCTGCGTCGGCGAGATCTTTTAGCGCGTCGCATCGAGCTCGCGACGCACATCCGCCCGTTCAGGTTCAGGTTCGATTCAATCGCACGGCCCATAGTGAAGGCACACGATGCTTCGTGCGCTGCTCCCTTCCCCGGCAAAACGATGAAATGAGGTATTTTCTCGCCACGATCCTGCTTTTTGCCGTCTCTGCGGTAGCGGTGCCGCGCGCCGAGGCGGCAGCCCTGACGCGCCAGGAAGCGATCGTGCAGGTGCAGCGGGAAACCGGCGGCAAGGTGCTTTCGGCGGAAACGAAGCAGGTTGGCAGGCAGATTATCTACCGCATCAAGGTGCTGACCCGCGACGGCAAGGTCAAGATCGTCGAGGTGCCGGCAGACGACCACAGCAACGGAACGAACACCGGCGGACACACTCGCTGACGGGCGAGAAAAGAACCAAGCAGCTATCAGGAGATGCCATGCGCGTATTGCTCGTAGAAGACGAAGCCCCCCTGCGCGAAACCCTCGCCGCGAGACTCAAGCGCGACGGTTTCGCGGTCGACACCGCTGCGGACGGCGAAGAGGGCCTGTTCCTGGGCCGCGAGGTGCCGTTCGACATCGCGATCATCGATCTCGGACTGCCGAAGAAGTCGGGCATGGAACTCGTCAAGGACCTGCGCGATGCCGGGCAGAAATTTCCGATCCTCATCCTCACGGCGCGCTCGAGCTGGCAGGACAAGGTGCAGGGCCTCAAGCAGGGCGCCGACGACTACCTCGTGAAGCCGTTCCACGTCGAGGAACTGCTCGCGCGCATCAACGCGCTCGTGCGCCGCGCGAGCGGCTGGACCAAACCGATGCTCGAGTGCGGGCCGATCGTGCTCGACACGACCGCGCAGACCGTGCACGTGGCAGGACAGCCGGCGGACCTCACCAGCTACGAATACAAGGTGCTCGAGTACCTGATGCTGCACGCCGGCGAACTCGTGTCGAAGGCCGATCTGACCGAGCACATCTACCAGCAGGACTTCGACCGTGACTCGAACGTCCTCGAGGTCTTCATCGGCCGCCTGCGTCGCAAGCTCGACGCGGACAACACGCTGAAGCCGATCGAGACGGTGCGCGGGCGCGGCTATCGCTTCGCGATTCCGCGCAGCGAGTCGAACATGCCGGAGCCGAACGCGGTCGAACAATGAGCAATGGCGGTCGCCGGCCGCTGTCGCTGCAGGCGCGCTCGCTGCTCGCCGCGGGCGTCGTGCTCGCGGCATTTCTCGGCATCACCGGCCTCGCGCTCGATCGCGCGATTCACGAGACGCTGCTGAGCAGCCTGCAGGACCGGCTGCGCAGCTACGCCGAAGGCTACATCGCCAAATCCGAGGTCAGCCGCGCGCGGCGCTGGATACCGCCCGACGTGGACCCGGAGGCGTTTCGTCAGCCCGAACAGCGGCCTGTATGCGGGCGTCGTCGGTCCGGTCGAAGTCGATGGCGCGCAGTTCGACAGCTGGCGCAGTCCTTCCGCGCTCGTCGAGGACCTGCCGTTCACAGAAAAGCTGAAGCCCGGCGTGAAGATCTTCACGACGACGCCGATCGACGGCGCTGGCGGCCAGGTATACATGTACAGTATGGGCTTTTCGTGGGAGCACCCGAAGGGCCCGGTCCCGCTGACGATCCACATCGCCGAGGACGCCGACCGTCTCGACGCGCAGCAGACTGTCTTCCGCCACAGCCTGCTGCTCTACTTCGGCGGCCTCGGCATCGGCCTGCTGTTGCTGCTGCTCGGACTCGTGCGCTGGATCCTGACGCCGGCGCGCCGCATCACGACCGAGCTCGGCCGCGTCGAACGCGGCGAGCAGGAGCAGCTGTCCCCGGACTATCCGCTCGAGCTGCAACTCCTCGCCAGGCAGCATCAACGACTTCATCGACAGCGAGCGCAACAGCCTCAAGCGCTACCGCAACACGCTGTCCGATCTCGCCCACAGCCTGAAGACGCCGCTCGCGGTCGTGCGCAGCCAGCTCGAGACGGGCGCCGACGGCGAGGACTTCCGCTGGACCGTGCTCGAGCAGGTCGGTCGCATGGATCAGATCGTCGCGTACCAGCTCTCGCGCGCGGCGACGAGCGGCCACACGACGTTCGCGGCGCCGATCCGCGTCGAGCCGCACGCCGCCGAGATCGTCGCCAGCCTCGAGAAGGTCTACGCGGCGAAGAACATCCTCTGCGAGTTCGAGATCGATCCCGCTGGCGCGCTTCTACGGCGAACAGGGCGACCTGCTCGAACTGCTCGGCAACCTGCTCGAGAACGCGTTCAAGTGGGCGACGCATCGCGTCGTGCTCAGCGCGCGCGTGCTGCCCGTGCGCGGCGCAAGGCGCAACGGTCTCGTGATCGTCGTCGAGGACGACGGCCCGGGCATCCGCTGAAGACAAGGTCGAGCACCTGCTGCGGCGCGGCGTGCGCGGCGACGAGCGCGTGCAGGGTCATGGCATCGGCCTTGCGATCGTGCAGGACCTGCTCCGCGCCTATCGCGGCACGCTCTCGGTGGGGCGCTCGCCGACGCTGGGCGGCGCGCTGTTCAGCGTGAACTTCAGTGCCGGCTGAGGACGCGCTGCGGGCGTTGCGCGGTCGAAACGTAGGCCGGAATCGACGGGGCAAGCGGCGCCGAATCATGCACGCGGAGTGGCCCTGCTCGCGGCTTCGCCGCACGCGCATACTCGCACCCCCTCGGACACGAATACCCGATGATGGATACCCGATGAACGCAGCAAGCAAACGCGCCCGCTTCCGCGAACTGCATCGCGCCGGATGTTTCGTGCTGCCCAATCCCTGGGATGTTGGCAGCGTGCGCCGGCTCGAAAAACTCGGCTTCACCGCGCTCGCCTCGACGAGCGCCGGCCTTGCCTGGTCGCTTGGTCAAACCGACAACGAATTGTCGCTCGATGTCGTCCTCGAGCATCTGCGCGTGCTGTGTGCCGCGACCGATCTGCCCGTCAACGCCGACTTCGAGGACGGTTTCGCTTCGTCGCCCGAAGAAGTCGGGGCGAACGTCACGCTCGCGGTCGCGACCGGCGTCGCTGGGCTTTCGATCGAGGATCGCTCCGGCAAGACGCTGTTTCCGCAGGTCCAGGCGGTCGCGCGCATCCGCGCGGCGCGCGCCGCGATAGACGCGACCGGCGAGGACGTGCAACTCGTCGCGCGCTCGGAGGGATTTCTGCTGGGCCAGCCCGATCTCGACGCGACGATCGCGCGGCTCGTCGAATATGCCGAAGCCGGCGCGGACGTGCTCTATGCGCCGGGCGTCGCCGATCTCGACGCGATCGCGAAGATCGTGCGCGCGGTTGCGCCGAAGCCGGTCAATGTGCTGCTGTACGGCCCGCGCCTGTGCGTTGCCGACCTCGCGGCGGCCGGCGTGCGCCGCGTCAGCATCGGCAGCGGACTCGCAGCGGCCGCATGGAACGGCTTCGAACGCGCTGCGCGACAGCTCGTCGAAAGCGGCACGCTGCCGCCGCGCAGCTGATCGCCGCTGAAAAATCGGCGCGACCGAATAGACGTGACTGAATAGGAGTGACTCAATCAGTACGCCGCGCGTCGCAACGCGCGCCGGCTGCCGTGTCCGTCTAGTTCGCGTGATCAAGGAAGTCGAGACTCGCCTGCAGCATCGCCGCAGTGCCGACCGCGAGCGCGCCCTCGTCGAGGAAGAACTTCGGCGAGTGGTTCGACGGCGCCGTGGCGGCATCCTGGCCCTGCGGCGTCGCGCCGACGAAAAAGTATACTGATGGCGCCTTCGCGCCGATGCCGAAGTACGGGAAGTCCTCGGAGGCGGTCCAGCGCGGCGATTCGATCACATGCTCCTTGCCGAGCGCAGTCTCGATGCTCATGCGCACGCGCGCTGTCAGCGCAGGATCGTTGTAGTTGACCGGGTTGCGGTCGGCGTCGGTCTCGGGCATGTGCACGTCGGCCGTCGCCCCGTTCGCCGCGGCGACGTGCTGGGCAATGCTGGTGAGGCTGGTCTTGATCTGCGCGCGCATGCCCTCGTCGAACGTGCGTATCGTGCCTGCGAGTTCGGCGGACTCGGGCACGATATTGAAGCGCTGGCCGCCGTTGAACGTGCCGAAAGTGACGACCGCGGGCTCCTTGCTGATATCGAGCTGGCGGCTCACGATGGTCTGCGCGCTCGTGACGATCTCGGCGGCGGTGACGATCGGGTCGATGCCCTTCCACGGCGTCGCGCCATGGCTCTGGCGACCGTGGATCGTTATGCGGAAAGTGTCCGAGCTCGCCATCGCGCCACCTGCGCGCACGCCGACCGTGCCCTCGTTGAGCGAGCTGACGACGTGCATGCCGAACACGGCGTCGGGCTTGAAGTCGCGGAACACGCCGTCGGCGACCATCAGCGAAGCGCCGCCCTGCTCGCCCGGAGGCGCGCCTTCCTCGGCCGGCTGGAAGATCAGCATGACCTCGCCGGGCAGGTCCTTCTTCATGCCGGCGAAGATCTCGGCGAGGCCGAGCAGCATCGCCATGTGCGCGTCATGGCCGCAGGCGTGCATCACGCCGACGGTCTTGCCGAGGTATTCGCTCTTCGCCTTCGACGCAAACGGCAGGTCGACCTGCTCGGTGACCGGCAACGCATCGATGTCGGAACGGATCGCAAGCTTCGGCCCCGGTTTGCCACCCTTGAGCACGCCGACGACGCCGGTGTGCGCGATGCCCGTGCGCACCTCGTAGCCGAGCTTCTTCAGTTCGGCGGCGATGATGCCCGCGGTGCGCGTCTCGCGGTTCGACAGTTCCGGATGCTCATGGAAATCGCGGCGCCACGCGGTCTCGTCCTTGAGCACGCCCTGCGCGCTCTGCGTCGCCGATTCGGCGCTCGCGTCGGCGCTGAAACAGGTGATGCCAGCCAGCAGAAGCATCGCGGAATGTCGCATGAAGAATCTCCCTAAGATTGTCTGACGCGAATTGACGCGGATTAAACATGTTTTTGCGGCCTGTTGATCCGCGTTCGTGCGCTTTCCTGATCCGCGAAATCCGCGTCAATCCGCGTCCGAAAAAACTCTTACATCCCGAGTACGAGATCCTCCGCCTCGACCCGATCAAGGCGGATGCGGTTCGCGAACAGCGAGAACGCGAGCGTGCCGGCGAGGCCGTTCGCCCGCTGCACCCACGGCGGAATGTACGCCGGCGCGGCGATGTAGCCCGAATCGAAAAACGGCTCGAGCGCAAGCACGTCGTGCAGTGTCATCTTGCCCGCGAACAGGCTGCGGCAGAGCTTCAGTTTCTGGTTCTTGAGCGCCCAGCGGAAGAACGTGTGCACGGACAGCAGGCCGTGCAGATAGACGGCGTCCTTCGTGAACGCGGCGCCGCCGGTCGGTCGGCGCGCCGCGGAACACGCGCATCGCCGACGTGAAGCTGTCGGCGTCGTTCTGCCCCGCGTCCATGAAGAACCGGAACACGTCGATGAAGTCGGCGCCAGCGAGCGCCTTGTCGATCGCGATGATTCGCAGCGAGATGCGCTTCATGCGGCCGATGTCGATCGCGCCCGACATCAGTTCGGCGAACGTCGCGAGGCCTTCCTGCGTCGCCGTGATGCGCGGCGAATTGAGCGCGATCGATTTCAGATTGGGTTGCGCGCGACCGTTCAGCGCGGTCAGCGAATGCACGAACGCCTCGTGCTCGAGCAACTGATGACGGTCGTATTCGGAAAAGCTCGCGCCCGCGCGCACGCGGATGCGCGTCGGTCCCGCGGCGGCCTTCGCGATCAGGTTCGGATCGAGTTCGACCGTCACCTTGTCATGCCTGAAGAAAGCATTGATGCGCTGCTGCAACTCCGTGCACAACTCGTCGGCAGGAATCTTCTGCGCCTCGTCCTCGGTGCCGATTTCGCGGCCGAGCTCGTCGGCGAGCTCGATGAAATGCCGCGCCGCATCGAGATTGCTGACCGTCCCGCCGGGCAGGCGGTCGCCCGGGCGGCCGAACAGGCGTATCGAGTGTTCGGTGATCGCCATCGTGCCGGCGGCGTCGAGCAATTCCGTCGCGATCAGCCACGACTGCGTCGTCCGATGCAGGTAGTCGCCGACCGGGTGCGCGGGATCGGCGCGGCGAGAATCTCGCCAAGCTCGCTGCGCGTTTGCGCGAAGTCGGTGTGGGCGTATTCGACTTGCGGCAGGGCAGGATTGCCGCGCCGCCAGCCCTCGACGAACTGCACCTGCGTCGATGCGGGCCAGCTCACCGCGCCGAGCAGCTTGATGCCCTTGACCGTCGCCACGAGGCGGCGGTCCAGTTCGGTCAGTCGTTCCAGCGCGGCAGCGTCATCGGCCATGCTTGTTCGCCTGCGAAAGATCGAACAACACTAACGCATCCGCGAGGATTTTCAACGACCGGCGTCGTGCTCAGACTTCGGCCGCTTGCGAAAACGGCGGCAAGTCGAGCGCTGCACGCAGCGGGTCGAGCAACGCGCCGTACTTCGCCGCACGCGCAGTGCCGCGGCGCAGCGGCTCGCGCACCTGACTTGCGCTTGCAGTGCGGATCGTTCGTTCCGTCTCGTGAAAACGCAGACAGGCGGCGTCGAACGGCAAACCGCAGAATGAGAGCAGCTCGCGCACCTGGCCCTCGAGATCGACCAGCAGTGCCTCGTAGCGCTGCTCGCGCGTCCGCTCCGGGTAGCGTTCCCGCCAGTAGCGCGCCGCTCGACGGAAATCGTGCGCGTACGCTGCAACGTCTGCAAGGTCGTAGCTGAATGCCTGGCTGCCGCCGCTGAACAGCTGGCGAAAACAGGCCAGAGCGGTCTCTAGCGGGTCGCGCTCGCAGATGACAATGCGCGCGCCCGGCAACATCGCAGCGATCGCACCGACGTGGCGCCAGTTGTCCGGCAGCTTGTCGGTGAATCGCGGTCGTCGCTCGCGCCAGTGCGCTGTGAGTTCGAGGTAGCGCTCGCCGAGACGTTGCCAGTCGTCGGCGTCCGCAGCATCACACCAGGCCGGGAAAAGCACGCCGCGGCGTCGCGATTCCTCCTGGAGCACGGCGGGCAGATGCGGCAGCTCGCCGGCACCTTCGATGAGGGGATGCGAGGCAAGAATCTGTTCGGTGAGACTCGATCCCGATCGCGGCATGCTGACGACGAAGATCACTTCGCTGCCGAGCCCGCTGCGTGCGCGCTGCCCGTGCGCGGAGGCGGCGATGAAATCATCGACGCGCCTGCTGAAATTGCCGGCGTCCCATGCGAACAGGCGCCGCACGTGCTCGTTGCCTGCGACATACTCGCGGAATGCGTCGGGGTAGCGCTCGAGATCTTCATACGCGCGGGCGAGTGCGAAGTGAATTGAAATCTGGTCGTCCGCGCCGAGTTTGCCACGAGCCACCTGCTCCATCACGGCAACGTCGTCTGCGCTGAAGCGCAGGTTCTTCAGATCGCAAAGCCCGAGCCAGGCTTCGGCACAATTGCGATTCGCACGCAGCAATGATCGGTAGAGCGCAGCGGCCTCGTCGCTGTGACCGGTCACGCGCAGCGTTCGTGCGTAGAGAAAGGCGGCAGGGGAATTGCGTGCGGCGAGATGCGTGGCGCGTTCGAGCACCGGCAGCGCTTCGGTATCGCGCGCGCTTTCACTGAGAATCTTGCCGTGGTTGTACCAGAACGCGGCAACCTCGGGCGCGAGCTCGCAGGCACGCGCGAATGCGGCAGCGGCCGCGTCGCGCTCGCCGACACGCTCCAGCGCGCGACCCAGGCTGTTGTGGGTGAGCGGATCGTCTTCGCGGAGCCGAAGCGATTGGCGCAGGCTTTCCACCGCTTCAGCGTAGCGCCCCTGCGCACTGCAAGCCACGCCGAGAAGGCGGTAGACCTCAGCGCTTGCAGGCGCAAGCGCAAGCGCTGCGAGCAGTTGGCGTTGCGCGCCAACTGCGTCGTTGCGCTGCAAGGCCTGCTTGGCTTCGTTCACCGCGCGTTGCGCTTGCGGCGACAGGCGGTCGCCCTTGGTACCGCGGCCGATGGCGCTAACCATCGGCGAAAGCCCCGGCAGCCGCCAGCGCGCGGCGCAACGGATCGAATAGCGCACCGTATTTGGCTGCCTGCGCGGTGTCGCGACGCAATGGCTCGCGCACCTGGGCCGCGCTCATTGTGGTGACGCGGCGCCTGTTTTCGTGAAAGCGTAAACAGGCAGGATCGAATTCGAGGCGGCAAAAGGCGAGCAGTTCGCGCGTCTTCAATCCCGGATCCGCCTGCAGCGATTCATACACCTGCGTGCGGATGCGCTGCGGATAGAGCGCGTTCCCGTGGCGCCTCGCTCGATGGCAATCCTTCCAGAATGCGCGCTGACCGCTGCACTGCAGGACGATCGCATGCGCGTTGACGAGAACGGCATCGTCCGGTCGTTGCGCGAGAGCGCGCGCGATCGTCGCAAGCGCCTGTGCCGATTCGCCTTGTGCGGCCATCGCCAGCGCCAGGCGGCGCAATACACTCGGGATGCTCGGGTGCGATGCGAGCCGCATCGCGCGCGTGGCGAATCGCAGCCGCGGCATCGCGCTGCCCGAGGGCGCGCGAACTTTGCCGCAACGCCTCGACGACGACCGGCGTCAGACCCTGCAGACGCGAAGACGAATCCAAGAATGACTCCCTATCATTGCCTGGACCGCGTCAGCGCCGCCCGTATTTGTCGACCAGGCGCTTGCCGAGCGCCTTGTTCGAGCACGCGCGCATGCGCCTTGCGCTTGAGTTGCGCTTCGAGCGCATCGCTCGCCGCGGCCAGTTCGTCGCGCAGCTTGCAGAAAGCTCTCCCAGCGCGCGGCATCGAGCACGCCCGATTCGAGCGCGGCGCGCACCGCGCAGCCCGGCTCGTTGCCGTGGCGCGCAGTCGCCGAAGCGGCACTGCAGCGCCAGCGCGTCGATGTCGGCGAACGTCGCCGCGACGAGGTCTTCGTCGCCGGTGAGCTTGAGTTCGCGCATGCCCGGCGTGTCGATCAGGCAGCCGCCGTCCGGCAGCTGAATCAGCGCGCGATGCGTCGTCGTGTGGCGGCCGCGGCTGTCGTGTTCGCGCACCGTATTCGTGCCTGGCGCTCGCCACCGAGCAGCGTATTGGTGAGCGTCGACTTGCCGGCGCCGGACGAACCGACCAGCACGGCCGTGTCGCCGCGCCGCAGATAGGCGAGCAGCGGCGCGACGTCGTCGTGCTCCTTCGCGTTGATCGCGTGCAGCTCGAGGTGCGCCGGCAGCGGCGAGCGCAGGCTGGCCAGCGCCGCCTCGAGCGCGTCGGCGTCGACCTTGTCCGCTTTCGTCAGCACGACGACGGGCTGCGCGCCGCTGCCCTGGATCGAGCGCCAGGTAGCGTTCGATGCGGCGCGGATTGAAATCGCCGTCCAGTCCCATCAGCACGAAGACGGTGTCGATATTGGTGGCGATGATCTGGCGCTCGTAGCGCTCGCCGGCCGCTGCGCGGCTCAGCATCGTTCGCCGCGGCAGCACACCTGTCGATGACGCGCGGCCGCCGCGCCTCGACAGCACGAAATCGCCGACGGCGGGCCGTTCCGACGGGTCGGCGCCACGGCGCAGGAAGCGCGGCGCCGGCTGCGCGCCGAATTCGCTCATCGCCGTCGTGCACTTCGATAGCCGTTGCGATGCTGCGCGATGACCGCGCGAGCGCCAGTCGGGCGGCATCGGGCGGCAACGGCGTGCCCGCGCCAGCCGATGCGCCGCAGCGGTCGTTCTGTGTCGGTTTCGACGGTCATCCGCGGCATGTCTGACCGCGCGCGCCCGCAAATCGCGCCATTCGCTTGAATTTGCGCGCTTTTCCGCTAGCATTCGCGTCATTAGCGCAGTGCAACAACGATACGACCTGCCCCATGCCGATCCGCCTCGATCACCCCGGTGCGCACCAGCAGCGCGGATCGACGATGTCCGCTACGAAATCCGCGGCGAACTCGCGCGGCGCGCGCCGAACTGGAGGCGCAGGGCCGCGAGATCGTCAAGCTCAACATCGGCAACCCGGGCGTGTTCGGCTTTACCGTGTCGGAGCACGTGCGCGAGGCGATCGAGCGCAACCTCGCCCGCAGCGAAGCGTACTGCCATCAGAAGGGCATCCTGCCGCGCGCGAGGCGATCGTCGCGCAACAGCGCGCCACGGCGTCAGCCATGCGCACGTCGATCGCATCTTCATCGGCAACGGCGTCAGCGAACTGATCGATCTGGCGCTGCGCGCGCTGCTCGACGACGGCGACGAAGTGCTGCTGCCGAGCCCCGACTATCCGCTGTGGAGCGCGGCCACGATGCTCAACGGCGGCAAGCCCGGTCTACTACACGTGCCCGGCCGAGCGCGCGCACCTGCCCGATCCCGACGAGATCGAAGCGCTGATCACGCCGCGCACGCGCGCGCTCGTGGTCATCAATCCGAACAATCCGACCGGCGCGGTGTATCCGCGCGCAGCTGCTCGAGGCGATCGTCGCGATCGCCGCAGCGACACCGGCTCGTTGCTGCTGTCCGACGAAATCTACGACGAGATCGTCTACGACGGCGCGCAATTCGTGCCGCTCGCGCGCATCGGCCGGCGACGTGCCCTGCCTCACGTTCGACGGCCTGTCCAAGGTGCAGCGCGCCTGCGGCTACCGCGTCGGCTGGCTGTCGCTGACCGGCGCGCCGGGCCAGCTCGGCGAGATCGAGCACGCGCTGGACCTGCTCGCTTCGCTGCGCCTGTGCGCCAACGTGCCTGGGCAATGGGCGATCGCGCCGTCGCTGACAGGCGCCGACACGATCTCGCCGCTGACCGCGCCGGGCGGACGCCTGCACGAAACGCGTCGCGCCGTGATCGATGCCTGCGCGCAACAGCCGCTTCCTCGAGCTCGTCGCGCCGCAGGGCGCGCTGTACGCGTTCCCGGGCGTGCGCACCGATGCTGCTGCCGGGCTTCGACGACGAGACAGTTCGCGCTGGACCTGCTCGAGCCGGAAAGCGTGCTGATCGTGCCGGGCTCACGGCTTCAATTTCGCCGAAGCGCAACCATTTCCGCATCACCCTGCTGCCGCTCGCGGCGCAGACTGCGCGACGTGTTCGCGCGCATCGAACGCGTGCTCGAACGCATGGCCGTGCAGCGCTCGGCCGCAGGCGTCAGGTTGCGTGAACGCGAGCCGGCGGCGATTCATCGCCGCCCTTCTTGCCAGCCGGATGGCCCCTGTCATCGCAACCCCGATCCCGACGCGGTTCCTCGCGCTCGGCGATTCCTACACGATCGGCGAAGGCGTCGCGCCGGACGACCGCTGGCCGGTCCAGCTCGCGCATGCGCTGCGCCGCGACCATGCGATCGGGGATCACCGCGTCGGAGATCACCGCATCGATCAGCCCGAAATCGTCGCACGCACGGGCTGGACCACCGACGAACTCGCCGCCGCGATGGACGGCACACGTTTCATCCGCCGTATGCGCTGGTCACGCTTGCTGATCGGCGTCAACAACCAGTACGATCCATCAGGACAGCAGCCGCGACCTGCGAGAACTATCGCGACCGAGTTCCGCGCGCTGCTCGCGCGCGCGATCGAGCTGGCCGGCGGCAAGCCGCAGACGGGTGATCGTCGTCTCGATTCCCGACTGGGGCGTGACGCGGTTCGGCCGCGAGCAGCGGTCGCGACGTCGCGCAGATCGCCCGCGAACTCGATGCGTACAATGCGGCAAATGCGCGAGATTGCCGCAATGCTGCACGCCTGGCTATGTCGACGTCACCGCCATCTCGCGCGACGGCGGCGATCGCGCCGACATGCTCGTCGCCGACGGCCTGCATCCGTCGGCCGCGATGTATCGGCGCTGGGCGGAAGCGATACTGCCGGTCGCGCTGAAAGCGCGCAGTCCTGACCCGCGCGTTCGATTCCCGCCCGCGCCGCCCGAAGGCGATATCGATTCAAGTCCGGTGTGCGTCGCAATTGTCCGCGCCGCCAATAGTCGCGTCTGTCACCGCTTTGACGCATCCGCGAAACGAAATTTTTATACTTTTGCCCTAAGCTACATTCCCGGACCGGCACCGGAGCCGCTCATGTCGACGCAGCACTACCGCAGCATCTTCATCTCCGACGTGCACCTGGGCCTGCGCGATTGCCAGGCCGCCTATCTGCTCGACTTCCTGCGCTCGACGCGTTCCGAGCAGCCTCTATCTGGTCGGCGACATCGTCGATTTCGAAAACATGCTGCGCAAGCCCTTCTGGCATCGCGACCACAGCGCGGTGCTGATGGAGACTGCTTCGCGATCGCCGCGCGCGGCACGCGCGTGACCTACATCCCCGGCAACCACGACGCGGCGTTGCGCCGCTTCGCCGGCCAGCGTTTCGCCGGCATCGACATCGCGCTCGACGCGGTGCACGTCGCCGCGGACGGGCGCCGCTATCATGTCAGCCACGGCGACGAATTCGACTGGCGAACAGAGCGCGCCCGCGTGGCTGGTGCGGCTCGGCGATGTCATGCAGCGCTTCATCTGCGCGATGAACCGGCACGGCAACGCGCTGCGCCGCCTGTTCGGCCTGCGCTATCGGCCGATGTCGATCGCGATCAAGATCGCGTTCGGCAGCGCGCGCCGCTTCATCGACGACTTCGAGACGCGCGTCGCTGCGTCGCGCGCGCGCGCAAGGCTTCGACGGCCACATCTGCGGTCATATCCACTACGGCCGCATCCGCGATCGAAGACGGCGTCGTCTACATCAACGACGGCGACTGGGTCGAGCACTGCACCGCGCTGGTCGAGCATCACGACGGCGCGATGGAACTGCTGCACTGGACCGAACAGCAGCGCAGCCTCGCACTGAGCCCGGTCAACGCGCCGGAGTTTCCGGCAACGCCATTGCCCGCGGCGGCATGACGGCGGGTTTAGCGACCAGGCAGCTTGTGCTGCCCCGGCATACGCTACGCAGCCGGGTCTGGACGCGTCGATAGCCATTGAGAACGCGGCGTCCGGCCCTATCTGGACTATCATCGTCTCATTGCCTAGTCCTTCCGGAAGTTTCCCATGTCCCTCGCCCCGACCACCCGCAACCGCATCGAAACCCTGCTGCAGCAGAATCCCGTCGTACTGTTCATGAAAGGCACGCCGCAGGCGCCGCAATGCGGCTTCTCCGCCGCGACCGTCGGGCGTGCTGAACGAATTGCTGCCCGACTACGCGACGGTCAACGTGCTCGAAGACGCCGAGATCCGCGAAGGCATCAAGCATACGGCAACTGGCCGACGATTCCGCAGCTCTACGTGAAGGGCGAACTGGTCGGCGGCGCGGACATCATCCAGTCCATGTACAAGTCGGGCGAACTGCAGGAATTGTTCGGCCTGTCCGCAACCCGATCGCACGCCGCCGCAGATCACGATCACCGACACGGCCGCGGCCGCGATCCGCAACGCGCTCGTCGACGCCGAACCGGGACTCGCCCTGCATCTGACGATCGACGCGCGCTTCCAGCCGCAATTCCATCTCGGCGAACCCGGCGAAGGCGAAATCCGCGCCGAGTCGAACGGCATAGACATTCTCATGGATCTCGGCACCGCGCAGCGCGCGCGCGGCATCCGCATCGACTGGGTCGAAACGATGCAGGGCGCCGGGCTCGCGATCGACAATCCGAATGCGCCCGTCGCCGTGAAAGAAATGTCCGTGCAGGAACTGAAGGCGCGACTCGACGCGAAGGACATCACGGTCGTCGACGTGCGTCCGCCGGACGAACGCGAACAGGCGCGACTCGCGCAGCCGTTCCGCACCCTCGACGATGGCATCGGTGCGCTGGCCGACCTGGCGAAGGACGCACCGATCGCCTTCCTCTGCCGCACGGGCGCCCGCAGCGCGCGTGCAGCCGAGCAGTTCCGTGCGCATGGCTACACGAAGGTCTACAACGTGGCCGGCGGAATCAATGCCTGGGCGCGCGAGATTGATACTTCGTTGACGACGTACTGATCGCTCGCGCGTGGTCTTCGTCCTCATCCCGGAGGACCGAATCTCCCTGTTCGCTGTGTCATCCCCGCGGACGCGGAGATCCCTGCGGAGGGAGTGCCTGCGCCGAAGCCAGCGACCCACCCTCAGCAGGGTGGCACGCTCAGAGCGCCCCGAACGTGGCAGACGCGTCGGCAGTGACGAACCGCACGCCGACGAAAACCAAAGCCGGCAGCGCCCCGTCAGCCAGTCACACCGAACCGACTCCCGACAAACGCCGCCAAGGCCATCGCCAGCGCGCCCCAGAACAGCACGCGCAACGCCCCTTTTGCGATCCCCGCTCCGCCCGCACGCGCAGCGACTGCGCCGAGTATCGTCAACGAAATGAGCGACGCAATCGCGACGATCAGCGAAAGATGTTCTTTCGACGCGAGCAATGCCGCAACGAGCGGAAGCAACGCGCCAAACGCGAAACTCACTGCCGAAGCGAGCGCCGCCTGCAGCGGGCGCGGGCGCTGTTCGTCGGTCAGGCCCAACTCGTCGCGCAGGTGCGCGCCGAGGGCGTCGTGTTCCATGAGTTTGTCCGCGACCTGTTCGGCGAGCGGCCGATCGAGGCCGCGGCCCACGTAGATGCCCACGAGCTCGTTGCGTTCGCCGTGCGCATCTTCGGCGAGTTCCTTCTTCTCGAGCTCACGCGCGGCATCTTCGGAGTCGGCCTGCGAACTGACCGAGACGTACTCGCCCGCCGCCATCGACAACGCGCCCGCGACGAGGCCGGCAACGCCCGCGACGAGCACTTCGCCCAATACGGGGTGCGCATTCGCGACGCCGATAATAAGCCCCGCTGTCGACAGGATGCCGTCGTTCGCACCGAGCACGGCAGCGCGCAGCCAGCCGACGCGATCGGTGCGATGCGTTTCGTGATGTCGCCGCGGAGCGCCGCCGTGCCGGGTCGGCATCAGGCTGCGACTCCGCGCGCAGCCTGTATGCCGCCTGCGGCCCAGGCTCTCGTCATTGTCTGACTGCGCACGCGGCGTGCATCAGAGATCGGTCTCGTGTTCGCCACCGAGGTCGTCGCCTTCCTCGAAGCGCAGATGCTTGACGCTGCGGCCGTGGCGACGCACGAGCTTGATCGCCTCGATGCCGACCCTGATGTGCTTCTCGACGAAGCTCGACGTGATCACCTTGTCGCTTGCCTCGGTCTTCACGCCTTCGGGAATCATCGGCTGATCGGAGACGAGCAGCAGCGCGCCCGACGGGATGTGGTTGGCGAAACCGGCGGCGAAAATCGTCGCGGTTTCCATGTCGACCGCCATGCTGCGCGTGCGGCGCAGCAGCGCCTTGAACTCCTCGTCGTGCTCCCAGACGCGGCGATTGGTCGTGTAGACCGTGCCGGTCCAGTAGTCGTGGCCGAGGTCGCGGATCATCGTCGACACGGCGCGTTGCAGCTGGAATGCCGGCAACGCGGGCACCATCGCCGGCAGGTAGTCGTTCGACGTGCCCTCGCCGCGGATCGCCGCGATCGGCAGGATCAGGTCCCCGAGCTGGTTCTTGCGCTTGAGCCCTCCGCACTTGCCGAGGAACAGCGCGGCCTTCGGCGAAATCGCCGAGAGCAGGTCCATCACGGTCGCCGCGTTGGGCGAGCCCATGCCGAAGTTGATCAGCGTGATGCCGTCGGCCGTCGCATTCGGCATCGGCCGGTCGGCGCCGTGTACCGGCACGTCGTGCCACTGGGCGAACATATCGACGTAGTTGCCGAAATTGGTCAGCAGGATGTGTTCGCCGAAACCCTCGAGCGGCGTGCCGGTATAGCGCGGCAGCCAGTTGTCCACGATCTCTTTCTTGTTCTTCATTTTTGTTTTCCGCTTTTGTGGCAGGCGACACCATGTCGCATGCCGGGGCGCCGGTGACGACACACCGGCAGGAACCTTCTCTTTTTGTCATCGACGATTGTAAACGTCCGCGTTTCTTCGCGCACGGGTTCCAGTTCCGGTTTTCCGTCGATGCATCTGCGTTGGCTGCGTTGGTCGCAGTTCGAACTGTTGCCGGCGACGGCGCCGCATTGCAGCTTTGCTTTTTTCGCGGCGCGGCGGATGATGACGCCGCTCGGCGGCAACAGCCCCACGTCATTCCCGCGAAGGCGGGAATCCAGTGACTTTGCTGTTCCAGTTTCGCAACAAAGCGAAAGGCGCGAGATCGACCAGCTCCGCTGTTGTACAGCGCTTGCCGCGTTCGCGGGAATGACAAGAAAACGAAACGGCCGGAGTACCCATGCTCATCACGTTCCTGCTCGCCCTGATCGTGTTCGTGGCGCTCACCTTCCTCGGCCGCGGCTTCCTCGGCTGGGCCGCCGCTGCCGGCGTCGTGCTGGTCGGCTGGCGCGTCGTCGGCGTCGCCTCGCCGCTGCTGTTCGAAACCTGCGCCATCGTGCTCGTCGTGCTGGCGCTGCTGTTCGGCGTGCCGGCGATACGGCGCGGGCTGATCACGCGTTTCGTCATGCCGATCTTCGCGAAAGTGCTGCCGCGCCTCGGCGAGACCGAGCGCATCGCGCTCGAGGCCGGCACCGTGTGGTGGGACGCCGAGCTTTTCTCGGGCCGACCGGACTGGAACAAGCTGCTCGCGTTCCAGCCGCAGAAACTCAGCGCCGACGAGCAGGCGTTCCTCGACGGCCCGGTCGAGGAACTCTGCACGAAGCTCGACGACTGGCAGATCAACCAGCTGCGCGACCTGCCGACGAGCATCTGGGCGTTCCTCAAGACGAACGGCTTCTTCGGCATGATCATCCCGAAGGAGTACGGCGGCCACGGCTTCTCGGCCATCGCGCATTCGCGCGTGGTGACGCGCATCTCGTCGCGCTCGGTCGCGGCCGCGGTGACCGTGATGGTGCCGAACTCGCTCGGTCCGGGCGAACTGCTGCTGCACTACGGCACCGAGGAACAGCGCAGGTACTACCTGCCGCGCCTCGCGAAGGGCGACGAGATCCCGTGCTTCGGCCTCACCGGCCCCGAGGCCGGTTCCGACGCGGCCGCGACGCAGTCGACCGGCATCGTCGAGAAGCGCATCGTCGACGGCAAGGAAATTCTCGGCCTGCGCCTCGACTGGAAGAAGCGCTACATCACGCTCGCACCGGTCGCGACGCTGATCGGCCTCGCGTTCCGCATCAAGGATCCCGACCATCTGCTCGGCGACGTCGAGGACCTCGGCATCTCCTGCGCGCTGATTTCGGCCGACCTGCCCGGCGTCGAGATCGGCCAGCGCCACGATCCGATGGGCGTGCCGTTCATGAATGGTCCGATCGTCGGCAAGGGCGTGTTCGCGCCGCTCGACTGCATCATCGGCGGCCGCGAAGGCATCGGCCAGGGCTGGCGCATGCTGATGGAATGCCTCGCCGCGGGGCGCTCCATTTCGCTGCCGGCGCTGTCGGTCGGCGCGGCACAGATGATGACGCGCATCAGCGGCGCCTACGCGACCGTGCGCGAACAGTTCGACACGCCGATCGGCCGCTTCGAGGGCATCGAGGAACCGCTCGCGCGCATCGCCGGCAAGACCTACATGATGACCGCGACGCGCACCGCTCACCTGCGGCGCGCTCGACGCCGGCGAGAAACCCGCCGTGCTGTCGGCGATCGCGAAGGCGTACCTCACCGACGGCATGCGCGAGGTCGTCACCGACGCGATGGACATCCGCGCCGGCGCCGCGATCCAGAAAGGCCCGCGCAATTCGCTCGCGCGCGCGTGGGACGCCGTGCCGATCGGCATCACCGTCGAGGGCGCGAACATCCTCACGCGCTCGATGATCATCTACGGCCAGGGTGCGATCCGCTGCCATCCGTTCGTGCAGCATGAGATCAAATCGCGTCGCCGACAAGGACCTCAAGAAATTCGACGGGCGCTGTTCGGCCACATCAATCTCGTCGTGCGCAACGTCGTGCGCGCGAAGCTGCTCGCGCTGACCGGCAGCCGGCTGGCCGCCGCGCCGCGCACGTGAAGGACACGCGGCGCTACTACCAGCATCTGTCGCGCTTCTCGGCGGCGTTCGAATTCGCCTCGGACATCGCGATGGGCACGCTCGGCGGCTCGCTCAAGCGGCGCGAGAAGATCTCCGGGCGACTCGCCGATGCGCTCGCCTATCTGTACCTCGCGTCGTGCGCGCTCAAGCGCTATCACGACGAGCCGAAGACCACCGCGAACTACAACCTCGTGCTGCTGGAGCGCCGAGTACAGCCTGTATCGCATCCAGGAAGCGCTGCGCGGCGTGATCGAGAACCTGCCGACGCGCGCTGCGGCGTTCTGCTGCAAGCTCGCGATCTTTCCGCTCGGCGCGCGCTTCCGGCCGCCCTCCGACGTGCTCGGCGCGCGCGTCGCACGCGACATCCTCGAAGACCGCGAGGCGCGCATCAACCTGACCGAGGACATCTTCGTCCCGCCCGCCGGGGAAGTCGGCCTCGGCGCGCTCGAAGCCGCGCTCGACAAGGCCGTGCGCGCGATTCCGGTCGAGACGAAGCTGCGCGACGCCGTGCGCGCGGGCAAGCTCGATCGCGCGCCGGGCTACATGCTCGATGCGCTCGGACTCAAGGCGGGCATCATCACCGAGGAGGAATTCAAGTGGCTGCAGGACGCGGATGCGGCGCGCAACGAAGTCGTCGCGGTCGATGCGTTCGATCCCGAAACGTTCAAGCACCTGCATTGATGCGGTATTTTTTCAGCGACCACGTAGAGGTTCGATTCATCGAACCCGCTGTGCCGCGCAGGTCCCCTACGGCCGCACTCAGAAAGAGTCGGGCGCGATGAATCGCGCCCCTACGGAATTGGAAGCGCGCGCAGGCGGATCGGAAGACCTGATCGTAGGGGTTCGATTCATCGAACCCGCTGTGCCGCGCAGGTCCCCTACGGCCGCACTCAGAAAGAGTCGGGCGCGATGAATCGCGCCCCTACGGAATTGGAAGCGCGCGCAGGCGGATCGGAAGACCTGATCGTAGGGGTTCGATTCATCGAACCCGCTCTTCCATCATTCGCCCCCTAGTGCCGCACATTGAATCGCATTTCCACAGGATGATGCTCATGCAGGCCCATTGGTATTTCGACTTCATCTCGCCGTTCTCGTATCTGCAACTCGGCAAGGTTCTGTCCTGGCGCGAACGCCTCGACATCGTGCCGGTGCCGATCCTGTTCGGAGCCGTGCTGCAGAAAATCGGTCAACTCGGCCCTGCCGAGATCCCGGGCAAGCGCGAGTTCACCTATCGCTTCGTGCAGTGGCAGGCGGAGCGCGACGGCGTGCCGCTGCGCTTTCCGCGCACCCATCCGTTCAACCCGATGGCCGCGCTGCGGCTCGCGATCGCCGCAGGCACGACGTGGGCCGCGATCGAGGCGATATTCGAGCACGTCTGGCGCCACGGACACGATGCGGACGCCGCAGGCCTCGCGCCCGTCGGCACGTCATCTCGGCATCGACGACGTCGCCAAGGCCATCGATGCGCCCGAGGTGAAGGCGCAACTGCGCGCGAACACGGAAGGCGCCGCCGCCAGCGGCGTGTACGGCGTGCCGACGTTGCGCGTCGGTGACGAAACCTTCTGGGGCAACGACGCGACGCCGATGATCGAGGAATGGCTCACCAATCCCGATCGCTTCGCGAGCGTCGAGTATCGGCGCATCGCGAATCTGCCGCTCGGTATCGAACGCAAACGCTGATTCACTGAATTCACGACCCGCGATCCGCGACCCGCGACCCGCATCGGCGGATAGAATGCGGTTTCCTTCTTCCGATCGATATCGCTGGCCTTGACCTCCCATTCGCGCGAAGCCCTGCTCGAGCTCAATGACGCGCGCCTCGTGCGCGACGGCAACGAGATCCTTGCCGGCCTGAGCCTGCGCATCGAACCGGGCCAGCACACGGCGATCCTCGGCCCGAACGGTGCAGGCAAATCGTCGCTCGTACGCCTGATCCACCGCGAGGCCTATCCGCTCGCTGCGCCACCGGGCGGCCCTGCGCCGATCCGCATCCTCGGTCGCGAGCGCTGGGACGTATTCGAGCTGCGCAGACAGCTCGGCATCGTCTCGGGCGACGTGCAGCAACGCTTCGTCGCAGACGATCTCGCCGATGTCCACGACGTCGTGCTCGGCGGCTTTTTCGCGAGCCAGGTGCTGTTCGAACGACCCGTGACCGCCGCGATGCGCGCGGCCGCCACACGCGCGCTCGAGCGCATGGGCGTCGGTCACCTCGCCCGGCGGCGCCTGCCGACGCTGTCGACCGGCGAGGCGCGGCGCGTGCTGATCGCGCGGGCCCTCGTGCACGAGCCGCACGCGCTGCTGCTCGACGAGCCGACGACGGGGCTCGACTTCGTCGCCCAGCGCACGTTGCTCGAGACCTTGCGCGCGCTCGCGCGCGCGGGCACGACGCTGATCCTCGTCACCCATCATCTCGAGGAAATCCTGCCCGAGATCGACCACGTGATCCTGCTCGCCGCGGGTCGCGTCGCCGCATCCGGCAACAAGGCCGACGTGCTGCGCGCCGACGTGCTCGGCGCGGCCTACGCGGCACCGATCGGCGTGACGATGGAGCACGGTTACTATCGCGCGCGGCTCGGCGCCGATTGATGCGCAGCCGTTGTTGATGCGCGATCACGAGTGCGCGGACAGCGCGCATGGGCGTAACATCACTGCCATGATTCCACGCTCTTTCAGCGTGACGCTGACAGCGACGATGACGCTGGCCGGATTGTGTCTGACCAGCGGCACAGGATCCGCGGGCGCGCAGACGGTCTTCAAATGCGTCGATGCCGCCGGCGCCGTCGCCTATCAGGATCACGCCTGCAAGGCCGGAACGACGCAGACCCAGCAGGACATCTCGCCGCCCGCCGCGGCGGAGCCCACGCCGACGCCGACGCCGTTCGACAAACTGCCTACGCCGCTGCACGACCCGCCTCGCCGCCACCACCACCGGAACCGCCGCCCGTGGCCGTCAAGCCGCCCGTGCCGCCGATCTGGTTCTGCACGCGGCCCGACGATGGTTCGCACTATGTCAGCCGCGATGGCAAGCCGCCGACGCGATGGGTCCCGGCGGGCATCCTCGGCATGCCGCAAAGGGGGCTCGCGCAAACCTACGGGCCCGGCGGCGGCGCAGGCGTGTCCGCACCAGGCGTGAGCAACCCGGGGGGCTCGCGCCCCCCTGGCGGCAGACTCGCGGGCGCGTACGTTGAGGTCAGCGACGAGTGCGTCGCCGCGAGCGAGCAGGAGGCTTGCGACTACCTGCACGGCGAACTCGACGACGTCGACCAGAAACTGCGCCGCGCCTTCAAGGACGATCGCGCCGTTCTCGAACCGCAGCAGGAGCAGCTACGGCGCGATCTCGAGGGTTGCTGACGCGCGCAGAAAGGACTATTGACAGACCCCGGCTACGCTGTTGGTATGCTCCTTAAGCGGCACATAACCCGACATCACGCTCTGGGGAGAGAGGAATGAAAGGTCTAACGCGTCATCTGTATTTCTGGGTGCTGATCGGTATCCTGCTCGGCGGCATCCTCGGCGCGCTCTATCCGGATGCCGGCGCCGCGCCCGAGGCATTCAAGGCGTCCTCGCTCAAACCGCTCGGCGACGGCTTCATCGCGCTCGTGAAGATGCTGATCTCGCCGGTGATCTTCCTTACCGTCGTGCTCGGCATCGCCGGCATGAGCGACATGAAGAAGGTCGGCCGCGTCGGTGCCAAGGCGCTGATCTATTTCGAGGTGGTGTCGACGTTCGCGCTCGCGCTCGGCCTCATCGTCATGAACGTCGTCAAGCCGGGCAAGGGCTTCAATGTCGATCCAGCGACGCTCGACGCCAAAGCCGTGGCGAACTACGCGAAGCAGGCGGGCGAGCAGACGACGACCGACTTCGTCCTGCACATCATCCCGAAGACGTTCACCGACTCATTCACCGCCAACGGCGACCTGCTGCAGGTGCTGCTCGTCGCGATCCTGTTCGGCTTCGCGCTGTCGCGCATGGGCGAGAAGGGCAAGCCGGTCTTCAGCTTCCTCGAGACCGCGTCGAGCGTCCTGTTCGGCATGGTCAACATCGTCATGAAGACCGCGCCGATCGGCGCGTTCGGCGCGATGGCCTTCACGATCGGCAAGTACGGCGTCGGCAGCATCGCGAAACTCGCCACGCTCGTCGGCACGTTCTACCTGACCGCCGCGACGTTCGTCATCGTCGTGCTCGGCACGATCGCGTATTTCGCGGGCTTCTCGATCTTCCGCTTCCTCAACTACATCAAGGCGGAATTGCTGACGGTGCTCGGCACGAGTTCGTCCGAGAGCGCGCTCGTGCCGCTCATGGAGAAGCTCGAGCGCCTCGGCTGCTCGCGCTCGGTCGTCGGTCTCGTCGTACCGTCGGGCTATTCGTTCAACCTCGACGGCACCAATATCTACATGACGATGGCCGCGCTGTTCATCGCGCAGGCGCTCAACATCGATCTCTCGCTCGGCCAGCAATTGAGCCTGCTCCTGGTCGCGATGCTCACGAGCAAGGGCGCATCGGGCGTCACCGGCGCGGGCTTCATCACGCTCGCGGCGACGCTCGCGGTCGTGCCGAGCATTCCGGTCGCGGGCATGGCGCTGATCCTCGGCATCGACCGCTTCATGAGCGAATGCCGCTCGCTGACGAACTTCATCGGCAACGGCGTTGCGACGATCGTCGTGTCGAAGTGGGAGAAGGAACTCGATACGGCCACGCTGCAGCGGGAACTCGCCGACCCGGCTTTCGTCGAGAAGGCCGAAGTCGCCTGACGTGGATGGGACTGCGTGAGACGCAGAAGCCTGGTTTCCTTCTCGCGCCAGCGGGAGAGGTGACGATCGGTCTCGTACTGGTTTCCCTTACCCGCCAACGGGAAAGTTGACGGGTTCCCTTCTCCCGCTGGCGGGAGAAGGTGGCGCGAAGCGCCGGACGAGGGTGCGCAACTGGAGTTCAATCCACCGCCGGCTACTTGATCTGCGCCTCGATCAGGCTGCGCGCGGCCTTCGTGATCGCTGCGATCGGCCCGGTGTTGTTCGGGAACGTCAGGCGCGTGTAATAGCCGCCTTCCATCAGCAGCATGAGTGCATCGCCGAGCGCCTCGGGTTCGCGTGCGCCGATCTCGCGTGCGAGCTTGCGCAAGCGCCGGCGGATCTTCGTCTTGTATTCGTGCACGATGCTGTTGAGTTCGAGGTTGTCCTCGGCAATCTCGACCGCCGCATTGCCCAGCGCGCAGCCGCGGCTCGTGCGGCAATCCAGGTCCGCCTCGGCTTTCGGACAGGCCAGGCCGAGGTAGGCGTTGAACAGCGCATGCAGCTGCGCGAGCGGATCGCCCGCGTGCTCGGCGACAGTCGCATCCCACCATTCGAAGTATTCGCGCTCCTGTTCGCGCAGGTATTCCGCGACGAGTTCGTCCTTCGAGGGAAAGCTGCGGTAGAAGCTCATCTTGTTCGTGCCGGCCTCGTTCGCGATCGCGTCGACGCCGACAGCGCGAATGCCGTGCTTGTAGAAGAGTTCGCAGGCCGTATCGAAAATGCGGTCGCGCACGCGAGGCTTGCTCGCCTCCTCGACCTTGGCGGCTTCTGCCAACACTTTTACACCCACGACACACTCTCCTCTTGAACAAAATTGATATGCGAAACCGGGCATCCTGCCGCGGTTCGCAAAAACGGACGCGGCCAAGCCGCGTCTCTTTTCCGCACAAAACGCGTTCGCGTTTCGCGCGGCGGCGCATCCCTGTGCCGGAGCGGCTTTCTCAAGCCGCTCTAAAATTCCAGTTGACACGTTAGTTACCAGTCAGTAACATTCAATTGTGACTGACCGGTAACGTACATTAGACAGCTTGGCGGTATACAAGTTGCAAGTCAAGTTGCCACGCAGCAAGTGTGCGAACGGTTCAGGCAGACCCAAAGGCAAATTGAAGGAATAAGCGCCATGTTATTGCCGAATCATTCGAAAAACCCATCTCGCCCTGGCCGGCATTGTCTTGATCGCCCTCGCCGCCGCGTTCCTTTCCGGCTGCTCCGCATTCCCAGGCCAACACCGCCGCGGCCGCACCGCCGCCGCCGACCGTGAGCGTCGCCGCCGTCGTGTCGCGTCCGCTGCGCGATTTCGAGGAGTTCACCGGCCGTCTGGAGCCAGTGACGACGGTGTCGATCCAGCCGCGCGTCGCCGGTTTCATCGATTCGGCGGCATTTTCCGAAGGCGCGCATGTCTCGAAAGGCCAGCTGCTGTTCCGCATCGATCCGCGCCCGCTCCAGGCCGAAGTCAACCGCCTCGCCGCCCAGCTGCAGCGCGCCCGCAATCAATCGCAGCTCGCCGCGATCAACCACGAGCGCGGCAAGCAGCTGATCGCCAGGCACGTGATCGCGCAGCAGGACTTCGACCAGCTCGAAACGACCGCGACGAGCAGCCGCGACGACATCGGCTCCGCGCAGGCGGCGCTCGACGCCGCACGCCTCAACCTCGAGTTCACCGAGGTCCGTTCGCCGATCGACGGCCGCGTCTCGAACATGCTGATCACGCCAGGCAACCTCGTGACGACGACGAGCATCCTGACCACGGTCGTCTCGGACAACCCGGTCTACGCCTACTTCGATGCCGACGAACAGACCTATCTGCGTTTCGCCCGCAACACGAGCGGCGGCCCGAGCCCGGTCTTCATGGGCCTCGCCGACGAGCAGGGCTATCCGCACGAGGGCCGCCTCGACTTCCTCGACAACCAGGTCGACGCGAAGAGCGGCACGATCCGCGCGCGCGCCGTGTTCGACAACAAGGACGGCCACTACACGCCGGGCCTGTTCGCGCGCATCAAGCTCGTCGGTGGCGCCGCGCGTGACACGGTTCTGATCGACGAACGTGCCGTCGGCACCGACCTCGGCAAGAAGTTCGTGCTCGTGCTCAAGCAGGACAACACGCGTCGCGTACCGGCCGATCTCGCTCGGCGCGAATATCGACGGCCTGCGCGTCGTCAACGACGGCCTCGCGGCCGGCGACGTGATCGTCGTCAACGGCCTGCAGCACGTGCGACCGGGCGCGACGGTCACGCCCGCGCGCGTCGAGATGGACTCGAACCGCGTCGGCGTCACCCAGCTCGATGCGCCGAACAGCACGGCCGTCCGTGGCGGCCGGCAATGGCCACCACGGCTTCAATTGATCGGAGCGACCGAGCCAACCCATGATCAGAACACACTGATTCGAACAACTGACCCGAATCACTGAGCTGGCTCGCCGATCGAGATTCGCTGATCGGTCTGAACTGACCCGCTGATCCGCTTCTTCTTGGAAAAAACGCCCGCGCATTTCGCGGGCGAAGGAAGGACTTCGCCATGAATCTCTCGCAATTCTTCATTTCCAGGCCGGTTTTTGCCGGCGTGCTGTCCGCGCTGATCCTGCTCTGCGGACTGATCTCGATTCCGAATCTGCCGATTTCGGAATATCCCGAAGTCGTGCCGCCGACCGTCGTCGTGCGCGCGGTCTATCCGGGTGCGAACCCGAAGGTCATCGCCGATACCGTTGCGGGACCGCTCGAGCAAGCGATCACGGGCGTCGAGGACATGCTCTACCAGTTCTCGCAGGCGACGAGCGACGGCGTGATGACGCTGACCGTGACGTTCAAGCTCGGCACCGACGTCGACAAGGCGCAGGTGCTCGTGCAGAACCGCGTCGCGCAGGCCACGCCGAAGCTGCCGCAGGACGTGCAGCGCATCGGCGTCACCGTCAACAAGTCGACGCCCGACATCACGATGGGCGTTTTCCTCATGTCGCCCGACGGCCGCTACGATCTCAACTACCTGTCGAATTACATGATCCTCCATATCAAGGATGAGCTCGCGAAAATCGACGGCGTCGGTGACGTGCAGCAGTTCGGCGGCGGCAGCTATTCGATGCGCGTGTGGCTCGACCCGGAGAAAGTCGCCGCACGCGGGCTCACCGCGAGCGACGTCGCCAGTGCGATCCGCGAGCAGAACGTGCAGGTCGCCGCGGGTCAGCTCGGCTCGCCGTCGACGCCCGACAAATCCGATGGTTCGCGGGCGCCGAACTTCCAGATCGCGGTCAACACGAAAGGGCGCCTCGTCGACGAGGAGGACTTCGCCAACATCATCATCCGCACGGGCGAGCAGGGCCAGATCACGCGCCTGCGCGACGTCGCTCGCGTCGAACTCGGCTCCGACAACTACGCGTTGCGTGCGATGCTCAACAACAAGACGGCGGTCGGCGTCGGCATCTTCCAGCGCCCCGGCAGCAACGCGATCGCGATCTCCGACGCCGTGCGGGCGAAGATGGCCGAACTCAAGAAATCGTTTCCCGACGGGATCGAATACGACCCCGCCTACGACCCCACGGTATTCGTGCGCGGCTCGATCGAGGCCGTCTCGCACACACTGCTCGAGGCGATCGCGCTCGTCGTCATCGTCGTGATCGTGTTCCTGCAGACCTGGCGCGCGTCGATCATCCCGCTGCTCGCGGTGCCGGTGTCGCTGATCGGCACGCTCGGCGTGATGCACCTGTTCGGCTTCGGCCTCAACACGCTGTCGCTGTTCGGCCTCGTGCTCGCGATCGGCATCGTCGTCGACGACGCGATCGTCGTCGTCGAGAACGTCGAGCGCAACATCACGAACGGCCTGTCGCCGATCGAGGCGACGAAGCAGGCGATGCGCGAGGTCACCGGTCCGATCATCGCGACTGCGCTCGTGCTATGCGCCGTGTTCCTGCCGACCGCGTTCATCAGCGGCCTGTCGGGCCAGTTCTACAAGCAGTTCGCGCTGACGATCGCGATCTCGACCGTGATCTCGGCATTCAACTCGCTGACCCTCTCGCCCGCACTGTCGGCCTTGCTGCTCAAGGCGCACGATGCACCGCCCGATCGCCTCACGCGTATTCTCAATGCGACGCTCGGCTGGTTTTTCCGCCCGTTCAACCGCTTCTTCGCGCGCGCATCGAACGGCTACGTCGCGACTGTGAGCCGCGTGCTCGGTCGCAGCTCGGTCGCGGTGTTCATCTACGCGGGCCTGATCGCGCTGACCGCGTTCGGTTTCGCCCACACACCGACCGGTTTCGTGCCGGCGCAGGACAAGCAGTACCTCGTCGGCTTCGCGCAGCTGCCCGATGCGTCGACGCTCGACCGCACGACCGATGTGATCAAGCGCATGACCGACATCGCGCTGAAGACGCCGGGCGTCGAATCGGTGCCGGCGTTCCCGGGCCTGTCGATCAATGGCTTTACGAACGCGCCGAACATGGGCATCGCGTTCACGCCGCTGAAACCGTTCGAGGAACGCCGCGACGCGTCGAAGTCGGCCGGTGCGATCGCGATGGCGATGAACATGCAGTTCGCGCAGATCCAGGACGCGTTCATCGCGATCTTCCCGCCGCCGCCCGTGCAGGGCCTCGGCACGATCGGCGGCTTCAAGCTGCAAGTCGAGGATCGCGGCAATTTCGGCGCCGACGAACTCTACAAGCAGGTGCAGAACGTGATCGCGAAGGCGAGCAAGCGCCCCGAACTCGCGGGCGTGTTCTCGGGCTTCCAGGTCAACGTGCCGCAGATCGACGTCGATGTCGACCGCGAGAAGGCGAAGTCGGCCGGCGTGCCGCTGCAGAACATCTACGACACGATGCAGATGTACCTCGGCTCGCTCTACGTCAACGACTTCAACCGCTTCGGCCGTACCTACCAGGTCAACGCGCAGGCCGAGCCTGGCTTCCGTCTGCACGCGGCCGACATCGGCCGCCTGAAGACGCGCAATGCGCGCGGCGACATGATCCCGCTCGCGAGCTTCGTCAGCGCGAAGGAAACCTCGGGCCCCGACCGCGTGCCGCACTACAACGGCTATCTCGCCGCCGAGATCAACGGCGCCGCGGCGCCCGGCTACAGCTCCGGCCAGGCGCAGGCGGCGATCGAGCAGGTCCTCGCCGAAGAACTGCCGAACGGCATGAGCTACGAGTGGACCGATCTGACCTACCAGCAGATCCTCGCGGGCAACACGATGAAGTACATCTTCCCGCTCGTCGTGCTGCTCGTGTTCCTCGTGCTCGCCGCGCAGTACGAAAGCCTGTCGCTGCCGCTCGTCGTGATCCTGATCGTGCCGATGACGCTTGCTCTGCGCGATCCTCGGCGTGCTATCTCTCGCTGGCGACAACAACATCTTCACGCAGATCGGCCTCATCGTGCTGATCGGCCTCGCGTGCAAGAACGCGATCCTCATCGTCGAATTCGCGAAGGACCGCGAGGCGCACGGCGAGTCGGTATGGCAGGCCGTGCTCGACGCGTGCCGCCTGCGCCTGCGCCCGATCCTCATGACGTCGCTCGCCTTCGTCATGGGCGTCGTGCCGCTCGTCACGTCGACCGGCGCCGGCGCCGAGATGCGCCGCGCGATGGGCGTCGCGGTGTTCTCCGGCATGCTCGGCGTGACGTTCTTCGGCCTGCTGCTGACGCCGGTGTTCTACCTGCTCGTGCGTCGGCGCCGGCAGCGGAAAGGCGCAACCGACGTGCAAGACCGGAGCATCGACGGACCTGCCATTCCCGCAATCGGCCACTGACCAGGCCGCCACTAACCAGGCAGTAACCAGGAAAGAGCCGTCATTCCCGCGGCTCTCAGCGGAGGCGCTCTACAACAGCGGAGCTGGTCAATCCAGTGCCTTTGCTTCTTGCAGACCATCAGGAAAAGCAAAGTCGCTGCATTCCCGCCTTCACGGGAATGACGAGCTCAGGGCTTTCGAGGGCGCACGAAGGGCTTTCAAGGAGAGCTGAGGGCCACCAATGAAAGAGCAGCCCAAGGGCCTTCAAGACCGGCGAGGCGCTCCAAGACAAATTACTACTTCCAATGCCAACAGGAGATACAACCATGACCCAGAAAATTGCCCTCGTCACCGGCGCCACGCGTGGCATCGGATTCGAAACAGTCCGCCAGCTCGCGCAGCAGGGTGCGCACGTGATCCTCGCGGGGCGCGACAACGCCAAGGCGGTCGAAGCCGCGCTCAAACTGCAGGGCGAAGGCCTCGCCGTCGAAGCGATCGCGCTCGACGTCGTCGACGAAGCGAGCATCGCCGCGGCCGTGAAGCAAGTCGCGGCGAAGCATGGTCATCTCGACATCCTCGTCAACAACGCGGGCGTGCTCACCGACGACGCAAGCAAGAAGCCGTCGGAGCAGTCGCTTGTCGACCTGGCACAAGACCTTCGACACGAACGTCTTCGGCCTCGTCGCCGTGACGCAGGCGTTCCTGCCGCTGCTGAAGAAGTCGGACGCCGGGCGCATCGTCAACGTGTCGAGCATTCTCGGCTCGATCGAACTGCACAACGATCCGAAGTCGCCGATCTACGACTACAAGATTCCGGCGTACAACGTGTCGAAGAGCGCCGTGAACGCCTGGACCGTCCAGCTCGCGCACGAGCTTCGCGATACGCAGATCAAGGTCAACACGATCCATCCGGGCAGCGTGAAGACCGACATGAACGCGGCGGGTTCGATCGACGTCGAGGAAGGCGCGAAGAGCAGCGTCGAACTCGCGCTGATCGGCAACGCCGGTCCGAATGGCAGCTTCAGCCACCTTGGCCAGACATTGCCCTGGTAGCAGCCGGGCGCGATGAATCGCGCCCCTGCGGATCTGGAAGCGTCCTGCGAACGGATTGGGAAGACCTGCGCCAATCGTAGGGGTTCGATTCATCGAACCCGCTGCGCCGCGTTGGGACCGTGCGCTGCCCCGCGAAGAGCCGGGCGCGATGAATCGCGCCCCTACGGCGCGAGCGTGAACGCGCTGTTGCGCTGTTCGTGATCGAGCAGCCAGCGCTTGACCGGCAAACCACCGCCGAAGCCTGTCAGGCTGCCGTCGGCACCAACGACGCGATGGCACGGCACGACGATAGGCAACGGATTGCGTCCGTTCGCCGCACCGACTGCGCGCGTCGCCTGCACATCGCCGAGGCGGCGCGCGATGTCGCCGTAGTTCGTCGTCTCACCGTAAGGAATGCGCAGGAGTTCGAGCCAGACGCGCTGCTGGAACTCGGTACCGTGCGGCGCGAGCGGCAGGTCGAACGTCATAAGCTTGCCGGCGAAATAGGCCTTGAGCTGCGCACGCGCCTCGTGCAGCGCGCCGGCGCCGGGTTCCCATTCATCGCCTGGTTCAAGGCTTTCGCGACCGGTCTCGAAATGGACATGCCGCAGACCCTGCCCGTCCATTGCGAGCAGGAGCTTTCCGATCGGAGTCGGCAGGTAGTCGTAGTAAATCGTCGACATGCGCAAATGGTACACCCGCGTACATGTCCGGTTCGACGCGGCATCCGCCACTTGCGGCTCGTCGTTCCGGCCGAGTCGACGGACTCGAGGACAGTAAGATCAGCCGGGCGAAAGGCGAACCGCAAACACCGCAACCGATTGTCGCGGTTCGATTGGTTGCCTTTCGGACGCGCGGGCTTGCGTCGCTGGGACTAGCGCGATCCGCGCCGTGCGCGCACCGCGCCGGCAAGTCGATCCAGCGTCGCGACGGTCGCATCCCAGTCGATACAGCCATCGGTGATGCTCTGGCCATAGACGAGCGCCTTTCCCGGCACGATGTCCTGACGGCCGCCGACGAGGTGGCTCTCGATCATCGCGCCGACGATGCGCGACTCCCCGGCTTCGAGCTGTCGCGCGATCGCGTCGACGACGGCCGGCTGGTTCGCTGGATTCTTGCGGCTGTTCGCATGACTCGCATCGATCATCACCTGCGCGCGCAGGCCCGCCTTCGCGATCGCCGCACACGCGGCCTCGACACTCGCGGCGTCGTAGTTCGGCTCGGCGCCGCCGCGCAGGATGACGTGGCAATCGCCGTTGCCGCGCGTCGTGGCGATCGCCGTGTGACCTTCCTTCGTCACCGCCATGAAATGATGCGGCTGCGATGCCGCCTGCACGGCCTCGTAGGCGATCCTGACGTTGCCGTCGGTGCCGTTCTTGAAGCCGACCGGGCACGACAGGCCCGACGCGAGCTCGCGATGCACCTGGCTTTCGGTCGTGCGCGCGCCGATCGCGCCCCACGCGACGAGGTCGGCGATGTACTGCGGCGTAATCATGTCGAGGAACTCGCAGCCGGCGGGCAGGGCGAGTTCGTTGATGTCGCGCAGCAGGCCGCGCGCGAGGCGCAGGCCGCGATCGATGTGGAAGCTGCCGTCGAGGTCGGGATCGTTGATGAGCCCCTTCCAGCCGACCGTCGTACGCGGCTTCTCGAAATAGACACGCATGATGATCTCGAGCGCGTCCGCGTGACGCGCGCGCTCGCGCGCGAGACGCCGCGCGTATTCGAGCGCGGCGCCCGTGTCGTGGATCGAGCACGGGCCGACGACGACGACGAGGCGGTCGTCGCTGCCGTCGAGGATACGATGCACGGCCCTGCGTGCGTCCTTGACCGTGTCCTCGGCAAGATCGTTCAGCGGAAACTCGTCGATGACCTGCGCGGGCGTCGACAGCTCCTTGAGCTCGGCTATGCGTAGATCGTCTGTGTCGTGTAGCGGACTCATTTCCAGGACTCCACAAGAAAAAATCAAAACCGATAGTCACAGCAAGGCTGGCGGGCCTTACCGGATAAAACAAAACCGCCGGAGGGCCGCGGGCCGTACCGGATAAAAAACAAAACCGCCGGAGGGCCGGCGGGCCGTACCGGATAAAAAACAAAACCGCCGGAGGGCCGGCGGGCCGTACCGGATAAAAAACAAAACCGCCGGAGGGCCGGCGGGCCGTACCGGATAAAAAACAAAACCGCCGGAGGGCCGGCGGTTTTAGGGGTCTTGCTCATGTGCGATTCGTCAGACCGATCGCACCCCTGCCTCCGCCGCTGGCCTGGGCATGCGATACCAAAAGTAATAACGAACGGCGTGACTCATGCGGCCTTGATAGCACATCGTTCGCGGGCGACAAGCTCGACACCGCCCGAGCGTGGTCCGGTAAGACATTCCGTTTGCCCGGAGCCTAGGCGCGGAGCACCCATGTCGAAGGGGTCTGCGTCACATCGTCGAGCGCCACAGGTGCAGCACGGCGTAGGCGCGATAAGGCCGCCAGCGCTCGGCCATTGCCGCAAGCTCGCCGTCGCGACCGGCGCACCGTCGCGCGCGACCGCCTTGCGCAGCACGATGTCCGCCGCCGGAAACGCATCGACGTGACCGAGCCCGCGCATCGCGAGATAGTGCGCGGTCCACTCGCCGATGCCCGGTATGGACGTCCATTTCGCGATGAATTCCGCGAGCGGCTGCCCGGGAGTCGAAATCGACGCGGCCATCGCTCACCGCGCGCGCGATCGCCTGCAGCGTGCGCATGCGCGCGCCGGTGATGCCGAGTCCACCGAGATCGGCATCGGCCAGCGTCTGTGGCGCTCGGAAAAAGTTGCGCTTCGCCGCCGCGCGGCAGCCTCACGACTTCGCCGAACTTGCGCACGACGCGCTCGGTCAGCGTGCGTGCCGCCGCGACCGTCACCTGCTGGCCCAGCACCGCGCGGATCGCGATCTCGAACCCGTCCCAGCCTCCAGGCAGGCGCTGGCCCGGATGGCGCGCGACGCTGCGCTTGAGATGACGGCGCGCGCCGAGGTGCGCGTTGATCGTGGCGATGTCCGCGTCGAGATCGAACATGCGGCGAACGCGCACCTCGACCTGCGGCAGCAGCTTCTTGTCGGCATCGACCTCGAGCTGCAAGGCGTCGACGCCCGGAATCCGTCGCACCTGCAGCGAGCCGACGTGCCCGTCGATCAGCAAAAATCCTGCCGATACGAATCGGCATCGACCTGCTCGACGCCCGGAATCGCGCGCTTCGCGAAGAACGCGAGCAACGCGGCGAAAGTCGTGCGGTGGCTGGTAGTGGAGTCGCAGGGTGTGGTTCATGGGAGCTTCTTTGGACGCGGATTTACGCGGATCGACGCGGATTATTTTTTCCTGCGCGAAGGAATCGCGACCTCATCAAGTCAGGACGATCTCAGCGGCATGTTGCGGTGATCGCCACGCCAACTTCGGGACGCTTTCGCAAGTAATTCTGATCCGCGCAAATCCGCGTTGATCCGCGTCAAAAAGTTGTTCCGCATGCAAAAACTTCCTTCAAAGACCATGGCGCAAAAAGCCACCATCGACCGCGACGCACTGGCCCGCAACGTACCCCGCCCGCTTTCGCTACGGCCTGATTCGCGCAAATCCGCGTCGATCCGCGTCCAAAAAACTTCTTCAAAAACCGTAGCGCAAAAAGCCGCCGTCGACCGCGATGCACTCGCCCGTGACGTACGACGACGCAGACAGGCACAGGAACGCGATCGCCGCGGCGACCTCCTCGGGCTCGCCGATGCGCCCCATCGGCGTGCGCGCGAGTACTTCGTCGAGGTAGTCGGGATCGGCGAGCGGCGCCTTCCGTGCGCTGCGTGCGGATGTACCACGGCGCGACCGCGTTGACGCGGATGCCGTCCTCGGCCCATTCGCACGCGAGGTTGCGCGTGAGCTGTGCGACGGCGGCCTTGGTCATGCCGTACGGCGCACCCGTGCGCACATGGATCAGGCCGGAGACCGACGCGACGTTCACGATCGCGGCGTTGCCGTGCTCGGCGAGGTGCGGATACGCGAGGCGGCACATCTCGAATGTCGCCGAGCACGTTCGTGTCGATCATCGCGCGCAGCTCGCCGTCGGTGTACTCGAGCGCCGGCTTGCTCACGTTGCCGCCGACGTTGTTGACGAGCAGCGACAGTTCGATCTCGAGATCGGCGACCCAGTCGAAGACTTCGAGACGTTGCTCGCGGTCGGCGACATCGGCGGCGAAGGACAAAAACTCCGTCTGCGGGAACTCCTCCGCGAGTTCGGCGCGCGCCAGGTCGAGATGCGTCTCGTCGCGCGCGACCAGCAGCACGTCCGCGCCGAGCGCGGCGAGTTCGCGTGCGCAGGCGAAGCCGATGCCGCGACTCGCGCCGCTGACCAGCGCGGTTTGTCCGTCAAGGCGCCAGCGCGCCGCGTTCGTCGTCATAGGTTCCGGCCTCGCTTCGTCGATGCAGGCGCTTGTCTGCCGCCGGGCATCAAGCGCAGACTTTAGCGATCCTCAGCGGAGTTCGCCATGCAAACGCGCATCCTGCCCGTACTCGTCGTCGCCGTGCTATCCGCTTCTTGCTCCGCCGCGATCGCGCCGCCGCCGCAACCGCCCGCGAAAACCGTGATCGACACGCAGCTCAAGGCGCTCGACAAGGCCAAGGCCGTGCAGCAGACCGTCGATCAGCAGAAGGTCGACATGGACAAGAAGATGGACGCCGCCGAAGGCGCGACAGCCGATCCGGGCAAGAACAGACGACTGATGCCGGCAGCGCGAGATTGCCGAACTCGTTGCGCTCGACAAGGAGGTCGAGAAGGAACGGTGCGCAAATTGCGCGGCAACGTGCGCGCGTCGTAGTCCGCAGTGTGCACTTCGCCGTCGACGCCGCGAGATGCCAGTCCCGAACGGGAGACGTTTCGAGAGCGATCATGCCCTGCAAGATTGCCCGATCTACCCGCCGGCACGACAAGGCTTGACGACGGTGCTGCCAGTGTCGCGTCGCTGGCCACTCGGACCAGCGAGCGTTGTCGCATCGGCGACGACGCGCGCAAGGTGCTCGCGGGCGAAATGGCCGGGGACCGCGTGCTGCGCTCATCGACTCACGGCCGGTGAAGGCGCCATGCGCTCCACGGCACGTTGCCGACGTGCGAGCGACGGCAAGCTGCGCCATCCGCTGGCCGACGCAAGACCGTGGTCAGGAGTCCCAAGGCCGGCGCCTCGCAAGCTGGGCGAGTCGCGGTTCGCGATGACCGTCGAGAAACGTCGGCACGAGCGATCCCACCCAGGTGCAGATCGACCCGAAGTGCCGACCGCGCCGGCGAAGTGACCGACGCGAGATGAATCGCATGCCGTCTGGTCAAGCGCTGACAACGTCGCGTCAACTGCTCGTCATTCGCGCGCAAGCGGGACTGCGCAGGCAGCGTCCGCAGCGAAGCTTTCCGACACGCGGATGGCCCGGAGGGCGTAGCCGCGGATGTGGCAAGTATTATCGCATGATGACCTCCTGGCGCCTTCGCCACCTGCTTAATGCAGGCACTGGTCCGCTGTGTCGCGGACGACGATCAGACGGATTCCGTGCGAGCAGCAATGGTGCTCGCAATGAAGACGTGCCAATGAAATCGCGCCGCGTTACTTGATCTCGCAGAAGCAGTACGCGAACACGCCGACCTTGTTGCCGTCGAGCGACTGCAGCAGCCGGAGCTGGCCCTGCAGGTCGGGTTGGGCGAGCAGCACGCGCGCCGCTTCCGGCACGACTGCGCCTGGCCGATGCGCGCCAGCGCGTCGTTCGACAGGCTGATCGCGAATTTCTCCCACGCAGACAATTCCTTCTCGACGTAGAACACGCGGTAGTTGTCGCCGAGATTCGCTGCCTTCGCGGCGGCGGCGCTCGCTTCGCCGCAGTCCGCCGAGTTCGATCGACCAGGCCACGTTCCTTCGCCTGCTCGCCGCTCCATACGCGGCCGCGCGCGATCGCGTCGATCTGCTCCGGCGACTTTGCCGCGTGCATCGGCGACCTTCGTGATGAAACTCTGGTAGCCCTTGTCGATGATGCTCTGGATCACGCTCGCCGACCTTCGGGTCGAGCGGACGGCGCGGATCGAACGCGCCGGCGAGCGACGTCGTGCCGACGCCGTCGGTGTGCACGCCGATTCTTCGCGAGCGTCTTCGGCACGTTCGCGAACAGGCCGAAGATGCCGATCGAGCCGGTGATCGTCGTCGGCTCGGCGAAGATCTGGTCGCCGTTCATCGAGATCCAGTAGCCACCCGACGCGGCGACGTCGCCCATCGAGACGATCACGGGCTTGCCGCGCCTGCTTCGTCAGTTCGACTTCGCGGCGGATCAGTTCCGACGCGAACGCATCGCCGCCCGGCGAATTGACGCGCAACACGACCGCCTTGACCTTGGTCGTCCTCGCGCGCGTCGCGGAATCAGTTCCGCCGTCGACTCGCCGCCGACCGTGCCGGGCGGCTGGTCGCCGCCGACGATCTCGCCCTCGGCCACGACGACGGCGACCTGCGGCCGCGTGTCGAGCGGCAGCTCGCGATCGACGATGTTGAGATAATTCTGGAATTCGACCTGGCGGAAGCTGTGTTCGTCCTTCACGCCCTTGCCGATCAGCAGCGCTTCGGCTTCGTCGTGCGTGGCGAGCTTGTCGACGAGCTTCTGTCGAGCGCGAGTTTGGCGATGTCGCCTTCCGCGGCCTTGATCGCGTTCGGGTAGTTCTCGATCTGCGCCGCGATGTCCTTCGGATCGAGCTTGCGCGCGCTGCCGATGTCCTTGAGATAGTCGTTCCACACGCCATTCATCCAGAACAGGTCGGCCTCCTTGGATTCGGGCGACGCGTCGTTGCGGATGTAGGGTTCCGCATAGGACTTGTACTCGCCGACGCGGAACAGGTGCACGTCCACGCCGAGCCAGTCGAGCGCGTCCTTGTAGTACATGCGGTAGCGGCCGAGGCCTTCGAGCAGCAGGTCGCCGTCAGGATGCAGCAGGACCTGGTTGGCGTGCGCGGCGATCAGGTACTGGCCCTGCGACATCGAATTGGCGACCGCGACGACGTCCTTGCCGGCGGCCTTGAAGCGGTCGATCGCGGCGCCGATCTCGTGCAGGCTCGACATGCCGGCGGCAGCGATCTCGTCGGGCTCGATGACGAGGCGCTCGATGCGCTTGTCCTGCGGCGGCGGCGTCGATCGCGCGCACGATGTCACGCAACTGCACTTCCTTGACCTTGCTGCCGAGCGCGCTGGCGAACGCGCGCTGCGCAGGCGCTGCCGTGTACTGCTCGACGATGGCGCCCTTCGGATCGAGCACGAGCGCGGTACGCTCACGCATGTTCACGCCGCCGCCGCGCAGGGCGAGGAAGAAGATCAGCAGCAGGAACAGGAAGATGAGGTTGAATACCAGGCGGCGCGTGAAATTGATGAGGTTCCACAGGCCGACGAAAAAGCCGACCGATGAAACCGTTTTTGCTTTCCGCCATGACATCCTCGCGAGAACTTGCGCCGCGGATCTCGCGTCGGCGCCCGATTCCGGCACAACGGAACCGTTAGAGACGCCGCCCGAAACGGGCGCTCAGAAAAAGGGAAACCTGCACGCAGGGTACCCGATTCGCCGTGCGCCGACACGCATCTGAAGTCATGCCCCCAGCCGCAATCCGCGCCGGCTCACCTTGAGGAACCGCAGCAGCAGCAGGCCGGCGGCCGTCGTGAGGCCGGCGACGAGACCCATCCACATGCCGCGTGCGCCGAAGTGCTGGTGGAACGCGAGCCAATAGCCGACCGGCATGCCGATCAGCCAGTAGGCAACGAGCGTGATCAGCATCGGCACGGTCGTATCCTTGATTCCGCGCAAGCGCGCCATTGGCCGTGACCTGGATGCCGTCCGAGAACTGGAAGATCGCCGCGAGCACGAGCAGCTGCGCCGCCAGCGCGACGACGCCGGCATCGTCGGTGTAGGCGCGCGCGATCGCGATCGGGAACAGCGCCATCGCCGAAGCCGAAACGACCTGCGTCACCAGCGACAGGCCGATGCCGGCGAGTCCCGCGCGGCGCACGCCTTCCGCATCGCCGCGGCCCGCCGCCTGGCCGACGCGTACAGTCGTCGCCATCGCCAGCCCGAGCGGCAGCATGAACGTCACCGAGGCGACGTTGATCGCGACCTGGTGGCTCGCGACCGTGACCGCGCCGAGCGAGGCGATCAACAACGCCGTGCAGACGAACAGGGCGCATTCCATCAGCACCGCGACGCCCATCGGCACGCCGAGACGCAGCAGCGCGGCGATCTCGCCCCAGTGCGGTCGCTCGAAGCGCGAGAACGGACCGATGTCGCGGTACTTGTCGCGCCGGTGCAGATAGAGCGCGAACGCGCCGAACTGCAGCCAGAGCACGGTCGCTGTCGCGATGCCCGAGCCTTGCGCGCCGCGCGCCGCGAAGCCGAAGCGGCCGTACATGAGCACGTAGCCGATCGGCGCGAGCAGGACGAGGCCGAACAGGCCGAAGTACATCGTCGGCCGCGTCAGCGCGAGTCCTTCGGAAAGCCCGCGCAGCGCGAAATACATCGTCAGCGCCGGCGCGCCCCAGGCGATCGCGCGCAGGAAATTGCCCGTGTCGCCGACGATCTCGGGATCGATGCCGAACGCATCCAGCAGCAGCGGCCCGCCGTAGCGCACGGCCAGGAGCAGCGCGACGCCGAGCATGATCGCGAGCCACAGTGCCTGGCGGAACACCGGGCCGATGCGCTCGCGCTGCGCCGGCGCCCGCGAGCTGCGCGACCGTCGGCGGCACGGCCATCATCACGCCGATCGACGCGACGATCGCGAGCGCCCACACACCCGCACCGACGGCGACGGCAGCGAGCGTATGCGCGTTGAGATGCCCCGCGAGCAGCGTGTCGATCACGTTCATGCCGATCGACGAGAGCTGGCCGAGAATCAGCGGCAGCGCGAGCACGACGGTTTCGCGCAGATGCTGGCGCATCGACGCGTGCTCGACGCGATCGCCGCCCGCATGCGGCAGCACGTCATCGTCGGGAACAAAGGAAGTCATGCGCGGTTTTCCGCAAAGTCGACGCCCAGTTTAGCGGAACGTGCAACAGACCACGCCCGAATCATGATCGCGGCAATATTCGGGCGAGAGGCAATCGGCTACGATGCGCGCATGAGTACGAACGCCGACGATCTGCCCGTTGTTCCGCTCGCGCCGCCGCCGGCGGATCCCGCGCAAGACGCGGAATTCGGCGCCGCAGCGCCCGCGGAAAGCGCGACAGCGGCGGTGCAGGCGCAATGCGCGAACTGCGGCGCGCCGCTGCTCGGTGCGCACTGCTACGCCTGCGGACAACCGGTCAAGGGCATGGTGCGGCATCTGTCGAGCATCCTCGCCGACGCGGCCGATACGATCCTCAACATCGATTCGCGCATCTTCCGCACGCTGCCGGCGCTCTTCCTGCGACCCGGATTCCTGACGACGGAGTATTTCGCGGGTCGTCGCGTGCGCTACGTCACGCCGTTCCGGCTGTACTTCTTCCTGAGCATCGCCGCGTTCTTCCTGATCCAGTTCGCCGTCGGCGACCTGAACATGCTGAACGCGATCGACATGCGCGCCGATGCGCAGGACCTGATCGGCGCCGCGCTGACGCAAGCCGAGGTGGAGAAGCAGCGCGACCTCGCGATCGCGAGCCTCAAGACGACCGAGTCCGCGCTGGCCGGCAACGAGAAGGCGACGAGGAAAGTCGAGGCTGCGATCGAGAAGCTGCAGCGCAAGTCCGAGGAGCGCATCGCCTATCTCGACAAGGTCGATCAGGCCAAGGCCAAGGGCGAAGCGCCGCCGCCCGAACCCCATCACAACTTCATCAGTTTCGACGGCACGCCGTGGGACGCGAAGACGCATCCGATCCGGATCGGCTGGCTGCCGCAGTTCGCGAACGACAAGCTCAACCAGCTCGCGGCGCACACGCTGGACAACATGTCGCGCATCGCGAAGGATCCGAAACCGTTCCTCGTCGCGTCGATCGGCGTGCTGCCGCAGGTGCTGTTCGTCCTGATGCCCGTGTTCGCGTTCATGCTGAAGATTTTCTACATCTTCAAACGCCGCCTCTACATGGAACATCTCGTCGTCGCACTGCACAGCCACGCGTTCATCTTCCTGGCGCTGTTCGTGCTGACACTCGTGAGCATGGCGGCGAACTGGGCGACGCAGTCGGCCGCATGGCTGCGCACGCCACTCGCCTGGCTCGTCTTCGCGATAGGCTGGTGGCTGCCGATCTATCTGCTGATCATGCAGAAGCGCGTGTACAAGCAGGGCTGGATCCTGACCGTCCTCAAGTACTGCACGATCGGCATCGCCTATTCGGTGTTGATCGCGCTTGGCGTGGGCGCGGCCTTCATCGTCAGCCTCGCGACGATCTAGCGCGTCGAGCCGTCGCGCGCGTTGCGCGCATCGCGGGATGTCTACGTGTCAGTGCGGCTTCGTGATCGCGAAGTCCACCTTGCGCTGTCCCGAACGCACCGCCTCGCTGACGTCGACGAAAGCACCCTCGCGGTATTCGAGGAAGATCGCGCTGACCGGCAGCGTCGCAGCGAAGTCCTCGCCCATCGTGAAGTACATCGCCTGCACGTCGCCGAGCGTGAGCCACGGCACCGCGTGACCCGCGAGCGCGAGCGGCCGCAGCGGACGGTAGTCTTCGGGCCCAACGCTGCCCGTGCTCGCGAGATAGGTGTAGGGCGGCCGTTCTGTGGCGACGAGGCAATGTGCGATGCGCGCGGGATCGGCCGCGAGCCCCTTCGCGATCGCGTCGGCGTATCCCGCGAGTCCCCAGATCGACTCCGCCCCGAGGAAATAGATCTGGCAGGCGCGCGTGGGCAGTGCGCTGCGCGCGATTGCATCGTCGAACGTCTGCAGCGGCGCGATCTGCTTGCGCGTCTCGCTCGCGTACGCGTGCGCGATGGTTTGCGTCGCGGGCACCAGCGAGACGAGCGCGAGGACAAGCGCCACCGCCACCGCTAGGCGCGGCCCATCGCGCTGCGATGTGCGCGCGACGAGCGGCGCAGACGCCAGCATCAACGCGCAGACCAAGCCGGCGAACGCGAGATGATAGAAGCGCGAGGCGACGATCAGCGCGAACCAGAAACTCTGCGCGTCGATGTCGCCGAGGTGATGCACCGCGACCGGCGCCTGCACGAACCCCGGCAGCAGGCAAAGCGTGGCGACCGCCGCGGCGACGTGCCAGCGCCGGCCTTCGCTGCGACGGCCAAGACGCGACTGCGATCGCGGCGGCGAGCCACAGCACCGTCGCGCCCGCGAGCAGCGCGAGCGCCCAGACGCCCATGCGCGGATCGCGCGCGAGGAATTCGAGACCCGTACGCAACCAGCGCCAGGCGCCTTCCGCGAACGTCGCGGGCGAGACCATCAGCGAATTCGACGCCGGGAATCGGCGTCAGCATCGCGTGACGATAGGCGAGCCAGAGCAGCGTGAGCAGCGCGATGGCGGCGAGCGCGGATGTCCGTTGCGCGAGGCTCAGGACACGGCGCGGTGCGAGCGCGACGGCGGCGAACGCTGCGGCGCTGCCGACCACGCCGAGTTCCTTGCTGAGCAGTGCGCACAGCAGCGCGACGAGTAGCAGAACCAGCGTCCGCGCTTGCGGCCGGGCCGCGTAGGCGAGCGCGGCGTTGACCGCGAGCAGCGAGAACAGCGTCGTCAGAAGGTCGAAACGATCCGACAGCCATAGTGCGGTCCCAATCGCGAGCGGATGCGCCGCGAACAGCGCCGCCCATAGCGCGTTGAGCCATGCGTCGCGATGCATGCGTTGCAGCAATGCGTACAACGCCACGACACAGCCGAGATGCGCGGCCAGATTGACCGCGTACTGCGGCCATGCCGCCGCGCCGGCAACCGCGCAGACGGACCACCAGACGAAGACGCCGAGCGGGCGGAAATACAGGCTCGCCGGGAAATGGTCGTGCACGAACAGCAGCCACGGCTGGTGCAGCAGGCGCACGAGCGCGAGGAATGCGAAATCGTCCTGGGCGAAGAACGCGCGCAGCGCCGGTGCATAGCAGAACGCGCCGACTGCAAGCGCAAGCAGTATTGCGGCCGCCGCGGGAACCCGCGCCGTGCGCTCGGCGTCAACGCGCGGCGAGCCGGTGATCTGCATGTGCTGCTTCCGGAAACAACGGTGGTCGCGACTATAGCGGCGATGGCGTCGTGCGCAAGCGTAACGCGTCGAGCCCATGCGGTGCAGGCGGGACTACGCGCAAGACGCTGCGCGATCATCGTCCACGCGATCATCTCGAGCATGCGATCAGCGACGACCGATCATCGACACAACTCGAAGATGGCGCGCGGCATGCAGCGCGAAACCAGCCGGGCACGCTCTCAGCGCGCAAGTGCAGCGGCGCGTTCCGTGGGCGTCATCAGAAGAATCTGCCGCCGGTAATCGTCGCGTTGCTCCGCGGGCGTGCCGCGCCAGGCGTGGATGAAGGCCATGCGCTGCGCGGGCGTCAGGCCTTCGAGCATCTCGCGCGTCGCGCGACGGTCGTCCTTCGGCAGCGCCTGCATGAGTTCCTTGACCGCGGCCGCGCGATTCTGCGCCCCGGCGCCTTCGAGGAACGCGCCACGCTCGGCCGGACTCATGCGCTCGAAACGTTCACGCAGCTGCGAACGCTCAATCTCGGGCAGCGCGTCGAAGCGCTTGAACGCGTCGCGCAACTGCGCCTGCTGCTCGGGCGGCAGCTGCTGGAACTGTTCGTAGCGCCGATGCAGCCGCTCGCGCTGTTCCGGACTCATGCTCGCCCATTTCTGCATGCGCTGCGTCAATTGCTCGCGTTGCGCGGGACCCAGCTTCGGCCAGCGTTGCGCGGCCTGGCGCAGGTGCTGCTGCACATCGGCCGGCAGATCGGGCCAGAGGTCGCGCACGGGCGCGAGTATCTGCTGTTGCTCGGACGAAAGTGACTGCCACGGTGTCGAAGCCGGCGCTGCCTGCACAGGCGCAGGCGGCGGCGTTGGCTCGGCGGGTTGCGCCGCGTGCAACCCGGGTGCGACGACACTCGCCGTCGCGAACAGCAGGCGGCGAACGATCCGCGTCGGCGTCGAATCGCGCTTCAACCCGAGCCGTCCTTGGCCTGCGCGTCGAGCCACGCGTAGAAATCGAGATCCTGGTAGAACTCGAGGGAATCGTCGCCGCCCGGCGTGTCGGTCGCTTCGACCGCAGCGCTGGCGCCAGACGCCGACGCGTCCCGCGTCGCCTGCAACCGGGGCGGTGTGATGCGGCGTCCATATCGCGACGACGAGCAGCATCGCGCACGCGCCGGCGAGGCCTGTCGGCAACAGCCACGGGCGCGGCATGCGCCGCAAACGCGGCGCGATCGCGGCCTGGCGCGCGCGATTCAGGCGCGACAAGGTCGCAGCGTCGAGACCCTCGGCCGACTCGTCGAGGAGACGGCGCGCCTGCGCGATCCATCCCGACTTGTCGAATCCGTCGGCGGCGGGTTTGCCGTATTTGTCCAAGGATTTTTCCAAATCGGGCTTGTTGAAATCGCCTGAGTTCGTGTTCATTGGTGATCCTCCAGCGCGCGGCGCAACGCTGCGAGCGCGCGCGACAGGTGCGTCTTCACGCTGCCTTCGCTGCATCGCATGACCTGTGCCGTGGTCGCCACGTCGAAACCTTCCCACATCCGCAACAGAAACGCCTGACGCTGACGCAATGGTAGCGCCTTCAACGCCGCGTCGAGCGCCTTTCCGGCCTCGTTACCCGCGAGCCGCAACAACGGCCCCGGATCCTGGGTGTCGGGCGCCTGGGCGATCGGGTCGAGGTCCGCATCGTCGCCCTCCGCGACGCGGTCGAACACCGCGAGCCAGCGGCTGCGCACGGTACGGCGGCGGCGGTAGTCGTTGAGCCGGCTGTCGAGCACGCGGTAGAAAAGCGGCGCCCAGTCCGATGCCGGCTTGTCGGCGTAGTGACCAACGAATCCGCACATCGCGTCCTGCACCATGTCGAGCGCGTCATCGCGGTTGCCACAGCCGAGTTCGGCCATGCGCAACGCGCGCCGTTCCACGCCGCGCAGGAACGAGTCGAGTGCGCGCTGATTGCTGCTCGCTTCCACGCGTGGAGAGGAAACCATCGAGGGGGCAGCCGCTATTGTGCCAGCGAGTGGGGGCATGACGTATGCTCTGTATTGTCGTTCGATAGAACGCACCGGAGCGCGCTGCGTTGACCTCTGCGCGCCTTACCCGATCATGCTGTTGTGCACAAGGCCGGGGTGCGTGACGCGGCCATGGCAGAACTGTCGGGGCGATACCCCGTAGAACACGCTGTTCTTACGTAACCTTATGATTGTAAATATATATTTCAAACTGGTTAAACTTTCACCAACGCAATGCAGCGCACGATTTGGTGCGCCCTGCGCGGCCCTTGACCCGCGCCCATCCACAGACTTATCCACATCAGTTGTGGATAACGGAAAAAACGTATCGGCAGCACCGGCTTGCAGCCAAAACATGAGGAATTACTTACGTTTTCCCCGCAACTTGCGCGCCCGTACGCGACGGCACGCCGTCGGCGTCGCCCGCGCGACGGGTTTGCGGGTACACCGGGGCATGTCTGGCGCCGTGCGCCGACGTATGAACCGGATCGAGCAGTATCCGAGGTCGCGCCCGTGCCGGCCGTCCTGCACGTAACGATCCCGGTACCGCTCGCGCAGGTGTTCGACTACCTGCCGCCGCCGGACGTCGCCGCGCGCGCGATCGCGCCGGGCAGCCGCGTCATGGTGCCGTTCGGTCGCGGCGAACGCGTCGGCGTCGTCGTCGGCCACGGCGATGACAGCGAGATCGGCCGTGGCCGTCTCAAGGCGATCGGCCAGCTGCTCGACCCGCAACCGTTGATCACGCCCGAACTGTGCGCGAGCCTCGCCTGGGCCGCTCGCTATTACCAGCACCCGCTCGGCGAGGTGTTCGAGACCGCGCTGCCGGTCGGCCTGCGCCGCGCCGGCGCGTTGCCGACCGCTGGCGTGCGCGCGCTCGCGCGGCTCGCGCGCGACGACGCGACCGCGCCGCGGCCGGGCTCGCGTGCGGCCGCGCTCTTCGCATTGCTCGCCGCAGGCCCGCGCACGTTCGCCGAGCTCGATGCCGAACTGCCGGGCTGGCGCGGCGCCGCAGCGACGTTGCGCGCGCGCGGCCTCGTCGCATCGACGGAATTGAGCGCGCGCGCGCCGCCGCGGCAGCCGATCGCCGGGCCGCCGCTCAACGACGAGCAGGCCGCCGCGGTCGCCGCGATCGCCGCGTCCCTCGGCGCGTTCGCGCCGACGCTTCTCGAAGGCATCACCGGCAGCGGCAAGACCGAGGTCTACCTCACGCTGATCGAGCGCGTCATCGCGCGCGGCGGCCAGGCGCTCGTTCTCGTGCCGGAGATCGGGTTGACGCCGCAGGCGCTGCGCCGCTTTCGCGAACGCCTCGCCTGCCGCATCGCCGTAATGCACTCCGGCCTCGCCGACGGCGAGCGCACGCGGGCGTGGCTCGCCTCGGCACGCGGCGAGGCGGACGTCGTGATCGGCACGCGTTCCGCGATATTCACGCCGCTGCTGCGGCCCGGCATCGTCATCGTCGACGAGGAACACGACGGCTCGTACAAGCAGCAGGACGGCTGGCGCTATTCGGCGCGCGATCTCGCGATCGTCCGCGCGCGCGCGCTCGGCGTGCCGGTCGTGCTCGGCTCGGCCACGCCTTCGCTCGAAACGCTGGCCAACGTCGAAAGCGCCCGCTACGCGTGCCTGCGCCTCGGTTCGCGCCCGGGCAGCGCGCGCCTGCCGCGATTCGAGCTGCTCGACCTGCGCGGCAAGCCTCTGCAGCACGGCCTCGCCGACGCGACGATAGCCGCGTTGCGCGCGTGCCTCGCGCGCGGCGAACAGGCGCTCGTGTTCCGCAATCGCCGCGGCTACGCGCCGGTGCTGAGCTGTCACACGTGCGGCTGGCATGCGGCGTGCGCGCGCTGCGACAAGCCGCTGACCTGGCACCGTGGCGCCGCGCGCCTCGCCTGCCATCACTGCGGCGCAGAACAGCGCGTGCCTGCGGCCTGCCCGCAGTGCGGCAACGTCCACCTCGCGCCGATCGGCCTCGGCACCGAACGCATCGAGGAATCGCTCGGCGTGCTTTTCCCGGCGGCGCGCATCGTGCGCGTCGATCGCGAGACGACGCGGCGCAAGAATGCCGTCGACGATCTCCTGGGCTCGCTCGACGAGGCCGGGCCCGCGCTGATCGTCGGCACGCAAATGCTCGCGAAGGGCCACGACCTGCCGAATCTGACGCTGGTCGTGATCGTCGGCGTCGACGAGGGCCTCTACAGCGTCGACTTCCGCGCCGAAGAGCGCCTCGCCCAGCTCGTCATCCAGGTCGCCGGCCGCGCGGGCCGCGCGCGCAAGCCGGGCACGGTCTGGCTGCAGACGCACCACCCCGAACATCCGCTGCTGCAGACCTTGCTGCGCCGCGGCTATGCCGACGCGGCGCAGCGCCTCCTCGCCGAACGCCGCGAAGCGGGCCTGCCCCCGTACACGCATATGGCGCTGCTGCGTGCCGAAGCGAAGGAGCAGGCAGCGGTCGACGCATTCCTGCACGCTGCGAGTGCGTTCGCGCCGCAGTCCGCCGAGATCGACATCGTCGGCCCGATGCCCGCGCCGATGCCGCGCCGCGCGGGCATGCAGCGCGCGCAGATGCTGTTCAACGGCGCGACGCGCGTCGCCCTGCAGAATGCGCTGCCGGATTTCGTCGCGCACGTGCGCGCACTGCGCGAGGCGAGGCGCGTGCGCTGGTCACTCGATGTCGATCCACTCGATCTATACTGATGGCCAATGGACGCGACGTCTCATCATGTCGTGATCGTCGGCGGCGGCTACGCCGGTCTCTGGGCCGCCCGTGCGCTCGCGCGCGCGCCCGTGCGCGTGACGCTGATCGACCGCACGAATCATCACCTGTTCCAGCCGCTGCTCTACCAGGTGGCGACGGCCGGCCTGTCGGCGCCCGACATCGCCGCGCCGCTGCGCCACATCCTGCGCGACCAGGCGAACGTCGAGGTGCGTCTCGCGGAGGTCGCGCGCATCGAGCCCGCCTCGCGCTGCGTGCGCCTGCGCGATGGCGACGCGATCGGATACGACACGCTGCTGCTCGCGAGCCGGCGTGACGCACGACTACTTCGGTCATGATGCCTGGGCGGCGCATGCGCACGGGTTGAAGACGCTCGACGATGCGCTGCATCTGCGCAAGCGCCTGCTGCTTGCCTTCGAACACGCCGAGGCCGAAGACGATCCTGACAAGCGCGCGGCCTGGCTCAGTTTCGCCATCGTCGGCGCGGGCCCCACCGGCGTCGAACTCGCCGGCACGCTTGCCGAGATCGCACGGCACACGCTTCGCGGCGAGTTCCGCCGCATCGATCCAGCGGCCGCGAAGATCCGCCTCGTCGAGGCCGGTCCGCGCGTGCTCGCGGGCTTCCCCGAGTCGCTATCGCTCAAGGCGGAAAAGCACCTCGAGCGCCTCGGCGTCGAAATCATCGTCAATTCGCCCGTCACCGAAATCAACGACGAGGGCTACGCGCTCGCAAGCCGGTTCGTTCCCGCACGTACGGTCGTCTGGGCGGCGGGCGTGGCAGGCTCGCCGCTTGCGCAATCGCTCGGCGCGCCGCTCGATCGCGCGGGCCGCGTGCTGGTGCAGCCCGACCTGACGATACCGGGACATGCCGAGATATTCGTCGCCGGTGACCTCGCCGCGTTCACGCACGAACGGCAAGCCCCCTCTCGGGGCCAAGCCGTTACCTGGCGTTGCACCCGTAGCCAAGCAGATGGGTGCACACGTGGCGCGCGTGATCCGCGCGCGGCTTGGCCCCGAGGGGGCTTGGCCCGCCAAGGGCGCAAGGCGGCGGCGACACGCCGACGCCGTTCCGCTATCGCGACTACGGCAATCTCGCGACGATCGGACGCATGGCCGCGGTCGTCGATGTGCACGGACTGCGCTTTTCCGGCGCGCTCGCGTGGTGGTTCTGGCTGCTCGCGCACCTGTTCTTCCTGATCGGCTTCCGCAATCGCCTCGCGGTACTGCTCAACTGGACCTGGGCGTATTGGACCTACCAGCGCGGCGCGCGCATCATCGTCGACCCGACGGATCCCTCGGACAAGAACGAGCCCGACACGCTGACCTGATCGAGCAAAAAAAAACGGCCCGGGAATCCGGGCCGTTCGTATTGCGGGTACGTTAGAAGATTCAGGCCGCGAACAGCGTCCGCATCTTCTTCATCGCATTGACTTCGATCTGGCGGATGCGCTCGGCCGACACGCCGTACTCGTCGGCGAGTTCCTGCAACGTCGCCTTGTTGTCGTCCTTGAGCCAGCGGCGGCTGATGATGTCGCGCGAGCGCGCATCGAGTCTCTCCATGCCGGCCTTGAGCGTGTCGAGATCGGACTCTTCCTGATTTTCGGCCTCGAGCGTGTGGTACGGATCGGCGCCGTGATCGATCAGATACGCGACCGGCGCGGGCTTGGCATCGTCGTCCGCATCGGTCGGCGCGTCGAACGCCATGTCCTGACCCGACAGCCGCGCTTCCATCTCGAGCACGTCGGCAACCGGCACGCCGAGATCCTTCGCGACCGCCTGCACTTCCTGCGAATTCATCCAGCCCAGACGCTTCTTCGACTTGCGCAGGTTGAAGAACAGCTTGCGCTGCGCCTTCGTCGTCGCAATCTTGACGATGCGCCAGTTGCGCAGGATGAACTCGTGCATCTCGGCGCGAATCCAATGCACCGCGAACGACACGAGACGCACGCCCATGTCGGGGTTGAAGCGCTTGACCGCCTTCATGAGGCCGATGTTGCCTTCCTGGATCAGGTCGGCGATCTGCAGGCCGTAACCGGAGTATCCGCGCGCGACGTGCACGACGAAGCGCAGATGCGCCATGACGAGCTTCTTCGCCGAGTCGAGATCGTTTTCGGCTTGATAATGCCTCGCGAGGGACTGTTCCTCGTCGAGAGTCAGCACCGGAAAGCGGTGGACGGCACTGATATAGGAATCGAGACTACCGATCGCACTCGGAATCGGCAGGTTGTTCGCAACCAAAGCAGTTACATTGGACATGCATTTCTCCCTGGAGCGTATTTTAGCACTCGCGGCTTTAGAGTGCTAAAGGAGGGACAAAGTTCAAAGTGCTCAAAGTCACGATGAGCTCGCCCTTTCCTGTACCGCATAGTACACGAAAGAGATTATACGAGGGTTAAATTCAATCCCTGGATTCGACGCAAGGCTGGGACACTGCGTTGCAGTGGATCGTCCGCCCGCAGCGGAAACCGGCTGCCGATCAAACCCTTGCGAAATCGCGCTAGACGCGCGATCTGGCCCGCCGGCGGCAGCTGCCAGTCGATCTCGGCCTGGGAATGCTCCCGCAACCAGGCGTTCGCACGCGAGAAGTGCCCACAGCCGATGAAGCCGCGATACGCCGACAGCGGCGACGGATGCGGCGCCTTGAGGACGAGGTGCCGGTGCGTGTCGATCAGCTTGCCCTTGTTCTGCGCGTAGCTGCCCCAGAGCATGAAGACGAGGCCGTCGCGCTCGCGATTGAGGCGGTCAACGATGGCGTCGGTGAAACCTTCCCAGCCTTTGCCCTGGTGCGAGCCGGCGAGGCCGCGCTCGACCGTCAGCGTCGCGTTGAGCAGAAGCACGCCCTGGCGCGCCCACGGCAGCAGGCAGCCGTGATCGGGCGCAACGACGCCGAGGTCGCGCTCGAGTTCGGCATAGATGTTCAGCAGCGACGGCGGCACAGCGACGCCCGGCAGCACCGAGAAACACAGCCCGTGCGCCTGGCCGGGTCCGTGGTACGGATCCTGGCCGAGGATGACGACCTCGACGTGGTCGAAAGGCGTCGCGTCGAGCGCCGCGAAAATGCGCCGGGGTGGCGGATAGATGGCCTTGCCGCGCCGAAGTTCGGCGCGCAGGAACTCGCTGAGCGCATGCATTTCGGGGCGCTCGAGATAGTCGCCGACCTGCTGCGCGCCATGACGGATCGAGCCGGATCTTGCCGCTGGTGGCCGACGCGGCAGACTCCGCAGCGGACGCGGTCGCCTCGTCGTCCATGTGCGTGCTCAGGCGTTCGCGGCGCGGCGGGCGCGCCAGTCCCTGGCGATGCGCGTCTGGAAAGCGAGCTTGGTGATCAGCAGGCGTTCGTCGACGGGCTTGGCGACGAGATCGTTCGCACCCGCGCGCAGCAACGCGGCCTGGTTGCGCGGGTTCTGGTCGCCGCTCATGATCAGCATCGGCAACTCGCCCTTGCCATAGCCGTATTCGGCGCGCACGCGATCGAGCAGATCGCCGCCGGTGAGGTTGCCCTGCAGGTTGACGTCGGACAGGACGACGTCGACGTTCAGCTCGCCCGATTCGCGCCCTTCGCGCAGCACGGCCAGCGCATCCTCGACGTTGCTGACGTGACGTACGGTGAAGCCGTGGCGCTGCAGCAGGCGTTGCGTCGTGACCGCGACCACGCGGCTGTCCTCGACGTAGAGCACGGTGCCGGTCGCATGCGTCTCGGGCCGCATATAGCCGCGGATGAACGCCGCGAGCGCCGAGAGGCCGAGGCCCTTGTCGAAATAGTCGGTGACGTGTTCGGACAGCTCGCGATTGACCAGGCGCTCGTCGACGTCGCCCGAGACGATCACGATCGGCACGTACGTCTGCGAATTCTGCGTGCGGATGTGACGCGCGAGCTCCATGCCGTCCATGTCGGGCAGGCGCAGCGCGGTCGTGACGAAATCGACCACGCCGCCTCGACCTCGCGTTTCGCCTCCGCACCGGTTTCGCAGGCGACGACGTTGACCTGCGGCAGATCGGCGCGCAGCAGCTGATCGAGCAGGCGACGGACGACCTTCGAACCGTCGACGACCATGATCCGCGGCTGCTCGCTGAGAATGTAGTTGAGCGGCTTCGTCTTCATGCCTTCGAATCCTGCGCTTGGGCAAACGAGTGTACAGACGCGCAGACCCAGTGCAAGGCCCGCCCGGCGAACCCGCTACGCGGGCCGGGCCAGGGCCAGGTGGCGTGACGTGGCGAGCCAGGCACCCACCCAGCCGAGCGCGGCGCTCGCCGCGACGAGGCCCAGCGCGTGCAGTGGCGCGAGCCCGTGCAGCGCGAAGCGGTCGCCATAGCTCTGCAGGAGCTGACGCAGCGGCGTGGACAGCGCCACTTCCACGGCGGCGACGAGCGCCAGTGCAAGCAGCCCGCTCGCGATGCCGTAACACAGGCCCGTGTAGAGGAAGGGCCGGCGCACGAATGCGTTGCTCGCGCCGAGCAGCTGCACGACGCCGATCTCCTCAGCGCGGCCCTGCACGTCGAGACGCACCGTGTTGCCGACGACGAGCAGCGCCGCGAGCGCGAGCAGGGCCGCGAGCACGGTCGTCGTGCGCGCGGTGAAGGCCAGGATCGCATCGAGGCGCTGCCGCCAGAGCGCGTCGTACTGGACGAGATCGACCTCGCCCATCTTCTCGAGTTCGGCGAGCAGCGGCGGCGGTCCCGCCCGCGCCGCGGCTGCCTCGCTTGAGCGAGACGATCAGCACGGCGGGCAAGGGATTGTTCTGCAGCAGCTTGAGCGCATCGGCAAAACCCGACTGGTCGCGAAATTCCTCGAGACCTTCCTGCGGCGTCTTGACGACGACCGCGGCGACGTCGGTGCGCTGCGCCAGCCGGTCGGCGAGCGCCTGCGCGCCGGCCGCGTCGACGCCGGGTTTCAGGAACGCGCTGAGCGCACGCGCGTCGGCGACGTTGCCGCCGAGGCCGCGCGCGTTGTCGAGCAGCAGCCAGAGCAGCAGCGGCAGCGTCAGCGCGAGGCTCATCACGAGCAACGTCAGCGCGGTCGCCCCCGGGCGCGCGGCGAGGCGCCGCAGGCTCGCGCGAAAACTCGCCACGTGCTGCTCGCGCCACGCGCGCACGCGCCCGCGCGGACGCACGGGCTTGCGCGGCTTGGCCGGCGCCGCGGCTTGCGGTTCCGTGACCTTGCGCGCCGACGCCGGCGCGGGTTTGCGGCGATTGCCCGGAGCCTGCGGTCATGCGCGCGCCGCCTCCGCCATCGGCAGCGGCCGGACGATAGTCGTCGATCAGCTTGCCGTGATCGAGCACGAATACGCGCTTGTTCATGCGCTTGATCAGCGCGAGATCGTGACTCGCCACGAGCACCGCGGTGCCGACCTGCTGGAACTCGGCGAACAGCCCCATGATCTCGGCCGACAGCATCGGATCGAGATTGCCGGTCGGCTCGTCCGCGATGAGGATCGGCGGTTTCGCGACGATCGCGCGCGCGATGCCGACGCGCTGCTGCTCGCCGGCCGACAGCGTCACCGGCAGCGCCAATTCGCGCGCGAGCAGGCCGACCTTGTCGAGCGCGGCACGCACGCGCTTGGCGGTCTCCTCGCGGCCCGTGCCCGCAATTTGCAGCGGCAGCGCGACGTTGTCGAACGCGCTGCGGTCCATCAGCAGCCGGTGATCCTGAAACACCATGCCGATACCGCGGCGAACCGCCGGAACGCCCCGCGTTGATACTTTCGTGAGGTCGCGTCCATTCACGGTGATGCGGCCGCGCGTCGGCCGGTCCATCAGCGCAACGAGGCGCAGCAGCGTGCTCTTGCCCGCACCCGAATGGCCGGCGACGAACGCCATCTCGCCCGCGACGAGCTCGAACGAGAGATCGCCCAGTGCGTCCTGACCGGAGGGGTAGCGTTTGCTGACGTTTTCAAATTTGATCATGTGTGCGAATCGTAACCCGCGCACGGCAAATCGCGAACGGCAGATGGCCAATGGCAAATGAAGCAGACCCGTCGACGCGGTCCGTCGAACCCGCGGGAGCGGGCCGATACGCGATTCGCGATCGGCGATCCGTCGTTGTCACATTGCAAACCACGATCACTTGACCATCTGGTTCAAGTCGAAAATCGGCAGCAGAATCGCCAGCACGATGAACAGGACCATCGCGCCGACGACGAGTATCACGAGCGGCCCGAGCACCGCGGTCAGCGTCGTGATCCAGCGATCGAGTTCGCGCTGCTGCTCGTTCGCCGCTTCGTCGAGCATGCGCTCGAGCGCGCCGGCGCGTTCGCCGCTCGCGATGAGGCGCAAGGTGACCGGCGCGAAGTAGTTGCTCTCGGCGAGCGCGCGCGAGAACGCGCTACCTTCGCGCACCTTGACCGCGGCACGGCGCACGGCCTCGCGCATCGGCAGGTTCGGCATCACCTGCGCCGCTGATGTTGAGCGAATCGAGCAGGGGCACCGCACTCGCGGTCAGCAGCGCGAGCGTACGCGTCGCAAGAGCGGTGTTCGCTGCACGCACGAGCCGGCCAACCAACGGCATGCGCAGCAGCCACCTGTGCCAGGTCGCACGCACGCGTTCGGTCTGCAGCGCGACGCGGCCGCCGATCGCGGCGGCGACGAGGAGGATCAGCAGCACGATGCCCCAGGCCTTGACGAAATCCGACAACGCGATCAGCGCGCGCGTGGCCCACGGCAGCGTCTGGTGCATCTGCGTGAACACGCCGACGATCTGCGGGACGACGTAGACGAGCAGGCCCGTGACGACGGCCACGGCGACGAGCGTCAGCAGCAGCGGGTACGCGAGCGCCGCCCAGATCTTCTGGTTGAGCGCATCGCGCGCCTCGCTGTAGTCGGCGAGACGCGCCAGCACCTCGTCGAGGCGGCCCGACTGCTCGCCTGCGGACACCGAGGCGCGATAGATCTCGGGAAAGCTCTCGGGCGCCTCGGCGAGCGCCCGCGGCGAGACTCGAACCTTCGAGCACGCGTGCGCGCAACGAAGCCACGACCGTGCGCGAGCGCACGTCCTCGTTCTGTTCGCCGAGCGCAGCGAGCGCTTCGTCGACCGGCAACCCCGCACGCAACAGCGTCGCGAGCTGCCGCGTCAGCAGCGCGAGTTGCACGGTCGACAGGCCGCGCCGGAACACGCCCGGCCGCGACGGATCGGCCACCGGCGTGACCTCGAGCGGATTGAGCCCGCGCTCGCGCAAACTTGCGCGCACGGCGCGCGCGGTGTCGCCCTGCAAGACGCCGCGCTGCGTCTTGCCGGAACCATCCAATGCCTGGTATGCGAATGCGGGCATGCTGAGTGCTGAAGTATTCCTGACGCGAATTTACGCGGATTGACGCGGATCAGGAATGACCTGAGCCACAGCTCCTTGCTTATCCGCGATCATCCGCGTCTATCCGCGTCCAAAATCCCGTCGCTCGTCGCCAGTGCGCTATGACGGATGCCGTAGGCGAAATAGACCAGCACGCCGAGGGCCACCCAGCCGAGGAACACCAGCCAGGTGACCAGCGCGAGTTCCGACAGCAGCCAGATCGAGAACGCGATGCCGACGATGGGAATGAAGGGGACCCACGGCGTGCGGAATGCGCGCGGCAGGTCGGGTTTGCGCCTGCGCAGCAGCAGGACCGCGGCGCAGATCACCACGAACGCCGAGAGCACGCCGATGTTGACGAGCTTCGCGACCTCGCCCAGCGGAAAGAACCCGGCGACGAGCGCCGTGAATGCGCCGAGCGCAATCGTCGGCCGGTGCGGCGTGCCGTAGCGCGGATGTATCTTCGCGAACCAGCCAGGCAGCAGGCCGTCGCGCGCCAGCGCGAACCAGATGCGCGCCGCCGCGAGCATGAAGGCGAAGATGACGCTGAGGATGCTCGCGATCGCCGTCGCCGAAATCGCCACGCCGATCCATTTCATGCCCAACGCCTGGAACGCGTGTGCGACCGGTGCCTCGTTGCCGAGCTGCGTGTAGGGCACCATGCCGGTCAGCACCAGCGTGATCGCGATGTACAGCGCCATCGAGATGCCGAGTGACAACAGGATCGCGCGCGGCAGGTCGCGCTGCGGGTTCTTCGACTCCTCGGCCGCCGTCGTCAGCGTGTCATAGCCGAACACGGCGAAGAACACGACCGCCGCCGCCGTCGCGACGCCGCCCCAGCCGAAATGCGAGACGCCCTGTGCGTCGATGACGCGATCCGGAACGAACGGATGCCAGTTCGCGGGGTCGACATGGAACATGCCGACGCCGATCACGAGCACGACGGCGACGACCTTGATCGCGACGATCAGCGTATTGGCGCGCGCGCCCCACTCGGTGCGCATCGTCAGCAGCACCGCCACCGCCATCGCCACGATCGCGGCGATGAGATTGAATACATGTCCCTCGCCCGACCCGCCCGCACCGCGCAACGCCACGGGAAGGTGGAGGCCGAACGCATCGAGCAGGTTCAGCACGTAACCCGACCAGCCGCTGGCGACGGCGGCGACGATCAGCGCGTACTCGAGCAGCAGGTCCCAGCCGATCAGCCACGCCACGCCTTCGCCGAGCACCGCATAGCCGTAGGTGTAGGCGCTGCCGGTCACCGGGATCAGTCCCGCGAATTCCGCGTAGCAGAGCGCGGCCGCGGCGCTGGCGATGCCCGCGATGATGAAACTCAGCGCAACGGCGGGGCCCGCGTTCGCCGCAGCCTGTTGTCCCGCGAGGACGAAGATGCCGACGCCGATGATGCCGCCGAGGCCAATCGCGGTCAGCTGCCACAGGCCGAGCACGCGCCGAAAATCGCGGCGCGTTTCGACCTCGGCCTGCAGGCGTTCGATGCTCTTGTGTCGCGTCAGCTTGTCGGCAAGGCTCATGCTTCCCCCTCGTGGTCAGTCGCGATGATACGCGATCGTCCCTCGGCTTCATTCGCCGCGGCGATGTCGATCGCGACCGGATCGTGTCCGCCACGGTAGCGCGCGTACATCGCGGCATAGGCCGCCTCGAGCGCGCGCGTCGTGGCCTCGCTGTCGAACAGCGCCGCCGTCTGCCGCGACGAGAGCAGCCTGATCCTGAGCGTCGCGAGCTTGAACGACGCGCCGATCAGGTCGTCCAGCAGCGCTGCGTACTCCGCCTCACTGTGGGCGATGAGCTCCGGCAGGCCGACCGCGTCGAGCAGGCTCGCGCCTACGCGGCCGATGAATGCCTGGCCGACGAGCGTCACGAGCGGCACGCCCATCCAGAGCGCGTCCGAGCCTGTCGTGTGCGAGTTGCATGGCACCGTGTCGAGCGCGATGTCGGCGAGTCCGAGCCGGGCGAGATGGTCCGCGTGCGGCACGCGCGGCGCGAAGACGATGCGTTCGGGGGCGACACCCGCGGCTTCGGCATGGCGCCGCAGGTTCGCGGTCGCCCAGCGGTTCTCGTCCAGCAGCCAGAGCACGAGACGCGGGTGCGCCCTTGAGCAGCCGCATCCAGATCGCCCAGATCGGCGCGGTGAATTTCCACGACTGGTTGAACGAACAGGCGACGATCGCGTCGTCCGGCAGGCCGTGCGCGCCGCGCGTCGTCTCGGCGCCGATTTCGCGGCGGCTGTCGTTCGGCTGATAGCTGCGTGGCAGGCGCACGATCTTCTCGCTGAACTCGTCCGCGGCGTCCACGGGCGTCACCTGGCGATCGCCGATGACGTAGTCGACGAACGCGCCCATCGAACCGGGATAGCCGAGGTAGCTGGCGATCACGGGCGCCGGGCGCAGCGCGACGAGACCCATGCACTCGCCCTGCGTGTGCCCGTTGAGATCGACGAGCACGTCGATGCGGTCGTCGAGGATGCGCGCCGCCACCTGTTCGGGCGGCAGGTTCGCGACATCGACGAAATGCGCGCATGCCGCGGCGACGCGTGCGGCGACCGCCGACCCGTCGGACGGCGTCAGCGCATAGGCGAACACCTCGAAGCGATCGCGGTCGTGGCGCTCGAGCACGTCGACGAGCAGGTAGCTCGTCGCATGGCCGCGAAAATCCGCGGACACGTAGCCGATGCGCAGGCGTGGCGTCGCGTTCACGGCGAAATCGCGGTGCGCGACCGGACGCACGCGCAACGCGGACTGCGTGCGCGCGAATACCGCGGCGATCTCGCGCAGCGTCGTGCCGGGCAGATCGAGGCTGACCCACGACGACGTGCCGTAGTCGCCGATGTCGCCTCGGCGCAGACGAGCGACGAGCTCGGCCTCGGGCACGGCCATCGCCTCCCACGCTGCCATGCGGCGCAGACAGAAGACCTGGTTGTTGAGGGCCCAGACGGACTGCGGCTGCGCGGCATGGGCACGCGCATACAGTTGCGCCGCGGTGTCGAAATCGCCGCGGCGCTCGCAGACCGACGCATACCCGAACAGCGCCGCGAAGCAGGCTGGATCGCCCGCGAGCGCGCGCTCGTACAACACGATCGCCTGCGCTTCATCGCCGCTCTGCAGCGTCGCGGTCGCGCGCCATGCGGTCAGCATCGGCGAGTTCGCGAGCGCCGCCGGCGCGCGCGTGAAAGCATCCAGCGCGAGCGCGCCCTTGCCGGTGTTGAGCAGACACTGTCCCAGCCCGAGCCACGCGTTGCCGTTGCCGACATCGATGCCGATCGCGGCTTCGAAGTGCGGCTGCGCGCGCAGGAACTCGCGCTCGCCGAGCAGCAGGTCGCCGAGATTCACGTGGGCCTCGATGAAATTCGGCTTCGCCTCGAGCGCGAATTCGTAACAGGTGCGGGCAAGACCCTTCTCGCCCTCGCCTGCGAACACGACACCGAGCAGGAATGCCTCGGGCGCCAGTGCCGGCGCAGGCTCGGAGCGTGACAGGATGATCCACGCCGCATTCGCCCGTTTGCGCAGGCGCAGGCTCGCAATGATGCGCACGAGCGATTGCGGCTGCGCGTCGACCAATGCCGCAAGACTGCGCTCGGCCGAGATCGTCGCGGCATCGTCCCTGGCTGCGAGCGCGATGTCGAGCTTCAGCAACAGCAGCTTGTCACGTTCCTGCGATCGTCGCGCGGCGGCCTCGTCGATCAGCGCGATCGCGGCCGCGAACCTGCGCTCGCGCGCGAGCTCGCGCACGCTGGCGAGCAACGCATCGAACGACATTCCGCTAGCCGGACTCATCCGGCGCGCGCGACAAGCAGAGGCGGGTCGCTTGTGTGGACTTTGACCATTCGGACTTTGACCATGCGGCGACCACGTCGTTGTGCACAGACACAGATGATAGCGCGCAGCGCAGGCGGGACACGTCGTTCGCCGGCCGCGGCGCCCATTGCTATGCTTGCAGGAAGGGGGCATGCATGGGCCGGGTCCTGCGCAGTGTGATGATGGGGTTGTTCGCAATCGGCGCCCTGGCGCCCGCGGCGCGCGCAGACACGACCGTACGCGTGCTCGAGACGTACCCGACCGGCGAGACGGTGACGCTGGCACCCAATCAGAACTTCTACCTGCGGCTGCACTACGAAACCGACCGGCCGACGCGCATCTGGGCGCGCCCGTACTTCGAGGGCAGACCTGTCGCGGCGGGCAGCAATCCGTCGCCGTCCTACGACGGCTCGGGCGAAGCACTGGGCTGGTTCTTCTTCATGCGGCCTCAGGACCAGGTCGACGAAATCCGCATCGAGGCCGGCGACGGCTCGACCGCGGGCACGCATCCCGTCGCCACGTATCCGATTCGGATCACAGCCGACGCCGCGCTGAAATCGGCGGCGCCGGCGCCGGCGTGGGTGAGCGACCTGAGCCGGCGCGCGCAAGCCGCGCAGCGGACCGCGAGCGAAAATGCGGCTAACGGCGCAACGTCGGCCCAGGAGACGTCATGGCTCGCGGGCTTCGTGCTCCTCGCCTGCCTCATCGCGCTTTTCGGACTGGTCGCGCCCGCGTGGGCGCTCCTGCGCTGGCACGGCGGCTGGCGGGTCGCCGCCGCCGTTCCCGCGACGCTCATGCTGTTCGTCGTCCTGCGCATCGTCGCCGGCGTCGCGCATGACCCGACCTCGCACAATCTGTGGCCGTTCGAAATCCTGCAGAGTGGCGCGCTCAGCGGCATCGTCATGATCGTGCTCGGGGTCGTCCGCCGTCTGCGCGGCGCGGCACGCACATGATGCCGCGCTGGCTCAGCGCGATCTTGCTGCTCGGATTCGGTGCGGGGCTACTGAGTGTCGCCTGGGGCGGCTATCGCGCCGGCACGCTGCCGGGCGGCGCATTCGGACCGTTTCGCGCATGGCGCGTGAACCGCGAGGAAAACCCGTTGGCCTTCGGCCTGTTTCTCGCACTGTATTTTTGCGCTGGACTCGCACTCTGCGTCGGCGGACTGCTCGAGTCGCTCGGCATGGCGCCCGCGCTTCGCCTGCGCTGAGTCCCGGGACCATCCGGACTTTGGTGGCGCTATTCCTCGCGCGTCACGCGCAGCACTTCGTCGACCGACGTCATGCCCGCGACGCACTTGCGCCAGCCGTCGGCGAGCATGCTCGGCGTGCGCGAGCGCGCGTGCGCGCTCGAGTTCGGCTTCGGCCGCACCCGCATGGATGAGGCGGCGCATCGTTTCGTCGACGACGACGTACTCGTAGATGCCCGTGCGGCCGCGATAACCCGCGTGCCGGTTCCCGTTCGTCGCGCCGGGGCGATAGAGCGTCGCCTGCGTCGTCGCCGGCTGCGCGAACGCGGCGAGTTCGCGCGGCGTGGCCGCGTAGGCCTCGCGCGTCGCCGGATCGAGCACGCGCACGAGCCGCTGCGCGAGCACGCCGAGCAGCGACGACGACAACAGAAACGGTTCGACGCCCATGTCGCGCAGGCGCGTGACCGCGCCGACCGCCGAATTCGTGTGCAGGGTCGACAACACGAGGTGTCCGGTCAGCGAAGCCTGTACGGCGATCTGCGCGGTCTCGAGGTCGCGGATTTCGCCGATCATGACGACATCGGGGTCCTGGCGCAGGATCGCGCGCAAGCCGCGCGCGAAACTCATGTCGACCTTCGTGTTGACCTGTGTCTGGCCGACGCCGTCGATGTAGTACTCGATCGGGTCTTCGACCGTCATGATGTTGCGGCTCAGGTCGTTGAGGCGCAGCAGCGACGCATACAAGGTCGTCGTCTTGCCGGAGCCGGTCGGCCCGGTGACCAGAAGGATGCCGTGCGGACGCTCGATCGTCTCGCTCAACGAAGCGAGCGTGTCGGGCGCCATGCCGAGCTGGGCGAGGTCGAGCTTGCCGGCCTGCTTGTCGAGCAGGCGCAAGCACGACGCGCTCGCCGTGTCCGGCCGGAATGGTCGATACACGCACATCGACGGGGCGGCCGCCGATGCGCAGCGAGATGCGGCCGTCCTGCGGCAGGCGCTTCTCGGCGATGTCGAGGCGCGCCATCACCTTGATGCGCGAGACGACCGCGCTCGCGATCGCCTTCTGCGAAGCGAGCACCTCGCGCAGCACGCCGTCGATGCGGAAGCGCACGACGAGGCGGTTCTCGAACGGCTCGACGTGGATGTCGCTCGCGCCTTCCTTGACCGCTTCGGTCAGCAGCGCGTTGATCAGGCGGATGATCGGCGCGTCGTCCTCGGACTCGAGCAGATCGTCAGGCTCGGGCAATTCGTCGGCGAGCGTCTTCAGGTCGCGGCCTTCGTCGAACGCGCCGTCGAAGTCCGCGACCATCGCGCGCGCATCGTCGCCCTGTTCGTAGAGCGCGCGCAGCAGGCGTTCGTAACTCGCGGGATCGTGCCGATGCAGCGCGAGCGGCTCGCCGAGGTAGCGGCGCAGCTCGGCGAGCGTCTCCGCCTTGACGCCGTCGCGGTACGCGACATCGGCCGCGTCTTCGCGCCAGCCGATCAGCGTCGCGCCGTTGCGCCGCGCGAATCCGAAGCCTGGGTCGTGGCGGTTGTGCCGCCATCGCCGCCTCAGCGGATGCCTGGTTCCCGGGCGGCGTTTCGGGCGGCGTCACATCGAGCGCGGGGCTCGCGAGGAAATCGTGCACCTCCGGCATCATCGGCATGTCGGCGCGCGGCGTGATCACCTCGTGGTTGTCGCGCATCTGCAGCTGCTCGGTGCGGATGTAGTTGTACTTCTCGCTCGACACGGCCGCCTCGGTCGCCGCGTCGCGCAGGATGCGCGGATGCAGGAACACCATGAGGTTCTGCTTCTGGTGATCGTTGCTGCGATAGCGGAACAGGTTGCCGACGACCGGGATGTCGCCGAGCGCCGGCACCTTCTGCACGTTGTCCTGCGCGTTGTCGGAAATCAGGCCGCCGAGCACGAGCACCGCGTCGTCCTTGACCAGCACGGTCGTCTTGCACCTCGCGGTTGTTCGTCACGAGATCGGCCGCGCCGCTGCACGCGCGGCGCGAGCGAGGACACTTCCTGGTGGATGTCGAGCTTGACCGAATCGCCCTCGTTGATATGCGGCGTCACGGTCAGCTTGATGCCGACGTCCTTGCGCGTGATCGTCTGGAACGGATTGCGTGATGCCCGTGGTCGTGCTGCGTCGACACCGATGGCGGTCGCGGTCGTCTGGTACTGGCCCGTGATGAACGGGACTTCCTGGCCGACCTTGATGATCGCTTCCTGGTTGTCGAGCGTCATCACCGACGGCGTCGACAGGATGTTGTTCTTGCCGTTGCTGCGCAGCGCGGTGACGAGCGCGCCGAGCTGCAGCAGGCGCTGGCCGGCGATCGTGACGTCGGTGAGATAGCCGAGGTTCAGTCCGTTGCCGACCGTGATCGTCGGCGGCGTGACGCCGCCGTTACCGTTGACGCCGCCCGAGTTGAGACCCGCGGTCGCGGTGAGGATGTTGTTGCCCGCGGCACTCGAATTGCCGCTCGTGAAATTCGTGCCGCCGACGTAATGCTGGTTCGCGAGCTGCCATTGCACGCCGAGTTCGTTCGCGCTCTCCTCCGACACTTCGGCGATGACGGCCTCGATCAGCACCTGCGCGCGGCGCACGTCGAGCTGGCGGATCACGCTCGCGAGCGAGCGGAACACCGCCGGCGGCGCGCTGATGATCAGTGCATTGGTGTCCTCGTGCGCCTGGATCGTCGCGACGCCGTTCCCGTTGCCGGCCGCCGGCCGGTGCCACTGCCGCCCTGCGCGTTGGCCGCTTGGCCACGGCCGGACCGGCTTCGCCGCTCAGCGTCGCGGAGATGCCTTGCAGGATCGGCACGAGATCCTTCGCGTTCGCATAGTGCAGATAGACGACGTTCGTATCGCCGCCGCTCGCGAGCGGCGTGTCGAGATGCGCGATCAGCGCGCGCATGCGCAAGCGGCCGCTCTTGCCGCCGGACAGCAGCAGCGAATTGGTGCGCTGGTCGGCGAACACCTTCGCGCCCTCGCCGGTCAGCGTCGGCGCCCTTGTTGTCGTTGAGCTGCGCGAGCGTGCGCGCGATCTCGGCCGCGCTCGCATGCTGCAACGGGATCATCTCGACCTGCGAATCGGACACGGTGTCGATGCGCTGGACGATGCTCGCGATGCGCGCGACGTTGCCGGCGCGATCGGAAACGACGAGCGAATTCGACCCCGGATGCGCGATGAGCTGCGCGCCCTGCGGCATCAGCGGGCGCAGGATCGGCACGAGTTCCGTCGCCGGCAGATGCCTGAGCGGGATGATCTGGGTGACGAGTTCGTCGGCCTCGGCGCCGGCCGATGCGCCGAGCCCCACCGGAGCCATCCTGCTGCGCCAGCGGCTTCGGGCACGATCTTGATCATGCTGCCAGACGGAATCGCGGCGTAGCCGTGCAGGCGCAGGATGCCGACGGAACGTCTTGTAGATCTCGTCGGCTTTCTGCGGCGTCGTCGAGATCACGGTGACCTTGCCCTGCACATTCGGGCCGACGATGAAGTTCTTGCCGGTGATCTCCGCGACCGTCGCGATCAGCACCTGGATGTCGGCATCCTTGAGGTTCAGCTTGTGCGTGCCCGGCGGATCATGCGCCTCGGGCGCCGTCGCGTTCTGCGCGGCGAAAGCGCTCTGCGCTCCGATGAGCGCGGCGGCGGGCGGGAAAAACAGAAGCGCTGCAAGAAGAGCCGAGGCGACGCGCTGCGGGCGAAGTTGCATTCAGTAGTTTCTCTATAGATACAGCCAGGATCCGCCGCTGGCCTGGGCTCTCAACCGGATCTAGCACCACCGGGCCTGTTCGTTCCCACCCGTTTCACCGACAGGCTCTCCCGCTCGAAGCGTAACACGCTAAAGCGAAGCGGATTTTGTTGGATGCCGCGGATTAGCGCAAATTCAGCGTCAGCGTCGCGGGGCGACCGTCGCGCTGGATCGTGACCTGCAGGCTCGACGCATTGCCGAGCTGGTCGAACAGTTGCTGCGGATTGGCGACGTTGGCGAGCTGCGTGCCGTTCACCGCGGTGACGACGTCGGTCGGACGCAGCCCGACCTGGCTCATCAGTGTGGCGGCCGCGCCGCTGCCGGACAATCGCGCGCCCGCGATGCGGCCGCCGTCGAACACGGGCTCGAAGCGCACGTCGCGCGCGAGGTCGGCGGCGTTCGCGCGCGCGAGCGCCGGCGCGGCACCGTTCGCCGCAGTAGGCGTCGGCGCGTTCGCTGGCACTCCTGGCACGTAGCCGGGCGGCACGCTCGAAGCCTGCCCGGGCGATCGCGCGTTCGCGTTCATCGTGGTCGCGGCCGCCGCATGGTCCTCGGGGCGCGGCAGGCTCAGGCTTTCGTCCGCGCCGTCATGGTTCAGCACGACGTGATCGGCATACACCTCGGCGAGTGTCGCGCTGCCCACCGCGTCGCCGACGTTGTAGCTGTGTTCGCCGCGCGGGCCATCGACGATGATCGCGATGCCCTGTTTCGGATCGGACAATGCGAACGTGCCGCGCAGCACGAGCTCGAGCGTCGTCTTCGACGTGGCGCGCGCACGCGCCGCGAGATCGACGTTTTGCGGATTGCCGAACAGATGCCACTGCGCGATCGATGTCGCCGCGCTCTGCACGCTCGCGGCGGGCGCGGGCGGCACGGCCGCCACGACATCGGCCGAGCGCGGAATGAGCAGCCAGATCAGGCGGACGACGAGCCACGCGCAGAGCGCGCCGGCCACCGCGCATGTCGCCAACGCCGCGAATCGCGAGAGACGATCGGTGTCGGCGGGCAGGCGCAGCATCGCGGTGCTTACGACCGCCGGAACAGGCGGCCGATGCGGTGGAAGAAGCCGGGCTTCTTCGCCGCGGCCTTCGGCTCGGCCGCCGCGACTGCGGCAGCGGACGCCACGGCGCCCGTCTTCGAGTCCTGCGCCGTCATCGCTTCGCCGCGTTCGCCACTGCGGCGACCGCGTCCACCGCGACGACGGCGCTTGGCGCCGTCCCGCGGCTTTTTCGCCGGCCACCGCTGCTTCCTGCGTTGCCGCGGGCGGGCGGCTCGCGGCGTGTCCGTTCGCGGGCTTCGCGGACGGTGCGCTGCTGGACGGCGCACTGCGCGGTCGCGCGGTCTTGTCGCGCGCCGTCTTGTCGCGCGCGTGTGCGTCGCGCCGCGGTCCGCGGCTCTCGCCGGTACGCGGCCGCGACGGATGCGGCTTGCGCGCCGACGTGTCGATATTCGAGTCGTTTTCGCCGTCCTCGCCCGTGGCACCGCTCGACGGCATTTCCGGACGATGGCGCGGCGGCGGCATGACGAGCATCTCGGGATCGACGCGCGCGACCGGAATCTTCTGGCCGATGTAGGTCTCGATATCGGGCAGGCCCTGCGCGTACATGTCGCAGGCGAAGCTGATCGCATCGCCTTCGGCGCCGAGGCGCGCGGTGCGGCCGATGCGATGCACGTAGTCCTCGGCGTCCTGCGGCAGGTCGTAGTTGTAGACGTGGCTGACGTCGGGTATGTGCAGGCCGCGCGCGGCGACGTCGGTCGCGATCAGGATTTCGATCTCGCCGCGCTGGAACTTGCCGAGCAGGCTCTGCCGCTTCTTCTGCGGCACGTCGCCCGACAGCATGCCGACGAGGAAGCCCTGCTTTTCGAGGCGGCGCGCGACTTTCTCGGCGGCGATCTTCATGTTGACGAAGATCATGCTGCGCTTGGCGTCGGTCCTGCGACAGCAGGCCGATCAGCAGCGGGATCTTTTCCTCCGTCGACGGGAAATAGATCAGCTGGCGCACGCGATCGGCAGTGATGTTGTCGGTCTCGACCGTGAGCTTTTCGGCCTCGTTCATGTGTTCGTAGGCGAGTTCGAGCACGCGATGGCTCAACGTCGCCGAGAACAGCAGGCACTGGCGCAGCTCGCGCTCGGGCAGGCGGCGCATGAGGAAGCGCACGTCCTTGATGAAGCCGAGGTCGAACATGCGATCGGCCTCGTCGATCACCATGACCTCGACCGCGCGGAACGAGAAGATGTGCTGCTTGAAATAGTCGATCAGGCGACCAGGCGTCGCGATGATGATGTCGACGCCGCCGCGCAGCATGTCGCGCTGCTTGTCGTAGTCGACGCCGCCGTAGATCAGCGCGGACTTGAGTCCGGTACCGCTACCGATGCTCTGGAAATCCTTCTCGATCTGGATCGCGAGTTCGCGCGTCGGCGCGATGATCACGGCGCGCGGATCGGTCGCCCCGCGGTCGGGCAGCGCCGGACTGCGTGAGCAGGCGATTCAGGGTCGCGACGAGGAAGGCCGCGGTCTTGCCGGTGCCGGTCTGCGCCTGGCCGGCGACATCGCGTCCCGCGAGTGCGAGCGGCAAGCGTCAGCGCCTGGATCGGCGTGCAGCGCGTGAAGCCGGCGGCGTGCAGGCCGGCGAGCAGGCTCGGTTGCAGGTCGAAGCTGTCGAAGAAGGTGTCGGTGAGCGGTTTGCTGTGCCATGCCTGTTGAAATCAATGAAAGTCGCGATCGGCGCCCGCGGCAGCGACGCTGCGGCACGCGATTCTGGGGGTTGAAAACCGGTCGGGCGACCCGAAATCAAGGTCTGAAGCCAGCCCTACGCGGCGGCTTGAATTACATCCGCGCTTGGGCTCAATATGGGGTCGACTCGAAAGAATTCAGCGTCCCCGCCGTTCGTGTAATTTATTGAATTGTAACCCAAGCCGAGTCAGTCTGCCGCGTTCAAGCGCGTCATCCCTAAGTTTCAGCCCCGGAGCAACCCGTCGTGAGCGATGCCATCACCCATGTCAGCGATGACCAATTCGATAGCGAAGTCCTGAAGTCCAGCGCCCCGGTGCTGGTCGATTTCTGGGCGGAATGGTGCGGCCCGTGCAAGATGATCGCACCGATCCTGGACGAGCTCGCGGACAAGCTACGCGGGCAAGCTCAAGATCGCCAAGGTCAACATCGACCACAACCAGAAAACGCCCCGCAACTACAACGTGCGCGGCATCCCGACCCTGATGATCTTCAAGGACGGCAAGGTGCAGGCGACGCAGATCGGCGCGGTCGGCAAGAAGCAGCTGACCCAGCTGATCGACGCCGCGATCGTGGCGTCCCCGAGCGCGCAGGCGCACGGATAGGCCATCGCAATGGCCGAGGGCGAAGACAATGTATCAAAGGACGGTGAGCGCATGAGTACGCAAATGAAGAAGTGGGTAGGGATCGTCGCGTTTGGCGTGGTGTTCGTAGTGGCAGATGTTGTCCTGTGGGTGGTGCTATGAATGCAGAGATTGCGGAGTGCTAGGGGCAGGGACGCCCGAGCCGGGACGCCGCCACTGACGCCACGTGATCGAAAGACCTGACTGAACCAGTATCCCGCGCCATCTGGACGGCGCGGGCGCGAAATGCTAAGGTATACTTTGTAACTGGGGCCGAACGCGCCCCCATCCCGCTACGAACCACCCCCCGCATAACAGCCAAACGGCGCCGAAGAGGTTTGCCCGTGTCCGAAACCGAATCCAAAGAAAATCCGCGCGCGGAAGCGCCGCGCAATGACGGCGAAAATGCGCCGCACGCCTCCGGCAACGAATCCGCGCCGAACGCAGGCCAGAACAACGGTCCGCGCCCGCAGCGCGACGACCGTCGCGGCCCGCGCGGCCGCAATCGCCACCGCGGCCAGCCGCATCAGAACGGCGGCAACCAGAATCGCGGCGACGTCGAAGAAGAATTCACCGAGATCCAGGGCCCGAACACGGGCATCGTGATCGATCTCAACGAACTGAAGCGCAAGCCGGCGCACATGCTGCTGACGATGGCCGAGACGCTCGGCATCCAGGAAGGCGTCGCGCGCGCGCGCAAGCAGGACATCGTCTTCCTGATCCTGAAAGCGCACGCCCGCGCCGGCGGCAGCATCTTCGGCGAAGGCGTGCTCGAGATCCTGCAGGACGGCTTCGGCTTCCTGCGCACGCCCGACGAATCGTATCTGGCCGGTCCCGACGACATCTACATCTCGCCGTCAGCAGATCCGCCGCTTCAACCTGCGCACCGGCGACAACATCACCGGTCGCGTGCGTCCGCCGAAGGAAGGCGAGCGCTACTTCGCGCTGCTCAAGGTCGACACGATCAACGCCGAGCCGCCCGAAGCGTCGAAGAACAAGGTGCTGTTCGAGAACCTGACGCCGCTGTTCCCGCGCAAGATGTTCCATCTCGAGCGCGGCAACGGTTCGACGGAAGACATCACGGGCCGCATCCTCGACCTGATGGCGCCGGTCGGCCGCGGCCAGCGCGGCCTGATCGTCTCGCAGCCGAAGGCCGGCAAGACGATGATGCTGCAGAACGTCGCCCAGGCCATCGTGCACAACCATCCCGACGTGCACCTGATCATCCTGCTGATCGACGAGCGTCCGGAAGAAGTCACCGAAATGCAGCGCGGCGTGCGCGCCGAAGTCGTCTCGTCGACCTTCGACGAACCGGCCACGCGCCACGTGCAGGTTGCCGAAATGGTGATCGAGCGCGCCAAGCGCCTGGTCGAGCACAAGAAGGACGTCGTCATCCTGCTCGACTCGATCACGCGTCTCGCGCGCGCCTACAACACCGTGATCCCTTCGTCCGGCAAGGTGCTGACGGGCGGTGTCGACGCGAACGCGCTGCAGCGCCCGAAGCGCTTCTTCGGCGCCGCGCGCAACGTCGAGGAAGGCGGCAGCCTGACCATTCTCGCGACCGCGCTCGTCGAGACCGGCTCGAAGATGGACGAGGTGATCTACGAAGAGTTCAAGGGCACCGGCAACATGGAAGTGCACCTCGATCGCCGCATTTCCGAGAAGCGCGTCTATCCGTCGATCAACATCAACCGCTCGGGCACGCGCCGCGAAGAATTGCTGATCGAGCCGGACATGCTGCAGAAGATCTGGATCCTGCGCAAACTGCTGCATCCGATGGACGAACTCGCCGCGATGGAATTCATGCTCGACAAGATGAAGAACACGAAGTCGAACGACGAGTTCTTCAATTCGATGAAGCGCTGAGTTGCGGGCGCGATGAATCGCGCCCCTACGCAATAATGAAGAAAGCCGGCCTTCGCGCCGGCTTTTTCTTTTTGGGCAATGACGCCGACACCTCGATGCCGTCGAACCTTGCGCGTGCGGCATAGTCTCCACGCCGATCGAGATGCACGGTTTCGCGACCGTTCATCGGCCCGTGTCTATCGTGCGACTTCCCGCGTCGAACCGTTCGAGAATTGCCGCGTGCGCCCGATCCTGAATTTTGATTTCCTGAATTCCCTTCCCCTGATCCTTCTCTGTCTCGCCCTGAGTGGTGCCGCAGTGGCGCAGGATGCCGCGCCGCCGACGCAGGACCCCGGTACGCAGACGCTCGAAACCGTGCTCGTCACCGGCGAGCAACCCGGTCCGGGTTTGTGGAAGGTGTCGAAGGACGACCATGTGCTGTGGATCCTCGGTACGCAGCAGCCGCTGCCGAAGAACTTCACCTGGCGCGCGGCCGAAGTCGAGAAAATCATTGCCGAGTCCCAGACCGTGCTCACCGACGCCGACGCGTCGCTGCATGTCGGCTTCTTCCGTTCGCTGACACTCTTGCCGGCCGTACTCGGCGCGAAGAAGAACGAAGACGGCAAGACGCTGCACGACGTGCTCTCGCCCGAACTCTACGCGCGCTGGCTTGCACTCAAGGAAAAATACATCGGCCGCGATCGCGGTGTGGAACGTTTGCGCCCGATGCTCGCAGCGAATGAGCTGTACAGGAAGGCGATCAGGAAATCGGGCCTGACGACGAACAATCTCGCGCAGGATGTCGTCGATTTCTACGCGAAGAAGGACAAGGTGCCCGTGACTACGCCGCACGTGAAGATCGACGTCGACGACCCCAGGCAGGCGATCGCCGACTTCAAGAGCACGGCCGGCGAACTCGACGTCGCCTGCCTCGAACGCACGATCGCGCGCCTCGAGACCGATCTCGGTGCGATGCGCGCGCGCGCGAACGCCTGGGCGATCGGCGATCTCGACGCATTGAAGAATCTGCCCTATCCCGATCAGCGCACCGCCTGCCTCGCGGCGGTATCGAGCAGTCCCCGCCTCGCCGAGCAGATCAAGAACGCAAAGCAGCGCGTCGATGCCGACTGGCTCGCTGCCGCTGAGAGCGCGCTTGCGAAGAATGCGAGCACGCTCGCGGTGCTGCCGATGGCTGACCTGACGAGTGCGGATGGCCGCCTCGCGCAATTGCGCGCGAAGGGCTATTCGGTTGAAGAACCACAATAGGATTAGTGAGCAGCCGTACTCACTTTGCCTGGAAATCCGTAGCTGGCGTCTGGCGACAGATGATATCGCCCGATATCATTTGCGACCGGTTCTGCATGGCGCCTTTTGCCCGCTGTTTTGTAGCACCGCCAAGACAGATGGACAGGGGGTTTCATGAATTGCAGCACGAGCCGCGATCGCGGTGCTCGGGATCGTCGACGTAGTCAGCGCCGGCCTTCTTCGTTTGTATCGGCAATTTACTGCGCGTTTGCGCTGTTTTTCACATCGTCATCGCTTTTCGCTGCGATACCCACCACAGAACGCACGGCGTTGATCAACCTCTTCAACAGCACGAATGGCGCTGGCTGGCGACAACAGAATTGGACGACGGCGCCTGGCGTATTCGCCGCAGCGGGTAGCGAGTGCACGTGGTATGGCGTCACCTGCGACGCGGGAAAAACGACCGTACAAGTTATCTATCTCGAGTCGAACAACCTGGTGGGGTCGCTGAGCGATCTGAGCGCCCTCCCCAACCTGCAGGCGTTTATCGTCAGCAGCAATCAATTGACCGGGCCAATCCCGTCTCTCAACACACTGCACAACCTGCAGGATTTTGAGGCGCGCTACAACAACCTGAAAGGGACGGTTCCCTCGCTTTCGGGGATGACCAACCTGCAGATTCTGCGACTCGGAAGCAATAGTCTCTCCGGCGCGATTCCTTCACTGAGCGGCTTGAGCAATTTGCAGTATCTGTCGCTCTATCAGAACCAGCTCACCGGCACCATTCCAACGTTGACGGATCTCACGAGCCTCATCTATTTGGATGTCGGCTATAACCAGCTGACGGGTACGATTCCCGCGTTGCCGAAGTCGACGGCGCTGACCGGTATGTCTCTAACGAACAACAACTTCACGGGTAGCCTGCCCGACATATCCGGTTACGCGTCAGTCGTTGCCTTCTACGCGTCGAACAATCAGTTCACGGGCACGTTGCCCTCGCTTTCGAAGTTGACGCAACTTCAGGACTTCGAAGTCGACCACAACAAACTGACCGGGGCAGTTCCAAGTCTATCGGCGCAGACGCAACTACAGTACTTCGACATCGGCTACAACCAGCTCAGCGGACCTTTGCCCCCGGCGCCGAGCTCGCTCTACCCCCAGGAATCCGTCCTTTGCCCAAATGCGCTCACGCCGACTCCCGATCTGGGCTGGGACTGGGCCACCGGGTTTACCCCGTGGTATTCGCCTTGCACGAATCCCACCCACATCATCACGACGACCTTGAGTCCACATGGCACGATCTCCCCGAGCGGCCCGGTAACGATCGCCGATGGCGCCACGATGGCTTTCATCGTCAGCCCTGAAAGCGGCTATTCGAGCAAGATCGGCGGAACATGCGGGCAGCCGGCTTTCCCTCCCAACTACTCCTATAGATACTCCACAGGTCGGGTGACGGCCGATTGCACGGTCGAGGTGCAGTTCCTACCCAGCACCACGTTTAGCGTCACCGCGAATCCATCCAGCGCGGTCTTTGGACAGGCCGTGACCCTGACGGCGACCATCGGTGGAGGAAGCGCTCCTGCCACGGGCACGGTCAGCTTCATCGACGGCTACAACACGTCTTCTCCTCCTCTTGCAACGATCAACGTGGTCAATGGGAAAGCGGTCTTCACCACCTCTGCGCTTTCGCCCGGTTCGCACAATTTCACGTGCACGTATTCGGGCGACGACACACATACGTCCACGTTGGTTCAAGGTGTACTGGCCTCGCCGATTGGCATAGACCCGGGTGCAACAGTAACGACCCTGCAGGCGCCCGCAACGGCCCCGTATTTTGAGCAGGGGATTCAGCCGGGGGGGCAGCTCACTGTCACTGCAACCGTGGTTCCCGTCGCCCCCTCCGCCGGCAAGCCGACCGGCTCCATTGTCTTCAGCGATGGCGTCGACAGCTGCACCGTGACCCTGCCGCAAGCAACTTGCAAGATGCTTCTTCACACGAAGGGCGCGCGATCAGTGACTGCGGCCTACAAAGGCGACAACAATTTTTCGGCCAGCACCAGCAGCGTCGCTTCGGTTTTCGTCACTCCGCCAACGTCGTTCACCCTGACCGACTCTGTGACGTTTCCCGTGATCGGACAAGACATCGTGTTCACGGTCAACTTCAACGATGCGACGATAAATGCAATGGTGCCCCTGAATGCCAGCGACTCACAGGTGGGTCCATCGCAGCAGCTCGGACTGATCCCGGTGGTAGCGGGACAGGGCAGTCTGACGCTGAATTTCGGCCACTTCCAGGCCTACTACCTCGAAGCCGACTATGCGGGCGATAGCACCCATACGCCCGCAGCCGCCAAGGAGCTGCTGGCCCTTTCTCCCGCAAGCACAACTACGGTGGTCACAACGCCTCCTGCGGTCGTCGTCAACACCTATACCAACATCTATGCGCATGTGGAGGTCAATGCGCCTGGCAAAGGTACGCCGACGGGCACCATCCAGATACGCCTGCAGAGCGGCGATGGCTGTGACATCGATCTTCCGGCTACCTTCTGCACGCTCTTCGCGACCGTCGCCCAGGCGGATACGCTCACGGCAACCTATACAGGCGTGTGGGATTTCCGGGCAAGCAGTGCTTCAATTCCGCTCATCGTTCAGGCCAGCAAACCCGCCACCTTGTACCCGACTCAGGTCTCGATGACGTCGACGATCAACCCTTCGTTCGCCTATCAGGCGACGTCTCTCGTAGCAACCGTGACTGGCGACAATAGCGTTACTGGCGCCGTTGTCTTCAAGGACGGCCAGAACCTCATTTGCACAGGCTACGTGAAGGCCATTGGAAACCAGTTCAAAGCGTACTGCCCGGCTACGTTCGCGACGAGCAGCTTGTCATCGATTAGCGCGAGCTATAGCGGGGATGCGTTGCACTCTGCCTCGTCGGTTTCCGGATACACGCAGAACGTCATTGCCACGCTACCGGCGTTCAACGCCAATCAGTTCGGTATCACAGGCTCCTGGTACAACCCCGCCACTTCAGGCCAGGGGCTCGAGATCGTGGCTCTTCCCGATCACATCGCGCCCGGGAAGGGCGTGCTGTTCGCGGGTTGGTTCACGTACATTGTCGGAAACCAGAGCCTGCAAGACTGGTACACGCTGCAGGGCGAGATCGACGCGAATCAAGCGATTTCGCATCTCGATATTTTCCAGACGATCGGCGGAAACTTCAATGCGCCTCCCAAAGTAAGCGCGACGAAAGTCGGCTCCGCCGATCTGGTCTTCAGCGACTGCAATCACGCGACTCTCAGCTATTCGTTCCCGGCGGGGAACGAGAGGACGGGCCTCATTCCGTTGTCCCGCCTTTCCGCGTCGTTGGCATGTGCATCGACCGGTGATCAAGCGGGCGCACCTGCTGACACATTCTTGTCCGGCGCATGGTACGACCCCAACACGAGCGGCCAAGGCATTCTCATCGACGTCAGTCCGTCACAATCGACGCTGTTCGGTGCGTGGTATACATTTGCCGCGACCTCGCCGACGCCTTACAGCAGCCAGCGTTGGTTCACGATCCAAACCAACGACTATGTGTCCGGTTCGCGCACCGCAAATGCCAAGATCTACGTCGCCAGCGGCGGCTCGTTCAATGATGTTGACCAGGTCATCACGCAGGAAGTCGGCGACGCGACGATCAAGTTCGACTCGTGCAACCAGATGACGCTGACCTATCTCTTCAGTAGCGGTGAACTTGCGGGCTCTGCAGGCTCAATTGAGATGACGCCGGTTGCGGGAGCGCCTGCTGCCTGCAAGTAGGATTTGGATGTGTTTATTCGACGCGAAACTCCAGGGTCGCGCCGACCGCCCGCTTCCATCCGGCATAGAGCGCCTCGCGCTGGCTCTCGGCGATCGTCGGCGTGAACGTGCGACCCGCCGCCTGGCAGTGTTGCGCAATCTCGTCACGGCTGCTCCAGAAGCCGACCGCCAGCCCCGCGAGACAAGCCGCGCCGAGCGCCGTCGTTTCGTTGTGCTGCGCGCGCTGCACCGGCACGCCGAGAATGTCGGCCTGGAACTGCGCGAGCAAATCGTTCGCGCTCGCGCCGCCGTCGACGCGCAACTCGCGCGAGTTCGATGCCCGCATCGGCCTGCATCGCCGCGAGCACGTCGAGCGTCTGGTACGCCATCGAATCGAGCGCGGCGCGCGCGATATGCTCGCGTCGCGTGCCGCGCGTGAGCGCCGAACATCGCGCCGCGCGCGTCGCTGCGCCAGTACGGCGCGCCGAGCCCGACGAACGCGGGCACGAGATAGACGCCGTCGGTCGAACGCAGCACTTTGCGCGAGCGCCAGCGACTGATTCGGCCGCTCTCGATCAGAGGCCGAGTCCGTCGCGCAGCCACTGGACGACCGCGCCGGCGATGAAGATGCTGCCTTCGAGCGCGTAGTCGATCTTGCCGCCGATGCCAGGCGATCGTCGTGAGCGAGCCGTTCTTCGACGCGAACGGCGCTGTCGCCGGTGTTCATCAGCAGGAAGCAGCCGGTGCCGTAGGTGTTCTTCGACCATGCCCGGCTCCGAAGCACGCCTGGCCGAAGAGCGCCGCCTGCTGGTCGCCGGCGATGCCCGCGATCGGCATCGCTCGCGCGGAACGAACGCGGTCGTCGTGCCCGTACACGCCGCTCGACGGCACGCACTTCCGGCAGCATCGCGCGCGGCATGTCGAACAGCGCGAGCAGTTCGTCGTCCCAGTGCCGCGTGTGGATGTTGAACAGCAGCGTGCGCGACGCATTGCTGCAATCGGTGACATGCACCTTGCCGCCGCGTGAGATTCCAGACGAGCCAGCTGTCGATCGTGCCGAACAGCAGACTCGCCGCGGCGTGCCTGCTCGCGCGCGCCGGCGACGTGATCGAGAATCCATTTGATCTTGGTCGCGGAGAAATACGCATCGATCAGCAGGCCGGTGCGTTCGCGCACGAGCGCATCGTGCCCGGCGGCGTTCAGCGTGTCGCAGATCGCTCGCGTCTGCCGTGACTGCCAGACGATCGCGTTGTGGACCGGCTTGCCCGTCTTGCGCTCCCAGACGATCGTCGTCTCGCGCTGGTTCGTGATGCCGATCGCGGCGACGCGTCGACCGCGCGGCGTTCGCTCGCAAGCGCGTCGTTGCACGACGGCCTGGACGCTCTGCCAGATCTCGAGCGGGTCGTGCTCGACCCAGCCCGGCTGCGGAAAGTGCTGCGCGAACTCGCGCTGCGCGCAGGCGAGAACCTGCCCCGAATGGTCGAAGACGAGCGCGCGCGAACTCGTCGTGCCCTGGTCGATCGCGAGGACGCAGTCGCCGCTCATGCGCGCATGCCGTCTTGCGCGGACTTCGCGCGCGCAGTCTGCAGGCGGGCCTCCAGCCGTTCGCGCCCACTCGCATCGACGCGCAACCCGAGCTTGCTGCGCCGCCAGAGAATGTCGTCCGGCGTGCGCGCCCATTCCTCGCGCACGAGATAGTCGACCTCGCATGCGTAGAGGTCGGCGCCGAGTGGCTCGCCGAGATCGCGCAGATCGTTGGCGCCATCGAGAATCGCGTCGACACGCGTGCCGTACGCGCGCGCGTAGCGCAGCGCCTGCCCGCCGGCAGCCACGGATAGCGGCGGACGACGCCGTGCAGGAAGCGGTCGAAGCCAGCGCTGATGTCATCGCCGCGGCTGAATTCGCCGCCGGGCAGCGTCGACCGTCGGCGGTCCATGCCGGACCTTCGTTGCCGAGCACGGGCGCGATCCAGTCGACGGCTTCCTCGGCGAGCTTGCGGTGCGTCGTGATCTTGCCGCCGAACACGCTCAGCAGCGGCGCGCCGTCCTCGTCGTGGTCGAGGACATAGTCGCGCGTCACTTCCGACGCCGGACTGTCCTCGTCGTCGAGCAGCGGCCGCACGCCGCTGTAACTCCAGACGACGTCGCGCGGCGCGATCGCGCGCGTGAAATAGCGATTGCTCGCCGCGCAGAGGTAGTGCGTTTCGGCCTCGTCGATGTGCACGGCGCCTGGCGCACCCGTGAACTCCACGTCGGTCGTGCCGATCAGCGTGAAGTCGCGCTCGAACGGAATCGCGAACACGATGCGGCGGTCGTCCTGCTGGAACGTGTACGCGTACTCGTGCGTGTACAGGCGCGGCACGACGATGTGGCTGCCTTTGACGAGCCGCAGTTTGCGCTGCTTCGGCATCTTCGCGACCTCGCCGAGGAAGCTCGCGGCCCACGGGCCCGTCGCATTGACGAGCGCGCGCGCCTCGATCGTGCGCTCGGTCGCCGCCTTCGCCGCAAAGATGCGCGAGCCAGATGTCGGGGCCGCGCTGGACGCGCGTGCAGCGCGTGCGCGGCGCGATCTGCGCGCCACGCGCGGCGGCATCCTTCGCGATCAGCACGACGAGGCGCGCGTCGTCGGCCCAGGCGTCGGAATAGACGAAGCCCTTCTCGAATTGCGGCTGCAGCGGCGCGCCCGCGGCGTGCGCGCCGAGGTCGACGCGACGCGAATGGATCAGCGTGTGCGCGCGCCGGCGGCCGAGGTTGTCGTAGAGCAGCAGCGCGGCGCGGATCATCCACTCCGGTCGCAGATGCGGCTCGTGCGGCAGCACGAAGCGCAGCGGCCGCACGATGTGCGGCGCCGAACGCAGCACGACTTCGCGCTCCGCGAGCGCCTTGCCGACGAGCGCGAATTCGTATTGCTCGAGATAGCGCAGGCCGCCGTGGATCAGCTTGCTGCTCGAACTCGACGTGTGCGCCGCGAGGTCGTCCTGCTCGCACAGCAGCACCGACAGGCCGCGCCCGGCCGCATCGCGCGCGATCGCCGCGCCGTTGATGCCGCCGCCGACGACGAGAACATCGACCTGATCGCGCGTTTCCGCAGACGTCATCGCGTATTCCGGCAGCCCCGCTCTGACTCGCACCATACGCAAACCTGCGCGCCGTGCGGAAGTCGCAATCGCGCGTGAGGCGATGCAGTTGGATGCTGCCCCCGGGTGCGCTTCGCTTACCCGGGCTAGGCGATCTGGTCGGTCGACGCCCGTTACATGACGCGTGAGGTCGTAGCCCGGGCAAGGCCGCAGCCGCACCCGGGCGGCGTGCTGACATCGCAATGGAGTTCGATGCTGCCGTACGCGCCAATCCGCATGGGCAACAACGTCAGGATTTCGTGCGCGGATGGAACACGAGCGGGCGCACTTCGCCGCGCGGCTCGGCCACCGGCGCACAGGTGCCGCAGCTCGAACACGCGCCGCCGCTGTCGCAGCCACCGCTGCTCGCGACCTGCTGCGGCATGAGCTTCGCCGCGAGCCCGCGCACGCGCGCGTTCGGCGCGCGCGCGAGCCGTTCAGCACAATGCGCGAGCACGCCGCGGTACGCGCGCGGGAAGAACCGGCGCACGGCGAACCAGACGCTCCACGCGATGATCAGCGTGATGACGACGGCCTGGAAGATCGCGTAGGTCACGACAGCGCCCTTGCGATCTGGTACGTCGCGAGCGACGCGAAGTACGCCAGGCCGAACAGATAGCCCGCCAGTATCCAGACGTTGCGCCACGAATTCGTTTCGCGCCGCACCGTCGCGAGCGTCGAGATGCACATCGGCGCGAAGACGTACCAGGCGAGCAGCGAGAGCGCGGTCGCGAGCGACCACTGCGACGCGACGACCGCCTGCAATCCATTCTCGTTGCCGCCGAGCGCGTAGACCGTCGCGAGCGACGACACGGCCACTTCGCGTGCCGCGAGGCCCGGAACCAGCGCGACGCAGATCTGCCAGTTGAAACCGAGCGGCGCAAAGATCACCTGCAGCCCGCGGCCGATGATGCCTGCGAGGCTGTAGTGGATCGCGGGTTCCGTCGCGCCCGCTGGCGCACCCGGGAAGCTCGACAGGAACCACAGCAGCACGGTCAGCGCGAGGATGATGCCGCCGACCCGCTTCAAGAAGATCATCGCGCGTTCGTAGAGACCGATCGCGATGTCGCGCGGATGCGGCATGCGGTACGACGGCAGCTCCATCATCAATGCATGTTCGCCCTGGTCGCGACGCACACGCTTGATCACCCAGGCGACGGCGAGCGCACTGAGGATGCCCGCGACGTAGAGCGCGAACAGCACGAGGCCCTGCAGATTGAACACGCCCGCGACGCTGCGCTGCGGGATGAACGCGGCGATCAGCAGCGTGTAGACCGGCAATCGCGCCGAACAGGTCATGAGCGGCGCGACGAGGATCGTCGCGAGGCGGTCGCGCGGATCGGTGATGCTGCGCGTCGCCATGATGCCGGGATCGCGCAGGCGAAACTCGACAGCAGCGGAATGAACGAACGCCCCGTGAGCCCCGCCGCCCGCATGAGCCGGTCGAGCAGGAACGCCGCGCGCGGCAGATAGCCGGACTCTTCGAGCACGAGTATGAAAAGGAACAAGATCAAAATTTGCGGCAGGAATACGAGCACCGCGCCGGCGCCCGCGATCACACCGTCAACGAGCAGGCTGCGCAACGCGCCGTCGGGCAGCAGCGCGCCGAGCCAGCCGCCGACGAGCTTCATGCCGTCATCGATGCCGTCGTGCAACGGCGTCGCCCACGAGAAGACGGCCTGGAAAATGAGGAACATCACGATCGCGAGGATCACGAGGCCGAACAGCGGATGCAGCACGATGCGGTCGAGCGCATCGTCGACAACGGCAGTGCGCCGCGGCACGCTGACCGTCGCGGCGAGCAGCGCGCGCACGCGGGCGTGCAGGTCCGTTTCGGTTGCCGGTGCGCGGCGGTGCGGCTGGCATCGTCGCGTCGACCTCGCGGATCAGCTCGGCCGCGCCGCCATGTCTGACCGCAATCGTCTCGACGACGGGCATGCCGAGTTCGCGCGACAACCCGGCGGTATCGATGCGGATGCCGCGACGCTTCGCTGCGTCCATCATGTTGAGCGCGAGCAGCATCGGCCGGCCGAGTCGCGCCAGTTCGAGCACGAAACGCAGATGCAGGCGCAGGTTCGTCGCGTCGGCGACGCAGACGATCAGGTCGGGGACGGCCTCGCCCGGATAGCGTCCCATGACGACATCGCGCGTGATCGCTTCGTCCGGGCTCGTCGCGGCAAGGCTATAAGCGCCCGGCAGATCGAGCACGCGCACGCTGCGTCCCGATGGTGCGGTGTAGTGGCCTTCCTTGCGTTCGATCGTGACGCCGGCGTAGTTCGCGACTTTCTGGCGGCGACCGGTCAGCAGGTTGAACAGCGCGGTCTTGCCGCAGTTCGGATTGCCGACGAGGGCGATCTGCATCGCGGCGGCGGTCATGGCGGCGGGCCCGGCTCCGGGGCGGCGTCCGCCCCTTCCTCGACGCGCACGCGCGCGGCCTCGGCGCGCCGCAGGGCGAAACGCGTGTAGCCGATCTGCACGAGCACGGGGTCGGCGCCGAGCGGTCCGAGCGCGACGAGCCGCACAGGCTCTCCCGCGACGAAGCCGAGATCGCGCAGGCGCTGCGCGATCGCATCGCCGGGGCCATTGTCGTCGACCTGCAGCACAGTTGCCGAAGCACCCATCGCCAGTTCCGAGAGCAGCACGCTACAACCAATCTAAATAAGAATGGTTCGCATTATACTCTTTGTTCGCCAAGTGCGCATGTGGGCGGAGGTTTTCGATGCTCAACCGGCTATAAGTTGCCTTGTCCGTGCGCCCGGAGACGCCAGACCGCTAGCCTTCGAGCCGCTGGGTGAGCGAAAAAACATCCAAGTCAGCCCCTTGCCGCTTGCCGCATTCATGAGAATCGGCCGATAACTACGCTTGCCGATGGCTCACGACACGGCGACACCGAGGGTCTCCTGTACACGAGCGCCGTCGATGCCAAGCCCCATCCATCGACCACCCATGCGGTTTCTTCGCACCCGTTCGCGCGAACGGAAAAGTCCTCCCGCGTTATCGCTGCCTAGGGAGGCACGATTCTGTTCGACACAGCCATCGCCGCACGCGATGCATCGCTATCGATTGTTCTTCCACAGGCTCGCCAGAAAACGACGTTCCGCGCCGGACGAAGCTCACGAACTGACCACGCACACGCTACTGACTTCCAGCACTGTGCTGCGCGCACGCGGTCGACCACAGTGCGCATCCGGATTCCGCAGTCGAAAGAAGGTCATCTTCATGAGCAAGCATTCGATCAAACCCCTGTTCCTCGCCGTGTTGGTGGCGCTCGTCGCGACGGCGCATGCAGCGCCGGCGGCCGACGTCGGCGCGCGCGTCAAGGCGCTGAACGCGCTACTCGCCGAACAATGGGAGTGGAATCTCAAGGAGAGCCCGGAGTTCGCGACGATCCTCGGCGACGACCGCTACAACGACAAGTGGACCGACATCACGCTCGCGCACACGCAGCAGCAGAAGCGCGACACGGATGCATTCCTCAAGCGCTTCAAGGCGATCGACACAACCGGCTTCAGCGAGCAGGACCGGCTCAACCAGGAACTCATGGTGCGCCAGTTGCAGGACAACATCCGCGCCACCGACCTGAAGCTCTACGAGATGCCGGTCGATCAGTTCAACGGCGTGCACATCCTGCTGCCGCAGTTCGTCAGCGCGATGCCGTTCGACAGCACGAAGCACTACGAGGACTACATCGCGCGCCTCAATCAGGTGCCGATGCTGCTCGACACGCTGATCGACGTGCTCAAGCAGGGCGAGAAGGACAAGCTGATGCCGCCGCGCTTCCTGCTCGAGAAGGTCGTGACCCAGTGCAAGGCGGTCGCGGATCCCGCCGGCGAGGCGAGCCCGTTCGGCCAGCCGGTCGCGAAGTTCCCCGACAGCGTGCCGGCGGCGGACCGCCAGCGCCTGCACGATGCGGTGATCGCCGCGGTCGACGGCAAGGTGCGCCCGGCCTATCGCAAGCTCACCGATTTCATCGCGACGGACTACGCGCCGAAGGGCCGCACCGAGCCCGGCCTGTGGGCGCTGCCGAACGGCGACGCGCTGTACAGGTTCGATGTCGAGCAGCAGACGACGACGAACAAGTCGCCGCAGGAGATCCACGAGCTCGGCCTCGCCGAGGTCAAGCGCATCGAGGGCGAGCAGGCGAAGATCGCGCAGCAGCTCGGCTACAAGGATCTGGCGACGATGCGCGCCGAACTCGCGAAGGATCCGAAGATCCATGCGACGTCGCGGCAGCAGATCGTCGACCTCTACAAGAAGTACATCGCGCAGATGCAGCCGAAGCTGCCGCAGCTGTTCGGCCTGATGCCGAAGGCGAATGTGGAGGTGCTGCCGGTCGAGGAATTCCGCGAGAAGGAAGCCAGCGGCGCGCAGTACAACATGGGCACGCCCGACGGCAAGCGCCCGGGTCGCGTCTACGTCAACACGGGCGACTTCGCCAATCGCCAGCTGCTCAACATCGAGACGACGGCGTACCACGAGGGTGTTCCGGGCCATCACATGCAGATCTCGATCGCGCAGACGCTGCCCGGGCTGCCGCCTTTCCGCACGCAAGGCAACTACACGGCCTACGCCGAGGGCTGGGCGCTCTATTCCGAGCGACTCGGCAAGGAAGTCGGGTTCTTCCAGGAACCGCTCAACTACTACGGGCATCTCACCGACGAACTGCTGCGCGCCGATCGCCTCGTGCTCGACACCGGCGTGCACTACAAGCACTGGACGCGCCAGCAGATGATCGACTTCTTCCACGAGCACTCGTCGCAGGACGAGCCGTCGATCCAGTCGGAGACCGACCGCTACATCGCCTATCCCGGACAGGCGCTGGCGTACAAGCTCGGCCAGCTGAAGATCCTCGAGCTGCGCGCACGCGCGAAATCCGAACTCGGCGACAAGTTCGACATCCGCGCGTTCCACGACGAGATCCTCAACGGCGGCGCGCTGCCGCTCGACGTGCTCGACGCGCGCGACGACCGCGTGGATCGCCGCGACGAAGAAGGGTGCCGGCTGCGAAGAGCGCGCCGTAACTCCGCTCGCGCCGGAACGCGCCGCACCTCTAGGCGGCGGCGCGTTCCGCGCGGTGCTCGTGCAGGTTCGGCAGGAACGCGGTCAGCAGGCCGATCAGCGGCAGGAACGCGCACACCTTGTAGACGAACTCGATGCCCTTCCAGTCCGCGAGTTCGCCGAGCACGGCGGCAGCGATGCCGCCCATGCCGAATGCGAAGCCGAAGAACAGGCCGGCGATCATGCCGACCTTGCCCGGCAGCAGTTCCTGCGCATAGACGAGAATCGCCGAGAACGCCGCTCGCGAGGATCATGCCGATGATCACCGTGAGCACGCTCGTCCAGAACAGGTTCGCGTACGGCAGCAGCAGCGTGAACGGCAGCACGCCGAGGATCGACACCCAGATCACCCACTTGCGGCCGACGCGGTCGCCGACCGGGCCGCCCGCGAGCGTGCCGAGCGCGACGGCGCCAAGAAAGAGAACAAGTGGATTTGTGCACTTTGCGTACTGACGTGGAACTTCTCGATCAGATAGAACGTGTAGTAGCTCGTACAGGCTGATCAGATAGAAGTACTTCGAGAAAATCAGCGCGAGCAGCACGGCGATCGCGATGACGACCTGGCGCCGCGGCAGCGTCGACGCGACCGCCGCGACCGCGGCTTTCGGCTTGCGCATGTGGCGCGAATACCAGTTGCCGACGCCGCGACAGCAGCACGATGCCGAGCAGCGCGAGCACGCCGACCCAGGCGAGGCTGCCCTGGCCGTGCGGCAGGATCAGGAACGCGGCGAGCAACGGCCCGAGCGCCGAACCGGTGTTGCCGCCGACCTGGAAGAACGACTGCGCGAAACCGTGCCGTCCGCCCGACGCCAGGCGCGCGATGCGCGACGACTCCGGGTGGAACACCGACGAACCGGTGCCGATCAGCGCCGCCGCGAGCAAGCAGCAGCGGAAATGTCGCCGCGCGCGAGAGCAGCAGCAGCCCCATCAGCGTGAAGCTCATGCCGAGCGGCAGCGAATACGGCAGTGGCCTGCGATCCGTGTACGCGCCGACGACCGGCTGCAGCAGCGATGCGGTGATCTGGTAGGTGAAGCGTCAACAGGCCGATCTGGCCGAAGTCGAGCGCGTAGCTCGTCTTCAGCATCGGATAGATCGACGGCAGCAACGACTGGATCAGGTCATTGAGGAAGTGCGAGAAGCTCACCGCGCCGAGCACGCCGAATACGGTCTTCTGCGTGGTCGTGACCGACGCGACCTCGTCGTTGGCGGCGATGGCCGGGACACTGTCGGCGGCGGCCACCGCGGGATTGGCACTCATGGTTTCGTTCTTACTTTTATGGAGTGTGCATAGGATAGAATCCACGCCAGTCGCCCGCCGTCGCAGACAGGTCAATGTCCTACGAAGGCGGGCCAGATGCTGAATCACGTCGACATGCGCAACGCGAATCCCGACGACTACGAAGCGACGCCCCGGCCGATCATCGCGGTCGGCAACGACTATGCGCCGGGCCCGGCGCGTGGCTCGCATACGCACAAGCGCAACCAGCTGCTCTACGGCGCCGTCGGCCTCATGATCGTCGGCACCGAGCAAGGTCGCTGGGTCGTGCCGCCGCAGCGCGCGGTCTGGATTCCGGCGGGCATCCGCCACGACGTCCACGCGGTCGGCGCGGTATCGACGCGCAGCATCTTTCTCGAACCTGCCGTCAGCCAGAAGCTGCCGCGGGAGTGCCGCGTCCTCGGCATCACGCCGCTCGCCCGCGCGCTGCTCATGGAGGCGGTCGACCTGCCGGCGCGCTACGACCCGAAGAGTCGCGACGGCCTCATCATGCGGCTGCTGATCCGCGAGATCGAAACGCTGCCGACGCTGCCGCTCAATATCGCCTGGCCGAGCCTGCCGCGACTCGCGGCGCGCTGCCGTGCGTTCCTCGACAAGCCGACGGCGCACGAAACGATCGACGCGTGGTGTGCGGAGCTCAACCTGTCGCGACGCACGTTCACGCGCGTGTTCCGCGAGCAGACCGGGACGAGCTTCGCAGTCTGGTGCCGCCAGGCCTGCGTGATCGCCGCGCTGCCGCGCCTCGCGGCGGGCGACTCGATCACCGTCGTCGCGCTCGACTTCGGCTACGCCAATCCATCGGCGTTCACGCAGATGTTCCGCAGCGTCACCGGCAGGCCGCCGAGCGCGTATTCGAGTCTGCAGCAGGGCGCCTGACTTCGCGTTCCACGCGATCGCAGTCTGATTTCTGCATTCGCAGTCTCGACGGTGCCTGACTGTGCGAAACAGCGCTGGCGACGTTTCCGAACCAATATTTTGGGCAAAACGCACGCTCGCGATTTTCAGGTCGGCATAACATCTGCTGAGTATCCTGCGCTGGCGATACAGGACTCCCCGCGTCGCTACCCCCGACGTCTGTATCGTGACCCCAAAAACGGCCCGCTCTCCCCAGCGGGCCGTTTTCTTTTGGGCGTATCCCTGGCTCGCATCACGCACGCAAAAAAAAGCCGATCGGATTCCGATCGGCTTTTGTTTCGCGAGAAATGAACTTCTTCCTCGAAGCGTCGCGCCTCCAGCCAGGGAGAAAGACTGCGAAGACGCTATGCCTCAGCGCGCCCAGTAGCCCGGCACGTAACGGTAGTGATGGCCATATGGTTCCCACGTATCCGCCACCCAGTGGTAACCCGGGCGCGCATGCACCCAGTAACCGCCGTGCCATACATGCGCGTGGCCGTTCCAATGATAGTAACCGGGTGCCCAGACATAACCCGCGCGCGCGGCCGGGACGACTTCGACGCGTGCCGCCGGCGGAGCGACCTCGACCTCGACATACGTGCGCGCCTCGCTCGTCGCCGGTGCCAACGTCGCTGCCCGCGGCCAGGATCAATCCATACATTGCTGCTTGAATACGCATATTTCGATCACTCCTCTTCATCGAGACCGGATAGCGCAGGCTGCGCCTGCTCCGGCCGGTTTTGTACCCGCTTGTCATGTTACGCAGGCTCGCTGAACGAGAAATGCATCAGGGGACGGCGCGTTGACGTACGCCGCGACGCGTTCAGTTGCGGTTTTGCCCGATCAGCGCCGCGCGGGCGGCCGCCAGTGCCGGAGCGCCGCGCGCGTGCGCGCGCGACCGAGCTCGATCAACTCGTCGGCGCGATGGAATTCGTAGAACGCGCAGACATTGCGCGGTATCGCGATGATCAGGTCGGGCGGCTGCGCGGCGAGCTTGAAGCGCGTGACGGTTTCCTGCACGGCATCGAGCGAACGCGCGAACAGTTCGAGCACGCCCGGATCGCTCGCGAGCGCGTGTTTGCGCTCGCGCTTTTCGAGCAGGCCGTCGATGAAGTCGGCGATGCGGCGTCGATAGCCGCCGACCGCACCGATCGGCTCGCCGCCGATGTCTCTGCCGGCGACGGCGCCTCGATGACATCGACGCCTCCCTCGGCCTGTTCGCCGTGCTCGGCGGCCAGCGCTTCGCCGACGCTGCCGAAAGTCGCGTCGTCGTGCCTCTCGCTGGTTCCCTGCTCCGCAGCCGATCCGTCGAGCGGCTCGGCCGGCGCGTTGATGTCGACCGCGATCGTGCAGTCGGTGAGGTCGCGCAAGGTCGGCGTGATCGGCACGGGATTGAGCAGGCCGCCGTCGACGAGCGTGCGACCTTCGTAGTGATGCGGCCGGAATACCGTCGGAATCGCGATCGACGCGCGGATCGCGTCGTACAGCGGCCCGCGCGAAAACCACACCTCGCGCTGCGCGTAGAGATCGACCGCCACCGCGGTATAGCTGATCGGCAGGTCTTCGATCCTGACGTCGCCGATCAGCTTGCGCAGCTGGTCGATCACGCGATCGCCCTTGATGAAGCCGCCGCCGCTGAAGGTCCAGTCGAGCAGGCGCAGCACGTCGAGTCGTTGCAGCGCGCGCGCCCAGTCGCGATATTCCTCGAGTTTCCCCGCAGCGTACATGCCGCCGACGAGCGCGCCCATCGACGCGCCGGCGACGCTGCGGATGTCGTAACCCTGGGCGACGAGTTCCTCGATCGCGCCGATGTGCGCATAGCCGCGCGCGCCGCCCGAGCCGAGCACGAGCGAAACCGTCGGTGCCGCGGCGGCGGGTGCCGGCGCGGCGATCGCATTGGCCGCTGTCTCGCTCACTCAGGTGCCACCGCGTAGCCGCTCAGCGCGAGCTGCAGCATGATCTTCATCTCTTCGCGCAACGACACCGGCGCGACGATTTCGGCATCGGGGCCGTACTTGAGCACGTCCATCAACAATTCGCGCGAATTGCTGTACGGCACGCTTCAATTCGTAGCGGCCGTCCTTGAGCCACTCGCCCTGCTGCTGCGAATGCCAGTGTTCGTCGGCGACCCAGCGTGCGGCGTGCGGTGAGAAGCGGATCGTCGCCCATGCTTTCGGCGGCGCCGGAAAAAATGCCATAGCTCGACGCCAGATGCTGGTTGAGTTCGGCTTCGTCGCGATCCTCCGCGGCCTCGTCGCGCACCTGCGCGCCCTGCGATGCGGTCGAGCGCGAAACTGCGCAGCGCGTCGCGGCGGTGATCCCAGGCATCGAGATACCAGTTGTCGCGGTAGTGCGTCAGCCGCTGCGGCGAGACCGGTCGTTCGGTCGGCTCATTCGGTCGAACGCGCGCGGTACTGGAATTTCAGGCGTTGGCGTCCGAGCACGGCGCTGGCGACATGGCGAAACGTGGCCTCGTCGACCTTGCGCGTGCCGCTGCTGATCACGCGGATGCGTTCGAGCGGGAAACTCTTCGCCGCCCTCGTTCTGGTTCGACAAGCAGCCGGTCGATGCGCGAGCGGAACGGCGCCAGCGCGCTGGACAGAATGCCCGGACCGGTGCGGCCGACGAGTTCGTTCAGCGCGAGCAACGCCTGCAACTCCTCGCTGGTCAGCCACAGTCCGGGCAGTTCGAAACGGTCGGCCTCGTCGGCGGCGTAACGGAACGCGGCCTTCTCGCCGTCGCTGTCGATCGGCGCGCCGAGCGCGTCGCGCAGGAACGCGATATCGCGATACGCGGTCGCGCGCGAGCAGCCCAGCTCGTCCATCAGTCGCGCCAGCGGCACCGGATAGCGCGCGGCCTTCAGCATGCGGTGCAGCGTGAGAATGCGTTCGTAGCGATCCATGCGCGTATGTTACGCGATGCCTGCGCACACCGCGTGTGCACGGACGCGCCGGTCGCCGCATCGCGCCATCCGGTGCGGCGCACGTCTATCCGCTATCATGTGACACCCTTGCGAACCGAACGCACATGCCGCACGCGAATCTGCAACTCAACGAGCCCGTCGGCGACGAGGTCATAGACGACCACGTGCCTGCATGTGCGCGTGTCGGTGTGGGCGAGTGGCCGCGCTTGCGCGATGCAAAGTAATGCATCGCGCGCGGCCGCGAGCGCCCGCGCAGGGATGCGCGGGCCGGCGCCACGCACCAGGGATGGTTCGCGAGTGGCCCGGTCTCTCCTACGAAGCGAGCATACGCGCATGCCGCACGCTAATCTGCGCCTCAACGACCCCGTCGGCGACGAGGTCAAGACGACCACGTGCTACATGTGCGCGTGCCGCTGCGGCATCAAAGTGCACCTGAAGGACGGCCGCGTCCGCTACATCCAGGGCAACGCCGCGCACCCGGTCAACAAGGGCGTGCTCTGCGCGAAGGGCTCGGCCGGCATCATGCAGCACTACTCGCCGGCGCGGCTGTCGCAAACCGCTGCTGCGCGTCGGCGAACGCGGCGCGGGCGAATTCCGCGAGATCGAGTGGGACGAAGCGCTGGCGCTCGCGACGCAATGGCTCGGCGATATCCGCGAGACCAATCCCGACAAGCTCGCCTTCTTCACCGGCCGCGACCAGTCGCAGGCGCTGACCGGCTGGTGGGCGCAGCAGTTCGGCACGGTCAACTACGCCGCGCACGGCGGCTTCTGCTCGGTCAACATGGCCGCCGCCGGCATGTACACGCTCGGCGGTTCGTTCTGGGAATTCGGCGAACCGGACTGGGAGCACACGAAATACCTGCTGATGTTCGGCGTCGCCGAGGATCACGATTCCAATCCGATCAAGCTCGGCCTCGGCAAGCTCAAGGGCCGCGGCGCGAAGATCGTCGCGGTCAATCCGGTGCGCACCGGCTACGCGGCGATCGCCGACGAATGGATCGGCATCCGGCCCGGCACCGACGGCCTGTTCGTCGGTGCGCTGATCCGCGAACTGCTGCTGCACGACCGGGTCGACTTCGACTATCTGGTCAGGTATACGAATGCGCATTATCTGGTCGTGCGCAATCCTGGCGGCGCGGACGACGGACTGTTCGCGCGCGATGCGGACGGCAACCCGCTCTGTGCTGGGACACGCATCGCGGCAAGCGCCGCGCCAGATCCGCGTCGCGGCACGCGTCGATATCTCGCCGGCCGTCGTCGGCGAATTCACGCTGGCCGACGGCCGCAAGGCAGTACCCGCGTTCCAGCTGCTCGCCGAACGTTTTCTCGCTGACGAATATGCGGCCGACCATGTCGCTGCGACAGTGCGGCGTCGACGCGGCGACGATCCGCCGCATCGCGGCCGAAATGGCCGACGTCGCGTTCAACCAGGAGATCCGCCTGCCGCAGCGCTGGACCGACGCGCGCGGCCGCGAACACGCCGAGATGATCGGCCGGCCGGTCGTCGATGCACGCCATGCGCGGCATCAGCGCGCACGCGAATGGTTTCCACACCTGCCGCATGCTGCACATCCTGCAGATGCTGCTCGGCGCGATCGACACGCCCGGCAGCTTCCGCTATCAGCCGCCGTATCCGAAACCGGTGCCGCCGGCGAACCGGCCAGGCCGGACGCGCAAGGACAACGGTGCGCTGGACGCGGCGCCGCTCGGCTACGTGCACGCGCCCGACGACCTCGTCGTCGACGCCGACGGCACGCCGCGGCGCATCGACAAGGCGTTCTCGTGGGAATACCCGCTCGCCGCGCACGGCATGCTGCAGAGCGTGATCCGCAATGCCTGGGCCGGCGATCCGTATCCGATCGACACGCTGTTCCTGTTCATGGCGAACATGGGCTGGAACTCGTCGATGAACACGCAGGCAGACGCGGCAGATGCTCTGCGATCGCGATGCCGCGAGCGGCGAGTATAAAATTCCACATTTCATCTACGTCGACGCGTACTGGTCGGAGACGGTCGCTTCGCCGACCTCGTGCTGCCCGACACGACCTACCTTGAGCGTCACGACTGCATCAGCTGCTCGACCGGCCGATCTCCGACGCCGACAGCGCGGCGACGCGATCCGGCAGCCGGTCGTCGAACCCGATCGCGACGTGCGCCCGTTCCAGGACGTGCTGCTCGACCTCGGCGCGCGCCTGCGAGCTGCCGGGCCTCGTCGACGACTACGGCGCGGCGAAATATCCGGGCGGCTATCGCGCAATACATGGTCGAGCACGAACGCGCGCCCGGCGTCGGCCTGCTCGCGGGCTGGCGCGGCACGCGACGGCAGCAAGCAGGGTGTCGGCGAACCGAATCCGCAGCAACTCGACGTGTACAAAGCCGAACAATTGCTTCTGGCAGGCGACGGTCCCCGCAGCCGCACGCTACTACAAGATGGCGAATCGCGACTATCTGACAGTGGGCGCAAGTCGCTCGGATTCGTCGCTCGACCGATGCGATCGTGCTCGAACTGTATTCGGAGCGCCTGCAGAAATTCCGCCTCGCTGCACAAGGACATGGCGCAAAGCAGCCGCCCGACGCGCGAACGCGAACGCGTCGCGAAGTTATTTCGATCCGTTGCCGTTCTGGTACGACGACCGCTGCGGAAGCGGACCAGCCGCGCAGCCCTGCAGCGACAGCGCTTTCCGCTCTCGGCGATCACGCAGCGACCGATGTTCATGTATCACTCGTGGGGCTCGCAGAATGCGTGGCTGCGCCAGATCGCCGCGCGCAATTTTCTCTACCTGCATCCGCAAACGGCCGCGGCGTACGGCGTCGCCGACGGCGACTGGGTCTGGGTCGAGTCGGCGCATGCGCGCATCCGCGTTCAGGCGAAGTCTCCATGCACGGCACCGCGCCGGCGTACGGTCTGGACGCTGGAACGCGATCGGCAAGCGCGAAGGGCGCATGGAAACTCGACCGCCGACGCGCCGGAGTACACGCAAGGGATTCCTGCTCAATCACGTGATCGACGACCTGCTGCCGCCGCGCGGCGACGGCTATCGCTACGCGAACGCCGATCCCGTCACCGGCCAGGCGGCATGGTTCGACCTGCGCGTGCGCCTCGTCCGCGATGCGCAGCCGCACGTCGCCGAACATCGCATCGAATATGTCGGCGACGCAGCCGGGAACGCCGCATGACGACGCTGCCGCCTCTCGCCGAAGAAGAAGCTCGGCCTCGTGATCGACCTCGACATCTGCGTCGGCTGCCACGCCTGCGCGGTCGCGTGCAAGGAATGGAACGACGGCGGCGAGTTCGGCCCGCTGCCCGACGAGCACGCGTACGCGAAGGATCCGCTGGGCGTCTGGTTCAATCGCGTGCACACGTACGACATCGACGCCATGGAGTCTCCGAGCCGCTGCGCAGGGCGCGCGATCCGCGAAGGCTCGCGCCCGCTGCCGCGCCTGTTCGCGCACAAGGCGCGCTCGCGCTGGCCGACAGCGCGAAAGCCGGCGCGATGACCGTCCACTTCCCGCGTTCGTGCCTGCACTGCGAGACGCCGGACTGCGTGACCGTGTGCCCGACCGGCGCGAGCTACAAGCGTGCCGAGGACGGCATCGTGCTCGTCGACGAGGACAAGTGCATCGGCTGCAAGCTCTGCTCGTGGGCCTGCCCGTACGGCGCGCGCGAGTATTCGCAGAAACGCGGCGTCATGCAGAAGTGCACGCTGTGCGTCGATCGCATCTACAACGAGACGTTCGACGAATACGATCGCCAGCCGGCCTGCGTGATGGCCTGCCCGACGCGCGCGCGGCATTTCGGCGACCTCGGCGACGCGGAGTCGGCGGTATCGAAACTCGTCGCGGCACGCGGCGGTTACGACCTCATGCCGGAGATCGGCTACAAGCCGGTCAACAAGTATCTGCCACCGCGCGCACGGCGCGACGGTTGCGGAGCGCAGGCGAACGCACTGTCGCCCGCCGAGAAAGCCGACTTCTCCGCCGGTGCGCCGCTGCTGCGCTGGCTCGACAAGGTCTTGTCGCGCTGACATGCATCCCGCGTTCTCGGTCATTTTCTTCACGGTGATGTCGGGTTGCGGCTACGGCGTGCTGTTCCTGCTGGGTGTGTTCGTCGCGGTCGATCCGCATTCGCTGCCGCGTACGCAGGGGCTCTTCGCGCTCGCGCTCGGTGTCCTGTTCGCGGCGGCAGGCCTGACATCATCGACGCTCCACCTCGGCCAGCCGCTGCGGGCGTGGCGTGCGTTCAGCCAGTGGCGCAGTTCCTGGCTCTCGCGCGAAGGCGTGGCGGCGCTGTGCAGCTTCGTTCCTGCGATCGCGCTCGCCTTCGCACTGTGGAACGGCGGCGGCGAGACGCTGCTGCGCGTGAGCGGCGGCCTGCTCGCGTTGCTCGCTGTCGTCACGGTCGCCTGCACCGCGCAGATCTATGCCTCGCTGAAAACGATTCATGCCTGGCGCAACGACTACGTGCTGCCGGGTTATCTGCTGTTCGCATTACTCGGCGGCAGTGCGTGGTGGCAGATCGTGCAGCGCGCCGCGGATCCGTCGCTCGCGACGCCACGACTGCTGCTCGCGCTGCTACCCGGCGCCGCGCTCGCGAGCTGGCTGCTCAAGCGCGCGTACTGGCGTTACATCGACACGACGCGACACGAGGCGACGCCAGGCACCGCGACCGGTCTCGGCACGTTTGGTTCGGTGCGCACGGCCGAGCGCCCGCATACCGAAGCGAACTATCTGACCAACGAGATGGGCTTCGTCCTCGCGCGCAAGCATGCGACGCGCCTGCGCGCGATAGCGGCCGTGCTGTTCGGCGTCGTCCCGACGTTGCTCGGATTGGCGGTCGCGAGCGTCGATGCGCGAGCACCTTTCATCGCGCTGATCTGCACGGCCGCTTCGGCCGCGAGCATCACGGCCGGCCTCTTCGTCGAGCGTTGGCTGTTCTTCGCCGAGGCGAAGCACGTAGTGATGCTCTACTACGGCGCAGAGTCCGCCTGAACAAACGCTGTCCGAGAACCGAGTGAGGCCTCGCTCATCACGAGACCCCGATCTCGCTGAATCGCCCACGCCAGAGCGATCGCGCTTTGCATACGCGACCTGAACCTCCGCCAACCTTCGTGTACAAATGTCTCTTTTGCTGCATTGTGTACGTTTATAATATAGGGCCGCGAGCGATCGCGGCCCGCCCCGAAAGAGAGAGAATCACGATGAAAGCCCGTCTGCCCGTTTCCGCGCTGCTGTTCGCGCTGCCGTATGCCGCACTCGCCGCCGATCCGCCGCCATCACCGCCGCCGCAGGGCTGGTCGGGTACCGGCGAAGCCGGCCTCGCGATCGCCAGCGGCAACACCAAGTCCGAGAATCTCAACGCGAAAATCGACATCAAGTTCAACGACGATCTCTGGAAGGACGACTTCTACCTGCTCGCCCAGCGCAACAAGAGCAACGTGTCGTCGACGACGATCGACACGGGCACGACGCCGCCGACGCTCGTCAGTACGTCGCAGTACAACCTCACCGCGAACCGCTACGAGACGGGTGCGTCACTTGGCTACAAGTTCGACGACCGCAGCTACATCGTTGGCGCGCTGCGCTACGAGCACGATGGGTTCTCTCCGTACAACTACCAGTACGTCGCCTCGATCGGCTACGGCTACCAGTTCCTCAAGAACGCGCGTGACGAACTTTCGGCCGAAGCCGGCCCCGGCTACAAGGTGGCGCAGCCGACGTCGATCCTGATTTCCGCCGGTACGCCGCCCGTGATCGTCGAGGTCCAGCCCGATTCCGACAAGAACGTCGTCTTCCGCGGCAAGGTCGACTACAGGCACAACTTCAACGACGCGACGTCGTTCGTCGACAGCTTCGTCGTCGAAGCGGGCAGCAACAACAACTTCTTCCAGAACGACGCGGGTCTGCAGGTGAAGATGAGCGACAAGCTTGCGCTCAAGGCCGCGTATCAGGTCCGTTACAACTCCGAGGTGCAGCCGGGATACAAGAAGACCGACAACCTCATCACGACCAACCTCGTCTACGGGTTCTGATCCGGACGGATCGTCGCCAGCCGATCATCGCTGACTGATCTGCGCGGACTGATCGGCGCGGGCTGCCTATCGCGGACTGCGACGACAGCGGATCGACGCACGTGGATTGACTCCGCCGCCGCGTTCATGCAAAACGGGCTCTTCACGAGCCCGATTTCGTTCGAGGAAGATTCCCGCGCATGTCACGCATTCTGGTCTTCCAGCATGTCGCCGCCGAACCGCTCGGCACGCTCGATCGCCTGATCCGGCGACGCGGGCACCGCGTCAAGTTCGTCAACTTCGAGCGCCAGCCCGATACGCAGCCCAGGCTCGACCGCTATCGCGGACTGATCGTGCTCGGCGGCCCGATGAATGTCGCCGAGCGTGACGCCCGCACGCATCTGCAGACCGAGATCGACGTGATCGGCGACGCACTTGCGCAGGGCAAGCCCGTACTCGGCATCTGCCTCGGCGCACAACTGCTCGCGCACGCGCTCGGCGCGGAAGTCCGCCGCCACGACGTCAGCGAGATCGGCTGGTACGAACTCGCGACGACGCAGGCCGGACGCAGCGACACCGTGTTCGCGCCGCTCGGGGACGGCGCACCGGTGTTCCAGTGGCATAGCTACACGTTCGATCTGCCGACGTCGGCCGCGCATCTCGCGACGACCTCGACCTGCGCAAACCAGGCGTTCCGCCACGGCACGAACGCGTACGGTTTCCAGTTCCACCTCGAGATGGACAAGCCGCTGATCGAACGCTGGCTCGCCCTGCCGAGCTATCGCGACGACCTGATCGCCGCCGGCCTCGGCCGTGACGCCGAGACGATCCGCGCCGACACCTTGCCGCGCATCGAGGCGATGCAGAGCACGGCCGAAGCCGTGTTCAACAACTTCCTCGACCTGGTCGGCACGCCGGCGCGGCGGCGCGCGTTGCAGGCGGGCTGACGCGCTCTCACACGACTGCAGATCGCGCGGCGGTTCCGGTTTCGTCCTCTTTCGCCCTGTATTTCCGTTCGTCGGCTTGCGCGCCCGAAGGCGTCGACGTTGGGCCGAAAATTGCAGCGGACTGGAGTGCCGCTCAAGACACTGCGGCTCGGGAATTGCAGGGGATTTCCCATCGGCGATCGCGCTGCAAATGTTCATTTGACCCTCCCGCAGGTGCGCGAGTAGCCTTTCCTGTCGCACTCAATCTCCCGGAGGAGGTGCGACATGCAAGCCAGCACAACAGTCCGCACTCGCGGCTTCACCCTTATCGAATTGCTCGTCGTGATCGCGATCATCGCGATCCTGATCGGCCTGCTGCTGCCAGCCGTGCAGAGAACGCGCGCGGCAGCCGAAGAAGCTTCCAGATTCGTCACTCTGGAGCCGGTCGCGGCGGACGTCGGCGGCATCGTGGGCATCGAGTCGCCGCTCATGGAGGCGTTGCTCGAGGCGCAGGTCCTGCTGCCGGCCGTGCAGGACACGCAGACGCCGCCCGACCCCAAACTCGTGACGGCGATTCTGGACGAGGTGCAGCGCAGCGAGGACGCCCTGACCGTCGATCTGCGCGCTCTGAAGAATCCCGCGTCGGCGCACATACCGGGCGAGCTTGAGGCGTATCTCGAACTCAAGCACAGCCTCACGGGGCTGATCGTCGAACTCCAGCAGCTCGAAGTCCATCTGCGCAAGTTGCAGAAGATCGCGTCGGCCTGACAGGCGACGCGCCGGCCGATGCGTCGGCGGGCGGAACGCCGCGCGGGCGCGCTGTCTCAGCGCGCCTTCGTGTGGCGCAATTCGAGAATCGTGCGTGGCGGCGCGAACGTGTCCGCGCGCGCGACGTCCCAGAACACCTTGAACACGACGTGTTCGGGCGTGCCCGACAGCAGTTCGCCAGGTGTGACGAACTTGTACAGTGCGGCCAGCGAACGCACTTCGGTCGAGGAAACCCGGCGCACGACGTGCTCGGGACCGAGTTCGTTCGGGTGCACGAGGCCTGCCGCGGCGATGAGTTCCTTGAGCGCCTTCAACGTGTTCTCGTGGAACATCTTCACGCGCTCGGCCTTGTCGGGCACGTTGAGCTTCTTCCAGCGGCTCGGATCCTGCGTAGCGACGCCGGTCGGGCAGCGGTCGGTATGGCAGTTCTGCGACTGGATGCAGCCGAGCGCGAACATGAAGCCGCGCGCAGCGTTGCACCAGTCGGCGCCGAGCGCGAACGTGCGCGCGAGATCGAATGCGGTGATGACCTTGCCGCTGGCACCGATGCTGCACCTTGTCGCGCAGGTTCAGTCCGACCAGCGTGTTGTGCACGAGCAGCAGCGCCTCGCGCAGCGGCGCGCCGACATGGTCGGTGAACTCGAGCGGCGCCGCGCCGGTGCCGCCTTCGCCGCCGTCGACGACGATGAAGTCGGGCAGGATGCCGCTTTGCTGCATCGCCTTGGCGATGCCGAACCATTCCCACGGATGGCCGAGCGCGAGCTTGAAGCCGGTCGGCTTGCCGCCGGACTTCTCGCGCAGGCGCGCGACGAACTGGAGCAGGCCGATCGGCGTCGAGAACGCGCTGTGCGCGCGCCGGTGAAACGCAGTCCACGCCCATCGGCACGCCGCGCGCGCGTGAGATCTCCTCGGAGACCTTCGCCGCGGGCAAGCACGCCGCCGTGGCCCGGCTTGGCGCCCTGCGAGAGCTTGATCTCGATCATCTTCACCTGCGGCAACAGCGCATTCTCGACGAAGCGCTCCTCGCTGAAGGTGCCGTCGGATTCGCGGCAACCGAAGTAGCCCGAGCCGATTTCCCAGCAGATGTCGCCGCCGTTCTCGCGGTGATAGGCCGAAATCGAACCTTCGCCGGTGTCGTGATAAAAACCGCCGCGGCGCGCGCCTTCGTTGAGCGCCCGGATCGCGTTCGCCGAGAGCGAGCCGAAGCTCATCGCCGAAATGTTGAACACGCTCGCCGAATACGGCTGCGTGCATTCGTCGCCGCCGATCGCGAGGCGGAAGTCGTGGCTGTCGATCTTCGCCGGTGCGAGCGAATGATTGATCCATTCGTAGTTGTCGGCGTAGACGTCGAGCTCGGTGCCGAACGGCCGCTTGTCCAGTATGTTCTTCGCGCGCTGGTAGACGATCGCGCGCTGCATGTGCGAGAACGGCACTTCTTCCATGTCGGATTCGACGACGTACTGACGCAGCATCGGCCGGAAGTATTCGAAGAACGTGCGGATATGCGCGGTGATCGGAAAGTTGCGCCGCAGCGCATGCCGCGTCTGCATCAGGTCGACGACGCCGAGCGTGGTCAGTGCGCCGCTCAGCACCGCCAGCCAGCGCCAGACCGCGCCATCCCAGATCATCACCAGAGACAGTACCAATGCGGCGGCGCAAATCGCGAACGGCAGATAGCGTGACGGCAACATGGCGGCCCCTGATGTTTCTTGCGGTCGCGCGAGCATACGCCGACGCGCGTGTGCAAGGCGAGCGCGGCGGCGTGGCCGAGCGCAGCGAGGCGCCGTTCGGTTCGCGCGCGTGCGCGATCGCGCAGTCGTCGCACCGATGCTTGCCGTAAACTTGGGCGATGAGCAACGAGACCGATTCGCGCAAGCCTTCGTCGACCACGGGCGGCAAACCGGCGTCCCCGGGCCGCGCGTTCCGCCGCAGGCCGCGAAGGCGCGCAACGGCGGCAAACCCTCGCTCGGCGTCAGCATGCCGAGGACGAATCCGTCCGCGGCGTCGGCCAAGGCGAAGGCTTCGGCGGCGCTGGCGAAGACGAGGGCGCGCGTCGGCGCCAGCAAGCCGCAGGCCCCGCGACGCGCCCCGCGCGCGAACCTGCTGCCCACGCCGATAAAACGTCTCCTCGATCGCGTCGACTGGGTGCACGTACGCGAACGCCTCATCGAGTACGCCAAGCTCGCCCGCATGCACAAGCCGATCGGCGCGGCGCTGCTGCTCTGGCCGACCTGGTGGGCACTGTGGCTCGCGGCCGGAGACTTCCCCCCGTGGTCGTCGCTCTTCATCTTCACGCTCGGCGTATTCCTCATGCGCTCGGCTGGCTGCGTGATCAACGATTACGCCGACCGCATGCTCGATCCGACGGTCAAACGCACGCGTGAGCGGCCGATCGCCGCCGGCAAGGTCGCGCCGCGCGAAGCGCTCGTCGTGTTCGCGTCGCTCACCGTCGCCGCGTTCGTGCTCGTGCTGTTCACGAACAGGCTGACGATCGAGCTGTCGTTCGTCGGCGCGTTCCTCGCCGCGACCTATCCGTTCACGAAACGCTACACACACCTGCCGCAGGTCTATCTCGGCGCGGCATTCGGCTGGTCGATCCCGATGGCGTTCGCCGCGGTGACGAATTCGCTGCCGCCGCTGTGCTGGCTGCTGTTCCTCGCCAACGTGCTGTTCTCGACGATCTACGACACCGAATACGCGATGGTCGACCGCGACGACGACATCAAGGCCGGCGCGAAGTCGACCGCGATCCTGTTCGGCGAAGCCGACCTCGCGATCATCGGCGTGCTCATGGTGACGTTCCTGCTCGCGATGTCGCTCGTCGCGCAACGCGGCCACCTGCACTGGCCCTATTTCGCGGGCATCGGCGCCGCGGCGGCGCTGTTCGCGTGGCAGCAATGGATCATGCGCGGCCGCGATCGCGATGCGTGCTTCGCCGCGTTCCGCAACAACAACTGGGTCGGCATGGCGCTGTGGGTCGGGATTGTCGTCTCGCTCGCACTAAAGTAAGGCGCCCCTGAACAACGCGCGACCATGAAGCCCGGCCCGGGTTTCATGCTTGCAAAGTTCGATCGACCGGCTCGCGTGGAACGTGGAATATTGCACTGCAATATGGCGGTAAGATACTGCATCACAATATAGGTGCTCGAACCGTACCGCTGCGTGAGGTCGCCATGAACAACTCCCAGAGCAAGTTCTCGCAACGACAAGAGCTGGCAAAAAAGGTCGCCACGCTGCTGCAAAAGCGCGCCAAACTGGCCCAGGAGCGCCTCGAAGAGCGCGTCCGCAAGGTCTACGACGAAAGTGTCAAGGAGCTGTTTTCCAAGCCGGTGAAGCCCTGGGAAATCTGGACGGGCGGCTCCCGCTACGCGCTGGACTTCGCGCAACGCTCGGTGCTTTTCTGGGACACGTTGCGCCTGCGCGGCAACCAGTTCGTCGAGCGCGAGCGCGCGGGCCTGCCGCCCGTGCTGCATTTCGACTACGAGTCCGTCCTCGAGGGAAGCACGCTCGCGCGTCCGGTCAACTATGAACTGGTGCGCATCATTCCGCCCAAGGGCGTGAAGGTGGACGCCAAGCGTCGTCCGTATCTGATCATCGATCCGCGCGCCGGACACGGCCCGGGCATCGGCGGCTTCAAGGATGATTCGCAGGTCGGCGTAGCGCTGCGCGAAGGCCACCCGGTGTACTTCGTGCTGTTCCGCCAGGAACCCGAACCGGGGCAGACCCTGCTCGACGTATGCGAGGCCGAGCGGCAATTCGTGCGCCGCGTGCGCGAACTGCATCCCGCCGCGCCGAAGCCCGCGCTCGTCGGCAACTGCCAGGGTGGCTGGGCGGCGATGATGCTCGCGGCAGCCAGTCCCGACGACACCGGTCCTATCGTGATCAACGGCGCGCCGATGTCCTATTGGGGCGGCGCGTTCAATGAGAACGAAGGCGACAATCCGATGCGTTATTCCGGCGGCCTGCTCGGCGGCACGTGGCTCGCGTCGCTGTTCTCCGACCTCGGCGCGGGCAAGTTCGACGGCGCATGGCTCGTGCAGAACTTCGAAAACCTCAACCCGGCCAACACGTTCTGGGACAAGTACTACCACGTGTTCGCCAACATCGACACCGAGCCGCCGCGCTTCCTCGATTTCGAGCGCTGGTGGGGCGGCTTCTACCTCATGAACACCGAAGAGATCGAATGGATCACGCAGAATCTGTTCGTCGGCAACAAGCTGTGGTCCGGCACGGTCAAGTCCGGCACCGGCGCCGTATTCGACCTGCGCGAGATCAAGGTGCCGATCATCCTGTTCGCCTCGATGGGCGACAACATCACGCCGCCGGAACAGGCATTCAACTGGGTCGCAGACGTCTACGGCAGCACCGACGAGATCAAGGCACGCGGACAGGTGATCATTGGCCTGCTGCACGCGGACATCGGTCATCTCGGCATCTTCGTCTCCGGCAAGGTCGCGAAGAAGGAACACGCGCAGGTTGTCGAGGTCATGAAGGCGGTCGAGATGCTGCCGCCCGGCCTCTACGCGATGCAGATTGCCGACAAGAAAGGCGCCGACGGCAAGCCCGCGTACGAGGTGAGTTTCGTCGAACGCAGCCTGGAAGAGATCCAGTCGCGCCTGAACCGTTTCGAGCGCGCCGACGAAAAGCCGTTCGAGGCGGTGAGCGCGGTGTCCGATCTCAACCAGCGCGCCTACGAATTGTTCGCGCGCCCGCTGGTCCAGGCGGTGAGCAACGAAGCCAGCGCCAAGGTCGCGCGAAACCTGCATCCGATGCGCGCGCAACGCTGGGCGGTTTCCGACCTCAATCCGTTCTGCTGGTGGCTGGGTCCGAGCGCGCAGGCGGTGAAGGAACAGCGCAAGCCGCTCGACGCAAGCGACCCCGCGCGCAAGGTCGAGCGCATGGCCTCGGATCTGATCAGCGCGTCGCTGGATCACTACCGATCCATGCGCGACGCGTACAGCGAAGCGGCGTTTTTTGCCCTCTACGGAAACATGCTCTCTCTCTACGATTCCGGACCCGAGCCGGGCACCGCGCCGGCCCAGGCCAAGGATCCGCGCGAGCTTCCGGTCGTGCGCGAGGCACTCGAATCCATCGCTGAAGGCGGTTATGCCGAGGCGGTCTCGCGGGTCGGATATCTGCTGGTTCGCAAAGGCGAACCGCTGCTGCTCGCGCGTCTGCAATTGAAGCAGGAACTGATGAAGGATTACGGCAAGTTCCTGCCGGCGGTCCCGCCCGATGAGGCGCGCCGTATCCGCGGCGAGCAGGAGATCGTCGTCCGCTACGAGCCGGACAAGGCAGTCGCGACCTTGCCGCAGTTGCTCCCTCGACGCAGTGATCGCGAGCGCCTGCTCAAGCTGCTCGAAGCGTTGCTCTCCGACCCGCGCATGCAGAGTGGCAAGGCGACGCCCGAACAGCGCGCGATGCTGGCCCGCATCCGCGCCGTGCTGCGTCCCGCCTCCCCGCCGCGGGCACGGCGCAAAGCCGTGACAGCCGTAAAAACCGCAAAAACCAGAAAGAGCAAAGCCGCAAGCGAAAGCCGCGAAAGCCGCGAAAGCCGCGAAAGCCGCGAAAACCAGGTCATAGGAGCCGACATGGTCACGCATCGAAAGCACGAAAAGTACGAGCGCCTGCTGACACGGGCGCAAGCCGGCCCCCCGGTGACGACTGCCGTCGCCCATCCTTGCGACGAATCCTCGCTCACCGCCGCGGTGGATGCAGCCAAGGCCGGACTGATCACTCCGATCCTGGTCGGGCCGAAAGCGCGCATCGAAGCGGTGGCGAAGGAACATGGCATTTCGATCTCCGGCTACGAACTCATCGACGCGCCACACAGCGTTGCAGCGGCGGCCGAGGCGGTAAAACTCGTGCGCGCTGGTCGGGCCGACTGCCTCATGAAGGGCAGCCTGCACACCGACGAACTGATGGGCGCGGTGGTGTCGCGCGAAGGCGGCCTGCGCACCAGCCGACGCATCAGCCATTGCTTCGTGATGGACGTGCCGACCCATGACGACGCGCTGATCATCTCGGACGCCGCCGTGAACATCGCACCGTCGCTCGAGGTGAAGGTCGACATCGTCCAGAACGCGATCGACCTGATGCACGACCTCGGCGCGACCGAAGTGCGCGTCGCGATCCTTTCGGCGATGGAAACGGTCTCCTCGAAAGTGCCGTCGACGATCGAGGCAGCGGCTTTGTGCAAGATGGCCGACCGCGGCCAGATTACGGGCGCGATCCTGGACGGGCCGCTGGCGCTGGACAACGCGATCAGCCCCGAAGCGGCGGCGATCAAGAAGATCAAGTCCGAGGTCGCGGGCCGTGCCAACGTGCTGATCGTGCCCGATCTGGAAGCCGGCAACATGCTGGCCAAGAGCCTGACCTTTCTGGCCGACGCCGACGCCGCCGGGATCGTGCTCGGCGCGCGCGTGCCGATCATCCTGACGAGCCGCGCCGACTCGGTCGCGTCCCGGCTCGCGTCCTGCGCCATCGCCTCGCTGGTTGTAGCCGCAAAACACAAGGCGCCCGAGCGGCACATCGCATGAGCGGTTCTCGTCAGATGGACGCGAGATGCGACTGCCAGCGACGGTTCGCGCGGTCGACCTCGGGCGCTGCGATCGTTCTGGCTCGGTACCCGGAGACCGTCCATGGCTGACGCGATCCTGGTGCTCAACGCCGGTTCGTCGAGCATCAAGTTCTCGGTCTTCCTCGCGCGCGGCGGCACGCTCGAACCGATGTTGCGCGGCCAGATCGAAGCGCTGTTCACCCAACCACGCTTCGAGGCCAGGGATCCTGAAGGCAACAAGCTCGAAGCGAAGGCCTGGCCCGACGGCACACAACTGGGCCACGGCGGCGCGCTCGATTATCTGATCGGTTACCTGCGCGCGCAGCGGCGGCGAGCACGAATTGCGCGCAGTCGGACACCGCGTCGTACACGGCGGCCTCGTCTATTCGGCGCCGGTGCGGATCGATGCGTCGGTGCTCGCGACGCTCGAACAATTCGTGCCGCTCGCGCCGCTGCATCAACCGAACAATCTCGCGCCGATTCGCATCCTGCTCGAGCGCCAGCCGGAGCTAGCCGCAAGTCGCCTGTTTCGATACGGCGTTCCATAGCACGCAACCGGCGCTGGCGCAGAGCTTCGCACTGCCGGCGGAAATCACCGATCGCGGCGTGAAGCGCTACGGATTCCACGGGTTGTCGTATGAATACATCGCCTCGATGCTGCCGGGTATCGATGCGCGCGCCGCGAGCGGCCGCACCGTCGTCCTGCACCTCGGCAACGGTTCGAGCATGTGCGCGCTCCAGGGCGGCCGCAGCATCGCGAGCACGATGGGTTTCACCGCGGTCGACGGCCTGATGATGGGCACGCGCTGCGGCGCGATCGATCCGGGCGTGATCCTGTACCTGATCGACGAACTGCGCATGGACGCGCGCGCAATCGAAAAGCTGATCTACCAGCAATCCGGCCTGCTCGGCGTGTCGGGAATCTCGAGCGACATGCGCACCCTGCTCGCGAGCGAGGAGCCGCGCGCCAGGCTCGCCGTCGACCTGTTCGTCTATCGCATCGCGCGCGAACTCGGCTCGCTCGCGGCGGCGCTCGGCGGGCTGGATGCGCTCGTGTTCACTGCCGGCATCGGCGAGAAAGCCACGCTGATCCGCGAGCGCGTTTGCGACGCCGCAGCGTGGCTCGGTGTGGCGCTGGACACATCGGCGAATGCCGCGCATGGCATGCTGATATCGACGCCGCACAGCAAGGCCGCGGCATGGGTGATCCCGACCAACGAAGAATTGATGATCGCGCGGCACACACTCGCCGCAATCTGACGGAGATACGGCCATGGTCCAAGTCCCACAACCCGTGCTCAAGGGCCGCAAGGCACTCGTCGTCGGCATCGCCAACGACAATTCGATCGCCTACGGCTGCGCGCAGGCGTTCGCCGAACTCGGTGCCAGTGTCGCCGTCACCTACCTCAACGAACGTTCGCGCCCATACGTCGAACCACTGGCGCAAAAGGTAGGCGCGGACATCTTCATGCCGCTCGACGTCGCCAAGCCGGGCGAACTCGAAGCGGTGTTCGAGCGCATCCGTTCGCAATGGGGACGGCTCGACCTCCTGGTGCATTCGATCGCGTTCGCGCCGAAAGCCGACCTGCAGGGCGGCCTGCTCGACTGTTCGGCTGAAGGTTTCGCCCAGGCGATGGACATCTCCTGCCACTCGTTCGTGCGCATGGCGCGGCTGGCCGTGCCGCTGATGGACGAAGGCGGCGCCATGTTCGCGATGAGTTATCACGGCGCGCAGAAAGTCGTGCCGAACTACAACGTCATGGGACCGGTAAAGGCCGCACTGGAAGCCTCCTGCCGTTACCTTGCGCATGAACTCGGGCCGAAAGGCATACGCGTGCATGCCGTGTCGCCGGGACCACTGAAGTCCCGCGCCGCATCCGGACTGAAAGACTTCGACCTGCTGCTCAACGATGCCGTCGAGCGCGCGCCGGTCGGGGAACTGGCCGACATCCTCGATGTCGGCTTCGCCGTCGCCTACCTCGCCACCCCGTACGCGCGCCGCATCACCGGCAGCACGCTGTACGTCGACGGCGGCGTCAACATCATGGCGTGAGCCGGGTCGCGGTCCGTTTCGACCACGCTGGCCGCTTGCGTCCGCGCGCGACTACTTGTCGGCGATCTCGTACTTCGGCAGTTTCTTCTTCGCGAGGATGCGCTTGAGACGCGCGTAGCGCGGCAGCCCCGTCTTCGCATCGTACGGCGGCATGTCCTCGCCGCGGATCAGCGGTTCGAAGTACGTGCGCGCGGCCGCGGTGATGCCGAAGCCGTCGCGCGTGATGAAATTTTTCGGCAGCTTCTTCTCGATGTTCGCGATCTTCGTGATCGGCGCGGGCTCGATCTTCCACCTGAACGGCGTCGACGAGACGCGCTTGATGACGGGCATCACCGCGTTCCGGCCAGCGAGCGCGTATTCGACCGCCGCCTTGCCGACCGCATAGGCCTGCGCGACGTCCGACTTCGAGGCGAGATGCCGCGCCGAGCGCTGCAGATAATCTGGCACGGCCCAGTGATACTTGTAGCCGAGCTTGCTCTTCACGAGTTGCGCAATCGTCGGGCCGACGCCGCCAAGCTGGGTATGTCCGAACGCGTCAGCGCCGCCCGCCTCGGCGAGGAATTTGCCATCGGCGCTCTTGAGGCCTTCCGAGACGACGACCGAGCAGTAGCCGACGCGCTCGACGGTCGCCTTCACGCGCGCGAGGAACGCGGCCTCGTCGAACGGCACCTCGGGAAACAGGATGATGTGCGGTGGTGCGTCCCTGCCCGTCGCGGGCAGGCCGGCGGCGGCGGCGATCCAGCCCGCGTGGCGGCCCATCACCTCCATCACGAATACCTTCGTCGACGATTCGCACATCGACTCGACGTCGAGGCTCGCCTCGGCGATCGACACGGCCGTGTATTTCGCGACCGAGCCGAACCCGGGACAGCTGTCGGTCACGGGCAGGTCGTTGTCAACCGTCTTCGGCACGCCGATCACCGACAGTGGATAGCCGAGCTCGGCGCTGATACGCGAAATCTTGAGCGAGGTGTCGGCGGAGTCGTTGCCGCCGTTGTAGAGGAAGTAGCGGATATCGTGCGCGCGCAAGACCTCGATCAGGCGTTCGTAGCGCGGCCGGTCCGTCTCGATCGATTTCAGTTTGAACCGGCACGAACCGAACGCGCCACCCGGCGTGTGGCGCAAGGCCGCGATCGTATGCGCGTCCTCGTGCGACAGGTCTATCAACTCCTCGCGCAGCGCGCCGAGAATGCCGTTGCGCGCGGCGTAGACGCCGATGCGGTGGCGACGCGCGGTTTCGATCACGCCGCAGGCCGTCGTGTTGATCACGGCCGTGACGCCACCCGATTGCGCGTAGAGAAGATTGCCCTTGCCGCTCTTTTTCATGACGTTTTTAACCTGGTTGCAACTGGCAAAATGACCGCGTGCGCTGTGAATCGGCGCAGCGCCATGGCGAGTGGCCTGAGTGTACACGCCGGCGTAATGGGATTCCGCGCTTCGCCGGCACGGGCAATGCCGCGGCCGGCGGATTTGCTCGAGCGCTTTGTTTGACTAAGCGTGTTGCTGCCGTTAGGTTAGCTCGACCCGGGCCTCGTTGCACCCGGTCAAACCTAAAGAATCGGACTCCATGCGCATCGTTTTCTTCGGCCCGAACGGCTCGGGCAAGGGCACCCAGGCGACCCTGCTCAAGACCGAGCTCGGCATCCCGCACATCTCGACCGGCGATCTTCTGCGCGCCGCGGTCAAGGCCGGCACGCCGCTTGGGCTGCAGGCCAAGGCCGTCATGGACGCGGGCCATCTCGTTTCCGACGAGATCGTGCTCGGCATGCTCGAGGAGCGCCTCGCGCAAGCGGACGCGCGCGCGGGATTCATCCTCGACGGCTATCCACGCAATCTCGCGCAATGCGCGGCGCTCGAGAAACTGCTCGCGCGCCTCGAACAGCCCCTCGACGTCGCGATCAAGCTCGACGTGCCCGATGCGGCGATCCTCGCGCGCTGCGAAATCCGCTTCAAGGCCGAACACCGTCCCGACGACGATCCGGCCGTCGTGCGCAAGCGTCTCGACGTCTATCGCGAGCAGACCGCACCGGTCGCCGAGCATTTCGCACAAATCGGCAAGCTCGAGCATGTCGACGGCGTCGGCGACATGCAGGACGTGTTCAAGCGCATCCTCGCAGTGCTGCCGCCGCAATGAACAGCATTGCGCCGCGTTGACGCGATGATCACTCCGCCTCCTTCGCCTGCCGGCGAGGAGCGGGGCTGAGGGCCGCGGCCCCCGAAGGTCCACACATGACACCCGCATTCCTCATCCTCCGCGACATCCTGCTGCTGCGCCGCGGCCCGCAGGATCTGCCGTATTCGACGCAGCTGCTGACGACGGCCGCCGCGGCATGCGTCTTCGCGCACGCGTTGTCGGCGCTCGTGCTCACGAACGTGGATCTGGAGACCGCGCTGGTATCCGCCGCATTCTTCGTTCTGCTGAGCCTGCTCGCGTTGTTCACGCTGCTCAGCCTGCGTCGCCTGCGCAACCGGTTCGTGCAGGCCGCGACGGCCTTTTTCGGCTGTCATTTCGTGTTCACGCTTGCGAGCCTGCCGCTCGGTCTCGTCATTCCGATCAAACCCACGCCGCCCGAGCAGATGCCGTTGGTCTCGTTGCTTCTGCTGCCGGTAGCGCTCGCCTGCGCGATCTGGCAGATCGCGGTCAACGCGCACATCCTGCGGCACAGCCTCGACGTTCCGATGTGGACCGGCGTCGCGATGGTGCTGCTGTGGATGCTGATCGCCGTGGTCGTCGTCAGCCTCGGCGGCGCGCAGGCGCTGGCCTAGTGGCCGTGCTTCTCGGATGAAACTGCATATCCTCGGCATCTGCGGCACCTTCATGGGCGGCGTCGCGGCGCTTGCGCGCGAACTCGGCTTCGAGGTCGAGGGTTCCGACCAGAACATCTATCCGCCGATGAGCGACCAGCTCGCGGCGCTCGGCATAACGCTCAAGACCGGTTACCGCGCGGAACATCTCGGCAGCGAAGATACGCGCAGCGCACCCGACCTCGTGATCGTCGGCAACGCGTTGTCGCGCGGCAATCCGGCGATCGAGTACATGCTCGACGCGCGGCTGCCCTATGTTTCGGGGCCGCAGTGGATCGGCGACCACCTGCTCGTGCAGCGGCGCGTCTTCGCTGTCGCCGGCACGCACGGCAAGACGACGACGACGGCGATGCTGGCGTGGATCCTCGACGCCTGCGGTCGCGCGCCCGGATTTCTCGTCGGCGGCGTGCCCGAGAACTTCGGCGTATCCGCCAGATCGGGCGGAGAGACCGTCTCTGCCGCCGGCAAGGGAGGTCGCGCGGCGACAACAGCCGATTTCGTCATCGAGGCCGACGAATACGACACCGCGTTCTTCGACAAGCGCTCGAAGTTCGTGCACTACCATGCGCAGATCGCGATCCTCAACAACCTCGAATACGATCACGCCGATATCTTTCCCGACGTGGCGGCGATCCAGCGCCAGTTCCATCACCTCGTGCGAACGGTGCCGGCCAACGGCCGCCTGATCGTCAACGCCGAGGACCCGCGCCTCGCCGAGGTACTTGCGATGGGCGCGTGGTCGCCCGTGACGACGTTCGGCATCGATGCGGGCAACTGGCGCGCGCGACTGATCTCCCCCGCTGGTCGCCCGGCCGATGGCTCGCACTTCGCCGTGCTGCGCGAAGGCCAGGAAGTCGGGATCGTGCGCTGGCCGCTGATCGGCCGTCACAACGTCATGAATGCCCTGGCCGCGATCGCTGCGGCCGATGCGGGCGGTGTCGCGGTCGACGCCGCGATCGCCGCTCTCGCGGATTTCCTCAGCGCGAAGCGACGCATGGAACTCGTCGGCGAGCAGGGCGGAATCAGGGTCTATGATGACTTCGCCCATCACCCGACCGCGATCGCGACGACGCTCGCCGGCCTGCGCGCGCGCGTCGGCGCCGCGCGCATCCTCGTCGGCATGGAACCGCGCTCGAACTCGATGCGCCTCGGCGCGCACGCGGACGAGCTCGCCCCCAGCCTCGTCGACGCCGATGCGGTCGTCTTCCTGCATCGCCCCGGACTCGCGTGGGATGCGCAGAAAGTCACTGCGGCGTTGCGCGGCCGCGGGCACACCGCGGAGTCCGTCGACACACTGATCGCGACCTTGCGCGAAGTGGCACGCCCCGGCGATCACGTCGTCTTCATGTCGAACGGGGGATTCGAGAACGCACCGAGGCGCTTTCTCGCGGCGCCGTAGGGAATGGGTTCTGAGTGACCTTGTGAGGGAACGGGTGACGCGATCGATCCGGCAGGGTTCCCGGCGCCAGGTTGAATTCGGGAAAGTCGCCCTGCCCTTTTTTCACCGCACCCCTTTTCACGGGACGCGCGAGCGATAAACTGACGGGGTGACCGGCGCCGACATTCCGTTATTCCCGCTCAACACGGTACTGTTTCCGGGCGGCCTGTTGAGTCTCAAGGTATTCGAGCGGCGCTACCTCGACCTCGTCCGCGACTGCTCGCGCGACGGCGCCGGCTTCGGCGTCTGCCTGATCCTGCAGGGCCTCGAAGCAGGCGAGCCCGCAACGCCGGCGGCCTACGGCACGTTTGCGCGCATCGTCGACTTCTACACGCTGCCGGACGGTCTGCTCGGTATCAGCGCGCAAGGCGCACAGCGATTCCACGTCGAGCGCACGCGCGTGCGCGACAACGGTCTCGTCCATGGCGAAGTGCGTTTTCTCGAAGACGAAATCGCTACGGTGATTCCTCCGGAATTCCTGCTGCTCGTGACCATCCTCGAGCGTCTGCTCGAGAAGGCACGCGGCCCGCACGCAAACGCGGAACGCATGCATTTCGACGACGCGGGCTGGGTCGGTTTCCGCCTCGCCGAACTGCTGCCTATCGAAAACCGCGAACGCCAGCACCTGCTGCAATTGGGCGCCCCACTGGAGCGGCTCGCCCAGCTGATGCATTATCTGCCGAGGTTCCAGTCGGCCTGACTTTCTCGGCGGTCTTCATGAGCACCCTGCAAGGCAAGACCCTGTTCATCACCGGTGCGTCGCGCGGCATCGGCCTCGCGATCGCGCTGCGCGCGGCGCGCGACGGCGCAAATGTCGCGATTGCGGCGAAGTCGGCCGTGCCGAATCCGAAACTCCCGGGCACGATCCATTCGGCCGCCGCGGCTGTCGATGCGGCGGGCGGGCGCGGCCTCGCGATCAAGTGCGACATTCGCGAGGAGGACGAAGTGCACGCCGCGATCGACGCGACCGTCGCGCGCTTCGGCGGCATCGACATCCTCGTCAACAACGCGAGCGCGATCTGGCTGCGCGGCACGCTCGACACGCCGATGAAGCGCTTCGACCTCATGCAACAGGTCAACGCGCGCGGCAGCTTCCTCTGCGCGCAGGTCTGCCTGCCGCATCTGCTGAAGGCGGCAAATCCGCATATCCTCACGCTCGCGCCACCGCCATCGCTCGCGCCGAAATGGTGGAGTCAGCACACGGGCTATACGCTCGCGAAGATGGGCATGAGCTTCGTCACGCTCGGCCTCGCGGCGGAGTTCGGCGCGCAGGGCGTCGCGGTCAATGCGCTGTGGCCGCGCACGATCATCGCGACCGACGCGCTCAACATGATCCCCGGCGTCGACCTGAGCCGCTGCCGGAAACCCGACATCGTCGCCGACGCCGCGCACGCCGTGCTCACTCGTCCCGCGCGCGGTTTTGCGGGACAATTCCTGCTGGACGAGGACGTGCTGCGCGAGGCCGGCGTGAATGATTTTGCGCCCTACGCGGTCGATGCCTCGAAGTCACCGCTGCCCGATCTTTTCCTCGACTGAGCGAGCCTCGCCGCTCAGTCCGGAACATCGGGGCGCGAACGCCTGCTACAACGATTCGCCGCGCTGGCCTGCGAGCGAACGCCATCAATATGTGGAGAAAACGAAATGCGTTACCTGCACACCATGATCCGCGTGCGCGACCTCGATGCGGCGCTGCGTTTCTTCTGCGAAGGTCTCGGCCTCGTCGAGACGCGGCGCAAGGAAAGTCCGCAGGGCCGCTACACGCTCGTATTCCTGGCCGCGAAAGACACACCCGATGCCGAGGTCGAGCTGACTTACAACTGGCCGTCCGCGGACGGCGCGCCGATCGAGGACTACGGCTCGGCGCGCAACTTCGGCCACCTCGCCTATCGCGTCGAGAACATCTACGACACCTGCGCACGCCTGCAGGCGATGGGCGTGACGATCAGCCGGCCGCCGCGCGACGGTCACATGGCGTTCGTCCGCTCGCCGGACCTGATCTCGATTGAACTGCTGCAGGAAGGACACCTGCCGCCGCAGGAGCCGTGGGCGTCGATGCCCAACAGCGGAACATGGTGACAGGGAGAACACGACAACCGACCTGCTTGCCGCCGGCAAGCACTACTACCTGCCCGTGTACAAGCCGCGCGAGGTGATCCTCGAGCGCGGCCGCGGCGCGCGCGTCTGGGACCGCGAGGGCAAGGAATACCTCGACTTCGGCGCGGGCATCGCGGTATGCGCACTCGGTCATTGCGATCCCGATCTCGTCGCGGCACTGACGGCACAGGCGCAGACGCTCTGGCACACGAGCAACGTGTTCTATTCGGCGCCGCCGCTGCAGCTCGCCGAGGAGCTCGTCGAGGCGTCGCGATTCGCGCAGCGGGTTTTCCTCTGCAATTCGGGCGCCGAGGCGAACGAGGCGGCGATCAAGCTCGTGCGCAAGTGGGCGGCGGCGAACGGCAGGCCGCCCGAGCAGCGCGTGATCCTCACATTCCGCGGCAGTTTCCACGGGCGCACGCTCGCGGCGGTCACGGCGACCGCCCAGCCGAAGTACCAGGAAGGCTACGAGCCGCTTCCCGGAGGATTCCGCTACCTCGATTTCAACGACCTCGCCCAGGTCGAGGCCGCAATGGCCGCGCGGTGATGTCGCCGCGGTGCTCGTCGAACCGATTCAGGGCGAGGGCGGCGTGCATGCCGGCCGCCGAAGGATTCCTGCGCGGCCTGCGCGCGCTCTGCGACCGGCACGACGCGCTGCTCGTGCTCGACGAGATCCAGTGCGGCATGGGCCGCACCGGCACGCTGTTCGCGCACTGGCACGACGCGATCAAACCGGACATCGTCACGCTCGCCAAGGCGCTCGGCGGCGGTTTCCCGATCGGCGCGATGCTCGCGGGCGCGAAGGTCGCCGAGGTCATGCAATTCGGCGCGCACGGGACGACGTTCGGCGGCAATCCGCTGGCGGCTTCCGTCGCCCGCGTCGCATTGCGCAAGCTGTCCTCTGCGGAAATCGCAGCGAACGTAGCGCGACAATCCGCGGCGCTGCGCGCGGGTCTCGCCGCGATCGACGACGAATTGAAACTGTTCGACGAAGTGCGCGGCCGCGGCCTCATGCTCGGCGCGGTGCTCGTCGACGCGCACAAGGGCAACGCCGGCGCGATCCTCGATGCCGCGGCGAGCGCATGGCCTGTTGCTGCTGCAGGCCGGACCCGACGTGCTGCGCTTCGTGCCTGCGCTCAACATCGCCGACGCCGACGTGACCGAAGGCCTCGCGCGACTGCGTGCGGCGCTACGCGAGTTCGCCGCTCGAAGCTGATTGCGTTTGGCTGCCGAACAAGCGGGTTGTCCGAAATCAGGTTGCCGTATCTGTCTTTGCGCCCAACCGGAATCGGCACGAATGCCGCCGACGCACGAGGCATTCGAGGTGCTGGACCTCGCGACCGCTCGCGGCCTCCATGAACGCGAGGTCGAAACGGCATACGTCCGGATGCGCCTTGGCGAGCGCGTGAAACACGCAGTTGTACGCTTCGATCTGCGTTTCCCCGTCGCGGCGCACCGCCTGCGCCTCGTAGCCGAGCGCGTCGAGCTGCTCCGCGAGCGCGACGCGGCTTCCGCCCGGATCCACCGCTCTGACGCGCTGCGCCGCGGAGCATCGATCACGCCGTCCCACCTCGACGAGCATCGCCTGCACGCCGTCCTTGCCGGTGCTTGCATAGAGCTGTCCGAGGATGCCGGTCGCGATCAGTCCATAATTGCGCGGAAACAGTTCGCGACCTGCGTCGGTCAACACGTAGCGCATTTGCGGACGCCCCCCGCTCGGGCGCGCCTCGCCGCGCGTTACCCAACCCGCACGAATCAGTATGGCCAGATGCTGCCGCACCGCATTGTGGGTGACGCCGAGAACCGCGCAGAGCGTTTCGACGCTCGCGCCCTGCGCCTCCGCGAGCAGCGTGCGCAGCAGCTTCTGCACGCTCGGCCCGAATTGGCGCAGCGTGCCGGCGCTCATTGCGTCACGTCGCCTTGCCAGGAAACTGCTTGGCGATGCCATCGGAAAGCGCGTCGGCCAGCGCATCCATGTGCATCTGCATCGATTTCCAGGTCGCGGCTTCGCCGGCGCTATCGCCCTTCATGATTTCGTCGACCTGCGCGGCATGATGGCCGACGTGGATCATGAGCAATCCACGCACGGCGTCCTTGGGCAGGTTGGGATTCGCGCCGGAGAGAAACGTCGCGATCGCGTCGGCATTCGCTGCGAGATCGTCCATCGCCTTCTGCCGCGCGGCGGCGTCGCCCTTCTGCGCGGCATTGGTCAACGCCTTGACCCCGCCCCAATGCCCGGCGAGCAATTGCAGCATCTCCTTGTCCGCCGCATCGCCGTAGAAACCGCCGACCGCATTCGCGATGTCCGTCGCATTGGCGACGACTTCTTTTGCGGCCTTTTCTGCAGCAGCGGCATCATGCGCTTTGACCGCCTCCGCGTAGGCGCGCGTGCGCTGAACGTGGCCTTGCCAGAGACCGCGCATCGCGGCGTGGAGTTTCGGCGCTGGCGTCGCCGCGGCTGCGTCGGCCGGAGCTGCATCGGCGGTGGCCGGCACCGCGATCGCACCGGCAAATATCAGCGCAATTGCGCAAGCGATCGTTGTCTGTTTCATGGAGAGCTCCCGGTAAACCGCCTCAAATGACGGCCAGGCCATCCTGCCAAAGCGGCTCAGATAGTAAAGCAATCCATGTGTAAAGCCTATGCTTGCTTACTTCTGACGAAAGCGGCACGCGCCGCTTCGAGTGTCGCGGCAATGTCGTCATCCGTATGCGCGGTCGACATGAACCCCGCCTCGAACGCCGACGGTGCGAGATAGACGCCACGCTCGAGCATCGCATGGAAGAAGCGGTTGAACGCCGCGACGTCGCATGCCGTCGCCTGCGTATACGTTTCCACTTTTTCCGCGGTGAAGAACAGGCCGAACATGCCGCAGACGCGATTGACGCTGAAAGGCACCCCCGCCTCGCGGGCGACCGCGACGAGCCCGTCGGTCAGCAGATTCGTCTTGCGTTCGAGCTCGGCATGGAAGCCCGGCGCCTGGATCACCTCGAGCATCGCGAGGCCCGCCGCCATCGCGATCGGATTGCCGGATAGCGTCCCGGCCTGATACACCGGGCCGGCCGGCGCGATCTGCTGCATGAGCGCGCGCCTGCCACCGTACGCGCCGACCGGCATGCCGCCGCCGATGATCTTGCCGAACGTCGACAGATCCGGAGAAATGCCGTACAGCGCCTGCGCGCCGCCGAGCGCGACGCGGAAACCGGTCATCACCTCGTCGAAGATCAGCAGCGCGCCGTACTGCGTGCACAGGTCGCGCAAGCCCTGCAGATAGCCCGCGCGCGGCAGGATGCAGTTCATGTTGCCGGCGACCGGTTCGATGATGAGTCCGGCGATCTGTTCGCCGACCTGCGCAAACAATTGCTTCGCGGCATCGAGGTCGTTGTACGGCAGCGTCAGCGTGAGGTCGGCGAGCGACTTCGGCACGCCGGGCGACGTCGGCACGCCGAACGTCAGCGCGCCCGAGCCCGCCTTGACGAGAAACGCATCGGCATGGCCGTGATAGCAGCCTTCGAACTTGACGATCTTCTCGCGCCCGGTCGCGCCGCGTGCGAGGCGGATCGCCGCCATCGTCGCCTCGGTGCCCGAGTTGACCATGCGCAGCATTTCCATCGAAGGAATGAGCCGCGTGACCTCTTCGGCCATGCGTACCTCGGCGGCGCAAGGCGTGCCGAAAGACAATCCCGCGCGCGCGGCCTCGACGACGGCCGTACGCACCTTCGCATGATTGTGCCCTGCGACCATCGGCCCCCACGAGCCGACGTAGTCGATGTAGCGCTTGCCCTCGACGTCCCAGAGGTAGGCGCCGTCGGCATGGTCGGTGAAGAACGGCTCGCCGCCGACCGACTTGAACGCGCGCACCGGCGAATTGACGCCGCCGGGCATCAGGGGCTGCGCGCGCTGGAACCATTCGTGATTCGTGTTCATGGATTCTGGATTTCTGGAGAGAAAGTAAAAGTTTTGACGCGGATGCACGCGGATAAACGCGGATAAACAATGGTTCACGCTGTCTCCTTGCTCAATCCGCGTCGATCCGCGTCGGAGAAATCCTTGCATACGGGGCCGCAACATGCGGGTCGACCGCGCCGAAAGAGCTTTTGACACGGATCAACGCGGATTTATGCGGATCATCACCGGAAGGGAATCGATGAATTCTGGCTCTATCCGTGTTCATCCGCGTCAATCCGCGTCCGAAAAATCTTCGTATACGCCTCTGCCGCCATGCGCGGATCGGCAGCACCGAACACACCGGAGACGACCGCGACGAAATCCGCGCCCGCGTCGACGAGCGGGCGCGCATTGTCGCTCGTGATGCCACCGATCGCGACGAGCGGCACGCCCAGCGCGCGCGCATCGCGCAAAAGCCCGGGTGTGGCGCGCCGCGCCTGTGGTTTGGTCGGCGACGGATGAAACGCGCCGAACGCGAGATAGTCGGCACCAGCCGCGGCGAGCTCGCGCGCGCGGGCGAGGGAGTCGTAGCACGACACGCCGATGATCGCGTCCGCGCCGAGGCGTGCCCGGGCGGCGGCGAGATCGCCGTCGTCTTCGCCGAGATGCACGCCCGCGGCAGCGACCGCCTGCGCGAGTTCGACATCGTCGTTGACGATCAACGGCACCTGCCACTGGCCGCACAGCTCGCGCAGCCGCGTCGCCTCCGCCTTGCGGCGCTGCGCGTCGGTCGTCTTGTCGCGGTATTGCAGCATCGCCGCGCCACCGCGCAACGCCGCCTCGACGACCGCGAACAGGTCCGGGCGCGGTCCGTCCGTGATCGCGTAAAGGCCGCTTTTTGGCAGGCGCGGGTGCATGGCGCATAGTCTACCGGTAGAATGCGCGCCTTCGATTTCCCACGCATTGCCGACCTGATGAGCGCCATCCCCAAAGCCGACGACACGCCGTTTCGCAAATTCATGTGCGTCGTCTGCGGCTTCATCTACGACGAGGCCGAAGGCTGGGCCGAGGACGGCATCGAGCCCGGCACGCGCTGGGAAGACATCCCGGAAACCTGGACCTGCCCCGACTGCGGCGTGACGAAGGCCGATTTCGAGATGATGCAGATCGCCTGAGCGGCTGCGCCGCATCGGGCGCTGGTCCGCCGCGGAGCGGCGGTGAAAAGGCACCCGCTGGTCCGCGACGCGGAATCAACGAGCAGGGCGATCCGTCCCGGGACGCCGGCGTATCGCAAGCGCGCCGCGTCGCCGCAGGCCGCAGCGAATCAATTCAGACGCGGCAACGCCGTGCCGAGTTCAGTCAGCTGCAACGCGATCGCATCGGCGTCGTCCGCCTGCGGAACGAGCGCGAGATAGCGACGCAGGTCCTCGCTCGCCGCACGCACGTGATCGAGCTTGAGATAGAACTGGCCGCGATCGCGATATTCGCCCGGCTGGTGCGTATCGAGGGTCAACAGGCGGTCGCAGCAGCGCAACGCCTTGTCCCACTGCTCGCGCTCCGCATAGACGCCCTTGAGGTTGCGCAGCATGCGCGTGAGGATCGCGCGATGACTCGCAGGCTCGAGCATGCGCGCGAGGCGCGCGTCGTCGATGTCGTGCGTGTCGAGGTGCGAGCGCGCGCGCCGGCGCAGTTCCGCGGCATCGAGCGAGCGCCCCTTCTGGAACGGATCGAGCACGACGATGCCTTCGTCGAGCGGCAGGCGCACGAGGAAGTGGCCGGGAAACGAAACCCCCTGCAACGGCACGTCGAGGCGGCGGGCGAGCTCGATCTGCACGACCGCGAGCGAGATCGGATTGCCGAGGCGACGATCGAGCACGTCGTTGAGGTAGCTGTTGCGCGGGTCGTAGTAGTCCTGATCGTCGCCCGAGAAACCCAGGTCTTCGAACAGGAAGCGATTGAGACAGCGCAGTTGCGCGGCGGGCGTTTCGGTGGGGTCCAGCACGTTGCGCAGACGGCGACTGTAGTCCGCGAACTGCGACTCGTATTCGGAGTCGGAAAGGGCCGGGTATTCGTCCTTGGCGATCAACAGCGCAGATGAAAACAGCGGGATGTCTTCGTCCTTTGCGCCGCGTAGCTGCAGCCAGGGATTGTTCTTTTGCATCTTATTTTTGCTCCAGGGCAGGAGTTCCAGCGATATTACGCGAAATGGTGTCGATTTGTACAAACACGCTGAACGTCAGGAAAACGCCATATTGCCGTCGCCGGTCGTCCATGCCTGTCTGCTGTAGTCACTCTGAAATATGGGCACGCAAGAAGTTCACAATGCGCCAATTTGTACCGCTGACAGACGATATGCTTTACCAGATGGGTGGCCTGACCGGACCCCTCGTTCCCTATCGGGCCGGCCTCGCGTGCTGGCACGCACTGATGGACGAGACCGCGACACGCGGCTCAGGCGACGGTCGATAGCGTCGAGGAGCCGCGTGCGACGCGTGCAGTTTCCGCCTACGGCACCTCCCGCTACGGCGCCTGGATCCTATACATCCGCGGCCAGCGTTTCCCCGTGATATAGAGGCTCTTGCTGCGGTCGTCGTAGGCGATGCCGTTGAGCACCGCATCGCGATCGTTCGGACGTTCGGCGGCGGGAAACACGGCCGACGCGTCGAGTATGCCGACGATGCGGCCGTCCGCTGGATCGATGCGCAGGATCAGATCGGTGCCCCACACGTTCGCCCAGACCTTGCCGTCGATGTACTCGAGTTCGTTCAAGTTGGTGACGGGCTTGCCCTGATACATCACGCGAATCGAGCGCCGGACCGCGAAGGTCGTCGGGTCGCGGAAACGAATCCACTCGCTGCCATCGGACATGATCAGCGACTTGCCGTCGCTCGCGAGTCCCCACCCTTCGCCCTCGTAGCCGATCTCGCGGATCTTGCGGAACGTCGCGAGGTCGTAGACGAAGCAGGTCTTCTCGCGCCACGTGAGCTGATAGATCTTGCCGCCGAAGACGGCGAGCCCTTCGCCGAAATAGGCGTCGGCCAGTTTCACCTCGCGCAGCGCCTTGCCGGTTGCGAGATCGACTTCGCGCAGGAACGATTCCCTGTATTCGCCGCTGCTCTCGAACAGGCGACCATTCGAGAAAGCGAGCCCTTCGGTGAACGAGCGGCGATCGTGTGGCACGCTGCCGAGCACCTTCACGGCCGTCGGCGACGGCGCAGGCGGATCTGCCGCGCCGGCACCCTGCGCGTTCACGACGCACGCGAACGCGCACAACGCTGCGCTGAAAAACTGCAGCGCGCTGAACTTGCGCGCCGGCTGCGTGAGCGACTGTCGGCGGGCAGCTCACGGCATCAGTTCGCTGCCGATCAGCACGACATCGGCCTTGCGCCTCGCGAACAGGCCGACGCAGACCACGCCGACGATCTGATCGAGCACAGCCTCGAGCGCGGGCGGATCGGTGATGCGCAGGTTGTGCACGTCGAGGATGACGTTGCCGTTGTCGGTCGTGACGCCGTCGCGCCACACCGGCTGGCCGCCGAGCTTGACGATCTCGCGCGCGACGTAGCTGCGCGCCATCGGGATGACCTCGATCGGCAACGGGAATCGGCCGAGCCAGTCGACGCGCTTGGAGGCATCGATCATGCAGACGAACCTGCGCGAAGCGGCCGCGACGATCTTCTCGCGCGTCAGCGCGGCACCGCCGCCCTTGATCAGGTTCTTCTGCGCCGTCGCACTCGTCGGCGCCATCGACGTAGAGCGGCAGTTCGCCCGCACTGTTCAGGTCGACCACGTCGATGCCGAGCGCGCGCAATGCGGCGGTGCTGCGCTCGGAACTCGACACCGCAGCCTTGATGCGATCGCGCGCCTTGCCGAGTTCGTCGATGAAGTGCGCGACGGTCGAGCCGGTGCCGACGCCGACGATGCTGCCGTCCTCGACATAGCGCATCGCGGCCTGTGCGGCGAGGCGCTTCTGTTGTTCCTGTGCGTTCATTGGTGGGTATCGAAAGCAAGATCGGGATGACGCGGATTAACGCAGATCGACGCGGATAAAGCCATATCGGACCGGTATCGCAGGCACATCCTTCGCGCCTGCCGACCCAACCGTGCGAGTCGAATCGTGCAGCTCGGTAAAAGATTAGCCAGACGCGGGAACGGTCCGAATTCCCTGCGCGGTATCCGCGTTGATCCGCGTTGATCCGCGTCCGAATTCTGTCGTCTTACTCCAGCGAAAGGATGAAGTCCCACTGCGCCTTCGTCACCGGCAGCACCGACAGGCGATTGCCGGGGCGCAGCAGCGCGAAGTCGCCCAGTTCGCGCCGCTCCTTGAGTTCGGTCAGCGTGATCGTGCGCGCGAGCTTGCGCTTGAAGCGCACGTCGACGAGCGACCAGCGCGGATCCGCACGCGTCGCCTTCGCATCGAAGTAGTCGCTCTTCGGATCGAACTGCGTCGGATCCGGATACGCCGACGCGACGACGCTCGCGATGCCGGCGACGCCGGGCACCTCGCAACTCGAGTGATAGAACAGCACGCCGTCGCCGGCCTTCATCTCGCGGATGAAGTTGCGCGCCTGGTAGTTGCGCACGCCACTCCACGGCTCGGTCTTGCGCGTTTTCAGATCGTCGATCGAGAATTCGTCGGGCTCGGACTTCATCAGCCAGTAGTTTGGAGAGGCTTGCGTGGAAGAACCCATGTTGTTGACTCCGACATCGCGCCGCACCACCACAACCCCATCGCGCTTCGCGCGATCGCCCCTTAACTTAAGGGGGCTGGGCTCCCGGTAGCAAAGGTCGGAGCACAGGATATCAATTCTTTTTCGGTCGCGATGAAGTCCATCGCGAGGTCATGCGCCTGCGCCGACAGCGCGTCGACCTCCTGAAAACTGTAGCCGATTCCGACGAGCAGCGGTTGCGCGGGACGAGGCGCGTCGCGCAGGAACGCGAAACTGCGATCGTAGTAGCCGCCGCCCATGCCGATTCTGCCGCCGCGGCGGTCGAACGCAGTGAGCGGCACGAGCACGAGGTCGAGCTGCGCCGGCGCGAGCAGTTCGTGCTCCGCGCAGACCGGCTCCGGTATCGCGTGGCGGTTGGCGCGCAACTCGGCGTTCGGCGGCAGCGGTGCGAAGCGCAGGACCTTCCCCGTGAGCACGGGCAGGAGATAGCGCTGACCGCGCGAGCGCAGGCGCGCGACCACCACGTGCAGCGGCAATTCGCCGCCGACCGCCCAATAGCCGGCCACATTGGCATCGACGATGAACTCGGGCAGCTGCTCGAGCGCCGCCGCGACACCCTCGGCGGCGGCGATGCGTGCGGGCGCGCCGAGGCGCGCGCGCGTCTCGCGCATGCGCGCGCGCACGACCGCTGTTGATTCAGACGGGATCGGGACGGTATCCACGGGCGCATTGTAGTTCGACAACGCGCGACGGCGCGGAGACAAGTGCATCGGGGGCAGCGCTTCGACGGAGGTCGAGCGGCGAAGGCAGCGGATTCCTGGAGCAGGACTTTCCGGGATCGGAGTTCCAGGACCGGATTTTCTGGAATCCGAAATGCGCGCGCGCACCGGCGTCACGCAGCACTCTGCGCGAAATGCACAGAGAAAAGTACGTCCTCCGCGATGCCGATGCACATCGAACGACCTTGATCCCTAGGATCAGGTGGGAAGGCTCGCAGGTCGTCAGGCTTTCCGCACATGGCGGACATGCACACGGACACTAGCACTGCCATCCCGGGGTCGTATGTAGGAGCAAGGCAATATGTTGAATGCGCTGTCGCACACCGCAGGGGACGCGCTGCTATTTTACAGAGGTAGCGAGTGCACCATCAAGCTTTGCGCGCAACGCCTGCAGATGCTGTGCCAATGCGCCGCCGTCAACATCGCTGCGCTGCCTGGTTTGCATCAGTTCATGTGCGATGTTGAGCCCCGCCATGACGGCGATGCGATCGACGCCCTGCGTGCGCGTATTGCCGCGCACTTCGCGCATCTTGCCGTCGAGATACGCTGCGGCGGCGATGAGGCCGGGTCGTTCTTCGGGCGTGCAGGCAACGAGGAATTCGCGGTCGAGAATGCTGACCGCCACGGGTGTCGCTTCACTCATGCGTTGTTCTCCAGCGAGCGCAGTCGCACGATCATCGCTTCGACGCGCGATCGCGCCTGTTCGTTCTTGGCGAGAAGATTCGCGCGCTCGGCATTGAGGTGTTCCTGGCTCGTGCGCAGGCTGCGGTTCTCTTCGGTCAATCGGTGCACGAGTTCGAGAAGGCGATCAAGACGCCCGCTGATATCGGCAAGATCGCTGAGAACGTTGCTGTTATCGGCCATGCCCGCACTATATGCGGGCGCCCGCGGTGGGTCAACGCGCGGCTGGCGGCTAGCCGGCAACGCGTCGCGACAGGCTCGGCGAGCCGCTGAGCAGCATCTCCGTGCACGCCTCGGCGGACAACGGCCGCGCGAGCCAGTGGCCCTGGATCTGCTGGCAGCCGTGGTCGCGCAGGTATTCGAACTGCTCCTGCGTCTCGACGCCTTCGGCGACGACGGTCAGCTGCAGCGACTGCGCCATGCGGATGATCGTCGCGGTGATCGCGCGGTCGTCCGGGTCGGTCGTGATGTCGCGCACGAAGCTCGCATCGATCTTGAGCGTGTCGATCGGCAGCCGCTTGAGATAGCTCAGCGACGAGTAGCCGGTGCCGAAGTCGTCGATCGCGAGGCTGATGCCGATCGCCTTGAGTTCGCCGAGCGTATTCACGGCCTGCTCGGCGCGCGCCATCAGCATCGTCTCGGTGAGCTCGAGTTCGAGCAGCGCCGGATCGAGGTCGTATTCCGCGAGCGATCGACGCAGACGCGCGGCGAGCTCGCCGCGCAGCAGCTGCAGCACCGAAACGTTGATCGCAATGCTGATGTCGTCGAGGCCGACGTCGCGCCAGGACTTCAACTGCGCGCAGGCGGTGCGGATCACGTAGTTGCCGAGTTCGACGATGAGGCCGGTCTGCTCGGCGAGCGGGATGAAGTGCGACGGCGGAATCTCGCCGAGTTCGGCGCTGCGCCAGCGCAGCAGCGCCTCGACGCCGCTGATCTTCCCGGTCGCGAGCGTCAGCTTGGGCTGGTAGACGACCTGCAACTCGCGGTTCTCGACCGCGCGCCGCAGCGCCGCGGCCGTATCCGCCCAGCGCCGCGCGGCGATGTCCATCGCCTCGGTGTAGACCGCATAGGTATTGCGGCCCTGATCCTTGGCCTGATACATCGCCGTGTCGGCGAACTTGAGCAGGCTCATCGGGCCGCGTGCGTGATCGGGGAAGACGCTGACGCCGATCGAAGTCGTGACGACCAGTTCGCGCGCGCCTTCGATATCGAGCGGGCTCGACAGCGCCCGGATGACCTTCTTCGCGACGGCCTCGGCGTCGGCGATGTCGCGCAGGCCTTCGACCAGCAGCGTGAACTCGTCGCCGCCGAGGCGCGCGACGATGTCGCTCTCGCCCACGCAGGTGCGCAGGCGTTCGCCCACCGCGCGCAGCACGAGGTCGCCGCTGCTGTGACCCATCGAATCGTTGACGTGCTTGAAGTGGTCGAGATCGAGGAACAGCACGGCGACGCGGGCATCGCTGCGGCTCGCGCGATCGATCGAAGCGACGAGCCGCTCTATCAGCAGGCTGCGATTCGGCAGTCCGGTCAGCGTGTCGTAGTTGGCGAGATAGCGCAGATCCTGCTCGTTGCGCTTGCGCTCGGTGATGTCGGTCATCACGCTGACGTAGTGCGTGCGCCGGCCGAGATGATCGTGCACGGTGCTGACTTCGAGCCAGCTGAGGAATTCCTCCCCGTTCTTGCGCCGCTGCCACAGCTCGCCGCGCCAATGGCCGTGGTTGCGATAGCCCTCGCGCATCTGCCGGTAGGCTTCGTCCGGCTGGCGGGCGCTGTGCAGCAGGTCGACGGGCTGGCCGATGATTTCGCTCTCCGCATAACCCGATACACGCATGAACGCCTGGTTCGCGGAAACGAAGCGATGATCGAGATCGGTCACGCAGACCGCCTCGTTCATGCTGTTGAGCACTTCGGCCGCGATGCGATGCTGGCGCTCGGCGATGTGCACCTGCGTCACATTGCGCGCCGTGCCGCAGATGCGCAGCGGCTTGCCTTCGATGTCCCATTCGACGATCTTTCCGCGCGAAAGGCGCCACGCCCACTCGTTGTCGGTGTCGCGGACGCGGTGCTCCGACTCGTAGACCTCGGTCTTGCCGTCGATATGCGCGAGGCGGCGCTCCAGCACCACTGGCACGTCCTCGGGATGAATCATGTCGCGCAGCCAGATGTCGTCGTTGAACGACTGTTCGTAGCTGCCGCCGAAGCTCTTGTCGACGCCGATGCGGTGCATCGTGTGGGTGCGCACGTCGAGATCCCAGAATTCGTCGCCTGAACCCCACAGCGCCATGCGGAAGCGTTCGTCGCGCTCGCGCAACTCGGCGTGATGGCGCAACTCGTCCTCGCGCCGCTCGCGCATCGTCCTCCACGCCCAGTAGATCAACGCGGCCAGCGCCGCCGCATAGAACAGCCGTGCGGCAAGACTGCTCCACCAGGGCGGCGTGATCGTCACGCCGAGCGCCGCGACCGTGTCGTTCCAGACGCCGTCGTGATTGCTCGAACGCACGCGGAACGAATAGCTGCCCGCGGGCAGGTTCGTATAGGTCGCGTCGGAGCGCGTGCCCGCCTCGACCCAGTCCTTGTCGAAACCGACGAGCTGGTAGGCGAAGCGGTTGCGTGCCGGCTCGGCATAGTCGAGCGCGGCGAACTCGAAACGCAGGATGTGCTCGGTCTGCGCGACGCTGACCGTGTCCGTGCCCGGCGCAAGTGCGGCGCTCGGCGCATCGCCCATCTGCATGCCGGTGACGACGACGGGCGGCACGAAGGCGCTGAACCGCAGCGTTTCCGCGCGAAACACGTTCGCACCGTTGGCGCCGCCGAACGCGAGTTCGCCGCTCGCGAGCCGCATCGCCGCATCGGTGTTGTATTCCATGCCCTGCAGGCCGTCGTGCATCGTGAACGCGTGGAACGCGTTGTGGGCGCGATCGAACAGCTGGATGCCGCGGTTGGTGCCGAGCCAGAGGTTGCCCTTCGTCGTCATCGACGATCGAATAGATCGTCGCGTTGACGAGCCCGTCGCGCGTCAGGAAGCGCGTGAAGCGCAGATTGCCGTCGGCGCCGGTCTCGACCCGATTGAGCCCGCTGTGCGTGCCGACCCAGATCGTGCCGTCGCCACACTCGCGCACCGTGTGGACGATGTCGTCGGAAATCGAACCCGTGTCCGCGGCGTCATGGCGGAACGTGCGGAATTTGCGTGTCTGTTCGTCGTAGATCGTGAGGCCGCCCGTCGTGCCGATCCAGATGCGGCCGCTGCGGTCTTCGTAGAGGCTGACGATGTAGTCGTCGGTGAGGCTGTCGGCCTGCGCCTCGCGATGCCTGAACAGCTCCCACTCGCCGCTTTCCGGGCGGCCATGCGCAAGCCCGGCGCCCGGCGAGCCGAGCCACAGGCTGCCGTCGCGCGCCTTGAGTATGGCGCGCACCGGGTCTGTCCAGCCCGGCGGCAGCGAAGGGATCGCGAGGCGCTTGGCGCTGCGTTCTTGCGGGTCGAACAGCACGACGCCCTTGCCCGTCGCGACCCACCATGTGCCGTTGCCCGCACTGCGCAACGCGGCGAGACGCAGGTCGGTCGCCTGCGTGCCGGCGTCGAGCGCCGCGAGCAGCGTGTCGGCGTAACCCGGTAAATGTCCCCTCGGCGCGGTTGTAGCGCGTGAGGTCGGCGCCGGCGAGCGCGAGCCACAGTCGGCCCTGCGCGTCCTCGTCGAGCGCGCTCACGTAGTTGCCCGGATTTTTGAGATTCGGATTGCTGTCGATGATCAGGTGGAATTTCGCGCCGAGAGGATCGGTCGTGGCGAAGCCGCTGTTGATGCCGCCGACCCAGAGCAGTCCCGAATGATCGAGAAACAGGCGGCGCTCGAATTTCTCCGGCAACGAGCCCGGCACGTTGCGCTCGTCGCTGAGCAATTCGACGTGACCCGTCGTCGGCTCGTAGACGGCGAGGCCGCTGCCGAATGCGGCCGCCCAGATCTTGCCTTCCGCGTCTTCGACGACGTCGAAGACGTTGTGACTGATCGTGGCGCGATCGCCTTCTGCCGGCCACACGCGCGCGGCCTCGCCTTTCGCGACGTCGATGCGCATGAGGCCGTCGGGTGTGCCCGCGTAAACCGACCCGCCGCGCGCAAAGACGATCGAGCGCGCGGCGGCGATGCTGCCTGCGGCGACCTGCTGCGCGGTCTCGCCGCCAGGCGCGACGCGCCAGAGGCCGACGGGGGTCGCCGCCCAGAGCGAACCGTCCGCGGAAAATACGAGGTTGCCGATCAGGTCGTCGACACGACGGATCGTCGCGAAGCGGACGATGTCGCGGCGCCGGCCCGTTGCAGGCTCGAGCAACTCGATGCCCGCGACCGTCACGACCCAGATGCCGCGCGCAGGGTCCGCTTTCAGCGCGATGATCGAATTGCGATTCTGTGCGTCGGCGGCTTCGGCGGGCACCGCAAAGCTCTTCGCCTTGCCGGAAACCGGATCGACGCGCGCGACGCCCGCATTGCGCGTGCCGATCCACAACGCACCCTCGCGCATCCTGCGTGATCGCGCTGACGAAGCTGCTCGGGAGACTCTCGGGATCATCGGCGCTGTGCTCGAACACGCGCACGCGATAGCCGTCGTACTTGTGCAGGCCGCCCTGCGTCGCGATCCACATGAAGCCGGCGCGATCCTGGAAGAATCCATTGACCGTGTGCTGGACGAGTCCGCGCTCGCTGTCGTGGACATTGTCGAAGTAATAGCGGCGTTCGCCCGCTGCGGCGCTCGCCGTCCAGAGCAGCAAAGCAAATAAGACAGCGCGCCCGCCAAGTCCCATCGGGAGCTCCCATCGGAAATTCATTCGGCCTGGCATCGCGCAGACCTCATCGCATGCCGGCATTCCTCCCCTGTGCGGAATCGAGTGTAGGCAAAAGTCGGGGCCGATGCCATTCGAAGATGCTATGCGAAGATGCTGTGCAGACCAGAGCCTCCCTCGCGCCCGCGCTGTTACAATACACTTTTCCTCCCGCATGCAGCAGCTGGTAACTGTGACAGGCTCGATTTCCCATGCCGAACTCGGCGACGTTCTCGCCAAAGCGCAGTTCGGCGTCGGCGCGAGCGATCTGCATGGCTCGCTCACGGGCTATCTGTGCGGCGGCGGCAGCGCCGATTCGCACAATTGGCTCGAGGCGCTCGAGCTCGTGCCGGACGACGACGCCGCGACCGCGATTTCGCCGCAGCTGCTCGAACGCCTGTATATGGACTGCGCGCGCTGGCTGGCGGATCCCGAACTCGGGTTCGAACCGCTGCTGCCGCCGGAGAGCGCGCCGCTGAACACGCGCACCGAGGCGCTCGTCGAATGGTGCCGCGGGTTTCTCGGCGGCATCGGCCTTGCCGGTGCGGGGCACGCCGGCGCGCTGTCACCCGAAGCGGGCGAGATACTCGGCGACTTCGGCACGATCGCCTCGACCCGTTTCGAATGCGCCGACGTCGACGAGGACGAGAACGCGCTCGCCGAGGTGATCGAATTCATCCGCATTGGCGCGTTGCTGCTGCATGCCGAACTGCATGCCGAGCCGCATGCCGGCAGCACGCTGCATTGAACCCGTCGCCGCGCTCGATGATCGATCAGAAGGAATACATCCGCCGCCGCAAGCAGCTGATGCGCATCATCGGCGACGACGCGATCTGCATCGTGCCTGCGGCGCCCGAGCGCGTCCGCAGCAACGACAGTCACTATCCGTATCGCCAGGACAGCGATTTCCAGTATCTCTCGGGCTTTCCCGAGCCCGAAGCGGTGCTCGCGCTGATTCCCGGCCGCAGCCACGGCGAAGTGATCCTGTTCTGCCGCGAACGCGATGCCGAACGTGAGGCGTGGGACGGATCGCGCGCGGGCACCGAAGGCGCGGTCGCCGACTACGGCATGGACGATGCGTTTCCGATCGGCGATATCGACGACATCCTGCCGGGCATGATCGAAGGACGCTCGCGCGTCTACTATCACTTCGGCCGCGACGCCGAGTTCGACGTCAAGCTGATCGGCTGGGTGAACCGTGTCCGCGAGCAGATCCGCCAGGGCGCACGCGCGCCGCACGAGTTCGTGGCGCTCGGCCACATCCTGCACGACCTGCGCCTGTACAAGACGCGCGCAGAACTGCGCGTGATGCGCAAGGCCGCGAAGATCGCGAGCGAGGCGCACCTGCGCGCGATGCGCGCGACGCGCGCGGGCCTCAACGAACACGAGATAGAAGCAGAATTGCTGCACACGTTCCGCCGGCACGGCGCGGTGCCGAGTTACGAGCCGATCGTCGGTGGTGGCGCGAATGGCTGCGTGCTGCACTACCGCGCGAACAACGCGCTACTGCGCGACGGCGACCTGCTACTGATCGACGCGGGCGCGGAATTCGAGTGCTACGCCTCCGACATCACGCGCACGTTTCCGGTCAACGGCAAGTTCTCGCCGGCGCAGCGCGCGCTCTACGACATCGTCCTTGCCGCGCAGCGCGCAGCGATCGCGGAGGTCCGCGCGGGTCGCCCGTTCATCGCGTATCACGACGCGGCGGTGCGCGTGATCACGGCCGGCCTGATCAAGCTCGGTCTGCTCAAGGGCAGCGTCGACAGGAACATCCGCGACGGTGCTTTCAAGCGTTTCTACATGCACAAGACCGGGCACTGGCTCGGCCTCGACGTGCACGACGTCGGCGACTACCGCGTCGACGGCGAATACCGCGAGCTCGAGCCGGGCATGGTCGTGACGGTAGAGCCGGGCATCTATATCGCCGCCGACGCGAAGGGCGTCGCCGCGCAGTGGCGTGGCATCGGCATCCGCATCGAGGACGACATCGTCGTGACGCGCGGCGAGCCCGAGATTCTCACCGGCGCCGTGACGCGCGATCCCGACGAGATCGAGGCGCTGATGGCGAAGGCGCGCGCGTGAGCCCGCATTGGTTCCGCGGCCGCACGGCGGCGGCGATCGTGCGCCGGTTCGTCATCGCCGGGCTGCTGCTCGTTGCGGCGGCCGCGGGCGCGACGACGCCCGTCAACTACGGCCTGTTCGGCGACGTCCATGTCGCCGCGCCGCCCACCGGCGAGCCACAGCGCACGATCGTGTTCATCTCGGATGCCGCTGGCTGGGACGCGCGCGCCGAGGCGCTCGCCGACGCGCTGGGCGCGGACGGCGCGCTCGTCTTCGGCATCGACTATCCCGCCTACCGCAAGGAAATGCTGTCGATCAAGAACGACGCCTGCCATTTCCCGTCGGCGCACATCCAGGAAATGAGCGACTGGATGCAGCGGCATCAGAATCTCAAGAATTTTTCCTATCCGCTGCTCGTCGGCGACGGCGCGGGTGCCGCGTTCGCCTACGCGGTCGACGCGCAGGCGCCGAAGGGGACGTTCAGCGGCCTCGTCACGCTCGGCTGGGACTTCTCGCTGCGTTTTCCGAAACCGTTCTGCAAGGGCGACGCGGGAGAGCCCTCCGCCGCCGACGGCAAGGGCGCCTTTCGCCTCGCGCCCGTGCCGGTGCTGCCGAATCGCTGGCTGCCGCAGCCGTTTGCAGCGGGCGCCCGGGCCGACGGCAATCTGGCGCTGGTCGGTCGTCTGCTCGACCACGCGCCGGCGCCGCTCCCCGTTTCGGCGGCCCGCGTCGACGCGGGCGCAGAATTGGCCCGTGGCGTGCGCTGGCTCACGGCGCCGCTCGCCGCCGCAGCGCCGCTGCCCGGCGACGTCGCCGACCTGCCGCTCGTCGAAGTGCCCGCGCAGGGGGAATTCGCGCAGCGCATCGCGATCATCCTCACGGGGGACGGCGGCTGGGCAGGACTCGACGTCGCGGTGGCCGACGAGCTGGCCAAGCGCGGCATCGCGGTCGTCGGCCTCAACACGTTGAAGTTCTTCTGGCAGACGCGCACGCCGCAGGAAGCCGCAGACGCGGTGACGCGCATCATCGGCCACTACGGCGCCGCGCATCCGGCGGCCGATTTCGTGGTGCTCGGCTACTCGTTCGGCGCGAGCCTCGTGCCGGTCGTCGTCAACCGCGTCGCCGACGCCGCACGCGCGCGCATCGCCGCACAGGTGCTGATGTCGCCCGATCCGGAGGCGGTTTTCGAGATCCATGTCGGCGACTGGTTCGGATCCACGCATCACGACGGGGCGTTGCCGATCGCAGCCGAGATCGAACGGGCGAGCGTCCCCGTGATCTGCGTGCATGGCGCCGACGAGGGTGCAGACAGTTTCTGTCCGACCCTCGCGGGCAAGGCCCACGTCACCGAAGTCGAACTGCCCGGCGCGCACCACTACAACGGCGACTACGACGCGCTCGGTGCACGCATCGCCGCAAGCCTGCCTGCCCACGCGAAGCCCTGACATGCCCGCGCCCGCGCAGCTCTGGCAGGCCGCACAGCAACATCTCGCACGCAATGACGCGCGGGCCGCGCGGGCTGCGCTCGAGGCGCTGGTCGCAGCGGTTCCGGACCACATTCACGCCCATCTCCTGCTCGGCGGCCTTGCGCACGCGGACGGTCGCCTGCGCGCGGCGACCCGGCACGCACTCGATGCTGCCCGCGCGTTGCCCGACGACGCGGGGGCCATCGCCGCCATCGTCAATGCGCTGCTGCTCGTCGGCGAGTTGACCCGGGCCCGCGAGTGCCTCGCGCATCCGGCCATCGCGCGCTGCGCGCAAGGCCCGGTGCTCGCGGCACTCGCAAGCGCGCAGCAGATGCTCGGCGATCACCCGGCCGCACTGCGGCTGCTCGATCGCGCGATCGCCGCGGGTCTCGACAATCCTGACCTGCGCTACCTGCGCGGCGTCCAGCTGACCTTCAACGGCCGCCTCGAGGAGGCGCAGACCGAACTCGAAACCTGCCTGCGCATGGGTCCGACCTACGGCCGCGCATCGGTCACGCTCGCGCGCCTGCGCACCCAGACTGCGCAGGTGAATCATCTCGCGCAGATCGAGACACGGCTCGCGCGCGCGCCGCGCGGCAGCGAGGATCACGCGGCATTCGAATTCGCACTCTACAAGGAGCTCGAAGACCTCGGCCGTTTCGACGAGGCGTGGGCGGCGCTCGCGCGCGGCAACGCGATCATGTTCGCGCGCCTCAACCACGACAGCGCGCTCGAGAGCCACCGCATCGATGCGTTGATCGCGCGCTGCTCGGCCGATTTCGTGCATCACTCCGATATGAGCGTGGCCGATGCGAATCGGGTCGATATGAATCGGGCCGATGTCCGCCATTCGGGCCCGCAGCCGATCTTCATCGTCGGCATGCCACGTTCGGGCACGACCGTGCTCGAACGCATCCTCGGCAATCATTCGTGCGTGACCTCGGCGGGCGAACTCGGCGACTTCGCGCGCCAGCTGCGCTGGGCCGCGGACCACGTCACCGCGGAGCCGATCGACGAAACGATTCTCGCACGCAGCGACGCGATCGATTTCGCCGAGGTCGGCCGCCGCTACCTCGCACAGACGCAGTGGCGCGCGCTCGACAAACCCTGGTTCGTCGACAAGCTGCCGATCAACTTCGTCCAGCTCGGCTTCATCCGGCGCGCGTTGCCGCAGGCGCGCATCCTGCACATGACGCGTGATGCGATGGATGTGTGCTTTTCCAACTTCAAGGCGTTTTTCGGCGCGGGCTACGCCTACAGCTACGACCTCGGCGCACTCGCGGCGCAATACCGCGACTATCGCCGCCTGATGCAGCACTGGCATGCGGTCATGTCCGACCGCATTCTCGACGTGGCCTACGCCGATCTCGTCGAGGATCCCGAAGCTGTCGCGCGTCGCGTGTTCGAGTTCTGCGGTCTCGGCTTCGAGCGCGAGGCGATCGACATCCGCCGCAATGCGGGACCGGTCGCCACCTTGAGCACGATGCAGGTGCGCGAGGGCATCCATGCGCGCGCGCGCGGAGAATGGCAGCGATACGCAAACCAGCTCGGCGCACTGGAACAGCAGCTGGTCGCGGCCGGCATTCGCTGAGGCGTCGGTCGACGGCCGTTTTCTCGACCAGCTGCGCCCGCGCCCCGTAAAAGGCCGACCCGAAGGTCAGCTACGCCCACAAAACAAGGCCAATCCGAGCGTCAGCAATCATCAAAAAAAGGGCTGAGCCGGGTCAGCTTCATGCCCAAAAAAAAGGGCTGACCCGAGGGTCAGCCCTTTGCAAGTTCACAAAGCTTCAGCTGATCAGTCTTTCTTGCCGCCACCGAAATGGACGTTGAGTTCGAGCATGACCAGTCGGCCGAACGAGTTGTAGTTGAAGATGTTGTAGTACGGATACGCGGAGTACGTGCGGTCGATCGGCGGACGCGAGTTGAAGATGTTGTTGCCGATCAGCGTCATTGCCGCGTCGTCGCTGAAGTTGTACTGCACCGTTGCGTTGTAGACCATCCACGGCGCCACGGTGTACGAACCGTCGTAGCTCCAGGACTTGCCGTAGCGCGTACCGTGGAACGTCGTGCTCCACGAACCGATGTCCCAGCCCACCGTACCGCTGCCGATGTTCTTGAACTGGTTGTAGTAGTTGTTGTCGCGCAGCAGGTCGTCGACCGGATCGGTCGGGAACTGGCGATACTGGTGCTCGAGCGTCGTGTTGTAGTCCGCGGCGAGCGACAGGTTGCCGAACCGGCCCATGTCGAAACGGTACTGCCCGCTCGCGATGACGCCCGACAGGGTTTCGTCCGAAACGTTGATCGGCACGGTCGTCACGCTGTTCAGCTGGCCCGCCGCGATCGGTGCGGTGAGCGAATTGCGGCCGACGTAGTTGATGAACTGCTGGCACGACGCCGAATTGCCGTCGACCGGCACGCCCGCGCGGGTATGGCCGAGGCGGCAGTCCGCTTCCTTCTGCAGGATCGTGTCGATGCTGTAGCTGTTGACCTCGTTGTCGATGTTGATGTGGTAGTAGTCGACCTTGAGGTTGAAGTTGCTGACCGGCGACCACACGGCGCCGTAACCCCACGACTTCGCGGTGATGTACTTCAGTTCCTTGTTGCCGTTCTGGAAGCCCTGGATCTGCACGGTGTTGTACGGCGGGTTGCAGTTCTTGTAGGCGTCGCCCTGCTGCTTGCGGCAGTTGTAGTAGTCGGTCGCCGACGTGTAGAACGCGCTGCCGGTCGAGAAGATGTAGCCCATGTCCGGCGCACGGAACGCGGTCGCGTAGTTGGTGCGGAGCAGCAGGGTGTCGAGCGGACGGAACTCGAGACCGATCTTGTACGTGAACTTGCCCTGGCTGCTGCCTGCCGCGCTGTAGTTGTCGTAACGGCCCGAGACGTCCGCCGACAGCATGCTGAAGATCGGAACGTTGAACTCGGCCGCCACCGCACCGCGGTCGCGCGTGCCGTGGCCGCTCGTGCCGCCAGTGCCCCAGAACTCGCCCGCGGTGACGCGCGGATCGACCGGGTTGTCCCAGTACTGGTTGCCCCACTCGGCGATGCCGGCGAAACCGACCGAACCTGCCGGCAGCGAGAACAGATCCGTGTTGGTCACGGTGGCGTTCAGCTGCTGCGTGTAGGTCTGGGAATCGCTTTTCACGAAGTCGCTGACGCTGTCGAACTGCGCCGGCGTGATCGCACCCCAGAAGTGACCCTGCTGGCGGATGTGGTAGCCCGGATAGCCGTAGCCGTACGGATCGGTGCCATCCTGCGGGCCGAGGAAGAAGTCGTTGACCTTGTCGGTCAGCAGTCGGCGCGCGCTCGACTCGGCTTCGTACTGGGAACGGTGGTAGCCGATGTCGTAGTTCCAGTTCGAGCTGCTGCCGAACGTGCCGCGGACACCCGCATTGACGACGTAGCTGTCTTCCTTGACCGAACCGTCGGCTTGGCTGCCAATTTCTTCGGGCGCAAAGATGTGCTGCAGACGGACGAGCTTCTTGTCGTCGATGTCCCAGATGTATGTCGGCATGCCGACGCCGGTCGCCCAGAACGACGTGCCGCCCACGAAGTATTTGGTCTTCGTCTGACCGACGAGGAGGTCACCGTAGAACGACGTGCTGTCGTTCAACTGATACTTCACGCTGCCGTAGCCATCGGCCGACTTGCGCTCGTTGAGGAACGTCGTGACCGCCACGCCATTGTTGCTGCCGCAGTAGTTGCCGAAGCCGGCGCGTGAGCGATACGCCTCGTCACCCTTGAACAGGTTGCTGATCGCGGAGCAGGTGGCCTGGCCAGGATCGTCGTACTTGCCCGTGAACCCGTCGATCATGACGCGGTCGCGCTGCGCGATCGGTGGCCCGCCGTTGAGGGTCGGGTTGTCGGCCGCGTTGTCGGTGTACTTGCGCTGATAGCCCCAGATCGGGTTCTGGTTGTTCAGCTCGAGGCCGAACATCACATCGAGATTGCCCCAGCTATGGCCGCCGGCCAACTCGAGGCGCTGCTGCTGACCGCCGCCATCGGTATATCCACCCAGGCGATAGCTGAGCTCGACGCCTTCGAGCTTCTGCTTCGTGACGATGTTGATGACGCCCGCGATCGCCGCCGAACCGTAGATCGCCGACTGGTTGCCCAGAACGATGTCGATGTGGTCGACGAGGAAGTTCGGGATCGTGGCGAGGTCGACGAAGTTGCTGTTGCTGTTGTACAGAAACGGGTAGTCGGCGAGCGGCTTGCCATTCATCAGGACGAGCGTGAAGCTCGGGTCGAGGCCGAGCAGCGAAATCGTATTCGCGCCTGGCGTGAAGCTGTTCGTGAACTGGCTGTCCTGCACCGAACCAACTGCCGTCGGCATCGAACGCAGCGCATCGTAGACGTTTTTGAAACCCTGTTTATCCATGTCCTCCGAGGTGATCGTGACGACCGGCGTGGCGGTCTCGATCTGCGCGCGGGGGATCAGCGATCCGGTGACCGTGATGCCCTGCAGTTCGGTGGTTTCCTTTTTCTTCTGATCGGCGTTCTGGTCGTCAGCACTCTGTGCCAGCGCGTTGCCGATCGAGAGGCCTGCGCACAAGCCCATGACAATAGAAGAGACGAGTAAGCGTTGCTTCATGATGTTCCCCGACCAAAGTAAAACGGAAAGCCGCACGGTGACGTTGCCGCACTGGCCATTTTTTAAGATGCGTGGTTTGTTGGACATTGCCGACCTTGGCGCCCGGCGTCCCTTCGGCTGCGGATCGGATGAAACCGATCCGCCTGCCCTGTCCCCGTACGAAACCCCAGACCTACACCTTTGCTCGACCATAACAAAAGATTAACTTTACTGTCAATTTCGCGAAATATTCCCCATCCGAAGGTTTGTCCCGGGCCGTCAGCAGCAACGGCTGAACGCCAGCCGGCGTCCTCATGTCGGCCCATGTCGAAATGAGGCTAAAATCGGCCCCTGTCGATCGGTGTGCGGGCAATGCTCGATGAGCGCGGGTCGGCGCCGCCAGATCGAAGTTTTCAAGGAGATTTTCATGCGTACCCGTTTGCTTGCCACCCCTCTTGCCGCCGCCGTGCTGCTCAGCGCCTGCGGTTCTTCCGCGCCGCCGCCGTCCACCGCGCCCGCCGTCGCGCCGATTGCGAGCGCCGTGACCGGCACGATCACGCTGCGCGATCAGCGCGAGCTCAGCGATGCGGCCAAGGCCGACGTCAAGATCGTCGATGTCGCCAATCCGAGCATCGTCCTCGCGCAGACGACCGTGCCGAACGCCAACAAGCTGCCGGTGAACTTCAATCTGCCGGTCGACACGAGCAAGGTCGATCCGAAGGCGACCTACGCGCTCGAGGCGATGCTGACGGACGGCGACCGCCGCTTCCTGCCGGTCCTGCAATATCCGGTGCTGACGAATAAGCCGCCGACATCGAAGGTCGAGGTGCTGCTCGCGCCCGAACCGACCCCCGCCGAGAAGATGTACGACGAATTCCGCAAGGCCTTCGCGCAGATCGGCAACCTCAAGCAGATCAGCGGTTCGTCGATCAACGACAAGTCGACGAGCGCCTGGGACGCGTTCCTGTCGAACGGCCACGTCAAGGTCGTCCGCGAAACGACCGACCTCGACGACGACAAGGGTCGCATCATCATGAAGGTCGCCTACAAGGATGACGACCCGTGGGTCGTGGTCCGCGATGAATGCCCCGCCGGTTCGAACCGTCCGATCGCCACGACGAAGGTGGGTTGGGACGACCACGGCACCCTCGTGCTGAGGGAGCGCACGGGCGGCGGCGATGTCTCCGACGCCGACGCGAAAGGCATCTATGCGCACGCCCAGGCGATCTACAAGGTCGCGCAGGCCCGCGCTCCGGCGATCAAGAAGTAGTCGCGAGCGAATAACGGCTGCTCGAGCCCCGCCTCGCGCCTCACGCGCGAGGCGGGGCCGCTCAGTTCTTTTTCGCCTTGGCGAACGCGTCGGCAAACGCGTGGTTCGCAGGGGCGGCAGCTCCCGCCGGCCTGGTCCCCGCCGGTTTGGCCTGGAAGTTTCGCGCCTGTGGTTGACCGCCGCGCGGCGCGCGGGCATCTCCGGCTCGCACCGGTCCGCCTTCACGCATCGACCGCGGTTCGCCGATCGGGTCGTCGAGACGCATCGTCAGCGCGATGCGCTGGCGCGCGAGATCGACCTCGAGCACCTTCACCTTGACGATGTCGCCGGTCTTGACCACGTCGCGCGGGTCCTTGACGAACTTCGTCGACAGCGCCGAGACGTGCACGAGCCCGTCCTGGTGCACGCCGATGTCGACGAACGCGCCGAAGGCGGCGACGTTGGTGACGCGGCCTTCGAGCAGCATGCCCGGCCGAAGGTCCTTGATGTCCTCGACGCCTTCCGCGAATTCCGCCATCTTGAACTCGGGACGCGGATCGCGGCCCGGCTTCTCGAGTTCCCTGACGATGTCGCGCACGGTCGGCAGGCCGAACTTCTCGTCGGTATACTTTTCCACTTTCAGGGAACGCAGGAAAGCCGTGTCGCCGATGATCTGCCGCATCTCGCGCCGGCTGTCGGCGAGGATGCGCTCGACGACCGGGATAGGACTCCGGGTGCACCGCCGACGCATCGAGCGCATTGTCGCCCGCCATCACGCGCAGGAATCCCGCGCACTGCTCGAAAGCCTTGTCGCCGAGACGCGGCACCTTGCGGATGCGCCTCGCGCGTGCGGAACGCGCCATTCGCGTCGCGATGCTTGACGACGGTTTTCGGCCACCGTCGGCGCCAGGCCGGCGACGCGCGCAAGCAGCGCGGCCGACGCCGTGTTGACGTCGACGCCGACCGCATTGACGCAGTCCTCGACCACGCCGTCGAGCGATCGCGCGAGCTTGGCCTGGTTCACGTCGTGCTGGTACTGGCCGACGCCGATCGCCTTCGGCTCGATCTTGACGAGTTCGGCGAGCGGATCCTGCAGGCGGCGCGCGATCGACACCGCGCCGCGCAGCGAGACGTCGAGATCGGGAAACTCCTTCGCGGCGATCTCCGACGCCGAGTAGACCGAGGCGCCCGCTTCGCTGACGACGACCTTCGCGAGCTTGAGGTCCGCATGCTTGCGCATGAGCTCGGCGGCCAGCTTGTCGGTCTCGCGCGAGGCGGTGCCGTTGCCGATCGCGATCAGGTCGACATCGAACTGCTTGCACGCGGCGGCGAGGTAGGCGATCGACTTGTCCCACTCGTTGCGCGGTTCGTGCGGATAGATCACGCCGCTGCCGACGTACTTGCCGGTCGCATCGACGATCGCGACCTTGACGCCGGTGCGGATGCCCGGATCGAGTCCCATGACGACTTTCGCGCCCGCCGGCGCCGCCAGCAGCAGGTCTTTCAGGTTGCCGCCGAACACGCGGATCGCCTCGTCCTCGCCGGCCTCGCGCGCGCGCGCGAACAAATCGAGCGTCAGCTGCAGCGACAGCTTGATGCGCCAGAGCTGGCGACAGCATTCGCGCAGCCACGCATCGGCGGCACGGCCGCGGTCCTCGATGCCGAAATGCAGCGCAATGCGGCCTTCGGCCTGCGCGTGCCCGTGGTCGACCTGCGTCCCCGGCTCGAGAGCGAGATCGAGCACGCTTTCGTTGCGCGCGCGGAACAAGGCGAGCAGGCGGTGCGACGGTATCGCCTTGATCGCTTCGACGTGATCGAAATAGTCGCGATACTTCGCGCCTTCGTTCTGCTTGCCCTCGACGACCTTCGCGCGGATCTGGCCGCAGTCCCAGAGCCATTCGCGCAATTCGCCGACGAGCGCCGCGTCCTCGGAAAATTCTTCGAGCACGATCGCGCGCGCGCCGTCGAGTGCCGCCTTGACGTCCGCGACGTTCTTCGCGGCATCGACATACGCGGCGGCGAGCGTCTCCGGCGCCTGCGTCGGATCGACGCGCAACGCATCGGCCAGCGGCTGCAGACCCGCTTCGCGCGCGATCTGCGCCTTCGTGCGCCGCTTCGGCTTGTACGGCAGATAGAGGTCTTCGAGTCGTGCCTTGGTGTCGGCTTCGAGAATCTGCGCCTTCAACTCGTCGCTGAGCTTGCCCTGTTCGCCGATGCTCGCGAGCACCGTGTCGCGCCGCTCCTCGAGCTCGCGCAGATAGCCCAGGCGTTCCTCGAGCAGGCGCAGCTGCGTGTCGTCGAGGCCGCCGGTGACTTCCTTGCGGTAGCGGGCGATGAAGGGGACAGTCGCGCCGCCGTCGAGCAATTCGACGGCGGCGGTGACCTGCGCGGGCTTGGCCGCGATTTCCGCGGCAATACGTTGTTCAATCGAGAGCATCGGTACTCGGATGGTTGGAACGTTGCGGACGACTCGATCAGTTCAATTTCCCGAGCAGGAAAGTGCCGCCGCAGAACACGCTGTGGTCGTGCGCGGCATGATCGAGTCCGTAGGCTGCGCCGAAATCTAAGACGACGCGGCGCGACGCATTGTAATTGATTGCGCCTAGCGCCTGATGGCCGTGGTCCGCCCCGCGCTGGGCGTTGCCAGAGAGTTCGAAAGCGACACCGAAAGCTTCACCGAGTGGATGCGACAGTGCTCCGGACCAGGCGTTCTGCCAGGCGGACGCGCGGGGCGGATGATTCGTGTAGCGCGTGCCGCCGAGATTCAGGTCGAGGTGCGCGGCGCCGATGTCGCTGCTGAAAATCCCGTTGACGATGTATGCGGACCTGCCGATGCCGAGCGCGCTTGGCGCGGTCGGAGCCTCGACGCCCGCCTCGATGCCGAAGGCCATGCCTTCGCGCACCGGCAGTCGCTGCTTCCATTCGACGAATGTGTCGCCGAAACCTGACCGGCTCTCGCCAGTCGACGCTAACGCGACCGTATGCGTTTCCGCCGAAGAGCAGGCCCGAGTTCTCGTTGAACGCGTACTTGAGCAGCCATGGCAGCGTATCGGTCCGCGTCGAATCGAATGCGTGGTCGCTCAACGCGCCGAACTCGAATTCGAGCCAGCCGGGCGCCGACAGATCGGCGGGATTCGAGACGGTCGGGCGGTACGGCGTGACGGTCGGCTGGTCGTCCGCAGGGACGTCGTCGGCGAGCGCGCTCGCCGCCCGGAGCAGCACAAGCAGCGCAAGCGCCGCCCGGCGGGGCAACATCAGGCGACGCGCCGTCCCGCGCCGCGCTTCAGATGCACGAGCAGCAGGGAAATCGCCGCCGGCGTGACACCCGAAATGCGCATCGCCTGGCCGATCGTCTGTGGACGCGCGCCTGACAGCTTCTGCATCACCTCGGCGGACAGGCCGCGAACGTGCGCGTAGTCGAATGCAACGGGAATTGCCGTCTCCTCGTGCCGGCGCTGGCGTGCGATCTCGTCGTTCTGACGCTCGAGATAGCCCGAATACTTCGCCGCGATCTCGACCTGCTCGGCAACGCGCGCATCGGCGACGGCCGGCCCGAGCGCGCCCACGCGCATCAGCTTCGCGTAGTCGAGTTCAGGGCGCCGCAGCAGATCGAGCGCATGCGTCTCGCGTGAAATCGGCACGTCGAGCACAGCACGCGACCTCGCGCCCGAGCGCGTTGCCAGGCGCGGCCCACAGCGCAAGCAAGCCGCTGTCGTTTCGCGCTCGACCGCTTCGCGCTTGCGGCAAAACGCGGCGTGGCGCGCATCGTCGAGGCTGCCGAGTTCGTGGCCCTTGTCCGCAAGACGCAGGTCGGCATTGTCCTCGCGCAGATGCAGGCGGTATTCTGCGCGCGACGTGAACATCCGATACGGCTCGCTCGTGCCGTTCGTGATCAGATCGTCGATCAGGACACCGATATAGGCTTCGTCGCGACGCGGCGCCCATGGCGCGTCGCCCCTGGCGGCGCGTGCGGCGTTGAGTCCGGCGATGATCCCTTGCGCGGCGGCTTCCTCATAGCCGGTCGTGCCATTGATCTGGCCGGCGAAATAGAGGCCCGCGATCGCCTTCGTCTCGAGCGAAGGCTTGAGCCCGCGCGGATCGAAATAGTCGTACTCGATCGCATAGCCGGGGCGCGTGATGTGCGCGTGCTCGAAGCCCTTGATCGAACGCACGAGGTCGAGCTGCACGTCGAACGGCAGCGAAGTCGAGATGCCGTTCGGATAGATCTCGGTCGTGTTGAGCCCTTCGGGCTCGATGAAGATCTGATGCGACGCCTTGTCGGCGAAGCGCACGACCTTGTCCTCGATCGACGGGCAATAGCGCGGGCCGACGCCCTCGATCTTGCCGCTGTACAACGGCGAACGGTCGAGGCCGGCGCGGATGATGTCGTGCGTGCGCTCGCTCGTGTGCGTGATCCAGCACGAGACCTGCCGCGGATGATCCTCGACCGAGCCCCAGAACGAGAACACGGGCGTCGGCGTATCGCCCGGCTGTTCCTGCAGTCCCGCGTAGTCGATGCTGCGGCCGTCGATGCGCGGCGGCGTACCGGTCTTGAGCCGGTCGACCCTCAGCGGCATCTCGCGCAGGCGCTCCGCGAGGCGGATCGACGGCGGATCACCCGCGCGGCCGCCCGCATGGGTCTCGAGCCCGACATGGATCTTGCCCGCCAGAAACGTGCCCGCCGTCAGCACGACGGTCTCGGCGCGAAAGCGCAGACCCATCGCGGTGACGACGCCGGTCACCCGGTCGCCCTCGAGCGTCAGGTCGTCGACGGCCTGCTGGAAGATGCGCAGGTTCTCCTGGTTCTCGAGACGACGCGCGCACATAGCGCCTTGTACAGCACGCGGTCCGCCTGGCAGCGCGTCGCGCGCACGGCCGGCCCCTTCGAGGCATTGAGCGTGCGCCACTGGATGCCGGCGCGGTCGGCGGCCTGCGCCATGACGCCGCCGAGCGCATCGATTTCGCGGACGAGGTGGCCTTTGCCGATGCCGCCGATCGCCGGGTTGCAGCTCATCTGCCCGAGCGTCTCGATGTTATGCGTGAGCAGCAGCGTGCGCGCGCCCACGCGCGCGGCCGCGAGGGCGGCCTCGGTACCGGCGTGACCGCCGCCGATCACGATCACGTCATAGGGTTGGGTTTGATGCCGCATGGCGCTGCATTATAGGTGCGTATACAAAATAGGTGCGTATGCCACATAGGTTCGTCTGCAAACGCGGCGTTCGCGCCGGCGCTGGGCCAGCCCCAGGAGAAAGTCGCGCGACGTAGCGATCAGCGAACGTCGTATGCGCGGCGCGAACCGGCAGAAACGAGTTTGGCGATACTTGGCATGGTTCCTGCTTTATTCATCCTGCACTTCGTATCGCAGCACAGCTAGCGCCGCAGGCGCGCTGATAGTTGGGCTCAGGGGCCGATTCGCGACGACACGAGGGACGCACAGGAGTTCTTGCAGGGATTTCAGGAAGAAAGGCTGGCGCCCGGCGGTCTTAGGAACAGGGGGAATCCAAGAGGACCGTATGCCGGGCGCCAGTAACCCACAATTCTAGCGGAATCACGATAGCTCGGTCTCCCTGAGCATTCAAGTGTTTTTCCGGCCGCGCCAGCCTAGCCGCAGCGCCAGGCGCAATCTGTGCGCCTTTCCTCATTTTTGCGACTCGCGCGTCAGACCCGCAGCCGGGCCTGTTTGCGCATTTTTCATGCCTCCGTCGAGATTGTGCTGTGCGCCGCTTTCGCGCTCCCTCTTCGTCAGCTCACCGTCGCGAGTCAGGTTTTGACCTTTTGCGTCAGTTGTACGGCCATTGGTCACTCCTGTGCGAGTCGAATCGTACAGGTTGTGCCGCCGCAAACGGTTCGAATCACGGTGCGGTCGTGTGCAAACGTGATCGATTGCGCGAATCCTTTCGCTTGGCACGATCTCTGCTTCGTCTTCGATGTAGGTTGAAAAGTCGATCAACACATATCCGGGGAATCCATCATGCTCGCCGACAACAACGCCGCTGCCATCAACCCCTTGTTCCTGCGTCACGACCTCATGATCGAACTCGGTCGCCTCGAAATGGCGATGGAAGACGCATGCAGCCGTCAGGGTGCAAACGACGGCACGATGATCGAAACCCTGCAGACCAAGCACGCGCGCGTCGCCGCGGCGCTCAACAAGCTCGCCGAAATGCATTGATTTCTCGACGAGAAGCGCGTCTCCCGCTTCTCGCCCGCGGCCCGCGACGCATCCGGCGTCGCCAGCCGCGGTTTGTTCAGGCCGATGCGTCGATGACGCGCGCCAACACTGCCGCCCGCACCGGCCACCCGCACCGCCCTTCCCGTTAAACTAACGGGATGGCCGTACAAGACACCCTTCCCGCTGCACCTCGCGCCGCACATTCCGCGCAACCCGATAGTGGCATCGACCAGATAGGCATCGATCTGATCGGTATTGATCTGATCGGTATTGATCAGATACGCGCCGCCGCCCAGCGCATCCGCGGCCACATCAGCCCGACTCCGGTACTGCGTTCGCGCAACCTCGACGCAGCGACGGGCGCGACACTCGCGTTCAAATGCGAGAACTTCCAGCGCGCAGGCGCATTCAAGTTTCGCGGCGCCTGCAACGCCGTGTGGTCGCTGCCCGAAGACGTTGCAAAGAACGGCGTCGTCACCCATTCGTCCGGCAATCACGGCGCCGCGCTCGCGCTCGCGGCACGCACGCGCGGCATCGCCGCGCACGTCGTCGTGCCGGAAGGCGCGATCAAGTCGAAGCTCGCGGCAATCGAAGCCTACGGCGCGACGCTGCATCCGTGCGCGCCGACATTTGCCGCACGTGAGGAGACGGCCGAACGCGTGCGCAGTGAAACCGGTGCGACCTTCGTGCATCCGTTCACCGATCCGGCCGTGATCGCAGGACAGGGGACGGCGACGCTTGAACTGCTCGCCGAAGTCGGCGAACTCGACGTGCTGATTGCGCCGGTCGGCGGCGGCGGCCTGATCGGCGGCAGTGCAATCGCCGCGAAAGCGCTCGCGCCGCACATCGAGATCTTCGCCGCCGAACCCGAGGGCGCGGCCGATGCCTATGAATCCCTGCGCCGCGGCGTGCGCGTCACGGACATCGTGCCGCACACGATCAGCGACGGCCTGCGCGGCATCGTCGGCGAAATCAACTTCGCACTGCTGCGCCGCCATGCAGTGAAGGTGCTGCCGGTCAGCGACGCCGAAACGAGCGCGGCGATGCGCCTAGTATTCGAACGCATGAAGATCGTCATCGAACCGTCGTCGGCGACCGCGCTCGCCGCGATATTCCGCCATCCCGAACACTTTCGCGGGCGCCGTGTCGGTGTGATATTCAGCGGCGGCAACGTCGACCTGGACCACCTGCCGTGGCATTGACGCGCTGAAGGCTTTCCACGACGTTGCGCGTATATGGGATGTGACGCGCGTGCAATGTTCACGGATCGGGAACCTGACGCCCTGGAGCCCTTTGCATGAGCCATCCGCAAGCACGTGCCGCCGATCGGACAACAGCGCTGATCCAGCGTTACTACGCTTCGTTCAACGCCGGCGACTGGCGCGCGATGCTCGACTGCCTGAGCGAAGACGTGGCCCATGACATCAATCAGGGCAAGCGCGAGTCTGGAAAGCTGGCGTTCCGCGCGTTTCTCGCGCACATGGAGCGCTGTTACCGCGAACAACTGCATGATCTCGTCGTGATGGCGAGCGACGACGGCCGGCGTGGCGCCGCCGAATTCGTCGTGCATGGCGAATATCTGGCCACCGACGAAGGCCTGCCTCCGGCGAACGGACAGCGCTACGTGCTCCCGGCCGGCGCGTTCTTCGACATCGCCGACGACCGCATCGCGCGCGTCAGCAACTACTACAACCTGCCCGACTGGACGCGCCAGGTCGCGGGCTGAAAAGGAGCAAGGCAATGGCAACGAAGCCACAGGTCGACAAACGCAAGCGCTGCTCGTGGGCGGGAGACGATGCCGCGATGCGCGACTATCACGACCGTGAATGGGGCGTGCCGCTGCACGACGATCGCGGGTTGTTCGAGTTCCTCGTGCTCGAAGGTGCGCAGGCCGGGCTGTCCTGGCGCACCGTGCTCAACAAGCGCGCCGCGTATCGCCGCGCGTTTCACGACTTCGATATCGCGCGCGTCGCGCGCATGACCGATGCAGCGCTCGAGAAGCTGTTGCTGAATCCGGAGCTGATCCGCAATCGCCTCAAGATATTCTCCGCGCGCAACAACGCGCGCGCGGCACGCAAGGTAATCGATGAGTTCGGCAGCCTCGACGCCTACTTCTGGTCGTTCGTCAACGGCAAGCCGCTGCGCAACCGCTGGCACGGGCGCGGCGATGTTCCCGCGCGCACCGAACTGTCGGATCGCCTCAGCAAGGACATGCAGAAGCGCGGTTTCAACTTCGTCGGCTCGACGATCATCTACGCGCACATGCAGGCGACCGGCATGGTCAACGACCACTTCGTCGGCTGCTTTCGTCACCGCGAAGTGTAGGGAAATCCATCCGATTCCCCGGCCACGTGTCACGACGGAGGGAATCCCCGATGAAAAACGACGTTACGCGCAGCCGAGGCATGCATCGACCTCGCTTCGACGATCCGCGTCGCTGGCTCGCGCTGACATTGTTGTCATCGCTTCTCGCTGGCTGCGTCACCTCGACGGCATCGTCGGTGGGCAGGCAGGCGGTCGACGCAGCGATGCAGGGGCGGCTCGACGTGTTTCGCAGCCAGCTGGGTCCCGCGGCGCAATCGACGCTGGGCACGCCGGCAGCAATGGACGCGATCCGCGAGAAGCTCGCCGGCTACACGAACGTATCGGTCGGTGACGCCGTCTGAAATCGGCGCAACAGGGGATCCGGGGGCACGATCGTCGCGGCGACGTTCTGCGAACGTACGAAGCACCGCGTGTCCGGCTCCCCCTCGAAGGGTGTGCCAGTCGAACTGATCTATACGCTGCAGCTGCAGTGCGTCCTTTCCTACGGCGTGCATCAACACGACGAGGCCGACGAAAGCTGCTCCACGATGATCGAAAGGACCGACGTGCCGTGGACGAATTGCACCCCCGGCGCGCCCGTCAACGATTCGACAGACTCGCAGCGAGTCCTGCGCACTGACAGGGATCAAGGTGCCATCCGGGAACTAGCGGGGTGGGTTGTCAGCACCGGGGCGTCAACGGCCGGCTGTCGACGGCGATTTGTCAGCGCCGCGATCCGCGCAGGCTCTCGATCGGAAAACTCGCGATCTCGCCGCCGCCACGACGGCGAGGCTGACCGGGCTCCGGGGCCCAGGCGTGCGCGTAGATCACCTCGTACGTCGCCGGCAGGACGCCGTCCGCGCGGTGACGCTCGTACGCCGCGCCCACGCGACGCAGCGTTTCGCGCCCCGTGAGGCCGCGCGCACGGCGCGCGTCGGCGTTGGTCGCGCCGATTGCCTTGAGTTCGCGCATGAGGGACAACGCGTCGTTGTAGGTCAGCGTGAAATGTTCGGCGTCGAGCACCGGGTCGCGAAATCCCGCCTGCATGAGCGCGTCGCCGACGCGCGCGATGTCGGCGAAGCCGCTGACATGCGGCGCGCGATCGACCTCGCTCCATGCGGCGCGCAGTTCGTGCAGCGTGTCGGGTCCGAACGTCGAGAGCGCGAGATAGCCACCGGGCCGCAGCACGCGCCGGACTTCGTCGAACAGCGCCGGCAGGTCGTCGATCCACTGCACGCAAGGTTCGAGAAGACGACGTCGACACTCGCGTCGGCGAGCGGCAGCGCGCGCGCGTCCGCGTTGACGCGCGTGAGCGGACGCAGCCAGCCCGGGCGGATCAGGCGCAGCATCGGCATCGCGAGATCGAGCGCGATCACCTGCGCCGGCTTCCAGCGGTCGCGCATCGCGAGCGCCGCGCGGCCCGGGCCGCAGCCGATATCGAGCACGCGTGCCGGCACGGTCGTGAAATAGTCGAGGCGTTCGACAAGGCGCTGCTCGACCTCGTGCTGCAGCACGGCGTGCGCGCCATAGCTCGCGGCCGCGCGGCCGAACGCGCGCCGCACCTGGCGCGGATCGAGCGGCGGCGTCATGCGGACATCCTCCGCGGCAAACGCGACGATCGCGTCGGCGACTTCCTGCGCGTGGCTCAGGAATGGCGCGTGTCCCGAATCGATCTCGATGTAGCTGCCGTCGGTGGCCTGCTGCGCCGACCAGCGCATCGCGGCGGCCGAGATCAGCCGGTCGCGGCGCCCGGCGATCCACAGGCTCGGCATGCGCAGCTCGCGGATGCGTGCGCGCAGATCGGTCGTCTCGAGCACGCGCAGGCCGTCGACGAGCACGCGCATCGGCGGTTCGCCACGCTCGAACACGTGCGCCTTGAGATCGCGCAACATCGATTGCGCGTTGGCGCTGCCGATCAGCTCGAGCGCGAGAAACCGCTCGATCGCACGCCGGTAATTGCGCTGCAGGCCGGCGCCAAATTCGGCGAGCACGTCGGCGGCGACGCCGTGCGGCCAGTCCGGGGCGGCGACGAGACGCGGCGATTCGGCAATTTCGACGAGGCCGCGCACGGTTTCGGGTGCGTCGAGTGCGCGATGCAGCGCGACGAGTCCGCCCATCGACCAGCCGACCCAGAGCGCACGCGCCGGCACCGCCGCCGCGATGCGCCGCGACCATTCGCGCGCATCGACCGACACCGTCGTCGTCGCGGCTGAAGCCGTGGCCCGGCAGATCGACGAGATGGACGCGGAAGTGCGCGGCGAGCAGCGGCGTCAGCGGCGCGAAGATGCCGCGCGTGCATCGCCCAGCCGTGGATCAGCACGAGATCGGGACCGTCGCCGATCGTTTCGATGTGCAACATGCTCAACCCTTGCGCCCGCGACGCGCGGCGCCGACTGCGCGCGCGAGCGCGTTCAGCAATTGCTCGACGTCGGCTTCTTCGTGCAGCGCGGACAACGTGACGCGCAGGCGCGCCATGCCCTGGGCGACGGTCGGCGGACGGATGGCCGGCACGAAGAAGCCTTCGGTTTCGAGCTGCGTCGACGCCTGCGCGGCGGCATCGCTCGCACCGATCAGCACCGGCTGGATCGGCGTCTGCGATTCGAGCAGCGCGATGCCGCGTTCGCCCGCGCCGTGACGGAAATGCGCGACGAGCCGGCGCAGCTTCTCGCGCCGCCAGTGCTCGTTGCGCGCGATGTCGATCGCCGCGCTCGTCGCTGCGGCCAGCGCGGGCGGCATCGCGGTCGTGTAGACGAACGTGCGCGCGAACTGGACGAGTCCGTCGATGAGCGCCGCGCTGCCCGCGACGAACGCGCCGGCGACGCCGATCGCCTTGCCGAGCGTCGCCATGTGGATCGGCACGTCGTCCTGGCCGAGGCCCGCCGCGGCGACGCTGCCCTCTCCTTCGCGACCGAGCACGCCGAGCCCGTGCGCGTCGTCGACGAGCAAGGCGCTGCGCGTGGACTTGCACAACGCCGCGAGTTGCGCGAGCGGCGCGATGTCGCCGTCCATGCTGAACACGCCATCGGTCGCGACCAGCGCGGGCGCGTCGCCGCGCGCGTCGAGCTGGCGCCGTGCGCTGTCGACGTCGGCATGCACGTAGCGCTTCAGCGTGCAGCCCGCGAGCCGCGCGCCGTCGATCAGGCTCGCATGGTTGAGCTTGTCCTCGACGCAAAGGTCGCGGCGGCCGAGCAACGCCTGCGCGACGCCGAGGTTGGCCATGTAGCCGGTCGAGAACAGCAATGCGCGATCGCGCCCGAGCCAGTTCGCCAGCTTCTGCTCGAGTGCCGCGTGCGCCTCGCGATGGCCGCCGAGCAGGTGCGCGGCGCCGGCGCCGACGCCCCACTTCGCCGGCGCCGCGCACGAGCGCCTCGCGCAGCGCCGGATGCTGGGCGAGCCCGAGATAGTCGTTGCTCGCGAAATTGCGCAGCGTGCGGTCGCCGATGCGTATGCGCGTGCCGTCGACGCGGTCGACCGTGCGCAGCGTGCGCAGCAGTCCTTCCTGCGCGCGTTCAGCGTGCGCGCGGGCGAGGCGTTCGAGCACGAGAGCGGTCATGGCGTGGCGGCGCGGCGCGCGCGCCGTGTCTTCAGGCAGCGGCGGACTCGGCTTCGACGATATCCGCATGCACGGTGTTGCCCGCAGGCGCGGGCTCGAGTTCGACCTGCATCGGCACGATGCCGAGACGCGCGAACAGCGCCTGATCGTGGGCGACATCGGGATTGCCGGTCGTCAGCAGCTTTTCGCCGTAGAAAATCGAGTTCGCGCCGGCGAGGAAACACAGTGCCTGCAGCTCGTCGCTCATCTCGGCGCGGCCGGCCGACAGGCGCACGACCGATTGCGGCATGAGGATTCGCGCGACCGCGATCGTGCGCACGAATTCGAACGGATCGAGCAGCGCGGTGCCCGCGAGCGGCGTGCCGGCGACCTGGACGAGACGATTGATCGGCACGGACTGCGGATGCTCGGGCAGATTCGCGAGCGTCTGCAGCAGGCCCGCGCGCTGTTCGCGCGACTCGCCCATGCCGACGATGCCGCCGCAGCAGGTCTTCATGCCGGCGTCGCGCACGTTTTCGAGCGTGTCGAGGCGATCCTGGAATTCGCGCGTGTGGATGATCTCGCCGTAGAACTCCGGCGCGCTGTCGAGATTGTGGTTGTAGTAGTCGAGTCCGGCCGCCTTGAGCTTCTGCGCCTGTGGCGCACTCAGCATGCCGAGCGTCGCGCAGGTTTCCATGCCGAGCGCGCGCACTGCGCCGACCATCTCCGACACCTTGTCGATGTCGCGGTCCTTCGGCGAACGCCACGCTGCGCCCATGCAGAAGCGCGTCGCGCCGGCGGCCTTGGCCGCGCGCGCCTTGTCGAGCACTGCGGTCAAGCGTCATCAGTTTTTCGGCCTTGACGCCGGTTGCGTAGCGCGCGCTCTGCGGACAGTAGGCGCAATCTTCGGGGCAGCCGCCGGTCTTGATCGACAGCAGGGTCGATACCTGCACGGCATTCGCGTCGTGATGCGTGCGATGCACGCCTTGCGCGCGCGCGACGAGATCGCTGAACGGCAGCGCGAGCAGGGCGAGGACTTCCGCGCGCGTCCAGTCGTGGCGCGGATCAGTGGGATAGGCGGTGGCGGACATGACGACGTTCCAATGGCTGACGTGGGTTGGCGGGCGTTGACGTAGAGTCCCGCAAGTGTGGACAGCCCCTCCAAACCTGTCAACCTGATGCCGCCTGTTTCGGTTGACGGTATCTTCCGCCGCATCGGGTTCCTCGCGCTGCCGCCGCGCTGCCTGCTCTGCGGCGACAGGCACGAAGGCGACGCGTGCGATCTCTGCGGCCAATGCGCGCGCGATCTCGTACGCAACGACAGCGCCTGTGCGCGCTGCGCGCTGCCGTTGCCGAGACCGGCAGCGGCCTGCGGCGAATGCCTGCGCGACGCACCGCCGTTCGACGCGGCCTTCGCGCCGTTCGAGTACGCGCATCCGCTCGATCTCCTGCTCACCCGCCTGAAGTTCGGCCGCAGCCTCGCGGCCGGCCGGGTCATGGGCGAGCTCTGGATCGCGGCGATACGCACCGCACTGGCGGACGGGGCGATCACGCGGCTGCCGGGTGCCCTGCTGCCGGTGCCGCTGCATGCGGATCGCCTGCGCGAGCGCGGCTACAACCAGGCGCTCGAGCTCGCGCGACCGCTCGCGGCCGCTCTGGGCCTGCGGCTCGCACCCGAATTGTTGCGCCGCGAGCGCCCGACCGCCGCGCAGACCGATCTCGGCGCCGCCGCGCGGCGCCGCAGCCTGCGCGGCGCGTTCTCGTTCGCGCCGCCGCGGGACGGTGCCGCGCCGGACCACGTCGTCCTGGTCGACGACGTCATGACGACCGGCGCGACCGTGCGCGAATGCGCACGCGTTCTCAAACGCGCGGGTATCGCCCGCGTCGACGTCTGGGCCATGGCGCGGGCGCCACGGCTGCGCTGAAACGTTCGAAATTCGCGGGTATACTGGGCCGTTTTCTCCACCCTCAAACCCACTGTCACCTTATCTAGCCTGTTCCCTGGGAGAGCTGCATGTTGCAACAATATGGTTACTGGATCGCCCCAGTCTGTGCGCTGTTGGCGATCATTTACGGAGTGTGGTCGCGCAGCTGGATCATGGCCAAGCCGGCCGGCAACGAGCGCATGCAGCAGATCGCCGCGGCGATCCAGGAAGGCGCGCGCGCCTATCTCAATCGTCAGTACACGACGATCGCGATCGTCGGCGTCGTGCTGTTCGTCGTGATCGGTTTCGCATTGAACTGGCCGACGGCGATCGGATTCGCGATCGGCGCGATCCTCTCGGGCGCCACCGGCTTCATCGGCATGAACGTCTCGGTCGCGGCCAACGTGCGCACGGCCGAAGCGGCGCGCTCGGGCATTTCGGCAGCGCTCGACGTCGCGTTCCGCGGCGGTGCGATCACCGGCATGCTCGTCGTCGGCCTCGGCCTGCTCGGCGTCGCCGGCTACTACATGGGTCTCCTGCATTTCGGCTACGACCAGACCAGCGCGCTGCACGCGCTCGTCGGCCTCGCGTTCGGCTCGTCGCTGATCTCGATCTTCGCGCGCCTCGGCGGCGGCATCTTCACGAAGGGCGCCGACGTCGGCGCCGATCTCGTCGGCAAGGTCGAAGCGGGCATTCCCGAAGACGACCCGCGCAACCCGGCCGTGATCGCGGACAACGTCGGCGACAACGTCGGCGACTGCGCCGGCATGGCGGCCGACCTGTTCGAGACCTACGCGGTCACGCTGATCGCGACGATGCTGCTCGGCGGCGTCATGGTGGCCGAAGTCGGCGTGAACGGCGTGCTCTACCCGCTCGTGCTCGGCGGCGTCTCGATCATCGCCTCGATCATCGGCACGTTCTTCGTCAAGACGAAGCCCGGCGCGAAGATCATGAACGCGCTGTACATGGGTGTCGCCGTATCGGCGGTGATCGCGGCGATCGCGTTCTATCCGATCACGACGCAGCTCATGGCATGGCGCGACGGTCGGCGCCATGAATCTCTACTTCTGCGCGCTGATCGGCCTCGTGCTGACGGCGGCGATGGTCGTGATCACCGAGTACTACACCGCGACCGAATATGCGCCCGTGCGCCACGTCGCGCAGGCGTCGACGACCGGCCATGCGACGAACATCATCGCAGGCATCGGCATCTCGATGAAGTCGACCGCGCTGCCGGTGCTCGCCGTGTGCGCATCGATCTGGGGCGCATTTTCGTTCGGTGGCCTGTACGGCATCGCGATCGCCGCAACCGCGATGCTGTCGATGACCGGCATGATCGTCGCGCTCGACGCGTACGGCCCGATCACCGACAACGCCGGTGGCATCGCCGAAATGGCCGAGCTGCCGAAGGAAGTGCGCGCCGTGACCGATCCGCTCGATGCGGTCGGCAACACGACGAAGGCCGTGACGAAGGGCTACGCGATCGGTTCGGCCGGCCTCGCCGCGCTCGTGCTGTTCGCCGACTACACGCACAACCTGCGCCTGCAGCCGGGCCTGGCCGAACATCACGTTCGACCTGTCGAACCACTACGTGATCATCGGCCTGCTGATCGGCGGCCTGATTCCGTATCTGTTCGCGTCGATGGCGATGGAAGCGGTCGGCCGTGCGGCCAGTGCGGTCGTCGAGGAAGTGCGCCGCCAGTTCCGCGAGATCAAGGGCATCATGGAAGGCACCACCAAGCCCGACTACTCGCGCGCGGTCGACATGCTCACCACGTGCGGCGATCAAGGAAATGATGATTCCGTCGCTGCTGCCGGTGCTCGTTCCGGTCGTCGTCGTGTTCGGCTTCAAGTGGCTCGGCGGTTCGATCGCCGGCGCGCAGGCGCTCGGCGGCGTGCTGATCGGCACGATCGTCACCGGCCTGTTCGTCGCGATCTCGATGACGACCGGCGGCGGCGCCTGGGACAACGCGAAGAAGTACATCGAGGACGGCAACTTCGGCGGCAAGGGCTCGGACGCGCACAAGGCGGCGGTCACCGGCGACACGGTCGGCGATCCGTACAAGGACACCGCCGGCCCCGCGGTGAATCCGCTGATCAAGATCATCAACATCGTTGCGCTATTGTTGATCCCGTTGTTGTAATCTAGCCGCTGCAGACGCGACTATGGCCCCGCTTCGGCGGGGCTTTTCGTTGGAGCATCGAAAATCGCCGCGCTCGTTGTACCGCGCGCCGACGGCGTGCGGAATCCTCCTGTACTGACGTGTACACATCGGTTCCCGCGCTGCGACGGCGGACGGACCGCCGCCCGCAGAGATTTTCCGCGTGCTCCTCGCGTCACAGAATTTCGCAGGGGGAATCGTTCAATGAAGTCATTCGTCATCATCGCCTCGGCGCTAGCCCTTGCGGGCTGCGCCCACACCGACAAGAAGTCCGCCGCCGTGAATCCGACCGAAAAGCCCGCAGCGAGCGTCGCTGTCGAAGATCCGTACCTGTGGCTCGAGGAAACCGACGGCACGAAGGCGATGGACTGGGTCAAGGCACGCGATGCCGATGCCGTGAAGGCCTATGGCTCTTCGCCGGCGTTCGAGGAAATGCGCGCGCAGATCCTCGAGGTGATGGACTCCGATGCGCGCATCCCGTACGTCAGCAAGATGGGCGACCACTTCTACAACTTCTGGAAGGACAAGTCGCATCCGCGCGGCATCTGGCGGCGCACGACGCTCGCCGAATACCGCAAGGAGCATCCGACCTGGGAAACGGTCATCGACGTCGACGCGCTCGGCAAGGACGAAGGCGTCAACTGGGTCTGGCACGGCGCGGACTGCCTCAAGCCCGAGCTATCGCCACTGCCTCGTTTCGCTGTCGCGCGGCGGCGCCGACGCGAGCGTCGTGCGCGAGTTCGACCTCGCAACGAAATCGTTCGTGAAGGATGGCTTCGAGCTGCCCGAGGCGAAATCCGAGATCAGCTGGATCGACAAGGATTCGGTCTACGTCGGCACCGACTTCGGCCCGGGCTCGATGACGAAGTCGAGCTATCCGCGCATCGTCAAGGAATGGAAGCGCGGCACGCCGCTCAGTGCGGCGACCGTTGTCTACGAAGGCAAGGACACCGATCTCGCGATTTCGGCCTATCGCGACCATACGCCGGGCTTCGAGCGCGACTTCGTCAATCGTGCGCTCGAGTTCTATTCGAACGAGACTTACCTGCGCGGCAAGGACGGCAAGCTCACGCGTATCGACGTGCCGATCGACGCAGTGCTCGACAGCCAGCGCGAGTGGCTGCACGATCCAGCCGCGCACGGCCTGGACCGTCGGCGGCAAGACCTATCCGTCGGGCTCGCTGCTCGCGACGAAGTTCGACGACTTCATGGCCGGCAAGCGCGAATTCACCGTGCTGTTCACGCCGACCGATTCGACCTCGCTCGACGGCTATTCGTGGACGCGTCACCACCTGATCCTCAACACGATGAACGACGTCGTCAGCCAGCTCGAGGTGCTGACGCCGCCGAAATCGGGCAAGGGTGACTGGAGCCGACGTCCGCTCGGCGGCGCGCCGCCGCTCAGCACGATCTCGGCGGGCGGCATCGACGCCGACCACGACGACACGTACTTCCTCACCGTGTCGGGCTTCCTCGAACCCACGACGCTGTACTACGGCACGCTCGGCCAGGGCGAAGCGAAGCCGCTCAAGCACAGCCCGAGCTTCTTCGACGCGTCGAAGTACGACGTGCACCAGCACTTCGCGACGTCGAAGGACGGCACACGCGTGCCCTACTTCGTCATCGCGCCGAAGGAGATGAAGCTCGACGGCAGCAATCCGACGCTGCTGTACGGCTACGGCGGCTTCGAGATCTCGCTGCAGCCGAGCTACAGCGGCGGCGTGGGCCGCGCGTGGCTGGAGCACGGCGGCGTCTACGTGATCGCCAACATCCGCGGCGGCGGCGAATACGGCCCGCGCTGGCATCAGGCCGCGCTCAAGGCCAATCGCCTGCGCGCCTACGAGGACTTCGCGGCGGTCGCAGAGGATCTCGTCGCGAAGAAGATCACCTCGCGCGCGCACCTCGGCGCGATGGGCGGCAGCAACGGCGGCCTGCTCATGGGCAACATGCTGACGCTCTATCCCGAGCTCTTCGGCGCGATCGTCTGCCAGGTGCCGCTGCTCGACATGAAGCGCTACACGCATCTGTCGGCCGGCGCGTCGTGGATGGCCGAGTACGGCGATCCCGACAAGCCCGAGGACTGGGCGTTCATCAAGACGTTCTCGCCGTACCAGAACGTCGACAAGGGCAGGAAATATCCGCCCGTGCTGTTCACGACGTCGACGCGCGACGACCGCGTCGGCCCGCACCAGGCGCGCAAGATGGCCGCGCGCATGATCGAGTATCGGCAACGACGTGAGCTTCTACGAGAACATCGAAGGCGGCCACGGCGCCGCGGCCGACAACAAGCAGGCGGCGTTCATGGCCGCGCTCGGCTACGCGTTCCTCTGGGATCACCTGAAATAGTCGCGGAGCCCTCGCAGGCAGGAAAAAGCCCGCCGAAAGCGGGCTTTTTTCTGAACCCATCAACCGGGCTCATGCACCCCCATCGCCAGCGCGCATCGATGGGTAATGGTTGATGCCGTTGCGTGGATATCGTATGCAACATCATTCGCGCAATGGCCGGGCGCGGTTTGTAACCTCGTCGCGCAGCAACCGTACCGGACGTCTCAGGTGCCGGGCAGCAGCGAAATATCCGCCACGTCGAGGAACATGCCACGCAGCCGGCCCAGCAACGCGAGACGGTTCGCGCGCTTCGCGGGATCGTCGACCATGACCATCACGGCGTCGAAGAAGCGGTCGACCGGATCGCGCAGGCCCGCGAGTTCGCGCAGGATGTCGACGTAGCGGCCCTGCGCGGCGAGCGGCGCGACGCGCTTCGCCGTCGCGACGACCGCATCGTGCAATTCGGTCTCGGCGCCCGCATCGAGCAGTGACGCATCGAGCGTCCGCGCCTCCGCGGCATCGCCGGCCTGGCGCAGGATGTTGCCGATGCGCTTGTTCGCCGCCGCGAGCGCCTGCGCCTGCGGCAGCTTCGAAAATTCGACGACCGCGCGGACGCGCTTGTCGAAATCGGTGAGATCCGCCGGCGCGAGCGCGCGCACCGCTTCGAAGGTTTCGGCCGTGGCGCCCTGGTCGGCGTAGTAGCCGCGCAGGCGATCGAAAATGAATTCGTAGAGTTCGGCGGCGAGGCTCCCGCGGCGCGCGGCGGCATCGAGAGCCGGCGCCTTGCCGTCCTTGCCCTTGGGCAATCCGGCGGCGAGTGCCGCGTCGGGAAGAAGCTGCAGCGCTTCCACGAGCAGCGCGTTCAGATCGAGAGCGAGGTCGCCTTCGATGCAGGTGCGTGCGAGCCCGAGCGCCGCGCGTCGCAGTGCGAACGGATCCTTGTTGCCCGACGGCTTGAGGCCGACCGCGAAGATGCCCGCGAGCGTGTCGAGCCGCTCCGCGACCGCGAGCACGCGCCCGACGTTGCCCGCGGCGATGTCGTCGCCGGCGAAGCGCGGCCGGTAGAACTCGTCGAGCGCCTGCGCGACTGCGGCGTTTTCGCCGTTGGCCGTCGCGTAGTAGCGACCCATCACGCCCTGCAGCTCGGGGAATTCGCCGACCATGCGCGTGAGCAGGTCGCATTTCGACAGCGCGGCCGCACGTGTCGCACGGCCGGCGTCGACGTCGACGCCGCGTCCTTGAGGCGGCCCGCGATCACGCGCGACAGTTCGGCGACGCGCACGCACTTGTCCCAGACGCTGCCGAGGCTCTGCTGGTAGGTGACGGACTTGAGCGCGTCCTGCTGCGCAGCGAGCGGCGTCTTTCAGGTCTTCGTCGTAGAAGAACTTCGCGTCGGCGAAGCGCGGCCGGATCACGCGCTCGTAGCCCTTGCGGATCTCGGCCGGGTCCTTCGACTCGATGTTGGCGACGCCGATGAAGTGCTCGGTCAGTTTGCCGTTCGCGTCAAAGACGGGCACGAACTTCTGGTTCGTCTCCATCGTCGTGACGAGCGCCTCCTGCGGCACCGCGAGGAATTCGCGATCGAACGCACAGGCAATCGCGACCGGCCATTCGGTCAGATTCGCGATTTCGTTCAACAGATCATCGGAGAGGCGCGGTACGCCGCCGGTTTCCTTCGCGACGCGCTCGACCTCCGCGCGCACGCGCGCGCGACGCTCGGCCGGATCGGCGAGCACTTTCGCATCGCGCATCGACGCGAGCCATGCATCCGCATCGGTGATCGACACGGGCTGCGGATGGTGGAAACGATGGCCACGCGATTCGCGGCCGGATTTCAGTCCGAGCATTTCGCCATCGATGACGTCGGCGCCGTGCAGCATGACGAGCCAGTGCGCCGGGCGCACGAACGAATAGTCGTGATCGCCCCAGCGCATCGGTTTTGGGATCGGCAGTGCCTTGAGCGCCTCGACGACGATCTCGGCGACCAGCGCCGCCGTCGGCTGGCCGGGCTTCTCGCTGCGCGCGACAAACCGCTCGCCTTTGGCGTCGGCAATGCGCTGCAACTGCGCCACATCGACGCCGTTCTTCGCGGCGAAGCCGCGCAACGCTGGTGTCGGCGCACCCGTCGCATCCAAGCCGATGTTGAGATACGGGCCCAACACCTCGGACTTCTGTGGCGGCTGCTCCGTGACAACATTCGGAATCAGCACAGCGAGGCGACGCGGCGAACAATACGTTTTTGCATTCGCGACGTCGGCGTCGAGTGCCGCGCTTTTTCAGCCCGTCGCGTACGCTGTTGGCGAAGGCGCTGGCGAGTTCATCGAGTGCCTTCGGCGGCAGCTCTTCGGTGCCGAGTTCGATCAGCAGCGGTTTGGTCGGATTGCGGACATTCAGACGCACCCCATTGCCGCGCGATCGAGTGGCGAGCCAGTGCGAAGTCACTGGATTCCCGCGTTCGCGGGAATGACGAAACAGAAAATCCGCTGATGCGAAGGTGCAGAGCATCAGGCGGCTTCCTTCTTGTTCTTGAGTCCGTTCCTCAGCCCAGGGAATCCGAGCTTCTCGCGTTGCGCGTAGTACGCCTGCGCAACCGCGCGCGAAAGCGTGCGCACGCGCAGGATGTAGCGCTGGCGCTCGGTCACGCTGATCGCGCGGCGCGCGTCGAGCAGGTTGAACGTGTGGCTCGCCTTCATCACCTGTTCGTAGGCCGGCAGCGGCAGGCCCGCTTCGACCAGCCGCGAAGCCTCGCCCTCGCAGGTGTCGAACCACTCGAGCAGCTTGGCGACGTTGGCGTGTTCGAAGTTGTAGGTGCTCTGCTCGACTTCGTTCTGATGGAACACGTCGCCGTAGGTGACGACGCCATGCGGCGCGTGCGTCCACGTCAAATTGTATACATTGTCGACGTTCTGCAGATACATCGCGAGGCGTTCGAGTCCGTAGGTGATCTCGCCCGTCACCGGCCTGCATTCGAGGCCACCGGCCTGCTGGAAATAGGTGAACTGCGTCACCTCCATGCCGTTGAGCCACACCTCCCAGCCGAGGCCCCAGGCACCCAGGGTCGGCGATTCCCAGTTGTCCTCGACGAAGCGCAGGTCGTGCACGAGCGGATCGACGCCGAGCGCCTCGAGCGAACCGATGTAGAGATCGAGGATGTTGTCGGGATTCGGCTTCATCACGACCTGGTACTGGTAGTAGTGCTGCAGGCGGTTCGGATTCTGGCCATAGCGACCGTCGGTCGGACGCCGCGACGGCTGCACGTAGGCGGCCGCCCAGGGCTCGGGCCCGAGCGCGCGCAGGAATGTCGCCGGGTGGAACGTGCCCGCGCCGACCTCGGTGTCGAGCGGCTGGATCAGGACGCAACCCTGCTCGGCCCAGTAGCGGTTGAGGGTCTGGATCACTTCCTGAAAGGTCGGGCCCGGCATCGGTTTCTCTTGTCGTTGAATCGCGCCCCGCGGACGGCGATGCAGGCCGACGTCCGGCCTGAACGCTTCGTAGCGGAAAGCGCGCTAGTATATCGGCAGATCCTTCACTCGAGGCGTTCCATGGCCACCGTCCCCCAGCCGAAGCGAGTAGCAGAATCGGCGCCGTTGGAGACGCGGCTCGGCACGCTGCGCAAGCTCGACATCGACAGCGTGCTCGCCGTGCTCAAGCGGGACGGGCTGATCGGCGACGACGACATCCAGAAGGTACTTGCCGAGCTGCGCAACGCGCGTGGCAAGATCGACCTGCATCCCCTCGTGGTGGTCGCGAACCAGAAGCTGGTCAATCCGCACGACCACAAGCCGCTCAGCCTCGAAGTCCTCACGCAGTGGCTCGCGGACAAGGCCGGATTTCCGTACCTCAAGATCGATCCGATGAAGATCGACACGGCGGCCGTCACGCAGGTGATTTCGCACGCCTACGCGCAGCGCTACCGCATCCTGCCGGTCGAGGTCACGCCGCTGCAGGTGACGATCGCCACCTGCGAGCCGTTCGACACGCGCTGGCTGGCCGATATCGGTCATGTGCTGCGGCGCGAAGTGAACCGCGTCGTCGCCAATCCGGTCGACATCAATCGCTACCTGATCGAATTCTACGGTGTCCAGCGTTCGATCCAGAAAGCGCGCGACGCGAAAGGGCGAGACGAGCGGGCTGCTCAACTTCGAGCAGCTGCTCGAACTCGGCAAGTCCGGCGAACTCGGCGCCGACGACCGCCACGTCGTGCACATCGTCGACTGGCTGCTGCAGTACGCGTTCGAGCAGCGCGCGTCCGACATCCACCTGGAGCCGCGTCGCGACACGAGTCCGATCCGCTTCCGCATCGACGGCGTCATGCACAAGGTGTTCGAGTTGCCGAGCCCGGTGATGAACGCCGTGACCGCGCGCGTGAAGATTCTCGGCCGCATGGATCTCGCCGAAAAGCGCCGCCCGCAGGACGGCCGCATCAAGACCCGATCGAGCACCGGTCGCGAGGTCGAGCTGCGCCTGTCGACGATGCCGACGGCGTTCGGCGAAAAAGTCGTGATGCGCATCTTCGACCCCGACATCGTCGTCAAGGAATTCCGCCAGCTCGGATTCTCGATGGACGAGGAGCTGATCTGGCGTGGCATGGTCGAACGGCCGCACGGCATCGTGCTCGTGACCGGTCCGACCGGATCGGGCAAGACGACGACGCTGTACTCGACGCTCAAGTATCTCGCGACGCCGGACATCAACGTCTGCACGGTCGAAGACCCGATCGAAATGGTGAGCCCCGAGTTCAACCAGATGCAGGTGCAGACCGCGATCGATCTCGACTTCGCCGCGGGCGTGCGCACGCTGATGCGGCAGGATCCCGACATCATCATGGTCGGCGAAATTCGCGACCTCGAAACCGCGCAGATGGCGATCCAGGCGTCGCTGACCGGCCACCTCGTCCTGTCGACGCTGCATACCAACGACGCGCCGAGCGCGTTGCCGCGACTGCTCGATCTCGGCGCGCCGCACTATCTGATCCAGTCGACGCTGACCGGCGTCGTCGCGCAGCGGCTCATCCGCACGCTATGTCCACACTGCAAGGCCGAGGCCGCGCTCGACGCGCGCGCCTGGGAGGCGCTCGTCTATCGATGGAACGTTCCGGCGCCGACCAAGTCGTATGCGCCGACCGGCTGCCTCGAATGCCGCAACAGCGGCTTCCTCGGCCGTACCGGCATCTACGAGATGATGCGCATCTCGCCGGCGATCCGGCAGATGATCGTGCCGAGCGCCGACCTCGTCCGCCTCACCGATGCCGCGCTGGCCGAGGGCATGCGTCCGCTGCGTGTTTCGGCCGCGGCGCAGGTCGCGCGCGGTGTGACGACCGTCGCCGAAGTGATCGGCGTGCTGCCGCCGATCGAATAGTGCTGCGCTGCGTCGAAACTGACGTGTCGTCGCGAATTCGCAAACCCTGAAAAAGCAAAAGCGGCCTTGCGGCCGCTCTCGTCTTTTTTTGCCGCGGCGCGAACGCCACGGGTCCATCGATTCGGGTGTCGCGTTTACTTCTTGCTCTTGCGTGCAGCGGGAGCTTTGGCGAGAAAGTTGTTGATTGCTTCGTTGGTGACGTCATACAACGGACGACCGGCATTCGCCGCGGCTGCCTTCAATGCGTCGCGAACCTTTTTTGATACGCGCAGGGAGGCATCGCGGGTTTCTTCATTCTTCGCCATAAAAATCGCTCCGGATTGGGTTTTGACAGGCAGGCAGAGGTGTACAGCGACATTGTATACCTGCGCGTCCGAAAATCAACGTCGTATGCAGCACTGTGCAAATAGCGACAATGATACAAACGCGGGCGCGACGACCACGCGCCATCACCCGTCAACTGCGGCTTTCCGCCCGGCGTTCCAGCGGCTTCGGGACGAGCCAGCGCGCGCCGTGGATGCCCAGTTCGTACAGCAGGCACATCGGCACGGCGAGCATGGTCTGCGACAGCACGTCGGGCGGTGTGAAGATGGCCGCGACGACGAACGCGCCGACGACCGCATAGCGCCGGCTGTGCGCGAGCTGCGCGGGCGTAACCGCCCCGACCGCGACGAGAATGACCAGCACGACCGGCACCTCGAAGCACAGCCCGAACGCGAGGAACAGCATCAGCGCGAAGTCGAGATAGCGGCCGATGTCGGGCATCACCGCGACGCCGGTTGGCGCGACGCCTGTCATGAACTTGGCTACGGCAGGCAGCACGAGGAAGTACGCGAATGCACAGCCCACATAGAACAGGACCACCGCCGAGAAGAGCACGGGAATCGCGAGCCGCTTTTCGTGCTTGTAGAGGCCGGGCGCGACGAATGCCCAGAGCTGGTAGAGGACGACCGGCATCGCGATCACGAGTGCGACGAAGAACGCGAGCTTGATCGGCGTCAGGAACGGCGAGATGACCTCCGTCGCGATCATCGTGCCGCCCTGCGGAAGGTGCGCGATCAGCGGTAGTGCGAGCCACGCATAAAGCTTGTTCGCGAACGGAATCAGCACCACGAGCACGATGAGGATCGCAGCGACCGCCTTGAGCAGCCGCTCGCGCAGTTCGATCAGGTGCGAAATGAAACTCTGCTCTCCGCCCGAGCCCGGCTCGTCGCCACCGTCGCTGGCGCTCATCGGTCAGGGTCCGGTGGCTTGGCGATGGAGCCCTCACCCGCGACGGTCGGTGGCGGCGCTGCCGGGCGTCGTGATCGCCGCGACGTCGGTCGCGACGCCTTGCGCCGATGAACCGATTTCGGACGAAGCCGATTGGATGTCGTTGCGCAGGTCGGTGGCGGCCTTGCGCGCCTCATCGAGGCTGCGTTTCAATTCTTCGGCCTCGAATTCGCGCTCGATTTCGTTCTTGACGCTCTGCCAGCTCGTACGCGCACGGCGCACGAGCGCGCCCGCGGTACGCGCGACCTTGGGCAGACGCTCGGGACCGAGCACGACCAAGGCCACGACCGCGATGAGGCCGATTTCGCCGAAACTGAAGTCGAACATGGCGCCGCGTTGCTGAGGCTACTTCGAATCGCTGCGCTCGGACTTCTGCTCAGCCGCGTCCTGCGTTGGCGGGTCGGCCTTCAACTGCGCCTGCGAATCAGGGTCCTGCATGCCCTTGCGGAAACCCTTGATCGCCTCGCCGACGTCCTGACCGATGTTGCGCAAACGCGAGGTGCCGAAGATCAGTGCCACGATCACGAGCACGACGAGCCAATGCCAGATGCTGAAACCACCCATTGCGTATCTCCGAAACCAATATCGACGACTCCACGCATGGGTTGCCGACGACCACCGCCACGCGCGCTTTAGTGCGAAGTGTACTCCTCAAGGCGGTCGCGGAAGTCGACTATCGGATTCGGCACGTTGCTGACGCCGCCCGCAAAGATGCGCCGCGGGGTGATGCCTTCGCCGTAGACCGCTGCGTTCGCGTCATTGTCGATCGCGATGACCGAGCCGTCGAGCGCCGCACCGACGAACAGGCCACGCGCACGCGAATATGAATAGATCTCGGCCTTGAGTTGCGCGTCGGTCGCGGCCTGCGCCGTGCGCCCGACCGGGCCGGCCGCCGCCGAGGCGTCGGCACCCAGCGTGAACTTGCCGTGGACGATCGAGTCGACGCCGCGCTGCGTGCGGAACACGAGGATCACGTCGGTCGACGACACGCCGGCCTGGAAGCCGATGCTGCCGCCGGACATCGTGATGAAGCTCGGGTTGCTCCATATGCCGTTCTCGTTCTTGACCGAAATCAGCCCAAGACCATGGCGACCGCCGATCACGAAACCGGCCTTGATGACATCGGGAACGACGGCGACCGCATACGCGTTCGCGATCATGTCGCTGGGTACGCGGCGGTCCGGAGCCTGGAGAACTTCGCGCAGCACGCGTACCGCGTTGGTCGCTCGCTGACTCTCCGCTTCGCCCGCACCGGCGGCGACCGCGAAAATCGAAAAGGCGACAAAAACCAGCGTGCGCAACACTTTCTTCAAGACAAACTCCCAGGGGGACGACGACTACCGAAAAGGTAGCGTGCCGGCGATGAACGCGCTAGGAACGGTGCCGGGAGCGGTATTGAGCGGCTTACGCTCAGGCGCCGCGCGCCCTGCGCTTCGAGGCCGTGGCCACGAGCAGCAGAAGCAGGACGATCATGCCCTGCCACGAAAGAACCGGGGTGGCGAGCGTGCCTGGAACGGGGTCGGCGGCGCCCGTCGTTGCGCACTTGGGCGGCGCGATCGCAAGGCCGGTGAGGCCTACATTCTGAATATTGGTCGGACCCGCAGTCGGACCGGTAATCGTACCGAGCTTGTTGAGCGCTCCGTTGTCGCCGATCTGCGCGAGGTTGCTCCACTGTTCGCCGGGGCTGTTCGGCCCGACGTTGTTGAGAATCGCCCAGAGCTGACCGTCGCTGTCGAAGCCGGGGCTGATCGTGCGCACAGCGCCGGCCGGCCCGCCGTATGCGCCCACCGCCGACATTTTTGCGGTCGTCGTGTCTACAGTGTACAGATTGAGGTCGGCCCGGCTGCCGGTCGCGAAGACGGTGGTTCCCTGCGCCGCGAGCCCGGTGATCGTGCCGCCTGTACCGCCGATCAGCGTCGTCGCACCCGTTGCGGGATTCACCTGCCAGAAATTGCCGGTACCTGCCGATGCCAGCCACCCCGCACCGTCGCAGGTAAACGTCATGCTCAGATCGAGATTCGGCGCGGTCGAGACCCCAGGTCCGGACAGATTGAGCGGCCCGACCAGCGTGGCAGCGCCCGTGCTGCGGTTGATCTGCATCAAGACCTTGAGATCGTCCGAGACCGCATACAGCTGTCCCTGCGGATTGAAGCTCAGCCCGCGGACGTTGAACGGCGGCATGCCGTTGACCAGCCCGGTCGGGCCCGAAGAGGGGCCGATATAGGTGGCAACGCGCGTACCGAGGTCGATGCGGAACAGCCCGCCCTGGCTATTGAAGCCGTTGGCGGTGACATAGGATTCCGCATAGGCGATCGGCGCCGCACTGGCAGATGCAGCGGCGACGGAAAGCACAAGCCCGGCGATGTAAACGCGCAGGGACATCAGGCAACTCGCTTTTTTTATATAATAATTCTGGTAATCGTCTATCGTGGCGGGCAAGCCACGACGTCCCGATACTACCACGTCTAGCAAGGAAAACAATACCTTACGTCCAACCTCCGACGCGTAGCTCCAAGGTCCGGGGCGCCGCCGGGTCTTAAGTCTTCTGAAGACTTTCGATCGGCCGGGTTAGGATTGCCGCAAGCCAGCCTGGAGCCCGCCTTGTCCACTATTGTCTCGGCCGCCCCACCCCGGGTCGCGGTGCTCCTGGTGAACCTCGGTACGCCCGAGGCGCCGACCGCGTCCGCGGTACGGCGTTATCTCGCCGAATTCCTCTCCGACCGGCGCGTCGTCGAGACGCCGCGCTGGCTCTGGTGGCCGATCCTCTATGGGCTGATCCTGCGCGTACGCCCGCGTCGTTCGGCGCATGCCTACGCCAAGATCTGGACCGCACAGGGTTCGCCTCTGCTCGTCTACAGCCGGGCGCTTGCCGCGAAGCTCGCGCAGGCGCTCGGACCGGATGTGCATGTCGAGCTTGCGATGCGCTACGGCGAGCCGTCGGTGCGCGACGCGATGCGACGGTTGCACGAACAGGGTTTCCGCAACGTTCTCGTGCTGCCGCTCTATCCGCAATATGCCGCGCCGACCACGGCGTCGGTATTCGATGCCGTGAGCGACGCCGCGCGGCGCCTGCGCTGGCTGCCTGCGCTGCGCTTCGTCAACGACTATCACGACGATCCGCTCTACATCGACGCGCTCGCGCAAGACGTGTCCGCGCACTGGCAGCGCAATGGGCGCGCGAATCGCCTGATGCTGTCGTTTCACGGATTGCCGCAGCGCTGCATCGACGCCGGCGATCCGTATCTCGACCAGTGCCGGCGGACGGCCGAACTGCTGCGCCAACGCCTCGATCTCGAGGACGATCAGTCTGATCGTGAGTTTCCAGTCGCGCGTCGGCGTTGAAAAGTGGATCGCGCCGTACACCGAGCAACTACTCGCCCGCTGGCCGGCGGAGGGCATCCGCGATATCGATGTTCTGTGCCCGGGCTTCGCGGTCGATTGCCTCGAAACGCTCGAGGAGATCGCATTGCGCGACCGCGACCTGTTCGTCGCGGCCGGCGGTGCATCGCTGCGCTATATTCCCGCCCTCAACGACGGCGATGCGCAGGTGAACCTGCTGACGACGCTCGTGCGCCGACACATTCAAGGCTGGCCCGGGGACTGCGAAGAACGATGCGTGAACTGACTCTCCAGCTGCCGCACGTCCGCGTCGGCGCGCTCGCGTACGGCAATCCGGCATTGCCGCCGCTGCTCGCGCTGCACGGCTGGCTCGACAATGCCGCGAGCTTCGCTGCCCTGGCGATGCAACTTTGTGAACATTTCCACTTTGTGGCAATCGACATGCCCGGGCATGGCCGTTCGCAGCACCTGCCCTCGTACCATTTCGTCGATGGCGTCTTCGACGCGCTCGCGGCGGCGGACGCGCTCGGCTGGCAGACCTTCGACCTGCTCGGACACTCACGCGGCGGCGGCATCGCGAGCCTGGCGGCCGCCGCATGTCCGGAGCGCATCCGCCGGCTCGTGCTGATCGAAGCGCTCGGCGCAATGACCACGCCGCCCGAGCATTCCGCGGCGCAGCTGCGCCGCGCGGTCGTGCACACTCGCGATCTCGCCGCAAAGCCGCTGCGCGTGTTCGCGACGCCCGAGGAGGCAGTTTCCGCGCGCCTTAAGGCGGGCGACCTGTCTCTGTCGCTCGCGGCGGCCGAGGCCATCGTCCTGCGCGGGATCGAGCCGGTCGCGGGCGGGTATTCCTGGTCGTCCGACCCGCGCCTCACCGTCGCGTCGGCTCAGCGGTTCACGGAACCGCAGATGCTCGACATCCTGCACGGCCATCGAGGCGCCGACGCTTCTGATCATGGCGCCCGATTCACGGGTCAGGCCGATCGACACGGCGATGCTCGCAGCGCGCGTCGCGCGCGTGCGCAATATCGAAGTCCGTGAATTGCCTGGCGGGCATCATCTGCACCTCGAGAATCCGCAGCCTGTGGCCGAGGCGACGATCGAATTCCTGCAGCGAGACTGAGCCCCTCGGCGGGCCACACGACGATCGACCGGAACGAGTGCGAACCACGCTTCCAGGAAGCAGGTCGGGAGGTCAGACCGGAGTCGAGCTATTTGATCAGACGATCGAGTTCGGCCTTCAGCGCGTGCCCGCGCGCCTTGAGCCAGTCGCGCTGCTCGCGCCAGTCGGGGCAGAGCGAACCGACGAGCCCCCAGAATCGCGGTGAGTGATCGCGATAGCGCAGATGGCACAGCTCGTGGATCACGACGTAGCGCAGCGCCTCGGGCGGCGCGAGCGCAAGCGCGAGGTCGAGCGTGATCGCATCGCGCGTATCGAGACTGCCCCAGAGACTCTTCAGCGGCTTCACGCGTACGCGCGTGGGCGCGCGCCCGAGCTCGGGTACGTAGCGCGCGAGGTGACGCGAGACGTCGCGGCGGATCTGCGCCTGCAGGTACGAATGCAGCAGCGCGCGCGCCGCGATCGAGCGTCCGCTTGTTGTGCGGCTTCGGCAGCGTCAGGATGACGCGCTCGTCTTCGAGTTCGATGTGCGGAAACGCGCCGTCGCGCCAGACAAGACGGGTCGTTTCGCCGCGCAGCGGAATAAGTGTCGGCCGGCCCGGCTCGAGCGCGGGCGGCTGGTCCTCGATTTGCAGTTCGTCGAGTTTGCGTTCGAGCCAGTTCGCGTGCTGGCGCAGGAACGCGAACACCTGGGCCGGGTGCGTGCCCGACGGATACGATACGCGCGCCCCACCCGACGTCACGGTCAGGCGCAGACGGCGCGCGCGCGGATGCGCCGCGCGCAATACCTTGATCTTGTCGCCCGCGGGAGTCGCAAGTTCAAGATAGTTGTCGTTGTCGGGAGGATTCATCGCGCTCTCTGAAAATCGCCCCGGCAACGTGGCTCTACTTGCGGTCGGTCGGCCGGGGGATGCCGAACCACTCCTCGAACTTAGTAAATAGCCGTCTCAACTCCAGAGACATCAATGCAAACACGGCATCGAGTTCTGCAATCGCGTTTTCCTTGCCGTTCTCGCCGAGCTCATCCTGCACCTGATCGAGGAAACGCAGCTTGCGAACGACGAGGTCCTCGCCGAGCGAAAACGCCAGCCGATCCTCGAAGACCAGACCCAGCTGAAAAACCTGTTTCCCCGATTTGAGATGCTCCCGAACCTCCTCGGTTTCAAGCTCCTGCCGCCTGCATCGGACCACTGCCCCGGACTCGACCGGATCGCGCAATTCGCATTCATCGCCGAGGACGAGTCCTTTCGGCAGGTCGCCTTTGGCAAGCCAGTCCGTCATCAGGACTCGCGGGGATTCTTCCGGCGCCATGGGCGTCGCCGGAAAGGTGCCCAGCGCGTCGCGCAGCAGACTGACGCCTTCCTCTGCGGCCTTGCGGCTCGCAGTATCGAACACCAGCCAGCCTTGTTCCGTGTCCAGATAACCACTTCGCTTTGACAGCCGTATGAAAGCGCGTGGGAGCAGGTCGGTCAATACCTCTTCCTTGAGTCTCTTGCGCTCGCGGGAGCCGGGTCTTTTGCCTGTTTTGTCTTCAATCTTCTGCAATTTGTGCAGACAACTCCTCGTTTATCACCGACGTTGGCAGCAAGTCGATTTTCGCTACCGATACTGACCAGGGCGAATTTGCCTACATGATGAACCAGGGTTTCCTCACTTCGACCGTAGGGAGAGATGAACCCCTGCGTCGCCAGTTCATGAGGTCCGCAAGCGCGCAGGCGCTTTTCTGCGAGGTCATCGGCTAGCGTCTTGAGCGCCTTGACGGCCGCGGGCGAGAATCGAAACAGCGTGAGATTGCGAAACCACATCTTTTGGGCTTTCCTGAAATTAAAAACATTGGACACGGATAAACGCGGATTTACGCGGATGCAGCCAAGCGCAATCTTTCGCTCTTATCTGCGTAAATCCGCGTTGATCCGCGTCAAGACTCTTCTTGTCCCTGCGCCGTGTCGCCGAGTTGCCACTCGGTCTGCGCAAGGCGCGTTCCGGTGCGCGCGCCGAGCGAAACGAAATCGAAGAGTTCGCGATCGGCCAGTTGCGATGGCACGACCGAAGTCAGCGAACGGAAGACATTCTCGTTGCGGCCGGGATGCTTGCGCTCCCACTCCTGCAGCATCTGCTTGATCGCCTTGCGCTGCAGCGTTTCCTGCGAGCCGCACAGGTTGCACGGCATGATCGGAAAGCGCCTTCGCTTCGGCGTACTCGGCGATGTCGGCTTCCTTGCTGTAGGCGAGCGGCCGGATCAATACGTGCTTGCCGTCGTCGGACTGCAGCTTCGGCGGCATCGCCTCGAGCCGCGAATGATGGAACATGTTGAGGAACAGCGTCTCGACCATGTCGTCGCGATGATGGCCGAGCGCGATCTTCGTGAAGCCCGCGCGCTCGGCATGCGCATACAACGCACCGCGACGCAGGCGCGAGCAGAGGCTGCACATCGTCTTGCCTTCGGGTATGACGCGCTTGACGACGCTGTACGTGTCCTGTTCGAGGATCTCGAACGGCTGGCCGATCCCGCGCAGGTAGCCAGGCAGAACCTGCGGATCGTAGCCGGGCTGCTTCTGGTCGAGATGCACTGCGACGAGTTCGAAATGCACCGGCGCCTTCGCCTTGAGCTGGCGCAGGATATCGAGCAGCGTGTACGAGTCCTTGCCACCCGAAAGGCAGACCATGACGCGATCGCCGTCCTCGATCATGTTGTAGTCGGCGATCGCCTGTCCGACCTGGCGGCGCAGCCGTTTGGTCAGCTTGCTGGAATCGATGCGTTCGGCGGCGACGGCGTTCATCGGCTGTGAGCGAGGCGGGTGTGAGCGAGAAAGAGGAGGACCGGATTTATCGCTGCGGACGGCGGACCGATCGGCGACGCGCATTGTACGACCCGCATATTGTACGGTCTCTGCGCTTCGGCGCACGCTCGCGCTACACTTGCCCGTCGCCTGCGTAGGTTCGCGCCGTGCCCCTGGATCCGTCCGAAATCACACGTCAGCTGGTCGAACTGCGCGTCGAACACCGGGACCTCGATTCGGCGATCGCGAAGCTCGTGAACGATCCCTCCTACGACGAAGTCCAGCTCAAGCGCCTGAAGGTGCGCAAGCTGCGGCTCAAGGACATGATCGCCTACCTCGAGAGCAAGCTCATCCCCGATCTCGATGCCTGAATATCGACGGCGAAGCGCAGAAGTATACTGATCAGCCGTCGTCCGACTTCGGCTCGCCCTCATCCACGAGCGCATTGCGCCGCTCGGGTGTGAGCTTGAGGATACCGTGGCGTATCTCGCGGCTGAGGATGATCTTCGCATCGCGCACGATGTTCTCAAGCTCGGCCTGGTAGACGAGCTTGCCGTCGTTGTCGGTCCAGATCACCCCGCGTTCGCGCAGCTTCTGGATGAAGCCGCGGAACAGCGATTTGTCGAAGAACTCCGGCGCCTTGAGTTCGTGCAGCAGCGACAGCCGCTGCGCGGTGAGCGTGCAGAGATTTTCAAGCTCGCCCGACGCCAGCACGCCGGGTCCGTTGCGCACGAGCGCCGCGATCGCGATGTAATAGCGCTCGATAGCCTGCAGCAGACTCTGTGCGATCACGCGCAACTGGAACGCCGCGTCCCCCTGGCCTGGCCCGCGCGTGAGCTTGCGGTTGTCGCCGTCGGCGACGAGCAACCCGCGCGCGACGAAGAAATCGATGGTCTGCTCGATCCGTGCCGCGAACTCTTCCTGGCTCCACGGCAGGAACAGTTCCGCCTGCACGAACGGATAGAAGACCCTGCCGAGGCGCACGATGGACGCACGCGCCATGCGCCGGTTGTTGAGGAAGCAGCAGGCGATCCACGCGCCCGTCGCGACGAGATGCAGCACGTTGTTGCGGAAATACGTGAGCACCACCGCATTGTTGCCTTCGCAGGTGAGCACGTCGCCGAGCGGATGCTTGACCCGCGTGATCGCCTTCATCTGCTCGCCGTAGGCGATGATTTCGGATGCGGACAGCGCGGTGATCGTGAAGCGGTCTGAATGCGGCAGCGCGATCAGCAACGCGCGCTGCAGATCGAGTTGCGCGATGAGATCCGTCTCGGCCATCGCATATTTGGGCGTGGACAGCAGCGCGAGCGCGAGCAGATTGATCGGATTGACGTCGGCGGCGCCGTTGATGTTGACGATGATGCGTTCGGCGAGCACGTCGACGGCACCCTTCAGCCACTGCGGCTTCGCCTCGGGATCGCCGGTCGCGTCACGCCAGTTCGCGTCGACGCCGTCCAGCAGTGGCGCGAGGAAGATCGGTTCGCCGAAATTCACGGTGACCTTGCCATAGTTCTCGCGCAGCTTGCCGAAAGCGCGGAACAGGCCGAGCAGCGATTCCTTCTCCTTCGGCTTGCCCGACAGTTCGCCGATGTAGGATTCGGCCTCCATGACCTTCTCGTAGCCGATGTAGACCGGCTGGAAGACGACGGGCCGATGGGACTCGCGCAGGAAGCTGCGCAGGGTCATCGACAGCAGGCCCCCACGCGGCGCGAGCGAGCGGCCCGTGCGCGAACGGCCACCCTCGATGAAATATTCGATCGACACGCCGCTCGCGAACAGCTGGCTCATGTATTCACGGAAGACCGTCGAATAGAGCGGGTCGTTGAAGCTGCGGCGCATGAAGAAAGCGCCGCCCCGGCGCAACATCGGCCCGAGCACCGGCAGGTTGAGGTTCACGCCGGCGGCGATGTGCGGCACGACGACGCCGTTGCGATAGAGCAGATACGACAGCAGCAGATAGTCGATGTGGCTGCGATGGCAGGGCGCGTAGATGATTTCGTGGCCCGGCGCGATCGCGCGCATCTTGTCGAAATGGTGCATCTGCACGCCGTCGTAGATGCGGTCCCAGAGATACGTCAGCAGGAACGAGGCGGAGCGCACGAACGGATGCGACAGGTCCGCGGCGATCTCCCAGGCCATGTCGCGCGCTTTCTCGCGGATCGCATGCTCGGCGACGCTCTCCTTGCTCGCGGCGACCCTGATCGCGTTCTGCACCGGGCCCGCATTGAGCACGGCATCGATCAGCGTGCGCCGATGCGACAGGTCGGGTCCGATCACGACCGCGCGCTGGCGGCGGAAGTGGGCGCGCAGTACGCGCGACACCTTGCGCAGCGTGTTGGCGGCGTCCCGTTCGTTCGCGAGTACGCCGCGCAGCGATATCGGCGTCGCGAACTGGACGATCGTGCCGCGTCCGTTCAGCAGCAGCGCGAGCAGGCGGCGGAAACGGCCGACGACGACCCAGTTCTCCGCGAACAGCACGCGGAACCAGCCCGTGTCGCGGTCCGGTGCGCGACCGACGAAGATCGACACCGGCACGACCTGCACGTCGAGATCGGGATGCGCGCGCAGCATCTCGAGCAGCTGCGCGAGCGTCTGCGAATGCGTGCGCGACCGCGGCCGCTGGAACCACGAGCCGTCCCTGCGCGACAGCGCGAACATCGCGCGCTGCTTGTTCATGCCAGCGACCTCGAACGGGCGCAGCGGCTCGGGCATGCCCGCTTCGCGGCAGGCCTTCTCGAGTATCAGCGTATCGGACAGGCCGTAGCGTTCGATCACGTAGCAGACCGGGACGCCGGCCGCACACGTGGTCGAGGGATCGGCCGGCTCGCGTCGAATGCGCACCCACGGGTCGGTGAGCGCGCCGAGCAGGCGCATCCACCAGCCCGCGTGCACGGCGGGCGCAGTCGACAGGGGCAGCAGGTTGATCCATACGAGGATTGTACGCGAGGCGACGCGCGCGTCTTGCGGCGCGACGCGTCGGATCGGCTAGTGCATTTTACGCTGCGCAACCAGCGCAGCGCGTGTCGCTACTTACTTCGTGGTCGGCGCCGGCGTCGGCGTGGCGGGCGGATTGGCGGCGGTCGCCGCGGCCTCGGCCTGCTGCTTCTGCCACTTCTCGATCGCCTGCTTGCCGTACCACTTGCCGTCGACCTTGACGAGATCGCTGTCGGCTGGCGAACGGCTGGTCGAACGCGGTGTAGCTGACCTTGACCTTCGCCGTGTCGCCGGTCGTGCTGACGGTCTCGGCCTTGATCGAGTCGAGCGAGTGGTCGATCTGCAGCCCGTAGACCGCCAACACGCGCTTGACGCCGCCAAGCGCGACGCCGGCCTTGATCATGCCCTGGTCGTAGGTCAACGCGCGCGCCTCATCGAGCGACTTGAGGTTGAGGTCGCGCGCGGTCTGGCAGATCGCGGCAATCGCACTCTTGACGAGCGCCGGATCGGTGAACTTGACGGTCTGCGCCCACTTGCCGGCGGCATCGACGAGCGACGCGGCCTGCTTCTTCTGGTCGTCCGTCATGTCCTTGCTCTGCTGGATCGAGCTCTGCACGAAGCCCTGGCCCATTGCGATCATCATCGGCATCTGCGCCGCGCTTTCCTGATCGAATTTCTTGAGCTGCGGCTCGATGTCGGCGTAGAGCTTGTCCTCGGCACCGGGCGCGGTCAGCTTCGCCATCTGGTCGTTGAACTTCTTGCGATCCTCGTCGCTGACCGGATCCTTCGTCAGGTTCTTCGTCCAGTCGGACTTCATCTTTGCGACTTCGCCCGGCGGCAACGCCGCGACGAGGAAACCGTTGACGTCGTTCGCACGCAGCGCGCGCACCGAGGCCATGACCGCCGCATCCGGCGTCGTTGCCGGCGCTGCGACAGGGGCAGCGGCAGGGGTGGCCGCCGTCTTGGCCTGGTCTTCGGTCTTGCCGCACGCACCGACGAGCGCGGCGAGGGCGAGCAGCAGCGCAGCGCGTTTGAATTGGGTCGACATGGCACTCTCCGGATGGGCGCGAATGGGGCGCAAGGGAAGGTGGCGACTGTAGTCAGGCCCCGACGGGTTGGCAAGCGAAACGCGTCCCGGGGACCGCGCGAACTGGCTCAGGGAAGACTTCGCAGAGAAACGCGCACAAAAAGAGGACGGCCTTTCGCCGTCCTGCAGAGTTCTGGTTTTTGGCCAGAGGGAACCAACTTTCTTGTTCTTTGCGGTATTCGGGGCGCTTTCTATGGATTCTTTCTTATAGGTCCGGTAATCGACGCAGAAGGATATCGTCAGCGAAACCTGTGTAGCCGAATATACTTAAAGTGCACTTCTAATGCAATACTTTATTATACATCATTTATCTATATGAATTTGCTACGTTTATATGCCGCAAAATCAATCAGCAAGCAGGTCGGCGAGACGCGCGATATGGGAGGAAGCGAGTTCCCGCCTCGCCTCTGCGTCCTGCTCCGCGTCGACGCCGTCGCGATGCAGGTCCGCATCCGGCAATTCGCCGAGGAAGCGGCTCGGCGCGTTCGCGACCACTTCACCGTAGCGTCGCGAGCGGGCCGCATACGACAGGCAAAGGTGCTCGCGCGCGCGCGTGATGCCGACATACATCAAACGCCGCTCCTCCTCGACGCGCCCTTCGTCGATGGCGGCTTCGTGCGGCAGCTTGCCTTCGGCAACGCCGATGATGTTGACGAAGCGGAATTCCAGCCCCTTCGCCGAATGCAGCGTCATCAGGCGCACGGCATTGCCGGGGTCGTCGCGGTCCGCATTTGTCAGCAGCGCGAGCTGCGCGGCGAGATCGCCGACGCCGCTTTCGGTCCTCTGCATCGCCCGAAACCAGTCGGCGAGTTCGGCGAGATTCTGCCGCCGCCGCAGGCGCACGGCTTCGTCGCGATTTTCCGCAAGCAGATGTTCGTCGTAGCCGGTGCGAGCCGCGATCAGATCGACGAGCTCGGCCGCAGAGGCCTTTTCCGTTTCGCCTTCGAGTCCGCGGATCAGATCCACGAACCCGCTCAGCGCCGACGCGGATCGCGCCGCGAGCTGGCTCAACACCGTGTCGCTCTGCGCAGCGCGCAGCATCGAGCAGTGCCGCGCCTGCGCGAACTCGCCGAGCTTTTCGAGCGTCGTCGCGCCGATGTCGCGGCGCGGCACGTTCGCGATGCGCACGAAGGCCGCGTCGTCGTCCGGATTCACGATGAGGCGCAGGTACGCGAGCATGTCCTTGACCTCGGCGCGCTCGAGGAACGCCGTGCCGCCCGTGAGGTGATACGGCACGCGCGCGAGCCGCAACGCTTTTTCCAGCGGCCGCGACTGATAGTTGCCGCGGTACAGCACGGCGAATTCGCTCCACGGCGCCTTGTGCTTCTGCGCGAGATGGGCGATGCCCGCGGCGACGCGCTCGACCTCGTGCTCGTCGTCGCGGCACACGAGCACGCGGATAGGCGCGCCCTCGGCGTGCTCGCTCCACAGATTCTTCTCGTGCGCGTGCGGGTTGTGCCGGATCAGCGCGTTCGCCGTGCGCAGGATGCGCTTGCTGCAGCGGTAGTTCTGTTCGAGCTTGAGCACCCGCAGCGCCGGATAGTCGCGGCCGAGCTGGTCGAGATTCTCGGCATTCGCGCCACGCCAGGCATAGATCGACTGGTCGTCGTCGCCCACGGCAGTCATCGCGCCGCGCTCGCCCGCGAGCTGGCTGCAGCAGACCGTATTGCGCGTCGTTCGTGTCCTGGTACTCGTCGACGAGAAGATAGCGGATGCGCTCGCGCCAGGCGGCGCGTGCCTCGTCGTCGCTCGCGAGCAGCGCGAGCGGCAGCCGGATCAGATCGTCGAAATCCACCGCGTTGAACGCGGACAGGCGCTTCTGGTAGTTCGCATACAGCAGCGCCGCCTCGACGCTCGCGCGTACTGCGCGCGCGCTGCGGCCGCGGCCTCGGGCGAAAGGCCGGCGTTCTTCGCGGCCGAGACGAGATTGCGCAGCGCGAACAGCTGGTCGGGCTTGATCCCGGCGGGCAGCAGTTCCTTGACGATCGCCGCGCTGTCGTCGGAGTCGAACACCGAGAAGCCGCGCTTGAGCCCAAGCTTGGCGTGCTCGATCTGCAGGAAGTGCAAGCCGAGCGCATGAAACGTGCAGACCGTGAGCTGCTGCGCCGCCTCGGCGCCGGTCTGGCGCGCGAGCAGTCGCGTCGCGCGTTCGCGCATCTCACGCGCGGCCTTGTTCGTGAACGTGATCGCGGCGATCTTGCCCGGTGCCAGATTCTTGCGCGCGACGAGATACGCGATCTTCTCGGTGATCACGCGCGTCTTGCCGGAGCCGGCGCCGGCGAGCACGAGCAAGGGACCATCGCAATACTCGATCGCGGCGCGTTGTTGCGGGATTGATGCTCATGCGAAGGGCTGCGCGGGGGCGGATTGCGAAGCGTTGTCGGATTCTACCTGATCGGCAACGACGGCGCAAAACACGAAACTCGGTTCAGACCTGGATGGCCAAACTCTATTTCTACTATTCGGCGATGAACGCCGGCAAGACGACGACGCTGCTGCAGAGCGCGCACAACTATCACGAGCGCGGCATGCGCACGCTGATCTTCACGCCCAAGCTCGACAACCGCTATGGCGACGGCGTCGTCGCCTCGCGCATCGGCCTCAAGGCGGACGGCCGCATCTTCGTGCGCGATGACGACCTGCTGCAGATGACCCGCGCCGACATCGCCGCGCACGGGCCGTTGCATTGCGTGCTCGTCGACGAGGCGCAGTTCCTCAGCAAGGCACAGGTGTGGCAGCTGACCGACATCGTCGACAAGCTGAGGATTCCGGTGCTGAGCTACGGCCTGCGCACCGATTTTCGCGGCGAGCTGTTCGAAGGAAGCCAGTACCTGCTCGCCTGGGCCGACAATCTGATCGAGATCAAGACGATCTGCCATACCGGCAAGAAGGCCACGATGGTTGTCCGCGTCGACGAGCACGGCCGCGCCGTCAGCGACGGGCCGCAGGTCCAGATCGGCGGCAACGACCGTTACGTCTCGGTGAGCCGCAGCGAATTCAAGGAGATCATGTCCGGCAGCGGGCCGCATCGAGACCCAGCAGACTGCATTGCCACTCCCCGATCCCGTCGCCCGCAACTAGGCGCTGGCTGATACTGAATTCAGACGGTCTTAAGGCCGCTGGCGGCAGTATGCGAATGACTACCCTCGCCCGGCCTCTCGTTCCATGCTGCGGATCCTCCTGATCGAAGACCAGCGCGATATCGCTGCCAACATCTGGGACTACCTCGAAAATCGCGGTTTCGTGATGGATCATGCCGCCGACGGCGCAAATGGCCTGCGCATGGCGCTCGAGGACGGCTACGACGTCATCGTGCTCGACCTCGGCTTGCCCAAGCTCGACGGCATCGACCTGTGCCGCAGCCTGCGTCAGGCGGGCCGCGACACGCCCGTGCTGATGCTGACGGCACGCGACACGCTGCAGGACAAGCTGACCGGCTTCGCCGAAGGCGCCGACGACTACGTCGTGAAGCCCTTCGCGATGAAGGAACTCGAAGCGCGCATCCGCGCACTCTATCGGCGCGGCCGCCTGCAGCACGGCGAATTGCTGCATGTCGGCGATCTCATGCTCGATCCGGTCAAGCTCTCGGTCGAGCGGGCGGGCCACGTACTGGGCCTCACGCGCGCAGGTTTCGTGCTGCTCGAGGTGCTGATGCGGCGCTCGCCCAATCTCGTCCGCCATGCCGAACTCGCGCACGCACTATGGGGCGAGGGTGGCGGCGACATCGCGACCCTGCACACCCACCTGTCGGTGCTCCGCGCCGCGGTCGATCGACCTTTCGAGACACGCCTGCTGCATACTGTGCACGGCTTCGGCTACCGGGTCGCAGAGCACGTCGAGGCGTGACCCGCCGTCGAAACGATCCGTAACTAAGAAGCGTCCCCATGCCCACCGGCGGCAAGCTCAGTCTGCGCGCGCGCGTCGCGATCGCCTTCGCCCTGCTCGGCGGCGTCGTCAGCACCTGCCTTGCGCTGATCGCGATGCATTTTTCCGACGCGTACGTCAAACGCGTCGTCACCGAAATGCTGCGCGTCGAGGGCGAGTACCTGCGCGAACGCTATGCCGATGAAGGTCGCGCGCCGCATCCGCGCACGCGGCACTTCTACACGTTCCTCAGCGGCGACACCGAGCGCGGTCCGCCGCCGGAGTTCGCCGGGCTCCAGGTCGGCGGCCCGTACGAAGTTGAAAGCAACGGACCCGAACGCTACATCGCCGTCTACCCGACCGTCGACGACCGGCGCCTCTATGTCGTGCTCGACATGGGGCTCGAAGGCGTGCGCGAGCGCCGTCTGTTCCGCGATCTCGTCGCGCTCGTTGCGTTCGGCATCCTTCTGTCGGCATGGTTGGGGTGGGTCTGGGCAGGCCGGGCGATCGAGCCCGTCCGCCGTCTGGCGAAGATCGTCGACGTTCTCGAACCGTCGCGCGGCGGCGCAGTCGAGCTCGCGGGCGATTTCGCGAACGACGAAGTCGGCAAGCTCGCCCAGGCCTTCGACCGCTATCAGCAAAAACTTTACGAATACGTGCGCCGTGAACGCACGTTCACGGCAGACGCGAGCCATGAATTGCGCACACCGCTCGCGGTGATCCGCGGCGCGATCGAGGTGATGATCGATGCCGGCAACGCCGACGCCGCGATGGCGTCGCGGTTGAAGCGCATGCAGCGCGGCGCCGACGAATTGCGTGACCTGCTCGACGCGTTACTCGTGCTCGCGCGCAGCGATACGCCCGAAGCGAGCGAAGGGCGCACGCCCGATCTCGATCAGCTTGTCACGAGTCTGCTCAACGAACGCGCCGAGTCGCTGCTCGAGAAGAACCTGCAGCTACAGCGCGAGAGCAGCGCCGCGGTCGCCATCGCCGCGCCGCAGAAGGTGCTCCGCGTGATCATCGGCAATCTGCTGCGCGCCGCGTCGCAATTCGCCGAAGGCGGCATCCTGCGCATCTCGGTCGCGCCTGAGGCTTTGAGCATCGCCCATGAGGGCACGACGCCGGCGCAGAATCCGAAACCACATACGCTGGACATACGCGACCAGGCGCTGGGCCTCGGCATGATCCGTCGCGTCTGCGAGCGCTGGGGCTGGTCGCTCGACGAGAGCATGGACGGCAACGGCGGTCACGCCTTCGTGCTGCGCTTCGTCTGACGCGCCTTCCGCCCAAAAAAGAAAGAGCCGGCAAGCCGGCTCTTTCTTCGACAGGTGCGAAACGGCCGGTCAGGGTGTCGCAGCCGGCAGCATCATCAGCGAGGGTTTCACGAGATAGAACCCGATCGCGATCACGATCAGGTACGCGAGCATGATGAAAGTCCAGCCCATGTTGTGACGGATCACGTCGCCTTCCTTGCGCACGAACTGACTCGTCGACACGCCGACGCTCGCGGTCTGCGGCGCGATCGGTTTGCCGATTTCCGCACCGACCGAGTTGAACGTCGGCAACAGCAGCGGCGGCATGCCGAGCTGCGCGCCGACGAGCATCTGGAACTTGCCGAACATCGCATTCGTCGATGTGTTCGAGCCGGACAGTGCGACGCCGATGAAGCCGAGGATCGGCGAGACGATGATGAACGCCGTACCCATCGACGAGAAGCCCTTCGCGAGCGACGACGCCATGCCAGAGAAATTGAAGATGTAGGCGAGGCCGAAGATGAAGACGCCGACGAGCAGCGCGCCCCACATCTGATGGAACGTCTTGCGGAAGATGTCGCCGAGCAGCTTGCCGTTCAACTTGCCGATCGCGAACAGCCAGATCGAGACGAGAATCCACGAGGCGAGAATCGCCGAACCGCCGACCCACGGCGCGAAATTGAAGACCGCATTGACGTCGGGTTTCGCGGCGGTGCAGTTAGTCGCGAGCGCGGAGCAGCCCGACACTTTCGTGAGGAACCAGCTCACCTTCGGCAACGTCGACCACGGGCCGGTCCATGCCGCGACGACGACGAGCAGTATCGCGAACGGCGTCCAAGCCTGGACGACGTCCTTGCCGCTGAGGCCGTGCTCCGAGGCGCTCTTGGTGCTCGTCACCGCGCTCAGAGGCACGCCGCCGTAGCCGAGCACTTCCTTCGGCTGCCAGACCTTGAGCAGCGCGAGGAGTGCCGCGAAGCAGACGATCGAACCCGTGACGTCGGGAAGATACGGCCCCATGTATACCGCAACGGGGTACTGGCCGAGGATGTAGCCCAGCGATCCGACCACGGCCAGCGGCCACGCGCTGAGCATCCCCTGGCGTCCGGACACGAGATAGAGCAGCACCCACGGCGGCAGCAGCGCGAGCACCGCGACGACGGCGCCGATCGAGCCGGACAGCGCGAGCAGCTGCGCCGGCGTCGTGAATCCCACGACCGCGGCGAGGGCGATGACCGGCGCGCCGAGTGCGCCGTACGAAACCGGCGCGTTGTTCGCGAGGGCGGCGACGCGGATCGCGTTGAGATCGGAGATGCCGAGCGAAATCAGGATCGGCGCGACGACCGCCCACGGATAGCCGAAGCCGACGAGGCCTTCGAGCAGCGCGCCGAACGCCCACGCGAACAGCATCGTCTGCACGCGCACGTCTGCGCTGCCCTGCGAGATCAGCCAGCGGCGGAAATTCTCGAACAGCCCCGTGACCGAAAGCGTGTTGAACAGGATCAGTCCCCAGAACGTAATCCAGTCGACGTTCCAGACGCCCGTCGCCGAGCCGTTCAAATAGGCCTGCGTGCCGACGTCGAGAGGCATCTTCCAGACGAATACCGCGAGCAGGAACGTGAGTGCGGAACCTAGCGCGGTCGCGATCCACGCCGGCGTGCGGAACACCGCAAGCAGGACGAGCAGGAACACGACCGGAATCAGTGCGACAAGGCAGGTCAAGGTGAGGTTGTTGAGCGGGTCTAACAGCTGCGTAAACACGGCGTCTCCCTCATGGTTGCGCCACGCGCGTCTCTTGCGGATCGGCGGCGGCGGTTATTGGTATATTTTTACCCCGTTTGCCAGCGCGTTCGCCCCTGTTGCGGCGCTGCGCCGACCGAGGATGTATACGCTCGTCGCGGCAACCTGTCACCTGTACGTTGGTCGGTAACCGCGACTGCGAATACCGTTTACGATGTAGCGATGAATGCGGCACCGGCTGCAACAGTTGTTAGCGATCGTAAGCAAACGCTGATGCGTACGCTTGCGCAAATCCTGCCGCCCGCAAGCCTGCTCCAGCGCGCCGAGGAAACGGTGCCGTTCGACTGTGACGGACTCGCTGCTTTCCGGACGACGCCACTGGCGGTCGCATTGCCCGAGACGACCGAACAGGTGCGGGAAATATTGCAGGCCTGTCATCGCCTTGACGTGCCGGTCGTAGCCCGCGGTGCCGGCACGGGATTGTCGGGTGGCGCGATGCCTTGCGTCGACGGCATCGTCCTGTCGCTGGCGAAGTTGAACCGCATCCTCGACATCGATCCGGTCGCGTGCGTCGCGCGCGTGCAGCCAGGCGTGCGCAACCTGGCCGTGTCCGAAGCGGCGGCGCCGCACGGCCTGTACTACGCGCCTGATCCGTCCTCGCAGATCGCGTGCACGATCGGCGGCAACGTCGCGGAGAACTCCGGCGGCGTGCACTGCCTCAAGTACGGGCTCACCGTGCACAACGTGCTCGGCCTGTCGGGCTACACGATCGACGGAGAGCCGATCACGCTCGGCGGCGCCGCCCTCGATTCGCCCGGCCTCGACCTGCTCGCGCTCGCGATGGGCTCGGAAGGCATGCTGCTCGTCGTCACGGAAGTGGTGCTCAAGCTGCTGCCGCGCCCGCAGCTCGCACAGGTCGTGATGGCCTCGTTCGCGGACGTCGTCAATGCCGGCGACGCGGTCGCCGCGATCATCGCCGCAGGCATCATCCCGGCCGGCCTCGAGATGATGGATCGCAAGGCGACGCGTGCCGTCGAACCGTTCGTGCAGGCCGGCTACGACCTCGACGCCGCGGCCATTCTGCTCGCTGAATCGGACGGCACGCCCGAAGAGGTCGGCGCCGAGATCGGCGAGATGGAACGCGTGCTCAAGGCGGCCGGTTCGACGCAGTGCATCGTTTCGCAATCCGAGGCCGAGCGGCTCAGGTTCTGGTCGGGGCGCAAGAACGCGTTTCCGGCAGCGGGCCGCGTCTCGCCGGACTACTACTGCATGGACGGCACGATTCCGCGCAAACATCTGGGCCAGGTGCTGCGCGCGATCGAGGAGATGGAGCAGAAGTACTCGTTGCGCTGCATGAACGTCTTCCACGCGGGCGACGGCAACCTGCATCCGCTGATCCTGTTCGACGCGAACCAGCCGGGCGAGTGGGAGCGCGCCGACCGCTTCGGCGCCGACATCCTCGAACTCTGCGTGAAGCTCGGCGGCACGATCACGGGCGAGCACGGCGTCGGCATCGAGAAGATCAATTCGATGTGCGTGCAGTTCGCGCCGGCCGAACGCGAAGCGTTTTTCGCCGTCAAGCGCGCGTTCGACCCGACGGGCCTGCTCAATCCGGGCAAGGCGATCCCGACGCTCGCCCGCTGCGCCGAATATGGCCGCATGCACGTGCATCGCGGCGAGCTTCCGTTCGCGGATCTGCCGCGCTTCTAGCCATGGCCGATCCCGTCGCGGCCACCGCCGCTCTCGCCGAGTTCCGCGAACGTGTCGCCGCAGCAGCGCGCACGCAAGCGCCGCTGCGACTGCGCGGCGCTGGCACGAAGGACTTCTACGGCGAAGCGTTGACGGGCGATGTACTCGACACGCGCGCACACGCGGGCATCGTCGACTACGAGCCGTCGGAACTCGTCGTCACCGCGCGCTGCGGGACGCCGCTCGCCGAGATCGAGGGCGCGCTCGCGGGGCAGAAGCAGTTTCTCGCGTGGGAACCGCCCGCGTTCAATGCCGATCCGACGATAGGCGGCGTCGTCGCGAGCGGACTGTCCGGGCCGCGCCGTGCGAGTGCCGGCGCGGCGCGCGACTTCGTGCTCGGCGCCTCCCTGCTGACCGCGAGCGGCGAACTGCTGCATTTCGGCGGACAGGTCATGAAGAACGTCGCGGGCTTCGACGTTTCGCGCCTGCTCTGCGGCTCGCTCGGCATTCTCGGCCTCATCACGCAAGTCTCGCTCAAGGTGCTGCCGCTGCCGCGTGCCGAGATCACTCTGCGTCTGGAATGCGACGCGCGCGGCGCTCTCGATCACTGCAACCGCTGGCGCGCGCTGCCATTGCCCGTGTCGGCGACGAGCTGGCGTGCGGGCATTCTTTCGGTGCGGCTGTCGGGCGCCGAGAGCGCGCTTCGCGCCGCGCGCGACATTGTCGGCGGCGAAGAGGTCGACGAGGCCAGTGCGCGCGCGAGCTGGCGCATGCTTCGCGACCAGACTTCGGCGTTTTTTCAGGACCCGCCGCGGGGCCGACTCTGGCGCCTGTCGGTGCCGGCCGCCGCGCCGATCGATTTCGGCGGCGTTCTGCCGCACGGCGCTTCCTCGGCGGCAGACGATCTGCTGATCGAGTGGACCGGCGCCCTGCGCTGGCTGCGCAGCGACGCCTCCGCCGAGGCCGTGCGCGCGCTTGCCGAGAAGCTCGGCGGCACGGCGACGCTGTGGCGCGGCACGCGCGACGCGACGATGTTTCATCCGATCGCGCCGGCCAACCTCGAGCTGCAGCGACGACTCAAGCGCGAGTTCGACCCGCACGGCATCTTCAATCGCAACCGCCTCGTCAACGGCCTGTAGGCCCAGGATTCGCCGCAGTGGAAACGCATCTCGCAGACTGGATCAAGGACACCGCCGACGGTCGCGACGCCGAAGCGATCCTGCGCACGTGCGTGCATTGTGGCTTCTGCAACGCGACCTGCCCGACCTATCAGCTGCTCGGCGACGAGCTCGACGGACCGCGCGGACGCATCTACCAGATCAAGCAGATGCTCGAAGGCGCGCAGCCGGGCGCGGCGACGCAGTTGCACCTCGACCGTTGCCTCACCTGCACGAATTGCGAGACGACCTGCCCGTCCGGCGTGCGCTACGGGCGCCTCCTCGAAATCGGCCGTGCAGTCGTCGAGCAGCGTACCGCGCGGCCCGCGCCGCAGCGCCTGCAACGCGCCGCACTACGGACCATGCTCACGAGTCGCTGGCTCTTCGCGCCCGCCGTGCGCGCGGGCCGCGCGCTGCGCGCGTTCCTGCCCGCGGCGTTGCGCAGCAAACTGCCGCCGCTGCGCGACGCGGGCGCGTGGCCGCAGACGAAACATGCGCGCAAGGTGCTGCTGCTCGACGGTTGCGTGCAACCCACGCTCATGCCGGGTATCGACGCCGCGACCACGCGCGTGCTCGATCGACTCGGCATCGAAGCCATCGTCGCGCCCGGATCGGGCTGCTGCGGCTCGGTCGATCTGCACATGAGCGCCACCGCGCGCGCGCAGGCGCGGGCACGCCAGAACATCGATGCGTGGTGGCCCTTCGTCGAGGCCGGCGCAGAAGCGATCCTCATCAACGCATCGGGTTGCACCGTGACCGCGAAAGACTACGCCCACCTGCTGCGCGACGATGCTGCCTACGTGAAGCGCGCCGAACGCATCGCGAAGCTCGTGCGCGACATCGCGGAATTCGTGCCGCCTCTGCTCGGCGGTTTGTCGCCAGCGGCAGGCACGCACCCGCGCAGGGCACCCACCCGTGTCGCATTCCACCCGCCCTGCACGCTGCAGCACACGCAGAAAATCCGCGGCACAGTCGAAGGCGCGCTGCGTGCGCTCGGCGCCGAGCTCGTGCCAGTCGCCGAGGCGCACTTCTGCTGCGGCTCGGCGGGCAGCTATTCGATCCTGCAGCCCGAGCTGTCGCAGCAGCTGCGCACGCGCAAGCTAGAAAACCTGCAACGGGCGAAGCCCGACATGATCCTGTCGTCGAACATCGGCTGCCTGACCTATCTCGAAGGCGCGGCAGAGGTGCCCGTGCGGCACTGGATCGAGTGGGTCGATGCGCGGCTGGATGCCTGATCAGGACACCGTCGACCCGCGCGGTTGTGACGTGGGATCGATCGCCATCGAAACCCACTCGCTGCGATTGCGCTGATGTTCGCGTGCGCACGCTTCGTTTCGCCGATCCCGCTTTGATGCCGGTGGCGGTCACGGCGTGTTCGCGGATACTCTAGGTTGCATGCGACCCAAGCCCAACGCGCAACCGAACCAGAGCCTGATCGACGGCATCACGACGATGCAGGCGCTGGCCTCGTCGCCAGAACCGATCGGTTGCCGCGAACTGGCCCGGCGCCTCAACGTCAACGCCACCAAGGTCAATCGCCTCCTCAAGACGCTGGCGTATCTCGGCATCGCCCGGCAGACGGCCGACCGCAAGTACATGGCGGGACCGGGCATGCACGTGCTCGCGGCGCAAAGTCTTTTCGCATCGGGCCTGATCCGTCGTGCGCTGCCGACGCTGGAGGGTCTGCGCCATTTCGGCCACACCGTGGCGATGGGCGTCCTGTGGAACGACAGCGTCAGCTACTTCTTCCATGCACCCCCCGGCATTCCCGCCACGCAGGGGCTCGGGCGCATCGGCCTGCTGCCGGCGACGACGAGCGGCATCGGTATCGCGTTGTTGTCTCAGTATCCCGACGATGAGGTGCGCGACCTCTACCGGGATCGCGATATTCCGATGTTCGCGCAAGGCATCGACGCGCTGTTGGCAAAGCTCGAGGAAACGCGCGCGCAAGGCTATGCGCGGGTCCACGTTGCCGATGACCGCGACCACCACATCGTTGCAGTGGCGCTCGGCAACCCGGTCTACGCGAGCGTCGCCATGTCGGGCTGGATCCCGGAGTCGGCGACGGCGGACATGGTCGAAGCGCTGCGTATAGCGGCTATTGAGATCGGATAATATCGCTAATAAAGCAACATAAACTTAACGTCACATTATATGAATCAATAGTTTATCTATAATTTGACATTGACATGTTGCTTATAACGCAATAGCTTATATGGCTCGTAAGCCGCCGAGTTTGTTTGCCCATGTTATGGAATAGACCGTGGCCGTAACCGGATCGAAGCGGATCCGCTGGGCACTGCTGGTGCTGCTGTTTTTCTCGACGGTGATGAACTATCTCGATCGACAGGCCTGTCGATCCTGGCGACGACGATGCAGGTCGACCTGCGGATGAGCGATCTCGCCTATGCGCACGTCGTCCAGCTGTTCCTGCTCGCTTATACCTGCGCGTATCTTTTTGCCGGCCGCATGACCGACCGGCTCGGCTCGAAGATCGCACTGACGATATTCGCTGCGTGGTGGTCGATCGCAAACCTGCTGAGCGGTCTCGCCCGCACGGTCGGCGAGCTCGGCGCCGCGCGCTTCGCCCTGGGACTCGGGGAGCCGGGCAACTACACCGTCGGATCCAAGGTCGTCTCCGAACATTTCCCGCCGCGTGAACGCGGCCTCGCGTTCGGCATCTACACGGCCGGCGCGATGGTGGGAGCGACGCTCGCCCCACCGCTGATCGGCGGCCTCGCGCTGACTCACGGCTGGCGCGCCGCCTTCATCGCGACCGGTGCCGCAGGCCTTTTGTGGACGTTGATCTGGTGGCTCGTGCATCCGCGCGAGGACCGGCCTGCTCCGAGCAGCCTGCGTACGGAGGGCATCCTCTGGGGCGCGCTGCTGCGCGACCGCTCGATGTGGCTGCTCGTACTTTCGCGCGCGATCGCCGATCCGGTCTGGTACTTCTACCTGTTCTGGTTTCCGAAGTATCTCAACGACGAGCGCGGCATGACGCTCGCCTCGACTGCCGCGCTCGCGTGGATCGTCTATCTCGCCGCCGATATCGGCAGCCTCGGCGGCGGCGCTATTTCGAGCAGGCTTGTCGCGCGCGGCATGGATCCGATCCGCAGCCGGCTCGTCGCGATGACGATGGCCGCGGTCATCGCACCGGTCGGCATATTCGCCGCACTGCACCCTTCGCTGCCGCTGCTGTTCGCGATCGCTTCCTGCGTCGCGTTCGCGCATCTGGTTTTCCAGATCAACATCAGTGCGCTCGTGGTCGACCTCTACCCGACGCGCTACATCGCAACCGTCTTCGGACTCATCGGCGCGGGCAGCGCTTTCGGCGGCATGCTTTCGACCCAGGTCGTCGGCTGGCTCGTCGCGGGCAAAGCCTTCGACAGCACGTTCCTGCTGATGTCCGTGCTACACCCGCTCGCGTTGGCCATGGCGTTCGGCGCGGTGAAGCTCGCGCGCAGTGGACGCGACGGTGCGGCGCAGATTGAAAGGCTCGTTGCGCCCTCGAGCGAAGCGCCAGCCGCGTGACGACTGCGCGAGGCTGATCGCGATCGCTCGACGGTCCCGACCACAAACCAGACTCAATCGACCGCTTCGACGTGCTCCCAGAAGCTCGCGTTGGGGACCGCGCCGAGACCCGGGCCCGTCGGCAATCGATAGTGGCGGTCCGACGTAGCTCATATCGGTATCGAGCAACGCGAGACCACGCGCCGAACACCGAGTGCTGCCATTCGTGTCGCCAGAAACCGGGCACGACCGCGGACGCGTGCAGGCTCGCGGCGAGGAACAGTCCCAGCCCGATCGTCGCGTGCGGCGCGACTTCGACGCCCAACGCGTTCGCCATGCGGGCGATGCGCAGGAACTGCGTGATGCCGGTGTGCCCCATCTCGGGTTGAACATAGGTCACAGCGTTCGCATCGAAGCGCAGGCGCGCTTCATAGGCGGTATACCATTCTTCTCCCGCGGCGACCGCGATCGAACCTTCGCGCGCGACTCGCGCGAGACCGGCGATGTCCTCGGGCTTGACCGGCGCTTCGATGAAGCGCAGACGATACGGCGCGAGTTTCGCCGCGAGCGCGATGGCTTCGTCGGCAGAAAACTTCCAATGCAGATCGACCATCAGTTCGGCATCGTTCCCGATGCTTTCGCGCAGCGCCGCGACCTCCTCGACGATGCCCTCGCTACTCACGACCGCGTGTATCTTGAATGCGTCATGGCCTTGCTGCTGGAAAGCGCACGCCATTGCTGCGCGCTCGGCGACAGTCGCCGCGGGCAGACCCGAGAGATATCCGGGGATCAGTTCGCGCTGACGCTCGCCGAGAAGGCGCCACAGCGGAAGGCCGCGCCCGCGCGCCCGCAGGTCCCACAGCGCGATGTCGAGGGCGGCGATCGCATCGACGTGAAATCCGCCGAAGCATCCGCGTACGCGCATGAGACCGTATAGATCGTCCCAGATCGCTTCGACATCTTCCGGATCACGCCCCACGAGTTCGGGAGCGAGCAGGTCGTTGACGATCTCGCAGGTCGCGCGCGGCGCGCAGATGCCATAGGTTTCGCCCCAGCCCACCGCTCCGTCATCCGTCGTCACGCGTACGACGATCGAACGATCCACGCTCGGATAGATGACGCCGTTGCCGTGACGAACCACGTAGCCGCGCGCGTTGACGCGCTCGCCCGGGCCGAGAGGCCCCAAATAGGGCGTATCGCGCTGACGCGTGAAGATGAAGGTTTCGACTTGGCGGACTAGACGTTTCATTGCGCCATTCTCTCCTACGAACCGGGCACCGAGTCCAGCAGGAGATCGTCGATGCGCGCGAGCAACGCGTCGAGTTCGCGGCGATCGTATTCGTCGAGTGCCGGACCCGGCGCGCGCACATGATCGCTGTCGATGAAACCGCGGCGCTGCAGGACCGCCTTCGTCAGGCGCCAGCGGAATACGGCCTGCATGCTCAGCAATGGCAGCGTGCGCTCGAACAGGTCGCGCGCACCGTCGATGTCGCCGCCGACGTAACGGTCGAGCATCGCCACGTGTACTTCGGAGATCTCGCAGGCCGGCATCGTTCCCTTGGCGCCGCGTGCGAGCTCGTCGATCAGATAGCGCGCGCCCGCGCCGCCGAACACAGCGTCGAGCGAACCGCCCGTGAGTTCGCCGAGCCGCGTGATGCGCTGTCCGGAGGGCTGCGTCTCCTCCTTCACATAGCGAATGCCCGTTACTTCCGCAGCGAGACGGGCGACCTGTTCGAGATCCATGCCGATGCCCATCGGCGCCGGCGCGTTCTGCAGCATGATCGGGATGCCGCTCTCGGCGTGGATGCGACGGAAGTACTCCGCCATCGCGGCGGGATCGCCGGCCAAGCGATGCGGTGTCAACACCATCGCGGCGCGTGCGCCCGCACGCGCGCCCGCGCGCGCGAAACGCACGGCGTCGGATTCGGCTGCGCTGCTGGCACCGACGATGAAGCCGACTCGCCCGCCGATCCATTCTCCGAGCTGCGCCGTGATCTCGAGACGCTCGTCGGTCGTCAGCATGTCGTACTCGCTGGCGAGCCCCGGAAAGACCACGCCGGCTGCGCCGGCCGCGATGATGTATTCGAGAACGGCGCGCATTCCCTTCGGATCGAACACGCCGTCATCCCGGAAAATGGTTGGCAAGATAGGAAAAACGCCAAGCAGATCGCTCATGACTCCCCAATTTTCGTCAATTTATTGTTGCTTATAAAGCGATATATTGCGACCGCACATACCGCAAATCATATAATCACTATAGATTACAAGTGTTGCATTGTAAATAACATTGCTGTATTAGTTACGTTATGCCGGGAAACTATGCCGGCAGACCCAAGCTGTCATCGCGCGGGAATGGCCGGCGATGCGAGCGTGTCGAGCACATCTGTCCTTGACGCGTCGCAGGCGCTGCAGCCGTTCCCACGTCACCAATAATCAGAAACTCCGGGGAAGGTCATGCCAGTCATCCGTCGAACGATTCTTTTTACTGCCCTCACCTCATTGCTCGCGGCGGTTCCCGCGGCGGCCCAGACGACGCAGGCGCCCAGCGTGCCTGGCGATGCGCCAGGCGCCGAGCAATCCTCACCGTCGACGTCCACGACAGCGGAAAAAGAGACGAAGACCCTCGGCGAGATCACGGTTACCGGTATCCGCAGCAGCCTCGAGGCCGCGCGCGACATCAAGCGCGACTCGACCCAGATCGTCGACGCGATCGTCGCGGACGACATCGGCAAGCTGCCCGACACGAATGTCGCCGAATCGCTTGGCCGCGTGTCCGGCGTGCAGGTCGAACGCGGCATGGGCGAAGGCAGCGACATTTCGATCCGCGGCCTGCGCCAGAACGTCATCCTCTATAACGGCCGCGAGATCGTCGATGCCACCGGCCGTGGCGGCAACGGTCTCGACCAGCTCAACACCTCGACATACGGATTGCTGACCCTGGTCCCTTCCGATCTCATTTCGCGCCTGTCGGTGACCAAGCTCGCCGGCGCCGACCAGGTGTCAGGTGCGCTCGGCGGCATCGTCGACATACAGACCCGCCATCCGTTGAACAGCGATGGCGGACAACAGACCGATTTCAGCGTGACCGAAAGCCATAACACGCTCGCCAAGTCGCCGACGTTCGAGACGTTCGGCCTGTGGTCGAATACCTTCGCGGACCACACCGTCGGCGCACTGCTGAGTGCGTCATACAGCAAGGGGCGCGTCGTCCAGCAGGGCCTGGACACGTTCTCGGGATACAGCGCGTTCAAGGACGCCTCGTCGAGCGCGCCGACGACGACGCGTTTCGGTGATGCCGATGTGCGTGCGCAAAACATCGACGACGACCGCGAAAAGCTCGGCTTCACCGGCGTGCTGCAGTGGCGCCCGAGCAGCGGCATGGAATTCACCGCCGACACGTTCTATTCGAAGCAGACCGCGGATCGCGATCGTCACTGGATCGCCTTCAATCCAACTGCCGGTCTCAGCAACGCCACCTATTCGTCGAACAACATTCTTCTTTCGGGCACCGCGACGACACCTGTGCTCGACAACACGGAAATCGCAGACATCCGTTCCGACATCTGGTCGTCGTCGCTGAAGGGGTCGTTCCACGCCAGTGACAGGCTCAGTGGGTCGGCCGAACTTTCCTACGACAAGTCGACCGCCGAGTACTACCAGCGCTATTTCCGCCTGCAGCCGGTCGCGGGCATCAACCCGGTCGTCGACTTCAATCTGGCATCGGGTGATTTCGGCGCCTTCGGCATTCACGGCATCGACCTGACGGACCCGAACCAGCTGCGCCTGACGATCGAGTTCGACAACAGGTATCGCGCGCACACCGACACGTTCGCGGCGCGCACCGACTGGACGCTCGACTTCGACAACAGCGTGTTCCATTCGCTGGACTTCGGCGTGCGCTACCACACGCTCGATACCGTGGAGAATCCGTTGCGCGCGGACATCCGCCCGACCGGTGGCGTTCCGGCCAATCAGCTCGGCGCGTTCCTCGTCGATTACAACAACGAGAACTTCCTGCCGAACGAGTTCGCCGGGCTGCCTCGCGAATATCTTGCCTTCGCGCGCGGGCCGGTGACGCCGGGATGCAGCGCGTTCACGGCCTTCCCGCAGATCTCGCAGAACAGCCAGTGCCTCGACCCGCTGCACAACACACTCGCATACGGCTCGACGTTCGAGGTCGACGAAAAGTTTTACGAAGGCTACATGAAGGCGAACTTCGAGACGCCGGTCGGCGACAAGATGCTGTCCGGAAACTTTGGCGTGCGTTACGTCAACCGCAATCTCGACTCTTACGGCAACCTGCTAACCGCTGCGGGCACGCCGACGCCGACCGTGTACAGCCGCACCGACGGCGACTGGCTGCCATCGGCCGTCGCGAAGTTCGAATTCAGCGACACGCTGATCGTGCGTGGCGGCGCGGCGAAGGTCGAGGCATTCCCGAACACTGAAGATCTCAACAACGGCGTCACGCTCAACAACAACGCCGTGTTCCAGAACGGCGTCCAGATCACGCCAGGCACCGGCACCGGCGGCGCACCCAGTCTCGACCCGTTCAAGGCGAACCAGTACGACCTGTCGCTCGAGTATTACTACGACGAAGGCGCGATCGTGTCCGCCGGCCTGTTCTACAAGGACATCTCGAGCTTCATCATCCAGCGTCAGCGCACCGAGTCCTACGGTGGCGTCACCTATCTCGTGAACCGGCAGACCAACGGTCAGGGCGCCAACGTCAAGGGCATCGAGCTACTCGCGCAGGTACCGTTCACGTTCCTGCCGGTCGAGGGATTCGGCGTCGTGGCCACGTATACCCGCATCGATTCGGAGACACCGATCACCGACATCACGGGCCGCAGCCTCACCTTCCCGGGCCTGTCGAAGAATAACGCGAACCTGATCGCCTACTACGAACACGGGCCGTTCAGCGCGCGCGTCGCGTACAACTGGCGCGACCAATATCTCGTCGCGCTGTCCGCCGCCGCGACCGGCATCTACAACGACACGTACTCCGACCTCGCGTTGACGTTGCGCTACAATCTGAACGCGAACATGGCACTGAAATTCGAAGGCGACAACCTGCTCAACAGCCAGCAGCGCACGTACGACGGCAGCACGGAAGGCCTGCGTACCAATGTCGTCTACGGGCGCACGTACAAGGCGACCTTCAGCATGCACTTCTGAGGCGCGGCCGACGGGACGGGATGACATCGACGTGACTACGACAACCCTTTCCGGCCGCGTGGCACTCGTCACCGGTGCCGCGAGCGGCATCGGCGCGGCCGTAGCCTCCCGCTTTCTGGGCGAGGGCGCCAAAGTGGCCGCGCTCGACCTGCAGCATGCGCCGGCGGCGACCGCCTCGGTCATCGCCGATCTGCGCTCGACGGCGGGGATCACGGCCGCACTGCGCGAGTTGTCGGCGCGCGTGGGCGAACCCGACATCCTCGTCCACTGCGCGGGCATCTGCCCGCCGGGATCGATCCTCGACTCCGATGACGACATCTTCGCCGACACCTACGACGTCAACGTCATCGGCGCGGTGCGCCTGATGCGCCTTTGCGTGCCGGCCATGCGCGCGCGCGGTGGCGGATCGATCGTGCTGCTTTCGTCGATCAATGCGCGTTTCGCCACACCGACGCTCGCCGCGTACGCAGCGTCGAAAGCTGCGCTCGAGGCCCTCGCGAAGACGGCGGCGCTCGAGTTCGCGGGCGACGGCATTCGCGTCAACGTGATCGCCCCGGCTTCGATCGATACGCCGATGCTGCGCGCTTCGTTCGACCGTGATCCCGATCCCGCGTCGGCTCGCTCGCGCAACGTCGAACGACACCCGCTCGGCCGCCTCGGCGTGCCCGAAGACATTGCCGAACTGGCGCTGTTTCTTGCCACGGATCGCAGCGGCTGGATCACCGGCGGCGTGTTCCCCGTCGACGGCGGCGCGAGCGTGACCAGACGATGATGGCAAGGTGCGGCACGTGAGCGGCGACATCATCGGCATCAATTGGGGCAGCACCAATTTTCGCGCGTACCGGATCACGTCCGACGGTGTCGATGTCGACAAACTCGAGTCGCCCGCCGGCATCGCAACGCTCGATCGCGCAGGCATGGTGGCGCTGATCGCCCAGGTTGCCGCACGCTGGCCCGATGTCGAGCGGCGCTACGCGAGCGGCATGATCGGTTCCAACATTGGCTGGGTCGATGCCGGTTATGCCGACTGCCCCGTCACGGCGGATGTCCTGCGTGCGGCGCTGCGGCCATGCCGCATCGGCGACGTCGATGTCACCGTCGTGCCAGGCATCGCCTGTCGGCGCGCGCGCGATGGCGCACCCGACATCATGCGCGGCGAAGAGACCGAGTTGTTCGGCCTGCTCGCCAGTCATTCGTCCGCCGAGCCGCCCCTGCAGGGACTCGTCGCATTGCCGGGCACGCATACGAAGTGGGTGCGCGTCGCGGACGGCAGCATCGTCGATTTCCTCACCTGCATGTCGGGCGAGATTTACGACCGGCTGACAGCTGCCGGGTTGCTCAAGTCGATCGTCGAAGGCGAGGCGCGCGAAGGTGTGGTGTTCGCGCGTGCCGTGCGGACAGGATTCGAACGCGGCCTCGGCCTGGCCGCGCTGCTGTTCGGAGCACGCGCCCGAGTGATACGCGGTGATCTCGATCGCACCGATGCCGCCTCGCATTTGCGCGGCCTCCTGATCGGCGCCGAGATTGCCGATGCGCTCTCGCTGTTTCCGCAGCTCGCCCGCGGCACGACGCCCCTGATCGGCAGCAGCGCCGTCTGCCGCCTGTATCACGCGGCACTCGCCGAACTCGGTTTCGCCAGCCGGGCGATCGACTCGCGTCTCGTCGCCTGTCGCGGCTTTCTCGCGCTCGATGCCGCAGTGACGACGTGAGCGCCGTCGCCGAGAACGAATTCCTCGCCCGCATCGCGGCGATGCCGATCGTCGCGATTCTGCGCGGGCTGTCGGCGGCGGAGGCGATTCCGGTCGTCGAAGCGCTCTGGGAAGCGGGCATCCGCATCGCCGAAGTGCCACTGAATTCGCCCGAACCGTTCGAGACGATCGGTCGCCTGCTCGCCCATTTCGGCGAGCGCATGACGATCGGCGCCGGTACGGTGCTCGACGTGGAATCGGTCGAGAAGCTCGCGAAGCTCGGTTGCCGGTTCTGCATTTCACCCAACACGAACCGCGACGTGATCGATGCCGCGTTGCGCGCGCACATGACGCCGATCCCGGGCTTCGCCACCGCAAGCGAAGCGTTCGCGGCCATCGCCGCCGGCGCGCGCATACTCAAGGCGTTCCCGGTCGGCGATGAACCCGAGCGGCTGGCGGCGATCAAGGCGGTCCTGCCCGGCGACGTGCGCATCGTCGCGGTCGGCGGCGTGACGCCCGGCCGGTTTTCGGCGCTGCAGGCGGCAGGTGCGGACGCGTTCGGCATCGGCTCCGATCTGTATCGGCCCGGCCGCGCCGCCGTCGACGTCCACGCGCGCGCGCGCGAACTCGTACGCGCCTGGCAGCGCAGCGCAGCGGCGCGACCACGACTGCTGTGCAACCCGCTGGCCGCGATCGGCGAAGCTCCGATCCTTGGAGGCGAGAGCGAAATCGTCTGGGTCGACCCGATCGCGCCGCGCCTGCTTCGGTACGATCTGCACGAGCAAACCTGGCGCGAGTGGCGTCTGCCCGCGCCGGTCTGGTCGCTGGCCGCGCTCGCTGACGGCGCATTCGCTGGTACAGGTGACTCCGCGTTCTGCCGCATCACCGCTGCGACGCAGACCGTCGCGTTCGGCCCTGCGGTGAACGTCGGCGCGGGGTGCCGGCTCAATGACATGACGATCGACAGGCGCGGCGGTCTATGGGCCGGTTCGATGCACCGGGGACTGCTTGGCGGGCGCGGCGCCCTGTTCCATGCCGCGACGCCGGAAGCGCCCGCGCGACAGGTCGCAGGCGGCCTCGGCGTCGCCAACGGCATGGCCTTCTCGGACGATCAGCGGACGCTGTATGTCGTCGACACGCTGGCGCGCACGTTGCTCGCGTATCCCGCCGACGTCGAGGCCGGCACCCTCGGAGAACCCACCATCGTCACCGACTTCCTCGGCGTGCCAGGCAAGCCCGACGGCATGGCGATCGCTCCGGACGGCAGCCTCTGGGTTGCGATGTGGGGGAGTGGCGCGATAGTGCGCGTCGCCGCAGACGGCGCACTGCTCGAGTCGATCGCGCTGCCCGCGCCGCACGTGAGCAGCCTCTGCTTCGACCGGCGCGGACACGCGTTCGTCACGACCTCACGCATGCGACTTGAGCTCGCACGCACTCGCGAATGCACCAGGATCGGGTGGGCTATTTGCGATCGACCTCTCTACCTGATCGCGTTAGGTGTTCCTCCTGTTGGGCGCGGATACTGGAGCTGTGAGCGTCGAAGTTCAACACGACGCGCGGGGTTAGTCGGCGACCTTGCAGCGAACCGGTGGTGTCGAGCCTGCCATGGGGCCCGTCGACTGCATCGTCGGTCCTGTCACGTCGAATTCCTCAAAGCCATTCGAGCAGGAACCACGCGCTGATCGACTCGCCCGGCGCAAGCCGCACCGGTTCGAGATTGAACGCATCGGGCGGACCGCTCTGCGGCTCGACGCAGGTGGCGTGCGCGGTTTCGTCGTAGACCACCCACCGGCTGCAGTCGGACGTGAGCCGCACGCGCTGTCCGCCACGCTGAAGAAATACCGGCCGATCATTGAGGAAGCAGTCGTCCCACGGTCCGGGTGACGGATCCGCCAATGGCCGAACCGCAATGCCGTCCGCGTCGCGCGGGTAGATCGCATTCGGCTCGAATTCGAGCCGGTCGGGCTTGCGGAACCACGGGTGCCAGCCGATCGCGACCGGCATCGCATGTGCGTCCGCGGACACGGACAATTCCATGCGCAACGTATCGTCGCCAACTTCGATGTGCTGGACCGCGCGGCCGCCGAACGGCCAGCGCGCGTCCTCCGGCAGCTGCAGCGACAAGGGTTGCGCGGCGCGACGAATGCGCTTCGACGCGCCACGGCAGCGCGAAGCCCACGCCGTGGATCGCGTGATCGCCGAAGTTGAGTGCAAGCTGGTGCCGGCGGCCCTCGAAAGCGAAGCGGCCGTGGCGAATGCGTCCCGCCCACGGCAGCATCGGATAGCTGCCCCACGCGATCATTGCCGCGTGGCGTTCGTCGTGGCCCACGAGCCATTCGATGCCAGCATGGGAAATCTGGGCAATGCGCCCGCCCGCGGAGGGAGCGATGTCGACCGCGAGGGATTCGTGCGCGATGCGGATCAATGCACCGGGAGCGAGCGGACGCAGCGCACCGTCCGGCCACGTCGCTACGCGCGCGTCATTTTCCATACGGATCGATCGGGAGAATCCTGCCTTCGTCGTCGTAGCGCAACTCGGTCATCTTGATCGAGCGCAGGTGCGTGACGCCGCCCGACAGGATCGAGTCGTGATAGAACAGCCACCACTTGCCGCCGAACTCGCAGATCGAATGGTGCGTGGTCCAGCCGACGACCGGGTCCAGGATCCGTCCCTGAAAGGTGAACGGCCCGTAGGGATCGTCGCCGACGGCATAGCAGAGGAAGTGCGTGTTGCCGGTGGAGTACGAGAAATAGTATTTGCCACCGTAGCGGTGCATCCACGGCCCCTCGAAGTAGCGGCGGTCGTGATCGTCCGCGCGCAGCGGCTCGCCTGCTTCGTCGAGGATCACGATTTCGCGCGGCGCTTCGGCGAAGCTGTTTCATGTCGGCGGCCAGTCGCGCGACGCGCGGCCCCAGCGCCGGCGCCGCGCCGGCCGGTTCCACGTTGGCTTGCGGCGTAGACGTTGTCGCGATACTTCTGCAGCTGGCCGCCCCAGATGCCGCCGAAATACAGGTAGTACGCGCCATCGGCGTCGGCGTATGCGGCCGGGTCTATCGAGTAGCTGCCTTCGATGGCGCGCGCTTCGGGCGCGAACGGACCGGCGGGGTTGTCGCCGACCGCGACGCCGATCTGGAAGATGCCGTCGGCGCGCTTCGCCGGAAAATACAGGTAGTACCTGCCGTCCTTGCGCGCGACGTCGGGCGCCCACATCTGCCGCTCGGCCCACGGCACGTCGTCGACGTGCAGCGCGACGCCGCAGTCGACGGCTTCGCCGTCGGGCGAGTCCATGCGGAACACGTGGTAGTCGCGCATGCAGAAGTGATCGCCGTCGTCGTTGAACGGCACGCCCCCGTCGATGTCGTGCGACGGATAGAGGTAGAGCTTGCCGTCGAACACGTGCGCCGACGGATCCGCCGTGTAGATGTGCGTGACGAGCGGCTGCGAGATGGCCTTCGCGGCCAGAGCCTGCAACTCGGCGGGGTCCATTTCGTCGGCCATTCGCGCTTACCTGTCGAGGAGAAAGGTCATTCGCTCGCTCACGCGGCCGTCGCGATCCGTGCGCGACGCGACGCGAGCTCCTGCTCGATGCGCGTTTCCATGGGCTTGTCGACCTCGTACAGGAACAGCAGCGCGACGCCCAGCAGGAACGGGATGGAGCAGTAGATGCTGACCGACAGCTGGATGCCGTGGACGACTTCCGGCGACTGCGCCGAGAGGTTCGCGTCGTAGCCGTAGAACGCAAGAATACCCGCGACGAGCGCGCCGCCGACGCTGAGCCCGGTCTTCAGTCCGCAGAGCATCGCCGAGAAGATGATCGCGGTGGCGCGGCGGTGGTTCTTCCACTCCGAGTAGTCCGCCACGTCGGCGATCATCGCCCAGAGCAGCGGTATCGTGATGCCGTAGAAGAAGCCGTGCAGGATGTACGAGACGACCACGAGCCCGATCGACACGCGGCGAATACAGATAGAACGCCAGCAGGCACAGCGTCGAGACGAACAGCGCGCCGCCGAAGACGTCGCGCTTGCCGAACCGGTCCGCGAGCCGCTTGGAGAAGCCGATGCCGATGATCATGAAGATGATGCCGCCGGCGTTGAAGACGCTGAACGCCGAGGTCGCCGCATCGCGCGGCCACTGGAATTCGGTGAGGCCCATGCCGGTCAGCGCGCCGTTCAGGCCGGCGATGAAGCCGTTGAAGCCGACGCCGTCGAGGAACTTCGCGAGCTGCGTCTCGTCGAGGTAGTACTTGAAGTAGTAGATGTACATCCCGCCCTTGAGCGCGAGGTTGACGAACAGCAGGATCGTCAGCGTCAGCATCACGAGCCAGGGCTTGTTCCGCGCGAGGTCGGCAAGGTCCTGGCGGATGCTCGATTTCTGCTCTGGCGCGGGCACGATGCGCTCTCTCGTCGTGAAGAACGTGATCAGGAAGAAAACCGTGCCGACGACGGCGAAGAGCGCCATCGTGTTGTGGAAGCCGCGCGCCTTGTCGCCGCCGCCCAGGATCAGCACGAGCGGCAGCAGCAGCACCTGGATGATGAACTGCGCCACCATCACCGCCACGAAACGGTACGACGACAGGCTGTTGCGCTCGGCCATGCTGCCGGTCAGCACGCCGCTCAGCGCGGAGTAGGGCAGGTTGTTGGCGATGTAGACGAGCATCAGCAGCGTGTAGGTCGCGAACGCGTAGACGACCTTGCCCGTCGGCGCCGATGTCGGGCGTGCTGAATGCGAGCAGCGACAGCGCGCCGAACGGGATTGCGGTCCACGCGATCCACGGACGGAACTTGCCCCAGCGCGTGTGCGTGCGGTCGGCGATCAAGCCGAGAACCGGCGTGAAGACGAAGGCGCCGAGCATCCCGACGACGAAAATGACCGTCGCGGCGGTCGCCGCGGGAATGCGGTAGACGTCGGTGTAGAAGAACGCGAGGAACGTGACCAGCGTCTGGAAGATCAGGTTTGCCGCGAGGTCGCCGAGCGCGTAGCCGATCTTTTCCTTGACCGGAAGGGATTGCGTTGCATTGTTCATGTCCGCTGGAGCTTCTTTGCAGGATGCGTGGGTATTGTCGGCGATTCGCGGCGCTTTCGCCGCGGGGAAAAAAATGCGGCCCGCCCGGTACTGTCGCACCGAAACGGGCCGCGGGCGCTGAACGTCTCGTCTAACGCATCACAGATTGAACGAACCGCGGATGCCGAACAGGTACGTGCGGCCCGGATCGTAGAAGTCGTTCGTCGCATTCGGCCAGTAGAAAATCGAACGCAGCTTCTGGTCGGTGATGTTGATCGCGTTGAACGTGAGCTGCGGCTTCGACGCCACCATGTCGAGCGTGTAGCTCGCCGAGAAGTCGAGCTGGCCGCGCGAGTCGCCGTTGAGCGTCGCGTACGGGATGCCGTTCTGGTTGTTGCCGGCCGTCTGAAACGCTGCGGTCCAGGTATAGGACAGGCGCGCCGACATGACACCGCGTTCCCAGTACAGCGTGGTATTCCAGAGCTTGGGCGCGATGCCGTAGAGGTTCTGCGCGACTGCCACCGCCTGCGGGCCGCTGCCTTCGACCGTCGTCTGGATGTGCGTGTAGTTCGCCGAGAAGCCCAGACCTTCGATGAGGCGGTCCAGCGGCTGCACCCAGTTCGCTTCCCAGCCACGGATATTGACGTTGTCCGGGGCATTGACCTGCTGCGACACGGTGACGGTCGCCGAGTCCGGACCGCCACGCTGGGTGATCGCGAGCTGCTGGGTCGGGTTCAGGCTCGCGAACGGAATGCCGAGCTGGTTGAACGGGATCGTGTTGGTGCCCTGATAGGTATAGCCGCTGATGCGCTTGTTGAACAGGCTCAGGCCGACGTAGCCTTCCGCCCCGGTGTACCACTCGCCGCCGAGGTCGACGTTGTTCGACATGTACGGCGTGAGGAACGGATTGCCCTGCGAGGCCTGCTGTGCCGAAGGATCGCTGAAGTTCGTGTTCGGCAGCATGCTGCTCGGATTCGGTCGCGTCATCGTGCGCGAACCCGAGAAGCGCAGGACGACGTCGTCGGCCACGGTCCAGGATGTATTGAACGACGGCAAATACTTGTGGTACGTCTGGTCGAGCGTGACCAGTTGCGTCGTGCCACCGACGGTCACGATGCCGCTCGTCTCCTGGTCGGTATGCACGTAGCGCACGCCGCCGTTGACGCGCAGGGGACGTCCGCCGATATCGAACTCGTCGTTGCCCTCGACGAAAAATCCGCCGTTCTTCTCGTCGAACCCGCCGGTGGTCGCGCCCGTATTCGCAGAGCCCGATATCGGCGCGCTGTCGCGCAATGCGGCATAGTTCGAGTCGTTCTCGAAGCGCTTGAAGTCGACTGTGATGAAGCCGAACGGTCCCGGCCGCAGGTAAGACGCCAGCGAACCCTGCGGAATCGCCGAACCCGGGCCACCGGTGCACGGCGGATTCGGCGGACCGAGAGGCGCGCCGCCGCCGCAGACGAGGTTCTGCCATGCCTGGCTGTTGTCGAAGCCCGTGATCGTGCGCTGATCCTCGTCGTAGGCGGCGCCGAAGATGAGGTTCCTCTTGTCGTCGCCCCACTGCAGGTCGGCGTGCGCACCCTTGTTCTCGGTGACGCGCTTTTCGTTGTTGATGTTGACGCGGCCACCGGCCCAGGTCCAGCCGGCGTTCGGGTCGTTGAGATTCAGGCCACCCGTGGTCCACGTCGGGAAGTCGCCGCCGGTGTTCGAGTACTGGATCGTCGTGAACGGCGAATTGACGAGGACGGTCGGCGATTCGCGGAACATCCAGCTGCGGCCGATGTCGACCTGCGCGTTGAGCTTGAGACTGTCGTTGAAGATGAACTCGCCGCCCGGGTTGACGTTGTAGTACTTGACGTCTTCCGTGTACGGACGCGCTTCGAGGAAGAACTGCGCGTTCGTGAACGTCGCCTTGGTGACGACGTTGTTGGCGTCGACCTGCATGTCGAGCGGAATCATGCTGCCGTTGCGGCCGACCAGATCCATGTCGATGCGGTCGTTGGTGCGATGCGCCTTCGAGAAGATCGTGTCCAGATAGAAGTGCATGCTGTCGTTGGGTCGCCATTCGAGCGAGCCGAGGTAGGCGTCGCGATCGCGGTCGCCGGTCATGTCGACCGGGCGGCCGAGGCGCGGGATCAGCGCTTCACTGATCTGGTTGGTCGTCAGTCCCGGGTTGTGCGACAGCAGGAAATTGTTGTCGATGGGCGCGCCCGGGGTGAGGCCCGCACCGATCGCCGCCGAATTGTTCGGGACGTTGTCGGGGATGCGCCAGTTGCCGCCGCCGTTGACGTTGCACGCGGCCGGCTGATTCGTCGCGGGCGTGCCCGTGGGCGGAGTCAGTCCACACTGATTGTAGGTCAGGCCCGGATTGGTCCAGCCGACAGACTCCCAGCCATGCACGCCGATCTTGCCGCGGTCGATGGCCAGACCAAACAGTGCGCCGAACGTGCCGGCGTCGTTCGTCCAGCTGCCGATCAGCGATCCACGCGGCGAGTAGTCGCTGGCAATGTTGTTGTAGCTCGTCTGCGCGGAATAGGTGAGATGCGTACCGGGATTGTCGAACGGCCGCGCGCTGCGCATGTCCACCGTGCCCGCGATGCCGCCTTCGATCGTGCTCGCCTTCGGCGTCTTCTCGACAGTCAATTGCGTGAAGAACTCGGTCGGAAACAGATTGAGGTCGACTTCGCGATTCTGGTTCTGGTTGTTGAGGCCGATCGAGGCGGTCGTGATCGGCGAGCCGTTCAGCGTCGTCGTCGTGAAGCTGCTGCCGAGGCCGCGGATCGAGACGTTGAGGCCTTCGCCGTTGACGTCGCGATTGAGCTGCACGCCCGGAATGCGGTTCAGCGACTCGGCGATGTTGAGGTCGGGAAACTTGCCGATGTCCTCGGCGAACACCGTGTCGATCGTGTTGACGGCATCGCGCTTGGCTTCGGTCGACAGCTGCACGCTGTGACGATAGCCGGTTACGGTGATCACTCCGAGGCTCGCCGGCTCCGGATTGCTGTTCGGCGTGGTCTGCGGTTGTGCCGGCGACGCGGGATCGGTCGCGCCGCCCGCGGGCGATTGCGTCTGTGCGTCGGGTTGTTGCAGCGCCTGCGCGAGCGCGGAACTGCTCGCCATGCCAAGTAGTGCCAGGCTCAACGCGCGCGACAATGTGGTTCTTGGTATATGGATTTGCACCGTGCTCCCCTCCGTTTTTGGTGGCTCGACGACCTGCGAAGCTCCTCTCGCAGCGCTCGCCGAACGGCTCTTGTTTTCGATTAGATGCAGCGGGTAACGCTACAATCGGGATGTGGCGATTTCGAGCTGATGGTAGCGCTACCATTTTGCTCTCGCACGCTGCGGAGCAACATTCGCAAAACGAGGCCGGAAATGGCATGAAAACGGCCACGGTGCACTGCAGCATCCGCGTTTGCGCCCACTCGCTCCGCCTTTCGCGGCGAGCCTCGTCTATGCTAATGATAGCGCTACCACCACCAGGGCCCCGGCCTCGCGCGCAATGAGCATCGCGATGAAGCGAATCGGAAAAACTGCGCACGCTGCGTTGCGCCGCAACAGCCGTTCGCGACGCGCGCAGACGCACAATCGCCGTGTCAGCGGCCGGAAAATCGAGCGTCGCAGCGGAATATCCGACATGAGTCACTCCGTTCGTGCCGCGGTCGCGCCGATGCCGCTGGCGAAGATCGGCAGGGTTCGCTGGCGCGTCTGCGCGATGCTGCTCGCGGCGACCACGATCAACTACATCGACCGCCAGGTGCTCGGCGTACTCGCGCCGTTCCTGCAGGAACAGATCGGCTGGAACGAAATCGCAGTACGGCTACATCGTCACCGCGTTCCAGGCGGCCTATGCGATCGGCCTGCTGTGCGCGGGCGCGATCATCGACCGCTTCGGCACGCGCATCGGTTACGCGATCTCGATCGGCGTGTGGAGTCTCGCAGCGATGGGCCATTCGCTCGCGGTCGGCGTCGCGAGCTTCGCCGCAGCGCGCTTCGCCCTGGGTCTCGGCGAAGCGGGCAATTTCCCGGCCGCGATCAAGACCGTCGCGGAATGGTTTCCGCGACGCGAACGCGCGCTGGCGGCGGGCATCTTCAACTCGGGCTCGAACATCGGCGCGATCGTCGCACCGATGCTCGTGCCGGTCGTCGCCAGCCGCTGGGGGTGGCAGGCGGCCTTCCTCTGCACCGGCGCGCTCAGCGCGACATGGCTGGTCGTCTGGCTGCTGACGTACCGCTCGCCCGAGCAACAGCCCGGGCTGTCGGCCGCCGAGCTGGCACATATCCGCAGCGATCCCGAAGAGCCCGCACGGCGCCTGCCCTGGGCGCAACTCCTGCGCCATCGCCAGACCTGGGCCTTCGTGGCCGCGAAGTTCATCACCGACCCGATCTGGTGGTTCTTCCTGTTCTGGCTGCCGAAATTCCTGCACACGGAGTATGGCCTGACCTTGCTCGGACTCGGCCTGCCGCTGATCGTGATCTTCGTGCTCGCCGACGTCGGCAGCATCGCCGGCGGCTGGTTCGCCGGCCGCCTGATCCAGCGCGGCTGGAGCGTCAACCGCGCGCGCAAGAGCGCGATGGCGGTGTGCGCGCTCGCGGTCGTGCCGATCGTCTTCGCCGCACGGGCCGACAACCTGTGGCTCGCAGTTGCGCTGATCGGCCTCGCGACCGCGGGTCATCAGGGCTGGTCGGCCAACCTGTTCACGCTGACCTCGGACATGTTCCCGCGCCACGCCGTCGCGTCCGTCGTCGGCATCGGCGGTTTCGCGGGCGCGGTCGGCGGCATGCTGATCTCGACACTTCACGGGCTTCCTGCTGCAGGCCACGGGCAGCTACGTGCCGGTGTTCCTGATGGCCGGCTCGGCCTATCTGCTGGCGCTTGCCGTCGTGCACGCGCTCGCGCCGAAACTGCAGCCTGCGCAACTCGCGGACGCATCGACAGCAACGTGAAGGCACTCGCCGCATCGAGGATCGCAATGAAGAAGACCTACGCCATCGCCAACCTGTCATCGCTGTTCATCAGTCCTGTTCAATGCAGTCGCTGCTCGCGGCACTCATCGCGTTTCCGCTCGCGCTGCGCGCGCAGGGCGCGCCGCTCGCTGCCGGACAGCAGAAGTTCCTCGGTTCGACCTACAGCGCGGCGCAGGCGAAGGATTTCGCGTCGTACTGGAACAAGGTCACGCCGGAAAACGCGGGCAAGTGGGGCAGCGTCGAAGCGGTGCGCGGACAGATGGACTGGCGCGCGCTCGACGAGGCCCACCACTTCGCGAAGCAGCACGGTTTCCTGTTCCACCTGCACGTGCTCGTCTGGGGCGAGCAGCAACCCGAATGGCTGCGCCAACTGCCGCGCGCCGAGCAGCGCACCGCGATCGAGCACTGGTTCGACGCGGTCGCGCAGCGTTATGCCGATGCCGATTTCGTCGAAGTCGTCAACGAACCGCTGCACCATCCGCCGAGCGCGAAGACGAAGGACGGCGGCGGCTACCTCGAAGCGCTCGGTGGCGATGGCGCGAGCGGCTGGGACTGGATCGTCGAGGCATTCCGCCTCGCGCGCGCGCGCTTCCCGCACGCGAAGCTGCTGCTCAACGACTACAGCATCACCCGCAGCGACGAGGACACGCGCCGCTATCGCGCGATCGTCGACCTGTTGCACAACGAAAACCTCATCGACGGCATCGGCCTGCAGGAGCACGCGTTCGAGACGACGCCCGACGTGCCGATGTCGGTGCATCGCGCGAACCTCGACCTGCTCGCGCAATCCGGCCTGCCGATCTACGTCACCGAGATGGACATCGACGGCGCGACCGACGCGCAGCAGCTCGCGGATTTCCGCCGCGTGTTCCCTGTGTTCTGGGAGCATTCCGCGGTGAAGGGCATCACGCTGTGGGGCTTCCGGCCCGGCATGTGGCGAACCAAGCAGGGCGCCTATCTCGTGCACACGGATGGCAGCGAGCGGCCGGCGCTGGGCTGGCTGCGCGGCTATGTGCGCGGCGTGAACGGGCCAGGCGCGTCCGCCGCGACGACCGCCGCAGAGCCGCGGCACTGAACGCGATGCGCGCTCTCGCCGTCGTCGCCGCGCTGGCGCTGCTCGCCAGTTCGCCCGCTCGCGCGGCGGCGACCGACTGCGAACGCCGCGGCCGCGGTCTGCGATCACGCGGTGTCCGGCGCACTGGCGCTGATCGCCGACGGCAACCCGGTGGGCATCGCCGTCGATGCGAAGGATTTTCCCGGCGTGCTGCGCGCCGCGCGCGATCTGCAATCAGATTTGTCCGCGGTTGCCGGCCGCGATGCGGCGCTCGCGACAGGCCGTTCTCGACTGCGAAGCAGCACGCACGAGCGGACCGCGATCATCATCGGCACGCTCGGACACAGCGCGCGCATCGATCGCATCGTGCGCACGAGACACATCGATACGAGCGACGTGGCCGGGCGCTGGGAAGCCTATCTGCTGCAGGTCGTCGAGCGGCCGGAGCCGGGCATCGCGCGCGCGCTCGTGATCGCCGGCAGCGACAAGCGCGGCACGATCTTCGGCATCTACGAACTGTCGCGCAGGCTCGGCGTCTCGCCGTGGACGTGGTGGGCCGACGTGCCCGTGCCGAAACGCGACGCGCTCTACGTCGCGCCCGGACGCAGCGTCGATGCGCCCGCGGTGCGTTACCGCGGCATCTTCCTCAACGACGAGGATCCCGCGCTCGGCGGCTGGATCCACGCGACCTACGGTGCGCCCGACCATCGCTTCTACGCGCACGTGTTCGAGCTGATCCTGCGGCTCAAGGGCAACCTGCTGTGGCCCGCGATGTGGGGCCGCGCGTTCGCCGACGACGATGCGCAGAATCCCGCTCTCGCCGACGAATATGGCGTCGTGATCGGCACGTCGCACCACGAGCCGATGATGCGCGCGCACGTCGAGTGGCAGCGCTACGGCAAAGGTCCGTGGGACTACGAGCGCAATCGCGATGCGCTGCGCGCGTTCTGGCGGCGCGGCATCGAGCGCATGGACGGGCACGAGAGCATCGTCACGATCGGCATGCGCGGCGACGGCGACGAGCCGATGACGCGGGACACCGCGATCGATCTGCTCGAGCGCATCGTCGCCGACCAGCGCGACATCCTCGCCGCGATCACGCACCGCGCCGCGCAGAGCACGCCGCAGGTCTGGGCGCTGTACAAGGAAGTGCAGGACTATTTCGACGCCGGCATGCGCGTGCCCGACGACGTGACCCTGCTGTTCTCGGACGACAACTGGGGCAACCTGCGCCGCCTGCCGGCGCCGGGCGCGCAGCGCGGCGGCGGCTACGGCATCTACTACCACTTCGACTACGTCGGCGGTCCGCGCAACTACAAGTGGATCAACACCAACCAGATCGAACGCGCCTGGGAGCAGATGCAACTCGCCCGCGCCTACGGCGCCGACCGGTTGTGGATCGTCAACGTCGGCGACCTCAAGCCGATGGAATTTCCGATCTCGTTCTTCCTCGACCAGGCCTGGAATCCCGAGGCGATGTCGCTGGAGCGGCTGCGCGCCTATCCCGCCGACTGGAGCGCACAGCAGTTCGGCGCGGACGATGCGGCGGAAATCGGCGAACTGCTGACGCGCTACACGCAGTACAACGCGCGGCGCAAGCCGGAGCTGCTGTCCGCCGACACCTACAGCCTCGTGAATTTCCACGAGGCAGATCGTGTTGTCGGGGACTGGGATGCGCTGGCCGAACGCGCGCTGCGCATCGCGACGAAGCTGCCGGCCGCCTTTCGCGACGCGTACTACGAGCTCGTGGAATATCCGCTGCTCGCGAGTGCGAATCTCAACAGGATGTACGTCGCCGTCGCGCGCAACCGCCTGTATGCGGCGCAGGGGCGCGCCTCGGCGAACGCGCAGGCGGCGGAAGCGAAGCGCCTGTTCGAGCGCGACGCGGAACTCGCGCGCGTCTACGAGCAGGACATCGCCGGCGGCAAGTGGATCCACATGATGTCGCAGACGCATATCGGCTACACCGGCTGGCAGCAGCCCGAGAAGAACGTGATGCCCGAGGTGAAGACGCTCGCCGTGCCCGCGAAGGCGGCGATGGGCGTCGCGCTCGAAGGCGACGCGCGCGCGTGGCCCGGCGCGAACGGCGCGCCGAAACTGCCGCCGCTCGATCCGTTCGGCGCGCCGTCGCGCGAGATCGTGCTGTTCGCTCGGGGCACGACACCATTCCGCTTCAGCGCCAGCGCATCGCAGCGCTGGCTGCACGTGCTGCCGCAGTCCGGCGAGATCGGCGACGACACGCCCTTGCGCGTCGAGGTCGACTGGCCTGCCGTGCCGGCGGGCGAGCACGCCGCACGCGTCACGCTTGCGCGGCAGCGAGGGCACCGTCGTGCAGGTCGACGTGACGGTCGTGAATCCGTCGCACGACGCGGCGATCAGCGGCTTCGTCGAAAGCGACGCGCACATCGCGATCGAAGCGGAACACTACGCGCGCGCGGTCGCACCGCCCGGCCTCGAATGGCGGACGATCCCGAATCTCGGACGCACGCTGTCGGGCGTGATTTCGTGGCCGGTCACCGCGCCGGCGCAGGAACCGGGCGGCGACGGCGCGCGTCTCGAATATCCGATCGCGCTAACTGCAACCCGGCGAGATCGAGGTGCGGGTAGTGCTGTCGCCGACGCTCGATTTCACGCATCGCGGCGGCCTGCGCTACGCGGTGTCGATCGGCGACGAGGCACCGCAGATCGTGACCTTGCGCGCCGACCCGACGCCCGGCAGCGCGGATTTCGCCGCGTGGAACCAGGCGGTCAGCGACAACGCCTACGTCGCGACGTCGCGGCATCGTGTGGCACATGCCGGTGCGCAGGTATTGAAGATCTGGCGCGTCGACCCGGGCCTCGTCTTCCAGCGCATCGAGTTGTTCCGCGGCGAACCTCGCCACAGCTACCTTGGGCCACCGGAGAGCGCGCGTCGATGAGCATCGATATCCGCCTATCCTGTTTCGAGCGCGCGTCCCCGTCGCTCCTGCTCAGTCGCCGCTCTTTGGGTCGGCCCGCTGCTTGCGTCCGTTGCGGCGCCCACGATCGCTGCCGCAGACGCGACCGTGCGCGAACGCCTCTCGATCGATGCCGGCTGGCGCTTCCACCAGGGCGATCCCGAAGGCATGCGCGACACGCTCGACTACGACGTGCGGCCGCGCGTCGTCCGCAGCGAAGACGGCAAGGTCGCCGACGCACAGCCCGAGGAAGCCGAGAAAGGCGCCGACGATTCGCGGACGGTATTGAAGCCCTGGATCCTGCCGACGGGCAATGCCCTCATCGCCGACGCCGCGCGCCGGCACGCCCGTCCGGCAGGCGATCCGGGCAGCGACGTCGCGTTCGTGCAGGCCGACTTCGACGATCGCGGATGGCAGCGCGTCGACCTGCCGCACGACTGGGCGATCGCCGGCCCGTTCCTCGTCGAAGGCCCGTCTGGCGGCATGGGCCGCCTCCCGAGCTGGGGCGTCGGCTGGTATCGCAAGCAGCTCGATATCCCGCAGAGCGATCGCGGGCGTTCGATCTTCCTCGATGTCGACGGCGCGATGTCGTACGCGACCGTGTGGCTCAACGGGCACCTCGTCGGCGGCTGGCCGTATGGCTACAACTCCTGGCGCGTCGATCTCACGCCGTACGTCGTTCCCGGCGGCACGAACCAGCTCGCGATCCGCCTCGACAACCCGCCGGATTCGTCGCGCTGGTATCCGGGCGGCGGCCTCTATCGCGATGTCTGGCTGACGAAGACCGGCCCGGTGCACGTGGCGCACTGGGGCACGCGCGTGACGACCCCGCAGGTGTCGTGCGGAGTCGGCGTCGGTCGACATTGAAATCGCGATCGACAACGACGCGCAACGCCGGCAGCGACGTGCAGGTCGCGACGCAGATCCACGTGCTCGACGCCGCGGGACACGCGCTCGGCGACGCGGTCGCGCGTATCGCACCCGCGCGCGCGCGCGTCGACGCGAAATCGTCTGTCGTGATGCGCGGCTCGGCGACGCTCGCGCATCCGCGCCTGTGGGGCCCGCCGCCGACGCAGCGACCGAACCGTTACGTGGCGGTCACGACGATCTCGCGCGACGGCCGCACGATCGACCGCTACGAGACACCGTTCGGCATCCGCAGCCTGCGTTTCGATGCGGACCAGGGGCCTCTACGTCAACGGCGAGCACATCGCGATCCACGGCGCGAGCAATCACCACGACCTCGGCGCGCTCGGCGCGGCGTTCAACGTGCGCGCCGCGCAGCGCCAGCTCGAGACGCTGCAGGAGATGGGCGCGAATGCGATCCGCACGAGCCACAATCCGCCCGCGCCCGAGCTGCTCGAGCTCGCCGACCGCATGGGCCTGCTCGTCATCGACGAGATCTTCGATTCGTGGGAACGCGGCAAGACGCCGCTCGATTTCCATCTGATCTTTCCGCGACTGGTACGAACCCGACCTGCGCGCGATGCTGCGGCGCGACCGCAATCATCCGTCGATCATGCTCTGGAGCATCGGCAACGAAGTCGGCGAGCAGTACACCGGCGAGGCCGGCGCCGAACTGGCCCTGCGTCTGCGCGGCATCGTGCGCGAGGAGGACGCGCGCGGCACCACGAGCGCGATGAACTGGGCCAAGGCCGACATGCCGCTGCCTGCGGTCGTCGACGTGATCGGCCTCAACTACCAGGGCGAAGGCATCCGCCAGGCGCCCGAGTTCGAGGGCACCGACCGCATCCGCACGCCGCCGTCGTACGACGTCTTCCACGCGAAGTTTCCGGGCAAGGCCATCCTCAGCACCGAGACCGCGTCGGCCTTCAGCAGCCGCGGCGTGTACCTGTTTCCCGTGACGAAAGACGTCAGCGCGCCGGTGCGCGACGGCCGCGGCGGCGATCCGGTCGGGCACCAGGTGAGCGCGTACGAACTCTACGCGGTCGATTTCGGTTCCTCGGCCGACAAGGTCTTCGCGGCGCTCGACCGGCATCCGTTCGTCGCCGGCGAATTCGTCTGGAGCGGCTGGGACTATCTCGGCGAACCCACGCCGTACTACTCGGCGCGCAGTTCCTACTCCGGCATCATCGACCTTGCCGGGTTCCGCAAGGATCGCTACTACCTTTATCAGTCGCGCTGGCGGCCCGACCTGCCGATCGCGCACATCCTGCCGCACTGGACGTGGCCGGGGCGCGAGGGCGAGGTCACGCCGGTGCACGTGTTCACCTCCGGCGACGAAGCCGAACTGTTCGTCAACGGCGTCTCGCAGGGCAGGAAGAAGAAACAGCCATTCGAGTATCGCTTTCGCTGGGACGACGTCGTCTACGCGCCCGGAGAACTGCGCGTGCAGACCTACAGGAACGGAAAAGCCTGGGCCAGCGCAAACACGCGCACCGCGGGCGTGCCAGCGCGGCTCGACGCGAGCGCGGACCGGCGCGAGATTCGCGCCGACGGTCGCGACCTGTCGTTCGTGACGATCCGCATTCTCGACAAGGACGGCACCCTCGAGCCGACAGCGAACAACCGCATCGCATTCAGCATCGATGGCCCCGGCGAGATCGTCGCCACCGACAATGGCGATCCGACGAACATAAGATCGTTCGCCGCGCACGAACGCGCGGCCTTCAACGGACTTTGCCTCGTCATCGTGCGTGGTCTGCGCGGGCGCGCGGGTGACGTCACAGTGCACGCCCACGCCGGAACGCTGCAGGACGCGCGGGTCTCGCTACGAACGACGCCATAAAGGGGGCGAACAACGCCCGCGCCTCCGCGCTACTTCGTTGCGACGGCGAAACGCTGCCTGAGGCGGACGTCCGCGCTCGATGCGCCGATCTGTACTTCGTATTCTCCGTCATCCACGGCGTACGCACGCTTGCTGTCGTCGTAGTACTTCAGATCGGCGTGCGGCGTGAACGCAAACGACACTTCGCGCTCTTCGCCGGGCTGCAGGGTCACGCGCTCGAAACCCCGAAGTTCCCTGATCGCACGCGTTCGCAGCGGTTTCAGCGGATGCAGGTACAACTGCACGACTTCGTCGCCCGCGCGCTTGCCGGTGTTCTTCACTTTCAGCGTGATTCGCAGCTTGTCGTTCGCGCCGATCCTGTCGCGATCGAGCCGCAGGCCGGAATAGGCGAACTGCGTATACGACAGGCCGTAGCCGAACGGATACAGCGCTTCGCCGCCGAAGTAGCGATACGTGCGCCCGCGCATCGCGTAGTCGTCGAAGGGCGGCAGCTTTTCCTCGGCCCTGTAGAAGGTCACCGGCAGGCGCCCGCCCGGATTGGCGTCGCCGAACAGCACGTCGGCGACGGCGTTGCCGCCGCGCTGTCCCGGATACCACGCGAGCACGATCGCCGGCAGATGCTGCTGCGCCCAGTCGATCGCGAGCGCCGAACCCGTGGTCAGCACGAGCACGACCGGCTTGCCGGTCGCACGCAGCGCCTCGAGCAGTTTCTGCTGCGTCTTCGGCAGACGCAGGTCGGTGCGATCGCCGCCGGCGAAGCCCGGGTAGTTCACTTCCATTTCCTCGCCCTCGACGTCGCCGGTCAGGCCGCCGACGAAGACCACCGCCTCGGCGTTGCGCGCGGCGTCGAGCGCTTCCTCGAGCGGCGGTTTCGCGCCCGGCAGACGCCAGGCGAGGCGCACTTCCGCATCGCGCAGGTCCTCGAAATACTCGAGGCGCAAGTCGTAGGCCTTGCCCGCCTCGAGATCGACGAACGCGCTCTTGCCGCGCAGGCGCGGCGTCGTCGTCCATTCGTCGAGCAGCAGGCGGCCGTCGAGATACACGCGGAAGCCGTCGTTGGCGGCCGCATCGATCTCGTAGCGGCCCGACACGGGCGGCAGCAGCTGGCCGGTCCAGCGTATGCAGAAGTTGTCGTCGTCGAGTGCGCGCGTCGGCCGACAGCTCGCCGCGCGCGACGAGGTCGTCGGTCGGCGCGCCGCGATCCCAGCGAAAGCCCACCTGCGCATCGATGCGCGTCAGCGCCGGCGCGCCCGCGAAATCGCGACCGCGGAAATATTCGCCCTTGAGTCCGTGTTCGGCGGCGCTCGCCGAAGGCCGCAGGTAGCGCGCTTCGATCAGCGGCGCCGCGCCGGGATCGCTGCGATTTTCGACGAGGTCGGCGCCGCGCGCGTAAGTCACTTCGGCCTGCGGCAGCGCGGCGCGGATGCCCTGCAATATCGTCACGGGCGCAGCCGGCGTGCCGTAGTAGTTGCCGAGCAACGCCATCGTGTCGTCGGCGGTCGGTCCGATCACCGCGACGCGCCGCAGGTTGTGCGACAGCGGCAGCAGACCGTCGTTCTTCAGCAGCACGATCGCCTCCTGCGCGGCGCGACGCGAGAGCGCGTCGTGTTGCGGGGACTGGTTGACCGAGTACGGAATCTGCGCCCAGCGCACGCGCTCGGGCGGATCGAACATGCCGAGGCGGAAGCGCGCGCGCATGAGCGCGCTTGAGCGCGGTGTCGATCTCGGATTCGCTGATGAGACCTTCGTGCACGGCCGCGACCAGCGCCGCGTAGGTCTTGCCGCAGTTGAGTTCGTCGCCGTGCTTCACCGCAAGCGCGGCGGCCTGCTCGGCGGTCGCGACGATCTTGTGCTGCTTGTAGATGTCCTCGACCGCGTCGCAGTCGGAGACGACGTAGCCGTCGAAACCCCAGTCCTTGCGCAGGATGTCCTGCAACAGGCGCTGGCTCGCGCTGCCCGACTCGCCGTTGACGCGGTTGTACGCACCCATGACCGCATCGACCTTCGCCTCCTTCACGAGCGCCTCGAACGCCGGCAGGTAGGTTTCGTGGAGGTCGCGCTCGCTCGGATGCACGTCGAAACGGTGGCGCTCCGCCTCGGGCCCGCTGTGCACCGCGAAATGCTTGGCGGTGGCGTCGAGCTTGCGGTACGCGTTGTCCTTGCCTGAAGCCGCGTTCCCCGATTCGCGGCCGCATCATCGCCCTGCAGGCCGCGCACGAAGGTGACGCCCATGCGCGAAGTCAGGAACGGGTCTTCGCCGTAGGTTTCCTGCCCACGCCCCCAGCGCGGATCGCGGAAGATGTTGACGTTCGGCGACCAGAACGTCAGTCCCTGATAGCGTCGATGCAGTCCGAGCCGTTCGAACTGGTTGTGCTTCGCGCGCGCCTCGTCGCTGATCGCGGTCGCAACCTCTTTCATGCAGCGCCGTGTCGAACGTCGCCGCGAGGCCGATCGCCTGCGGGAACACGGTCGCCTGCGCCTGCGCGCGCGACGCCGTGCAGCGCCTCGTTCCACCAGTCGTAGGCCGGCACGCCGAGGCGCGGAATCGCCGGTCGCGACGTTCTGCATCTGCGCGACCTTCTCCTCGAGCGTCATGCGCGACACGAGGTCGGCGGCGCGCTCGTCGAAGCTTCGGCTCGCGTCGAGATACGGCGGCGTTGTCGCCGCGGACTTCGCGTCATCGGCCGCCCGCGCGAACGATGCGGAAAGGAGGAGCAGCAGCGCCGCAGCGATGCCACGCAACACGATGGGTTTCATTGCGAAGTCCAACTCGCTCTCCTGCGTTTTTTCACTTTTCGGTCTCGATGCGCGCGTACGGGCCGAGCACCGCGCCGATGAAGCCGCCCGCGACATCCGTGCTGAGGATCGTGCCGTCGTCGTCCTGGACGAGCCATTGCCAGCCGTTGCCCGTCGCATCGAACGCGAACGAATAGGCGCCGCCGTCCGCGCTGACTCTTCAATTTCAATTCGCCATTCGTTGTGACTTTGTCCGCTGCGATCGTCGTCGCGGCAATCGTCGCCACTCCCTGTCCGGCGTTCTTCTCGAGGAAGACCTCCACGCCTTGCGCCTTGCGGCGTGCGCCGAGGAAGTACCAGTGGCGCTCGTTCTGGAATGCCGCGATGCCCGCTGCGACTCCCGGCTGTGCGGGCTCGATCAGCGACGTGCTGGCGTCGAACGCGAGATGTTGCTGGCGGCGCGCGAGGAACGACGGATTGCGCAATGTGTCGAGCCCCTCCGCGAGCGGATGGATCGCGAGCTTGCCGGGACGCGCGGCGAGATCCGCCCACTGCGATTTCGGTACGCGCAGGTACATCCACGTCGTGGCCCAGCGCCGGTGCGTCGAACTCGTCGCGCCAGGTGAAATTGCCGCTCATCGGCGCCTGAGACGCCGTCGCGCGCGGCGAATTTCGGCGCCGTCGCCACGAGCGGAATCGCGCGCCCGGTCTCGAGAATCACCGGCCAGCCATCCTTCCATTCGACCGGCAGCAAGAATGTCTCGCGGCCAGTGTTGTAGTGCGAACCGCCGTACGTCCGGCTTGCAAGGAAGATGGCCCACCAGCTGCCGTCCTTCGCCTCGACGAGATCGGCGTGACCGGCGTTCGTGATCGGTTGCGCGCGGTCCGCCGGAAGATCGCGCTGGGTCAGGATCGGATTGTGCGGATTGGGTACATACGGCCCCCACACATGGCGACTGCGCAGCGCCACCTGCGAGTGGTTGGGGCCGGTGCCACCCTCTGCGCAGACGAGGTAGTACCAGCCGGCGCGCTTGTATATATGCGGGCCTTCGATCCAGATCGGCCGCTTCGAGAGATCGACGCCGCCGTTGATCAGCACCTTGCGCGGACCGGTCGGCATGCGCCGCGCGAGATCGAATTCCTGCATCCAGATCGCGCGATGCCCTTCGTACTGCGGCTTGCCCTCGGGCGGTCCGTTGTTGAGCAGGTAGACCTTGCCGTCGTCGTCGAAGAACAGCGACGGATCGATGCCGTCGATGCTTTTCAACCAGACCGGATCGGACCACGGGCCGGCCGGGTTGGTCGCCGTCGCGAGGAAGTTGCCGCCGTTGTCGACGGCCGTGTTGAGCACGTAGAACACGCCGTCGTGGAACGATATCGTCGGCGCGAACACGCCGCGCGAGATGCCGAGGCCGTCGAAGTCGAGTTGCGACGGTCTCTCGATCACGTTGCCGATCTGCTTCCAATGCACGAGATCGCCGCTCTCGAATACCGGGATGCCCGGAAAGAAAGCGAAGCTCGAATTGACGAGATAGAACTTGTCGCCAGCGCGCACGACCGCCGGGTCGGGATGGAACCCCGCCAGCACCGGATTGCGATATCCGTCCGGCGGCAGCGGCAGCTCGAACGCCGCATCGTGTCCGCGGTACTCGAACCAGTCGAAGTACACCGGCTCCGGCGCGCGCGCCTGCGCGTACGTGTGCGCCGCGAGCACCTCGAACAGCAGGGCGATCAGGAAGATCGCCGGCCGGCGCATGGGGCTCACCAGTCCCACATCGAACCGTCTTCGAGGCGCGCGATCGGCAACTGCTTCGGCGCATACGGGAAAGCGCGCGGCGAGCTTCTCGTCGATCGTCACGCCGTGTCCGGGCGTCTCGCCGCAGTGCAGGCGGCCGTCGCGGAATGCGTAGTCGTGCGGAAAGACTTCATTGGTTTCGTCGCGAATGGAACATGTATTCCTGGATGCCGAAGTTCGGCACCCACGTGTCGAAGTGCAGCGCCGCGCCCATGCACACCGGCGACAGGTCGGTTGCGCCGTGGAAACCGGTACGCACCTGATGCAGCGCGGCGAAGTCGGCGAGGCGACGGATGTGCGTGATGCCGCCGCCGTGCACGATCGTCGTGCGGATGTAGTCGATCAGCTGGTTTTCGATCAGATGCTTGCAGTCCCAGATCGAGTTGAACACCTCGCCCACCGCGAGCGGCGTGACCGAGTGCTTGCGGATCAGCGCGAACGATTTCTGGTTCTCGGCCGGCGTCGCGTCTTCGAGCCAGAACAGCCGATACGGTTCGAGATCGCGCGCGAGGCGCGCGGCCTCGATCGGCGTCAGGCGGTGATGCGCGTCGTGCAGCAGCTCGACGTCGTTGCCGTGGTCGCGGCGCAAGCGCTCGAACAGTTGCGGCACGACCTCGAGATACTTCGGCGTCGACCACACGGTCTCCGCCGGCAGCGCGCTCTCGGCCGGTTCGTAAGGTTTGCCGCCGCTCGAAATGCCGTAGGCCTTCTTCACGCCGGGCACGCCGCATTGCGCGCGCACCGCGAGGAAACCCTTCTCGACGTAGCGGCCGACTTCGTCGCTCGCCTCGGCGATGTCGCGGCCGTTCGCGTGCGCGTACACGAGCGCGCCCTCGCGCGAGCGCCCGCCGAGAAGTTGATAGAGCGGCATGCCGGCCATCTTGCCGAGGATGTCCCACAGCGCCACGTCGACGGCGGCGATCGCGGTCATCGTCACCGGTCCGCGCCGCCAGTACGCGCCGCGATAGAAGAACTGCCAGATGTCCTCGATGCGGCCCGCGTCGCGGCCGATCAGGTTCGGCACGAGATGCTCCTGCAGGTACGCGGCGACCGCGAGTTCGCGCCCGTTGAGCGTGGCGTCGCCGAGACCGATGATGCCTGCGCGCGTCTCGATCTTCAGCGTGACGAAGTTGCGTCCCGGGCAGGTGACGATGACGCGCGCGTCGACGATCTCGCGATCGCGCGCGGAGCCCTGCACCGGCTGCGATGCGGCGGATTTGTTCGCGGCATGCTTGGACGCGTCGCTGCCTTTTGTCGCCGCCGTCTTCGTGGGAGATTTCCTGTTCATCGCAGACTCACTTCTTTTCGTTCGCGGAAGGGATCGCCAGCTCGAACGGGCCGGCGGGCAGGCCGGCGCCGTCGAACAGCGTGACGACCGGGCTGTCGGCCCAGCCGTAGCGCACGCGCGTCGCCGCGGCGGCGTTGGGCGCATGCAGGATGACTTCCTCGCCGCGAATCTCGGCGCTCGCATAGCGACACGAGCCGGGCTGCGCGCCGCACAGTGCGAAGCCGACCGGGCCGTCCGCGCCATACGCGACGAGCCCGCGAGTCACGTCGCCGAACGCCACGACGACGGCGTCGCCGTCGCGACGCGCGCGCGTCGGCACGGGGCCCGACGGCGGCAATGCAGCCTTCGCCATAGATCAGGTGCCGCGCCGCACGCGCGAGCCTGCGACCGAGTTCCTGCTTGTTCGCCGGGTGGACGTCGTAGCGGTCGCCGATGTCGATCGTCACTGCGAGCGCGCTGTGCGCGTCCTCGCCGACCGCGAGCCGTTGCGCCTCGCGCAAGTCCGCCCAGCCGCTTTCGCCGGGACTCGTCGATGCCGGGCCGTAGCCCGCGAGCTGGACGACGAACATCGGCAGGTCCGCGCCGAAGCGCGCGCGCAGATCCTTGCGCAACGTGCGCAGCAGCACGCGATAGTTCGACGGGTCGCCCGTGTTCGATTCGCCCTGATACCAGACGACGCCGCGCACGCCGTAGCGGCCGACCGGCGCGAGCATGCCGTTGTACAGCGTCGTCACACCGGAGGCGGTCGACCATGGGCCGCCCGGCGGAAAACCATATTCGCGTGGCGCGGCGCGGTACTGCCAGGCGCCATCGAGCGCCACGCTCGATCCATCGGCAAGGCGCAGATTGCGCGTCGACGCCGGCCCGACGATGCCGCCGTCCTTGTACGTGTTGAGCGCGTTGACGACGAGCAGGTTGTCGCCCGCGTGCAGCAGTCCGTTCGGCAGCGGGTAGGCGCGCAGCTCGCCACCGTAGCTGCTGCCGACGAGACGACCGTTGACCCAGGTCTCGTCGACTTCGTCGACCGAGCCGATGTCGAGCACTGCTTTCTGCGCCGCCTGCGCCGCGGTCAGTTTCACGACGGTGCGATACCACATCATGCCGTTGAAGTCGGCGATGTCGGGCACGCCCCATTGCTGGTAGCCGCCGAGTTCGCGCGGCGCCGAGCGCCAACCGGTTTCCTCCTGTTTCGCGGGATTCCACGGTTCGTCGCCCGCAGCGACGCCCGGACGCGCATGCCACCACGCCGCCCAGATTTCTCCCCAGCGCGCGGCGCCCGGCGAGCGGATCGCGCGCGTACAGTGCGAGCACCGCGAGAGTCTCGTCGAAGCCGCCGAGCGCGCGCAGGGCCGATGCGCTGATCCACGCCTCGATGCGCGCGCCGCCCCACGAGACGTTGATCAGGCCCATCGGCACGTCGATCTTCTTCTGCAATTCGCGCGCGAAATAGAAGCACGCTGCGGAAAACTCCGGTATGTTTTCCGGCGTCGTCGACAGCCACGGCGACGGTTTCGCGAATGTCTCCTGCGGCGTCGGGCTGTTGGCCTCGGCGACCGTGAGCATGCGGATGCGATCGTTGTGCGCGTCGGCCATCTCGGCGCGCGAGTCGAGCGTGCGCTTGACCTGCAGCACCATGTTCGACTGGCCCGAGCACAGCCACACTTCGCCCACGAGTACGTCACTGATCGTCTGTTTCGCGCCGCCGGCAGCGGTCACCGTGAGCGTGTACGGGCCACCCGCGTGCAGCGGCGGCAGCAGCGCTTCCCAGCGTCCGTCGCGATCGGCTTTGCTGTCCGTGTTGTTGCCGGCGAATGCGACCTTCAGCGCCTCGCCGGGCTTGACGTGCCCCCAGACGCGGATCGGCGCATCGCGCTGCAACACCGCGTGATCCTGGAATATCGCGTGCAGCAGCGGCGGCGGCGCTTCTTCGGCATGCGTCGCGCAGAAAGACAATGCGAGCACGATCCCCACTGCGCGGTACAGCAGGCGTGCTTCGGAACGAAAGTAAGGCTTGGTCATCATCAATGCCCTGGCGCGTAGGGAAACGACAGCGATTCGTAGTAGGCGAGCGGATGCGCCGGCGGCGCGTAACCGGCCGGCAGCGGGCGGCCCGAGACACTCCCGAAGTAGGCGATGCTCGCGTCGCGCCACCACTGCGCCTCCTTTTCCTGGATCGCGAGGAACGCCGCGATCTGCGCGTAGCGCTCGGCGTCGATGCGGCCGTCGAGCCGGCGCCACGTTTCGCGCATCGCCTTCACTTCATCGACGCCGCGCGTGTAGCGGAAGACCAGTTCGTCCCACAGCGTTCGTCCGGAGCGCATGCGGTAATCCCACGGCACATGATGGAACCAGAGCAGGAACTGCTCGGGCACGCGCTTGAGCATCGCCGAATTCCTGCGCGAGCGGCGGCGCGTACTGCGCGACCGCGTTGCTGCCGCTCGCGCTGCGGTCGAAGCCGATGCCGTTCGCGGTCGGCGCGATGGTAGTAGACGGGCGTCCAGTCGGCGCGCGGGCCGCCCGCATCCCACGGCGCGGGGCCGTAGTGATGCCCGCGGCCCATCAGGTGATGCAGGCCGAGCGGCGTCATGTAGTCGACCGCCGCCTCGCGCGAGGCCATCATCATGTCGACCACGGGCCTCACGAAAGCGTCGTCGTTGGAGAACGTCATGCGCGTCCAGTCCTCGGCGATCGCGCGCGCGGACTGCGACGGATTCCAGGCGAGGCGACCGAACGCGTACCAGTTGGCCTGATCGAAATGCGAGCCGCTCCAGTTGCGGTCGGCGCCGATGTTGGCGACGCCGGCCATGCCGGTCAGCCTGCCTTGGCGGACTGCCCTTGGCGAGATCGCCCTTCGCGGGCCGGCCATCGGCACGCGTGTCGTAGAGAGAACCATCGATCACCTTCGCGACGGTCGAGCCCTTGCCGCGCGTCATCGTGTCGGCCGACAGCGTTTCCTCGTACAGGCTGCCGAGGTAGACCAGGTGCGTGGCGAAGCCCAGATATTCCTTCGTGATCTGGAACTCCATCATCAGCGGCGTCTTCGGCATCGCGCCGAACAGCGGATGGAACGGCTCGCGCGGCTGGAAGTCGATCGCGCCGTTCTTGACCTGCACGAGCACGTTGTCGCGGAACTTGCCGTCGAGCGGCACGAACTCGCTGTAGGCCTGCTTGGCGCGATCGTCGGGCTGCGTCTGCGAATAGACGAACGCGCGCCACATGACGATGCCGCCGTGCGGCGCGAGCGCGTCCGCGAGCATGTTGGCGCCATCGGCATGGGTGCGGCCGTAGTCCTGCGGACCCGGCTGCCCTTCCGAGTTGGCCTTGACCAGGAAGCCGCCGAAGTCCGGAATGTATTTGTATATTTCGTCGACCTTCGCCTGCCACCAGCGACGCACCTCCGGATCGAGCGGATCGGCGGTCTTGAGTCCGCCGATCTCGACCGGCGCGCTGAAGCGGGCGCTCAGGTAGACGCGAATCCCGTACGGGCGGAACACGCCGGCCAGCGCCGCGGCCTTCTCGAGGTACGCGGGAGTCAGGCTCAGCGCGTTGGCGTTGACGTTGTTGAGCACGCTGCCGTTGATGCCGAGCGAGGCGTTGGCGCGCGCGTAGTCGGTATAGCGCGGATCGAGCCAGTCCGGCAGCCTGTGCCAGTCCCAGATCGATGCGCCGGCGTAGCCGCGCTCGACGTGGCCGTCGAGATTGTCCCAGTGATCGAGCACGCGCAGCTTCACGTGCGGCGATTCGCGCAGGTCGAGCCCGGCGAGCGGTTGCCCGGTCTGCAGCAGGCGCAGGAAATGGAACACGCCGTACAGGGCGCCGATGTCCTCGTTGGCGACGATCGCCGTCGCCGCGTGACCGTCGATCGCGACGCTGCGGATCAGATAACCATCGCGACCGAGTTTGCCGACATCGAGCCGCAGCTTCGCGATCAGCGGCGACGACGCCGGCGTGCCGACGACGATCGCGCCATCGCTCGTGACCGTAGCGGACAACGGCGGCGCGGCGCCGAGCAGGCCGCGCAGGCCGCGTTCCAGCTCTGCGCCGGTGGCGGCCCCGGTCGGCGTCGCCGAGCCGACGATCAGCTGCGATGCGAAGACCCGGTACGCGCTTGCGCGCTCGGTGGCGAGCGGTGCGTAGCGCAGCCAGAGGTCGTAACCATCTTCGGCGTGCGCGGGCGGACCGCACAAAGCCGCTGCAACGACCAGTAATGTCGTCGCGGCGCGACGAAGGAAAGCCGCCGCCGATAAGGTGCGGCCGCGCGCTGTCGGGACGACAAAGTCGCCGGGTTCGACCGTTGTGGCTACTATTGGCAACGCTTTCATGTCCGGTCCGGAATTGCGATAGTCCATGGCTTGCGCCGCGAGGGCTGCGCAAGCCGCCCGGCGCGAGCGCCCGCCGCCGTCCGAAGGAACGAACGTTGCAGAAGAAGGCCAAGAAATCGATCCGGCGCAAGGGCCGGGCGGTCACGATCGACGCGGTGGCGCTGCACGCCAAGGTGTCGCCGATGACGGTGTCGCGTGTCGTCAACGGCCACGGCAAGGTACGCGACTCGACTCGCGAGCGCGTCATGCGCGCGGTGCGCGAACTCGGCTACACGCCGAATCTCGCTGCCAGTTCGCTCGCCGCGGCCCAGGGCGCGCGCATCGCACTGATCCACACCAATCCGAGTAGCGCGTACCTCAGCGAACTGCTCGTCGGCGCGTTGCGCGGCACCGCGCGCACCGCGATGCAGCTCGTCATCGACGCCTGGGACAACTTCGATACCGAAGAGGAGCGCAAGGCCGCGCGCACGCTCGCCAAGAGCGTGGCAGGTGCGATCCTGCCGCCGCCGCTGTGCGAATCCAAGGCCGTGATCGCGGAGCTCGTCAACGCGGGCGTGCCGGTCGTGGCGATCGCTTCCGGGCGCTTCAGCCACGACATCTCGCGTGTACGCATCGACGACTACCGCGCGAGCAAGGAGATCACCGACTACCTGATCGCGCTGGGCCATACGCGCATCGGCTACATCAAGGGCCACCCCAACCAGACCGCGAGCGCGCGCCGCTTCGAGGGATTCCAGGCCGCGCTCGGCGAAGCCGGCATTGCGCAGGACGCGACGCTCGTGCAGCAGGGCTACTTCACCTACCGCTCCGGACTCAAGGCCGCCGAGAAACTGCTCGCGCTGCGCAAGCCGCCGACCGCCATCTTCGCGAGCAACGACGACATGGCCGCCGCGGTCGTGTCGGTCGCGCATCGGCGCGGGCTCGACGTGCCACGCGACCTCTCCGTGGTCGGTTTCGACGACACCTCGGCAGCGACGACCGTATGGCCCGAACTCACGACGGTACGCCAGCCGGTCGCGGCGATGGCCGACACGGCCATCGACATCCTGCTGCGCAGCATCCGCAGCAGGGAGCGCGACACACGCGTCGTGGTCGATCATGTCGTGGCGCATCAGCTCATCAAGCGCGACTCGGTCGCGCCGCCCGGGGGAGCCACCGGCAAGCCCATAGCCTGAAGCGAAATCAGCGAACCGCATCGCCTTCAGCCGTTCCGAGTCGCCGCGCAGTGAAAGCATGCGCCCGCCTTCAGCCTTCCATCTGTTCGAGTTCCTTGCCGCGCGTCTCGTGAACATAGCGCAGCACGAAGAACACCGAGATCGCCGCGGCAACGGTGTAGATGCCGTAGGCGCCCGCGAGGCCGATGCTCGCGAGCAGGATCGGGAAAGTGACCGTGATGACGAAGTTCGACGTCCACTGCGCTGCGCCCGCGACCGCGAGGCCGGAACCACGGATCTGGTTGGGGAACATCTCGCCGAGCATCACCCACATGACCGGGCCCCACGACATGTTGAAGAAGATCACGTACGCGTTGGCGGCGACCAGCGCGAGCACGCCCATCGGGCCCGACAACGAAAGCTTGCCGTTCGCGTCGAGCGCCGCGCTCGCGAACGCGATGGCGACCAGCGCGAGCGTGACCGCCATGCCGAGCGAGCCGATCCACAGCAATGGCTTGCGGCCGATCCGGTCGATCAGCACCACCGTCACGAGACAGGCGCCGATGCTGAGAGCGCCGGACAGCACGTTGATCAGCAGCGCATCGCTCTCGGAGAAGCCGACCGCCTGCCACAGCACCGCGCCGTAATAGAACACCACATTGATGCCGACAAGCTGCTGGAACGTGGCGAGGCCGATACCGACCCAGACGATCGGACGGATCCTGCCGGTGGTCTTGCTGATCAGGTCGGACAGCTGCGGGCGATGATGATCCTGCGACAGCGACGCGTCGATCTCCGCGAGCTTGGTCCGCGCCTCGACGACGCCGTAGAGCCGGGTCAGCACCGCGAGCGCGTCGTGCTTGCGCTTCGTCACGACGAGATAGCGCGGGCTCTCCGGGATCGGCAGCAGCAGCAGCAAGAACAGCAGCGACGGGATCGACTGCATCCAGAACATCCAGCGCCATGCGGCCTGGCCGAGCCACAATGCCTCGGTCGATGCGCCGGCCGCCTTCGCCAGCAGATAGTTGCTCAGGAACGCGCAGAACAGGCCGCTGATGATCGCGATCTGCTGCACCGTCGCGAGGCGGCCGCGGTAGCGCGCCGAAGCGACTTCGGCGATATAGGCCGGCGACATCACGCTGGCCGCGCCGACCGCGAAGCCGCCGAGCACGCGCGCGGCGACGAAGAGCGCCGATGTCCCGGCCGCGCCGGCGCCGAGCGCCGACAACAGGAACAGCACCGCGGAGATGATCAGTACCGTGCGGCGGCCCCAGCGATCGCCGAGGCGGCCGGCGAAGAACGCGCCGATCGCGCAGCCGAGCAGCATCGATGCGACCTCGAAGCCTACGCCGGCCGAGCTCGACTCGAACGTGCGCCGCAGCCCGTCCACGGTCCCGTTGATGACGCCGCTGTCGAAGCCGAACAGAAAGCCGCCGATCGTCGCGACGCAACTGATCAGAATGATGAAGCGCGTGTTTTCCGCGCTGCTCGCGGGCGCCGTGCTGGTCATCGTGACACTGCTCATGCTGCGGTTTCTCGTCGTTTTGGTCGGCCTTCGCATCTCCGCGTGTTTCGCGCGGATGCCCCTCTTTCGATATTTTGCTCTCACCTCACCCCTTCGGGTCAGCGTGAGAGCGGTCGCAACGATCAGCGCATGAGGTACTGGTTGATCAGATTCTCGTAGCGCTCCTGCTTGCCGCTGAGTTTGGCCGCGGCGCCGGACTTGAGGGCCAGTGCATGCAGGTCGGTCAGTCCGAGCTTGCCCTGCTCGAAGTCGCGGCCGGCACCGCTGTCGAAGCTCGCGTAGCGCTCCTTGCGCCACTGCTCCCACGGCGACTTCGTCAGCAGCGCGTGCGCCACCTCGAGGCCGCGCGCGAACGCGTCCATGCCGCCGACGTGCGCGATGAACAGGTCTTCGAGGTCGGTCGATTCGCGCCGCACCTTCGCGTCGAAATTGAGGCCGCCCGGTTGCAACCCGCCCTGACGCAGTACGACCAGCATCGCGCCGACGGTGTCGTAGAGGTCGGACGGAAACTGATCCGTGTCCCAGCCGTTCTGCGCGTTGCCGCGGTTGGCGTCGATGCTGCCGAGCAGGCCGTGGTCGGACGCCACCTGCAGGTCGTGTTCGAACGTGTGTCCCGAGAGCGTGGCGTGGTTGGCCTCGATGTTGAGCTTGAAGTCCTTGTCGAGTCCGTGCTTCAGAAGGAAACCGGCGACCGTGGCCGAATCGAAATCGTACTGATGCTTCATCGGCTCCATCGGTTTCGGCTCGATCAGGAAGTTGCCCTTGAAGCCGATGCTGCGGCCGTAGTCGCGCGCGATCGTCAGGAAGCGCGCGAAGTGATCCAGCTCGCGTTTCATGTTGGTGTTGTGCAGCGACGCATAGCCTTCGCGGCCGCCCCAGAACACGTAGTTGCCGCCGCCGAGTTCGACCGTGGCGTCGAGCGCGTTCCTGATCTGCACGGCGGCGCGCGCGACGACGGCGAAGTCGGGATTCGTCGCCGCACCATTCATGTAGCGCGCGTGGCTGAACAGGTTGGCCGTGCCCCACAGCAGTTTTATGCCCGTGGCCTGCTGGCGTTCCTTGGCCAGCGCGACCATGTGCTTGAGGTTCTTCTCGTAGACGGCGATGTCTTCGTCGTCCGGCGCGAGATCGATGTCGTGGAAGCAGTAGTACGGCACGCCGAGCTTGGTGAAGAACTCGAACGCGGCGTCGACCCTCGCTTCGGCGGTCGCCATCGGCGACGCGGCCGCCCAGGGAAAGTCGCGCGTGCCTGCCGGTCCGAACGGATCGTGGCCCGGATTGCAGTACGTGTGCCAGTAGCACACCGCGAAGCGCAGATGCTCGGCCATCGTCTTGTCGCCGACCTTCTTGCCGGCGTCGTAGTGCTTGAACGCCAGAGGGTTGTCCGAATCGCGGCCCTCGAACGGGATGCGACCGATGCCGGGAAAGTATTCGCGTTTGCCGACGAAGGGAGTGGTCATGTTGGCGGTACCGAAGTGGGGTTATGGGGAGGATCCGGTCGATCACGGCGTTGCGGATACGACGGCGTTCGTTTCCTGGTGGGTCGCGTAAAGGCGCTTTGCGACTTCCAGGTGACGCAGGAATTGGCGATAGGCGTCGCCGTAGGCCGCTGCGTCGGCGGAATCCGGATGCGTCGACAGCGCCGGCACGCAGCGCACGTGTTCGCGGGCGATCGCGGCGATCTGCGCGTTGCCGCCTTGGGCGTGATCGTGCGCCCAGAGCGCCTGCAGCGCGGCGCCGAACGCGGCGCCTTCGACCTGCTCGGGCACGTTCACCGGCAGCCCGAATACACTCGCGACCATCTGCCGCCACGCCGCGCTCTGGCTGCCGCCGCCGGTCAGGCGGATCGCATCGAACTTCAGGCCGGCCGCCTGCAGGGCGTCGTAGCCGTTGCGCAGCGCGTAGGTCGCGCCTTCCATCGCCGCGCGATAGGCGTTGCCGCGGGTCAGGTTGCCGAGATCCATGCCGAAGAGGCCGCCGCGCGCATGCGGCAGATCGGGCGTGCGCTCGCCGTTGAAGAACGGCAGCATCACGAGGCCGTCGGCGCCCGGCGAAGTGTCGGCCATTACCGCATCGCCGTCGCGCGTGTTGAAGCCGAAGGCCTTCGCCACGTTCTCGGTGGCGACCGTGCAGTTCATCGTGCAGATCAGCGGCAGCCAGCCGCCGGTCGAAGAGCAGAACGCGGCCCAGCCCGCCGATGCGTCCACCACGGGAGCATCCGCGTACGCGAACAGCGTGCCGGAAGTGCCGAGGCTCATGCTCAGCACGCCGGGCTCGACGTTGCCGGTGCCGATCGCCGCCATCATGTTGTCGCCGCCGCCGCTGCTGACGATCACTCCGTGCGGCAGGCCGAGTTCGGCGGCGATCGCCGGCGCGATGACGAAACTCGCAGCGGCTTCGACCAGCGGCGGCAGCATCGCGGCAAGGTCGCGGTCGCCGTCGGTCGCAGCGAGCAGTTGCGGCGACCAGCGCCTGCGCGCGCACGTCGAGCCAGCCCGTGCCGGAGGCGTCGCCGTATTCCATCCAGCGCTCGCCGGTGAGCCAGAAGTTCACGTAGTCGTGCGGCAGCATGATCGCCGCGAGCTTCGCGTAGACCTCGGGCCGATGCTTGCGCGTCCACGGCAGCTTCGGCGCGGTGTAGCCGGCGAGGATCGGATTGCCGGCCAGTTCGACGCAGCGCTGTGCGCCGCCGGCCGCGGCCATGATTTCGTCGCACTCGCGCTGGGTGCTCGTGTCGCACCACAATTTGGCCGGCGCGAGCACGCGCCCGGCAGCTGTCGAGCGGCACGAACCCGTGCTGCTGGCCCGACACGCCTATCGCCGCCACGCGCGCGCGCGCCGCCGGCTCCATCTTCGCGAAGCACGCGCGGATTGCCTCGATCCACCATTCGGCTTCCTGCTCACGGCTGCCGTCGTCGCCGGCGATGAGTTCGAGCGCCTGCCCATGCATGGCCACGACGCTGCGCGCCGCGGGATCGTAGGCGACGAGCTTGACACTCTGCGTGCCGACATCGAGTCCGACGAACAGGCTCAAGCAAGCCCCCCGGGCGCCACGATGTTAGCGCTACCACTAAATTCGCGAAAAAGCGCGTCACTGGAAAGAACAGCTCGCAGCGTCATTGTCCGACAGGGGTCCCGAGGGGCCATAACTGTACCAGCGGACCCGCGAAATACCTTGCTGCGTTGCGCAATGCACGCGCCGGCGTCATGGAAACACAGCGCCGGACAATCCCATCCGCCGGGCCTGCGCGCGGAAAAATTCCGGCCCGATCAGTACGTGCAGCAGGTCCGAATGGCTCTACGCATCGACGTCTCCACTTCTCGAGAAGCGACTGCAGCACTGTGATGCACCATGCAATTTCACCCGTGATCCGTTCTCAACTTTCGCCAGTCGATCCTGCGAGCATGCGCATTCACCGCCTGAAGGAAGGACGCTCGTGCGCAAGCCAAGAATTCGCTGGATGAATCACTTCGAAATGCCCGTCGGAGGCGCCATCGTGATGTTCGATTTCGGCAGTGGACCGAAGATCGGCAAATTCGAGAACAACCATTTCGTCTGCAAGCCCCACAACATTCGCATCGACCGCATTCTGGTCAACCGCTGGCGCTATCCGGAAGCCCACGAAAAACGCGAGCGCGCGGTCGCGTAGACCCTTTCGCCAGCGACGGCGCGGCAAGGAGACACGGCGAGCGTCCACTGGATCGGCAAGGTTCGGCACCTCCTGTAACACCAATTTGGCAGTTTGGATGTGGCCGGCGAGCGTAGACTTCGTGTTTTCCGCCCGCGGAGTCAGCATGCGTCGTACTGCCGTTCTGCTCGGCGGACTGTTGTCGCTATCTCTTGCATCGACGGCGACGTCGCAGACGTTCCCGCGGTTTCCTGCCGATGCGGTATGGAACCAGGATGTGTCCGCGCAGTCGATCGACGCGAACTCGGCGGCGATGATCACCGCAAGCGGTGCCTGGGGCACAGGCGGCACGAACTTCCAGGTCGACTTCTCGATGCACGTGCTGTACACGGCCGGGCAATCGTCGACGCTGCGGCCGGTCGTGCAGGAGTCGGGCTACTACCTGCCCGACTGCGATACCGGACTCAGCATTCCGCTGCCTGCGCACGGCGCGATCGAGGGATCGACGCGACTACACCTGCGACCTCAGCAACGACTGCCACCTTTTCGTCGTCGACGGCAACGATCTTTACGAGTCGTACCAGACCACCGTCGATCCGAACGGCATCAACTCGTTGTGCGCGATCAAGTGGCGGCTCGACGTCGACTACCCGCCGGGTGGTCGCGGCGAAGGATGCACGAGCGCGGACGCCGCCGGTTTTCCGATGGCCCCGCTGATCACCGGCCCCGATGAAGTGTTCGCGGCGATGCAGGTCAGCAGCGGCGACCTCGGCCATGCGCTGCGTTTCATCCTGCCGAACAGCCGCATGCGCCGTGGCTACTATGTGCACCCGGCGAGCCACAACGGCGCGCCAAGTTCGACGTCGGCCAACGCGATTCCTTACGGCGCGCGGCTGCGCCTGCATGCGAACTTCGACATTTCCCGATTCAATGCGGCCTCGCAGGTGGTCCTGCGTACGCTCAAAAAGTACGGCATGTTCCTCGCGGACGGTGGCAACCTGCCACTGACGTTCGACGACGGCATGTTCGCGACGCATCAGTGGTCGGACGCGAACATCAACTTCAACTCGCACTCGCTGTTCGGCGTGGCGCTCACCGATTTCGACGTGATGCCGATCGGCACGCCAATCGCCTACAGCAACAGCAGCCCGTCCGCGGAATGCGTGCGCAATCCCGCGCCGAATCCGCCGCGCTATGTGCCGCTCTTGCCGTCGCGCCTGCTCGACACGCGGTCCGGCGCCACCACGATCGATACCCAGGATGCGGGCATCGGCGCGCTCGTGAGCGGCGGAACACTGACCCTGCCGACGCTGGGCCGTGGCGGCGTTGCGGGCACCGGGGTCGCGGCGGTCGTCATGAACGTGACTGCCGTGTTGCCGCCGGCCGTCGGCTATCTCACTGTGTGGCCGGCCGGAACGACGCGACAGCTGGCCGCCAATCTCAATCTCAATCCGCGCTACACGATTCCGAATCTCGTCATTGCCAAGCCGGGCCAGTCCGGTGTGGCGATCTACAACGGTGCGGCGTCGGGCGCCACCGACATCGTCGCCGACGTGCAGGGTTATTTCACGACGAGCGCGGCCTATAGTGCGATCTCGCCCGTGCGCATCCTGGACACGCGCTCGCAGCATACGACCGTCGACACCCAATACCAGGCGATCGGTGCGATCGCCAACGGACATCAACTCGACATGACGGTGCTCGGTCGCGCCGGCATACCGTCCAGCGGCATCGGTGCGGTCGTACTCAACGTTGCGCCGGTCAGTCCGATCGGCGCCCGGATTCCTGACCGTATGGCCGACCACCGCAATCCCTGCCGCTCGCTGCGAACCTCAACCTCAACCCCGGCCTCACGATTCCGAACCTCGTCATCGCCAAAGTCGGCAGCAATGGCAAGATATCGATCTACAACGGCAGCGCCGCGCCGACCGACGTCGTCGCCGACCTGCAGGGCTGGTTTCCGCAAACCTCCGAATATTCCTCGCTGGTTCCCGCACGCCTGATGGATACGCGCACGGGCCAGACGACCATCGACAACATCGACGCGGGCACCGGTGCGCTCGGCGGCGGCGGCACGTTCGCGCTCGCCGTACTCAACCGCGGCGGCGTACCGGCGACCGGCGTTGCCGCAGTCGCTCTCAACGTGACTTCGGTGCTGCCTCTTAGCGCCGGCTTCCTGACGCTTTGGTCCTCGGATGCGACACGCCCGCTGGCTGCGAACCTCAACCTCAATCCCGGCCTGACGGTGCCCAATCTCGTAATTGTGAGGGTCGGCGCAGACGGCAAGGTGATGATCTACAACGGGGGTACTGCACCGACGGACATCGTCGTCGACGTGCAAGGCTACTTCCCGACGCCTCCCTGACGTCCACGTGCGGAGAAGCAGCGTGTCCTGGTTCGTCTACCTGATCGAATGTGCGGACGGCAGCATCTATACCGGCATCTCCAACGATGTCGACGCGCGCTACGCCGCGCACGTAGCAGGGAAGGGCGCGCGCTACACGCGTTCGCATCCGCCGCGTCGCCTCCTGGCCGCATTCGCCCACGCCGACCGCGCCGCCGCAGCGCGAGCGGAGTACGCGATCAAGCAGCTTTCGGCGCAGGAGAAATGGCGGTTGTGCGACGCGAGGGCCAAGCCGTAAACGCCTGATTGCGTGCGGTCGGCTGCAACGCCGCGTCCTGCTTGATCGCGCCGACGACTTGCAAATTGAGGACACAGCTTCTGCACCCGCGCCGCCGGGGCACCGGCGCACCCCGGTCACTGGACAATTTTTGCAGGTCAATCGTCGAGACTACCCATGGTCAGATTGACCGTCGATCCCGTCATTCCGCTCGCGCCATCGGAGGCCATGAACGCGGCGACATTTGCGAGCTCCTCGAGCTTCATGACGCGTCGTGGATGGGTCATGCTGGCGAGGTAGCCCTGAAACTGCTCCCAGGTCAGGCCGGTCGCCACGGCCTTGCTGTCGTAGACCTCTTTCATCATGCTCGTCTCGGGCATGCCGTGGGGCCGCAGGCCGACTACGCGAATACCGTGCGGGGCGAGCTCGGCGGACAGGTCCCGAGTGAGCGCCTCCTTGGCGGCCTGGGCCGCGCCGTAACCCCCGTTCAATCGCGTTCCGGTCCGCGCGGGAAGTGCGGAAACGGTCATCAGTACCCCCGACTTGTTCGCGATCATGCGTCTGGCCGCCAGGCGTGCCGTCAGGAAATACGAGGCCACATAGGAGGTCAGCGGCAGGGAGAACTGCTTGAGATCCATGTCGACAAGCGCAGCGCCCAACTCCTCGGCGCTCGCGTTGCCGATCGCGTTGAACGAGATATCGACGCGGCCTGCTTCGTCGATGACGGACTGCAAATGCCTGTCGATGGCCTGCTCGTCGAGTGCATCGACTTGCGCCGCTCGAGCGAAGGCTCCGGTAGAACCGATATCCTTTGCCACTGCCTGCACGCATTCGCGACCGCGCCCTGTCAGGAACACTTTCGCGCCCTGGTTCGCGAACGCACGCGCAACGGCACTGCCGATCGCGCCGCCGGCACCATAGATCACTGCGACCTTGTCACTCAGAATCATTGGGGATTTCCTCGTTCGATGTAAAGTTGGGCGTGACGTTGCCGTCGCCACGGCGTATTCGACGTTGTTGAGCACCGCTCAATTTGTGTCGGGCTTGTTCGATGGAAAGACGATCGAGCAATTGCGGCGAGGACATTTTTTGCCGGTCGAGCCATGCGCGGCTTTTTCCGACCCTGTGCAGGCAATGTCATGACCGTCAGGATTTCGACGGCGAAAAAATTTTGTCCCGCGCTACTCCGCTCGAACGTCTAAGAGGAGCGACTCACCGTCCGAGCCGCAGCCATCAACAGACCTCAGGAGGCACCCATGGCCCAGTTCTTGTTCATCTATCGTCGCTCGCTCGATCAACGGCTTTCGCCGGCGCAATTGCAGGAAGCCATCCCCAAATGGCAGGCATGGTTCAAGGAGCTCGCCGAGCAGGGCCATCTCAAGGATCGCGGCAATCCGCTGGAGCACGGCGGCATGGTGGTTCGCGGCTCCAAGAAAGGTGGCTCCAAGAACGGGACTACCGATGGTCCATATGCCGAGAAGGATCTCGTCATGGGCTATAGCCTGGTCGAGGCGCGCGATCTGGACGAAGCCTGCGAGCTTGCCGGTGGCTGTCCTCAGCTGGCCACGCAGATGGCGGTCGAGGTACGGCCCGTCATGCAGTTCAATCCGTAGTGGAAACGTTCGATCATTTGTTCCGTCACGAATCCGGAAGGATGGTCGCGGTCCTGACGCGCCTGTTCGGCATGCACAATCTGGCGCTGGCGGAGGACGTCGCTCAGGACGCCCTCTGCCGCGCCCTGGAGGTCTGGAAGATCCAGGGCATCCCCGACAACCCGGCCGCGTGGCTGATGGCGACGGCGAAGCATCGCGCGCTCGACTTGCTGCGTCGCGAAAGGATGGCGCAAAACCTGGCGCCCGAGATCGCATACGTCGTTCAGGATGACAAGGAGGCTTCGTCCGCCATCGACGAACTGTTCGGCGCAACGGCGATTCAGGACGACCAACTTCGTCTGATGTTTTCCTGCTGCAATCCGCGCTTGACCGAAGAGGCTCGCGTGGCGCTCGTGCTGCACATCCTCTGCGGTTTCAGCATCGCGGAGATCGCATCCGCTTTCCTGAGCAAGGAGGAGGCGATCAAGAAACGGATTCAGCGCGGAAAGAAAGTGCTCGCGGGCGCACGGCGAATGTTCGAACTGACGCGCAGCGATTTTGCGGAGCGCCTCTCTTCGGTGCATCGCGCACTGTACCTGTTGTTCAACGAGGGCTATCACGGTGCCTCCACCGAGTTTGCGGTGCGCAAGGAGCTCTGCGAAGAGGCGATCCGCCTCGGCGCGCTGCTCTGCGAAAACGAATCGACGGCCGTCCCCGCGACGTATGCCTTGCTCGCCCTGATGTGCCTGCACGCGGCGCGCCTGCCCGCGCGCATCGATTCCGCTGGTGACTTCACGATGCTGCTCGATCAGGATCGCTCCCAATGGGATGTGCGCCTCATCGCGGAGGGTCAACGGCTGATGGACTTGTCCGCGAAGGGAAAAGTCCTCAGTGCCTACCATGTCGAAGCCGCGATCGCATCGGTGCACGCCGCAGCCCGAAGTTCAACCGACACACCGTGGGAAACGGTCGTGACGCTTTACGACACGCTGATGCAGATCCGACCGTCACCGGTCGTCGCGCTCAACCGGGCGCTGGCGATGGCGCAGCGCGACGGACCACGGTGCGGCCTCGAGGAAATCGAGCGCATTGCCGATCGCGAGCGACTCGCCGAGTATCCGTTCTATTCGGCGGCGCTCGGCGAACTTCACCTTTGCCTCGGCGAACTCGACGCGGCGCGAGATCATTTCCTCGATGCGCTGGAACTTGCACGCAATGTCACGGAACGACGCCTGCTCCAGCGACGCATCGCAGACTGCGATAACGACGCGCTTGCCGTGGTCAACGGTGCTGCGACTCGACTGCATGCGTGACGTCATGGCGTAGAGCCGACATTGTCCAGATCGCCACGCGCAGCCGGCGCATCAAGAGCATCCCAAAGCGACAGGAAAACGAGACAACACGATGAACAAATACAAACCTTTCGTCTGGCTGGGACTGGCGTTCATATGCATGACGACGGTGCAAGCACAGGTTGCTGCGAATGATCCGCTGCAGCCGGATCCAGGCGTCTGCACACACGACGAGCTCGGCGATCGCGTCGTCACCACCGAACTGGCCGGCGTGCCGGCGATTCTCCACATACCCGACAAAGTGTTGAGGGCGCCCATCGTTCTCTGGCATGGCTTCGGGCCTCCCGCAAACGAGCAGGCGCTGATGCGGGCTTTTCCACTCGACGATGTTCCGGCGATCAAGGTCTATCTCGGACTGCCATTGTTCGGCAGCCGGGCGCCCGCAGGCGGAACGGACGAACTCGTTCGTCGTCAGCGGGAAGATGTAGGGTTGCAGGTTTTCAAACCGGTCGTCGTCGGTGCCGCGGACGAGTTGCCCCGCGTCGTCGAAGCCCTCAAGCGGCAAAGCTGCATGCAGGCCGGCGACCGCGATCGGGCTACTGGGCTTTTCCGCCGGTGGCGCAGCTGTGCTGCTGTCACTCGCCCAGCACGATGTAGCGGTAGGCGCGGCCGTTTTGCTGAATCCGTCGATCGGTCTGACGGCTTCCGTGCAGGCTTACGAACACGCGACCGGCCTGACCTATTCATGGACACCAGAGAGTCGTGCCTTGGCGAAGCGTACCGACGCGACGGAACACGCGGTACAGATAGCCGCGGGAAGTCCGCCTCCTGCGTTGCTCGTCGTCCAGGGCGCCAAGGACGATGTCCTGTCGCAAACGAGCGCGAGCCAACTCGGGAAGGCATTGGCAGCCCGCTATGCGCATGTCCACCAGAGCGAACGCTTTAGCTACAGCGTGATCGACAACCTGCCGCACAACTTGACCGGCGCGGCGACGGATGACCCGTTGCATCGCGAGGTCTCTGCGTGGTTCAACCGCTATCTCCTGTAGCGTAAGACGAGAGTCCTCCTGGAACATGACGGGCGGTGTGCGCTGCCCGTCGACAAGCGGCGAAGGTTGGGCCGGCGGTATCGCAAAAAGACCTGTCGCCAGGCTCGAAACACCACACCGCCTGGTCTCGGCCAGGGCGCTAGAGCAGCCAGTCGATCGAAAGAATCGACATCATGCTGGCCTCGGTGCGTTTCCACCAGCTCGTTTGCGGTTCGTCGTTGTAGTGCACCTCGCGGCCACCCGCATGGTCGATCCATTCCATCTTTCCTGCCGGCGTGAGGCGTACCTCCCACGCCGCTACCGGCAGCAGCTCGTCGAGTGTCTTGCCGAGTTTTTCCGCTAGCGCGACGCTCTCGATCACGAGCCCCTGTTCGGTATTCAGGTTGGCCGAGCGCTGGTCGAAATTGTACGAGCCGACGAAGATGCGTTGCCGGTCGACGGCATACATCTTCGCGTGCAATGCCGAGGTCGAGCTGCCCATGCCATGGGACTTGCGCCCGGTCAGCTGCGGTATCGGCGTCGGCTTGAGTTCCCACATGTGCACGCCCGCCTTCAGCAACACCTCGCGATGCTTGGCGTAGCCCGAGTGCGCGGCAGGCTCATCGTTGGACGCGAGCGAGTTGGTGATGACGCGCACGTCCACGCCGTTGCGCGCGAATCCGATCAGCAGGTCCTCGCCGCGTTTCGCAGGAACGAAGTAGGGCGACACGACATCGAGCGTCCGCTGCGGCGTGCCCAGCATGCGCAAGAGATTCGGGTACAGCAGGATGTCCGTGCGCTCGTTTTCGTCGAGCGTCTTGGCCGGATCGTCGGCGACGAATTTGACGTCGGTCCATTCGCAGCGCAAGTTCATGCCGGTCCAGTTGCTGCAGCAACGGCGTCTCGCGCAAGGCGTCGAGGTATTGGACCGAATCCGGGTCGGTCTTCGCCGCCTCGAAGGCATTGAGGACCTGCTGCTGTCGTCTGCACGGTCGACGCAGCGATGATCCGGTTTGCAGGATAGGCCGAGGCGCTGTTCCAGTAGATGTCGAACGAAGCGGAGATTTCCTGCACGATCGGTCCGGCGGCGATCACATCGGCGTCGGTGAACGCGAGGCCGTGGCCCAGCTGGAAGTAGTCGTTGCCGATGTTGCGGCCGCCGATGATGCTCGCCTGGTTGTCGACCGTGAACGACTTGTTGTGCATGCGCCGGTTGACGCGCGAGAAATCGTTGATGAAGGCCAGGTTCTTCGCGCTGCGCCGCGGAAACGGGTTGTACAGGCGCACTTCGATGTTCGGGTCCGCATCGAGCACGGCGATCGTCGCGTCCAGATCGCGCGTGCCGCTGTCGTCGAGCAGCAGGCGCACGCGGACGCCGCGTTGCGCCGCGTGCCACAGCGTGCCGAACAACAATTGTCCGCTCTGGTCGCCGGCCCAGATGTAGTACTGGATATCGATCGAGCGTTCCGCAGCGTTGGCCAGCACCGCGCGCGCGGCAAAGGCGTCGTGCGGATCGGTCAGGTCGTGCACACCGCTCTTGCCGGGATGGGCCGCCACGGCGCCCGCGAGGGCCTTGCCGAGGCGCGTTTGGGAGGTGTCTGGCAGCGCATTCGAGACGGGCCTGTCGGCCAGCGGCGGCAGGCTCGCGCACCCGGTAATCGTCAGCGCCGCGGCGACGATCAGTGTCCCGAAGTGGGTCGGATGCGACGAGAACATCAGATACCCCACCGATGACTGCGATCGAGGAGCGAGCGTATTCGGTTCCCACATATGTCGCAACCTGCAGCCAGACGGGACATGGGCAATCAAGGCAGGCGCGCCGATCGATCGATTGCAGGGTGCAGAACAGGCCGATAGCCAGCACGCATGGCGCTCAACGTCGAGGGTGGCGTGAGCAGACCATCGGCCTTCGAGAGGTGTTGCGCGAGATCGTAGCCGCCCTCCGTCCATCGATAAGCTTGGCCTGCGACGATCGTGAAGGCGGATTGGTCGCGTGCGACGACCGCACCATCGGGCAGGTCGGCGATCGGCATGGTTAGCGGATGGATACGCTTGCGGCGACGATCGAGACGCTCGCCGTGTAGGACCCCATCCATTGTTGGCGCGGAAGGTGCCGATGCCATTTGCTGCGCCCTGGCCCAGGCGATGCGAAACGCTTCGGCCGCGATGCGTCGACAGGCAAAGCAGGGGCGATGTCCTGCTGCGAATGCCACGGCCTCGTCCAGAAAGAAGAGTTCCGTCCAGCTGCGTTGCGCCATCACATCGCGCCAGCGCCCCCTGTCGTCCAGGGCGCAGGTGATCCATGCCTTGTTCGACCAACGACGGTTCAGGAGCGTCTTGCTCGCAACATCATGAATGATGCCGCGGTTGCCGGTAAGCATGCCGCGTTGCCCGATGGCGACGATATCTCCGAAAGGCGTGACGCGATTTTGAAGAGGCATGCTGGGGGCGAGTGGGTGCAGTCGGGGTGGGTGGCTCTACATCATTCGATGCGCTTTGCTCGCGTGCGTCGCGCTTGCGCTGCCGACGCGTTGTCCGCGCCGCCGGTCGGACCCTGGTTCAATGCGACGGTGCCCGGTATGTGCTGTTTGCCCCAGCGAACGAACGCAAGCAGCACTTCGCCGAGAGCGCGGCCCTTTGGTGTAAGCGTGTAGGCGTAGCGGACCGGACGCTGCTGATACGGCGTCTTGGTGACGATGCCGGCACTATTCAGACGCTCGAGGCGATCCGCAAGAATGTTGGTCGGAATGCGCTCCGGCGAGAGCGCGAGTTCGCCATAGGTGCGCTTGCCATGCAGCAGGTCGCGTACCACGAGCAGGGACCACTTGTCGCCGAGGATATCGAGCGAGTTGGCGACCGCACAGGCTGAACGCGCGAAGGTTCTTGCGGTAATCATGTGTCGGCTCCCACCATGACGCGAGTGACTTGCAGAGTGCAAGTCATTGTGCTACGTTCGCTACACACTTGCAAAACGCAAGTAACTAGAGGAGACCGTTATGCCAGCGATAGTCCTTCCGCAGCTCGCCGAATCCCAGCCCGATGGGAGGCGCGGTATTCGTCTGGTTGTCCTGATCCTGCTGGCTGCCTGGCTGCTGCTGGTCGTGTCGCTCGGTGCCGCCGGCGCATTCGTCGGCGCTATCGGGAAACCGCCCTTGGCCATCGCGACTGGCGTCGCAGCCCCTCTCGTGCTCTTTTTCGCTTCGCTGCGCCTCTCGCCTTCCTTGCGCGCGTTCGTCCTCTCGCTGGACCTTCGACTCATTGCGGGAATGCAGGCTTGGCGATGGGCTGGCATGGGCTTCATCGATCTGTATGCGCACAAAATACTCCCCGCCGTGTTCGCGCTGCCCGCTGGCCTCGGTGACATGGCCATCGGGATCACGGCTCCCTGGATAGTGCTCGCCCTCGCGCGTCAGCCTGGCTTTGCCGCCAGTGCTACGTTCATCCGCTGGAATGTCCTCGGAATACTGGATCTCGTGATCGCCGTCGGTATCGCTGCCGTGAGCACCCTCGGTGCGACCGGGGCGCCCGGAGAGATCAGCGTCGCTCCGATGGCGACGCTGCCGCTGCTGGTGGTCCCGGCTTTTCTCGTGCCGTTTTTCGTCATGCTGCACACGGCGGCGCTGATGCAGAGCCGGCAACTCCGCAGCAGAACGTAGGCCGCCGCACGGGCCACACATCCGCGCGACGAAGACCATCCGTTTTCGACCGTTCGGAATGCGTTCAGAGGACTCGCGCAAACATCCTGGGCGCAATGACCCGGACAGATCACCAGCAGGACCTGGAGCTACTCAAGAATCTGATCCGGCGGATCGAATACGCCATGCTCGCCACGCGCGCGGCGAAGGGATCGATTGTGAGCAGGCCCGTGCAGACATTGGGCGTGGATGACGATGCCTCGATATGGTTTTTTACCTCCAGAAAGAGTCGGAAGGTTGCCCAAATCCGGCGTGATTCGCACGTCGAACTGTCTTACTCGGACGTCGCCAACAAGATCTTCATATCGGTCACGGGAAAGGCAGAACTGCTCGTGGATCAGCAGAAGGCCATCGAGCTGTGGAAAATGGCGCAAACCATTTTCTTTCCCGGAGGGCCTTCGGATCCGGCGCTTCTCTTGCTCAGAGTTGAACCGCAAGCCGCCCGCATATGGGACGGCAACGAATCACCGATTGCGATCTTGCGCAAATTTGCGGCGGCGGTCCTGCGAAGCGAAGCGGCGGACCTGGGCGTAGAGAAGAACGTCGAAATATCATCGAAGCATTGAGCTTTTTGCGAGTCGCGGAAAGCGTCCCTCTGTCTCCACCATTGCGCTGCAAATCGCTTCTGTCACTGCATGGCGCCCCACCACGCAGCGGTCCGGTGACTTTCACCCAAGAGGGAAATGCCCTGTCGGCAGCGTTGCGTTTTGCCCGTCTTCTCGTCGCACTTCGTGCGGCGCGCAATGATTCAAACGATTCCTGCGCAGGAAAGTGCATGGGCTCTATCTTGCAGCATCGAGTCGACGATACGACGCGAAGGCGAACATGGACCTCAAGAGTGGCTACCCTTTTTGGGCCGTGAAGAACGGCTTGATGCACGCGTTCCCCAGACTCGAGGGCGACGCGTCGTGCGAGGCGCTGATCGTCGGTGGGGGGATTAGCGGCGCGCTGATCGCGCGCGCACTGGCCAACGCCGGCATCGACGTCGTTCTCGTCGAGCAACGCGATATCGCGTGGGGAAGCACGGCGGCGAGCACCGCGCTCCTGCAATACGAGATCGATACGCATATGGTCGATCTGGCATGCCGATTCGGCGAACCACAGGCTGCACAGTGTTATCGGGCATGTGCCGACGCGATCAGCGACCTGCAGGCCATCGCGCGCGAAGTCGGTGACGTCGACTTCCAGCGGCAGCATAGCCTGTACGTGGCGAGCCGCTGGCTACATCGTCGCCGCCTTCACGCCGAATTCGAAATGCGGCACCGGCATGGATTCGATGTCGAGTGGTTGTCCCGGGATGACCTGCGCACCCGCTATCGCATCGACTACCCCGCCGCAATCGTCAGCAAACTGGCAGCGCAGGTCGATCCTTACCGCCTTACGAGCCGGTTGCTGCAGAAATTGCGGCGCCGCGGCGTCCGCGTTTTCGACAGGACCGCAGTCGACGATCTGAAGGCCGATGCGAAAGGCGTACAGGTACGGACGAAGGATGGTTTCTCGATTCGCGCGCGCCACGCCGTGGTCGCGGCCGGCTATGCGACGCAGAAATGGTTGCAGCAAAAAGTCGCGGTCAATCGCAGCAGTTACGCGTACGTCACCGATCCGGTCGGCACGGACGCCCTCGGCATCTGGGCGAAGACGCTGTTCTGGGAATCGGCGAGACCCTACCTATATGCACGGACGACGCGCGACGCGCGACTCGTCATCGGTGGCGCGGATGACACGGTCGATATTCCTGCCCGCCGCGATTCCCGCGTCGCGAAGAAGGTCCGCGATCTGCAGAAGCGCGCGACGACGATATTCGGCATCGAGAATCTCGCTCCGGCGTTTGCCTGGGCCGGCACCTTCGCCGAGACCGCGGACGGGCTGCCTTTTTTCGGGGCGCACCCGCAGTTCGGCCCGCGCGTGCTCTTCGCCATGGCCTATGGCGGAAACGGCATTACCTATAGCGCGATCGGTGCCGATCTGATTTGCAGTCTCCTGCAACGAAGGCGTCATCCGCTGAGCCGGCTGTTCGGCTTTCAGCGCGTGGATGGATGACGAACCCGCGCATTGGCAGTGCGCAAATCGGGAACAATCGACACGGAAGGCGAAGCTGATGGACAAGGCGCAGTCGCAGAAAACCGATCGTGCAGATGCGAAGTCTCTTCGCCGAAGCGGTTTGACCTACGTCAACGACGACGCGCCGGGTCTGCGGCGGACACGCGCCGGCAATGGATTCGTGTACCTGCTTCCTTCAGGCAAGCGCCTTCGGGACGAAGCCGCGATTGCCCGTATTCGCAAGCTGGCCATTCCTCCCGCTTACACGAAAGTATGGATATGCCCGAAAGCCAACGGCCATATACAGGCCACCGGCCGGGACGCGCGTGGGCGCAAGCAATATCGCTACCATCCCCGTTGGCGGGAGCAGCGTGATGCGGCCAAGTACGAGCGTCTGGCCGCGTTCGGAAAAAAGCTGCCACTGCTCAGACGGCAGATCAATCAGGATCTGCGCCTGGACGGGCTGCCCCGCCGCAAGGTCGTCGCGGCGGTCGTGAGCCTGCTCGAGAGATCGCTCATCCGTATCGGCAACGAGGAATATTCGCGCGACAACGGCTCGTATGGGCTCACCACCTTGCGCAACCGCCACGTGCGCGTACGTGGCGAGAGAGTCATCTTCGAGTTTCGCGGCAAGAGCGGGAAGTTTCATTCTCTCCTGCTTGCGGATGCCCGTCTGGCACGCATCGTCAAGCGCTGCCAGGAGCTGCCCGGGCAGCAATTGTTCCAGTTCCTCAACGACGAGGGCAAACGCGAGGGCATCGATTCCGATGATGTCAACGCCTATCTCCGCTCCAGCGTTGGCGACGAATTCAGTGCGAAGGATTTTCGCACCTGGGCCGGCACGCTGCTCGCCGCGCAGGCGTTGGGCACGAAGGGCGATGCCGCGGACATCGACGAACGAAAACGCAAGGTGACTGAAGCGATCGACGGGGTCGCAAAGCGACTCGGCAACACGCCGTCGGTTTGCCGCAAGTGCTATGTGCATCCCGCGGTTCTGGGGGCCTATCTCGATGGCAAGCTCGAGTTTCCCCCAGCGGGGAAGACCTCGACCGTCGGACTCAACGCTCACGAACGGGCCCTGCTTCGCCTTCTCGGCAAGGCATAAATGCGCCCGGGTCGCGCGAAACACGATCCGTTGCCGCATGCCAGAGCTGCAGGCGCTGCGTGCCGGCCGCGCCGGTCCGTTGTCGGCTAAAATGGCGAACGCCTTCGTTGCGACCGGAACGGGACTTCCAGTGCATAGCAAGCGATACGAACTGGAATATCTCTAGCAGCGGAGTCGAAAGTGAAAGCCAATCCACGTCACGCGGCCATCCTGCGCGCTGACAAGCTCGTGCAAGCAGCCCTGGTGCATCATCGCGCCGGCCGCTTGGACGAGGCGTCAAAAAAATACAAAGCCGCCCTGCTGTTGCTGCCGAAGCATGCGCATGCACTGCACTATCTCGGCGTCCTGACGCATCAGCGCGGCGATCACGGCAAGGCGGTCGAGCTGATCGGTCGCGCGCTCGAGGCGGCGCCAGACGACGCGCAAATGCTTCTGCAATCTCGCGGAAGCCCAGCGCGCCGCGGGCCAGCCGGCAGAGGCGGAAGCGTCTTGTCGCCGCGCCCTCGCGCTACGCCCGCGACTATCCCGAAGCGCATCTCAATCTGGGAGCCGCACTGTTCCAGCAGCGGCGTTTCGCCGAAGCCGAAATCGTGCTGCGCGGACGGCGCTTGCGCTGCGGCCAGATTTTTCGAGCGCGACGGTCGTGCTCGCCGATGCACTGAGGGAGCAACAGCGCTTCAACGACGCCGAGGTGGCCTACCGGGAAGTGCTGGCCGCGACCCCGGATCATGGCGGGCGTCCTGTCCAATCTCGGTCTGATGTTGATCCAGAGTGGCCGCATGGAAGAAGGCCTGGAGCTTTGCCGTCGCGGTGCCGCGCAGGGCGCCGCGCATCCTTTGCCGATGCAGAATCTCGCGCGCGGACTGCTCGAGTTCGGTCGCATCGACGATGCGCAGGAACTGCTCGAGCGGACGCTCCATCTCGATCCCAATTCGGCGGTCGTGAGCATGCTGATCGGCGTCTCCTGGGGCGAGATGGGCGAGATGGCCGAAGCGAGAAACTGGCTCGAGCGCGCATTGCAGCTCGACTCCGGCCTGCACGAGGCCCGCGTCAGGATCGCCGCGCTCGAAGCCGAACTGGACAATCACCAGCTTGCCGTCGAGACGCTCGATGCAGTGCTCGCCGCCGAGCCGAGCCGCGTCGATGCTTTGCTCGCGAAGGCGCGTTCACGACTTGCCCTGGGGGATGTCGATGGTGCCGTCGCCGACCATCACGCGGCCATCGCGCTGCATCCGAAGTCGGCCGTACTTCATGCGGCGCTCGGGCGCACGCTGTCCAGTGCGGGCGATATCGCCGGCGCGGTCACGAGTCAGCGCGAAGCGCTCGCACTCAACCCGCGTTGCGCACCCGCGTTTACCGGGTTGCTGACGACACTCAGGCACAAGGCCAGTGACGAAGAACGGGACGCCGCGACCGCTTTGCTCGACGCCCCCTGGATGACGGACGATCTGAGGTCGGGCTTGCGCTTCGGTCTGGCGGCTTACCACGACGGGCGTGGCGACTGGGAGCACGCCGCTTTGCAGATGACACAGGCCAACCTGCTGCGCAAGACAGCTGATAATCGCCGCCACCTCGATTACGATCCCGCCCAGTACGAGACGTTGGTCGATAGACTCGTCGCGACCTTCAACCCGGAACTATTCGAAAGACTGCAGGGCCTCGGCTCCGACAGCGAGCGTCCGGTGTTCATCGTCGGCATGCCCCGGTCGGGAACGACGCTGACCGAACAGATCCTCGCGAGTCATCCCGATGTGCATGGTGCCGGTGAGAGACCGTTCGCCCGCCAGAGCTTTGGTCTTCTCTCTCAGTTCATGGGGCGCCCCAATGTCGATGCCCTCGAATGCATCGCGGATGCCGATCAGGCGGCGCTCGCACCAACGGCCGAATGGCATCTCGCGCGCCTGGCCGCTCTCGATGGCGGCCGCGCAACCCGAATCGTCGACAAGATGCCCGACAACTATGCGCTGCTGGGCTGGCTTGCGGTACTGTTTCCGCACGCACGCTTCATCTATTGCCGCCGTGATCTTCGCGATGTCGCGTTGTCGTGCTGGATCACGAACTTCGCGGAGATTCGCTGGGCCAGCGATCTCGAACACCTCGCGCATCGCATCGGACAGCATGTTCGCCAGATGGCACACTGGCGCCGCGCGCTTCCCGTTCGCGTCCTGGAAGTCGACTACGAATCGCTCGTCGCCGACCAGGAAGGCGAGAGTCGTCGTCTCGTCGATTGGCTCGGCCTCGACTGGAACGATCGCTGCCTGCAGTTTTTCAAGACCGATCGCCTTGTCCGCACCGCGAGTGTGACGCAGGTCCGCGAACCGATCTACCGGCGGTCGCTCGCGCGCTGGCAACACTATGAAAAGATGCTCGAGCCGCTCTTGGTGAAGTTGCACGATTATGCTAACTTCCGTGCCGAGTCAGGGGGATGAAGACGGAGTGTCCGCAATCGAGTGTTTCTCGATAGGCGCGGAAGTTTCGTTCGCATTGCAAGACATGGGTTGATGGCGAAGGCTGTCACCCGCCAAACCGCCAAATGATCGGAGATTCGGAAGACCGGGTCGAGTCGGTCGTGCGTGCGTGCCCCTGCAGACGATCAAGACTTTTTTCTTGTGCACAGGGGCAACGATGAGCAAGACACGCAGCAATCTCAGATTCAAGGAATTCGCAAAAGCCGCGGCCGCGGGCGCCTTCGTGGGCGCCATTGCGCTGCAGCCCATTGTGACGAACGCCGCAACGGGATCGGTGCACGTTCATGCCGGCAATGCGACTTGGTACGTCAACACGCACATCACGTTTTCGACCACGAGCAGCGGGTGGGGGATATCGAGCGCAACGCTGCACACTGCGGCGGGCACGCGCGACGACGCGTACGACGGTGCATTTTCCTGGCACGTCAATCTCACCGCCCCTGGCGCGCTCAGCCCTGGCGGCTATACCGATCCGGGCGGCGTGGTAACCACGGATACGAGCCATGGCACCACCTTGAACGGCAGCGTGCAGGTCCTGGCCGGCCTCAATGTCACGGGCCAGATGTACTTCTCGCCGACCAAAGCGGTCGTGCGGACCATGCTGGTGTTGCAGAACCCGACGGGCGCACCCATCAGCGCATTCGTAGGCAACTACAGCAATCTCGGCTCCGACAGCAACACGACGATCTACAACACGAGCAGCGGCAGCGCCCCCTCGTTCACGGCTGCGGACAATTGGTTCATCAGCGGCCAGGGCAGCGCTCCAGCTTTTACCGCTCCGCCGTCCGGCGATCCGGTTCTCACGGTCGCCCTCGAGGATTCTGTTGCCAGCGTGCGCGGCAGCAACTTCATCTCTCCTGTTCATAACGGCTCAGACAAGTCGTACTTCAACTACAGCGTGACCGTGCCGGCAGGGGCGACACGCCGCCTGATCATCTTCGGGCAGCTGTCCGATACCGTGGCTAATGCCAGCGTCGATGCGGCATCGTTCAATTCGACCACCGCTCTGCGGAGCACCGACTATCTTTATGGGTTGACCCAGGCGCAGCTTTCGGAAGTCGTGAACTGGAGTTTCGTCGCCACGCCGGTGCTCACGGTTGCGAGCGGGACGAATCCCAGCAGCTACGGCCAGAGCGTTGCGTTCACGGCGACTTTTGCAAACAGCAGCAGCCCGACCGGAACCGTGACGTTCTGTGCCGACGACGCGACGTGCGTGGCGCCTGTCGCTTCGTGCACGGCCACCGTGACGGGCACGACCGCAAGCTGCAGCATGAGCACATTGCCGGCGGGCCCGCATTCGATCACGGCGCACTATGCGGGAGACACCTTCAACACAGCCGCGAATTCGGCTCCGCTGACACAGCAGGTGAATCCGGCAAGCCAGACGATCACGTTCGGTGCGCAGGCGCCCCACACCTTCAGCAGCGGTGCCACGTTTGCGCTTTCGCCACTGGCCACGGCATCGAGCGCGCTGCCGGTGAGCTACGCATCCACCACTCCTGGCGTATGCACGATCGTCAGCACGACCGTGACGCTGCATGGCGCGGGCACCTGCACGATCAGCGCAAGCCAGGCCGGCAACGGCAACTATTCGGCGGCGGCGAGCGTCCCGCAGAACATTGCCATCGGCGTGTCTGCCTCGACGATCGCGCTCACCGCTTCGCCGAATCCGGCGCAGGCCGGTCAGACGGTCACGCTGACAGCTACCGTCACCGGCTTTCCGCCGACGGGTACCGTGACCTTCTACGATGGCGGCGTGTTGCTGGGGACCGGCACACTGAGCGGCAGCAGCCCCGATCTCGCTGCGTTCTCGACGGCATCCTTCGCTGCGGGAAACCACTCGATCACGGCCAGCTACAGTGGCGATGTGAACAATGCGGCGTCGACCACGCTCGCCGCGGTAGTCGAGGCCGTAGCTGCGCCATTTACCCCGATGCCTGCGCCGACGCTCGGTCGTTGGGCCTTGTTGTTGCTGGGTGGAATGATCGGACTGGTTGCGCGGTCTTATCGCCGCGCCGCGAGTCGACCCTGACTCAAGGTGTGTCGACGCTGACCGGCCAAGTCAGCGTCGACCGCATCGCGGTATCAGTCGCGCATCCAGACAACTTGCAGGTCGGCGCTGCTTCCTCCAGCACGACCGCCAGCGAAATCAACACGGCCGGCAATGTAGGGATGCGTTCGACCGCCAATTTCGGGGTGACGAGCTTTTCGGCGAACTAGGCGGTTTCAGTCACGGTGCGTCAAACCCGCGATTAGCTGTCGTGCCCTGGCTTGTCGTCGGCGCGCCTAAACGGCGCGAGCCCAGAGCTGACCCTCATCAGCCAAAGACCGGCAATTGAACAAGCTCCATGCGCCTTCGCCTGGCGACACGAAGGCGACGGCGGCGGTACTGGTTTTCAACGTGGCACACTAATCCATGCCCGCCATGTTGAGACCGATGAACACCGTGAACAATCGTCAATCCCATGCCTTCCTCGCGGCCATCGCCCGCATGCTCGTGTGCTTCGGGCTGCTGGCCGCCAGCGGGTGCGCATTCGCCCAGGGCGGCCCGCCGCTCGTGACCGACGATCCGGACACGCCCGGTGACGGCAAGTGGGAGGTGAACCTCGCCTCGATTGGCAGCAAGACCTATCACCACTGGGAGGTCGACGCGCTCGACGCCGACATCAACTACGGCCTCGGAGAAAACGTCCAGCTCAAACTCGAGCTGCCGTGGACCTATGCGAAGGATTCCGGCGAGTCGTGGAATTCCGGCCTCGGCGCCGTCGATCTGGGCGTGAAATGGCGCTTCATCGACAAGGACGAAAATCACGGCTTTGCGATGTCGACGTATCCGCAGTTTCTGACTTCACCGTCGAACTATTCGAAGCGTAACGGCATCGCCACGGTGAACAAGGAATTCTTCCTGCCGCTCGAGCTCGCCACTGAAGCAGGCGGCTTCGACTTCACGATGGAAGCGGGTCGCAACTTCGTCGAACACGCGCCGGATGCGTGGGAAGCGGGCATCGTCGCCGCGCGCGCGTGCGGCAGCGAAAAGCTCGAGTGTCTGGTCGAAGTGCACCAGACCTGGGTGTCGCACGACTCGCAGACGCTGCTGAATTTTGGCGTTCACTACAAGATCGACGAGCAGCTGATCTTCCTCGCCGCCGCGGGGCGCGAATTCGGCGCGCATAGCGACGATCAGCAACGATTCCTGTACTACGTGGGCTTTCAGATATTGCGCTGAAACCTTTTTTATCCCAATACCCACCACGACAAAGCTTTCACTGTATTGACGCACGGCCGCTGAACACGCAGAGGGGAATTTCCATGGCGACGAACAGTCTTCCAATCGGCAACGCGCGCGGCTCGGGCGAACGCTTCTGGCCCCGCGGCTGGTGGAGGATCATGGAATGGCGCATCGGCATCATCCCGCTTCCGGTCTACGTGCTGCTCGTCGCGCTGATCGGCGGCTTGCTGCTCTCGGGCGGGCTGCCGAACGAAATCAACGTCATGATCGCCGTGCTCGCGGTCGGCGGTTTCACCTGCGCGGAAATCGGCAAGCGGCTGCCAGTCCTGAGCAAAATCGGCGCTGCCGCGATATTCGCGACCTTCATTCCCTCGTTTCTGGTCTACATGCACTGGTTGCCGGACAACCTCGTCAACGGCGTCACCGACTTCACGAAGGCGACCAACTTCCTCTACCTGTTCATCGCCGCGATCATCGTCGGCAGCATCCTGTCGATGGATCGGCGGATGCTGATCAAGGGCTTTCTGAAGATCTTCGTGCCACTCGCCCTCGGCTCGGTGGTCGCCGCGATCGTCGGGACCACGGTCGGCACCGCTCTCGGGATCGGCGCTTACCAGACGTTCTTCTTCATCGTCGTACCGATCATGGCGGGCGGCGTCGGCGAGGGTGCGATTCCGCTGTCGGTCGGCTACGCGGCGATCCTGCATCAGCAGCAAGGCGATCTGTTCGCGCAGATCCTGCCGTCGGTGATGCTCGGAAGCCTCACCGCCATCCTGCTCTCGGGCGCACTCAATTACGTCGGCAAGAAGTATCCGCATCTGACCGGCGAAGGGCGGCTGCAGCCGGGCGAACACGACGGGATGAACCCCGTGGAAGAGAAGCTCGGTGGCGAGATGGATGTGTCACACATCGCCGCCGCCGGATTGACGGCCATCGCGATGTACATCATCGGCCTGCTCGGCTTCAAGCTCTTCGGCTTGCCGGCGCCCGTCACGATGCTGTTCATCGCAGTTCTGGTAAAGCTGACCCAGGCCGTATCGCCGCAGCTGCAGGAAGGCGCGTTCGTCGTCTTCAAGTTCTTCCAGGTCGCCGTCACCTATCCGCTGCTGTTCGCGATCGGCGTGGCAATGACCCCGTGGGAGAAGCTCATCGCCGCATTCACGCTCGTCAACATCGTCACGATCGTCGCCACGGTTGCAAGCCTCATGGCGACCGGATTCTTCGCTGGCCGCTGGCTCAAGATGTATCCGATCGAAGCGGCGATCGTAAACGCGTGCCATAGCGGCCAGGGCGGTACCGGTGACGTCGCGATCCTCACCGCTGCCAATCGCATGACACTGATGCCGTTCGCGGCTATCGCGACGCGGATCGGGGGCGCGATCACTGTCACGCTGGCGCTGCTGGCGCTCGCGCGCTTCGGCGCCTAGCGATATCGACGGACGCCCGTGCAGATCCACTCGCGGAGACGATGCTGACGCTCCGGCGGAAATAGCGGCGTCGAGATGTTTTTGACCAGGCAGATCCATGGAGCCGCTACGTAGCCGGCCCTGCAGATAAACGTTGCGGGTACCACCCGAGCTCTGTCTGCGATCCATTTGACAAGTCGACCTCGTCCGGCCAACAATAATGCTATTGCGAATCGTTCGCAATTGCGTTTATTGCTGGGGATATTCATGGAATTCGGCATCACGGTTCGCAATGCCGCGAACGCCATTCGCCGTGCAGGCATCAACGTAAGCACAGCGGCACTGATCGTCGGCTGTGGGACGTTGAGTGCATTTGCGGTGCAAGCCCAGTCTGCCGAGGCACCGAACGCGGCGGCCGCTGCACTCGGGGAGCAGATCTTCCACGACGCGTCGCTGTCGGCGTCGGGCAAGATGGCGTGCAGCACGTGCCACGACCCCGCGCACGCGCACGCGCAATCCAATTCCCAGTCGGTGCAATCGGGCGGCGCCGATCTCGACGTGCCGGGCTTTCGCGCCGTGCCGTCGCTGCGCTACCTGAATCTCAACTTGCCGTTCTTCTTCCAGAACGACGGCACGCCGACCGGCGGATTCAATCGCGACGGACGTGCCAACGATCTCGTCGCGCAGGCCGAACGGCCGTTTCTCGCCGCGCACGAAATGGCGAACGGCGATGCGGCGAGCGTCGTCGACAAGCTGAGTCACGCGAACTATGCGGACGCGTTCCGTGCGCTGTTCGGCGAGCACGTCTTCGAGGACGCCGATCTCGCGTTCCTCGCTGCGCGCTATGCGCTGTCCACCTACGAGAACACCGATCCGGAATTCCATCCCTTCAGCTCGAAGTTCGACCTGTTCCTGCAACGCAAGATCATGCTGTCGCCGCAGGAGCTGCGCGGTTTCGCCGCGTTCAACAGTCAGGCCAAGGGCGGCTGCGCGGGCTGCCATCCGTCGACGCGGCAAGACAACGGCGCGCCGCCGGTGTTCACCGACTACACCTACGACAACCTCGGCGTGCCGCGCAATGCCGATATTCCGGCGAATGCCGACCCGGACTATTTCGACATGGGCCTGTGCGGTCCCGATCGCGTCGACCTCGCGGAGCGCGGCGACCTCTGTGGCCAGTTCAAGGTGCCGACCTTGCGCAACGTCGCCACGCGTCAGGTGATCTTCCACAACGGCTATTTCCACACGCTGCGCGAGGCGATCCGGTTCTACGTGCAGCGCGATACGAATCCCGAAAAATGGTACCCGCGCGACGCGAACGGCATCGTGCACAAGTTCAACGACGTGCCGCTGCTGCTGACGCGCAACGTCAACCAGAGCGAAGTGCCATACAACCGCCACCCGGGTGACGCGCCGGCGCTGAGCGAAAGCGACATCGATGACGTGATCGCTTTCCTCGGCACGCTGACCGACGGCTACGACCCGGCGACGAATACCGCCGATCCGTCGCGCGACCTCAAGTCGACGACCCGCAATTGATTTTCGACTGATTCATATTCTTCTGGAGACTGGACTTATGCAGCGCACCCCGTTCGCACTCGCGACCCTGTTTTTCTGCGCGTTGGCCGCGCCGGCCGCCCATGCCGACGATGCGGCGCTCAAGGCCGAGGTGGACGCGTTGCGCGCGGAAGTCGCCGAGCTCAAGGGCGTCGTGCAGCAGATGCAGGCGCAGCGTCAGGCGCCGGCCGCGGCGCCCGCTGTGGCACCGTCGACCAGCGTTGCGACTGTCGCGCCGGCGCAACCGGCCGCGGCGAACACCGCGTCGGCGGGCACGGCATCGTCCGCCGGCGGCATTCCCGGTACCGCCGGCACGGGCGTCGCGCTCGGCGCGAACACGACGCTGTGGGGCTACGGCCAGCTCGGCTACAACCACCCGACCGCGCACGCGAGCGACGCCCAAGCCGACCTCACGCGCGCCGTCCTCGGCTTCAACCACGTGTTCGACGATTCGACGCGCGTATACGGCGAGCTCGAATGGGAGCACGCGGTCACCTCGAACGTCGACCAGGGCGAATCCGAGGTCGAGCAGCTGTACGTCGAGCACGCACTTGCGTCCAACTACGGTTTTCGCGTCGGCCTGATGCTCGTGCCGCTCGGCCTGCTCAACGAACACCATGAGCCGAGCAACTTCTACGGCGTCGAACGCAACTTCGTCGAGCAGGCGATCATCCCGACGACCTGGCGCGAAGGCGGCTTCGCCGCATACGGCAGCACCGACGGTGGCCTCAACTGGAACGTCGGCATCGGCACCGCTCCGAATCTCGGCGCGTGGGACCCCACCTCCGACGAAGGCCGCGCATCGCCGCTCGGCAGCATCCACCAGGAACTGCAACTCGCCAAGGCGCGCGATCCGTCGGTCTATGCGTCCGCGAACTGGCAGGGCGTACCGGGCTTGACGGTGGGCGCCGGCTTTTTCACGGGCAAGATCGGGCAGGGCGATTCGACACTGCCGATCGACAACTCGCGGCTGTTCCTCGGCGAGGCGCACGCGCGCTGGCAGCCCGGTCCGTTCGACCTCTCGGCGCTCTACACGCGCGGCACGATCAGCGACACGCAGCAGGTCAACCTGACGTTCCTCGGCCAGCCGACGCCGGTGCCGGAGTCGTTCTGGGGCGGCTACGTGCAGGGCGCATGGCGCGCACTCGAATGGGGCAACGACTCGAGCCTGTCGCCGTTCGTGCGCTACGAGCTGTTCAATACGGGCGCGTCGTACGCCGCGCAGCCGCAGGGCCTCGGCACGCCGCCGCTGCCGACCCAGCACGTCTGGACGGTCGGGGCGAACTACTATCTCAATCCGAATATCGTGTTCAAGATCGACTACCAGGACTTCAGGTACAGCGATCTCGCACTCGGCTACGGCAACCGTTTCGATCTCGGCCTCGGCTATCAGTTCTAGCGCCGGTCGCCTAACATCGGACGCGATTTCGTTCTATTTGACTTGATGGATTTGATTTGATTCGGCAGAGGTGCGCTATGCAGGTGCGCTGGATGATTCCGCTCGGCGCGGCGGCAACGGCCGCGGCGTCGGTCGCGTACGCGACGCAGTACATGACAGTGCAGCAGGCGCAGCAGGCGGCGTTTTCGAACGCGAAGACATTTCGCGCGCTGCCCGCGCCCGATACGGCGGCGGCCGCGGCACTCGCTGCGCCTGCTGGCTGGTCGCCACAGATATTCGCGGCCGAGAGCGACGGCAAGGCGCTGGGTTGGCTGATCGTCGATCAGGTGATCGGCAAGAGTGAACTGATCACCTACGCGCTCGCGCTCGACACCGGCGGTGCGGTGATTTCCGTCGAGGTGCTCGACTACCGCGAATCGCACGGCGGCGAGATCAGGCTGCCGGCGTGGCGCAAGCAGTTCGTCGGCAGGACGGTCGAAGACGTGCCGAAGCTCAGCGGCGAGATCAAGATCATCTCGGGCGCGACGCTGTCCTGCCGCCATCTCACCGAAGGCGTGCGCCGCCTGCTCAACCTCTACGCGTCGACGCTGAAAAGCGGCGTCCGAGCGGAATGACGATGACGGGCATCGTGCAGCGCGCACGTCCCTGCCTGGGCACGCTCGTCGCGATCCGCGTCGAGGGTCTCGACGCGGGGCAGGCGCTCGCCGCAATCGACAATGCGTTCACGGAAGTCGAAACGGTGCATCGCCGCATGAGTTTCCACGAGCGCGCGAGCGATCTTGCGCGCCTGCATGCTGCCGAGCCCGGCGAGACCGTTCCGATCGACCCGCGCACGCATGCGGTACTCGCGTGTGCTCGGCACATCGCCGAACTTTCGGACGGCTGCTTCGACCCGACGATCGCCGCATCGCAAGTCGCGCTCGGCCGGCTGCCGCGTCCCGCGCGCGCGCGCACGCCGGACCCGCGCGCGACCTGGCGCGACCTCGAACTGCTGTCCGGCGACCGCGTCCGTCTGCACCGGCCGCTCTGGCTCGATCTCGGCGGGATCGCAAAAGGCTACGCGGTCGACCGCGCAATCGGGTTGCTGGTTCGCGCTGGCGCCTCTCATGCCATTGTGAACGCTGGCGGGGACCTGCGCGTAGCCGGTGCACGCGAAGAAATGATTCATCTGCGCGGCGCCAGTCGCAAGGGCACGGTCGGCGCAGTGAGTATCGCCGACGCTGCGCTCGCGAGCAGCACCGGCGCGATCGAGCGCCGTCGCGCGACCCGAGGATGGGTCGGCACGCATCTGCATGGCCGCAACAAAATCCCGGTAGCGACGTTCTCGTCCGCAAGCGTGATAGCGCCTACTTGCATGGTTGCCGATGCGCTGACTAAAGTCGTTCTTGCTGCCAGTCCGTCGGTGTCGCAGCGTGCGCTTGCTGCTTGCAACGCGCAGGGAGCAACGCACAGCGATCGGCACGGCTGGCGCGCGTTGGGCGCAGCGGCATGAATCGGAACGCACACGGTCATCGTCGTCCCCGACCTGAGAATTCGGCTGAGACGCCGCGCCTGTCCAAGACGCATCGACGTGCAACCTACGTCATCCTCGCCTGCACCTGGTTTACGGGCGTGCTCTGGCTTGTGACGCACTACTTCTTCACCCATCAGGGCGAGTTTGGCGTGGAGCCGAACGCCATGGAGCCGTGGTGGCTACGCTTGCATGGCGCGGCGGCATTTTTTTCACTCTGGCTCGCAGGCCTGATTTGGGCGGTGCACGCGCGGCAGGGCATCGCGCGTACGAAAAGGCGTCCAAGCGGTCTGCTGCTCATTGGTTCGTTCGTCGTGCTCGCGTGTAGCGGCTATCTTCTCTATTACTCGACCGGCGAGGTCGCGCGTGACGTCGTACGGCTGCTGCATTGGTCGTTGGGCCTGGCGGCGGCAATTCCGTTCCTGCTGCATTCGCTCAAGGCACGAGCGGCGCGAAAGCGGCCCGCAGCTCCCAGAACGCAACAAGTCGCGAGCCATACCACTGACTAGTGGTGGACGGGTGGCCGTTGAAGTCGATCTCGAGTCCGCGGCCATCCAACGTCGCAAGGTTCCCAAATCAGACCGTTGCCGCGGTTTTGATTGCCGCTGCTCTTTCGGCTTGCTCTATCTGTTTATCAGCGAGAGTATTGTCAGCAATCTCTTCAGCACGATCGTGGAGTACTCGTTCGCGGACTCGCGCGACTGACCAGGCGAAGGCATGACCGAGCGTAATCCCACTTTTCTGACGCGCCGCGAATTTACCGACGCCGCCATCGGCGGCATCGCGGCGCTGCTGGTGCCGGCGCAGCCCGCACGGGCAGCGGAAGACGCGAGCCCCGATATGCGCGTACTGCGCGACGTCATGGTGCCGATGCGCGACGGCGTGCGTCTCGCTACCGACATCTACCTGCCGGCACGCAACGGCAACGCCGCTGCGGAACGTCTTCCGGCGATTCTCGAGCGCACGCCCTATGACAAGACCGCCGACAGCCGTTCCGAGCGCACGCCGACCGACGCGAAACCGAAGTCGCGCGCCGAGGTGGCTGCGTTTTTCGTGCGCAACGGCTATGTCGTGATCTACCAGGACTGCCGCGGGCGCTACAAGTCCGAAGGCGAGTTCGTCAAATACCTGGCCGATGGCCATGATGGCTACGACACCTGCGCCTGGATCATCCGGCAGGCGTGGTCGAACGGACGCATCGGGACGATGGGCCTGTCCTACGCCGCGCACACGCAAGGCGCGCTCGGCAGCGCAGGCGCGCCGGGCGTGAAGGCGATGTTCCTCGATTCGGGCGGCTTTGCGAACGCCTATCAGGGCGGCATTCGCCAGGGTGGCGCTTTCGAGATGAAGCAGGCGACGTGGGCGTTCAGCGAGGCGCTCGCAAGTCCGCGCGTTCGCGAAAATGCGAAAGCGCTCGCGGCGCTGCAGTCCGTCGACATCGCGCACTGGTTCCAGCGTCTGCCGTGGCATCGCGGCGACTCGCCGCTCAGCGCGGCGCCGGAATACGAAAGCTACCTGTTCGATCAGTGGGAGCACGGCCGCTTCGATGCCTACTGGAAACAGCTCGGCATCTACGCCGAGGGTTTCTATGATCAATACTGCGACGCGGCGATGGTGCACATGTCGTCGTGGTACGACCCGTATCCGCGCACGGCGACGCAGAACTACATGGCGCTGTCGCGGCGCAAGCATGGGCCCGTGCGACTGATCCTCGGTCCGTGGACGCATGGCGACCGGCAGCTGACCTATGCGGGCGACGTCGATTTCGGCGCTGCCGCGACGATCGATGGCAATGTCGCCGTTGATTTCCTGACGCTGCGGTTGCGCTGGTTCGATCGCTGGCTCAAGGGCAGCGCGAACGGTGTCGATGCCGAACCTGCCGTGCGCCTGTTCGTGATGGGCGGCGGCAGCGGCCGCAGGATTGCGGAAGGGCGACTCGATCATGGCGGGCGCTGGCGCACGGAAAAGGACTGGCCGATCCCCGACACGCGCGAAACGCGCTACTACCTGCATCGCGATGGCGCGCTCTCGGTCGAGAAACCCACCGGCACAGCCGCTTTTCGCGAGTACGTCTACGACCCGCAGCATCCGGTGCCCACGATCGGCGGCACGGTGACCTCGGGCCGACCCGTCATGGTGGGCGGCGCCTTCGATCAGCGCGAAGGACCGGCGTTTTTCGGGTCGCGCGCGCCGTATCGTGCGCTCGCCGAACGCGCCGATGTGCTCGTGTTCCAGACAGAACCTCTCGCCGAGGCCATGGAAGTTACCGGCGCGATCTCCGCCGAACTGTGGATTTCGTCGGACTGCACCGACACCGATTTCACGATCAAGCTGATCGACGTCTATCCGCCGAACGCCGACTACCCGCAAGGCTACGCGATGAACCTGTGCGACGGCATCCTGCGCGTGCGCTATCGGGACTCATGGGAAAAGCCCACGCTGATGAAACCGGGCCAGGTCTACAAGATCCGCATCGACGCGTTCCCGACGAGCAACCTGTTCGCGCGCGGCCATCGCGTGCGCATCGACATCTCGAGCAGCAACTTTCCGCATTTCGACATCAACCCGAACAGCGGCGAGGAAGAGGGTCGCGCGACGAAAATGCGCATTGCGACGAATCGCGTCTATCTCGATCGCGAGCGGTGCTCGCATGTGCGGTTGCCGGTGATTCCGAAGCGGGCGTAGCTCCTATTTCCAAACGCGGTGCATACGCGACAAAGCGACTTTCCCATTGCTGCATTTCCTCCGACTAAGGCCGAACAAGGCTTTCCGACTCCGTTGTCTCGTTTCGTGCATTCGGAGCAGCAACTCGAATCGGGAAGAGAACCTCGCTTTCGCTCGTTATGCGCAACGACGCGCCTCAGACTATTCCTAGCAACTCGCCCAATGTAGTTGCGTTGAACGTTGCCGCGCCGAGCGCCGTGTTGTCAAAAATGCACCAAACGGTCTTCTCAATCGCCGAGATCTGTTCCGAGAGCGTCGTAAGCCGCTGCAAGGAATAGTCCGAATAGTACATTTTTGGTGAGCCGTGATATCTGAAATAGCGGACATCGCCTTCTTCGTGCTGTCGAATCTTTGCTACTGCAGGGTCCGCGCGAACCCGGCTTATGTCCTGGGCCGAGAGCAACACGTCCGCTTCGGGGCAAAACCAGCTTGAATGACGCGCCTCGATCGTCAGCATCCCCGGATAGCATTGACGCAGTGTCCGCACAAACGGCTGCGCGACGCTCGTATCGAACGCGAGGCTGGGTGGGAGCTGGATGAGGATGCAGCCGAGCTTCTCTCCCAGATTGGAGACCTCATCAATGAATTTCTCGACGAGCGCTTCCGTTCCGACCAGGCGAGCTTGATGCGTGATCGTGCGTGGCATCTTCACGGAAAAGCGGAATTGCGCAGGCACACTGTCAGCCCAGCGAACGTAGGTCGAGGGCAGATGCGACCGATAGAACGATGAATTGATCTCCACGCAGTTGAACCGCTGGCTATAGCGCTCGAGGACACTTCCAACTTTAGGAAATTGGTCGGCTGCGCTTGCCGGTATGGACCAGCCCGCGCAGCCGATGTAGACAGCCCTATTCATTCACGCGCATCGCACGCTTCTTCTTGCGTGACGTTTGTAAGGCCAATCGGCACGGAGTCCCGCGCCCTGCGTTCGATGGTTCAGTCACACAAACACGTTCAACTTCCGGCAAGTCTCGACCAGACCCGGTGGACCACGATTGCGGCTGCAACCACTCCAACCGTTGCAGCGACCGGATGCTCCGCGAACAGCTCGCGAACAATTGCAGGCGCGTCGGCTGGATCGTCACCTATTGCACGTACTGCATTTCCGAGGCTCGTTGAAAACGAGGGTGTCAGGGCATCATCGATCGCCGCTGCTCCATCCCGCGCTGCGGCATTCGCCTTCCGCGCACCCTTCTTTATCGCCGCGTCTATCTTTTCAGCGGCCACTTCCAGACTGTCGTCTGTACGCACTGCGCTCATGATTATCTCCTTCCAAGTTGGAGCAGACAGGAGCAATGTTCGTGCCGTCAATATTTTGGCAAGCAATCGGCCATATGCCCGCGTTTTTGCTGCGTCAGTGGAACTCAATCTGCACGGTCATTGCGCTGCAGTATGGCGTTCCGCCTTGTGTACGACCTGACACGCAAGGGCTTCGAGTCCTCCAACGCCATGGAGACAGAATTTGCGGTGTAACGAAATGCGCAAAGTCCTTTCGCTGGATCACCCGATGCTGGACACTGTGGTTGACACCTGGACCAGCTACGCACAGAGAGTCAGTGCGGAGACGACTCGTGAATAGTTTTTTGAAGGGAGCGATTGAACATTGAACGCCAACGCGCCGCGTACCACGAAGGATAGAGAGCGCATTCTGCGTGAACTGCGCGCGCTCAAGATGGCCAGGTCCGTCCATGCTTTCGTCCGCGGAAATACGCATCAGTTCTACGATTGGCTTGAAACCTCGCATTCGTCTCGCATACCAGACGGCCCTGACATATGGATATGCGGCGATTGCCACCTGGGTAACCTTGGGCCGGTTGCCGACGCTGAAAACAGGGTCGATATCCAGATACGAGATCTGGACCAGACAGTCGTCGGGAATCCGTCTCACGACATCATCCGCCTCGGCCTGTCTTTGGCGATGGTGGCGCGCGCGTCCGACCTGCCAGGCGTGACAACCGCAAACATGCTCGAAGCAGCGATGGCCGGCTATCGCCGCGCCATTACCAATCGTGCCTTTGGCGGGACGCATCCCGGATCTCATCGCCGAGACGTTCAAGGACTCTCTGCGCAGAAAGTGGCGCGACCTCGCAAAGGAGCGATTGGACAATTCGAGGCCGACGATTCCGATCGGCAAGCGTTTCTGGCCACTATTTGAGCAGGAGCGGCGCGCGATCGAGGCGCTTGTCCGGCGGGAAGAGCTGCGCAAACTCCTCACCAAGCTCAAACATCGAGACGATGACAACATCGTTGAACTGGTAGATGCGGCGTACTGGGTCAAGGGCTGCAGTTCCCTGGGATCACTTCGAGTCGCCGCTCTCGTTGCGTTGTCCGATCCCAAGGGAGATGGAAATGCCAACGAGCTATGCCTGGTCGACATCAAGCATGCCGGGCCCACGGCGGCTCCCAGGGCGGCGAACGCCAGCATGCCGCGAGGACACGCAGAGCGTGTCGTTTGTGGCGCGCGCAATCTGTCGCCTTACCTGGGCGATCGAATGCTTGCGAGCGAGGTCCTCGGCAGTCCCGTGATCGTTCGCGAGCTTCTTCCTCGTGATCTGAAGATCACCATTGGCAGGCTGAGCCGCGGCGAAGTTCTGGAGGTCGCCGGCTACCTTGCGCATGTCGTGGGGCGAGCGCACTGGCGGCAGATGGACGCTGCGACCAAGCGAAGCTGGAAGGCCGACCTGAACCGAACATATTCCAAGACGCTGGATGCGCCCACGTGGCTCTGGGCCAGCGTCGTCGACTTGGCCGCGAAACATGAGGCCGGCTATCTCGAACATTGCCGGAAGTACGCGCTGGGGCGCAGCTAGCCCTTCACTTCCGCCGATGGGTGCTCGTTACCATGGCCTTCCGCCAATGCGAACGATCGCGCTTCTCGAGAGGCCACGAAGTCGCCCGTCAAACTCGCGCGGGAGCAAAGAGTCTGTCTGGACTCAATCCTTTTCCCTGCGCCGCGCCCGTTGCTTTGCCGCCGCCTTCTGCTTGCCCATCCGTTTGAGTACGGCCTCATCCTCGCAATCGATCTCTGGCTGCAGGTCGATATCCGGCGGTGGGTTTACATAGCTCTTGCGGCTGCCGATCGTCTTGCCCCAGCCGCTGCAGAAGCGACTGTAGACCGCCCAGGACAGTCCATCCGATTGAACCAGTGCACGCTCGGCCTGGGTCGCGATCTGATGTGCATCGCGATACGAGAACTTCAGATGATGCTCCAACAACATCTCCACGACTTCGTGCATGACGATGTAGCGATCGATATCGTAGCGCACGCCTTTGGAAGTGATGTGCTGTGGCAGCGCGTAGTCGATGTAGATCACATCGCCCGCCAGGTTGCACGATCCGATATATGGCACGTCATGGTTTCGATCGACGCGCACGCTCTTGATCATTGCCATTGCCGCCTCGTCGAGGATACGGCTATTGGGCACGAAGTCAGACGCAGGTGGCCGATGTCCGAAGCTCATGCAGGATCTCCGCTATCGAGAGCCAAAGTACATTTGTCGGCAATCAGGAAGATTCCAACATTCGAATCATATCTTGCGCGCGCAGCCGAGCTATTGCTTCATCGAGCGCAACGGCCCGCAACATCCACATAGCGCACAGCGGTGGAGTACGCGCCACCTGCTGCACGACGTTCTATCTGAGTCGCCGCAAGCGCTTGGCGTTGCTCGACGTCTTGCGTCGAAACGGCTCCAGACCCCGCGCCATCGCATCGATCCCGATCGACAGCGGACTCTGAAGCGCAACCTTGTTGGTGCCGCCAGGAAAGAAAGAACTGCCCAGGGCGGACAGCCAGAATTTCTGCACACCGGCCATCGTCTCCATCCACATGGCAACACCACTTTGCGTCGTGGCGATGGCCTTTTCCGCGATCATCTGGTTCATTTCCGAACGCCCACTCCTCGTGCTCCAAAGACCGAGCCGTGCGACCCGCGCGCTTCTGCGCGCAACGACTTCTGGCGCGAGCCTGGATAGTTCGCTCAACTGCCGGACCACGAGGTGCGCTTTCGACGCCTTGGTCTTTCTCGACTTGCTGCGCATTTCGCTGTCCTTGTTTGGATGAGCACGCAAAACAGCAAGCGCATTGAGGCTGCGCTTGCTCGTGGTTCACGATTGTCCGCCAGAATTTTTCCCTAGGGCAATGTGCAGGCGCGCTCGCCTGTGTGCGTCTCTTTACGCGAGCGTGCGTACGGTCTCTTCCCTCGCCCATAGGCGGGTCTTCGCGCTTTCGACAAATCGCCTGATATCGTCGGCGTCGACGACGCCTTCGTCGGTCGACAAGCCAGCTGCCTCGAAGAGCGACCTGCCGCCCGCATCCAGCGCGATGGCTTTGAGATGGCCGAACGCGTCGCGAATGAAATCGAGCGCACAGGCTTCGGCAAGAAGCGCCGCGGCTTCCTTCGTGGAAAGGAGAACGGCGACAGCGTCAAAGAGTACGGACGGCGTTCCTGCAAGTTGTCCATCGACGGCAAGAAGCTTTCCATCCGCGAGTCTGGCACCACCTATCTTCGGCGCAATAATTTTTACGGCAGCGCCCGCCGCCACGACTGCCTTGCGAATCGCGTCGATGGCTGAGCGTTTTGATCCATCGGAAACGAGGATACCGACTGTCCGCCCTTCGAGCGTGGGGTTGCCCTTCCCGATTGTTCTCACCGCAGGCGACGGTTCGACGTTCTTCGGCTTCACCAAGGGACTGGGCGACGCGCTCGCGCCCTGCATTCCCAAGCCGGCGGCGACGCGACGTCCCAGATCTGCGTCGATCACGTCGAGATGCCCGAGCATGGCCGCGCGAACGTGCGGCTGCTCGACCTTCGACAGCTCGAAGACGAGAGCGCTCGCCATGTGCGCCTGCTCGTAAGGTGTCTGACTGCGGAAGAACATTCGAGCCTGCGTGTAGTGGTCGGCGAATCGCTCGGAGCGCGTTCGTTCCTTGGTTCCCGACAGGGTCTCCGAAAAAGTCCTGAATCCAGCCTCGGGATTCTCCCGCGGCGATTCCGCACTCAATGAATTCGGCTCGTAGGCGATTCTTCCCGCCTGTGGTTGCATCTGCATGTGCGCGTCGCGCTGATGATTGGCGAACGGGCACTTCGGCGCATTGATCGGCAACTGGTGGAAATTCGGCGTGCCAAGGCGGGAAAGTTGCGTATCCAGATACGAGAACAGCCGGCCCTGCAGCAATGGATCATTGGAGAAATCGACACCGGGCACCAGATGAGAGGGGCAGAAGGCAACCTGCTCGGTCTCGGCGAAGAAGTTGTCGGGCCAGCGATCCAGCACCATGCGGCCAATCACTCGCAGCGGAACCAATTCCTCGGGGATCAATTTGGTCGCATCCAGATGATCGAAACCGAACTTGCTCGCCTCCTCTTCGGTGAACAGTTGCACCGCGAATTCCCATTCGGGAAACGCGCCGGCCTGGATCGATTCGAATAGATCCCTGCGGTGAAAATCGGGATCGGCGCCCGCAATCTTCACGGTCTCGTCCCAGATGGTCGACTGAATACCGAGCTTCGGTCGCCAGTGGAATTTCACGAAGGTGCTCGCGCCTTTCTCGCTGATCAGTCTAAACGTGTGGATGCCGAATCCTTCCATCATGCGCAGCGATCTGGGCAGCGTACGATCCGACATGATCCACATGACCATGTGCATCGATTCGGGGGTAAGCGATATGAAGTCCCAGAATGTATCGTGCGCGGTAGCCGATTGCGGGAAGCCACGATCAGGCTCCATCTTCACCGCATGGATGAGATCAGGAAACTTGATCGCATCCTGTATGAAGAAAACCGGAATATTGTTGCCGACCAGATCCCAGTTGCCCTCGCCGGTGTAGAACTTCACCGCAAAACCGCGCACGTCGCGCGGCGTGTCGACGGAGCCGGAGCCGCCCGCAACCGTCGAGAAGCGGGCGAACACGGGTGTCCTCGCGCCCGCCTCAGTCAGTATCTTTGCCGTGGTGTATTTCTTGAGCGAAGCGGTCAGCTCGAAGTATCCGTGGGCGCCACTACCGCGCGCGTGCACGACCCGTTCGGGAATACGTTCATGATCGAAATGCGTGATCTTCTCGCGAAGAATGAAGTCTTCCAGCAGCGTCGGGCCGCGCACGCCAGCGCGCGCGGAGTTCTGGTTGTCCGGCACGACGACGCCCTGGTTAGTCGTCAGCGCGCCGTCACCACTCGATAGCTGATGAAGTTCGTCGCCGTTTCCTCGCCGGGTGGGCGATTGGATGGCGTGTCCTCGCCCTGCAGGAGGCTTTTCGGCCGAGCGGTGTTTTCTTGCGCATGGTCATTCCCTGATGTTCAACGGGCGTATGAGGCACTTCCTCCAAGCTGCTGCACGGAATATGCCGCGCAGTTTCGCCGGCAGACCTACATGCGTGGCTCGAGATACCCGGCATTTGCCCGCAAACGTTTGCTCGTTCGGGCAATGTGCAGGATGCTCGTCGCCGCGGGACACGTCGCACTCGCGTAGGCGGCAACTCCTTCGCCATTCCTGCCCGCTATGGCAACGTAAGCCGGATTGCGTCTTGCGCGAGCTGATTCACTTCCCGCGGTCGCCTTGCAGGATGTCGGGCTCGTCACGATCGAAAGCGCGAAACGAGATGACTCTAGTGGCCATCCATTGCCCGCGTGGAATTGGCAACGCGCTATTTCCGGTCGATTTGGATATTTTCCTTCGTGCCGCTATTGGACACAGCGATCATGGTGCCCAAGCCTAGCGCGATGATCACGCCAATGATTGTCCACGTCGTGCCGATGCTGGCGAGGATACCGAGCTTCCACAATGCGGCCAGCACGCCACCAATCAGGATGATGAAGCCCACCAAATACATGCCTGCCCATTTCATTTCGGTCTCCTGTCGCAGCACGGCTCGCGTAACCAGCCGTCAGCCATGAAACGGGATTTTTCCGCGTAGGGCTGATAGTCGAGCTGGAGATGTTCGGGCGCTGGCGGCCGTTAAGAGCGGGGCTCCCTGTTTCAGGAGCCCCAAGTTACTTATGCAGCTTTGGCTTCCGAACCGGTGGAGATGTCATCTGCTCCGCCGCGCTCGAAAATTTCCTTTGCTGCTGCGCGTTGCTGCCGATCGTCGGTGTGAACCGAGATCAGAATGTTTCCGTCACGCACCTTGGCGTCGTAGCGCTTGGCTTCGAATTCCGGAATACCCATTCCGACCAAACCACCGATGATTCCGCCCGCTGCGGTACCGACCGCCGCTCCGCTCATGGCAGCCATGATCGGACCCGCAGCAATGAACGGTCCCACGCCTGGAATCGCCAAGGCGCCGATTCCCGCTAACCAACCAACCGCTGCTCCGACGCCCAAGCCGGTAACGCCACCGGTCGCCGCGCCCTCGGGGGCCTTGGTATTGTGCTCGTGCGCGAAATCTTTGGTAGTGCGCTTATCCGGCATCAGCGCAGAGATATCGTTGTTGCTGAAACCCGCGGTCTTGAGAGCATTGACGATGTTCTCTGCCTGGGCAATGGTCTTGGTCGTGCAATAGACTGAAGCTTGCATGTTGATACTCCTGAAATTTAGTGGTTGGTGATGTCGAGCTGATTATCGACACTGGTGACACCCGCAACTTTCGAGACGATGTCCCCAACGCGTGTGCGTTCTGCCGTTGTCGCTACCGGGCCACGAAGCGTGACCACGCCAGAAGCGGCAACCAACTTGACGTTATGCGCGGAGGTTGAAAGCGAACGATCATTTATGATCGCCTGGCGAACGCTCGCGGCGAGTTGAATGTCTGTTTTGTTGTTCGGCTGATCAGTTGATTTGATGGTGCCGCTTTGCTTGTCCCGGGCATTGACCGCAGTATTGTCTGCGGGCGCCCCTGACGAGCCCGCAGGCGGGTCTTGCGACCACGCGGGCGATTGCGTAACGATAAGCATGCCTAGCAAGAATGTAGGCGGCAGAGCGCTTTTGAGAAACTTCATTTTGTTGCTCCTTCTTCTGGTGCGCTGAGAGCGAGGAATGCCCTCAGACGGGATGCGATGAACGCGACGGCATACCTGCCATGCCGAATAGACTTGACATCGCATCTATCCGACCGCTGCTTCCGTGCGTGCTTCACGACGTGACAATTGCACGTACTGTGCCGAGCTCTATTTGGCGTTGGAACAACGAATGGAGGATCGTTCGTGTCGCGATTTACCCGTGGAGCGTTTCATTCTCGGGCAAAGTGCAGGCCGAGTAAGCCGCGCGCTTCGACCGGGTGCGAGGTCAATTGCGATTGGCGTGAAACCTCGAGACCGGATGGCGCTTGCAAGAAGTGTTGCGCTCTCCGCATTTCGAAGATCGGCAACCTCTCCTGTCTGAATCGGGGCCTGAAAACGAGGGGCGATCAGGGCCAGAAGCCGTGTCTAGTGTTCCCGGACACTCGGACCATCTGCGGCAATTCACAACAGATGTATGCGCGGTCCAGTTCATCGCCCGCTCATTGCCGCGCACTTATATGGTAGGACCCGATACATTTGTACCGGCCAACCCGAGGAGAATATTCATGGATCAGAATCGTAAAGACGGCCTCAAGAACGAAGTCAAGGGTACCGCGAAGGAAATCGCCGGCAAGGTCACCGGCAATAGGGCTCGAGAAGCCGAGGGCACTATTCAGAAGAACATCGGCAAGGTACAGAATGCGGTCGGCAAAGCGGCCGACCAGGCACGCGACGATGCGAAGAAGAATCGTTGATGTGCAATCTGTAACTGCAGGAGGCGCCTTCGACAGGCGCCTTTTGCGTTAAGGGCTGATCCAGAGCCGTCTTCCCAGGATGGGGCTCGCCCCAAGATGGGGCTCGCCAGTTCCAGCGTAAGTCGGCGCTACAACCGGGCCAGCGCCGCGGCAAGCGGCGACCTAAGGAGATTTCGGACTATTCCGCGCAACAGAAGCGAGGCGGTGTTCGAAGAAGAAGCGACACATTTCGCGGCTGGCGTCAGGTCCACCGGTTGTATACGTGCCTCTTGGGTCTCCGCCAAACCATGCGTGAGAACCACCGTGAACTATCCACTCCTCGAGCATCGACACGCCCGAATCGAGCGTATGAATCGTGCGTGTGAATGACAGGTTCCCGAATGAGCCCTTGTCGGCGACAACATAGGTATCAAGGCCCTCTGTCGCTTGCTGGGATACCTGGCGAGCGTTGATGACGTTGACGGTACTGTCGCCATCCCCATGAAAGACGATAGTGGGAACGGCTTTCGCGCCGGCAATGGTAGTCGCGCCGCCACCGCGCATCGCTGCAAGAGCAGAAGGGAGGTCCGACGCAGCCCCTGAGGCCAAGCCCGAGTGCACGCCAATCGAAGCGAACACGTCGGGATAGAGAAGCCCTATGTTGGCGGCGGCAGCACCACCAGCGGAAAGACCTGCTATGTATACTTTCGAAGTATCGGCGGAAAATTCTGCGCAGACTTTTCGAGTCAATCCTGCAATCAGGTCAGGTTCGCCTCGTTCGCGATGTTGGCAGTTCTTTTGAAACCAATTCCAACATCGAGAGACATTGGATTGCCCTGTCTGCGCCGGATAGACAGCCAAAAAGGATTTTTCCTCCGCTAGAAGGTTCATTCCTGTGCCGAGCGCGAAGTCATCCGGGGTCTGCTTGCAGCCGTGAAGCATCACCACGACAGGCAGGCCCGAAACGGGTCTCCCGCTCGGAATATAGATTTTGTATCGCAGCGTCCCCGATTCGCCCGAGTGGGAGCGCCACTCAAACCGTCCCGGGCACCGTTCGTCAAGGTGCAGCGGTGTGTCTGGCATCGTTTCCCGCCCAAACTCAGGGCCTGACTGAGGAATGGAATGCATCGACCGCAGAAGCGACGTCGCTTCGGTCAACCGGCCCTCGCTTGTCAGTTTCGTGACTTCCGCCATCAATGAATTCTGCAGCATGTTCAAATTCCGATTTTTCTTGTTGCAACTTGAGGAGGGATGAACCTCATAGAATTCGGTCTCGCAATGCCTTGCGCACTTCCGCGCTCATGCGCAGCGCGCCGAGCACTCGAATCGAGCCGATCGTCTTCAGGGCCAGCTGCGCCGGAACGTCGTTGGCGATCGTCGCCAGCCCGATCACCCGCACATGCAGACTTTTCCTGGTAGAGAGCAAGATCTCGAGTTCGGCCCGGGAGATATTTCTTTGCCCCAACTCAAACGCGTGGCGCTGCGTGGAGCTTCTCAGGGAGGCGTCTTGACGTTCGAGCTGGTTGCGGATGGCAGTACGGATGAAGTCAGTACGAGTTGAATAGAACCCCTCATTGACGAGCAAGTCGATCTGACCGAGATCGACGTACCCGATATTCACGCTGACCTTCTCGCTTTCTGCGCCGGCGGAGAAAATCGGCGTTGGCCTGCTGCCCATCCCGCACTCCATTTGGATTCCATTTGGAGCATATCATAAACGATTAAATTTCGGGCGATGTACTGGGGCGAAAGGATTCGAAGGGGGCAACCATCGGAGGCTTCTTTCGGTCGCCAGCGACTGTTGTCGGCCATCAGGTGCCCTCGATACCGCTACCGCTCAGGAGTAGGCTGATGGCCGCAAGAAAATCAGCGCGGTCGTCATGAGCCCGCAACTTTCCAGCAGTGCTGCGTCGAACGGGTAGGCAGACGGGCGAAGGCGACGATGGTCAGTCCCGCGGTGCCGTGTCGACCTCTTCGTCGACAATAACGGCTCTGCAACGGCGGCGCGCTTCGCGCTCTCGAGGTTGAGCAAGACATCGCCTTCCCCAAACCGCATGTTGGGATATGCTGCCCAGCATAGCACGGCTCCTCAGGAGCGACCGCATGTTGAGCAAGCTGCGCCACCCGCTGCGAATTCTACGCGGCGCGATCCTGATGGCGGTCTCGGCCATCCTCCTTGCTCGTGCCCTCACTGGCATCCCGCAATCCGACGCAAAGAAGGATGCGGGCCCGCCCTTCAACGACAACATCGAGGACCCGGCCGAATGGGGCAAGGCGTTCCCGAAGCAGTACGAGCTCTACCTGAAATCGGTCGACATGCAGCGCACCAAGCACGGCGGCAGCGAGGCCGTGCCGCAACACACCGACCGAGGCCGACCCGCGCTCGGTCGTCGCGCGCTCGAAGAGCGACGAGGACGCCGGCCTCAAGGCCATCTGGCAGGGCTACGCCTTCTCCGAAGATTTCCGCGAAGAGCGCGGCCACGCCTACATGCTCGAGGACCAGCGGCTACACGAAGCGCCAGGTGGTCGTGAAGCAGCCGGGCGCGTGCGTGAACTGCCATGCGTCGATGTACCTCCCCTACAAGAAGGCGGGGGACGGCGACATCACCAAGGGCTTCGACAAGATCAACGCGATGCCCTACGCGGAGGCGACCAAGCTCGTGAGCCATCCGGTCGCCTGCATCGATTGCCACGATGGCACGACGCTCGCGCTGCGAGTCACGCGTCCTGCGTTCATCGAAGGCATGCGCGCCTACAAGGCATCGCAGGGCGTGAAGGACTACGACGTGAACAAGGATGCCTCCACTGCCGAAATGCGCGCCTACGTGTGCGGCCAGTGCCACGTCGAGTACTACTTCAAGGGTGCCGAGAAGACGCCTTGTCTATCCATGGTCGAAGGGCCTCAAGGTCGAGGAGATCATGTCCTACTACGACGAGATCGGCTTCCGCGACTGGACCCACAAGGACACCGGCGCCGCCGCGCTCAAGGCACAGCATCCCGAGTTCGAGACGTGGAACCAGGGCCCGCATGCGCGCGCCGGTGTCACCTGCGTCGATTGCCACATGCCGTCGATCTCCGCCTCGTTCACCGATCACTGGGTGCGCAGCCCCCTGCTGAACGTCGAGGCTGCATGCGTCGGCTGCCACAAGAAGCTCGACGCGAAGATCACCGCAGATGACCTGCAGGCTCGCGTCTACCAGATCCAGGACCGGCACTGGGCGCTTCGCGAGAAGGCGATGGCGGCCGTGGTCGCGCTGATCGACGACCTGAAGGCGGCGAAGGCCGAGGGGCGCAAGGATGCGGATCTGGTCGCCGCCCGCTACCTGCAGCGGCGCTCGCAGTTCTACCTGGACTTCGTCGAGGCGGAGAACTCCACGGGATTCCATGCGCCGCAGGAAGCTGCGCGTGTCCTGGGCGAGTCGATCGACTTCGCGCGCCAGGGCCAGATCGCGCTGCGTGACCCGGCGTTCAAGCCGACCGTGCCCGTGGTCGACATTCCGCCACCCGCCGCCCGCGAAGCCCTGAGCGGCGATGGCCGCAAATCCGCAAACGAATCAAGAAGCGCGGCCGGCCCGGCCTGCTGAGCGCGCACGTGGCGGCGGCTGCGCAGCCCGAGTGCCCGCTGGTCGGTGCTGGCGATCGTCGGCGTGGGCTTCGTGCTCGGCGCCATCGCGATCGTCGGCACCCAGGTGATGGTCCATGTCACTGGCACCGATGAATTCTGCGGAGGGGCGTGTCACTCGATGCAATGGGTCGCCGCTGAGCACCGTCAGAGTCTCCATGGCGCGAACCGCACGGGCGTGGCCGCGACGTGCCACGACTGCCACATCCCCCGGGAGTATCCGGAACTGCTCTGGTACAAGGCGGTGGCCGGCACCAAGGACGTCATTGGCGAGATCCGCGGCGTCATCTCCACGGAGGAGAAGTTCAAGAAGGAGCGCATGCGCATGGCCGGAGATGTGTGGGCCGAATACAAGGCCAACGATTCGCGCGCGTGCCGCGGTTGCCACGTGTTCTCCACGGAAGTGCTCGCGAAGCAGCCGGAAGTGGTGCGGCAGATGCATGCGCCGGTGCTCGAGGGCAAGGCGACCTGCATCGACTGCCACAAAGGGGTCGGGCATTTGGCGCCCTGAGTAACCGCCCAGCAGAGTCGACCGTGGTGTTCGCAGTTCTGCGCGAACTCGTCTCCGGGTCTAGATTCCGTTGAACTGGAGTTTTCAGGAGATTGGAGCGCGAGCCGCGTGCCGCGAAAGCCACGTATGGCGCGATTTCCTGAGGCCTGGCACTACTGGGCGGGCAGGTGCACGGGCGGCATGCGAAAGCTGATTGCAAGGCGGTTGTATGCGTTGATCAGTGAGATCCCGATCGTCAGATCGACGAGTCCCTTGTCGTCGAAATGGGCCTTCACGGCTTCGTAGTTCGCATCGGGCGCTCCCGTGGCATCAATCCGGGTTACTGCCTCGGCCCATTGCAGGGCAGCGCGTTCCTGCTCGGTGTAGAGCGGTCCAGCCTCCCGCCACGCCGGAAGCAACAGTGCCTTCTCCGTCGGCACACCGGGGCGTTTGAGCAAGTCGTGCGAGTGCATGTCGATGCAGAAGGCGCATCCGTTGATCTGCGATACGCGCAGAAAGACGAGATCGATCAGCGCTGGATCGAGTCCCGACTTTTGCAGGTAACCATAGACTGCGCCAAGCGCCTGCGCACCGGCGGGCGCCACTTTCGGATAGTTCAGTCGCTGACTCATTGCGATCCCCTCAATGTTTGTCTGGAACGGTGAGCTTTTCGCCTTCGCCAACGATGAACACGGCGAGCAGGGTCGCCTCCGCACTTTCACTCGCGTTTTCGCTGATCGTGTGATGCGCCCCAGGGTCTTCGGTCCAGCTTTCGCCAGGCCGATAGACCTTCTCTGCCGTGCCCTCGACCTGGCTGCGGATTTCGCCGGACAGCACATAGGCGTAAATGAAGGCCGACGGGGCATGGTGATGCGAAAGCAGATTTCGCGCCGGGTGGGTAGCGGACAAGGACCACAGCCAATTCCTTGCCGAGAGCATTCGGCAGCGACTGGCGGAAAAGTGGCGTGGCAGATTCGCGCTGGGCGCGTTGTGCGAAGGACTGCGGCGTCGCTACTGCGGCAATCAGCGCCACTAGCATGACTGACTGGAACCGTATCATGTCGTCTCCCCTTTGAACGTCGCGGCACGTGTCATCGGCAACCCAACGCCGAAGCGACGATCGGCCGGTCCGGTACCGGCCGTATTTGACGTTTCGTGCGCGCTTTTTACACAAGTAGCGATGCGCAATCGGGACGGATGAAAAAAAGCACCGAGGCGGAGACTCGATGCCCCTTCGATCCAGGTCAGGGAGGCGCAGGCACGCAGCTACTTGGCGTAAACCGTATCGCTCGGACCGAATCCCGTAATCAGCACCCGCGCACCCTCGGCTCCAGTGCGGGCGAAATGCGCCTGGCCGCCGGGCTCGGTATAAAAACTGCCGGGCGGAAGCATCTTGAGCAGGCCCTTTTCGTTCTTCGGGCCGTAGCCGAAGTACCACAGGCCGGAGACGACGGTGGCGGTGCGTGTGTCCCGGTGCGTATGGGCCTCGATCACGGTGTTGGGGGCCACCTTCAGTTCGATCGAATAGAGCCCTGGCTTGGACGGATCGCCATACAGCACGGTGGTGCTGACGGCAGCAAGGCCCGAAGTGCCGGTGCCGCCGCTCAGCGTCTGCAATTCGCCGATCTCTTTCGGCGTCAGACGCATTTCCGGAGCGGAATCCTGGGCGACCGCAGAGAGCGAGCTGGCCAGAACTGCCATTGCACTGATGAATGCGAAAGAACGGGGCTTACGCATGGCAGACCTCACTTGGATTCGACGAAATGCACGATCAGGTCGACAGCCTGTGCCGGCTGCTCTTCCATGATCCAGTGGCCGGAGTTGGTGACGACTGCGCCTTGCACGTTGCTGGCGACGTACTCGAGCTCCGTCTTCATGGACGCACCGTAGGAATGATCACCGCCGATCGCGAGCACGGGCATCGTCAGCTTGCCAGTCTTCGCAAACAGCGCCTTGTTCTCCTCCGCGTCCTTGGCGAATGCGGCAAACTGACCGCTGAAGGCGTCGTGGATGGCGAGCGGCTTTGCATACAGCTCCGCGTAGTGATCGCGCGTTTGCTCGTCGATCGCCGCCGGATTCGCCGACAGGTCGTTGTAGAACCGGTCGAGGAGGATACGCTCGCGACCGGCGACGAGGCGTTCCGTGTCCGGACCGCGAAAATTGAAGTGCCAGGTCTTCGGATTGGTCAGCTGCGACTGCCAGTTGCCCAAGCCGGGCAATGGCGCATCCATGATCGCCCATTTGGTGACGCGTGCGGGATACTGCGCCGCGAGCGCATACCCCACCATGTTGCCAATGTCATGGGTGACCAGAACGACTTCACGAATCTTGAGTTGATCGAGAATGCCCGCGAGGTCGCGCGCCTGCGCCATCTTCTCGTAGCCGGTTTCCGGATGGGACGACAGCCCCATGCCGCGCAAGTCGGGCACGACGACCGTGTGATCCTTGACGAGCAACTTGGCGACTGGCTCCCACATGTCTCCGCTGTCGCCGAATCCGTGCAACAGCAGAACCGCCGGCCCATGTCCTCCAATGCGGACATAGACCGTCCCGTCAGTGACCGGCATCTGCTGAGCGTGGAACGTGGCCGGAAACGGTTTGACCTCCGCGAACGCCGGGGCGGCGAACATCATGCCCGCGACCGTCAGGGAAGAGGCGCGCAGCAGAGCAGACAGGACGGCGCGCATCGCGGAATTGCGGATGGATCGAGGCATGAAGAAGTTCCTTGTTCGTTGGGAGAAGGAGCCGCCATTATGCATAGCGTCGACCAAAAACTCCTGGCCAGTTCATTCGCTATAGTTGTGAAAGTGGGATTGATCGCTCATTTGGATCCTGTCGAGGACCAGCAGGATCGCATCGTTGACGGACTCCGCTAGCCCGCAATTCGTACCAGCCGTCCGGAATTTTCGGCGCGTGTCACGATCGTGGTCGCGCCGCGTTGAGGATCGAAATTGTCACGCCGCCATTGTCTGGGCGTCATACCCACCACGCGGCGAAACATGCGCGTGAAATGGGCTTGGTCGCATAGACCACACTCCAGCGCCACCTGCGACAGCGGGCTGGCGGAACGCAGCATGAGTTGCTGGGCGCGAGTTATTCGCATGCGTATGACATAGGCCATCGGCGCCGCGCCGAACGTCTCACGGAAGGCACGGAAGAAATGGCTGGGACTGAGCCCGACAAGATTCGCGAGATCGGATATGCAGATGCGCGAGCCCAGGTTGTCCTCGATCTGCCGCCGGATCAGCCTGGCTTGCCAGGACGCAAGACCGCCGCGCGCGGAAACCGTAACAGCGCCGCCGGCAGGCCCCGTCGCGGCGTGCTGTTGCAGCACGACTGCGGCTTGCGCCAGGCAGTGGCGGGCGATCTCACGGTCGGTCTCCAGGGCGAGGCTGGCGTCGGCGAGCAACCGGCCGAGCAATGCCGTGGGATCGAATCTGATCATCGCGCCCATTGTCCGCCACCCTCGCTTCGGAGTTTCGAATTGAAAGCAGTCTAGCGACGCGATGACATCGCTGATGGTCTGTATGTGTCAGGCATGGCACGCGGCATGGCCGTTGCGCGCCATTGTCTCGCGCCGGGCAGCCGGTCTCAGAGAGTCGGCGATGCCGGCAGCCTTGCGAACCTGCAACGGCGTGCGTTCAGTCCTTGCGCGGACTGCGCGCGTGAAATGCGATGCGTCGACGAAGCCTGCGCGTCGCCCGATTTCCGCGACGGTCAGATGGCGGAAAATGCGCGATTCGAGCATGCGTGTCGCGACGGCAATCCGTGCTCCGATCAGCGCGCCGCCAAAGGTCTCGCGAAACGAAGCGAGATGTCGGTGCAGGGTACGCAGCGAGATGCCGAGGACCGCGGCGACGTCGGTCGCGGTGAGTCCCAGGTTCGGTACAACGCTGGCGCAGCGTCTCAAGGATGCGGTCGTGCATGACGCGATCGCGACGTAGCAACGCAGTCGCGCCAGCACCCACGTCGTGCGCGACGAGCGCCAGCAGGGCGCCGAGATGATCGATCAGCAGCGACGCAGGTAGCGGCGCACGTGCCATGAATTCCGGGGTCAATCCCTTGAGATACGAGCAGAGCGCTGCGCCCCAGGGCGAGTCCTTCAGGATGGCGCGACCGGCCAGCATGGCGGGATCGCGCACCCATTGGCGCATCCACGACTCACTCAGTTGCAGATGCGCGTTGTCGAACGAAGGATACGTAAAGTCGTAGCCGTACGCGGAGTCCATGACTACCGCGTCCTCGGCGCGCAGCGCCACGTCGCCGCGGTGGTGCAGCGTCCACGGCGAACGACGGTTGAGGACGATGTGGTATTGACGCTGGCTGTTACGGGCGATCTCCGCTCGGGCGTGGATGCAGCGCAAGCTCTGACCGGTACCGCGCGCGACGACCACGTCTCCCACGACCACGCATTGCAGAGCAGCGTCGAAACCGGCCGGGTCCGGTATTTCCACGCTCATGGGCTCGAGGCCCGCGCCGATGGCGTGCACTGCGTAATCGACGACCTGCGCCGAGGGTAGGTTCCGGGTCGACCAGCCGAGGATGATAAGTGGGGATGTCATCGGATCAATCCGGTTGCCGATGGCACTAGCTTAAATCATCCGCTGCCGATTTCAGCGAATTGATCGAAACAGGGACATCCGTCGGATATCAGATCGAACCGCTAGCGCTGACGATCACCCGTGCATGCCGGCATGCGTGGATGGCGGGCTGATCGGTTCTCAATAGAAATCGCGGTTTCGTACAATTTTCGCGACGCTGCGCGAGGTTTCATACGCGGGTGGCAGGAATTCTGCCTGCAAACCCCAGGAGCCTTAGCCGTGAATACCATCAATCGTTCGAAACTGACTCTGCTGCCACTGGTCGCAGCGCTGACGGTGAATACTTCTGTCGCGCAGGTAGTGACGCAGCAACCCACGCTTCAACATACGCCGGTGGAAATGGTCGACACGCTCCACAGCGTATTCGGCGATCATCATGCCCGGGCCATTCATACGAAAGGCATCATGCTGGAGGGGACATTCGCTCCCGCTCCATCGGCAGCGGCTGTTTCAAGTGCACCGCACCTTCAGAAGAAGTCCGTACCCGTCGTCGTACGCTTCTCCAATTTCGCAGGCATTCCGACCATCGCGGATAACGACGGCATGGCCGCACCGCGTGGCATGGCAATTCGGTTCAAACTTCCGGATGGATCCAGCACGGATATGGTGACGCATTCGTTCAATGGCTTTCCCAGCCGAGAATGCCGATCAGTTCCGCGAACTTCTCGAGGCCATTGCCGCCAGTGGACCTGCGGCGGCCAAGCCCACGCGATTGGACGGCTATCTGGAGGCACACCCCACCGCCAAGGCCTTTCTCACGACACCGAAGCCGGCGCCTGTCAGCTACGCGACACTGCCGTATTTCGGCGTCAATACGTTCAAGTTCACCAACGCCACGGGCAAGATGACCTACGGCCGTTATCAGATCATTCCTGTTGCTCCCGCGGAGTACCTGACCGATGACCAGGCAAAGAAGCAAGAACCGAATTATCTGCAGGCCGAGATCACTCAGCGTGTCTCCAAGAGTCCCATCCAGTTCAAGCTGATGCTGCAGATTGCTGAAAAGGACGATCATGTCGATGATCCGTCCGTAGCCTGGCCTGATTCACGTCAGAAGATCGAGCTCGGCACCATCTCGATTACCAAGGTCATTCCTGACTCCGCGGCACGAAGAGAAGAAGATAGTATTCATGCCCAATAGCCTGCCCAAGGGCATTGAAGTCGAAGACCAGATGATCAACTTTCGTTCCGCGGCGTATGGTGTTTCCTTCAGCAAGCGTCAGTGACTTTGCGGGTCACGCCGATAGGGATGTTACAAACTTGCCTTTGGGTCGTCGCAAGCGGAAATGGAGGCGGGTGTCGAAGAACCCGTCAAAACCGGCCCACGGAATTGTCTCCGACAAATCAGATAAAGCAAAAGCCCGCGACGCGTGGGCTTTTGCGGTATCGAAGCGGTCAATTTCTCCGCATTGGAGACTTAGGTATGGAAGCGGGGATTCGAACCGGCAAGCATTGAGCATCGCGACGTTTCTAGTTCGCAACTGCGCGTCTCGTTTACGGCCCGCTGTTTAGGGAATTCGCGGCCTTGCGCCCGTCACGCAGCCATGCCGTCAGACCTGTCGGACGAGCGCGCCGATTTCATCCTCACTGATCGACGTTCGCCCATGTTGATCGTTGTCGGTGACAGCGGGGACGCGAAACGTCCCGCGTCCAAGGGGCGAGCGGTCGACTGCTCATTGGCGACGCGCGCGAGGGCCGGCGACCGATCAGCACGCATGGCATGAGCATTGCCCACGTTCCCAGCGCCGGCGCTGGCTCCGGCTGTCCAGGAGAAACCGTGACGCTCACGATTGCACTTGCGCTAGCTTCGTTATTCTGGTCGCCGCCGAATGTGGCGCCTAGAGTGTGCGTGCCGCGAATTGATTCGCATCGCTGCACACTGGCCGGGTCTCGGTTGCCGCAGCCTGGCAGAGAATCTTCAATCGAAGCTTCGCGATTGACCGCCGCATGACGGTCAGCAAAACCTATATGACGTGGGAAAAAGGGGACGAAGGAATTTTGGGATTCAACGGAAGAATTCCTCCGTGCCCTTTTGCGTGTTGCGTGAGTACCTCAATAACCCTTGCCGCGTGCAGACACCGGCCAAACCACTTCGACCTTGCCGTTGCGCACGCCGACGTACCAGTCATGGAGGTTGCACGTCGGATCGCAATGCCCGGGAACGAGCTTCAGTTTTTCGTTGATGCGAAGAACGCCGCGCTTGTCCTCGATCACGCCGTGTTCGTCCGACGCATTGATGTATTTCACGTCGTCGCGGCCATGGATGACGGGCAGTCCGCTGTCGAGCGACTGCACCTTGAGTCCCGCGTCGCAGACGGCATGACCGGGATTCGCGTGGCTCATGATCGAGGTCAGGACGAACAGCGCGTTTTCCCATTCGCCCTGGTCGATGCGATTTCCGTGCAGGTCCCGATGCGTCCGTAGTCCGCATCCATGAACGCGTAGCTGCCGCATTGCAGTTCGTTGTAGACGCCTGAATCCGACTCGAACGTGTAGGAACCCGTGCCGCCGCCCGTGACCAGTTCGGGTTTCAGGCCCGCCGCCTGCAACCCGCGACGATGTCCTTCACCAGAACGATGGCTTCATCGAGCTTGGCCTTTCGGTCCGCGTAATTTTCCAGGTGCTGCATCGCGCCCTGATAGGCCTGGATGCCGGCGAACTTCAGCGCCGGCGCGGCGTCGATGGCTTTGGCGATTTCGATCGCCGCTGCGCCCGTACCGACGCCGCAGCGACGCGCGCCGCAATCGATTTCGACGAGGCACTCCAGAGTCGTGCCGTGCTTCTGCGCGGCGGCCGACAGTTCGGCGACGTTCGCGACGTCGTCGACGCAGACGGTGATCCGCGCGCCCTGTTTCGGCAGACGTGCGAGCCGGTCGATCTTGGCCGGGTCGCGCACTTCGTTCGAAACGAGAATGTCCTTGATGCCGCCGCGCGCAAAGACCTCCGCTTCGGAAACCTTCTGGCAGCAGACGCCGACCGCACCGCCGAGCCGCTCCTGCAACGTCTGCACGTCGACCGACTTGTGCATCTTGCCGTGGCTGCGGTGGCGCATGCCGTGCGCTCTTCGCGTAGTCGCCCATCTTTCGGATGTTGCGTTCCAGCGCGTCGAGATCGAGGATCAGGCACGGCGTCTGGATATCGGCTTCGTCCATTCCCGGCACCGCGGGAATGTCATAGCCGACTTCGTAGTCGGCGAAATCCATCTTCGCGTTCATGGCAATCTCTCGGGTCGGACGTTGTCATTCGTATGCGTTGAAAGCATATGGTGAGGGGTGATCGCGGGAATGAGAAGCGATTCCGTGCTCTTGCCGCCATCAGGCAACACCAAATAGCGCTGCTGCAAACAAAAAAACTTAAAACCAACGATATTTTCTACTTTTAAGAGTTTCGCAAGCTAATCGCCATTTCAGAAAGTGGTACCTTGAGAAAAGTGGATAATGCTGAAATTGTTAAAGTGGTCGCAATTCATGGCTTGGCGTTATTCTGACCCCTTGGGTTTTGGCCTCCCGACATTTGCGTTTAGTACGAGCCATCTTTACGCGACGCGACAGCTACAACAGGCAGGCCGTTGAGCCCACGGTGGGATGCCCCAATTTAGTGGCAGAATTCACAGGATTCGAAGCGACCCCCTTCGAGCATTGCCAGTTACCTCGACCAAACCCTTTTTGGTCGTCACGATGCCGAATTGGAGACGTTCGCGCGGAAGCCGTCGAAATGGGCATTCATCGCCTCCACGACCAACGCCGACCGCGAAGGTCGCGCTGTGGCGCCATTTCCGGCGATCGCCGTCGGAATTTCTCCGCAGGTCAGACTTAGGTATGGAGGCGAAGGGACTCTAACCGGCAACCATCGCGCATTGCTTCCAGACAGTGCAATCTCGATTCCAGCCAAATCCCTCATCGCAAATCCAGGCTGTGGAAGGTATCTCGAAACTTCCGGATGACCAACGCAGCTCGTTCGCGCGGACAGGCCGCTTTTCTTGCGACTGGAATTTCGGCCAACTCGCCAGCACACTGACGCAATGACCCTGCGGATCAACGACATCAAGCTGCCGCTCGATCACGGCGACGCCGACCTGCGCGATGCGGTGCTGGCCGCGCTGGGCATTCCGGAGAACGACCTGCACGGCCTGAAGGTGGTCCGGCGCGCGTACGACGCAAGGAAAAAGTCCGCCATCCAGTTGATCTACAACGTCGATGTCGAGGTTTCAGCGATCGTCGAGCAGGAGTTGCTGACGCGGTTTGCCGACTCGAGAACGGTGATGCCGTGCCCGGACACCACGTATCGCTTCGTCGGCAAGGCCGACGCCTCGTTTCCCGATGTCGGGCAACAGCGGCCCCTTGTCATCGGATTCGGGCCCTGCGGACTCTTCGCCGCGCTGGTGCTGGCGCAGATGGGCCTGAAGCCGATCGTGCTCGAACGCGGCCAGGATGTGCGCACCCGCACGCAGGACACATGGGGTCTGTGGCGCAAGAACACGCTCGACACCGAGAGCAACGTGCAGTTCGGCGAAGGTGGCGCGGGCACGTTCTCCGACGGAAAGCTCTACAGCCAGATCAAGGACCGCTTCCATTACGGCCGCAAGGTGCTGACCGAATTCGCGAAGGCGGGCGCGCCGGAGGAAATCCTGTTCGTGAGCAAGCCGCACATCGGCACCTTCAAGCTGGTGACCATGGTGGAGAAGATGCGCGCCGAGATCATCGCGCTCGGCGGCGAGATCCGGTTTGGCAGCCGCGTCGAACACCTGCTCATCGAGGACGGACAGGCCACTGGCGTCATCCTCGCTTCGGGCGAGTCGGTGGCCGGCCGCCACATCGTTCTGGCCATCGGCCACAGCGCGCGCGACACCTTCCAGATGTTGTTCGATGCGGGCGTGACCATCGAAGCAAAACCATTTTCGATCGGTTTCCGCATCGAACACCCGCAATCGGTCATCGATCAGGCGCGCTTCGGCCGCTTTGCGGGCCACCCGATCCTGGGCGCGGCCGACTACAAGTTGGTGCACCACTGCCGCAATGGCCGCAGCGTCTACAGCTTCTGCATGTGCCCGGGCGGCACGGTGGTGGCGGCCACCTCGGAGGCGGGCTGCGTGGTCACCAACGGCATGAGCCAGTACTCGCGCAACGAACGCAACGCGAACGCGGCGATCGTCGTCGGCATCGATCCGGCCACCGACTACCCCGGGCACCCGCTGGCCGGCATCCAGTTGCAGCGCCGACTTGAAGCGCAGGCATTTGCCGATGGCGGCGCCACCTACGAAGCGCCCGCGCAACGGGTCGGCGATTTCCTGAGCGGCCGTGCATCCACGGCATTGGGCAGCGTGACCCCGTCGTACAAGCCAGGCGTGCGCCTTGGCGACTTGAGCGGGATCCTGCCGCCGTTCGCCGTCGCGGCGATCCGCGAAGCGATCCCGGAATTCAACAAGCAGATCGCCGGTTTCGCCATGCCCGACGCGATCCTGACTGCGGTCGAAACCCGCACGTCCTCGCCCGTGTGCATCCGGCGCGACGACACCTGCCAGAGCATCAATACCCGCGGCCTGTATCCCGGAGGAGAGGGCGCGGGTTATGCAGGGGGCATCCTGTCGGCAGCCGTGGATGGCATCCGGCTCGCGGAAGCGGTGGGGATGGATTTGTTGGGGATTGCCAAGAACGGATCGAAGTCGCAATAGGTGTCGTCGTGTAAAGACAAAGTGACACACCACCTGTTTCTCGTCGATGAGCGTCGTCAGGACCAGGCGAGATTTCTGCGAGCCGCGTCGATGTCCGCTTCGGTCACGTAAGAAGTTTGCACAATCCGCCGGACAATTTACGCAATTACGCCACCAGGTACGCGAGCTGGTGCATTCCGCCGCGGGGCTGGCACACTGCCGGCATGCGCAAACGTCCTCCCAGCATCGATGGACTCGCGGCCAGCACGTTGCAATTGCCACCCGGTGCGTGGCCGTCGGTGCTGGATTGCCTGTCCGAGCGGTTACCGGCGGTGACGCGCCTGCAATGGCTGGATCGGATGGCACGAGGGCGAGTCGTGGACGATGACGGGCGATGGTTGACGCCGGAAACGCCGTATCGGCGTCGGGATCGAAGTGCATTACTACCGCGAAGTTTCCGATGAACTGCCGATCCCGTTCGATGAAGCCGTGCTTCACGCAGACGCCGACTTGCTGGTGGCGGACAAGCCGCATTTCCTGCCGGTCACACCGAGCGGTGCGCATGTCCATGAGACCCTGCTGGGCCGCTTGATCCGCCGAACCGGAAACGACGCGCTCGTACCACTGCACCGGATCGATCGCGATACCGCCGGATTGGTGTTGTTCTCGGCCAACCCGCAAAGCCGCGCGCGTTACCAGGCGCTGTTTCGCGAGCGACGGATCGAAAAAAGTTATGAGGCGATTGCGCCGGCGCTGCCAGACGTTGAATTTCCCTGCATCACGTTCCAGCCGGATTGTCGCCGGCGAGCCGTTCTTCCGCGTGCAGGAGGTCGCCGGACCGGCGAACAGCGAAACCCGCGTCGACGTCATCGCGCGCGGCGATCGGTACTGGCGTTATGCGCTGACGCCAATCACCGGCCGCAAGCACCAGTTGCGTGTGCACATGGCCGCGCTGGGAGCGCCGATCGCCAACGACGGAATGTATCCGACTGTGATCCACCGTGCGGCAGGCGACTACGCAACGCCATTGCAGTTGCTGGCAAGATGCCTGTCGTTCATTGATCCGCTGAGTGGCGTCGAGCGCAAGCTCCGCAGCAATTTGCTGCTCGGCGTGTCGGTGGATCGTTCTTCTTTCTAGCTGGAGGCATCTAGTCGACCTCGCAGATATTCTTTCCGGACAAGGCCTACCCGCGTTCATTCTCGAACGATCGCTGGCCCGTATCTGAAAAACCTTCTTGGTCGTCGCGATGCGGAAACGGAGACGGGTGTGGAAACGGAGACAGGTGAAAAAAACCGAGAAGTATGCCTCGCAGAGGCGTCTCCACGACCAACCAGACAGGCGAAAGCCCGCAACGTGACGGGCTTCCGGGGCGTTGGACCGGGGCATTTCTCCGCATGGTCAGACTTAGGTATGGGCCCGGCAGGACTCGAACCTGCAACCAAGAGATTATGAGTCTCCTGCACTAACCGTTGTGCTACAGGCCCAGCTTTCTGAACTTCCAGCTTCCGAACTTCGAAGATGACTTGTCACGCGGCAAAAGCCGCGTCTTTCGCCTCGCGGCACAGAGAAAGGCGCGCGCGCGGCCGCAAATTAAATCACGACTCGCGCCCGAACGCGATGCTCAGGGTTTCGCGTAGCTCACGCGCCAGATCGAATTCGAACCGTCGTCGCTGACGAGCAGCGAACCGTCGGCCGCGACCGTGACGCCGACCGGGCGCCCCCAGACCTCGCCGTTGTCGAGGACGAAGCCGGTGAGGAAATCCTCGTATTCGCCGCTCGCGCGACCGGTCTGGTGCCGCGGCACGCGGATCACCTCGTAGCCGGTGCGCACGCGCCGGTTCCATGAGCCGTGTTCGGCGGCGAAGATGTCGCCGCGGTATTCGGCGGGAAATTGCGCGCCGTCGTAGAACGTCATCTGCAGCGACGCGTTGTGGGGCTGCAGCAGCACGTCGGGCACGATGACCTTGTCCCTGAGCTCGGCATGCTTGCCGGCGTGGCGCGGATCCTGGTGCGGGCCGATGTACCACCACGGCCAGCCGTAGAAGCCGCCTTCCTGCACGTGGGTGATGTAGTCGGGCACGAGATTGTCGCCGAGGCCGTCGCGTTCGTTCGTCGAACACCACAGCTCGCCGGTCTTCGGGTCGACCGCGAGGCCGACCGGATTGCGGATCCCGGACGCGAAGACCTTCATCCCCGTTCCGTCCGGATTGTATACAAGTACATTCGCGCGATTGAGCTCGCGGTCATCGTCATCGACGTTCGAATGCGAGCCGACCGACACGAACATGCGCTTGTCGTCGAGCGAGAAGCGGATGTCGCGCGTCGTATGGCCGCCACCGTCGGGCAGCGAAGCGAGGCGTGCAGGCGTTCCGCGCGCGCGCAGGTCGCCGCTGCGGTAGGGAAAGCGGACGACAGCGTCGGTAAGACCGACGTACAGCCACTGCGGGTCCTTGCCGGACGGATAGAACGCAATGCCGAACGGCTGATTCAGGCCCGTCGCGAACACCTCGCTCTGTTGCGCCTTGCCGTCTGCGCCGATGCCGCGTAGCACGTGGATGCGGCCCGCGTGCGTCTCCGCAATGAACACGTCGCCGTTCGGCGCGGTGCGCATGAGCCGCGGATTTTCCAGACCCGTCGCGAACAGATCCACCTTGAACCCGGGCAGCGCCTTCGGCATGACGCCATCCGGACGCGCGACCATGCGCGGGCCGTTGCCGGCGGACGAGGTCGCGTAGGGTTGCGGCAGGTCGGCAATCGTAATTTTGCGTACTTTGCCCGGCGCTTCGAAGCGGAAATCGGTGAACGGCGCGGTCGGTGGCGGATCGGCGATCGCGCCGTTCGCGGCGGGTTGTGCGGGCGCGTCGGGCTTCACGCCCTTCATGAGCTGTCCGGACTTGAGGAACGCGACGATCTCCCAGCGCTGCGCCTCAGCGAGCTGGCTCCAGGCCGGCATGCCGTTCCTGATGTCGCCTTGCGTGATGTACCAGAACAGTTCTCCGTCGCTCGCCTGCTGCGGCGCACCTGTCGCGAGCGCAGGAATATAGCCCTGGCCTTCGCCACGCACACCATGGCAGGCCGAGCAGTTCGCCGCAAAGGCCGCGCGACCTTTCTCGATCGACGTCGAATCGGTGGCCGGATTGCGTTGCGACTTTGTGCTCGCGGGCGCGTTGTGGAATCCGGCGTCCTGCGCGGAGAGCGCAGACGAGAATCCCGCGAGCAGGGCCACGAGGATCATGGGAAGTGCAGTTGCCATCGTTGCGCGCGCCACGGACCAACTCCCGATCTGAGGAGAGACACAAGGCTACAGATTGCTTCGTTTAGGCGCCATGAACGGCGCGCAGCCTGCGCCGGGAGCCGGTGGTCCGGCATAAAAAAGGCCGGTCGAAACCGGCCTTTTCCTAATGTTCGCAGCGAACCGTTCGAGAATGAACCGCTATTCGAGATCGAGGAACGAGCGCAATTGCTCCGAGCGGCTCGGATGACGCAGCTTGCGCAGTGCCTTCGCCTCGATCTGACGGATGCGCTCGCGCGTGACGTCGAACTGCTTGCCGACTTCCTCGAGCGTGTGGTCGGTGTTCATGTCGATGCCGAAGCGCATGCGCAGCACCTTCGCCTCGCGCGGCGTCAGGCCGCCGAGCACGTCGCGCACGGTTTCGTGCAGGCCCGTGCCCGTCGCCGCGTCGACAGGCGACTCGATGCTCGTGTCCTCGATGAAGTCGCCGAGATGCGAATCCTCGTCGTCGCCGATCGGAGTCTCCATCGAAATGGGCTCCTTGGCGATCTTGAGCACCTTGCGGATCTTGTCCTCGGGCATCTCCATCTTCACCGCGAGTTCCTCGGGCGTCGGTTCGCGGCCCATCTCCTGCAGCATCTGCCGGCAGATGCGGTTGAGCTTGTTGATCGTCTCGATCATGTGCACCGGAATACGGATCGTGCGCGCCTGGTCGGCGATCGAGCGCGTGATCGCCTGGCGGATCCACCACGTTGCGTACGTGGAGAACTTGTAGCCGCGGCGGTATTCGAACTTGTCGACGGCCTTCATCAGGCCGATGTTGCCTTCCTGGATCAGATCGAGGAACTGCAGGCCGCGATTCGTATACTTTTTCGCAATCGAGATGACGAGACGCAGGTTGGCCTCGACCATTTCCTTCTTCGCGCGGCGCGCCTTCGCCTCGCCGATCGACATCGCGCGGTTGATTTCCTTGATGTCGGCGAGCGACAGGAACAGCGCCCGCTCCATCCCGACGAGCTTTTCCTGCTCGGCGAGAATCTCGTCCTTGTGCGCCTTGATCGACGACGACCACTTCTGCTTCTTGCGGATCACCTCGTCGGCGAACTTGAAGTTCGTCTCGTTCGACGGGAACGCCTTGATGAAATCCTTGCGCGGCATGTGCGACTGCTTGATGCACAGGTCCATGATCACGCGCTCGTGACCGCGGATGTTCGAGACGACCTCGCGCAGCTTGCGCACGATGGCGTCGATCATGATCGACGGCAGTTTCAGCTTGAGGAATGCGTCAGCCATCTGCGAGCGCAGCTTCTGCGTCTTCTTGTCCTCGGTGCCGATTTTTTCGGCCGATTTCTGGAACTTGCCGTAGAGCGTGCGCAGCTCTTCCATGCGCCGCGTCACTTCGATCGGGTCGGGGCCGGTCTCGCCGGGACCCGCTTCCTCGCCTTCCGCGGCTTCTTCCTCGTCGTCCTTCGCGGCAACCGCGCCTTCCTCGACTTCGAGCAACACGGCGGCGACTTCGAGGCCCGGCACCTCGATGTCGGCGAAACCCGTCAGCACCTCGGACAGGCGCTTGCGGCCCTCGACGTGCTGGTCGTATTCCTCGACGAGCAGCTGGATCGACCACGGGAAGTTGGCGAGCGAGGTCTGGACCTGGTTGAGGCCTTCCTCGATGCGCTTGGCGATCGCGATTTCGCCTTCGCGCGTCAGCAGCTCGACGGTACCCATCTCGCGCATGTACATGCGCACCGGGTCGGTCGTGCGGCCGACCTCGGCATCGACAGCCGACAGCACGGCCACGGCTTCCTCGGTCGCCGTTTCGTCGTCGGTCGCGACCGGGGTCTCGGGCAGGATCGAGTCGCCATCGGGCGCGACTTCGTGCACCTCGATGCCCATGTCGTTGATCATGCCGATGATGTCTTCGATCTGCTCCGGATCGACGATGTCGTCGGGCAGGTGATCGTTGACTTCGGCGTAGGTCAGGTAGCCCTGTTCCTTGCCCTTGATGATGAGGGTCTTGATTTCGGATTGTTGCTGGCTGTGGGTTTCGGCGTTCATGAATCGGAATCTAGGGGCAAAGACTCAAAAGTATAGGCGGGGTGTCAAGGCGAGCACCGGGCGCTGGAAGATGCCAAGTAACGCAAGGCGCGCAAGACTGGCGATACCCGCCCGCCAACGGACGGTCAAACGACCGACCTACCTCGCTTCCAGCCAGAACGTCACGGGCCCGTCGTTGACGAGACTGACCTTCATATGGGCGCCAAAGCGCCCGATTTCTACGGGGGCGTGGCGTTCTTTCGCGAGTTGGACCAGTCGGTTGAACCATCGTTCACCCTCGGCCGGCGTTGCCGCCGTGCTGAATCCGGGTCGCATGCCCTGTTTCGTGTCCGCAGCCAGCGTGAATTGCGACACCAGCAGCAGGCCGCCGCCGGTCTGGGCGAGCGAGCGATTCATCCTGCCTTCGTCGTCTGCGAACACGCGGTAGCCGAGCAGCCGTTCGAGCAGGCGCTGGGCCTGCGCCTCGCCGTCGCCGGGCTGGATCGCAACGAGCGCCAGCAATCCCGCGCCGATTTGCGCGACCGTTTCGCTGCCGACGTCGACACGTGCCTCGCCGACCCGCTGAATCAGGGCAATCATCGAATTCTCTGCGCCAGGCGCCGGTTCGGCGCGTGGCGATGATAGTCCCGGCTGCGTCGCACGCGGGTCAACGGCGCATTCCCGCCACTGATCGCATAAAGCGCTTTCCGCGACATGCGGCAGGGATGGGGGCGGTGCGGATACAATCGATCGATCCCCTCCTTTCGTGTCCTTCGTGCGCTGGCATATCGCGATCCTCTACGGCTTCCTGCGTGTGGCCGGCCTGTTGCCTCTGCGCGCGCTGCACGCGTGCGGCACGGCCATCGGCTGGGTGCTCGGCCGCGTCGACAATCCGCTGCGGCGCAAGGCCGAACAGACGCTCTCCTGTGTTAATACGCATTTCGGGGTGGAAAAGCGTCAGATTTTCCTGCGCCAGGCACTGATCGAGGCCGGCAAGTCATTCACCGAGATCGCGCGCATCTGGACCGGCGACCCGCGGCGGCGCCTCGACCTCATCCGCGAGATGCGCGGCGGCGAATTGTTCGAAGCCGCGCTCGCGTCCGGTCGCGGCCTGATCATCGCCGCACCGCACCTCGGCTGCTGGGAGTTGCTCAACTACTGGGTCTGCAGCCGCACGCCGATCGCGATCGCGTACCGACCGCCGCGTCAGGCCGATCTCGAGCCGCTGCTCGTGCGCGCTCGCGGCGGCCTCGCCGCCGAGCAGGTGCGTGCCGAGGGCACGAGCGGCGTGCGCACGCTGTTCAAGCGGCTCGCGGACGGTGGCGTCGTCGGCATCCTTCCCGATCAGCAGCCGAAACAGGGCGAGGGCGAGTTCGCGCCGTTCTTCGGCACCCCGGCATTGACGATGGTGCTGCTGCCGCGCCTCGCCGCGCGCACGGGCGCGACCGTGTTGTTCGCGTTCGTCGAGCGCCTGCCGCATGCGGCCGGATACACGCTGCATTTCCTGCCGGCGCCACCGGACATCGCCTCGGCGGATCTGCCGACGGCGGTCGCCGCGCTCAATCGCGGCGTCGAGGATTGCGTGCGGCTCGCGCCGACGCAGTATCAGTGGCACTACAAGCGCTACTCGATCCGCCCGCCGACGGAGTGCCGCGATTCTCAATAAACGCGGAGTTGTAAGGGCGTTTGGATAGGCGTGTGTGCCTGATGCCTGCAGGGGACGTGCAGGGGACTGAATACAATTGCCACATCGTCGTCATTCCCGCGAAAGCGGGAATCCAGTGTCTTTCTTCCGGTTGATAACGAGCGGAGACGCTGGATTCCCGCTTTCGCGGGAATGACGGTGGCATGAGAGTGCCTAGCGTTCGAGCCGGCGCAGGAATACCGTCATTTCCTTCTCCGCCTGCTTGTCGCCGCGCCTGATCGCCGCGGCGATGCCGGCGCGATACGCCTCGCGCGCCGCATCGGCGTCGTCCGTCTCCGCAAGCGTCTTGCCGAGCAGCTTCCACGCCGCGGAGTAGTCGGGATCGAAGCGCAGCGCAGCGCGCAGCTCCTCTGTCGCCGTTGCGCGTTCCGCGCGCGCGAGCAACGCGTTGGCGATCGATACGCGCAACAACGCGCCATCTCGCGGGCCGCCGCACAGACTGCGCAGCTGTGCAAGTTTGTCCATTTCCGCGTTCACGTCGATCGCCGTTGCGCGGGCGTCAGCGATGCACGTCGTGCGTCACCGCGCCGACGCGGCGTGACGGCGGCACGAAAAACTCCGGGTGCGCGAGCGTGCGCCGCATGTCGGTCAGGCCGGCATCCCAATGCTCGCGCATCGTACTCGGCGCGAATGCGTAGTCCTTGTATTGCTCCTCGAACGGCTTGGTCTGGTAGATCAGATGGATGATGTTGAACACACGATCGGACAGCCACGGTTCGAGCAGCGCGCGCATCTCGGCGGTGACGTGATCGGGCGGAATCTCCTTCAGCAACGCGTTGAGCGTCGTGCGCATGTCCTGCCAGTCCTTGATCACCTTCGTGTTGAAACGCGTACGGCTCGAGTACTGGATGTCCTTCTGGCGTTCGAACACCTCCATGAGGTTGCGCGGCATCACACCCTGCGCACGCCACAGGTCGACCTGAAAGACGAGGCTGTCGCAACGCGGAAACGAACCGAGGACGTGGTCGAGCGGCGTATTCGAAACGACGCCGCCGTCCCAGTAGTGCTCGCCGTCGATTTCCACGGCGGGGAATGCAGGCGGCAGCGAGCCTGATGCCATCACGTGCTCGGCGCGGATCATCATCTTCGTGTTGTCGAAATTGATGAAATTGCCGCTGCGGACGTTGACCGCACCGACGGACAAGCGCACGCCTGAACTATTGATTCGATCGAAGTCGGCGAATTCCTCGAGCGTCTGCTTGAGCGCCGACGTGTCGTAAAAACTCGTCTCGGCCGGGCCGTTGCCGACCTGCGGCCAGGGCGGCGGGAAGCGCGGCTTGTAGAAGCCCTGCTGCCCGCAGAACAGCGCCGCGAGCGCGCCCTGCGTGTTGGTCAGCGAAAGCGACGACTTGTGCATCGGCAGCTTGTCGAGCCACTTCTGCTCGAAAGCGAGCATCTGCTGCGCGAACGGCAGCGCGGGAATCGAGATGCGATCCCAGAACGCGCGCAGTTTTTCGAGCGCGCTGTTCGGGCGCGTTGCCCGCGAGAATCGCCGCGTTGAGTGCGCCGATCGAAATCCCGGCGAACCAGTTCGGCTGGATGCCCGCCTTGTGCAGTCCTTCGTAGACGCCACACTGATACGAGCCGAGCGCACCACCGCCCTGCAAAACGAGGGCGATGGTCTCGTAGCGCTTGGCCGACTCGCCGGCCGGCGGCGCCTTTTTGTCGGTGCGCGGCGCTTTTGACTTCGCCGCCGCGGCAACTTCGGTCTTGATCGCCTTGACGGCTTTCCTGACCTTGGCCGCATCGACGGCCTTCTTCGTCTTCGCACCGCTGCGCAGCGGTGCCGAGCGGGTCGGTGCGCGGCGCGCGCTCATTGCATGAACCAGCCGTGGCTCACGACGAGCGACTGACCGGTCAACGCATTGGTCTCGAAACCGGCGAGGAACAACGCGCAGTTGGCGACGTCGTCGACCGTCGTGAACTCGCCGTCAACGGTTTCCTTGAGCATGACGTTCTTGATCACGTCGGCCTCGGAGATGCCGAGCTCCTTCGCCTGCTCGGGAATCTGCTTGTCGACGAGCGGCGTGCGCACGAAGCCCGGGCAAATGACATTCGCGCGCACGTTGTGGGCTGCACCTTCCTTCGCGACGACCTTCGCCAGGCCGATCAGGCCGTGCTTGGCCGCGACGTAGGGCGCCTTGAGCTTGGATGCCTCCTTCGAATGCACCGAGCCCATGTAGATGATCGCGCCGCCCTTGCCGGCCGCGTACATGTACTTGAGCGCCGCGCGCGTCGTGAGGAACGCGCCGTCGAGATGGATCGCCATGAGCTTCTTCCAGTCGGCGTAGCTGAAATTCTCGATCGGATTGACGATCTGGATGCCCGCATTCGAGACGAGGATGTCGATGCTGCCGAGATCCTTGACGCACTGGTCGATGCCGGCGTTGACGGCGTTTTCGTCGGTGACGTCCATGATGACCGTCGTCGCCTTGACGCCGCGCGCGCGGATCTCGGCGGCCGCCGCGTCGGCCGCGTCCTTGTTGATATCGGCGACCGCGATGTGCGCGCCGTTGTCGGCGTAGATCTCGGCGATACGCTTGCCGATGCCGCTTGCTGCGCCCGTGACGAGGGCGACTTTGCCTTTCACGCTCATGCCTATCTCCTTCGGTTTCGATGCAATCGTGGGGGTGGGTGATTGCGCCTGCATGACGGATTCTGCCGTCCGTCCTGTTAGAGACGTCTATTGTGCCCGTCTGTCGGGGCTGTCTTGTGAGACCGGTCCTGTCGCGCCGAACTATTCCTCTTTCGGCGCGTTGCGCACGTCGACGCCAAGATCGCGCAGCTTGCGATAGAGATGCGTGCGCTCCATGCCGACGATCTTCGCGAGCTTGCCGACGCTGCCGCCGGCATCCTGCAGCTGGCGCAACAGATACGCGCGCTCGAACTGCTCACGTGCTTCGCGCAGCGGCAGGGTGAAGTCGATGCCGGCCGGCGTCGTGGATTGCGCGGCCTCTTCGCGCGTGGCGCGCGTGGTCGTCTGGCCGAGCGCCGCTTCGATCTCGTCGAGTGCGATCTCGTCGCCGTTGCCCATCACGAGCAGGCGCTGGACGAGATTGCGCAGTTCGCGGACGTTGCCGGGCCAATCGTGATTGCGCAGCCGGTTCTGCACAGCGACCGGGAAGTGCCGGTACGCGAGCTTGTCGCGCGTCGCGAAAAAGTCGCTGTACAGGCGCAGCAGCTCCGGCACGTCCTCGTTGCGCTTGCGCAGCGGCGGCACCATAAGCGGGACGACGTTGAGCAGGTAGTAGAGCTCTTCGCGGAACGCGCCGGCCTTGACCAGCGCCTCGAGGTTCTGGGCGGTCGCGGCGACCACGCGCAGATCGAGTACGACGCTGCCCGCGCCGCCCGAGCGAACCAGCGCGCGGCGCTCGAGTACGCTGAAGAGGCGCTGCTGCAGTTCGGGATCGAGTTCGGCGACCTCGTCGAGGAACAGCGTGCCGCCGTTGGCGCGCTCGATCAGGCCCTGCTGGACACCGTTCGCATCCTCGGCGCCGAACAGCGCCGTCACGAGGTGTTCACGCGGAACGCTGCCGGGCGCGACGGCGACGAACGGTCCGCCGCGTCGCGCCGAACGCGCATGCAGCCAGCGCGCGAGCGTCTCCTTGCCGGTGCCGCCCTCGCCCTGGACCAGGATGGACGTGTCGTGTTGCGCGAGCTTGTCGAGCTGGGCGCGCAGGGCGGTCATCACCTTGCTCGATCCGACCGGTTCGAGCGGCAACGCGAGCTGCTCGCGCAATCCTTCGTTCTCGCGCTTGAGGCGGCTCGCTTCGCGCGCACGCTCGATCGTCAGCAGCAGTTTCGCGAGCGAGATGGGCTTCTCGACGAAGTCGTAGGCGCCGAGCCGCGTCGCCTCGACCGCGGTCTCGACGTTGCCGTGACCCGACATCATGATGACCGGCGAATTCAGCGCACCGGACGATGCCCATTCGCGCAGCAGGCTGATGCCGTCGGTGTCGGGCATCCAGATGTCGAGCAGGATCACGTCCGGGCGCACCTGCGTGCGCGCCTCGCGCGCCGCCGCCGCACCGTCGGCGAGCGTGACCTGATAACCCTCGTCCTCGAGGATTTCCTTTACGGTCGTGCGAATGTCCGGCTCGTCGTCGACGACCAGTACGCGTCCCGAAGCCATCTGCGGACCTGTGTTGCGAAAAAGAGACGCCCCAGCATAGCGCAAGCTGCCGCGCGGCGCCCGCTCACGGTCTCGGTGAGCGACCTGGTTGGGTGCCGTGGTGTGCCTCAGGCCTGCGCTAGCAGAGCCTCGACCCTTTCGAGGACGGCGTCGACGAACGCGTCGCCTTTCGATTTGGCCACGAGGGTGCGGTATTCCGCGAAGATGCCACGCAACTCTTCCGGGCTGTAGCAGCGCTCGAGCTTCAGCGTGAAGCGGAACGCGCTGAAGCTGCCGAGCATCCCCAGCGAGCCCACCGCAGTCTCGTTGAGGAGTTGCCGCGCCTGCTGCAGCGGCGTGACGCCTTCACCGACCAGCGGCTCCGGTGACGCGGCCGGCCCGCGTTGCCACGTGATCAGCTCGAGCGCGAGCAGCTCCTGCACGGCCTGCACGAGCGCCTCGGGCGTCTTGAACAGTCCGCCCAGCTCGGCTACGGTCTTGTCGCCATTGATCGAGACGAGCAATGCGCGGGTCTGCCACGATATCTTGCGCGTGCGCGTGCCAATCTCCTGCCTGCCTGCCTCGGTCTTGATCGGAACCGCACTCGTATCCATTACTCCCCCTTTTTTCAAGCCAGCCAAATCTTCACTTCACACCCAATCGAAGGTACTCGCCCCGTGATGCCCGAGTCGATGCCCCTCTCCGCGTGCATTATTACGCTCAATGAAGCGCGGAACATAGAAGCCTGCCTCGATTCCCTCGCTTTCTGCAGCGAAATACTGGTCGTCGACTCGGGCTCGGTCGACGGTACGCGCGAACTGGCCGCAGCAAAAGGCGCGCGCGTGATCGAGCACGCGTTCGCTGGCTATCGCGCGCAGAAGGACTTCGCGGTGCGCGCCGCGTGCCACGACTGGGTGCTCTGTCTCGATGCCGACGAGCGCGTGACGCCGGCGCTGCGCGAATCCATCGAAGCCGCGCGGACGCGAGGCTTCGCCGATGCGGCGGGCTACCGCTTCGCGCGCGCGACCGAATATTTCGGTGCGTTCCTGCGTCACGGCAACGCCTATCCCGACCGCGTGATGCGCCTGTTCGACCGCCGCCGTGGCGGTTTCCGCGGCACGCGCGAGATCCACGAACATGCGAGCGTCGACGGCACGGTCGTCACCCTGAGCGGCGACCTCGAGCATCGCGCCTATCGTTCGCTCGGCGACCAGGTGGGCCGGCTCGAACGCTACGCACGCCTGATGGCGGAGCACATGCAACAAAGTGGAAAACGCGCACAGCTGTACAAAATCGTGATCAATCCGTTCTGGCGATTCCTGCGCGGCTACGTGCTGCGCGGCGGATTCCTCGACGGCTGGCGCGGGCTGGTCTACGCCTACGTCGAGGCGAATTATGTTCGCCAGAAGTTCGTCATGCACTGGCTGCTCGACCGCGGTCAGAAGCCCTGAACCTGGCCGAAGGCCGGCTAGTCCGAATTCGGATCCGCCGCGTCTTCGCCTTTGGTCTCCGGCACCTTGCCGCCCGCGCAGGCCGGGTTGATCGCGTCGGCGCGGAACAGCCACCATTCGCGCCGGTTGGCGTGGCCGACATAGGTGGCCTTGGCGCGGTCCACGCACGGCGCCATCGGATCGGCGAGGATGAACACCCAGCGCCGCGCGGGCGCCGCCTCGAGCCAGCGGATCGCGTCGCCGAGCTGGCGTGTGCCACGGGCGCACGAAACCGAAATCGGTCGCGGGCCGGTCGGCATGCAGCAGGTTCTGCTCCTTCCACGCGACGAGGCCGAGCTCCGCGTCCGGCCCGATGATTTCACCTGTGCGGCGCATGACGCCCGCGGCGGAGCTCGAGTCGTTGAGCAACGGATAGGCCCAGAAGCTCCAGAGCAGCCACAAGCCGGCGACGCCGACCACGAGGCCATGCACGCCACGCCTGACGCGATACCAGGCCGCCGCGAGGAGCAGGCACGCGGCGAGCGCAACGAACAGCCACCAAAGCGCGGTGCTGCCGTCGCCGAAACCGCGTTGCTGCACGAGATCGCGCGCGAACTGCGGCTGGGCGACGAGTGCGTAAAGCCCGATCGCGAGGAAGCCGAAGCCGAGGATCAGTGCGAGTGCGAATGCGGTGCGGCGCGCCCACAGGCGCTGCAGCACGTCGTGCAGATAGGGCGCCGCGACGAGCGCGAACATCGGCAGCGCCGGCATGATGTAGACGTCGCGCTTGCCTTTCGGGAGCGTGAAGAAGATGACGATCAGCACGACCCACGCGAGCGGCAGCAGGACACGCGCATCGCGCTGGCGCAATGCGTCGCGCCAGCGCGGCACGACGCCCGGCAACACGAGCACGAGCGGCAGCCAGCTCGTGATGATCACGCCGCCGTAATACCAGAACGGGTGCTGGTGATCCCACGAATCGGTGTAGCGGCCCGCGGTCTGGCGAAACAGGATGTCGTGCGCATAGGCCGCGTACTCGGGCGCGGGATTGTTGCGCACGGCGAGCAGCATCGGCACGAGCCACAGCGCCGCGGCGGCGGCGAACGCGAGCGACGCCCGCGAGCCAGCGCCATGTCGCGCGCGTCGTCGTCGAGGCATGTTGCCAATGCGCGAAGCGCGCGAACACGTAAGGCGCGAACATGAACAGCGCAAGCACGCCGACGCCCTTCGTGATCACACCGAGGCCAGCCGCGAAACAGCCGAGCCAGTAGGCGCGCCAGTCGGGGCCGAGCAGGAAGTGCCGCAGCAGGCCGTAGTTCGCAAGCGTGATGAAGAAGGTGACGCTCGGATCGATCTGCGCGCGCTTGGCCTGATAGACGAACTGGAACGCCGCGAGCAGCGCGCCGCGCCGCGTAGAGGCCCGTGCGGTGATCCCAGAAGCCTGCGCGCGAGATCGTAGACGAGCCACAGCGTCGCGAGCGCCGCGAGCAGCGACGGCAGCAGGAACGCAATGCGCCAGCTGCCGAGCACGGTGTAGGCCGCGGCCTGCGCCGCCATGAACGCAGGCGGTTTGTCCGAATACAGTTCGCTGCCGCGATGCGGGATGAGCCAGTTGCCGCTCGCGACCATCTGTTTCGCGGACAGCGCGAAGCGCGGTTCGTCGGCGGGCCAGGGATCGCGCAGGCCGATGCCCGCGCCGATCAGGACGAGCGCGAAGAGCAGGAACAGCCACCACTCGCGGCGGTGTTGTGCCGTCATTGGCAGCGTTGAAGTCATGCGCGGATGCTAACGCAGATGCAAAAGCGTTGGACGCGCCTCAACGCGCCGAGGGCCACGGATCGACGGCAGCCGATCGCGAGACCGCCGTGCTACGCGACCGTCGCGCCGCTCGCGCGTACGCTTTCGCCCATGTCGTTTTCGTCGTCACGCGCTGCTCACGCCGCGTCGCGCGGCAACCACAGGTGAACACGGCGCCGCCGCTCGGCCGATTCTCGGCGCGAATGCTGCCGCCGTGCTCCTCGGCGATCTTCTTCGCCACCGCGAGACCGAGTCCCGTACCCTTGACCTTGCTCGTCGTATACGGCTCGAACCAGCGGTCGCCGAAGCCCTCCGGCAGACCGGGGCCGTTGTCGGCGATCGCAAGTTCGACGAACGCGCGGCCGTCGTCGCTGCCTCTCGAGCGTGCTCACTTCGATGTGCGGCTTGCGCTCGCCGCTCATCGCCTCGAGCGAGTTCTTGATCAGGTTGTGCAGCAACTGGCGCAGGCGCACCGCATCCGCGCGCAGCATCGGGTCGCTCGCCGCGAAATGGCGGGTCAGCTGGATGCGCTGATCGTTCTCGTAAAGGTCGAGAACCTCGCTCGTGAGCGCGTTGCATCGACAAGGCGCGCGCATCGATCATCGGCGGTCGCGCGTAGTCGCCGAACGCGTTGACCATCGCCTTGAGCGCCTCGACCTGATTGACGATCGTGTGCGTCGCGCGGTCGAGGATTTCGGTCTCGTCGGGCGGCAGGCGGCCGAGGAAGCGGCGGCGCAGGCGCTCGGCCGCGAGCTGGATCGGCGTGAGCGGATTCTTCACCTCGTGGGCGAGCCGCCGCGCGACCTCGGCCCAGGCCGCGTCGCGCTGCGCGCGGTTGAGTATCGTGAGGTCGTCGAACACGACGACGATGCCCGCGTCGTCACCTGCGCTGCCGAGTTCGGCGCCACGCAGCATCAGCACGCGCCGCTCGCTGCCGCCGGCATCGAGCACGACCTCCCCGCGCCACTCGCGCGCGGCCTCGCGCATATGCGCGAGGATCGGGTCGATCAGCGGCTGCCAGTTCCGCATGCGCGCTGCGCACCGCTGCTGAGGTGCTGGCCGACATAGCGCGACAGCGGCGCCTCGAGAATCGTCTCGGCCGCGTGATTCGCCGTGCGCAGCACGCCGTCGCGATCGAGGCCGAGCACGCCGGTCGACAGCCGTTCGAGTACGGCTTTGAGATAGGTGCGCTGACTCTCGGTCTCGAGCGCGCTGCGCGAGACGCGCCCGCTGGTCGAGTTCGAGTTCGCGCTGCATCTGGTTGAACGAGTTGAGCAGGAACCCGAGTTCATCGTCGCTCGCGACCGGCAGCGGCGTGTCGTAGCGTCCCGCACCGACGGCGCGCGTCGCGGTCGCGAGGCGCCCGATCGGTGCCGTCAGGCGGCGCGCGACGCCGAACGCCGTGAGCACGCCGAACAGCGCCGACAGCAGCAGCACGAACGTCAGCACGAGCGTAAAGGTCAGCTTGAGCGAATCGCGCAGGAACTTCAGCCGCTGGAAATCGAAATTCGCCTGTTCGACGCGCGGCGGTCAGCGGCTGGATCGCGGCGGCACCGGAAACAGCGCGTGCAGCAATGCGTTCGCGACCGGCGCAGCATCGCCGAGCGGCATCGCTACGCGCAGGATCAGGCCGTTGTCGCCGCCGAGATGATCCGCCGCCGCGTAGCGACCCGCAGTCCTTGATCTGCAGCAGCGCGTTTGCATCGGGATATACGGGGTTGAGAAAGCGCGGGTCGGCGCTCTGCGTCGCCAGCACCGTGCGATCGTTGCCGAACACGAGTCAGCTGGATCGCGCCGCGTGCGTCGATCGCGCTGTCGAGGCGCGACTGCAGCTCGGCATCGGTCAGGTCGGCGAGGTCGCGCGCGAGCTGCGTCGAACTTGCCTCGGCCGCACGCAGGCCGCTCGCCGAGGTACGCGCTGCCGATTTCGAGCGCGTCGTTGAGGCCTTCCTCGAGGCGCACGTTGAACCACGTGTCGATCGTCGCGTTGAGGAAGAACAGCGAGAAGCCGTAGACGACGAGCACCGGCGGCACCGCGAGGCCGATCAGCATCAGCAGCATGCGCCGCGTCAGCCGCGCGCCCGGCACGCGACGCTGCAGCTCGCGCGACAGGCGCAACGAGACGCTGGATGATGATGAGGATGAGCACGCCCAGCGCGACCGCCGACGACGCGAGAATCCAGGAATAATATGCGCCGAAGCGATTGCTGCCACCGGCCGCATCGCGCGCAAGCAGCAGTGCCGCGGCGAGCAGCGTCAGGATGGCGAGCGCCGGCAGTACGCGGCGTACGCCGAAACTCAACCAGCGTTTCGCGGCGCGGGCCATGCGTAGATTCCTGTGGAAAGACGCCAGTCCGCATCGATCAATGCGGGCAGGCGCAAGGCGCCCGGCAGGTTGTCGCGTTGCAGGTCGATGTGCAAGGTGTAGCGTTCCACGGCGCTCACCGGCTGGCCGGCGAGCCAGTCAGCGGGCAAGTCGAGACGCAGGTCGCTGATCGCCGCGATCAGCGAGGCGCGCGCAGGATAGCTGCGCGTTTCGGTCGTGCCAGCCGGGTCCTTTTCGGGATCGCGCATCTGGTATTGGCGGGTCAGCGGAAAATAGCGCAGTTCGCGGCGCCAGCGGGCGTGGCCGATCGTCGCGCGCCAGCCGAGCCACGACGCGCCTTGCGCCTCGACCGTGACCTCGAAATCGAGCGCGATGCCGTGATCGAGTGCATCAAGCATGAGGGCGCTCGGACGCCAGTCGAGCTGCGCGCCGAGAGCGCCGTGTTCGATGCTCGCGCTGCGCACGGCGAACGCCGACGGGGAACCGCGCGAACAGGCGCACACCGCCATCGCGGCGGCCGCGACGAATACCAGGTTATGCGTCCTTTTCGAAAAGCGCATAGAAGAATCCGTCCATGTCCCGCTCGCCCGGCAGATTCTGCGCGCCACCGCCCGCCACGGGCCGCCAACCCGGCGGCGCGGTGGCGAGAAGTTTCGCGTCCGCGTGGTGTTCCGCGAACCGGGAAACCTGCCGCGCATTTTCGCCATCGAACACCGAGCACGTCGCATAGACTAAGCGCCCGCCCGGCGCGAGCAAAGGCCAGAGCGCCGCGAGCAGCCGCGACTGGATCGCAGCGAGCGCTTGCAGGTCGCTCGCGCGACGATGCAGCTTGATGTCGGGCTGCCGGCGGATGATGCCGGTCGCCGAGCATGGGCGCATCGAGCAGGATGCGGTCGAATGGCCTGCCGTCCCACCACGGCGAAGGCTCGGCCGCGTCGCCGGCCAGGACGCGCGCGGCGAGTCCAAGTCGCGCGAGATTCTCGCGTACCCGCGGCAGCCTCAATGGGTCGCGATCGAGCGCGAGCAGTTCGACCTCCGCCGTTTCGAGGATGTGGGCGCTCTTGCCGCCGGGCGCCGCGCAGGCGTCGAGCACGCGCAGGCCCGTCAGCGCAGATCCAGCAGCCCGGCAGCGTGCTGCGCCGCGCCGTCCTGCACCGAGAAATGCCCTTCGGCGTAGCCTGGCAGACGGGTGACGTCGGTGCTCTCCTCGAGCACGAGCGCGCAGGCGATTCCGTCGACGATGCGAGTCGGGTGGCCCGCTTCTGCAAAACGGGCACGCAGGTCGTCACGCGCCGCGCGCCGCCGATTGACGCGCAGCCAGAGCGGCGCCTGCAGATTGTTCGCGTCGAGGACCGCTGCCGTCTGTCCCGGCCAATCCGCGTCGAGCCGATCGATCAGCCAGCGCGGATGTGCGCTGCGCGTGACGATGTCGGCGTCGAGCCCGCGCGATCAGTGCGTCGCGCTCGCGCAGCCAGCGCCGCAGGACCGCGTTGACGAGACCGGCAAACTTGCGGCTTGCGCAGCGCTCGCGCGCCTTCCACCGTCGCCGCCACCGCCGCGTATTCCGGCATGCGCAGCACATCGAGCTGTACGAGGCCGAGCACGAGCAACGCGTGCAGTTGCGGCTCGCGCTCGCGCAACGGGCGCTCGAGCAGGCGGTCGACCGCCGCTGTCATAGCGAAGCCACCAGCGCGCGCCCTCGTGCATCAGGCTCGACAGCAGGGCGCGGTCGCGGGCATCGGAAAGTTTCGTGGAAAATGCGGCAAACGCGCTGCGCAGCGACTCACCGGCGACGACTCGCGCGAGCGCCTGCGCGGCGATCGCGCGGACGTCGCTCGATTTCGCGTCGGCGCTCATCGGGACGTCGCCGACGATGCGCGTGCAACGGCGGATGAAAGCAGTTGCGGTCGTGCGTTGAGGTAGTCGGCCACCGCCATCCGGCGGCCGCCCGCGCGCTGAAGTTCCAGTACGCGCAGTACACCCTCGCCGCAGGCGACGTCGATACCGTCGCGGCCCGCGCCGACGATCGTGCCCGGCGCTGCGTCGCCGGCGGCGGCCGTCAGCGCGCGCGCCTGCGCACGCCAGATGCGCAGCGTCTCGCCCGCGATGTCGCCCTCGGCGACCGGCCATGGATCGAATGCGCGCACCTTGTGCTCGAGGGCGACTGCGCTTTCGGCCCAGTCGAGGCGCGCTTCGGCCTTGTCGAGCTTGTGTGCGTAGGTGACGCCGTCTTCGAGCTGCGGGGCTGCGACCAGTGTCTCTCCCCGCGCAAGCCGGTCGAGGCCTTCGCCAAGCGTCTCGGCGCCGAGCACGGCGAGCCGGTCGTGCAGCGTGCCGCCGGTGTCGTCGGCCGCGATCGGCAGCGCCCGACGCAGCAGAACCGGGCCTGTGTCGAGGCCGGCTTCCATCTGCATGAGGCAGATTCCGGTTTCGCGGTCGCCCGCGAGAATCGCGCGCTGGATCGGCGCCGCGCCGCGCCAGCGCGGCAGCAGCGATGCGTGCACGTTCCAGCAGCCGAAGCGCGGGATCGCGAGCACCTTGCGCGGCAGGATCAATCCGTACGCGACGACGACGACGCAGGTCCGGCGCGCACGCCGCGAGGCGCGCACGCGCCGCTTCGCTCTTGAAGTTTTCCGGCTGTTCGACCGCAATGCCGGCCGCGAGCGCGGCGGCTTTCACCGGACTGGCGGCGAGCTTGCGCCCGCGCCCGGCCGGACGATCGGGCTGTGTATACACTGCAACAATTTCCACATCGTCGCGCCGACACGCGGCGAGATGTGGCACTGCAAAATCGGGTGTCCCGGCGAATACGAGGCGCAACGGCTGCTTCATGGCGACATCAATGGGAACAAGACGGCGAGGCTGGGCGACGGGGAGCACAACACTGCGCCGCACACGAAGCGCGACGGCAGATCGCGTATCGTCGCATGCCGAAACAGCGACGAGGCCGCCTGCAGCGTGCGCAGGCGCTGGCGCGCACGACGAGCCGCGGACTTGGTCGGATTTCAGCCCGCCTCGGCGGCGCGACGCTGTTTCGCGAGCTTCTTGCGCACGAGTTCGCGCTTGAGCGGAGAAAGGTAATCGACGAACAGCTTGCCGGCGAGATGGTCCATCTCGTGCTGGATGCACACGGCAAGCAGTCCTTCCGCCGCGAAATTCTGCGCGGCACCATGGCGGTCCAGGGATTCGACCGTGATGCGGTCGGCGCGATCGACGTCGGCGAAGATGCCCGGTACCGACAGGCAGCCTTCCTGGTAGGTCTGCTTGCCTTCGCTCGCCACGATGCGTCGGATTGATCAGCACCATCGGCTGCATTCTTTTCCTCCGACACGTCGAGGACGAGAAGCTGCTTGTGCACATTGACCTGGGTCGCGGCAAGACCGATGCCGGGCGCGGCGTACATGGTCTCGAACATGTCGTCGATCAGGCGTCTGCAGCGCCTGATCGAAGGCGCGTACGGGCTGTGCCTGCGTGCGCAGACGCGGGTCGGGGTATTCGAGAATGGTCAGCTGGCTCATCGTGGGGTCGTCTTGCGCATAACGAATTGTAAGCGAATACAAGGGGTAGTGGCTGTTTCCGGGGTCGGCGTTTTGCCCTCCCGAGGGACCGATTTGGGGGCAAAAGTTGACGGATTCGACGGATTTAACAAAATTTGCACGAGTGGTGGTTTGCAACGCCAATTTTCTACTACACTTGGGACCAGTCGTTGGGGAAAATCAGGTGTTTAGCCGCCATGCTTAAAAGACTACCTGCGATATTCATCGGCCTTGTCGTCACGCTCGCGGCCTATGCCGCAACGGTCGAGCTGAAGCCCGGTCATCCCGATACCTACGTCGTGCGCCGCGGCGACACGCTGTGGGGAATCGCCAACAAATTCCTCAAGCGGCCCTGGCAATGGCCCGAGGTCTGGCAGGCGAATGGCCAGATTCGCAACCCGCATCTGATTTTCCCGGGCGATGTGATCAATCTGGCCTACCTCGACGGTGGCGCGCATGTCAGCAATGCCGGCGGGCCGCATCAGCGCGCCGACCAGCTCGAAGACGCGATCAAGCCCATCCCGCTGGCGGCGATCGAAAAATTCCTCTATCGCACGCGCATCATGGGCGACGATGACTTCAAGAACGCACCGCATGTCGTCGGCGTCGAAGACGCGCATCTGCGCGGAACGCCGGGTGAACTCATCTACATCCGCGGCCTTTCCGCGCAGCCAGGCCAGCAGTTCGCGGTCGTGCGACCGCTCGGACGTTATTGCGAAGTGATTCCTCGCGACGGTGCGCCACAGCGCTTTTATCGCGATTCGACGGACGCGGCCGATCGCACGCATGAATTCCGTCCGGACCTGCTGTGGAGCCATGGTCCGCACGAATGGACCCTCGACGGCCATCTGAATTTTATCGGCTACGAAGGCCTGCAGATCGGCACCGTGCGCGTGACCCATGCCGGCGACCCGGCCTCGGTGCTCGTTCTCTCGTCGGATGTGGAGATTCGCCCTGGCGACCTGGTGATGCCGCTCGACGACAAGCCCTACGACGCCCAGTACGTGCCGCATGCGCCCAAGCAGGTGCCTGCCGGCATGCGTATTCTTGCGGGCACCGGCCCGCTCGATCCGAGCGGTGCGATGGTCCAGGGCCGCGACACCGTCGTCGCCCTGTCGCACGGCGCTGTCGACGGCGTCGAGAACGGCCAGGTCTATTCGATCTATCATCCGGGCGAGATCGTAGCCGACCACACCGACTATCCCGACCGCAGCGCGACCAAGTTCTTCCATCCGAACGACGCGCACGTTCAGTTGCCCGAGGAATACGTCGGTCACGTGATGATCTTCCGTACGTTCGAGCACGTGAGCTACGGTCTCATCGTCGACGGCATCCGTCCGGTGCATCTGCACGATCCGCTGTACGATCCCGACCACATCTGACCCGATCGCATCTGACCCGATCACGTCCGATCCGATCTCATCTGACTATTATCGCAATACGCTCGAAGGATCGAGGCGATCGATGTCCCGCAACGGATCTGCGCGAGCCTGGCTGACCCTGCTGCGCGCGCCGTCTCTTGGCGCCGCGGCGATTCGCGCGGCCGTGACTCGCCATGGCGACGCCGCCGCGGGCGCTCGCCGCAATCACTCGCGACGTGACACTCGCCGCCGAAGCACCAGGCAATGGCTCGCCGCGCCCGATCAGCGCCGGCTCGATCACGACGAAGCCTGGCTGGACGTCGATACGCATCATCTGATCACGTTCGACGACGAGGACTATCCCACGCTGTTGCGCGCCATTCCGAGCGCACCGGCGGCGCTGTTCGTGGCTGGGGATCCCAGCACGCTGTGGCTGCCGCAGATAGCGATCGTCGGCGCGCGCAGCGCGAGCCCGGCCGGCATGGCCAACGCGCGGGCCTTCGCGAGCGCGTTTGCCGACGCAGGCCTCGCCGTGACGAGCGGACTGGCCGAAGGCATCGACGGTGCCGCGCACACCGCCGTGCTGGATGCGGGCGGCAAGACGATCGCCGTGCTCGGCACCGGCATCGACGTCGTCTATCCGCGCCGGCATGCCGAACTCGCGGCGCGCATCGTCGCGGAAGGCGCCCTCGTCAGCGAATTTGCGCCGGGCACGCCCGGCCAGCCGAGCTTCTTCCCGCGTCGCAACCGCATCATTTCCGGCCTGAGCCTCGGCACGCTCGTCGATCGAGGCGGGCCTGAAGTCGGGTTCGCTGACGACCGCGCGCTACGCAGCGGAACAGGGCCGCGACGTGTTCGCATTGCCGGGCTCGATCCACAACCCGCTGGCGCGCGGTTGTCATCGCCTGATCCGCGACGGTGCGAAGCTCGTCGAGACCGGCGCTGGACGTGCTCGAAGATCTGCCCGCGTTAGGCGGCGCGCTCGCCGACGGTCTGCGCAAACGCCTTGCGAAGGGCAGAAACACGTCCGTTCGCACGGCACGCGCCGAGGCGCGCGGGCGATCCCGACTACGCGCGTCTGCTGGACGCCCTCGACGACACGCCGGCGGCGCTCGATGAACTCGTCGAACGCTCCGGACTGCCCGCTGCAGCGCTCTCGTCGATGCTGCTGATGCTCGAGCTCGACGGCGCCGTCGCAGCGCAAAACGGGCGCTATTCGCGCTCGTTCACGTGAGTGAAATCGTGCCGTTTCGAGGCGCGTCGCGGGACGATTACGCTTGACAGCACCCCGTTTGCGGTTTTGACTGAAATAAGGCGCAGTGTCGGCCGCGTCTCATTTTGTAACGATTTTCCTGCTATTCAGCCGACCGGGCCGCGGCATATGCGGCCGCGGTGTCGTGCGACACGCTCCTTCAGATAGTTGACCCCATGGCGAAAAACCTCCTCATCGTCGAATCGCCTGCCAAGGCCAAGACGATCAACAAGTACCTCGGCAAGGACTTTCAGGTCCTGGCGTCGTACGGCCACGTGCGCGACCTGCAAGCCAAAGGAAGGCGCGGTCGATCCCGACGCCGACTTCGCGATGGCCTACGAACTGATAGAGCGCAACGAAAAGCACGTCGAAGCCATCGCCAAGGCCGCCGCGAAGGCGGACTCGCTGTATCTCGCGACCGACTTGGATCGCGAAGGCGAGGCCATCTCCTGGCATATCGCCGAGATCCTGCGGGAGCGCAAGCTGCTCGACGGCAAGACGCTGCATCGCGTCGTGTTCTCCGAGATCACGCCGCATGCGATCCAGGAAGCGGTAGCCAATCCGCGCCCGCTGTCGCTCGACCTCGTCAACGCGCAGCAGGCTCGCCGCGCGCTCGACTACCTCGTCGGCTTCAACCTTTCGCCGGTGCTCTGGCGCAAGGTGCAGCGCGGCCTGTCTGCGGGGCGCGTGCAGTCGCCCGCGCTGCGCATGATCGTCGAGCGCGAGGAGGAGATCGAAGCATTCAAGGCGCGCGAGTACTGGACGATCGAAGCCGACTGCGCGCATCCGGATCAGCGTTTCAGCGCGCGCCTGCTCAGGCTGCGCGGCAAGAAATTCGAACAATTCGACCTGACCAACGAAGCCGATGCGCACGCGGCGCGCGACGCGCTGATCAAGTCGGCGCAGGGTCGCCTCGTCGTCAGCGAAGTGCAGTCGAAGGAGCGCAAGCGCCGGCCTTCGCCGCCGTTCACGACCTCCACGCTGCAGCAGGAAGCGGCGCGCAAGCTCGGTTTCTCGACGAGCCGCACGATGCGCATCGCGCAGGGACTTTACGAAGGTGTCGCGATCGGCAGCGAAGGCACCGTCGGCCTGATCACCTACATGCGTACCGATTCGCGTGAACATCGGCAACGACGCGATCACCGAATTGCGCAAAGTCATCACCCGCGACTTCGGCGCCAAGGCGTTGCCCGAAACGCCGAATCTCTACCGCAGCAAGTCGAAGAACGCGCAGGAAGCGCACGAAGCGATCCGCCCGACGTCCGCGCTGCACACGCCTGCCGCGATGGCGGCGTATCTCAACGACGATCAGCGCAAGCTCTACGACCTGATCTGGAAACGCGCGGTCGCCAGCCAGATGCAGTACGCGACGCTCAACACCGTGTCGGTCGACCTCGACGCGGGCGGCGATGCGGCTTTCCGCGCGAGCGGCACGACCGTGGTCGATGCGGGGTTCCTCGCGGTGTACGAGGAAGGGCGCGACCAGAAGACCGCCGAGGACGACGACGAGAACCGCAAGCTGCCCGCGATGAAAATCGGCGAAGCGGTGCCGCTCGCCGACGTGCTTGCCGACCAGCATTTCACGGAACCGCCGCCGCGCTTTTCCGAAGCGAGCCTCGTCAAGACGCTCGAGGAGTACGGCATCGGCCGGCCGTCGACCTATGCGAGCATCATCCAGGTGCTGCTCAATCGCGAGTACGCAGTGCTCGACAGCCGCCGCTTCCGCCCGACCGACGTGGGCCGCGCGGTCGCGAAATTCCTCTCGGGCCATTTCACCCAATACGTCGACTACGACTTCACCGCGAAGCTCGAGGACGAACTCGACGCGGTCAGTCGCGGCGAGGAAGACTGGGTGCCGCTGCTGAGGAAATTCTGGACGCCGTTCAAGACGCTCGTCGAGGAAAAGACCGAGAGCGTCGACCGCGCAGAGGCGACGGGCGCGCGCGAACTCGGCATCGAAGCCGCATCCGGCAAGCCGATTTCCGTGCGCCTCGGCCGCTATGGGCCCATGGCGCAGATCGGCACGAAGGACGACGAGGACAAGCCGCGATTCGCTTCGCTGCGGCCCGGCCAGAGCATCCACACGATCACGCTCGAGGATGCGTTGCAGCTGTTCCGTCTGCCGCGCGATCTCGGCACCGCCGAGGACGGCGAGACGATCAGCGTCGGCGTCGGCCGCTTCGGTCCGTTCGTCAAGCACGGCAAGGTCTACGCGTCGATCAAGCCCCCCGACGACCCGTACACGATCGAACTCGGGCGCGCGAAAGAGGTGCTGCACGAAAAGGCTGAGGCGATCCGCAACCGCGTCATCGCGAGTTTCCGCGACGGCGCGATCCAGATCCTGCGCGGCCAGTACGGCCCGTACATCACCGACGGCAAGAAGAACGCGCGCATCCCGAAGGACCGCGAACCCGCTTCGCTGACCGAAGAGGAATGCGCCGAACTGATCGCCGCGGCCCCGGAGAAGAAGCGCGGCGGCCGGTTCGGACGCGGTGCGAAGAACGCACCCGCCAAAACCGCGGCCACCCGCAGCCGAGAACGCGCCCGCGAAGAAAGCGGCCGCGAAGAAGGCCCCTGCAAAGAAAGCCGCAGCGAAGAAGGCGCCGGCCAAGAAAGCCGCGGCGAAGAAAGCCGTCGCGAAAAAGGCCGCGGCGAAGAAGCAGGTCTCGGAGGCCTGATCGCGCCATGGCCGATGCGCTCGCCGCCGCCGTCGCCGCCCTGCGCGGCGGCGCGGTCATCGCCTATCCGACCGAGGCGGTGTACGGCCTCGGTTGCGATCCTCTCGATGAGGCGGCGCTAGCGCGCCTGTTCGCGCTCAAGCAACGGCCGCCGACGCAGGGGGTGCTGCTGATCGCGGACGATTTCTCGCAGATCGAACCGTTCATCGACCTCGCCGTCGTGCCCGCCGAAGCGCTCGCGCGCGCGCGCGCGACCTGGCCCGGTCCGCACACCTGGGTCTTTCCGCGCTCGCAGAGTACGCCGGCGTGGCTCGCGGGCGCGCACGCCGGTATCGCCGTGCGCGTAACCGCGCATGCGCAAGCGGCCGCGCTTTGTCGCGCGTTTGGCGGCGCGCTCGTCTCGACCAGCGCGAATCGGCATGGCGAAATGCCCGCACGCAGTGCCCGCGAAGTGCGCGCGATGTTCGGCGCCGAGCTAGGCTTCGTACTCGACGGCGCCACAGGGGGGCTTGAGCGGCCGACGCCAATAAGAGACGCTATGAGCGGGGAAGCGCTGAGAAGTTAAGGGGTAAAATGTCGGCAGTCGTCGATTCGGGTCGTGTAAGTGCAGCACAAGAGCGTCTGCCGCTACTCGCAGCAGAGGACTTCGCGCGCGCATTCGCCTGGCGCGATGGCCGCGAAATCAGCGCGGGCGAGTTTCTCGCCGACGTGTTCGCCCTCGCGGAGCGTTTGCCCGAGGCGCGCTATGCGCTGAACCTGTGCGAGCAGCGCTACGACTTCCTGGTCGCGTTCTGCGCGGCCGTCGTCGCCGGCCAGACCAACCTTCTGCCCGTCGCCCGGGCGCCGCAGGCGATCGACGACGTGCTGCACGCCTACCCCAACGCCTACGCGCTCGGCGACACGACGCCGACGCTGCCGGCGCATCTGCGCTACGTGCATGTGCCCGATGCGATCGGCGGCAGCGGCGACGCATTTTTCAGCAACCTGTCGATTCCCGCCGACCATGTCGTCGCGATCGGCTTCACGTCCGGGTCGACCGGCACGCCGAAAGCCAACGTGAAAACCTGGGGCAGCGTATGCGCGAGCAGCGCGCTCAACGCCGCGGCGCTCGCCGCGGTCGTCGATGCGCCGCAGATTCTCGCGACCGTCCCGCCGCAGCACATGTACGGTCTCGAGCTGTCGGTACTCCTGCCGCTGCGCACGCGCGCGGCGATTCACGCGTCGCAACCGCTGTTCCCGGCCGAAATCGCCGCCGCGCTCGCCGAGCTGCCCGCGCGCCGCGTGCTGGTAACGACGCCGTTTCACCTGCGCACGCTGCTCGACTCGGGCGTCGCGCTGCCGGCGCTCGCGGCGATCGTCACCGCGACGGCGCCGCTCTCCGTCGAACTCGCGCGCGAGACCGAGCAGCGTTACGCGACGCAGGTCGTCGAACTGTTCGGTTCGACCGAGACCTGCGTGATCGCGCAGCGCCGCACCGCGCAGCGACGAGGTCTGGGCGCTGTACGACGGCATCGAAGCACAGCCGCAGCCCGATGGCACGCTAGTCACCGCGGCGCATTTCGTCGAACCGACGCTGCTGCAGGACATCGTCGAATTGCTGCCTGGCCGCCGTTTTCGCCTGCGCGGCCGCAACAACGACCTGCTCGAGATCGCCGGCAAGCGCGCTTCGCTCGGCGATCTCACGCGTCGCCTGCTCGCGATACCGGGTGTCGACGATGCCGTGATCTTCCAGCTCGATGCCGAAGCGGGCACCGGCGTGCGGCGGCTTGCCGCGCTCGCGGTGGCGCCGCAGCGAAGCGAAGCGGAAATCCTCGCCGCGCTGCGTGCTTCGATAGATCCGGTGTTCCTGCCGCGACCGCTGCGCCTCGTCGAGGCCCTGCCGCGCAACGCGACCGGCAAGCTGCCGCGTGCCGAATTGCTCGCGGCGCTCAAGCGCGGAAGCTGACGTCTCTCACAGCTGAAGTCTCGCGGCGCAGCTTCAGCAAGCCGCAAGCAAACGCTACGGGTTGCCCCACTCGAACACCTTGTACTCGACCGGTGCCACGTGCCCGGAGACGCCCGCCGCGCCGTCGACGGGCATCGGCCCCTTGTAGCGTTCATCGACGTACCATTTCGAGTCGCCCGAATCCTTCGAGATGATGCGCTCCGCGAACAGTTTGCCGTGCTTGCGATATTCCTGGATCGTCACGTTGCCTTCCTGACGAACCGTGATGACCGGCAACTCGGTGGCCTCGGCCGCCTTCTGCACTTCGGGCGGCAGGCCCGGGCTATTGAATTTCTTTTCGGGCTCGGGCGGCAGCACGGGGACGGGCGTCGCGGCGCGTTTCTTCGCTTCGGCGGCGGCCGCCGCGGCCTCGGCATCCGAATTGGCCAGCGGAACGGTTTGGTGCTGAGAATCGGCCTGGGTGTGCGCCTTGGTTGCCGGGGCGGGTGTCGTCGCCGGCTTCACGGGCGCCTGTGCGTCGTCCATCGCCGGGGGCGGCTGGACCGGCGGTATCGGATCATTGGCGCCGCGTTCCTGCGCGGATGCGAGCGCCGAAATCAGACCGGCGGCGATCGAAGTCAAAAGCAATCGATTCATGGCACGCTCCTCTCTCCTGAGGTGATGCGTAAAAATAGCAGAATTCCCGTGAAGTGCGCATGAAGGAATGCGGCATCGGCGCGAATTCCCGGTGTGATTTTTTGTCGCCTCGGTAGTCGCGCGACGATTGCAAATCGCAGGCGGCTGCCCCAAGCTCCTCGGCCCGCACGACGCGCCGGCTTTTCCGCATGTCTCGCCCGACTCTCGTTCTGATCGACGGCTCCGGCTATCTCTACCGCGCGTTCCACGCGCTGCCGCCACTGACCAATCGCCTCGGCGAGCCGACCGGCGCGCTGTTCGGCGTCTTCAACATGTTGCGGCTCGAGCTCAAGGCGAAGCCCGACTACATCGCGTTCGTCGTCGACGCGCCGGGCAGACATTCCGCGACGATCTCTACGCCGAGTACAAGGCGCATCGCGCGCCGATGCCGGACGACCTCGTCGCGCAGGTCGCGCCGATGCGGCAGCTCGTCGACGCGCTCGGCTTTCCGCAGTCTGTGCGTCGACGGCATCGAGGCCGACGACGTGATCGGCACGCTCGCGCTGCAGGCCGCGGCGAACGGCATCGACGTCATCGTCTCGACGGGCGACAAGGATCTCGCGCAGCTCGTCGGACCGCATGTGACACTCGTCAACACGATGACGAACTCGCGCCTCGATCCGGAGCGGCGTCGTCGCAGAAGTTCGGCGTGCGGCCGGACCAGATCGTCGACTACCTCGCGCTCGTCGGCGACAGCGTCGACAACATTCCCGGCGTCGAAAAATGCGGGCCGAAGACGGCCGCGAAGTGGCTGGTCGAGTACGGTTCTCTCGACGCGATTGTCGCGAACGCCGACAAGGTCGGCGGCAAGATCGGCGAGAACCTGCGCGCGGCGTTGCCGCAACTGCCGCTGTCGCGCCAGCTCGCGACGATCAAGACCGACGTGCGCTCTCGGTCAAACCGACCGAACTGCAACTGCGCGAGCCGGACACGACGCTGTTGCGCGAGCTGTATCAGCGCTACGAATTCAAGCGCGGCGCTGAGGGAACTCGATGCGCCGCGATGGCGACCCGATGATGCGCCCGCGCCTGCGGAGTCGCAGGCCGACGACACGACCGACGGCGGCAGCGATCGCGGACGCTCCAGCGTGCTCGACGCCTCGAGCCCCGCGTCCCGCGCCGATCTGCCAAGGGCAACTACGAACTCGTGCTGACGCCGGTCGCAGTTCGACGAATGGCTCGCGCGGCTGCGCCATGCCGACCTGATCGCATTCGATTGCGAGACGACGAGCCGGGACCCGATGCGTGCCGAAATCGTCGGCATCGCGTTGGCGGTCGAGCCGGGCCATGCGGCCTACGTGCCGCTCCGGCACGACTATCCGGGCGCACCGGCGCAGCTCGATCGCGACACCGTGCTCGCAGCGCTCAAGCCGCTGCTCGAAGACGAGAAGAAGTACAAGCTGGGCCAGCATTTCAAGTACGACATGAACGTGCTGTCGACGTACGGCATCGGCGTGCGCGGCGTGCGCTTCGACTCGATGCTCGAATCCTACGTGCTCAACTCGAGCGGCAACCGCCACGACATGGATACGCTCGCGAAGAAGTATCTCGGCTATCGACACGATGCGTTACGAGGACGTCGTCGGCAAGGGCGCCAAGCAGATTCCGTTTTCGCAGCTCGACGTGCAGCGCGCGGCCGACTATGCGGCCGAAGACGCCGACATCACCTTGCGCCTGCACAACGCGCTGTGGTCGAAGCTCGAATCCGAACCGAAGCTGCGCGAGGTGTTCACGGAGATCGAGATGCCGCTCGTGCCCGTGCTCGCGCGCATGGAGCAGACGGGCGTGCTGATCGACACGGCAAAGCTGAAAGCGCAAAGCCGCGAACTCGGCCGGCGCATGCTCGATCTGCAGCAGCGCGCGTTCGAACTCGCGGGCCGGCATTTCAGTCTCGACTCGCCGAAACAGCTGCAGCAGCTGCTGTACGACGAACTGAAACTGCCGGTCGCGTTCAAGACGCCGACCGGACAGCCGTCGACGAACGAGGAGGCGCTCGAGGCGCTGGCCGACCAGCACGAACTGCCGCGCCTCATCCTCGACTACCGCACGCTCGCCAAACTGCGCTCGACCTATACCGACAAGCTGTCCGAGCACGTCAACCCGCGCACCGGACGCGTGCATACGAGCTATCACCAGGCCGTCGCGGCGACCGGACGCCTGTCGTCGAACGATCCGAACCTGCAGAACATTCCGATCCGCACCGAGGAAGGCCGGCGCATCCGCCAGGCGTTCGTCGCTCCACCCGGGCACGGATCCTCGCGGCGGACTATTCGCAGATCGAGCTGCGCATCATGGCGCACCTGTCCGGCGACGCGGGCCTGCTCGCAGCGTTCCACGGCAATCAGGACGTGCATCGCGCGACCGCAGCCGAGGTGTTCGGCGTGCCGCCGGAGCTCGTCGACTGCGAACCAGCGCCGCGCGGCGAAGGCGATCAACTTCGGCCTGATGTACGGCATGAGCGCGTTCGGCCTGGCGCGCCAGCTCGGCATCGACCGCGGCGAAGCGCAGGGCTACATGAAGCGCTACTTCGAGCGCTACCCCGGCGTGCAGGCATTCATGAACGCGACGCGCGAACAGGCGCATCGCGATGGCTTCGTCGAAACCCTGTTCGGCCGCCGTCTGTATCTCTACGAAATCCATTCACGCAATCAGGGTTTGCGCGCCGGCGCCGAACGCGCGGCGATCAACGCGCCGATGCAGGGCACCGCGGCCGACATCATCAAGCGCGCGATGATCGTCGTCGACGCGTGGTTGCAGGAACAGGCAGGGCAAGGCGCGCATGATCATGCAGGTGCACGACGAACTCGTCTTTGAAGTGCGCGAGGATACTGTCGAGGAGATCCGCGACGGCGTGCGCGAGCGCATGATGGCGGCGGCGCAACTTGAGCGTGCCGCTGATCGTCGATATCGGTGTCGGCGACAATTGGGACGAGGCGCACTGAAGATTTGCGCCGCAGACTCCGCGCGAATTCCATTCGGGTTCCGCGAATTCATTGCGACGTTTTCAGTGCCTCGCACGTCTTGTCGAGAAGTTTGTATTCGAAAGAAAGGTTTTGTTAGCGTTTCGCAAAAATCGTGTAAAGCCTTTGCGACGCGCCGGCGCAAACGATTGATTCAAAAGCCGATGAATGCTTTCTGAACCGAATCGTTCAATTTTATTTGGCGCCTTGAACTTTTCTCCCCCGCACACAAACTAACTTACAGGTGCACGCAACGGCACCTCGCTGGCCCACCTCCCTGGGACCAGCACTGAAGGCCGGTCCCTCCCCAGGTCGGTCTTCGGACCCGGCCCCGAGAGTTTCCCCCTAAACTCTCGGGGCTTTTCTTTTTCCGACGAAAAATTCTCTGCCGTCGCACGGGCGCGACGAGCGGCTCGCAGCAAAAGTATATTTTTATCGAGCGGCTTGCGGCGGACGCATGATCGCCTCGTCGCGCGCATGCGCGCCGTCGTTGCGTGGATGCCCGTCGCGGTCGACGCCGAGCTCGGAGAGCACGTCCGTCCAGTCCGGAAAGACGCGCTGCGCGGCGAATTCGCGATAGCGCTTCGCGATGAGGCTCGTGCCCGCGAGCGCGTCGAGGCGCGCGACGAAATCCTCGGGCTGCCATTCCCTGTACGCGGGCAGGCAGCACGCGCCGAATCGCCCGAGCACCGTGTCGAGTCCGATCTTGTCGCCGCTCTCGCGGCGCAGGTCGTTGTCGACCGTCAGCCAGAACGCCGCGCCGGCCCAATAGACGCGCTGGAACGCGTGCGTGCTGGTGCATTCTTGCCGCTGCGTCCTCGAGCGTATCGGCGGACTGCGTCGAAGCGCCGCGCGCGAACCCATCTGCGAGTTCGCCCCACGCCTGCGCGGGCGTGAGCAGACCCGCGCGCGCGCGCAGGACGTTCTGATAATAGGTCGCCAATCCTTCCGCGAGCCACGCGCCGCGATCGCCGAGATACGGATGCATCAGATGACTGAGCTCGTGCACCGCCATCCAGTCGTCGTCGAAGTCGGTCGCAGGCCGGCTCGGGTCGACGAGCAGTTGCAACGAATTGCCCTGGCCGCGGACCGACTGGCCGAACAGCACGCCGCCGTGGTCCGCGGCCGTGACCCTCGATCGGAATCATGAGCACCTGCACGTCGGGCAGCGGCAGTCTGCCGTAGGCGCTCAGGATCGCCTGCGAGATGCGATCGAACCACTTGTGCAGCATCGCGCGCTGCGCCGCATCGGCGCCGTGCAGGACCATCGTCAGCCGCAGCACGCCGCCGGGCAACGCGATGCGCTCCTCCTCGAAGCGGCCGAACGCGACGGCGGCCGACCAGTCGGCCGGCGTGCGCGGGATACTGAAAGTATGCGTCTTGCCGTCGCCCGACGGGCACGCGCGCTTGTCACGGCGGCGTCACCTGCGGCGCGCCACGGCGTGGAGATCGACCAGCCCGTTGGCAACGAGACGTCGACCTGCGCTTCGGCAGGTCGCCGTCGACGCGCAACAGCCACAACTGCGGCGCGGCGACGAGATCGTCGCCCATCTGCCAGCCGACATCGACCTTGTCGCGCGCGCGATCGCGCCGATGTCGGCGCGCATAGGCGAGGCATTCGCCCGCGTGCCACTGCGATGCGCGCCAGCCGTCACCTTCCTTCTCGATGCTGCCCTCGCCGCTGCGCCGGATCGCATCGATGAATCGCATCGCCCAGCCCGAGTCGGCCGCGAAGTGGACGACATCGTGCGCCTGCGCGAGGCAAAGCCTCACCGCGACCTGGCGCGTCTGCGCGTCGAAGGTCACCGTATAGTGCGGCGTCTCCGGCACGGCAGCCGGTGCGGAGCGTGCGCCGAGCGCGACGCAGAAGAGCAGTGCGGCGAAAGCGACCGACTTGAACTGGAAGCCGAGCGCAGATGTTTTCACGAAAGCCAATGACTCCATGAGCGGGGAGGATAGCCGGACGGTCACAGCATGTGCGCGACGAGAGCTGAATCGCATGTGCAAAAACGCATGCTTCGATGACCCGAACTCGCGTGCGCCCATTACAATTCGCTCATGGATGTTTCGCATCTGCTCGATGGTCTCAACCCGGCGCAGCGCGAAGCGGTCAGCGCACCGCCCGGGCCACTACCTCGTGCTTGCCGGCGCCGGTTCGGGCAAGACGCGCGTGCTGACGCACCGCATCGCGCTGGCTGCTCGAGGTCGATCGCGTGTCGCCGTGGTCGATTCTCGCGGTCACGTTCACGAACAAGGCCGCCGGCGAGATGCGCGCGCGCTGCGAAGCCTGATCGCGAACGGCGCGCGCGGGCTCACGGTCGGCACGTTCCACGGCATCGCGCATCGGCTGCTGCGCCAGCACTGGCGCGAGGCGCGGCTGCCCGAGACGTTCCAGATCCTCGACAGCGACGATCAGCAGCGCCTGATCAAGCGCACGATCGCCGGGCTGGGCCTCGACGAGTCGCGCTTTCCGCCGCGCCAGGCGGCCTGGTTCATCAACAGCGCGAAGGACGAAGGCAAGCGGCCCGACGCGCTTCACGCACGGCGACAACCCGGTCGACGCGCACGCTGCTCGACATCTATCGCGCCTACGAGGAAGCCTGCCAGCGCGCGGGGCTGGTCGATTTCGCCGAGCTGCTGCTGCGCGCGCACGAACTGTGGCTGCAGCGACGATCGCCTTGCTCGCGCACTACCGCGAGCGCTACCGGCATCTGCTGGTCGACGAATTCCAGGACACCAACACGCTGCAGTACGCGTGGATCCGCGTGCTCGCCGGCAACGACCGGCCAGGTGTTCGTGGTCGGCGACGACGATCAGGCGATCTACGGCTGGCGCGGCGCGCGCGTCGAGAACGTGCAGCATTTCCTGCGCGATTTTCCCGGCGCCAGGACGATCCGCCTCGAACAGAACTACCGCTCGACCGGCAACATCCTCAAGGCCGCGAACGCGATCATCGCGAACAATCCGCAACGGCTCGGCAAGGAACTGTGGACCGCCGGCGAGGCCGGCGACGCCGATCGCGCTGTACGCCGCCTACAACGAGCAGGACGAGGCGCGCTTCGTCGATCGAGCGCATCCGCGAATACATCGCAGCATGGCGGAAGGCCGAGCGACTGCGCGATCCTGTACCGCTCGAACGCGCAGTCGCGCAACTTCGAAGAGCAGCTGATCCAGCACGACATCCGCTATCGCGTCTACGGCGGACTGCGCTTCTTCGATCGCGCCGAGATCAAGGATGCGCTGGCCTATCTGCGCCTCGTCGCGAACCGTCACGACGATGCCGCGTTCGAGCGCACCGTGAACACGCCGCCGCGCGGCATCGGCGAGCGCACGCTCGATGCGCTGCGCCAGCGCGCGCGGCGCGACGCGCGTCGCTGTGGGAAGCCGCGCTCGCCGAACTGACTGCGCCGGACGCTCGCCGGCCGCGCGAAGAATGCGCTGAAGGCGTTCCTGCACTGATCGACGATCTCGGCATGCCTGAGCCTCGCGCCGGCGAATGCGAAGACGACGCTTCTCTGCGGATACGGCTCGTGGCGCAGGAGTCGCGATCCCGCTCGAAGCCGGGATGACGCAGCCGTTGACGAAACCGTCGGAACATGCGACGCCGATCGAGCCGATCGCCGCTCGCCGAGCAGATCGACCACGCGATCCAGCGCTCGCGGCCTGCGCGATTTCTACGAGAGCCGACTCGCGCGGCAGCGCCGAATCGCGCGTCGAGAACCTCGACGAACTCGTCAACGTCGCGAGCCGCTTCGAGCGCACGCCCGAAGATGTCGAAGCCGGATTCTCCGAACTCGCCGCGTTCCTCTCGCACGCCGCGCTCGAAGCCGGCGAAGGACAGGGCGAGGCGTGGGAAGACTGCGTGCAGCTGATGACGCTGCACTCGGCGAAGGGCCTCGAGTTTCCGCTCGTGTTCCTGGTCGGCCTCGAAGACGGGCTTTTCCCGAGCCAGAAGTCGCTCGAGGAAGCCGGGCCGCCTCGAAGAGGAGCGCCGCCTCGCCTACGTCGGCATCACGCGCGCGCGCGACACGCTCGATCCTGACCTATGCCGAATCGCGGCGCCTGCACGGCGTCGAGATGCTACAACCGGCCGTCGCGCTTCCTGCGCGAGATTGCCGCGCGAACTGCTGCACGAAGTGCGGCCGCGCGTGCAGGTTTCAGCCGGCCTGTCTACGGTTCGAGCGACGCAGCGCCGCCGCCGCCGACACGACCCCGCCGTTGAAACTCGGCCAGCGCGTGCGCCACGCGACGTTCGGCGAAGGCGTCGTCGTCGACTACGAAGGATCGGGCGCGCACGCGCGCGTGCAGATCAATTTCGAGCGCGCGGGCGCGAAGTGGCTCGTGCTCGCGTACGCGAACCTGCGCGCTTTAGCCGGTCGCTCTGTGTTCGTCATTCCCGCGCGCTCCTGGCGGGAATCCAGTGACTTCGCTTCCGACGTGTCGTGCCCTCTTAAAAGGCGCTGGGTTTCCGCCAGGAGCACGCGGGAACGACAGGTGGTGAAAACCGGGTATGTCCGTCCGTGGAACCAAACCGCCTCGCAACCTGTCAGAACTCCGATGCATCCAACAGGTACAGCCAGGGTAGCGCGCGCATGACCAAACCGAACCAAGTCCTGATCTGGATGGGCGGCTTCCTCATCGCCGTCGGCGCGCTCGCCGCCGCGGTCGCGCCGCGCCTCCTCGAGAACTTCCAGGCGAATCCGTTCTTCAATGCCGTCATCCTCGCGGTGCTCGTGTTCGGCATTCTCGTCAATCTGCGTCAGGTGTTGATGCTGTCGCGCGAAGTCGTATGGATCGACACATTCCGTCGCTCCGATCCCGGCGCGACCGCTGACGCCGCCGAAGCTGCTCGCGCCGATGGCGCGCATGTTCTCGGGGCCGCGAACGCGCGACGTTCTCGCTGTCGACGCCCTCGCTGCGTTCCATTCTCGACAGCGTCTACCTGCGCCTCGAGGAGTCCCGCGACCTCTCGCGCTACCTCGTTGGCGTCGCGATCTTTCTCGGCCTGCTGGGCACGTTCTGGGGCCTGCTCGTGACGATCCGCTCGGTGGCGGAGATCATCGGCTCGCTCGGCGTCGGCAGCGATCCCGTCGCGACGTTCAACCAGCTCAAGGAGCAGCTCAAGCAGCCGCTGGCCGGCATGTCGACGAGTTTCTCGACATCGCTGTTCGGCCTCGCGAGCTCGCTCGTGCTCGGCTTCCTCGACCTGCAAGCGGGCCACGCGCAGAACCGCTTCTACAACGAGCTCGAAGAGTGGCTTTCCGGCATGACGAAGCTCTCGTCGGGCGGCCTGCACGGCGACGGCGACACGAACGTGCCGGCCTACGTGCAGGCATTGCTCGAACAGACCGCAGACGGGCTCGAACACATGCAGCGCGCGATCGCCGATTCCGACCGCGACCGCCGTGCCGCGAGCGAGCAGCTCGGTGAACTCAACAAGCAGATCGCGCGACTCGCCGATCTGCTCGGCCGGGAATCACGTGAAATGCGTGGCATGGCCGAAACGCAGGAAGAGCTCAAGAATGTGCTGAAGACGCTCGCGGCCGCGCCGAACGGCAGTGCGCGACTCAGCGAGGATCTGCGCGGCGAGTTCCGCTTGCTCTCGCGCACGATCGCGGCGGCCGTCGACGGCAAGCGCACGTCATGAGCATTATTTTGACGCGAATTCACGCGGATCATCGCGAATGGTTATCGTGTCGATGCACGCTCCTCATCTGCGTGCATCCGCGTCAACCCGCGTCCGTAACGCCTTTGCGCGTTTCGTTCTACATCACGATCGCCGCTGTCGTCTACGGCAAGCGCTCGACATGAGCACTATTCTGGACGCGAATTCACGCGGATCATCGCGGATGGATATCCGGTCGATACGCGCTTCTCATCCGCGTGTATCCGCGTCAATCCGCGTCCAAAATGCCTTTGCGCATTTCGCCGAACATCACGATCGCGCGACCGCATCATGAACTCCCTGGCGCGCCGCCGCCGCGGTCTCGACATCTGGCCGGGTTTCGTCGATGCGTTGACGAGCCTGATCCTCGTCATGATTTTCGTGCTGCTGCTGTTCGCGATCGGCCAGTTCGTCCTGTCGCAGACGCTCGCCGGCAAGAACCAGGCGCTCGCCGACCTCAATGCACAGATCGCGCAACTCGCGCAGACGCTGTCGCTTGCGCAGGACGCGAAGGTCAAGGCCGACAGCAAGGTCAACGAACTCTCCGCATCGCTTGGCAGCGTGACGACGGAGCGCGACGCCGCGCAGGCCGAGGCCGCGAAGATCGCGGCCGACATCGCGGCGCTCAATGAACTCAAGGCGCAACTCGAACAGCAGGTCGCGCAGATGTCGGCGCAGCTGGATGAGTCGAAGAAAGACCTCGTCGCCGCGACCGACCTCAACGCGAAATCCGCCGCGCAGGTCGAATTGCTCAACCGCCAGCTCGCCGCGGTGCAGGATCAGTTGAAGCAGATTTCGGCTGCGCTCGAGATCTCGAACAAGAACATCAAGGACAAGGACAAGAAGATCGCCGACCTCGGCGCGCAGCTCAACCTCGCGCTCGCCAACAAGGTCGGTGAGCTGGAGAAATACCGTTCCGAATTCTTCGGCAAGCTGCGCGCGGCGCTCGGCAATCGCGCGGACATCCAGATCGTCGGCGACCGCTTCGTCGTGCCGACCGACATCCTCTTCGACACGGGCTCGGCCGACCTGAGTCCCGACGCGCAGACATCCATGGGCAAGCTCGCGAAGACGCTCAACGAAGTCGCCGCCGAGATCCCGTCGAACATCGAGTGGGTGCTGCGCATCGACGGCCATACCGACAAGCGCCCGATCCACTCCGAACAGTTTCCCTCGAACTGGGAGCTGTCGACCGCACGCGCGACTGCGATCGTCAAGCAGCTCGTCGTGCAGGGCATCCAGCCGCGGCATTTGTCCGCGAACGGCTTCGGCCAGTTCCAGCCGCTCGACGCCGCCGACACCGATGCGGCGTATGCGAAGAATCGGCGCATCGAGATCCAGCTGACGAATCGATGACGCCAGGTTGCGGACGCTCGACTGGTCCGCACCCACACCTCGGCATAACAGCGTCGCGCCAGGATAGCGAGGCGCTGGCGGCTCGCTGCGTGCTCACCCGAAGCTGCGCTTGCGCAGGGCCCTCAGGTCGCAGGGCAGGTGTCGCCGAAATCCGCAGAAGCGCCATCGACCACCGCGTCGGGTGGCGGAAATGCCTGGCGGAACGTGAAGGCTTCGGGCGTCGGTCCACGCGCGCGCAGGATGTCGAGCTTCGCGATCGCTTCAGCGATGGAGGGTTTGTGCCCTTTCCGCACCCACCACAGCACCATGTAGGCTTCGCGCATGCGTTCGAACCATTCGCCGCGGCGACGCATGATTTCGACGTGTGCGGAGCGGAAGACGAATCGGTTGAGCGTGTCCACGTCGGTCCAGACTGACATGTTGATCGCCATGTTGTCCGCCTCGAACGGGCGGATCGACGTCGCATTGCCATTCTCGCCCTGCAAGCGCCAGACGAAACCCGGCGATTGATCCGCCAATGCGTTGATGCGATCGAGATTGGCGACGAATTCCGCCATCACGGGCGAGTCGATGGGCCCCTTGAAGATGCCGATGTTGAGCTGCGCAATTTCGTATGCGGACATGCGTTCGCCTCGATGGGTGGACCTGTTCTGACGTTCCCGATGCGGAAAACGTCGCGCCATTCCCTGACCGCGGAGCGCGGCGGTGGTTCCGCGGGTATCAGCCGCCGGCTTTGCCGACGCGCAGGTGGAACATCCACTTGACCTCGCGCGCACCGACATCGCCCCAGGCCGCGCGCATGTCCGCCTCGACGAGGCTGACCGGATCGACGCCATTGGCCTTGATGTAGCGCTGCGTGGCTGACCACGAACGCAGATAGGCCAGCAGCTGGTCGACGTTCCAGTGCATCCGCATCGGAAACCGCGGCACTTCGATTTCGGCGAACGGAAACGGCAGCGTCCTGTAGCCCGCGTCGACATAGGCGCGCTCGGGCGGCCAGTAGGGCCCGGTCAGGTCGTTGTAGAGATGATCGATCACGCGATCGATCGTTTCGTCGCCCAGCTGACAGGCCGCGTAGGTCCAGGCCGCGAACAGGCCACCCGGTTTGAGCACGCGCTGCACCTCGTCATAGAACGGCTCGAAGTCGAACCAGTGCAGCGCCTGCGCGACCGTGACGAGGCTCGCGCTCGCGTCGGCGAGCGAGCTGTGTTCGGCGGGTTCGACGCGGTAGACAATGTTCTCGCGCGGCGCGGCGCCCGCGATCTGCGCGGCGCTCGGGTCGGTACCGATCACGCGTCCGAAATGCGCGGCGAGCGCAACGGTTGCCTGGCCGTTGCCGCAACCGCAGTCCCACGCGAGGGAATTATCCGGCGCCTGCTGCGCGAGCCAGACGAAGAGTTCTTCGGGGTAGGTCGGTCGCGCTTCGCGATAGACGACGGCGTGGCCGGAGAAATGATCCTTGAATTCGGTCATCGGATTGCCTGCTTGCGATGGTTCGACAGGGGTGGCGTGTCTCGGGACGCGGACGAGGCGAAATCGTCGCGGCCACGTCTACTTTACGATCCGCGTCTCGCCGGGCGCCAGACCGTCGAGCGCGATCTCGCCGATACGCATGCGGACGAGCCGCAGCGTCGGCAGGCCGACCGCCGCGGTCATGCGTCGCACCTGGCGGTTGCGCCCTTCGCGGATCGTCAGTTCGATCCATGCATCGGGCACGCTTTTGCGAAAACGGACGGGTGGATCGCGCGGCCAGATCCACGCGGGTTGCGCGGACAGGAGCTTCGCCTCGGCCGGCAGCGTGGCGCCGTCATTCAAAAGTACACTTTGCCTGCAATTGCCGCAACTGCGCCTCTGCGGGCGCGCCTTCAACCTGCACGAGGTAGGTCTTCGCGGTCTCGTGCTTGCGGATCGGTCAGGCGCTGGGCGAGGCGGCCGTCGTCGGTCAGCAACAGCAGGCCTTCGGAATCGAAATCGAGCCTGCCGGCGGGGTAGACGTCCGGAACCTTCACGAACGCCGCGAGCGTGCGTCGCGGCGGCCTGCCCTGATCGCCTACGGCGCGGTCGGTGAACTGACACAGCACGCCGTAGGGTTTGTTGAGCGCCAGCAGCACTCGTCAGGGTTTGACGAACTTCAGCGTCATGCGGTCCGACTCGCCGATCGCGAGGTACTTGTCGCGGTCCGTGTCCTTGAGCGCGAGCGCGGGCGGCAGCGTCCACACGCCTTTCGGATAATCCTTCGTGTCCTTCGGATTGGCGTTGATCTCGCTCTGCGCGACGAGCTTGAAGCCCGCATCGGTCGCGAGCTTGACGACCACGTCGACCGGCAGGTAACCCGTATCCTTGTTCGCGGCGAGCGTCGTCCCCGGCTTTGCGCGGTGGTCGACGACGCCGAGCGTGCCGCCTTTCTTGAGCACGGTGAACATGCCCTTGAACATCGCGTCGGCGTTGCCGTCGTCGGTCCAGTTGTGCACGTTGCGGAACGTCAGCACGACATCGGCCGACCCGGGCGCGCCGAACACGGGCGCCTTGCCGTCGAACTCGACGACCTGCGCGGCGCCGAAGTGCGCCTTGTCCGTGGCGATCTTCGCGCCGATGCCTTTCTTGTCGCGCGCGTCCTCGCCGGCCGCGTCCTTGGGCTTGAAGATCGCCGCGACGTAGTGGCCGTTGTCCTTGAGCCACGGCGCGAGGATTTCGGCGTACCAGCCGCCACCCGGGACGAGCTCGATCACGGTCTGGTTCGATTTGACGCCGAAGAACTCGAGCGTCTGCTTCGGATGACGGTATTGGTCGCGCGCCTTGTTCTTGTCCGAACGCCAGTCGCCGGCAAGGACGGAGTCGATGTTGGTCGCCGCGGGCTGATCCTTGGCGAAGGCGACGGGCACGCCGGCGACGGCGCCGAGTGCGAGCACGGCGGTCGCCGCAAACAGCAAATTCTGCAACTTGAGCATGATGAAATTCCTCGCTTGAAACCGTGGGTCGGAAAGGGACGGAACACGAGCGGTTGCGGGGACCGGATTATGCGCCGATTTCTTGCATCGGTTGGTATGCGCCCACGCGCAAGTGGTCCGGATACGGCGGCGCATCGACGTTGCGGCCCGCGCCGATCGCGTCCTGGATCGCCTGCCACCAGCGGACGTTGAAAATGTCGCCATGCGCTTCGAGCAGCGCGGCGCGCAGCGCATCGTTCATGCCGAGGAAACGCGGGAATTGTTCCGGAAAGACGTCCTGCGGGCCGACGTAGTAGGCGTCGGCGCCGCGATCGTCGTCCGGCAGTTCGCGAAACCGGCACTCCGTCACGAGACAGAGTTCGTCGTAGTCGTAGAAGATCGCGCGGCCGTGCCCGGTGATGCCGAAGTTCTTCAGCAGCAGGTCGCCGGGAAAGATGTTGCTCGCGGCGAGATCGCGTATCGCCTGGCCGTAGTCGACGATCGCACGGCGTGCGGCATCGGCGTCCGCTTCGCGCAGATAGAGATTGAGCGGGCGCAGGCGGCGTTCGACGTAGCAGTGCGTGATCACGACGTCGTCGCCGAACAGCATCACGCTCTCGCTGCAACTCGTGAACAACTCCTCGAGCAACGCGGGCGCGAACTGCGCACGCGGCAGCCGCAACCAGTGAAACTCCTGCGCGTCGACGAGACGACCCGCGCGGTCGTGGCGGAATACGAGGTTGTACTTCTCCATCACGTCCGCGCGCACGCTTTCCTTCGGAAACGCGAACTTGTCGCGGATCAGCTTGAACACGAGCGGATACGACGGCAGCGTGAACACCGCCATCACCATGCCGCGCTCGCCGTCGGCGTGGACGAACTGCTCGTCGCGATTCGCGCCGAGATGACGGAAGAAGTGGCGATAGCGCTCGGTCTTGCCCTGCTTCGCGCGGCCGAGCACGGTGTAGAGCTCGTCGACGGGCTTGTACGGCAGGATCGTGCGCAGGAACACGACCGCGTCGCCGACCGTCGGCAGGTCGGCCTGGAAGTAGCTGCGCGTGTAGCCGAACACCTGCGCGACGTGCGCGCGCTCGGTCAGCACGGCGTCGACGCGTATTCCGCGGGTGCCGGCTCCGGCATCGTCGTTGACGAGCGCGATGACGAACGGCGCGATGCGCTCGGCGCCGAAGATGCGGCCGACGAGGTAGGCGCGGCGCTCGCGATAGAACACGGTCTCGAGCAACTCGATCGCGCGGATCGGATTCGGATTGGCGGGATCGATACGCCAGTCCGCAAGCCGCTGCGACAGCGCTTCGGCGATGCGCAGCGCGCACAGCGCCGTGTGCGCATACGGCACGCCGAACGAATAGTCGTCGAGGATGCGCTGGCAGATGCGCGGCAGGTGGCGCCATACCGCGTAGCTGTGGCGTGCGACCGGATGCGTGATGCGATCGGTCGGCTCGATGTCGAGCGCGACGAACTCGATGCCCGCATCGACGCCGCGCGGACGGAAGAAGCGCCGCGCCAGCGTGTTGTAGAACGTCTTGTTGAGCTCCTGATCGAGTTGCGGCGCGATCAGCTCGGCGAACCTGCGCCGGATCACGAGCCACAGGTCGCGATCGCGCACGCGGTCGCGCAGCAGATGCTCGAGCCGCTGCGTCGTCGCGCGGACGCAGAGGTCGTAGAGATCGATGCGCTCGAGCGCGTCCGCGCGCGCTGGAGACGAAATCGCGCGTCTCGAACCGTACCTGGGCGCGCCGCGTCACCGCGCGGAAGCGCGAATTGTATTCGGCGAAGCCGGCGCGCACGTCGAGCGCGGCGGCCTCGGCCAGCGCGGCGTCTTCGTGCGCCTGCGGCGAGTCGGTTTTCGCGTCGATCCCGGAAGTCGTCATCGCGATGCTAAGTTAGCGCAGACCGTCGGTCTTGGCGACCGCCGACGGGTCGCACCCACGCCTTTTCGCGGCGCGGTCGGCATGGTCTACTTCTGGCATGCCCAATAATCCGCATCCGCGTCCGTGCGACGCTCGTCAGCATCCTCCCCGCCACGATTACGACTTTCCTGCTGTTCGCCTGCGCAGCGCAAGGCCCCGCGCCGCAACGAATCGATTCCGCGCCGCGGGCGGCGGCGCCGATGCGACGACGGCCTTGCCGACTGGCCGCGCGTCACGAGCGCCATCGCGCGCGATCCCGCCATGGAGGCGCGTATCGAAAAGATCGTCGCGGGCATGACGCTCGCGCAGAAGGTCGGCCAGATGACCCAGCCCGACGTGCTCGAGGCGACGCCCGACGACGTGAAGCGCTACTACCTCGGCGGCATCCTCAACGGCGCGAATTCGCAGCCGGGCGGCTACAGGCGCGCGAGCTTCGCGCAATGGCGCGAGCAGGCGGCGCTCTATCACGCCGCGGCGATGCAGACCGACATGGCCGTGAAGATCCCGCTGATCTGGGGCACCGACGCCGTGCACGGCCACGGCATCGCCTACGGCGCCACGATCTTTCCGCACAACGTCGGCCTCGGTGCGATGCACGACGCCGCGCTCATGCAGGCTATCGGCGCGGCGGTCGGCGCGCAGGTGCGCGCTACCGGCATCGACTGGGTGTTCGCGCCGACCGTCGCGGTCGCGCAGGACTACCGCTGGGGTCGCAGCTACGAGAGCTTCTCGTCCGATCCCGCACTCGTGCGCGCCTACGCGAGCGCGTACGTGTCGGGCCTGCAGGGCGACTTGTCGCGCGACACCAATGTCGTCGCGACAGCCAAGCATTTTCTCGGCGATGGCGGCACGGCCGGCGGCCACGACCAGGGCGTCAACTACGCGACGCACCGCGAGATGATCGACGTGCACGCGCAGGGATACGTCGGCGCGATCGCGGCCGGCGTGCAGACCGTGATGGTCTCGTACAGCAGCTGGAACGATGCGGCCGACGGCCGCGACTACGGCAAGATGCACGGCGCGCGCGGCCTGATCACCGACGTGCTGAAGACGCAGATCGGTTTCGACGGCTTCGTCGTCTCGGACTGGAACGGCATCGCGCAGGTGCCAGGCTGCGAGCGCGAGAGCTGCCCGCGCGCGATCAACGCCGGCATAGACATGGTCATGGTCGCCGAGAAGTGGAAACCGTTCATCGCGAATACGATCAGGCAGGTGCAGAACGGCGAGATCCCGATGGCACGCATCGACGACGCGGTCACACGCATCCTGCGCGTGAAGATGCGCGCCGGTCTTTTCGAAGGCAATTCGGATCGCAGCCGCGGCGACGAAAGCGCGCTGCTGGCGCGCGACCTCGCGCGGCGCGCGGTGCGCGAGTCGCTCGTGCTGCTCAAGAACGACGGCGGCGCATTGCCGCTCAAGCGCGGCGCGCGCGTCCTCGTCGTCGGCAAGAGCGCCGATTCGCTGCGCAACCAGACCGGCGGCTGGTCGCTGTCGTGGCAGGGTTTCAAGAACACGAACGCCGACTTTCCCGCCGGCGATACGATCCTCGCCGGCATCCGCGAAGCGACCGGGCAGGCCAACGTCGTGTTTCGCGAAAGCGCGAGCGATGTCGACCCGCGCGACTTCGACGCGGTCGTCGCCGTGATCGGAGAGCTGCCGACCGCGGAGATGAAGGGCGACGTCATGAGCATCAATTCGATCGCCGAAAACAGGCGCTATCCCGAGGATCTCGCCGTGCTGCGCAAGGTCGCCGGTCGTGGCAAACCGGTGATCACTGTGCTGCTCTCGGGCCGGCCGCTGTACGCGAGCGACCTGATCAACCTGTCCGACGCGTTCGTCGCCGCGTGGCTGCCTGGCACCGAGGGCAAGGGCGTCGCCGACCTGTTGTTCGCAGGCGCGAATGGCGCGCCCGCCCACGATTTTCGTGGCACCCTGGCGTTTGCGTGGCCGCGCGGGCCATGCCAGTCCGTCGTTCGCTCCGCGCGACGGCGAGCCGCTTTTCGTGCCCGGTTACGGACTCAGCTATCGCGATCAGCGCAACCTGGGTGCGCTCGCGACGCCATCGGCGTCGAGTGGTTGTCCGACGCGGCCGAATTGAAAGCGGGCGTCGCCGCTAACGCTTGCGTCGCCCGTCCGGAACGGTGGCCGCACGCAGGTACGCGCGCACCTCACCCAAGAGCCATTCGCGGAACGCGAGCAGCGGCGGATGATCCGCGTTGCGCGGCGGGTAGACGAGGTAGTGGCCGTATTCGGCCGGCATGCGTTCGCGCGTGAGCAGGACGAGGCTGCCGTTTGCGAGCAGCGGCTGCGCGAGGATCAGCCGGCCCATCGCGACGCCGGTGCCTTCGGCCGCCGCCTTGTGCAGCATCTCGGCGTCGCTGAAGCTCGCGACGAAGCGTTTCGGACCGCTGCCGCCGAAGCGCGCGAACCACTTACTCCAGCGGTCGTTGTCGCTCGGCTCTCCGAGCAGCGGCAGGCGACCGATATCGGCGAGCTTCGGCTTGCCATGCTTCGCGAGCAGGCGTGGGCTCGCGACCGGCGCGACCCATTCGTCGAACAGGTGCTCGGCGCGCAAACCTGGCCATTGACCCGCGCCGAGGCGCAGCGCCGCATCGACGATCTCGCGTTCGAAATCGACGAGCGCCGTCGTCGTCTGCAGGTTGAACTCGAGGCCGGGGTGACGGGCCATGAATGCGGGGATGCGCGGCAGCAGCCAGCTCGAGGCGAAAGACGGCACGGCGCTCAGGGTCAGCGCGTGTTCCGAACGCGCGTACGGCGCGGCGAAGACGCGCTCGATCGATTCGAGCGGCGCGGCGATGCCGTCGAGCAGGCGCTGGCCCGCGGCGGTCAGCGTGACGCCACGTGGTCCGCGCGCGAGCAGGGTCTGGTTGAGGCGTTCCTCGAGCGTACGCATCTGGTGACTCAGCGCGCTGACGGTGAGGCTCATCTGTGCGGCGGCACGCGTGAGATTTTTCTCGCGCGCGACGGCGACGAAGGCTTGCAGGGCGTGCAGCGGCGGCCGTGTGGTCATGGGGTATCTTGCGTCGAGAGTTGAATTTCGCTCAAGTCAGCGTTGCAAAAGTATCGCTTTTTGCGGCTCTGCGACAAGCCTATTCTGCTGGCTCCTCAATCGAACAGCCCGGAGTGTCCCATGCGCAACTGGCTTGAGAAAATACACAGTCTGACGGCAGGCATGCTGTTTACCCACGGCTACGTGCTGCCGTTCGAGAAGGTCCCGCCGCCGGCGCAGGTGCGCGGTCGCGAAGTCGATGAATCGGCGAGCCTGGCGGTCGCTTCGGCGTTGCGCGGAAGCCTGCCGCTCGATCGTGCCGCGGTTGATCCAGCCGCACTGATGCCGTCGCATCGAGCGCGTCGGTGTTGCGACCGCAATGTCGGCTGCGCGGCAAGGCTCGACGCTCGCGAGAGTACCGACGCGCGACAATTGCGCCGGCCTTTCTTCGTTCAGTGCGCCCGCAATGCCTCGAGGCGCTTTGCGATCAGCACTTCGCCAGGCTCGCCTTCGCGACTCGCCTGCGCCATGCGTGCGCACGCGTCGGCGACACGGTCGTCACGCATCAAACCGTCTAGCGCGCGCACCCACGCAGCGACCGTCGCCGTCGGGGCGACATTCGCCGCCACACCGAGCCTGCGCAAGCGCGCCGCGTTGTCGAACTGGTCGTGCGCGAACGGCGTGACCAGCTGAGGCGTTCCCGCGTGCAGGCATTGCGCGGTCGTGCCGATGCCGCCGTGATGGACGAATGCGGCGAGCCTTGGCAGCAACAGGTCGAACGGCACGTAACTTGCGTGGAATGCGAAATCGGGCAGCACGGCCGGCAGCTGATCGCGATACGGCGTGACCAGGACTGCGCGCCTGCCGAGCGCCTCGCACGCCGCGAGGGCGCGCGCGAGCATCGTGCGTCCATGCGCCATCGCGGAACCGGGCGTAATGCCGATCGGTGCAGGGCCCGACTGCAGGAAATCGAGCAGCGGCGGGGCGAGCGCGGTGTCCGCAGCGACATTCCAGCGAGGAAAGCCGGTCGTGACGCTCTGCCGCGGCCAATCGGCCTGCGGCGCGGCAAACCAGGCCGGAAACGCGTTGATCACGAGATCAGGGGAGTTCTGCCACGTGCTCACGATGCGACGCACCGGCGGCAGCCCGAGATCCGCGCGCAGCGCATTGAGGTCCGGGGCGACGGTCGCATCGAGAACGAATCGCTCGCCGAGCCGCTGCGCTGCTCTCACGAACCACGTCGGCAGGCCTGCGCAACCAACCGACACCAGGCCACACCGGCGGATCGATCGCCGAGAACATCAGGCTCGGCGCGAGGTGCACCGTCGCCGCGCGAAGCCCGGTCTTCTCCTGCGCGCAGCGGCTGCTCCACGCGAGCGAACTGCCGACGAGCACGGTATCCGGCGTCGCGCGTGCGATCACCTGATCGTAGGCATCGCGCAGCGAAGGACGCATCGCTTCCCACATCGCGCCGAATCCGCGTACGCCGTCCCATATTCCGCGGATCGGCGACGGCGCGTTCGTAGTCTTCGAGCGCGCCGATCGGCACGAACGGGATGCCAGCGGCAGCGATGCGCTCGCGAAAGAACGGCGACGTGAGCAGCTCGACCGCGTGACCGCGCTGTTGCAGCGCCTTCGCGATCGCGAGAAACGGATGGACGTCGCCGGCGCTGCCGATGCAGGAGATGAGGACGTGCATCGGCCGAAGGACGACGGCCGGAGGGCGATTCGCCACTCCGGCCAGCGTGCCGCGCTTACAGGTTGCGGATCAGTTCGTCGCCGAACTCCGAGCACTTCACTTCGGTCGCGCCTTCCATCAGACGGGCGAAGTCGTAGGTCACGTTCTTGTTCGCGATCGCCTTGTCCATGGCGCTGATGATCGCGTCGGCCGCTTCGTTCCAGCCCATGTAGCGCAGCATCATCTCGCCCGACAGGATGACCGAACCGGGGTTGACCTTGTCGAGGTTCGCGTACTTCGGCGCGGTGCCGTGCGTGGCTTCGAACACGGCGTGGCCGGTGAGGTAGTTGATGTTGCCGCCGGGCGCGATGCCGATGCCGCCGACCTGCGCGGCGAGCGCGTCGGACAGATAATCGCCGTTGAGGTTGAGCGTCGCGATGACGTCGAACTCTTCCGGACGCGTCAGCACCTGCTGCAGCGTGATGTCGGCGATCGAATCCTTGATCAGCACCTTGCCCGCGGCCAGCGCGGCCTTCTGCTCGGCATTCGCCGCGGCTTCGCCCTTCGCGGCCTTGGTCTTCTCCCAGGTTTCCCAGGTGTAGGTCTGGGTCGGGAAGAATTTCTCGGCGACCTCGTAACCCCAGTTGCGGAACGCGCCTTCGGTGAACTTCATGATGTTGCCCTTGTGCACGAGGGTCAACGACTTGCGCTTGTTCTTCACCGCATAGGCGATCGCGCTGTGCACGAGGCGCTCGGTGCCGAGCTCGCTGACCGGCTTGATGCCGATGCCGACGTTCACGCCGACTTCGCGATGCGGCATGCCGATGCCTTCGAGCTGCTTCTGCCAGGCTTCCGCCTTGGCCTTCGTGCCGAAACGGATCTTGTCGAACGCCTTCGGATCGTTCTGCGCGATGAAATCGAGGATCTTCTGCGCGGCTTCGCTGCCGGCGGCGTATTCGATGCCGGCGTAGATGTCCTCGGTGTTCTCGCGGAAGATCACCATGTCGACTTTCTCCGGGCGTCTTCACCGGCGACGGCACGCCCTTGAACCAGCGCACCGGGCGCAGGCAGACGTAGAGATCGAGCATCTGCCGCAGCGCGACGTTGAGCGAGCGGATGCCGCCGCCGATCGGCGTCGTCAGCGGTCCCTTGATCGAGACGAGGTAGTCGCGACAGGCCTGCACGGTGGATTCGGGCAGCCAGGTGCCGAACTGGTTGTTCGCCTTCTCGCCCGCGTACACCTCGAGCCAGTGAATCTTGCGCTTGCCACCGTAGGCTTTTTCGACCGCGGCATCGAGCACGCGCACCGAAGCGCGCCAGATGTCGGCGCCGGTGCCGTCGCCTTCGATGAACGGGATGATCGGATTGTCCGGCACGTTGAGCCGGCCATTGGCGATGCTGATCTTGGCGCCGCCTGCGGGCGCGGTGACGGTCGGCTCGGACATGGTTTTCTCCTGCGGAAAAGGCGCCTAGTTTAGCAGGATGGCAACGGGCCAGACGGCGCATTTCGCGCAGCGGACCGCCGTGGCCCGACGGCATCACTTCAGCGGCGCGGCGCCGAACCAGTGATGCCCGGCGGCGAGCTGTGCCACCTCGCCGACGACGAGCAGCGCCGGCGCCTTGACCTCGTACGCCGCCGCGCATTCCACGAGTTCGGCAAGCGTACCGACAAACACGCGTTGCTCGGGTCGCGTACCGTTCTCGATGATCGCAAATGCGGTCCCGGCCGACACGCCTTCGTCATAGAGCCTGTCGCGCACGCTCGCGAACTCGGCGACGCCCATGTAGATCGCGAGCGTCTCGCCGCCGGCGGTCAGCGCATCGGACTCGCCCTCGCTGCGCTTGCGATGCGCCGTCGCGAAGCGCACGACCTGCGCGTGATCGCGATGCGTGAGCGGTATGCCTGCGTACGCCGCGCACGCGACCGCCGCGGTGATGCCCGGCACGATCGAGTACGGGATGTCGTGCGCACGCAGGAATTCGATCTCCTCGCCGCCGCGGCCGAAGACGAACGGATCGCCGCCCTTGAGGCGGACGACGCGCTTGCCGGCGAGCGCATTCGCGAGCATGAGCGCGTGGATGCTGTCCTGCGGCGTGTGGTGCTTGCCGACGATCTTGCCGACGTCGATGCGCTCGGCATCGCGGCGCGCCAGGTCGAGCACGGCGTCGCTGACGAGGCGGTCGTGCAGGATCACGTCGGCCTCGTTGAGCGCGCGCAGCGCGTGCAGCGTGAGCAGTCCCGGATCGCCCGGGCCCGCACCGACCAGCACGACCGATCCGGGCCGCGGCGCCTGCGGTGGCGAACGTGGCTGCAGCGTCGGCCGCTCGCGACTCGCCCGCTGCCAGCTCCGCGTCCAGCGCGCGCTCGGCCTCGTCGTGGCGCTGCTGGTAGATCAATTGCACGATCGGGCCGCGCAGCAGCCGTTCGTAGAACCTGCGCCGTTCCGTCATCTGCGCGAAACGCGCGCGGATGCGCGTGCGTGCGCGCGCGAGAAGATCGGCAAGCGTGCCCCAGGTGTGGTCGAAATAGGCTTCGATGCGTTCGCGTGCGAGACGCGCGAGCATCGGCGCCGAACCGCCCGACGAGATCGCGACGATCAGCGGCGAGCGGTCGACGATCGCCGGAACGTGGAAGGACGACAGCTCCGCATCGTCGACAACGTTGACGAAAATGTGCCTGGCCTTCGCCGCGGCAGCGACGTTCGCGTTGACGACGGCGTCGTCGGTCGCTGCGATCGCGAGCCAGCGGCCGTCGAGCTGCTCCGCCGAGAACTGCCGAGCGAGGTGGCGGATGCGGCCAGAACGCGCCAGGTCCGCGAGCGCCGGCGTCAGCGTCGGCGCGGCAACGTCGACCTTCGCGCTCGCCGCGACGAGCAGTGCGGCCTTGCGTTCGGCCACGGCGCCGCCGCCGACGAGCAGAACCGCGCGACCGGAAAGATCGGCGAACAAGGGGAACAGGTTCATTGCGTCTCGCTGCAGGAATCTGCGTCGATTCTGCCACGATTCGGCGATTCCGCCTCGCCAGAACGCGGCCGCCGCGTGGCAGCCAATGACCCGTCGCGAGACGCAGACGCGTCACGCCCGCACCGGCGATTTCCGGTGCGGACGGGTCGTCGGATCAGCCGTGCTTGCGGGCGTCGCGCGTCTCGGCGAGCGTCTCTTCGGGCGGCTCGAGGCGTGTCGCCGAGCAGCGCCGCGGACGCAGACGTAGAAGACCGGGATCAGCAGCACGCCGAGGAACGTCGCGAACAGCATGCCGCCGATCACGCCGGTGCCGATCGCGTGGCGCGCGTTCGCGCCGGCGCCGGTCGAGATCGCGAGCGGCAGCACGCCGAGGATGAACGCGAACGAAGTCATCAGGATCGGCCGCAGGCGCAGGCGCGCCGCGTCGACGACCGCCGTGCCGAGCTTGCGCCCCGCGCGCTGTTCGGCGACCGCGAACTCGACGATCAGGATCGCGTTCTTCGCTGCGAGGCCGATGATCGTGATGATGCCGATCTTGAAATACACGTCGTTCGTCAAGCCGCGCAGTTCGCGTCGGCCAGCACGGCGCCGAGAATGCCGAGCGGCACGACGAGCAGCACCGCGACCGGAATCGACCAGCTCTCGTACAGCGCGGCGAGGCACAGGAAAACGACGAGGATCGACAGCGCGTACAGCATCGGCGCCTGGTTGCCCGAGATGATTTCCTGCAGCGACTGGCCCGCCCAGTCGAAGCTGAATCCCTGCGGCAGGTCGTTCTTGATGATCGTCCTGCATCGCGTCCATCGCCTCGCCGGTGCTCCTGCCGGGCGCCTGCGAGCCGACGATCTCGATCGCCGAATAACCGTTGTAGCGCACGAGGCTCGGCGAGCCCATCGTCCAGTCGCTGCTGCACGACGTTCGAAATCGGAATCATCGGCTTGACCTTCGTCGTGCCGCTGCCGCGACGTGCTCCGAACCGGTGCCGCCCGTCGGCGTGCGGTCAACGTACTCGGCACGTAGAAATGCCCGAGCGCATCCGGCGTCATGCGGAACGGCGCATCGGCCTGCATGTTCACGCGCAGCACGCGGCCCTGGTAGAAGAAGTCGTTGACGTAGACCGGCGCGAGCATCAGCTGGATCGCCGTATAGACGTCGGTCAGCGACATGCCCATCGACTGCGCCTGCACGCGATCGACCTTCATCGCGAGCTGCGGCGTGTCCTGCAGGCCGTTCGGACGCACGCCGGTCAGGATCGCGCGTTGCTGCGCCGCCTTGCCGAGCAGGATGTTCTGCGCATTGAGCAGCGCTTCGTGGCCCGCGCCGGCGCGGTCCTGCAGGTACATGTCGAAGCCGCCGAACTGGCCGAGGCCGTTGATCGTCGGCAGGTTGACGACGAACGCCTGCGCGTCCTTGATGCCCATGAAGATCGCGCCGTTGAGCTGCTTGATCAGATCGGTCGCATTCGCCTTGCGCTCGATCCCACGGCTTGAAGCGGAAGAACGCCAGGCCGACGTTTTCGCCCTGACCGACGAAACTGAAGCCCGACGACGGTGACGACGCCATCGACTTCGGGATTCTTGCGCGCGATCGTGTCGAGCTGGTCCATCACCGCGTTCGTGCGTTCGATGCTCGCGCCCGCGGGCAACGAGCACGATGCCGAGCGCATAGCCCTGGTCTTCCTCCGGCAGGAAACTGCCCGGCAGGCGCTGGAACAGGAACACGCAGAGCACGGCGACGACCGCGAATATGCCCATCCACAGCCACCTGTGGCGGATCGCGCCGCGGACATGTCCGGTGTAGGTGTTCTGCGTCCAGTCGAACAGGCTGTTGAACTTGCGGAAGACGACGTTCTTCTTGGTCTCGTGGATCGGCTTGAGCAGGCTCGCGCACAGCGCCGGCGTGAAGCCGAGCGCGAGAAACGCCGAGAACGCGGTCGACAGCGCGATCGTGAAGCAGAACTGGCGATAGATCGCGCCGACGCTGCCCGCCTGCAGGGCGCTCGGAATGAACACGGCCATCAGCACGACGGCAATCGCGACGACCGCGCCGCTGATCTGCCCCATCGCCTTGCGCGTGGCGTCCTTCGGCGACAGCCCTTCCTCGGCCATGATGCGCTCGACGTTCTCGATCACGACGATCGCATCGTCGACGACGATGCCGATCACCAGCACCATGCCGAACAGGCTGAGCTGGTTGATCGTGAAGCCGACCGCGTACATGCCGAGGAAGCCGCCCATCAGCGCGACCGGAATCACCAGCGTCGGGAATGATCGTGATGCGGAAATTCTGCAGGAACATCAGCATCACCAGGAACACCAGGACGATCGCCTCGAGCAGCGTCTGCACCACTTCCTCGATCGAGATCGTGATGAACTGCGAGGTGTCGTACGGGACGAACCACGATACGCCCGGCGGAAAGCTCGGTTGCAGTTCCGCGAGCCTGGCCTTAACCGCCTTGGCGTCACGCCGAGCGCGTTCGCGCCGGTGAGCAGCTGCACGCGCGAAACCGGCGACGGCCTGGCTGTTGTAGTGCACGTTGTGGCCGTAGCTGAATGGTCCGAGCTCGACGCGCGCGACATCCTTCAGGCGCACGCTGGTGCCGTCGGTGTTCGCGCGCAGGATGATGTTCTCGAACTGCTCGGGCGTCGAGAAGCGGCCTTCGGCAACCACGGTCGCGGTGAAGCCGGTTTCCTTGGTCGCCGGTTCGCGCGCCGAGCGAACCGGCCGCGATCTGCACGTTCTGTGCGCGCACCGCGGCCAGCACCTGCGCGACGCCGACATGCTGTAGCCGTGCAGCTTGTCGGCGTCGAGCCAGATGCGCATCGAGTACTCGGAGCCGAACTGGATCGCACTGCCGACGCCGGGAATGCGCTGGATCTGGTCGAGCACGCGCGACGCCAGCAGGTTGTTCAGCGCATACGAATCGAGGCGCCGTCGTCGGACTTGAGCATGCCGACCATGAGGAAGCCGGCGTTGACCTTCGACACCGACGACGCCCTGCTGGGTCACTTCCGAGGGCAGGCGCGGCGTCGCCAGCGAGACCTTGTTCTGCGTCTGCACCTGGGCGATGTCGGGATTCGTGCCGGGCTCGAACGTCAGCGTGATCGATCGCGCTGCCGTTCGAACTCGACGTCGAACTGAAGTACATCAGGTGATCGACGCCGGTGAGCTGCTGCTCGATCACCTGGGTGACCGTCTTCTCGACCGTGCTCGCGTCGGCACCCTGGTAGCGTCGCGCTGACCGCGACCTGCGGCGGCGCGATCGCCGGATACGATTCGATGCCCAGGTTGAAGATCGAGATCACGCCGCCGAGCGTGATCAGGATCGCGATGACCCAGGCGAAGATCGGGCGGTCGATGAAGAAATTGGGCATGGCCGACGTGCCTCAGTGCTTCTCAGCGGCGGTCCGGCGGTCGCCAGGCTGCGCGCGTTTGCGCTCGGCGCCTGCGCCCGGCTTCCAGCGGCAGCGTCCGGTTGCCATGGCGGGCTTGCTCGGCGTCTTGGCCTGCGCGAGCGCCATCGCTTGCGCCACGACTGGATTCCCGACACGACGATCTGATCGCCGTCGGCGAGCCCGTCGGTGACGATCCAGTCGCCGCCGCGCAGCGTGTCGGCCTTGATGCGCTTCTGCGCGACCTTGCCGTCCGCGCCGATGACGAACACATAGGCCCCGTTGGCGTCGCGCTGCACGGCCTGCTGCGAGACCAGCCACGCGTGCTGCAGTGTCGCCGAGCGTCAGACGCACGTTGACGTACTGTCCGGGCAGCAGCGTGTGTTCGGGATTCGGCACGATCGCGCGCAGGCTGACCGCGCCGGTCGCCGCGTCGACCGCGGTGTCGGAGAAATCGAGGATGCCGGTCGCGCCGGTCGGGGTGCCGTCGGCGCGAGCAGTTCGACCTTGGCCTTGTTCGCATCGGCGAGGTGCACGCTGCCGCTCGCGGCGGCGCGGCGCAGGTTGTCGATCTCGCCGACCGCCTGGCTGAAATTGACGTAGATCGGATCGATCTGCTCGACCGTCGTCAGCAGCGTCGCCTCGCCCTGGCCGACCAGCGCGCCTTCGGTGACCTGCTGCTGCCCGCGCGGCCGGAGATCGGCGCCGTGACGCGGGTGTAGCCGAGGATGATCTTCGCGCGAGTCGACGTTCGCCTGCGCCTGCTTCACGGCTGCCGCGGTCGTGCGTTCGGCGGCGACCGCGTTGTCGAGATCGGTCTTCGACAACAGGCCCTTGCCCGCGACCGCGCGCGCGCGTTCGGCCGCGACATGTTCGCATTCGCGTAGGTCGCCTGCGCCGCGGCGAGATTGGCCGGTCTGCGCATTAAGCGCGGCCGCAGCGGTGCCGGATCGATCTGGAACAGCAGCTGGCCTTCCTTGACGTCGCTGCCTTCGGTATAGACGCGCTTCTGCAGGACGCCGGCCATGCGTGCGCGCACGTCCGCGGTGCGCGTGGCGGAGAGCCGGCCGACGAGATCGCGCGTCAGCGGCACCGGCTGCGCCTTCGCGCTGACGACGCGAATCTCGGGAGGCGGCATCTGCGGCGGCGCCTGCGTACCTTTGCCGCAGGCGGCGAGCGAGACGCCCAGAACGCTCAGAATCAGAGCCGGTACGGTGCGGAAGTTTCTTGTCGACATGAGCTGCGCCTTTTCCATTTAGTCCTTGCGTGCGCTACGCACGCATCGCGCGGCGTGAGACCCAGCCGGCACCGCGCAATTTGTGGACTGCGGAGTATAAGATATTTTCCGCGCCCCTTCCCGGGACAAAAGTCATTGCATTTTTCAATGACGATGGGCACTCGCGAGATATTCCGCGCTCTGCATCTCGATGAGTCTGCTCTCGGTGCGCGCGAATTCGTTGACGAGTCGACGGCCCCGATAGAGTTCGCGCGGCGGCGCCGCGGCCGACAGCACGAGGTTGACGCCGCGATCGTAGAATTCGTCGACCAGATTGATGAACCGCCGCGCAGCGTCTTCGCGCGGCGCCGCGCTCGAAAACTGCGGCACGTTCGAAATCAGCACGGTGTTGAAGCTCTGGCCTATCTCGATGTAGTCGGCGACCGCGCGCGGACCTTCGCACAACGCGTCGAAATCGAACCAGATCACGCCGGCCGCACGCCGCTTCACCGTCGATCGCGCGGCCGTTGACGTCGATCGTCGGCCTCGCGCCGCAGCGCCTTCGAATGCGATGCGGCTCGAAGCAGGCCTCGAGGTGCTGTTCGGCGTCGGTGCCGAGCGGCGTGAAATAGACGCCGGCGTCGGTCAGTGCGCGCAGGCGATAGTCCTGCGCCGACAACAGTTGCACGGTGGCGCAATTTTCCTGCAGCAGATCGATCGCGGGCAGGAAGCGCGCGCGCTGCAGGCCGTCCTTGTACAGCAGGTGCGGCTCGATGTTCGACGTCGTGACGAGCGTGACGCCGCGCGCGAACAGGTGCTTGCAGCAGGTCGCCGAGAATCATCGCGTCGCCGATGTCGGTGACGAAGAACTCGTCGAGGCAGAACACGCGCGCCTGCGCCGCGAAATGGGCGGCGACGGCAACGAGCGGATCCTCGTGGCCCTTGAGCCGGTTCAGCTCGGCGTGCACACGGCCCATGAAGCGATGGAAATGCAGGCGCAGCTTCGCGTCGAACGGCAGCGCCGAAAAGAACAGGTCGATCAGGAATGTCTTGCCGCGGCCGACGGAACCCCACAGGTACAGACCGCGCACGGGCGGCGTCGCGCGCAGTCGTTGCCACCATGCGTGTGTTCTCGGCGGCGATCAGTTCGGCATGGATGCGATCGAGCTCGACGAGGACGGCACGCTGCCCCGCATCGTCTTCCCAGCGCCCATCGGCGACGCCCGCGGCGTAGAGGGCACTTGGTGTGGTGCCGTTCGAGCCGTTCATGCGTTGGCGGCGGGCGGCAGGTTGCCGCGCACGTTGTCCTGGACGAGGCTGCGCAGCTCGATCAGGCGACGATGGAAGAAATGCCCCGTCTCGGTCACGCGCACCAGCGTGGGTGCCGGCTGGCGCGCGGCGGCGAACGCATAGACCGCGGCGGGATCGACGACCTCGTCGGCTTCGCCCTGCACGATGAGCCACGGGCACGGCGGCGCCGGCAGCTCGGTGAAGTCCCAGCGCGTGACCGCCGGGGCGATCGTGATGAGCTGGCGTACGGGCAACATCGAGGCCGCGCGCGTCGCGACATAGCTGCCGAACGAAAATCCGGCGAGCCATAGCGCGTCGGCCGGGCGAACATGCTGCACCCACTGCGCGATGGCGAGCAGATCGTCGGTTTCGCCGATGCCGTTGTCGAACTGCCCGGCGGAGCGGCCGACACCGCGGAAATTGAAGCGCAGCGTCGCCAGACCGAGCTCGCGCAGCGCGCGTTCGAGCGTCGTCACGACCTTGTTCTGCATCGTGCCGCCCTGCAGCGGATGCGGATGGCAGATCAGCGCCACGCCCGCGCGGGCGGATTCGGCCGTCGGGCACGTCGGTCGCGCACTCGACCACACCCGCCGGGACCCGGCAGGTCGAAGGCCGCGGCTTGCTGGGGAAAGTGGTCGGGGGCGGCGGACATGAGTCGCGCATGATACCGACAGACGCGGCATCATGGGCACATGAACCACCTCGCCCATGTCCTGCTCGCCGGACCGCAGCCCGCATCACGGCTCGGCGCGATGCTCGGCGACTTCTGGCGCGGCGCACCCGACGCGGACTGGGCGCCGTCGGTGCAGGCGGGTGTGCGGCTGCATCGCAAGATAGACGTCTATACGGATAGCCATCCACTAGTCGCAACAGCGCGGAGGCTGTTCGCGCCGCCGTTGCGGCGTTATGCGGGCATCCTGCTCGACGTGTACTTCGACCATGCGCTCGCGCGGCGCTGGTCACGTTATGCGGAAGTGCCGATCGCCGCGTTGTCGGCCGAGATTCTCGAGCTGCTCTCTGCGAACGCGGCTTGGCTGCCGCCCGATCTCATGCGCTTTGCCGCGTACATGCGGCGCAACGGCCTGTTCGCGGCCTATGCCGAGCCCGCGGTCATCGAACGCGTGCTGGCGGGCATCGGAATGCGCCTGCGGCACGCCAATCCGCTCGCGAACGCCGCGCCGGCGCTGTGGGATCACGCGGAGGAACTCGACCGCTGTTTCGCCGCATTCTTCCCCGACCTGCGCGGCGAAGCGGAGCGGCAGCGGTCGCTGCTCGGTCTCGAGTAGAGCCGTCCCGAACTGGAAGGATTGCCTGACTGCCGCCGGACAGGCGACAGCCGAACCGCTTACTTGACCTGACCGACCATCCACTCGACGGTGGCTTTGACCTGTTCGTTGGTCAGCGACGGATTGCCGCCCTTGGCGGGCATCACGCCCTTGCTGCCCGTGAAGCCTTCGGTCGCGTGCTTGACGAGCGTATCGAGGCCTTCCGCGACGCGCGGGGCCCAGGCGGCCTTGTCGGTGAGGACCGGCGCGCCGGTGGCGGCATTCGTGTGGCAGGTCTGGCAGAGGTTGCCGAAGATCGTCTTGCCGTCGAGCGTGCCGCCGTACGCGACCTGTGCCGCCGCGGCCTTCAGGGCGTCGGCCTTCGCGGCTTCGAGCGCGGCGCGACCAGTGTCGCCTGCGTAGACGCCGCCGACCGGGTCGATGCGCGACTGCACTTCCGCCGCGTGCGACGGATTGGCCGGCGGTGGATGCTTCGAGTACAGATAGAGCGCGAACGCGATGAGCGCGAACATGACCAGCACGAGAAAGCCGATCACCATCGAGAAATGGCGGAGAAATACGCTGTCGGTCGGGGTAATCGGGTTCGTCACGGACGCATCACCTGGTCGGACCGGCCTCATCGGCCGGAAAGAGCGGCAAAGTATAGCGGCGCACCCCCGTTCGCGGAAGGCGTGCGTGCCGCTAGGCCATTCCGCCGTTGATCCCGATCACCTGGCCATTGACGTAGCCGGCGGCCTCGGAGCAGAGGAAAGCGATCAGGGCCGCCACTTCAGCAGGGGTCCCCGCGCGCGCGGCCGGGACGATCTGCTTGATCTGCTCGGCGTCGAAAGCGCTTTCGGCCATGCTCCCTGCGATCACGCCCGGCGCCACGACATTGACCGTGACGCCACGCGAGGCCATCTCCCGTGCGAGCGACTTCGCCGCGCCGTGCAGCGCCGCCTTGGCCGCCGCGTAGTTGACCTGGCCGCGGTTGCCGAGCACCGCAGCGACCGAGGACACCGCGACGATGCGCCCGAACCGCGCGCGCGCCATCGGCAGCAGCAGCGGCTGGGTCGCGTGGAAGAAGCCGTGCAGCGACACGTCGATCACGCTGTGCCACTGCGCGTCGCTCATGCCCGCCAGCGGCGCGTCGTCGTGGATACCCGCATTGTGTACGAGCGTGTCGAGCGTGCCGGTTTCGAGCAGCGCGGCGATCGCGGCGCGCGACGCGGCGCCGTCGGTCAGGTCGAAGACCACGACCTGCGCCGCGCCGCCCGCCGCGGCGATCTCGTCGACGAGACTCTGCGCGCGCGCAGCGTTCGCGTGCGCATGCGCGTGGACGAAGTAACCCTCGCCCGCGAGCGCCCTGCAGATCGCCGCGCCGATATCGCCGCTCGCGCCAGTGACCAGAACACGACGTTGCCTCTCGCTCATGAATGCTGTGTCCGGAACTGTGGGCCGGGCCTATTTTGATACAAATGAACGTCTCCCGTTGCGCCGGGCCGGTCGCACTGCACGATCGCGCGAAACTGCGGCATCATCTGCGCGGATTTCCATTTGCGCGCACCGCCATGACCACACCGATGTACAGCGTCCCGCTCGCCCAGCGCAAAACCGAAAACCTGCACATCGTGTTCTGGCTCATGAAGGACATCAGCTGGTGCCTGATGTGGCGCACGCTCGGCATCGTGATGATCGTGCCGACGCTGGGCGCCGCGCTGTACATCACCTGGCGCGCGCGCGCGAACCGCGTCGACCGCGCGCACAATCTCGCGGTGGTCTTCTGGATCACCGCGAATGCGTGGTGGATGATCGCGGAGTTCTTCGATTTCGACGAAGCGCCTTTCTGGCTCGGCGTCAGCGGGCGGCACTGGGCGCTCGTGCCGTTCGTGATCGGCGCGACGATTCTCGCCTGCCACTATGTCGGTGATTGGCTCAGCGCGCGACGAAGCGGCGCGTACGGCTGAGATTCGCAGACAAGGCGCGTGGTGTCGCCTCCGGCATCGCAACCCTGTTCCGGGTTGCCCTGCGCTTATCCCGATGGCCGGTTCATCACCGCGGCGCGGCCTTCGGCGAGGAGCCGCCCCTGATGCTCGACGCGAAACGCGTATTGCCAACTCGTACCCACTGTCGAGCAGCCGCACGGCATGCACGTTCAGTGTTCCGGGCAGATCATCGATCCGCGCCACATGCAGATGCACCGCGCGCAGCGAGACGAGCATCCCGGGCGCCGCGACGCCGCCAGCGCGCTGGGCCAGCAGCCCGCCGTGCACGGCCATCGCCTGCGCGCCGTATTCGCACAAGTGCACCGCGCGCAGGATCCCGTCGCTGCGCAGCGGATTTTCGGCGCTGCGATGCGACGCCGTCGTGAGCTCGATCGCATCGTCGTCCCAGGCAACCACGGTGTCGAGCAGGCTCATCGCGTCGCGATGCGGGATAAGGTGCTGCCATTGCACTTTCGTCAGCATGCCGGTCACGGGCGGATCGATCCCTGAAGGACCGCTCGGTCGAGTCCCCGCGCAACGAGCGCGATCGCTGGATCCCATCGACACGGACTCGACGATTGCGCTCTCATCGGCGCGGCCCGGAATCGGGTTGGGCCTGCTGCGAGTTGCGCGCCATGATCGTCGAGAGGCAGAAATGGAACGCGACGCCGAGCGCGACCGTCGCGCCGATCGCGCGCAGCACGGGCACACTCGATGCCGCGAGCAGACCGAAGACGAGTACCGCGCTCAGCACGCAGACGATCGTCGCGTGCAGCGTGCGCCGCGCCTCCGCCGGGTCGTCGACACGACGCTCGAAGAACAGCGCATAGTGCAGGCCAAGGCCGGCCGCGAGCGTCAGCGCGACGAGGTGGAACAACGAAAGCGAGACGCCGCCAGCGCGCAGCAGCGCGAGCGCGAGCAAGGTCGCGAGCGACATCGGCGCAATCACGTGCCACGCGCGCGCAGCGTCGCGGAACGCGAGCGCGACCGCGAGCGACAGCAGCGCGAGCGCGACCAGCAGCGCGACGCCGATGCGTGCGCGATAGCTCGCGACGAGCGATTCCGAGGCGGCCTTGAGGTCGAGCAGGCGCGCGGCGCCGTCTGTCGTGGCGGTTATCGTCGCGAGCGCGGCGGCGTCGTGCACACCCGACAACGTTGCAATGCCGAGCCAGTGGCCATCGCGAGCGCTCAGCATCGCGCCAAGGCGGCCGCCGATCGGCGACGCCGCGAATGCATCCGGCGTCAGCAGCGGCAGCGCGCGTGCCGCATCGACGTCGTCGAGGAAGGGCTCGAACAGGCCGGGTTCGAATTCGGTGTCGCGCTGCGCGTCGGCGAGCGCCTGCGCGAGCGCCGTCCGGGCGGGCAGCTTTTCCTGGCGCGCGCGCTGCGTCGCGAGACTGGGCAGATAGCGGCTCGGCAGTTCGACGTCGTCGACCTTGCCCTGCGCGATCCACGCATCGGCCTGCGCCGATATCCTTTCGGACAAGGCGAGCACGCCGTCTGCGCTCGGCGCTTCGAGCACGAGCAGGTAGCGCACGTCGGGCGCGCCGAGCGCGGCGCGCAGCTCGCCTTCGCGTTTGAGCAGTTCGGGCGGTATCGGCGTGAGCGCCGCGAGATCGTTCTGCCAGAGCGGCGTCGGCGCAACGAGCAACAGCACGAGCGCAAGCACGAGCAGGCCCCACGGCACCCAGCGCAGGCGCGGCAACGCGTCGAGGCGCGCGCGGAAGCGCTCGAGCCAGCGGCTTTCGGCGACATCGCGGAATTGCACCGGCAGCACGAGAGGGAGCAACCAGCGCGTCGCGGCCCCGGCGACGAGCAGGCCGACGATCGTGAACGTCGCGAGCTGCTGCAGCCCGGGCACGCCCGAAGCAAAGAACGCGACATAGGCGATGCAGGCCGAAACGATCGCGAGGCGCAGCAGCGGCCAGACGCCGCGCAGGCTTTCCTGCGCGCTCGCGCCCACCCGGCGGTGGCTGAACAGACGAATCGGATATTCCTGGGCGACGCCCAGCAGCGTGAATCCGAACGCGAGCGTGATGCCGTGAATCGGCCCGAACACCAGCGCGGTCGCCGCGACGCCGGCGAGCGCGCCGCTCGCGATCGGCAGCGCGGCGAGCAGCAGCAGCGTCGCGCTGCGATAGGCCAGCAGCAGCAACATGACGAAGCCGGCCGTGCCGAGCGCTGACAGCCATTCCGCCTCGGCGCGCGTGCGCGTCGCCGCGAGCACGCTGAAATAACCGGGTCCGCTGACCATCAACTGCGCCGCGGCGGCGTCGGGCAACGTGGCGTAGGCCGCTCGCAGCGCGGCGATCGCGCCTTCCTGCGCGGCCGGATCGAACGCCGCCGCGCGCGTCTCGACGAGGAGCAGCGCGCCGCCGTCCTTGTCGCACCAGACGCCCGCGCAGAGCCGCGGCGTGTGCGCGGGCGTCCAGCGCTGCGCGAGCACGAGAATCTCGCCGGTCGGATCGCGCGCGAGCAGCGGCTTGAGCAACGATGCCGCGGGCGACGCGAGATCCTCGACGCGCTGCTGCAGTTGTTCGCGCAGATAGGCGGCATCGAATTGCGCGTTGTCGAGCGTCGGCGAGAGCAGAAAACGGTAGGGCAGCAGTTTCGGATCGAGCGCCGCCAGATCGCCTTCGCCGTTGAGCGCGCGCACGAAGCGTGCGTCGTCCTTCAGCGCCTGCGCGAGCGCGTGGCTGAGGCGCTGCGAGGCGCTCGGCCGGGACGTGATCGCCTGAGATTTCGAGCAACAGCAGTCGCGACGCCGGGCCCTCGCCGATCTGGTCGAGCAGCAGTTTCTGGTCGGCGGTCTGCGCGGGCGGCATGAAGCTGCGCAGGTCGCTCGACACGACGAGCGTGCGCTGCACGCCGAGTGCGAGCGCCGCGATGGCGATCAGCCAGCCCGCAAGGACGAGAAGGCGCATCGCGTCAGTGTGCGCTGCCGCGGCACACCGCGGCGAGCGCGACCGGTGTCGGCTCGGGCACCGGCACGGCGGCGAGCGCGGCCATGCGCATCACGCTCGAGTCGCCATCGCTTTCGTGCAGGGTGACGCAACGCACCTCGGCGTCGCGGCCATCGACGACGAGATCGCGCAGGTGACGCGCGAGCTCGGGCGCCCGCGGCGTCAGCGTCAGCTGCCAGCCGGAGTCGCTGCGCGCGAGCGCGATCGTGAAGTTGCGACCGAGGCCGGCGGCGTCACCGCCGAGCAGCGCGCTGAAACTCGTGAGCAACGCCTGGAGTTCGGGCGCGCGCTCGAGCGAGAACTTGCGCGCGGACTTGCCCTCGCGCTGCACTTCCACCTCGCCGTTGGCGATCGACGTCGTTTCGCGATAGGGCTCGTCGACACGCTTGCCGAGCACGCCGGGGCCGCCGTAGTGCAGTTCGCCGCGCAGTTGCAGCGGCTTGCGCAGAACGTGGACGAAGCGGGTTTCCGCATAGGCGGTGTCCGCGGGTGCAGGCAGCCCGAGACGCGCGATCAGCGTCGTCGTTTCCGCTGTCGCGCCTTCAGGCGAGGCGGCGGGCGACGGCGGCGCCGCGAACAACAGGCTCGTCAGCAGGGCGATGCCAGAAATCATAGAGGTTGAACCAGTTGTAGGGGGCGAGGCGCGTGTAGTGTTCGAGACGATCGGCGTAGCGTTGCGTCAATTCGCGCAGCTGTGCGGGGCGCTGCGCGCGCGACAGCTTGATCTCGTCGGCAAACGTCTCGAAGTAGAGGTCGTAACGGTTGCCGCCACGATACAGGCCAGCGCAGAACATCACCGGCAGCCCGAGCATCGAGGCGATCATATACGGTGCGACCGGGAACGCTGCTGGCGCGCCCAGGAATTGCGCCTCGCTCGTCGCCTCGTTCGGCCGCGCGCGATCCGCGAGCAGGCCGATCAGGTCGCCCGCCTGCGCCGCGTCGTGCAGCGCGAGCGCCAGCGCGACCGGGTCCTCGCCTGCATTGATCACGTTGGCGGCGACGGCGGGATTGAGCGCATGCAGCGTTTCGTTGAGCTCGCGCGTCTGCTTGAGGTCCATGACGGCGCGCACGCGCACGTCGGGACGCGCGGCGCTCAGAGCGCGCAGCGCCTCGAAGCTGCCAATGTGCGCGCCGAGAAGCAGCACGCCCTTGCCGCGCGCAAGCTGCGCGGTGAGTTCGTCGAGACCGTGCACGCTGACCGCAAATCGATGCAGTTCCCCGTCGGTCAGCAGAAACAGGCGATCGAGGATCGTCGCTGCGTACGTGTAGACGTGCTGCAGGATTTCGACGTTGCGCGCTGGCCGACCGAAGATTCGGGTGAGGTAAGCGCGCGAATCGGCGCGTTCGCGTTTGCGTCGCAGAAAGAAATACAGTGCGATCGGACGGAGCACGAGGCGCGCGCAGGTGCGTCCGCAGAGCAGCCCGATAGCACGCAGCGTGCGCACGGCGAAGCGACCACCGAACTCCCTGCGTTCGTGCCAGCCCGCACTCATGCACCGTCGCCCGAGATCTCGACGAGCCCGGTTGCAATGACCGCACCCGCTCTGGAAATATGAAATCGTACGCCGCCGCCGCCGTCTTCGAGACGCAGCTCGGCTTGCTCGTCGGGGAGCAACGCCTGCAGAAACTTCACCTGCGGCATGCCGATGATCCTTGCACCCTTCCACTCGGCAATCGCGGCCGCAACCCGGTCGAGCAGCACGACGCCGGGCACCACCGGCTGACCCGGAAAGTGTCCGGGCAACGCTGGATGTTCGGCACCGATGCAGAAATCGGTACGGAAGTGCGGGTCGTTCATGCCGCCGAATCTTCGCGTTTGCACCGGGAAAAGCAAGCGGTCGCGATCATTTCTCGATCAGTCGCGGCCACGCGTGCGCGAGCGCGCGCACGAACGCGAGCAGCTGCTTGCGCGGCGCCTGCGGCAGAAGGAGCGGGCGCAACGTGAATTCGGAGACGAAAAGCACGATGACGACGAGCGGCAGGATCAATGCGAACAGGCGCGGCGTAGGCAGGGGCCACGAAGGCCACGCCCAATGCGCATGCGCGACGCAGAGCAGACCAAAAGCGCCGAGTGCGAACTGGCATCCTGCCCACAGGCACGTCAGCCGTTCCGCGTAGCGCACGACCGCCGGATCGGCGAGCGGCGCGCTGCCGTCGATCGCGGCAATCGCACGCGCGATCAGCGGCTCGCGTCCACCGAGCAGGCTGCGTGCGAACAGCCAGCCGATCAGCACGGCGATCGAGATAGGCAGCACGTCGACCAGCAGCGCGACACCGCCACCGCACCAGGCGCCGAGCAGCGCGACCGCGCTCAACGCGACGGCCCCGCGCAACGCGCCGGGCGCGGCGAACCAAAGAGCGACCATGACGAGCGGTGCCACGGCCGCGATGTAGCGATCGTCGCCCGATACCCGGCTCAGGACGGCGAGCGCGATGATGATGACCCAGAGTGCTGCGCGCATGGCAGTCGTGGCGATCGCGGCGCGCTGCCGGCGATGCGGCGCTCAGCTCGCGCTATTTTGTTCGACGCGCTTCTGTTCGACCCGATTCTGTTCGACCCGATTCTGCTCAACGTGGGTCGAAAGGTTGCGCAGGCTCGAAAAGATGCGCTTGTTCTCGGCATTGTCGGAGCGCAGCTGAAAGCCGTAGCGCTTGGACACGGCGAGCGCCAGCTCCAGCGCATCGATCGAGTCGAGACCGGATTCCGCGCCGAAAAGCGGTTTCTCCGGATCGAAATCGTCGGCCTTGATATGTTCCAGATTCAAACTGTTCACGATCAATTCGGCCAGTTCGTGTTCAGCCGCTGTCTGTTGCGTCATCCCCATCCTCGTTTCTTTGCATCGCGCAGCGCTCGCGTCGCCGGACGATGGTCGTTGCGCTGTTCCGCCTTGTCCTGACGCGCCGCGCGCAAAGGAAAAAGCCCTGCGCAGTGTATCATGCGGGTCGATTCGGACTTGATGGAACGCCGACCGGCGATGCGATGACTCTGACGTCTTATTCGGGCCAGCCGGTGCGACCGCACCCGGGCATTGTGCAATTCCTGCCTTCGGTGCGCGTCGGCTATACGCGAGCATCGCTCGACGGCCTGCTCGCCGACGGCGACGACGTGCTCGCCGTGATCGGGTTCGGCGACGGCGCGCCCGCGGTGCATTCCGATCCGCGCTACTTGCGTGTTGCCCTGCAAAGCGACGGGCCCGCGCCTTTCGAGGTCTGGCGCGGAAACGGCATCGTGCGAAAAGCGGCAGCGGGCGCCCTGCGCTGGGCCGGGGATGACGATTACGCGTTCGGCGTGCTCGAACTGGCCGAAACCCAATACGAAGGCCTCGCAGCAACCGCCGAGATCGCGTACCGGATGCTCGGCGCGCACCTCGCCGCGAGCGCGACGCCGTACCCGTTGCGCATCTGGAATTATCTCGATGCGATCAATCTCGGCGACGGCGACAGCGAACGGTACCGCGAATTCTGCAGCGGCAGGGCCGCGGGCATGCGTGGCGGCTTCGCACTGGGTTATCCGGCCGCGACCGCGATCGGCGTGCGCGACGGCCGCCGCATCCTGCAGGTTTACTGGCTCGCCGCGCGCCAGCCGGGTACCGCCGTCGAAAATCCGCGGCAGACGAATGCCTGGCGTTATCCGCGCCAGTACGGTCCGGATGCGCCGAATTTCGCGCGTGCCATGCGCGCGCCGACGCAGAATGCACAAGTATACATTTCCGGTACCGCCGCCATCGTCGGCCATGCCTCGCGCCACGAGGACGATTTCCCCGCGCAGATGCACGAGACGCTCGCCAATCTCGACTGCGTCCTCGCGGCAGCGGACGTCGCGCAGGACGCGCGCTTCGGCATGCAGGCGATGATCAAGTGCTACGTGCGACGCGAGGAGGATCTCTCGGCCGCACGGGCGCTGCTCGGCGCCGGCGCCACGGCGCACACGCCCGTGTTGCTTCTGCGCGGCGACATCTGTCGCGGCGAACTTCTGATCGAGATAGACGGCGTGCAGGGCACTGCCGGGTAGCACGCGCGCGTGTCGTCGGCGGTCGCTGCGCCGACGTGAGCGACTTGCCGCGAGATATTTCGCCGATGCAGCAGTCGCCACGGCAGGCTTTCGCCACGTGACGAAGATGCGCTGCGCGACGAACACGGCAGCGCCGATGAACCAGGCGAGCGCCATGTTGTAGACGAGGTGCCCCTGCTTCGGCACGTCGGCGAGCCCGTCGCCGAGCACCGTGACTGTGAGCGTGCCCAGGGTCACGACGACCGTGAACATCGTACCGGTCAGCAGCCGTGGCCAGCGGCGCCAGCGCTGCCGCCAGAGCAGTGCCGGCAGCGCGAAAAAGGGTGCGCCGAACAGGATCACGCGCAGCGCCGGGTAATCAGCCAGCGGCCTGCTCAGCGTGAAGAATTCCGTCAGGCAACGGCGCGAATTCGCCGCCCTCGACGAGCCCGAGTCCGGGCGCGAGCCATGGATTGAGCGCCTGCAGTCCGCGCCAGCCGATGCGCAGTGTCAGGTCGGGTTCGCGCAGCAGCGCCAGCAGTTCGCGCGAGCGCGAAACGCGCGTGAGGCCCGGGCAGAGATCGGCGGGGAATCCCGGCATCTGCCAGGCGCGCAGACCGGCGTACTGCAGGCACTGCGGCTCCAGGCCGAGGCGGTTCGCTGTCGCGGCGGGGTCGCTCGCGTTCGGCAGCAGCGCCGTGAATACGACGTCGGCCTGGTTGAAGACGTTGATCGCCCGGATCGCATCGCTCTCGCGCTGCAGCTGCACGACCTGCACGACGATGCCGGCAAGCGCGCCGATCAGCAACGCCTTGCCCTTCCACAGCCAGACGCGGTCGCGCCAGCGGCCGATCAGCAGCATTGCGAGCGCGATGCCCAGCGGCAGCACGATGTGCTGGATCTTGCTCAGCGCGAGCGCGGCGGCGGCGGCGGCGAGCAACGCGAACGCGTGATGACGCGCGGGCCTGCCCTCGTGGATCAGGATCAGGCCAACGACGGCGTACAGCGCAAGCAGCGCGGTCCATTCCGCGTAGAACGTATCGAGGTAGACCGTGTTGGCCGGATCGGCGAACAGCAGCGGCAGCAGCAGCCCGTTCGCGAACGCGGACCACGGCTCGCGCCGCCGCAACCAGGCGACGCTGAAACTGGCCCAGAGGACGAGCAACGCCGCGATCTTGAACGCACCCAGCCAGCGCACGGAGAACGTCTCCGCGCCGCGCGACTGCTGCACGCGGAAGACCGTAGCTGCGGCGCCCTGGAACAGCAGCTCGGTCGACCAGTAGCAGATCGGGCTCGCGTCCGCCACGAAACTGAACCGCGAATAAGGCGCCTGCGGGCTGTTCCGGGTCGGCGGAATGCCCGCAGGCCGTGCCGGATAGAGATCGAAACAGGCGCTGTAGCGGACCTCGTCGTAGCTGTTCGCGAGCGCGAGCGCCGGCTCGTGCAGGAACAGGGCGCCGATCCGCAGCAGGCCGAGCAGCAGGCAGACGACGAGGGCGGCGAGCAGTGGGCGGGGCGTATCACGCGGAATCAGCAAAGGTTTTTCCCGTTCGAGTACGGTGCCGGCGCGGCCGGACGCAGGACGGGCAAACGGACTATCCCGTTGGGTGGCCATATCGTGCGGAAGTCTAGGCGGACATCATGACGGCGACAATGCGCAGGGCTTTGATCCGGCGCGTTACCGCAATCCGTCTAACATGTCACACTTCGCAGCGCGACTGCGCACGGCTGAGCCCGCCAATCGCAGCACGCCTGCCGTCGCGTCGCGGTGCTAGGATTTTCCCATCGTCAGCAGGCGCACAGCGCCTTGGAGCGGGTCATGAAGCAGCAATTGGGACATTACGACATCGTCGCCGAACTCGGTCGCGGCGGCATGGGTGTGGTCTACAAAGGCTACGAGGCATCCCTGAATCGCTACGTGGCGATCAAGGTGCTCGCCGATTCTCTTGCGCACGACCCAGGCGGTCAAGGAGCGCTTCCTGCGCGAAGCGCGCAGCATGGCCGTGCTCAACGATCCGCACATCATCCAGATCTATTTCATCGGCGACGACGAACGGCCAGACCTACTTCGTCATGGAGTTCGTCGACGGCGAATCGCTGGGCTCGGTGCTCAAGCGCGAGGGCAAGCTGCTGCGTCCCGAACAGGCCGCGCGCGTCGATCTACCAGACCGCGCTGGGTCTGTCGACCGCGCACGATCGCGGCGTGATCCATCGCGACATCAAGCCCGGCAACATCATGATCACGAGCCGCGGCAACGTCAAGATCGCCGACTTCGGCATCGCGCTGTCGACGCAGGACTTCTCGAAGAAGCTCACGTCGACCGGCGAATTCGTCGGCACGCCGGGTTATCTCTCGCCCGAAGTCTGCCTCGGCAAGCCCGTCGACCAGCGCTCGGACATCTTCTCGCTCGGCATCGTGCTGTTCGAGATGCTCGCCGGGCGCATGCCGTTCACCGATGAATCGCCGCTCGGTCTCATGCTCGAAGTCGTCAAGGCGGAGATTCCCGACGTCTGCACGCTCAACGCGGAAGTCGACCCCGAACTCTCGCGCATTCTTTCGCGCATGATCGCCAAGGATCCTGCCGACCGCTACCAGAGTTGCCAGGATCTCGTGAACGAACTCGGCCGCCATCCGTTGCTCGCGACGGGCGGCACGCTGAAGCTGCAGACACAGCCCTCGCCGGCCGCGGCGACCGTGATCGGCAGAAGACGCCGGTCTCGGGACAGGTCGCGCTGCCGCGCACGACGCCGGGATCGCCGCAGACGCTGCCGCAGGTCGAACCTGCGCCGACGCGCGTCACGCCCGTGACCGCACAACCCGCTCTTTCAGCCGCAGCGGTATCGCCCGCGGTGCACGAATCGGTGTTGCAGCGCACGGCCGGGGCGCCGGCGAAGAAATCGTCGGCCGCGTTGCCGCTCGCGATCGCCGCGATCGTGCTGCTCGGACTCGGCGCGGGTGCCTGGGCGTTCCGCGCGCAGATTCCGTTCCTGCAGCAGTGGACGCAGACGACGCAGGTCGCGCAGACGACGACAACGACGAGCGCGCCGCTGGCCGCCGCCACGACGCCCACAACGCCCGTGCCGCCGCCGAGCGCACCAGCCACGGCGACCGCTGCGCCCGCCGTCGCAAGCACGACAGCGCCCCTACCACCTGCGACGCCCGCTGCGGGCAACACCGCCGCGGCCGCGCAAGTCGGCGCGACCAGCGGAACCGCTGCCGCGACATCCGCCACGACGATCGCTGCCTCGTCGGCTTCACCGGCCACTCCTGCGGCCGGCGCTCCCGACGGCACGCCCCCGACTGCGGCGCAACTCGCGGCGGCCACCGACAATTCGGGTCCGGCGCCGCGCGCTTCGCAGGTCGAACCGCTGAAGCAGCTCGCCGCCGCGCAGGCCGCCGGCGCGGCTGTCCAGGCACAGACGCCCGCTCAGCAGCAGATTGCGCGCGTCACGCCGCCGCCCCCGGTCGCCGAACCGCCGCGTCCGCACGTGCCGACGATCGCCGTGCTGTCCGGTGGCGACATCCGCGTCTCCGAGCCTGCCGCGCGCGTGATCGAACAGGCGCTGTCGCATCATGGCTATCGCCTGCTCGATTCGGAGATGATGCCGCATACCGAACGCTTCCTCGGCGACCAGCGCAACAATGTCGCGGGCTTGCTCGAATTGCTCGCGAAGGGTGGTCGCGTCGACGCCGTCGTGATCGTGCACGCGCGCGACGCCGGTGCGCAGAACATCAATTTCTACGGCCAGAGCGACACGATGACGAGCGCACAGCTCAACGTGAACGTCTACTCGGTGTCGAATCAGCACAAGCTCGGTCCGGGATGGAGCGAAGACGTGCACTTCACGGGCATGTCGGCGCGCAATCAGGCGCAGGAAGCCGTGCAGGAAATCGCGCCGCAGGTCGAAGGCCTGCTGACCGAATACCGTCCGGGACGCAATCGCGGCTGAGCGCTGTCGCTGCCACTCGCCGCGAGGCGGGCGGGTTTTCGCCAGAAGGATGCATCATCGGCGCGCAGGACATGCGCGCCGGTCTCTTTCCTGGTTCAGGGCACGTCGCGCGGCGCGTCTGCGCGGCCCAGTATCTCGCTCGCGTAGCGGTATCCCGCATCGATCGCGCGCTCGAACGCTTCCCATTCGAGCAGGCCGATCTCGTGCATCGGCGGCGCGAGCAACAGGCTCGTCTGCGCACGCCGCGCGACGCTCGCGACTTCGGCGTTGATCATGCCGGCGCGCAGCAGGATGCCGACGATGCCCGGTCGCGGCCGATGGCCACGCATGCGCTCGAGCGCGAGCTGCCACCAGCTCGGCAGGGCGTATTCCTCGACATCGGCATGCAGCACGTCGTCGGCGCCGATGTCGACGGCGATGATTTCGCCGACGCGGCGCTCGCGCATCGGGTCGACCGGCAGGTTGTTCATGACCGCGCCGTCGACGTACACCTCGCGCTTGTGGAACACCGGCGGCAGCACGCCGGGGATCGCGCAACTCGCGCGCAGCCACATCCACAGCGGACCCTCGCGATGCACGCACGCCTTGCCGATGGACAGATTCGCGGTGACGCAATAGAACGGCAGCACGAGGTCTTCGATCGCGCGCGTGCCGAATTCGTCGCGCAGCAGATGCGAGACGCGGCGGCCGCGGGTGAGCGAGACGAATGGAAACGTGTAGTCTCGCAACGGCTTGCCGTCGACGAAAGCGCGCTTGTAGTTCTCGACCATCTGCTCGTGCGACCAGTCGGCAGCGATACCGGCGCCGATGATCGCGCCGATCGATGTGCCGCCGACGCTGTCGATGCGCTGTCCGGCCTCGCGCAGCGCGCGCATCACGCCGATGTGAGCGAAGCCGCGCGCGCCGCCGCCGGAAAGGACCAGACCGATGCTGCGTCCGATCAGCAGGCGCGCGACGCGCTCGATGTCGACCGTACTGCGTACGTGGTGGTGTTGCGCGCCGTGCACCTTGTCGAGCCAGCTCGTGGCGGTGCCCCAGCGGATGTCGCCGTCGTGCAGCAGGACGAGATGGCGCGGGCGCAATTGCGTGCGGTCCGTGCCGATGAATGCGGCTTCGGGCCACGGCGACGGCGTCGTCGCCGAGGAGACCGGCAGGATGAAGCAGTCGGCCTGGCGCGCGCAGAGTTCGCGCCATTGCACCATGCCCGCGTCGCCGACGTAGAGCACGAAGCGGTGCTTCGCTTCGACGCCGTGCAGCCACTCGCTGTCCTTGCCGATTGCGGTCGCGCCGTCGATCAGGGCGCACGTGCCGTAGAGCGCTAGCGTCGTCTGCAGGTTGCGTGCGAACGTCTGCACGTCGATGCCGGCGTCGTGCGGAAGGATCGCGAATGTGCGCGGTGTGGAATAACGGCGTTCGTCCGTCGGCGCGAGCAGTCGCTGCGTCGCGATGCCGAACGAGTGCATCATCGCTTCGGGGTAACGCATGATCAGGCGGCGGAAAGCGTGCTCCGACAGACGCAGCACCTCCGAATCGCGCACAGCACGGACCAGCGCGGTGCGTGGACGACGCGCGATCATGCCGATTTCGCCGACGGCCTCGCCGACGTTGACCATGCCGAGCAGGTGCGGCAGTCCGTCGCGGCTCCCTCGAAACGCCCCGAGGCTGCCGCTCTTCAGGATGTAGAGCGCGTCTGACGGGTCCCCTTCGGAAAACAGCGTCGCGCCACCCGGCAGGTGCACGATCTTGAATTCGGCGAGCAATTCGTCCACGCCGACCTCGTCGAGCGGATCGAACAGGCCGATGCCGCGCACAAACGTGCGCATGTTGAAAGGTGCGGGCGTATCACTCACGAATGGGCCTTCGCTTCGGGTCCGGCTGCTACGCTGCGCGCATGCTAGCGCAAAAGGCGGGGTTGATTTTGCTGCATCGCGCTTCACCTAGACTACGATCTGCCCCGTTTGCGGCGCGGCGCGCCCGGGCCTGATCGCAGTACAGGCCTTCTTTCGCTAACCTTCTCGCGCCGTGCGGGTTCGATGGTGCCAGTCCTGACCCGAATCGATTCCCCACCCAATCGATTCCCACCCCATCAGTTCCCACCCAATAGATTCCCAATCCCGATTCAGCGTGAACCAATGACCCAGATCAATCCGCTCCTCGTCGACACCGCCCTGCCTGCTTTTTCCGCCATCCGCCCCGAGCACGTCGCACCCGCCGTCGACAAGCTGCTCGCAGACTATCGCGCCGAGATAGATCGGCTCGTCGCCGATCCTTCGCCACGCACGTTTGCGAACACGATGCTGCCGCAGGAGCGCCTCGAGACGCGGCTCGAGCACGCGTGGTCGCCGGTGTCGCATCTGCATTCGGTCGCCGATTCGGAAGCGTTGCGCGAGGCCTACGCCGCCGCGCTCGAGAGGATCACCGAGCACGCGACCGAACTCGGCCAGAACCGCGAATTGTTTGCGGCCGTGAAAGGCGTCGCCGAAGCGGGCGACTTCGCGGCGCTGCCGCGCGCGGGCCGCACGCTCGTCGAGCACGCGTTGCGCGACTTCCGCCTGTCGGGCGTGGCGCTCGAGGAGCCCGCGCGCTCGCGCTTCAAGGACATCGCGAACGAGCTGTCGAAACTATCGAACGAGTTCGAAAACGCACTGCTCGACGCGACCGAGGCATGGTCCGAGCAGATCGAAGATGCCGCTGGACTCGCCGGACTCGCGGAAGCCGATCGCGCGCTGCTCGCGCAGTACGCCGAAGAGGCCGGCAAGGGCGGCTGGCTCGTCACGCTGAAGCAGCCGAGCGTCAACGCGGTGCTCACCTACGCCGACGATCGCGCGTTGCGCGAGCGCGTGTACGGCGCCTACCAGACGCGTGCGTCGGAGCAGGGGCCGCACGCGGGCCGGTTCGACAACTCCGGGCGCATCGACAAGATCATGGCGCTGCGCCATGAAGCCTCGCGCCTGCTCGGTTTCGCGAACGCCGCCGAGGAATCGCTCGCGACGAAGATGGCCGGCACGCCCGACCGCGTGCTGGCGTTCCTGCGCGATCTCGCCGCGCGCGCGAAGCCGGTGGCGCAGCGCGAACTCGCCGAACTGCGCGAATTCGCCGCCGCCGAACTCGCGATCGCCGATCTGCAACCGTGGGACGTCGCGTACGCGGCGGAGAAGCTGCGCGAGAAGAAATACGCCCTCAGCGAAGAAGAGCTGAAACCCTACTTTCCGCTCGCGGCCGTGATCGACGGGCTGTTCACGATTGTGCACAGCGTGTTCGGGGTGCGCCTGGTCGCGCGCGACGGCGTCGACGTCTGGCATCCCGACGTGCGCTACTACGACGTCGTCGACGCGGGCGGCAAGGTCATGGCCGGCTGCTTCGTCGACCTCTACAGCCGCTCGGGCAAGCGCGGCGGCGCGTGGATGGGTACCTGCCGTTCGCGTTTCGTCGATGCCGCCGGCACGCACATTCCAGTCGCCTATCTCGTCTGCAACTTCGCACCGCCGACGAAGGACATGCCTTCGCTGCTGACGCACGACGACGTCATCACGCTGTTCCACGAGACCGGCCACGGCCTGCATCACATGCTGACCGAAGTCGACCTGCCGAGCGTCGCCGGCATCGACGGCGTCGAATGGGACGCGGTCGAGCTGCCGAGCCAGTTCATGGAGAACTTCGCATGGCAGCGCGAGGCGCTCGCGCTGTTCGCGAAACACTGGCAGACGGGCGCGCCGCTGCCCGACGCGCTGTTCGAGCGCATGCTCGCCGCGCGGCATTTTCATGCGGGGCTGTTCCTCGTGCGTCAGCTCGAATTCGGCCTGTTCGACTTCCGCCTGCATCTCGATTTCGATCCCGCGCGCGGCGCGCGCGCGCTGGAATTGCTGCGCGAGGTGCGCGACGAAGTCGCCGTGATCTTCCCGCCCGAGTGGCAGCGCATGCCGCACGCGTTCGGCCACATTTTCGCGGGCGGTTACGCCGCGGGGTATTACAGCTATTTGTGGGCGGAACTGCTTTCGGCCGACGCTTTCTCGCGTTTCGAGGAAGCCGGCGTGTTCGACCGCAGCGCGGGCGAGGCGTTTCGCCGCAGCGTGCTCGCGGTCGGCGGCTCGCGTCCGGCGCTCGAATCGTTCGTCGAGTTCCGCGGACGCGAACCCGAGCCGACGGCGTTGCTGCGTAGCTACGGTCTTGCCGCGTGATTGGCGTGGTTCGGCGAAACAAAAGCATCTTGACGCGGATCAACGCGGATTTTCGCGGATCGTCGGCCCGTTTGTTTCCTTCATCCGCGTGAATCCGCGTTAATCCGCGTCCAATGCTCTTCGCGCGTCAGTCGTCGTTGACCCCGGCATCTGCATGCGGATCAAAGCGGTTCTTCGCGGATCACCAGCCGAGGTTTTGCGCCCTCCGCGCGAATCTGCGTTAATCCGCGTCTAGCGCCTACTTCGGATCGTCATGCTGTCGGTCGTCGTCAACTTCCACAACAATCGCCGCGAGGCGATGAACACGCTGTACTCGCTGTCGCGCGCCTACCAGCGCGACGCGGGTGCGATCGAGTTCGAGGTCATCGCGATCGACCACGGTTCGAACGCGCCGCTCGACGAAGACGCCGTGCGCGCCTTCGGACCCGAGTTCCGCTATCGCTTCGTCGCGACCGATGCGGTGTCTCCGGTCGCCGCGATCAACGCCGCCTGCCGCGACGCGAGCGGCGAGCACCTCATGGTGATCATCGACGGCGCACACATCCTGTCGCCGGGAATCTACGCGCTGGCCGCACGCGCGTTCGCGCTGTTTCCCGCAGCCTTCGTCGCGACGGTACCGTTTCACCTCGGACCGAAGCAGCAGAACCAGTCCGTGCTCGAAGGCTACGATCAGACTGCCGAAGACGCGTTGCTCGCGCGCGCCGGGTGGAAGGCGAACGGCTATCGGCTGTACGACGTCGCCGGCTCGTTCGCCGACGGCGGCCTCGCCTGGTTCGGCTGCGCGTTTGAAAGCGGCTGCTTCGCATTGCGCCGCGAAGACTGGCTCGCGCTCGGCGGCTTCGACGAACGCTTCGTCACGCGCGGCGGCGGTCTCGTCAACCTCGACCTGTTCCAGCGCGCGGTTGCGCGGGACGACCTGGCCTACGTCATGCTGCTCGGCGAGGCGAGTTTCCACCAGTTCCACGGCGGCGTCGCGAGCAATGCGCCGGCCGCGCGCAGACCGTGGCAGGAATTCCACGAGGAATACCGGCGCATCCGTGGCGTGGACTTCGCGCGCGTGCCGCGGCGGCCGTTCTATCTCGGCGGCCTGCCGAACGAGGCGCTCGGCGCGGCGCGCGTGTCTGCGCTGCACGGCATCGAGTTGTGGCAGAAGGCCGTCGCGCAGGGTGAGGCATGATCCTCTGCCGCGAATTCGACCGCGTGGCGACGAAGACGAAGTCTGCACTCAGCCGACCGCGGTCTACGATTCACCATGAGCGTCGCGAGCATCCGCAACGCATGAACAACCCCGATTCCCTCGACCGAGCCCGACCGTGAAAATCGCCAGCTGGAACGTCAATTCCCTCAACGTGCGCCTGCCGCACCTGACGCAGTGGCTCGCCGAAGCGCAGCCCGACATCGTCGCGCTGCAGGAAACCAAGCTCGAAGATGCGAAATTCCCGACCGAGGCGATCAACGCGCTCGGTTATCGCGTCGTGTTCTCGGGGCAGAAGACCTACAACGGCGTCGCGATCCTCGCGCGCGGCGAGTTGAGCGATGTCGTGACCGATATTCCGGGACTCGACGACCCGCAACGGCGCATCCTGGCTGCGACGGTCGGCAACCCCGCGGATGACCCGGGGCAGGCGATCCGCATCGTCAATCTCTATGTCGTCAACGGTCAGGAAGTCGGCAGCGAGAAGTACGCGTACAAGCTCAACTGGCTCGCGCGCGTGCGCGAGTTCCTCGCCGCCGAGGCGCAGCGTCATCCGCAATCTCGTCGTGCTCGGCGATTTCAACATCGTGCCGGACGATCGCGACGTCTACGACCCGGTCGGGCTCAAGGACACGATCCTGCTCTCGACGCCCGAGCGCGATGCGCTCAGGGGCCTGCTCGCGCTCGGGCTCCACGACACGTTCCGCCTGTTCAGCGAAGACGCCGGGCAGTATTCGTGGTGGGACTACCGGATGGGCGCATTCCGCCGCAATCTCGGCATGCGCATCGACCTGATCCTCGCGAGCGAAGCCCTGCGCGCACGCTGCGTCGGCGCCAGCATCGATCGCGAACCGCGCAGATGGGAGCGCGCCTCCGACCATGCGCCGGTCTTGCTAGAATTGCGCGATGTCTGATTTGGAATCCGGTCTGAGCCCCGAACACGAGTGGCCACCCGAGCTCGACGATGTCGAGCTCGAGGAACTCGATCAGTTCCTGCGCGCGCACGCGGGCGAGGATCACCTCCTGCTCGACGGCGTGCACGGCCTGCTCACGGCGATCGGTATCGGCCCTGAAAAGGTGACGCCCGACGAGTGGCTCTCCGAGGTGCTGCACGAACCGTTCGCCGACGAGGAGCAGGGCCGGCGCGTGCTCGAGTTGCTCGCGCGGCTGAGCGAAAGCGTTTCGAGCGAGGTCGAGAACGACAGCTACGAGCCGATCCTCGGCGAAGTCGATCTCGACAATGGCGACACCGCGCTGTCCGCCCATGGCTGGTGCGAAGGTTTCTCGCGCGGCGTCGACCTGCGCGCGCGGCTATGGGAATCGCGCCTCAATGCGGACTCGCACCTGACCGAGCTGCTCGGACCGATCATGGCGCTCGCGGTCGAGGAAGGCGTGTTCGCGACCGATGCCGACTTCGCCCCGTTGTCCGAACAGGAATACGACGACTGCCTCGGCCAGCTGCCGGGCGCCGTCAACGCGGTCGCCCACTATTGGGCCGAAACCCCGCTCACGCCCGAAGAGCTCGAGAACAAGGGCGACGACGCCGACGAAGGCGCCAAACGCAAACGCGGCGGGCATTGGGTGCACTGAAACCTTGATCGATCCACTGAAGGTCGCTGTCGGTGGCTCCGACACTTCGCTAGACCCAAATTAAGGCACAAGCGTGACGGCCTTGTGCTTTCGATCGACAATCAGGCGATGCGAGCGAAAAATGCTCCAGCCAATTTGCAGGTACGGCAGTCGTTGCGCTTCTATGACCTCTAGGTTGATCTCGGTCAGAGATGTCACGAACACGTCCACGTGCATCTTCCCGAGCCTGAGGTCTGAGAGCGAGCGAATTTCCTGGGCGCCACCTGACAAGGATTCGGGAATTTTCTTCGTTCCGATGCGCGTGTCGGCTAGCTGAATGCCCAAGGCGTTCAATAGCGCGCTGTTGGGAGTGGTATAGCCCCATCCGGTATCGATCTGCGAGCGCACGATCACGCCGCGAACGCTGGCTTTGGCCCAAAGCATATCGCCTTCGCCAAACTCCACGGGCAGCTTGTCGTCGATGCGGGAATTGCTACCCGAAATGTCCTCCGCGCGTGTTCCGCGCGCGAAGAGGCGAAAGCGTCCAGCGCGCCCGTCGAGATCCACCGTGAAGTGATTGAGAAAATCGTTGCCGAGGACGCACGGCATTTCCTTCGTCGGATCGAGAAGGCTGCGATCGATCCGAATGAAATTGACATTCGATACGCGTGCGGCGCCGATACCGACGGCCTTCACTCGCAACACGTCGGAGGCGATGGAACCGCTCGCAATCTCGACGCTTCTGGACCGCACGAATTGCGCGTCACGCAGCAATCGCCCCGGTAACACGCCACTGCTCGAGCCGGTGTCTATGATGCAGGGCACCGCTGTATTGCCGCCGATATCGGCAGCCACCCACGGACGCAGTTCGTCGGCGAGAAATGCAACATCGGCGAGGGGTGCCGCCGTCCGCGCTTGCGCTGAATGCGCAACGACGGTGGCGATCAGAAATATTGACGACAGCAGCCATGCGCAACCAACGAAGAATCTCTTCGGCAACTTTCCCCCTTCGGGTGCTATGACTTGGGGCCTGCTTACCAGGACTCACCCCGCCTACGGACCGCCCGACGCTTTTGCACCTTTAACATGCTCGTCGAAGAACGCCGCGATCGCGCGATAGACGTGCTTGCGCATCGCCGGCGTCGACAGGCCGTGCTTGCCGCCCGGATAGGTCATCAGCTCGAACGGGATACCACGCTGCTGCAATGCCGCCATGAGCTTCGTCGAATTCGTGAACAGCACGTTGTCGTCGGCCATGCCGTGGGCGAGAAGTAGCGGCGACTTGAGTCCATCGAGCCAATGCAGGACGCCGGACAGCTCATAGCCTTCGGCGTTGTTCTGCGGCGTCGCCAGATAGCGTTCGGTGTAGAACGTGTCGTAGAACGTCCAGTCCGTGACCGGCGCGACGGCGACGCCGCCGGCGATCTCGTTCGACGCCTTCGCGAGCAGCATCGCGGTCATGTAGCCGCCGTAGCTCCAGCCGAACACGCCGACGCGCGCGGGATCGACGAACGCCTGCGCCTTCAGCCAGCGAATCCCCGCGACCTGATCCTCGACCTCGAGCTTGCCGAGCTGGCGATAGATGCCGTCGGTGAACTGCCGGCTGCGCCGTGCCATGCCGCGATTGTCGAGCGAGAACACGACGTAGCCCTGCTGCGCCATGTATTCGGCGAAGTAGTCGACCCAGCCGCGCGCCGCGTACTGTCCATGCGGGCCGCCGTAGTAGTAGTCGAATACCGGATAGCGCTTGCCCGGATCGAAACCGCGCGGCTTGTAGATGCGGTAGTAGAGATCCTGGCCATCGGCCGACTTGATCGTGCCGAATTCGGGCACGACGTGCGCGTCGCGATACGGCCAGTACGGATGATGCTCGTCGAGCGGGTTGCGCTCGATCCACGCGACGAGCGTGCCGTCCGCCTTGCGCAGGCTGACCTGCGGCGGCGTCTGCGGATCCGCGAACGTGTCGATGTAGTGCGCCGCGTCCTTCGTGAATTCGATGTTGTGCACACCGTCGGCGCGGCTGATGCGATGCGGTGAATCCGCCGTGCTGCCGTCGAGCTTGAGCGAATACAGCTGGCGATCTGGCACGAAGTCGCGATTCGAATCGACGTAGACGAGACCGAGTTTCTCGTCGACGCCGAGCAGGCTGTCGATGTTCCAGTCGCCGCTGCTGATCGCATGCTCGAGTTTGCCGTCCAGCGAATACAGATAGAGGTGCTTGAATCCGCTGCGCTCGCTTGCCCAGACGAAGCCGGGGCGATTCTTGAGGAAGCGCAGGTCGTCGTGCAGGTTGATCCAGGTCTTGCTCGTTTCGGTGAGCAGCGTGCGCTGCTGCAGCGTCTTCGCATCGACGAGATTGAGGTCGAGCTGCTGCTGGTTGCGCTGCATCAGCTGGTACGCGAGGCGCGTGCCTTCGGGCAACCAGTCGACACGCGTGAGGTAGATGTCGCTGTTCGGCCCGAGATCGACGAAGCGCGCTGTGCCGCCTGCCGGGTCGACGAGACCGAGCCGAACCTCGACGTTGGCCTGGCCCGCTGCCGGGTAGCGCTGCTCGATCACGTCGGTGCGATCGGCGTAGACCTCGAAACGACGCGCGACCGGGACGTGCGCCTCGTCGTAGCGTTCGAATGCGATCGCGGAATCGTCCGGCGCCCACCAGTAACCGGTCTGCCGTGCCATCTCCTCCTGCGCGACGAATTCGGCTTCGCCGTTGTGCACGCTGGCGCCGCCGTCGCTCGTGAGCTGGCGTGCCTTGCCGTCGCCCAGGTCGATCACCCAGAGGTTCTGCGCGCGCACGTAGGAGACGTAGCGTCCACGCGGCGACATCTTCGGATCGATCGCTTCGCCGCCCGTATCGAGCGTGCGCAACGCGCGCGACGCGAGTGCGCCGAGATCGTAAATGTATAACTTGCCGCTGAGCGGAAAGAGCAGCTTCTTGCCGTCCGGCGCCCACTGGTAGTCGACGATGCCGTGACGGCCGGCGATGCGCGCGCGCTCGCGGCGTGCCTTCTCGGCGTCGCTCAACTGTTCGGCCGCGGGTTGCAGCAGCTTCGAATCGACGAGCAGACGCGTGCTGTTCGCGTTGACGTTGTATTCCCAGAGATCGAACGTGTTCTGGTCGTCCGCCTTGGCGCGCAGGAACGTGATGCGCGAACCGTCCGGCGACGCCTTGAGCTTCACCGGCGCGGTGCCGGACAGGCTGGCGCCGTCGAAGATGCGGTCGATCGTAAGCAGTGCGGCGTGGGCGGATACGGTCATCGTGGCAAGCAGAAGAGTGAGCGCGATGCGGCGCATGGATGGTTCCCCGTTGTGCGTCGGCGAAGGCGTTCGCCGCGGTCGGCGCGAGTATACGTCGGCCACAGCGATCGCCGTCAGGCGTTGCGTTCGAGTTCCGCGAGCAACGCGTCCCCGGACCACTCGCGCCCACCGCCTTGCTCGGCCGTGTGTACGAGGGCGGCGAGCCGGGCGTTGACCGGTGCGTTCGTGTTGCGACGCTGTGCGAGACGGACGATCTCGCCGTTGAGCCAGTCGACTTCGGTCGTGCGCCCGGCCGCGAGATCGTCCTGCATCGACGAACGGGCGAGCGGATCGATCGCGAGCATCCTGCCGGCGATGCGCCGAAACCAGGCGTCCGGCAGACGCAGCACGCGCGGAATCCACGCCGGCGGCAGTGCCGTCAGCTTCGCGGGCCGGATGCCTTCCGCGGCGAGGACACGTAGCCCTTCTTCCTGTGCGAGCGCGGTGCAACGCCGATACGCACGCTGCGAAAGCTGGGTCTTGAGCGGTAACTGCGAAAGCGCGTTGACCGCGTTGTTGAGATTGAGCAGCAGCTTCGCCCACTGCACCCCGGCGATGTCGTCGTGCTGCTCGAGCGGCAGCCCGGCGCGTGCGAACGCGGCGAGGAAAGGCGCGAGCTCAGCGTCGCGCGCGACCTCGAGTCCTCCCTCGCTGCCCTGGTGAAACGCGCCGTTGCCGCGGTGCACGACGTTGAACTGCACCATGCCGGCGAGGACGCGATGCTGCGGCAGCGCCGCGCGCAAGACGGCGTCGTTGCCGATCCCATTCTGAAAACTGACTACGACCGCGTCGGGCCGCGCGAAGCGCGCAATGTCGGTCGCTGCCGAAGGCGTTGCAGCCGATTTCACGGTCACGAGAATGAGGCCGGCATCGCCAAGATGCCGGGCGTCGGTTGCGAAGTCGACGGACGCAGGTGCCAGTTCGAACGCGGCACCGCGATAGTCGCTGAGGTGCAAGCCGTGCGCGGCGATTTCCTGCGCGATCCGCGCGCGACCGATCAGGCGCACGTGCGCGCCCGCGGCGGCGAGCCGGCCGCCCACGTAGCAGCCGATGCTGCCAGCACCGTAGACGGCGATCGTCGGCTCTGCGGTCATTCTTGCGCGCCCTGCGGATTGCGAGCGCGGCGATTGTGCCACGTAGCTACTTGCCGATGCAGAACGTCGAAAAGATCGCGCCGAGCAGGTCGTCGCTCGTGTATTCGCCCGTGATCTCGCCCAGCGCGTTCTGCGCCGCGCGGAATTCTTCGGCGGCGAGTTCGCCGGCGCGGCGTTCGTGCAAGGCCAGATCCGCCTCGTGCAGATGCGCGGCGACGCGCTGCAACGCATCGACGTGCCTGCGACGCGCGCTGAAGGCGCCCTGTGCGCCGTCGCCGCGGCCCGCGAGTCGCGCGAGCTCGCCGCGCAGCAGATCGAGTCCCGCACCCGTGCGTGCGGACAGATGAATCGAGGTTTCCTGATCGTCCTGTCGCTCGATGCGCGGCGTTCGCCGCGCTGGTCGATCTTGTTGTGCACGACGATGCGCGTCGCGCTCGGCTCGACACTCTGTGAGCAGCGCGCGGTCCAGTTCCGCGTGCGCGGCTGTCGGTGACGAGAATCGCGACGTCGGCGCGCGCGAGTTCCGCGCGCGCGCGGCGAATGCCTTCCTGCTCGACCACGTCGTCGGCGTCGCGCATGCCAGCGGTGTCGACGAGCGTCAGGCCGATGCCATCGAGACTGACCGTTTCGCGCAGCACGTCGCGCGTCGTGCCGGGAATCGCCGTGACGATCGCGCGTTCGCTCTGGGCCAGCGCGTTGAGCAGGCTCGACTTGCCGACATTGGGCCGGCCGACGATCACGACGTGCAGTCCGTCGCGCAGCACCAGCCACGGCGCGTCGCCGCGAGCAGTCGCCGCGACCTGCGCCTTGACGGCCGCGAGTTGCTCGCCGAGTTGCGGCGCGCTGAGGAAATCGATTTCTTCCTCGGGAAAATCGAGGGCGGCTTCGAGCCAGGCGCGCAGGTGACGAGCGCGTCGAACAGCAGGCGTACGGACCGGGAGAATTCCCCATCGAGACTGCGCATGGCGGCGCGCGCTGCGGCTTCCGAGCCGCTCGCGATCAGGTCGGCGACCGCTTCGGCCTGGACCAGATCGAGCTTGCCGTTGAGAAAGGCGCGCTCGGAAAATTCGCCGGGGCGTGCCTGGCGCGCACCGAGCGCGAGCGCACGGCGCAGCAGCAGATCGAGCACGACGGGGCTGCCGTGCGCGTGCAGTTCGACGACGTCCTCGCCGGTGAACGAATGCGGCGCGCGCGAACCATACCGCGAGGCCGCGATCGATCGCTTCGCCCGCCTCGTCGCGAAAAGTCGCAAAGTGGACAAACGCGGTTCTTGAATTTCTTCCCGGTCAGCGCGGCGGCGATCTCTTCGCTGCGCGAACCTGACAGCCGCACGATGCCGATGCCGCCAGCGCCCGGCGCGGTGGCGATCGCGGCGATGGTCGCGATCGGCGCGGCGCTGGCGTTCGGCGTGCATCAGGCGACATCAGGTTTTGGCTTTCGTCGCCTCGCTGCCCACGCGCTTCGTGATGATCCACTGCTGCAGCAGCGACAGCCAGCCGTTGACGGTCCAGTACAGCATCAGACCGGCCGGCGAAGAACGCGAACATCACCGCGAAGATCAGCGGCATCGTCTTCATCATGCGCTGCTGCATCGGATCCATGCCGGGCGAGGTCGGCGACAGCCACTGCGTGCAGAGCATCGCGGCGCCGTTGAGAATCGGCAGGATGTAGAACGGATCCGGCGCGGACAGGTTCTGGATCCAGCCGAAGAACGGCGCCTGGCGCAATTCGACGCTTTCCTGCAGCACCTAGAACAGCGCGAAGAAAATCGGCATCTGTATCAGGATCGGCAGACAGCCGCCGAGTGGATTGATCTTCTCCTTCTGGTACAGCTCCATCGTCGCGGCGTTGAGCTTCTGCTTGTCGTCGCCGTAGCGTTCCTTGAGCGCCTCGAGGCGCGGCTGGAACTGCTTCATCTTCGCCATCGAGCGGTACTGCGCTTCGGACGGCTTGTACAGCGCGAGCTTGATCAGCAACACGAGCAGGATGATCGCGAGGCCCCAGTTGCCGACGAGCTTGTGCAGCTGCACGAGCACCCAGTGGATCGGCTGCGCGATCACCGTGAGGATGCCGTAGTCGGCCGTGAGGTCGAGGCCCGGGGCGACGGTGGCGAGGTCGCTCTGCAGTTTCGGACCGACCCAGAGGCGCGTCGCAATCGTCGTGGACTGGCTCGGCGCGACGGTCACCGGCGGTGCCTGCGCGCGAATCAGATAGCGTGGCGTGTCGTCGACCGTGATGATGTCGGTCGAGAGCTGGTCGGTCTCGGTCGCCTGCGGAATCCACGCGGCGAAGAAGTAGTGCTGGAGCATCGCCGCCCAGCCTCCGGTCGCTTCGTGCTTGAGCGGCGTCTCGGCGAACTTCGCGAATGCGAGTTTGTTGAACTTGTCGGCCGGCGAATACCACGCGGCGCCTGCGAACGCGTACGACTCGGAGTTGTACACCGAGAAGAGGCCGCCCTTCGCGACGACGGGCGGCACGCGCTGCAACTGGCGGTACTCGTTGCCTGTCCAGTTGGCAGTCGTGCCATTCCTGATCTCGTCGCGCATTTCCACGAGGTAGCTGCCGCGCGTGAAAACGTATACTTTGCGCACGACGAGACCGGAGGCGTCCTGCCAGGTCAGCGGCACTTCGATCTTGTCCTCGCCACTGGCGAGCGCGTAGGCATCCTTCTCCGTCGTGAACACGGCCTTGTGGTTCGGCGCAGGTCCCGTGCTGCTGATCAGACCGCTCTGCGCGACAAAGTAGTGCGCGGCGTTGTCGTCGAACAGACGCACCGGCGCGGTGCGATCCTTCGGATCGATCGGATACGCGAGCAGGTCGGCGCGAACGAGGCTCGCGCCTGCCGTGCTGATGGCGACGCGCAGCACGTCGGTCTGCACGTCGACGATGGCGGCGGTGTTGCTGTCGGCCGCACCGCCGGCACGGTCGCGGCGGTCGACGAGCCGGCAACAGCGGAAGGTGACGCGGCGGTCGCGGCCGGAACATCGCCGGTCGCGGCACGGAGTCGCCGCGGACGGAGTGGTCGTCGTCGCGGGCAGCGTGCCGGTGACAGCAGGCTGTGCCGGCGGTGGCGCGTTGTAGTCCTGCTCCCACGCGGCATACAGGAAGTAGCCGACGAGCAGCAGGGCGAACAGGAAAACGGGGCGGGTGCTATTCATGGTCGATGTGCGCTTGGATTGTCACTGCGCAGATCGAACGCAGCGTGTCTGGTGGATTCGGAGGATGCCGGCGAATCGCGGGAACGAAGCAGCATTGCGGCCGCGGCCCATGGGTTTCAAGCCGCCTTCAGGAATTTGCGGAGCCGCGCATTGTGCCGGTCGTGCCCGCGGCATTCAATGGCGATGATGTGGTGGTGGGCGGCGCCGGTGCTCCTTGCGCTGCGAGTTTCTGCCACAGCGCGATCAGCTCCGCGCGCAGAATCCTGCTGTCGACTGTTGCCGCGATAGTGCGCGCGATGATCAGGATGTCGCAGGACGGCAGCGTGGGCCGCTGCAGGCGGAAGGTTTCGCGGATCTGTCGGCGGATGCGGTTGCGTTCCACCGCACGCTTGGAGACACGACGAGACACCGCCATGCCGAGACGCGCGCTACGCGTTTCATTCGGGCGGAATTCGCACTGGAAGTATTTCGTGGCGAGGCGCTTGCCGGCGTGTCGCAGGGCGCTGAAATCGCCTGGACGCAGCAACCGCGCGCTACGCGGATGCTGCAACAGCGCCCGCGCAACGGTCATCGGGGTCGAGACCGCGATGCTTACGGGATGAGGTGCTTGCGACCCTTCGCGCGACGCGCGTTGATCACGGCACGACCGCCGCGCGTCTTCATGCGCGCACGAAAGCCGTGCGTGCGGGCGTGCTTGAGGTTGCCGGGCTGGAATGTACGCTTGGTGGCCATGACACTTATGGATTCGGGGCAAAAGAAGCGGGATTTTAGCGGTACGGACCGCTGCGTGTCAATTTCTGCTTGTTTGGCGTCTCGGATGGCGCGGCGTTAGACTCGACTGCCGCGGTTCGTGCTCATCGCGTTCGCTGTCGTTTCGGTTTTTCTGCACCTGGTTTTTCGAGAAGGTTGGATGTTGATGAGTGATCTGTGGCGCCGCTGCCTGGAACGCCTCGAAGGCGATTTCAGCGTCGAGGAAATGCATACCTATCTCAAGCCACTGCAGCCAGTCGAGGATGCCGAAGGACTGCGCCTGCTCGCGCCGAACGAATACACGCTCGATTTCGTGCGCGCCGAATTCCTGCCGCGCATCAACGCCGTGCTCCAGCACCTGCAGGGCGCGCCGGTGAAGCTGCGTCTCGAAGTCGGCACGCTGAACAATCGCCGGGTCGTGCGCACCCAGTGGCAGCGCCCGCCAGCGCCGAAGTCGACGCGTTCGAATGCAACCTCGATCCGCACTACACGTTCGAAACCTTCGTCGAGGGCAAGTCCAACCAGTTGGGCAAGGCTGCCGCGACGCAGGTCGCGAACGAATCCGGGCCGCGCCTACAACCCGCTGCTGCTGTACGGCGGCACCGGTCTCGGCAAGACGCATCTCATGCACGCAGCGGGCAACCTGATGCGCTCGCTCAATCCCGCGACGAAGGTGATGTACCTGCGCTCGGAGCAATTCGTGCGCGAAATGATTCGACGCGTTGCGCACCAAGAGCATGGACGACTTCAAGCGGCGCTTTCGCGCCGTCGATGCGCTGCTGATCGACGACATCCAATTCTTCGCGGGCAAGGATTCGACGCAGGAAGAGTTCTTCCACACGTTCAATGCGCTGTTCGAGAGCAAGCAGCAGCTGATCCTGACCTGCGATCGCTATCCGAAGGAAGTCGACAACCTCGAGCCACGCCTGAAGTCGCGCCTCGGCTGGGGTCTGTCGGTGGCGATCGATCCACCGGATTTCGAAACGCGCACGGCGATTCTGCTCAGCAAGGCGGCGTCGCGCGGCATCGAAGTGCCCGAGGCCGTCGCCCTGCTGATCGCAAAACGCATGCGCTCGAATGTGCGCGACCTCGAAGGCGCACTCAACACGCTCGCCGCGCGCGCGAACTTCCTGGGCCGGCCGATCACGAGCGAGTTCGCACTCGGAAACCTTGCGCGACCTGCTGACGATGCACGCGCAGGCGATCACGGTGTCGAACATCCAGAAGACCGTCGCCGACTACTATCAGCTGCGCCTGTCCGACCTGCTGTCGATGAACCGCAGCCGCTCGCTCGCGCGGCCGCGCCAGCTGGCGATGGCGCTCGCGAAGGAATTGACCGAACATAGCCTGCCGGAAATCGGCGCGGGTTTGGCGGGCGCGACCATACGACCGTGCTGCACGCATGCCGGACGATCCGCGACCTGTGCGCGACCGACGGAAAATTGCGGCTGACTGGGAAAAATTGCTACGTGTTCTGACGGAGTAGGATATCCTGTGGATAATCGCCGCCGCCTGTCGCGCGAGCGAGTTATCCACAGATGAACAACAAGAGTGGGTAGGCGGATATCCCAAGGGATTTATTCTTGCAACATTTTGATTGTATTGCTTTTGTAGCCTGTTTTTCATCTATGCACAGGCACTAAAGCAACTAGTCTTTATAACTTATCTCAAACAGATAAACAGACAAGCCGACGACGGACGACACCCCATGCGTTTCAGCATTCAGCGCGAAGTACTACTCAAACCGCTTCAGCAGGTCGTCGGTGTCGTCGAGCGGCGACAGACGTTGCCCGTGCTGGCCAATCTCCTTGTCGTTGCGGCGGCCAAACAGGTGACGTTCACCGGTACCGACCTCGAAGTCGAGATGTCGGCGACGACCCTGGCCGGACGACAGTCCAGCCGGGTGAGATCACGATCCCGGCGCGCAAGCTGTTCGACATCTGCCGCGCCTTGCCCGATGGCAGCAGAGTCGAATTCAAGCTCAACGGCGACCGCCTCGGCGTCAGTTCCGGGCGCAGTCGATTCACGCTCGCGACCTTGCCGGCCGCGGAATTTCCCGTGATCGACAATATCGAACTCGCCGAACGCGTGAGCCTGCCCGAGGCGACGCTGAAAGGCCTCATGGACCGTACGTCGTTCGCGATGGCGCAGCAGGATGTCCGTTACTACCTCAACGGGTTGCTTCTCGACCTGCGCGAGCACGCGTTGCGCTGCGTCGCGACCGACGGGCACCGCCTGGCACTCGTCGAGACGTCGACTGGCCGCGGGCGTGGCCGCGCAGCGCCAGATCCTGATTCCGCGCAAGGGCGTGCTCGAACTGCAGGGCCTGTTCGAGAGCGGCGACGGGGAGGTCGAACTCGAGTTCGGCCGCAATCACCTGCGCGTCAAGCGCAGGCGATGTGACCTTTACCTCGAAGCTGATCGACGGGCGTTTTCCCGACTACGAGGCCGTCGTACCGATCGGCGCGGACAAGGAAGTGCGCGTCGAGCGCGAAGCGTTGCGTGGGGCGCTGCAACGCGCGGCGATCCTGTCGAACGAAAAGTATCGCGGCGTGAAACTCGAGATCAGCCCGAACAAGCTGCGCATCATTGCCCACAATCCCGAGCAGGAAGAGGCGGTCGAGGAGCTTGAAGCGAAGACCAGCGTGAGTGAGCTCGGCGTCGGCTTCAACGTCAACTACCTGCTCGATGCACTGAACGCGCTTTCGGGTGACGAAGTGCTGATGTGCCTGCGTGACGGCAATTCGAGCTGCCTGCTGCGCGCGCCCGAGAACGAGCTTGCGCGCCACGTCATCATGCCGTTGCGTCTTTGATTGCCGCTTCAACCTGGCCTGATCCCCGGGCCAGCGGCGGTCGACGACAGCCTCGTCTGCGGATCGCGCCGTGTTGCTGAACGAGCTGCGTGTCGAGAACCTGCGCAACATCGAGCGCCTGAACATCGAGTTCGCGCCGGGGTTGAATCTCATCGAAGGCGGAAACGGGGCCGGCAAGACGTCGATTCTTGAAGCCGCCTACCTCTTGTCGCACGGCTCGAGTTTCCGCACCCATAAGCCCGAGTTTCTGATCCGCCGCGGCAGCGATGAATTGTCGCTGTTCGGCCGGGTGGCCGGAATGGGCCACGAGCGTCGTTTGGGCATGCAACGACGTGCGGGTCGCTGGACTGCTCGTCTCGATGGCGATGCGCCCTTGAGCGTCACCGAAGTCTTGGCAAATTGCGCGGTCGTCTGCTTTGAGCCAGGCAGCCATGCGCTGATTTCCGGCCCCGCCGAAGGACGCCGCGGCTACCTCGACTGGGGCATGTTCCACGTGGAACCCGAGTTCGTGGGGTGGTCGAGACGCTATCGCCGGGCGTTGCGCCAGCGCAACGCGTTGCTGAAGCAACAAGGGGGCGACGACGAGCTGCAGGTCTGGGACGAGGAGTTGGTTGCTGCGGCCGAACCCCTCACCGACGCCCGCCAACGCTATGTGAGCAGTATGGCGAACACACTGGTTGCGCTCTTGCACACCTTCCTGCCTGAACTGGGCGCCGCTTCAGTCGCCTTTCGCGCCGGCTGGGATCGGTCGATGTCTTTGCGGCAGGCGTTGTCCGAAACAGCGAATCGTGATCGCCTGCTGGGCCATACGACGCGTGGGCCACACCGCGCGGATTGGGTGGTTTCCTTTGAACGGGCGCCGGTTCATGAGCAACTGTCGCGTGGCCAGGAAAAGCTGTGCGCGATTGCCTGTATGCTCGCTCAGGCAACGCTCTATGAGTCTGCGAAAGGGGAGTGGCCGATCGTCGCCCTCGACGACTTTTGTTCCGAGCTGGACACCCCACATCAAGGGTTGTGCATGAGCGCTCTCGTCGAGAGCCGCGCGCAGATCCTGCTGACGGGGACCGAATTTCCTCCTGCGCTGACCGGGCGCTTTCCCCCGTCGCGATGGTTCCACGTGGAACAAGCGGAAGTCCGAGCCTTGCTATAATTCCGAGATTCGGCCTCGTGGTGCCGAGCCAGATCCTTTCGAGTACTTGAGAATGACCGACCCAACCAGCAATCAGTACGACTCCAGCAACATCAAAGTACTGAAAGGTCTTGAGGCCGTCCGCAAGCGGCCCGGCATGTATATCGGTGATACGGACGATGGCACCGGCTTGCACCATATGGTGTTCGAGGTCGTCGACAACTCGATCGACGAGGCCCTTGCTGGCTTTTGCGACCACGTGACCGTCAGGATCCACAATGACGGCGCCGTCAGCGTCGAGGACAACGGCCGGGGCATTCCAGTCGACATGCATCCCGACGAAGGCCGTTCGACCGCGGAAGTCGTCATGACCGTGCTGCATGCCGGTGGCAAGTTCGACGCGAATTCCTACAAGGTATCCGGTGGCCTGCACGGCGTCGGCGTGTCGGTCGTCAATGCGCTGTCGGACCATCTGCTTTTGACGATCCGGCGCGACGGCTACGAGTACGCCCAGGAATACCAGCTCGGCGAGCCGCTCTATCCGCTGAAGCGCAAGGATGCGACGAAACTGAGGGGCACGACGGTGCGGTTCCATCCGAGTCCCGTGATCTTCACGAATACCGAGTTCCACTACGACATCCTCGCCAAGCGCTTGCGCGAACTGTCGTTCCTCAATTCCGGCGTGAAAATCGAACTGCTCGACGAGCGCTCCGACAAACACGACGTTTTCGAGTACGAAGGTGGCATCCGCTCATTCGTCGAGCATCTCGCGCAGCTAAAAACGCCATTACATCAAAAAGTTATAACGTTTTCCGCACAGAACGAAGGCACGACGGTCGACGTCGCGATGCAATGGACCGACGCGTACCAGGAAACGACCTTCTGCTTCACCAACAACATTCCGCAGAAGGACGGCGGCACGCATCTCGCCGGTTTCCGCGGGGCGCTGACGCGCACGCTGTCGAACTACATCGAGGGTTCCGGCCTGCAGCGCATCGCCAAGGTTGCGCTCGCGGGCGACGACATGCGCGAAGGCCTGATCGCCGTGCTGTCGGTCAAGGTGCAGGATCCGAAATTCTCGTCGCAGACCAAGGACAAGCTCGTCTCGTCCGAGGTCAAGGGTGTCGTCGAATCGATCGTCAACCAGAAGTTCGAGGAATTCCTGCAGGAAAACCCGGCCGAAGCGCGCGCGATCGGTGCCAAGGTCGTCGACGCGGCGCGCGCGCGCGAGGCCGCGCGCAAGGCGCGCGAGATGACGCGGCGCAAGGGTGCGCTCGACATCGCTGGCCTGCCCGGCAAGCTGGCCGATTGCCAGGAGAAGGATCCCGCGCTCAGCGAGCTGTTCATCGTCGAGGGCGATTCCGCCGGCGGCTCGGCCAAGCAGGGCCGCAATCGCAAGACCCAGGCGGTGCTGCCGCTGAAGGGTAAAATTTTAAATGTGGAAAAAGCGCGTTTTGATAAAATGTTGTCTTCCGCGGAAGTCGGCACGCTCATCACCGCGCTCGGTACCGGCATCGGCAAGGAAGAATTCAACGTCGACAAGCTGCGCTATCACAGCATCATCATCATGACCGACGCAGACGTCGACGGCTCGCACATCCGCACGCTGCTGCTGACGTTCTTCTATCGGCAGATGCCGATCCTGATCGAACGCGGTCACATCTACATCGGCCTGCCGCCGTTGTACAAGCTCAAGCAGGGCAAGCAGGAGCTGTATCTCAAAGACGATGCGGCGCTCAATGCCTATCTCGTGACCAATGCTGTTGAAGACGCCGCGCTGAGCTACGCACCAGCCGCGCCGCCGCTGACCGGCGCGGGTCTCGAGAAGCTCATGCTCGACTATCACACGGCGCAGGAGCAGATCGTCCGCCTCGGCCAGCGCTGTGACGCGAGTGTGATGCAGGCGATGATCGATATCGAGCCACCGCCGAGCGAGCAGTGGAGCGATGCCCCGGTCATCGACGCGTGGCTGGCGAAGATCTCGTACAAGTTGCGCAGCAGTGGCCTCGGCCGCCCGGACTACCGCCTGCAGGTGCGCGCGGCGACGCCGGAGCATCCCGCTGCGCTCGTGATCGAACGTCGTCATCACGGGCTTGCCACTACGCAAGTGTTGCCGGCGCCGTTCTTCGCTGGCACCGAATTCAAGCCCGTGCGCGATCTCGCAGCGCAACTCGCGGGTCTGATCCAGCCCGGTGCCGAGATCCGCCGCGGCAACCATGCGCAGGCGGTCACGAGCTTCGCGCAAGCGCAGCAATGGCTGCTCGACGAAGCCAAGAAGGGCCGCACGATACAGCGCTTCAAGGGTCTCGGCGAGATGAACCCCGAGCAGCTCTGGGAAACCACGGTCAATCCGGAAACGCGCCGCCTGCTCCAGGTCAGCATCGAAGATGCGGTCGCCGCAGACCAGATATTCGCGACGCTGATGGGCGATGTCGTCGATCCGCGCCGCGAATTCATCGAGCAGAACGCACTGCGCGTCGCCAATCTCGACGTTTAGCTATCGGCATGGGTCGCGCTCATTGCGATGCGCACGCGTCGCGTCGATGCGCTACCCGGTCGGTCCCCAGCCGTTCGACGATGCGGATCGAGCCTCGAGCCGTTGCGCCACTGCGCGACGGTTTTGTTCCTCGAGCCGTCTGCCCAAGGCCTCACGAGCAGAAGCCGCAGTTGCGGAATCCAGGGCGGCGCGCTTAACCAAAACCTTACTTCCACGACGCTTGAGCAAATAGACGCTGAAACGTTACGCTCCGTCGACTACAATAGACGTCTTAAAAAAACGGGGGGCGCCGCGCCGTGTGGATGCCGCCAACAGCGACGAGGGAGGCATCATGGTATTGCGCAACGGTAAACGTATACTCACGTCCATCTTCTTTGGCCTGGTGCTCATCAGTGGCGCCGTAATTGCCAAGGACAAGGAGAAGGAGGCGACGCGTTACCCGAATACGACACGCGTATCGCCCAAGACCGACTCGAAGGGCGACGGCAAGGCACTGCAGAAGGCTCTCGACGACAACAATGCCGGCGATGAGGCCAAAGCGCAGGAGGAGATGCAGAAGATCTTCGACACGAGCAGCAACAAGTACTCGCAAGGCCTCGCCCTGCAGGTGATCGCGAACATCAAGTTCAACGGCCAGAACTACAAAGGCGCGATCGAGGACTACAAGAAGCTGCTGGACCTCAACTCGCTGCCCAACGACAACCACTTCGATTCGATGTTCAATCTCGTCAACGCATACGTTGCGGACGAGCAATACCAGCCGGCGCTCGACGAGCTCAAGGTATTTCGCGAGCAGAGCAAGGCGGAGACCGCCGATTCGTACGCGCTCGAAGGCAACATCTACTACCGCCTCGGGAAATACCCGGAGGCGATCGTCGCGATCAAGAAGGCGCAGTCGCTGACCGACAAACCCAAGGATTCGTGGAACACGATTCTCATGGCGAGCTATTCGGCGAGCGGACAGGGCGGCCAGGCGGCGGGCGTGATCGAACAGCAGCTCGCAAAGGATCCGAACAACAAGAAGCTGATCCACGATGCCGTCGTCGTCTATGTGCAATCGAACCAGTACGACAAGGCGCTGGCATTGCTCAATCGCCTGCACAGCCAGGGCCTGCTGACCGACGAGAGCGACTACAAGCTGGCGACACAGCTCTACGACCAGAGCGAGAAGCCGCTCGACGGCGCGAAGCTGCTCAAGGAAGGTTTCGACAAGGGCGTAGTCAAACCATCGTATGAAATGTACAAGCTGCTGGGCGATTCGTATGCCCTCGGCCAGGACGACAAGAACGCGATCGATGCCTATGCGAAGGCGGCGCCGCTCGCCAAAGACGGCTACGTCGACTACGTGCGCGGCAGCCTCCTGCTCAACAATGATCGTCCGAAGGAAGCCGTCGAGGCTCTCAAACAGGGCATCGCGAAGGGCGGTCTGAAGAAACCGGGCGAGGCCTATATCCTGCTCGGTGATGCGTACAACCAGTTCGACGATCATGCCAATGCGGTCGCGGCCTGGCAGAAGGCGAAGGGGTACGCGGATTCGCAGAAGATGGCCGACCAGCGGCTCAACGCGGGTGGGCAGGTCAAGCTGAAGCCGAAGAAAAATTGACGGCGCCTTCGCGTTCTACGACGAGCTTCGGATAGGGTTTCCGGCGCGAGTATACTTAGCTGCCGGCGATCGAAAAAAAATCTTGTCTCGGACGCCTGCGCTGTTGTACCTTCGCTCTCTTGGCTTGACGCAAGTTCTCTTTTGTTTGGGGTCGGTGATGGCGGCAATGGCCGTCACCACGATGATGCTCGCGACGTGATTGGTTGGCACTGATGTCTTCAGAAGAACTGGAATCGAACAGATTCAATTGGCGACGCACCATATCGTGGGCGGGTGCGCTGGCCGTGCATGGTTTTCTTTTCCTCATGCTGCTCGCGCCCGTGCAGCCGCCGCAGGCCAAGGAGAAGAACAAGGAAAACGTCGTGACGGTAGAGTTCATCGAACCGCCGCCGCCGCCGCCGCCACCACCGCCGCCGCCGCCGGAGCCGCCGAAGAAGCCGCCGCCGAAGATCATCGAAAAGATCAAGCCGCCGCCGACACCGCCGCCGCCGGCACCGCCGCCGGTCGTGACGCAGGAAGCGACGCCGATGTCGACGCCCGCGCCGCCGCCGGCACCGCCTGCGCCGCCCGCGCCGCCGGTCGACATCGCGCCGAGCGAGAACATCAGCTATCGCAAGATGCGTCCGCCGAAATATCCGCCGCAAGCGGTGCGCGAGCACCACACCGGCAAATGCATCTTGAAGGTGCTGATCGGGATGGACGGTACGCCGAAGGAAGTCACGGTCGAGAAATCGAGTGGCTATCGTGAACTGGACCAGGCCGCGATTGCGGCTGCGAAGACTTGGATGTTTAATCCGGGCAGCAAGGGCGGCAAACCCTACGAGGGTTACGCTCTGATCCCCGTGGACTTCAGTCTGACGGATATGTGAAGTGACGGCAGCCGGTCTGGTTCCGGCGAGTTTTAAGACCACAACTTAAGGGTAAGGGTTATGTTACAAGAAGCAGGTTCCGCCCCGGTCGCCGGGCAAGGCAACGCCGCCGCGCTGCAGCAGATGGGTTTTGAACATCTGCTCCACAATTTCGACACGCTGGGCCTGGTGGTGTTCGCCACGCTCGTGATCATGTCGATCGGCTCGCTCGTCTTCATCATCTATAACGGCTGGCGTGTCATGTCGATTCGCGGCGCCGGCGACAAGGTTCGCGAGCAATTCTGGGAGACCAAGTCGCTCGCCGATGCCAAGCGCCATCTCGAGGAGAAGCCGGGCTGGGAGCCCTTCTCCAAGATCGCGCTCGATGTCGCCTCGGCCGCCGAACTGCACGCGAAGTCGGAAGGCAGTCGCCTTGCCGAAACGCTCAATCGCTCCGAGTTCATCGACCGGGCATTGCGCCAGGGCGTGTCGCGTGAGAGTGCGCGTCTCGAAGACCGGCCTGACCTGGCTCGCCACGACGGGTTCCACCGCACCGTTCGTCGGTCTGCTCGGCACCGTGTGGGGCATCTACCACGCCCTGCTGCGCATCGGCGCGAGCGGCAACGCATCGCATGGACGCGGTTGCAGGCCCGGTCGGCGAAGCGCTGATCATGACCGACCATCGGTCTCGGCGTCGCGATCCCGGCGGTGCTGGCCTACAACGTGTTCAACCGTGCCAACCGTGTAACGCTCGGCAAGTTCGACGAGTTCGCGCACGACCTGCACGACTTCTTCGTGAGCGGCGCGCGCATCGAACTGATGTCGCCGGCCGCTGCCACCACGGCACCCGTCGAGGAAGTAAGCAGATGGCGTTCAGTACTGGCAACACCGGCGGCATCATGGCGGAAATCAACGTCACGCCGCTCGTCGACGTGATGTTGGTGCTGCTGATCATCTTCATGATCACGACCCAGTTGGCGCAGCCGAAGATCAAGATCGAACTGCCGCAGGGCACGCTGCTGACGCCGCCCGTCGATACTCCACCCGTGCCGCCGGTGACGATCGCCGTGCGGCAGGACGGCGTGATGTTCTGGAACGACGAGCAGATCAGCGAAGCGCAGATGCAGGCGCAGTTCCGCGTGGTCGCGCCGATGGCGGTGCAGCCCGAGGTGCAGATTCGCGCCGACAAGGACGCCGAGTATCAGCTCGTCGCCAACGTGATGACGAACGCGAAGAACGCAGGCATGGTGAAGGTGGGATTCATCACCTCGCCGCAGCACAATCAATAGTCAGTTAGCGACAACGCAGGATAGAGGCAGCAGCAATGGCGTTCAGTACAGGTGGTGGTGGTGGCAGTGGCGCGATGGCGGACATCAACGTGACGCCGCTCGTCGACGTCATGCTCGTGTTGCTCATCATCTTCATGATCACGGCGCCGATGCTGACTCATCGCATCAAGATCGATCTGCCGCAGCCGACCAACAACCCGCCGCCGCAGATCGACAACCCGCCTGACCCGATCGTCTTGGCGGTGCATACGAGCGGCTCGTATTCGTGGAACGACCAGCCGGTCAGCGAAGAGCAGTTGCAGCAGATGATGGCGGTCACCTCGAAGAAGAATCCGCAGCCCGAATTGCAGATTCAGGCGGACAAGACGGCGAAGTATCAGCTCGTCGCGACGGTCCTCGCCGATGCGAAGAATGCGGGCATGACGAAGATCGGCTTCCAGCCGGCGCGCGGAGCGGGTCAATAGTCGAAGCGACTTTGCAGCACACACGAAGACGCCGCAGCAATGCGGCGTTTTCTTTTTGTGCGCCGGTCGTTTGGTTCGGCCGCTGGGCTGAGCCCGACGCGTGGATGTCGCTGCACACTCTTCTTATGTCGGCGCCGATCGGAGCGACGCAACGACTTCGGCGGCCAGAATCCCCGTCGGTGGACTTCGGCGCTCAGGATTCGAGAATGCGCAGGTAGGCCTTGACCGTCGCGTCGAGGCCCGCGTAGAGCGCTTCGCCGATGAGCGCGTGGCCGATCGACACTTCGGCCAGATCAGGAATCGCACGCTTGAGCGCAGCGAGATTGGCCTGGCTGAGATCGTGCCCTGCGTTGACGGCGAGGCCCGCCGCCCGTGCCTGTCCGGCGCATGCGACGCAGTCGGCGATCGCGCGCGTGGCATCGCCCTGCGCGAATGCCGCCGCGAAGGGTCCGGTATAGATTTCCACGCAATCGGCGCCGATCTCGGCCGCGTGCGCGATGTCCGTCGCGTCGGCGTCGACGAACAGGCTCACGCGTGCACCGAGCCGCTTCAATTCGGCGACGAGCGGTTTGAGGCGCGCGCTGTCGCGGCGCAAGGCGAAGCCGTGGTCCGACGTGATCTGCGCATCGCCATCGGGAACGAGCGTGCATTGCGTCGGCCGCGCCTGTTCGACGAGGCGCAGAAAACCCGGATAGCCTTCGCGCGCGGGCGCAAACGCGTTGCCCTCGATGTTGAATTCGACGCGACCGGCGAGGAGCGTCTGCAACGCGACGACATCGTCGGGACGGATGTGCCGGCGGTCCGGTCGCGGATGCACCGTGATGCCAGCCGCGCCGGCGGCGATGCAGGCCGCGGCGGCGGTGCACACGTCTGGCTCATGTCCGCCGCGCGAATTGCGCAGGACGGCGATCTTGTTGACGTTGACGCTGAGGCGGGTCATCGCGTGTCTCTTACGGAGCGGCGGGTGCGGCGCCGAGGCGCAGCGGCAGGGCATCGCGTTCCGTGCCACCAAGATAGAGTACGAGGCGGTCGAGATGACCGGTCTTGTCGCGATGACCGCGCAGATCGACGGCATTCTGCGCGTCCGTGAAGCGATCAGGTGCATAACCGAACAGGGTCAGTCGCTCGCCCATCGTCGGCTGCAGCGAGAGCCCGTCGTCCTGGGCCGTGACGCGCAGCCAGGTGTCGGGACCAATGCGATAGTCGCCGAGGTACTCGGCGAGGCGACTCTTCGTCACGCCGATGCGCGCGCGCGCGAGCCGCGGTGCCTGCTCGCTGAGCCGCTGTGCGGTGATGTTGTCGTCGTTCATGCGTAGTACGAGGCCGGTGATGTCATCCACGTTGCGCATGAAGGTTAGCGCAAGCGCGGCGCCATCGGAGGCGAATACATCCTGGTCGACGGCGCGCAGCGGCTGCGGCCAGCTCCCGGGCAGCTGCACGCTGAGTCCGTCTTCGCGCGAGCGCACGACGATTGCCGCACCGGTGTTGAGCCGGTACAGGCCGGGGTAGACGCCGATGTCGGCCCGCTTCAACGCCGTAAAGCCGTGCGGTGAGGATGGCGGCGGCGTCTCGCCGAGCCAGGCCATGCCAAGGTCGGCGAGATCCTCCGCGGCATTGCCGAGCAGCACGATCGCGCGTTGCTTGTCGGTGCGGAAGCCGATGAACGTCGAGAATCCCGCAGTCTCGCTCGCGCGCCAGATCAGCGGCCAGGTCGCGTCGCCGCTCGTCACATCGCGCACCTTCCAGCCGAGTCCGAGCTGATCGGCGTCGGCGGTCACGCGTCCCTGACGTGCCAGCAGCAACGCGCCGCGCAGTGCCGAATCGCCGGGCACGAGATTACGCTGCATGAATTCGACGAGATCGGGCAGGTTCGTCCTCAGACCCGCCGCTGCGCCAAGCACGCCGTAGTGCCAGTGTGGTGCAGGATCGCCGCGCACGTGCCCGGGCAGCAGCAGTGTGTCGTCGAATCCGGTATGCGTGAGGCCAAGCGGTGCGAGTACGCGCGCGGTCAACACTTCCGCGAATGGTGCGGCGTACACGCGGCCGAGCAGATTGCCGAGCAGCCCGACACTGAGCACCGAGTAGGTCGAAGCGACCGCTTTGTCGTCGCCCTTCGATTGCAGCGCGAGAAACGCCAGAAGGTCTTCGGTGGCATAGGCGGCGTAGGGATCGCCGAGGTCTGCCGGAAACAGATTGGCAGGATGTTCGGGCAGACCGGCCCTCTGCGTGGCGAGGTCCTCGAGCGTCGCATGGGCGAGCGTCGGGTCGGCGAACGGAAAGCCCGGCGCGAGCAGCGCACTCACCGGATCGTGCAACCTCAACGTCCGGTCTATCGCGGCTTGAGCGAGCAGCAGGCCGGCAAACACTTCGCTGACCGCACCGATCTCGAACCGGCTGTCGGCATCGGGAGGCGCGGTCTTCGGGCCGTCGCGATGGCCGAAGTAGTGTGTCTCGCGACGATTCCCGTCGATCACGCCGACAGCGACGCCGGCGAAACCGCCATTCGCGCTCCCGCTTTCGATGACATCGCGAAACGACTGGGGAAACAGCGCCGGCTCGTTGACCGGCGCGGCGCTGTTCTTGCGCGGCGTGGCCGCTGTCGCAGGGAATACGACTGTGGCGACCACGAGCAGGGAGAGGAAAAGCCGGCGCGAGAGCGAAGCGTGCATACGCGAAGGATAGCGCACGCGTATTTCTCATATCGCGGAAGAAAACCACATCCTTGTGGCGGAGACTTCCTGCGACTGTGAGTGCTTATTGAGACAGGGAACGAAACCAAAAGTTCCGCGTACGCCTCACGGGCAGCTTTCCGCTACTTCCTTCCAGGCGACCGGATCCCAGTAATCGCCTTCCTTGAGCCGCGTCGCGCGATCCTGATTGAAGCGCGCGGCGATGAGCACAGTCGTATTCGGCGCAACGGTGACGGTGAGTTTCTTGAGCGTATTGCTGCGCATGGCCGCGATTTCTCCGAGGCCCATCGAGCTCGTCGGAATGCGCTCGGCGACCTCGATCTCGTGCGTACCGGCCGTGACGCGGAACTTCTTCACCGTATGCGGGCCCGGCGTGTTGCCGTCGATCGTGAGGATCAACGCGCCGTAGAGACTCTGCTGGCGCGGCGCGAGATCCTGCATGCTGATGCGGCCGCAACCGGTCGCATTGGTCGGGCTGCCCGCCTGATCGGCCACAGCGGGCATCGTTGCGCCGAGTCCGAGACGGACGGCCGGCAGCGTGACGGCCTGCACCGAACCGTTGAGCGCCAGATGCGTGCCGCTGCGCACGACGTCGAGTTGCAGCGACGAACCGTCGGGGAGCGATTCGATGTCGGAACGCAGCGTCGTCGCCGCAAGCGCGCGGCCGTGATCATCCGCGCCGAGTTCGCGCAGCGAGCGGCCGTTCACCGCGACGAGCACGTCGCCGGCGCGGACGCCGAGTTGCTCGGCCGTGCTGCCCGGCGTCGCGCCGAGCACCCGCAAGCCGTCGCGCGCATTGGTGGCGTTGGTCGCATCGACGAGCAAGCCGAGATTGACCGCGCGTTGCTCGGGTTCGTCGATCGACAACGCCACCTGTTCCGGATGAGATCCGAGCGCACCAGAGGTCGCCAGGCGCATGAGCATCTGATGCATCTCCTCGCGCACACGCTGCACGGTGGCCGGCGACACGGCGTTCACCGTGGCCAGTGTGGTTGGCGAGCCACCTGCGTCGGCGGCCAGCGCGGCCATGCTCGCGCTTGCGAGAACGGATAGACCGATGGTTCGAAACATGACGAGACCTCTTCTTCTAAATGCGTGTCAAAAGCAGATTCTGTTTGCGCGCGACGATGAGCGTGTCGAGCAGCTCGCTACGACGCTTCCACAACGGAGCGAGGTCGCTTGCAGGTGCTCCGCCTTCGTATGCCGTCTGCAGCGAACGGTCTATGTCGCCGAGTTCCGATTCGAGTTCACCGGCACTGTTCGTCACGACCTGGCTATCGCGTTGTAGCGCGTGCAGTTGCATTTCGAGCGCCTCGGCGCGCGCCTGCCAGTCGACCGGTTCACGCGGCGCTGGCCGAAACTGTGCAACGCCGAGCGCAACCGCGCCGGCCATCATGCAGGTCATGACCGCGCCGCCGATGCGGCGTGTCCGCCGGCGTGCACCGCGCACGCGGTGCGCGGTTTCGATGCGCGACCAGAGATCGGAAGACGGCGCCGGATCGACGAGCAATTCGTTGCGCAGCGGAAAGGGAATTTGGGACGCTTCTTCTTTCATGTTCATATCAAGACAGGTTCATATGGAGACCATCGGCCGTGGTGTCACGACCGCTTGCAGGCGTTGCAGTGCCCGCGACAAAATAGATTTGGAATAACTCTCGCTCTGGCCGAACAGCGTCGCGATTTCGGCGTGCGTATAACCCTCGACCTGGTGCAGCACGACGATAGCGCGTGCGCGCGGCGGCAGCCGGCGCAGCATCGCCCACGCATCGACGCTCTCCGCAGGACTCGGATCGGCAACCTCGAGTTCGGCGAACAGCGCGTCGGGGTCGCCTTCGGCGAGGCGTTTGCGCTGCCGCAGCTGATCTATCGCCGCGTTGACGGTAAGGCGCTTGAGCCAGGCGCCGAACGGTGCGTCACCGCGGTAGCTGCGTATATTTTCGATCAATTTCAAAAACACCTCCTGCACCAGATCCTCGGCCTGCGCGGCATTCGTCGTGAGGCGCAGCGCCAATCCGTAGCACGCGCGCCCGAACGTCGAATAAATCGACGCAAAGGCCTGCATGTCGCCTCGTTGGGCTCGCACCAGGATCATGGCATCGACCTGCTGCGCGAATCCCGCCGGTTCGGCGCCGCCGCCCGTATGGGTTTCAGCACTCGCGGTCATTGTCGACAAGACGGCCGGAACGGCCGGATCGTCGCAGGACAGCGGGTTTTCGGCCACGGGTTTCATGTTGCGCGGCTGCCGGAAACGACGCGAAGCGCGCGCAGGCGCCGGCTCGGTCCGCGCCAGGCCAGCGCGCCGACGAGCGCGGGTGTGGGCGCGAGGCGGACGACATGCCATTCGTCCACGCTTCCCGCGTCGGCGGCCATCTCGATCAGGCCCGCGATTGTGCCGTCAGCGTTCCAGCCGAAGCCGAGCCGGTGCAGGCCGAACGCGATGCCCCGGCCCAGCGCCTTGACGACGGCCTCCTTGCAACTCCACAGCTCGAGAAACGCTGACGCGAGGCGTGGAGCCGGCAGCGCAGCCAGCGTGGCGTATTCGGCCGGCGTGAAGTAGCGCTCGGCGAGGGCGAGCCATGGCCGCGCCCGGGAGCCGCCTTCGATGTCGACGCCTAGGGCCTGGCCGCGGCCGACGGCCACGACCAGCGTGTTGTCACTGTGCGACAGGTTGAACTGCATGTCCGAATCGACCGGGGCAGCGAGGAAAGGCTTGCCATGAGGGTCGCGCTCGAGGACGACAGCTGCGGCTTCGACGCCGAGGTACGCGCCGAGCAGGCGCCGCACGGCCTCGCCGCCCGTCTCGCCGGGGCCGCTCTCGTCGGGACAGAACCAGACGTGGATTTCATCCGCCGCGAGACGAAGCGGCAGTATTCCGGGCTCAAAGTCCGAGGCAGCAAGCAGGCGCATGCCCGCATGCTTCGCCAAGCGCCGCGCATCGTCAAGCTCGGCGCAATTCGAGGACGCGACCCGACGTCCATGAAGGGCGCTGGCGGCCGCAGGACAAAACTTATTTCAGCAGCCGCGTATCGACGAGGTTCTTCACGACCGAAGGATCGGCGAGCGTCGAGATGTCGCCGAGCTGGTCCGGTGCGTTCTCGGCGATCTTGCGCAGGATGCGGCGCATGATCTTGCCCGACCGCGTCTTCGGCAGGCCCGGGGCCCACTGCAGGTAATCGGGCGTCGCGATCGGGCCGATTTCCTTGCGCACATGGGCAATCAGCTCCTTGCGCAGCGCATCGGTGGGCTCGATGCCGCTCTTCAGCGTCACGTAGGCGTAGATGCCCTGGCCCTTGATGTCGTGCGGGCAACCGACGACCGCCGCCTCGGCGACGTCGTGATGGCCGACGAGCGCGCTCTCGACCTCGGCCGTGCCGATGCGATGGCCCGACACGTTGATGACGTCGTCGACGCGGCCCGTGATCCAGTAGTAGCCGTCGGCGTCGCGGCGCGCGCCGTCACCCGTGAAGTAGCTGCCCGGATAGGTCTTGAAGTAGGTCTCGATGAAACGACTCGTGGTCGCCATAGACCGTGCGCATCTGCCCGGGCCAGGAGTCCGTGAGAATCAGGTTGCCCTCGGCCTCGCCCTCGATCACCTTGCCGATCGCGTCCACGATCGCGGGCTTCACGCCGAAGAACGGCTTCGTCGCCGAACCGGGCTTGGCGGCAATCGCGCCGGGCAGTGGCGTGATCAGGATCCCGCCGGTCTCGGTCTGCCACCAGGTGTCGACGATCGGGCAGCGGTCGTCGCCGACGACGCGGTGATACCACTCCCACGCCTCGGGATTGATCGGCTCGCCGACGCTGCCGAGCAGGCGCAGCGAGCTGCGTTTCCATTTCTTGACCGGTGCCTCGCCCTCGCGCATCAGTGCGCGGATCGCGGTCGGCGCCGTGTAGAACAGCGTCACCTTGTGCTTGTCGACGACCTGCCAGAAGCGTCCCGAATCGGGGTAGCTCGGGATGCCCTCGAACATCAGCGAAGTCGCGCCGTTCGCGAGCGGTCCGTAGACGATGTAGCTGTGGCCGGTGACCCAGCCGACATCGGCCGTGCACCAGTAGATGTCGTCCTCGCGCAGGTCGAACACGCATTCGTGGGTGTAGCTCGCGAACACGCCGTAGCCGCCGGTCGTATGCAGCACGCCCTTCGGCTTGCCGGTCGATCCCGAGGTATAGAGGATGAACAACGGATCCTCGGCATTCATCGCTTCGGGCGCGCAGACGGCGTCCTGCGTCGCCATGAGCGCATCCCACCAGCGGTCGCGCGGCGCCTGCATGTTGACCGGCGTACCGGTACGCTTGACGACGAGAACGGTCTCGACGCTGTTCGTGCCCGGACGCGTCAGTGCCTCGTCGACGTTCACCTTGAGCGGCACCTTCTTGCCGCCGCGCAGGCCTTCATCGGCGGTGATGATCAGTTTCGACGAGCAGTCGGCGATGCGGCCCGCGAGCGAGTCGGGCGAGAAACCGCCGAACACGATCGAATGGATCGCGCCGATGCGCGCGCACGCGAGCATCGCAACCGCCGCTTCGGGAATCATCGGCAGATAGATCGTGATGCGGTCGCCTTTCTCGACGCCGAGGTGCTTGAGCAGGTTCGCCGCGCGGCATACCTGTTCGTGCAACTCGCGGTAGCTGATCGCACGCGATTCGGCCGGGTCGTCGCCTTCCCAGAGAATCGCGGTCTTGTCGCCGCGCGTCTTCAGGTGACGATCGAGGCAGTTCGCGGAAAGATTGAGTTCGCCGTCGTGGTACCAGCGGATGTGCAGGTCGTTGGCGTCGAACGAGACGTCCTTGACCTTCGTGTAGGGTTTGATCCAGTCGAGGCGCTGGCCTATGCGACGCCAGAAGCCCTCGTTGTCGTCGATCGACTCGGCGTACAGTTTTTCGTAGTCGGCCGCGGAGACACGCGCCTTGGCCGCGACGTCTGCGGGCACCGGATAGAGTTTGGACATCGATATCTCCTCGTTGTGGATGCGGGCACGCGGTGCGGCAGGTGTCGATCTCCCGTCAAAAACTGTAGTCGAATTGGACGGCCGTTTCGGGAGGATGGGACTTTAGTCCAACTGCGCCGTCATTTCGATACGGCGGGCGTAGACTCAACCGGAAAAGCCCGCTTTGCACGGGTGCACGACTGTCACAGAAGTGACCTGCAAAACGGCTATCAGCGGCGAACCGTACGCGTGAGCGACGGCGATTTAGGGGTCGAAACGAATCAACGGGGAGACGAGCAATGGCAACAGCAACTCAGGCGATGAGTCCGAAACTGACGAGTGGTCATATCCGCGTCATCGGGGCATCGAGCCTCGGCACGGTGTTCGAGTGGTACGACTTCTATCTGTACGGTTCGCTTGGCGCGATCATCGCGACCAAGTTCTTCACGGGATTCAACCCGACCACGCAGATCATCTTCACCTGGCTCGCGTTTGCCGCGGGCTTTGCCGTGCGTCCGTTCGGCGCGCTCGTGTTCGGCCGCCTCGGTGATCTGATCGGCCGCAAGTACACGTTCCTCATCACGATCGTGATCATGGGTATTTCGACGGCGCTCGTCGGCTTCCTGCCGACCTATCAGACGATAGGAATCGCGGCGCCGATCCTCTTGATCACGCTGCGACTATTGCAGGGCCTCGCCCTCGGTGGCGAGTACGGCGGTGCGGCGACCTATGTGGCCGAGCATGCGCCACAGGGCAAGCGCGGCGCCTATACGAGCTGGATCCAGACGACCGCGACGATGGGCCTGTTCCTGTCCCTGATCGTGCTGCTGGTGACGCGCAACAGCATGAGCAAGGAAGATTTCGCCGACTGGGGCTGGCGCGTGCCTTTCTGGATTTCGATCGCGCTGCTCGCGATCTCGGTATACATCCGCCTGCAGCTGAACGAATCACCGATGTTCCAGCAGATGAAAGCCGAGGGACGCGGTTCGAAGGCGCCGTTGACCGAGTCGTTCGGCAACTGGGCGAACGGCAAGATCGTCCTGCTCGCGCTGTTCGGCGCGACAGCGGGACAGGCCGTCGTCTGGTACGGTGGCCAGTTCTACGTGCGCGCGTTCCTGCTGACCACACTCAAGGTCGACGCGAATACCGTCGACATACTCGTGGCGCTGTCGTTGCTGATCGCCTCGCCGTTCTTCATCGTCTTCGGCGTGCTTTCGGACAAGATCGGCCGAAAGCCGATCATCATGGCGGGCTGCCTGCTCGCTGCGCTGACCTACTTCCCGGTGTTCAAGGCGATCACGCATTACGCCAACCCGGCGCTCGAAGCGGCCACCACGACGAATCCGGTCACGATCGTCGCGGACCCGGCGAACTGCAGCCCACAGTTCGATCCCGTCGGTGCTTCGAAGTTCACGAGTTCGTGCGACGTGCTGGTGAGCAAGGTCGTCAAGGCCGGCATCGGCTATACCAAGGAAGCGGCGCCGGCTGGAACGGTGGCGAGCATGAAGATCGGCAGCAATCCGCCGATCGCCTCGTACGATGCGACCGACCCCGAGGCGAAGGCCAAGGGCGAGGAATTCAACAAGCAGGTTGACGCGGCGCTCAAGACGGCGGGCTATCCAGCCAAGGCCGACGACGCGGCGATGAACAAGCCGATGGTATTCCTGCTGCTGTTCTACCTCGTGCTGCTCGTGACGATGGTCTACGGACCGATCGCGGCCTGGCTCGTCGAAATGTTCCCGACGAAGATCCGCTATACGTCGATGAGCCTGCCGTATCACATCGGCAACGGCTGGTTCGGCGGGTTCCTGCCGGCGACCGCGTTCGCGCTCGTCGCATCGAGCGGCAATCAATATCAGGGCCTGTGGTATCCGGTGATCGTCGCCGCGATTACGTTCGTCATCGGCTCGCTGTTCCTGAAAGAAACGAAGGACGTCGACATTTCCAAGTAGCGCCCGCTGCGAGGCAATAAAAAAGGCCGGGGATTCGAACCCCCGGCCTTTTCTTTTGCGATCGGGAAAACGACCGGTAAAGCGATCGGGACAAAACTCGTCAGGCGCGCTTTATCAGGCGGATCAGCAGCAGGAGGATGATCGCGCCGATTGCCGACGCGACGATCGCGCCGATGATCCCGCCGCCGAGATTGAGACCCAGGGTGGGAAACAGCCAACCCGCGATCAGACCGCCCACGATGCCGACGACGATGTCGCCGATCAGGCCGAAGCCGCCGCCTTTGATGAGAGTGCCGGCGAGCCAGCCTGCAATGGCGCCTACAAGCAAGAAAATGAGGATTGACACCGTGCTCTCCCAGGGACGCGACCGGATCGATCGCTACGCCATTGTGCGCGCTACGGCCGGCGTATCACAGCGTTGCAGCAGTAGCGCTGCAGGCCCGTCAGCCGTCGGTGTCGAGCTTGTGCTCGCTTTCGCGCCGCTGCCGCGCGGACATTGGACTGAATCTGGCGCAGACGCTGCGTGCGCGTGCGCAGGGACGTGACCTCGGGATCGATGATCAGCATCGGTCTCGGGTTGCGCGTTTGCGGAAATGCGCGCGGCGGCGAGCGCGAGAACGAACCCGAGCGAGCAGAAGAGCCCGACGGCGAGCCCGATCCCCAGAACACCGGGCGACCTGGTCGTGAAGGCGACGGCGAAACCGACGATCGCCAGCAGAAACAGAATCCAGCGCATAGCTCCCTCCTCGGCGAGCATGCTGCCACAATCGTGGCCCGCGTCGCGAGCGCTTCCGGCGGAACGGCAGGATTCACGCGACGAATGTCGAAATGATGTCGAGAAGCCAGCAAACGGGAGCGCGCCCGTTGCTTCCGGCATATCCGCAATGGCGAATCGCCTTGCTATGCTCGCCGGTCGCCATCCATCCGACCAGGTGCCTCATGTCCAAACTCCCCACCGCGTTCGCAGCGGGTCTGCTGATCGCCCTGTTCGCGTGCGCGCCGCTTCGCGCTGCCGACGACGCCAAGGCCCCGGCCAAAGATGCCAAGGAGGCCAGCAAGGGTGACGAGGCCAAGCTGCCGCCGTTTCCGGCCGACAAGACCGTGCGTCAGACGACGACGGTCGGCGGCAAGACGATTTCCTACGACGCGACCGTCGGTTCGCTGCCCGTGCTCGACGAGAAGGGCAAGACGATCGCCGACGTCATGTTCGTCGCCTACACGGTGCCCGGTGCAAACCGCCCCGTGACGTTCGCGCTCAACGGCGGCCCGGGCGCCTCGTCGGTCTACCTCAACCTCGGCGCGCTCGGACCGAAGCGCGTGCAGTTCGGCGCGGAAGGCAACAGCCCGTCCGACCCGGCGACGCCGGTCGACAATCCCGGGACCTGGCTCGACTTCACCGACCTCGTGTTCATCGATCCGGTGGGCACGGGTTTCAGCCGTTCGCGCGTCGCCGAAGACGAAACGAAGAAGCACTTCTACTCGACCCAGGCCGACATCGAGTATCTGTCGCGCATCGTCTACGACTGGCTCGTGAAGAATCACCGCCTGATGTCGCGCAAGTATCTCGTCGGCGAAAGCTACGGCGGATTCCGCGGGCCGCGCATCACGCACTTCCTGCAGACCCGGCTCGGCGTCGCGATGAACGGCGTCGTGCTCGTCTCGCCGTATCTCGATCCGACCGCCGAAGACAACGGCGACCTCTCGCCGCTGCCGTGGATGCTCACGTTGCCGAGCATCTCGGCCTCGAACCTCGAGCGCCAGGGCAAGCTCACCGACGCCGCGATGAGCCAGATCATCGACTACACGCGCGGCGACTACGTCGCCGACATCCTCAAGGGCCGCTCCGATCCGCAGGCGCTCGATCGCATCGTCAAGCGCGTGACCGAATTGTCCGGGCTCGATCCGGCGTTCGTGCGTCGCGCCGGCGGCCGCCTCGAGACGCAGGCCTACCTGCGCGAGGTCTATCGCAACGAAGGCAAGCTCGGCAGCCGCTACGATTCGAACGTCAGCGAGTGGGATCCGTTTCCGTTCGCGCCGGAACAGCGCACGAACGATCCGCTGCTCGACTCGATCATCGCGCCGACGACGACCGCGATGGTCGACTTCGTCACGCGCACGGTGGGCTGGAACTACGACGGACGCTACAACGCGCTGAGCTACGAAGTGAACAAGGCCTGGGATCGCGGCAACGAGGAACAACGCGGCTCGGTGCAGGAGTTGCGCCAGTCGGTCGCGATCGATCCGAAACTGCAGGTGCTGATCGTGCACGGCTGGGACGACCTGTCGTGCCCGTTCATGGCCTCGCGCCTGATCGTCGACCAGATGCCGCTCATGGGCGATCCGGCGCGCGTGCAGGTGCAAGCAGTATCCGGGCGGGCACATGTTCTACAGCCGCGGCGAAAGCCAGGCCGCGCTGCGCCAGGACGTGATGGCGATGTACGCGCGGCACTGAGCGCGCTTCGTCATCGGCAAAAAAGGCGGGCCACGGCCCGCCTTTTTTTTCATGTTGATTCGCACAAATCGAGACGCGGCCGGATCGATGTGGTCCGCGCGACCGCGCATTCAGCGCTGTGCCCTTCGAATCAGGCCACCCACGGACGCGAAATCGCCTTGCCCACCGCGATGTCGAGCGCCGCGCCGCGCAGGCCCGCCGACGTCGCTTCGATGCGCAGATTGCCGGCCGAGCGACCCGCCTGGACGATCGCCATGCACAACCCGTTGAACGCCTCGCGGCTGCGGGCCTTGTCTGCCTCGTGGCTCGCCGGATCGCCGTTGCCGACGCCGATCAGCCGGCCCTGGCCGCGTACCTCGAAGGCGATGGTGTTGTCCGCGGTCGGTACGGGGCGGCCGTGCGCATCGACGACTTCGACGCTGACCACGCTCACGTCCTCGGCATCGGCGAGCAGCACCTCGCGATCGCAGCGCAGGACGATGCGTGCAGGCGCGCCGGAAGTCTCGTGTCGTTCGCTCGACACGCGCCTGCCATCGCGATAGCCGTGCGCCTCGATGGCACCAGGTGCATAGCGGACGCGCCATTCGACGTGGCCATGACGCGGCACGCCCTGCCTTCCTTGGCTCGTGCCGTTGACGAACAGTTCAACCTCGTCGAGGTTCGAGTGGCACCACACGTCGACCATGCCGTTCGCGACGGCAGGCAGCGCCTCTTCCCAGTTCCAGTGCGGGAACAGGTGCAGCACGGGCTCGCGCGTCCACTGCGCGCGGTAGTACCAGTAGTTGTCCTTCGCGAAGCCGCAGGAATCGAGCACGCCGAACTGTGAGGCGACGTTCGGCCAGCGGTTGTACGGGGTCGGTTCGCCGCGATAGTCGAAGCCGGTCCAGATGAAGCCGCCGGCGATGTACGGCCGCTCGGCGACATGCGCCCACCACGCTTCGGCGGTCGATGCCCACCAGGGATAGTCGAGGTCGTAGGCGCGCGTGTAGCCCTTCGCGTCGTCGCGCCAATAGTTGCCGCGCACCGAGACCGTGCTCGCGGTCTCGCTGCCGTAGACCGGCACGTGCGGGAAGCGCGCGTGGAAGTCGTCGATCTGGTTTGTGCGGTAGTTGAAGCCAACGACATCGACGACCCGGCCGACGCCGTGCTCCCAACCCTTGTCCATCGCGAATGTGGTCGGCCGCGTCGGGTCGAGGCGCCGCACGAGCTGCTGCATGCTGCCGACGATACGCGCGCCGCGCTCGGTCACCATCTGCGGCTCTTCGTTGCCGAGCGACCACAAGATCACGCTGGGATGATTGCGGTCGCGGCGGATCATGCGTTCGAGTTCGCCCATCGCTACCGCGTCGGACGACATGTGCCGCGTCTCGGCGATCACGAGGATGCCCATGCGGTCGCAAAGATCGAGTAGCGCGGGCGTAGCCGGATTGTGCGCGCTGCGCAGCGCGTTGCAGCCCATCGATTTGAGCCGCTCGATCCGCCATTCGTGCAGCCGGTCGGGGATCGCGGTGCCGACGCCGGCATGGTCCTGATGGTTGCAGGTGCCCTGCAGCTTGAGCGGCGCGCCGTTCAGCAGGAAGCCACGCTGCGCATCGAACGCGATCGTGCGGATGCCGAAGCGCGTCTCCACTGCGTCATGCAGAACATCGCCGTTGCGCACCTCGGTAACGAGGCGATAAAACTGCGGCGCCGTGGTCGACCACAGCGCCGGCGCGGAAATGACCGCTTGCTGTTCGACGACACGCGTCTCGCCCGCCGCGACGCGCACAGTGGCGACAGCCGCGCGCGCGACCTCGCTGCCGCCGGGCGCATGGATCACCGCGCCCAGCAAGCATTCGACGGCGTCGATGCCGTCATTGCGTACCTCGGTGACGATGTGGCATTCGGCGTTGCCGTCGCGCAGCTCGCTGCGCACGAAGACGCCGCCCTGCGGCACGTGCAACGGCGCATTCTTGCGCAGCCACAGGTGCCGGTAGATGCCGGCGCCCTCATAGAACCAGCCCTCGCCCAGCGTCGCGTCGACGCGCACCGCGACAACGTTGCGGCCGCCGTAGTCGAGCAGGTCGGTCACGTCGACTTCAAAACCGACGTAACCGCTGTCGTTGCGCGCGGCGATGTGGCCGTTGCAGAAGACGATGCAGTCGCGAAACACGCCGTCGAACTCGAGGACGACGCGCTTGCCGATGTCGGCCGCCGGAATCTCGAACACGCGGCGGTACCAGCCGACGCTGGTTGCGGGAAAGTCTCGGCCAAGCGGCTTGTAGCCGTGCGCCGCCGCGGGATCTTCGCCGCTGGCTGGCGCCAGCGGATTCGACACGAACGGCAGCGTCACAGCCCAGTCGTGGGGCAGGTCGATCGCCTCCCAGTCTCTATCGTCGAAATCGAGCTGCGCCGCGTCGGCGGTGTCCGTGCCGGCCTTGGCATAGGTGCGCTGGCGGGTGCCGAAACCGAAATCCTTGCCCGGGTCGTCCGCATGGCCCAGGTGGAAACGCCAGCGGAAATCGAAGAGCAGCCGCTCGCGCGCGGTGTTCGGAAGTGCAGCAGCCGCGTTATCGCGTGCGCTGGCGCCGGCGGTCAGCGCATGCGCCGTTGACGCGCCGGCAATCGATGCCGCCGTGAGCGAGGCAGGCATCGTCGAGCGCGCGCCAGCCGCAAACATCGCCTGCAGCAGTTCGCGTCGCGTGAGTTCAGTCATGCGCGGCAGCATAGTCGTGGCGCATGAAGTCGATGCCCGGCAGCACTTCGTTGCCGCGCGTGAAGTCGAAGAAGGTGGCGTTCTCCCACGAAGAGCCGCGGCCCCAGCGGGTTTCGCAGCGGCTGGTCGTCCAGGCCGGCTCCCAGTACACGACGCCGCTGCCGCCGCCAGCGATGACGTGCGTTGTGAGGTCGACGAGGTATTGCAATTGCCCCTGCGGTGTCGCCGGATATCCGGTGTCGAGTGTGTCCTCGCCGAGCAGGTTGCGATTCTCGTCGGCGGATTTCAGGGTCCATGGGTACGCGGTCTCGACGACCATCACGCCGACCCCCGGATATTGCGTGCGCAGGCGGCGGATGGCCTGCTCGAGGCCCGCCTGCGACTGCGTCGACCACTTGCGGTAGTAGCTCAGGCCAATGAAATCGAAATCCGTCACACCGGCCTTCGCCGCATCGGCGAACCAGCGCTGCGCGTTTTCAGGCTGCGCGATGTGCAACATCACCTTCGGCCTGATCGTGGCATGCGCACCCGCGTCGCGCACCGCGCGGATGCCGGCGTTGAACAGCGTCGCGTTGCGCTTCCAGTCGATCCGGTCGCGCGCGCTGTCCCACTTGCGTGAACCCAGTCGCTCCGCGTCCCACGCCTTCGAGCCCATGAAGTCGGGATTGGTCTCGTTGCCGACTTGCACAAGCTCGGGCATCAGTCCTGCGCGGTCGAGCGCGGAAAGCGTGTCGTAGGTGTAGTTGTAGAGCGTGCGCGCGAGGTCGTCGGTGTCGTCGATGTCGGCCCAGCCCTTCGGCACGATCTGCTTGTCGCCGTCCGCCCAGTCGTCGGAGTAGTGGAAGTCGAGCAGCACCTGCATGCCCTGGGCGCGCGCGCGGCGGATTGTCTTCTTCACGTCGGCGAGGTCGCTGTAGCGCGTCCAGCGCGCGTCGTTCCAGAGGCGCACGCGCACGAGGTTGGCGCCGTGCTCGCGGAACAACGAGAACGGATCCTTCGCCGCGCCATGTTCGCGATAGACGACCCCGCAATCCTCCATCTCGTTGACGTAGGACATGTCGGCGCCGAAATAAAACGTCGCTGCGGCAGCGGGAAGCGACACCGCTGCCGCAGCGAACATCATGGCCAGGAGACGAATGTGCTTGCCCAACTCTCCCACTCCTGGCGTCTTCTCTGTCTAGAGCTTGATCGTCGCCGTCAGCTCGAAGCGGCGCCCGAACACCTGGTAGCCACCATCGTCCTGATTGGCGAGGCGGTTGACCTTGTTGTCGGTGTAGACGCGCATCCTCTCGTTGGTGAGGTTGCCGACCTGGAACTTCAGACCGAGAAGGTTGTTGATCTGCCAGCCGAGGCTCATGTCGACGGTGCCTTCGCTCTGCAGCCGCGTCAAGTGGGTCTCGTTCCAGCCGTAGATCATCGTGAACGGGCTGTGGTACTTGTAGCCGATACGCGCGTCGAAGACGCCGTTGCTGTACCAGAGGTCGACCGTGCCGGTATTGCGCGTGAGGCCGCTCAGCGGGAGCGGGTTGTCGACAGGCGAGAATTCCTTGAGGTTCGACTGCACGTAGGCGTAGTTCGAATAGATGCCGAAGTTCTCGAGGTGCGGGATGAAGTAGAACGGCGTCTGAAACGTCAGCTCCATGCCGTTGATGTAGCCACCGCCCGCATTGAACGGACCCGTGATGAGGTAGTCGTGGCCCTCGATGGTCTCGTGCTCCTGCTTGTAGCCGATGCTGGAGTCGACCCACTTGCGGTAGACCGCAAAGGCCGCCAGCGATTCCTTGTGGAAATACCATTCGTACGACGCGTCGAGCTGGTTCGCCAGGAAAGGCTTGAGGTACGGATTGCCGCCGCTGCCAGTTAGCTGGCCGACCGTCGTCGCCGGATTGTCGAGCGAACGGCCCGTGCGCAACTCGTCGAGTGGCGGCCGCGAGGCGGCACGCGACGCGGCGAGGCGCAGCACGCGTTCGTCGTCGAGCGCGAAGTTGAGCGTCGCACTCGGCAACGCATCGGTGTAGGAGTTCGTGGCCCGGCTCGGCTGCGGCGTGCCGTCGATAGAGTCGTAGCCCGTGCTCGTCGTGTCCACGTGGACCACGCGGATGCCGATGTTGCCGGTGACGTCCTTGCTCCAGAGCGTCGAGGCGAACGGCGCCTTGACGAACGCTTCGCGGATGTCCTCCTTCACGTCCCAGTGGTCGAGCAACTGTTCGCTCATCAGCGAGGGATTGAAGCCACCGAAACCGATCTTCGCGATCGCGTCGATGTCGCCTTTGGTCAGCGGCGGCACGTCGAGGCTCGGCATCGAGTAGGAACTGTAGAGCCCGGAATACGCCGAGATCGGCGCGTCGTAACCCGACTGGTTGAGGATGAAGTGCTGGTTGCTCTTCTCGCGATCGGCCGCACGCAGGCCGAAGTCGAGCGAGGTGAACGGGCCGGCGGAAAGAGCGCGGCTCGCGTTCGCTGCGAACGCCGTGATCTCGTCGTGCAGGTGCTGTGGTTCGATCTCGCCGGCAATGCCCCACGCGGGTGCGTCGGCGCTCGTGCGGATGTAGGGCGTGACGCCATCGCGGAAGTCGAACGACACGGTCGCGGGATTGCTGCCGAAGCGCACCGCGGTCCAGGCGTTGTCGCGCGCGGCCTGCGAATGTGAAAGATCGGTCGCGACGGTCCAGTCGTCGAATTTCCACTTGGCGTTGGCGCCGAGCGCGGCGAGCGTCTTGGTCTCGTTGTAGTTCGCGATCACGTGGTCGGCTTCGAGATACGAATTGGCGAGCGTGCCAGCGACGACGTCGTTGTCGATGGTCGTGTAGCTGGAACCCGGCGTCGTGTATGGATTGCTGCCCGACCAGATGCTGTAGGCCCAGCCGTTGAACCATTCCTGCGACTGGTTCTCGTCGAAGACGACCTTCGAATACAGGCCATCGAGCTTGAGCTCGAAGTTGTCGGTGCGGTACTGCAGGGCGGCGACCGCGCCCGAGCGCGTCTGGTCGAGCAGCTTGAGCTCGTCGGCCGCGCCCCATGGCGAATAGGTGAGGTGACTGTCGCTTGGGTTGAATTTCATCGCGCTGCTGTCGTCGGTATAACCCCAGCTGCCCATCAGCGCATTGGCGTTCTTCTGCTTCTGATACGAGCCGCCAATCGCGACCGCGAGGTTGTCGTTGAGCTTGTGCACCCAGCTCGCGCCGAAGCGGCCGCCGAACGGATCGAAACCCGACACGTCCTTGCCTTCGTCGTAATAAACGCCGCCGGCGTTCGCGACGAACGCGGGGCCGTAGTAATCGAGCGGGTTGACCGTGCTGATGTCGATCGTCGAGGCGATGCCGCCAGCGATCAGGTCGGCCGACTGCGTTTTGTATACTTTAACCGTGGAAACGACTTCAGTCGGGAACACCTCCCAGCGCACCGAGCGGGTCGGCTCGGAGGATGCGATCTCGCGATCGTTGACGGTGCCCATCGTCATGCGCGGGCCGAGGCCGCGCACCGAGGCCTGACTGATGTTGCCGCGATCGAGAATGCCGTTCACGCCTGGCAGACGCACGAGGGATTCGGCGATCGATACGTTCGGCATCTGGCCCATGTTATCGGTCGCGATCACTTCGACGATGTGGTCGTCGAGCTTTTTCGCAATCACCGAGCGGTCGAGCGCGGAGCGCTGGCCGGTGACGACGATATCCGACATCTGCGTCGGCGCGTCGTCGTTCGCCGTGCCCGGCGTGGTGGCCGCTGTCGCCGTCGGCGCGGCATCGGGGACGGCGACTGTTTCGGCCCAAGCCTGGACAGCGGGAATCAGTGCGACGGCGATGGCTGTCGACAGCAGGGTACGAGCGGACAGGCGAGCGGCGACGCCGCGACGCCGCGCATATGGATGGCGTAAGAACATTGGTTTCCTCCCGAACGACGATGGTTTGTGGTTGTGCCACCGGCCCTTGCGCGCTCGCCGAAAATGGCTTGTCGCGCGGGCTTTCTTTGGCCGCAGAATAGGAATGCCATGCATTCCCTACAAATGAAAAAAAGCACCGGAGCTATATGTATCGGGAATACATGAAAGCGCGGCGCGCGAGGCTTGGCGGGCGTGGGCGTATCAGGTGTCGGGCTCAGGATAGAGTTCGCGGGCGACACTGCGCAGCGCATCGAGCAGTCGCTCGGCTGCCGGCGAAAGTTTCTGGTGGCGATGGCGGATGATGCCGAATTCGTCCATGCGCACGCCGAGCCTGATCGGCAGCACGACGAGCTGCCCGGAGGCAAGGTAGGAGGCGACCGAGCGCGCCGGCAACGTCGTGAGGAAATCGCCCCCGCTCAAGAGCGCGATGATCACGGGCAGCGCCGAAGTCTCGATGACGTTCTGCGGCCACGGCATGCCGTGGTCGAGGAACGCGGCACCGAGGCGCGCGCGCAACATGCTCGAATCGGGCGGCATGATCCAGCCGAATCCCGCCAGGTCCTTGTAACCGACGCCCGGGTGCGCCAGTGGATGTCCCGCGCGCGCGATCACCGCGTGCGGTTCGTCGGCGAGCGTTTCGAATTCGAGGTCGGCGCCCAGCTCCGGATCCATGATGCGGCCGATCACGATGTCCAGCTGGCCGTCGAGCAGTTTGGCGACGAGCGGGCGGCTCGCATCCATCTCGACGCGGATGAGGATGTCAGGTGAGACCCGTTTCACCGCGGCGATCGCCATCGGCACGAGGTTGGTGCCCGGATTGACGACGGTGCCGATTGCCGCCTGGCCGAGGCGACCCTGGCGCAACGAGGCGATCTCGTCGCGCGCGCGGCCCAGTTCCGACAGCACCGAGCGCGCGCGTCGCGCAAGCGCCTCGCCGTAGCGCGTGGGCTCGATGCCGCGCGCATGGCGTTCGAACAGAGGCACGCCGAGCAGGCTTTCCATTTCCGCGAGCAGCTTCGAGGCGGCCGGCTGGGTCATGTTCGCCGCGGTGGCCGCATGCAGCACCGAACGGTGCTCGTACAGCTGCACGAACAACATCAGGTGGCGCGTTTTCAGCGGCGCAATCGAGCCGCCACCCGTATACCGGGTCGGTAGGATTTCCTTCACAGGTGCACTACCTATTCTCAGGGGGAATAGAACTTACCGAAAATTTCATTTGAAGCGAATAGGTACGCACAAAATAATGCCGGCTCAACGGAGACCTGCCGGCCGCACCAACGCGAGCCAGGCCGGAAACCGGGCTATAAAGAACAAGATTCATCCAAGAACTAGAATCGCGCAAAGGCGGACCGATCGTCCGACTCGCCGCGCGCCGGAGGAGGGAATTCATGACATACGCGGTCGCTGGCCGAGTACGCATCCGCTGCGCGAAAGCGCCGGCGAGCGCGGCGCTTGGCGTCCGGGATTGCTCCCCGGCCCGTACTGGCATCGACGACGAGGCCCGCACATGAGCGGGCGGCTCGCGGGCAAGCGTGCGATCGTCACGGGCGCGGCGAATGGCATCGGCGCCGCCATCGCGAAACTGTTCGCCGCGCAAGGTGCGCGCGTCGCGGGCTATGACCGTGCAGCATTCGCCGACGTGGCCTGCGAACATTCCGCGCAGGGCGATGTCGCCGACGACGCGGCTGTCAGGGCATTCGTCGCCGACGTGAGCGGGAAATTCGGCGGCATCGACATCCTCGTCAACAATGCGGGCGCCGACGTGTTCGTCGACCCGCTGCAGCTGACCCCGGCCGAATGGCAGCGCAACCTCGCGACGAACCTCGGTGGCGCATGGAATTTCGCGCAGGCGGCGCTGCCGCACATGCTCGCGCAGGGCGCCGGCGCGATCGTCAACATCGCTTCGGTGCACGGCCACCGCATCATCCCGGGCGCGTTCCCGTATCCGGTCGCCAAGCATGGCCTGATCGGGCTCACGCGCGCGCTCGGCATCGAATACGCGGCACGCGGCGTGCGCTGCAATTCGATCTCGCCGGGCCTGATCCTGGTCGAACGCATCGAGCGCTGGTTCGAGCGCGAGCCACACGAGCGCGAGCGCCAGGCGGAACTGCTGCCGTGCAAGCGCATCGGCACGCCCGAGGAAGTTGCATACACCGCGCTGTTTCTCGCGAGCGACGAAGCGCGTTTCATCAACGCCGCCGACATCCTCGTCGATGGCGGCCGTTCGCAGCTCTACCACGAATGAGCGCGACCGCTTCCCGCACGCTCGACCTGCGGCAACACCTGCCGCTCGTTGCGATCCTGCGCGGCATCCGTCCGGAGGAAGTCGGCGTGCACGCCCGCGAACTGGTCGCGGCCGGCATCACGCTGATCGAGGTCCCGACGAATTCGCCGGAGTGGCTGCGCAGCGTCGCAGTGGCTCTGGCGGAAACGCAGCGGTCGTGCGATCGTCGGTGCCGGCACGGTGCTGCGCATCGCCGACGTCGACGCGCTCGCCGCGACCGGTGCCGCGCTGATGGTCACGCCGAATACCGACGAGGCGGTGATCCGCCATGCGGTCGCGCGCGGATTGCTGTGCGCGATCGGCTTCCTCACCCCGAGCGAGGCGTTCGCCGCACTCGCCGCCGGCGCGCAGGTATTGAAGCTGTTTCCGGCGGCCGAGATGGGGCCGAGCTACGTGCGTGCGCTCAAGGCGGTCTTGCCGCGCGAGGTGCCGCTGCTCGCTGTCGGCGGCATCACGCCGGACAACCTCGGCGAATTCCTCGCTGCCGGCTGCGCGGGCGCGGGGCTCGGCGGCGACCTCTACAAACCGGGCCAGCCGCCCGGCGTTACGCGCGAGCGGGCGCTGGCCTTCGTCGACTCCTACAGGAAGTACATGGCGTGAAAATCACCCGACTCAGCACCTTTCGCGTCGCGCCCCGCTGGATGTTCCTCAAAGTCGAAACCGACGAGGGAATCGTCGGCTGGGGCGAACCCGTCGTCGAGGGCCGTGCGCGCAGCGTCGAGGCTGCGGTGGCGGAGATCGGCGAAATGCTGATCGGCAAGGATCCAGCGCGCATCAACGACCTCTGGCAGACGATGTATCGCGGCGCGTTCTACCGCGGCGGCGCGGTATTCATGAGTGCGATCGCGGGCATCGACCAGGCGTTGTGGGACATCAAGGGCAAGGCCCTCGGCGTGCCGGTCTATCAGTTGCTCGGCGGCCTCGTGCGCGACACCATGAAGACCTATTGCTGGGTCGGCGGCGATCGTCCCGCCGACGTGATCGCGCAGATCCGCGAGCGCATGGCGCATGGCTTCGACACGTTCAAGATGAATGCCTGCGAGGAGATGGCGCTCCTCGACAGCAGCCGCGCGATCGATGCGGCCGTCGCACGCGTTGCGGAAATACGCGAGGCGTTCGGCAACTCGATCGAGTTCGGCCTCGACTTCCACGGCCGCGTCGGCTGGCCGATGGCGAAGACGCTGATCCGCGAACTCGAGCCGTATCGACCGCTGTTCATCGAGGAGCCGGTGCTCGCCGAGCAGGCCGAATACTATCCGCGCCTCGCGGAACGCACGGCGATCCCGCTCGCGGCCGGCGAGCGCATGTTCTCGCGCTTCGAGTTCAAGCATGTGTTCGAGCGTGGCGGCATCTCGATCGTGCAGCCGGATCTTTCGCACGCGGGCGGCATCAGCGAATGCTTCAAGATCGCCGGCATGGCCGAGGCCTAGGACGTCGCGTTCGCACCGCATTGCCCGCTCGGGCCGATCGCGCTGGCCGCATGCCTGCATGTCGATTTCGCGAGCTGGAACGCGGTGCTGCAGGAGCAGAGCATCGGCATCCACTACAACGCCGACGGCGAAGTGCTGGACTATGTCGTCAACAAGGACGCGTTCGAGATGGAGCGCGGCTGCGTCGAAGCCGTTCACGCGGCCTGGCCTCGGCATCGAGATCGACGAGGCGCGCGTGCTCGAGCGCAGCCGCAATGCTCCAGACTGGCGCAACCCGTTGTGGCGGCATGCGGATGGCAGTGTCGCGGAGTGGTGAGATGGTGACGGTCGTGCAGGCGCGGCTCGCGGTCGATTCGCACTGCGAACTCGGCGAGGGCATCGTCTGGGACGATCGCGAACAGGCGTTGCTGTGGACCGACATCGAGCGCGCGCGGCTATGGCGCCACGAGCCGCGCACCGGCACAACGCGCAGCTGGCGACTGCCCGACCGGCTCGGCTCGTTTGCGCTGTGCGAATCGGGCCGGCTGCTGCTCGGCCTCGCCAAAGGGCTGTACCTCGCCGAACCACTGACGCGTCGATGGCGATGCGACGCTCTCGCTGCGGCGGCTCGCCGAGGTCGAAGTCGATCGTCCGCAAATGCGAATCAACGACGGCCGCAGCGACCGCGCCGGCAACTTCGTCTTCGGCACGCTCAACGAAGCCGCCGACCGGGCGCCGACCGGTCGCCTTCTATCAGTACTCGATGCGGCATGGCCTGCGCCCGCTCGACCTCGGCGGCGTCGCGATCCCGAACAGCATCGCGTTCATGCCGGAGGGCGACGCGATGTTCTTCTGCGACACTCGCCGCGGTCAGATAATGACCTGCGCCTATGACGCGGCGAACGCGCGCACCGGTACGCCGCGCGTGTTCGCGGAAGTCGCCGCCCCGGCTTCACCCGACGGCTCGACGGTCGACAGCGAAGGCCGCCTGTGGAACGCGCATTGGGGCGCTGGGCGAGTCGTTCTGCCATGCGCGCGATGGCCGCGTGGTGCACGCGGTGTCCGTGCCTGCGAGCCAGCCGAGCTGTCCTGCCTTCGGCGGAGCGCGATTCGACACGTTGTACGTGGCGACCGCGCGCGAAGGTTTGTCCGCTGCGCAGCTCGAACGCGAGCCGCACGCCGGCGGCGTCTTCGAGGCTCGCATCGACGGCGTGACCGGCCTGCGCGAAGAGCGGTTCGCGGACGCATGATCGCCATAGACTGGGGCACGACGAGCCTGCGCGCGACGCGCCTCGACGCGCATGGCGCAGTGATGGCGCAGCGCCGCTCCGCGCAGGGCATCCGCGCCGCGGAGGGTCGCTTCGCCGAAGTGCTGCGCGAGGAAATCGAAGGCTGGGACGACGCGCTCGTCGTCATGGCCGGCATGGTCGGCAGCCGTCAGGGCTGGTTCGAGATGCCGTACGTCGCGTGCCCGGCTGGCGCTGCCAGGATCGCGCAGGCGATGCAGCGCGTGCCGGTGCAGGAATTTCCCGATCGCGAAATCTGGCTGGTCCCGGGCCTGCAGGCGATGCATGAGGGCGTCCCCGACGTGATGCGTGGCGAAGAGGCGCAGCTCTGTGGCGTGATCGCGCAGCTCCCGGCGCAGCGGGCGATCGTGCTGCTGCCCGGCACGCACAGCAAGCGCGCCGTCATCGAAGGCGGCCGCATCACCGGCTTCTCGACCGCGATGACGGGCGAACTGTTCGAACTGCTCTGCGCGCACAGCCTGCTGGGCAAGCTGATGCAGCCCGGCGACTTCGACGCCGCCGCGTTTGCGCGCGGCGTCGCGCATGCCGCGCGCGCAGGTGACCTGCTCGCGCACCTGTTCGCGACGCGCACGCTCGGCCTGTTCGGCATGCTCGCGCCGCAGCAGTTGCATTCGTTCCTGTCCGGACTGCTGATCGGCCACGAACTCGACGACCTGCCGGCCGATGCCGGCACGCTGCATCTGGTCGGCGCGCCGGCGTTGCTGGTCGCCTACGAAAAAGCGCTCGCGCTGCGCGGCCATGGCGTGCGCAACCACGACGAATCAGCTTCCGCGCAGGGTCTTTTCCTGCTCGCGCAGCAACGCGGGCCTGCTCGACGGCCCATGACAGGAAAAGACCGGGAGGAAACATGAAACTCGCAGGGCTCGACATCGCCATCGTGCTGGCCTATCTCGTTGGCATCTTTGTGCTCGCGCAATGGGTGTCCCGCGAGAAGGACGGCATCGCAAGGATGCACAGGACTACTTCCTGGCAGGCAAGGCGCTGCCGTGGTGGGCGATCGGCACGTCGCTGATCGCGGCGAACATCTCGGCCGAGCAGATCATCGGCATGTCGGGGTCGGGCTATGCGATCGGCCTCGCGATTGCCTCGTACGAATGGATGGCGGCGGCGACGCTGCTGATCGTCGGCCGCTGGTTCCTGCCGGTGTTCCTGCGCAACGGCATCAACACGATGCCGCAGTTCCTCGAGGAGCGCTACGGCCAGCGCATCCGCACGGTCATGGCGGTGTTCTGGCTGATCCTCTACGTGTTCGTCAACCTCACCTCGATCCTCTGGCTCGGCTCGATCGCGGTGAACCAGGTAACCGGCATCGACCAGTTCACCGCGCTCGTGCTGCTCGGTGCATTCTCGCTCGCGTACCAGCTCTATGGCGGACTCAAGGCCGTGGCGCTGACCGACATCGTGCAGGTCTCGCTGCTCGTGCTCGGCGGCCTGTTCGTCGCGGCGATCACGCTGGGCCGCATCGGCGACGGCAGCGTCGTCGCCGGCTTCCAGCACCTGCTCGCCGCGCACCCCGAGCACTTCAGGATGATCCTGCCGCCCGATAGCCCCTACTACAAGGACCTGCCGGGCCTCGCCGTGCTGATCGGCGGCATGTGGGTGATGAACCTCAGCTACTGGGGTTTCAACCAGTACATCATCCAGCGCGGCCTCGCGGCGAAAAGCGTTGCAGAGGCGCAGAAGGGCGTGTTGCTCGCCGCGGCGATCAAGCTCGTGATCCCGCTGATCGTCGTGGTGCCGGGCATCGCCGCCGTCGCGCTCGCACCAGACCTTGCGCGGCCCGACCAGGCCTATCCGACGATGATGGGACTGCTGCCGACCGGCGTGCTCGGCCTCGTCTTCGCCGCGCTCGTCGCCGCGGTGATGGCTTCGCTCGCGTCGAAGATCAACTCGATCGCGACGATCTTCACGCTCGATTTCTACGCGAAGTTCGGCACCCCCAAGGAAGAAACCCACCTCGTCACGGTCGGCCGCATCGCCGCGGTCGTTGCGGTCGTCATTGGCGTGCTCGCCGCAAAGCCGCTGCTCGGCAGCTTCGATCAGGCGTTCCAGTACATCCAGGACTTCACCGGCTACTTCACCCCGGGCATCTGTGCGATCTTCCTGCTCGGCCTGTTCTGGCCACGCGCGAACGAGGCCGGCGCGCTCGCGGCGGCGGTAGGCTCGGTCGCGCTGTCGATCGCGATCCGCTTCGGACTGCCGACGCATGCCGTTCATGAATCGCGTCGGCCTTGTGTTCGTGCTGTCGATCGTGCTCGCCGTCGTGGTCTCGCTCGCCAGCCGCAATGCCCCGGCGAGCAACCGCATCCGTACCGACGACGTGAGTTTCCGCACTTCGTCCGGCTTCAACATCGGCGCCGTGATCGTGATCGCGATACTCGTCGTGCTCTACACCGTGTTCTGGTGAGGCACGAACACATGCGCCCGATGCTCCGCTTGGCCCGCCGTACCCGCGCGCGCCGGCGGGATTCGGGCCGCTCGAGATCGGGCTCTGCCTGACGCTGATCCACACCAGCATCGCGGTCACGAATACGTCGGTGAATCCGCTGCGGAGTAGCGACGTCGCGGTCTATGCGGATGGCTGGGCTATCGAGCAGCTGTGGCTGTATCCGGGTGGCGCCGATCGTCGGCGCGCCGATGGGCGCTTTGCTGTTCCGCTTCGTCGACGCATGTGAGCTGAATAACGCGGGTTTCGCACGTGCTGAGACGCGGCCGGGCATACTCGTCGCATGCAGCGCGAGCGCAAACCCGACTACACCGACCGTCTCGATGTGCCCGCGCGCATCAAGGGCCGCGGCGCGCCATCGAATCCCGCGGGTCGCTTCGAATCGCTCGCGCGCACGCGCGAGGACGACGGCTGGGTGCAGGACGACGAGCCGGAGCCGCGTCCCGACACGATCGTGACCGAGGAGCGCGCGCGCACGATCATCAGCCGCAACGATTCGCCCGACATCCATTTCACCCAGTCGATCAATCCGTATCGCGGCTGCGAGCACGGCTGCATCTATTGCTACGCGCGACCGTCGCACGGCTATCTCAATCTCTCCGCGGGCATCGATTTCGAGACCCGGCTGTTCGCGAAGACGAACGCCGCCGAACTGCTGCGCAAGGAACTCGCGAAACCGGCCTACGTCTGCTCGCCGATCAATCTCGGCGCGAATACCGATCCGTACCAGCCGATCGAACGTCGCTATCGCGTGACGCGCTCGGTGATCGAAGTACTCGCCGAGCACGAGCACCCGCTCACGATCGTGACGAAGAACGCGCTCGTCGAGCGCGACATCGACCTGCTCGCGGAGATGGCGAAGAAGCGGCTCGTGCACGTGTTCGTGTCGGTGACTTCTCTCGACAACAAGCTTGCGTCGACCCTCGAACCGCGCGCGAGCGCGCCGCATCGGCGCCTCAAGGCGGTAGCGACGCTCAACGAGGCGGGCATCCCGTGCGGCGTGATGGTGGCGCCGATCATTCCGATGGTCACCGACCGCTGGCTCGAGCGCATCCTCGAGGGTGCGGCGCAGGCCGGCGCGCGCGCGGCGGGTTACACGATCGTGCGCCTGCCGTACGAGCTCAAGGATCTCTTCCGCGAATGGCTCTCGCTGCACGTGCCCGAACGCGCGGCGCACGTCATGAGCCTGATCCAGCAGATGCGCGGCGGCCGCGACAACGATCCGGAGTTCGGCTCGCGCATGCGCGGGCAGGGCGAATTCGCCGAGCTGATCCGCCAGCGCTTTCGTCTTGCCGCGCGCAAGCACGGCATCAATCAGACGCGTTCGGTGCAGCTCGACACGACGCGGTTTCGCGTGCCCGAAGCACTCTCGCCGCAGGGGCGGCTGTTCGGCTAGCGCCGGGCGAGTGCCTCGACCACAGCCGGTACCCAGTCATGCCCAAGAAACCGCACGTTCCCAAGAAGACGCACGTTCGCGGCACCGACATCCGCGGCCTCGGCCGTCTCGCCGTCGACGCAACCCTCGGCCTGACGAGCCTCGTCGAGACGGTGCATCACAACATCCTGCGCCGGCCGGGGCCGCTCGGGCGCGGCGACGCAGGCACCCGCGGGCGGCATCACCGGGCTCGTCTACCGGACGATCCGCGGCGTCACGCGGCTTGTCGGCGGCAGCCTCGATGCACTGCTCGGACAACTCGCGCCATTGGTCGGTGGCGGCGCGTCGTCGTTCGAGCGCGAAGCGGTGCTCGCGGCATTGAACGGCGTCCTCGGCGACCACCTCGCCGAAAGCCGCAATCCGCTCGCGATCGAGATGTGCCTGCGCCACGACGGCCAGCCGCTCGACCTCGAGCGCGCGGCGCTCGAGCGCGCGATCGCGCGGCCGACCGGCAGAATCCTCCTGCTCGTCCACGGCCTGTGCATGAACGACCTGCAGTGGCGGCGCAACGGTCACGATCACGGTGCGGCGCTCGCGGCCGACTGCGGGTTCACGCCCGTGTACCTGCGCTACAACAGCGGGCTGCACGTTTCGAGCAACGGTCGCATGCTCGCGGCGCTGATCGAAAGGCTCGTGCATGAATGGCCGGTCGCCGTCGAGCAGATCGTGATACTCGCGCACAGCATGGGCGGGCTCGTGACGCGCAGCGCCTGCCGCCACGCCGATCAACACGCCCGTCGATCCGGGCCTGACTGGCTGCGGCGCACGAGCGACATCTTCTTCCTCGGCACGCCGCATCTCGGTGCGCCGCTCGAACGCGGCGGCAACTGGATCGACCTGATCCTCGACGCGAGTCCCTACACGACCGCGTTTGCGCGACTCGGCAAGATACGCAGTGCGGGCATCACCGATCTGCGGCTGGGAAGCCTGTGCGACGAGGACTGGCAGCTGCGCGATCGCTTCGCGCGCGTGGCGGGCAGCGCCCACGCACGTGCCCCTGCCCGATGGCGTGCGTTGCCATGCGATCGCCGCCTCGCTCGCGAAGCGCGCGGATGACCTGCGCGAGCGCCTGCTCGGAGACGGCCTCGTGCCGCTCGGCAGCGCGCTGGGACAGGGCGGGGAGGCCGGTCGGCGGCTTGCGATTCCCAAGTCGCGCCAGTGGATACGCTACGGCGTCAATCACCTCGACCTGCTCGACGACAGGAAGGTATACGAGCACATCCGCAAAGCTTTCTAGACCGAGACGCGCGCGTTCGCCGGGGCGAACAACGAATTTTTCTCATCGCGGCGCCTGGACTTCGTTATAGTGGTGTTTGTGCCTAGGCGGGGAAAGCGCAATGTCATCGGCGAAAGACAGCCAGGTACCCGACGGTGCCGCGCTCGCGTGGACGCGAATGTTGAGCGCGTACAGAACCCCGAATGCCTTGCGCGGCTGCGTTGAGATCGCGGTCACTGCGGCGCCTTTCGCGCTCGCCTGGTTCACGATGTATTGGGCGCTGATGCACGGATACCTTTGGTTGTACGTCCTCCTGATGCTGCCTACGGCAGGTCTGATGGTGCGGTTGTTCATGATTCAGCACGATTGTGGCCATGGCGCCTTCTTCGCCAACAAGAGGGCCAACGACTGGACGGGACGCCTGATCAGCATCGTGACCGTCACGCCGTACGACCTCTGGCGTCGCGCACATTCGATCCATCATGCGACCCATGGCAATCTGGGCCGTCGCGGCGTCGGGGACATGGACACGATCACGGTGTCGGAGTACCTGGCGCGCTCGCCGCTGACCCGTCTTCGCTACCGCGCGTATCGACATCCGCTCGTGATGTTCGGCATTGGGCCCCTGTTCGTCTTCCTCCTGCAGAATCGCGTGCCGGCGGGGTTCATGCGCAACGGTTGGGCGCCGTGGGTGAGCACGATGGCGACGAACCTGGCCATCTTCGCCGCATACGCACTGACGATCTGGGCCGTCGGGATCACGCCGTTCCTTCTGGTCCACCTGCCCGTCGTGCTGCTGGGCGCCGCCATGGGCATCTTTCTGTTCTATGTGCAGCATCAGTTCGAACACAGCTACTGGGAGCTCAGCGAGAACTGGAGTTACCGCCAGGGCGCGTTGCGTGGCAGTTCGCACTACGACCTGCCACCTGTACTCAGATGGTTCACTGCGAACATCGGCATCCATCACGTGCATCATTTGTCGAGCCAGATCCCGTACTACCGTCTGCCGCGGGTTCTGCGCGAACATCCTGAACTCGGCAGTGTGAACCGTCTGACGCTGCTGCAGAGCTTCAAGTGCCTGCGGCTGGCGCTCTGGGACGAGCAGACGCGGCGGCTGATCTCGTTCGCGGAGCTGCGCCGCCTCCAGCGGGACGCTCAGCCCAGGGCTGCCTGAGCCAAGGATTTCATAGCTATTTCAGGCACTTGGGATGTCGCTGTGCGCGCATTTGAGCCCGGGCTCCTGCACCCTTCCAGCTTGCAATTGTGTTAAGGCGCGACAACGGTCAGTTCTTGTGGTATACTTCTTACACTGTGTTTGCCGGGCTCACAACAGTCTGTGACCTGATGCCAGCCGATCGATAGATCAGCTCCCGTCGTCCTCCCGCGTTTTCCTTGCACACCAGTACATCGGCAGGTCCGCGTGGGACCTCCATTCGTATCAATACTAAGTTCTGGAGTTTATCTATGTCGGATCGTCAGATCGGCACCGTAAAGTGGTTCAACGACGCCAAAGGCTTTGGCTTCATCTCTCGCGAAAATGGCCCGGACCTGTTCGTGCATTTCCGTGCCATCACCGGCTCGGGCTTCCGCACGTTGCAGGAAGGCCAGAAGGTGAGCTTTGATGTCACCCAGGGCCAGAAAGGCCTGCAGGCAGAAAACGTCAGCGCAGCCTGATCGGCGGCTGTTGCAATACCGCGCGGGAGCCGAGTGCTCCCGCGCTTTCTGGAGTGAGAGATGCTGACGCTTAACGTTCGCGGGTTGCCGCGTTCCATGACCGAAACATCTCTGCAGGAGTTGTTTGCCACCCACGGACGCGTCTTCGACCTGCGCATGGCGAAAGACCTGTTCAGCGGTGAATGCAAGGGATTTGCAGAGGTGAAGATGGAGGGCCATGAGGCCCGCAGCGCGATCGCTGCCCTCGATGGGTCCACCCACAATGGCGCGATGATTCGCGTCGCACTGCACGACGAAAAAAAGCAGAAGCGCGGTCGTCGCTGACCCGTTTCATACGCCTCGGCGAACTCGCTGAGGCGGCACGGCTCGCGCATCCAGCACGCAGCCGAGCTGCAAAGTCCCCTCGCTGCTTATCGGCGATTCTTCGCAGGGACCTGGCCGCCAACCCCTATTCTCGTCATGATCGGCGCCCGCCCGGGACGCTGCGCATTCGTCGCGCCCGCTGTTATTCTGCGGCGCATCATGACTCTGACGTTATCGGACTACCTTCGACGGATCCTCACCGCGCGCGTCTACGACGTCGCGCGCGAGACCGAGCTCGACTTCGCGCCCAACCTGTCGGCGCGTCTCAACAACCGCGTCTATCTCAAGCGCGAGGACAACCAGCCGGTGTTCTCGTTCAAACTGCGCGGCGCCTACAACAAGATGGCGCAGCTCTCTGCCGCGCAGCTGGCGAGCGGCGTATTCGCCGCGTCGGCCGGCAATCACGCGCAGGGTGTCGCGCTTGCGGCGAGGAAGCTCGGCACGCGGGCGGTCATCGTCATGCCCGTGACGACGCCGCAGGTCAAGATCGACGCGGTCAAGGCGCATGGCGGCGATGCGGTCGAGGTCGTGCTCGCCGGCGAGTCGTACAGCGATGCGTATCGCGCCGCGGTCGACCTCGGACGCGAGCGCGGGCTGACCCTCGTGCACCCGTTCGACGATGCCGACGTGATCGCAGGGCAGGGTACCGTCGCGATGGAAATACTGCGTCAGCATCAGGCTCCGATCCACGCGATCTTCGTGCCGGTCGGCGGTGGCGGCCTGATTGCCGGTGTCGCCGCGTACGTCAAAGCGGTGCGTCCCGAGATCCGCGTGATCGGCGTGCAGACCGAAGATTCCGACGCGATGGCGCGCTCGCTCGCACAAGGCCGGCGCGTCGAATTGAACGAAGTCGGCCTGTTCTCCGACGGCACCGCGGTCAAGCTCGCCGGCGAAGAGACCTGGCGCCTGTGCCGCGAGCATGTCGACGAGATCCTGCGCGTCGACACCGACGCGCTCTGTGCCGCGATCAAGGATGGCTTCGCCGACACCCGCAGCATGCTCGAGCCCGCCGGCGCGCTTGCGATCGCGGGCGCGAAGCAGTACGCGGAGCGGGAAAACCTGCGTGACGCGACGCTGGTCGCGATCGCGAGCGGCGCGAATCTCAACTTCGACCGGCTGCGTTTCGTCGCCGAGCGCGCCGAGGTCGGCGAGGCACGCGAGGCGCTGTTCGCGGTGACGATTCCCGAAGAACGCGGCAGTTTCCGCCGCTTCTGCGCGCTGCTCGGCGGGCGCAGCATCACCGAGTTCAACTATCGCATCGGCGATCCGCGCCTGGCGCGCCTGTTCGTCGGCATCCAGACCCGTGATCGCGACGAGCCCGCGCAGATCGCGAAGGCCGTCGCGGACGGCGGATTTCCCGTCCTCGACCTCACCCACGACGAACTCGCCAAGCTGCACCTGCGCTACATGATCGGCGGACGCAGCGACCTCGCCCACGACGAACTGCTCTATCGCTTCGATTTTCCCGAGCGTCCGGGTGCGCTCGCGCGCTTCCTCAATGCGCTCGATGCGGCGTGGAACATCAGCCTGTTCCACTATCGCAACCACGGCGCCGACTACGGTCGCATCCTCGTCGGCATCCAGGTGCCCGAAGGCGACCGCAGCGCCTTCGGCGATTTCCTTGCGCGCCTGGGCTACGCCTACAGCGATGAGAGCGGCAATCCCGCGTATCAGTGGCTACTGCGCTGACGGCGGCGCCGCGTAGAGCGCCTCGCCGCGCTGGAACAGCACCCACGACGTCGCTATGTATTTGTCGCCGCGCTTCGGCATGTTGCCGCGGTGCGTGTGCGTGAACACCGCGGGTGCGAGCAGCAGGCTGCCGGTCTTCGGCTTGATCTTGCGCTGCTGGTGGTAGAACTCGGTCTCGCCTTCGTCGAAGGCATCGTTGAGGTAGATCGTCCATAGCAAGGTGCGTGAGAGCGTGTCCGGGCTACGCGCTTCCGGGTAGACCTCGCAATGCCAGCGCGGATAACCGCCCTCGTCGGCGAGGTAGCGCTGGATGTTGATGTTGCCCGGGCGGAACGCCTTCATGGCGAGCGCCTGCAGGCGCGTGTCGTCGAGTCCCGCGAGGCTCGCGGGATCGAGCAGCGTGCTCGTGCCGGTTTCAGGATCGCGCATGCGCAGCCAGACCGGGCCCAGGATCGTATACGGGTACTTGCGCAGATACGCGAGCAATCCGCGCAGCATCGCGCGATTGAGCGCGCCCTCGGCGTCGGCCCACTTCGCGTCGCCCGTGATTGTGACGTCCCAGCTGTCCTTCATGCTCGTATCGACGCCGCCGCCCATCGCGCCGCGATTGACGCGATCGCTCGCGTGGAAACGCTCGATCAGCGCTTTGCAGGTCGCCGCATCGAGCGCGTCGTCGTAGACCTCGATGAAGTCGGGGAGTGGCTGCGCGCTCGTCATGTCCGACCTGTTTTGGCCGGATCAGCTTCGAGATGATAGTTCGTCGCGCGCTCGACCTCGTTGCGCGAGCCGAGGAACACCGCGACGCGTTCGTGCAGCGCCTTCGGCACGATGTCGAGGATGCGTCGCAGTCCATTCGTCGCGGCGCCGCCGGCCTGCTCGACGATCAGCGCCATCGGGTTGGCCTCGTACATGAGCCGCAGCTTGCCGGCCTTGACCGGGTGCCTTCGCGTCGCGCGGGTAGATGAAGATGCCGCCGCGCGTCAGGATGCGGTGCACATCGGCCACCATCGATGCGACCCAGCGCATGTTGAAGTCCGCGCCGCGCGGCCCGTCCTTGCCCGCCAGCAGTTCGTCGATGTAGCGCTGCATCGGTGCGTCCCAGTGACGCTGGTTCGACATGTTGATCGCGAATTCGCGCGTGTCCTCGGGAATGCGCATGTCGCGTTGCGTCAGCACGAAGCTGCCGAACTCGCGGTCCAGCGTGAACGCGTGCACGCCCTCGCCGAGCGTGAGCACCAGTACCGTGCTCGATCCGTAGACCGCATAGCCCGCGGCGACCTGTTGTGTGCCGGGCTGCAGGAAAGCCTCCGCGCCCGGCTCCGTGACGCCGGCCGGGCAACGCAGCACCGAGAAGATCGTGCCGACGGAGATGTTCACATCGATGTTGGACGAACCGTCGAGCGGATCGAACACGAGCAGGTATTCGCCCTTCGGGTAGCGATGCGGAATCGGGTGCGGGTCGTCCATCTCCTCGGACGCGAGCGCAGCGAGATGGCCGCCCCACTCGTTCGCTTCGAGCAGGATCTCGTTCGACAGGACATCGAGCTTCTTCTGCACCTCGCCCTGGATGTTCTCCGTGCCGGCCGAGCCGAGTACGCCGCCGAGCGCGCCCTTGCCGACCGCGATCGAAATCGACTTGCACGCGCGCGCGACGACCTCGATCAGCAGACGCAGGTCGGCGTTGATGTGCTCGCGGTCGCGCTGCTGTTCGATCAGGAATTGGGTCAGCGAAATGCGTTTTGCGTTGTTGGGATTCGGCGTCATCGGCGGGCGAGTCGGAATTCGGAGAAGCTGGGGACGCATTGTCGCGACTCGCGCGCCGTCGCGCCAGCCGACTACATTTGAAAAGCTGCTGACAGCAGGCTGGCAGCAGGCCGCGCGCATGATGTGTTGCGTACCTAGCACACCCCCAAACGCCAAGGAGACGATCATGCTCAATCCCAATGTCCCAGCCTGGTTCGAGATTCCGGTAAGCCGCCTCGACCGCGCGCAGAAGTTCTACGAGACCATCCTGGGCGTCAGCCTGAGCCGGCAAAGCATGGGCGGCGGCGACCTCGCCGTCTTTCCCTACGGCGGCAAGCCGAACGCGAGCGGCGCGCTCATCGCGAGTGAAAACAGCGAGCCGTCGGTGCAGGGCAGCATCGTGTACCTGCACGTCGACAACATCGATCCCGTGCTAGAGCGCGTGCTGGCGAATCGCGGCGACACGATCGTGCCCCGTACCGAACTGCCGAACGGCATCGGTTACTTCGCCCAGTTCATCGACAGCGAAGGCAATCGCGTGGGTCTGTTTTCGCCGGTTTGACGGGTCGCGACAGCGGCGTGGCGGCGCCTGTGCCGCCACGCTGCGACGTCACGACCGAAGGAGCAAACGATGGCCAAGTCATTCCCGCTGCCCGGCGTACCAGCCGCCGTCGACAACCCAGTTGCCAGCGCGTCCGCATCCGCAGAATCGGCCTGCTGCGACCTCATCGAGTTGCGTCAGTACACATTGCACCCGGGTCGGCGCGACGCATTCGTCACCTTTTTCGAGCGCGAGTTCATCGAGACCCAGGAAGCTGTGGGCAATACCGTGATCGGCCAGTTTCGCGACCTCGACAACGCCGACCACTTCATCTGGTTGCGCGGATTCCGCGACATGCCGGCGCGCGCGGACGCTCTGCAGGCTTTCTACGGCGGCGACGTGTGGAAGGCGCATCGCGACGAAGCCAACGCCTTCTTCATCGACACCGACAACGTGCTGTTGCTGCGCGCCGTGCGTCCGCAGTCCGCGCTTGATCCCGGACGTGCGGGAAGGGCGCCGCCAGGAGCATCGGCGAATCCTCCGGGCTTGCTCGTGGTGACGATCTATTCGTTCGACGCGCCGCGTCGATCCGCGCTTCGTCGACCTGTTCGAGCGACGATTGCGGCCCGCGCTGGCGGCGAGTCGGCATTGACGTGCGCGGCTACTACACGAGCGAAACCGCCCCGAACAACTTCCCGCGATTGCCGGTGCGCGAACGCGGACCACGTGTTTGTCTGGTTCGCGACTTTCGACAGCGTCGCCGAGCTACGCGCGCAAGCGCGCCCGCCTCGAAGCGACGCCGGTCTGGCGGAAGACGATCGCGCCGCAGCTGCAGGCGGCGTTGCTCAAGGCGCCGGCCGCAGGTGCTGCGCCTGACGCCGACGCCGCGCTCGCTGCCTGCATCGCTAGCGCGTGTACACGCAGTGGCAATCGCGGCGGCGCTGCGCGATCATGCGGCGCATGCGCCGCGCCGACCGACTGTTCCTGATCATCCATGCCCTGCGCGGACGTCGCACCGCGTTGCCGGCGCGGCGTCTTGCCGAAACGCTGAGCGTTTCGCTGCGCACCGTGTATCGCGACGTCGCCGATCTGCAGCTGTCCGGCGTACCGATCGAGGGCGAGGCCGGCGTCGGTTACGTGCTGCGCAAGGGTGCGGACATCCCGCCGCTGATGTTCAACGCCGAAGAACTCGAAGCCCTGGTCGTCGGCACGCGCTTCGTGCGCGCGTTCGCCGGCCAGCGCCTGTCCCAGGGAGCGCGGGCCGCGCTGCTCAAGATCGAAGCCGTGCTGCCGCCGGAACTGCGCGCGCGCACGCAGCGCTCGCGCATCTTCGCGCCGCCGCGCGCGCGACCGCATCGAGGCCGCCGGCGTGATCGACCGCCTGCACGAGCGCGATCGCCGGGCATCGTGTCGTTAAGCTCGACTACCGCGACGAGTCGGGCAGCGCCAGCGTGCGCGAGGTCGAGCCGCTTTGCCTCGCGTTCTGGGGCGGCGCGTGGACCCTCGGCGCCTGGTGCCGGTTGCGTACCGACTTCCGCAATTTCCGGCCGGACCGCATTGCCGACTTCGCAGCCGACCGGCGAAATCTTCGTCGAGACGCCGGAGCGCGGTCTGGCCGCCTATCTGCGCGCCGTCGGCGCCGAGGCCGAGCGATTCGACGACTGACGCTGCAGCCTTCGCGCGCCTGCCGCACAGTACGATCGGACCAGGCGCGATTTGGCGCGATCATGCGATGATTCACATGCTCGGGGAAATGCAGGCAGGCGGCAATGACACGGTCCGTACTGGGTCTGTTCGCTGGGCATCGATGGCATGGTCGACGCTCGCATTCGGCGGAATCGCCGCGAGCCGAGTCCGCCGACGATCGCTTCAAGGCGATCTACAGCGCAGGAATGGAACTGGCGCCAGCAGCAGTTTCCGGGCCTGGACGACGAAGATCGCGAAGCGGAGCGCGCGCGACAACCGCCTGCCGGCGGTCGACGCGACAGTCGCAGGCCGACGCGGCTGGAATACTGGAACGACGTGCTCAAGCAGCTCGACGGCGATTCCAGCCGGCGAGCTGTCGGCGCGAGAACAGGGTCAACCTCGCGGTCTACCGCCCGCAGATCGAGAACCTCGCCGCCGGCATCCGCTTTCGCGATTACGAGATGCCGTTCAACAGCGATTCGCAGTTCTGGTCCGATCTCGGCTTCATGGCGCGACCGGCCGCTCAAGGACGCGCAGGCGGCGCGCAACCTACATCGCGCGGCTCGACGATGTGCCGCGCTATTTCGACGAAGAGATCGCCAACATGCGCGCCGGCCTGAAGCGCGGCTTCACGCGTGCCGCGCGCGGTGCTCGACGGGCGCGATGTGTCGATCTCCGACCTTCGCCGAAGCCAAGACGCCGAGGACAGCGACTTCTACAAGCCGTTCAAGACAGCTGCCGGCGAACATTCCCGCCGACGAGCAGGCGAGGCTGCGCGCCGACTGCGTGCAGCGCGATCCACGACCGCGTCATTCCGGCGTACGCGAAGCTGCTCAAGTTCTTCCGCGACGAATATCGTGCCGCACGCGCGCAAGACGCTCGCCGCCGAAGCGCTGCCCGACGGCAAGGCGTACTATCGGCAGCAGATCACGCGAATACACGACGCTCGATCTCGACCCCGAAGCGATCCACGAGATCGGCCTGAAGGAAGTCGCGCGCATCGACGCGGAGATGCAGGACGACGATGAAGCGCGACCGGGTTCAAGGGCGACTTTCCCGGCGTTCCTGAAATTCCTGCGCAGCGATCCGCAGTTCTACGCGAAGACGCCGGACGAACTGCTGATGCGCGCGTCGTGGATCGCCAAGCGCGTCGACGGCAAGCTCGCGCAGTATTTCGGCCTGCTGCCGCGCGGCCGCTTCGCGCATCGAGCCGGTGCCGGCGGCGATCGCGCCGTTCTGGACCGCCGGCCGCGGCAGCGCGCACACGTATTGGGTCAACACCTACGACCTGCCGTCGCGTCCGCTCTACAACCTGCCGGCGCTGACGCTGCACGAATCGGCGCCGGGACATGCGTTGCAGGGCGAGCTCGCCGAAGAGTCAGAAGGCGCAGCCCGAGTTCCGCAGCAAGAACTACATCTCGGCATACGGCGAGGGCTGGGCGCTGTACTGCGAAAAGCTCGGCAAGGAAATGGGCATCTACCAGACGCCGTACGAGGACTTCGGCCGCCTGAGCTACGAAATGTGGCGCGCGGCGCGACTCGTCATCGACACCGGCATGCACCACAAAGGCTGGACGCGCGAGCAGGCGATCGAATATCTGGCCGACCACACCGCGCTGTCGCAGCACGAGGTCGAGACCGAAGTCGACCGCTACATCTCATGGCCCGGCCAGGCGCTCAGCTACAAGCTCGGCGAGATGAAGATTCTCGAGCTGCGCGCGTCGGCGGAAAAGGAACTCGGCAGCAAGTTCGACATCCGCGCATTCCACGACGCAGTGCTCGGACTCGGCTCCGTGCCGCTGCCGGTGCTCGAGCAGCGCATCGGGGTTTTCATCGCAGACCAGAAAGCGAAATCGAAATGACTCGCACAATGGAAACGCAGGAGCGGAACGCGAACTGCCGCTCGTCGGCGCGCATGACAGCGCAGTGACCACGATCGCTGCCGACAAGATGCCGCGTTTCCAACCTACTGCCACCGCCAGCGGCCGACAGCACCGCGCCGTCGTCGGTACCGGAGCAATCCGAAGTTTCTTCGCGACTCAGCTTCGTTATCCGCCGGAAGCTCAGGTTCGTTCTTGCCTTCCGAATGTTCGTCGTCCGCGCGGATCAGTACGTGCCGGGTCTGCCGTTGAGGTGCTTCAGCTGCTCCAGGATCGACTGGATTTCGTCCGGCGATTGCGCCTGCGGAGTGGGCGGCAGTAACGGCTCTTCGGCACCGCCGATTTGACGGTGCTCCGATTCGATGAGTTCGCGCATACGCATTTCCTTCTGCTGTCCGCTGTGGGAATCGCCGCAGGTGATCGCATGTTCGATGCTACGAGATCTTGCGCGTAAACCCTTCGCTACTTTTTGGCGATGAGAACGCGCCCCAGGTTTGCTGCCGAGGGGCGCGCCATCGTTCTTATCCTGTTGCCGACGGCGGCAGAACAGGCCCGGTATGCGGCGGTGGCATCACGGGCGATCCCGCGCCCGTGTTCGGTTCGATCGGATTGGCGGCGATGCGCAGTTTTCGGCGGCGGATTGATATTGTGGATTTCGATGTCATTCGCACCTGCACCGACGACAATTTCGTCTTCTGCTAGACTCAAACCACGCATAAAGCACCCTCTCAAGTCGTTTCCGGGATTTGGAGACCGTCCCGGTTTCGGCCTCGCCCTGGCCGGTGTTGCAGCACCGGCCGGGGAATTTCTTCCTGGTTCACGAGTGCGACGGGACGCCTTGCGCGTTCGCGCGCACCTTCCCTCGTGAAATCGATGACGCGATCGGCATTTGCGATCGTCTCGGGTCGATGTGCGATGACGATGCGTGTGATCGCCATCCGTCTGATCGCCTCGTTGACCGAGCGCTCGCGTTCGACGTCGAGATGACTCGTCGCTTCATCGAGTACGAGAATTTTCGGGCGACGATACAGCGCACGCGCCAGTAGCAGGCGCTGCTTCTGTCCGCCGGACAGCGACGACCCCATGTCGCCGACGAGGCTGTGGTAGCCCATCGGCATCGCGACGATATCCGCGTCGATGGCCGCGAGCTGCGCCGCGTTTTCGACGCGCTCCTGCAAGGCATCGGGATCGAAGAAGCTGATGTTGTCGGCGATCGAACCCGCGAACAGCTGGTCTTCCTGCATCACTGCGCTCGTCATTTCGCGCAACGCGATCTTGCCTAGACGCTTCAATTCGATGCCACCGACGTACACGCTGCCTTCCTCGGGCTCGAGCAGGCCGAGAATGAGCTTGGCGAGTGTCGTCTTGCCGCAACCCGATGGCCCGGCGATCGCCAGCGATTCGCCCGCCGCGATCCTGATGCTGCAGTTGCGCAACACCCACGGCTCGCCATCGGCGTAGCGAAAGCCGACATTGCGCAGTTCGATCTCGGGTGCCGGCATCAGCGCTGCGCGATCCGATTCGACATGCCTCTCGGGCTTGGCAAGCACGATATCGCCGAGGCGCTCACCCTGCAGCCGCAGCATGCGCAGCTCGATGCCGTAGTCGATCAGGCTCGCGGCGCGCGCGGTGAACTGGTCGCTGTAGGCGACGAAGGCTATCAGCATGCCCGCGCTCAGCTGTCCGTTCAGCGCCATGTGCGCGCCGACCCAGAGCATCGCGATCTTCTGTGTGCCGAAAATGAGCGAGTTGAGCGACGTGAACGTGAGATTGAGGCGCTGGATGGCTATTCCGCGATTGAGCGTGTCTGCGGTCTTGTTCGCATAGCGAGCGGCATGATGCGCGACCTGGTTGTGCAGTCGAATGGTCTGCACGCCGCGTACCGCTTCGAGGAATTGCGACTGCTGTCTCGCCTGCGCGACGATCTGGGCGAGATTCGCCTCGCGGAAGATCCGGTACGACAAGGTGCGCAGTATCGTGTACAGCGCGAACGCACCGAGCGTGATCGCGGCGAGCCAGGGGCTGTACAACAGCAGCATCGCCAATGTTGCGAGCGCCATGATGCCGTCGAGGATCACCTCGACGAAACGCGTCGTCAGCGTCTGCTGGATCGTGCCGATTGCCCCGAAGCGCGAGACGATATCGCCGAGATGGCGTTTCTGAAAATAGTCTTCGGGCAACTTCAGCAGGTGGCCGAATACGTTGCTCGTCCACGACAGGTTGAGATTCGCGCCGAGGCAAGTGACCGACCAGCCACGTAGCGCGGTCACGGCGACCTGGACGAGCACAAGGAGGAGGAATCCCGCACCGAGCAGCGTCAACAGGTCGTGGTCGCCGTCGGCGAGCACCTGGTCGAGCACGATTTGCGCGAACAGGGGAGACAGCAACGCGAGCACTTCGAGCGCGAGCGCAAGGCCGAGGATCTGGATGAGCGCGCCTTTGAGGCCGACGATGTGCCCGGTCAATTGTCTGAATGCGATCGGGCGCTTCGCCTTCTCGCGCGTGAAGGTCGCGCCGGGCGCGAGCTCCAGCGCCACGCCGGTGAAATGCCGTGATACCTCGTCGAACGAAAGTGTGCGTCTGCCTGTTGCGGGATCGTGGACGATGATCTTCGCGCCCACCACGCGTTCGAGCACGACGAAATGGTTGAGATCCCAATGCAGTATGCAGGGCGTCTGCAGCTTGCCGAGCTCCTCGAGCTCGAGGCGCAGCGGTCGTGACTGCATGCCGAGCGCGCTCGACATTTCGATGAGGCGTGCGAGCGTGGCGCCCTTGAGCGAGATCGAAAACCGACGCCGCAGCGTCGGCAGGTCCGACTCGTAACCGTGGTAGCTCGCGACCATCGCCAGCGAGGCGAGCGCGCATTCCGCCGCCTCTGTCTGCAGCAAAACGGGCATGCGGTTGCGCCATGAAAACCTCAGCCTGTGCGGAGTCTGTTCCATGTCGGGTCAGTCTTGGATGTTGTGCGCATGAGCATTGGCAATCGAGAGGACCAGCGATCGGGAACTGTGGCCGCAGCCGCGACGGGCAGAGTCCGGCGTCGACGAAAACCGCCGCACTTGCGAGGTCGGCGGGCGAAGGCATCAGTGATTCACCGAAACCTGTTTCCCGATGCCGTAAAGCGGCTCGAATATCCATTCGATCAACCGACGCCGATCGAGAAGGATGTCGGCCTCCAGAGCCATCCCTGGCCTCAACGCTTCCTGCCTTCCATAAGCCTCGATCGATTGCGCATCGAGCGTGACTTCGATGCGGTACATCGCCTCGGTCGTCTGCTGGCCGAACAGGTTCGACACCTGCTGCGGTGTCATCGCGTTGCGCGACACCGTCTTCACGCTGCCGGTGTGCAAGCCGAACTTCTGATACGGATACGCCTGGTAGCGCAGCACGACGCGGTTGCCGGGCTCGACGAAGCCGATCGCGCGGCTCGGGACGAGCAATTGGGCTTCGAGAAGCGAGTCTTTTGGCACGAGCGCGATTGCGACCTGGCCGGCCGCGACGGTCTGCCCTGGCTTGACCATCACCGAGGAAACGACGCCATCCTGCGGCGCACGCAGGATCGCCGCGCGCGTCACCTCGTTCTGCGCGAGTGCCTGATCGATTTCGGCGCGCTTGCGCTCGAACTCATGCCGTTGCGAGTCGGCGGTGAGCGGCAGCTGCTTGAGCTGGTCATGCTGTTCGGCGATCTGCTGCTGCGTTTCGAGGCGCTGGCGTGCAAGCGCGGTAAGTTGGGCCTCGGCCTCGAGCGCAGCGGCCTCCTGCTGCTGCACCTGAAGCACCGAAATGTAGCCTCGGTCGAGCAGCGGCTGGAACCGGGCCAGCATGGCGCGCGCATTCTTCGCCTGCTGCTGTTGAATCGCGCGCTGCGCGTCGAGTTGCACCAACTGTGCGCGCAAGGTGCCGACGCGCTCGTCGAGCGCCGCGCCCTTTTCCTGCTGCAGCCTGTCCTGATCGGCGAGGTCGGCTTCGATGCGCGAGCGCTGTAGTCCCAGCTGCTCGCCGACGACCGCGGCCGTGTCGCCGAGCGCTGCGCTGACGCGATCCGACGACAGCGAAACGAGAGAATCTCCCGCGTGCACGACCGCGCCTTGTTCGACGAGCACGCGCGCGACCGTTCCGGCAGTGGGCGCGGGAATCTCGATCAGGCCGGCATTCGGAACCAGCGTCCCTGCGGTGCGTTCGCGACGCGTGTATTCGCCGACGATCGCGAACGCGATCAGCGCCGCGGCGATGACGAGAGCGGCCGCGGTAAGAAGCGAATGCGACAACGGTGTGGAAAGACGAATCGTCCCGAGCCACTCGCCGCGCTTCGCTTCGATGACCTCGGACCGGAACAATCGACTCACGCTCGTCACTCCCTGACGCGGCATTCGTTGCTTGCAACAGCGCTCGAAACTGCAGACCTTCCTTGCAATTTCGCCTGATGAACCGTTCGCGCATCGATGCGATGGGAAACGAGCCGATCAGGTCGTCAAGCCGATTTCGTCAATCAATGATCGAGTCAGCGCCCGGCCTTTGCCACAAGCTTATAGTACGAGCTTTCGCGCGAAAACCTTCAGTAAGAACTCGGCGAGGTCGTGCGCGTGACGATCGCGCGCGCTTCGAAGCGCCGCGTAAACGTTTACACGTCCCCGTCTTTCGCCCAGCCCTCGCCGCTGCCGCGGTGGTATACAAAATCACCTTGCAGCACGTTGCCGGCGGGGATCGAGTCCTGCTTCGCGAGTTCGGCGTAGAGCGGCGTGAAGTCGGGCTCGGTCGCGCGCATCAGCTGCTCGAAGCTGTCGATCACGAAATAGGTCTTCTGGTACGTGTCGATGCGATAGCGCGTGCGCATGATGCGCTGCAGGTCGAAGCCGATGCGGTTCGGCGCGGGCGATTCGAGGCAATGGATCGATTCGCCCTTCGACGACACGATGCCCGAACCGTAGATGCGCAGGCCGTCGTCTTGCTTGATCAGGCCGAACTCGACCGTGTACCAGTACAGCCGCGTCAGATTGACGAGCGCCTCGGGGCCGATGCCGTGCGCCTTCACGCCGCCCGCGCCGTACGCCTGCATGTAGTCGGCGAACACCGGATTGAGCAGCAGCGGCACGTGGCCGAACAGGTCGTGGAACAGGTCGGGCTCGCTGATGTAGTCGATCTGGTCGGGCTTGCGGATCCACCAGGTGACCGGAAAGCGCCGGTTCGCGAGATGATCGAAGAACGTGAGCTCCGGCAGCAGGCCTTCGACGCCGATCAGCTCCCAGCCGGTCGCCTTCTTCAGCACGCGATTGAGATCGTCGAACTTCGGGATCGCATCGGGCGACATGCCGAACTTCTGCTGGTTCTCGATGAATTCGCGGCAGGCGCGATCGACGAGGATCTGCTGCTGGCGCTTGAACAGCGTCGCCCAGGTTTCGTGATCGTCGCGCGCGTAGCTCGCCCACGGCTGCTCGACGACGGCGGTCGTATAGACCGGCACGGAGCCCTTGTCGGTTTGCGAGGTGTTCGACGCGGCGGGGTTGCACGTTCATGGCCGGACTCGCGGATGGCGGCTGGGCGTCGATTTTAGCACCGCGGTAGAGGGTGCACTCGCGATTTCGGGTCGCGTGGGCGGAACCGCGAACCATCGCTGCGCTGAGCGAAGCTTGCGCAGTGAGCGAAGTCAAGCGTCCGCAGGAGCGCCCTTCGACTTTGGCGCTTCGCGCCGACACTCAGGGCGAACGCAATGTTCGAACTGGATCGCGACCGACGTTGCCCTGCGAGCAAGCGCCCGCGAGTCAGTGATCGCGCGGACGAAACACGATCACATTGTCGCCGCCGGTTGCGCGCGTGCGCCGCCACAGCACGGGCACGTCGTGCGGAGAGGGCGGTTCGAGTTCGTCGTTGGCGCCGTCGTGGCATGCAGGTCGGCTTGTTCGTCCTCGTCCTCCCAGCTGTAGCGCTTGCGCGGCGTCGGCGCGATCGAGGCGGAATGTCAGCAACGCGGCGAGGGCGCCCATGACCGCGCCGGCGAGGTGGTACTCGAACGACACGTCGGGGTCGCGCGGCAGCACGGTCATCGTCATGCCGCCGTAGAGGAAGAAGACGAGCAGCGCAATCGCGACGCCGAGGCGATCGCGGCGCACGAGGCCGATGAAGAACAGGAAGAACATCAGGCCGTGCGTGATGCCGCTGATGCCGACGTGCACCGACGGCCGCGCCCACAGCCAGACGCCGAGCCCCGAGCCGAGCCAGATCAGCGGCAGCGCGACGCGTGTCGCGCGCGGGTAGGCGTACAGCGTCAGCGCCGCGAGCAGGCGCGAGCGGCAGCGTGTTCGAGACGAGATGCTCGAACGACGCGTGCACGAACGGCGCCGTGAAGATGCCGATCAGTCCCTGCGGGTCGCGCGGGCGCAGGCCGAGCGCCTCCATGTCCCAGCCGAGCGCGAATGCGCCGAGCCACGCGAGCCATATGCCGGCGAGCAGTCCCGCCGCGCCGAGCACCGCATAGAACACGCGCATGCGGTCGCGGCGCACGAGCGCGGCGCTGGGTTCCGGTGTGGGTTCGGCGATCTGCATCCCCGATCAATGGGGGCGTATCGGGGCGCCGCAAGGGCGCCAATCGCGCAAAATCGGGGCCCGCCCCGGGCCCATGCCGTATCATTCGCCCATGAACCTGCCCGATCCCAAACCGACCGTCCAGCTCAAGATCGAGCGCCGTTCCAACCACCCCTGGATTTTCCAGAAGATGGTCGAGAAGCCGGCGCAGAAACCGAAGCCGGGGACCGTCGTCGACATCTACGATCGCGACGGCGTGTTCGCCGGCCGCGGCTTCTACAACGGTCATTCGCGCATCGCCCTGCGCGTGCTCACGGCCGATCCCGACGAGGAGATCGACGAGGCGTTCTTCGCGCGCAAGATCGCGCAGGCCGTGCAGCTGCGCCGCGAGGTGCTCAAGCTCGACGCGGTCACCGATGCGTATCGCGTGATCCATTCCGAAGGCGACGGATTGTCGGGGCTCGTCGTCGATCGCTTCGCCGGCACGCTCGTCGTCGAATATTTCTCGGCGGGCATGTTCAAGCAGCGCGACGTGATCAAGCGCTGCCTGCTGCAGCATTTTCCCGATGCGGAGATCTACGCGTTCGCCGAAGAACACGTGCAGAAGCAGGAGAGCTTCGATCTCAACGCACCGCCCGCGCCGAAGCCGACGATCATCGAAGAGCACGGCGTGAAGTTCCACGCCGCGCCCGGCAGCAAGCACAAGACCGGCTTCTTCGCCGATCAGCGCGACAACCGCCTGCTGCTGTCCGGATTCTGCGCGGGTGCGCGCGTGCTCGACCTGTGCTGCAACTCGGGCGGTTTCGGCATCTACGCGAAGACGCGCGGTGGCGCCGAGGAAGTCGTCGGCATCGATCTCGACGAGGAGATTCTCGGCATCGCCGAGCAGAACGCGCGCCTCAACAAGGTCAAGGTGCGCTTCATCCAGGCCGACATCTTCGCCTGGCTGCGCGACGTCGCCGGCAATCCCGACAAGAAATTCGACGTCGTCATTCTCGATCCCGCGAAAATGACGCGCGACCGCGAACAGGTGATTCCGGCGCTGAAGAAATATCTCGACATGAACAAGCTCGCGCTCGGCGCGGTGAGGCCGGGCGGGTTATTCCTGACCTGTTCGTGCACGGGTCTCGTCAGCGAAGAGCAGTTCCTCGACATGCTGCGGCGTGCGGCGTTCTATGCGAACCGCACCGTGCAGGTCATCAAGGTTGTCGGCGCAGGCCCCGACCATCCGTGGCAGGCGCACGTGCCCGAATCGCGCTATCTCAAGGCGGCGCTGTGCCGCGTCGAGTGAGTCCGACTCCCGAGACCTAGTCTTCAGCCTGAGGCGCTGCCCATGGCCTGAACTGGCGCATTGCGGCGAACGCGACGAGCCCCTGCGCGAGGAAATTGGAATACGGAAACGCGAGGCGGTCGCTGAGCGCGGCGAGGATACGGTTCGCCTCCTGCGGCGGCTCGATGTTGAACGTGTGGCCGATCGGGGTCACGCAGAGGATCGGGTCGGTCAGGCTGTGGTACATGCGGCACGGCACCGGCCGGCTCGCGTACACGCTGCACGCGTTCGCGACGAGCAGTGGGCACCACAGGTTCGCGCCGGCGTAGCTGCGCATCGAGAAGACGAGCGCGTCCTGCTCGCTGGCGGCGGCGTTCGCGGGATTCTGCCTGAACCGCGTCATGAATCCCTGAAACTCGTTCGCGTGCTTGAGAAACGTGTCGTGGATGCGCCCGTACTCCGGCGACTGGCGCAATTGCCGGTAGAGATTGATGATCTCGAACGCGTACACGCCATGTACCGCCTGCCGGCAGCAGCGGCTGCAGCCGACCTTGCACTGGATCTTGACGTCGCTCGCCGCAATGTTGTGCGAGATATAGCTGTCGTACGCGTCGTAAAGGTCGCCGAGCAGCGCGAAGAACCGGTCCGGCAACCAGCCGGTCGCGGCGAACGTATCGATGCCCTCGACTGCGGCCATGTCGCTGGCGAGGCCGGTCATCAGCGCATCGAGTCGCTGCGACTCCGCGTCGCGCATCGACGGCATCGGAATGAATGTGTTGCTCATAAGACGAATATCGATTGCGAACGGTCAGCATCTTACCGGCAATGCCGACGCGCCGATATTGCGGATTTCGATGGCCGGGCGAGGAAGTCTGCGAAGTCTCAAGGCGAAGCCCGTCTTGCCGGTCGCATGCCGCACCGTACCCAGAGATGTGACGGCGGGGACGAATCGTGTCGATGCTGTAAACTGCGCACCACCCATATCGTCGGATCATCGCGGCACATCGCCATGAAGAAGAAATCGACCAAACTCGTCCCGGTTACGCAATCGCAGGCCGAAGACGCGGTGCGCATCCTGCTGCGCTGGGCCGGCGACGATCCGTTGCGCGAAGGCCTGCTCGACACGCCGAAGCGCGTCGCCAATGCGTACAAGGACTGGTTCTCCGGCTACGAGCACGATCCGGCCGACGAGCTGCGCCGCACGTTCGAGGAAGTGGCCGGCTACGACGAGATGGTCGTGCTGCGCGATATCGAGTTCGCTTCACATTGCGAGCACCACATGGCGCCGATCATCGGCCGTGCGCACGTCGGTTACCTGCCGACGAATCGCGTCGTCGGCATCTCCAAGCTCGCACGCGTCGTCGAGATATTCGCGCGCCGCCTGCAGGTGCAGGAGAAGATGACCTCGCAGATCGCGCATTGCATCGCCGACGTGCTCAAGCCGCGCGGCGTTGGCGTCGTGATCGACGCATCGCACGAGTGCATGACCACTCGCGGCGTCAACAAGACCGGTGTATCGATGATCTCGAGCCAGATGCTCGGCACGTTCCGCACCGACGCACGCACACGCAGCGAGTTCCTGCGCTTCATCGACATCGATGCGGGGCGGCGCAAGTAGGCGGCGACACGATCGTCCGAGCCCGGTTCGCCGAGCGTGCACTACGCGCGCCATCGTCCGAGAGTCCAAGCAGAGGTGTAAAAGTGGAAAACGCCGTACCTGCATCGCCGCCACCCGTGCGCCGAGCCGCGTTGATCTTCATCTTCATCACCGTGCTGATCGACATTCTCGCGTTCGGCCTGATCATTCCGGTGCTGCCACATCTCATCCAGAGCTTCCTCGGCGGCGATGTCTCGCGCGCCGCAGTCTGGTACGGATTCTTCTCGACCGCGTTCTTCGCGATGCAGTTCTTCTTCACGCCGGTGCAGGGCGCGCTGTCGGACTGGATCGGCCGCCGGCCGGTGATCCTCGCCTCGAATCTCGGCCTCGGCCTGGACTTCCTGCTGATGGCGCTCGTCAACACGCTGCCGCTGCTGTTCATCGGCCGCATCATTTCGGGGATCACGGCTGCGAGCTTCTCGACCGCGAACGCCTATCTCGCGGACGTCACGCCGCCGCAAAAGCGGGCGCAGGCATTCGGCATGCTCGGCATGGCGTTCGGCATCGGCTTTGTCGTGGCACCCGCGATCGGCGGCTTTCTCGGCGAGATCAACCTGAGACTGCCGTTCTGGGTCGCGGTCGTGCTGTGTCTCGCGAATTTCACTTACGGCTTCTTCGTGCTGCCCGAGTCGCTGCCGAAGGAAAAGCGCACGACGCATTTCGACTGGTCGCACGCGAATCCGCTCGGCGCGATGCTGCTGCTGCGGCGCTATCCGCAGGTACTCGGGCTCGTCAGCGTGCTGTTCCTGATGGCGCTCGCGCACATGGTCTACCCGACGACATTCGTGCTGTATGCGGACTACCGCTTCCACTGGGGCCCGCAGATGGTCGGCTACACGCTCGCGCTCGTCGGCGTGCTTGCGGCCATCGTGCAGGGCGGGCTCATCAAGAAGATCGTCGGCTGGCTCGGCGAGCGCAAGGCGCTGCTGTTCGGACTCGCCTGCGGCACCGTCGGTTTCGTGCTGTACGGACTCGCACCGACCGGCTGGTGGTTCTGGCTCGCGATGCCGGTCGCGGCGCTATGGGGTGTCGCGAATCCCGCCGCGCAGGCGATCATGACGCACCAGGTCGATGCGCGCGAACAAGGCCGATTGCAGGGCGCCGTCGCGAGCCTGTCGAGCGTCGCCGGCATCATCGCGCCGACGCTGTTCACGCGCCTGTTCGCGGCGGTGACCGAGGGACACTGGACCGACCTGCGCGTCGGTGCGACGTTCTTCCTCGCGAGCGCGATGGTCGGCGCGGCCCTGCTCGTCGCGCTGCGTGTCACCGCGAACATGCCGTCGACGTACGCGCTACCCGCAGGCGCGGCGGCCGTCGCAGAAATCGAGGAGGCAGCGGCCGGCGCCGAGTTGCAGGCACCGGTCGGCGAAGAACCGCGCGCCTAGAATCGAATCGGCGCAAGCGATCGCAGGTTTGCGTCTTCCGTTACGGACCGTATTTGACGCCGCAGCCGTAGGGCGCCGACGTCGCGACGGTCACGGGTTTGCCGGCCTTCAATTCGGCGAGCGCCTGCGGCACGTACTGCGTCGCCTTCGCGATGTCGTCTTCGTCGGTACTCGGGATCGAATCGATGCCGCCCATGTAGCGCAGCGTGCCGCTGCCGTCGATCACGTACATGTGCGGTGTCGTCTTCGCGCCGTAGAGACGTCCGACCTTGCCGTCGCCGTCGAAAAGATACGCGCTGGGACTCGCGTGATACTGCGCGACGAAGGCCTTCGCGCCTGCGCCGTCGAGATGACCCTGCTTGCCCGGCGCGCCGGAATTGATCGTCAGCCAGACGACGCCGTCGACCGTCGCCGCGGCCTGCTGCTTCGGAATGTTGCCGCTCGCATAGTGCTTGTGCACGAACGGGCAGCCGGGGTTGTTCCATTCGAGCACGACGGTCTTGCCCTTGTACTGCGACAACGTCTGCGTCTTGCCGTTGCTGTCGGTCAGACTGAAGTCGGGCGCGGGCGCGCCGACCGTGGCAGTGGCGAATGCCTGCGTGGCGAATAGCGCGGCAGCGAGGGTAGTCGCGAGCGTGAGGGAAAGTTTCATGGCGGACCTCCGTTACGGTGATGCTTGAACAGGGTTGGACGAGGCGCGATCGGGCGCGACCGGATTGAGAGGTGCCGGACCGGGCGAAAGCGGACTCGGCGAGACGAACACCGCGCGCACGCGTATCGCGCGCGTGCGCGGGCGCGACAGGACCAGATCGAACGATCCGGGTGCAGAAGTGAAATAGTCGCTTTTTGCAAAAAGCAGCACGGTGGCGCCGTCGCGCAGAGACACTTGGGGCGCCGCGTTGGCGACGATCTTCGGTTGTTCGGCGAATGCGTCGAGACCCTTGCCGTCGCCGAGATCGGCGCCGCGCACGTGCACCTCGATCTGGTCGCCGAGCACACGCGCATCGGCTTTCCAGACACCATTTTCGGGCTGTGTGCCGCGTGCGGCGACGAACTGACCCGCAAGTACAGCGGGTTCGGCTTGTGTGCCGATCGGTAGATCGAGCGCGAGCGATGCCTTGCCCGGCACGCATTCCTCGTGGCACACGAGCCACTTCACCTGCGCCGCGATGTGCGCGGTCGACGCCGGGGCTCGCGTCCGCGGGAACGTCGAGCGGCACCGGCAGCAGCAGGTCGCCGTCGTAACCGAAATTGGCGAGGGTGTCGACGGCGAAGCGTTTCGGCGCCGGCCACGCGATCTCGCCCGCCTTGAAACCCGGCGGCAGCGTCCAGGTCACGCGCGTCGGCAGGCCCGCGTCGCCGGGATTGATCCAGTACGTATGCCAATGCGGTTCGTGGCGGATGCGCAATCCCAGCCAGGCAGTCGTGCCCGGCATTAGCGCGCGTGCGTCGGAGACGAGCTCTATGGACAGGTGATCTGCTGCGATCTCCGCTGCGCGCGGAGCGAGCCCCGGCAGCACGGCCGTGGCGAGCAGGAGGGATGACGATAGCGCGCTTATTTTCGGCATGGCGAAGACCTGACCGGAAAAACGTACTCGAGCTTGCATGAACTTCGGCAAGTCTTCTGCAAGACGGCCGCGATCACTATTCGCAGCAAGGCTCGGCAGCGGCGAAAATTTCACGCGACGGCCGTCCCCGCCTTCCGGCACTTGCGGCGAATTGCCCCGTCGCCGATCTTGTATACGTTCGATGCGCCCGCATTTTCCACCGATCATCCTTGCGAGAATCGCGATGCTGACGTTCATCCTCTGGTTGCTCCTGTTCATCTTCTGCTGGCCGCTGGCTCTGCTTGCCTTGATCGTCTATCCGCTGATCTGGCTACTCCTGCTGCCGTTCCGCATTCTCGGCGTCGCGGTCGAAGGCGTGTTTGAATTCCTGCGCGCGATACTGTTCCTGCCTGCGCGACTGCTCGGCGGCAGGCCGGGCAAGGTCTGAGCCTGCCCTAGCCGAAGAACGCCCTAGCCGAAGAACCAGTAGCAGAGCAGTATCGACGTGACGATGCCCGCGATGTCCGCGAGCACCGCGCAGCCGACCGCGTGCCGTGCGCGGCGTATGCCGACTGCGCCGAAATAAACAGCGAGCACGTAGAACGTCGTCTCGGTGCTGCCCTGCACGGTCGCCGCGACAAGCGCGGGGAAACTGTCGACGCCCTTGCTCTTCATCGTCTCGATCAGCAGCGCGCGCGCTGCACTGCCCGAGAAAGGCTTGGCGAGTGCCGTCGGTAGCGCGTCGACGAAACGCGTATCGAACCCTGCGCCCTGTGTCGCCGCACGGATCGCTTCGAGCAGGAAGTCGAGCGCGCCCGATGCGCGCAAAACGCCGATCGCGCTGAGCATCGCGATGAGATAGGGCAGCAGCTCCTTCGCGACGTCGAAACCCTGTTTGGCGCCATCGACGAAGCTTTCGTACACCGGCACCTTCTTCCAGGCACCCGCGATCAGGAACAGCAGGATGATCGCGAACATCGCGAGGTTGCCCGCGAGCGCCGAAAAAGCCGCGAGCGCCTGCGGCGTCAGCGAGGCGAGCAGCGCGATGAATGCGCCGAGCAAGCAGACCCGCCCCGCCGAGATAGGCGAGGACGACCGGGTCCCACAACTTGAGCTTCTGCACGAACGCGACGCTCAGCAATCCGACCAGCGCCGAGGCGCAGGTCGCGAGCAGGATCGGCAGGAAGACCAGCGTCGGATCGTGTGCGCCCTGTTGCGCGCGGTACATGAAGATCGTCACCGGCAGCAGCACGAGCGACGACGAGTGCAGCACGATGAACAGGATCTGCGCGTTGCTCGCGGTCGTCGGATCGGGATTGAGCGTCTGCAGTTCGCGCATCGCGCGCAGGCCCATCGGCGTCGCCGCGTTGTCGAGGCCGAGCATGTTCGCGGCGAAATTCAGCGTGATGAGGCCGATCGCCGGATGGCCGCGCGGCACGCCCGGCATGAGCCGCGCGAACAGCGGACCGAGCGCGCGTGCGAGCAGGTCGATCAGTCCGGCCTGTTCGGCGATGCGCAGAAAGCCGAGCCAGAGGGTCAGCGTGCCGAACAACAGGATGACGACTTCGACCGACAGCTTCGCCATGTCGAACAGCGCGGCGATCATCGCTGCGAATACCGCGGTATCGCCGCCGATTCCCCAGCGCGCGAGCGCCGAGATGGTCGCGACGAGGAAGAAGCCGAGCCAGAGGCGGTTCAACATCGCTCTAGCATAACGACTAGTCCGCGGCGCCGTCTTCCTTCCACTCGAAGCGATAGCCGAGACCGTAGATCGAGGCGACCGGATCGACGCCGAGATCGGCGAGCTTGCGGCGCAGATTCTTCACATGGCTGTCTACCGTGCGGTCGCTGACCACGCGATGATCGTTGTAGAGCGCGTCCATGAGCTGCTGGCGCGAGTAGACGCGCCCGGGCTGCGCCGCCAGTTTGCGCAGCAGGCGGAATTCCACGGGCGTCAGCGCGAGCGTCTGCCCGCGCACGCGTGCTTCGAAGCGCTCGGCATCGAGTTCGAGTGAGCCCGTCTGCAGCGCGACTGGCAAGGCGATGCGGCGCAACACGGCCTTGACGCGCGCGACGACTTCGCGCGGGCTGAACGGCTTGCAGATGTAGTCGTCGGCGCCGAGCTCGAGGCCGAGCAGGCGATCGATCTCCTCGACGCGGGCGGTCAGCATGAGGATCGGCACGCTCGCGACGCGCGGGTTGCCGTCGGCGCGCAGCGCGCGGCAGATCGACAGCCCGTCGACGCCGGGCAGCATCAGATCGAGCACGATCGCGTCGGGCGCGTGTTCGCGCACCCAGTCGACCGTGCCGACACCGCTATCGCGCACGCTGCTGCGGAAGTTCGCCTTCGCGAAATAGTCGCGCAACAGGGCGGCGATCTTCCCCTCGTCCTCGACGATCAGGACGTGGCCTGCATCGTCGACGAGGAGATTCGGCAACATTCGCGGAGGTTGATAGGCGAGTCGGTCATGGCAGCGTGTCTGCGGTCAGCGGCAACTCTACTGCGATCTGCAATCCGCCGAGCGGCGACGGCGCGGCCGTGACGTTGCCGCCGTGCGCTTCGACGATCGCGCGGCAGATCGCGAGGCCGAGTCCCGCGCCGCCCGCGCTGCGACTGCGCGATTCCTCGACGCGATAGAGCCGGTCGAACAGGCGCGGCAGCGCGGCAGCCGGCACGCCGGGCGCGCTGTCGTCGACGGTCAGCCGCAGCATCGGGCTGCCGTGTGCGATGCCGAGGCGGATGCGTCCCGGCGCGTCGGTATAGCGCCGCGCATTCGAAAGCAGGTTGTCGAACAGCTGCGCGAGCCGCCGCGCGTCGCCGCGCACCGGCAGCACTTTCTCTGGCGCGACGATCTCGAGCGCCAGACCCGCGTCGGCGCACACGCGGCGCTGCAGCTCGACCGCCTCGCGCGCGAGTGCGCCGAGATCGAGCGTCTCGAACCGGTACTCGAGTGCACCCGCGTCCGCGAGCGCGAGCTGGTAGAGGTCGTCGATCAGGCTCGACAGGCGTGCGCATTCGGCCTGCAGCGAATCGAACGCCGCCGGCGTCGCGCTGCGCACGCCGTCCTGCAGCGCAGAGATTTCGCCGCGCAGCACGGCGAGAGGCGTACGCAGTTCGTGCGCGATATCGGCGCCCCAGCGCCTGCGCGTGTCGCGATGCTGTTCGAGCGTCTAGTGCGAGATGATTGAAGTCACGTGCGAGCGCGCCGAGTTCGTCGCTGCTCGCAGGCTCGATGCGCTGCGCGAAGTCGCCGCCGCCGAGCGCGTGCATGCCCGAGGCGAGCGCGCGCACGGGCGCGAGCAGCCAGCGCGCGAGAGCAAAGGCGAACAGCAGCGCGACGACAGGGCAACGCCGCCGGCGATCAGCGCGTCGTGCCACTGCGCGGAGGCGAATGCCTGATCGAGGCCGCCGAGGAGGTGCGGCAGCGGCCGCAGATAGAGCGTGCCGACGCGCGTGCCATCGACCTCGATCGCAAGATGCGTGGACTCGGACGCGCCGCGGACGCCGCCGACCACGGGCGCGTCGTTCGCGTCGGTCAGCAGGACGCGATTGCGCAGTTCCCATGCGGGCGACGGTATGCCGGGCGGGCCATGGAGCGTTCGCTTCCTGTGGCCAGGGCAGGTCGTGCTCAGGGTGCGGCGGCGGTGGATCGCCGCGCATGCCCGGTGGCCCGCGGTTCGGGCGGTTCGTGATCGTCTGGCGATGGCTGCGGGCCGCCGAACCCGCGCGGCCCATGATCGGCGGCCGAACGGTTCGATGATCTGTTCGAATGCGTGCTCGTCGCCGCGCAGGAAGTTCCAGTTGCCGTGGTCGCGATAGGCGTCGGCGAGCCGCTCGCTCGCGCCCTGCAGGCGCTGCAGCGAGACGGCGTTCAGATAATTGGCGAAGCCCTCGCGAAACCGCCACTGCTGCCAGACGACGAAACCCGCGAGGGTCGCGCCGCACAGCACGATGAAGGCGACAAACAGGCGGTGCCAGAGGCGAAGGCGCATCGATGTCCGAACCGGCGGCAAGGCGTACACGATAGCAACGCCATCGCGGGCGGGAAACGTGCGCCCGCGCGTTTCCTTCGTTTCTCCACAGTTCTTGCACACGGCCTGCGGCATTCGCGCGAATACTTCGCGGCAACCGGAATCGCCGGTCATTCGAGGAAATCGCCATGCGCAAGCTACTGGCCTCACTGCTGCTGTGCGGCGTCGCCGTCGCCGCTTCCGCTCAATGGGCCCAGCCCGTGCCATCTCCACTTGCGCTCGCCGCCGTTCCCGGGCTAAGCAGCGAGCAGCAGGCAGGCGTCCGCAAGATCCTGTTGCAGCATCGCGACGCAATCGACGCGCTCGCGTCGAAGGAGCGCGCCGAGTTCGAGGCATTGCAGCAGAGGTCGCGCGCAGAGCGCGAACGCGCTGACGATGCGACCGATGCGAGCTTGCGCAAGCTGCTCGGCGATGAGGGTTATCGCAAATTCGCCGAATGGCACCTCGCGCAACGCGATGCACATGGGCCCAGGCGGACCGCATGCGCGAGGCGGCCCGCGCCCGGGTATGCGCGGCGCACCACCGCCGCCGAATGGTGGCGTACCAATGACGGGCAACGACGCCGAGTGACTCGTTCACTTGCATGAATCATTCGTAAATGCCGCATTGTATACAATGATACATCTGCGATCGACTACAAAACCTTAACCACTGCGTTGTTCGACTCGGTTAGGCTTCATCCGGGGCGCGTGCCGGCGTCATCGGATTTGGTTGGTGGTCCGCGCTTCGGCGCGGCCCCGCCCGGAGCCGCTGCATACGGCACATCTGCAGCGGCTCCGGGTTCTGTCGACGCGCGGACGCCCGCGTCGCCGCTGCCTTCAGCGATCCGAATGTCCCGCCTCGTAGTAGTCGCGGCGCGCGAACAGCCCCGGCTTGACGAGATCGATGAATGCGCGCGCCTGCGCACTCAGGTACTTTCCCTTGCGCATCACGACGCCATAGCTGCGCTGCGGAAAATAGCGGCGCATGTTGCGCACGACGAGGCGCTCGGAATCGCTGATCGCCGATGCAGATGCCGGTGACGATCGAAATGCCGAGACCCATCGCGACGTACTGCTTGATCACTTCCCAGCCGCCGACTTCGATCGCGACGTGATACGGCACCTTGCGCCTGCTGGAAGACGAGATCGATCATGCGATACGTCGTCAGCCGCTGCGGCGGCAGGATCAGTCCGTAAGGCGACAGATCCGCGAGATGATAGTTCGGTCTTGGCGGCGAGCGCGTGGTCCGGGCGGCAGGATCAGCATCGGGTCGAACCATTGCACCGGTTCGTAGACGAGATCGTGGGGTACGTCGAGCATCGAGCCCACCGCGAAGTCGACCTCGTCCGACCGCAGCAAGGCCAGGCCGTCCTTGCCGGTGACATTGGCGAGCTGCAGGCGCACGTCGGGATGACGCTCGCGATAGTCGCGCACCAGCGGCGGCAGCAGGTACTGGATCGTCGATGCACCCGCGGCGATATGCACCTCGACGGCCCTGGACGCCGCCGCGCTGCTGGCGAAACTGCTGATCGAGATTCTCCATGCCTTCGACGAGCGGGCGTGCGAGGTCGTAGAGCAGCTGTCCTTCGTGGGTCAGCGTCAGGCGCGGACGCGTGCGTTCGAGCAGGCGCGTCCTCGAGTTCGATTTCGAGCGCCGACAACTGCAGGCTCACCGACGACGCCGACAGGAACAGCGATTCCGCCGCGCGCGCGATCGCTGCCGAATTTGACGCGTAGCAGAACGCACGCAGCTGCTTGAGCCGATTCCCCTTGTAGTAGAACCGCGCAGGCGCCGCGCCGCGTGCGCCCTTTCCGCCGTACGCTTGGCATGCAGCGCTTTCGTTCGCGCGTTCCGACTTTGGATCTTTTCAAGTGGTCGTTGACATTGGTTTTGAATTCAATGAATTTGAACTACGATTTGACATTGTCAAATAATTAGATTGAAACATTCAGTTTGTCAAATACATCTTTGAAGAGCCTAGTGTTGCTCTGCAGCATCCGAGCATACATACGAGTATGGACACGGCAACGAACCACGAGCAGGCCATCGCGCAGATGCCATCACCGGCGGTCACGCACAGCGAATTCACCGACTGCGTCGATCGCTGCGTGGCGTCGCTGCTCGCGAGGTCGGTCGCGGCGACCAGTGAACCCGCGCAAGCGCAGCTTCGTGCCTGGCTCACCGACGACCGTCATGCGCTCGATGACGGCCGGCCGATCGATTTCGCGCTGTTCGATTCGACGATCCTCAGCGTCGAAGAACGTCTGCCCGCCGCCGGCATCGACGCGCGCACGCGCCTGCTCGGGGCGGCTCGCCAGCTCGCTGAAACGGTCTATACCGACGTTGCCTCGACGCGCGCCGTCGTCGAAACCTGAAACCCGTTTCCCCTGCACCAAAAGCCGCGGCTGTATCGCGGCGCATACCCTCACCCCGATCGTCGTCCAAGGAACCGCCATGAAAGCCGCACTGACCGCCGAACAGATCAAGATCGACTGGCAGAACAACCCGCGCTGGAAGGGCATCAAGCGCACTACACGGCCGAAGACGTCGTGCGCCTGCGCGGCACCGTGCACGTCGAACACTCGCTCGCGCGCCTCGGTGCCGAGAAGCTGTGGAAATCGCTGCACAGCGAACGTTCGTCAACGCGCTCGGCGCGCTGACCGGCAACCAGGCGATGCAGCAGGTGAAGGCCGGGTCTCAAGGCGATCTATCTCTCCGGCTGGCAAGTCGCGGCCGATGCGAACGTCGCCGGCGAAATGTATCCGGACCAGTCGCTGTATCCGGCGAACTCCGTGCCGCTCGTCGTCAAGCGCATCAACAATACGCTGCTGCGCGCCGACCAGCTCAATCACGCCGAAGGCGACGACAGCGTCGACTATCTGCAGCCGATCGTGGCCGACGCCGAGGCCGGCTTCGGCGGCGTGCTCAACGCGTTCGAACTCATGAAGTCGATGATCGAAGCGGGCGCGGCCGGGCGTGCATTTCGAGGACCAGCTCGCGAGCGTGAAGAAGTGCGGCCACATGGGCGGCAAGGTGCTCGTGCCGACGCGCGAAGCGGTCGAGAAGCTCGATCGCGGCGCGCCTCGCGGCCGACGTCGTGCGGCGTGCCGACGCTGCTCGTCGCGCGCACCGACGCCGAAGCGGCCGATCTGCTGACCAGCGACATCGACGCCGAACGACAGCCCGTTCACGACGCGGCGAACGCACGGTCGAAGGCTTCTACAAGACCACGCAACGGACTCGACCAGGCGATCAGCCGCGGCCTCGCCTACGCGCCGTACGCCGACCTCGTCTGGTGCGAAACCGGCAAGCCCGACCTCGAGTTCGCGCGCGCATTCGCCGAGGCGATCCACGCGAAGTATCCCGGGCAAGATGCTCGCCTACAACTGCTCGCCGAGCTTCAACTGGAAGAAGAATCTCGACGACGCGACGATCGCGCAAGTTCCAGAAGGAAATCGCGGGCTACGGCTACAAGTTCCAGTTCATCACGCTGGCCGGCTTCCACGCGCTCAACTACTCGATGTTCAACCTCGCGCACGGCTATGCGCGCCGCCAGATGAGTGCGTTCGTCGAACTGCAGGAAGCCGAGTTCGCCGCGGCAGACAAGGGCTTCACGGCGGTCAAGCACCAGCGCGAAGTCGGCACCGGCTATTTCGACGCGGTCACGCAGACGATCCAGCAGGGTCAGTCGTCGACGACGGCGCTCAAGGGCTCGACCGAAGAAGAACAGTTCCACGCCCACGCGACCGCCGCGTGAGAGACCAGGCGACCTCGCTCGGATAGGCCGTCAGAGGACGGCGGAGCGCGATTTCTCGCCACCCGTGGTATCGGGTCGAGATAAGCCCGATACCGATATCCCGAGTAACCGCCAATTCGCGCCGTCTGTCGGAAATTGGCCGGTGAAAACGTTTTCACCCGGCCAATCGCGTCTGGCCGATGGGACAGCGGCAGCGATTCGCATAAGATGATTCGCGAAGGATGCGCGTGTCGCTACAGGGGAAGAGTGCCGTCGCCTTGCCCATATCACCGGACGCAGCGGATGCGTCCGAACACGCCCGACGAAAAGGCCGCAGCTACGACACTGCCGCGCCAACTTTCCGAAGCGGAGTTCAACCTGTTCCGCGCCGCCGGACAGGCGCGCAGCGTTCGCGCCGGGTGAAGCCATCTTCCGCAAGGGTGAACTCGGCCGCAGCATGTTCGTCATCGAGAGCGGCAGAAATCCATCTCGAATTCGGCGACGGCCTCGCACGAAGCTGATCGGCGAACGCGAATTCCTCGGCGAACTGGCCCTGTTCATCGGCGACCACGAGCGCGTCGCCAGCGCGATCGCGACGACGGACGAGCCAGCTGCGCGTGATCGACCAGGCCGGCTTCGAGAACCTGCTGGCGAGCGAACCGCTGCTGCTCGCGAAATTCATGCGTCGCTCGTTCACCTACCTCGTCGCAAGCGAGCAACAGCTGATCGCCAATCTGAAGCGTCGCAACGAAGATCTGCATCTCGACGCTGCACTCGCTGCGGCAGACGCAGACGATGCTGACGAACGCGAACAACCTCGTGCGCACCGACGAACTGACCGGCCTGACCAACCGTCGCGGCCTCTATCAGTTCCTCGAAGACCTCGCCGACCAGCGCATGGCCGGGCACGCGGCTGGCGCTGCTTCCTCGTCGACCTCGACCGTTTCAAGACGATCAACGACCAGTTCGGCCATCTCGTCGGCGATCGTTCGCTCTGCCGGTCGCCGACGAACTCTGCCGCAGTGTCGGCTACTTGCGAACTCTGCTGCCGTCTCGGCGGCGACGAGTTCGCGATGCTCGTCCAGCTCGACGACATCGCCGAACTCGCCAAACGCGCCGCGCAACATCGTGGCCACAGTGCGTTCGCTGCAGCTGACGCCGCCACACGACATGGTGTCGCTCACCGTCAGCGTCGGTGCCAACCTGTGCGACGAACGTGCCGATTGGTCGACCTGGTACAGCGAGGCCGACCGCGCACTCTATGCCGCCAAGGGCGAGGGTGGGGACGCCTGGCGCACGGGTGGCGTCGCTTCCTAGAAGGACGAGCCTGACGGCAAATCGCGGCGGCCGACGCAGCCGCAACTTCGGGGTGCTGGCTCCGCGCCGCGTATCGAAGCGCGCCGCGAGGTCGGAAGGCCGGCATCCAGGGTTGGCGGCCGGTCCGGGGATGGCGAATATTGCGGTTCGTTGCGTCGCAACATCCGCTGGCCAACCGCATTGATTTCGCGCAAAATCCTCAGTCCAGCGGGGGAATGTCGTTTGTCTCGTCCCTGAAGTCCAGGGCCGGCCCTGCGTTATACGGCGAACGTATGAACGCGATAGCGAACGAGCTGCCAGTCGGACTGCCGGATCGGGCCATGCCTGCGCCCGTGTTGCGCACGCTCGTGATCTGCGATCTCGCCGACAGCACCGCCCTCGTCGAGAAGCTCGGCGACCAGCGCGGTGCCGAAGTCATGCGCCAGCACGACCGTCTCGCCCGCGACCTCGTCGAACGCCACCACGGCCGCGAGATCGACAAGACCGATGGCTTCCTGATCCTGTTCGAGCGACCGGTCCACGCGGTCGCGTTCGCGCTCGACTACCAGCGCTGAACTGCGTGCGCTGAGCAAAACCGAATCGCTGCCGCTTGCGGCACGCATCGGCATCCACGTCGGCGACGTCGTCATCTGGGACAACAACGCGCACGACGTCGCGCGCGGCGCCAAGCCCGTCGAAGTCGAAGGCCTCGTCAAGCCGACGGCCGCGCGCATCATGAGCATCGCGCGGCCCGGCCAGATCCTGCTCTCGGGCATGGCAAGCACGCTCGCGCAGCGCGCGCGCTCCGAATTGGGCGAAATGGATTCGCGCGTGCGCTGGCAGGCGCACGGCAACTATCGGTTCAAGGGTGTGCCCGAGCCCGTGCAGGTGCATGAAGTCGGCGAGGAAGGCGTCGCGCCGTTCCGTGCGCCCGCGTGGACCGGCAAGGCTCACCGTGAGATTCCGTGGTGGCGCCGCCCGGGCATGCTGTTCGTCGAAGCGGCGGTCGTGATCACCGCGATCGCGGTCCCCGCCTATTTCTCGCTGCGCAGTCCGCCTGCGATCGCATTTGCCGAACGCGACTGGGTCGTCGTCGGCGACCTGCGAAACCAGACCGGCCAGGGCGTGCTCGACGACTCGCTGGATACCGCGTTTCGCGTCGAGCCTCGAGCAGTCGCGCTATCGTCAATCTCGTTTCGAGCCTGCAGGTAAGCGACGCGCTCAAGCGCATGCAGAAACCCGGTGGCACGAAGATCGATCGCGAGATCGGCTACGAAATCGCGCTACGCGAAGGCGCGCGCGCACTCATCCTGCCGAGCGTGGCCGAAATCGGTGGTCGCGTGCGCGTGACCGCCGAAGTGGTCGATCCGCATACGCAGGCAACCGTGTACGCCGGGACCGCAGACGGCATCGGACTCGATTCGATTCTTCCTTCGGTCGGCAAGGTCTCGGGCGAACTGCGTGGCCGGCTTGGCGAAGCGGTGGCGTCGATTGAGGCGAACAATGCGCCGTTGCCGAAAGTGACGACTTCCAACCTCGATGCGTTGCGCAGTTACTCGTTGGGTCTGCAGGCCCTGGCTGGCGGAAGAAGTGCGGATGCGCTCGGTCTTTTTCGCCATGCGATCGAACTCGACGAAAACTTCGCACTCGCATACATGGGCATGGCGCGCGTCTACGTAAACAACAATGCGGATGCGTCTGCCTACGAGTACGCACACAAGGCGGGGGCCCTCAAGGATCGCCTTTCGCCTCGCGACCAGCTTTATGTCGATGCTTGGCTCAGCAACTTCGGGCCACCGGGTCCGATGATCGACAAGTGGCAACTGCTTGGTAAGCTCTATCCCGACTACTACGCGGCGGCAAACAACGTCGCTAACTTCTCGTGGCAATACGAGAACCGGTATGAGGAGGCAGCGAAGGCCATCAGTCCTGCACTTTCCGAACACGATCCTTTCCGCGGCTCCGCGTTTTATACGCTCGCTTCATTGCAGGCGGCGATGGGTCAATACGGCGAAGCGCAGCAGAATTTTCGCAGAGCCGAATCGCTCGGACATACTGCACAGGGAATTTTTCATGCGAACTCATTTGCTGCCGAGCGCCGATTTGCGGAAGCAGCGCAGTTGCTCGAAAAAGTGAAAGCCTCCGGCATACCGGCCGCAGATCTGGCGGCGCCGCAAGCGATCGTTACGTTGCACCTCGACGAAGGCAGTTGGGACGTGGCGCGCCTCAAGGCAGCCGACTACGCAAAAGCTGCCGTCAGCGTCGGGGGCAGATATGCGCTAGTTGGACGTGGCATTGAACTGAGCATCGATGACTACTTCGCACCGATTTCACGCCAGGCGGCGGCGGCGCGGGAATTCACTGCGGATGCGCGCAAAGCGATGGATCAGTCAGTCGCCACAAATCATGACGACGACGTGTTCGCCGTGTTGTACGGGGCTTACCTTCTTGCGCGGGCAGAAGACTACACGGCGGCGCAAGCTGCATTGACGGCCGCGACACCGCAGGCCCGCGCAAGCGGATTTCCGAACTTGGAGCATCTGCTGGCGATCGTCGAAGCCGAGCTATTCTCGCGCGAGGGCAGGCCACAGGATGCAATTGCACGGCTCCTGCCGACAGTTGATGGCACCGAACTGTACCTGACCCACGTCGCACTCGCGGACGCCTACACTGCAGCGGGACGGTACGAAGACGCGGCGAAGTCAGCAAACTGGCTGGTCAAGAACCGCGGGCGCGCATATCTGGAATGGAATAGTTCCCAGCTTTTGCAGGCGCGCAACGTAATCGAATCCAATCTCGCGTTGCTGCGTACAGCTGAAATCAGCCGCAAGCTCGGACGAGATGAGGAATCGCACAAAGCACTCGATCAATTCAAAGCGGCATGGCCACAGGAAAAGCTGCCCGCCAGCATCGGCGCTCGGCTCAAAAGCCTTTTGAGCCGAGCTTGATCGTCAATGCCTATCGCGGCGTTTTCAGCGTGAAGACGCTGAGTGCGGTTTGGCCGAGCAATGTTTGACGGAACGCGTCGCGGCTACGTCTGAACTGCTCCTTCGAAGCCATCGGCTCGGGTCGTGTGCAGATCCCGCAATCAAAATCCTTCGGCGCGCCGATTTGATGCATCGCAGAAGTCGGATCTTTGTCGAACGCTTCGCGAAACGAATCGTCGGTCGCGAGTTTGTCCAGCAGCTTGTCGACCAGATCCGGTGTCAGTTTTGTCCCTGCCATAAATCCCCCAAAGAGGCCGCACGATGCGTGCGCCAGCAGTGTACCTAGCGCCGATTCGCGCAACAACTTGCTTGGGAATGGCCGATCGACTTTGCACCGCAAGGCGAGTCGGAGCCGCTGCTAATTGGCCTGAGGTTTGTGGGGTTGGTAGCCCATGGTCGCCAGCAGCATATCGGTCAGCACCTGTGCACTTGCTTGATGATTGCTTTGTCCGACAACCTGGACACAGCAAGGCATGCGGCTGTCGCTTCGGGCTCGGGTGCGCCGACAGATCGCAATGCCAAAGCGAAGTCAGCTGTCAGTGGGCAGTATCGTGCGAAACTTGCGCGCCGAGTCATCGGAATGTCTGCCCGTGCGAATAAAACGTTGTGCCATCTTGCTTCTCGAGCCTCGCGAGAAACTCGAATTCAGTTTGGAGTCGCTCGCCCATGGTGGCGATGGACTAGATGCGCGTATCGAGCTTCTAGCTCTGGCGCCGCATCTGGGCAAGGAAGTCGGTGTGACGGACGCCGAAGCAAATCTACTCCGCAATCTGGTTGCGGCGCACTGGACGGAATTCGATGGCCTCGCAACGCGCTTCGGCGAGGAACTGATTCGTGATTTGTTGGCCAAAGGGCTGCTGATAGGCGACGACGAAGCATCGTCCGATATGCGTGCGCGCGATGACCTATTGCGAGACGGCAACTGGCAGGCGCACTCTGCGGTATCGCATTACTTCGGTCGCTGGCGCGGTGTTCTTTCCGGCGAAGATACTATCAATGCAAGCCTTTGTTCGATGACGGAGCTGTTCGAGCGTCTTGGTCAGCCGCCATCGCACGTGCTCGATTGCGGGCCGCCTGCGGCGCGCATTGCCCTTCCGCAGACGGAACCTACGGCGATCGACGACCTGCTTGCGCGTCGTGCGACCTGCCGCAATTTCGATTCGTCGAAGAGTCTCGACAGCGCAACTTTTTCGCATATCATGCGCCGCGTATTCGGCGCGCAGGCGGCATACGAAATTCACGCGGACAACGTTGTCATCAAGCGCACGAGTCCGTCCGGCGGCGGTCTGCATCCGACAGAGGCATATCTCCTCGTGCAGCGCGTCGATGGCATCGCGCCGGGGCTATATCACTACCACACGATCGATCACGCGCTGGAGCCTCTGTCGCCGCCGCAGGATGGCGACTTAACAGTGCTCGCGCGGCTCATGGTCGCAGCGCAGCATTACTACATGAACGCGCCGGTGATGATCGTTCTCGCATCGCGCTTTCCGCGCACGTTCTGGAAATACCGCAACCACAACAAGGCCTATCGCGTTGCAATTCTGGACGTGGGACACCTCTCGCAAACGCTCTACATCTCGGCGACCGAGTTTGGTCTGGGTGCATTTATCACGGCAGCGATGAACGAGATCGACGTCGAGCAGGCTTTCGGCCTCGACCCGCTCGTTGAAAGTCCGCTTGCCGTTGTCGGCTTCGGTCACCGCGGACCCGAGTGCGAAACGTTCGAGTTCGATCCGAATCGAAAAGTGTGGCCTGACGGTGTCGCGCAGCCGGAGTAATCGCCGGTTGAGTCGAGCGTGCTAGCTCCGCTCGGACGATGCTGTTCCGAAGGGTTGGGGTTCGCGCTTGCCCACCCCAACCTACGGTTCGACTCCTCGCGATTACGCGATCCGCAAAGGCAGCTTCCGCAACCGCTGCCCCGTCGCCGCAAACACCGCATTCGCCACGGCCGGCGCGATCGGCGGCGTGCCGGGTTCGCCGCAGCCGCCCATCTTGTCGGTGCTCGGCACGATGTGCACCTCGATGTGCGGCGCCTCGTTGAGGCGCAGCACGGTGTAGTTGTGGAAATTGCTTTGCTCGGGCTTGCCGTCCTTGAACGTCAGTTCGGAATGCAGCGCGGCGGACAGGCCGAAGTCGATGCCTGACTGCATCTGCGCCTCGACCGTGAGCGGATTGACGACCGGGCCGCAGTCGATCGCGCAGACGACGCGATGCACGCGGATCTGCTTCTTGTCGTCGACCGACACTTCCGCGATCTGCGCGACATAGCTGCCGAACGACTGGTGCACGGCGATGCCGGCCGCGTGACCTTTCGGCAGCGGCTTGCCCCAGCCGAACTTCTCGGCGGCGAGGTCGAGCGCGAGGCGTTCGCGCGACTTCTCGGGCAGCAGCGCGCGCCGGTACTTGAGCGGATCCTGCCTGGCCGCGTGCGCGAGCTCGTCGACGAAGCTCTCGACGACGAAGCCCGTATGCGAGTGGCCGACCGAGCGCCACCACAGCACGGAGATCGGACTCGTCGGCGAATGCAGGTCGACGCGATGCACCGGCACGCTTTCGAGATACGGCGAGTCGGCGGCGCCCTCGACGCTCGTCGTGTCGACGCCGTCCTTGATCATCATCGGCGCGAACGGCGTGCCGGCGATGATCGACTGGCCGACGATCGAGTGCGCCCACGCCGCGGGCTTGCCGTCCTTGCCCAGGGTCGCGCGCACGCGCGAGAGCCACATCGGGCGGTAGTAGCCGCCGTGGATGTCGTCCTCGCGCGTCCAGACCACCTTCACGGTCTTGCCCGACGCCTTCGCGACCTCGACCGCTTCGGTCACGTAGTCGCAGGTCGGATTCGCGCGCCGGCCGAAGCCGCCGCCGAGGAACGTCGTGTGGATGCGCACCTGTTCGGGCTTGAGGCCGAGAATCTTCGCCGACAGCATCTGGTCGAAGGTCTGGAACTGCGTGCCGGTGTAGATGTCCGCGCCGTCCTTGCCGATCTCGACGGTGCAGTTCTCGGGCTCCATCGGCGCGTGCGCGAGGAATGGCACTTCGTATTCGGCTTCGATGACCTTGGCCGTCCCTTTGAACGCCGCGTCGACATCGCCGGCCGTCTTCGCGACCGCGCCGACCGTCTGTGCCTGCTTGCGGTAGTCATCGCGCAGCGCGGCCGTCGAGATCGCGGCGCCGGGGCCGAGGTCCCAGTCGATCACGAGCGCATCGCGACCCTGCTTGGCCGCCCAGAAGTGCTTGCCGAGCACTGCGACGCCGGTCGGCACCTGCACGACGTCGACGACGCCCGCGACGGCCTTGGCCTTGCTCGCGTCGAACGATTTCACCTTCGCGCCGAACACGGGCGCGCGCGCGACGACCGCGACGACCATGTTCGGCCGCTTCACGTCGATGCCGAACTCGGCCTTGCCGGTGACCTTGGCCTTGCTGTCGAGCCGCTTCGTCGGCTTGCCGATGACGCGGAAATCCTTCGCGATCCTTGAGCGTGACGATCGCCGGGCAGCGGCAGCTTCGCCGCCGCCTCGGCGAGTTCGCCATAGCTCGCCTGGTGCGTCGCCGCAGACGACGAAACCATTCTCGGTGCGGCAGTCGGCGGCTTGTCAGTTCCACTTCTGCGCCGCCGCCCGATCAGCAGCGCGCGCGCCATCGCGCCGGCCTGACGCAGCTGGTCGAACGACTCCCACGTGCTCGTCGAGCCGCCAGTCATCTGGATGCCGAACGCGGTGTGCGCGTATTCGGGCGCGGCCGGTGCGTGCTCGACCTGTACCTTCGACCAGTCGCAGTCGAGTTCCTCGGCGACGACCATCGGAATCGACGTCCACACGCCCTGGCCCATCTCCGAGTGCTTGAGCAGCACGGTCACGCTGTTGTCGGGCGCGATGCGTACGAAGGCGTTCGGTGGTACGACAGCGGCAGCGCGTCGGACCCCTTCGCTTCGGCGAACGCGCGGCGCGCGCCGAGCGGCACGAAGCAGGCGATCACGAGGCCGGCGGAAATCGTCGCGGTCGACTTGAGAAAATCGCGGCGTGGATTCGCCGCGGCGTTCGGTGCGGCTTGCGCCGATCCGCGATCGAGCGACACCGTCTTGCCGAGTTCCTCGACCACTTCGGCGAGGTCGACATTGCCCTGATTGATCAGATTAGGCCACATGGCTCGCCTCCTCGGTCAGGCTTGCCTGCTTCATCAATTCGGCCGCGCGGTGCACGCCCGCGCGAATGCGCTGGTAGGTGCCGCAGCGGCAGATATTGCCGCTCATCGCGGAGTCGATGTCGGCGTCGGTCGGCGCCGGTTTCTGCTTGAGCAGTGCCGCGGCGGCCATGACCTGACCGGACTGGCAGTAGCCGCATTGCACGACATCGGCCTCGATCCAGGCGCGCTGCACCGGGTGCTCGCCGTCCTTCGAGAGGCCCTCGATCGTCGTGATCTGCTTGCCCGCGAGTGCGACCGCCGGCGTCACGCACGAACGTATCGCCGCGCCGTCGACATGCACCGTGCAGGCGCCGCACTGCGCCATGCCGCAGCCGAATTTCGTGCCGGTGAGTCCGATCACGTCGCGCAGCACCCACAGCAGCGGCATGTCGGGAGTCACATCCACATCGTGTTCTTGTCCGTTGACGGAAAGCTTCATGCAGCACCTCGTTTGGGGATCCGTTCTGGAATTCTGAATGTGTGCGCCCGTCGGGTTGAGCACATTCGGGCTGGAAAGTCTGCGCGCCGGTGGCGGCGTGGTGCCTGCGATTCGACGCGTCGCTGCAATGTCGCAGACGGTCGTCATCGGAACGGAATCGGTACAGGCACCGGAGGCATTCGAGCGTACTCCTCGCGGGCAGGCGAATCCAGCGGGCGGACATGAAATCTTCTTAACGTCGCCGCATTCGCATAGCGTTGCGCCGCGCCCTCGGCGACCGATCGTCGTGCGCACGTGCCGCTGATCAATCGCGCAGCGCGGCGAGATCCTCGATGCGATCGACGTCGATCGCGAGCGCTTCGTTCGTGATCGACGAAATTCGTGCGTGTCGCTCGGCGAGGAGTTCGCGCGCACCGCGGTCGCCGCTGGCGGCCAGTGCGGAGAACCAGGCGCGCGGCAGCAGCGCGGGCACGCCGAGCCTGCCCGCATACTGCGACGCCGCCGCACCTTGGGGCGCGGCCCGCCAGGCGGCGCACAGCGCCAGGAGATGCGAAGCCTCGAGCGCGGGCTGGTCGCAAACGACGACGAGCGCGCCGGCGCATTCGTCCGTGAGTGCGGCGAGTCCCGCATGCAGCGAGGCGCTCATGCCCTCGCGCCAGTTAGCGCAGTCGACGCGGCGGATCAGAAGGCCGCGAAGTTCTGCGAATACCGTATCGCCTTCGTCGCCGAGCACGATCACCGCGTCGCGCGGTCCCGTAACGAGCGCGAGCCGTGCAGCGCGGCGAACGAGCGCCTCGCCGTCGTGTCGCAGCAAGCAGCTTGTTGCGCCCGAGCCGCGACGAAGCGCCCGCGGCGAGCACGACCACGCCGTGCGCCGGCGCGCCGACCCCGGACACGATCTTTTCAGGCATGTTCGGCGAACGCGATGACGACGGCCGTCGCGGCGCCCGCGCGCGCAAAATGCTGCTGCAGCTCCGCGGCGATGGCCAGGGCCACGACTTCGCCGCCGTGGCCGCCGAGATCGAGGCCGACCGGTGCGTGCAGGCGGCTGCGCAGGCGCTCGCCGGCGAGGCGCATCGAGTTCGGCAAGCAACGCGTCGCGACGCGCAGCGGGACCGAGGAGCCCGATGTAGCCCACGTCGCTGTCGGCGCAATGCCGCAGCCAGGCGAGGTCGAGTCGCGTAGTTGTGGCTCATGACGATCGCGACATCGGGTCGTTCATTCGCGAGTTCCGTGGCGGCGGCGTCGGGAGCGAGCTCGATGAGGCGATCGACCTGCGCGGCTCGCGCAAAATCGGCCCAGCGTCCGCGATGCTCGACGACGCTGACGAACCAGCCGAGCCGGCGCGCGAACTCGGCGAGCGGTCCCGTCTCGGGGCCGGCGCCGAGCAGCAACAATTGCGGCGGTGGCGCGATGCGCACGCGCAGCGTCGCGGCGGCGACAGTGCTGGCGGCGTGGCCCATCGCGTCCCAGGCGTAGTGCGCTTGCGGCGCGCCGTCTCCGGCGAATGCCGCCGTGCCGGCGCCAATATCGGCATCGGCGCCCCCGGCGCCTTCGGCGACGAGCGACAGTTCGAGCGCGACGCTTTTCTCGAGTACGGCGAACAGCGCGCGCGTCAGCGCGCCGCGCGGCGGCAATGGCAGCAGCAGCAGGCGCACGCGGCCGCGGCAGCCCGTGCCGCTGCCGAACAGCAGGTCTTCGTCGCTGCGCGTATCGAATTCGACGCTGCTCGCCTTGCCGCTGGCGTGCACGGCGCGCGCCGCGTCCTCGAGCGCAGGCTCGAGACAGCCGCCGCTGATCACGCCGTGACGCAGCCCCGTCTGATCGAGCAGCACGAGCGCACCCGGCTTGCGATACGTCGATCCCTCCGTGGCGATCACGACGCCGAGCACCGCACTCTGCTCGTGCGTGTGGATGCGCCACAACGTATCGAGCAGACCGCGCAGGCCGCCATTTTGGGAATTCGAGTGGGTTGCGGACATCTCGCCATGTTAGCGCAAGCGCTTTGCGCGGCGATCGGAAAAGCGTTGACGCGGATTAACGCGGATAAACGCGGATTGAGAAATTGCAACAACAAAACCGAAGAAACAAGAACTGGAAAGGGTGCGTCTGAAGCGAGACCGCGCGCGCTCAGGCCGACACCCATGGATATTTCTCGAATCGCGTTGTATCCGCGTCAATCGCAATCCGCGTCCAAAATCTCTCTCAGCGTTGCGCCCCGAGCCGCCGGTACTGAATCGCTTCGGTCAGATGCATCGTGCCGATCGCCTCGGTGCCCGCGAGGTCGGCGATCGTGCGCGCGACGCGAACGATGCGCTGGTAGGCGCGCGCGGAAAGGCCGAGCTTGTCGAGCGCGCGCTCGAGCAGCGCGCGGTCTTGCGGTTGGATTGCGCAGTCGCGCTGCACTTCGCGGTGGCGCAAGGCCGCGTTGGGTTTGTCGGCGCGCCGCATCTGCACGTTACGCGCGGCGGCGACGCGTTCACGCACCGTCGAACTCGATTCGCCGCCGCCGCCTTCGTTGCCGAGTTCGGCGAGGGCGATACGCGGTACTTCGACCTGCATGTCGATGCGGTCGAGCAATGGCCCGGACACGCGCGCACGATATCGGCGGATCGCATCGGGCGAGCACGCGCAGCGCCCCGACGTGTCGCCTGCATACCCGCACGGACAGGGGTTCATCGCCGCCACGAGCTGGAACGCCGCGGGAAATTCGGCCTGGCGCGCGGCGCGGGAAATCGCAATCTGTCCCGATTCGAGCGGCTGCCGCAACACGTCGAGCACGTGCCGATCGAATTCGGGCAGCTCGTCGAGAAACAGCACGCCGCGGTGCGCGAGCGAGATCTCGCCGGGCCGCGGCACCGAGCCGCCGCCGACGAGCGCGACGGCCGAGGCCGTGTGGTGCGGTGCGCGGAACGGGCGTTGCCGCCACGAGCGAAAGTCGATCCCCTGTCCCGCGACCGAGCGTATCGCGGCGGCCTCGAGCGCCTCTTCCTCGCTCAGTTCCGGAAGGATGCCGGGCAAGCGGCTCGCGAGCATCGTCTTGCCGGTGCCGGGCGGGCCGACGAAAAGCAGGTGATGCCCGCCGGCCGCGGCGATCTCGAGCGCGCGCCGTGCGTGCGGCTGCCCGCGCACGTCGGCAAGATCGGGATAGCCGGCCGATGCGTCCGAGGGGTGCTCGTCGACGGCTTGGTCTGCACGCGCCTCGGGCAGGCTGCCCGCGCCGCGCAGGAAGGCGAGCACGTCGAGCAGTGAATCGGCGGCACGCACGTCCGCCGCCGAAACGAGTGCGGCCTCGGCGCCGTTCGCCTTCGGCACGATCAGCGCGCGCCCCGCGCGCGCCGCCTTGATCGCCGCCGGCAGCACGCCGCTGACCGCGCGCAGCTCGCCCGACAGCGCGAGTTCGCCAAGAAACTCGTGATGGACGAGGCTTTCCTTCGGCAGATGGCCCGCTGCGGCGAGAATGCCGAGCGCGATCGGCAGGTCGAAACGGCCGCCGTCCTTCGGCAGATCGGCCGGCGCGAGGCTCACGGTGACGCGCCGCGCCGGGTAGTCGATCTGTGCATTCTGGATCGCCACGCGCACGCGATCGCGGGCTTCCTTCACCGCCGTTTCGGGCAGTCCGACGATCGATGTGCCCGGCAATCCGCCAGAAAGGTGCACCTCGACCGTCACGGCCGGCGCCGAAACGCCATCCTGGGCGCGGCTGTGGACGATCGCGAGGCTCATTCTGCGGCGAGACGGGCCGTGGCGGGCGCCGTCGCTGAGGGAAGGGCGCGACGCCCGCCTTGCGGCGGGGCGCCTGAGCCCTGTGGCCGCCATCGTTGTGACGGTGGCCGCGATGTCTCCGGGGAAGATTCCGCAGGCGGTCGTGCCAGCCTGATTTGCAGTCCGTGCAAAGTCCGTGCTGCCCTAGGGAGGCAATGTGCCGGACAGCGAGCCGTGATCGCCGTAACACGGTACCCTGCGGTACCGATCTCGTTCACGACCGCCTGCGGAAAACGGGTTACCGCCAGCGTCCTTGCCGGCGATGGGGTCATCAGTGGGATGCGGGGCGATTTCCGAGCATCGCTTCGAGTTCGGTCACGCGGTGCTCGAGCGACTCGACCATTTCGCGCGTGCGCAAAAGCACGCAGCGCTGCACGTCGAATTCGTCGCGGGTCACGAGATCCAGGGCGCGAAGGCCGCTGCGCAAGGCGTCCCTGAAATTCGCGGACAGGTCGTCGCGCGCCTCGCGCGACGCGTCGGCCAGCGTGTCGTAGCCGTTCTGGAGACCGTTCTGGGGGATCAGCTCGAGCAAACGGCGAGCCAGATCGTCGATAGCGGAAGCGGTAATCACGGCGATACCTCGAAGCTACAACGTTGACAAAAAGAAACGGGATGTATTGGATCTGCAACAGACGGCGCGCAGTGTAACGCGCAGGTTGTGGCGGTGCAGTCAGTCAAAAGTCCCATTGCGGCGTAGGAAATTTCCTACATGAAGGCCTCCAACGACCTGCGGTTTCGGTATAGTCATCGTCGAAATCTTCGTGAGGTGCGCGATGAAACTTGTGATGGCGATCATCAAGCCTTTCAAGCTCGACGATGTACGCGAAGCGCTGGCCGAGGTCGGCGTGCAGGGCATCACCGTGACCGAAGTGAAAGGGTTCGGGCGGCAGAAAGGCCACACCGAGCTCTATCGCGGTGCCGAGTACGTCGTTGATTTCCTGCCGAAGATCAAGATCGAGATCGCGGTGTCCGAGGACGTCCTCGAGCGAGTCGTGGATGCGGTCATGCGCGCGGCCAACAGCGGCAAGATCGGCGACGGCAAGATCTTCGTCTACGACCTCGACCAGGTCGTGCGCATCCGCACCGGGGAAACCGGCGCCGACGCCCTCTAGGCGGCGTCCGCAACCGCCGCGCCGACTGGACGTCTATACTGCCGAAAGAATTTTACTATCGACCCTTTGACGCGACGCAGCAATTGTGCTGTAGTCGGCAGGAAGTACGCGTATAAACACGACGGCGCGAGGATCCAGCGCCGTCCTTGGTCGTCGCCGATTTTCGCTCCGCAGGGGACGCGGGCAGCGACGGATAATCCGGAGTTGCCATGCCGCAAGGCAGTCTGAACAGCCTCTACGATCCGTCGTTCGAACACGACAGCTGCGGCTTTGGTCTCATCGCCAACATCGATGGCAAGGCCAGTGCCTGGGTCGTCGACCAGGCGTTCTCGACGCTCGCCAAGATGTCGCATCGCGGCGGCATCGGCGCCGACGGCATCACCGGCGACGGCTGCGGCATCCTGCTCTATCGGCCGACCGGCTGGCTGCGCGCGCTCGCGCGCGAGGCCGGCATCGACGTCGGCGCACATTTCGCCTCGGGTCATGTCTTTCTCGATCCGAAGGACGCGGCGCGCGCGAAGGCGCAGCAGGCCGCGCTCGAGCGCGAACTCGTCGAACGCCGGCTGCACGGTCGCCGGCTGGCGCGACGTGCCGGTCGACGCGACCGCCTGCGGGCCGATCGGCGCCGCCCATCAGCCGCGCATCGCCCAGATCTTCGTCAACGCGCCTGCCGGCGATGCTGGCGCTGATGAAGCCGCTTTGATGAAGCCCGCTTCGATCGCATCCTGTTCCGCGCGCGCCGCCTCGCCGAGAAGGCGCTGGCCGACGATGCGCATTTCTACGTCGTCACGCTGTCGGCGAGCACGTTCGCTGCGAAGGCGATGGTCGCGCCGGGACGCCTGCGCGAGGCGTTTCCCGATCTGGCCCATGCGGAGCTCGCCGTCAGCGCGGCGGTATTCCACCAGCGCTTCTCGACGAACACGATGCCGCACTGGCGTCTGGCGCAGCCGTTTCGCCTGCTCGCGCACAACGGCGAGATCAACACGATCAAGGCCAACCGCAACTGGGCGACCGCGCGCGCGGGCAAGTACAAGTCGCCGCTCGTGGAACTGTCCGACCTCGGCTCGCTCGTCAGCCTGACCGGCTCCGATTCGCAGAGCCTCGACAACATGCTCGAAGTGCTCGTTGCGGGCGGTCTCGACGTGCTGCTCGCGATGCGCGTCCTCATGCCACCCGCGTGGGCGTCGCGCGAGGATCTCGACGAGGATCTCGAAGCGTTCTACGAATACTACGCGCTGCACAGCGAGCCGTGGGATGGCCCGGCCGGCATCGTCCTTTGCGATGCGCCGCCACGCGGCGTGCACGCTCGACCGCAACGGCCTGCGCCCGGCGCGCTGGGCGCGGTCGGACGACAACCACTCATCGTCGCGTCGGAAGCCGGATTGTGGGACATGCCGCCCGAGCGCATCGTCGCCAAGGGCCGCCTCGGGCCCGGCGAGATGATCGCGGTCGATCTGGTCGAACACGAGCTGCTCGACACGGCCGCGATCGACGCGATCAACCGCTCACGCGCGCCGTTCAAGCGCTGGCTGCGCGAGAAGCTCACGTATCTCGAGTCGCACCTGATCGATCCCGGCACTCGCGGCCGAGCCGTTCAGTCCCGAAACGCTCGCGCGCTACCAGAAGCAGTTCGCGCTCACGCGCGAGGAGCGCGACGTCGTGCTGAAGACGCTCGCCGAGGACGAGGCCGAGGCGACCGGTTCGATGGGCGACGACACGCCGATCGCGGTGATGACGCCGGCAGTCCCGGCCGCTCTACGAATACTTCCGCCAGGCGTTCGCGCAGGTCACGAATCCGCCGATCGACCCGCTGCGCGAGCGTCTCGTGATGTCGCTGTCGACGCAGATCGGCCTCGAGCGCAACGTGTTCGAGCTCGTGGCCGGAGAACGCGAGCCAGGTGCTCCTCAACTCGCCGATTCTGTCGCAGCGCAAGCTGCGCCAGATCCTCGCGCTGCCGAACATCACGAACGCGAACATCAAGCTCGATCTCTACTACGACGAAAAGGTCGGGCTCAAGGCTGCGCATCGAGCGGCTCTGCGACGCCGCAGAGGAAGCCGTTCGCGGCGGCGCGATGCTCATCCTGTTGTCCGACCGCTACCCGGTTCCCGGCCTGTTGCCGATCCATGCGCTGCTCGCGACCGGCGCCGTGCACGCGCGCCTCACGCAGAAGCAGCTGCGCTGCGACTGCAACCTGCTCGTCGAAACCGGCAACGCACGCGACGCGCACCATTTCGCCTGCCTGATCGGTTTCGGCGCGACGGCGGTCTATCCGTATCTGTCGTACCAGACGCTGTTCGACATGAACCGCCGCGGCGAGCTCAAGGGTCGCCAGGGCGAGCCGCCGAGCGAGATCGGCCGCAGCTACCGTCGCGGCATCCAGCAAGGGTCTGCTCAAGATCATCTCGAAGATGGGCATCTCGACGATCGCCGGCTATCGCGGCGCGCAGCTGTTCGAGATCGTCGGTCTCGACCGCGAAGTGGTCGATCTCTGCTTTCCCGGGCACGCCGTCGCGCATCGGCGGCGCCGGCTTCGCCGACATCCAGGCCGAGTACAAGCGCGCAGTCTCGTCGCCGCGCGCGATCCGAACTACGCGCTGCCGCCGGGCGGGCTGCTGCGCGCGTTGCCCGAGGGCGAGTACCACATGTACAACCCCGCCGTCGTCGGCTCGCTGCAGATGGCGGTACGTACGCGCGACGTGCGAAATTGTACCGAAAGCTACGCAGACGCGGTGAACGGCCGCGCGCCGGCGGCACTGCGCGATCTGCTCGACGTGCAGAGTCCGCATGCACCGATCCCGATCGACGAGGTCGAACCCGCTGAAGCGATCCTCAAGCGCTTCGATTCGGCCGGCATGTCGCTCGGTGCGCTGTCGCCCGAAGCGCACGAAGCGCTGGCGACGGCGATGAACCGGCTCGGCGCGCGCAGCAACTCCGGCGAGGGCGGCGAAGACCCGGCGCGCTACGGCACCGAGAAGATGTCGAAGATCAAGCAGGTCGCGTCGGGCCGTTTCGGCGTCACGCCCGAATATCTCGTCAACGCCGAGGTGCTGCAGATCAAGATCGCGCAGGGCGCGAAGCCCGGCGAGGGCGGCCAGTTGCCCGGGCACAAGGTCAACGCGCTGATCGCACGCCTGCGCTATGCGCGCCCGGGTATCGGTCTGATTTCGCCGCCGCCGCATCACGACATCTATTCGATCGAAGATCTCGCGCAGCTGATCTACGACCTGAAGGAGGTCAATCCGCAGGCGCTCGTCTCGGTCAAGCTCGTCGCGCATGCCGGCGTCGGCACGATCGCGGCGGGCGTGGCGAAGGCCAATGCAGACCTCATCACGATCTCCGGCCACGACGGCGGCACCGGCGCGAGCCCGATCACGTCGATCCGCTACGCCGGCGTGCCGTGGGAACTCGGCCTCGCCGAAACGCAGCAGACGCTCGCGCGCAACGGCCTGCGCGAACGCGTGATCGTGCAGACCGACGGCGGCCTGAAGACCGGACTCGACGTGATCAAGGCGGCGATGCTCGGCGCCGAATCGTTCGGCTTCGGCACGGCGCCGATGGTCGCGCTCGGCTGCAAGTATCTGCGCATCTGCCACCTGAATTCGTGCGCGACCGGTGTCGCGACGCAGAACGACGATGCTGCGCAAGCAAGCATTTCGTCGGCCCGCCCGAGAAGGTCGAGAATTTCTTCCGCTTCGTCGCTGAAGACGTGCGTGCGTTGCTCGCGCAGCTCGGCGTGCGTCGTCTCGAGGAAATCGTCGGCCGCACCGACTGGCTGCGGCAGTCGCGACGGCGTGACGGTGAAGCAGCGGCAAGCTCGATCTCGCGCCGCTGCTCGGCACGCGGGCTGTCCAGCGACGCCGGCGCCCGCGTGCGTGCCGCGCGCGCCGATTCCCGGCAGCGAGCTCGCGCTGCGCATCGCGGACGACACGAAGGCGGCGGTCGAGAGCGGCAGCGGCGGAGAATTCCACTACGCGATCAGGAACACCGACCGCGCGATCGGCGCGCGCCTCTCGGGCGACGTCGCGCGCCGCCACGGCGACCAGGGCATGGCGGCGAAGCCGATCACGCTGCAAGCTGTCACGGCGCGGCGGGGCAGAGTCTCGGCGCGTGGAATGCCGGCGGCGTGCACATCGTGCTCGACGGCGAAGCGAACGACGGCGTCGGCAAGGGCATGGCGGGCGGACGCATCGTCGTGCGTCCGCCGCAGGGTGCGGCGTGCGCCGCGACACGAAGCGGTCGATCGTCGGCAACACCTGCCTGTACGGCGCGACCGGCGGCGAATTGTACGCGGCGGGTCGCGCCGGCGAACGCTTCGGCGTGCGCAACTCCGGCGCGCTCGCCGTCGTCGAAGGCGTCGGCGATCACTGCTGCGAATACATGACCGGCGGCATGCGTCGTCGTGCTCGGCCGCAGCGGCGTCAATTTCGGCGCCGGCATGACCGGCGGCTTCGCCTACGTGCTCGACGAGGAGCGCGATTTCGTCGACCGCTACAACCACGAACTCGTCGACATCCACGCGCATCTCGCACGAAGGCATGGAGAACTACTGGCAGCACCTGCGCGACCTGCTGATCGCGCACCAGCGCGCGACCGGCAGCGCTGGGGCAAGCGTCTGCTCGATGATTTCCGCGACCTCGTGCACAAGTTCTGGCTGGTCAAGCCGAAGGCCGCGAGCCTCGACGCGCTGACCGAGGAGCTGCGTCGTGCTGCGTGAGCATTGAGATCAAGAGCTGGACGCGGATCACGCAAATGAGCGCAGAAGAACGCGAATAGGCATCACGACGACCTGGCTCTATCCGCTCTGATCTGCGTTCATTCGCGTTCATTCGCGGCCATGCGCGCTCTCTCTTCGTACGTAGGCATTGAACATGACAAAAAGACAATTTCCCATTCCTGCGCTTCCCACGCGAGCTGCCGCGCGAGGTGCCGGTGCCGATCCGCGTGCTCGGCTACGGCGAGATCCACGGCGACTTCACGCCGGAATCGACGCCGGAGCAGGCATCGCGCTGCATCGATTGCGGCAATCCGTATTGCTCGTGGAGTTGCCCGCTGCACAACCACATTCCGCGACTGGCTCAAACTCGCGCGCGACGGCCGCATCGTCGAAGACGCCGCGACGCTGATGCACGAGACCAATCCGCTGCCGGAAATCTGCGGCCGCATCTGTCCGCAGGACCGCCTGTGCGAAGGCGCCTGCACGCTCGAGACCGGGTTCGGCGCGGTGACGATCGGCGCGATCGAACGCTCGATCACCGACGAGGCGTTCCGCCGCGGCTGGCGGCCGAAGCTCGACGAACGTGGAACCGAGCGGCAAGCGCGTCGCCGTCGTCGGCGCGGGACCGGCTGGCCTCGCCGTCGCCGACGTGCTCGCGCGCGCCGGCATCGCGATCGACGTATTCGATCGTTACGAGGAGATCGGCGGCCTGCTCACGTTCGGCATTCCGCCGTTCAAGCTCGACAAGGCCGTCGTGCGCACGCGCCGCGAGGTGCTCGAGGGCATGGGCGTGAAATTCCGTCTCAACGTCGAGGTCGGCCGCGACATCGCGTTCGCCGACCTTGTCGAACGACTACGACGCGGTATTCCTCGGCACCGGCGCCTACCAGTTCGTCGACGGCAAGCTGCCGGGCCAGGACATGGCCGGCGTGCACGCCGCGCTGCCGTTTCTGATCGCGAACATGCGGCGCCTGCTCGGCACGGCGACCGAGCGCGACGTCATGCCCGACCTGCTCGGCAAGCGCGTCGTCGTGCTCGGCGGCGGCGACACGTCGATGGATTGCGTGCGCACGTCGGTGCGTCACGGATGCCGAGAGCGTCACCTGCGTCTATCGTCGCGACGAGGCGAACATGCCCGGGTCGCGGCGCGAAGTGAAATACAGCCGCGACGAAGGCGTCGAGTTCCTGTTCCAGCGCCAGCCGCTCGAAATCGTCGGCGATGCCGACGGTGTGACCGGCGTGCGCGTCGCGCAGACCCGCCTCGTCGACGGTGCGCGACGGACGGCCGCGCGCGGAAATCGTTCCGGGCAGCGAAGAAGTGCTGCCGGCCGACGTCGTCATCCTCGCATTCGGATTTCTGCCCGAGTCGTCGTCGTGGGCCACCGCGAAGGGCATCGAGTTCGATCGCGAGCGGCAAGATCGTCGTCGGCGGCGCAAGCCGGCTGCCGCAGCAGACCACCAATCGCCAAAGTCTTCGCGGGCGGCGACATGTGGCGCGGCGCCGATCTCGTCGTGCGCGCAGTGCTCGACGGGCGCGAGGCGGCGAAGTCGATCAAGCAGATGTTCGCCGAAGCGGTTTTGGAAACGTAGCCTGAATCGAAGGCGACGCGGCATTGTCAGTGCGGGAGTTCCTCGGTTAGGCTCCGGTCTGTGCCGCATTACGGGAGCGTGAGACCGATGAGATTTCTCGCTGCAATGCTGACAGTCTGGCTTCTGTCGTCGACGCTGGCCTGGGCAGCACCGTATCCGGGCACCTGCTTCCCCGATCGCGCGCAGCCGATGCCTCCGCCCGCCGCGAACGAGCCCGTCCTGTTTTCGGGTTCCATCGATCTGCTGAGTCTCGACAAGAGCGGCAACACGAGCACCTACACCTACGCCGTCTATCGGCAGGCATGCCCTGGTGGCGGCGCTGCAGTGCTGATAGGTTTCTCCGGAGGGACGAGCGGCCTGTTTCCGCCGATCAGGATCGTGCAGGGCACGACGGTGATCAATGCCGTCTTCAACGCCGAGCCGTACACGAATCTATCAGCGATCGACACGGTTACCAGCGATGTCGGTGCGGGCGCCATCGTCGTTCTCGACGCGTACGGCATCGACTACACGAAGGCGTTGACCGTGCAGATGACCGGCACGTCGCCGATTGCCGGCGGTACCCGGCAGATCGTCAACCTGCCGGACTTCGATCCCGCCCTGTATCCAGAACCTTTTGAAGGGCGTGCCGCTTGCGGGCTATGTCGCCGGTCTGTACTACGATCCCGCGCATTCCGGCGAGGGCGTGCAGATAGAGGTCATACCAGGCCAATTGCTGACGGTGACGATGTACACGTTCGACGACAGCGGCAATCCACTGTGGCTCACGGGCGCTGCCGCGCTGTGCCAGGCCTGTTTCACACACCAGACTTACTCGTCGACGGTCACGATGTATGCGACGAAAGGCGGCGGTTTCGGTGGCACGACCGATTCGAGCAAGGTGGTCAAGACCGTCTGGGGCACGATCCAGTTCAGCTGGCCGTCCTGCAGTTCGGTGTCGATGGTGCTGACCGCGACGAACACCGATCCGACGCTGCCGAAGCGCTCCACTACGCTGCAATGGTCGCGGTTGACCTCGGTCGAATACGCGAACTGCACGGCGCAGACAGCCGCGGGTTGAGAGGACGGCTGTCGGCTCAGGCCGGCGTCGAATCGCCGGGCGGGCGCCGCGCTCGCCGATAGGGGCTGCCGTCGCGCTCGAGCAGGATGTCGCGCGAAATCGAACGCGCGTCGCATTGCGCGGTCAGCGCCATGCTGACATCGAGTTCCTTGCGGATGATCTCGATCGCCTTGGTGACGCCGGCTTCGCCGAGTGCGCCGAGGCCGTAGAGGAACGCCTTGCCGATCAGGCCCGCGCGCGCGCCCAGCGCGAGCGCCTTGAGCAGACTCTGCCCGGTCGTGATGCCGCTGTCGAACAGCACTTCGGTCTTGCCCGCGACCGCATCGACGACGTACGGCAGCGCGTGAATCGCTGCGGGTGCGCCGTCGAGCTGGCGTCCGCCGTGATTGGAGACGACGATCGCGTCGACCCCTTCATTCGCGGCGATGCGCGCGTCTTCCGCGTCGAGGATGCCCTTGACGATGAGCTTGCCGGGCCAGAGCTCGCGAATCCACGTCGAGATCGCGCCAGGTCAGCGTCGGATCGAACTGTTTCGCGATCCACTGCGCGAGCGTCGTCAGCGTGTCGGCGTTGTCGATGCGTCCCGCAAGATTGCCGAACGAGCGACTCGGCGCGCGCAACACGCCCCATGCCCAGCGCGGCTTGGTCGCGATGTCGAGGACATTGCGCAGCGTGATCTTCGGCGGCACCGACAGGCCGTTCTTGATCTCGCGATGGCGCTGGCCCTGCACCGTGAGGTCGGCGGTCAGCATCAATGCGGAACACTGCGCGGCCGCCGCGCGCTGGATGAGCTCGCGCACGAAGCCGCGATCGCGCATGACGTATACCTGGAACCAGAACGGCGTCGGCGACGCCGCGCGCACCTGCTCGATCGAACAGATCGACATCGTGCTGAGGCAAAACGGAATTCCCGCTGCCGCTGCGGCGCGCGCAGCGAGGATCTCGCCGCTGCCGTGCTGCAGGCCCGTGAGACCGGTAGGCGCGATCGCGAGCGGCATCGACAGCGGCTGGCCGACGACGGTCGTCGCGAGCGAACGCTTGTCGACGTCGATCATCACGCGCTGGCGCAGGCGGATGTCGTCGAACGCGGCGCGGTTGTCGCGCAGCGTCACTTCCTCGTACGAGCCGCGGTCGGCGTACTCGAAGAACGCGCGCGGGACGCGGCGCCGCGCGATTTCGCGCAGGTCCATGATTGTCGTGATGGGCGTTGCCATAGTGGTCTCCGCGGTGTTCGGCGCTCGGCTGTTGCAGCGGAAGCGTAGCGAATCCGGTCGCGGCGCAATACGCGACCAAAGTACAGAGCGGCCCCGCCTGCGCGCGCTAAGCCGCGTGCAGCAGGTCGGGCGTGAGCGTCGCTTCGAGACCGACGAGCGAAGTCAGCCCGTGCAGCGCCGCGGGATGTTCGGCGCGGACGCGCTGGCCGATCTGCGCGGCGAGTTCGTGCAGCATCGCGGCGTTGTCCTCGATGCGCCGCTGCAACGCCGCATCGTCGAGGACGTCGCGCAGCCCTCGATTCATCTCGGCGAACCACGGCAGCGCGCACTGATCGACGAATTCCGTCGATGCCGCGCCGACGCCGGTGCCGGCGGCCCGGCGCAACAGCAGCTGCACGTCGCGGTTCAGCGCGGCACACGCTGCGAGCGGCTCGGCGAGCCTGCCGAACAGCGCGACGTCGGTCAACCGCTTCTGGAAGAAGAACTGGCAGAGCACGCCCCAGTAGTACGCGTAGTCCCAGACGACCTTGATCGGCATCCACTGGGCGTGGCCGAACATCGGGTACTGGCCTTCGTACAGCGGCAGCGTGTTCTGATAGAACGAAAAGTAGAGTCGCTCGTACGCGCGCGCCTGACGCGCGAAGGGCTCGCCGCGTGCGTCGCGGCCGATCAGGTCGACGATGTAGGTGTTGGCGATCGCGATGTAGTCGCTGCCCGGCGAGTAGAACGGATCGAGGAACACGCCCGCGATGCCGGTGATCGCCCAGCGCTGGGCCGAGAACACCTGCTTGCAGCCGTGCGAGAAGTGACGCTGGTACGCGAAGTCCTGCAGCAGATGACGGCGCGGCTCGAGCTCGCGATGCAGCTGCGGCTGGTGCTCGGCGAACCAGGCCATCGCCTTGTCGAAGGTGTTGATCGTGGCGAGCGGGTGCATCTGCGCGTCCGCAACGATGCCGACCGAATGCGAGCCCGACGACAGCGGAATCAGCCACGCCCAGTAGCCGGGACCGCACAGGTGATTCGTCGAACGCCAGCGCTCGGGCGGTCGGCAGCGCTGCGCCCATTCGCCGCCGTGCCAGTCGTCGATCGCGACGCGGTCGGCGATGCGGAACCAGATCGAGTTGGCGTCGTGGCCGTTGCTTTCCTCGAGGCCGAGCTTGCGCTTGAGCAGGCCCGCGCCACCGCTCGCGTCGATCAGCCAGCGCGCGGTGGCGGTGTGCGCGGCGCCGGCGTGTTCGTAGTGGACGACGTGGTCGCGAACGCTCGGTTGCTGACCGGCCAGTTGTTGATCGGCTCGCGGTTGATCGGTCCGCTGTTGATCGGCATCAGCGAGATCGATGCGGCGAACGACGGCGCCGTCGACGAACTCGGCGCCAAGCGCGGCCGCGTGCGCGGCGAGGAAGTTCTCGAAGATGCCGCGATCGAGCTGGTAGCTCGGCGTCGGAAACACTTCGCTGGTGCCGAGTTCGACGCATTGGTCGAGAGCGTCGAGGCCTTCGTTGAAGAAGAAGCGGAAACCGAACTTGCGCAACTGGTCAGCCTCGAGATGCGCGCGGAGGCCGAGGACGGTTTCGAAGTAGTGGGCGCCGATCTCCACGCTCGACTCGCCGACCTTGAACGCAGCTTCGGGAACGGGATGGCGATTGCGTTCGAGGATGCGCACCGACAACGCCGGCAGCTCCCGACGCAGCTGGATCGCCAGCGTGAGGCCCGCGAGGCCGCCACCCATGATCAAGACGTCGCTGTGTTGCATGCTCATCGAGCATTCCAGTAGGAACTGGCCGAAGTCTAGCAAGCGCAGGCCGGCGGTGCCGCATTCATGAGGTCAGGATGCGAAAAAGCGAGTTCATCCCGCGTCTGATCTCCGTCAGATCGACGGCGCCGTAGCCGAAAATGAGGCCGCTTCGGCGCTGTGTGCCGACGTAGTACCGATCGAGCGTGTGAACCTTCACGCCCTGCTCCAGCAATGCCTCTGCCAACGATTCGAGATCAGTCCGGGTTCTCGCGAACGCGGACAAATGCATGCCGTAGAACGAGTCGATCGGGGCTAGTGAGTCCGCGAATTCCTCGCGCAACAAGTTCAGCAGCAACTGCCGTCGGCGCTGGTAGATCGAACGCATCGAGCGAACATGGTGCGCGAGATGTCCTTCCGCCACAAAGGCCGCAACGCCGAGTTGCACAGGTACCGGGCAGTGCCAGTCGAGGCCGTTCTTCGCGGCGACCAGCGTGCGCATCGCCCATTGCGGCGCAACGATGAAGCCGAGCCGCAAGGCTGGCAGCATGCACTTCGAAAAGGTGCCAACGTAGAAGACGACATCGACTGCGGCAGACGTTCGCAGCGCGTCCAGCGAAGTCGCGCCGTAGCGGAATTCGCCGTCGTAGTCGTCCTCGACGACGACTGCGCCGCGTTCGTGCGCGAACGCAAGCAGCGTTTTGCGCCGCCGTGCCGACATCGTCACACCGAGCGGAAACTGATGCGAAGGGCAGACGCAGATCACGCCAACATCGGCTGGAAGCTGGTCGACGATCAGCCCTTCGTCGTCGACGCCGACCGGCACGATCCTGGCGCCAGCCGCAGCGAACGGTACGCGCATCGGCGGGTAGCCTGGATCCTCGACAGCAACGACAGTTTCATTCGGCTTGACGAGAATTCGAGCGAGCAGGTCGAACGCCTGCTGCGCGCCGGCGGTGACAACGACGTCGTCCGGCTGACTGACGACGGCCCGCGTCAAGGCGATATGGCGGCTGATCGCTTCGCGAAGATGGAAGTTGCCCTGATTGCCCTGCGGACTCTTGAAGCGCGCCGGCTTGCGTTCCAGCCCACGCAACTGCTTCGCGCTGACACGGCGGAACACGTCGAACGGAAACAGGCGCGAGTCGACCAGCGCGGGGCGAAAGTCGATTGCGCTGCCCCTTGTGCGCGTGGGCTCCAACACGGCGCGATCGCGCCAGAAGCCCATTGCCTGCGTGACATCGTCGCGCAACCAGAACGGATTGAGGCGGGTGTCGGGCGGCCCTGCATCACGCGCCCGCTCAAGCATTGACGTCTGCGTCGGCAACGTCGACGCGACATAGGTGCCTGCACCATGGCGTGTGACGACGTAGCCATCGTGCAGCAGGCGATCGTAAATCTCGCTCGCGGTGTTGCGTGATACGCCAAGAAATTCAGCGGACTTGCGCGTCGGCGGCAGCTTTGCATCCGCGACGAGTCGCCCGTCGACAATCGCGGACTTGAGCTGCTCAAACAACGAACGCGCCGCGTTTCGCGAACCCTTCGCGGGCAGTTCGAGTCCGATTTCGAATAGGGGGTCCATCCTTCGATGAATGATAGTGAACGGCGCGCATGTGGCCCAGATAAATTTTCGCGATGTGGGCCTGTTGAGTCTGCCCTGCGCAGGCGACCATTTCGCCGGACACGCAGGCTGGTCGCGGTGGCGACCGAGCATCATCTCAACAAGGAAAAGCACCATGGCGCCTAGATCCTTCAACTTGTCTTGCGGAGTGCTCGTTTGTGCACTCACGTGCGTGCCCGGCGGTATTGCGTGCGCGCGCGACACCGGCGATGCGCCGGCGAATACGGCGATTGCGGCGGCGATCGCTGATCCGGCGCGGCCTGCAACCGACACCGCGCGCGACGCGAGCCGCAGACCCGCCGAGGTGCTCGCCTTCGCCGGCGTCAAGCCGGGCGACAAAATCGCCGATTACGCGGTGGGCCAGGGTTATTTCACGCGCCTCTTTTCGATGATCGTCGGCGCGCAGGGCCATGTCTACGGGAGCGTGCCGAACACGCTGTACAAGTACCCGAACATCGTCAAGGGCACCGCCGAGGTCGAGAGCTACCTCTTCGCGCACCCGAACGCGGCTTTGAATTTCGGCGCCGCGCTCGAGGTGGCGCGGTATCCGGAAAAGCTCGACGTGTTCTGGATTTCGCAGAACTATCACGACCTCAAAGACAAATTCATGGGCCCGGTCGACACAGCGGCGTTCAATCGGGCGGTGTTCGCGGCGCTTAAGCCCGGCGGTGTCTATATCGTTATTGATCACGTAGCGGCTCGAGGTGCCGCGGCCGATGTTACCGAGACCTTGCATCGCATCGAGCCTGCGGTCGTGCGGCGTGAAGTCGAAGCCGCGGGATTCAGCTTCGAAGGCGAAAGTCGCGTTCTCGCCAATCCCTCCGATCCGCACACTGCGGGTGTATTCGACCCGTCTGTCGTCGGACACACCGATCAATTCATCTACAAATTCAGACGGCCCTGAGGGCGATGGGAGACTACATGTGAAATTCACCAAACCCCTGCTTACCCTGATCGTTGCCGGCTGCTGCGCTTGCTGCGCATGGCCGGCTCACTCCGATACTCCGTCCGCACCCGCAGCAGCGCTGGCCGAGCGCGATGGCAGCCATGACTTCGATTTCAATTTCGGCCTGTGGAAGACGCAGCTCAAGCGCCGCGTGCATGCGCTGTCCGGCTCGGACGAAACGATCGAATTGAACGGCACGGTCAAGGTGCGCAAGGTCTGGAACGGCCGCGCACACTCGAGGAAATCGACGCAGACGGTCCAAACGGCCACTGGGAGGGCATGTCGATGTTCCTCTACAACCCGCGCGCGCACCAGTGGAGCCAGACATTCATCGGCAGCAAGTGCGGTGCGTTCGCCGGTGGACTGATCGGCGGTTTCAAGGAAGGACATGGCGAACTGTACGCATCGGACACATTCGAGGGCCGCGCGATTCTGGTTCGCGGCCGCTGGTCGGAGATCACGTCGACCACGCACCGCTACGAAGAGTCCTATTCGACCGATGGCGGCAAGACCTGGGAAGTCCAGCTCACCGCGAACAAGACCAAGTTGGCCGACGCAGTGCCGGCGTCGCGCTCGTGCTCAGGCCCGACCACGAAGGCAGTCATGAATTCGATTTCGACTCGGCGAGTGGAAAACCCACTCGAAACGGCTGATGCATCCGCTCTCCGGCGCGAACGACTGGGTCGAGATGGATGGGATCACGAACGTCACGCCGGTCTGGGGTGGCAAGGCGAACCTCGCCGAGTTCAAGGCAAACGGTTCCTCCGTCGCGATGGAGCGCCTGGCCCTGCGCGTGTACAACCCGACGACGAAACAGTGGAGCATCAATTTCGCTCAACCGGACAGCGGCACGCTCGGCGACACACCCGGCGTTGGCGAGGTCCGGGACGGCCGCCTCACGTTCTACGATCAGGAGCCGATCAACGGCAAGGCCACGCTGGTACGCTTTTCGATCTGGGGTACAACAGCCGACACCGCGCAATCAGAACAGGCATTTTCGCTTGATGGCGGCAAGACCTGGGAGATGAACTGGACCGACGTATACACCCGGTCGCGATAGATGGCGCCTGGCGCATGTGAATGAAGAAAGAGCCCGCGGAAATCCGCGGGACTCTTCGCTGGGTCAAACAAACCGCGTTCGCGGGTCATTCAGCCTGCGCCATTCGTCGCTGCGGCACGCTTCGACTGGCTCTGGCGGAACTGCTCGCCGGCCGCGAGAATCATGCCCGTGATCGCGTCGATCGCGTTCGTGTTGCGGCCATCGCCGCCGACGACGACCTGCGGCACCACGGGCAGCTTGCCCTCGGCGATCGCGTGCGTGATCTGCGCGGAAATCTCCTGGGCGAGACGGATCTCCGGGCCGCCATAGGCTTCGACCTGCTTCTGCGCCGCCAGCGCCGTTGCCGTGCCTTCGAGCTCGATGCGATTGGCGTTCGCCGCACCGATCGCGCGGATGCGCTCGGCGTCGGCCAGCGCGACGTTGCGAATTCTCGCCGCGTCGGCCTCGCCCTGGCGCGTCTGCGTCTTCACTTCCGCAAGACCCTTGTTTTCGGCGATCTCGATCGCGATGCGCGACTCGGTCAGGCCCTTCTGCTGCGCGGCGACCGCCGCCGCTTCGCGCAGCGTGCGTTCCTTGACCGCGGCGGCTTCCTGCCGCTCGTACGTCTCGATCTGCTCCCGCGCGACCTGGCGATCGCGCAGCTGCGCGAGGATCTGCTCGATCTGGCCGTTGCCCACCGGCGATTTCGGCGTGCCGATCAGCACTTCCTGCAGCTCGAGGTTGTACGCGGCGAACTTGTCCTTCATGTCGGCGAGCGCCAGGCTCTGGATGTCGGCGCGCTGTTGCAGCAGCTCGATCAGCGTCTTCGTCTGCGCGATGTTCTTGAAGTACGCGGACACCATCGGGTCGAGCGTCTGCTCGACGAGTTTCTGCACGTCGCCGAAGCGCTGGATGACCATCGCGGCCTTCTTGTAGTCGATGTGCACGACGACCGAGAGCGGCAACGTCGGCTCGAACGCGTCCTTCGTGATCAGCGAGATCTCCTTGAGATTGCGGTCGAAGTCCGAGCCCGACTGGCCCGACTCCCACTTGAGGATGAAGTTCGTCGTCGGCACTTTCACGATCGATCCCGCGAAGCGGTTGAACGCATATTTGCCGGGCAGCAGCGGCGCTTCCCAGACGCCGCGCTCGCCTTCGCCGACGAGTTCGCCGTGCTGGTATTCGACGCCCGAGCGGTCTGCGCCGCGATTGCCCGTGAACGAGACGACGACGCCGACCATGCCTATCGGCACGAGCGTCTTCTCGACGAACTCGACGCTCGCAAACAGGCGGTTGACGTAATAGGTGCCGTCGACGAGCACCTGGTACTGGCGCCCGCGGAAACCGCCGGCAACGAGAAAGCGATCGGCGTCCTGGAAGCTGTTGTGGTACGTCGCCACGATGCGGCGGTCCGCGCCGACGGCCGGCGCAATCAATTCGCCGGCCGGCAGGCCGGGGCCGTCATGCACCGTGACGATGGCGATCGAATCCTTCGCGTCGTTGATCACGATCGGGTGGAAACCGTCGCGCGCCTGGATCTGCGAGCGCATCGCGTCGATCGTGTTGCCGTCGGCGACGGCAAGTTCGAGCGCGTAGGTCGTCGCGCGCGTCAGCACGACGAATTGCGCCGTGTTGATTGCGTAGACGCCTTCGCGCAGCAACTTGCGCTGGGGGCCTTTCTGGCCGCCCGCGGCGAGGAAGTCGCGCACGTTTTCGAAGTCGATCCGCCTGCGAATTGCCCGCGAGCGACTGTCCCGGTTCGAGCGGCTTGCCGTCGCGCGCGAAGAGATAGCCGATTTCACCTTGCGGCACGGTCACGAGGTCGGCCTTGTGCACGCGGTACTGGAACGGGAACAGCAGATGGAAGCCGCCGCGCAAGAGGTCGGGCACATAACCGGCCTCGCCGTGCAGCGCCATGATGCCTTGCGTGACGGAACCTTTCGAGGCCCACAGGCGCTCGAGAATGCCGACACGATTGTTCGGCACGTAGACGATGCTCGAATAGAGCAGCATGAGCAGGACGAGAACGCCGATCGAGATCGACAACGTGCCAAAGCTCAATTCGAAATTAAGCCACGACATGACTTTGTATCCTTCTGGATTTTTGGATGGTGCGGGTTCGCGCCGCCGGATTTGCCGAGTGTTTGCGCTATAGCGTCAGGATCGGCGCGAAAATCAGCTTCGATTTCGGTCCGGATCGATCGACCCGGCCGATGCGGTGACGCATCACATGGGCGGCATGGAAGTAGCTCCGATGCACGAAGGCGTACGCGCCGACGCCGGCGGCGTGCGCACGAAGTGAACAAGAAGGCGTCGGAAGTCGGTTTGCGAGGCCGCGGTGGGCAAAGGCTGACGAAAGTCGCGGGTTGCGCGAGGCCTTTGCGGCGGGTTCAAACCCCTGGAAGAGAAAGGTAAGCATGGCTGCTTTCCTGCCTGATGAGATGGGGTCGAAAAGGCCGATTTCAAGCGACCATGCATGTCGTTGAATCTGCCGGTATAGTTGGACGACTGGGCGGGTGGGGGCTAAAGATGTCGAAAACGCAACAGCGCTTGTCTCGTCGCGTGCTCGTTGCACCGTTCGTGGCGTCCGCACGCCGCGTGGGTGCGGTCGTTGAAGACACCTCCGGCCTGATACACCGCAGCGGCGACCTGCGCGAAGGCGGCCGCTCGCTGATCACGACCGTAATCGCACTCGTACTCGGCATCCTCTGCCTGCTCGCGGTACTGGCGTTTCACTTTCCCGAATACCTGACGACGCCCGAGCTGCGGCACAAATATTCGGTCGACGTATTGCGCCAGATGCTGCTCGTCGGACTGCTCGTCGCCGGCGGGCTGTCGCTGACCAACCTCATCTTCGGACGTCGGCGCAATCCCAATCTCGTCGCGTTTGCGTTCGTGATGGCCGCGGTGTTGTTCGGCGGCTCGCGCGTGCCGGTCGGCGACTTCCCGGAGCACACACCGTACATCGGCCTCGACTGGTTCATCCTCGACCTGCTCGGTTCGACCGTCCTGTTCGTCGTGATCGAGAAACTCTTTCCGCTGTACAAGGGCCAGTCTGTATTCCGGCCGGAATGGCAGACCGACCTCAAGCATTTCGCGGTCAACCATTTCCTCGTCGGCCTGATGCTGCTGACCGTGAACTTCGTGATCCACCACGTGTTCGGCGGGCTCGTCGATCACGCCTTCCAGCAGGCCGTGCAGGGCATCTGGTTCGTGCCGCAGCTTCTGCTTTGCATCCTCGTCGCGGATTTCGCGCAGTACTGGACGCACCGCGCGTACCACGAGGTGCCGGTGCTGTGGAAATTCCATTCGGTGCATCACAGCGCGAAGACGATGGACTGGCTCGCCGGCTCGCGCCAGCACATTCTCGAGATCGTGTTCACGCGCGTCTGCGTGCTCGCGCCGCTGTTCGTGATCGGCTTCAGCGAGGGCGTGATCAACGCCTACATCATCATCGTCGGCTTCCAGGCGGTGTTCAATCACGCGAACGTGCATCTGCCCTGGGGGCCGCTGCGCTATCTGATCGTGACGCCGGACTTCCATCACTGGCATCACTCGCAGGACACCGAGGCGATCGACCGCAACTACGCGGCGCACTATGCGTTCCTCGACTATCTTTTCGGCACTGCGGTAAAGTCCGAGAAGCAGTTTCCCGAACGTTACGGTGTCGTCGGCGACTACATGCCTGACGGATTCATCAGGCAGCAGGTGTTTCCGTTCAAGGCGATAATCCGCGACAGCGTCTGAGCGTCCGGATCAAAGCTCGAACCCGACAACAAAAAACAGAAAACCCAAAAACCCGATCACGAGCCGGACCCCGGCGCAGCGAGGACCCAAAATGACCATGCGCAGACTGACAATCGCCGCCGCCCTTGCATCGGCGCTCCTGACGACCGCCGCCGTCGCGGCACCGCCACCGGCGAAAGGCGCCGCCAAGCAGGACGCCGCCGCGCCCGCGGAGGCCGCGGCGCCGGCCGCCGATCAGCCGCCGAGCCTGCGCGAAGTCGCATCGCACGTGCAGTGGTATCGCGGCATGTATTCGCGCGAAGCGACCGGTTTCCAGTTCATGGTGCCGACCGACCTTCCATCTCGCGGAGAACAACGACGCGCGCAATCTCGAGATGGCGACCGGGCATCCCGACGATCCGGATGTCGTCGCATGGATCGTCGCGCTGAACCAGCCCGTGACGAACCCGCAAACCTGGGTCGTGCGCGTGCGCTGGCGCGGCGATGGTTTGATCGCTGCGACGCCGGCCGATCTCGAGACCAAGCAGCTCGAGGCTGCGATGGCGCGACCTGCCGAAAAGCGCCTGGCGAGCAGCGCCGGCACGTTCAAGCGTTTCGTCGACGAACCCGAACTCGTCGGCCACGTCGTCGACTGGGTCGAGGAGCGCACGCCGGCCGTCGGCAAGGGTCCCGTGTTCGATTGCCATGCCGTGCGCCTCGCGCGCCGCGGCATCCTCGAGTTCAGCATCATTGGCGTCAGCGAAGCCGTGAGCAAGACCTGCGGCGCGACGTTGCAGGGCTTCACCGAGAAGCTGACCTTCGACGGGGAGCACGACTACCCGGACCAGCCCGGGACGAATCCCAAGGCCGCGTATTCGCTCGCGGGTCTCGTGACCCAGACGAAGTAGTCGTCGCGATTCGTTGCGGCCGCGCCCTCGGCGGCGGCCGGCGAAACCGCGGCGAAATGCCGCGGATGGTAAACTGCGCAGCTCACGCTATCGCGCGCAGGAAGTCGTCATGTCCGTTCCGGCCACCCAGCTCGACCTCGACTACACGCTCGAGCACAAGTACACGCGCGCGCAGGGCCGCATCTATCTTTCGGGCGTGCAGGCGCTGGTGCGGCTGCCGCTGATGCAGCAGATGCGCGATCGCGCGGCGGCGCTCAACACCGCAGGTTTCATCTCCGGCTACCGCGGCTCGCCGCTCGGCGGCTTCGACCTCGAATTGTGGAAGGCGAAGAAACATCTCAAGGCGTCGAACATCGAATTCCAGCCGGGCCTGAACGAGGACCTCGGCGCGACGATGGTCTGGGGCACGCAGCAGGCGAACCTGTTTCCGGGCGCCAAGTACGACGGCGTGTTCTCGATGTGGTACGGCAAGGGTCCGGGCGTCGATCGTTGCGGCGACGTGTTCAAGCACGGCAACGCGGCCGGCACGTCGAAGAACGGCGGCGTGCTCGCGCTCGCCGCTGACGATCACGCCTGTCGCTCGTCGACGTTGCCGCACGGCTCGGAACTCGAATTCGTCTCGGCGATGATGCCGATCCTCAATCCGGCCGGCGTGCAGGACATCCTCGACATGGGCCTGCTCGGCTGGGCGATGTCGCGCTTCACCGGCCGCTGGGTCGGCTTCAAGACGATCGCCGAAACCGTGGAGTCCTGCGCGTCGCGTCAACGTCAATCCGCATCAGCTCGACATCGTGCTGCCCGAAGATTTCGTCGCTGCCGCCGGGCGGGCTCAACATCCGCTGGCCCGATCCGCCGCTGGATCAGGAAATGCGCCTGCACCAGTACGCGGTGCAGGCCGCGTGCGCGTTCGCGCGCGCGAACCGCATCGACCGCGTCGTCATCGATTCGCCGCAAGGCGCGTCTCGGCATCGTCACGACCGGCAAGAGCTATCTCGACGTGCTGCAGGCGCTCGAATATCTGGGCATCGACGAAAAGGCCGCCGCCGACATCGGCATCCGCGTCTACAAGGTCGGCATGACCTGGCCGCTCGAGCCGGTCGGCATCCGGAATTCGCGCGCGGCCTCGAAGACATCATCGTCGTCGAGGAGAAGCGCTCGTTCATCGAATCGCAGATGAAGGAATACATGTACAACTGGCCGATGTCGGACGGAAGCGGCACACGCGCCCGTCGGTGATCGGCAAGTACGACGAAGCGGCAACTGGATCCTGCCGTCGACGAACGAGCTGACGCCGGCCATGATCGCGCTCGTGATCGCGCGCCGGCTGTCGCGTTTCTTCACCAGCGACACGATCAAGTCGCGCGTCGCCTGGATCGAGGCGAAGGAAAAGGAGCTCACGCTGCCGCGCGCGAACTTCCCGCGTGCCGCGCACTACTGCTCCGGCTGCCCGCACAACACGTCGACCGCGGTGCCCGAAGGCTCGCGCGCGCTCGGCGGCATCGGCTGCCACTACATGGTCACGTGGATGGACCGCCGCACCGACACGTTCACGCAGATGGGCGGCGAAGGCGCGACCTGGTGCGGCCAGGCGCCGTTCACCGAGACCAAGCACGTGTTCCAGAATCTCGGCGACGGCACGTATTTCCATTCCGGCTCGCTGGCGATCCGCCAGGCGATCGCGGCGAAGGTCAACATCACCTACAAGATCCTCTACAACGACGCGGTCGCGATGACCGGCGGCCAGCCGGTCGACGGCACGCTGACCGTGCCCGACATCGCCCACCAGGTGCGCAGCGAGGGCGTGCAGACGATCGTCGTCGTGTGCGACGACATCGAGAAGTGGTCGAAGCGCGAACTCTTCCCGCACGACGTCGAATTCCTCCGCGCGACGAGCTCGACGCCGTGCAGAAGCGCCTGCGCGAGGTCGAAGGCGCGTCAGGTGATGATCTACGACCAGACCTGCGCGACCGAGAAGCGGCGCCGGCGCAAGCGCGGCAAGCTCGAAGACCCGAAGAAGCGCGTGTTCATCAATTCGCTGGTCTGCGAAGGCTGCGGCGACTGCGGCGAGAAATCGTTCTGCGTCTCCGTGCTGCCGAAGGAAACCGAATTCGGGCGCAAGCGCGAGATCGACCAGAGCAATTGCAACAAGGACTATTCCTGCGTCAAGGGCTTCTGCCCGAGCTTCGTCACGATCAAGGGCGGCGGCCTGAAGAAGCGCAAGCCCGGACTGGAAAAGTGGATTTCTCCACTCTGCCGCAGCCGCAGTTCGCGACCGACCTCGCGCAACCGTGGAACATCCTCGTCACCGGCATCGGCGGCACCGGCGTCGTCACGATCGGCGCGCTGATCGGCATGGCCGCGCATCTGGAAGGCAAGGGCGCGACCGTGCTCGACCAGACCGGTCTGGCGCAGAAGGGCGGCGCCGTGACCTGCCATCTGCGCATCGCGAAGACGCCGGCCGATATCCACGCCGTGCGCATCGCCGCCGGCGAGGCCGACCTCGTGCTCGGTTGCGACATGGTCGTCGTCAACGACTACTGGGCGCTGTCGAAGATCCGCGCCGACCGCTCGCGCGTCGTGCTCGAACACGTACGAGGCGATGCCGGGCACGTTCACGACGCGGCCGGACATGCAGTTCCCGGCGCAGCAGATCGTCGAGGCGGTGAAGACCGCGCTCGACGGCGGCACGCCCGAGCTCGTCGACGCGACCGACGCTGGCGACGACGCTGCTCGGCGATTCGATCGCGAGCAACCTGTTCATGCTCGGCTACGCCTGGCAGAAGGGCTGGGTGCCGCTGTCGCTGGACGCGCTGATGCGCGCGGTCGAACTCAACGGCGCGGCGATCGAAATGAACAAGACCGCGTTCAACTGGGGCCGCCTCGCGGCAGTCGATATCGCGAAGGTGAAGGAAGCCGCGCGCGGCACCGCTCCTGTCGCCGCAACGGGCGACGATCCCGATCAGCACGGGCGCAGGACCGATGGACGACAGCGAAGCTCAGCACGACGCTCGACGAGCGCATTGCGCGTCGCGTCGCGTTCCTGACCGACTACCAGAATGCCGCCTACGCCGCGAAGTATAAAGCACTCGTCGACAAGGTACGCGCTGCCGAACAGGCGAAGACTCGCCGGGCTTCGACCGCGCTGACCGAAGCGGTCGCACGCTACGCCTTCAAGCTCATGGCCTACAAGGACGAGTACGAAGTCGCGCGCCTGTACACCAGCGGCGATTTCGAAAAGCAGATCCGCGACACGTTCGACGGCGACTACAAGATCCATTTCCATCTTGCGCCGCCGATGTTCGCGAGCAGGACGCCGAAGGCCATCTGCGTCAAGCGCGAATTCGGTCCGTGGATGTTCCGCGCATTCAAGCTGCTCGCCAAGCTCAAGGGCCTGCGCGGCGGCGCGTTCGACATCGTTCGGCAGACGCACGAACGCAAGATGGAACGCGCAGCTCATCGACGACTACTTCGCGCAGGTCGATGAACTTCTTGCGAAGCTGTCGCGCGACAACCTCGCGCTCGCGGTCGATATCGCCTCGATACCCGAGCAGATCCGCGGCTACGGCCACATCAAGGAAGCGAACATGGCGAAGGCCGCGGCGCTGCGCGAGAAGTTGCTCGGCGCATGGCGCAATCCGGCTTCGGCGAAGGCCGCGGCGTAGCCGCAGCGAATCGCGGCCGGCTCAGCCCGCGCCGCGATTCCTGCCCTGATAAGGCGCGTATATTTCGCGCAGCTTCGCCATGTCCGCATCGACATCGTCGCTGGGCCAGAACAGCGGCAACACACCGATCGTCTTGTCGGGATAGTGGAAATAGGCCGGCAGAATCGGCACCTTCGCCGCGCGGGCGACGTGCCAGAATCCAGTTTTCCACTTCGTGACCTTCTTGCGCGTGCCCTCGGGCGCGAGGCCGAACCAGAAGCGATCGTGCGTCGCGAATTGCGTCGCAATCATGCCGACCACATCGTGCTTGCTGTGGCGATCGATCGGGATGCAGCCGGCGCGCCGCAGGATCACGCCGAGCGGCCAGAAGAACGCCTCGCGCTTGCCGACGAAATGCATGTCGAGGCGCAGCGCGACCTTCACGAGAACGCCCCAGATGCCGTCCCAGTTCGACGAATGCGGTGCGGCGATCACGACGGCTTTCGGCACATCGGGAAATTCGCCGGCGACGCGCCAGCCAGCGAGACGCAACAGCGAGCGGCTCAACGTTCCTGCCAGCGAGGGCGGAAATTGCGGCGTCTGCGGCGGCAGACGCGGAAAGTGCGGATCGCTCACTCGCCGCTCCAGTCGCGCTGCGAACGGCGTTGCTTGTGCCCTCCGCGCACGCGCTTCGCATCGAGGCGGCGTTCCTTCGAGGCGCGGGTCGGTTTGGTCTTCACTCTCTTCTTCGGCACGTGCAGCGCCGCACGCAGAATTTCCGCGAGGCGATCGCGAGCATCTTCGCGGTTCTTGGACTGATCGCGAAAGCGGTTCGCCTGGATCACGAGCACGCCCTCTGCGGTCAGGCGCCGGTCGCTGCGCGCGAGCACGCGCGCGCGCAAGGCATCGGAAAGCGACGGCGACTTTGCCACATCGAAGCGCAATTCCACCGCCGAGGCGACTTTGTTGACGTTCTGACCGCCCGGGCCCGAGGAGCGCACGAAACTCTCCGTCAGTTCGTTGTCCGGAATCTGCAGGGTAGAAGTGATTTGCAACATGTCGTGGCGAGTTCAGGAAGAAGATTCGGACGCGGATTTCGCGGATGAACGCGGATAAGAAGCCGGAAATCTTGCGTCGATGCGCTAGTCTGCGTGAGTCCGCGTCCCGAATCCTTTCTTCAATCGCGGAAGTTTTCGTATTGCAGCGGCATCTTGATCTCCGCCGCCGCCGCGCGCAGCAACGCCATCGCGGTCTGCAGGTCGTCGCGCTTCTTGCCGGTTATGCGCAGCTTGTCGCCCTGGATCTGCGTCTCGACCTTGAGCTTGGCATTCCTTGATGCGCTTGATGATGTCCTTGGCCAGCGGCTGCTCGATACCTTGCTTGAGCGTCACCTTCTGCTTCGCAGTGGCGAGATTGATTTCCGCATCGGCGATTTCGGCGCAACCGATGTCGATGTGCCGCGCGGCAAGGCGCTGCTTGAGAATATCGAGCATCTGCTTCAACTGGAAATCCGCCTGGGCCTTGAGCACGACCACGGATTCGCCCTCGCGCTCGTACACGGCGTCGGTGCCCTTGAAATCGAAGCGATTGCCGAGCTCGCGATTGGCCTGATCCACGGCGTTGGTGAGCTCGTGCAGGTCGATTTTGGAAACGATGTCGAACGATGGCATACGCGGTCCCCGAAGTTGCGGGAGATTCTAGCAGGCTGCAGCAATGGCCCGGGCATACCAAGGGCCGCACTCTGGTCGACCCGCCGTCCGAAGTTCGCGGGCGCGCTTCGCGCATCCGGGCTCCGTGTCGTTGCGACCGGCGTCATCGCTACGGCGCGGCTTGGTCCACGATTGCGTGCTTCCAGCCGAAGCGCTCGAGCACGGCATTCCAGGTTGCGTCGAGCGCAGCCGTCAGCACGAGCGGCGCACCGGTGAGGGGATGGTGCAACTCGAGTTGTCGCGCATGCAGCAGCATGCGGTGCATGCCGAAGTGGATGCGCCAGAGCCGGTTGTGATCGCCACGGCCGTGGCTCGTGTCGCCGATGACGTGATGCGAGGCGTGGTGGAAGTGCTTGCGGATCTGTCGATAGCGGCCGGTTTCGGGTGACGCCTCGACGAGCGCGTAGCGCTGCTCCGGATACCTGCCGAGTTCGATCGGCACGGTCGTGCGTCGCAAGCGTGCGCCAGCGCGTGACCGCCGGCTTGCGCGGCCCGCGCTCGCGCACGTCGGGCAGCGCATGGTCGATCACGCCTTCGCCGGCCGGCCAGCCGCGGACGACGACGAGATAGCGCTTGTGGACATCGCGCGCCATGAACGCACGGCCGAGTTCGCCGGCAATCTCGCGCGACTTCGCGAGCAGCAGCACCCCGGACGTCGCGCGATCGAGACGGTGCGCGAGATACAGCGTCATGCCCGCCTGTTTCTGGGCCCGGTCCAGGAGGAAATCGTCTTCATCGATCGCGATCTTGCTGCGATGCACGAGCAGGCCGGCCGGCTTGTTGACCGCCAGCAGCTCGGCGTCCTCGTGGACGATCTCGAGCGCCGTCAGCGGTCAGCGCGTTCGGCGCCACGCGACGACGAAGGCGATGGTGCCGGCAATCGCGGACACGATTGCCGCAAGAGACTGGTGCACGACGTGCAGGCCGCGCACGTCGAACACATAGAGCAGCGCGGCGATCAGCAGCGCAGTGGCGCCGAACACCAGGGCGACGAGATGGCGCCGCTGCTCGCGCGCGAGACGCTCACGCTGCGCGACTTCGGCCGCATGCGCCGCGGACTGCAACTCGCCGCGGCCGCCTTCTTGAGCGCCGCGTGCACGAGTTCGGGCAGTTCGGGCGCGGCCGCGGTCCATTCGGGCAGGCGCCGGCGTATCTGTTTCAGCGCATTGCGCAGGCCGTAGCGCTTGCGCAGTATCTCGGCGAGCACCGGCCGGGCGACCGCCCAGATGTCGATCTGCGGATGCAGGAGCCGGCCGACGCCTTCGATGTTGAGCAGCGTCTTCTGCAGGAGGATCAGCTGCGGCTGCAACGTCAGCTCGTAACGACGCGCGACCGAAAACAGCTTCGCGGTGATCGCGCCGAGCGAGATCTCCGACAGCGGTCGCGTGAAGTAGGGTTCGCACACGGTGCGCACCGCGGCTTCGAGTTCGTCGATTCGCGTCGTCGCCGGAATCCAGCCTGCCGCGATATGCAGTTCGGCGATGCGCCGGTAGTCGCGATCGAACAGCGCCATGAAATTCTCGGCGAGCCAGAACTGGTCGCGCTCGGCCAGCGAGCCGATGATGCCGAAATCGAGCGCGATGAAGCGCGGATCGGTCTTGTGCTCGGGATCGACCCAGATGTTGCCGGGGTGCGCGTCGGCGTGGAAAAAATTGTCGCGGAACACCTGCGTGTAGAACACGCGCACGCCTTTCTCGGCGAGCGCGATGCGATCGATGCCGGCCGCGTCGAGCGCCGCGAGATCGTCGACCGCGATGCCGCGCACGCGCTCGAGCGTCAGCACCGTCTCCTGGGTGCGGTCCCAGTAGACCTGCGGAACGTAGAGATCGCCGCCGTCGACGAAGTTGCGCCGCAGCAGGCTCGCATTCGCACCTTCGCGTTGCAGGTCGAGTTCGTTCTCGAGCGTCGTCTCGATCTCGCTGACGATGTCGTGCGGCCGGATCTTGTCGGCGGCCGGATGCCAGCGCTGGGCGAGTTGCGCGAGCGCGCGCAGCAGGTCGATGTCGGCGCGCACGCGCGCACGGATGCCCGGGCGCAGTACCTTGACGACGACGTCGTGTTCGCCGTCCTTGTCGATCAGAGACGCGGCATGCACCTGCGCGATCGATGCGGACGCGAGTGGCATCGAATCGAAGCGCGCATACAGTTGCCCGATCGGCGCGCCGAGCGCGGACTCGATCGCGCTGCGCGCTTCGCTGCCCGCGAACGGCGGCACGCTATCCTGCAGCTGGGCGAGTTCGTCGGCGATATCGGCGGGGAGCAGGTCGCGCCGCGTCGAGAGGATCTGGCCGGATTTCACGAAGATGGGCCCGAGCTCGATCAGTGCGCAGCGCAATCGTGCGCCGCGCGTCATCGCCGCGACATCGGCGCGCGGACGCGGCAGCAGCGGACGCAGGATCAGCAGCGGGCGGAACAGATGCGCGCCTTCGACGAGATCGTCGAGGCGGTAGCGCACGAGAACGGCTGCGATGCGCAGGAGGCGCGGCAGCTGACGCAGCGGCGTCATGCGCCGCCTCGCGATGCCTGCCGCGCCGCGACGGCGTCGATGCGCGCCTGCAGGCGATCGCCGCGCTCGCGCAGGGTGTCCACGTCATCGAGGAACAGTTCCATTTCTGCGGGGGCGACGAGGTCGCGGCTCTCTTCGCGCAGATATTCGGCGGCATCGAGCGCGAGCGCCTGCGCTGATTCGCGCCCCCACGCAAACGCGCCCGCGAACGCGCGCGCCAAGCGGCACGCCAAGCACGTCGCCGAACGTCTTCGCGAACGCCTCTTCGATGTCGGGGCGATAACTGCGGAACAGCTTTTCGAGCCGCCGCGCGAGGTCGGCATCGCCGGAGATTTCGACCTTGCCCGGCGGCAGCGGCGCGTCGGCATCGCGGCGCAGCGCGAACGCGAGCAGACTCGCAGGCGCGGCGCGCACATCGAGGCCGGCGGGCTCGGCCCAATGCGGGCCCACGCGCAGACGGCCGTCGCGCGCCTCGATCGCGAGCGCCAGACCGGTTCCGCGCAATTCGATGCCGATGCGCCGGCCTTCGATCGCGGTCAATTGCGTGCGCATCTGCGGATCGAGCACGAGCGCGCGATTCGAGCGCGATTTCGAGTGCGCGGCCGAGCTGTACCAAGATGGGATTGGGGACGCGATTGGGCGTACGCGGCGCGGGCATCGAACTCGATGATGTCGAACGGATCGTCATTGTAGCCGCACAGCGGCGCCGACCGCGCAGCGGTTGCGCCGAATTCAGCCGCCTGCGGGCAGCTCACGCTCGGCACGCAGGTGCATGCTGAGTCGATGCAATCCTTCGGTGATGCTCACCAGCGGCACGTAGCCCAGATCGCGCCGGGCGGCGTCGATGTTGAACCAGTGCGACGTCGACATCTGTTCGACGAGGAGGCGGGTGAGCGGTGGCGGGCTTCTGCTGCCGATCGTCCGATAGAGACCCTCGAGGATCGAGCCCAGCACGCGTGCGAGGCGCGGCGAGATATGCCGAGTTTCCGGCGGCAACCCAGCGGCGAGCAGCCAGGCGTTGATCAGATGTTCGTGGGTGACGGGCTCGCCCTGGCTGACGAAATAGGCCTTGCCCGCAAGCGGCGAACCGACACGCAGGCCGCGCAGCGCGAGCAGGTGGGCGCTGGCCGCGTTGTCGACGAAAACCGTATCGACGCGCTTGCTGCCGTCGCCGATGAGGCGCAGGTGGCCGGCGCGCGCGCGCGCGATCACGCGCGGCAACAGGTTCGCGTCGCCAGGACCCCACATGAAATGCGGCCGCACCGCGACGGTGGCGAGCTCGCTGCCGTTCGCGTCCAGCACGCGTTGCTCGGCCAGGGCCTTGGTGTGGCCATAGGGCGAGCTGAACTTCTTCGCGTACGGTGCCGATTCGTCGACGCCGTCGAGGTCGCTGCCGCCGAACACGACGCTCGCGCTCGACGTGTACACGAGCTTGCGCACGCCATTCAGTTCGCAGGCCGCGAGCACGTGATCGGTGCCGCACACGTTCGTGTCGTAGAACGCCTCGACCGAGCCCCAGCCGCCGACCAGCGCGGCGCTGTGGATGATCGCGTCGACGTCTTCGCTCGCCGCCATCACGGCATCGAGGTCGCCGAGGTTGCCGAGGCGCTGGTCGACGCCGAGCTGCGCGAGGTGCGCGTGCTCGTTGCGCTGAAACGCGCGAACGGTGTGACCCTCGGCGATCAGCTGCGTGCAGATCGCCTGACCCAGGAAACCGCTCGCCCCCGTAACCAGTACCCTCATGCGTCCATTCTATCGACAGTTCGCTCGCTGAACAGGGGAGCGTTGAACATTTAGCCCCTCTTAAGGCGCAAAGGCCTATTTTTGTTGCGAGTCCCCAATTCGAGACATGGAGTCCGCGAACTGGGGCATCGACCTGAAGATCGCGCAATGGAAGATCGGCTAACGGAGCAGATATCGCATGGAAACACGCCTCCTCGCAGCGCTATGCGTCGCGTTCGCATGCGCCAGTCTGCTGTTGGCCGCTGATGCCGGGGCGACCCAGACGCTCACCGGCCAGACCGCTTCGGGCGCCTATTACCAGATCAAGGTGCCGGACGGCTGGCAGCCGGGCGGCGCAGTCGTCCTCTACCAGCACGGGCTGTCGTTCGATCCGCCCAAGCCAAATCCTGATCTCGGGCCGATCGCCGATTTGCAACTGAGCGAAGGCTACGCCGTCGCCGCGTCGAGCTTCAGCCAGCGCGCCTGGGCGTTGTTCAACGCGGCGGACGACAATGCACAGCTGCTCGACGCGTTCAGGCAGCGCGTGGGCACGCCAGGTTCGATCATCCCTTACGGTGGCTCGCTCGGCGGCCTCGTCGCGCTCAAGCTCGCCGAAGATCCCCGGTTTGCACCCGTCGCGGGCGTCTACTCGGCCTGTCCACCTGCGGCGGGTTCTCGCGTATGGGATTCCGGCATCGACGCCCGTCTGGGCTATGACGTCGTCTGCAAGGGTGTCAGCGATGCCGCGCTGCCGACCGGCAAGCCGCCGCTCACCTGGGCGTACGACCTCGCAGACGTTCCCGACAATCTCTCCGACCTCGAGAACGAGGCGCTGCTGATAGAGACGCTGCTTCCCGTCAACGCCTGCACCGGCGTCAGCCTGCCGACCTCGCTGCAGAACGGCGGCATGCAGCGGCGCCTCGCGCAGCTGAAGAATTTCAGCCACGTCACGACTGATCACTTCTTCCTCGTCGATATGGGCTACTCGACCTACGGCCTGTCCGACCTCGTGCGGGCGCCGGACAAGTTGAACGGCCTCAACCCGTTCACGACGACCGGCGTCGTCTACGGCGACAGCGCGATCGACGCGGGCATCGCGCGCATCGATGCCAACCCGTTCGCACAGCTCTATTTTCGCTGGGCGTCGGATTTTCGCGGCCGCATCCCCGCGAGCACGAAGATCGTCTCGGTGCACACGAGCAGGGACGAGCTCGTGATCCCGGCCAACCAGTCGACGCTGCGCCAGACCGTGCCGGCGACGCAATTGACGAGCGCGTTCGTCAACGAGGACTCGCCGTCGCATTGCGGCTTCAATCTCGCCGAGGGCGTCGGCGGCTGGGAAGCGCTGCGTGCCTGGATCGCCGGCTCGGCACAACCGACCGTCGCGACGCTGCAGTCGAGCTGCCAGACCGCCATGGGCGCGGGCGCTGCTGGGCCGTGCCGTTTCGACGCGACGATCACGCCGCCGAGCTTCGACAGTCAGGTCACGCCACGTCCCGCGAGCACTGCGCCGCCGGTCGACGCGCGCTACAGCGGTACCTGGTACGACCCTGCGCGCAGCGGCGAAGGCATCGAACTCGAGATCCTGCCGAACAACAAGGCCGCCGTATACTTCTTCACTTATCCGCCCGCAAGCGTCGCCGGCACGCAGGCGTGGGTCTATGCGATCGGCGACATCGTCGGCAACGGCATCGAATTCGCGAACGTGTTGCGGCCGTTGCGCGACGCGACCGGCAAGGTCACGCAGACGCCGTGGGGCCGCATCGCGCTCACTTTCGACGACTGCGGCAGCGGCGGCATGCGCTGGGATGGCCCGGCGGGCTGGGGCTCGATGGAAGTGCCGATCAAGCGGCTGACGTCACTCGCCGGACTGAATTGCGCGTCAGGCACGACGACTGCCGCGCAACCGAGCGGCGGCTGGTACGACCCGACCGTGAGCGGCGACGGATTCCTGATCGACCAGCTCGATGCCAGCACGCTTTCGGTGCTCTATTTCGTCCTCTCCGAAGACGGGACGCAAAGCTGGTTCCAGGGTCTGGACGCGCTCACTTCGAGTGCCTACAGCGGCGAACTTGTCCAGCCGCACGGCACGCATTTCGGCGCCGCGTTCAACCCGGCACAGATAGACAAGTCGAGCGGCATCGGATCGAGCGTCCAGCTGTCCTGTTCGACCGGCTCCGCCGTGACGGGGCCCTTCATCAACAACGGCCAGGCGGGCTTCGGGCCGCTCGGCACGTTTGCGCTGCAGCGCCTGACGACGCCGCTCGGCATCGCCGCGTGTTCTCCATGATTGCGCCTGGCGCAAAACCGTTCCCCCGGCCGCAGGCCGCGATGCTGCGAGACGCTCGCCGGGCCGCTCAACCGAGAAGGAGCGCGACGCCCGCCGCGGCCGTCGCCGCCCCTGACACGCGCGCGAGCACCGGCGCGTTGCGCTGCATGACGAGGCCGATCGCGACGCCGCCGGCGTGCAGCATCGCCGTCGCGGCGACGAAGCCGAGCCCGTAGCGGAACGGGTCGGCCAGCGTCGGCAACTCGACGCCGTGCGCGATGCCATGGAACAGGGCGAACGACGCGGTCAGCGCCATCGCGGTCGCGACCGGCATTCTGCGCCGCACGCGCGACGGCGAGGCCGAGGACGAGCAGCGAAGCGGCGATGGCCGATTCGATTGCCGAAGCGGCGAACAGGTTCGCGCCGCAGGCGATCGCGAGCGCGGCGCCGAGCGTCATCATCGAAAGAAACGACAATGGCAGCGCCCATAGCGCCCGCCCGCCGAGTTGCGCTGCCCAGATGCCGATGACGACCATCGCGATCAGATGATCCGCGCCCGAGAGCGGGTGCTACGAAGCCCGCAGCCCATCCGTCGACGCCGCCGTGCCCGGGGTGCGCCGCCGCATTGCCGGCCACGAGCAGCGCCGCCAGCGCAAGACAGGGACCGATTTTCTTATGCATGGTTCGGAATCTCCTTGAGTGGACGTCGAGGCAGGCCGCCGCTGTCGACGATGAACTGCGCGATCTCGGCAAGGCCGCGATTGATCTTGAGATTGCTGAATACGAAGGGTCGCGCGCCGCGCATCTTCCTCGCGTCGCGATCCATGACCTCGAGCGAGGCGCCGACGAGCGGCGCGAGATCGATCTTGTTGATCACGAGCAGGTCGGACCGCGTGATGCCGGGGCCACCCTTGCGCGGGATCTTGTCGCCCGCGGAAACGTCGATCACGTAGATCGTCAGGTCGGCGAGTTCGGGGCTGAATGTCGCCGCGAGGTTGTCGCCGCCCGACTCGATGAAGATCAGTTCGAGTCCCGGAAAACGCCGGTGCATGTCCGCGACCGCCGCGAGGTTGATGCTCGCGTCCTCGCGGATCGCCGTATGCGGACAGCCGCCCGTCTCGACGCCGACGATGCGTTCGGGCGCGAGCGCGCCCGCGCGCGTGAGGAACTCGGCATCCTCGCGCGTGTAGATGTCGTTGGTCACAGCGGCGACGTCGTAGCTGTCGCGCAGCAGCTTGCACAGCCGCTCGGTCAACGCGGTCTTGCCTGAGCCGACGGGTCCGCCGATGCCGACGCGCAAGGGTCCCGTGTTTCCTTGTTCAACATTCATCGATATCAACTCTTGAGGCGCTCGATCAGGAGCAGGGCGAATACGAGTGCCACGAACAGGCACAACGGCGCGTAGTAGATCTGGTCGTAGCGTGCGAAAGGTTCCTGCGAAAACACGTTCCGCCAGGCGGGCAGGTAGGCCGCGATGCCGCGCAACGCGAACACGCCGAGCAGCACGATACCGGCGATTGTGAGCATGTGACGCGGCAGCAAAGAGTCGACGAGGCCGCTCATCAGCAGCGCGACGCAACCTGCGCCGAAGATCGCCGCCGCGGCGGCGAAACACTGCGCAAGGCTCGGCAGGTGCTCGCGTCGTTTCGCGCCGATCACGGTCGCGACAAGTTCGCGCTCGTTGCGCGCGGGCCAGCGCAGGCCGAATCCCCACGCGACATGCAGCGCGGCGATCGCCGAGAGCAGGACGAAAACAACGGCGGCGAGGATCTTCATGAGCGAAACAGCCTCGTGTATTGGGTTTCGTGGCGAATCGAACAGAGCTCGAGCAGCGGCGCCGCCGTGCCGAGATCGTCGAGCGAGGTTTGCATCGCAAGTGCCGCGAGTTCTTCGATGCGCGGCGCGAGCCGGGCGATCGCGATCTGTCCGTCCGTCTGGCCGAGCGGGATCAGGCGCACGCCGGCCGAGACGAGATTGGCGGCAGTGCCGTGCAGCCAGGCAGTGAGCGCGGGCCTGCACGCGATGCCGTGCACGGCGCAGGCCAACGCCATGGCGATGCTGTGCGCGATGGGCAAGGTTTCGTCGCGCGTCGCGAAGGCGTCGAGTGCGGGGTGCGGCCACGCTCGGCGCGTGACAGTGAGAAATGCCATGCCTTGCTGCTGGCTTTCGAGGGCGGTTTCGGCGCTGCCGCGAAACGCCGCGGCGAGTTCGGCGATCTCGTCGAACGCGGCGGGGTCGCGCGCGCACCCATGTGCGTGCGCGAACAGCACCGCATCGATCCAGCCGCCGCCGCGCGCGAGCACCGCCTCGATGTAGGCAACGAGCGTCGCGCAGTCCCGGACGCCGCCTTCCTCGACCGCCCACTCGAGGCCGTGGCTGTAGCTGAACGCGCCGGTCGGATACGACGGGGACGTCCATGCGAGCAGCCGGGAAAAGCCGTCGGGCATCTGTGCTGTTTCTTGCGCTTGCATGGAAGCAGCGGGTGCTTCGGCGGCCACGCCCCGCTCCCGTCCGTCATTCCCGCGCACGTGGGAATCCAGTGGCTGTTTCTCCTGCGAGACGATGGCATGGGATTTCCGCGTGCGCGCGAACGAAGGCGATCCTGGGCCGGCGTCTGTGCCATCACGAGGACTCACGTTCCCCTCGCAGCCTTTGTCCGGGTGCGAAGGCAGTGGCATGACAGGGGCGTCAGAGCCCATTTCCATGGCCCGATGTGAATACGAACGGATGGGCATGCGTCTCGTGCGCATGCGCGTAGGCGCCACGCTCGGGCGTGAATGGCGCCGTGATTTCCTCGACCGTCGCGCCGAGTCCGCGCAGCATCGAGACGATGACCGCGTCGTTGCGGATGAGGATCCGTGTCGCCGACAACTGCGCGGGCAGGTGGCGATTGCCGATATGCCAGGCGAGACGCAGCAGCGCATCAGCATCCGCTGCAGTCACAGCGACCAGCGATTCGGGGGCAGCCCGCACTGCGATGAGGCGACCATCGTCCAGCTTCAAGCCATCGCCGTCATGCAGCAGTGCCGTTTGCGCAAGATCGAGCACGAAATCGATGCCGCCGTCCGCGACATAGCGAAAGCGCCGGCGATGGCGGCCTTCGTAGTCGAGCGTGATGCGATCGCACGCCGCCTCGACAGGCCATGTGCCCGCCGCGAGAACGGCGCGCGCGCGTACCGTCTCCGTTCCTTCGATCGCCGGGAGAAATGTCGCCGATGCGGCCGACTCTGGCCCGGCGTCGGCGCGATCCGATGAATTCTGCATGCTCGCGGCCGGTGCGTTGCGAACAGCGATCCCCTCCGGCGCGGAAGGCGAAGACGACCTCGGGAAATCGTTGGTCATGATGGTGATCAGAAAAGGAAATAGCGCTGCGCCATCGGCAGGACGGTCGCGGGCTCGCAGGTGAGCAATTCGCCGTCCGCACGCACCTCGTAGGTTTCCGGATCGACATCGATCTGCGGCGTCGCGTCGTTGAGCCGCATGCTGCGCTTGCCGATGCCGTCGCGCGTGTTCTTCACTGCGGCGAGCGGACGCGTGAGGCCGAGCTTCTGCGCCTGGCCACTCGCGGCGAACGCGCCGCTCACGAACAGCAGCGACGATTCGATGCCGGCGCGACCGAACGCGCCGAACATCGGCCGGTAGTGCACCGGTTGCGGCGTCGGGATGCTCGCGTTCGGATCGCCCATCGGCGCCGCCGCGATCGAGCCGGCCTTCAGCACGAGATCGGGCTTGACCGCGAAGAACGCGGGCGACCAGAGCACGAGGTCGGCGAGCTTGCCGGGTTCGATCGAGCCGACGTGCTCGGCGATGCCGTGCGCGATCGCGGGATTGATCGTGTACTTGGCGATGTAGCGACGCGCGCGAAAGTTGTCGCTCTTCGCGCTGTCCGGCGACAGCGCACCGCGCTGACGCTTCATCTTGTCGGCCGTCTGCCAGCAGCGGATGATCGTTTCGCCGACGCGGCCCATCGCCTGCGAATCCGAACTCATCATCGAGAACGCGCCGAGGTCGTGCAGGATGTCCTCGGCGGCGATCGTCTCCTTGCGGATGCGGCTCTCGGCGAACGCGACGTCCTCGGCGATGCGCGGATCGAGGTGATGGCAGACCATGAGCATGTCGAGATGCTCGTCGAGCGTGTTGACCGTGTACGGCCGGGTCGGATTCGTGCTCGACGGCAGCACGTTCGGCAGGCCGGCGACCTTGATGATGTCGGGCGCATGGCCGCCGCCCGCGCCTTCGGTGTGGAAGGCATGGATCGTGCGGCCCTTGAACGCGGCGATCGTCGATTCGACGAAACCCGATTCGTTGAGCGTGTCCGTATGCAGCGTCGCCTGCACGTCGAGCGCGTCGCACACGGACAGGCAGCAGTCGATTGCGGCTGGAGTCGTGCCCCAGTCCTCGTGCAGCTTGAGGCCGCATGCGCCTGCCAGCACCATCTCCTCGAGCGCCTCCGGCTTGCTCGCGTTGCCCTTGCCGAAGAAGCCGAGGTTCATCGGAAACGCTTCGGCCGCCTGCAGCATGCGCGCGAGATGCCACGCGCCGGGCGTGCACGTCGTCGCGAGCGTGCCGTGCGCAGGGCCGGTACCGCCGCCGAGCATCGTCGTGATGCCCGAATACAGCGCTTCCTCGATCTGCTGCGGACAGATGAAGTGGATGTGCGCGTCGATGCCGCCCGCGGTGACGATCTTGCCTTCGCCCGCGATGATTTCGGTGCCCGGGCCAATCACGATGTCGACGCCCGGTTGCACGTCGGGATTGCCGGCCTTGCCGATCTTCGCGATGCGTCCGTCGCGCAGGCCGATGTCGGCTTTGACGATGCCCGTGTAATCGAGAATCACCGCATTCGTGATCACGGTGTCCATCGCGCCTTCCGCACGGCTGACCTGCGACTGGCCCATGCCGTCGCGGATGACCTTGCCGCCGCCGAATTTCACTTCCTCGCCGTAGACCGTGAAGTCCTTCTCGACCTCGATCAACAACTCGCTGTCGGCAAGGCGTATGCGGTCGCCGACGGTCGGGCCGTACATGTCTGCATAGGCGCGGCGGCTCAGGGTGATCGACATCGCTATTTCGCCTCCGCGTCGAGCGCACCCATCACTTCGCCGCGGAAGCCGAAGACGACACGCGAGCCCGCGTAAGGGATGAGGCGCGCCTCGCGCGTCTGCCCCGGCTCGAAACGCATCGCGGTGCCGGCGGGAATGTCGAGGCGCATGCCGCGCGCACGGGCCCGATCGAATTGCAGCGCGGGGTTGGTCTCGAAGAAATGGTAGTGGCTGCCGACCTGGATCGGCCGGTCGCCGCCGTTCGCGACTGCGAGCGTGACCGCTTCGCGTCCGGCGTTGAGGCGAATATCGCCTTCGGCAGTGAGGATTTCGCCCGGCGTCATCCCTCGTCTCCGTTATGCCTGATCGGCTGATGCACGGTCACGAGTTTCGTGCCGTCCGGGAACGTCGCCTCGACCTGGATCTCGTGGATCATCTCGGCGACGCCTTCCATGACCTGCGAACGGGTGACGACCTTCGCGCCCGCCTGCATGAGATCGGCGACGCTGCGTCCGTCGCGCGCGCCTTCGACGACGGCATCGGTGATCAGCGCGACCGCTTCGGGATGATTGAGCCTGACGCCGCGCTCGAGGCGCCGCCGCGCAACGAGCGCCGCCATCGCGACGAGCAGTTTGTCCTTTTCGCGCGGGGTGAGGTTCATTTCAGATTCTCTGATCCGTTTCCATTCACGACAGATGCTCTGTTGCTTGCGTTCGCTCCGACAATCATCGCAGGGCAGGACCGCGAGTCGGCATCCACGTTCCACAAATTCGCAAGCGATGATGAACAATCGCGTTGCAGGCATCCTTGCCGAGCATGACGGGAGCGCACATCCGGCACGCAAGTGGAAAAACTAGCAGTACCAGACTTGCGGAAGTCGTTGCGCATGACCGGACGCCACATGGCGAATCCAGCCGGCGATGGAAATGATCGCGTTGCGCACGTCGATCGCGTGCGCCGAGATGAAGCGCACGATCAACAAGCCGTCGCGCGTCGTCGCGTGCGCGACGGGCGCGTGCGCGCGCGCCCAGGCGCGAACATCCTCGAGCCGGGTGAGCGCGTCGGCCGCGGCGTAGATCAGCGTGCCACACGCGACCGCGTCGCCGAAGCCGAACGCCGCTGCGCGCAGGCGCTCGATATCGCCGTCGAGATGCAGCGCGTCGGCGAACACGAGCCTGCCATCGCGTCGGATGCACCAGCGGTCGTGGACGAAACCCGTGCGCAGCGTCTCATTCATCGCGCTGCGGCCGAGGACGAGGCTCTCGGTCGCCAGCAGTGCGGCATTGGCAGCGAGATCGGCGACGAATTCGCGGCGCAGGCGCCCGCCGTCGAAGACGATGGTTTCCTGCGCGAGCCATTCTGCGTAAGCGCCTGTGGCGACTTCGGCGCGTACCGAGATGTCGACGTCCCCGGCAAGGGGCAGCGCGCGATAGATCTTCTCGGCGGCCTGCGTCGTCAGCGTCGCGCGTGCGCCGGCGCCAACGCGAAACTCGATTCGCAGGCGATCACCACCGGTCAGTCCACCGCTCGTCGTCAGCAGAACGGCTTGCGGCGGTTCGCCGGGCGCGACGTTTGGAAACAGCAGCCGGCACGGTGCGCGCTGGTAGAGATCTGCGAGCCGGGTGCCGTCGGGGCCGCAGGCGAACGCGATCCGCGCTGCGCCGTCCACGCGCTGATGCGTGAAGGCGGGGGCTTGCAGTGCAGGCTCGGCGAGCGACATGCAGCGCGGCATCCTTTTCGAGCGATCCCGACGGGTTCGCTGCACTGCATCATCGTAAGATCACGCGTCGGCGTCAACGCTCCGAACATGCCGCTGAGATGCCCAGCATGGAGGCAAGGCAGTGGTGTCTCGCGTCGGTTCTCGTGCGCGGGTGTCGGTGTAGTCAGGAACGCTGACCGTCGAGCGCCGCTTTGGGCGCGGCGCAGCCTTGCGAGCGGAGCGAGTGGCAAGGAAATTGGCGTGGCTTCGGAACAGAGCGGATTTTTGCGGGATCGAGTGGACCCTAGCGGTGTTCCTTGACCGGAAACGTCTGCGTCTCGCCGCTCGTCGCCGAGGGCAGCGTGTCTCCTGCGACGTCGCGCTTTTTCGCGAGCGTACGTCCGCAGACATAGGCCTGGAAATGCTGCGCACCGTCGTGCGGCTCGTCGAGCGGTTTGATCGTATCGGCGGGCAGGGTCGCGGCTTCGTTGCGCGCCAGCGTCTCGAGTTCGTCGCGCACCTTGAGGTCGCTGCGATGATAGAACGCGACCTTGTCGGCCACGGAGACGCCGACCTGGCCCGCGTCGCGGCAGCCGCTGACGCTGCCGTCATAGACCACGCGCACGTCGGTGCCGCCCGCGCTCGGATCGACCCAGGTGCAGGCCGTCGGCGCGATGGCGAGGCAGAGCAGGGCAAGAAAACATTTCTTCATGGCGCAATCGCTCGAGGACATGCTCGAAGGCACGGGGGATGCAGGCGGTCATGCCGCCTGCGTCATCCTTGCGCGCGCGACGGTACCGATTGTCGCGGGCCGCCTTTGGTGGCGCCGCTTGTAAAGGTGCCTGTCACTTTACAACGTTGCCGTCGGCATCGAGCACTTCGATGTCACCGATCTTCAGCTCGCGTACGGATTTCTCGATCTGCTTGCGATCACCGACGACGACCCAGGTGAGGCCGTTCGGTTTGACGACTTCCTTCGCGGCCGCCTCGACGTCGCCGTCCTTCTGCGCCTCGGTGCGTGCCTTCAGCGTCTGCACGTAATCATCGGGCCGGTGATAGACGACGATGCCCTGCACGGAACCCGCGATCGCCTGGCCGCTCTCGAACTCGCCGGGCAGCGCGCGCACGTCGCTCGTCTTGACCTTCGCGATCTCCGCTGCGCTGAGCGGCTTGTCGCCCACGAGTGCCTGCGATTCGCTGAGCATTTCCTTCATCGAGTCGGCCGTCTTGTCGGTCTGCACGGGCGCATAGATCAGATAGGGCCGCTGGCCGAGCGCGTTCGGCAGGAACGCGCCGGCGCCGTAGGCCCAATGCTTGTCCTCGCGCAGATTCATGTTGAGGCGCGACGTGAACAGGCCGCCGAACGCGCTGTTCATCGTGCGGATCTCGAGGTTGTTCGGCGCCAGCGTCGACGGTGCGACGATGCCCGCGATGATCATCGACTGCTGCGAACCGGGCCGGTCGAGCAGGTAGACGCGCGGCTTCGACGGCGCGAGCGCGATTGGCAGACTCTTCTTCGGCAATGGCTTGTTCGGCGAAGACCAGTCGCCGATCACCGCGTTGAGCTTGTCGGTGATTTCGGCGAGCGTCGTGTCGCCGACAATGATGATTCGTGCATTGTCGGGGCGGAACCAGTCGGCGACGAACGCCCGCATGTCCTTGTCGCTCAGGGACTTCACCGACGCCACGGTGCCACTGCCCGTGAACGGCACGCCGTAGGCATGGCCCTTGCCGTACAGCAGTGGCGGCAACGTGCGCAGCGCGAGGCTGACCGGATCGGTCTTCTCCTGCGCGATGGTCGCCACGCGCAAGCCGCGCACGCGTTCGATGTCGCCTTTGCGGAATGCGGGATTGCGCAGCACGTCCGTCCACAGCGCGAGCGACGGATCGAGCTGCGACTTCAGGCTGTTGAGGCCGACCTGGCATGTGTCGAGGTCGCAGCCGGCGCCGAGATTCGCGCCGAGCTGCTCGCGCCTGCGCGCGATGGCGAGCGAGTCGAGCGTCTTCGTGCCCTCGTCGAGCATGCCGGCAGTGAACGTCGCCGTGCCGAGCTTGCGACCCTGGTCGGCCGCGTAGCCGGAATCGAACAGGATATTGAGCTGCACAAGCGGCACCTCGTGCCGTTCAGCGAGAACGACCTCGATGCCGTTCCTGAGCTTGCCGCGCTGCAGGCGCGGGAAGCTGAGGTCGGGGAAGGTCGAGACCGTGGGCACTCCCTTGCTGCGGTCGATGCTGCTTTTTACCGTTGTATACTCGTGCGCGGCCGGCAGCACCGCCTTCGGTGCGCCGTCGGCTGCGGTGAGGCCGCCCGATTCGGCTTCGTCCTTCGAAGGATCGGGCGTGCCTGGCCTGACCGTCAGCGTGTAGTCGCCCTTGTCGATCCACTTCCTCGCCGCCGCGGCCACGGCCGCGGGCGTCGCCGCATCCATGCGCGCGAAGTCGATCTTGTAGGCGTTCGGATCGTTCTGGTAGACCTGACCTTCTGCGAGGAACCAACCCTGGTAGAGCACCTTCTCGACGTTGCGGACCATTTGCGCGCGCGCGCGTACGCGGGCGCGGTCGAGTTCGTCCTCGCTCGGGCCGTCCCGAAGCAACTTCGCCCACTCATCCGCGATCGCCGCCTCGACCTTCGCCGGATTGACGCCCTTCTTCACGTCGACCTGCAGCTCGAACAGGCTTGCGAGCGCGAACGTCGAGATCGAAACGCTGACGTCGTCCGCGATCTTGTCCTTGTACACCAGGCGCTCGTACAGGCGTGACGTCCTGCCGCCGCCGAGGACCGTGGAGGCGAGATCGAGCAGCGGCACATCGGCATCGCCGAGCTGCGGCACGTTCCATTCGCGGTACACGCGCACCTGCGCGACCTGATCGACCATCTCGCCGCGCGTCGATTTGTCGCGTGCGTAGACCCATGGCTGCTGGCGGGCAACGGGAGGCCCGGCAGGAATGTCGCCGAAATAGGCCAGCGCCTTCTCGCGCGCGACGGCGGGCGTGATGTCGCCGGCGAGCACGAGGGTCGTATTCGCGGCGCCGTAGTGATCGTGGAACCACTGCTTGACGTCGGCGAGCGAGGCCGCGTTCAAGTCCTTCATCGAGCCGATCGTGTCGTGGTGGTAGGGATGATTCGCGGGAAACGCGTTCGCCTGAATGTTCTCGTCAACGCGGCCGTACGGCTGGTTCTCGCCCTGCCGCTTCTCGTTCTGCACGACGCCGCGTTGCGTGTCGAGTTCCTTCTGGCCGATGAAGCCGAGCAGGTGGCCCATGCGGTCGGATTCCATCCACAGCGCGAGATCGAGCGCTGTCGTCGGTACCGTCTCGTAGTAGTTGGTGCGGTCGTTCCAGGTCGAGCCGTTCTGGTCGGTCGCGCCGATGAGTTCGAACGGCTTGAAGAAACCGTCCGGGTGATTCTCCGAACCGGAAAACATCAGGTGCTCGAACAGGTGGGCGAAACCGGTCTTTCCCGCCGGCTCGTCGGCCGAACCGATGTGATACCAGACCGCGACGTTGACGACCGGCGCCTTGTGGTCCTCGTGGACGATGACAGTGAGGCCGTTCGGCAGTTCGAGCTTCTCGTACTTCAGGTCGACCGTGTCGATCTTCGCGGGCGCGGGCGTATCGGCAAGCACGGGAGGAGCGACGAGCGCGCACGCGAGCGCGATGGACCTTAGTAGGGACTGCTGCCGATGCATCGACGTTCTCCTTATCATCTGACAAGCGCACGCTGCCGAAAGCGACCAGCGGGCCTCGGGCGACTCTGCGGAGAGCTCTGGCCCATCGAGTTCTCTACCGCATTGTCGGGTTGCGTGTTGGCAAATCGTGGCCGCACCATTTACCTCTCCCGCTGGCGGGAGAGGTCGCGCCGCAGGCGCGGGTGAGGGTGGCGCCTGCGCCGACAATTTCGGCCGTGCCACCCTCATCCGGCGCTGCGCGCCACGTACATTCACCCCTTCTGCGACTCCGCCGTGCAAAACGGCAATCCTTGCCGTTTTGTCTCCCGCCAGCCGGAGAAGGGAAAGTAGCGCGACGGACGGAGTACCGCGTCATTTTGCGTATAACCCGGCCGTAACCGCTCAGCGAACCACCTTGCCGTCGGCGTCGATCACCTTGACCTCGCCGATGCCGAGTGCGCGCACGGGCTTCTCTATCTTCGACAAGTCGCCGACGACGACCCAGGTCAGCGAGTTGGGGACGAAAATCTCCTTCGCCGCTGCGTCGACCTGCGCCTGCGTCTGCGCTTCGATGTTCTGCTTGAGCGTCGGCACGTAGTTGTCGGGACGGCCATACAGCTGGTTCGTCGCGAGCGCGCCGAGCACCGCTGCGCTCGTCTCGTAGCTGCCCGGCAGCGCGCGCACGCGCTGCGCCTTGATCTTGTCGATCTCGGCGGTTGTCGGCGGGTTGTCCGAGGCGACTGCGCGCACTTCCTTGAGCGCCTCGCTGACCGACTCCGCGGTCTTGTCGGTCTGCACGGGCGCCTGCAGCAGCAGCGGACGCTGGCCGAGCGCGTCCTGCACCGACGAGCGTGCGCCGTACGACCAGCGCTTGTTCTCGCGCAGGTTCATGTTGAGGCGCGACGTGAACGTGCCGCCGAACACGGCGTTCGCGGTCTGCACGGGCAGATAGTCCGGTGCGGTCGTCGATGGCGCGAGTGAGCCTGCGAGGATCAGCGACTGCGGCGAATCGGCGCGGTTGATCAGGAATACGCGCGGCTTCTTCTGCGCGTCGACATGGGCCAGATTCTTCTTCGGCACGGCGGACGACGGCGCGGCCCAGTCGCCGAACGCCTTGTCGAGCAGCGGCAGGATCGTCGCAAGCGTCGTGTCGCCGGCGACGAAAATCTTCACGTTGTCGGAGCGCAGGTAGTCGTTCTGGAACGCGACGAGGTCCGCTGCGGTGAGCGACTTGATCGCGGCCTCGGTGCCGGTGCCCGTGAACGGAATGCCGTACGCGTGATCCTTGCCGTACAGCAGCGGCGGCAACGTGCGCAGCGCCATGCCGCCCGGCTGCGTCTTCTCCTGGCCGATCTCGGCGAGCCACTGCGCGCGGATGCGTTCGATGTCGGCGTCGCGGAACGCGGGGTTGCGCACGACGTCGGCGAACAATTCGAGCGAGGCCGGCAGGTCCGAATTGAGCGCGTTGAGCGAAGAACTCGAGCTGTCGAGGCCGGCGCTGTTGCGAATCAGCGCGCCGAGATGCTCGCCGCGCTTCGCGATCTCGATCGAATCGAGCGTCTTCGTGCCCTCGTCGAGCATGCTCGCCGTGAAACTGGCCGTGCCGAGCTTGCGGCCCTGGTCGCCGGCGTAACCCGCATCGAACTGCAACTGCACGTGCGTCACCGGAATCGCGTGGCGTTCGGCGAGGATCACCTCGATGCCGTTCTTGAGCTTGCCGCGCTGCACCGCCGGGAAGGTCAGGTCGGGGAACGTCGTGACGGCGGGCACGCCGCGTGCTGCGATCGACGTCGTTCTTCGCCGTCGTATACTTTTTCTCGGCCGGCAGCACGGGCTTCGGCTTGCCCGCAACTTCGGGCAGGCCCTTGACGGCCTTGTCCTCGGCGGCGAGGTCGGCACCCTTCTTCGCGGGCACGACGGTCAGCGTGTAGTCGCCCTGCGCGACCCATTTGCGCGCCGTGGCGAGCACGCTCGCGGGCGTCGCGGCGGCCGTGCGTTCGAGGTCGAGCTTGTAGGCGGCCGGATTGCCGAGATAGACCTGGCTCTGCGCGAGGATGACGGCCTTGCCGCCGAATCCGCCGACGCGTTCGAGGCCGCGGATGAAGCCCGCGCGCTCCGATGTCTTCGCGCGAGCGAGTTCATCCTCGGTCGGGCCGTCCTTGAGGAATTTCGCCCACTCGTCGGCGACCGCCGCCTCGACCTGCGCGGGGTCGACGCCGTTCTTCACGTCGGCGCGCAGTTCGAACTGGCTCGCGAGCGCGAACGTCTGCAGATGCACCGAGACGTTGTCGACGAGCTTGTCCTGGTAGACGAGGCGCTGATAGAGACGCGATGTCTTGCCGCCACCGAGCACGGTCGCGGCCAGATCGAGCAGCGGATTCTCGGCGTCGCCGAGTTGCGGCGCGTTCCATTCGCGATAGATGCGTACCTGCGCGACGTGGTCCTGCTGCGTGCCGCGCGTCGACGTGCTGCGCGGTGCGACCCACGGCTGCTGGCGCGGCACCGGCGCACCGGCCGGAATGTCGCCGAAGAACTTCTGCATCTTCTCCTTCGCCACCGCGGCCGTGATGTCGCCCGCGAGAACGACGGTCGTGTTGGCCGCGCCGTAGTAGTCGCGGAACCATTGCTTCACGTCATCGAGAGAGGCCGCGTCGAGATCGGCCATCGAACCGATCGTGTCGTGCTGATACGGATGATTGGCCGGAAACGCATTGAGCAGGATGTTTTCGTCGGTGCGGCCGTACGGGCGGTTCTCGCCCTGCCGCTTCTCGTTCTGCACGACGCCGCGCTGCGTGTCGAGCTCGGTCTTGCCGATCGCGCTGAGCAGGTGGCCCATGCGGTCCGATTCCATCCACAACGCCATGTCGAGCGCGGTCGTCGGCACGGTTTCGAAGTAGTTCGTGCGATCGAACCAGGTCGTGCCGTTCATGTCGGTCGCGCCGGCCACCTCGAACGGCGAGAAATACGTGCCTTTGTGGTTCTCGGAACCCGAGAACATGAGGTGCTCGAACAGGTGCGCAAAGCCGGTCTTGCCGGCGGGCTCGTCGGCGGAGCCGACGTGGTACCAGATCGAGACCGCGACGACCGGCGCCTTGTGATCCTCGTGCACGACGACCGTGAGGCCGTTGTCGAGCTGGAATTTCGTGAACGGGATGTCGATCGCGGCGGCACTTTCCTTCGCCGGCGGATGGGCCGGGGCGGAGGAGGAAGGCGTGGTCGCGCAACCGGACGCGGCAAGCGCGATCGCGAAGGCGACCGAGCCGAATAGTGCCTTGCGCATGCGGTCGGAAGGTCGGGCGGCGGCGATGGACATCGACGAACTCCTGGGCGAGTGAGCGAGTGACAGAAAAGGAATCGAGCCTAGCCGAGCGCAAAAGAGCGCGCAATGGCCGAAAGTCGGACGTAGACTTGTGTGTATCGCCATTGTTGCCGGAGCGCATGCGATGGAAAGTGCTGCACAGCCGAGGTCGCCGAAGCGGTTCGTCGTCACCGGAGCCAATCGCGGCCTCGGCTTCGAGCTCACGCGCCAGCTGCTCGCGCGCGGCGATCGCGTGATCGCGGGCTGCCGCAATCCCGGGCGCGCGCTCAAGCTCACCGAGTTTGCTGCAGCGCACCCAGGTCATCTGCACATACTGCCGCTCGATCTCGACAAGGAGCGGTCGATCGACGGGTTCGCGCGCGAAGCCGGCATGATCCGCGACGCGGTCGACGTGCTGATCAATTGCGCGGGCGTGCTCGTCTCCGGCGAGCGTTTCGGCGAGTTGAGCGCGAAGACGTTCGAAGAGAGCCTGCGCTCGAACGTCATCGGTCCGCTGCTGCTGAGCCAGGCGCTCGCCCCGCAGCTCGCGCGCGGCACGCAGGCGCGGATCGTCAATATTTCGTCGGAACTCGGTTCGCTCTCCGACACGACGCACTTCGCTACGCCGAGCTACGCGATCAGCAAAGCCGCGCTCAACATGGTGACGCGGCTTCTCGCAGCACAGCTCAAGTCCGACGATATTGTCGTGGTGAGTGTGCATCCGGGCTGGGTGCGTACCGACATGGGCGGCGCGAACGCACCGCTCGGCGCAGCCGAATCGATCGCTGGCGTCCTGCGCGTCGTCGATGCATTGACGACGGCGCACAGCGGCCGCTTCCTCGACCACCGTGGCGAGACGATGGCCTGGTAGTCGCGCCGTCGCCACGCGCCGGTCGCAGCGACGTTTCACAATTTGCTGTCCACGCGTGTTCGCGCCGCGATCATCGCGGACACCTCACTGTCCGCGGACACTCGATGAACGTATGCCGGAAGTCATGACTTTCGTCGGCGCTGCAACTTAATCGCTTGATCGTGCATCGAATTGAACAGCAGGAACCGTCGTCGCCGACCGCTGGCACAGCCCTTGCTCTTCACAGATCACAAAGTTGCAAAGTTGAAAAGTCGCAAAGTATACGAAAGGAGAATGGTCATGAACGTCTATCAACCGCTGCGTCGCAGCCTCGTCGCAATCGGCGTAACGCTCGCCATCGTGGCAGGTGCGCAGGCGATGGCGCAGATCAGCACCGCCGACGATACCTATGCGTCATCGCTGCCGACGATATCGGCGGTCAGCGTGTCGCCCACGTGCGTGGCGGATGCGCATTCGAAAGCGCGCAGAATCTGCTATCAGGCGAACGTTTTCGTCGGCGAGCCGACGCAGATCGACGAAACCTCTGGCACGCGTTGAGCGCCCTGCGGACGCGCGAGCCGAGTGATTCGATCGTTTGTGGATCGAGTCCGGCACGCGTACTGACTCGCCATCACCGCGGAAGCGGCATAGCCCGCCGCGTGACGCGACGCAGGCGCTCGCCTGCGCGCCGCGCAGCTTCCGGATGCACGGGTGGCGGGTTGATAATCGCCGCATGCTGCACGTCGTCCTCTATCAGCCCGAGATTCCGCCGAACACCGGCAACGTGATTCGCCTCTGCGCGAACAGCGGCGCACGCCTGCACCTGATCCGGCCGCTCGGTTTCGATCTCGACCATGCCAAGCTGCGTCGTGCCGGGCTCGACTACCACGAGTTTGCGGAGGTCGATGTCCACGACGACCTCGACGCGTTCACCGCCGCGGTCGGACCTTCGCGCACATTCGCGCTGTCGACGCGCGGACGGACTCGGTACAGCGACGTCCGCTATGCCGACGGCGACGCGGTCGTGTTCGGTCCGGAGACGCGCGGTTTGCCGCAGCACGCTGCTCGACGCGTTGCCCGAGGCACAGCGCCTGCGCTTGCCGATGCGCCCGGACAATCGCAGCCTGAATCTCTCGAATGCGGTCGCGGTCGTGGTTTACGAGGCGTGGCGGCAGCAGGGTTTTGCCGGCGGCGCGTAACGCAGGCCGCGCGGATGCGCGCGCACGTTGCTGATCGAACGCGGCGCGGCCTGCAAGTAACGATACGTCGCAGCGCGAGGGTGGCGCCCTGCGCGTCGCACCCCGTGGGCGTTCTATTGCTTGAACATCCCCGTCGGGTATTCGGCCTTCTGCTCGCGCGCGAGCAACTGCCGCAGACCTTCCTTCGGCGTGATTTCCTCGTGCAACACGCGTTGCACGCCCTGCGAGATCGGCAGTTCGATGCCGTGGCGGGCGGCGAGACGCATCACCGTGTCGACGGTCTCGATGCTCTCGACGACCTGGCCGATCTCGGCGACGGCCTGCCGCAGGCCGACGCCGCGACCGAGCGCGAGGCCGAGGCGGCGGTTGCGCGAGAGATCGCCCGTGCAGGTCAGCACGAGGTCGCCGAGTCCGGCGAGGCCCATCAGGGTCTCCGGCCGCGCGCCGATCGCCGCGCCGAGCCGCAGCATCTCGTTGAGGCCGCGCGTGATCATGCCGGCGCGCGCGTTGAGTCCGAGGTGCATGCCGTCGGCGACGCCGGTGGCGACCGCGAGCACGTTCTTCATCGCGCCGCCGAGTTCGGCGCCGATCATGTCGTTGCCCGTGTAGGCGCGAAAACGTGGGCTATGCAGCAGGTCGGCCATCGTCTGCGCGAAAGCGGCGTCCGCCGAATGCACCGTGACCGCGGTCGGCAGGTCCTGAGCGACTTCGCGCGCGAACGATGGGCCGGTGACGATCGCAGCCGGCGAACGCCGGGCAGGCGTTCGGCGACGATTTCATGCAGGAAGCGACCCGAGGCCGGATCGAAACCCTTCGTCGCCCAGGCGACGCCGGCGTCGGGTGCGACGCATGCGCGCGATGCGTTCGATGCAGTTCACCGAACGCGTGGCTCGGCGTGACGATCAGCAGCACCTGCGCGCTGCGTACCGCTTCATCGAGGTCGTGCGTGCAGAGCAGCGCGGCAGGCAGTTCGAGTTCGGGCAGATAGCGCGCGTTGCGTCGCGTCGTCTGCATCTCCGCGATCGCAGCCGGGTTGCGTCCCCACAGCGTTGTGGGCACGTCGTTGCGCGCGAGCACCGCGGCGAGCGCGGTGCCCCAGGAGCCGGAACCGAGAACGGAGACGGCGGCTTTCGCGCTCATTGCGCTGGTCGCGGCAACCCGATCGCCCGATGCGTGCCGGCTCTTACGCGTTGGCGGCGGGCGCGCCTTCGGCCTGGCGACGCATCTGTTCGGCGTACAGCCCTTCGAAATTGATCGGCTGCAACAGGAACGGCGGGAATCCGCCACTCTGGATCAGGTCGGAAACGATCTGGCGGGCGTACGGAAACAGCACGTTCGGGCAGTAGGTGGCAAGTACGGCATCGCGGCCCGACGCGTCGAAACCGGCCATGCCGAAGATGCCGGCCTGCTGCACTTCGGCGAGATAGGCGGTCTTTTCGCCGAGCTTGCAGGTGACGGTGACGCTGAGGACGACTTCGAAAACATTCTCGCCGATCGATGTGACCTGCTGCTGCAGGTTCAACTGCACCTGCGGCTGGCCCTGCTCCTGGAAAACCTGCGGCGCGCCCGGCGCTTCGAAGGAAGCGTCCTTGACGTACACCTTTTGCAGGGACAGTTGGGCGCCGGTTTCGCCGCCGTTGATGATCGCGTTCTCAGTCATGCTGCTTACTCCAGAAAAATCGGGACAAATGAAAAAGTAGAGGGAAAAGGGGTGGGATTATCCCATGCACCGCGCCCGCGCGCACCTGTGAAGCAGTTCCAGTCTTGCGCGGCCCTGCGCGTGCAAGCGGATGGGCGGGAAAGCGGTCGTCGGTGTCGGGTGCCCGACCCGGAATGGCTGTCTCAGCTGCGGCCTTTCGCGAGCGGCAGATTCGCCTCACGCCAGGAAGCGAGGCCGCCGCCGAGCCAGAAGACCTGCTGGAAGCCCGCCTTGACCAGTCGCGCCGCGGCTTGCGCCGACGTGTTGCCGGTCTTGCAGTAGACGGCTACAGGGCGGTCCTTGATGGCCGCGAGTTCCTTGGTTTCGGGATCGAACTGGCTCATCTGGACGTTGCGCGCGCCGGGGATGTGGGCCTTCTCGAAATCGGCCGCTGCGGAAAGATCCACGAGCAGAGGGCTGTCGCGGTTGATCAGCCGCGTCAACGCCGCCGGCGTCAACTCGCGATAGCCGCGGAACAGGCGAGTCACCTCGTTGCCGACCAGAGTGACGAGCAGCACGGCGGCTGCCATGACGAGAAACGTGTGGTTGCCCGCAAACTCGGGCAGGCGATGGAGGAATTCGGACATGGAGGGATGCGGGTACTGCGGGACGGCCGCGGATTATCCGCTACCGCGGCCCATGGCGCAAAATCATGGCGACTGGAACAGCAGCGTGAACGGCAACTGGTCGCGCACCCAGGTGCCCGAAAGCGGCCCGGGGAAATTTATATTTGTAGACAATTTTGTTTGGCCGCCGGTGAGCGTGTAGGCCATCGTGCCGACGGTCTGCTCGCCGGCCTTGTAGTCGAGCCAGACGCAGCCCGGGCAGGTCGGCCGCACCAGCGTCACGGGCTGCGCCGCGCCCGCGACGTACGAAGGATTGTTGCCCTGCACCCAGCGCGGCACGCCCGCGCCATCGTAAATGTATACCAGACTGGCGATCAGCGGCGGCGCAGCGGGGCCCGCCACCTGCGCGAGCTGGTCGAACGTGCCCCAGCCGCTTTCCGTCGGGTTGTTCCACACGCGGATGCTCGATGCGAGGCCCGTGACCGGCACGTACAGCGCGCCGCCGACGTTGCCTGCGAAATTCCACGTGAAGGCGAGCTTGTCGTCGTCGACGAGGGTCACCTGCGTCGAGCCGACGGGTGAGGGCTTCTGCGGCCAGGTCGGCGGCTGCGTCTGGTGCGTCCGGTAGAGCGGTGAGTTGACCTGGTTGCCGTGCAGGGCGGCCTGCAGCTGATACCAGGTCGGCTGGCGAGCGCTGTCCGCGCTGAACCAGAGCCCGAAGAAGACCGGATCGCTCGTGCCCTGCGGCAACGTGATCAGCGTCATGCCCGTACCCGGCCGCAGCGGATCATAGTAGGCGTCGGGGTCGAGCCGCCGTGCGGGTACCTGCGCTGGACAGGTCGTCACTGCAAGGCAGTTCGCCGCCAGCGTCCGGTTGAGGACCTCGGTCGAGACGGCGTGGAAGCCACGCGCATCGGCTGCGCCGAGCAGATCGATGCGGATCGGGCTCGCGCAGGCCGTCGTGGCATCGATCGCGTAGTCGAGCGCCAGACTGGTGCTCTCCCCGGGCGCCAGTGCGGGGATCGTGACTGATGGCGTTTCGATCGTGAGCGACGCCTGCCCGAGCGTGGCCGGATCCTGCGCGAAGAGTGCATAGCCCGGCTCGCTCGACGTATTGCCGGTATTGATGAGCACGACCTGATTTCGCCAGCGCTGTCCAGGATTGAGCGAACCGTCGCTGCTGCCGCATAACGCAATCGGCGCGGGGACTGGCGCGGCCGCCAGCTTGATCTCCGGTGCCTGCACGACGAGCGCGCGCGACGCCGTGGCGCTGCAGCCGGTACTGTCGGTCACCTTCACGCTGACGTTGCCGGCATACGCTCCGGGGTATACCGCCGGAATGCTGGCCTGGGTCGGATCGGTGCTGTCGGCGACGCCATCGCCATCCACATCGAATGCGTAGGTGTACGGCGCCTGGCCGCCGGTCGCGCTCGCGCCAAGCGTGATCCTGTCGCCGACGAGCGCCGTGCTCTCGCTCAGCGCGAGCGTCACCGTCGGCGCCGCGCAGCTGGCGAGACCGTTGATCTGCGTCAGACGGCTGCCGATCGGATCGAGCCAGTCGGACACGCGTGTCTGCGGCGTGCCGCCTCCGGTCCATGCGCTGCTGATGCGTCCGTAGTAGTCGTAGCCCATCGGTTCCGAACAGGCCGCGCTGCCGTTGGAAAGCACGCCGCGCAGGTGATGGTCGGCATCGAACAGGCCGGATCCCGAGGAGCCTTCCTCCGTGGTGCCTGCGGCGTAGTGGTCGACGTACCAGTGATGGATGCCCTGGCCGACGCTCGTGTCGTCATTGAGCTGGATCACGCCGGCCGTGAAGCTGATGCGCTTCGCGTCGGATTTGGGGTGATGGATCACGACGCCGTTCTCGAACGGCACCTCGCCGATGTCCCAGCCGTTGAAGTACGCGTTCGCGCTCGCGGGCGGCGTATTGTTGAGGCGGAACAGCGTGAAGTCGGAATCCTCGTCGGTCGCGAGCAACACGGCGCCGCCAGTCTGCGCGATCGCGGTCGCGGTCGACACGGGCAGGCCGTTGTCGTCGCTGCCCACGGCGCGGCAGGTAGGGCTTTCGTATTTCCAGTACACGACGAGACGATCGCCCGCGTCCTGCGAGGCATAGCAGTGATGCGCCGTGGAGAGCAGTTCGAGGCGGTCGCCGCGCGTGTTGTTGAGCAACTGGCCCGAGCAATACGTGCCGGTGGAGACGAGGACGGCCTCGGCATTGATCTCGCTGCGCCATGGGTCGCCTTCCGGGCAGACCGTGTCGATGTTGCACGTGCCGCTGCCGACGCCCGGGTTCATGACCGATTTCGCGAAGATATCGCGATAACCGGCGTAGGCCGCTTCCAGGTCGAGTTCGAGGAACGGTTTCATCGATCGTGGCAGCAGCACTTCGATCTGCGCGTGGTCGGCATGCACGAGCGGCGTCGCAAAACGTCGCGAGCGCGTGTTGTCGGCGTCGCTGTACGGACCGAGCGTCTCGCTGGCGCCGCGGATGAAAAGCTGCGCGCCGGGCGGCAGGAAGAAGCGGCGGAACGAGAAGTCGAGGCTGTGCGCACCGGCCACGTGCACCGGAATGCGCCACAGTGCCATGCCGTCCGGCAGGTCGCGCCATTCACCGCCGAGGGCTGGCATCTTCGGCAGCGTGCGCACGTTGTCGATCCTGCGCTCAGCCGCATAACGCAGCGGCATCGATCGCGGCCGGTTCTGGTCGGCGCGCAATTCCACCGCGCCATCGAGGGCGACGGCCTCGACCGTGGCGCCGGCGCGGGGCGCGGGCAGCGCGTAGCGCGCGCTCGGCAGGGTCGTGTTCGTCGCTGCCGGTGCGACGGGCGCGGCGCAAAGGGGTGCGCACAAGAGCACGCTCAACAGCAAGGCGCTCGACAGGCGCGCGCTAAGCGAGCGCGCCTTCAACGAAATCGTATTCGATGAAACCGCGCCCAATGAAGTCGTGCGACGCAAAAACAGGAGAGTGGAGGCGCCGGACTCCAGCGCCACAAACGGTCGAAACTGCGCCATGCTCAATTCAATGTTGCGTGATGTCCGGCAGGCCGGTGACGAGCCACCAGCGGCTCAGCTTCTCGTCGTAGTGCCAGATCTGGCGGTCGAGGAACGAGCGCACCGAGAGCGTGTTGTTGTTCGACACGGTGATCTCGACGGTCTGATGCACCTCGTCGGGACCGGTGTTGTGCAGCGGCTGTTCCGCGTAGCCGCCAACACGTACCTGCTGGTAACGCTCGAGGTCGAGTTTCGACACCGGATGCGCCTTCAACACCTCGGGATCGATGAAGCCGAGCGCATCCTCGAAATTGCCCCAGCGAATCGTGGCGGCATAGGCCTGCAGCGTCGTCTCGAGCGCGTCGGATTTCGTGCCCGGCGTCGAGCATGCGGCCAAAGCGCAGGAAAGCAGACAGAGTAGAGCGGTGCGGCGAAGCATGGGCAGGTTCCAGGTTGCGTTCAGGCGCCGCGGGCATTGTAGACCAAGCGGCGTCATCGGGTGTCCGACGGATGACGCACGATCGCGACGAAGCGTGCGTCGAGCGTGCATGCATCGGCGCCCGTCTCGGTCGGCATGCGGCAGTTCACGCGCAGGCGCGCGCGCCCGCGCGCTGCGAGCGCCGCGATGAATCCGTCCCACGTCGGCCCCGCCGCTCGCAATTTCCGCGCGCGCACGCAGGTCGCCCCATAGTGGCGCGAGATAGCGGACCGTGGAGTCCTGCACGTAGATGTCGCAGTCGATCCGCGTCGCCTCGAGCTTGAGCAGGATCAGGCCCCAGCCGGCCAACGTGAGCAGGCTCGCGATGCTGCCGCCGAAAGCGCAGCCCTTGTCGTTGACATTCGGCTGCCAGCGGCGCGGACAGCACGAGGCTGTGGCCGTCGTACGCGCCAATTTCGACGCGCATCGACGCGGTCAGCGGAATCTGTTGCAGCGTGCGTTCGAGCAGCGCGGTGGATGCGCGCGGTAGTGCGGATGACGGAGCGGGAGTTCTCATGCGACGACATTGTGATCGATGCGCCGGCGTATCGCTCAAATCCCTGGCACCCGGCGCTGTGTCGCTGCGCATTGCTAATATGCGCGAAGTCATGACCGCGCGCCGTCGCCACGTCCAGTTCGCCACTTCCGCTTGCCGGTGCGACCGTCGTCGTCACGCGGCCGAGCGCTTCGTCCGCGCCGATGAAACGGCGCATCGCAGCGCTCGGCGGACGTGCGCTCGGCCTGCCGGGTACCCGTGTGTGGCCTGCCGACGATGCCGCGGCGGTACGTGATGCGTTGCGCGCGGCGCGCACCGCCGATGTCGTGATCTTCGTGAGCCCGAACGCCGTCCGCCATGCGTTTTCGATCTTGCCGGACCTGCGCTTCGCCCGCTCGTCGCGGGTTTGCGCGGTCGGTGCGGGCACCGCGCGCGCGCTGCAGCGCCGCGGCATTCGCGACGTGCTGTGGCCGCGCTCGCGCCAGGACAGCGAAGGCCTGCTCGCGCTGCCCGAACTCGCAGTGGTGCGCGGGCCTCCGCGTCGTGCTCGTCGATGCGCCGCAAGGTCGCGACCTCCTGCCACGCGGATTGCGCGCCCGCGGCGCCGCAGGTCGGCCACATCCCGGTCTATCGCCGCGGCGGGGCGCGACTCGACCGGCGCCATCTAGCCGCGCTCGCCGACGCGGCGGCGCCGCTGTTCGTGCAACTGAGCAGCGCCGAGTCGCTCGTTCATCTGCGTGAACGGATGCCCGCAGCGTTGTTCGAAAAGCTCGTCCGCGCGGAAGTCATCGCGAGCAGCGAGCGCATCGCGACCGCCGCGCGTGCGCTCGGCTGGCGGCGCGTTCACATTGCGGCCTCTGCCGGGCCCGTCGACATGCTTGCCGCAACGACGATCGCGGTGGCGCGGCACCGGTTGTAGTGCGTATCCGCTGCCGCGGCGCTGCCCGCGAGGATGGCACCTGAACGTGCAGGCGAGCGCGCGGCCGACACGGTTTTTCGCTAGCATGCGCGCATGAGCGACATCGATACCGACCAGCGCAATACCGATCAGCCCAACGTCGATCAGGGCGCTGCGGTGCCGCCAGCGCCTTCGCCTTCTGCGGCGCCGCCGGCGCGTGTCTCCCGCTGCGCGCCAGTCGGGCGGCTGGGGCTGGATACTCTGGCTCGTTGTCCTCGCAGTTGCCGGCTACATCTTCTGGCGCGTGCAGACCGTCGAGCAGGGCCAGGATCGCGTCGCACAGGACGAAAGGACGACCGTGCAGAAGCTGCGCGACCAGGCCGACGCGCTGCAGCGCGAGGGTGCCACCAGTCGTCAGGACATCGGCGCCCTGCGAGCGCGTCTCGACGATGCGACGAAGGTCAACGAATCGCTGCGTGCGCAGGTGCTCGGGCTGTCCGAACGCGCGCGCCTCGCCGAAGAGGCGATCGCCAACCTCGCCGACAAGCGCCTTTCGGGCCACGACTCGCTGCTGCTCAACGAGGCGGAGCTGCTGCTCGTCCTTGGCGGTGAGCGCTATCGTCTGTTTCACGATCCGGCGGCGGCCGTCGCCGCCTATCGCCTGGCAGACGCCGCGCTTGGCCGAGGCGAACAATGCTGCATTTTCCACAATACGCCAAAGTATAAGCGCGGAAATCGGCGCGCTCGGCGCGCTGCAGACGGTCGACGCCGCGGCGATCGACGGAGCAACTCGCCCGCATGAGGGCACAGCTCGCGCAGTTGCCGCTCGCGGCGGCCGCGGAAAAGCCCGCTGCCGCGCCCGCGTCGCGCTGGGCGCAGATCTTCGGCGAGTTCGTGCGCGTCAGCCGCGACGACGACACGCGCGAACTGCTGGCGCGCAGCGACCCGCTGCTTGCGCGCGCGCTGATCGACGCGGCCCTGCGCGACGCGCAGGCTGCGCTGCTCATGCGCGACGACGAACGATTCCACCGCGCGCTCGCAGCGGCGCGGTCTCACCTTGCTGAAACGTTCGACACGACGGCCGCGCCAGTCGCCGCGCAACTGGGCGGCCTCGATGCGCTCGGCAAGCTGCAGCTCGCCGCGCCCGCGCCCGACGTTCTCGGCGCCGCGTTGAAGGAACTGCGCAACCTGCGCAAGACCGAGGCGCTGCAGCACGACGCGCCGCCGGCCCCGCCCGCCACGCCTGCGCCGGCGACGGCCGGCGAGAAGACATGAGAATCTGGGTCGCCGTGCTCGCCCTGCTGCTCGTCGCTTGCGCGGCGGCATGGGGTTGGCACGCGCTCGCGCTCGATCCGGGCTCCGTCCTCGTGCGTTTCGCCGGTTGGCGCGTCGAGACGTCGTTCGTCGTCGCGGTCGTCCTGCTGCTGCTCGCCTGGGGCGCGACCGGCCTGCTCTGGCGGGTCGCACGCTGGCCGGGCGCGGCCTGGCGGCAGCGCACGCGCCGGCGTGGACACGAGCGCATCGCCGACGGTCTCGTCGCGCTGTACGAAGGTCGTCATGCCCGCGCGACGCGCGAACTCGAACGCGCCGCGCACGTGCGCGAGCTGCACGCGCCCGCGCTGCTCGCGCGCGCGCAGGCGGCGCATGCGCGCGGCGACGATGCCGCGGTCGACGCGGCGCTGAGCGACGCCGCCCGCACGGTCCCCGGCGCGGCGCTCGCGCTGCGTGCGCGGCTGCTGCTCGAGCAGGGCCAGCCTGCGCAGGCGCTCGCATTGCTCAAGCCCGAGGCCGACAAGGGTGGCCTCGAGCCCGATGCGTGGCGCAGCCTCAATATCGCGGCGCTCGCAACGGGCGATGGCGCAGCCGCGGTCGAGACGCTCGCCCCGCTCGCCCGTGACGAGTCGCTCGGCGCCGGCTTCGAGCGCATCGAGGCGAACACGCTTTCCGCCGCGCTGACGAACAGCGCGGATGCGCGTCGCCTCGCGACGCTGTGGTCGGGCCTGACCCGTGCCCAGCGCCGCATCGAGAGCGTCGTCGCGGCGTACGCGCGCCGCGCCGCGGCGCTCGGTCAGCCGCTTGCGGGCATGAGCGAAATCGAGTCGGCGGTGCGCCGCGACTGGTCGGAAGCGCTCGTCGAAGCGTATGGGAATCTCGGCCCTGCCGAAGCGAATGCGCGCCTGCGCCAGGCCGAGGCGTGGCTCAACGCGCAGCCGAACAGCGCCGCGTTGCTGCTGACACTCGGCCGCCTGTGCAATCAGAGCGAGCTGTGGGGCAAGGCCATCGAATACCTTGGTCGTGGCCTCGCGATCGATGCGAGCGCAGCGATGTGGGAGGCTTTCGCCGACGCCTGCAACGGCCAGGGCGATGCGGAGACCGCGCAGCGCGCCTATCGCAACGCGTTGCGCAGCGCGCGCGGCGAGCAGGTCGAGCCGCTGCCTGCATTGACGCGCGCGGCGCTCGACACGCGCGCGAGCGTCGTCGAAGAACGCAGCGAACATGGCGTTCCGCGCCTCGTGCTGCCCGGGAGATAATCGTGGCCCTTTGGAAAACGACGCCGTCGCTCGACCAGCTCAACGCGATGCGCAGCAAATACGATGATCGGCACGCTCGACATCATGGTCACCGAGATCGGCGACGATTTCGTGCGCGGCACGATGCCGGTCGATGCGCGCACGCATCAGCCGTACGGATTGCTGCACGGCGGCGCATCGGTGGCGCTCGCGGAGACGCTCGGCAGCATTGCCTCGATGCTCTGCAGCGATGCGAAGACCGAGCGCGCGGTCGGACTCGACATCAACGCCAACCACATTCGCGCCGTGACGTCGGGACGCGTCACGGGCACCGCGCGGCCGCTGCATGTCGGCCGCACGACGCATGTCTGGGAGATTCGCATCGAGGACGAGTCCGGCCGTCTCGTCTGCATTGCGCGGCTCACGACGGCCGTCGTGCCCAAACAGGCCATACCGGCCGGCTGAGCCCTTGTTCGGTCGCTCCGAGATTCGGCCGATCTTTTCGGCCCGATCTTTCGGCCCGGCCTGGCTGAACGGATACCGGTCATGCTGCAGCGCAGCGCTGGCGGCCGCGCGACGGCTTGGCTAACATCGCGGGATGAATGCAACGGCCATCGCCGCTCCGTCGCGTGACTATCTGCGCCCGCTGCGTTATCTCGTGCGCACGCCGTTGTTGTTGCTGCATATTCTGATCGCAATCCCGATTGCGATCGCGTGTTCAACCCGCTCGCGCGACGGCTGCGCGTCGGCGAAGAGCGCCTCGATCACTGGATGACGCGCTGGTGGTCGGGCGCGCTCGTGCGCCGTTTCGGCTTCCGCATCCGCCGCATCGGCGAGCCGCTGCCGGGCGCCGTGCTGTTCGTCGCCAACCACGTCTCGTGGATGGACATCGAGCTGATGCACAGCCAGCGCATGATGAATTTCGTCGCGAAAGCCGAGATCGCGCGCTGGCCCATCGTCGGCTGGCTGGCGACCCGCGCCGGCACGATCTATCACCAGCGCGGCAGCCCGCACTCGCTCGGCGCGGTGATGGAGCGCGTGGTCGTGCGCCTCAAGGAGGGCATGGCGGTCGGCGTGTTTCCCGAAGGCGGCACCGGCGCCGGCGACTGCGTGCGCACGTTCCACGCGCGCATCTTCCAGGTCGCGGCCGATGCCGGCGTGCGCATCCAGCCGATCGCACTCTGCTACGGCAGGAACGGCAGGATGGACCTGCGCGTGCCGTTCGCGCCGAAGGAGAGCTTCTTCGGCAATTTCCTGCGCGTCCTCGGTGGCCCGTCGCTCGACGCCGAAGTGCATTTTCTCGAACCGATCGTGATCGCTGAAGAAGGTCGCCGGCAGATCGCCGAATCCGCGCGCATGCGCATCGCCGCCGCGCTGGGCTACGAATAGCGTCGTGACAAACGACATCCGCAGCGAAAATCGCGCAACGCACAGGCCTGCAGATCGAGCATGAACGCACAACCGACCCTGTTTCGCCCGCGGCGCTGGCTGCGCAATCCGCACGTGCAGTCGGTACTCGCGTCGAGCGGCGTGCGCCGGCTGCTGCAGCGCTCGCGTTCGCTCGAGCACGCGTCGACCGAACACATACTCGACTGCGGCGGGGGCGTCCGCCTGCAGGGGTTCCACACACGCCAGACCGTGCTGCCGCGCGCTCGCGCGCTCGTCGTGCTGCTGCACGGGTGGGAAGGCAGCGTGCATTCGACGTACATCCTGCACACGGGCAGCCGCTTCCTCGCCGAAGGCTGCGACGTGTTTCGTCCGAATTTGCGCGACCACGGCGAAACCCATCACCTCAATACCGAGCTGTTCCACTCCTGCCGGATCGATGAAGTCGTCGGCGCGGTCAAGGCGATCGCGGACCTGTTTCCCGAACGGCCGCTGATCATCGGCGGCTACTCGCTCGGCGGCAACTTCGCGCTGCGCGTGGCGCTGCGCGCCCGGCACGCCGGCATTCCGCTGAGCTGGGTGTTCGCGGTCTGCCCGCCCGTGAGTCCGCACGCGGCACTCGTCGCGATCGAGAGCGCGCCCCTGTTCTACGAATACTATTTCATGCGCAAGTGGCGCGGTTCACTGAAGCGCAAGCAGTCCCTTTTTCCACAAATGGATTTGTTTACACGCGACGAGCTGCGCAGCGGCATGCGCGAGCTCACGCGCAGAATGGTCGAACGGCACACCGATTTCGGTACGCTCGAGAACTATTTCGACGGCTATGCGTTGACGGGCGACCGCCTCGCCGCGCTCGACATGCCCGCGACGATCCTCACGGCCGAAGACGATCCGATCATTCCGGTCGCCGACTTTCGCGAGCTCGAGCTCGCGCCGACGACCGAACTCGTGATCGTCCCGCACGGCGGCCACTGCGGCTTCATCCGCGATGCGTCGCTGCGCAGCTGGGCCGAGGACTTTCTCGTCGGAATGCTCGAGAACAAGCTACGCGACGTTCCTTCAGCCGCTTGACGCCGGATCGTGCCGCGCCCGGTATTTGCCGCGCCGGCGCGCCTGCTGGCGCGGCGAAGTGTAAACTGCGGTTCCCCTGAAGCGGCACTCTGAATGCCCCGTCGCCAGCTGCAGTCTTGCGCAAGCGGACGATGCGCAGACGCCGCCGCTGGATCATCCCCCGAGAATCCATGACTGTCGAAGAAATCCTCGAACTTCATCGTCGCGGCGATATCGTCGCCGCCGAGGCCGCGTATCGCGAATACCTCGCCACGCAGCCCGACGACGCGAATGCGCTGCATCTGCTCGGCGTGTTGCTCGGCCAGCGCGGCGATCACACGGGCGCGCATGAATTGTTGCAGCGGTCCGTCGAACTCGCACCCGAAGAGGCGCGCTATCGTCTCGCACTCGGCGGCGTGATGCTGCAACTCGGCGCCGGCGACGCTGCGCGTGCGGAATTCGAGCGCGCCATGCAGCTCGATCCGAATCTCGTCGAGGCGCATGGTCTCGTCGGCCACCTGCAGCTGCGCGACGGCGACGTCGACGCCGCCGAAAGCCGTTTCCGCATCGGCCGGCGAGCGGACGAGGAGGATCCGACGATTCTTGTCGGGCTCGGCAACGTCTACCTCGCACGCAACGACTCGGCGAATGCGGTGAAATTTCTCAGTCGCGCCGCCGAGATCAAGCCCGAAGACGCGACGATCCAGGCGAGCCTCGGCCGCGCGCTTTTCGAACAGGGCGCGTACGCGTTCGCCGAGAGGGCGTTCGAAAACGCGCTGCGCCTGCGGCCCGATCTCAGCATCGCGAAGCTTTTTCTCGGCCGTTCGCGCTTGCGCCAGGACAAGAACGAAGCAGCGCGCGATACATTCGCCGATCTGCTTGCGAAGCAATCAGCAGGTCTTCGGTGCGAATGCCGGCCTCGGCGACGTCGCGCGCAAGAAGGATCAGCCGGTCAAGGCGCTCAGGTTCTATCGTCGCGCGCTCGCGCTCGATCCCGCGCACGCAGGCGCCGCGCACGCGTGCGCGTGGTGCATGGAGCGGCTCGGTGATTTCGCCGGTGCCGTGCACTACCTCGAGGAAGGCCTGCGCCAATCGCCCGATGCGGGCGAACTGCAGCGGCCACTGGCGGAACTGCTCGACAAGCTCGGACGCGGCGACGAGGCGACGCGTGTGCGCGCCGGGATCAGACAATGAGCGGCGAGTCGTCCGCGAAGCCGCCGCTCGCGGAAGTCGCGCTCGAACTGCGCGCCGCGCATGCGGCGCTGGGACAGCGTCGTCCCGACGACGCCGAGGCCGCGTTCAAGCGGGTCCTTGCGCTCGATCCCGATCACGTCGAGGCGCTGCACTTTCTCGGCCTGCAGGCGTTCACTCGCGGTACGGTCGAAGGTTCGCTGCCTTATCTCGAGCGCGCGGCCGCGCTCGATCCGCACAGCACGCCGTTGCTGAAGAATCTCGGTGTCGCCTACGGCGAGGCCGGACGCAATACCGAGGCGCTCGACGCGTTGTCGCGCGCGCTCACGCTCGACCCCGAGTTCTTCGTCGCGCGACTGCATCTGGCGAGCGTGCTCGAGGACAGCGGTCGCCAGCAGGAGGCGCTCGCGAACTACTTCGGCGCAGTGACGAAGGCGCAGGCGCAGGGGCGCTGGCTCAGCGAGTCGAGCACGGCACGCGCGTTGCGCCCGCTCGTCCTGCATGCGATGAACGTCATCGATTCGGGCCGGCGGCCGATGTATCTCGAACTGCTCGCGCCGTTGCGCAACGCCCACGGCGACGCGGCGCTCGCGCGTGTCATGCATTGCCTCGACGTGCACCTGGGCACTGCGCCGACGGTTTATCCGGATGCACGGCAGAAGCCGAAATTCCTGTACTTCCCGGGATTGCCGCCGACGGCCTATTTCGATCGACTGCTTTTCCCGTGGTATGCCGAACTCGAGAGCAACCTGGCGGTCATCCGCGACGAACTCGATGCCGTCCTCGCCGACAGCAGGGCGTCGTGCCGTTCCTGAAGTTCGATTCGCCCGAGCAGGCCGAAGTTTCTCGCAGGCGACGGCGCGGCACCGAAATGGGACGCATTCTTCTTCTATCGTCACGGCGTGCGCGACGACGAGAACTGCGCGCGTTGTCCGCGCACCGCGGCGATCATCGATGCGTTGCCGCTCGTGCGTATCCGCGAACACGCGCCGGAAATCTGCTTTTCGGTGCTGACGCCGGGCACGCACATCCTGCCGCATCGCGGCGTGACCAATACGCGCGTCGTCACGCACTTCCCGCTGATCGTCCCCGAGAACTGCGCGCTCGTCGTCGGCGGCGAAAAGCGCGAATGGCACGAGGGCGAATGCTTCACGTTCGACGACACCTTCGAGCACGAAGCCTGGAATCGTGGCCCATCACGCGCGTCGTCATGCTGATGGACTGCTGGAACCCGCACCTCACGGCCGTCGAACGCGAAGCCGTCTCGATACTCGTCGCGGCGATCGGTGACTTCAACCGCGCCGCGGGTATCGCCGAGACCTGATCCACGCATCCGCGGCGCCATTTGCACCTGTTTGGATCAATACTCGTTCGTGATAGTGCACATTTATGGTGCTATTGTGCCGCTGCGCTGCGCCAATGACGTTTCCAATCTCATTGATTAAACAGATATTTTTCTGAATTGCGCTGTTGGCATGCCTTTGCTGATAGAAATAAACAACCTTTGGAGCGTTTGCCATGACCGATGTGATAAAGCTGATCAAGGACAACGAGGTCGAATTCGTGGATCTGCGCTTTGCCGACATGCTCGGCAAGCAGCACCACGTGACCTTTCCGTCCAGTGCCATCGACGCGAGCGTGTTCGAGGACGGCAAGATGTTCGACGGCTCGTCCATCTCGGGCTGGAAGGGCATCAACGATTCGGACATGGTGCTGATGCCCGACGCCGACAGCGCGATCATCGATCCGTTCAGCGCCGAACCGACGCTGATCCTGAGCTGCGACGTGCTCGAACCGTCGACGATGCAGGCCTACACGCGCTGCCCGCGCTCCATGGCGAAGCGTGCCGAGGCGTTCCTCAAGTCCTCCGGCATCGCCGACACGGCGTTCTTCGGTCCGGAACCCGAGTTCTTCATCTTCGACTCGGTGCGCTGGCGCAACGACATGCAGGGCGCGAGTTTCGAGATCGACTCCGAAGAAGCCGCGTGGTCGAGTCAACCGCGGCTTCGACGAAGGCAACGCGGGACATCGTCCCGGCGTCAAGGGCGGCTATTTCCCCGTCGCGCCGGTCGATTCGCTCGGCGACCTGCGCAGCGAGATGTGCAAGATCCTGACATCGATCGGCCAGGTCGTCGAAGTGCATCATCACGAAGTCGCGACCGCGGGCCAGTGCGAGATCGGCACGAAATTCAACACGCTGACGAAGAAGGCCGACGAGCTGCTGACGCTCAAGTACGTGATCAAGAACGTCGCGCACCGCAACGGCAAGACGGCGACGTTCCTGCCGAAGCCGATCGTCGGCGACAACGGCTCGGGCATGCACGTGCATCAGTCGCTGAGCAAGGGCGGCACGAACCTGTTCGCGGGCGATCTGTACGGCGGTCTGTCGCAGACCGCGCTGCACTACATCGGCGGCATCTTCAAGCACGCGCGCGCGATCAACGCATTCACCAATTCGACGACGAACAGCTACAAGCGTCTCGTGCCGGGCTTCGAGGCGCCGGTCATGCTCGCGTACTCCGCGCGCAACCGCAGCGCGAGCTGCCGCATTCCGTTCGTGCACTCGCCGAAGGCGCGTCGCATCGAGGTGCGCTTCCCCGATCCGATGAACTCGGGTTACCTCACGTTCGCCGCACTGATGATGGCCGGGCTTGACGGCATCCTCAACAAGATCGATCCGGGTCCGCCGTCGGACAAGGATCTGTACGACCTGCCGCCCGAGGAAGAGAAGCTCATCCCGACCGTTTGCCACAGCCTCGACCAGGCGCTCGAAGCACTCGACAAGGATCGCGGCTTCCTCAAGGCCGGCGGCGTGTTCAGCGACGACTTCATCGACGCCTACATCGAATTGAAGATGCAGGAAGTGACGAAGTTCCGCGGAGCGACGCATCCGATCGAATACCAGATGTACTACTCGATCTGAGGCCAGGTCGAGTATCAATCCAATGAAGAAGCAGCGCCGCGGCTGGGTACCGCGACATTGCAGATAGTCGAATAGAGAGGAGAAAGGCGGAAGCACGGCGCGTTCGAAAAACGTCGTCTGCCGGGGAGGGAAAGGACAAAGGCACCGCGCAGCGTTCCGACGCTGCGCATCGGCGATGCGGCACGGCGCATCGGCCGGCCGCCTGCCCGTGCACCCTTCCCAGCAGACAGAGGTAACGCTCCATGAAGCGCCTGGCTTTCGATGTTCTGATTACCGCTGCACTACTCGCCACTCCGCTCGCCGGTTTCGCCGAAGACACGCCACCTCCCGCCGATGCCGCAGCCGCGCCAACAAGTCCATGGGTGGGATCCTTGACCCTCGCCAGCGACTACATCTTTCGCGGTCTGTCCCAGACCAACCAAAAACCCGCCCTGCAGGGCGGCCTCGAGTACGACACTTCGAGCGGCGTCTATGTCGGATTCTGGGGCAGCAACATCAATTGGCTGTCCGACTACTCGATACCCGAAGCGCCCGTGTCGAGCAGCCTCGAACTCGACTTCTACCTCGGCTATCGCGGCAAGTTCAACGACGACTGGGGCTATGACGTCGGCCTGTACACGTATTACTACCCGGGCGACTACCCTTCGGGTTTCACGAGCGGCAATACGACGGAAATCTACGGCGCGCTCTCGTACAAGTTCCTCTCGCTCAAGTACTCGCACACGCTGACGAACGCGTTCGGCTTCGCCGACACGCAGAACTCCGGCTACCTCGACCTCTCGGCGAACTACGAGTTCGTGCCGACCTGGTTATTCAACGCGCATGTGGGTCATCAGCGCATCGACGGTTTCGGCGACGCCTCGTACACCGACTGGAAACTCGGCTTCACGAAGAATTTCGACAAGGGCTTCTCGCTCGCGATTGCCTATTACGACACCGATGCCGACAAGCCTGTCTATACCAATCCGAATACCGGCCATTTCGTCGGCCGCTCGACCGGTGTGATCACCGTGAGCAAGGCGTTTTGAAATCCCCCAGCGTTAGGAGAGATCGATGAAACTCATCACCGCCATCATCCGGCCGTTCAAGCTCGAGGAAGTGCGCGAGGCACTGACTCAGGTCGGCGTATCGGGCCTGACCGTGACCGAAGTGAAAGGCTACGGCAGGCAGAAGGGACACACCGAGCTTTATCGCGGTGCCGAATACGTCGTCGACCTGTTGCCGAAGATCAAGATCGAGACCGTCGTGCCCGAGAACCTGCTCGACGGCGCACTCGAAGCGATCGTGCAGGCCGCGCGCACCGAGAAGATCGGCGACGGCAAGATTTTCGTGAGCCCCGTCGACCAGGTGCTGCGTATCCGCACCGGTGAAACCGGCAAAGACGCGCTCTGACCTCACCCAACCCCATGAGGCGATCCATGATTACCGTGACCCGTTTACCCGACCCCAAGCGATACGTTCCACTTCTCGCCGCAATGGCCTGCGGCGTCGGCGCGCTGCTGCTCGCGCAACACGGCTTCGCGCAGGAAGCTGCCGCCACCGCGGCTGCCGCTGCGCCACCGGCCGCGGCTCCACCCGCACCCGTGCCGAACAAGGGCGACGTTGCATGGATGCTCACTTCGACCGCACTCGTGCTGTTGATGTCGGTGCCCGCACTGGCGTTGTTCTACGGCGGCCTCGTGCGCACGAAGAACATGCTGTCCGTGCTCATGCAGGTGTTCGTCGTCTTCTCGCTGATCACCGTGCTCTGGTGCGTCTACGGCTACAGCGTGGCATTCACCGAGGGCAATCCTTTCTTCGGCGGATTCTCGCGATTGTTCCTCAACGGCACGTTCAATCCGGCCGACGGCACGTTCTCGATGGCGGGCACGTTCTCGAAGGCGACGCCGCTCTACGAGCTCGTCTTCGTCGCGTTCCAGGCGACGTTCGCCGCGATTACCGTCTGCCTGATCCTCGGCTCGATCGTCGAGCGCATCAAGTTCTCGGCCGTGCTGATCTTCTCGGTCATCTGGTTCACCTTCAGCTACCTGCCGGTCGCGCACATGGTCTGGTTCTTCGCGGGCCCCGATGCGTACACCGATCCGGCGAAGGTCGACGCGGTCAACGCGACCGCGGGCTACATCTGGCAGATGGGCGCGCTCGATTTCGCGGGCGGCACGGTCGTGCACATCAACGCCGGTATCGCCGGCCTCGTCGGCGCGATCCTCCTCGGCAAGCGCGTCGGCTACGGCAAGGAAGCGCTCAAGCCGCACAGCCTGACGATGACGATGGTCGGCGCGTCGCTGCTGTGGTTCGGCTGGTTCGGCTTCAACGCGGGCTCCGCGCTCGAAGCGAACGGTTCCGCGGCGCTCGCGTTCATGAACACCTACCTCGCGACGGCCTGCGCGGTACTGTCATGGATCTTTGCGGAGTGGCTGCTCAAGGGCAAGCCGTCGATGCTCGGCGCGGCGTCGGGTGCGGTCGCGGGTCTCGTCGCGATCACGCCGGCCGCCGGCAACGTCGGCATCCCGGGTGCGTTCGCGATCGGCATCATCGTCGGCGTCGTCTGCCTGTGGGGCGTGACCGGTCTCAAGAAGATCGTCAAGGCCGACGATTCGCTCGACGTGTTCGGCGTGCACGCGCTCGGCGGCATCACAGGTGCGCTGCTGACCGGCGTCTTCAACGCGCCGTCTCTCGGCGGCCCCGGCTCGACGCAGGACTGGGTCAAGATGACGACCGGCTTCCCGGGCATCGGTGCGCAGCTGTTGATCCAGGCCAAGGCCGTCGGCATCACGATCGTCTGGACAGCGGTCGTCGCGTTCATCGCATTCAAGATTGCCGACCTGATCGTCGGCCTGCGTGTTTCCGAAGAACAGGAACGCGAAGGCCTCGATATCAGTTCGCACGGCGAGTCCGCGTACGACTATTGATCTTTAGAGTTCGAACGAGTGGGATGGCCGGCGGTGTTCGCACCGCCGGCTTTTTCATTGCGGATTCGCGTGCGGCAGCCAGCGACGCGCCATGCGGGCGCCATCCATGCAGCCCGGCTGAAAGGATTGCGCAGAAATCGGACTGCGCGTACACAGGCAACATGAATTTTCGTTCGCTCAGGTTTCGCCGCGGTGCGTGGACTGCGGTCGCGCTCTGGGTGCATCTTCGCCGCAACGACTACTGCGCCGTGCGCAACCCCGGCCCAACGCACCTACGCCAATCCTGTCGACATCGACTATCGCTACAACTTCGAGCAGGTCAACGAACGCATCTCGTATCGGACCGGTGCCGATCCCGTCATCGTGCGCCACGGCGACGCGTACTACCTGTTCATGACACTCGCCGACGGCTACTGGCGCTCGACCGATCTGGTCGACTGGCAATTCGTCACGCCGAGTCGCTGGCCGTTCGACAGCATGGTCGCGCCCGCCGTAGCTTCCGACGGTGGGCGCCTGCTGCTGATGCGCGCGATGTCCGCGCCGGGGCCGATTCTCGAGTCCACCGATCCCGCGCACGGCCGCTGGGAATTCCTCACGCGACGCACGCCGGAACTGCCGAACGTCGTGCCGCCCGGCTGGGACCGCGACCTGCCTTCGTGGCACAACGGCGATCCGCAGCCGAAGCAGATCCCGCCGGGGCCGTGGGATCCGGCCTTCTTCAAGGACGACGACGGCCGCTGGTATCTGTACTGGGGCTCGTCCGATCGCTTCCCGTTGTACGGCATCGCGATGGACCTGCACGATGGCGTGCACTACATCGGCGACGCGCGCGCGTTGATTGCGCTCGATCCGAAGCGACACGGCTGGGAACGATTCGGGCGCGACCACGGCGACGAGTCTCACGCGGTATACATCGAAGGCGCGTGGATGACGCGCGTCGGCGATCGCTACTACCTGCAGTACGCGGCGCCGGGCACCGAGTACAACGCGTATGCGACCGGCACGTACGTCGGCAACGGTCCGCTCGGCCCGTTCGAGTACGCGCCGTACAACCCGGTCGGCTACAAGCCGGGCGGTTTCGTCGAAGGCGCGGGGCACGGCAACACGTTCGCCGACGCCTTTGGCAACTGGTGGAACACGGGCTCGTCGTGGATCGGCTACAACTGGCCGTTCGAGCGGCGCATCGGCCTGTATCCCGCCGCGTTCGATGCCGACGGGCAGATGCGCGTGAGCACGCGCTTCGGCGATTTTCCACACTACATGCCGACCGCAAAGGTGGACGATCCCGAGAGCCTGTTCACCGGCTGGATGCTGCTGTCGTATCGCAAGCATGCGTTCGCGTCGTCGACGATGGCGTCGACGAAATCCGCCGACTTCTCCGCGCAGAACGTGACCGACGAAAACCCGCGCACGTTCTGGGTCGCGGCGCGCAACGAGCCCGGGCAGACGCTCACGGTCGATCTCGGCGCGGTGAAGACGCTGCGCGCGTCCAGGTCGACTTCGCCGACTACGCATCGGCCCGCTACGCCGATGCTGCGGACATCTACACCGAATTCCGCCTCGAGCAATCGCTCGACGGCAAGCGCTGGGAGCCGTTGGCCGCGACCGGGGCGGAACGGCGCGACCGGCCCAACGCCTATTTCGCACTGCCCGCGCCCGTGCGCGCGCGCTACGTGCGTTACGTGCACGCGCACGTCGGCGCGGCCACGCTCGCGATCAGCGACCTGCGGGTGTTCGGCAATGCGGGCGGCAATGCGGGCGCGGCCGCGCCACCCGCGCCACGCGCGGTGAATGCGCGTCGCGACGCCGACGCGCGCGATGCGACCGTGAGCTGGAAAGCGGTGCCCGGCGCCGTCGGCTACAACGTGCGCTGGGGCCTGCGCGCCGATCGCCTGAATCTCTGCTACCAGGTGTTCTTCGATCGAGGCACGACGCTGAAGCTGCGCAGTCTCACAGCCTGGTGTTGCGTACGACATCGCGGTCGAGGCCTTCGACGAGAACGGCGTGTCCGCGCCGAGTCAGGTCGTCCATCTGCGATAGTGGCGGACTACGGTTTTGCTCGCTTCGCAGTACCCACAATCCTCGTTTGTGCGTGGCGCTTGGCGATCGGCTGCATCTTTCGCTCGCGACGACACGGCCTTTTGCACTAAACTGGTGCAATGTCGACAGCAGCACAATCCGCGACGGGTCACCCGCTCGACACCGAATCGGTGCTCGAACAGCTGCGTACGGGCGTCGCGCTGCTCGACGAAGCGGGCATGCTGAGTTACGCGAACCCCGCGTTTTGCGAGATGTTCGCCGTCAGCTCGTCACCCTCGCGCGGGCTGGCGCTGCGCTCGCTGGGCTCGGCCGCTGCGATCTTCGTGGCGCTCGCCGAACGCGTGCGCCAGGGTGCGACGAGCCTGCGCCTGCGCGGCCAGCGCCTCGAGAATCCGGCCGGACGCATCCTCCAGGCCGACATCGCGATCGGTCCCTGGCAGCGCGGCCTGTTGCTGATCGAAGTGCACGAACTCAGCAGCGAAACCGCCGCGGCGGCGACGTCGACGCGCACTTTCCGAAAGCCTGCGCGGCCTCGCCCACGAGGTGAAGAACCCGCTCGCCGGCGTGCGCGGCGCGGCGCAGTTGCTGAAGCGGCGTCTCGCCGACCCCGAGCTTGCGCGCCTCGCCGATCTGATCATGGTCGAAGCGGACCGGCTCGCCGGACTGAGCGACCGCCTGCTGCAGCCCGGCGGCAAGCCGCACCTGAGCGCGTTGAACCTGCACGAAGTCGCCGAACGCGGACGCGCGCTGATCGCTGCAGAAGCCGAGCCCTCGCTGCGGCTCGACCGCGACTACGACCCGAGCCTGCCGATCCTGCACGGCAACCACGACCGCCTGCTGCAGCTCGTCCTCAACCTGATGCGCAATGCGCTGCAGGCCAGGGCGAAGTCGATCGGCCTGCGCTCGCGCGCCGAGCACAACGTGCTGATCGGCGAGCGCGTCGTGCGCCTGGCCGCGCGCCTCGACGTGATCGACGACGGCGCGGGCGTGCCCGACGCGCTCAGCGACACGCTGTTCATGCCGCTCGTGTCCGGCCGCAGCAACGGCACGGGCCTCGGCCTCGCGCTCGCGCGCGAGATCGCGCAGGAGCATGGCGGCACCTTGACCTACCACAGCCGACCCGGGCGCACCGTCTTCACGCTGCTCCTGCCACTGAGCGGCGAACCCGCACGGAGCGAGCATGCCTGACATGCCCTTTGCCGCCGCGAGTGGACGCGCGGTGTGGATCGCCGACGACGACGACGCGATCCGCTTCGTCCTCAGCGAGGCGCTGCGCGAGGCAGGCGCCGACGTGCGTGCGTTCGCCGAAGCCGAAGCGCTGTTCGAGGCGCTCGAGCATTCACGGCCCGATGCGATCGTCAGCGACGTGCGCATGCCCGGCATGAGTGGCCTCGATCTGCTCAAGCGCCTGCGCGAACGCAGCGATGCGACGCCGGTCATCGTCATGAGCGCGTTTACCGACGTCGCCTCGACGGCCGCTGCCTATCGCAACGGCGCGTTCGACTACCTGCCGAAACCCTTCGATCTCGATCAGGCCGTGTCGGCCGTGCAGCGCGCACTCGCGCAGGCCCCGTCCGCGCCGGTTGCGCCGCCGGTCCATTCCGGCGAGTCCGAGCTGATCGGTGCAGCACCGGCGATGCGCGAGGTGTTCCGCAGCATCGGCCGCATCGCCGGCGAGCGATCTCAACGTGCTGATCACGGGCCAGACCGGCACCGGCAAGGAGCTCGTCGCGCGCGCGGTGCATCGACACAGCAGTCGTTCGGGTCGTCCGTTCGTCGCGCTGAACACGGCCGCGATTCCGGCGGAGCTGCTCGAGTCCGAACTGTTCGGCCACGAGGCCGGCGCGTTCACCGGCGCACTCAAGCGCAGCCTGGGTCGTTTCGAGCAGGCGCACGGCGGCACGCTGTTCCTCGACGAGATCGGCGACATGCCGCTGTCGCTGCAGACGCGGCTGCTGCGCGTGCTCGCCGAGAACGAGTTCTATCGCGTCGGCGGGCGCGAACTGATCCGCGCCGACGTGCGCGTCGTCGCGGCCACGCACCAGGACCTCGACGCGAAAGTCGTCACAGGCGAGTTCCGTGCCGATCTACTGCATCGTCTCGACGTCGTGCGCCTGCGCCTGCCGTCGCTCGCCGAACGCAGCGAGGACGTGCCGTTGCTCGCCAACCATTTCGTCGCGCGCGCGGCGCAGGTGATGCGGCTCGATCCCAAGCGGCTACACCGCACCGGCGCTGGCTGCGCTCGCCAAGCGCGCGTGGCCCGGCAACGTGCGCCAGCTCGAGAATCTATGCCGGCGCCTCGTCGTGATGACGCCGGGGCGCGAGATCCGCACGCAGGACCTGCCGCAAGGCGAAGACCAGCCACGTGCCGATCGCGAAAGCGGCTGGCGCGATGCGCTGCTGCACGTCGCGCGTGCGCGTCTCGCGCGTGGCGAGCACGACATCTACGATGCGCTGCGCAAGGAGTTCGACGCGATCCTGATCGATGCCGCGCTCAGCGAAAACGACGGTCGCCGCGTGCGCGCCGCACAGCAGCTCGGACTCGGCCGCAACACGCTGACACGCAAGGTAGGCGCCTCGCGCGAGCGTCGTCCCAACAAGAATCCGCAGAAGCCGAAATGACGACGACCGAAACCATGACGACTGCAACTACGACGACGTTCCAGGATCCGCCGCGCCGTGCCCGCCGACATCGAGCACCTCGTCGAATTCAACCTCGCGATGGCGCACGAGACCGAAGCGAAGTTGCTAGCGCCGGCGGTCCTGCGCGCGGGCGTCGCGCGCGTCCTCGCGGAGCCGGTGCGCGGCTTCTACCTCGTCGCCGAATGCGATGGCGCTGTCGCGGGCTGCCTCATGATCACCTATGAATGGAGCGACTGGCGCAACGGCGACTGGTGGTGGCTGCAGAGCGTCTACGTCGCGCCCGGATTCCGCCGCCGCGGCTGCTACAGCGCGCTGCATGCGGAGGTCGAGCGCGCGCGCGCACGCGACCGCAGGTGTCGTCGGCCTGCGCCTGTACGTCGAGCGCGAGAATCACCATGCGCAGGCGACCTATGCGGCGCTCGGGATTGCACGAGGCCGGCTACGCGATGTGGGAGCGCGAGTTCGCGTGATGTCGTCGCTGCGCAAGCAAGCCGCGAGGCGTGGCAGTTCTTCGTCCTGCCCGGCATCGCGGCGCTGCTGCCGTGGCGGCTGGGCTGGCGCTGGCTACGCTACTGGGCAGGCCGCGAGCATGGGCCGTTCGACGAGCCTGCGCAGGCGGCGCTGAAGATCGCGCCGCGCTTCTTGACGGTCGACTCGAAAGCGACGTTCGCGGCGAAAGTGCGGCTGCTCTGGCTGATGGACTATTGCGACCTGTACCTGTCGATCACGCGCTGGCGGCGCGCGTGGCGACCGTGGCATGTCGAACGCCGCGGCGAGTGGCCGCGCGGTGCGTTCATCGCCGCGGGCTTTCACCATGGCACTTGCCATTGGGTGTTCAAGACGCTCGCCGAGGCGCAGCACGACGCGCAGGTGATCTCGGTGCGCTGGACGCGCGAGGAATACAAAGGCTATCCGCTGCGCTACTGGTACGGCCGCCTGCGCTATTGGGACATGGCGCGTCTGGGCCGCCGACCGATCGCCTATCGGCCCGGGATCAAGCCGATGCTCGCGCAGACGCTCGCCGACGGCGCGGCCGTCGTCGGCCTGATCGATCTGCCGCCGCGCCTGGCGCCGCGCGGGCAGCGGCCGCGTCCGCATGCTCGATCTCGACCTCAGCCTGCCCGAGGGCGTCGTCGCGATCGCGCGCGAGGCGGGTGTGCCGGTCGTGCCGTACTGGATGGAATTCGATGCCGACATGTACCGGCGCTGCTTCTGCATCGGCGCACCGATAGACGCGACCGATGGCGATGCGGCGCTGGCCCAACTGGCCGCGGTGCTCGACAAGCAGATCCGGCGCTCGCCCGAGGCCTGGTTCTTCTGGCCCGAGCTGCCGCAATGGATCGAGGACGCGCGCCCGCTGCACGCTACGGACGCGCCGGCGGCACAGCACGAAGCCTGATGCCAGGCGCCCTGGCGGTCGCTCCCCGGCACGCAGGAAGCGCAATGTGGGCCGCGAAGCGACCAGCCGTTCAGGCGTTGTAGCCCTTGTACAACGTGTTGTGCGCCTCGCGTTTCTCGGCGTCGGGGCGATCGGTTGTATAATAGTATAAAGCTATAGATTGCCGGTTGATCGCCTGCGGGCGCCGCCCACGGCTTCGGATGCCCGTGGAACGTGTCCGAGCGCGTCGTGAACAGCACCGCGCGGTTGAATATCGGCTCCACGCGACGCACGAGATGCGTGCCGTCCGTGCTCCACAGTTCGAGTTCGCCACCGTATTCGGGGCGCCAGTCGGGCGTGAGATAGACGAGCAGGTTCAGGCGCCGATGCGCATGGATCTGCAGGTGCCAGTTGAAGTCGGCATGGATGCCGAGCACGCCGCCCTGACGCGTGAGATGCATGCCGCCGCCGAGCAGATGCGGATCGGTGAGCAGGTGGTCGATGCCCGTGAGCGTCTCGAGAATGCGCACGAACGCCGAGGAATTCAGGTCGCGGAGCGCGTTGCGTATCGGTGCGGGAAATTTCGTCTCGTCGCCGCAGCCGAGCTTCACCTCGAGGCCGGGCGCCGCGTAGTGGTCCCATGCGACGTCGTCGTCGGGCCCCGGGAAAACCTGCGCCAGCGCCTGCGCCTGTTCGGCCGGCAGGAAATCGTCGATGACGACGTGCGGGTAGGGCTGCGCCGCGCGGAATTCCTCGGCGCGCTCGCGCGCGATTTCGCTGAGCCGTCGGGTGTCGAACACGTAGGTCATGCGTGCTGCCAGTCGGAAAATGCGGGGCGACGAAAGCGTGTCACCGATCATGCGGGAGCGCAGTGTACACGCGGCCGCGGCAACCGTCCGGCTCGCCGAGGCACGCGAAACAGCCGGGGCATTCATAGGCGATTCGCGCAACTCGGCGCATAATACGGCCCTGTCACTGGCAGTGAAAAGGGTGTCGCATGACCAAGCGCGTGGCCGTACTCGGCGGAGTCCGAATCCCCTTCTGCCGCAACAACACCGCCTACGCCGATGTCGGCAATTTCGGCATGGCGGTGAAGACGCTGGGTGCGCTGGTCGAGCGCTTCGATCTGCACGGCGTCGAGCTGGGCGAGGTCGCGTTCGGCGCGGTCATCAAGCTCGCAGCCGACTGGAATCTCGCGCGCGAAGCGACGCTGTCGTCGGGACTCTCGCCGCTGACCCCGGGCATCACGACCGCGCGCGCCTGCGGCACGTCGCTCGACAACTCGATTATCATCGCGCAACAAGATCGCCGCGGGTCAGATCGACGCGGGCATCGCCGGCGGCAGCGACACGACGAGCGATGTGCCGATCGTCTACAGCCGCGCGATGCAGCAGCGCCTGCTCGCGGTCAATCGCGCGAAGGACACGACCGACAAGCTCAAGGCTGCCGTGCACGGCTTCTCGATCGGCGAACTCAAGCCGAGTTTCCCGGGCGTCGCCGAGCCGCGCACGGGCATGTCGATGGGCGAACATTGCGAGCTCATGGCGCGGGAATGGAAGATCAGCCGGGTCGAACAGGACACGCTCGCGCTGGCGAGCCATCAGAAGGCCGCGGCGGCCTACGAGCGCGGCTTCTACAAGGATCTCGTCGTGCCGTTCCGCGGCCTCGACCGCGACGGCTTCCTGCGTCCCGACACGTCGCTGGAGAAACTTGCGGCGCTCAAGCCCGCGTTCGACAAGACGTCCGGCCAGGGCACGCTGACCGCGGGCAATTCGACCGGACTGTCGGACGGTGCGTCGGCCGTCCTGCTCGCGAGCGACGAGTGGGCCGCGGCGCGCGGCCTCAAGCCGAAGGCCTATCTCACGCACGCGAAGGTCGCGGCCGTCGACTTCGTGCGCGGCGAAGGCCTGCTCATGGCGCCGACCGTCGCCGTGCCGCGCATGCTCGAGGCCGCAGGCCTTACGCTGCAGGATTTCGATTTCTACGAAATTCACGAAGCGTTCGCAGCGCAGGTGCTGTGCACGCTGCGTTCATGGGAAGACGCCGACTACTGCAAGAACCGGCTCGGTCTCGCACAAGCCGCTCGGATCGATCGATCCGGCCAGGCTCAACGTCAACGGTTCGAGCCTCGCGCTCGGTCATCCGTTCGCGGCAACGGGCACGCGCATCGTCGCCACGCTGGCCAAGCTGCTCGAGGAAAAAGGATCGGGACGCGGCCTCATCTCGATCTGCACCGCGGGCGGCATGGGCGTCACGGCGATTCTCGAACGGCCATGACGAAAACGGCGCGCCGAATATCTGGCGCGCCGTGGAACGGGTCGGAAAAGCCGAACGGGCGGCGTCAGCCGATGCGGAACATCCTCGGACTACGCGCATTGCTGATGTAGGACGCCGAACGGCGGCTACGCATGCGGCTCTGCAGTTCCAGGCGCCGCGCCTCGAGCCAGTCGACGCGCTGCATCTTCACTTCGGAAAGGTCGACACCGCGTATGTTCGCTTCGTGGGCGCGGTAGGCGACGAACTCGTCGTACGCATCGATCTCGTGCTGCAGCTCGCGCTGGCACAGTTCGATCATGATCGCGTCGTCGAGGAAGCCGAGCACCGGCACGTTGTCCGGGATGACGTCGTCGGGTTCGGCGAAATAGGCGAGCGCGGATACGACGCGCTTGCGGTCTTCGTCCGACATTGCCCAGCCCGCGTCGCCGACCATGTTGATCATCGCCTCGAGCTTCGTCAGTCGCGCGCGGATGAATTCAGGCACGCTCTTGCCCGCCGAATCGACCAGCAGCTGGCTTGCGGCCGTCGTGATCTGTTGCTCGCTCAGGTTCGCGGCTTTCTCCTGGGCGCGTTTCGCGGCGTCAACGAAGAACTGGAGGTCGGATTCGGAAAGGTCGATCGAGATCTGCAGAGACATGGCGGCTGTCCGTTGACGCGTAAGGGGCTCGTGAGAGCGTAGCCAGCATGCGGGCAGGCGTCAATTGGCAATTGGGCAGGTACAGCGCGCACCGCTCGGGCAAGCGGTCACCGCACGTCACATGATCGACACGAGACCCGCGCCGAACGCCGTGACGATGCGCGTATAGATCGTCTTCAGCGGCAGGTCGACTTCGGGAAAGTCGCCGACCTCGTCGTAGCACGGATAGAACCCCGGCGTGCCCGGCGGGGTCGGTTTGCAGGTGCCCTGCAGGTGCGCGGGATTGAATTCGTAGCTCGTCGCGTAGCGGTACGGCCAGAGATCGAAGATCGGCAGTGCGGCAGAGACATCGGCGATCGCGTTGTTGAGGCGCCCAACGGCGTCCTTGCGCGGGTGCTTCGCGATGGTCCAGGCGTTTTCCGCCGCGTCGTCCTGCAGGATGCTCGCGCGCAGGCGTTCGGCGAACGGCCTGTCGTAGATGATGAAGCCCGACTCGGTGTTGTAGATCTCGGAGCGCGGATCGAAGTTGTGCGAACCGATCACCGCGATGTCGCCGTCGACGACCATCGACTTCGCGTGCAGGCCGACGCGCACGCCCGGGCGCTTGAGCGGCGTCGGCGTGTAGCGCGCAGGGGCGGTCGTCGTCGGCGCCGGCGGCGGGGCCGTGTCGCCGAGACTCGCGTAGTTGACGACCAATTCCCCGGCCTCTGCCGGGAACGGCTTGAATTCGTGGATCTCGAAGCCGAGCTTGAGGTAGCGCTTCTTGTATTTGTACGACAGCGCGTAGACGTAGAACGCGTCGGTGGCCGCGAGCGAGTTCGTGGACACGATCACGCGCAGCTGCGGCTGACTCTTGCGCAGATCCCCGAACAGTCGCCGCGCCGTCGAGCTCAGCACGAGGTAGGGCGTCTGCAAGACAATTTCGGATTTCGCCGTGCGCAGCAGCGCCGCTATGGGGCGCGTCGATTCGCGCTTTGCGCCGCTCTCGCCGGCCTGCGGCTTGCCGGGCGCATCGGCAAAGTAGTCGATGCGGCCGACACGCAGCGCCTCTTCAACGAAATGCGTTCGAATGTAGCCTGGGTCGTCAGCGCGTCGCGACAGATCGACCACGCGCGCCGGATTGCGATACGCATGCATCGCATAGGCCGGCGCCGCGATGCCGGCAGCGAGGATGTCCGTCGAAACATCGCTCAGACGGCTCAGCGGAACCGTATGCGGATCCTTCCAGAACGCTTCGAATGACGCATGCATCGCCGCCCCGACCGGGCCGACCGCGAGCACGTCGCGATCGCGGTAGTCGAATTCGTCGTCCCAGTCGTAATAGCGGTTCTCGTAGTTGCGGCCGCCGACCATGCCGATCACGTCGTCGATCAACAGCACCTTGTCGTGCATGCGCTGGTTGAAGTGCCAAAAGCAGCAGAGCACGCCCGCCGCGAACTCGAGCGGTGGCGTCGATGCCTTGTGGAAGGTCGGGTTGTAGACGCGCAGCTCGAAGTTGCCATGCGCGCGCGCGAGCGCGGCGAGCAGGTGCGTGTTCTCGAGCGAGAAGAGCTGGTCGGTGATGATGCGCACCGTCACGCCGCGACGTGCCGCCTTGACGAGTTCGTCGAGGACGAGGTCGCCAGCGTCGTCGTCGCTGAAGATGAAGGTCTGCACCTCGATGCTGTGGCGAGCGCTGCGAATGAGGTGCAGGCGCAACAGCAACGAGTCCTCACCGCGCTCGATGATATTGACGTAGTGCAGCGGGCGCTCCGGCGTCGATTGCGCGAGTGCATCCTCGACCAGATCGCGATACGGAGATGCCATCGCGCAGGCATCGTTGCTCGTTGCGGGACAATCGAGGTCGTGACCCTGCGCGGCCGCCGCGGTCGCCGCGGCGCGGCGCGCGTGCAGCGGGTCGACCGCGCACGCCGCCGGCAACACGAGCGCCGCGGTCAGCAGGAGTGTGCGGGCGACCCGCACGCCGCAGCAACCAGACGCCTTCACCGTGCCGCGTCGCTTTTCGTGGGTACGACGTAGATCGTGAAACTCAGGTCGACCTTGTCCCCAAGGGTGGCATGGTGCGAACTCATGCCGAAGTCGCTGCGCCGGATGCTGCCTTCGGCCTCGACGGGGCAGTCTTCGCCGCTCGCGCCTGGACAGGTTGGCACTGCGAGCTGGAATCGAACCGGCTTGCTGATGCCGCGCAAGGTCAGCGTGCCTTCGATCTCGCCGCCCGACTGCAGGCGCTTCAGCGGAATCGAGTCGGAGACGAAGTGGATTTCCGGAAAGTGCGCGGCGTCGAAGAATTCGGACGACTTCACCCATTCCTCATGGCTGCGTGCGCGCATCGAGACCGCGTTCGCATCGATGCGCGCGTCGACCGTCACAGTGTTGCGGAACGGATCAACCGCGATCGTGCCCTGCACGTGGTTGAAGCGGCCGTGCACGCCCACGAGCCAGAGCACCTTGACCTCGAAATCGACCGCGGAACGCGTGCTGTCGAGCTCGAACAGATGCGTGCGCGTTTCCTGCGCGGTCGCGAGCGCAGGGGTGAAGACAAGCACATGCACTGCCATCGCCCACACCGAGAAGGCTCTGGCGACGGGATTCCGCAATGCTGGAAGACGAGCAGGTTTCACGATGGTTGCGCGCGAATGGACATTGCCTGGCCGATCCATGCACGGCATTCTTGCTTGCGACGGAAGTGCGGCGCGGAGGATCGAAGTCTACACGGCGCGCCTATCAGCGATCCGCGCGCGCTCATCGTGTATTCCACCGGGCGCGCGAACGGGGCTGTTCGTGCAAATCAGGCGAACGATTCTCGCGTGGCGCCCGTCTCGCGTGCAGCCCGCTACGGCGCCCAGAATGCCTTGAGCTTGCCCGCACCCGGTTCGACCGTGCCGTCGAGCTCGATCCACGCGATGCCCGCCGGCGGAATGCCGCGAAAATCGCCGGACTGCCCGGTCACGAGCAACGCAACGAGCGTCTCGAAGCCCGGATTGTGACCGACCAGCATGAGCCGCTCTGCCTCTGCGCCGGCCTCCGCGAGGCGTTCGTCGATGAGGCTGACGAGTTCGCCGGCCGTCGCCTCGTAGATGCGCGGCTCCATCGTCGCAGGGATCGTGCCGAGTGCGTACTCGAGTGTCTCGCGCGTGCGCCGCGAAGGCGAGCAGAGGATGCGCGTCGGCTTCGGGTGCGTTGCAAGCCATCGGCCGGCATCCTTCGCTTCGATCACGCCGCGCTCGCTCAGCGCGCGTTGTGCGTCGTCTTCGCCGGGCTTGCCGTTTTCGGCGTGCGCATGGCGCAGCAGGATCAGTTCACGGGACATGCGGTCTCCTGCTGCGATGAGGTTGAATCACTGAAGTTTCTTGAGCCAGCGCAGCAGTTTCTCCCAGTCGTGCTGATGCGACAGGATCGCTTCCGAGCCATAGTCGAAGATACTCTTGCCAAGGCCTGCCATGAGCACATAGCCCTGCGAATCGCGGATTTGCGCGACGAGCGGAAACGGCATGCGCTTGATCTCGTCGATCGCGAGCTGCGAAGCGGTCGTCCAGGGCTTGAGCCGGTTGGCGACGAGGCCCACGGCGACCTTGCCGCGCTTGACCCGGCCGAGATTGCCGACGGCGGCGATGAACGCCTCGGTTGCTTCGAGATCGATGCGCGACGGCAGAACCGGGATCAGCAACGCGTCGATGTCTTCGAGGAATGCGTCGACTTCCTTCGGCTGGATCGCGGCGGGCGCATCGACGACGACGCGCTGCGAGCCCTTTGGAATATGTTCGCGCCAGTCCGCGCGCGTGCCGGAGATCGGTAGCACGGGCGTCGCGAAGCCCGCGCGCTTCTCGCACCAGCGCCGGCTCGAGCCCTGTCGGTCCGCATCGACGAGTACGGTGTTCTTGCCGTCCTGCGCGAAGTGGGCGGCGAGGTTCGTCGCAATCGTCGACTTGCCGCAACCGCCCTTGGAATTGGCCACCAAGATCTTCAGCATCCGCGAATCTCCCAGCTGTTGGCGCGGGCGATGGACATTTCGGCCAGCGCCGCCTGCGGGCAAGAGTACACGGCGGCCGGGCCGCGCAAAAGCCCGATCAATGCTGCGTTGCGGGCAGCGCCTGCAACGGATCCGCTGCGGCGGGCGCGCCGGGTGCCTGCCATCCCGGCGGCGGATCGGCGCGGAAGCCCTGTTCGTGCAGCAGGGCGAGGGCTGCCGCGAGCCCGTTCTGCTCGCTGCCGAGAAGGCGCACGTAGGCCTGAGCGACGGCGGGGTCGCGGGTGAAGCGCGCGCTGATTTCGAGGAACTTCTCCTGCTGCCAGGCCGCCGAGCGCTGGCGCGAGAGCATCACGTCGCGATTGACCCCGGCCGGAACGAGCACGTCCTCGATCGCGAAGCCGACCTTCTGCGAGATGAACGTGCCACCGGCTTCGAGCTTGCGCGCGACGCCGATGCAATCGCCGACGAGTGCGTCGTCCTTGCCCGCCGCGGCGCGGCAGAACGCCACGAGCTGCTTGAGCTGCACCGGCAGCAGCGAACTCGCGATGCTCGTCGCGAAATTGATCCGCGCGGCGTCGACGCCGACCCCCTGGCGCAAGACCGCCTGCGGCACCGACAGAATTTCGAGTGCGTGGAACAGCGCGACCACATTTGCGCCCCAGTAGTCGTCGTAGCGCTGCGTCTGCGCCATGCGCGCGACGGTCGCCCGCGCGCGCGCGGCGTTGTCGTCGGCCGGGAACGAAAGCAGCCACACCGCCGCATTGTCGGCGTCAACCGTCTGCAACGTCTTCAGCGCTGCCGGGTCCGCGCAGCCCGGCTTGGCGAGACAGGCATTCGATGCGGCGACCCAGAGCACGAGAGGGTCCTGGCCGCCGAACTGCTGCGCACGCTTGAGCAGGCCCGGCGTCTTCTTGATCGCCGAGCGCGAAGGATCGTCCCGGTCCGGCGCCGCGATCTGCGCGGCGGCCGCGAGCGTGCGCCCGTCGGCGCGCAGGATCAGCAGATTGATGAGGTCGTGACGAAACAGCGTGAAAGCGGCTTCGTCGCTCACCGGCGCGGGCAGCGCCGATTGAGGTACCGCCTGCACGGCCGCCGCCGCCGCTGCCTCGGGCGAAGCGGTCGGGGTTTGCGTCGTCGCCGGAGGAGTCGCTTCGGTCGGCTGCGGCGCGGGCGCTGCCTCGCCGCTCTGCGGCGGCGCAGGCGGCACTATCGGCGCTGGTCGGTGGCGCGGGTTGTACCTCGGCGCTCTTCTGCTCTGTCGGGGGATCCGCGGACTGCGCGCTGGCGATCGGCGCGATCACCGCGCAAAACAGTGCGGCGCTAAGCCGAATTGAGATCGCGATCGCGAACGTCGAGCATCTTGGCGTCGAGGAGCTGAGCGTGGATCGGCACATGGCGCATCCCGGCGAGGAAAGGGGCGAAAAGTGTAGCGGCGGTCGGTGAGTCGCAGCTTAACGCGACGGCGCAGGCAATGGGGCCGGCGACAGGGATCCGTCCATCTGCATCGTCGCCCGCAGCGATCCGGCAGGCCCGGCGGCGACGAAGACGCGGCCTGCGAACGGAGTCCCGCGATAGCCGGGCACGTGCTCGGTGAAGCGCTGCACCAGCCAGGCGTCCGCGGGGCGCGCGGGGACGACCGATATCGCGTTCGCCTGCCGTTCGAGGAGGTCGGCGAGTTCGCCATGGAAGCGCCGCTCGATCGCGCCGATCTCGTGCAGGCGCAGCATCACTTCCGCGCCGTGCACGCAGACGACGCCGGCGCTCACGAGGATCAGCGCGCGCGCGGTGCGCGACGATTCGCGCCATGCGCAGGCGACGACGCCGATCGCCGCCGCACTCGCGAGGTAGGCGTACTGGTTGTAGCTGTGTTCGAGGATCAGCACCGGCGCGAGCAAGCCCGCGTAGAGCACGACGAAAGCGCCCGCACGGCGCCAGCCACGGCAGGCGAGCGCGTAGAGCAGGGTGACCAGGCAGAGCGCGGCGAGTGCGAGTCGCCCAGTGCCCTTCTGAAGGCTCGGATCGATCTCGAACAGCGGCGGCAGCCACGGATACAGCGCGTACTCGGCGAGGCGGCGCGGGATGTCGGCGAGATGCCATTCGTAGCCGCTGCCATGCGTGCCGAGCAGTATCGGCAGGCGCAGGGCGAGGTACGCCGCGACGATCGCGCCGGCGAGCAGGGCGATCGCGAGCACGCGCCGCCGTGCGTCGTGCGCGACCGCGGCGCAGAGCAGCAGCAGCGGCAATACCACGGCCGACTCCTTCGCGCTCAGCGCGAGTGCCTGCAGCAGCGCGACGGTGACGGCGATCGAAGCCGAACGCGCCAGCGACGTGTCTTCGCGCAGCGCGCGCAAGGCGGCGAACGCGAGCAGGCCGCAGGACAGCACGAGGAGGTCTGCGAGCGTCCCGGTCCAGCCGTGCGTATAGGCGACGAACGGCGAGCAGACGAACGCGAGCGCTGCGGCCGCAGCGGTCGCGCGCGCGACGCCGAGCGAGCGCAGGTTCGTCGCGATCAGCACTGCGTTGAGCGTGCCGACCAGGACGAACACCGCGTGCATCAGATACGCATGCTCGGCGAACGCATGCGCGAGAACGAGCCAGAGGTTGAACGTCAGCGGGCGGTACTGGAACGCGCCGAGGTCGCTCCATGACACCCACGGCAGGTCGCGCCACGGCCACACCCGAGCGCCACCACCACTGCAGTTCATCGAAGCTGAAATAGCCCGGATTGAAGATCAGAGGCGATTGCAGGGCCAGCGCAATGAGCGCCAGCGCCGCAACCCAGACCCAGGTGCCTCCCTGACGATCGGGTCGTGTGTTCCTTCCGTCGTCGGGCGCCATGGCGACGGCGTTCGCTGCGAGTCAGGCCGCGCCGAACGCGCGCTTGAGAAACTCCGGCTGCGCCTGCGCCGCGCGATGCGTGTCGATGTTGTAGTACTGCGTCGCGAACGGTTTCGCCGCAGCGTCGCCCTCGCGGAACGCATCGAGATTGCCGCGCTTGCGCGCGAGCGTCGCGCTCCACCAGCCGGTCGGATAGCACGGCTGCGGGAAGCAGAGCGTGTGCAGCGATTCGAAACCGGCCGTCGTCATCGCGCTGCGGATGTCCTGCAGCAGCGGCAGGTGCGCGAGCGGCGATTCGCTCTGCTGCACGATGATGCCGTCGGGCTTGAGCGCCTTGAGGCACGACTGGTAGAACGCGGCGTTGAACAGGCCTTCGGCCGGGCCGATCGGATCGGTCGAATCGATGATGACGATGTCGAGCGACTCGGGCGCGCATTCGGCCATCCACTTGATGCCGTCGATGAACAGCAGTTGCGCGCGCGGATCGTTGTTCGATTCGCACAGCTCGGGGAAATACTTCTCGGCGAGGCGCGTCACGCGCTCGTCGATCTCGACCTGGATCGCGCTCTCGACCGACTTGTGCCGCAGCACCTCGCGCAGCGTGCCGCAATCACCGCCGCCGATCACGACAACCTTCTTCGGATTCGCGTGCGTGAACAGCGCCGGGTGCGACATCATCTCGTGGTAGAAGAAGTTGTCGCGCGTCGTCACCATCATGCAGCCATCGATGACCATGAGCTTGCCCCAGTCGGTCGTGTCGTAGATATCGATGCGCTGAAAGGGACTTTGCTCGGAATGCAGGTGCTGCGTCACGCGGAAGCCGATCGACGAGCCGGAGTAGTCGTGCTGTTCGGTGAACCACTGGGTCTGGGGCGTCATGGCGGCGATTCGCGCTGGCAAGGAAAACGGGCCGCGATTGTAGCGGTTCAGCGCGTCATAAACATGTCTTGATCGGCGAGGCTACAATACGCACCGACGGCCCCGCGGCGTTCTGGCTTCCGGTCGTCGATTCCTTGGCGTCAAGGCCCGCCGCTGCGACGTTTTCGTTACCTGGTTCGATGCCGCCCGACGGGAGTCCGGCCGCGACGGCCAGGTACCGTGCTTGGCGAGGAGCTGACGATGACGAAGTTGTGGAATGCAGACGCCGCACGCGCGCAATACGCGATGGCGCATTGGGGCGAGGGTTATTTCGACGTGGCCGAGAACGGCGGCGATCTCGTCGTGCGGCCGCGCGGCGCCGATGGTCCCGCGTTGCCGCTGCCGGCGATCGTCGACGCGGCTCGCGAACGCGGCTCGCGCCTGCCGCTGCTCGTGCGTTTCGCCGACATCCTGCGCCACCGCCTCGGGCGCCTGCAGGGCGCGTTCGCGAAGGCGATGCGCGAGTGGGACTACGCCGGCGGCTACAGCGCGGTCTATCCGGTCAAGGTCAACCAGCAGAAGGGCGTCGCGGGCGAACTCGCACTCGCGGGCGGCGAGGGCTTCGGTCTCGAGGCGGGTTCGAAGCCCGAGCTGATGGCCGTGCTCGCGCTCGCGAAGCCCGGCAGCATCATCATCTGCAACGGCTACAAGGATCGCGAATACCTGCGCCTCGCGCTGATCGGCCGCAAGCTCGGCCTGCGCGTGTTCATCGTGATCGAGAAGCCGTCGGAGCTCAAGCCCGCACTCGAGGAAGCGAAGGCGCTCGGCGTCGAACCGCTGTTCGGCGTGCGCGTGCGCCTCACGAGCCTCGGTGCCGGCAAGTGGCAGAACACGGGCGGCGAGAAGTCGAAGTTCGGCCTCACGCCGCGCCAGCTGATCACCCTGATCGATCACCTCAAGGCGTTCGAACTGACGCATACGCTGCAGCTGCTGCACGTGTTCATGGGCTCGCAGATTTCCAACGTGCGCGACATCGCCGCCGGCATGCGCGAGGCGACGCGTTACTTTGTGGAATTGTGCAGAATGGGAATTCCGATCAGCTACGTCGACGTCGGCGGCGGCCTCGGCGTCGACTACGAGGGCACGCGTTCGCGTTCCGCCTGCTCGATCAACTATGGGCTCGACCAGTACGCCGGCACGATCATCGAACCGCTCGCGCAGGCCTGCGCCGAGCACAAGTTCAAGCCGCCGCACGTGATCAGCGAGACCGGTCGCGCGATGACCGCGCATCACGCCGTGCTCGTGACGAACGTGAGCGACATCGAGCGCGCGCCTGAAGGCCGCGTCCCGCCGACCGACGCCGATGAGCCAGTCGCGCTGAAGCGACTTCGCGAGATCCACACCGAGATCGGCCAGCGTTCGGTCATCGAGCTCTATCACGAGGCGCAACATCACTGGACCGAGGGCCACGCGCTGTTCGCGCTCGGCTCGATAAGCTTGCGCGAACGCGCGCGCCTCGACGATCTGTACTACGCGATCGTCAACGCGCTGCGCCCGTTGTTGAAGCCCGAAGAGCGTTCGCACCGGCAGGCGCTCGACGAGCTCAACGAGAAGCTCGTCGACAAGTATTTCGTCAACTTCTCGATCTTCGAATCGATTCCCGATTCATGGGCAATCGATCAGATTTTCCCGATCGTGCCGATCGCCGGCCTCGACCGCGTGCCCGACCGGCGCGGCGTGATCGCCGACCTGACCTGCGATTCGGACGGCCGCATCGACGCGTATGTCGATGCGGACGGCGTCGACGTAAGCCTGCCGCTGCACGCGCCGGTCGACGGCGAGAGCTATCGCCTCGGCATCTTCCTCGTCGGCGCATACCAGGAAGCGCTCGGTGACATCCACAACCTGTTCGGCGACACCGACGCGGTGAATGTGCGCCTGAACGATGACGGCGGCTACGAGTTCTCGCACTTGCGCCGTGGCGACACGACCGACCTGATGCTCGACTACGTCGGCTACGATCTCCAGGTGCTGCGCGCGGAATATCGCCGCAAGATCGCTGCCGCAGATCTGTCCGCGACCGATGCCGAGCGCGTTGCGGCGTCGCTCGAAGCGGGTCTCACGGGTTACACCTATCTCGCGGATTGATTCGTCGGATTTTCAGGGAATCTCAAGCCATGTCAGAACTCAAAGTCGGGTTTGTCGGTCTGGGCGCCATGGGCATCTCCATGGCCGGTCATCTCAACAAGGCGGGGCTGCTCATCGGCGTCGCCAACCGCAGTGCCGCGAAGGCGCAGGAGTTCGCGAAGCAGAACGGCGTCTCGGGCGCCGGCTCGCCTGGCGAGCTCGCAGCGTCGTGCAACGTGATCGTGCTGTGCGTGAGCGCCGATGCGGACGTGCTCTCGGTAACGAAGGAGATCGCGGCGCAGGCCAGGCCCGGCACGATCGTGATCGATCACTCGACCGTTTCCGCGCAGACAGCGAAAGATGCGCATGCGCTGATGAAAGCCGCGGGCGGCGATTTCATCGACGCGCCGGTCTCGGGCGGCGTCGAAGGCGCGAAGAACGGCAAACTGTCGGTCATGGCCGGCGGTGACACGGCGGCGCTGGAACGAGTAAAACCGGTACTCGACACGTATGCGGCAAGGGTCAGCCATATGGGCGGCATTGGCGCGGGTCAAAGCACGAAGGCCGTGAATCAGATTCTGATCGCGGGGGTCATGCAGGGTTTTGGCGAGGGTCTGGCGCTGGCCGAGGCGCTCGGTCTCGATCCCATCGTGCTGATGACCACGCTGACCGGCGGCGCGGCGAATTCGTGGTATCTCGAAAAACGCGGCGCGAGCGCATTGCGCAATGAATTCTCGGTCGGGTTCAAGGCCGCGTTGATGCACAAGGATCTCGGCATCGGCCAGGAATTGGCGCGAGCGGCCGGTACCGCGCAGACGGTCATCGACAAGACGATCGCCGACCTTGCGCAATTGATGGCGCAGGGGCACGGCGACGAGGACGTGTCGGCGATTTTGCGGCTCAAGCGTCCGCAGCGCGGGTAGCCGCGTGGCTTCGCGGCTCTAGCGCCCCGGCGCATCCGCGACCGGGAACGAGCTGATGCTGTTCTCGGAAAGCGATTTCTTGGCGGCCTCGGTCTCGCTCGCGGTCGCGTACGGACCCAGACGGACGCGATTGATCGTCTTGCCGTCGCTCGTGCTCGTATAGACCTTCGCCGAGAAGCCGAGCATCGCGAGACGCGCCTTGAATTCCTCGGCGGCCTTCGCATCGCCGGTCGCGACGACCTGCAGCATGTAGTGGCCGCCGCCGCTCGCGGGCGGGTTCGCCGCGGGCGTGGTCGACGCCGCGGCCGTGCCGTTCGCCTGCGCGGCCTGCTGCTGCGCGCGCGCCTGTTCGGCCTTCGCCTTCGCCGACAGCTCGGCGTCGGGGATCACGACTTCCTTCTCGGGCAGCACCGAGTAGAAATCGAAATTGCTCTTCGGCGCGCTCTTCTTCGCCTCGTCGGCGAGGGCCTGCTCCGACTCCTTCGGCGCGGTCGCATCGGGATTGGGCTGCGGCAGGTTCTTGCCGCGCAGCGTCGGCAGCTTGCCGCCGTACAGCACGACGACCGAGAGCACGACGCCGCACACCGTGCCGAGCGCGAGCCACATCCATGCCGGCAGCGAGCGTCGCTCGCCACCGCGATAAGCCTGTTTGCCCCTCTTTGCTGCCATAAGTGTTTCGCTTCGCCTTACGAATTGTCGCGGTGATAGGTGTTTGCGGCTTACATGGACTCGGGCGCCGAAACGCCGAGCAGGTCGAGTCCGTTCGCGAGTACCTGCCGTGCGGCCACCGCGAGCGCGATGCGCGCATCGCGCAGGTCCGCGTCGTCGACGATGAACTGGTGCGCGTTGTAATAGGTGTGCAGTGCGTACGCAAGCTCGCGCAGGTATGCCGCGATCAGGTGCGGCTCGAGATTCGTCGCGGCGGCCTCGACGACCTCGGCGTAGCGCGCGATTTCGACCATCAGCGCATTCTCGTGTTCGTTGTCGAGCCGCGCGAGATTGGCGAGGCCGTTGTCGCGATTCCAATCGATGCCGCGTTCGACCAGCTGGCGCAGCACGCTGCACACGCGGGCGTGCGCGTACTGCACGTAGAACACGGGATTGTCGTTCGACTGCGAACGCGCAAGGTCGATGTCGAACACCATCTGCGAATCGGACTTGCGCGCGATCAGGAAGAAGCGCGTCGCGTCGCGGCCGACCTCGTCGATCAGATCGCGCAACGTGACGTAGCTGCCCGCGCGCTTGGAGATCTTCACCTCCTCGCCGCCGCGCATCACCGTGACCATCTGATGCAGCACGTATTCGGGGTAGTCCTTCGGGATGCCGGCATCGAGCGCCTGCAGCCCGGCCTTCACGCGCATCAGCGAGCCGTGATGGTCGGCGCCGAGTTCGGTGATCGCGCGCTGATAGCCGCGCTGCCACTTCGACAGGTGGTAGGCGACGTCGGGCACGAAATACGTATACGTGCCGTCGGACTTGCGCATGACGCGGTCCTTGTCGTCGCCGAAATCGGTCGTGCGCAGCCACAGCGCGCCGCCTTCCTCGTAGGTGTGGCCATGCGCGACGAGTTCGCGCACGGTCTCTTCGACCTTGTCGTCTGCATACAACGACGATTCGAGGAAGTAGACGTCGAAGCTCACGCCGAACGCGGCCAGGTCCAGATTCTGCTCGCGCCGCAGGTACGCGACCGCGAAGCGGCGGATCGCATCCAGGTTCTCGGCATCCTTCTCGCCGACGACTGAATGATTCTCGAATTCGACGCTGTCGCCGCGCAGGTAGGCGTTGGCGACGTCGAGCGATGTAGTCGCCGCGATAGCCGTCGGCCGGCCAGGCAGGATCGTCGGGCGTCATGCCTTTCGCGCGCGCCTGCGCGGACCTGGCGAGGTTTTCGATCTGCGCGCCCGGCGTCGTTGTAGTAGAACTCGCGCATCACTTCGGCGCCCGACGCCGCGAGCAGGCGCGCGAGGCAATCTCCGACCGCTGCGGCACGGCCGTGGCCGATGTGCAGCGGCCCGGTCGGGTTTGCGGAGACGAATTCAACGCCGGTTTTGCGGCCCGCGCCGATCGTGTTGCGGCCGTACTTCGCTGTGGCGGCGTGCACCGTGCGGACTTCCTCGTGATAGGCCGCGGGGCTCAGGAAGAAATTGATGAACCCCGGTCCCGCGATCTCGACTTTCGCGAGCAACGGGCTTTGCGGCAGCGCGGCGACGAGCGCCTGCGCGAGCGCGCGCGGGTTGGTGCGCGCGGGTTTGGCGAGCAGCATCGCGGCATTGCAGGCGAAGTCGCCGTGGTCACGGTTCTTCGTGCGCTCGACGACGATAGGCCGCAGCCGCGTCGGCGGGCAGCGTGCCGGCGGCACGCATGCGATCGAGCGCCTGATCGATCAAAAGGCGTAGCTGTTCTTTCACAAGGGAATAGGATTTCGAGAAACGTTGGCTATTTTAGGGCCTCGCGCGGCTGAATTGCAGGCGCGACGCTTTTTGCCCTGCCACCGAACCGCAGTCGAGGCCGAAGCCAGCAATCCAGGCCAGACCGTGCCAAAGTTGAATCGACGGCAATTCTGGGGTTTGTCGCCCGCGGTTATCCCGCGCGTTTGCGCAAGTCAGTCGAGCTGCGACGCGCTTCCTGCTGCATGGTTCGCATCGGAGATGAGGACGAGCCGGTGCCGCCCCGCCTGTGGATAACTGTGTGCATAGCGCGCTCTAGCGCAAAATCATCCGTGTCGTCAACATGCCTGAAAAGCCGCCGTCCAAAGCAGACATGTTCATGATAACTGTTTGAATAACTTGCAGTTATTCGCTGTATCTCATTTGTCATGCATTTGTAAAAAGTGGTAATTGCTACCAATGCAGCATTGTGTATAAATCCACGCGCTAACTGCCTGTCCGACCGTAAGAATTTTGCAATAGCCGGCAGATATCGTGTGCCGGGTAGCAGGCGCCAGGGCCGTTCAGGGAAGGCGCGGCGTGCGGGATGCGCACGTTGCGAGCTCGGTGCAGGGATGCACCAGCGCCTGCTCGGTTCATTCGCGCGGTGTGGCGGAAGAGCTCGATCGAAACCAGCTGCAATTCAGCCAAGCGACGCCGTAATCTCGCGGCAGGCTGCGAGCACCTCGTTGCCGGTGCGCATCTCGCCGCTCGTCGCACGCCGGTACAGATCCGCAGTCAGCGCCTTGAGCTTCTCGGCATTGTCGAGCTTCCCGGCCTCGAACGCGCGCCGGCCGAATTCCGAGCCGAAGCGGTGCAGGTCGAAGAAGTAGCGTTCCTGACCGACGGTCAGGAAATTGAGCACGGGCGTCAGCGTTTCAGGCCGATCGGGGTCGCGATGACTGCGCATCTCGCGTTCGCGACACAACCGTTCGGCGCTGGCCATGAATACGGGAAACGGTTCGGCGACGTTCGCCGTATCGAGATCGGCCGCGATCTGCGCGAGCGTGAGCGCGTGCATGATGCGCGCGTCGTTGCGCCAGCCCGGCGCGTGCTTGTCCAGCTTCTTGTCGAGCTTGCGCGCGAGCGCGCCGCGTGACTGCACGAGCAGTTCGGCGGTGTTGTATTCGAGCATCGACGGCGGCGGCCTCGCGTCGAACGTGCTGCCAGAAATCATGAGCTCGATGCCGACGAAGATCTCTCGCTCGCGTTTCGGCGAGAAGCCGCAGACCTCGAGGATTCGAAGCGTCTCCTCGACGCTCGCACGCTCGTTGCTGCCGATGCCGGCCTCGAACAGCGGCGCCTCGCGCTGGCGCAGGTCGTGCGTCGCCGCGAACAGGCCGAGCAGGAACCAGTCGCCCGGCGCGAGCGCGCGCATGCCGACCGTTTCGATCAGGCGTTCGGTGCGCGGACCGAGAATCTCGACGACGTGATTTTCGTTGTGATAGGCGTGGAAGTCTTCGCCCCAGCTGCCGTGACGGTAGGCGACCCGGCAGAAAGCGATCAGCACGGCATCGCGCGCATGCTCGACGAGAGCGGCGGGTTCGGCCGAGAGCAGCTTGGCGAACCGGTGCAGGCGCTGCTCGATCAGAGCGAGCACGTCAGGCCGACGCTCGCGCATGAGCGCATGCGCGGTTGCGGCATCGGGCACGCGCCGCTCGGCGTCGTCGGCGGGAAATTCGCGCGGATACGAAAAGATCACGATGGCGATTCTGCTCCCGCTCCCGGCTGCGAGTATAGCCGGGTCGACCATTTCCATTTCGACAGGTGGATAAAACGGCTCGCGCGGTCGTCACCAGGCATGCACGTTCCTATACGAGGCCGCGCTGCGCGAACGACGTTACCGTCGCGCTGCCGACGATGAAATGATCGAGGACACGCACTTCGATCAGGTCGAGAGCCTGCTTGAGAATCGCAGTGATTTCCCTGTCAGCCTGGCTCGGCTCCGCGACACCGGAAGGATGGTTGTGCGCAAATATGACCGCGGCGGCGTTGTGCGCGAGGCAGCGGCGCACCACTTCACGCGGATAGACGCTTGCGCCGTGGATGGAGCCGCGGAACATCTCTTCGAAGGCGATCGGCCGATGCCGGTTGTCGAGAAAAAGGCAGGCAAATACTTCGTACGCGTAGCCGCGCAGCCGCGCGCGCAGGTAGGTCGCGCAAGCCGCCGGATCGGCCAGCGCGCCGGGGCGTTCGAGATCGGCGGCGAGATAGCGGCGACCGAGTTCCAGCGCCGCCTGCAGGCGCGCGGCGCTCGCGTCGCCCAGGCCGCTTTCGAGCGTGAGCGCCGCGGGCGCGAGTTCGAGCAAGGCCCGCAGGCTGCCGTGGCGCTTGAGCAAGTCGCGGCCCAGGTCGACCGCCGAGCAGCCGCGCCGTCCCGAGCCTATGAACAATGCAAGCAATTCCGCGTCCGAGAGCGTCTGCGGGCCACAAGTGAGCAGTTTCTCGCGCGGTCGTTCGGCTGCAGGCCAGTCGCGTAGGGTCATGCGTTGCATCTTCGCGCATCGTGCATGTGCCAAGCCGCTGTGCGCGCGGCAAATTCCGGTAAGCTATCGGCCGAACAAGTTGTCCGTGGAAGTCTCACATGGCTCAAGCCAACCTTGCCGGCCTGCGCGTGTTGCTCGGGGTCTCCGGCGGCATCGCCGCGTACAAGGCGGCCGACCTCGTGCGGCGCTTGCGCGACGCGAACGCCGAAGTGCGCGTGGTGCTGACCGAGAACGCAGCGCGCTTCGTGACGCCGCTGACGTTTCAGGCGCTTTCCGGCCAGCCGGTGCGCACCGGCCTGTGGGATGAAGCCGCCGAGGCCGCGATGGGGCACATCGAGCTCGCGCGCTGGGCACAGCGCATCGTGATCGCCCCGGCGAGCGCCGACCTGCTCGCGCGACTCGCGCATGGCTTCGCCGACGATCTGCTTTCGACGCTTTGCCTCGCGAGCAGCGCGCCGCTCGCGGTCGCGCCCGCGATGAACCAGCAGATGTGGGCGCATGCCGCGACCCAGGCGAACATTTCCGTTCTGCGCGCGCGTGGCGTCGACGTGCTCGGTCCTGCCGACGGCAGCCAGGCCTGCGGCGAGTTCGGCTCGGGCCGTCTGCTCGAAGCCGAGACGATCGTTGCGGAGCTCGCCGCGCTGCAGGGTCCGAGACTGCTCGTCGGCAAGACGGTTCTCGTCAGCGCCGGACCGACCTACGAAGACATCGATCCCGTCCGCTTCATCGGCAATCGCAGTTCGGGTCGGATGGGCTTCGCGGTCGCGCAGGCCGCGGTCGAGCAGGGGGCGCAGCGTGCGCCTGATCGCCGGACCCGTGCACCTGCCGACGCCCGTCGGGGCAACGCGCACCGATGTGCGCAGCGCGCGCGACATGTTCGAAGCGGTCATGCGCGAAATCGCGCACACCGACATCTACATTTCCTCGGCTGCGGTCGGCGACTATCGCTCGAGCGACATCGCGGCGCACAAGATCAAGAAAAGCGGCAAGGCGCTGAGCCTCGCGCTGACTGAAAACCCGGACATTCTCGCAGCGGTCGGCGCACTGAAGCGCAGGCCCTTCGTCGTCGGCTTCGCTGCGGAGACGCAGAAGCTGGAGACTTATGCGCGCGCCAAGCTCGAACGCAAGAAAGCCGATCTGATCGCCGCGAATCTCGTCGGCAACGGTGAAGGCTTCGACAGTCACGAAAACGAGATCCTGCTCGTCTCGCGAGACGGTACCGAGCGGCTCGCGCGTGCGGGCAAGTTGGCGCTCGCGCGGCAACTCATGACATGCATCGCAGAGCGTTACGTCGCGCGTGGCGCCGCGAACGGACCGGCCAAAAAGAAAAAACCGTCGGGTTCGCGGAAATGATCGATGTCGAGTTGAAGATCCTCGATCCGCGCATCGGGTCGGAATTCCCGCTGCCTGCGGCAGCGACACCCGGATCGGCAGGCATGGACCTGCGCGCAATGATCGACGCGCCGCTCGTGGTCGACGCGGGTGCCAGCGCGCTGATTGCGACGGGGATCGCAATCCACATCGCCGACCCGGGTTACTGTGCGGTCGTCCTGCCGCGTTCGGGACTCGGGCACAAACACGGCATCGTCCTCGGCAATCTGGTCGGATTGATCGACGCGGATTATCAGGGACCGCTCATGATCTCGTGCTGGAATCGCGGCAGCGCGGCGTATACCATCACGCCGGGGGATCGCATCGCTCAGCTGGTCTTTCTACCTGTCGCGCAGGCGAATTTTCTCGTCGTCGAGGATTTTGCCGCCAGTCGACGCGGTAGTGGCGGCTTCGGCCATTCCGGCAGCGCGTGAATGCGATGGCGCGTTGAGGCAAAACTCGAGGGTCGCCGCACAGCCATGGGCAAGTCGATTGCAAAAACAGCAGATGCCGACGTGGCAACCGCGACGGCGCCGTCCGCAAGGAAGAAAAGCGCCGCCGCCCGCGAATTCGCGCGCGGTGCGGTGAACCGATACGCGTTTCTTGTCGGAGCGACACTCGTCCTGCTCGTCGCTGCGGTTCTGCTTTGGCAGACCTGGATGGTTCTTGCCGAACACGGCAACGCGCAAGAACTAGATGCCGTGCGCAGCGCTGAAGGTGCGGCGATCGGAAAGCTGTTGGCCGATACGCGCGATCGCGTGCAGCGCGCCGCGGTAAGTGAAGAGGTCGTCGGTCCGTTCGCGCAGTCCTGGGACGAGGGCCATGCGGCTGCGGCTGCGGCGTTCAAACATGCGCTGCCCGATCTCGTCAGTGTCGATATTTTTCACCGTGATCTTTCTGAAGTCCTGGGTAGCGATTTTGCGAAGTTCGGCTACTCGCGGTCTTCGCTACTGATGCGCGCGAGCCATATGCGCGGGATTACGCCGGCACAGGCGCAGGGCGCCGAGGACAAGCGGACGCTCGTGTTCGCACTACCCATAGAGCGCGACAGGCAAATCCTGGCGTACGCGCTGGTGAGTTTGCCATTCGCGCCCGGTGATGGTGGCGTTCCAGCGGCCGCTCGCCGGGGGCAGGATCGACCTGCGCCAGGGTGGCGGCAACGGAGACCTGATCCTCGCGAGTATCGGCTCGACGACCATAGGCAACTCACTGTTCGAGTCTGGAGTCCCGATTGCCGACAGCGCGTTTCGCCTCGGCACGGTGCCGCCGCAACCATTGATTTTCCTGCCGCGCAATCTCGGTCTGCTGATTCCACTGACGCTGCTCGTGCTGTTCTTCGGCGCGACGATGTTCTATGCGCGCGTGGTCGGCTGGCGCGTCGCGGTCGACCGCATGCTGCAGCGGCACCGGCGCGCGGCAGTGCTCGAACCCACGCTCGCGGAGGCGATGGCGCAGGTCGCGCTCGAGAAGCCTGTTGCGGCGGCCGCGAAACCCACCGCGGCGGCTTCGAGCGGGCCGGTCCTGTCAGTGGACCGCAGCATCTTCCGCGCGTACGACATTCGCGGGGTGCTCGGCAAAACGCTCAATGCCGACGTCGCGCGTCTGATCGGGCGCGCGATCGGCAGCGAGATGGTTGCGAGGGGCCTCTCGGCGATTGCCGTGGGTCGCGACGGTCGTCTGTCCGGCCCCGAACTTTCGGCGGCGCTGATCGAAGGACTGCGCGCCGCTGGCATCGACGTCACCGACATCGGCGTTGCGCCGACGCCGTTGCTCTATTTCGCCGCCTACCATCTCAATATCGGCTCGGGGGTCAGCGTCACCGGCAGTCACAATCCGCCCGACTACAACGGATTCAAGATCGTGCTGGGCGGAGAGACGCTGGCCGAGAGCGCAATTCAGAAGCTCTATGCGCGCATCGCCGAGCGCGACTTCGCATCGGGGAGCGGCAAGCTTGCCAATCGGGATGTCAGCCGCGACTACATCGACCGCATCGCCGGTGATGTCCAGATGCAGCGCAAGCTCAAGATCGTGATCGATTGCGGCAACGGCGTCGCCGGCGCCATCGCCCCCGAGCTGTACGCGAGCATCGGCGCCGACGTCGTCCCGCTGTTCTGCGAGGTGGACGGCAATTTCCCGAATCACCATCCGGACCCTTCAGACCTGCACAATCTGAGGGACCTCATCATGTCGGTCAAACAGCTGAAGGCCGACATCGGCCTCGCTTTCGACGGCGATGGCGACCGGCTTGGTGTCGTCACCGCGAACGGCGAAGTGATATTCCCCGATCGCGTCCTCATGCTGTTCGCGCAGGACGTGCTGTCGCGCAATCCCGGTGCGACGATCATCTACGACGTCAAATGCACCGGCAAGCTGCAGGAGATGATCCTGCACGCGGCGGGCAGCCCGATCATGTGGCGGACCGGCCATTCCCTGATCAAGGCGAAGATGCGCGAAACCGATGCGGCACTTGCCGGAGAAATGAGCGGGCATTTCTTCTTCAAGGAACGCTGGTACGGGTTCGACGACGGCTTGTACGCTGGCGCACGCCTCCTTGAGATTCTCGCGAGCGACTTCGAGGTGCGCAGCCCGCAGGCAGTGTTCGACGAACTGCCGAAGGGCGTGAGCACGCCCGAGCTCAAGATCGAGATGGAGGAAGGTGCGCACTACGCCTTCATCGAGCGCTTCCAGAAGACAGCGAAGTTCGAGGGCGCGCGTCTCATCACGATCGACGGTGTGCGTGCGGATTGGCCCGACGGTTGGGGGCTCGTACGCGCATCCAATACGACGCCCGTTCTCGTGCTGCGCTTCGATGCCGATTCGCCGAGCTGCGCTCGGGCGCATCCAGAACGACTTCCGCACGCAGCTGCTTGCGATCGAGCCGGGCCTGAAGCTGCCCTTCTGAAGCGTCCCTCCGGAAGTGTTGCTATCGCTCGGCGGCCTGGGCGCTGCGCGCGCGCAGCTCCCGGTAGTGCAGCATTTCCGCGTCGGATTGCCGAATCAGTTCCACGCGCTCGGCTTCGCGATGCGAGATGAATGCATTCTGGTTCGCGATCGTCTTCCGCAGCGTCTCGATCTGCTGCCTCACCGAGACGGGCACCGGTTTGCCGTCCCGCTCGAACGTCGCGGCGTGGGCGAGTTGTTCGTCCAGACCCTTTTCCTGATCGGCGAGACTGACGCGGATGTTGCTCAGTGCCTTGTCGATCGCGTCGAGGCGATCCTGGTGAACGGCTGCGAGATCGTTCTCGGTCGGATAGGTTGACAGCAACTGACGGTCGGCGGCGGCTGCGGCGGCAACGCGTTGCTTGGTCTCCGCCTGCGCAGCGGCTGCGAGCGCATCGGCCTTGCGCTCCTCGGCCGTGCGCGGCCGGTCCACATGCCTGACAACGACGCCTTGTGCATTGACGACGTCATAGCCCATCTGCAGCGCTTCGGGCGGAAGGGTGTCCGAAAAATGCATGCTGCCCTGCGCGTCCTTCCACATGTAGCGGGTGGCCGTCGCGCTCGCCGCATCGAGCACCTGCGGCAACGTGGACAGCGCGCAGGCAATAGCAACGAGAAATCGAATCGGCGCCTTCATGACGGGGTCCTCATTTTCCTGTGAATCCGAATCAAAAACACCATGCAAGAATCGTGCAACTATGCCGCGTAACTTCGCCGATAGGCGTCGAGACGGTCGCGGTGCGAAACCAGATCGGCGCGCTCGGCGGTCAGGGTGAGCAGGTCCCCGAGGCGCGCGATCGCGACGACAGGGATGCCGAACTCCGCTTCGACTTCCTGCACGGCAGATTTCGTGCCCTGACCACGTTCCTGGCGGTCCAGCGCGATGAGGATGCCCGCGGCCCGCGCGCCCTGGGCGCCGATCAGGCTCAACGATTCGCGGATGGCCGTACCCGCGGTGATGACGTCGTCGACGATCAGGACATTGCCCTGCAGGGGTGCGCCGATGACGACACCCCCTTCACCATGTGCCTTCGCCTCCTTGCGGTTGAACGCGACGGGGATGCTGCCCCTGGGCGTCGCCGCGAGCGCGATCGCGGTGGCCGTTGCAAGCGGGATGCCTTTGTAAGCCGGTCCGAACAGCATGTCGAACGCAATGCCCGATGCGAGCGCGCATTGTGCGTACGCCTGCCCGAGCGCGGCGAGATCGCCACCGGTATTGAACATGCCCGCATTGAAGAAATACGGACTGATCCGTCCCGATTTGAGCGTGAACTCGCCGAACCGCAGCGCACGCTTGTTCAAGGCAAGCTCGAGGAATGCGCGCTGATACGGTTGCATGCGGATGGACGCGGGCAGGAGGTCGCGAAATAGTAGCAAGGTTCGGATCGAACTACGCGACGCGCGGCGATCGGCAGGCGTGCGGCGACACGTAGGGCCCGTCAGGCGCACAGACAGATCGCTTCTGAAGCGGCACACGCCTGCGCGGCGGGCGGTTAAGCTAACCTACTCAGGCTCTTCACTCACTCCTGCACTCCGATCATGCGCATCATCACTTTCAACGCCAATGGCATACGCTCCGCCGCCAACAAGGGTTTTTTCGACTGGCTGAAGAAGCAGAATGCCGATGTCGTGTGCCTGCAGGAAACGAAGGCACAGGAAGACCAGCTGACCGACCCGATGTTCCGTCCGGACGGACACCATTGCTTCTATCGCGATGCATCGACGAAGAAGGGCTACAGCGGCGTCGCGATCTACTCGAGGCGCGAGCCCGATGAAGTGCGCACGGCACTCGGTTGGCCCGCGTTCGATGACGAGGGCCGCTATATCGAGGCACGCTACGGAAATCTCAGTGTGGTTTCGCTGTACGTCCCGTCGGGCACTTCGGGCGACGAGCGGCAGAAGTTCAAGTATGAGGTGATGGCCTGGCTCGCGGAGATCTTCGCGAAGTGGCTCAAGTCGGGACGCGACTACGTCATATGCGGCGACTGGAACATCGTGCGCAGCAGGAACGACATCAAGAACTGGACATCGAACCAGAAGAATACGGGCTGCCTGCCGGACGAGCGCGCGTGGCTGAACGGCCTCATCGCCGACGCCTGCGGCGACGGCACGCCCGCGCCGAAGACCGGATGGGTCGACAGTTTCCGTGCGCGTCAAACCCGACACGGTCGAGTACACCTGGTGGTCGAATCGCGGCGCGGCACGCGCAAACAACGTCGGCTGGCGCATCGACTATCAAATCGTCTCGCCGTCGCTGAGGCCCAAGGCCTGCACCATCACGCCGACGCCGCGCTTTTCAGATCATGCGCCGATGCTCGTCGAATACCGGTGACGGACACGCTTCCCGGCGCCGGAAACACACAGCGGCGTGCAGCGAACGCGCACACTTGCTGCAATCACATTGCTCGGATTCGGATCCGGCTTGCCGGTCGCGCTGTCCTTTTCGACGCTTGAGGCCTGGTGTGCGGTCAGTGGCTTGAGCCTCAAAACGATCGGCGCGATCAAGCTCGTCGCGCTCGCCTACGTGTTCAAGTTCCTTTGGGCGCCGATCATCGATCGTTACTCGTTGCCAGTCTTGAGCCGTCGTCGCGGCTGGATGTTCTGGATGCAGATCGGCATCGTTGTCGTGCTGGTCTCGATCGCAGGTCTGTCGCCACTAACCTCGCTGCCGGCGATCGCGCTGCTTGCGATCCTGCTGGCGACGTTGTCGGCCACGCAGGATATTGCGGTCGATGCCTATCGCGCCGATCAGCTTCTGCCGCGGGATCGCGGCTTGGGTGCTGCGCTGGGCGTGGGCGGCTATCGCATCGCAATGGTCGTCTCGGGCGGTCTCGCGCTGATCCTCGCGGGCCACTATGGGTTTCGTTACGCCTATCTCGCGATGGCTGCGTTCATGGGTGTCGGCATTGTCGGCACGGCGATGGCGCCGGAACAGCAAGCGCCAGAGAAGCCGGTGCATTCCCTTGCGGAGGCCTACGTCGAACCTTTGCGTGAATTTCTCGCGCGCACGAAGGCTTTGCAGTGGCTCCTGCTGATCCTCGTCTACAAACTCGGCAATGCGTTCGCATTGAGTTTGTCGAGCACATTCCTGCTGCGTGGCGCGGGTTATGCGCTGACCGACGTCGGCTGGGTCAACAAGGTATTCGGGCTCGCCGCAACCGTCGTCGGCGCTTTCGCCGGCGGCCTGCTGCTTGAACGTTGGGCGTTGCGCCGCGCGCTTTGGGTGTTTGGCGTGCTGCAGGGCCTGGGTGCATTGGGCTTCCTGGCGATCGCGCTCGGATGGCAGGGCTACCCTGCGCTGGTCGTTGCGGTTGCCGCGGAGAACTTTACCTCGGGCCTGGGCACGGGCGCATTCGTCGCGCTGCTGATGGCCCTGTGCAACAAGCGCTTCAGCGCGACGCAATATGCATTGTTCAGCGCGCTCGATTCCGCTGCGCGCATTTTCGTCGGTCCCGTGGCGGGCTGGATCGCGGCCGACTACGGCTGGGTCGTCTATTTCGGCGTCAGCCTTGCGTGTGCCGTGCCGGGTTTGCTCCTGCTGGCCGCACTTCACGCACAGCTTGCACGGCTTGATGCGAATGCCTAAGCGCCGTAGTAGATGCCGCCGAGCACGCGCGCGCCGCTCGCGCCGGTGACCGACGGCACGTCTCGTATCGCGCGATCTTCGAGTCGCTGCAAGGCCAGCCAGGCGAACGTCATCGCCTCGACGAAGTCGGGATCGATGCCGACAGTCGCCACGCTCGTGACGGGCGCTGGCGCGAGCGCCGTGTCGAGTGCCGCCATCAGCACGGGGTTGTGCACGCCGCCACCGCACGCGAACACCTCGCGCGTATCAGGCGCGTGCGTGCGGATCGCGGCTGCGATCGATTCCGCCGTCAGGGCCAGCAACGTCGCCTGCACGTCCTTCGGAGCGAGGACGAGCCCACGCAGACGCGATTGCAGCCAGGTCAGATGGAAGACCTCGCGGCCGGTGCTCTTCGGTGGCGGTGTCGCGAAGTAGGGATCGTCGAGCAGGCGTGCGAGCAGTGTCGGATCGACGCGCCCCGATGCCGCGAAGGCGCCGCCGGTATCGTACGGTTGATCGAGGTGTCGCTCGATCCAGGCGTCGAGCAGGCAGCTCGCCGGGCCGGTATCGAAGCCGCGAATCGGCGTCTTCGCCGAGTCCCGAGAGAATCGTGATATTCGCGATGCCGCCGAGATTGAGCACGACGCGCGGCTTCGTGCTGCGGCCGAGCATCGCTGCATGGAAAACCGGTGCGAGCGGCGCGCCGTGTCCGCCGGCGGCGACGTCGCGGCGGCGGAAGTCCGCAACCGTGAGGATGCCGGTCTGCTCCGCGATGATGTTCGCGTCGCCGATCTGCAGCGTGTACGGGGCGCCGGACTGCAGCGGGCGATGGCGAATCGTCTGCCCGTGCGAACCGAGCGCCCGAACCTGCTTTGCCTTGACGCCCTCGCGCTGCAGAAGCTCCGACGCCGCGTCCGCGAACGAGCGGCCGATCAGCACGTCGAGCGCACCGAGTTCGTCGAGCGACACCTGGCCGTCGCTCTGTGCGATGCGCAGGATCGCCTCGCGCAGTCGCGGCGGATAGGGATACGTCAGGCCGGCGACGAGCTTCGGGCGCGGTGCAAACGAAGCGAGCGCGACGTCGATGCCGTCGGCGCTCGTACCCGAGATGAGACCAAGATAAAGCGCCGCCTTCACTACAACCTGCTGATTTCCGGAATTACTTTGCGAAGGCGAGCCGTGTGGCCTCGAGCGTCTTGAGTCTGGCGAGCATCGGCTGCGTCTGGCTGCGGAAGCGCGCGAGTTCGCCGGCAGGCAGCGGCTCCGCCGGCAGGCTCGTCACCGTGAGCGGGTCCCGATGCTGGCCGTCGATGCGGAATTCATAGTGCACGTGCGGGCCCGTCGCGAGCCCGGTCATGCCGACGAAACCGATCGTCTGTCCCTGGCTGACGCGCTGGCCGACCTGTTCGCCGGCGAAACGCGACATGTGGCCGTACAGCGTGGAGTGATGCCCATCGTGCTGGATCACGACGACATTGCCATAGCCGGGCTGCCAGCCGCGGAACGCGATCTTGCCGTTGCCCGCCGCATGGATCGGCGTGCCGGTCGGCGCGGCGAAATCGACGCCCTGGTGTGCGCGCATCGTGCCGAGAATCGGGTGCAGGCGCGCGCTCGAAAAGCGCGAGGTGATATGGCTGAACTCGACCGGCATGCGCAGGAATTCCTTCCGCAGCTGGCGGCCGTCCTCGGTGTAGAACAGCGTTTCGCCCGCATTGTTCGTGTAGCGGAATGCCGAATAGCGCTTGCCGCGATTGATGAACGTCGCGCGCGATGACGTCGCCGTCGCGCAGGCGCTCGCCTTCGCGGTAGACGTCGTCGTAGACGACCGTGAAATTGTCGCCGTCGCGCAGATCGTGGATGAAATCGATGTCGTAACTGAACGCGTTGGCCAGCTGGGCGATCATCGCATCGCTCATGCCGGCATCCTGGCCCGCGGCGAACAGCGAGCCGTCCACGACGCCGTGTACGACATGCGTGCGCCGTTCGATTTCCCGATCGACGATGCTTTCGCGCAAGCCGTCGCCGTCGAAGTTCACGGTCACGCGGGCGCTGATCGCTGCGGTCGAAGCGCACGGCGTGCAACGAGCCGTCGCCGTTGCGCTGGAACGCAAATTCATCGCCCGGATGGATGTGACAGAGCGCCGAGGCGTTGGATTGATGGTCGAGCAACCGCGAGAGAACGATCGCCGACAGGCCCTGCTGCTGGAAAATACTGCCGAGTGTCTGGCCGGCGCGCACGCTGACCGACTTCCATTCGAGCTCGTCGGTCTGGGCGGATCGCCAGCCTGGTCGGTCCGTCGCGAGCTGCGGTATGTCGAGATTCAGCGTCGTGAGCGGCATGCTCTCGCTCGTCTGTCGCATCGCGACGGCGAAACCGCGGAATCACGATCCCCGAGAGCACGGCCATGCCGGCTACGGCGCCAGCGAGCACCCAGTGCTTGCGGCGCCAGTTCGCCGGTGCGGCGATAGCCTTCTGTATAAAAGTAAACTTCTTACGCGGAGAGTCGGAGGCTTGTTCGCCTCGTTGTGCGAGGGTCGGGGAGTCGTTCAGGTGTGTGCTGCGCGATGCGCTGGAATCGAAATTGTTGTCGGTCACGGCCGCTCGTTTTTATGGGAGAATCGGGCACAAACAGCGCGTACCATAGCCACTGGGTAGACCCGCGTCAATCCTAGGCCTGACAAGGACTTGCGCGTTTTTTCGGTTAACGAATAATTAACCGGCCATTCACTCTATCTGCGCGCAACGGCGGCTTCGACGGCGCCCGCTCGTGCCTTGTTATACAAGTATATTTTGCGAGGTTTTTGCATGGAACGTGTTGCGCCACCGGCCGAAATTGCGCCGGCGTTCGATCTCATTGCGCGCGGCGCCGACGAGATCATCAAGCGCGAGGACCTGATCGCCCGGCTCAAACTCGGGCGGCCGCTGCGGATCAAGGCCGGTTTCGACCCGACGGCGCCCGATCTCCACCTCGGGCACACCGTGCTGCTCAACAAGATGCGCCAGTTCCAGGATCTCGGTCACCAGGTCATTTTCCTGATCGGCGACTTCACCGGCATGATCGGCGATCCGTCCGGCAAGAACGTCACGCGCAAGCCGCTCACGCGCGAGGATGTCCTCGCGAATGCCGAAACCTACGCCGCGCAGGTCTACAAGGTGCTCGATCGCGAGCGCACCGAGCTGCGCTTCAACTCGGAATGGTTCGGCAAGATGGATGCGGCCGGCATGATCAGGCTGGCGGCGAAGCACACGGTCGCGCGCATGCTCGAGCGTGACGACTTCGACAAGCGCTACAAGAGCAATCAGCCGATCGCGATCCACGAGTTCCTCTATCCGCTCGTGCAGGGTTACGACTCGGTCGCGCTGAAGTGCGACGTCGAACTCGGCGGCACCGATCAGAAGTTCAACCTTCTCGTCGGGCGCCAGCTGCAGGAGGAGGCCGGCCAGCCGCCGCAGATCGTCCTGACGATGCCGCTGCTCGAGGGTACGGATGGCGTCAACAAGATGTCGAAGTCGCTCGGCAACTACATCGGCATCAACGAACCGGCCAATGAGATCTTCGGCAAGATCATGCGCCTTTCGGACGACATGATGTGGCGCTACTGCGAGTTGCTGTCTTTCGCCAAGTCGCTGGCCGACATCGCGCGCATGCGCGCGGCGGTCGCCGCAGGCGCGAATCCGCGCGATTTCAAGATGGAACTCGCCACCGAGCTCGCGGCGCGGTTCCACGGCCAGGCGGCAGCGGATGCTGCGGTGCGGCACTGGCACGAAGTCGTGCAGGGCGGCGGCGTGCCGCAGGACATTCCTTTGCAGAAACTCGTCGTGCCGGCGCAGGGCATACGCATCGGTGCGTTGCTCAAGGCGGCCGGCCTCGCGCCGAGCACCTCCGAGGCGCTGCGCAAGCTCTCGGAGCGAGCGGTGCGCGTCGACGGTGACGTCGTCGACGATCGCGAGTTGACCTTGAATCCCGGTGGCGAGCATCTGCTGCAGCTGGGCAAGCGCGCCTACGCGCGGGTGCAGCTCGTCAGCGAGTAAGAGAATTCGGCGTCGTTGCTCGCTTTCGGCGATGCCGGGCCAAAATTTTTCACCGAACCTCTTCCCAAACGACATCGATCTCGTTAGGATTCGCGCCCCTTCGATCCGATGCCCGCCGCCGGCACGTAACCAGGTCGAAAGGGCGAGACGCCAAGATCCTGAAAAATTTTTCGAAAAGGGTGTTGACGGTCAGAAAAATGGTTGTATAGTAGGCGGCTCGCTTGAGACGAAATGTCCTCGCGACGCCGGGTAAAAGCCCGGCACGAATTCGATCTTTGACAGTGTGCGCAGGTGACTTGTGTGGGCGCCTTGGGGTGGATGAATACGTCCATCGAATACAAGAGCGTCCCAAGCCTTGACTGAAGTCAAATTCAGTCATCAATTTGAGTAATCAAAGCAGCTTGGGATCACTCTCTAAAGTAATTTGGTCGTCGCAAGACGGCCTGCAATTTCAACTGAAGAGTTTGATCCTGGCTCAGAGTGAACGCTGGCGGCATGCCTAACACATGCAAGTCGAACGGTAACAGGCCCGCAAGGGTGCTGACGAGTGGCGGACGGGTGAGGAATACATCGGAATTTGCCCTGTCGTGGGGGATAACGTAGGGAAACTTACGCTAATACCGCATACGACCTAACGGTGAAAGCGGGGGATCTGCAAGGACCTCGCGCGGTTGGATGAGCCGATGTCGGATTAGCTAGTTGGCGGGGTAATGGCCCACCAAGGCGACGATCCGTAGCTGGTCTGAGAGGATGATCAGCCACACTGGGACTGAGACACGGCCCAGACTCCTACGGGAGGCAGCAGTGGGGAATATTGGACAATGGGGGCAACCCTGATCCAGCAATGCCGCGTGTGTGAAGAAGGCCTTCGGGTTGTAAAGCACTTTTATCAGGAACGAAACGCTGTCGGTTAATAACCTGGCGGAACTGACGGTACCTGAGGAATAAGCACCGGCTAACTTCGTGCCAGCAGCCGCGGTAATACGAAGGGTGCAAGCGTTACTCGGAATTACTGGGCGTAAAGCGTGCGTAGGTGGTTTTTTAAGTCTGTTGTGAAAGCCCCGGGCTCAACCTGGGAATGGCAATGGATACTGGAGAGCTAGAGTGCGGTAGAGGGTAGTGGAATTCCCGGTGTAGCGGTGAAATGCGTAGAGATCGGGAGGAACACCAGTGGCGAAGGCGGCTACCTGGACCAGCACTGACACTGAGGCACGAAAGCGTGGGGAGCAAACAGGATTAGATACCCTGGTAGTCCACGCCCTAAACGATGCGAACTGGATGTTGGGAGCAACTTGGCTCTCAGTGTCGAAGCTAACGCGTTAAGTTCGCCGCCTGGGGAGTACGGTCGCAAGACTGAAACTCAAAGGAATTGACGGGGGCCCGCACAAGCGGTGGAGTATGTGGTTTAATTCGATGCAACGCGAAGAACCTTACCTGGTCTTGACATGTCCGGAATCCTGCAGAGATGCGGGAGTGCCTTCGGGAATCGGAACACAGGTGCTGCATGGCTGTCGTCAGCTCGTGTCGTGAGATGTTGGGTTAAGTCCCGCAACGAGCGCAACCCTTGTCCTTAGTTGCCAGCACGTAATGGTGGGAACTCTAAGGAGACTGCCGGTGACAAACCGGAGGAAGGTGGGGATGACGTCAAGTCATCATGGCCCTTACGGCCAGGGCTACACACGTACTACAATGGGCGGTACAGAGGGTTGCGAAGCCGCGAGGTGGAGCCAATCCCAGAAAACCTATCTCAGTCCGGATCGGAGTCTGCAACTCGACTCCGTGAAGTCGGAATCGCTAGTAATCGCGAATCAGCATTGTCGCGGTGAATACGTTCCCGGGCCTTGTACACACCGCCCGTCACACCATGGGAGTTGGTTGCTCCAGAAGCAGGTAGTCTAACCGCAAGGGGGACGCTTGCCACGGAGTGGTCAATGACTGGGGTGAAGTCGTAACAAGGTAGCCGTATCGGAAGGTGCGGCTGGATCACCTCCTTTCGAGAACGACTTCTCATCACTCCATGGCGTCCACACAAGACACCTGCATTATCCAGAAGCATGTACGAGCCTTGGGCTCGAGGCCATCATGCGCCTAGAACCGCCAAAGGTTACGCCGATAGTCAAGCTGAATCGTTGGGTCTGTAGCTCAGGTGGTTAGAGCGCACCCCTGATAAGGGTGAGGTCGGTGGTTCGAGTCCTCCCAGACCCACCACTTATCGCTTGAAGTCCTTGCAAAAGGGGCTGTAGCTCAGCTGGGAGAGCACCTGCTTTGCAAGCAGGGGGTCGCCGGTTCGATCCCGGTCAGCTCCACCAGCACTCTAGCGGTTCAACTGAAGAATCAGCGCATCCTGCGCGGATTCAAACTTCTGGATACTGCGCACACTAAAGAATTTGATCTTGCCGGACGTTGAGGTCCTGGCGAGTGTTCTTTGAAAATTTGGGACGTAACAAGCGTCTGAACTCTTACCGAGTTTAGATGTGTCGTTGAGGCAATTAGGCGAAATTGACAGTTGATTGGTCGATCCGGAGGCGACTTCGGGTTATATGGTCAAGCGAATAAGCGTCTACGGTGGATGCCTTGGCGGTCAGAGGCGATGAAGGACGTGGCAGCCTGCGAAAAGCGCCGGGGAGCTGGCAACAAGCATTGATCCGGAGATGTCCGAATGGGGAAACCCACCTCGCAAGAGGTATCCCATATTGAATATATAGGTATGGGAAGCGAACCCAGGGAACTGAAATATCTCAGTACCTGGAGGAAAAGAAATCAACCGAGATTCCGCTAGTAGCGACGAGCGAACGCGGAATAGCCCAAAAGTTGTGTATGTTTTAGTCGAACGGTCTGGAAAGGCCGGCCATAGACGGTGATAGCCCGGTAGGCGAAAGGGCATGTACGATGAAAGTGAGTAAGGCGGGGCACGTGAAACCCTGTCTGAACATGGGGGGACCATCCTCCAAGGCTAAATACTCCTGACTGACCGATAGTGAACCAGTACCGTGAGGGAAAGGCGAAAAGAACCCCGGTGAGGGGAGTGAAATAGAACCTGAAACCGTAGATGTACAAGCAGTGGAAGCCCGTCAAAGGGCGACTGCGTACCTTTTGTATAATGGGTCAGCGACTTACTTGTCTGTGGCAAGCTTAACCGTATAGGGAAGGCGAAGGGAAACCGAGTCTGAATAGGGCGCATAGTCGCAGGCAGTAGACCCGAAACCAGGTGATCTAGCCATGCCCAGGGTGAAGGTGCGGTAACACGCACTGGAGGCCCGAACCCACTCCTGTTGCAAAAGTAGGGGATGAGGTGTGGCTAGGAGTGAAAAGCTAACCGAACCTGGAGATAGCTGGTTCTCCTCGAAAGCTATTTAGGTAGCGCCTCGTGCGAACACTCTTGGGGGTAGAGCACTGTTATGGCTAGGGGGTCATCGCGACTTACCAAACCATGGCAAACTCCGAATACCAAGACGTGCTACACGGGAGACACACGGCGGGTGCGAACGTCCGTCGTGAAAAGGGAAACAACCCAGACCCGCAGCTAAGGTCCCCAAATCATCGCTCAGTGGAAAACGATGTGGAAAGGCATAGACAGCCAGGAGGTTGGCTTAGAAGCAGCCATCCTTTAAAGAAAGCGTAATAGCTCACTGGTCGAGTCGGTCTGCGCGGAAGATTTAACGGGGCTAAGCGGTATACCGAAGCTCGGGGTGTGCAGTTCCTTCGGGATGTGTACGCGGTAGAGGAGCGTTCTGTAAGCCTGCGAAGGTGGATTGAAAAGTCTGCTGGAGGTATCAGAAGTGCGAATGCTGACATGAGTAACGATAAGGGGGGTGAAAAGCCCCCCCGCCGAAAGCCCAAGGTTTCCTCGCGCAACGTTCATCGGCGCAGGGTGAGTCGGTCCCTAAGGCGAGGCGGAAACGCGTAGTCGATGGGAATCTGGTTAATATTCCAGAACCGCTCGTGATTGCGATGGAGTGACGGAGAAGGTTAGGTGTACCGGGCGTTGGTTGTCCCGGGGAAAGGAGGTAGGTGTGGACGTCGTAGGCAAATCCGCGAGTCCTTTATGCCGAGCACCGAGACGAGTCCTTTTAGGACGAAGTCACTGAGACCACGCTTCCAGGAAAAACTTCTAAGCTTCAGATCACGAGGACCGTACCGTAATCCGACACAGGTAGGCAGGGTGAGAATCCCAAGGCGCTTGAGAGAACTCGGGTGAAGGAACTAGGCAACATAGCACCGTAACTTCGGGAGAAGGTGCACCCGAGATTGTGGCTACATGCGTAGCTGAGCAGTCCTGGGTCGCAGTGACCAGGCCGCTGCGACTGTTTACCAAAAACACAGCACTCTGCAAACACGAAAGTGGACGTATAGGGTGTGACGCCTGCCCGGTGCTGGAAGGTTAATTGATGGGGTCAGCCGCAAGGCGAAGCTCTTGATCGAAGCCCCAGTAAACGGCGGCCGTAACTATAACGGTCCTAAGGTAGCGAAATTCCTTGTCGGGTAAGTTCCGACCTGCACGAATGGCGTAACGACAGCGGCGCTGTCTCCACCCGAGACTCAGTGAAATTGAAATCGCTGTGAAGATGCAGCGTTCCCGCGGCAAGACGGAAAGACCCCGTGAACCTTTACTATAGCTTTACACTGAACGTTGAGTTCTTCTGTGTAGGATAGGTGGGAGGCTTTGAAGTCTGGGCGCTAGCTCGGATGGAGCCAACCTTGAAATACCACCCTGAAGTGCTTGACGTTCTAACCTAGGCCCGTAATCCGGGTCGGGGACCGTGTATGGTGGGTAGTTTGACTGGGGCGGTCTCCTCCCAAAGAGTAACGGAGGAGCACGAAGGTGCGCTCAGCACGGTCGGACATCGTGCAGTGTGTGTAAAGGCATAAGCGCGCTTGACTGCGAGATCGACGGATCAAGCAGGTACGAAAGTAGGTCTTAGTGATCCGGTGGTTCTGTATGGAAGGGCCATCGCTCAACGGATAAAAGGTACTCCGGGGATAACAGGCTGATACCGCCCAAGAGTTCATATCGACGGCGGTGTTTGGCACCTCGATGTCGGCTCATCACATCCTGGGGCTGTAGCCGGTCCCAAGGGTATGGCTGTTCGCCATTTAAAGTGGTACGCGAGCTGGGTTCAGAACGTCGTGAGACAGTTCGGTCCCTATCTGTCGTGGGCGTTGGAGATTTGAGAGGGGCTGCTCCTAGTACGAGAGGACCGGAGTGGACGAACCTCTGGTGTTCCGGTTGTCACGCCAGTGGCATTGCCGGGTAGCTACGTTCGGAAGCGATAACCGCTGAAAGCATCTAAGCGGGAAGCGCGCCTCAAGATGAGATCTCCCGGAGACTTAAGCTCCCTAAAGGAACCATGAAGACTACGTGGTTGATAGGTCGGGTGTGTATCGCAGTAATGCCGAGCTAACCGATACTAATGATCCGTGTGGCTTGATCATATAACTCCAAGTCGCTTTGAGTAATTCACTGAGATTTCGCAAGCAATTGTTCTCAAGACACGTCGCTCGATACGAGAGATCAAACGCTTGTTACGTCCCAAGCCCTATGCAAGTTCAAGGCGCAGCTACTATGCGACTTGGCTCCACCGCTTCCCTGGCGGATACAGCAGCGTGGTCCCACCCGATCCCATCCCGAACTCGGAAGTGAAACGCGCCCGCGCCGATGGTAGTGTGGCTTAAGCCATGCGAGAGTAGGTCACTGCCAGGGGCTTTATGAAGTGCAAACGCCCTCCTTGTGAGGGCGTTTGTTTTTGCGAAATCAGGAAGCCTCGGTCCGCGGATCGGGGCTTTTTCGTTTGAAGGAGGCGGCTCGTTCCGATGCCATGGCAGCCTGTGTGGCAAATGTGCTAACCGCATCAACCTTCTTGTCGATATACTCCGTCATGCACTGTTTTGTGGACTGCTGCGCGTAATGTCGAAACCGTTCCTCACGCGTCTGCGTGCTTTCGCAACAGCTCTTGCTCTTCTTCTGCCCGGATGGGCCGCCTTCGCCACCGCGGCTTTCCTGCCCCAGCCCTGGAATGCCGGCGCGATCCTCTTGGCGGATGCTTTGATTCTCGCCGCGGTCAGTCAGCTGGCGAACGCGAACGCGGACGGTTTCCTGCTCAACGCGTCGCGCCACGCTTCAACCTACCTGCTTCTCCTCGTCGTGTACTGCGGTTGCGTGGGTGCAGCGTTGATGTATCCGCTGACGATGCTGCTGCGCGACCACTCGCTGCAGGCGGCGCTGCTCCTTTCCGGTGTCGTCTTCGTCGTCCTGCTCGCGCCGTGGCGATGGTGGCCTGCGTTCGGTTTCGCCTGGATACTCGACATGCCACGCCTCGCAGCACCCTTCGCGACAGCGGCGCAGAGTTTCAACCGGGCCTGGCGAGTCACTGCGACGCACGACCTGTTCTTCGCGAGTGGCCTCGTCGTCTCGACCGCTCTTCTCTTTCTTGCGGCCGGCGTGATGGTTCTCGCAGGCGTCGGAATGACGCTGTCGGAGATTTGCAGACGCCTGCCCTGATCGCCTACGCAGTGCTTGCGCCGCTCGCGGGTTGGCTGATCCTGCGCCGTGCCCAGTACGCGCTCGGTCGCGACGCGCTGGACAGGGAGCAGCAAGCCATCGCCCCTGTCCCGACCCGCTGTCGCATCGATCCCGCTGCCGCGGCCGCCACCGCGCAACATCATCGACAACGCGCTCGATACCGCTGAAATCAACGCCACGCTGCTGCGCAGCGCTCGCGCCGGCGACATCGAAGGCGCGCTCGGCGCGCTCGCGCGAGGCGCCGATCCGAATCATGCGCCCGAAGCCGCTTCGCGCGATCAACGTTCGGTGCTCGTGCTCGCCTGCGTCAGCCCCGACTTGCGCTTGTTGCGCGAACTGATCGCAAAAGGCGTCGACGTCAATCGTGCCCACGCGGGGTTGCCCGCACTGATCGCCGCAACGCGCGACAGCCATCAGGGGCGGCCCGATGCGATCATGACCCTCCTGACCAACGGCGCCGATCCCCACTGCGCCGACAGCGAAGGCAACACGCCGCTGCATTATGCCGCCCGCGCCGCGCAGCCGGTCGTCGCAGCACTGCTTTGCGACGCGGGGGCGCCAGTCGATGCGACGAATCTCGAAGGCCAGACGCCGCTCGCGATCGCGGCCGCGGCGGGCAAGTGCGACGCCGTGCGCTTCCTGCTCGAACGCCAGGCGAATCCCCAGGTCGAGCGCGCACAGCCGGCACTCGTTGCCGCCGCGGGCATGGCCGACGACGATCCGGATCTCGTGAAGCTGCTGCTGAAGCACAAAGCCATCGTCGACGCACGCGACGCGATGGGCCGTACCGCGCTGATAAACGCAGCCCTGCACGGCAATCCCGATATCGCCGGCGCGCTGCTGAAGGCCGGCGCCGACGTGGACGCCGCCGATGGTCGCGGAACGACCGCTCTCATGGAAGCCGCGCGGGCGGGCGCCATCGACGTCATCGACGTGCTCGCGCCCTACGCGCCGAAAGCGGATTGCACCGACCGTCTCGGTCGCACTGCGATGATGCTCGCGAGCCAATCTGCCCAGTCCGACGACGTCATCGTGCGCCGCCTGCTCGCGCTCGGCGCATCGACCGACATCGCCACGCCAGAAGGTCGACGCGCGGTCGATTTTGCGGCGGCCGCCGGACGCTGGACCGTTGTGGGTCTGCTGGACGTCGACTACCCCCTGCCAGCGAGCGTCGACGAGCGGGCGCAGGCGCCGACGCTCGCGCGCGGTGATGCACCGGGTCATCTGCTCGATGCGCTGCGCTTTGGTCACTGGAATGTCGTCGACGCTTTCTCGTTGACCATTCGTGATTGGCCGATGCTGCAGCGCGCCGAGCTCTTTCTCGAGCTCGCCGAACATGACGACGCGCGCGTGCGTGCGTGGCTGCTCGGTCACGGCGTCGATCCCAACGCCAGCGTCGCGAGCGGAGACGGTCTGCTCAGCGTGCTGCTCGCGCGGCTGCCCGCGTCGCTCGATGCGGCGACGCAGGTGCTCGCCGCTGGTGCTGCGGCCGGCGGCACGGGCATGCTCGATTTCGTGCTGGCCGCGCTGCGAGCCGGCGATCGGCATCGCGATGGTCTCGAGGCGCTCGCAATCTCACTCGTCGAGCGTGGTGCGGACATTTTTGCGGTGGACGCGACCGGGCTTACGCCGTTGCAGCGTTGCGCGGCGCTCGGCAACGTCCCCATCAGCCAGTTGCTGCTCGAACGCGGCGTCGATGCGAACGTGCGCGATCGGCATGGGCGCTCGCCGTTGTTCGCCGCGCTCGCCCAGCCTGATGCGGCCGAGGCGTTGGTACGTTCGTTGATCCGCGCGGGCGCCGACCCGGAACTCGCTGACGTCTACGGCGAAACGCCGCTGGGCCTTGCCCTCGGACAACCGCAATCGGAGACGCGGCGCTGGCTCAACTGGACCCAATGGAAATTGCCCAAGCGCCGCTTGCGCGACGCCGACCTGCCGACGGCGGCCAAACTGGGCGACGTGACAGCCGTCGACAAACTGCTCGATCTGGGCCTGGCGATCGACGCGGCCGACGCCCAGGGCGCGACGGCACTCGTGCACGCGGCAGGTGCAGGCCACATTGATATCGTGACGCGGTTGTTCGACCGCGGTGCGCAGACAGAGCGTGCCGCGGCCGGAGGTGCCACGGCGCTTTCCGCGGCGGTCAGCGCGCGCCGCGACGCGATCGTGGCGTTGATGCTCGAGCGCAAGATCAATCCCAACCAGCGCCTCTCGGGTGGTGGCACAGCGCTCATGATCGCAGCTGCGCTAGGCTATCCGGAGATAATCGCCCGTCTGCTCGCGCATGGCGCGCAGGTGAATGCCGAAGACGAGCGCGGCACGCGCGCACTGCATGCGGCGGCGCAGTTCGCATTCGCGAGCCGCGACACGCAGAGGGCGCGGCGCGTGCTCGAGCTGCTGATCGAGAAAGGCGCCGATTTCAACGCGATCGACGTGAAGGGGCGCACCGCACTGCTCTTCCTTCTCGGCGCGCGCGCCGAGCCTGGCAGCGCGAGCGACCAGCAGCACCTGCAATCGCTGCTGTCGCTGTTCCTCGTCGGGCGCGCGGACGTCAATTGCCAGGACGAGCGTGGCGTGTCCGGCCTGCACGCATGCGCGATGCATGGTCTTCTGATTCCCGCGCGCGCGCTGCTCGCGGCGCGCGCGAATCCCGAAGTCCGCGACATGCGCGGACGCACGCCCCGGGATGTCGCCAATCTGCTCGGTTACCTCGACGTCGCCGCCGAACTCACCTTGCGTCTGCCGACGGCCACGCCGCTGCCGGGCCAGCCCGCCGAGTTGCGCTGAAATCTGCCCGGCCTGCGGCGCCGACCGCACGCGCGTCGTCGCGGATCAGTTCTCGGTTGCCGTGTTTTCGCTGTCGCGCGCCTCGTTCTCAAGGTCGGCTGCGAAAAGGCGGTCCAGATCGGCGAGCGCGTCCTTGGCCGACTGCAGCAGCGCCGCATCGTCGTCGTAAACGAGGTACTGCGTCTGCAGCAGCTTCTCGTCCGCCGCCTTGAACTTCGCGATGCGATCGCGCGCGATGGCCGGCGCTATGCCGAGATGCTCGAGCGTCGACCCGGCCATCACGAGACTCGAATGGAACGTGTCGCGCACGATCGTGTGCATGTCGAGATCCATCAGGCGGAAGACGTGCTGGCGGTTGCGCGCGCGCGCGACGATCTTCAGGTGCGGATACAGGTGCTTGACGATGCGCGCTACACGCAGGTTCGCCTCGGGATCGTCCGTCGTCAGCACGAAGACCTCGGCTCTTGCCGCGCCGGCAGCGCGCAGCAACTCCGGACGACTCGCGTCGCCGAAGTACACGGTGCTGTTGAAGCGCCGCACGAAATCGACCTGCTCGACCGATGCCTCGAGCGCGGTGAATGGAATGCGCTGCGTCTGCAGGACGCGTGCGACGATCTGGCCCACGCGGCCATAACCCGCGATGATCACGCGCGGATGCGTATCGGTGATGTCGTCGAACTTGCGTTTCGGCGCTGGCGCGCGCGTCGCGAGCCAGCGGCCGACGCCGACCGTGATCAGCGGCGTCAACGCCATCGAGATCGTCACGGCAACGACGAGCAGATCGCGCTGCATCGGATCGAGCAGGTTGTGGGTCTGCGCCATCTTGAACACGACGAATGCGAATTCACCGCCGCCGGCGAGGACGACCGTGAGCTTCACTATTTCCTCGAAATCGAGCTTGCCGTACAGCTTGCCGAGTACGAACAGCACGATTGACTTGATCAGCAGCATGCTGACGACGATCCCGCCGATCATGAGCGGCTGCTCCCGCACGAGCGTGAAGTCGAGCGACACGCCGACGCCGACGAAGAACAGGCCGAGCAGCAGACCCTTGAACGGCTCGATCTGCGATTCGATCTCGTGACGATATTCCGAATCGGCGAGCAACACGCCCGCGAGAAACGCGCCGAGCGACATCTGCATGCCGGCGAGCTGCATGAGCAAGGCCGCGCCGAATACGACGAGCAGCGCTGTGGCGGTGAGCACTTCGCCAATCTGGGTCGCGGCGACTGCGCGAAAGACCGGGCGCAACAGGTAGCGGCCGCCCACTACGACGGCGGCGATCACGCCGATCGCCTTGGCCGCGGCAAGCCAGGCCGCGTGGCCGTCGTTCGCGGCCTCGTGCATGGCGAGCAACGGGATCAGCGCGAGGATCGGGATCGCGGCGAGATCCTGGAACAGAAGGATCGCGAAGGCGATACGGCCGTGGCGGGCGCCGATTTCCTTGCGTTCCGCGAGAATCTGCAGGCCGATCGCCGTCGACGACAGTGCGAGCGCGAGGCTGATCACGAGCGCGTGTTGCCAGTCGTTGCCGAGCGCAATCGCGAAGCCGCCGAGCAGCGAGTGCCGACAACAGCACCTGCAGCAGACCGACGCCGAACACGGCGCGACGCATCAGCCACAATCTGGCCGGCGAGAGTTCGAGGCCGATCACGAACAGCAGCAGGATCACGCCGAATTCGGAGAACTCCGTTCGCCTGCGACATGTCCGGCGTGAGATTGAGCAGGTGCGGTCCGATCAGCGCGCCGGCCGCAAGGTAGCCGAGCACGGCGCCGAAACCGAATCGCTTCGAGATGGATACCGCGATCACGGCTGCGGCGAGGAACATCACCATGTAGTGCAGGAAATTCGGGGTTTCCACCGGCTTCTCCGAGTCTCCAGGGATTATAGGCACGAAGCGCGCGCCTTTTGCGCGCGCACCGTCGGCAATCTCAAGCGCTGAGATCGGCTGCGCGCAAGCTGTGGCCATCGACAGAGGAGATCGTCATGCGCCCGGCCCCGAACAGTGCGGAAAGCGATTCACGTGTGGTCCCGACAATCGCGCTCGCGATCGTCCAGTGGTGGCTTGTCCTCGGCGCTACTGCCGTGTTGTGCATGCCATCGCTACGCGGCACGAACGCGTGGCTCGGCTGGCTGCCGCTCTGGTTCGTCGCGATGCCTGCGGTCGAGTGGTTGCTCCTGCGCTGGCGTAGCGTCGCCCGACGTTCGCACGGCGTCATCCGTCAGTGGCGCCAGCGCACGCGACTTCGGCGGCGCCCGACGACATCGCGGCGCGTTCGCAAACCGGTCGCGCGCGCGAGCCGCGTGCGCACGCGTGGGCTGATGACGGCGTTGCTGTTGCGCTAAAGGCGCGTCGAGCGATTCGCGGCGCGATCAGTCGCTGATGCCGAGGCGCTTGCGCTCGAGGCGGCGCAGGAATTCCTCCATGATGCGGCGGTAGAGGTCTTCGCCGAGATAGGCGTCCTCGACGCCCGCATCGATCGACGGATTGTCGTTCATCTCGATCACGACGACGCGATCGCCGACCTGCTTCAGGTCGACGCCGTAGAGGCCGTCGCCGATCGGCGAGGTCGCCTTCAGCGCCAGCTTGACCACTTCGCTCGGCGCGTCGCGCACGGGCAGCGTCTTGAAGCCGCCCGACCGCTGCGTCGCGTTGGCGCCATGGTTGTAGATCTGCCAATGACCGCGTGACATGTAGTACTGGCATGCGTAGAGCGCCTGGCCGTCGAGCACGCCGACGCGCCAGTCGAATTCGGTGAACATGAATTCCTGCGCCAGCACGAGTGCCGTGTGCTGGAACAGGTCGTCCGCGGCGGCCTTGAGCTGTTCGACCGTTTCGACCTTGACGATGCCGCGCGAAAACGACCCATCCGGAATCTTCAGCACGATCGGGAAACCCGAGCATGTCCGGCAGCTCCGCCAGATGCTTTGCGTCGTCGCGGTAAAGGATTTCGGTTTTCGGGGTCGGCAGCTTGCGCGACCTGAGCAGGTCGTGCAGGTAGATCTTGTTCGTGCACTTGAGGATCGAGCCGGGATCGTCGATCACGACCATGCCTTCCTTCTCGGCCTTGTTGGCGAAGCGGTAGGTGTGATTGTCGAGCGCCGTGGTCTCGCGGATGAACAGGCCGTCGTATTCGGCCAGGCGCGAGTAGTCGTTCTTGCCGATGATCTCGACTTCGATGCCGATTTCCTTGCCCGCCTCGATGAACGATTTCAGCGCGCGCTTGTTCGACGGTGGCATCGCCTCGTTCGCGATCGGCGAGCATCGCGATGTCGTAGCGGTAGATCCTGCGCGCGCGCGGTTTGCGCCAGAGTTTCTTGGAGAACTTGTCGAGCGCGGCGGCGAACGAATCTTCCTGCTGGTCGGTGAGCGTGTGCAGGCCGGCCGGCTTGATCGCGCTGATCTGCCAGACCTTCTCGCGCTCGAATTCGAGACGGAGGATCGGACACGGAAACGTCTCGAACACCTGCCGCGCGAGATCCGCGAGCGTCGAATAGCTGGTCTCGCCGAAATAGACGAGTACGCCGAAGTCGGTCGCATCGCGCCCGCCCTCGGGCAGGAACCGGATCAGCTTCTGGTTCAGGTCGTCGATGTCGAGGCCGTAGAGCGCGCGCTTGCGCAGATCATTGATCGCGCGCACCGACGGAATGACCTTGTGCCCGCGCGCCTCGGCGAGCAGCGAGACGTAGTAGCCGATGCCCAGATACTTGTAGCTGCGACACAGGTTGATGACCTGTACGCGCTCGTCGTCGGCGCTCGATCGGCTCCTTGAGGTAGTCCTGCGCGGCGACGACGTTGTCCGACGGATAGTACGAGCCCCAGTCCGAGGCCTTTTCGACGACGATGACGAGACGACTCATGCGTCAGTCGCCGACGAATGTGTGGGCTGCGGTAGACGGAGGCTCGGACATGGCGGATCGCGCCGGGACAAAAAGAGGTGCGCAGTTTGACACAGTTGCGCGCGTTTGAATTCAGCCGGACGTAACGGATCGGGCCGGCTTTAGCGCAAATTCAGAGTACGGATTTGCGCAGCGGCCGCCTGCTCATCTAGGCTCGCGACGTGTCCGCTCCCGTCGCTTCCGCGTATTCGATCCGACCCGCCCGCAGGCGGCGATCTCGACGCGTTGCTCGCGCTCGAACGGACGGCCTTCACGACCGACCACCTCTCGCGGCGACAGTATTTTCGCCACCTGCACAGCCGCAGCGCGCGGGTGCTGGCCGCGATCGATCGCGACGAACTGCTCGGCAAGGCGGTCGTGTTCTTCCGCGACGGCAGCGATATCGCGCGGCTCTATTCGATCGCCGTCGCGGATCGTGCGCGCGGTCGCGGCATCGCCAAGGCATTGCTCGGCGCCGTCGAGCGGGTCGCGCGGACGCGCGGCTGCGCGCGCCTGCGCCTCGAGGTGCGTCAGGACAACGCCGGCGCGATCGCGCTGTACGAGCGCTCGGGCTACGTCCGTTTCGCGGCGCGTGCCGGCTACTACGAGGACGGGGCCGATGCGTGGCGCTACGAGAAAGCCCTGAAGCCGGCCGGGCGTCGCCGCTGACGGCTGGACGGCGCGCCGAAGCGCGACCCATGTACGGGTGTCGCCTGCCACCCTTTGCTACCATCGCGCTCTTGCCGACCGGAGCCTTTCATGTCGACGCGATTCGATCTGCGCATCTTCGTCATTTCCGCCGCGAGCGCGTTCCTCTTCGCCTGCGCGACGCCGCCCGAGCAGCAGCCGGCGCCGCCGCTGCCGCCGGTGGCGGCGATTCATCCGCATCCGGTGTCCGCGCCGGCGGGCACGCGCATCGACAACTACTACTGGCTGCGCGACGACACGCGCAGCAGGCCCGAAGTCCTCAACTACCTCAAGGCGGAAAACGACTACTTCGCGCAGATGACCGCGCATTCCGCCGCGCTGCGCGAGACGCTGTACCAGGAAATCACCGGCCGCATCGCGCCCGATGACGCCAGCGTGCCCGTGAAGTACCGGCACTGCTGGTATCAGTCGCGCTTCACGGCGGGCGGCGAATATCCGGTGCACGTTCGCCGCTGCGGCACGCCCGACGCCGCCGAGCAGGTGCTGCTCGACGTGCCGGTGATGGCGCAAGGGCACGATTTTTTCCAGATCGGCGCGCGCGAGGTCAGTCCGAACGAGCAGCTCCTCGCCTACGCCGAGGACACGGCCGGGCGCCAGCAAGTTCACGATCCGCTTCAAGGACCTCGCGAGTGGCAAGACTCTGCCGGACGCGCTGCCGGGCACGCCGGGCTCGATGGCCTGGGCCGACGACAACCACACGCTGTTCTATGTCGAGAACGACCCGATCACGTTGCTGACCGTGCGCGTGAAGAAGCATGTTCTCGGCGGCGACGTGAAGGGCGATGCGGTCGTCTACGAGGAGCGCGACCACAGCTACTACATGGACGTCGACCGCACAGGCGACGACAAGTACATCGCGATCGGCGAGCACAGCACGCTGTCGAGCGAAATACGCTTCATCCCGGCCAGCCAGCCGAAGGCGCATTTCAAGGTGCTCGCGCCGCGCGAGCATGAATTCGAATATCACGCGGAGCACATCGACCGGCGCTGGGTCATCCGCACCAACTGGGGCGCGAAGAACTTCCGCGTGATGCAGGTCGACGACGCGCAGGTCGGCGACAAGGCAGCGCTGGCGCGAGATAGTGCCGACGCGCAATGACGCGCTGATAGACGGCATCGCGCTGTTCCGCAACTACCTCGTGCTTGCGGAGCACAGCGAGGGTCTCGCGCGCATCCGCATCAAGCCGTGGCGCGGCGGCGCGGAAACGTTCGTCAAGTCGGACGACGCCGACTACACCGCGGAGATCGGCGACAACCGCGAGCAGGACACGGACGTGCTGCGCTACGACTACACGTCGCTCGTGACGCCGAAGACGGTCTACGACCTCGACATGGTGACGGGCAAGCGCCTGGAGCGGAAGCGCGAGCCGATCGTCGGTTACGACCCGGCCAACTACGTCGCCGAACGTGCCTGGGCGGTCGCGCGCGACGGCGCACGCGTGCCGGTTTCGCTCGCGTGGCGCAAGGGCGTGCAGCGCGACGGTACGGCGCCGCTGTTCCAGCGCGGCTACGGGTCGTACGGTTTCTCGAGCGACCCGCGCTTCGATCCTGCGTTCGTGTCACTGCTCGACCGCGGCTTCGTCGTTGCGATCGCGCACGTGCGCGGCGGCCAGGAAATGGGACGCGACTGGTACGAGAACGGCAAGCTGCTCAACAAGAAGAACACGTTCACAGACTTCATCGACACGACCGAGTTCCTCGTCGCCCAGAAATATGCGGCCAAGGACAAGGTGTTCGCGTTCGGCCGCAGCGCGGGCGGCCTGCTCATGGGTGCGATCGCGAACATGGCGCCGCAGGATTATCGCGTCATCTTCACGCAGGTGCCTTTCGTCGATGTCGTGACGACGATGCTCGACGACAGCATTCCGCTGACGACGAACGAGTTCGACGAATGGGGCAATCCGCAGGACTCGAAATTCTACGAATACATGCTCTCGTATTCGCCCTACGACAACGTCAAGCCGCAGAACTACCCGGCGATGCTCGTGACGACGGGGCTCAACGATTCGCAGGTGCAGTACTACGAGCCAAGCAAATGGGTGGCGAAGCTGCGCGCGCTCAAGACCGACAAGAATCCGCTGCTGTTCAAGATCAACATGGAAGCCGGACACGGCGGCAAGAGCGGCCGCTTCACTCACTACCGCGAAATCGCCGAGGCCTTCGCCTTCTTTCTCGATCAGCTCGGAACGACGCCCGCGAGCGCGAAGCGCGACTAGGCGCGTTGCAAGCGGGACGTCACGAGCAGCACGTCACAAGCGCCAACGTCGCAAGAATCGACACCGGTCACGCTGCCGCCGCGAAGTCTCCGACGGGTCGGAGGCGCCGCCTCTCGAAACGCCTAACTACCAGCCAGCCGCCTTGAGCTTGGCGGCCGTCGCGGCATCTGCGGGTCGCGCGACGAGCCCGCCGAGCGGGCTCAGGTTGACGGTGAAACGGCCGCCATCGAGCAGCGGCAGATAGGCGGCGCTACCGTATTCGGTATCGATCCACGGCAGCCAGTCCGGGAAGCGCTGCTTGAGCTGCCACAGGTCGACGATTGAATCGCCGCTCAGGTCGATGAGGCTTGCCGTGTTCGCCTGCGCCTGCACCGGGTTGCGATAGCGGCCCGACAGCCGATCGATGCGATAGAGCGGCTCCGCGCCGAGCATTACCGCGCTCTGCTTCCATTTGATCACGCGTGCATCGAGCTGCCACTCGTCGCCGCGCAGCGAGCCGGTCGCATGCGTGCCGTCGGGAAAGTCGGCGCGCACCGCAAACTGTTGCGGCGCCAGCTGGCGCGCGCTGATCGTCGCCACCTCGACCTCGCGCGTGAGCAGCCGGTAGCCGCGCAGCGTGATCGCGCCGCCGCCACTCAGCAGGGCCAGAAGGAGAAATACGAGCATCCAGGCGAAGCGATGCGTCGCTCGCAATGGCCGGCGCGCGCGCGCGTGACGCGCGCATGCGCGTGCATGCGCGATCGCGATCAACCCCGCAACGATCGCGATGACGATCAATGCAGGGAACAAAAGGTCGTCTGCGGCAAAAGGCATGAGACATCCCGCCAATCGTTAAGAAATTATTGCGGTCGGATATTCAGGTTGTTTCAACGTCTTGCTGGTTCGCGCGTGGAGTATGCATGCCGGGAACTATATCTTCCGGCACTGGTCGGATGGCAGCGTGGTGAACGCACAATATCACCCGTAAATGGCGGCCTGGATGGGCCGGTGCAAACCAAAGGAGTACGACGATGCACGGAAAGAGGAAGTACGCCAGACTCTGCGCGAGTCTGCTCGCGATCTTGTCCCTCGCCAACTTTGCGCATGCGGATGAGGAACCGCTCAACGATCCCGAAGTCCAGAAGACGCTCCGCGGCATGGCAAACGCGTCGACCTGGTTTCATCCTGATCTGTTTGGCGAATTCGCGGGCATGCGCCACTACGCACACCACGAATACAAGGACGCGCTGAAGTATTTCGAAATCGGTGCGCTCTACGCCGACAAGATGTCGCAGCTCTGCCTCGGCCTCATGCACATGAACGGCGAGGGCACGCCGAAGGACCCGGTTACTGCCTACGCGTGGCTCGACCTGGCCGCCGAACGCGACTATCCGGACTTCGTCGCGACGCGCGACAGCCTGAAGAAGACGCTCACACCCGAGCAACTCGCCAAGGCGCAGGCGCTGCGCGCCGAACTCGGCGCGAAGTACGGCGACGCCGTGGCAAAACCCCGGCTCGCGGTGCAACTGCGCCAGGGGCAGATGCAGATCACCGGTTCACACACCGGGGTCGACTCCGGCATCTACCAGGTCAACAACAAGCCCAACTGCGGCCCAACGCTGTACATCGCCGGCCAGGAGCAACCGCAGGCAGGCTGCGGCAGCCCGATTTTCGCGAAGAGCCGCTGGGATCCCGACCTCTACTTCGCCTCGCGCGATCGCGAGTACAAGGCGACGGTCAGCGTCGGCGCGGTGCAGGAAACCGAGCAGGGCAAGGCGATCGCGACGCCGCCGCAGTCGAACGTTCCGGCGACGCCCGCGCCGGTTTCCGACCCTGCATCCAAGCCGCAGCAGCACTGAAGTCGAAACGGCAATGCGGTCGTGCGGCCGCATTGCCGAACGTCGTGCGGCATCGCGTTATACTGGCGCGGATGAAACGCCCGCCTGGAATCGTCTCGCCTGGAACCGTCCTGCCTGGAACCGCCCTGCCTGGAATCGACATGTTGCGCACGCTCCTGCTGTCTCTGCTGATCGCCTCGTCGCTGACCGCTTGCGGCAACAAGGGCCCGCTCGTGCTGCCCGACCAGGCCGCGCAGAAGGACAAAGACAAGGAAAAGGACAAGCCCGCGAACGCCACGCCGGCGACGACGCCCCCCGCAAGCGGCGACTCCGCGAACAAGCACTGACCGCACGCTGCCGGCGCGCACGATGAGTCTGCATTTCAGCAAGATGCACGGGATCGGCAACGATTTCGTCGTCGTCGACTGCCGAGCGCGAACGTTCGCACTCGCGCCGGCGCAGATCGCGCGCCTCGGCGACCGCCATACGGGGGTCGGCTTCGACCAGTTGCTGACGATCGAGCCCGCGCGCGATCCTTCCTGCGCGTTCTACTACGGCATCTACAATTCCGACGGTTCGCCTAGCGGCCAATGCGGAAACGGCGTGCGCTGCGTGGCCGCGTGGCTGCGGCGCGCAGGCGCGCTGCACGCGGGAACGACGCGGCTCGAGAGTCCGTCGGGGCCCGTCGCGGTGGCGCTGCTCGACGACGGCCGCGTGCGCGTGGACATGGGCGAACCCGATTTCGACGCGCGCGACGTTCCGGTCAACCTGCCGCAGGGCGATTCGTATGCCGTGCAGATCGATGGGCGACGTGTCGACTTCGGCGCCGTGTCGATGGGCAATCCGCACGCAGTCATCGAAGTCGACGACGTCGCGGCTGCGCCGCTGACCACGCTCGGCAGAAGCCTGTCGGCTGATCCTGCGTTTCCCGAAGGCTGCAACGTCGGCTTCGTGCAGGTGATCGACCGCGCGCATGTCATGCTGCGCGTCTGGGAACGCGGCGCCGGGGCGACGCTGGCGTGCGGCACCGGCGCCTGCGCGGCCGTCGCGGTGCTGCGCGCGCGCGGCGCCGTCGACGACGAGGTTGCAGTCACGCTGCCGGGCGGTACGCTTGGCATATCCTGGGCAGGCGCGGGGCACGCGCTGTGGATGACCGGGCCCGCCGCATTCGTTTACGAGGGAGACATCGATGAGTGACACAGGCATCAAGGAAGGCGTGACGCCGACCGAGGTCGCGAGCTTCCTGCGCCGGCATCCCGAGTTCCTGCAGGACTATCCCGATCTCGCGCTCACGCTTGCGCCGCCGCGCGAACAGGGTGCGACGACGTCACTCGCGAGCTACCAGCTCGAGGTGCTGCGCGACAAGAATCGCGAACTGGGTCGACGCCTGCACGAGCTCGTCAACAACGCGAACGAAAACGAGCAGCTCGTGCAGCGCGTGCATGCGCTGACGATAGCGCTGATGCGCGAGACGTCGCTTGCGGGCAGCGTCCGCCGCGTCGTCGGCTCGCTGCGCGAGGACTTCCACACCGATCACGTGCGGCTCGTGCTGTTCCGCAGCGATGCCGACCTGCCGGCGGCCGACTGGCTGATCGTGCAGGCGCAGGGGCTGGCCGCGATGCCCGAGTTCGTCGAGTTCTTCCGCCAGGGCGATCCGCTGTGCGGCCGGCTGCAGCCGGAAAAGCTCGAATCGCTCTACGGCGCGCATGCGGCGGAAGTGCGGTCTTCCGTACTGCTCGCGCTGAACGCCGGCGAGACGCCGGTCGGCATGCTCGCGATCGGCAGCGCCGACACGAACCGCTTTCATCCGGGCATGGGAACACTGTTCGTCAGACTGATCGCCGATGCCGTTTCGACGGCATTCGCGAGGTTCGGCCAAAAGTAGGAACGATGCCGTGACCGAAGCGGATTCGACCGATGCACTGTCCGCGACGGTCGAACGTTTCCTCGATCATCTGCGCGTGCAGAAGGACTATTCGCCGCAGACGCTCGTGCGCTATCGCCACGATCTCGCCCGGCTCGTCGACTATGCGCGTGGCCGCGGCTTGAGCGATTGGCCGGCGCTGCGCAGCGATGCTCTGCGCAGCTTCATCGCGGGCGAGCATCGGGCGGGGCAATCGCCGCGAACGCTGCAGGCGCGCCTGTCCGCGTGCCGCAGCCTCTTCAAGTTCCTGCTGCGCAACGGCGAGCTCAAGCACGACCCCGCGGCCGGCGTACGCGCGCCGAAAGCGCCGCGCAAGCTGCCGCAGGTACTCGACGTCGACGAGATGCAGCGCCTCGTCGAAATCCCGACCGACGGCGCAGGCGCGATCCGCGACCGCGCAATCCTCGAACTGCTCTATTCGAGCGGCCTGCGTATCTCGGAACTCACGAGCCTGCGCTGGTCGAACCTCGATATCGATGACGCGAGCGTGCGCGTCATCGGCAAGGGACGCAAGACGCGCATCGTGCCGGTCGGCTCGAAAGCGCTGGAGGCATTGCGGGCGCTGCGCGAACTCGACCAGGTCACGAGCCCCGACGAGCCCGTCTTCCGCGGCCGCAACGGCGCGCCGATTACGGCGCAAGCCGTCCGCGCGAACATGAAGGGCTGGGCGAAGAGCCAGGGCATCACGCGCCGCGTCTACCCGCACCTGCTGCGCCATTCGTTCGCGAGCCACATGCTCGAATCGTCGGGCGACCTGCGCGCGGTGCAGGAACTGCTCGGTCACGCGGACATCGCGACGACGCAGATCTACACGCACCTCGATTTCCAGCATCTCGCGCGCGTGTACGACGCGGCGCACCCGCGCGCGCGCAGGAAGGCGACGAAAGGCTGAAGTGGCCGATCCCTAGCGGCGTGGCGCATCGTGCCGCCGGTTCGGCGAACGCACTGGCTAGATTTTCGTCACATCGGGTTTCGACAGGCGGAACATAGTCACTTGTGCGCCTCGCGCAACGGCATCCTTTCCTGCTGATCAGTCGCGGGCAACCCGTGCATGTCCTAACATGACCACTACGCGATTCGCGCAGAGGGCAGGAACACGATGAAATTCGACGGCACCGAACGCTACGTCGCCACCGACGAACTCAAGCTCGCGGTCAACGCGGCGATCGCGCTGCAGCGGCCACTGCTGATCAAGGGCGAGCCCGGCACCGGCAAGACGCTGCTCGCAGAGGAAATCGCCATGTCACTCGGCGCGCCGCTTTTCACGTGGCATATCAAGTCGACGACGAAGGCACAGCAGGGTCTGTATGAATACGACGCCGTGAGCCGCCTGCGCGACTCGCAACTCGGCGATCCGCGCGTCGAAGATGTGCGCCACTACATCAAACGCGGCAAGCTCTGGCAGGCCTTTGCGAGCGAGCAGCGCGCCGTGCTGCTGATCGACGAGATCGACAAGGCCGATCTCGAATTCCCGAACGACCTGCTGCACGAACTCGACCGCATGGAATTCCATGTCTACGAGACCGGCGAAACGGTGCGCGCGCAGCAGCGGCCGATCGTCGTGATCACGTCGAACAACGAGAAGGAGCTGCCCGACGCGTTCCTGCGCCGCTGCTTCTTCCATTACATCGCGTTTCCCGATCGCGAGACGCTCGCGCGCATCGTCGACGTGCACTATCCGGGCATCGCGAAGGACCTCGTCGCGCGCGCGCTCGACATGTTCTTCGAGCTGCGCGAGGTGCCCGCGCTCAAGAAGAAGCCGTCGACCTCGGAGCTGATCGACTGGCTCAAGCTGCTGCTCGCCGACCAGATTCCCGCATCGGCGCTGCACGAGCGCGATCCGGCGAAGGCGATTCCGCCGCTGTATGGCGCGCTGATCAAGCACGAGCAGGACGTGCATCTGCTCGAGCGGCTCGCGTTCATGCACCGACGGTCGGGCGGCCGCGGCTAGCTCGATCAATGGAGCAGCGTCGCGCCATCTTCGCTCGTTATCACGGCGAACGCCGGGATCCGGTGACTCTTTTGCAGGCAAGGACACTGGATTCCGGCCTTCGCCGGAATGACGAACAAGAGCAATGCACGCCATGTTGATTGGTCTGTTCGAAGCATTGCGTGCAGAGCGCGTACCGGTCGCCCTGCGCGAATGGCTTGATCTCATGGCCGCGCTCGATCAGGACTTCGCGTTCGCCGACTTCGACGCGTTCTTCCATCTGGCGCGCACGGTGCTCGTCAAGGACGAACGCTACTACGATCGTTTCGCGCGCGCGTTCGCGAAGTATTTCGAAGGCGTCGCGCGCGTCGATCCGCTCAAGGCGATCCCGGACGACTGGCTGCGCGAGGCACTCACGCGCGAGCTCAGCGAGGAGGAAAAGGCGCAGCTCACGGCGCTCGGCGGCCTCGACAAGCTGCTCAAGGAATTCCGCAAGCGCCTCGAAGAACAGAACGAACGCCACGCGGGCGGCAACCGCTGGATCGGTACCGGCGGCACGAGTCCGTTCGGTGCAGGCGGCACGAACCCGCAGGGCATTCGCGTCGGCGCGCGCGGCGGCGGACGCAGCGCGGTCAAGGTCTGGGACCAGCGCAGTTATCGTGCGCTCGACGGCGACGCGGAACTGTCGCCGCGCAACTTCAAGCTCGCGCTGCGCCGCCTGCGCCGTTTCGCGCGCGAAGGCGAGGCGCTCGAATTCGACCTCGACGGCACGATCGCCGCGACCGCGCGCGAGGCGATGCTCGACATCCGCATGCGGCCCGAACGGCACAACGCGATCAAGGTCCTGCTGCTGCTCGACATCGGCGGCTCGATGGACGACCACGTCGCCGCCTGCGAGGCGCTGTTCGGCGCCGCGAAGAGCGAGTTCAAGCGGCTCGAACACTACTATTTCCACAATTTCGTCTACGACGAACTCTGGCGCGACAACAAGCTGCGCCGGGACCAGCGCATCGGCACGCTCGAACTGCTGCGTCGCTACAACGCCGACTACAAGGTGATTTTCGTCGGCGATGCCGCGATGGCCGAATACGAAATCACGATGGCCGGCGGCGGCATCGACCAGTGGGGGCCGGATGCCTGGCGCAGCGATTCGGGCGAGGCCTGGTTCCGCCGCATCAAGGCGCACTTCCGCAAGGTCGCCTGGATCAACCCGACGCCACGCGAGCAATGGGACTGGGCGCGATCGAACGCGATCATTCGCGAACTCGTCGAGCAGCACATGTATCCGCTGACGCCGGACGGGCTCGGCGAGGCGATGCGATGGCTGGCGAAATAGAGCAAATGCCGAGGGGGACGAACGTACGTTCGCGACGAGCGCAGGTGCGTTGAGCCGACCGGACTGACCTTGGGCTTCGCCCGGGCCCGCCATCCACGGGCGCCATTTAAGGGGCTGCGTGCCGGGTCGCTCGTGCCGATATGGCTTGGAATTCCGTGCCACGCCCCCAATTCAGGCTATCCACTGCCAATGAGTAACGTCATGCAGGAAAGTTTCCACGCCACAACCATCGTCTCGGTGCGCCGCGACGGCAAGGTCGTGATCGGCGGCGACGGCCAGGTCACGCTCGGCGCGACCGTCGTCAAGGCCAACGCGCGCAAGATCCGGCGCCTCGGCGTCAAAAGCGAGGTGATCGCCGGCTTTGCGGGCGCGACGGCGGATGCGTTCACGCTGTTCGAGCTGTTCGAGCAGAAGCTCGACAAGCACGGCAACAACCTGACGCGTGCCGCGGTCGAACTCGCGAAGGACTGGCGCACGGACCGTCGCCTGGGCCGTCTCGAGGCGATGCTCGCGGTCGCCGACAAGGACGTGTCGCTGCTGATTTCCGGCAACGGCGACGTGCTCGAACCCGAGCTGGGACTCATCGCGATCGGCTCCGGCGGCCCGTATGCGCAGGCCGCCGCGCGCGCGCTGCTGCAGAACAGCGATCTGCCCGCACGCACGATTGTCGAGAAGGCGCTCGGCATCGCGGGCGATATCTGCATCTACACGAATCACAACATCACGATCGAAGAGCTCTAGCCCTCGCTGTCATTCCCGCGAAGGCGGGAATCCAGTGACCTTTCTCTTGTCGTGCGCACGGCGAAGCACTGATGACCAGCTCGGCTGGATACCCGCCTTCGCGGGAATGACGAGCAGATTTCGATCCCGACTCCCGATTCCGCATTCAATTCCGAAGCTCCTGATCCAACTCAGGCCCCAGGTACCCATGTCCGAACTGACTCCCCGCGAAATCGTCAACGAACTCGACCGCTTCATCATCGGCCAGAATGCGGCCAAGCGCGCGGTCGCGATCGCGCTGCGCAACCGCTGGCGGCGCATGCAGCTCGAGCCGTCGTTGCGCAACGAAGTCACGCCGAAGAACATCCTCATGATCGGCCCGACCGGCGTCGGCAAGACCGAGATCGCGCGCCGGCTCGCGGCACTCGCGAACGCGCCGTTCATCAAGGTCGAAGCGACGAAGTTCACCGAGGTCGGTTACGTCGGCAAGGACGTCGAACAGATCATTCGCGACCTCGCGGACGTCGCCGTGAAGATGGCGCGTGAATCCGCGAAGGGCACGGTGCGCTCGCAGGCCGAAGACCGCGCCGAGGATCGCATCCTCGACGCGCTGATTCCGCGGCGCGCGTCGAGCTGGGACCAGCCGCCGCCCGAGTCGCTCGATACCGACACGCGGCAGAAGCTGCGCAAGCAGCTGCGCGAAGGCGCGCTCGAAGATCGCGAGATCGAGGTCGAGACGCAGATGAACGTCGGCGTCGAGATCATGGCGCCGCCAGGCATGGAGGAAATGACCAACCAGCTGCGCGGCATGTTCTCGCAGATGGCGGGGCAGAAATCGCAGAAGCGCAAGCTCGCGATCCGCGCCGCGCGGCCGCTGCTGATCGAGGAAGAAGCGACGCAGCTCGTCAACGACGAGGAGATCAAGGCGCGCGCGCTCGATTCGTGCGAGCAGAACGGCATCGTCTTCATCGACGAGATCGACAAGGTCTGCCAGCGCGGCGACTGGGGCGGCGCCGGCGTGAGCCGCGAAGGCGTGCAGCGCGACCTGCTGCCGCTCGTCGAAGGGTCGACCGTCTCGACCAAGCACGGCATCGTCAGGACCGACCACATCCTGTTCATCGCTTCGGGCGCGTTCTCGCTCGCGAAGCCCTCCGACCTGATTCCGGAGCTGCAGGGCCGTTTCCCGATCCGCGTCGAGCTGTCGGCGCTGACCGCGCAGGACTTCGAGCGCATCCTGCGCGAGCCGCACAGCGCGCTGACGAAGCAGTACGAGGCGTTGCTCGCGACCGAGGGCGTCAGGCTCGAATTCGCGGAGGACGGCGTGCGCCGCCTCGCCGAAATCGCCTTCCAGGTCAATGAACGTACCGAGAACATCGGTGCGCGACGCCTGCATACGGTGCTCGAGCGGCTGCTGGATGCGATATCCTATGAGGCTCCCGATCGCGGCGGCCAGACGCTACCTCATCGACGCGAAATACGTCGACGATCATCTGGCCGCGCTCGTGCAGGATCAGGACCTGAGCCGGTATATTCTTTGACAAGTGCAAAAAGCGGGTCACGGATTTCACGGAATGTGCATGGATCAGCGCTGATCGAGCGATCGATCGAAAGCTCGCTCCGCTCTGATCTGGGCAGATCCGTGGAAACCATGATCAACGCTTTTAGAAAACACAAATAGATGGGCAATATCAATCATCATCGCGAAGGCAGCAACGTCGTCCAGTTCCGCGGCCGCGGCGTGCGCGCGCAGCTGCGCGAGGCGCTCGAGACGCAGGTGCCCGTTCGCCTGATGCGCGAGAACGCATCTCGCCGGGCTGGACACACGGTTTCGTCATCGGCCTGTCGGCCGAATTCTGTCTCGATCGCCGAAGTCAGCGATGCGATGCATTTCGATGGCTTCCTCGCGGTCGCCGTCTCCGACGTGAGCGCGGTCGAGGAGGATCCGGGCCGCGAGTTCGTCGAGCAGGCGCTGCAAGCTCAACGAGGAAACGCTGCCGGCACTGCCGGAGATCACGCTCGACGACTGGCAGACGATCGCGCAGTCCGCGTCGACGCTGACGCCGCTGATTTCGCTCAACATGCTCGACGACGACGACGGCGAAGTGAGTTACGTCGGCCGCCTCGACGGGCGCCGAGCACGACGCGCTGCGTGCTGCAGGAAGTCGATCCGAACGCGCACTGGTATCCGGATACCGGCGCATACGAATTCCCGGGCATCGGCTCGATCGGCTTCGGCACGCGCTACATGCTGCTGCTCGCGCGCATCGCCGGCGTGCCGCCGGTGCCCGGCGACGCGCTGCCGGCGAATTGTCGAGTGCTGACTTCGGCGCCGCGGTCACCGGCATCACGCTGCATCGCGCGTCGCACGTGCTCGAAGTCGCGTTCGACACCGGCGAGACGTTCCGCCTGCCGTGCGAATACCTGCGCGTGAATTCGCCGAGCGCCGAAGTGCAGGGACACGGGCCCGGCCAGCGCGTGCTTCAGCACGGCAAGCGCAACGTCAACATCGCGGAGATCTCGCCGGTCGGCCACTACGGCGTGCTGCTGAAGTTCGACGACGGCCACAACACCGGCATCTATTCGTGGAGCGTGCTCTACGATCTCGGCAGCATCAGGCGAAGAACTGGCAGGCGTATCTCGACGCGCTCGAGGCGGCGAAGCTGTCACGCTGAAGTCGAGCCCCGGCAAGGCGCGAGAATGATGTGGTTGTGACTCGTCGTGCGGCCATTCGTGCCGTGACAGCCGAGTCTCGTGCGAGCGAAAAACGCAGTCGAATCAACGCGAGCGAACGACCTGGTCGGAACAACGCGCTTTCGCGGTCGCGCACCTTGGTCCAGCGCAGCGGTCACCAACCGTCGCCGCCGCCGCCCCCTCCGCCACCGCCGCTGTCGCCGCCCGACGACCCCGCTATCGCTGCTGCCGCTGTCGCTGCTTCCCGACGAACTGCCCGGCGCATACGTGGACGACGAAATCGCGTCGCTGAGCGAGGAACCGAGGTTGTCGCTGAACGTCGAGATATCGTTGATGCCGGACGACGTGTCGTAGCCCTGATACCACACCATCGAGGCGACCGGCGGCCGCTGCCGCCGCGGGGCCGACGGCGGCGGCGAAGCGGTCGGTCCAGGTCTTGGCGACGTCGAGCGCGAGCGCGTAGGGCAGGAATCGCTCGAACTCGCGTGCATTCAGTTGTGGCCGCTGCATGCGTTCGAGGTCCTGACGCTCGGCGACGCCGAGATACATGCGCAATCCGGCAATATGGTCGAGCAGGTTGCGGCCGTCCTGCGTCGGTGCGGGCAGCAGAAAGTAGAACACGATGAGCAACAGCAGCGTCGCCAGTGCCAGCAGCATGCCTGCGACGCCCGCGAACCAGCCCGCGAGCGAGCACACGGCAGCGCAGATCAGCAGGCCGGGAATCGCCAGCACCGAGCGAAAGATCGCCTTGCGTACTTCCCGCGTGCTCTCGCCTGACTCCACGCCGTGGCCGTCCCGTCGCTGATGCGCACGGACACGCCCGCCGCGATCAGGATGAATACGAGCGGAAACACGAGCACGAACCAGGGAACCGCCTGGCCGCGACTGTCGTGCATGTCGATGCCTGCGAGCCAGTCCATCAATCCGATCGCGAACACCGCGATCCACATCGGCATGCGCAACAGCCCGCGGTTCATGCGGAAATAGCGGTCGTTGCCGCATTGTTCGACGATTTGTTCGCCGTGCGCCACGCGCGCGCCGACGATGCGCTCGCGATTCTCCTTGCCGAGTTCGAGCTGCGTCGTCGCGCTCGAGCAGGCTGACGCCCAGCGTCGCCTCCGGGGGCGGCAATGCGTTGAAGTCTGCGTCGGGCACCTTCTTGATGACGTAGGTGCGGCCGTCCTGGTGGATCTCGATGACGCCGCGCACGCCGATGTCGACGAGGTCGGACGCGAAACACAGGCCGTCGTAACCCTTGCGGTCGACGAAACGCAGGCCCGCCGGCGTGAAGCCGCTCAGGTGCCTCGTACTGCGGCATGATCGCGCGTCCGCGCGGATCGCGGCCCACGCGCCACCAGCGCGCGAGCAGCAGCAGGAATGCGGCGAGCACGCCGCCGCCGCCGACCACGAGATGCTTGTTGTCGTCGAACAGCCACATCGCCTGCTGCGTCAGGCCCGGCTTCGCGACGAGGCCCTTCGGGAAGCCGACGACGATCGTCAGCCCTTCGCGCTGGCCGAGCTTCGCGGTCGTCTCGAACTGCGCGTGCGAGGACGCATCGACGCTCGCCGTGTACCGTCGACCCTTGGCGCCCTGCGGCCCGGTATAGGCCTCGGTCGTCAGCTGTGCGGGAGTCGGGGGTGCCCGGCAGCGCGACTGTGGCGCTCGCGTGATCGATCGCGAAATTCCAGCCGTTGCCGGTGACGTTCCAGTACAACTCGTCGTGGTCGGCGAAGAAGCCGAGCTGGCGCGTCGTGTCGATAGCGAAACGTATACTCGTGCTCGCCCGTCGGACACGTGTGCTGTCGGCGTCGCCGAAATAGACGCGCACGCCATTGGCATAGCGCTCGCTGCGCCAGAGCTTGCCGCCGGTCGGCCCCGCATCGCCGTCGATGTCGACCGAAACCGGTTCGAAGCCGACGTGCACGCGATTGCCGTAGCGATCGCGATAGTCGGTCGGGAAGTCGCGCAGAATGCCGTGCTTGATGCGGTCGCCTTCGGCCTGCACGCGGATCGTCTCGGTCACGTCCATGCTCGCGTCGGCGTTGACGCGGATGTCGCTGTGGAAATCGAGGATGCGCTCGCCGCGCCGCGCCAACGCCGGTCATCGCGACGAAAAGCGACGACACAGGCGCGATCGAAATACGCGCGTCGCATTCATAGCTTCACCGCCTCGGTGTTCTCGGCCTGGAAGAAGTCCTGCTCGCGGAAGCCGAACGGTTTGGCGATGCAGCAGAGCCGGAAAGTTCTCGATGTGCGTATTGAACTGGCGCACTGCACCGTTGTAGAAGCGGCGCGCGTACTGCAGGTGGTCTTCGACGTCGACGAGGTCGTGCTGCAGCTTGAGGAAATTCTCGCTCGCCTTGAGCTCGGGATAGCTTTCCTTGAGCGCGATGAGCCGCGTCAGCTGGTTGCCGAGGTCCTGCTCGATCTGCGCGCGCTGCGCGATCGAACCGCCGCCTTGTGCGGCCGCGCGCAGTTCGGTCACCGCGGTCAGCGTGCTGCGCTCGTGGTCGGCATAGCCTTTGACGGCCGCGGCGAGTTGCGGCACGAGGTCGTGGCGTCGCTGCAGCTGGACGTCGATGTCGCTCCAGGCGGCGCGCACCTGGTTGCGCTCGGCGACGAGCTCGTTGAACGTGATCAGGACGAAAACGAGCGCCGCGATAGCGACGCAGAGCACTACCCAGAAAACCATCGTGTGATCCCCGAGACGGCAACGGCGAGGCGGCAGGCGCCACCCAAGCGCCCGCCGTTGAAGGATAATAGCGAAAGTGAAGCAGGAGCGCGTCATGCCCGAAGAAATCGAAGTCGACACCGACAAGTTGCGCGAAACGATCGACGAGGAAATCGAGAAGGAGGGCGGCTCGCTGTTGCGCACCGATAGCGTTGACGACCGCGCTGTTCGCCGCGCTCGCGGCGATCGTCTCGCTCGAGGCGGGCGGCACCGTCAACGAGGCGCTCGTACTCAAGACCGAGGCCGCGCGCCTGCAGTCGGTCGCCTCCGATCAGTGGGCCTACTACCAGGCAAAGGGCGTCAAGGCCGCGGTCGCGGAGGCCTCGCGCAACGCGTGGCTCGCCGCGGACAAGACGCCGCCCGAAGACCTCAAGAAGAACGAAGAGCGCTACGCCGACGAACAGCGCGAGATCTCGGTGAAGGCCAAGGAATTCGAGAAGCAACGCGACGAGAAGTCCGCCGAGGCCGATCACCTGATGCATCGCCATCATTTCTTCGCCTACGCGGTGGCGCTGCTGCAGGTCGCGATCGCACTCGGCGCGGTCGCGGCGCTTACGCGCAAGCGCCCTGCATGGCTCGGCTCCGCGCTGCTCGGCGTGATCGGCGGCGCGATATTCGGCTACGCGTTTTTCCTGCTCTGATCGTGTCGACCTGATCAGGTCGATCTGATCAGGTCGACGCCACGAATCCACGGAGACTCGTCATGGCACAGGCGTATTTCGAGGGTGACGTTCGCACGCTGTGGCTCGTCGAAGGCGCCGTCGGCGACGACGAAGCCGATCGACGCATGCAGCTGCTCGAGGATTTCGCCTTCGTCGATCCGAACGGCCAACGCTGGCTCGCGCCGGCCGGCAGCAGGATCGACGGCGCGAGCATCCCGCGCATGCTCTGGTCGATCGCCGGCGATCCGTTCATCGGTCCGTATCGCCGGGCGAGCGTGCTGCACGACGTTGCCTGCGACGAGCGCACGCAGCCATCGAAAATCGTCCATCGCATGTTCTACGACGCGATGATCGCCGACGGCGCAAGCGCAGCGCAGGCGGTCGAGTTCTATACCGCGGTGCGATTGTTCGGCCCGCACTGGGACGACCCGGTGCCCGCGCCGGCCGTGCCGAGCGCGCGCGCGCGGGCGCGAAGAAAGGCTCAAAGGCAGCGGCGCCGGTGCGACGGGCGAAGCCGAGGCTCAAGCGCCACCGCGCGTTGGGGATCGATCAGGTCGAAGAGGCGCTCGATCAGGTGCTGGGCGAGTAGGCTACCAGCTCTGGCAGCGTGCTTCTCGGGCGAAGGTCCTGGTGGTGCAGGACGATGTCGCCATGCAAGTCCGCGGGACGCTGCTTGCCCCGATCGGCGGCGCGGCAGCTACGCCGCTGGATCTCGCATAGAATGTGCGCATGAGCGACGCCCGCAAAGACGACTCCACCACGCATTTCGGTTACCGGGACGTGCCTGTAGACGAGAAGGAAAAACTCGTCGGCAAGGTGTTCACGTCGGTCGCATCGAAGTACGACATCATGAACGACGTCATGTCGTTTGGCGTACACCGCATCTGGAAGCGCTGGTTCGCCGCGACGAGTGGCGTGCGTGCGGGTGATCGCGTGCTCGATCTCGCCGGTGGCACAGGCGACATCGCCGCGCTGCTGCTGCCGCGCGTCGGCGAAAGCGGCAGCGTCGTGCTCGGCGACATCAACGCGGCGATGCTGCGCGCCGGTCGCGATCGCCTGCTCAACGCCGGGTTCGTGCGCAACCTGCACTACACCCAGGTCAACGCGCAGGCGCTGCCCTTCCCCGACGCGAGCTTCGACGCGGTGACGATCGCGTTCGGCCTGCGCAACGTCACCGACAAGGACGCGGCGCTGCGCGAGATGCACCGCGTGCTCCGCGTCGGCGGCCGTGCGCTGATCCTCGAATTCTCGGCCGTGCGCTCGGCGCTGCTCAAGCCGCTGTACGACTTTCATTCGTTCGAGGTATTGCCACGCCTCGGCGCGTTCATCGCGGGCGACGCCGAGAGCTACCGCTACCTCGCCGAATCGATCCGCAAGCACCCGGACCAGGCGACGCTCAAGGCGATGATGGAGTCCGCCGGTTTTGCGCGTGTCGACGTGCGCAATCTTTCGGCGGGCATCGTCGCGATCCATCGCGGCTACAAGATCTGAGCGCCGCCGCGTGCGCGTCCTGCTGACCGGCGCGCACGGATTCATGGGCTCATGCGTGGCCGCGGCTTTGGTGAGTCGCCCGGGTTTCGATTAACAAAATTTAACCTTCCCGACCTCATTTGGACGGCCAGAACAGGCCTTTCGGCATGGTGCCCGTCTCGTCCAGCCGGGCATAATCGCGCGTCCCAGATAAGGAAGCTTCATGCACAAGTCACTGATCGTCGCCGCCGCCGCGCTGTTGAGCTTCGGCATTCCTTCGTTCGCCGATGAGCCGGATCGCGGCGAGACCGCGAAACACGAGAAGTCGGATCATGCGGACAAGAAGGAGCAGGCGGACGCGAGCGAGCGGTCCGTGACGACGTCGCACAGCGTAACGATCAACGGCCACGGCATCGGCTACCGCGCGACCGCGGGCACGCTGACGATCCGCGACGACGCGGGCAAGCCCGACGCGAGCGTCTTCTACGTGGCTTACACCGTGGGCGAAGGCGGCGAGTCCAGCCGGCGCCCGGTGACGTTCCTGTACAACGGCGGTCCCGGTTCGGCGAGCATCTGGCTGCACATGGGTTCGTTCGGGCCCGTGCGCGTGGCCACGGCCAGTCCGGAGGCGACGGCGCCAGCGCCGTACCAGCTCGTGCCGAACGCGGACAGCCTGCTCGACAAGACCGACCTCGTCTTCGTCGACGCGATCGGCACGGGCTACTCGAAAGGCTTGCCGAAGGCGAAGGAAGGCGAGAAGGAGAAGGACGAGAATCCGAACAAGCGCTTCTGGGGCACCGACCAGGACATCGACGCATTCGGCCGCTTCATCGCGCGCTACGTCACCGTCAACAAGCGCTGGAACTCGCCGAAGTTCCTGTTTGGCGAATCGTACGGCACGCCGCGCTCGGCGGGCCTGGCGAAATATCTCGAAGACAAGGGCATCGCGCTCAATGGCGTCGTGCTGTTGTCGTCGATCCTCAACTACGGCTCGCGCCTGCCGGGCATCGACAACGACTTCGTCAACCTGTTGCCGACGTATGCGGCAACCGCGTGGTATCACAACAAGGTCGCGAACAGGCCGGCGAACATCGAGTCGTTCGTCGAAGAGGCCCGCGTGTTCGCGCGCAGCGAATACTCGGTAGCGCTCGCGAAGGGCCAGGACCTCTCGTCCGTCGAACTCGACGCGGTTGCGCAGAAGGTCAGTCGCTACACGGGTCTGTCGGTCGCGTACCTCAAGGAAGCGAACCTGCGCGTGAGCCAGCCGCGCTTCCGCAAGGAATTGCTGCGCGGCGAGCGGCGCACGCTCGGTCGCTACGACGGGCGCTTCGAAGGCATCGACGCCGATTCGGCTGGCGAGAATCCGGAGACCGATCCATCCGATACCGCGATCCGCGGCGCGTTCACCGCCGCGTTCAACGACTACATCGAGCGCGAGCTGCACTACACGAGCGACGTGCCGTACGCGACGTCCGCCGGCAGCGCGATCCGCGACTGGGACTGGAAGCATGCGGTGCGCGGTTCGCAGCGTCCCGTGCCGCTGCCGATCATGATCTCGGATCTCTCCGAGGCGATGCGCACGAATCCGCACCTCAAGGTCATGTCGGCGAACGGCTGGTTCGATCTCGCGACGCCGTTCTTCGCGACGGAATACGACCTTGGCTCACCTCGACATCGATCCGAAGCTGCGCAGCAACCTCTCGTTCACCTACTATCCATCGGGGCACATGGTCTATCTCAACCTCGAGGCGCTCAAGCAGTTCAAGGTCGATCTCGCGAAGTTCTACGACAGCGCGGTGAAGTAGACGCGCTCGGTTGCGACGGACGTGAGGAAGAAAATAGCCGGCGTCTGGTAGAGCTGTCATTCCCGCGAAAGCGGGAATGACGGCAGAAGAATGCATTTTGAATCAGTCGAGTAACGGAAATCTCCAATGAAGCCATTCTTGCGTGCAACCTTTTCCGGCTTGCTGAGTCTGTCCGCCATGAACTCCATGAACGCCGAAGCCGCAAGCATCGAAAAAGACCCGCACTCCTACGCGCAACCGGACAGGGTGCGCGTCACGGCGCTTGATCTCGATCTCTCGGTGTCGTTCGAGAAGCATGTACTTTCGGGCTCCGCCACGCTCGATCTCGACTGGCACGACAAGGCCGCGCGCGATCTCGTGCTCGACACGCGCGACCTCGCGATTGCCAAGGTCGAGAGCAGCGACGCGGCCGGCAAGTGGAGCGACGCGAAGTTCACGCTCGACAAGGCCGACGCATTGCTCGGCTCGGCGTTGCACATCGCGCTCGCGCAGCAAGCCAGACAGGTGCGCATCACGTATTCGACGAGCCCCGATGCCGCGGGCCTGCAGTGGCTCGACCCCGCGCAGACGGCAGGCAAGAAGTTTCCGTTCGTCTACTCGCAATCCGAGTCGATCGCGGGCCGCAGCTGGATTCCGCTGCAGGACACGCCCGGCGTGCGTTTCTCGTACACCGCGCACGTCCGCACGCCGAAGGAACTGCGCGCGGTGATGAGCGCCAATAATGATGCGCATCACCAGCTCGACGGCGATTTCCGCTTCGCGATGCCCGAAAAGATTCCCTCGTACCTGCTCGCGCTCGCGATCGGCGATATCGCGGTCAGGGAAACCGGGCCGCGCAGCGCCGTCTACGCAGAGCCCGAGACGGTCGCCGCTGCGGCCAAGGAGTTCGAGGACGTCGAGAAGATGATCGCGACGACCGAGAAACTCTACGGTCCCTACCGCTGGGAGCGCTACGACATCCTCGTGCTGCCGCCGTCTTTCCCGTTCGGCGGCATGGAGAACCCGCGTCTCACGTTCGCGACGCCGACCGTCATCGCCGGCGACAAGTCGCTCGTCAGCGTGATCGCGCACGAGCTCGCGCATTCGTGGTCGGGCAACCTCGTCACGAACGCGGCGTGGCGCCATGTCTGGCTCAACGAAGGCTTCACGACCTACGTGCAGGGCCGCATCGTCGAGGCGGTCTATGGCAGGCAGCAGGCCGACGAGGAGTTCCTCGTCGCCGCGAACGAACTGCGCAAGGCGTTCGCCGGCGCGCCCGCCGGCGAGCAGATCCTCGTGCCCGACCTCAACGGCAAGGACGCGGACGATTCGCTGTCGGACGTGCCGTACACGAAAGGCTCGTGGTTCCTGCAGACGCTCGAACAGAAGTTCGGCCGCGCGCAGTTCGACGCTTTCCTGCGCGGCTATTTCGACCATTTCGCGTTTCAGAGCATCACGACGGACCAGTTCGTGGCGTACCTCAAGGCGAACCTGCTCGACAAGTATCCGGGCAAGTTCAGCGAGGCCGAGGTGAACGCGTGGCTGCACGATCCGGGCATTCCGGCCGACGCGCCGCTGCCGACGTCGACGCGTTTCGCCGAGACAGGACAAGCTGCGCGAGCGCTTCGTCGCGGGCAAGATCGACGCGAAGGGTCTCGACGGCAAAAGCTGGAGCACGCACGAGTGGCAGTATTTCCTCGACCAGCTGCCGCCCAAGCTCGGCGCCGCGCAGATGCAGGACCTCGACGACGTCTATCACCTGACCGGCGCGCACAACGCCGAGATCGCATTCCGCTGGTATCGCCTCGCGGTCGGCAGCGACTATCGTGTCGGCATATCCCGCGATGCGCGAGCACATGATCCGCATCGGTCGCCGCATCCTCGTCGTGCCGCTGTATGAGGCGCTCGCCAAAACGCCCGACGGCAAGGCGCTCGCCGAGCAGATCTACGCCGAGGCGAAGCCCGGCTATCACCCGATGACGCGCGGCGCGGTCGAGAAGGCGCTCAAGGGCGGCGGAAAGAAATAGCGCGGCGAACGCGGCACGCTTCGTCTCCGTTGGCCGCGCGCACGTCCAGATCGCTCGCTCCTCCGAAGGCGGCCGGTATACCGCCTCATCAGTCGCACAAGCCGGAGGGGAACGCGCGCTCCCCTCCGGCTTCAGGCGCTCACTTCCTCTTTAGTGCGTCGGTTGGCGGAATTTCCTTGCCTGTAGCGTCGACGTAATGTGTGTCGAAGATGCCGTCCGAGCGCGCGAAGATGACGCACGCGGACACGCACGTGAACTGGTGGACGTGGTGCGAGGGCATCAGCGCGTAGCCGCCCGCGCGCAGCGTCACCGTGGCGGCGTCGCGCATTTCCATTTTCGCGACGCCGCTCGAGATCATCACGTGCTCGTCGGGCGTGTGCCAATGCCAGGGCACGGTGCAGCCGGCGCTCAACTTGCCCATGAGCAGCGCGGGGCCACTGCCCGGATCGCCGCTGAGCACGGCGGTCGTCATGCAGGCGGGCAGGCCGGGGCTGGTCGCGAACGACTGCTCAGCGAGATTCTTCGCCACAGGTTGCGCGCCGCCAGCGGCACCCGCGGCCAGAATGCCGGTGCCGAACAGGATGGAGAGTACGGTGAGTGCGGAACGGAATACGACGTTGCGGAATTCCATGACCCCTCCCAATCTTGCGGTTCGACAATGACGGGACTCCCGCCCCCCGCGACAGGAGCCTGCTGCGCCACGACGGGCGTGGCGGCGCGATCATAGTCCAATGCAAGGGGGGACGCGATCTTGCGCCTCAAAGCGCCAGGCCGCGCAAGTCCCGCGCTCGCGCGCGACTCACCTGCAGCGTCACGCCGCTCTTCAGTTCGGCGATGACGCGGCCGTCGGGCTCGCGCCGGAAGGCGCGAACGTGATCGAGATTGACGATGCAGGCGCGGTGGATGCGCGCGAAGCGCGCCGGGTCGAGGCGGCTCTCGAGTTGCCCTAGCGAGAGATGCAGCAGGTGCTGCGCTGCGCCGACGTGCGCGGCGATGTAGTCGCCGACGGCCTCGAACCACGCGATGTCCGCGACCGCAACGGGAACGATCGAGCGTCCCGAGCGCACGAACAGGCGGCTCATCGGCGCCTGGCCGAACGCTTCGCCGAGCCGATCGAGCGTCGGCACGCGCGGCTCGCCGAGCGCGGCGCGAACGCGATCGAGCGCCGCCTGCAGTCGCTCGTCGCCGAACGGCTTCAGCAGGTAGTCGAGCGCGCCGAGTTCGAACGCGGTCACCGCGTGTTCGGCGTAGGCCGTCGTGAACACGAACAGCGGCTGATGCGTCGCACGGCGCGCGACTTCGATGCCGCTGAGCCCGGGCATCTGGATGTCGAGAAAGACGAGTTCGGGACGCAGCGCATCGATCGCGTCGAGCGCGCCGTCGCCGCTTGCGGCTTCGCCGACGCAGGTGATCCAGTCGATTTCGGCGAGCATGTGCCGCAGACCGGCGCGCGCGACGGGTTCGTCGTCGGCGATGAACGTCGTTACTTTCGCGTCGCTCACTCGCGTCGCTCACTGTCGGTCGTTTCACTGTCGGGATTCCGGGCGAATCGCAGCGTCGTCGCGCTGCGCGGCGAGCGGCACCCGCAGCGTGGCGCGGAAGCCGCGCGCGGGCGCCGACTCGACGTCGAGGCGCGCGCTGTCGCCGTACAGCCAGCGCATGCGTTCGCGCAGCCTGCGCAGTCCCGTGCCCGTGCCGTCCGCGACCGCATCGCTGCTTGCGCCGGCGCCGTCATCCGTAACCGTGACGACGAGCGCGGCATCGGCCACCTCCGCGGCGATCGTCACGCGCGTCGGTTGCGCGCGCGGCGCCGCGCCGTGGCGCACGGCATTCTCGACGAGCGTCTGCAGCGCGAACGAGGGCAGCAGTGCCTCGCGCGCGACAGCGGACAGGTGGTTGTCGACGACGAGGCGTTCGCCGAAGCGGATGCATTCGATCGCGAGATAGCGCTCGACGAACGCCCATTCCTCGGCGAGCGAGACGAGGTCGCGCCGCTCCTCGATCGTCGTGCGCAACGCGCCGGCGAGCTGCTCGGCCGCGCGCGCGGCACCGCGCGGATCGAGCGGGATCAGCTGCACGACCGTGTGCAGCGCATTGAAGAGGAAATGCGGATGCAGCTGCGTGCGCAGCGCGTCGAGTTGCGCGCGCGCGGCCTGCGCCTCGATGCGTGCGTTGCGCTGCGCCGCGAGATTCGCATACGCGACACCTGCGACGACGAGATAGAGCCAGATGCCGGTGACGAGAAACAGCGAGACGCCGGGGCCGACGACGACGGCGGGGAATCCGTGCACGATGCTGTCGATGATGCTGATGAGCAGCCACCAGCAAACCGCGTAGGCGACGGCGGCGACGACGTGCACCGCAACGAAGCGCAGGCGGAACGGATACGGCCACGGCATGCGTTCGGTGAACTTGTACACGACGACGCCGAGCAGCGCGCCCGGCGCGATCATGCTCAGCGAACGCGCTGCCGCGAACGAGAGCGGCGTCTCGTGCACGAGCATGATCAGCAGCGTGAACAGCGCCCACATCGGCAGCCACGCGACGGCGAGCTGCAGCCAGACCCAGCCGCGCGTCGTCACGGCTAGCCGGTCGTCCGTCGTGGCTGGGTCGAGCGATGGCTCATGGTGTCGCGCTCGCCGCCGTGCGTTTCGCCTCGATCGTCAGCACGCCTTCGTCCCAGGTCTGGCCGTTGTCGCTCGAGCGATCCTGCTGCATGCGGAACGATTCGGCGGTGATGTCGTAGTAGCGCGTGCGTGTCGTCACCGGCTTTCCCTCCGCATCGGTCGCGTGTCCTTCGAGACGCATTTCGCCGCCCTGCAGCTGGCCGCTCGATTCGCTGACGTGGCCGCGAAACGCGTCGACGCCGCTGACTCTCCAGCGCGCGTCCGCTTTCGCATAGACACGCAGCGCGCGATTCAAGGATATCGGATTGCCCGACGCATCAACAATGCGCATCTCGTCCTCGACGCCGAGACCGTCGAGCACGCGCCAGGCCTTCAGCGTGCCGACGAGCTTTGGCGTGCCATGGATCATCGCCACGAGGCTGCCGACTTTTGGGTGAACCTGCAGTTCCCACTGCCCGAGCAGGAAATCGAACTGCTTCGCTTCGGCCGGGGCTGCGGCGGAAGGACCCGCGTCGGAGGCATGCTGGGCGATGGCGGGAAGCTGAATGAAGAGCAGCAGCGAGAGGACGAACTGGCCTAGGCGTTTCATCGGTGACTCCGTGGATTGGAAGTGCGGCGTGTGCACTCTGCCACCGCGACGGCAGGGACGACGCCGAGTTTCGCCGAACGGTCGTCCGGCGCAGGCGAATGGCGGAACAGATTCGACGTCGGCCGCGGAATTCGCCGAAACGTCGCGCGGGGCCTGCGAACGGCGCGCCGTCGAGCGCCGCCGCGCCTAGAGTACGGATCGACACATCGAACCTGCACCGGAGCAAGTCATGACACGCCTTTCCACGATCGAACCCGCTTCTCCGCCGCTGATCTCGCTGCGCGGCGTGAGCAAACGCTACGCGACGCCGGCCGGTGCGTTCGACGCGCTGGCTGCGATCGATCTCGACATCGGGCGCGGCGAGTTCGTCGCGATCGTCGGTCAGTCCGGCAGCGGCAAGTCGACGCTGCTCAACCTGCTCGCGGGCATCGACCGGCCGAGCAGTGGAGAGATCGTGGTCGCCGGGCAGGCGCTGCATGACCTGTCGGAGAAGCGGCTCTCGGCCTGGCGCGGACAGGCGCTCGGCATCGTGTTCCAGTTCTTCCAGCTGCTGCCGACGCTGACCGCGGCCGAAAACGTCATGCTGCCGATGGATTTCGCGCAGCGCTGGCCGGCGCGCGAACGGCGGCCGCGAGCGCTTGGCGCTGCTCGAGCGGCTCGATGTCGTGGATCAGGCCGACAAGCTGCCGGCCGCACTGTCGGGCGGGCAGCAGCAGCGCGTCGCGGTCGCGCGCGCGCTCGCGAATGCGCCTGCGCTGCTGCTCGCCGACGAACCGACCGGCAACCTCGATTCGCGCACCGCGCAGGGACTGCTCGACGTGTTCTCGCGTCTCGTCGAGAACGGCCAGACGATCGTCATGGTCACGCACGAGGCCGGCGCGATCCGCCATGCGGCGCGAGCGGTCACGCTGCGCGATGGCCGCATCGTCGATGCCGAGGTGGCCGGCCATGCGTGACCTCATTTTGCCGCGCTGGCGCAAGGTGCTGCGCGACGCAGGCCTGCACAAGGCGCGCACGTTGCTCGTCGTGATCGCGATCGCGACCGCGATGGTCGGTGCGGGCGCGCTGCTCGACGCGTGGGCGCTCGTGCAGCGCGTGACCGCGGAAACCTACGGCGCGAGCCATCCCGCGTCGGCGACGCTGCATGTCGACGGCATCGACGCCGCCATGCTCGCGCAGGTGCGGGCGATCCCGGAAATCGCCGCCGTGCGTGCGCATCGCACGGTGCTAGCGGCCGTCGAAGTCAACGGCACGCGGCTCGCCGCCGAACTCTTTGCGGTCGCGGATTTCGCGGCGCAGGACATCGGCCGCCTGCAGTCCGAGCGCGGCACGTGGCCGCCGCGCGATGGCGAAGTCGTGATCGAGAGATCGTCGCTCGAGTTCGCCGGCGCCACGCTCGGTGAAACGCTCGCGTTGCAGGTCGGCAAGGGGCCGCAGCGCGCGTTGCGGGTGACGGGCATCGCGCGCGACGTGGGCCTGCCACCGGGCTGGATGGATCACGTCGTGTACGCATTCGTCACGCCGGCGACGCTCGCGCAGCTCGGCGTGACGCCGGCGTTCGACGAAATCCAGATTCGCGTGCGCGACGCGACCGCCGATCGCGAGGCCGTGCGCCGCATCGCCTACGCGGTCAAGGCGCAGATCGAGAACAACGGCCGGCGTGTCGGCCGCGTCGACGTGCCCGAGCCCGGGCGGCATCCGCATGCGGCGCAGATGGATTCGCTCATGCTGACGCAGGGCGCCTTCGCGCTGCTGACGCTGCTCGTGTGCAGCTTCCTGATCGTCAATCTCGTCACCGCGATGCTCGCTGGGCAGACGCGCGAGATCGGCGTGATGAAGGCGCTCGGCGCCGCGCCTGCGCAGATCGCGCGCGATGTATCTCGTCTTCGCAGCGCTGCTCGGCGCGCTCGCTTCGCTGATCGCGCTGCCGCTCGCGCTCGCGATCGGCCGGCCCTACGCCGCGCTCAAGGCCGACATGCTGAATTTCCCGATCGACGGCCACGCGGTGCCGTGGTGGGCGATCGCGCTGCAGCTGTGCATCGGCTGCCTGCTGCCGATCGCGGCGGCGGCGCTTCCGGTCGCGCGCGCGTGCCGCATGCCGGTGCACGCGGCCCTGAGCGATCCGGGCATCGCGGCCGACGGCGGCGGGTTCCATCTGCGTCGCCGCATCGCGATTCCCGGCCTCGGGCGCCCGCTGCTGCTGTCGCTCGGCAATGCGTTCCGTCGGCGCGAACGCATGCTGCTCACGCTCCTGGCGCTCGCGGCGGGCGGCGCGGTCTATCTCGGCGCGGACAATCTGCGCAGCGCGGTCCGCGGTTCGGTCGACCTTCTGTTCGCGAGCCAGCACTACGACGTCGCGTTGCGCATGGCCGGCCGATTCCCCGAAGCGCAACTCGAGACGGTCGCGATGGGCGTCGACGGCGTCGCCCGCGCGCAGGCGCTCGCGAGCGCAAACGTGAGCGCAGCGCGTGCGGACGGCGTGCCCGGCGATGCGTTCACGCTCGTCGGCCTGCCGCCGGACTCGCACCATGTTCGCGCCCGTCGTCAAGCAGGGTCGCTGGCTGGCGGCCGCCGACGGCAATGCGCTCGTCGTCAGCCGCGTGCTGCTCAAGGACGAACCGAACCTCTTGCCCGGGACGCAGGTGACGCTGATGTTCGCCGGCCAGGAGACGAAATGGACCGTCGTCGGCGTCGTCGATTCGGGCGTGCAGCCGCTCGCCTATGTGCCGCGCGCGACTCTCAACGCGCTGCAGGGCGATGAGCGTGCGTCGTCTCTCGTCGTCGCGACGACCGGCACGGACGATGCGTCGAGGCTCGCCGTGATCCTGCGCCTGCGAGCCGCACTCGCTTCCGCGGAAATGCCGGTCGCGAGCAGTCAACTACTTGCCGAGACGAAACGCGTCGTCGAGGATCATCTGCAGATGGTCGTCGAGTTTCTCGGCGCGATGGCGTGGGTGATGATCGCGGTGGGCGGCATGGGCCTCGCGTCGACGATGAGCCTGGCGGTGCTCGAACGCACGCGCGAAATCGGGGTTATGCGCGCGATCGGTGCGCGCCATTCGACGATCATGACGATGATCGAGGTGGAGGGCATCGTGATCGCGGTGCTCGGCTGGCTCGTGTCGCTACCGCTGTCCGTGCCGATGAGCGCGGTGCTCGCGGACGCTTTCGGGCGCGTGATGTTCAGCGTGCCGACGCGCTATGCGCCGGGTGCATTCGGCGCCGCGAGCTGGCTGTTGCTCGTGCTCTGCGTCGCCGCGCTCGCGTGCGCGTGGCCGGCCTGGCGGGCCACGCGGATTCCGACCGCCGCAGCGCTCAACTACAGCTGAAAGCGAGTGGATTCGGCAAGTAGCGGTGCCGCGGATGCGTGACTCAGCCCGGCCCCAGGCTCGCGAGCTCGCGTTGCGCGGAATCGAGCCAGTCCTTTTCCTTCTTGCGGTAGTAGCGCGGTGCGTTCTTCGCGCGCTTGAGCATGTCGTCGAAGACGGTCCGCGCGTCGCTGAAGCGGCCTGCCTGCTTGAGCAGCGCACCGTAGCGGAAACGCGCTTCCTCGCCCGGATAGCTCGTCGCGAGCGAGCGGTAGTGCTCGAGCGCAGTCGCGTGATCGCCCAACGCCTCGAACAGGCGGGCGCGCAGCAGTTCGGCGTCGCTCGAGCGGAAGCCGGGATGCGCGGCGTAGAGCCGGTCGAGCGTCTCGCGGGCCGCGGCGAAGTCGTCCTGTCCGGCCTGGGCGCGCGCAAGGCCGAGCAGGAATGCCGCGTCGTCGGCATAGACGCCTTTGAGCATGGAGCCGTACAACTCGGCGGCGTTCGCATGATCGCCGAGGCGCATGCTTTCCTCGGCGAGGGCGCGCCGGTTCTCGATCGTGTCGGCGACGTCGAGGCGCTGGCGGATATGCCGGCGCTGACGTTCGGGATCGAACTTGTGCAGGACCTGGCGCGCCGCCGCGCGACCGCGCGGATCGTGGCGCAGGGAGGGAATCAGCACGGCGATCGTGTAGACGATGACACCGAGGTACGAGCCGATGATGATGATCCAGAGCCAGTACTGCTCGCGGCCCGTGCGCACGACGTGCACGGCGCAGGCGATCTGCAGGGCTAGGGAAAGGAAGACGAGGATCGGCATGCGGCAGGTCGCGGAAACGATGCGCAATTCTGCGGCAGCGGCGCGACGGCGACAAGACAGACCCGCCCGCTTCGACCGGTTTTGGCGAACCCCGGGGCAAAACGCGCGGATATTCCGTGCAGGCGAGGCGCCCGGGCTGGCGGGCGCCTCGCGGAAGACTCTACTGCGGCGGCTGGTCGCCGCTGAACTTCTGCGGCGTCGCGCCTTCGACGGCGCCGATCGTCGCGCTGTCGCTCACGTAGAGATCGACTTCGCGCTTGAACTTGAGCGTGCCCTGGACGACGGCATGCGGGCCGATGACGACGCGCGGTTTGCGCGACGTGCCCCAGTTGAACATCGAATGATTCTCGTCGATGAAGATGCCGCCCTCGACGTGCGAGTTGGCGCCGATCGTGAGGTCGCCGTTGACGGTCTGGATGCCTCCGCCGACGTGCGCGGCGTCGAGCTTGATGCCGCCGTTGACGTTCTCGACCTTGCCTGCGACGTCGGTGCCTTCGCCTAAAGTGATCGAGCCGTTGACCGCGGTCACGCCCTTCGCAATATGCACATTGCTGCCGACACGCAGGCCGCCGTTCACCGTCTCGAGCGAATCGAGCGTCGCGCCCGAACCGACCTCGATGCCGCCATTTACCGTCCCGGCGCTGCGCGCATGCGCGTTCGAGCCGACGTGGATACCGCCGTTGACCGTGCTGAGCTTGCCGGCGGTGCTGCCCTCGGCGACCTGGATGCTGCCGTTGACCTTGTCGATGTCGCTGTCGTCGGCGAAGGCGGGCAGCGCGGCGCCGAATGCGAGCAGCATGGCAAAAGTGGTGCGGATCATGAATTCCTCCAGATATAAGAAGCCCGACAAACGAAGCCCGCAGAACCGCGAGCTGCATGAACTCTGATGCGGTCGCGTAGCGTAGGGTTTAACGGCCGCGGGAAGATCGCGTCGGATCGCGTCGGTCCGGCGTTTCGCTATCGTCGCAGACTGCCGCGGAATTCCGCTACCATTCGCTGCGTTGCGACAATTGGTCTGCGATAGAGGAATGCCGTGGCTGTGCCGAAACCCGTCCTGCTCCTGATCCTCGATGGCTGGGGCCATCGCGAGGAGACCGCCAACAACACGCTCGCGCTCGCGCAGCTGCCGAACTGGCACCGGTTGCTCGCGACCTGCCCGCACACGCTCGTCGAGACGCACGGCAAGTTTGTGGGCCTGCCCGACGGACAGATGGGCAATTCCGAGGTCGGCCACATGAACATCGGCGCGGGCCGCATCGTCTACCAGGACCTGACGCGGATCGACGCGGCGATCGAGGACGGCAGTTTCTTCGGCAACGAGGCCCTCGTCGGCGCCTGTGCGGCGGTCAAGCAGGCCGCGCCAACGCAGGCGACCTTGCATGTGTTCGGCCTCGCTCAGTCCAGGCGGCGTACACAGCCACGAAGAGCACATCCTGCGCATGCTCGACCTCGCGAAAGCGCAGGGCGTCGCCCGCGTTGCCGTGCACGCGTTCCTCGATGGCCGCGACACGCCGCCGCAGAGCGCCCGCGCGTCGCTCGAGAAGCTCGCCGCGAAATGCCGCGACCTCGGCAACGCGCGCATCGCGACCGTAGGCGGACGCTACTTCGCGATGGATCGCGACAAGCGCTGGGACCGCGTGAAGCTCGCCTACGACGCGATTGCGGACGCCCAGTCCGAGTTCCACGCCGCCGATGCGCTGACCGCGCTCGACGCGGCATATGCGCGCGGCGAGACTGACGAGTTCGTCAAGCCGACCGTCATCGGCGACGGCGCGAGGTTCGCCGATGGCGACGCCGTCGTCTACATGAACTTCCGCTCGGACCGCGCGCGCGAGCTGACGCAGGCTTTCGTCGATCCGAAGTTCGACGGTTTCGCGCGCACGCGCGCGATCCGCCTGTCGGCCTTCGTGAGCCTCACCGAATACAGCGCCGATCTTGCAGTGACGGCGGTCGCGTACCGGCCGCAGTCGCTGTCGAACTCGCTCGGCGAATATCTCGCGTCGCGCCATCTCAGACAGCTGCGCATCGCCGAGACCGAAAAGTACGCACATGTGACGTTCTTCTTCTCGGGCGGCCACGAGGCGCCTTATGAGGGCGAGGACCGTATCCTCGTGCCGAGTCCGAAGGTCGCGACGTACGACCTGCAGCCCGAGATGAGCTGCCCCGAAGTCACCGACAAGCTCGTCGCGGCGATCCACGGCGGCGGCTACGACTTCATCGTCTGCAACATCGCCAACGCCGACATGGTCGGGCACACCGGCAAGCTCGATGCGGCGATCAAGGCCGCCGAAGCGGTCGACGTCGCGCTCGGTCGCCTGACCCCGGCGATCCGAGAATCCGGCGGCGAGATGCTGATCAGCGCCGACCACGGCAACTTCGAACAGATGATCGATGCCGACGGCGTGCCGCACACGCAGCACACGGTCGGTCCGGTACCGCTCGTCTACGTCGGCCGCGCGGCGACGCTAGAGCATGGCGCGCTGCGCGATCTCGCACCGACCGTACTCGCGCTGATGGGGCTGCCGCAGCCGGCGGAGATGACGGGGCATTCACTCGTGCGCTTCGCTTGAGGTCGCTCGGGTTGCGCCGCGCCGCAGTGGCTCGTTGTTCTTGCGACTGCAGAAGTGCTTCACAACGGTGACGATGCCCACGCGAGCTACTCCTACCTTCCATTCCCGCAAAAGCGGGAATCCAGCGACTTTGTCTTTTTCTGTCTCGCAGCACGAAGGCTTCAAGTCGCCCTCAGGGCACGGCTTCCGCTTGTCCTCGGGGCAAGGCTTCCGTTCGCCCTTCGGTCAGGACTTCCACCCGCTCTCGGATAAGGGCTTCCACTCGCTCTGCGGGCGAGCGGGTGACTTTTCTTTGCTCGTGCAAATAAAAGTCACCAAAAGAAACACGCCCTTGGCATTGCGCTTTTCGGGCCTCCTGCCCGAAAAGTCCGCGGCCTCGGCCTGTGATCCGCTGACAGCACATCCCTGTGCTGACAGCGGAATCGGCGCGATCCCTCGCGCCGCCCCTTCGGGCATTGCGGCCGCTGCCGCCGCAATGCAAAGGGGCCCGACATCAGCGCGCTTCCTGCGCGCCGAAGCCACATCCGCCAAGTCGGATACCCGACACTTCGCGGGAGGGATGCTTCACGCGGCGTTTTCTGCGGCTGCGCGCGGAGGCCGCACTGCGGTCGCCGTTGTCGTCTTCATGCTTGTGCTAGGCGCACCCATCGCGAAAGCCCAGAGCGACGAAGCCGCGCGCAGTACGCAGGAAGCGCAGGCCAAGCAAAAGCTCGAATCGGTGCGGGCGGAAATCAGGAAGCTCGGCGACGCGCAGAAGGAGATCGACGCGAGGAAGAGCGATGTCGATCTCGGGGCTGCGCGAACAGGAGCTCAAGATTGCGGCGACGGCACGGGAAGTCCGCAACATCGACCAGCAACTCGACGCAGAGCAGGAAAAGCTCAAGCAGCTCGAAGTCAGGCGCGACGAGCTCAACATCAAGCTCGGTGCGCAGCGCGAGACGCTGGCTGCGCTGTTGCGATCGGCCTACGCGATCGGTCATCACCAGGAGCTGAAACTGCTGCTCGCCGAGGAGAACGTCGCGACGATAGACCGCATGCTCGCGTACTTCCGCTACTTCGAGCGCGCGCGCGTGACGGAGATCGAAATCCTGCTGAAGGATCTCGGTGCGCTCGCCGAGGTGCAGAAGGCGATCGAGGAGCAGACGGCGCAACTGGCTGCGTCACGCGCGCAGCGGCTCGCGGAGGCACGGCAACTCGACGACGAGCGTGCGCAGAGGCAAAAATTGCTCGCCGATCTCGACGAGCAGCTCAAGGACGAACAGGCGCGGCTCGCGGCACTCGGCAAGGACGAGAAAGGTCTCGTCGACCTGCTCGTGAAACTGCGCGACATCTTTGCCGACATCCCGAAGCAGATCGTCGGCGCCGAGCCCTTCGCCCAGCTGCGCGGTCACCTGACCTGGCCAGTGCGTGGCAAGGTACTCGTCGGCTTCGGCGCGCGCGAAGGCAACGAGCGCACGAGCAACGGCATCGTCATCACGGCGGTCGAGGGCGCGGACGTGCGCGCCGTATCGCACGGCCGCGTCGTCTTCGCCGACTGGATGCGCGGTTTTGGCCTGCTGCTGATCCTCGACCACGGCGACGGCTACATGAGCCTGTACGGCTACAACGAATCGCTGCTCAAGGATGTCGGCGACTGGGTCGACAGCAACGAGGTCATAGCAAACAGCGGCGTGACGGGAGGACAGAAGGCGCCCAGCGTCTATTTCGAGTTGCGTGCGCAAGGCAAGGCGGTCGATCCGCGTGCCTGGCTCAGACCGCTTTGATGGCGATTGCGGTGCGTATCGGAATTCCGGTCATCTCCGTATTGGATGTACCTTTGGTTACCGCTATTGGTTAACTCCGATACAACGGCTGGAGCCTATAATCTGCCGGTTCGTCCAATCCGTCGGTTCTTCCCCGGAACGCAGGAATTCGTGATGTCGGCCAAATTTCTTACCGCTGCACTGGTTTTGCTCGTCGCTTCGCATTCCGCTGGCGCGGACGAGCAAGCCCGAAACCCGCCGTGAAACCTGCCGCGTCCGCACCGGCGACGGCGGCGAAGAAAACGGTCGATCTCGACGACATCCGCGCGTTCGCGGCCGTATTCAGCCTCGTCAAGCAGGCCTATGTCGAGCCGGTCGACGACAAGACGCTGATGCAGGCGGCGATCCGCGGACTGCTCGGCAACCTCGACCCGCACAGCGAATATCTCGACCAGAAGCGCGATGGACGCGCTCAGCGAGGACACGAGCGGCAGCTACGACGGTCTCGGCCTCGAAGTGATCACGGTCGACGGCGCGATGCGCGTCGTGGCGCCGATCGACGACACGCCGGCCGATCGCGGCGGCATCAAGGCGGGCGACATCATCGTGCGCATCGACGGCAAGCCCATCACGCAGGAAAACGTCAACGGAATCCGTGAATCTTGCTGCGCGGCAAGGCCGGCACCGCCGTCACGCTGAGCGTCCTGCACGAAGGCGCGACGTTGCCGGTCGACATCAAGCTCACGCGCGAGACAGATCCGGGTCGCGAGCGTGCGCGCGCGCTGGGTCGAGTCCGGGCTACGCCTATATGCGCATCGCCCAGTTCCAGGAAGACACCGGGGCCGAGGTCAAGCGCAAGCTCGCGAGCCTGCGCGAGAAGAACGCGCCGCTCAAGGGCATCGTGCTCGACCTGCGCAGCAATCCGGGCGGTCTGCTGACGTCGGCCGTCGAGATCAGCGACGATTTCCTCGATAGCGGCATCATCGTCACGACGAGCGGCCGGCTCAAGCAATCCGACCTGAACTTCAGCGCGACGCCGCGGCGACCTGCAGCGACGGCGCGCCGATGGTCGTGCTCGTCGACAACGGCACCGCATCGGCGGCGGAAATCGTCGCGGGCGCGCTCAAGGACAATCATCGCGCGCTGATCATGGGCCGGCGCACATTCGGCAAGGGTTCGGTGCAGACCGTGCTGCCGCTCGACGAGACGCACGCGATCAAGCTCACGACCGCGCGCTACTACACGCCGAGCGGCGTCTCGATCCAGGCCGAGGGCATCCATCCGGACATCGAACTCGGCGATCTCAAACTCGTGATCCGCGATTCGGAACCGACCCTGATCACCGGCGAGCGCGACCTGCCGAACCATCTCAAGGGCGAGAACGAAGGTGGCGACGCGAAGAGCAGCGCGCGCGCGAACACCGACGACTACGCGCTGACCGAAGCGATCAACGTGTTGAAGGGACTCGCGCTCGCACGCAAGCCGGCGGTGCCGGCGCAGGAAGCGGCCGCAGGAAAGAAGAACGGCTAGCCGGCCTGGCTGCGACAGGTATAGCGCATAGCCGTCGCGTTCCAGCGTCGCTCGGGATGGTCGATGTCGCCGCTGTAATTCGCCGTAGCCCGACAGGTGACTGGCGGATTTCAACGTCGCGGACCATTCCTCGGCGCCGTCGCTGAACACTACGATCACGCTCTGGTTCTTTTCCGCGTGCCAGCGCGCCCGCTCGAACAGGCGGCGGTAACCCGAGGACTTGTTCTCGCGTACGACATAGCTGTCGGCTGCGTCGTCGATTTTCGTGGTCGACAGTTCGACGAAAAATTCGACCGTGCGATGCAGGACGTTGCCGGCGGCATCTGTCGCAGCGCCGGCGCTTCTCGAAAGCGTGACGTGGTAGCAACCCGCCATTTTCGCGACTGACGCGGGCATTGCGGCGCTGCCGGCGGCGCAGGACAGGTCCGTCGCGAAGAGCAAAGCAAAACAAAATGAGACGGTGCGAAGCGGGACGCTGCAAAAAGAGACGATACGCCTCGTCCGCGCGTGCATCACTTGCCGCCGCTGCGTGGCGGAGCGACCGGAAATGGCATGACGACCTTCTCGCCGCTCGCCGCGTCGCGGATTGCGAGCGGGCCACGCTTCTCGACTTCCTCGACGCGCACGATGCACTGGATCGGCAGATGCAGCACGCGCGTGTTCGCGAATTCCTCACGCAGCCGCTCTTCGGTCGGATCGATGACGATACCCTCGGAACCGTGATCGAAATCGATCTCGCCGACTTCGGTGAATCCCCATAGCGCGCTCGACCCGACCTGATGCGCGTACAGCTCGAGCATCTTGCCCTGGCTGAGGAATGTCACCTTGTAGAGCTTCTTGTTGCGCATGGGCGCATTTTCTCACGCTTTGAGCCGATGCGGACGTGCCGTCGCGTCGACGCAGGCCATTTCTGCAGGATCGGGAACGCGGGCCAGCCTCAGTGGCGCAGTCGTCGCGCGATGGCCGGTCGGTTCACGATCGCGAACATGATGCCGATCGAGAAGCCGACGACGTGCGTGACCCACGCGACGGCGCCGAAAGCCGGGCCGACGAACGTGAAGGCGACCTGCAGCAGGAACCAGAATCCGATCAGCAGCGGCGCGGGGATGCGCACGAATTCGAGGAACATGCCGAGCGGCAGCACGAGGCCGAGGCGCGCGCGCGGGAACAGGCCGAGGTAGGCGCCGATGATCGCCGATACGGCGCCGCTCGATCCGACGATCGGGGCATTCGCGCTGGCGAGCGCGAGCGCCGCGGCGAGGTTCGCGAGCGCGCCGCCGGCAAGAAAGAGCAGCAGGAAGCGCCAGGTGCCGAGCGCGCGCTCGGCCGGCACGCCGAAGATCATCAAAAAGAGCAGGTTGCCGGTGAGGTGCAGCCAGCCCGCGTGAATGAACAACGCGGTGAACAGGCGCAACCAGCGCAGCTCGGCGAGCTGCTGCTGGAACAGGACGTGCGTGTCGAGCAGTCGCGACGGAACGGTGCCCCATTGGCGCACGAAATCGTTGCGCAGCGTCTCCGGCAGGAACAGGAGCCAGAGGTACAGCGCGACGCAGGTCGCGATGAGCGCGAACGAGAGCCACGGAGGAGTAGCGCTTGCGTCGCTGCGCGACGTGAACGAACACGGCAGGCGCCGTCAGGAGCCCGGACGCGGCAGCAGGAACCGCTGCCCGCGGAACTCGAGCACCACGCCGTTCGAGCGGATCTCGCGCACGGCGACGTCGCGGATCGCATCGCCTTCCTTCTTGCGCTCGCCGTCGACGAGGATGAAGCGGCGCGTCGGATCACTCGAATACACCTGCATCGTGATCGGCAGGTCGGGCAGGTCGCGGCGCAGGTCGAAGGCGAGTTCGTCGACCGTCGGAATGGCAGGCTCCGCGGACGCCGGAGGTGACGCCTGCGCTGGCGCGGGGTGGCGCGGTTGCGGGAGCCGTCGTCGCTGCTGCCGGCGGCGGCGCGCGCGCAGCGTCGCTCTTCGCGGTTTGGTTCGGGTCGGCCGCTTTCGGCGGCGCGACAGCAGGCCGAGGCGGTGCGGATACGGCCGCTTGGGCGGCGGCGCCGAGAGCGCCGTGTTGGGTGGTATCGACGTAATCTCGTCCGTTACGGGCGGCGCGCGGTGTGGCGTCGCAGCGGGCGACGGTGTCGGTGGCGCGATGACCGCGATCGGTGGTGCATGCGCTTCGGTCGGTCGCTGAGCGGGTACGCTCGCGGGCGCAGCGGGCTGTATCCGCGCTTTTGCATCCGCTGCCGCACGCGCACCGTTTGCCGGCGCCGTCGCTGCCGCCGTCTCCGCAAGACGGGCGTGCGGACGCAACAGCCACCAGCCCGCGCCTGCAGCAACGAGCACGACGCCGAGCGTGATCCACGGCAGTGGGCTGCGCCGGCGCCGTGTCGCCGTGAACGGCGTACCGAGGCTGGGAGCTTCGCCGAGGCGGCGCTGCGCTTCCGATTTTTTCAATGCTTCGAGAATCAGGGACATGATGCGTTCTTCGTTTCGTTTCGCGGGCGCAGGTGGATGCTCGCGATCAAAATGCCGGCCTCCAGTTGATATGTATACTATTCCACATTGCGGACAAGGTGCGGGCCGCTCGGGTCGAGCGCGGAAAGCGCGAACAGCGTTTCGGGACCGACGATGCCGTCCGGCGTGATGCCGTACGCCGTCTGCAGCTTGCGCACGCGTTCCTCGACGCCCGCGTCGAAGAATGCCGGACCGGGCTCGTTCGCCCTGCCGTCCATGCGTCCGAGCTGCGTCTTGACCCATGCGATGCCTTCACCGGCGTCGCCTGTGTGGAGGTGCGCGGGTACGCTGTCCGGCACGCGCCATACGGCGATGAACTCGCCCGCCCAGATTTCGCCGAGACGCGACTTTTCGATCGTGACGCGCTCGCCCGCGAAGCTCAGCAGTATCTGGTTGGGTCCGACGCCCTGCAGCAGCGCATGGCCCTGGGCGTCGTTCTTCTGCAGCACCAGGATCAGCGGTCGGTCGAAACGCGCAAGCTGGTCGATCGTACCCTTGCCGTGCAGGCAGTCGAGGCCCGGGAACACCTGCGTCTGGCAACGCGCCGCGTCGCGCACCGAGACGTTGGTCGAATTGACCTGCCAGCGCGCGAGCAGCTGCGACCACGCGGTCAGTTCGGAATCGGGACTCTGCTTGAGCGATGCGCTGAGCGTTTCGATCGCCGCCTTGCCCGGGTCGGCCGCCGGGGCCGGCGCAACCGCTGGCGCAGCGACGACAGGGGCGGGCGGTTGCGCAGAATGCGGCTTCAGGTAGAACGCGGCCGCGGTGCCGAGCGCGAGTACGGCGACCGCCGCGACCGCCCAGCGACCGTAGCGATGCATCCAGTAGCGCGTGCTGCCGGGCAGCGTCTCGTCGGCGGCGCGATCGACGAGACGTTCGCCGATCGACGCCTGTTCGCGCGCGTAGCCCGCCATGAGCGCGCGGTCGGCGATCACGTTGATCAGGCGCGGTATGCCGCCCGAGCGCTGGTACAGCGCCCGCAGGCCGAGCCGCGAAAACGGCGAGCGCACGGCGCCCGCGACCGCGAGGCGATGGCGCACGAAGGCTTCGCTCTCGTCGCGATCGAGCGGCGTCAGGTGATAACGCGCGGTGATGCGTTGCGCGAGCTGACGCAGTTCGGGATCGTTGAGCTTGTCGCGCAGCTCGGGCTGGCCGAGCAGGATGATCTGCAGCAGTTTCTGCGTCGGCGTCTCGAGATTGGTCAGCAGGCGCACCTGTTCGAGCGACTCGGTCGACAGATTCTGTGCCTCGTCGACGATCAGCACGACGCGCAGGCCCTGTGCATAGGCGTCGAGAAGATAGGTGTTGAGCGTGTCGACGAGACCCTTGAGGCTGCCCTTCCTGCCGGCGACGTCGAGCTTGAGCTCGTCGCACATCGTCTCGAGCAGCTCGATCGGCGACACGCGCGGATTGAGCACGAGCGCGACGCGCGTGTTCTCGGGCAACTGTTCGAGCAGCAGCCGGCACAGCGTCGTCTTGCCCGTACCGACCTCGCCGGTCAACTGCACGAAACCGCCGCTGCCGCCCTTGCCGACCCCGTAGAGCAGATGCGCGAGCGCATCCCGGTGGCGCTCGCTCAGAAAGACGTAGCGCGGGTCGGGGGTGATCGAGAAGGGGGCTTCTTTCAGCCCGTAGAACTCGAGGTACATGCGACTACTTTACCCTGCGCCGGCGTAAAAAGTTCGTGTATCGCAACCTCGTACAAGGCGAAAGGCCAGCAAACATCGCGAAATGGGATATATTGATTTCCGTCGCATAAGCCTTCAGCCTTCGTCGTCGCGGCGCATTGACGCGTCGACCGAGATCCTGCAAATGGATTCCGCACCTGTCGTCCCGTACGATCTCGCGCAGTCGTCGCGCATCGCCGTCCTGATCCCTTGCTACAACGAGGAACTGACCGTCGCCCGGGTCGTCGCCGATTTTCGCGCAGCCCTCCCTGCGGCTGCGATCTACGTGTTCGACAACAATTCCAGCGACGCGACGACGGAAGCGGCCTTGCGCGCCGGTGCGCAAGTACGCCAGGTTCCCCTGAAAGGCAAAGGCAACGTCGTGCGCCGCATGTTCGCCGACATCGAAGCGGATGCGTACGTGCTCGTCGACGGCGATGACACCTATGACGCGGCTGCCGCTCCCGCGATGATCGCGCAGCTTTTCGACGAACACCTCGACACGGTGGTCGGCGTGCGCGAACCGATCCGTGCCGACGCGCATCGTCCCGGCCACGCAATCGGGAATGCCATGCTGAGCGCGCTTCCTCGGCCGTCTGTTCGGCAGCCGCTGCGCCGATATCCTCTCCGGTTACCGGGTATTCTCGCGTCGCTTCGTCAAGTCATTTCCGGTGCTGTCGAGCGGCTTCGAAATAGAAACCGAGCTGACGGTCCATGCGCTCGAACTGAAACTGCCCAGCGCCGAAGTGGTCACCGCTCTTCAAGGAAAGGCCGGAGGGCTCGACCAGCAAGCTCTCGACCTTCCGCGACGGCTTTCGCATCCTCGGCATGATGCTGCGTCTGTTCAGCGCGGAGCGTCCGTTGTTGTTCTACGGCCTGTGGGCAGTCGCGCTGGCGACGCTTGCCGTGTTCCTCGCCATTCCGCTGTTCATCACCTACGCAGAGACCGGGCTTGTGCCGCGCTTCCCACCGGTATCATCGCCACCGGTCTCATGATCATGGCGGCGTTGAGCTTCTTCGCGGGTCTCATCCTCGACACAGTCACACGCGGCCGTCGCGAAACGCGCCTGCTGGCCTACCTCGCACTGCCCGTCGCTGCGACACGCCACAACTACTGATTCTCGCCGCCCGCGCATCGGATCCCAGCGAACGCTTCGATGCAGTCTAAGCAGGCGTCGCTCGCCGTAGACGCCGCACGTGAGGATCAGCGGCGGCAGATCTGAAATCTCGCCGCCCCGAGCGTATTTCTAGTGCTGCACGTTCGGCTGACGCAAGGCCGCTGCGAGGTTGTTGCGTGCGAGCTCAAAGTCCGGCGCCAAGCGCAGCGCGGACTGGCAGGCTTCGATCGCCGGCCGGCGTTTGTCGAGCGCCAGGTAGCCCGCGCAGATGTTGTTGTACGCGATCGCCGAAGTCGGTTCGAACTGCAAAGAACGTTCCGCGGCAGACAACGAGTCGGCGAAATTGCCTGCGCGATACAGCGCGAGGCTTTCATCGATGAGGCTCCCGCCACCCAGCGCGTGCTGAGGAACGCCTTGGCGAATCACGATACTGCCGTCGGGGCAGCCGTACTCCCGCAATCGGTCGGCTATCGTGAACTCCTTGCCGGTCGGCCCGGTCATCATGAATGGCAACGGCACCATGTCGACGGCGCAATAGGTCTTGCCTGCGCTCATCTGCGTCCAGTAGTTGCTCGCCCTCCAATACCTGGCGGCGTCGACGTAGTTGCGCGATTCGATCGCGTAATGAACGCGGTTTTGATGGCCCATGTAGCCAAACAGAACCAATACGATAACGACGAATGCGGCGGCAATGCCGGGCCAGCGCGGCTGAAGGTCGGCGTAAAGAAAGCCGATCGCGCCAGCCCAGGTCAATGGCAGGAACAGGTAGTAGCGCAACTCGTGCGATTGCGGAAGCACGGAGACGAACAGCAAGACGCCGAGCACGCCGATCGCCGCGGCGACACCCCGCCGACCGGCGCGAACCACGAGCATGATCGTAAGCGAGACCATCGAAAACAGCGTACCCGCCCACCAGAATCCGCCGCTGCGAAATGCCTCGAACGCATTGCCCTGATCGATGATCCAGCGCGGACGATCCGGATAGCTGGTCGGGTGATCGATCTCGAGAATCGAGTGGAGGAACAATATGAACTGGCTGCGGCCCCGCAGAGGCAGAGGCTGCTGCGACAAGTTGTTGTCGCCGACTTCCATGTATGGAAACAAATCGCCGAAGAGAGGAACCCGGATGGGCCAAAAGGGATTGCCGTAGACGACGAGATTTTTCGCGTAAGGCAGAGCGACGAGTACGGCGGCGCTTGCGACGAGCAGTAGCATTCGCCGGCGCGATCCCTCTCGCGCAGAATCGCGGCCGGCGAGAGCCAGCGCGCCGAAGAGGAGGGTGAACAGCGCGACCACGGGAACGAGCTGGTACTTGGACCATGCCGCCAGTACGAGACCGATCAGCCCACCGACGAAGATACGCTGGCTACGCTGTTGCGGAAACAGATAAAGATAGAGACAGGAACTCGTTGCGATCGCGAGGAAGCAGTTGCCGAAAAGGTCGATGTAGCTGCAGGCGGCATGGATCACGACGAGCGGCGCAGTCAGCGAAACGAGGGCGACGATCCAGAACCGTGCCCGTAGCATGAAGTGGGTATAGGCGAGGAATATCCCGAACGCCAGGAAATTCACGACGCCGGTCGCGTTCGCCGTACCGCTGAGTCGCCACAGCAGGCCCTGCACGAGGTGGGGCAGGAACGGAAAGCCCTCGTAGCGGTGGCGCATCAACTCGTTGAAGTCGTAGTCGATGCCGAGCCCCCCGCGCAACGCCGCGAAGGGGAGGTGATACATGAACGTGTCCCAGCGCGGCTCGAGACGAACCGCTGCGCGCACGGCGAGGTCGAGCAGCGCGACCGCCGCCACGGCGACGGCAGCGTACGTAATCAGGCGGTAAAAAGTGCGCGAAGTCTCCGAACTGGCCGCGGCGGATTTCACTCGCCCAGAGTCAGCAACGACGCATTGCCGCCGGCTGCGGTCGTGTTGACCGTCAGCGTGCGCTCGGTGACGAAGCGCAACAGGTAATGCGGCCCGCCGGCCTTCGGTCCGGTACCCGACAGGCCCTCGCCGCCGAACGGCTGCACGCCGACGACCGCGCCGATCTGGTTGCGGTTGACGTAGCAGTTGCCGACTTTTGCGCGTTGTGTGATGTGCGCGATCGTCGAGTCGATGCGGCTGTGGATGCCGAGCGTGAGGCCGAAGCCGGTCGCGTTGATCGCGTCGATGACCTTGTCGAGCTCGTCGCCCTTCCAGCGCAGCACGTGCAGCACCGGGCCGAAGACTTCGTGCGTGAGCTGCGACAGGGACTTGAGCTCGTACGCGCGCGGCGCGAAGAACGTGCCGTTCGCGGCATCGGCCGGCGAGCGTCACCTGCCTGATGAGCTTCGCCTCCGCGTCCATGCGCGCGGCGTGGTCGACGAGGTTCTTGCGCGACGGCTCGTCGATGACGGGGCCGACGTCGGTCGAGAGCAGGCCGGGATCGCCGACCTTCAGCTCGTCCATCGCGCCGGCGAGCATCGTGATCACCTTGTCGGCGATGTCTTCCTGCACGAACAGCACGCGCGCGGCCGAGCAGCGCTGGCCGGCGGAGTCGAACGCGGACGCAACGACGTCCTTGACGAGCTGCTCGGGCAGCGCGGACGAGTCGGCGATCAGCGCGTTCTGGCCGCCGGTCTCGGCGATCAGGCTCGCGATCTGCGCGTTGCGCGCGGCGAGCGTGCGGTTGATCGTCCAGGCGGTCTCGGTCGAGCCGGTCATGCAGACGCCGGCGACGTCCGGTTTCGTGAGCAGCGTGTTGCCGATCATCGAGCCCTTGCCCGGCACGAACTGCAGCACGTCTGCGGGCACGCCCGCTTCGTGCAGCAGCTTCACGGCGGCGTGGCCGATCAGTACGGTCTGGTCGGCGGGTTTGGCGATCACGGCGTTGCCGGCGGCGAGCGCGGCGGCGACCTGGCCGGTGAAGATCGCGAGCGGGAAATTCCACGGGCTGATGCAGACGAAGACGCCGCGGCCGTGCAGCGACAGCTGGTTCGATTCGCCGGTCGGTCCGGGCAGCGTCTCGGGCTGGCCGAACAGCTTGCGCGCGATCGCCGCGTAGTAGCGGCACATGTCGGCCGCCTCGCGTACTTCGGAAATCGCCGCCGGCAGCGTCTTGCCGGCCTCGCGCACGAGCAGCGCGACGAACTCGGCGCGGCGCTGTTCGAGCAGGTCGGCGGCGTGCTCGAGAATCTTCGCGCGCGAGGCCGCGGGCAGATGATCCCAGTCCGGTTGCGCGGCGACGGCATTCGCGAGCGCGCGCTCGACGATCGGCTGCGTCGGCCTGCTGCTTCGCAGCCGATGCGCACGCGGCGGTCGGCGGGATTCGTCACTTCCTGCTGCTCGCCGGCCAGCGTCGCGCCGGGCACGAGCGGCGTCGCGCGCCAGTTGCCGGGGACCTTCGCGACCGCATCGGCGAGTGCGCGCAGTTCGTTGTCGTTGCCGAAGTTCACGCCCATGGAATTCTTCCGTTGTTCGCCGTCAGAGGCCGATCGGTTGCGGGATGCGCGGGTGCGGCTTGCTCGCGAACGCGCGCACGGTGTCGAACGGGTCGGCGACGAGATCCTTGATCGGCAGCGACTCGTCGACGATGCGGTTGACGAAACTCGGTGTTCGCGCCGTTCTCGAGCAGGCGGCGCACGAGATACGGCAGCAGATCCTCGTGCTGCCGACCGGCGCGTAGACGCGGCACGGCACGTTGAGGTTCTTCGCGCCGATCACTTCGTCGTAAAGATCGGCACCCATGCCGTGCAGGCGCTGGAATTCGAACGGCCGCCCATGCGCGATGTGATGGATCGCGGCGATCGTGTGCGCGTTGTGCGTGGCGAACGCGGGGTAGAACGCGTCGCCGTGATCGAACAGCCGCGCGCGCGCAGGCGAGGTACGACACGTCGGTATTCGGCTTGCGCGTGAAGACCGGATAACCGGCGTGGCCGCCTTCCTGCGCGCGCTTGATCTCCGAATCCCAGTACGCGCCCTTGACGAGGCGGACGCAGAAACGCTGTCCGACCTTCTTCGCGCGCTCGGCGAGCCAGTCGATCACGAACGGCGCGCGCTTCTGGTAGGCCTGCACGGCGAGACCGTAGCCATTCCAGCCCGCGAGCGACGGATCGGCGTGCACGGCGGCGATCACGTCGAGCGACAGCTCGAGGCGATCGGCTTCCTCGGCGTCGACCGTGAGGCCGATGCCGTTCTGCTTCGCGAGCTGCGCGAGTTCGAGCAGCTTCGGCGTCAGTTCGGCGTGCACGCGCGCGCGCTTGGCGACCTCGTAGCGCGGATGCAGCGCCGACAGCTTGATCGAGATGCTCGGCGCAAGAATGGGATCGGAGCCGATCAGCCTGCCGCTCGCGGCGTCTGGGTCGCATTGAGGATTCTGCTGATTCTGGCCCCAGTTCTTGCCGAGCGCGACGATCGCGTCCTTGTAGGCCCGGTGGTAACGCTCGGCATCGGGCTGCGTGAGCGCGGCCTCGCCGAGCATGTCGTAGGAATAGCGGTACGCGCGGTTGTCGCGCTCGACCGCGCGCTCGAGCGCTTCCTTGATCGTGCGGCCCATGACGAACTGGTGGCCCATGATGCGCATCGCCTGGCGCACCGCGAGGCGGATCACCGGCTCGCCCGCGCGGCCGATCAGGCGCTTGAGCGCGCCCGTCACGTTGCGCTGCGTTTCGTCGGCGAGCGTGACGAGCTTGCCGGTCAGCATCAGGCCCCAGGTGCCCGCGTTGACGAACATCGAATCGCTCTTGCCGAGATGCGATTCCCAGTTGGCGTCGCCGAGCTTGTCGGAAATCAGCTTGTCGGCGGTCGCGCGTGTCCGGAATGCGCAGCAGCGCCTCGGCGACGCACATCAGCAGCACGCCTTCCTCGCTCGACAGGTCGTACTCGCGCATGAACGATTCGACCGCCGACTGCTCGTGCGCCTTCGCGCGCACGCGAGCGACGAGCTCGGTCGCGCGCGCGAGCACGAGGTCGCGCTCGGCGGGCGGCAGCGCGGCCTGGCCGAGCAGTTCGTTGACCGCCTCGGTTTCGTCGCGGGAATACGCGGCGGTCATGCGCGCGTGCGCCGCGTCGGGTTCGGGCGGAAGTTCGGGGGTCAGGATGTCGGTCACGTGGGTCGAAACCGTGTGCGAGGGCTGCGTAGTTTACCAGTCCGGGGCGCGCGGCGACTTGTGCGCCTGCCCTTGCCCCGTGCGGTGCGGCCTCACTATAGTCCTCGCCCGGAGGAGAGGCCCATTCGCAGCAAAGAAAAAGCGACCTCGCTGGTCATCGCGCACCTGGCTGGCGTCTCGCAGCCGACGGTGTCGCGTGCGCTGCGCGGCAGTCCGATGGTCAGCGAGCTGACGCGGCGGCGCATCCAGAAGATCGCGCGCGAGCTCAACTACCAGGTCGACAAGAACGCGTCGAACCTGCGCTGCCAGCACACCGGCACGCTCGCGCTGCTGTTCTTCGAGGACCCGGCGCCGGACGACTCGCTGATCAACCCGTTCTTCGTCTCGATGCTTGCGTCGATCACGCGCGCGTCCGCGCTGCGCGGCTACGACCTGCTGATTTCGTTCCAGCAGCCGAACAACGACGACTGGCAGGCCGGTTTCGAGGACAGCAAGAAGGCCGACGGCATCATCCTGCTCGGCTACGGCGACTACCTCGCCTACCGCGCGCGTCTCGAATACCTCGTCGAGCGCGGCATCCATTTCGTGCGCTGGGGCGCGGCAGTGCCGGGCCAGGCGGAGATTTCGGTCGGCTGCGACAACTACCAGGGCGGCTACGACATCGCGCGCCACCTGCTCGAGCGCGGCGCGCAGCGCCTGGCGTTCGTCGGCGGCATTTCCGATTCGTCGCCCGAGTTCAGCGAGCGCTACCGCGGCTACGCCGACGCGCTGCGCGCGAGCGGCATCGCGCCGGAACCGAACCTGCAGGTCGACGCGGTCTCGTCCGAACAGGCGGGTCATGCGGCGACGATGGCGTTGTTCGAGCGCGCCGCCGATTTCGACGCGATCGTCGCGGCCAGCGACCTCATCGCGATCGGCGCGATGAAGGCGCTGAACGCGCACGGCCTGAGCGTGCCCGAAGACGTGCTCGTCGCGGGTTTCGACGACATTCCGCTCGCGGCGTTCGTCGATCCGGGCCTGACGACCGTGCAGCAGGACACGCGGATCGCCGGCGTGATGCTCGTCGACACGCTGCTCAAGTCGATCCAGAGCGAGCCCGTGCAGAACCGGACGATCCCGGTGAAGCTCGTGCTGCGGCAGTCGACTTTCCGCACGATCACGCCCACCTGACCGGCCGCGCCCGGGCTCGCCCGCAGCGAACGCGGGCGATGAATTCGTATGCATTGAATTGTGCGCGGTGGCGGGGCTCACTACGCTCGCAGCATGAATATCCGTCCTCTACGCGCGGCCGCGCTGGCCGTGTTGCTCGGTCTCGGCGGCTGCGTCACAGCGCAGCACGAGCGCGTCGGCAAGCCCGCCGACGAATCCGTCGCGGCGAAGTGTTCGCCGGCCGCCGCTCGCGACGACGCTCTATCTGCGTGGCTCGATGAACACCTGGGTCGCGCAGGACCTCGATGCGTTCCAGTACGTGTGCGACGCCTACTATCTCAACGTCGATATCACGGGCGCGCACGAGTTCAAGATCGTCGAGGGGGGCGGCAAGGGCGCGACGACGTTCGGCGCGCCGCGCGTCGGCAAATCTCGCGCCGGCGCGGAGGAATTGAAGGCCGGCGTGCCGTACGTCGCGACGCGGGGCGGCGACGCGATCGGCAGCGCCAATCTGCAGTTCAGGTTCAACGGCGAGCACACGATACGACTCGCGTTCGCCGCAGGTCAGGCCCGTATCACGATCGGGGCGAGAAGCTTCGTCGATCCGACGGACAAGCCCATCGCCGATGCGGTCGCCGCGAGTCTGCAATTCGACTCGCGCTCGCACGACCCGATGCACAAATGGCCGGTGGGCGCCGTCACGGCGGGCAGTGACGTCGGCTTCTTTCTCGTCGCGCTGCCGGGCGTGACCGCGGTTTCGCTCGTCGTCGAAAAGCGCCGCCTCGAAGGGCCGCAGGAGACGCTCGACTACAGCGAAATCGCGCGCGTGCCTCTCAAGCCGCAAAAGGACGGCGCGCGCGAGGGCTGGTTCGGCAACTACCGCTTCGGTGAGATCGGGGTCTACGGCTACTATTTCGTCGTCGAGATCGCCGGCAAGACCTATCTCTACGAGAACAATCGCGACCGCATCTACTGGACGCGCGAGGCAGGCTCGGGTGGCCTCGGCAGGGTCGAAGACGCGACGCGCAAGCACACGATCCGCCGCTATCGGCAGACGGTCTATCGCGACGACTACCGCGTGCCGGAATGGGCGAAGGACGCCGTCTACTACTACATCTTCCCTGAGCGTTTCCGCAACGGCGACAGCGGCAACGATCCGCGGCCAGGCGTCGACAAATACCGCAACGCGACCGTCGAATTGCACAGGAACTGGCTCGAGAGGCCCTATCTGCCGCACTCGGGCGACGGTTCCGACGACGTTTACGGCAATGATTTCTTCGGCGGCGACATCGCCGGCATCATCGACAAGCTCGACTACATCGCCGACCTCGGCGCGAACACGCTGTACATCACGCCGCTGTTCCGGGCGGCGAGCAATCACAAGTACGACACCGCCGACTACAAGAACATCGATCCGCACTTCGGCACGAATGAAGACTTCGTGCGCCTGACGAAAGAGGCGGCCAGGCGCGGCATCCGCGTGATTCCGGACACGTCGCTCAATCACACCGGCAGCGACTCGATCTACTTCGATCGCTACGATCACTATGGCGATGTCGCCGGCGGCCCGGGCGCGTTCAAGGGCGAGAAGATCCGGCCCGACTCGCCGTACGCGGACTGGTACCGCTTCGATCCGACGCAGACGCAGCCCGACAAGCAGTACCGCGGCTGGTGGGGCGCGCAGGACCTGCCCGAGACGAACAAGGCGTCGAAGTCGTTCCGCGACTACGCATTTGCGGCGCCCGACTCGGTCATGAAGCTGTGGCTCGATCGCGGCGCGGCAGGCTGGCGCATGGACGTCGCGCCGTGGGTGCCCGACGACTTCTGGCGCGACTGGCGCACCGCCGTGAAAAGCCACAAGGCCGACGCGCTGACGATCGCCGAGACGCAATTCGACTCGTCCAAGTATTTCCTCGGCGACGAATTCGATTCGACGATGAACTACATCTTCCGCAACGCGGTGCAGGACTACGCAGCAGGTGCGAACGCGAAGGCCATCTACCGCAACATCGAACTGATGCGCGAGAACTATCCGCCGCAGGCGTTCTACGCGCTCATGAACCTGCTGTCGACGCACGACACGGAGCGCGCGCTGTACGATTTCGGCTATCGCGACGCGGACAAGGATTCGGCCGAAACCATCGCGCTCGCGAAACAGCGCCTGCGCCTCGCAGTGTTCTTCCAGATGACGTTTCCGGGCGCGCCGGCGGTGTTCTACGGCGACGAGGTCGGCGTCACCGGCGGCAACGATCCGTTCAATCGCGTGACCTATCCATGGGCCGATCTCGGCGGCAAGCCCGATCTCGCGCTGCTCGCCGACTTCAGGAGGCTCATCAAACTGCGCAAGGATATGCCCGTGCTCCGCCACGGCTCGATCGATGCGCCGGTCTACATCGACGATCACGTCATCGTGCTCGTGCGCCGCGGCGAAGGGCAGTGGGCGATCACCGCGAGCAACAACGACTCCACCGCGCACAGCGTGAGCGTCAGACTGCCAACCGACATGGGTTCGTCGAAATTCACCGACGTGATGTCCGGCAGGACGGCGCAGGTCGAGAACGGAACGCTTGCGATCGAAGTGCCCGCGCTGTTCGGTACGGTCCTGCTCGCGCAGGGCACGGCGCAGGCGAACGTGCACGTGCTGCCGACGCCGCTGGCAATACCGGGCCTCGACCGGCAACGCACGATCCGCGTCTATCTGCCGCCGGACTACGAGGCGTCGAACAAGCGCTATCCCGTGCTGTACATGCACGACGGCCAGAACCTGTTCGACGCCACGACCGCCTATGCCGGCGAGTGGGGCGTCGACGAGACGCTCAACGCGCTCGCCGAGTCGAAAGGTCTCGAGGTGATCGTCGTCGGCATCGACAATGGCGGGGGCAATCGCATCCACGAACTCACGGCCTGGGACAATCCGCAGCTCGGCAAGGCGCAGGGCAGGCAGTACATGGATTTCGTCGTCGGCGTCGTCAAGCCGTACGTCGATTCGCACTACCGCACGAAGCGCGACCGGATGAACACGGCGATCATGGGCAGCTCGATGGGCGGCCTGATATCGCACTACGCGCTCGTCCACTACCCGGACGTATTCGGTCGCGCCGGCATTTTTTCGCCGTCGTACTGGATGGCGCCCGCGGTCTTCGACGTGCCCGCCGAGCGCGCGTTCCGCAAGGACGCGAAGCTCGCATTCTACGTGGGCGGCAAGGAAGGCGACCGCATGCAACCCGACCTCGAGCGCATGGTCGCGCTGCTGCGCGCCGAAGGCCATCCGGAGGCGCGCATGCGCGTCGACATCAGCCCCGAAGCGCAGCACAACGAGGCCGCCTGGCGCGCGGAGTTTCCGCAGGCGGTGCAGTGGCTGTTCCGCGACTGATATTCACGGTCACGCGACCGGCGCGTAAGATGCGTCGATGAGCGCAAGCGATACCGTAAAGCCCGCGCGATGACGGACGCGCCCTTTTTTAATCCGAGCCCGCGCATCGAGCGCGTGACGCTCGCCAGCGGCGGCTTCTGCCTCGTGATCGACGACGCGCTCGCGCAACCCGAGCGCATCCGCGAGTTCGCTGTCGCGAACAGCGCCGCATTCCGCAACGTCGACTTCAACGCCTATCCGGGCACCTACCTGATGGCATCGGCGGGCCTCGACAACGCCCTGCGCGATTTCTTCGCGCAGCATCTGCGTCGCTTCTTCGACGCGCGCCGCCTCGTCGGCATGCACTGCCGCTTCTCGATGGTAACGCTGCGACCCGAGGCATTGCGGCCGTATCAGTGGTTCTGCCATCGCGACAACCAGAGCGTGCCTGCATCGCAATCGATCCAGGCCTCGGTGCTGTATCTTTTCGACGACGCAGGTCTCGGCGGCACGAGTTTCTACGAACCCGCGATGCCGGCAGCCGAATTCGCGTCGTTCAACCGCGACGCGAACACGCTGTCGGCCGACGTCTTCGCAAGCAAGTACGACCTCGCACCGGGCTATCTCTGCGCGTCGAACCGCTACTTCACGAAGGTCGGCAGCATCCCCGCGCGCTGGAACCGGCTGATCTTCTACGACGGCAGCATCCTGCATTCCGGCGATATCACCGCGCCCGAGACGCTCAGCACCGATCCCGCGCGCGGACGGCTCACGTTCAACGGCTTCTTCACGAGCCGGCGCAACGCGAGCTGATCGCGCAGGCCGGAAAGGGAAGCGGCGCGGACTGATTCGGACCGGCATCGCTGCATAAAAAAACCCCGCCGATGTTGCGCGGCGGGGTTCGTCGGAGGGCGGCTTGTCCGGGCCGTCTTAGAACTTGAAGTTGACGCCGAGGAGCGTGCGTCGTCCGTAAAGCGTGTAAACCTTCGGCTGACTGGGGGTGTCGTAGAACTCGCGATAGGGTTCGTTGAACAGGTTCTGCACCTGCAACAGGAAACTCAGGCCCTCGTACGTACCGCCCTGGATCGAGTAGCCGAGCTGGAAGTCGGCGACGGTCTCCGCGCGGATGTTGGTGTACGCGCGATCCGCGCCGAAGCCCTGTACCTCGCCCAGGTAGTTCGAGCGGTGCGTGGCGGCCAGACGCACCGAGAAGCCGGCCTTCTCGAAGTACGCGGTCGCGCCGGATGTGTATTTCGACAGTCCGGGGAAAGGTGAACTCGTGGCGGGGCCGTTCGGATGGATCGAACTCTCCGTGTTCGCATACCACGCCTGCACGCCGAAACCGTCGAGGGCCTGGATGAGGATGTCGAGCGGCAGCGATGCCGACAGCTCGTAGCCGCGCATGTAGCCGCCGGTGCCGTTTTGCGGTTGCGTCGACAGGCCGACGTACGAGGTCGGGACCAGCTGGCCGAACGCATTCGCCGGCACGCCGGTGAAATCGTGCGTGACCTGCTGGTTGTAGATGTAGGTATCGAGCGACTTGAAGAAGTAGGTGGCCGCGACGTACGCCCTGGTTTCCCAGTATTTCTCCCAGGACAGGTCATAGGCATCGGCGAGGAACGGTTTCAACAGCGGATTGCCGCTGCTGCCTTCGACGCGGCAGACCGACTTCGCGCCGGTCGACGTGTTCGTGCACGTCGTCACGTCCTGGGTGCTGTCCGGCGTCAGGTTCAAGCCGTATTCGGTGTTGGCACGCATGTCGTCCAGGCGCGGGCGAGCCATCTCGCGACCCGCGCCGAAGCGCAGGTAATTTTCCATCGGCATGGTCAACACGAGATTCAGGCTGGGCAGGAAGTCGCCGTAGCTCGTGCCCGCCGTGACAGGCGTCACCGTGCTGGTCGGCGTGATGTAGCCGTTCTCGGTGCCGGTGACCGCTTGCGCATCGGAATGCTGATCGGCATGCACGTACTGGCCGCCGACGTTGCCGCGCAGCGGCAAGCCTGCGACTTCTGCGTCGATATCGGCCTTGATGTAGACGGTGCCGACCTTCTCCTGCACCGACCAGTCCTTGTTGAGAATGTCCTGATGCACTTTTGGAATCAGGTTGTACAGATTGTCGATCAGGCAATTCTGATCCCACGCGATCGTGGGCGGGAAGCCGAGCAGGTAAGACGAGGCGACGCTGCACTTCGACGGGACGTTGAAGGCGGCGCCCGTGTGGGTCGATCCGTCGGGATTGCCCGTATCACCCGGCAGCATCACCCAGGTTTCGGCTGAGTCGCGCGTCTTCGTGCGTTCGTTGTAGTTGATGCCGGAGGAGAGCTTGCTGATCGGGCTGTCAAACTCGCGAGCGAGGTCGAAGCGCGCGGCCTTGAGTGTGTCGCTGGTCTTCGGGTATTTGAGGTAGCCGTCCTGGCCCCAGCCGCCCGAGTCGGTCAGCTTGTTGACGTTCGGATCGCCATAGTTCAGGCCGGGGGTGACGTGCCCGAGGCCCTGATCGGGATCGATGGTGACGTTCCAGGTGTCGGTTTTACCAACTGTGCCGGCGTATTCCTCGAGGATGGACTGCTTGGCGTTGGCCTTGGCATAGCTGAGGTCCGCGGAGGCCTCCCAGCCATTGCCAAAGCGGAACTTGTTGTTCCAGCCGATCGACTTGATGTCGTCGTTGTGCGTGTTGAGATCCTCGCGAAATACCGGCTTCACGGTCCAGGTACTATTTACGAGGATGCCATTGCTGACTACGGGATTGGTAAGGCTGCCGCCGCAACATCCATAAGGAAATCCGACTTCGAAGCCGGCGTCACGCTGGGTCTGGTCGAACTTGGAGTAATACAAATCCAGCGTGCTGGTGTAATTATCGTTCGGACGCCATTCGACCGTGGCGAGTACGGCATCGCGCGTGCCCTCTGTGGAATCGGAGTAGGTCTTTTCGCCGCCGAGCGCGGTTGCGGTGCCGCCAGCGGTCATGCCAGGCGTGCCAGGGGGCACGGTCACGCCCGTGTAACCCCAGGATTCCCAGCGCTGGTCCTGCGACGGCGATTTCAGCCGCGCGTAGCCGATCGACACACCGAGCGTGTGGTCGAGGTACTGGTCGATATAGGAAGCGTTGAAGCGATAACCCTTGGAATCGGTGTTCGCATTCAGGCTGCTGTTGGACAGCGCCTCGCCGCGAACGCCGAACTGGACCATGCGCTTGTCGTAGTCGAGCGGACGCACCGACTGCATCGCGATCGTGCCGGCGATGCCCTGGCCGACCAGCGAGGCGTCGGGCGTTTTGTAAACGACGACACCGCTCATCAACTCCGATGGATACTGGTCGAATTCGATCGCGCGGTTGTCGCCGGTCGAGACCTGTTCGCGGCCGTTGAGGAGTGTGCCCGAGAAGTCGCCAGGGAAGCCGCGCAGGCTCAAGGTCGAAGCGCGGCCGCCGACGCGTTGCGCGGAGATGCCGGGCAGGCGCGCCAGCGATTCGGCAATCGAGTTGTCGGGCAGCTTGCCGATGTCCTCGGCCGAGATCGCCTCGACGATCTCGTTGGAATTCTGCTTGACCGAGATCGCGCGCTCGATCGACGCGCGCACGCCGGTGACCTTGATCTCGCCGAGCGCAGCCGTGTCGTCCTCGGCCGCCTTGGCGGCGGCCTGGTCGGACGGCGTCTGCTGCGCGTCGGCATCGGGTTTGGCGGGCGTCGCCGCGGTCGTCGCCGGATTCGCATCGGCAGCGAAAGCCATGGATGCACCGCTCGCGAGAATCGACGCAACGGCGAGCGCCAGCAGATTCGGCTTGAACATCAGGTTACCCTCCCCGGGGTAGTCAAATTGAGTCGTGGAAGCCACGTTCACGCGGCCATTTTTTCTTGTATTGCGACGCGCGATTTAACGCGTTCGTAACTTGCGGTTAGCCTAGACCCAAGGCCACGCCCTTACAATTTTTTGCATACGTATTCATAGGGCTCCTGCATTCGTATGTTTTGCTAGTCTTTCCTGGACTGGCCCTATGGAGATGACGATGCGCCTGCCTCAACCGGCGACTGTGTGCGGTGCGTTCCTGCTTCTCGCGGCGATCAGCCTGCCTGCTGAGGCTGCCTGGCAGACTGTCGGCGAAGTGACCCGGGTCGACCGCGTCGGCAACAGTGTCGTCCTCGCCACTTCGGCCGGCGCAACGGTGGTGGTCTCGCTTGTTTCGCCGTCGGTCGTGCGCGTGCGCATGACGCCGGTCGGCAAACCGGCTGCGGACTTCTCGTATGCGGTCGTGGCTGGCGCGAATGCGGGGATCGCGCCGGTCGTCGTCGACGGCGCCGATCGCGTGGACCTGCGCGCGCCGGGCGCCGTGCACGTCGTCGTGCAGAAGCGGCCTGTGCTGTCGGTCAGCATTTACGAAGTCAGCATCCACGACGGCAGCGAGCGGCTCGTGGTCGGCGACGATCCCACGCGGCCGCTCGCGTTCGATCCCGCGGACGGCGCAGTCGAAGCGTCCAAGCTGCGCCCGGCCGGCGAGCTCTACTACGGCTTCGGCGAAGTGCCATTGCCGCTGTCGCGGCAGCAGCAGTACCTCGCGTTCTGGAATACCGACGCGGGCAACTATCCGCCCGGGTCGGGGCCGATCTACCAGACGATCCCTTTCTTCATCGCGAACGATCTCAGCGCGGGCGATCGCGGCGGGGCCTACGGCGTGTTCTTCGACAACACCTGGCGCAGCCATTTCGACATGGGCGCGAGCGACCCCGCGCGTTACAGCTTCGGCGCGGCCGGCGGCGATCTCGACTACTACGTGTTCACGGGCGGCGCAGAGCGCAGCCCCGCCGGCGTGTTGCGCGACTACGCGGCGCTGACTGGCCGTGGCGCGCTGCCGCCGTTGTGGGCGCTCGGTTATCAGCAGTCGCGTTATTCATACACGCCGCAAGCGAAGGTCGAGCAGATTGCGCGCACGTTCCGCGAGAAGAAGATTCCGGCCGACGTGATCTATCTCGACATCGACTACATGGACGGCTATCGCATCTTCACGTGGTCGCCGACGAATTTTCCCGATGCGCGCAAGATGCTTTCGACCCTGCACGGCGAAGGATTCCATGCGGTCACGATCGTCGATCCGGGCGTCAAGGTCGACGACAAGTACGCCGTCTACGCGAGCGGTCGCGACGCGGGCGTCTACGTGCGCGATGCAGCTGGCAACGAACTTCACGCGCGCGTGTGGCCCGGTGTCTGCGCGTTTCCCGACTTCACCGATCCGAAAGCGCGCGCATGGTGGGGCGACCTCTACGGCAAGTCGCTGGCCGAAGGCGTCGACGGATTCTGGAACGACATGAACGAGCCGGCGACGTTCGCCGCCGAGGATTCGACCGTGCCCGTGACGATGTTCGACGCGAGCAAGACCTTCGCGCTCGACGTGCAGCACGCGGGCGACGGCAGCCCCGGCACGCACGCGCGCTACCACAACGTGTTCGGCATGCAGATGGCGCGCGCGACCCAGCAAGGCCTGCGCAAGCTGCGGCCCGCGCAGCGCCCGCTCGTGCTCACGCGCGCCGGCTACGCGGGCATCCAGCGCTATGCGGCCGTCTGGACCGGCGACAACATCGCTTCGTGGGAGCATCTCGCGCTGACCGTGCCGATGCTGACCAACATGAGCGTATCGGGCGTACCGTTCGTCGGTGCAGACGTCGGCGGTTTCAACGGCACGCCGACGGCGGAGCTCTATACGCGCTGGCTGCAGGCGGCGGCGTTGACGCCATTCCTGCGCACGCATTCGGCAATCGACACCGAACAGCGCGAGCCGTGGACCTGGGGCGGCGACTTCGAGCGCATCAACAGGGAGACGATTGAACTGCGCTACCGCCTGCTTCCGTATATTTATACACTTTTCGCGCAAGGCGAGAGCGACGGCATGCCGCCGCTGCGGCCGCTCTGGTTCGAATACCCGCGCGACGCGCAGGCGGCGCTCGTCGACGACGAGTATCTCGTCGGCAAGGACCTGCTCGTCGCGCCCGTGCTGCACGAGGGCTCTACGAAGCGTCGCGTCTATTTTCCGAAAGGCGACGGCTGGATCGACTGGTGGGACGGCTCGCGCCACGATGGTGGCACGTCCGAATTCGTCGTCGCCCCGCTCGACCGTCTGCCGCTGTTCGTGCGCGCGGGCGCGAGCGTTCCGACCGAACCGGTGATCCAGCACACCGGCGAGGCGAAGGCGGTGCCGCTTACGATCGTCGTTGCGCGCGGCGGCAAGGGCACGAGCCGCATCTACGAGGATGCCGGCGACGGCTACGCGTATCGCAACGGCGAGTCGCGCACGATCGTCGTCGACCAGACCGATGCCGGCGTCGACCTCAGGATTCCTTCGAATCGCGGTTTTCAGCGCGTCGCCGCGCTCGAGGTCGTCGGGCTCGATGTCGCGCCGCGCGAAGTGAGGATCGACGGCAAGGTCACGACCGCGACACGCTTCGACGCGACTACGCGTCGTCTGCATATCGCGCTGCCGAGCGAGGCGGTCAGGCGGGTCGTGTTCGCGCCTTAGGGCAGCGCGAGAAAAGTCACCGCCATCACTCGATCTGACCTGGCTGCGTTCCCGGCCGGGTTTGCGTCAGGCCGCTTTCGCCTTGGCCTTGCGCCAGGTCGCCGGCGGCATGCCGAACTCGCGCTTGAACGCGCGGTTGAACGCCGCCTCGGATTCGTAACCGCTGCGCTCGGCCACGCGCGCGATCGCGTCGCCACCCGCGCGCAGCGTCTGCGCCGCGAGTGCGAGACGCCAGCGCATCAGGTACTGCATCGGCGACTCGCCGACGAGCGCCACGAAGCGCTCGGCGAACGCGGAGCGCGACAGCGCGACAGCGCGCGCGAGTTCATCGACGGTCCATCCCCTCGTCGGCTCGGCGTGCAGCAACGACAGCGCGCGGCCGATGTGCGCATCGCGCACGCCGGCCAGCCAGCCGCTGTCCTGCGGCGGCAGATTTTCGACGTAACGGCGCATCGCCTCGACGAACATGAGTTCGGACAGCTTCGCCAGCATCGAGCCGGCGCCCGGGCGCGAAGCGCGAAGACTCGCGCACGCCCATCCGCAGCAACTCGCGCAGCTGTTGCGAGGCCGCGCCGTCGCCGATCGGAATGCGCAGCACGCGCGGCAGTGCGTCCAGCAACGGGCGGCACACGCTGCGGCTGCAGGCGAGGAAGCCGCACACGAATCGCGTGACGGCGCCGCCGCCGCCGTGGCGAAGCTGGACGAAGTCCGACTCCGTTCCGGCATTCAGGTCGACCATGCTGTCCGCCTCGAGCGGTGTGAGCAGCATGTCGCTGCCGAGCAGGTGGCGGTCGTCCTGCGGAATGAGGATCAAATCGCCCGCGGACACGTCGAGGACTTCCGTACCGTCGGTCAGCCGCACCTTGCAGCCGCCGTCGGTGACGAAATGGAAGAAGATCACGTGCTCGGCGCCGGCGAGGCGCTCCCTCACGCGGGGAACGCTGCATTCGCCGCGAATGCACCACGGCGCGGTGAATTCCGCGTTGAGATAGAAGGCGCCTTCGAGGTGCACCGAGTTCAGGACGTCTGACAATGCATCCATGGCGTTTCGGGCAAGAACGGTGGAGTTGCGGCCAAATACGCGAAGCCGGGCCGCACGGATACTAGCACTGCAGGATGCCGGGCAATTTGCCGATCGGCATTTCGATTCCCATAGCCATTGCAGCCGGATGCGCCGGCCGAATGTGCCACGACAACCGCCACGAGAGGATCCCAAGCATGTCGTCCACCAGTCCCAATGTGTACAAAGGCGCCTGCTTCTGCGGCGCCGTTCAATTGACGGTCACCGGCGAACCGGCCGGCATGGGCTACTGCCATTGCGAGTCGTGCCGCAGCTGGTCGGCGGGGCCGGTCAACGCGTTCACGCTGTGGAAGCCCGAGGCGGTGAAGGTCACGCAGGGCGCCGACAACATCGGCACCTACAACAAGACGGCGAACAGTTATCGCAAGTGGTGCAAGACCTGCGGCGGCCACCTGTTCAGCGAGCATCCCGGCATGGGGCTCATCGACGTCTATGCGGCCACGATTCCCGATCTGCCCTACCAGCCCGGTGTGCACGTGAACTACCAGGAGACGAAGCTGCCGATCAAGGATGGCTTGCCGAAGATGAAAGATATGCCGAAGGAAATGGGCGGATCGGGCACGGTACTCGCGGAATAAGGGTTGCGCCCCGATCTGCGCTGCGATGCGCATGATCGGGCGGCGCGAGGCGATTTGCGCCCCGCGATCAGTGCGAAGCGATCAGTGCGTTGCTGAGCGGCGATAAACGCGCAATCAAAACGACTCTCTCGCGGCGGCGTACCCCACGAAGCCGGTTGTCAGCCGGCCTTTCTTCGTCATCAGGCGCGCGAGACGCGCGCGCGCGTCCGCGCGCGTGAGCGGCTCATCGTAGAAGTACACTTCGACGCCGTGCGCCGGCACCTCCGTGGCGAGGCGATCGACGACCTCGACCGTTTCGGCGCCGAAGCCCCTGCGCCATCGCCCCGGCTGCAGGAATTCGCGCACCTCGAGTTGTCGCGGCCGATCGGCCTTGTTGAGCAGCACGAGCGCGGTCTGCGCGACGCCGGCGTTCTCGTAGACACGATAGAAGATGGCCGTGTCGCCCCTGAACGAGACATCGAGCTGCAGGCCGCGCTGCAGCGCGATCGAATCCTTGCGCAGGTTCGCGATGCGCTTGAGCCGTCGGTAGATCTCGCTCTGCGGCGCCGCGTCGATGCGCTGCTGGCCGAAGTAGTTGCGATTGCCGGCGTGCTCGGCGCGCCCGCGCATGAAGCCGACCTCCGAACCGTAGTAGACCGCGGGAATGCCGCGCGTCGTGAACAGCAGGTTGTTCGCGTCGATGAAGCCGTCGTCGGTCGCGTCGAGGCGCGCCATGTCGTGGTTGTCGTAGAACGTCACGAGTTCGTACGGGTTGCGATACAGGCCCGACTCGAGCTGCAGCGTCTTCTCGACTTTCGCATAGTCGCCGCTTCGGCTTTTGTCCGATGCGCGTCTGCGACGAGTGCCGCGATCTGGCCGCGCAGCGGAAAATCGAGCACGCTGAGCGCACCGCCTTCAGCGCGTGTGTACGGCGCGATCTTGCGTGCGTCGTAGTCGAAGTTCTCGCCGAACATGAAGAAGCCCGGATGCTTCTCGCGGATGCGCGCCGAGAATTTCTTCCAGTACGACGTGGGCGTAAGGCCGATCGCGTCGATGCGGAACGCGTCCGCGCCCTGGCTGATCCAGTAGTCGTAGGCGCCGACGAAATAGTCGAGCACCGCCGGATTGGCGTCGTCGATGTTCGAAAGCTGCGCGAGGATCGGCTTGTTCTTGTAGAACGCATGCAGCGGGTTGTGCCGCGGATCGAGCTTTTCGGGCGGCAGGTTCTGCTGGTCGGCGACGAGCTTGCCGTCGGCGTCGAAGATCTGGCCGAACTTCGGCTGCGCGACGGGCATCGTCCATGCGGGGCCGCCGTGGTTCGCGACGATGTCGAGCACGGTCTTGAGCCCGTGCTCGCGCATGCCGCGCGTGTACGCGGCGAAGTCGAGGCCGGGGCTCGGCCAGTGCTCGTCGATCTTGTAGAAGTTGTCGCTCCAGTAGCCGTGATAGCCGGTCTTGTTGCGATCGGTCCACATGCTGCCCCAGGTCACGGGCTCGCCGCCGCTGAACGCCTCGTCGGGATTGTCCGTGATCGGCGTGATCCAGACCGCGCCGAAACCCATGCCGCGGATGTAGTCGGCGTTGTCGAGCACGCCCTTGAAGTCGCCGCCGAGGTAGCCGATGTTGTCGCTCTCGCCGTTCGGTCCCGCGATCGCGATATCCCAGGTCGGGTGCGCGCCGCCCGCGCCGTCATTGCCTTGCGTGCGCTGGTCGTTGCCAGGGATCGCCGTTGACGAAACGGTCGGTCAGCACGAAATAGATCGCGTCGCTCGCGAACGGCTCGAGCGTGCCGTAGAAGACATCGGCGGCGGGCGCGTGGTCGTCGGCGCGCGGCAATGCAGCGCAGGCCGCGAGGGCTACGACGACGGGAACCTGGGCGAGGATCGGAGCGAGCCCTGTGGGCCGGAAAGTTCTGCGCATCGGAATGCCCTCGTCTCTCAGCCGTGCTGCGGCGCGAGTTGCGGCGCCGGTTCGCGCACGGCCAGCGTGCACAGGCCCGCGACGATCAGGCTGACGCCGCCGATCAGCAGCGCGTTGATCGGCGCATTGCCGAAGAAGGTCTTCAGCAGGAAGCCGAGCACGCTCGCGGCGAGCAGTTGCGGGATCACGATGAAGAAATTGAAGATGCCCATGTACACGCCCATCTTCTCGGCCGGCACGCAGTCGGACAGCAAGCGCGTAGGGCAGCGACAGGATCGATGCCCACGCGAAGCCGACACCGAGCCATCGACAGCAGCAGCCAGTCCGGATCGCGGATGACGAGGAACGAGATCAGGCCCGGCACCGCCGAGCACGAGGTTGACCAGGTGGCGACAGGCGCAGGCCGAGTCGGCGCGTCATCAACGGAATCACGATCGCCGCGAGCGCGGCGAAGCCGTTGTAGGCCGCGAACAGCACGCCGACCCAGTTCGCGCCGTCGTTGTACGCGGCGCCAGTAGTATCCTTTGCGCCAAAGTGTACTTCCGTCACCGCGCTCGTCGTGTAGATCCACATGGCGAACAGCGCGAACCACGAGAAGAACTGCACGACCGCGAGCTGCCGCATCGTCGGCGGCATCGCGTTGAGATCGCCCACGATCTCCGCGAGCGGATTGCGCGAAGCGCTGAAGCTCACTGCGAACTGGATCAGGCCGTAGCGCGAGCATGAGGCCCGAGAGCAGATACAGCTGCCTGTCGACGCCGGTGCGGTAGACGACGACGAGCGCGATCGCGCCGAGGCATCGACCAGATCGCCCCGGTGCGCCGCATGCGCGCCCGCGCGGGCGGCGGCGTCGCGGCCGCGCGCGCGTCGTCGAATGCGGCGAGTTCGGCCGGCGGATATTCGCGCGTCGTCAGGATCGTCCAGGCGATCGCGCCGAACAGCACCGCGGCGCCGGCGTAGAACGAATACTTCACCGTCGCCGGAATCGCGCCCGCGGCGGCGGTGTTGGCGACGCCGAAATGCGCGAGCACCTACGGCAGCGCGCTCGCGACGACCGAGCCGAAACCGATGAAGAAGCTCTGCATCGCGTAGCCGCCCGCGCGCTGCGAGGGCGGCAGCTGGTCGCCGACGAATGCGCGGAACGGTTCCATCGAGACATTGATCGACGCGTCGAGAATCCACAGCAGCCCGGCGGCGACCCACAGCGTCGGCGAGTTGGGCATCGCGATCAACGCGAGCGTCGCGAGGATCGCACCGACCAGAAAATACGGGCGCCGGCGGCCGAGCCCGTTCCACGTCCGGTCCGACAGGTAACCGACGATCGGCTGCACGATCAGGCCGGTCAGCGGCGCGGCGATCCACAATGCGGGGATGTCGTCGACGCTCGCGCCGAGCGTCTGGAAGATGCGGCTGACGTTCGAGTTCTGCAGCGCGAAGCCGAACTGGATGCCGAGGAATCCGAAACACATGTTCCAGATCTGCCAGAAGCTCAGGGCGGGTTTCGTGGTCATCGATGTGTTCAAAGTCCGTCTTTTGCGCCGTCTCGCGTCGGCGAGAGGTTGGTAGTGTTCGGTGTCGATGCATGTGTCGATTCGATGCCGGACCCTCATCCGGCGCTTCGCGCCATCCTCGATCAGAAGCATCTCGAGGACAGGCTCTTCTCCCGGCGGGAGAGGAAAAGCATGTGTCATTTCAGCGGCACGATGCGCAACTCGCCGTAGTCGGCCTCGTTGACCGGTCCGCCTTCGCCGCCCTGCTCGCCGGTGTAGAGCTTGTTGCGCGCGAGGAAGCTCATGTTGAAACCCTGCTCGAGCGCAAACGTGCATTTCTTCCCCGCCCGCGCCTCGAACGTGACGGCCGTCGAGATGTCCTTCGCGATGCTGTGCGGCATGACGATCGGTGCGCTCTGTTTCGGCAACCCTTCGCAGGCGATCGCGAGCATCTTCACGGCGGCGGTCACGCCCGTGTTGATCGGGCCATGCCTGTTCTCGTAGCCGAGACGTAACTGGTAGCGGCCGTCGTGCTTCGCGGTCCAGCTGCGCGGCCACGCGCCGCCGACGTCCTCGAACTGGCCGAGATGGACGATCGGGCCCGGCAGCGACTCGAGCTGCGTCGACGCGTCGACGCGCGTCGTCCACAGGCTCTGCAGCGTGGCCGTGTCGGGGATTTCGAGGCTCTTCACGGGTTGGCTGCCGCCCGGCGTCCAGGTTTGCACGAGCTTGCCGTCGAGCCAGAAGCGCACCGGGGCGTGGCTCGCGTCTTCGACTTTCGGCGCGACCGGCGAGAGGGTCGGCGTGTCGGGCGCGAACTCGGGCGCGTTGACGCGCAGCGGCGGTGCGTCGACGAGCCGACCGCGCAGGCTGAAAGAAAAATGGTTCGGGGCGCCCGCGTGGCTGATCAGGCCATGGCTGATCGAGGACGAGCAGGTTGTCGTATGGGTCCATGATGTCGGGTCGACGCAGCGTGATCTCGCACTTGCAGCGCGTCGAAACGAGCCGGATTTCCTTGCGGTCGCCGAACAGCATCGGCATGAGTTCGGTCGGAATCTTCGGCTGCAGCGTAAAGTCCCCCAAATCGATCGAACCCGCCGCATCGACCATTGCGCGTTCGCTCTTTCTGTCCCTGTTTTTCGCCGTCAATCCGAACACGCCCTCGGCGACCGCGTCGAACGTCGCCGCCACCGACCACAGCTGCCGCGGCGAATTGACGACCGGGCCGCTCCACTTGCCGTCCTCGACGTGCACCGCGCCCGAGACCAGTTCGTAGTTCTCGTAGTTCGAGCCGGCCAGCGCGGCGCCCTGCAGGATCGAGCGCAGCTCGTGCGCGATGCGTTTCGGATCGTCGAGCTTGCGCGCCGCACGCAGCGCGTAGGCGCTCACGAACGGCCAGATCGCGCGATTGTGGTAAATCGCCGCATCGCGGTGCTCGGGCCAGATCACCGGGCTGCCTGCGGGCCAGGTCGGATAGTTCGCGAGTGCCTTGCGCGCGCGTTCCGGCGACGGGATGTCGGCGAGGATCGCGAGCGACGTGCCGAGCAGGTCGTAGGCCTCGATCGTCTGCGGATCGCCCGCGGCGCCGATGTAGCTCATGTAGAGGCCGCGATCCTCGCGCCAGAAGTGCGCGTCGATCGCGCTGCGCAGCGCGTCGAGTTCGCTCTGGTATTGCGTCGCGGCCGCGACGTCGTTGCGTGCCTTGGCCATGCGCCCGGCCATCGCCAGCGCCTCGTAGTGCAGCACGTTCGTCGACAGCGCGAACGACTCGGCGATGAAACGCACGTTTTTCTCGGTCCAGGTCGGATAGGTCTGCTCGCGCCAGTCGAGGAACGAGGTCTCGCCGCGATAGAGGCCCTGTTGCGTGTCGAAAGCGTATTGCCGGTCCTGCGCGAGCGTGTCCTTCAGCGCCTCGTAGGTCTTGTCGGCGAACGCCTTGTCGTCGAGCAGATGGCGCGCGCCGAGAAACCAGACGACGCGGTCGGTCGAGATCGGCCAGCTGCCGCCCGAGCCGGTGTCCTGCACGACGTAGAGGCCTTGCGCTGCGGACGGCTCGCGCACGTCCGAGAGCTTGAACTCGAGCGTGCGACGCGCGCGGTCGGGATCGAGCCAGCCGAGCGCGAGATCGATCGAGTACGCCGAATCGCGCGTCCACACGAACGGCCATTTCACGCCGGTCACGTAGCAGTCGCACGGGATCGGCTTGCCGTGGTTGTAGGCGCCGTCGAGCAGCGCAGTGACCTGCGCTTCCGCGGCCTCGCTCTGGGCCAGCGCGAACAACGCGTCGACGAGCGGGCTCGCGGTCTCGCTGCGCTCGCCCTGCCTGCCGATCCGGCGCACGCTGCCGTTCGAGTCGAGTCGGTAGCCGCCGTCCTTTTCGGCGCTCGCCAAGGCCGTGCGTCCGCCGACCTCGATGCGCGTCTGCCCGTTCACTGGCGCGGCCGCAAGCGTGCCGGCGCCGAACGACAGGAAAACGCAGAACGCGATGAAGGATCGCATCAGGATCGATCGCGTCGAGATCGTCGCCAGGATCAGGATCGAGTCGCATCGAGATCGGTCGGGTCAGGGTCTTCATCGGGGCGAGATTACGCCGCCTGCGTGACCGACGCGAAGATCGCCGCGTGCGGCGGCAGGCGCATGCGTTCGCCCTCGAGCCGTCCCGCGACCGGGCCCGGCGCCGCGATCTGCCGCAGGCGCCATGCCTGCAGGAACGGGCAGGTCCACCTCGCCCGTGCCGAGGTTGAGGGCGACGAAGAGCGTCTGCGCCGCGTGCGTGCGCGTGAACGCGAGTACGGGCTCGGGCGCGTCGATGAAACGGATGCTGCCGGCGGACAGCGCGGGCTGCGTCTTGCGCCAGCGCAGGAACGCGCGGAAGCCGTTGAGCGTCGAGGCCGGGTCGTGCTCCTGGCGCGAAACCGACAACGGATGATGCTCCGCCGGCACCGGCAGCCAGGGCTGTCCCGAACTGAACGCGGCGTGGTCGCCTCCGTCCCAGGGCATCGGTGTGCGACAGCCGTCGCGTCCCTTGAAGTTGGGCCAGAACGCGATGCCGTATGGATCGCGCAACTGGGCGAACGGCACGTCGGCTTCGGTCAGGCCGAGTTCCTCGCCCTGGTAGATGCAGGCCGTGCCGCGCAGCGAACAGACCATCGCCGTGAGCAGCTTGGCGAGTTCGGGCGATGCCGCGCCGTTGCCCCAGCGCGTGAGCACGCGCTCGACGTCGTGGTTCGAGATCGCCCAGCAGGGCCAGCCGTCGCCGATCTTCGCTTCGAGCGCCTCGACCGTGCTGCGGATGTACGCCGCGGAGAAGTCGGCGCTGAGCAGTTCGAAGCTGTAGCCCATGTGCAGGCGGCGGCCGTGCGTGTATTCGGCCATCGTCGTCAGTGAGTCCTCCGACGAGATCTCGCCGAGCAGCGCCACGTCGTCGTAGCGGTCGGCGAGGCGACGCAATTCCTCGAGAAAACCGACGTTCTCGGGCTGCGTGTTGTTGTAGTAGTGATACTGGAACGCGTACGGATTGTCGGGCGAGAACCCGCGGCCGACGCGCTCGCCTTCGGGCTTCGGCGGGTTGTCGCGCAGCGCGACGTCGTGGAAACAGAAGTTGATCGCATCGAGACGGAACGCATCGACGCCCTTGTCGAGCCAGAACTGGACGTTGGCCAGCATCGCCGCGCGCACCGCGGCGTTGTGGAAGTTGAGGTCGGGCTGCGCCGCGAGGAAGTTGTGCAGGTAGTACTGGCGGCGGCGCGGCTCCCAGCGCCAGGCGACGCCGCCGAAGATCGACAGCCAGTTGTTCGGCGGCGTGCCGTCCTCGCGCGCGTCGGCCCAGACGTACCAATCGGCCTTGGGATTCGTTCGGTTTTCGCGGCTCTCGTGGAACCAGTCATGCGCGGCCGAGGTGTGACTCAGAACCTGATCGATCATCACCTTGAGGCCGAGGCCGTGCGCCCTGGCGAGCAGGCGCTCGAAATCGGCCATGTTGCCGAACAACGGGTCGACCTCGCGGTAGTCGGCGATGTCGTAACCGAAATCGGCCATCGGCGACTTGAAGAACGGCGATATCCAGATCGCATCGACGCCCAGCGACGCGACATAGTCGAGCCGGTCGATGATGCCCGGCAGGTCGCCGACGCCGTCCCCGTTGGTGTCGAGGAAACTGCGCGGGTAAATCTGATAGATGACGGCCCCGCGCCACCAGCTCGAATCGGCCATGAAAACTCTCCCCAAACCCGCGCAGTTCTCGTTCCAGCGCTGCGGCAAAGCTTAACGGCTAGCGCCGCCGCGCGAACGGATGCGCATACGTATTCGATGCGCCGATGCGGTCCGGCAGGCCAGTCATGGCAGGCGTCCGCGCTCGATCGGGGCGCCACCGCGGCATTGGTCGTCGCCGGGCGCGGCAGCGCCACCCGCTGCTTTTCTCTTGCCCGATTTCGACCCGCTCACTATCATTCACAGGTTGAATTCCCGCGTGTCCGCGATGGACGAGGCACTCACATCAGCGTCGGCTCGACCGATGCGGTTGCTGCTGATGCCGCATCGCTCGCTGACGCGCGCAGGGTTTTGGCTGTTTCTCGCGGCGCAAAGTCTCGCCGCGGGCGGTTTTGCCGGTCTGGCGGCCTGGCGCGGCAACGTGTTCGCGCCGGCTTTCGCGGTGCTGGAGTTGGGGATCGTGGCGTACTGCCTCGCCCGGGTCCGGCGAGCGAGCGCGAACGGCGAGATCATCATGCTGACGCCGACGGCGCTGGAAGTGACCCGCATGGGTCCGGCGCCGTCGACGCAGCGGTTTCATCCGTACTGGGTGCAGATGCATCTGCACCCGGGACGCTGGCACGGCTGGCCGAGCCGTCTGCTGCTGCGCTCGCATGGGCGCGAAGTGGAAATCGGCGCGTTTTTGAACGAGGCGGAGCGCGAGGAACTGGCGCTGCGTCTGTCGGCGCTGCTGGCCGCTGCGAAGCGCCAGCCGCCGTCCGCGACGGAATGAAGCCCGAACAAGGCCGGAATGGACTTGTTCGGGAAATGTTGGGATTCCAAGGTGAGACAGAAATGACGCAACGCCATAGCACGATCCGATCGGCCAAGACGCTCCTCGCGGGCCTGCTCGTCGCAGGCTGGCAGGCCGCGCTCGCGGCATCGACGACGCCGCAGCGCTGGCAGCTGAACATGCACCCGGGTGTGACGCAGACCTCGCACGAGGCCTACGAGCTGCACATGCTCGCGTTCTGGATCTGCTGCGTGATCGGCCTGATCGTGTTCGGCGCGATGTTCATCGCGATGTTCCGCGACCGCAAGTCGAAGGGCGCCGTCGCCGCGACGTGGACGCACAACACGAAGGCCGAGATCGTCTGGACGGTCGTGCCGATCCTCATCCTCATCGCCATGGCCGCGCCGGCGACCAGCGTGCTGATCAACGAGGCCTACACCGACCAGTCGCAGATGACGATCAAGGTGACCGGCTACCAGTGGAAGTGGGGCTACGACTACGTCAACTGGGGCGACAAGGCCTACCACGTCCATTTCATCTCGAAACTCGACCACGACAGCGACAAGACGCGCCAGCTCAAGTCCGGCCTCGATCCGTACGCGGTCAAGACCGACGGCGAGAACACCTACCTGCTCAACGTCGACCACGTCCTGGTATTGCCGACCAAGACCAAGGTTCGCTTCGTCATCACCGCCGACGACGTGATCCACTCCTGGTGGGTGCCCGCGCTCGGCTGGAAGTCGGACGCGATCCCCGGAATCATCAACGACACCTGGACCAACATCAGCGAGCCCGGCACCTACCGCGGTCAGTGCGCCGAGCTGTGCGGTCAGGATCACGGCTTCATGCCGATCGTCGTCAAGGCGATTCCGCCCGAAGAATTCAAGCAGTGGCTCGACGATCAGGAAGCGGCCGCGACGGCTCCGCCGCCAGCGCCGCCAGCTGCAACGCCCGTGACCACGCCAGCACCGCCTGCGAACGCACCCGCGGCAGCCGCGCCGACGCCCGCAAAGGCCTAAGCGCTTTTTCGAAGAATTCGTAACGAGGTTCATCATGGCCAACCCTGCCGCTCACGCCGATCATCATCACGATCATGATCACGCGCACGACGACCACGCCCACGACGATCATGGCGGCAAGCCGACAGGCTTCCTCGATCGCTGGCTGTTCACGACCAATCACAAGGACATCGGCACGCTGTATCTGGTGTTCGCCTTCACGATGGCGTGCATCGGCGCGGCGATGTCGGTCGTGATCCGCGCGGAGCTCATGAAGCCCGGCCTGCAGTTCGTGCAGCCGTACTTCTTCAACCAGATGACGACGCTGCACGCGCTCGTGATGATCTTCGGCGCGATCATGCCGGCGTTCGTCGGCCTGGCGAACTGGATGATTCCGATGCAGGTCGGCGCGCCGGACATGGCGCTGCCGCGCATGAACAACTGGTCGTTCTGGATCATGCCGTTCGCGTTCTTCATGCTGCTGTCGACCCTGTTCATGCCGGGCGGCGCGCCTGCCGGCGGCTGGACGATGTATCCGCCGCTCGCGCTGCAGGGCGGCGCGGCCGTGGCGTTCCTCGTGTTCTCGGTGCACATGATGGGCATCTCGTCGATCATGGGTGCGATCAACATCATCGCGACGATCCTCAACATGCGCGCGCCCGGCGTCGACCTGCTCAAGATGCCGCTGTTCACGTGGACCTGGCTCATCACGGCGTTCCTGCTGATCGCGGTGATGCCCGTGCTCGCGGGCGCGGTGACGATGCTGCTGACCGACAAGTTCTTCGGCACGAGCTTCTTCAACGCGGCCGGCGGCGGCGACCCGGTGATGTTCCAGCACATCTTCTGGTTCTTCGGTCACCCCGAGGTCTACATCATGATCCTGCCGGCGTTCGGCATCGTGTCGGAAATCATTCCGACCTTCAGCCGCAAGCCGCTGTTCGGCTACCAGGCGATGGTGTATGCGGTCGCCTCGATCGCGTTCCTCTCGTTCATCGTCTGGGCGCACCACATGTTCACCGTCGGCATGCCGCTCGGCGGCGAGCTGTTCTTCATGTACTCGACCATGCTGATCGCGATCCCGACCGGCGTGAAGGTGTTCAACTGGGTGTCGACGATGTGGCGTGGCTCGATCACGTTCGAGACGCCGATGCTGTGGGCGATCGGCTTCGTCATCCTGTTCACGATCGGCGGATTCTCGGGGCTGATGCTCGCGCTCGTCCCGGCCGACTTCCAGTACCACGACACCTATTTCGTCGTCGCCCACTTCCACTACGTGCTCGTGACCGGCGCGATCTTCTCGATCATCGCGGCGATCTACTACTGGTGGCCGAAGTGGACCGGCAGGATGTACAACGAACGCCTCGGCAAGCTCCACTTCTGGTGGACGATGGTGTTCGTGAATCTCACGTTCTTCCCGCAGCATTTCCTCGGCCTCGCCGGCATGCCGCGCCGCATTCCCGACTACAACGTCGCGTTCGCCGACTGGAACTTCGTCAGCTCCATCGGCGCGTTCGGCATGTTCGTCACGCCGTGGCTGATGCTCTATATCTTCGTGACCGCGAAGAAATCCGGCGCGCCTGCGACTTCGCGCGTGTGGGAAGGCGCCCACGGTCTCGAGTGGAAGGTGCCGTCGCCGGCGCCGTTTCACACGTTTGCGACGCCGCCTGTCATCAAGCCGGGCATGCTCGCGCACGGCGATGTCACGCACTGAAGAAAATATCGTCATCCCGGCGAAAGCCGGGATCCAGTGTCTTTGCTCCAAGGCGGCAACGTGTGAGGGAAGCCACTGGATTCCGGCTTTCGCCGGAATGACGAGCAAGAAAATATGAAAACCTCCGTCGACAATACCCGTCTCGACCAGCGCCGCGCCGCCGCGCGGCGGACGGCCTGGATCGTGGCGATCGTCGCAGCGGTGATTTTCCTGCTGTTCTTCGCGCAGGCACTCTCGCATTGAGCATGAACGAATCGCCTCCCCGTCCCGACAACGCTGCGCCCACGGCCAGCAGCGGAACTGGCGCGTCCTGCGCATCGCGTTGATCGTCTGCGTCGCGTCGTTCCTGTTCGGTTTCCGCGTGATGCCGCCGATCTATCGCATCGCCTGCGAGCACGTGTTCGGCATCCGTTTCGAAAACAAGGCCGCCGACGCGGGCAAGGTTGCCGCCTTTGCGGAAGACGATAGCCGCCTTGTCGAGGTGCAGTTCGTCGGCAACGTCAACAGCGCGCTGAAGTGGCAGTTCGCGCCCGAAAAAGTGATGATGAAGGTGCATCCCGGCGTGCTGACCGAGGCCTGGTTCGATGCGCGCAACATGATGCCGAGTGCGATCGTCGGCAACGCGGTGCCGAGCATCGCGCCGAGCCGGCATCGCTGTATTTCAACAAGACCGAATGCTTCTGCTTCACCGAGCAGACGCTCGCGGTCGGGCGAGGCGCGGCGCATGCCGGTGCGCTTCATCGTCGATCCGAAGCTGCCGGCAGACATTTCGACCCTGACGCTTGTCGTATACTTTCTACAACAACGAACTGGCGACCAAACGCCTCGCGGCGCAAGCCGCGGCGGGCACGCCGGCGTCGTGATCCGGCGATCGTCCGCGATCGCGAGAACCGGGAAACCTGCGGCCCTGATGGCCGCATTTGTTGAAAACCAGCGTTTTTTACAGGACATCGTTATGGCAGAAGCAGCAGGCGGTTACTACGTCCCGCACGGCACGAAGTGGCCGATCGTCGGCTCGTTCGGCATGCTCTTCACCGCTCGGCGGCGCTGCGCTGTGGGTGAACGAAATCGAGATCGGCAAGCTGATCATGTCGATCGGCATCGCGACGATCATCTGTCGATGATGTTCGGCTGGTTCCGCACCGTGATCCGCGAATCGCTCGGCCGGCACGTACAACAAGCAGGTCGACACGTCGTTCCGCATGGGAATGATGTGGTTCATCTTCTCCGAAGTGATGTTCTTCGCCGCGTTCTTCGGCGCGTTGTTCTACGCGCGCGACCTGTCGGTGCCGTGGATCGGCGGCGAAGGCGACGGCGCACTGACCAATTTCTTCCTGTGGAAGGGCTACGCGCCGGCGTGGCCGACCAATGGTCCCGGCGCAGATCGGCGGCGTCTTCGAGACGATACCGGCATGGGGCGTGCCGCTGCTCAACACGCTGATCCTGCTGTCGTCGGGCGTCACGATCACGATCGCGCACCACGCGCTGCGCGCGGGCCATCGCAAGCAGCTGCTGATCTGCCTCGGCCTGACCGTGCTGCTCGGTGCGCCGTTCCTCTGAATTTCCAGGCGCACGAGTACATCGAGGCCTACACCAAGATGAACCTCACGCTGGGCAGCGGCGTCTACGGCTCGACGTTCTTCATGCTGACCGGCTTCCACGGCCTGCACGTGACGCTGGGCGCGATCATGCTCGATCGTGATCTGGTTCCGCTGCCTGAAAGGCCATTTCGACCGGGATCATCACTTCGCGTTTCGAAGCCGTCGCCTGGTACTGGCACTTCGTCGACGTGGTGTGGCTCGGCCTGTTCATGTTCGTGTACGTGCTTGTAAGGCGCATGGAAGGGCTGAACGGGCTGAGAGCTACGAATCGCCGAACCTCATCTGCGTCAGCGACCTCGATTTCAGCCGGCTCAGCCCTCAGCACCTATTCTTCAGTGCCCGAGCCCGTGCGGCTTGATGATGCCCGTCCAGATGCCGAGGATGACGAGCAGGATCAGCAGCACCGACAGGCCGATGCGCCGCGTCAGCGCCTTCAGGTGCGGTCGGTCTGACCCTTGTCGGTCATCATGTAGTACAGACCGGCGCCGAGGTTGTAGACGATCAAGATCAGAAACGCGACGATGATGAGTGTGGTCATGCGAGATGTCTGCTCCGTCGCGGTGAGGAAACCTGAAAAATTATAGCGTCGCGGCAGCGCGATGGCGTCGCGGGCATGAGCATGCGTCGCTGGCAGCGTCCGGCATGGTGGGCGTGCTGCTGACGCTCGTGGCGCCGTGCTTTTCGTGCGCTTGGCGTCTGGCAGCTTGACCGCGCCGGCCGGAGGCGCAACGCCTGCTGGCGGCGTTCGTCGACGCGGCGAGTGCCGCACCGGTCGAATTCGCCAGCGTCGCGACGCGGCTGACTTTCCCCGCGCACTATCCACATGTGCGCATCGCGGACAGTTCGTCGACGACCGCAGCTATCTGCGCGACGAACAGGTGCACGATGGTCGACTCGGCGTCAGGCCTACGCGGTGTTCGAGCCGAGGGACACGGTGATTCGAAGACCGGCGCATTGCTGCTGGTCGATCGTGGCTGGATCGCAAAGACGCATGGACGGCGCGCGCGCGCCGCTGCCGGCATTTGCCGGCGGGCGAGGTCGAACTGCGCGGCATCTATGCGCCGTTTCCGGGCAGCGGCCTGCGTGTCGGCGGCAATGCGTTGCCGGCGCAGACGGCCTGGCCGAAGCTGACGCTTGTGATCGATGCGGATGAAATCGCCGCCGATCTGGGCCATTCGCTGCTGCCGGGCGTGTTGCTGCTCGACGCCGACGCCGGCTTCGGGGTTCGTGCGGACATGGATGCCGAACGTGATGCCGCCCGAGCGACATCGCGCCTACGCGCTGCAATGGTTCGCGTTCGCCATCGTGGCGCTCGTCATTTTCTTTTTGCTGCATTTTGAAAAAAGTGGATAAATAACGTGGGTACTGAAAAAGAAAAGTCCTTCGCCGTCGTACGCCGCAAGAACCGCTTGATGCTGATCGGTATCGTCGCGCTGTTCGTCGGCCCGTTGCTTGTCGCGGCGCTGCTGAGCTGGAGCGGCTGGCGGCCCTCAGGCTCGAAGGCGTACGGCACGCTGATCGATCCGCCGCGCGACGTGAGCCGGGCCGCCGTCACGCTCGCGAGCGGAGAAAAATTCGTCTGGCGCAATCCGCAATGGCAGTGGACGTTGATTGCGCTGCCGGGTTCGACCTGCGCCGACGAATGCCGCGAGGCGCTGGCCGACGTGTTGCGCATGCGCGCGACGCTGGGCCGCAACGCCGCGCGCCTGCGCGTGCTCTATGTCGGCGTGCCGCTTCCGGCGGAAACGCTCGCGCAGCTCGTGCCGTTGCAGCAGGGCAGCGACGATGCGGCGACGTTCGTCGCGTGGCGCGCGCAGGGCGACGACACGCTCGCGCTCGCGCTGGTCGATCCGGGCGGCCTGTTGATGATGTCGTACCCGCAAGGATTCGACGTCGGCGGCGTGCGCCGGGATCTGCCGAAGGTCGTGCAATAGAGAGCATGGACACGACTCGATGCGGATGTAGGCGGATGACGCGACCGCGATCCGGCGGAGACGCGGATGCCACACGTCGTCGTCACCACCGATCCGCGTCAATCCGTGTCGTTCCGCGTCAAAAGGCTTCTGGATGAAACGAGAAACAACATCAGGCATTGCGCGCCTCGCCTGGATCGCTACGGCATTCGCGCTGCTCGTGATCGTGTTCGGTGCGTTCGTGCGCCTGTCCAACGCGGGACTCTCCTGCCCGGACTGGCCCACCTGCTACGGCCAGATCACCTGGCCGACGCACGAACACGACATCGCCGCCGCGAATGCGGCGTTTCCCGATCGCCCGGTCGAATCCGACAAGGCCTGGCGCGAGCAGGCGCACCGCATCCTTGTCGGCGGCCTCGGCCTGTTCACGTTCGCGCCTCGCGGGCTGGGCCTGGTGGCGCCGGCGCGATCTCGGCGCGCTGGCCTGGGTGCCGGTCGCGGCGGCGGGTCTGATCTTCTTCCAGGCAGCGCTCGGCGCCTGGACCGTCAGCATGAAGCTGCTGCCCGCGGTCGTCACGGCGCACCTGCTCGGCGGCATCGGCATGTTCGCGCTGCTCGCGTACACGGCGTTGCGCCTCAGCGTAACCATGGCGCCGATCGGCGCTTCGTTTTCGGCGGACGCCAGGGCGCGCCTGCGCAGGCTGACCGTCGTCGGCATCGGCCTCGTCGCGGTGCAGATCGCGCTCGGCGGCTGGACTTCGACGAACTACGCCTCGCTCGCCTGTGGCCTCGATTTTCCGACCTGCCTCGGGCAGTGGTGGCCGCCGCAGGCCGATTTCCGCGAAGGCTTCGTGCTCTGGCGCGGGATCGGCGTGAACTACGAAGGCGGCGTGCTCGACGGCACCGCGCGCATCGCGATCCAGCTCGTTCATCGCATCGGCGCAGTACTCGTATTCGCTCATGTCGCGTTCGCGGTCGTGCGGCGCGGCATGCGCTACGCGCCGACGCGTTCGCTCGCGCTGCTCGTCGCGCTCGCGCTGGTGCTGCAGATTGCGCTCGGCATCGCGAACGTGAAATTTGGATTGCCGCTGCCGCTGGCGACCGCGCACAACGGTGGCGCGGCGCTGCTTCTGTTCGCGCTGCTCGCGCTGCTAGTGCGGGTGCGCAACTCGCAGTAGCTCTTTTGCCGTCATTCCCGTCGAAAGAGGGGCGCTCCACAACAGCGGAGCTGGCCGATTCAGCGACCCTGCGTCCTGGTTTCGACAGATAGAGACACTGGATTCCCGCGTTCGCGGGAATGACGAGAAGACTTCACCTTGCGAAAGCCGTTCGAAACCCTCACGCTTTATGTTCATGTCTGCAACGTTCAACCAATACCTCGAACTGACCAAGCCGCGCGTCGTCGCCCTGATCGTGTTCACGGCGATCATCGGCATGTTCCTCGCCGTGCCGGGCTGGCCGCCGCTGCGCGAGTCGGTGCTGCTCGGATTCGTCGGCATCTGGCTGGCGGCCGCCTCGGCCGCGGCAATCAATCACCTGATCGATCAGCGCATCGATCGCGTGATGGCGCGCACTTCGAATCGCCCGCTCGCGACCGGCGCGCTCACATCGGCGCAGGTACTCGCCTTCGCGATCGCACTCGGCGCCGCGTCGATGGCGATACTGATCGCGCTCGTGAATCCGCTGACCGCCGCGCTCACGTTCGCCTCGATGATCGGCTATGCGATCGTCTACACCGCATGGCTCAAGCGCGCGACGCCGCAGAACATCGTGATCGGCGGCGTCGCGGGCGCGGCGCCGCCGATGCTCGGCTGGACCGCGGTGACCGGGCACCTGCATCCGTACGCACTGCTGCTCGTGCTGATCATCTTCGTCTGGACGCCGCCGCATTTCTGGGCGCTCGCGATCTTTCGCCGCGACGACTATTCGCGCGCGCAGGTGCCGATGCTGCCGGTGACGCACGGCGTGGTCTACACGCGCTGGCACGTCCTCTACTACACGATCCTGCTGTTGATCGTCAGCCTGCTGCCGTACTTCACCGGCATGAGCGGGCTGTTCTATCTCGGCGGCGCGCTCGTGCTCGGCGTGGGTTTTCTCTACTACGCGATCGTGCTGCTCAATCCGCCCGGCGAACTGTTCGCGATGAAGGTGTTCAATTACTCGATCATCTATCTGATGGCGTTGTTCGCATTTCTGCTGGTCGATCACTACATCGACACGCCGGTGCTGCATCGCACCGTGATGCCGCTCGAACGCATCGGTTGAGCACGGGCCGAAAACGTCGCCCCGGCGCGCATCACGCGGTGCGCGATTTGCGCTAGCATCGCGACTTTCATCCGGCTGGAGTCCGTCATGCGCCTTGCTCGCTGGTCACGTTTCGTCACGGCGTTTCTCGTCATGCCAGCTCTTTGCAGTCACGGCGCAGATGGCGCGGGCGGATGCCCCCGATACGTCTGGCTACGCGGTGCAGCTGCCTGCGTCGACGAAGGGCAGCCAGCAAGGCCGGCTCATGCTGCTGTTCTCGAAGGACATGTCCGACGAGCCGCGCAACGAGGTCGACCACACGGTCGGCACGCAGGTCGCGTTCGGCATGGACGTGAAGGACTGGAAACCCGGCACGACCGTGGCGATCGATGCCGCCGCCGACGGCTACCCCGTGCCGCGCGTCGCCGATCTGCCTGCGGGCACGTACAACGTGCAGGCGCTGCTCAACCGCTACGAGACATTCCATCTCGCCGACGGTCGTACGCTCGCCCTGCCGCCCGACCAGGGCGAGGGCCAGCACTGGAACATCAAGCCCGGCAACTTCTATTCGAAGCCGCTGAAGATCACTGTCGCGGCCGGCGGCAAGGTCGAAGGCGCATCGACGCTGACGCTCGCGCTCGACCAGACGATTGCACCGATCAAGCCGCCCGTCGACACGAAGTACATCCGCCACATTCGCATCCAGAGCGTGCTGCTGTCGAAGTTCTGGGGCCGGCCGATGTACCTGTCCGCGGCCGTGCTCGTGCCGGAAGGCTTCGACGAACATCCGAAATCGCATTTCCCGCTCGTCATCTTCCACGATCATTTCGTGCCCGATTTCGACGGTTTCCGCACCGAACCGCCCGACCCGAACCTCAAGCCCGACTACAGCGAACGCTTCCATCTGGCCGGCTACAACAAGATCCAGCAGGAAGAGGCGTACAAGTTCTATCAGCAGTGGACCGGCAAAGACTTTCCGCGCGTACTGATCGTCAAGCTGCAGCATGCGAACCCGTACTACGACGATTCCTATGCGGTCGATTCGGTCAACGTCGGTCCGTACGGCAGCGCGATCGAAAAGGAACTGATTCCCGCGATCGAGAAGAAATTCCGCGGCCTCGGCAGCGGCTGGTCGCGCTTCGTCTACGGCGGCTCGACCGGCGGCTGGGAAGCGCTCGCGGTGCAGATCTTCAATCCCGATTTCTACAATGGCGCGTTCGGCGCGTGTCCCGATCCGGTCGATTTCCACGCGTACACGCACATCAATCTCTACGACGACAAGAACGCGGTGTACCTGGACGGACCGAACAAGCGTATCGCCCAGCCTGCGATGCGCGACTATCTCGGCCGCACGATCTGGTCGATGCCCGACGCGATGGCGTACGAACTGATGCTCGGCAGCGGCGGCCGTTCGACCGAACAGTGGGACATCTGGCAGGCCGTCTATTCGCCGGTCGGTGCCGACGGCTATCCGAAGCCGATCTTCGACAAGCGCACGGGCGTCATCGACCACGACGTGGCCGCGTACTGGCGCGAGCACTGGGACCTCACCGAGTATCTCAGGCGCAACTGGAAGACGATCGGCGAGAAGCTGCGCGGCAAGCTGCACGTCTACGTCGGCCTGTCCGACAACTATTTCCTCAACGATGCGGTGTACCGCATCCAGGAGGCGCTCGAGGGCTTCCGCGATCCCGCGTACGAGGGCGAGATCGCCTACGGCGCGCGCGACGAGCATTGCTGGAACGGCGATCCGCACACGCCGAACGCGTATTCGCGCCTGCGCTACAACACGACGTATCTGCCGAAGATCGTCGAGCGTATCGAGAAGACCGCACCCAAAGGCGCCGACCTGACTAGTTGGCGGTATTGAGTTCCTCGTCGGCCGACGGCGCCGCAGCAGGCGCGGCGGCCGGCGCCGTCAGCGCGTAGCGCTGCGCGAGCACCGCGCAGACCATCAGCTGGATCTGGTGGAACACCATGAGCGGCAGCACGATCGTGCCGACGACCGAGCTCGCGAAAAGCACGTTCGCCATCGGCACGCCGCTCGCGAGACTTTTCTTCGAGCCGCAGAACAGGATCGTGATGTGGTCCTCGCGCGAAAAGCCGAAGCGCTTGCCGAGCTGGTCGGTCGCGAACAGCGCGATCGCGAGCAGCACGCAGCAGAACAGCGAGAGGACGACCAGCGCGCTCGCGGAAACCTGATGCCAAAGGCCTTCGACGACCGCCGCGCTGAACGCGGTGTAGACGACGAGCAGGATCGAGCCGCGATCGACGAGGTTGACGAGCGCGCGATGACGCGCGATGAATCCGCCGATGAATCCGCGCGCGAGCTGGCCGGCGACGAACGGCACGAACAGCTGCAGCACGATGTCGCCGATCTTGTGCGCTCACCGCGCGAACCCGGCGCCGACGCCGCGCCCTGCGCGGGGATCAGCGCGCCCACGAGCAGCGGCGTCAGCACGATGCCGATCAGGCTCGAGAACGACGCGCTGCAGACCGCGGCCGGCACGTTGCCGCGCGCGATCGAGGTGAAGGCGATCGACGACTGCACGGTCGACGGCAGCGTGCACAGGAACAACAGGCCGAGTGCGAGCTGCGTGCCGATCAGCGGTTCCGCGAGCGGGCGCATCGCGAGGCCGAGCAACGGAAACATCGCGAACGTGCACAGGAACACGAGCAGGTGCAGGCGCCAGTGGGTGATGCCGGCGATGATCGCCTCGCGCGACAGCTTCGCGCCATGCAGGAAGAACAGCAGCGCGATCGCGACGTTCGTGACGATCGCGAAGACATGTGCGGCTTCGCCGCGACACGGCAGCAGGCTCGCGATGATCACGGTCACGATCAAGGCGATCGTGAAGCGGTCGAACAGCAGCATCAGCATCTGTTTCACGGTCTCGTCCACCCGGGAAATCGTTTCGGCGCCATTCTGCCCGAAGTCTCGTGAAGAACGGAGCAGAACGTCCGCCGGCCCGCTATAATTCGTACGGGACAACTTCAGGGGCGATGCATGGGAAGCGCGATGCGGGGCAGGGGGCGCAGTTCGGGATTCTCGATCCGGATGGTGCTGAGCGGGGTACTCGCCCTGTCGATATTGATCGGCTGGACGTTCTATCACGCCAATTTCGTGATCGGACGTACCTTGATGCTCGCGTTCCCCCACTGGGAAGTGACTTATCGCAGCGCGTGGCCGATGCTGACCGGTGGCGCGGTCGCGAAGGACATCACGCTGATCCCGCCGGAAGGCGAGAAGGCAGGCACGATCAGGTTCGCGACGGCGAGCATCAGCGTGCCGTTCATCGAGTACTACGTCAGCAGCTTCAGCCGCAGTCGCGGCGCGCTGCTCGATGCGATCCACGTCCTGCGCCTCGAACTCGATGACGGCCACGGCACCCTGAGCGAACCGTTCACCGACGAACTGGCCGCATTCGGCAACTTCACGGGCGCGCCGTTCGAGGCCGAGGGCTGCTTCAACGACACGGTATGGCTGCAGAAAGAGGTCGGCGAGATGGGCCTCAGACAGCGCGGCATCGACCTTGCGATCTGCGTTCAATTCGGAGGGTAAGCGTCTCGTCAAGGAGCAGTCGCTGTCGGCGCCCGGCGTCGGCCGCGTCGACATCCGGCGCGAGTTGATCAAGCAGGACAATTTCTCGCTGTTCAGCCTGACCGAGACGGGGCTCGGCGAAGTCGCGTCCGACGAATGGCATGTCAGGGATCAGGGATTCGTCGCCGAGCGCAATCATCATTGTGCGCTCACCGACAAGGTTGGCGAGGACGAGTTCGTCAGTCGCCACATGGCGAGCGTCAAGCGGCTGTTCGAGTCGGTCGGGCTTGCGATGACGCCGGAAATCGAGGACGCCTATCGAACCTACGCGAGCAAGGGCGGCAACCTCGACCTGACGGCGAAATACGATCCGCCGGTCAGCGCGTCCAAGGACGCGAACAAGGACGTCGAAGAAATACTGCCGCGCGTGCAGGGCAAGCTCACGGTCGCGGGCAAACCGCATGTGCTCGCGCTCAAGGCCGTCACCCCCCGGCCGCTGCCGGAGAGCGAGACGCTGGCCACGTTCGCGCTCGTACAGCGTGAAGCCGGCGTATCGGGCGCTCCCGCGCAGACCGTACCCGCTGCCGAGGACGCTGCGAACCAGCGCATCGACGTGACCGTCACCGCGCCGGCGGGCAGCAAGAAAGGCGCGCCTGCGCCTGTCGCTCCCGCGCCCGCGCCGGTGGAAGTCGCGTCGGTTGTGGCCGATACCGACGCGGAGGGCGCGATCAGCAAGTACGCCGATCTCTCGAACCATCTCGGCAAGTACATGACCGTGCACCAACAAGGTCGTCCGGTGGCGCGCGTCGAACTGCTGCGCGTGGTCGACGGCGGCATCCTCGTGCGCCGCCACATGCCCGGTGGCAACGTCGACTACGTCCTCGACCGCAATCATTTCGAGTACGCCCTGGAATAGGCCGGCATTCCCCTTTGCAGCGCCCGGCGATAAGCTGGGCGCCGCGAACAACGACGGAGCCGGGTCATGACCAGCGTCTACGATTTCAGCGCTAAAAGCATCGACGGCGAGGACGAGTCGCTGGCCAGGTACAAGGGCAAGACGATGCTGATCGTCAACGTCGCGAGCAAGTGCGGCTTCACGCCGCAGTACACCGGCCTCGAGGCGCTGTACGAGAAGTTCAAGGACAAGGGCGTCGTCGTGCTCGGCTTCCCGTGCGATCAGTTCGGCCATCAGGAACCCGGGGATGAGGCCGAGATCAAGAATTTCTGCTCGCTCAACTACGACGTCAAGTTCCCTCTGTTCGCGAAGGTCGAGGTGAACGGCGCGAACACGCACCCGTTGTACCAGTACCTCAAGAGCCAGGCAAAAGGCCTGCTCGGCAGCGAGTCCATCAAGTGGAATTTCACGAAATTCCTCGTCGACAAGGACGGCAAGGTACTGACGCGCTATGCGCCGACCGACACGCCGCAAAGCATCGAGAAGGATATCGCCGCGCTCGTCTGAGAAGCGTGCCCGGAGAACACGCCCGGAAGCGCACCCTCGAAAGTACACCTTGGAAAACACACCCACTTCACCATCGTCATCCCCGCGAACGCGGGGATCCATCTTGAGCTCGCGCGCCGTGTGCAACACGGGCTCGCGCGGGAATGAAGAGTCAGTTGCGGAACTCGAATGTCGCCAGCCAGCATCGCGCTCACGCGCCAGGACCTGAAAACGCTTTCCCTCGCTGCCCTCGGCGGCGCCCTCGAGTTCTACGATTTCATCATTTTCGGTTTCTTCGCCGCGGTGATGGGGCAGTTGTTCTTCCCGCCCGAGACCGCCGAATGGCTGCGCCTTCTGCAGACCTGGGGCCTGTTCGCGGCCGGCTATTTCGCGCGCCCGATCGGCGGCGTGATCATGGCGCATTTCGGCGACCGCAGCGGACGCAAGCGCATGTTCACGCTGAGCGTCTTCATGATGGCGATCCCGACGCTGCTGATCGGCCTGCTGCCGACCTACGCGAGCGTCGGCTACGCCGCGCCGCTCGCGCTGCTCGTGCTGCGTCTCGTGCAGGGCGCGGCGATCGGCGGCGAGGTGCCCGGCGCCTGGACGTTCGTCGCCGAGCATGTGCCGCCGAATCGCGTCGGCTTCGCCTGCGGCACGCTCACGGCGGGGCTGACCGTCGGCATCCTGTTCGGCTCGCTGATCGCGACCGCGGTGAACAGGCATTACAGCCCAGCCGACGTGCTCGCGTTCGGCTGGCGCATTCCGTTCCTCGTCGGCGGCGTGTTCGGCTTCTTCGCGGTGTTCCTGCGCCGCCTCCTCGCCGAGACGCCCGTATTCGAGGAGTTGCGCCGGCGCAACGAACTCGTGCGCGGCTTGCCGCTCAAATCGGTGCTCGCGGGGCACGGCCGCGCGCTCGTCATCTCGATGCTGCTGACCTGGGTGCTGACCGCGGGCATCGTCGTCGTGATCCTGATGACGCCGACGCTGATCCAGAAACTGTTCTCGATCGCGCCGGCCGCAGCGCTCGCTGCCAATAGCTTCGCGACGCTCGGCCTTGCTATCGGCTGCGTCGTGTTCGGCATCGCCGCAGACCGTTTCGGCGCCGCGCGCATCGTCGCGGTCGGCTGCGCGCTGCTGTTCGCCGCGGTCTACGCGCTCTATCTCGGCCTCGGCAGCGCGCCGCAGTGGCTTGTGCCGCTGTACACGATCGCGGGATTCTGCGTCGGCGTGGTCGGCGTGATCCCGACCGTGCTCGTGCGCGCGTTTCCGCCGGCGGTGCGCTTCTCGGGGATCTCGTTCGCCTACAACGTCGCCTACGCGATCTTCGGCGGGCTGACGCCGCTGTTCGTTTCGCTATGGCTGAAGACGCAGCCGCTCGCGCCCGCGCATTACGTCGCCGCGCTGTGTGTCGTCGGCATAGCGACCGCGCTCGTCACCGGCCCGCAGCGCGCGGCGCCCGCACCATCGTCTGCATGAGGTGTTCGATCACGGCGGTCGCATCGGCGCAGCGGCCGGTGTGCACGGGCGAGGTCTGAATCAGCGCGCTGCGCGGTGCGGTCAGCCAGTCGAAGCGTTCGCGCCGCGAGAGCGCGCCGAGCGGGCCGGCCGCCTTGCCGCCCGCGCAGATCGCGGGAATCGTCCCGAGGTGGCCGCGGATCGTCTCGATGTCGAGCGTCGGATCGAGCGCGAGCAGGCGTGCCTCGTCGAGTTCGATGCGCGCCTCGAGGAAGCCGCTGTCCTGGCAGGCGACGATCACGCCGACGTTGACGAACTCCTCGCGGTCGACGCGCGGCACGACGCGGATCACGGCATAGTCGTAGGTGGCGTGCATGTCATGTCCCTCCGCGCGCGCGCAGCGCCTCGGCGACGAACGCGCGCGGCGCTTCGAGCCGCAACGTCAGATACTCGGCATAGGCGGCGCGGTGCGCGGTCGCATCGACGGCTTCGCCGTCGACGCGCGGGGCGTCGGCCGCGAGCCATGCGTCGGGAATCAGCGCGACGATCTCGGCGATCACGCGCGGCGTGAGTTTCGCCGCGAGTTCGCTGTCGACTTTCGCGAGCGCGGACGCCGCGGCAGCAGGACGTGGTCCTTGATCTGCGCGAAGGGCCGCCTGGCGCGCGCGCGATAGTCGCTCCAGTCGTGGTGGAAATACAGCGCGGCGCCGTGATCGATCAGGCGCAGCCTGCGATGCCAGATCAGCATGTTCGCGTTGCGCGCGGTGCGGTCGACATTGCTCACGTACGCGTCGAACCAGACGATGCGCGAGGCGAGATCGGCATCAGGCTCGCGCAGCGCGGCGCTGTCGACGAGCGGGTCGAACGTCACCGATCCCGGCAGGTAGTCGAGCGCGAGGTTGAGCCCGGCGCTCGCGCGGATCAGGTGCTGGATTTCCGGGTCGGGTTCGGTGCGCGCCAGGTCCCCATCGAGCTCGACGAAGACGATCTCGGGTATCGCAAGGCCGAGCGCGCGTGCGATCTCGCCCGCGACGAGCTCGGCGATCAGCGCCTTGGCGCCCTGGCCCGCGCCGCGGAACTTGAGCACGTACAGGCCGCTGTCGTCGCGCCTCGACGATCGCCGGCAACGATCCGCCCTCGCGCAGCGGCGTGACGTAGCGGGTGGCCGTGACCGTGCGCAGATTCATGTCGCGCATGATCGGTGATCATGGCCGCCCCCGTCCATGGTCGGGCCGAAGCTGGCACCTTTTCGGCGGGTAGCGCACGAGCGGCGTGAGGCGCGTGTTCGGCTTGCCGGATTCCTGGCCGTCGCCGGAAACGGAACTCCGCCGGCGCAAAGGCGTGGCGTCGAATGAGGCATCTGGTGATAATCGACGCCTTCCCGAAGGTCCTGCGCATGAGCGAAAACCACTTCGACGCGATCCTGATCGGCGGCGGCCACAACGGCCTCGTCTGCGCGACCTATCTCGCCAAGGCCGGCAACAAGGTCTGCGTGCTCGAGCGTCGCGGTGTCGTCGGCGGCGCGGCGGTGACCGAGGAATTCCATCCCGGGTTCCGCAACTCGGTGGCGGCCTACACGGTATCGCTGCTGCAGCCGAAGGTGATCCAGGAACTCGACCTTGCGGCGCACGGCCTCAACATCGTGTTGCGCAAGGCGAACAACTTCCTGCCGCGCCCGGACGGCACGTATCTCCTGACTGGCGCCGGCAGGACCAAGCGCGAGGTGGCGAAGTTCTCCCTGCGCGATGCGGAACGCCTCGAGGAATACGAGCGCCGGCTCGACGTCATCGCCGACGTGCTGCGCGCGCTGGCGCTCGAGGCGCCGCCGAACGTCACGGACGGCGGCTGGTGGAAAGGCCTTCCCGAGATGTTGCGTGCGGGCAAGCTCGGCAAGCGCCTGCACAAGCTCGGCCCGGACATGCGCACCGAGTTGCTGGACCTGTTCGCGATCTCCGCGGGCGAATATCTCGACCGCTTCTTCGAGAGCGAACCGATCAAGGCCGTGCTCGGCTTCGACGGCATCGTCGGCAACTACGCGAGCCCCTATTCGCCTGGCAGCGCGTACGTGCTGCTGCATCACGTGTTCGGCGAGGTCAACGGCATCAAGGGCGCGTGGGGTCACGCGATCGGCGGCATGGGTGCGATCACGCAGGCGATGGCGAAGTCCGCCGTCGCGGCCGGTGTCGAGATCCGTCTCGGCGCAGGCGTGCGCGAGGTGATCGTCGAAGGCGGCAGAGCGGTTGGCGTGGTTGGCGAAGACGGCAAATCGTTGCGCGCGCGCGCGATCGTCGCCAACGTCAATCCGAAACTGCTGTACGAGCGCCTGCTCGATCCGGCCGTCGTTCCGGCCGCGACGCGCGAACGCATGGCGAACTGGCGCTGCGGTTCGGGCACGTTCCGCATGAACGTCGCACTGTCGCGTCTGCCCGATTTCACGTGCCTGCCGACGACGACCGAGCCGGGCGGCAGCGATCACCTGACCGCCGGCATCATCATGGCGCCGAGTCTCGACTACATGGATCGCGCCTATCTCGACGCGCGCGCGCAGGGATGGTCGAAGGAGCCGATCGTCGAGATGCTGATTCCCTCGACGCTCGACGATTCGCTCGCGCCGAAGGGCCAGCACGTCGCGAGCCTGTTCTGCCAGCACGTCGCGCCGACGCTGTCCGACGGCCGAGCTGGGACGACCATCGCGACGAGGTCGCCGACCTCATGATCGCGACCGTCGATCGCTACGCGCCGGGTTTCGCGGCGTCCGGTGCTTGGCCGGCAGATCAAGTCGCCGCTCGATCTCGAGCGCGACTTCGGCCTGATCGGCGGCGACATCTTCCACGGCGCGCTGTCGCTCAACCAATTGTTCAGCGCGCGACCGATGCTGGGCCAGGCCGGCTATCGCGGCGCGTTGCCGGGGCTCTACCTCTGCGGCGCGGGCACGCATCCGGGCGGTGGCGTGACCGGCGCGCCGGGGCACAACGCCGCGCAGGTGATCCGGACGGATTTGCGCAAGCGCGCGTCCTGATCTGCGGGACAGATTCGAATCGGGCTTGCCGGAATCGAACTGCCGGAATCGATCACTGTCGGATCGAGCGGGCTGGAATCGAGCGATGCCCTGACCGGCGACGGTGTGTGCGTCTTCGACGTCCTGCTGAAGGACCAACCTGAGTGAGCGGAACATGACGAAATTCGCATCCTGGCCCGTCGTGGCCTGCCTCGTGCTGCTCGCGGGCTGCGCCGCCGCGCCGCCGAAAATCACGCGCGAACAGGCGACGCGCGAGGTCGAAGCAACCGAACGCGCGTTCGCGAAGACGATGGCCGACCGCGACCATGCGGCCTTCACGACGTTCCTCGCGGACGAAACCGTGTTCTTCGGCGGCAAGGAGCCCCTTCGGGGCAAGGCGGCCGTCGCGGCGGCGTGGAAGGGCTTCTATGCGAAGCCGGCCGCGCCGTTCTCGTGGGCGCCCGAGCATGTCGAGGTGCTCGATTCGGGCACGCTCGCGCTATCGACCGGCCCCGTGCGCACGCCCGACGGCAAGATCTTCGCCACGTTCAACTCGATCTGGCGGCGCGAGCCGTCGGGTGTGTGGCGCATCGTGTTCGACAAGGGCAGCGACGTCTGCGAGGCGAAGTAGGTCACCCGTCGAACGGGGCCGCCTTGTCCTGCGCAGCGGAGAAGGGCCTGCCCTCGAGATGCTCCGATCGAGGATGGCGTAAGGCCGGCTTGGGCTAGCGTGACATGCGCAAATTGCCCCCTTCACCGCTTCGCGGAGCTTCCCCCGCGCGCGGGGGAAGCGAGAACATGATCTTCCCTTCCCCTGCGCAGCGGTGAAAAGTCTGCCATCGAAATCTTCCGATCGAGGATGGTGAGAAGGGCCAGAATGGCGTTGTCGCAGTCCCCGCAGTTCCGAAGCACCCTTCCGCTATCGCGCGATTTTCCGCATGATGCGCATCTCTCACGGGTGGGCAGCGCATGACGAAGATCGGCAATTCCAAATGGCGTGTGCTCTCGGCCAGCCTCGCCGGCACGACGATCGAATTCTTCGATTTCTACATCTACGCGACCGCCGCGGTGCTCGTGTTTCCGAAGCTGTTCTTCCCGGCGAGCGATCCCGCATCGGCGACCTTGCAGTCGTTCGCGACGTTCGCGCTCGCATTCTTCGCACGGCCGATCGGCTCGGCCGTGTTCGGCCATTTCGGCGACCGCGTCGGGCGCAAGGCGACGCTCGTCGCTGCGCTGCTGACGATGGGCCTGTCGACCGTCGTGATCGGCGTGCTGCCGACCTATGCCACGATCGGCATCGCCGCGCCGCTGCTGCTCGCGCTGTGCCGTTTCGGCCAGGGGCTCGGCCTCGGCGGCGAATGGGGCGGCGCGGTGCTGCTCGCGACCGAGAACGCACCACCCGGCCAGCGCGCGTGGTACGGCATGTTCCCGCAGCTCGGCGCGCCGCTCGGCTTTCTCTGCTCGAGCGGCATCTTCCTGCTGCTGAGCAACACGCTCACCGACGCGCAGTTCTTCGCGTTCGGCTGGCGCATTCCGTTCCTGCTCAGCGCGCTGCTCGTGCATCGTCGGCCTCTACGTGCGCCTGAAGCTGCAGGAGACGCCGGCGTTCGTGCGCGCGCTCGAACAGAACGAACGCGTGCGGCTGCCGATCGCGAGCGTGCTCACGCAGCATCCGCTCGCGCTGCTGCTCGGCACGTTCGCGTGCCTTGCGACGTTCCTGCTGTTCTACCTGATGACGGTGTTCACGCTGAGCTGGGGTACGACCGCGCTCAAATATCCACGCGGACTTTTTCTGATCCTGCAGATGGCCGGCATGCTCGCGTTCACGATCGCGATCCCGTTGTCGGCGATCGCCGCGGACCGCAAGGGCGCGCGCGCCGTACTGATCGCGGCGACGCTTGCGATCATCGCGTTCGGCGTTCTGTTCGCGCCGATGTTCGTCGCCAACGACGCGGGTGCCGTGCTGATCTTCCTCGCGCTCGGCCTGTTCCTCATGGGCCTCACCTACGGCCCGCTCGGCACCGCGCTCGCGGAAATGTTTCCGACTGCGGTGCGCTATACGGGCGCTTCGCTCGCGTTCAATCTCGCGGGCATCCTCGGCGCATCGCTCGCGCCCGGCATCGCGACGTGGCTCGCGCGCGACTACGGATTGCAGTTCGTCGGCTACTACCTGTCGGCCGCCGCGGTGCTGACTCTGCTTGCGTTGCTGTCGATCCGCCGAGGAGCGCGACGAGAACAACGCACTCTGACCCGCTTTCTGTAGGAGTCCGCTATACCCATGCGCTCGCCGTCAATGCAAGCGACAACGTTCGCTCGACTGGAAAGCGTTCGCACCTGCCGCAACGCAGACGAGTCGGTGAACAGACCATCGCGTGCTGAAAGCGCGGCGGCTCACCGTCGGCATGGTCGTACGTAGCCCCTCGGTTATCGCATCCGCAGACGGCGCGCTATTTCATCAAATGCGTCACGTTGCTGGACGACGTCGAGTACTGGCTGCCGGGCGTCTTCGGCGGCAATCCCTACGCGAACGCCGTCAATGGCTCGCTCTGGACCTTGCCGTACGAAGTTCGCGCTTATCTTGCACTCGCAGGATCCTGGCTCCTGCTGGCGGCGGCCGGGCGTCGGCGCGAGATGCTGCTCGGCGTTCTCGTCGTCGCAGCGGCCTGCATGCTTGGCGTTCTCGTCGTCTTCGGGCATCTGGGTGTGCTCGCCGATCGAACCTGGTTCCTGCGCCTGTACTTCCTCTTTGCCGCGGGGGCTAGCTGCTACGTTTTGCGCGAGTACATCCATCTTTCGCGCGCTGCGTTCCTCGCGTGCGCCGTGGTGATAGCGCTCAGCGCATTCTCGCGCGAGGTTTTCTTCTTCGTGTATACCGGGCTCATCGGCTATCTCATACTCCATGTGGCCTATCTGCCGGACGGGCTGGTCCGCAACTACAATCGTCTCGGCGATTACTCTTACGGCGTCTACATCTACGCCTTTCCGGTCCAGCAGACGGTTGTGATGCTGTCGCCTGGCATTTCAATCGCTGCAACGTTCGCCACCTCGGCTGCAGCGACGCTCGCGTGCGCGATCTTCTCCTGGCATTTTGTCGAAGCGCGCGCGCTCGCACTGAAGGATCGCTTCTAGCGCCCGCACACTTCGGAAAGGATGAATGCCGATCTGCCGCGTGATCGCTTCCGTACACCGATTCATCGCCCCGCGGGCAAGGATTCCGCGCTGGGATAGTTTTGTTTCGCAGACCGCTCACCTGTCGGGAGTACCGATCCGCAACGCCTCGACCATTTCGAACGCGCGCGAAGGGCTGGCCGACTCGAATAGTAGAGATGGTATCCCGGACAAGGCGGGCATGAGTCTTAGAGAGGTGAAGCGTCGCTGGTCGAGGCGTGGTTGTCCGCGAAACCACTGGTTTCAGCGACGATCGAGATGCGCACGCCGCGCGGCGACGTCGGCCAACGCCGACCAGTCGAGATCGCCGTCGCCGTGCGCGAGCGCGTCGAGGAATGCATCGCGCAGAACGTTCGCGGTCGGCATCGGTACGCGCGTGTCGTTCGCAGCCGCGAGCGTGAGGCTCGCGTCCTTGTAGCCGAGCCGCAGGCCGAAACCCGCCGGCGAGAAGCGCCGCTCGGCGATCAGGCCCGCATAGGTCTTGTAGACGGGCGCGGCGAACAGCGTGCCGGTGATCATGTCGAGGAAATCGCGCGCCTCGACGCCGTGCGCGCGCGTGAGCGTCGTCGCCTCGGCCATCGTCTCGATCGCCGACGCGATCATGAAGTTGCCGGCGATCTTCGCGACGTTCGCGCGCTCGGGCGCTTCGCCGAGCGGCCACAGGCTCTGCCCGATCGCGAGCAGCTGCGGCTTGACGCGTTCGATCGCCGCAGCGGCGCCGGCGACGAGCACGTGCAGCTTGCCGGCCGCTGCCGCGTCGGGGCGGCCGAACACGGGCGCGGAGACATAATCGACGCCACGGGCGCGATGCGCCGCCGCGAGTTCTTTCGCGAGCGCGACGGAGATCGTCGCGTGATTGACGTGCGCGCCGCCGCGCGGGAACGCATCGAGCACGCCGTTTCGTACAGCACGGCTCTCGAGTGCCATCGTCGTCGGCGAGCATGCTGTGCAGCATGCCGGTCTGCGCGGCGTCGGCGGCCGACTTCGCGGCCACCGCGCCGACGCCGACGAGTTCATCGACGGCGCCGCGCGAGCGGTTCCAGACGATGACTTCGTGACCCGCCTTGACGAGTTGCGCCGCGATGCCTTTGCCCATCGCGCCCAGGCCGATAAATCCGATCTTCATGTTCGCCTCCAATCCATCAATGAGATCAGGCCGTCAATCAATCAGGCCCAATCGACACGCGCAGACACCTGCGACAGAATCGATTCGTATCAGGCCCTGACGCCGCGATTCGCGAGCAGCGTGCGCAATTCGTCCTTCTCCGCATCGGCGATCACGCCATCGCCCTGCCGCTTCATCAGGTCATCGATGCGCTGCTGCATGGTCTGCCGGTCGAGCTGGGCGAGCGCGTCCAGAAACTCCGTGCGCCATGCGTCCTCGTCGCCGGGGAATTCCATGACCGCGAGCTTCTGCAACGGCTTTACCTCATCGCGCTCGGTGAAATGCTCGAGCACGGCAGCGGTGGAGATCTCGGGCCGCGCACGGGACAGCGCGATCAGTTCGACGAGCAGCGGAATGCCCGGCTGGCGCAGCGTCGAAAACAGATGCGGCGGTTCGATCGCCGCGGCGAAGGCGGGGTTCTGCACGAGCAGCGCGACCGCCGTGCGCACGAGCGTGCGTTCCTGCGGGCGCGCGGGTCTGCGCGCGGGCTCGGCCGCGGGCGCGTCGACGCGCAGCCTCACGTTCGTGATGCGGTCGAGTTCGCCGAGCATGAGGTCGCGGAACGCCCCGTCGGGAATCTGCGCGAGCAGCGGCCGCGCGCGTTCCGCGAGGCGCGCCTTGCCGTCGAGGCTGCCGAGATTGACGTCCTTGCCGAGTTCGCCGAAGAAGAATTCGCTCAGCGGCGTCGCGGCCTTCAGGCGTTCCTCGAATCCGGACTGGCCTTCCGCGCGCACGAGCGAATCGGGGTCTTCGCCGTCGGGCAGGAACAGGAAGAACCCCTGCCGGCCGTCACGCATGCGCGGCAGCACCGACTCGACCGCGCGCCATGCAGCCTGCCTGCCGGCGCGGTCGCCGTCGAAGCAGAAGTAGACGTCCGCACAGTTGCGGAACAGCAGCTCTGCGTGGTCGCGCGTCGTCGCGGTGCCGAGCGTCGCGACGGCCTGCGTGATGCCGTGCTGGAACAGCGCGATCACGTCCATGTAGCCTTCGACCACGATGAGGCGCGGGATCTTCGGATGCGCCTGCCGCACCTGCCACAGCGCGAACAGTTGCTGGCCCTTGTGGAACAGCGGTGTCTCGGGCGAGTTGAGGTATTTCGGGCCGTCGGATTTGTCCTTGCGGACTTCCTGGCCGCGGGAATCGGCGGTCGGCGAGGTGTCGGCGGACTCTGCCGCGCCGGCATCCGGGCTGGTGCCGCGCTGGCCGCCTTGCCGATGATGCGTCCGCCGAACGCGATCGTGCGCCCGCGCCGGTCGGCGATCGGAAACATCACGCGATCGCGGAAGCGGTCGTACTTCGTGCCGCGCTCGCCGCTCGTCAGCATGCCGGCCTTCTCGAGCAGCGCGACGCGCTTCTCGTTCGTGCCGAGCGCGGACTTGAGCGCGTCCCACTGGTCGGGCGCGTAGCCGAGGCCGAAGCGCTCGATCGTCTGCGCGTCGAGGCCGCGATCGGCGAAATAGCGCCGCGCCGTATCGTTCCTGCCGAGTTCGCGCTGATAGAACTTCGCGGCCGCGTCGAGCACGGTGTAGAGATCGGTCGAATCCTCGGCCGGTCCGCGCTTCGCGCCGCCTTCGTACGGCACCTTGAGGCCGACGCGTGCCGCCAGATCCTCGACCGCGTCGGGGAACTCCATGCGGTCGTAGTCCATGAGGAACTTGATCGCGCTGCCGTGCGCGCCACAGCCGAAGCAGTGGAAGAACTGCTTCGCGGGGCTCACGGTGAACGACGGCGAGCGCTCGTCGTGGAACGGACAGCGCGCCGACCAGTCGCGCCCGGCCTTGCGCAGCGGTATGCGCTGCTCGATCACGTCGACGATGTCGACGCGGGCGAGCAGTTCATCGATGAATTGTTCGGGGATGCGGCCGGCCATGAAAGCGTAGTGTAGCCCGCGCATGGCGCGGCTGCGGCGACCGTGGCGGGCGGCGTAGACCGGCGTTTTTCCTTTGTCACGGAGCCCGGGCGTCCTAGAATTGTGCGGTTGCCGACGAGGGTACCGCCATGAATAGATACGCCGTTTTCGTCCTGCTGCTGCTCCACGCAGCGACCGTGAGCCAGTGCGCCGATGCAGATGGCCGACGTGCTCGTGCGCAACGCCACGATCGTCGATGTCGAGCACGCGCGGGCGATATCGGGTCGGGCCATCGCGATTCGTGGCGACACGATCGCCGCAGTCGGCCCTGACTCGGCGATGGGCCTCGAATGGACCGCTTCGCATGTAATCGACGCACGCGGCGGCTTCGTGATCCCGGGCTTGTGGGACATGCACATGCATCTCGGCGGCGGCCCCGACCTCGTCGAGGAGAACGCGGCCCTGCTGCCGCTGTACATCGCCAACGGCATCACGACCGTGCGCGACTGCTCGGGCGACCTCGCCGATCAGGTGCTCGCGTGGCGCGACGAGATCGCCCGCGGCAGCCTGCTGGGACCGACGTTGTATACATCTGGCGCGAAGATCGAGGGCATCAAGCCCGTATGGAAGGGCACGATCGAGGTCGGCACGAAGGCCGACGTCGACAAGGCGCTTGCGCACGAGCAGGCGGTGCGCGTCGATTTCGTCAAGATCACCGACAATACGCTCGATCCGCAGCTGTTCCTCTACGCGGTGGGCCGGGCCAAGGCGCTCGGTTTCCGCACTTCCGCGCACATCCCCATGGCCGATACGGTCGAACAGGCGGCGGACGCGGGCCTGAGCTCGATCGAGCACCTCGACTACGCGTTCAAGGCCGGCGCGAGGAACGAGGCGGCGATCTCGGCGGACTTCGGCGCAGGCAAGATCGACCGCGCCGAGGCAAACCGCCGCATCGATGCCGACTTCGATCGGCTGACCGCCATGAAGGCCTATCGCCGGTTTGCGGCGCAGGGCATCTCGGTCACCCCGACGCTGAATATCAGTCGCATCCTCGCCTATCTGGATCGCGACAAACACGATAGTGACGCCAATCTCGCGTACGTCGGCCCCGGGCTGATCAAGACCTATGACTGGCGCATCGAACGCGCGGCGAAGGCCACGCCGGCCGAAATCGCCGCACGCCACGCGCACTACGAGAAGATGGCGGCAATCCTGCCCATGCTGCAGAAGGCCGGCGTGCCCATCATGGCCGGCACCGATTCGGGCTTTCTCAACTCATTCGACTATCCGGGATTCGGGTTGCACGACGAGCTGGCGCTGTTCGTCCAGAACGGACTGACACCCGCGCAGGCGCTGTCTGCGGCGACGCGCAATGGCGCCGCATGGTTCGGCAAGCTCGATCGCTACGGCACCGTCGCGGCGAACAAAGCGGCCGATCTCGTGATCCTCACGCGCAATCCGCTCGAGGACATCGGGGCGACGCGCACGATCGATGCGGTCATCCTGCGCGGGAAGGTGTTCGATCGCGCCGCGCTCGATGCGTTGCTCAGCGAAACGCGCACGAAAGTCGCGAGCTGGAAGGCAGCCGAGAAAGCGGCCCAAAAACCGGCCGAGATACCGGCCGCGAAGTAGGTTCAGCCCAGCGCGGCGAGCCTGGCCTTCACGAGTTCCGACAACTTGCCCATGTCGGTGCGGCCCGCGACCTTGGGTTTGACGAGACCCATGACCTTGCCCATGTCCTTCGCGCTCGTCGCGCCGGCCTCGGTGACCGCGGCCGCGATCGCGGCATCGACCTCCGCGGCGCTCAGTTGCGCGGGCAGGTAGTGCTGGATCACGCCGACCTCGAACTTCTCCTTGTCGGCGAGATCCTGGCGGGCCGCGGCCTCGAACTGCTGGATCGAGTCACGGCGCTGCTTGAGCATCTTCTCGAGCACCGACAGGACCTGCGTGTCGTCGAGCACGATGCGCTCGTCGACTTCGCGCTGCTTGATCGCGGCGTTGACGAGGCGGATCACGCCGAGGCGATCCCTGTCGCCCGACTTCATCGCGGTCTTCATGTCTTCGGTCAGTTGGGCTTTCAGGCTCATGCGGCGGACTCCAGATGCGAGATGCAAGGCGATGATTGGCCGCAAAGGGCGCATAAGGACGCAAGGAAAAGCCAAAACGGCCGGTCAGATCCGCGCTACTTTGCGTTTTTTGCGTCCTTTGCGGCCAAAACGGCCTTTCCGGACAGGAACAAAGCAAACGGCCGGTAACGCTCGCGCGCACCGGCCGTCTTGAAAGACGCTATTAAGGTCGGCAGATCAGTACAAGCGCTGGCGCTTGGTCACGTCGCGCGACACACGGCGCAGATGGCGCTTCACCGCCGCGGCGGCCTTGCGCTTGCGCTCCTGGGTCGGCTTTTCGTAGAACTCGCGCTTGCGCGTTTCGGCCAGAACGCCGGCCTTCTCGCAGGTGCGCTTGAAACGGCGCAGGGCGAATTCGAAGGGCTCGTTCTCGCGGACTTTGACGCTAGGCATGGAAACTCCACATAATCCAATAGTTACCCGTTTTGGTACGGGCGAGCCGCATATTCTAACGTGAACGACCAAGTGATTGCAAACAATGAGGTTATCAGCCGTCCGGGACCGGTTCTCGGCGTCGAAACCTCCTGCGACGAGACCGGCGTGGCCGTCTTTGACACGGCCCGAGGGCCTGCTCGCGCACACGCTGTACAGCCAGATCCGCATGCATGCGGACTACGGCGGCGTCGTGCCCGAACTGGCCAGCCGCGACCACGTGCGCAAGCTGCTGCCGCTGATCCGCGAGACGCTGCGCGCGGCCGGGCTCACGACACGCGACCTCGGCGGCGTCGCCTACACCGCGGGGCCGGGCCTCGTTGGCGCCCTGCTCGTCGGCGCCGCCTGCGCGCGCGCGCTCGCGTGGGCGCTCGAGGTGCCGGCGATCGGCGTCCACCACATGGAAGGGCACCTGCTCGCGCCGCTGCTCGAGCCCGACCCGCCCGAGCCGCCGTTCGTCGCGCTGCTGGTCTCGGGCGGGCATTCGATGCTGATCGAGGTCACCGGCGTCGGCCGCTACCGCCTGCTCGGCGACACGCTCGACGACGCGGCCGGCGAGGCGTTCGACAAGACCGCCAAGCTCATGGGGCTCGCGCTATCCGGGCGGCCCGGCGCTCGCCAAGCTTGCCGAGTCGGGCACGGCCGGGCGCTTCAGGTTCTCGCGGCCGATGACCGACCGGCCCGGGCTCGATTTCAGCTTCTCGGGCCTGAAGACCCAGGTGCTGCTCGCGTGGCAGGCGCAGGCGGGGTCCGACGCCGACAAGGCCGACATCGCGCGCGGGTTCGAGGACGCGATCGTCGACACGCTCGTGATCAAGTGCCGGCGCGCGCTCGCAGCGACCGGCAGCCAGCGTCTCGTCATCGCCGGCGGCGTCGGCGCGAACAAGCGGCTGCGCGCGCAGCTCGCGGAAGCGGGGCAGCGCGAAGGATTCCGCGTCTATTTTCCGCGCCTGGAGTTCTGCACCGACAACGGGGCGATGATCGCGCTCGCCGGCGCGTTGCGCCTGCAGGCGGGATTGCACGATGACGCCGCGATCAAGGTGGCGCCGCGCTGGGACCTGGAGAGTCTTGCGGCAGTCGGTTGATCTGGAGAGTCTTTGTCTGCGTCACTCCGGCTAAGGAACCCGTTCGTCTGCCTTGCTGGTTCGGCACAAAAGTCCCTGGATTCCCGCCTTCGCGGAAATGACAAGATGTAAGCTCGTTCCCGACTCCCGACTCCCGACTCCCGACTCCCGACTCCCGACTCCCGACTCCCGACTCCCGACTCCCGACTCGGCCCGCGCAATGACGACCCTCCACTGCCTTGCGAGCCGGTCCGACCGATTCATCACTCGCGCTGATTCATCGATTCCGGCCAATTGAATGGACAAAGTTTTCATCGAAGACCTGCGCATCGAGACCGTCATCGGCATCTACGACTGGGAGCGGGCGATCCGTCAGGTCGTCGCGCTCGATCTCGAGATGGCGTTCGACAATCGCGTGCCGGCGGCGAGCGACCGTATCGAGGACACGCTCAACTACAAGGCGGTCTCCAAGCGCCTGATCGCGTTCGTCGAGGGCGCATCGTTTCAGCTCGTCGAGACGCTCGCCGAGCGTTGCGCCGAAATCGTGCTCGACGAATTCAAGGTTGGCTGGCTGCGCCTGCGGGTCGCGAAGCCGGGCGCGGTGCGCGGTGCAAAGTCGGTCGGCGTCGTGATCGAGCGCGGCCGCAAGGACGCATGAGCGGCCGCATCGCCATAACCCGCAAGCCGACCTGCATCGCGGGTGTTCGTCGCGCGGCTGCGGCGCCGCGAAGAATGCCGCGACATCCGCCAGACACCGATTTCGTCGGGCGCGCATGAGCCGCGCCTACCTGAGCCTCGGCTCGAACCTCGATCCCGAAAAACATCTGCGCGCCGCGCTCGCCGAACTGCGTGCGCGCTTCGGCAACGTCGTCGTTTCGCCTGTCTATCGGTTCCCCGCGGTCGGCTTCGACGGGCCGGATTTCCTCAATCTCGCGGTGGCGATCGATTCCGATCTCGATCCGCTCGCACTCAACACGTGGCTGCACGCGCTCGAAGACCGCCATGGCCGTCGCCGCGACGTGCCGCGCTTTTCGAGCCGTACGCTCGATGTCGACATCGTGCTCTATGACGATGTCGTCATGAACGGTCCCGGGCATCTCGAGCTGCCACGCGCCGAACTCAGGCATGCATTCGTGCTCAAGCCGCTCGCCGACATCGCGCCGCAGGTCGTGCATCCGGTCACGGCAGGACCCTCGCGCAGCTGTGGGCCGCGCATGCAGAGCATGATCGGCGTTTCGAGGTCGTGGACGGCTTCTGATCGATGCTCCGGCCTGGCCGCAGGCGTCAGCCGTACGCGCGCGGTAGACTAGATCAGCAGCGCGCGTCCGCCGTCGACCTTGAGGATTTCGCCGGTCGTGAACTTCGCGTCGCGCAGCAGGAACAGCACCGCGGTCGCGACATCTTCGGGCGTGCCCATGCGCTGCAGGGCGGTGCGCGACGACGAGTTCCTGCTGGTCGGCGTAGCCCTTGCCGGATTCGGGCCAGAGAATCGCGCCGGGCGCGACGCCATTCACGCGGATTTCCGGCGCCAGTTCCTTCGCGAGCGCCTTCGTCATCATCGCCAGCGCGGCCTTTGCCATGCTGTAGACCGGATGTTGCGCGAGCGGACGTTCGGCGTAGATGTCGACGATGCTGACGATGGCGCCGTGTGCGCGCTTCAGGTGCGGCGCGGCGGCCTGGGCGAGGAAGAACGGCGCTTGCGCATTGCTCGCGAACAATTCGTTCCACTGCGCGACGGTCGTCGTGCCGATCGCGGTCGGAAAGAACGCCGACGCGTTGTTGACGAGTGCGTCGAGCCGGCCGAAATGCGCGACGCTTTCCTCGACGATGCGCGGCAGATGTTCGATGTCGGCCAGTTCGCCTTCGATGCCCACGGTACTGTCCGCGCGGATCGCATCGAGTTCCGCGCGCAGCGCGTCGAGTTCCGCACGCGAGTGCCGGTAGTGCAGCGCGAGGTCGTAGCCCGCCGCGTGCAGCGTGCGCGCAACGACCGCGCCGACGCGGCGCGCGGCGCCGGTGATCAATGCGACCGGTCGCGGCGAGACCGGACGTGGTGAGACCGCTCGTGTCGAGGCGGAACGCTCATGCGGTCGCTGCCATAGGCCGCAATTGCAGCGGATTTACGGTTAAATTGCCAGCATGCACGCCGACCTGCCGCCGCCGAGCCCCGAGGAAGCCGCGCACAGCGAGCGGCTCGCGACGCTGATTCGCGCCGAGATTGCGAACGCGGGCGGCGCGCTCGACTTCGCCCGCTACATGGAGCTGGCGCTGTACGCGCCGGGCCTCGGCTACTACAGCGCAGGCGCCGCCAAGTTCGGCGCGGCGGGCGATTTCATCACGGCGCCCGAGCTCGGCTTCGTATTCGCCCGCTGCCTCGCGCGTGCGGTTGCGCCGGTCCTGGCCGGTGTCGGCGGCGGCGATATCCTCGAACTCGGGCCCGGCAGCGGCGCGCTCGCCGCCGACCTGCTGCTCGAACTCGAACGACTCGGCGCGCTGCCGGCGCGCTACCGGCTGCTCGAGCGCAGCGCCGACCTGCGCGCACGCCAGCGCGAGACGCTGCAGCGGCGTTGCGCGCATCTCGCGGTGGACATCGAATGGCTGGACGCGCCGCCGCTCGAGCCGTGGCGCGGTGTGCTCGTCGCGAACGAGGTGATCGACGCGCTGCCCGTGAGGCTGTTCGCGCTGCGCGAAACGGGACTGTACGTGCGCGCCGTGGCTGTGGACGAGCGTGGCGGTTTCGTCTGGCGCGAAGGCCCGGCCGATGCGGCGCTGCGCGAGGCGGTCGCCGCGGCGATCGGGGAGCGCGGCGAGACGCTGCCGCGGCCGTATTTCTCCGAGGTCTGTCCGTGGCTTTCACCGTGGCTGGCGGAAGTCACGCGTTCGCTCGAAAGCGGCAGCGCCCTGTTCATCGACTACGGTTATGCGGACGGCGAGTACTACGCCGCCGCGCGACGTGCCGGAACGCTGCGCTGCCACTACCGCCACCGTGCGCATGACGATCCATTGGTCCTCACGGGCCTGCAGGACATCACCGCATGGGTCGACTTCGACGCGCTCGCGCGCGCGGGCGCGGAAGCGGGCTTCGGCGTGGCCGCACACGACACGCAGGCGCAGTTCCTCATCGCGCACGGTCTCGACGAGGTGTTCGGTGAGGCTTACGCGAATGCGAGTGATGAGGCCGCGCGCTACGCGCTCGCGCAGCAGGTCAAGCGTCTGACCTTGCCGGGCGAGATGGGCGAGCGCTTTCGCGTGATGGCGTTGCGGCGATAGGTGCAACGCAAAGCGTTTGACGCGGATTTCGCGGATCAACGCGGATTTTCGATACAACAACAGACGAACTCGAATTAGTCTCTTGTTCGATCTCGGCATTTATCCGCTTGAATCCGCGAAATCCGCGTCCTGCGCTTCTTTTCTTCTGACGAACGCATCGACCCGGATTCCATGGATTCCCAGACTCGGTCAGAGCTCGAAAGGAATTCGCTCGATCCGCCTTGATTGGCTCTTCTTTTCCTCGCGAAATCCGTGTCTACGCTTTTTTCACCTTCCACTCAAACGCGATCGATCGCTGCAATCGCCCGCACGCGCGCCTCGCGCATCGCTTCGCCGATCGCGGGACCGCTCATTCCCTGTTCGACGAACGGCTGCGACTTCACCGCCATGCACGCGGCGAAAGCCTTGCGCAGGAACTCGCTCTGCGGATATGGCGCATCGCTCAGACCGAGGCGACCGCGCTTGTCCGCTTCACAGGCCAGCAGGAATTGCGCTACGCGCTCGGGTCGGCGGAACGCATCGAGCTGTTCGAAGACGCCGAGCACGGTCGCGGGTTTGAGTTCGAGCGCGGTATGTGCGAGCAGGTGCAGCTTGCAAACGCCCTGCGCGAGCGCGGCGTAGTCGGCGGGTACCCTGAGCCGCTCACAGACGGCGGCGACCGGCGCGAGCCCGCGGTGCTCGTGGCCGATGTGACGCGGCAGCACATCGGCTGGTGTCAGCGCCTTGCCGAGATCGTGCACGAGCGCGCAGAAGCCGATCAGCGCATCTGCCAGGCGCCAGATTCGCCGCCATGTCGACGACGAGCTCGATATGCACGCCCGTGTCGACCTCAGGATGGAATTCGGCGCGCTGCGGCACGCCGTAGAGCGCATCGATCTCCGGGAACAGGACGCGCAACGCGCCGCATGCGCGCAGGCTGCGCAGAAACGCACTCGGCGTCGGTTCGGTCAGCGCCTTCTGCGTCTCGGCCCAGACGCGCTCAGGAACCAGGTGATCGATTTCGCCGTAGTCGGTCATCTTTTTCATCAGCGCGAGCGTCTCGTCGGCGATGCGGAAGCCGCGCGACGCGAAGCGTGCGGCGAAGCGCGCGATGCGCAGTACGCGCACGGGATCCTCGGCGAACGCCGGCGAGACGTGCCGCAGCAGCTTCGCCTCGATGTCGCGGACGCCGCCGAACGGATCGATCAGCCCACCGTTCCCGTCTTCGGCGATCGCGTTGATCGTGAGGTCGCGCCGGCGCAGGTCTTCCTCGAGCGTCACGCCGGGGTCGGCATGGAAGACGAAGCCGTGGTAGCCGCGGCCGCTCTTGCGCTCGGTGCGTGCGAGCGCGTATTCCTCGTTCGTCTGCGGGTGCAGGAAGACCGGGAAATCCTTGCCGACCGGCCGGTACCCCGCGCGCAGCATCTCCTCCGGGCGCGCGCCGACGACGACGTGGTCGCGATCCCTGACTTCGATGCCAAGCAGGCGGTCGCGCACGGCGCCGCCAACGAGATAGGTCTTCATGCGGCAATTATGCGCGAAGAGCGCAAGGCGAGAACGAAACGCGGATTACGTGGATGCAAAGCGACGAACGCGGACAAGAGCCGATTGATCAGAAACGGCTCGTTCCGCGCAAATCCGCGTCCCCCTTTTTTGGGCACGGGTGAGAGCGTTTAACGCGGATTACGCGGATGCAGAGCAAAGAACGCGGATAGAAGCCCATTGATCAAAGACCGATCAATCCGCGCAAATCCGCGTTGATCCGCGTCCAAAAATTGCTCTTGGGCTCATGCAGCCTCGAGACAAAACGCCGCTACTCAGGGATTCGCTTTCGTCTCGATGGCCGCGGCCTTCGTGGTGCGCGGCACGAGTGGTTGCGGGACGAGCGGTAGCGTCGCCGGGCAGGCGACCGGTTTGCGCACCGTCTTGTCGTCGGGCATTTCGTAGGCCTGGCCGATGCGCGGCAGCCGCGCCGAGATCGGCTGCACCTTGCCGTGCAGGCGCCAGTCGTAGATCACCGCGAACGCGAGGACGCGCGAGACGTACTCGCGCGTCTCCTTGTACGGAATCGTTTCGATGAAAAGATCGGGATCGAGCGAATCGCGCTGATTGACCCAGCGATCGACGGCCTCGGGCCCGGCGTTGTATGCGGCGCTGCCGAGCCAGATGCTGCCGTCGAAGCGCGCGGCGACCTTGCCGAGATAACGCGTGCCGAGCGCGATGTTCGTCTCGGGGTCGTAGAGGTCGGCTCGTGCCGCCGTACGCGATGTTGTCGGATTTCGAGAGCTGCTTCGCCGTGCCAGGCAGCAGTTGCATGAGGCCGTAGGCGTTCGCGCCCGAGCGCGCGTCGGTCGTGAACGCGCTTTCGGCGCGGATGATCGCGTAGGCCCAGGCCGGATCGATGCCGCTCTCGCGCGAGTCGCGCACGACGTCGTCGCGATGCGCAAGTGGAAAGCGCAGAGCGTACAGGCGCATGTCGTCGCCCTGGTTGAACGCATAGACCGGCCGGTCGACCCAGCCCGCGCGCGCCGCGATCGCGATCGCGCGACGCCGCTCGTCGGGCGTCAGCGGCGGCATCGCGAATTCCCATTCGCGCCGCGCCTCGCCGAGGCGGTTGATCGCGAAAAACTCGAGCGCTCGCGCGATGCCGCCCTTGCGGCGCAAAGCGGCGTCGGCCGCGGCGTCTTCCGCCACGTCGGTCGCGCATATCGTGTACGCGGCGTCGACCTGGTCGGCGGCAAGGAAGCCGAAGAAGTTCGGCTCGGTCGACAGCGCGCGGAACAGCGCATCGGCTTCGGTCTTGTGTCCGTCGCGCGCGAGCATGCGCGCGCGCAGGTAGCGCCAGCGCGCATCGCTGCGCTGCGGTTCGGGCATCGCCTCGAGCGCGGCCAGGGTCGCCTTGAAGTCGGCCGCGGCGAGCGCGGTGCGCACGCGCCATTCGCGCGTCGTGTCGTTGCCGAGCGTCGGCCGGCAGCGCGGCGAGGCGCGCGAGCGCATCGGGCGTATAGCTCGATGCGTGTGCCATCGCGATCGCGCGCAGCGCGCGTCCGCGCTGTTCGGCATCGAAATGGAACTGCGCCGAAAGCGCTCCCCAGGCCTGTTCCGCCGCATTGGCGTCGCGTCGCGCGAGTTGCTCCGTCGCGATCGCGATGGCATCACGTGAATGCGGCGCAGTCGGGCCATGCCGATGCCTGTTTGAGCGCCGCCGCCGGGTCGCGCAACGCGAGCGCCACGTGCTCCGCTGCGCTGCGCTCGGCGTCGTCGAGCAGCGGAGCGAGCGCCGCGACGACGCCCGCGTTTGCGGATTTTGCCGAGGCGAGCGCGATGCGCTGCCAGACCAGCGCCGAAGTCAGCTTGCCCTGATCCCGCGCCCAGGCGCTTGCCGCAGTCGCAGGCCGCGGGCAGCGCCGTCGCGCTGAGCCACAGGGTCTGCACGTCGTTGGCGAAATCGAGTTTCTCGCCGAGAGCGAGGCGCGCCTGCAGCGCGTCGCAACGCAGCTCACGACCCGTGATCGCGGGATCGTAGAGATCGCGGAAGTTCTTCCAGTCGCGGCGTTTGGCGAGTTCGAGCAGGAACGCGTCGCGCAGCATCGCCGCCGGTAGCGAATTCGGCCAAGCCTTGAGAAATGCGTCGACTTCCTCGCGCTTGAGATCCGCGATGCGTCGTTGCAGCGCCGCGAGACCGAGGTACGGATAGAGCGGATAGTTCTCGAGCCCCGCCGCGAGCTTTATCCAGGAATTCGTCGGGTCGCGTTTGGCGAGCTCCCAGACCGTGGGGAATTGCTCGCGCTGACGCGAGAGCTCGTTCTCGGCAGCCGCAGCAGGGATGATCGCGAGGACGAAAGCGAGCAACGAGGCGAAGCGAAGCGATAACGAGCTGAAGCGTGGCATGACGGACGAAAGGCGGCCGGACAGCGAACGACGCTCGGAGTGTAACGCGTGGACCCGACCGATGCGCGTTCGGCGGCAAATTTCCCGGGCGGCCGCATCGCGGCGACCGGTCACGGAAGACGGCCGCCGGCTCCGACGATAGCGTCTTGGCACGGATGGAGCAGGCCTTCAGCGCGCCTTGCGCCCGGGCGCGGACAGAACGAGGTGCGCCGCAAGCGGCAGATGGTCTGAGACGGCATGCGGCAAAGTCCACATTTTCTCAATTTCCACATTTTCTGAAACGAGGATGTGGTCGATCGCGCGCCGCGGACTCCAGCTCGGGAACGTCGGCGGCGGCGCGCCGTGCGTCGGGGTCAGGCCCGTGCGTCGCAGCAGCGAAACGAGTTCCGGGCTGTCGAGCGCGCAATTGAGGTCGCCCATGAGCACCGCAAACTGTCGCCGGCCCATGAGCTCGGCGATGAAGTCGAGCTGCCGCATGCGCGCCTGCGGGCCGAGCGAAAGGTGGGCGATCACGACGATGAGTTCGCTGCCCTCGATCTCGAATCGCGCCCACAGCGCGCCGCGGCCCGGAATGCGGCTCGGCAGCGGATAATCGCGCACTTCGACGGGTTTGATGCGCGTCAGCAGGCCGTTGCTCGACGCGGCGAACTGGGCGATCTTGCGGTTGGGCTGATGGCTCCAGTACGGGAACTGCGCGGCTTCGGCGAGGTATTGCGTCTGGTTGAGAAACCCCGAACGCAGCGACCCGGCGTCAGATTCCTGCAGGCCGACGATGTCGAAGTCGGCGAACAGGCCGGCGAGGTTGTCGAGATTGCCGCGCTTGCTCCGTGTCGGCAGCACCTGCTTCCAGCTCTCGGTGACGTAGTGCCGATAGCGCCGCACGCTGCCGCCCGCGAGGATGTTGCAGCTCAACAGACGCAAATGCCTGGCGCTGCGCGGTGGTGGCGCGTCCTCCGAGGCTGGTGCGGGGCTTTGCGGGCATGGAACGCGAGACTATGCCGCGCTGCGCGGACCCGCAAGCGCCATGCGACCGCGCGCCGAACCTGCGCCAAGCGGATGCGAGCTACTTGTGCGCCGCGCTCTCCTGCTTGACGAGCTGCAGGACGATGTCGATCGCCTCGGGAGGGCCGATGTGCTTCTCGCTGTTCATCTCGACGCGGTACTTGCCGTTGACGATCAAGCGTCGGCGTTGCGCTCACACCGTAGTCGTGGACGAGTTGATTGCCGCGTGCGAGCTGGCTGTCCACGACGAACGAACTCGCCGTGGACTGGAACGAAGCGGCATTGACGCCGAAGCCGGCGTAGAAACCTGCGAGCGACTGCATGTCGGAGATCGGCAGATGGTCGCGGTGCAGCGCGTCGAACAGCGCCTGATGCGTCTTGTCGAGCACGCCCATCGACTTGGCCGCGTAGAACGCGCGGGCGTACGGCTCCCAGGTCGGATTGAATACCGCGGGGATGAGCACGAGCTGCGCGTTCGCCGGCAGCTTGGCCTTGAGTTCGTCGACGAACGGCTGGAAATGCGCGCAGTGCGGGCAGGCGTACGAGAACACTTCCACGACTTCGATCTTGTCGCCGGTCGTCGTCGGCACGCGCGGATCGATCAGCAGGTAGTCGGAGCCGAGCTCCCACGCGCGCGCTGGGGCCGCCGAGGCTGCGGGCGCCGCCGGCTGCGCCGCGGGCGCCGCAGGAGCCGCGTTTGCGCCGCCGTTCGCGCCCGTTCCGCAGGCGGTGATGGCGATCAGGCCGACGAGCAGCAGCGCGAAATGTCTGAACATGGACGTCCTCGGATCTTGCGTGGGCCGAACTGCGGCGAGTGCGGCGATGATCGCGTTATTTGCCGGCGCTTTCCAGTCGGGCAGTTTCCAACCCGATCAGATAGTGGACGAGCTGCTCGGTCTTGTTCCAGTCGCGCTGTGCCTGGATCACGCGATACCGGCCGGCGACGATGATCGTCGGTGTGCCGTCGGTCTGCGTCGCCTTCACGTAGGCATCGGCCTGCTTCATCTTCGTGTTGATCGAGAACGAATTCGCGGTCGCGATGAAGTCTTCGGGCTTCACGCCGAATTTCGCGTAGACCTTCGCCGCATCCTCGATCGTCGGCATCGTCTTCCTGAGCGTGCGGCCGTCGTCGTTCATCGTCGCGAGTTCTTTCGTCTTCCACACCGCGTCGTACATCGCGTCATGCGATTTGTCGGCGATGCCGAGTGCCTGCGCCGTGAGGTACGCGCGCTGGAACATCGGCCAGTCCTCCGCGGGAATGAACGAGGCGGGGACGAATGTCATGACGGCGTTCGCCGGCAGGCCCTTGCGCATCTTGTCGATGGCCGGATAGCTGAAGTTGCAGGTCGGGCAGCCGTAAGAGAACACCTCGGTGACTTCGATCTTGCCGGGTGTCGTCTGGGCGACCGCCGGTTCGATCAGCGCGTAGTCGGTGTCGACCTTCCACGGCGATGGCGCGGCGTCGGCGGCATAGGCGGCGGGGGCGACGAGCGCGGCGATCAGGCCAAGGGCGCGAAACAGCATGCTGAATTCCTCGTGCAGATTGATTCGATTCGGCGGTGACCATTGACCGGCACGCCGCCGAGAGAATGACGCGCAACGGCGACGAAAGTTTCGCCGCTGTCGCTTTCGTGCCCTGCAAACGCCGTGTCGCTGGCGTTGCTGCTGTGAAAACCGGGTCGCGGTCGATTATTTCGCGACCGTCTCGGCCTTCGCGGCTGCGGTATGCAGGCCTTCGAGATAGCTCGCGAGCGCCGAGATCTCCTGATCGTTCAGGCTCTTGGCGACCGTGACCATGATCTTGCCGTGGTCGTCGTCGCTGTAGCCCTTGCCGTCGCGGAAGTCCTTGAGCTTCGCCGCGAGGTAGTCGGCGTACTGGCCGGCGAGCTGCGGATAGCCGGCGCCCGGGTTGCCGCGACCGTCGGGGCCGTGACAGGCCATGCAGGCGGGAACGCCGTCCTTGCCGTCGCCGCCGCGATAGTAGGCCTGGCCCATGGCGACGAGCTTCGTGTCGGCGACGCCCGGCAGCGAAGCCTTGGTTGCGAAATACGCGCCGATGTCGTGCTCGTCCTGCGGTGACAGATTGGCGATGAAGCCCATCATGACCGGATTCGAGCGCTTGTTCGTCTTGAACAGCTCGACCTGGCGCGCGATGTAGTTCTCGTGCTGACCGGCGAGCTTCGGATACTGCGAACTCGCGGGATTGCCGTCGGCGCCGTGGCAGGCGCCGCACGTGGCGGACTTGGCCTGACCGGCGCTGGCGTCGCCCGGCTTGACCGCGGACGGCGCTTCCGCGGCGTACGCCATACCGGCGCCGACCAGCGCTGCGAATGCCACCACAAGCCGAAAACTCATAATCATCACTCCAGAACGCCGCCGGTCGATTCGCGCAGGAAAGCGCGACACAAGCGCAAAATTATCCTTGTCGGGCCGCACCGGGTCAAACTGGCGCAAGACCGGCTAGCATGTACGCATGAAAACCAACCCGTTCCGCCACGCGCAGTTCCTCACCAGCGCGGCCGAGTTGCGCCAGCTTCCGGCCGACAGCGGCGCCGAAATCGCGTTCGCCGGGCGCTCCAACGCCGGCAAATCGAGCGCGCTCAACGCGATCTGCGACCAGTCGGGCCTCGCGCGCACGTCGAAGACGCCGGGCCGCACCCAGTTGCTCAACGTCTTCATCCTGGACGAAGGCCGACGCCTCGTCGATCTGCCCGGCTACGGCTATGCGAAAGTGCCCGAGGCGATGCGCGAGCGGTGGAAGAAGGTCATCGACGCCTACCTGCGCGACCGCGAGTCGCTGCGCGGCGTCGTGTTGATCATGGACAGCCGCCATCCGCTCAAGGAATTCGACCAGCAGATGCTCGCGTACTGCCGCGAAATCGATCTTGCCTGCCACTGTCTGCTGACCAAGGCCGACAAGCTATCGCGGGGTGAGGCGGCGAACACGCTCGCGCTCGTGCGCAAGGAGATCGCGGCGATACGGCTCCAGTGCGACGGCGCAGACATTTTCGGCGTTCGCCAAGACCGGGCTCGACGAGGCGCGCGGCATCCTGGCGGGCTTGCTTACCGCCTGATCGCCCCAAAATCGGCTTTCTTTGCGACCTTTCGGGGCCGCAATAACTTGAAGCGGCCGTTCGTGGCCGCGCCCTTTGTTCAAAGAATTCAGCGAGTCCACGCATGTCCGGCCCCAGCGCAGTCAAGGAAACGCCGATCGAGCACCGCTCGCAACTGGTCGAGTACGTCGCCTCGGGCGCGCGCACGCCCGGGCAGTGGAAGATCGGCACCGAGCACGAGAAGTTCGGCTTCCGTCTCGACGACCTGCGTCCGCCGACCTACGAAGGCGACCGCGGCATCGGCGTCCTGCTCAAGGGCCTGACCCGCTTCGGCTGGGCGCCCGTCGAGGAAAAAGGCAACATCATCGCGCTCACGCGCGGCGACGGCTCGATCACGCTCGAGCCCGCGGGCCAGCTCGAACTCTCCGGCGGGCAGGTCGACACGATCCACGACACCTGCTGCGAGGTCACGGGCCATCTCAAGGAAGTGAAGACGGTCGCCGACGAATTGCAGCTCGGCTTCCTCGGCATGGGTTTCCAGCCGAAGTGGACGCGCGCCGACATGCCGTGGATGCCGAAAGGCCGCTACAAGATCATGCAGCGCTACATGCCGCTCGTGGGCAAGCTCGGGCTCGACATGATGACGCGCACGTGCACCGTGCAGGTCAATCTCGACTTCTCGAACGAAGCCGACATGATCAAGAAATTCCGCGTCTCGCTCGCGCTGCAGCCGATCGCGACCGCGCTGTTCGCCGATTCGCCGTTCACCGAAGGCAAGCCGAACGGATACCTCTCGTATCGCTCGCACATCTGGACCGATACCGATCCGGATCGCACCGGCATGCTCGACTTCGTCTTCGACGACGGCTTCGGCTTCGAGCGCTACGTCGACTACCTGCTCGACGTGCCGATGTACTTCAGCTACCGCGACGGCACGTACATCGACCTCGCCGGCAAGTCGTTCAAGGATTTCATGGCCGGCAAGCTCTCCGACCTGCCCGGCGCGCTGCCGACGCTCAAGGACTGGGCCGATCACACGACGACCGCGTTCCCCGAAGTGCGCCTGAAGAAATATCTCGAAATGCGCGGCGCCGACGGCGGCCCGTGGAACCGTCTGTGCGCGCTGCCGGCGTTCTGGGTCGGCCTGCTCTACGACCAGACCGCGCTCGACGCGGCGTGGGATCTCGTCAAGGATTTCACGATGGCCGAACGCCATGCGCTGCGCGACGGCGTGCCGAAGCACGCGCTGAAGCTGCCGGCTCGAATCGGAAACGATCGCAACGGCACGGTGCGCGACCTCGCGCGCGAGGCGCTCAAGATCGCCGGCAACGGTCTCGCGCGGCGCAATCGCGTCAACAAGACCGGTGCCAACGAGGCGATCTTCCTCGAACCGCTGATCGAATTCGTCGAGGCGAACCAGACGCCGGCCGAGCGCAAGCTCGAATTGTTCCACGGCGCATGGGGCGGCACGATCGACCCGGTGTTCAAGGAGTTCGCGTACTGACCGGGTCAGCCGTCGTCATCCGTGCGAAAAAACGGCCCTTTGCGGGCCGTTTCTCGTTTCATCACCCGTTTCATGCGTCCGCGCGCCGGATATTCGCCGACCGGTGTGACCTTGGCACGAGCACGGCCGCCGCCGTCGCGAACAAAGCAATCCGCGCGCGCGGAAAAATAAAAAGGCAGACCGTTCGGCCTGCCTTTTTATCGATCCCGCGCTTAAGAAAGACTACTTCTTCGCGCCGGGCGCGTCCTTCAGCCCGCGCTCGATCAGCAGCGGCTCGACGCTCGGATCGCGCCCGCGAAACGCGCGGTAGGCGGCATCGGTCTCTTCGCTGTTGCCGCGCGACAACACCATGTCGCGGAAGCGCTGGCCGTTCTCGCGCGTCATGCCGCCGTGTTCCTTGAACCAGTAGAACGCGTCGTCGCGCAGCACGGCGGTCCACAGGTAGGCGTAGTAGCCGGCGGCGTAGCCGCTGCCCCAGATGTGGTTGAAGTAGCTCGAGCGGTAGCGCGGCGGCACGAGCGCGTAGTCGACGTGATAACGCTTGAGCGCCGCGCGCTCGAACGCGCCGACGTCGTCGCGCTTCGTCATCGATTCGCGGCAGCGTGTGCCAGGCCATGTCGAGCAACGCGGCGCCGAGATATTCGGTCGTCGCGAAGCCCTGGCCGTAGGTGCCGGCCGCCTTGATCTTGGCGACCAGTGTCGGCGGGCATCGGCTCGCCGGTCTTGTAGTGCTTGGCGTAGTTGGCGAACACGGTCGGCTCGTCGGCCCAGTGCTCGTTGAACTGCGACGGGAATTCGACGAAGTCGCGCGGCACGCTCGTGCCGGTCAGCAGCGGATATTTGACGTTCGAGAACATGCCGTGCAGCGCGTGGCCGAACTCGTGGAACATCGTGATCACGTCGTCGCGGCTGATCAGCGCGGGCTGGCCCGGCGCCGGCTTCGTGAAGTTGCAGACGTTGAATGCGACCGGTTTCGTGCCGAGCAGCCCCGACTGGTCGACGAACGTGCTCATCCAGGCGCCGCCGGCCTTGTTGTCGCGCTTGAAGTAATCGGCATAGAACAGCGCCATCGACGTGCCGTCCTGATCGAACACCTCGAACACGCGCACGTCGGGCTGGTAGACCGGAATGTCGTGGCGTTCCTTGAACGTGATGCCGTACAGCTTGTTCGCGGCGAAGAACACGCCGTTCTGCAGGACGTTGTCGATCTCGAAGTACTGCTTGATCTCGCTCTCGTCGAGCTTGTAGGTCGTCTTCTTGACCTGTTCGGAATAGAACTGCCAGTCCCATGGCTCGAGCTTGATGTGGTCCTTGTCGGCGAGCTTCTGCATCGAGGCCGCTTCACCCTTCGCCTTGCGCACCGCGGCCGGGACCATGTCGGTCATGAGCTTGATCGCGTGCTCGGGCGTCTTCGCCATCTGGTCTTCGAGTACGTAGTCGGCGTAGGTCTTCGCGCCGAACAGCTTCGCGCGCTGCGCGCGCAGTTCGGCGATGCGCGCGATGGTCGTGCGCGTATCGTTGTCGTCGGCGTGCTCGGCGCGGCTGATCGACGCCTTGAACAGCTTCTCGCGCGTCGCGCGATCCGTGAGCGTTTCCTGCGCGGGTTGCTGGGTCGTGTTCTGCAGCGCGATCAGCCATTTGCCCTCGAGCTTGCGCGCCTTGGCCGCTTCGGCGGCGGCGGCGATATCCGCGTCGCTCATGCCGGCCAGCGCATCGGCGCTGTCGAACTCGAGCGCGCCCGCCTTGGTTGCCGCGAGCAGCTTGCTGCGGAACGTCGTGCTCAGCGAGGACAGTTCCTTGTTCAGTTCGCGCAACGTCGCCTGGTCGGTCGCCGACAGTTCGGCACCGGCGCGCACGAAATTGCGGTAGTAGCGTTCGACGAGGCGCTTCGACTCGGCATCGAGTCCGAGCGAATCGCGTTGCGCATAGAGCGCCTTCACGCGCGCGAAGAGTTTCGCATCGAGGAAGATCGCGTCGCGATGGGCGGCCAGTTTCGGCGCCTCTTCCTTCTGCACGCGCTGCAGCGTGTCGTTGGTGTTCGACTGGCTCAGCGCGAAGAACACCTTGTTGACGCGCGTCAGCAACGAGCCCGTGCGTTCCATCGCGACGATCGTGTTGTCGAGCGTCGGCGCGTCGGGGTTGTTCGCGATCTTCTCGACCTCGGCGATCTGCCTTTTCATGCCTTCGTCGATTGCGGGCTGGTAGTCGGCGTCCTTGATCTTGTCGAACGGCGGTGCCTCGAAACGGCAGCGTGCTCGCGCTGAAGAACGGATTGACCTCGGCGGGCTGGGCCGCTGCGGTCGTTTGTGTCTTGTGCGGCGCGCCTGCGCACGCGCCGAGCGTGAGCGATGCGACAACGATGAGAGTGCTTGTACGCAACATGCGCAGATCTCCGAAACGATGAAAAGAAAAAGCCGTCGCGTGGCGACGGCCGTATTCAGGCACGGACGCCGGCGGCGATCAAGTCGCGCGCCGGCGAAACGGAACGGTGCGCTTACTTGGCGTCGCTCTTGGGTTTGAGGCCGCGCTCCTCGAGCAGTGGCTCGACGCTCGGGTCGCGGCCGCGGAAGTCGCGGTACATCACGTCCATCTCCTCGGTGCCGCCGCGCGACAGGATCATGTCGCGATAGCGCTGGCCGTTCTCGCGCGTCATGCCGCCGTGCTCCTTGAACCAGTAGAACGCGTCGTCGCGCAGCACGGCGGTCCACAGGTAGGCGTAGTAACCGGCCGAATAGCCGCCGCCCCAGATGTGCGCGAAATAGCTCGTGCGGTAGCGCGGCGGCACGAGCGAGAAGTCGACCTGATAACGCTTGAGCGCATCGGCCTCGAACTTGTCGACGTCCTGCTTCTCGGCGTTGGCCGGCAGCGTGTGCCACGCCTGGTCGAGCAGTGCCGCGGCGATGTATTCCGTCGTCGCGAAGCCCTCGCCGTACGTGCCGGCCGCCTTGATCTTCGCGAGCAGCTCGGCGGGCATCGGCGCGCCGGTCTTGTAGTGCTTCGCGTAGTTCGCGAACACGGTCGGCTCGTCGGCCCAGTGCTCGTTGAACTGCGACGGGAACTCGACGAAGTCGCGCGGCACGAAGTGCCCGCGAGGTACGGATACTTCACGTTCGAGAACATGCCGTGCAGCGCGTGGCCGAACTCGTGGAACATCGTGATGACGTCGTCGTGGCTGATCAGCGCGGGCTGGCCCGGCGCCGGCTTCGTGAAGTTGCAGACGTTGAACACGACGGGCTTGCGTGCCGAGCAACCCGGACTGGTCGACGAAGCTGTCCATCCACGCGCCGCCGCTCTTGTTGTCGCGCTTGAAGTAGTCGGCATAGAACAGCGCCATCGACGTGCCGTCCTTGTCGAACACCTCGAACACGCGCACGTCGGGCTGGTAGACCGGAATGTCGTGGCGTTCCTTGAACGTGATGCCGTAGAGCTTGTTCGCGGCGAAGAACACGCCGTCCTGCAGCACGCTTGTCGAGCACGAAGTACTGCTTGATCTCGGCTTCGTCGAGCGCGTACTCGGCCTTCTTCACCTGCTCGGAGTAGAACTGCCAGTCCCACGGCGCGAGCTTGACGTGATCCTTGTCCGCGAGCTTCTGCATCGAGGCGGCTTCGCTCTTCGCCTTCGCGACCGCGGCGGGGACCATGTCGGTCATGAGCTTGATCGCGCGCTCGGGCGTCTTCGCCATCTGGTCGTCGAGGCTGTAGGCGGCGTAGGTCGGGAAACCGAGCAGCTTGGCCTTCTCCGCGCGCAATTCGGCGAGGCGCTGCACGATCGCGCGCGTGTCGTTGTCGCCGCCGTGCTCGGCGCGATCGATCGAGGCCTTGAACAGCTTCTCGCGCGTCGCGCGATCCTTGAGCGACACCTGCGCCGGCTGCTGCGTCGTGTTCTGCAGCGCGACGACCCACTTGCCGTCGAGCTTGCGCCCCTTGGCCGCTTCGGCCGCCGCGGCGATGTCGCCGTCGCTGAATCCGGCGAGCTCCTTCTTGTCGCTGATCACGAGCGCGCCGTTCTTCGTCGCGGCGAGCAGCTTGTTCTGGAACGAGGTCTGCAGCGTCGACTCCTCCTTGTTCAGTTCGCGCAAGGTCGACTGGTCGCTCGCCGACAGCTCGTGCGCCGGCGCGCACGAACGCCTTGTTGTAGCGCTCGACCAGATATTTCGACTGCGCGTCGAGGCCGAGCGAGTCGCGTTGCGCATACAGCGCCTTCACGCGCGCGTAGAGCTTCGCGTTGAGGAAGATCGCGTCCTGGTGCGCGGCGAGCTTCGGCGCGACGTCTTCCTGGATCTTCTGCAGTGTCGTCGTTCGTGTTCGCCTGCGCGAGCGCGAAGAACACCTTCGAGACGCGCGTCAGCAGCGGCGCCGGTGCGCTCGAGCGCCACGATCGTGTTGTCGAACGTCGGCGTGTCGGCATTGTTCGCGATCTTCTCGACTTCGGCGATCTGCTGCTTCATGCCCTCCTCGAAGGCCGGCGAGTAGTCGCTGTCCTTGATCTTGTCGAACGGCGGCGCCTGGAACGGCAGCGTGCTCGGCGCGAGGAACGGATTGGCGTCGGCGGGGTTCGTCGCGGCAGCGGCGGCCTGCTTCGGCTGTTCGGGTTTTTGCGGCGTTTTTGCGCCGGCGGAGAAGGCGATGGTCATGGCGGCGAACAATGGACAGATGCGAAGCATGGGTGGATCTTCCCGTGAGAGGTTTCTATGGAAATCGGCGGCCGCGCGCAAACCGCGCCTGCGCGAGGCGAGCCGACAACATAGCGGCGACGGGCTGCGGCTGGACATGTGCCGTAAGTGGGGTCGGGCCTAGGCGGCGTGGACGTCGCGCAGGGTCCAGTTCGAGCCGATCAGAAGGCCGAGGCGATGCTTGAGCACGGCGTGCGGCAGCACGGTCGTGACCGTCACGTCGCAATGCAGGTCGGCCTGCTGCGCCGAAACGGTCGCCTGCGGGTCGCTCGCGCCCAGCGACGGATCGATCGCATCGGGATCGGGCTGCATCGCGCGCCAGCGCTCCCACAACCCCGGTTCGCGCAACGCGGCCTGCAGCTGGGCCGCGAAACTGCCGCTGCTGTTGCCGGTGAACGAAAGCGAATCGATCTTGCCGCGCGCCGCGGCCAGGTCGGGGATCACGAAGTAGAAGCTCTGTCTGCCTGCCATCGCCGGCTCCCGCTGAAACGTGGAACGCGCAGTTTACCAGTTCAGCCCGGCTGGCCCGGCCCTCGCAGGCGGTCGCGGGCCGCGGCGAGGTGTGGCGCGAGGGCGACCGGATCGGCGGCGAGCGCGAATGGCAGCACGCCGAGGCAGGGCGCATCGAGGCGCGCCCTGAGCGTCGCCAGGTTGTCTTCGGCGCGCAGCATCTCCGGATCGACGCGGTTGCCGACCCAGCCGGCGAATTCGCAGCCGTCGTCGCCGATCGCGCGGGCGCTCAGCAGCGCGTGATTGATGCAGCCCAGCCGCAGGCCGACGACGAGGATCACGGGCAGGCGCAGGCGGCGCACGACGTCGCGCTGCATCAACTCGCCGCCGAGCGGTGCCATCCAGCCGCCGACGCCTTCGACGACGACGCTTGCGGCGTTCGCCGCGAGTTGCGCGTAGGCCGACGCGATCGCGTCGACGGCGATCGTGACGCCAGCATCCGCCGCCGCGATGTGCGGCGCGATCGGCTCGGCGAACGCGTAGGGGTTGACGAGCGCATAGTCCGGCTCGCCCGCGCCGTGCGCGATCAGCGCGAGCGCGTCCGCGTTGCGCAGGCCCGCGGGCGTGCGCTCGCACCCGCTCGCGACCGGCTTCATGCCGACCGCGCGCACGCCGGCGGCGTTCAGCGCAGCGAGCAGGCCCGCGGACACGAGCGTCTTGCCGATGCCGGTGTCGGTGCCGGTGATGTAGACGCTTCGGGTCACCCGGTCGATATCCGCGCTATTTCGCGCCGGTAGTGGCGTCGCGTCACGGGCCCCGTTACGAGGGCGAACGCGTAGACGAGGCCCGGCAGCGAGAACGACCACGGATCGGCCATCTGCAGCCATGCCGCGAGCGCGAGCGAGAGTACGCTGAAGATGATCTGCTCGCCCCAGTCGACCATCTTCATGCGCGTGTAGAGCTTCTCCGGCCTCGCCGAGGCCGATCGCCGCGCCGTTGCGCAGCGCATGACGGTAGAGCAGCACGAACACGACGGACATCGCGGCGAAACCGAGGCCGAATACGGTATAGGCCGTGCGCAGGTCTTCGACGGTGGTGATCGGGGAGATCGTACCGTCGGTCAGTCGGCCGCCACTGAAGCCCATGAACATCTGCGCGAACAGGATGCGCAGCGGATAGACGTAGATCATCACGATGAAAACGAGCGCCAGGCTCAGTACGACGGTGGTGGTGTCGTCGAGATCGTAGTGCCGGCTCCAGTTGCGATGCGCGAGCCAGATGCGCCCGAGCAGGAAGAAGCAGATCGCGAACGTCGGCACGCCGTGCAGCGCGCGCAGCATCTCCTCGACCGAGCCGGGGACGTGGCCGAGCGAGATCACGACGAGCGTGACCGCGAACGCGAAAGAGGCATCGACGAAGCCCTCGAGACGCGTCGGCTGGTGCCGGCGCACGCGCATGACGGAGGCTAGCGAGACGGTTTCGGGCATGCGTGCGGGAGGCTGCGGGTCTGCGCGCACAGCATAGGCGCTCGTGCCGTTCAAGCAAAGCGCGGGCGTCGGCGGTAAAGTACGCGATCGAACCCGAGAAAGACGTCTACGAGAGCGTGCACATGTTTACCGCCACCGCGTTGCAGGCCGGCAGCAAATCCGAGCAGTACGCAGAACTCGCCGAGCAGGCGAGTGGGCTGCTGCACGGCGAACCCGACCGCATCGCCAACGCCGCGAATTTTTCCGCACTGGTCTACGACGCGCTCGATGACCTGAACTGGGCCGGTTTCTATTTCTTCGACGGCCGCGAACTCGTCGTCGGTCCGTTCCAGGGCAAGCCGGCCTGCGTGCGCATCGCGCTCGACAAGGGTGTATGCGGTGCGGCGGCGACGACGCGGAAGACCCAGGTCGTGCGCGACGTGCACGCGTTCCCGGGGCATATCGCCTGCGATGCGGCGTCGCAGTCCGAGATCGTCGTGCCGCTCGTCCTCGATGGCGAGCTGATCGGCGTGTTCGACGTCGACAGTCCGAAAATAGGCCGCTTCGACGATGACGATCGTGCGGGCATGGAACAACTGGCAAAAATATACCTGGAATCGTTGCGCGGCGTGTAGAGCGTCGCCTGGAGCAGGAATGACTGACAAGAACGTGGGCAAGATTCGCAACGTCGGGCCGAAGTCGGCTGCATGGCTGCGCCAGGTCGGCGTGCGCACGCAGGAAGACCTGGTTCGCCTCGGCGCCGTCGAAGCGTTCATGAAGGTCAAGCGCGCCGGATTCCGGCCGAGTCTCAATCTGCTCTACGCGCTCGAAGGCGCACTCGCCGATTGCCACTGGGCCGACCTGCCCGACGAGCGCAAGGCGGCATTGCTGGCCGCCGCCGAATCGGCCGAGACGGCCAATCCGATCAAGACGCGCTGGCAGAAGCAGGCCGAGCGCAGCGAAGGCGGTTCGCCCCCGCGCGAAGACGACGATGCGGGCGCCGGCTCGCGCGACGAGGGCGACGGCGCCGCGTCGAACCCCGAAAGCTCAGGCAACCGTTTCGACTAGCCGCGGTTCGATTCGGCACGTTCGGCTAGCGTGCGCTTCGACCAGCCAATCGCCGCTGGTTCTAAAATTCGCGTTGATCCACGTCGAACGCTTCCCTGAGCAGAAAAGCGGGACGCGGATTTCGCGGATCAACGCGAATAAATGCCGACAAGCAAGACAACTTCGCGCTTATCTGCTGCCGCTGAAATCCGCGCGATCCGCGTCAAAATGCTTCCCGAGGAGCGAACAAACTCAGGACGCGGATTGCGCGGACAAGTCCCGATAGAACAAAAACAACTTCGGGCCATTGCGGGCGCTAGGCCCGGACCGCGGCGAATGTGCGCGCGTCTTCGCGCCAGCGTGGCGTCTGCCTGATGCGCGGCAGCACCTCGTCGATACGCTCGACGAGCGACCACATCTCGGCATGTTCGGCATTCATGAATCGCTCCGCGATCACCTGTTGCATGAATGCCTGCAGCGGCGCATAGAAGTTGCGCAGGTTCACGAGCACGATCGGATTGAAGTAGATGCCGAGGCGCTTGAGCGTGATCGCCTCGAACAGCTCCTCGAGCGTGCCGGAGCCGCCCGGCAGCGCGACGACACCGTCCGATCCGGTCAGCAGGCGATGCTTGCGCTCGCGCATGTCCTCGACGATTTCGAGATTGGCGACCCCCGGATGCTGCCATTCGACTTCGGTCATGAAGCGCGGAATGATGCCGATGACCTCGCCGCCCTCGGCCAGCGCACCGTCAGCGAGCGCACCCATGAGGCCGGAGCCGCCGCCTCCGTAGACCACGCTGCATTTTGCGCGCGCGAGCGCGGCGCCCAGCTCACGCGCCGCATCGAGATAGGCGGGATCGCAGTGCCGGCTCGATGCTGCATAGACACATATACGCATGGGAATCCCTCGAACTCCGTTCGCCGCGGCTGCGGGCTCCGCGCATTTTAATGCGTCTTGCTAGACTAGCGGCCCGCCAATTCGGCTCCCGCACGGCATGTCGAACGCTGCACTTCCCAATCTGGCCGATGCGCGCCTCGCGGTCGTCGGCCTCGGCTATGTCGGCCTGCCGCTCGCCGTCGCGTTCGGGCGCGTGCGCGCGACGCTCGGGTTCGACATCGACGCGCGCCGCGTAACCGCGCTGGACGCCGCGCACGATCATACCGGCGAGCTGTCGGCGGACGAAATCCGCGGCGCCTCGAAGCTCACTTTCAGCGCGGCAGCCGACGACCTGGCCGGCTGCGACGTCTTCGTCGCCGCAGTGCCGACGCCGATAGACGAATACAAGCGCCCCGACCTGCGCCTGCTCGAAGCCGCCAGCCTCAGCATCGGGCGTGCGATCCGCCGCGGCGGCGTCGCGATATTCGAATCGACGGTCTATCCGGGTGCAACCGAGGAGATCTGCGTACCGATCATCGAACGCGCCTCGGGGCTGACCCACAACGTCGATTTCTACACGGGCTACAGTCCCGAGAGAATCAATCCGGGCGACAAGCAGCACCGCCTCGAGAGCATCGTCAAGGTGACCGCCGGATCGACGCCCGCCGCCGCCGACTTCGTCGATGCGCTTTATCGCGAGATCGTGGACGCGGGCACGCATCGCGCATCGAGCATCCGTGTCGCCGAGATGGCGAAGGTCATCGAGAACACGCAGCGCGATCTCAACATCGCACTCGTCAACGAGGTCGCGCTGATCTGCCATCGCCTCGGCATCGACACGGGCGAGGTGCTCGCGGCTGCGGGAACGAAGTGGAATTTCCTGCCGTTCCGCCCCGGCCTGGTCGGCGGACACTGCATCGGCGTCGATCCGTACTATCTGACGCACAAGGCGCAGGCGATCGGCTACCACCCCGAGGTCATCCTGTCGGGTCGGCGCATCAACGACGGCATGGCAGCGCAGATCGCACAGCGCGTGACCAAGCTGCTCTCGCGCAGGCGCGTGCACGTTGCGGGCGCCGAAATCCTCGTGCTCGGCCTCGCGTTCAAGGAGAACTGTCCCGACCTGCGCAATACGCGTGTCGCCGATCTCGTTGCGGAATTGATCGGCTTCGACGCGGAGGTGGACATTTACGATCCCTGCGTCGACGCAGCGGAAGCACAGCGCGAATACGATTTCGAGTTGCTGCCCGAGCTCGGGCACAAGCACTACGACGCGGTGATTCTCGCGGTCGCGCATGCGGAGTTCGTCGCGCTGGGCGCGGCCGGCATCCGCGCGCTGTGCAAGCCGGGCGGCGTGCTGTTCGACGTCAAGCATGTGTTGCCCAAGGATGCGGTCGACGATCGGTTGTGATGCCGCGTAGGGGTTCGATTCATCGAGCCCGGCTCTTTCGGAATGAAAATAACCAGAAGCATGTTTTGCCGAAACACGCGATCGACGACCGATTGCAATGCCGCGTAGGGGTTCGATTCATCGAACCAGGCTCTTTCGGCATGGACAGACAAAAATCCGGCGCGATGAAGAGCGTCCCTGCTTTGGTTCCTTCGTGGAGAAGTCGCAATGCGCGTTCTGGTGACAGGTGCAGCGGGTTTCATCGGCTCGGCCCTGAGCGCGCGCCTGCTCGCGCGCGGCGACGAGGTATTCGGCTTCGACAACCTCAACGACTATTACGACGTACGCCTCAAGGAAGCGCGCCTCGCGCGCCTCACGCCGCACGCGGGCTTCCGCTTCGTCAAGGGCGCGCTGCAGGATCGCGAGGCCGTCGATCGCGTCTTCGCCGAATTCGTGCCGCAGCGTGTGGTCAACCTCGCCGCGCAGGCCGGCGTGCGCTACTCGCGCGAGAATCCACGTGCGTACGTCGACAGCAATCTCGTCGGCTTCATCAATATCCTCGAGGCGTGCCGGCACAATCGCAGCGAGCACCTCGTCTACGCGTCGTCGAGTTCGGTCTACGGCGGCAACCTGAAACTGCCGTTCTCGGTGCGCGACGCCGTCGATCATCCGCTGAGCCTCTACGCCGCGACGAAGAAGGCGAACGAACTGATGGCGCATACCTACAGCCATCTTTACGACCTGCCGACGACCGGGCTGCGGTTCTTCACGGTCTACGGGCCGTGGGGCCGGCCCGACATGGCGCTGTTCCTGTTCACGCGCAACATCCTCGCCGGAGAACCGATCGAGGTGTTCAACCACGGCCGGCACTCGCGCGACTTCACCTACGTCGACGACATCGTCGAAGGCGTGATCCGCACGCTCGACCACGTCCCTGCGGGCGACGCGGCGTTCGATCCGCTCAAGCCGAATCCGGGCACGTCATCGGCGCCGTATCGCGTCTACAACATCGGCAATCATCAACCGGTCGAACTCGCGCGCTACATCGAAATGATCGAACAATGCCTCGGTCGCCGGGCCGAGAAGATTCTGCTGCCGCTGCAGCCCGGCGACGTGCCGGACACGTACGCCGATGTCGACGAACTCATGCACGACGTCGGCTACTCGCCGTCCACGTCCGTCGAGGTCGGCATCGCGCGTTTCGTCGAGTGGTATCGCGAGTACTATCGCGTTTAGACGGCCATAATGCTTCGGATGTGCGATCGAACGTGCGCTTCGTCACGTTTTGTGGCCCGCGTTTTCGAACTGAACAGTCCATTAACCAAATTTCAACGAACGCTTTGTTACGGTCGCTCCCGGTGTGTCTTTTTCCGCTCGGGGGATTCCGATGGTGTTCCAGCAAATCGCTTGCGCGATGGTGTGTGCCTGTGTCGCGGTCGCGAGTGCGCCGGCGCATGCGCAATCCCTGATTGCCTCTGGCGCGAGCGGTGTGTCGGTCGCGACGGTCGATCGAATTGTCCCGGACTATAGCGATTTCCAGACACAGACGGCGCCCGTGCCGAAGCAGGCGTCCGCGCGCGCCGGCGAAGTACCTTTCTCGCTTGCAACGACACCCGCGGAACTCGATGCGACGATCAGCTCGGCCGTGACGACGCAGGTGATTTTTCGCTCGCCGCGCAACCGCGTGGCCGATTTCGCGATGCGCCTGCGCGACGTGCGCTACGTGCGCGGCGGCCATGACCCGGTCACGGGGTTCGACTGTTCGGGTTTCACCCATTACGTCTACAACAAGACCTACGGCGTCGACCTGCCGTACGACGCGCCGGGCCAGTATCGTGACGGCAAGACGATTCCGCGCGAGCGCATGCGCACGGGCGATCTCGTTTTCTTCCAGGTCGGCAAGCACATCACCCATGTAGGCATCTATCTCCAGGACGGGCGTTTCATCCACTCGCCGAGACCTGGCAAGAGCGTGCGCGTCGACAGTCTCGACTGCGCCTATTGGGCCAAGCATTTCGCCGGCGCCAAGCGTCCCGAAGTCATTTCCTAAGAGCGGCGGCCTCCGCCGTCGCGCGCGGCCACAGGTCGCGCCGGCTTTCTGTCCGCGTCCCGCGTTGCATCTTCTTGCGCCGCCCGTGGATACTGCCCAAATGCAAAGCGTCACCGGCATCCGAAGATCGATTTTCGCTGCGGCCTGCGCGGGCCTGCTTCTCGCCGCCTGTGCGTCGCCTCAGGCGACGCTGCATGGCGATGCGGCGCATCCCGCCGCGCAGCGATGGCTGCGCACCGAGCTGTATTTCGGCGTGGGTCCGGTCGATGACGCGGACGGAGCGGCGAATGAGAAGCGCTGGCGCGAATTTCTCGACCGCGAAGTCACGCCGCGCTTTCCCGACGGACTCTCGGTCTTTGATGTCTACGGCCAATGGCGTTCGCAGGGGCACAGCGAAATCGAACGCCTGCATTCCGAAAGAGTTGTTGATCCTGCACGCGGATACGCCGCAGCATGGTGCGGACATCGAGGCAATCCGCGCTGCGTGGAAGCGCGAAACCGGAGACCAGTCGGTGCTGCGCGTCACGCAGCCCGCCGAGGTGTCTTTCTAGACCGACCTCGAAATCGAAAACCGTTCGTGTCGGGCGTCGCGGTGCGAAGCGCCGCGAAAGCGCAACATCGTATTCGTGAAGCTTGCGGCCTTTCGATTTCGCGCGTCGGCGCATTGCTCGGGGCGAACGGAATTTTCAAGGTAGGTTCCAGGTTCCCAGGCGGGAAGAAAATCAGCCCGCGAATGAACGCAAACAAACGCGAATAAGGCGTATGCCAACGGGTCGCTCTTGCTCATATTTGCGTTTTTTGCGTTCATTTGCGGACCGCATGCTTTGAGGGGAAGCGGCAATGGCGAAACTGCGCATCACAGCGGGCGACATCAACAGCTTCATCGGCCTGGTTGTCGACAATCTCTCGGTGCTCGCGTTTCTCGCGGGCGCGCTGATCGGCATCTTTCACTTTCCGGCCGAGGTCATTTTCGGAAAGATGTTCCCGGGCACCGCGCTCGGCGCGCTTCTCGGCAATCTCGTCTACACGCGGATGGCGCTGCGTTCGGGGCGCGGCGACGCCTGCGCGATGCCGCTCGGCATCGACGCGCCGACGACGATAGGCATGGCGCTGCTCGTGCTCGGTCCGGCGTTCGTCACCTTCAAGCAGCAGGGCATGGACGAAACGGCGGCCGCGAATGCGACCTGGCAGCTCGGCATGGCGGCGATGGTCGTGATGGGCGTGCTCAAGACGATCCTCTCGTTCTTCGGCGACTGGGTCCTTCGATACGTGCCGCGCGCGGGGCTGCTCGGCTCGATCGCGGGCATCGCGCTCGTGCTGATGGGTTTCTTTCCGCTCGTCGACATCCTGCGCGTGCCGATCGTCGGTCTTACCTGTTTCGGCGTCGTGCTCTATGCGCTCGTCGCGGAAGCGCGCATGCCGCTACGCATCCCCGGTGTGCTGTTCTCGATCCTCGTCGGCGTCGTTCTCTATTACGGCCTCGGTCCGTTCGACCTGCTCGGCCCGGGTTTCCATGCGCCGAGCGCGCCGCAGTGGCGCCTCAATCTGCCATGGCCGACGCTCGGCTTTGTCGACGGCATGAAATACACGCTCCCATATCTGGCCTTGATCCTGCCGTTCGGACTGCTCATGGTCGTCGGTGGCATCAACGTCACCGAAAGTGCGCGCGCGGCAGGCGACGACTACGAGGTGCGCGACATCCTGCTTACCGAGGCGCTCGCGACGCTCGTCGCCGGCATCTGCGGCGGCGTCGCGCAGACGACACCCTGAACATCGGCCAGCCCGCGTACCGCGCGATGGGCGGGCGCACGGGCTACACCATCCTGACGGGACTGTTCCTCGGCTTCGGTGGCGTATTCGGCTACCTGTCGAACCTCGTCGAATTGATTCCGCTCGCCGTGCTCGCGCCGATTCTCGTCTTCATCGCGATCCACATCACGATGCAGGCGTTCGAGGCGACACCGCAGAAATACTTCGCCGCCGTCGTCGTCGCGTTCTTTCCAGCGGTCGCGAACATGCTGGCGATCAAGCTCGGCACGCCGGCTATCGTCCCGCCGCAGCACTTCGCCGAGCTGTTCGCCCAGTCGGATCACGGATTGCCTGAGCTGGCGGTGATCGTGATTCTCGGCAATGGCTTCATCATCACCTCGATGATCTGGGCGAGCTTCGTCGCGGCGCTGATCGATCATCGTCCGCGCCGCGCGCGGCGGCGATCGTCGTGCTTGGCGCACTGCTCACGCTGTTCGGCATCATCCACTCGGTCGACCCCAGCGGCAGCATCTATCTGCCATGGCGTCTCGCCGAGGCGGCGCGCGGGCTTGTCTGGCAATTCACTGCGGCGTACCTCGTGCTGGCTGCGACGCTGCTCCTGCTGTCACTGCGCGCGCCCGATGGCGCGCGCGAGGGTGCGGACTAACCCCGCCGCGCGCCCTTCGCCGATCAATGGTGCATGCGCGACGATCGAGCTGACGTGACGGCAATCGCAGCGAAGCCGGGATTGCAAACGACGACCATCGCCCGAAGCGCCGATGAACCTCGAGCCCGAACAGTGATGGGCTTCTCCTTGATATCGATGTCATGAGATTGACAACGATGTCAGGCCGAGGCAGCGCTTGAGTGCCATCCAATTTGTGCTAGCTTGAGTTTCGCTGGTGCAGGTGGGGCCGGCGCAAATCGCCGGCACCTTTGAGCTAACCTTGAAGGAGTCCAGTCATGACCACGCTCGCGCTCGGATCGATACAGGCCCGACCCCTGCCGCTCAACTGGCGGCGCATCTCGGCACTTTCCGGCGGTTTCACTGCGCATATCGCGCTCGTATTGCTGCTGCTCGTTCCTCCCGTCGCGCTGGAACTGAAACGCGCAGCGATGCACGAAAACGAACCGATGGTGGTCACCATCCACGAAGTGCCCGTGGTCAAAGACGAACCTCCGGTGCCGGTGCCGATCCACCTTGTCAGGCAGAAGGTGGTCGTTACGCAACAAAAGCCCGTGATCACGATGGACGCGCCGATGCCTCTTGGGGTTCCCTTGAGTGTCGATGTTCCGGTCGATGCTGGCAATCACGCCGCGGCGGGGCAGGCGGACGGTCGCGCCGATATAGGCGGTGATGCTGCGCCAACCGCGTTGGACTATGGCAATCGCACCGCGATTCCGTATCCGCGCATCCGCCGTGCTCAATCGCGAGCAGGGGACCGTGACGCTGCGCGTGCGTTGCCGTCGGTCACGCTGCTGTCATTGCGGATGCCGACCGCTGTTTCCACCTGGCATGGCGACTTTCGGATGCCGGCCGATCGCCCACGATCCGTTCAACGCGCCCCGCTCATCGGAGGGTTGGCGCCGCTACGTTGGTACCGCGGAGTCGACCAGAAGCGGAGGATTCCTCGACGCCCGTCTCGATCGACACAGCATCGAGCGCCGGCGCGCTACAGCGAGACACGATACTGTTCGTCGCCGCACGCCCGACGACGACTCGAACTGATCGGAGTCCGCCGTAGAGACATGCAGCGACGGCGCGGCTCCTCCAGCGAAGGATTCGGCGGCAATTTGCGCATGGGCCGGATACGAGGAAGAGAGCGCCCCCGCAGTTCGCCGCTCCCCGAGCAGCAGCCAGCATGCGTGACGTACCGGCGTCCATCACCATCGCTGAAATATTCATCGACCTGCCGCGCGCCATTCGAGAGAACAGTTCGATCCCCACGGACCCCACTGATCGTACAGCGTCACATAGCCCCGCACCACCGATCAGCAGCATCGTGTCGCCGCGTCGGCGCGCACGATCAGCTGGCGCGGGTGGGCGCGCGGTGCGCGTGAGCAGAGAACGACTCGGCGCGCCGGACGGCATCAAGCCAGGACGAGACGTTCGACTCGATCGCGCAACGACTTCGTGCCGCACGAGATTCGCCCGCCGGACCATCAGTGACGCTTGCGGAGCACGAACTTCCGGTCCCGCCCGCGGCGCCGAATTTTAACTTGCACGCGCTCGTTTGCATACGAAATCCTGACAGATCAATCTGCTATACGACCACATCCGCATTTTAGGAAGAACGCTGATTGGCATGCATCCATGACGCTGGCATATCAATCAGAATATTTTGCTCCGCTGGCACATCGAAAACAGCACCATCGGACACATCATCAGCACGACCACGTTGCTGATCACAGGATCGCTGCTCGCATCCAGTCCGGTTACCACATAGCAGCATCCGTCCGGCGAACGCATCGACGGGTGTCCGGTTCGTGCGCGGGTGTGTAACCATCGCCGCTACATCCATTTCCGGATGCTCAAGGACTTGCTGCATCGGAGCGGCTCGAAGGTGCGCACGACTTCGTGTACGCTCACTGAGACGGTGACACGAACTGCATGCGGTCTCGGTACCAAGAACACAAACGCCTGGCGCGCGCTACACTGATCGACTCCGATGTCGATCGGCCACGTGGACCACGCCTCGGCGGCATGCGCGCCGCTGCGTTCCTTCGCCGATCCGCTACCGTTATGAAGCCGAAGATAACGCCAACCTGAGGGGCGAGCAGTTGCTTTCTGCCAGCGCCTCCACCTCGTCGCCGCCGGGGCGCCTTCGCGAAGGTACCAGGCGGACGGCGGGCGTCTCGTGCAGTTGAAGGATACCCACACCGAGACCGTCGAGCATCAGGCGCAGGCACGCTCGTCCCTGGCCGGCTGGCTCGACCGTCAGCCGCGCGCCCGCGCCGTCGGCGCGCGCGCGCATGCACACATCCACGTGAAAGCCATCCGCTTCGACCCCGGCCCGCGGCCGGCTGGGTTGGTCAGATTTTCCCGCCGCCGCGAATCACGTTTCGCACGTTACCACGCGCCAAGGCAAGCATGTGTTCGGCCGCCGTAGGCGTCAGCACCCTACGGCGCCTCGCTCCGCCGTCACATCGTCGAGCAGATTTGCATTGCTTCGGCACCAGCGTTCACAGCCTCGACCAATGCCTCGCAGACGCCGAGTCCAGCACCCTGTTGGCCGATCTTGTTCTCGCCGGCCCGGTCTCGTCGTTGATCCCGCTGCGCGGCGCAGACGGATCAACCCCGCTCCGACAACTTCGCCGCGCTGGACTTGATCCGTTCCACGATACCAGGCCCTCGCGTCTGCGCTCTGTGCGCCGTTGCGCACTGGATCACAGATGTCGACTGTGCGAGCAGGCCTCAGCCTTGGCGGGCTCCCCCGCGCCGCGAGCGCGCAGCGACACGTTCGCGGTCGCACGCGGTCGACTATCCTCTGCGAAGGTCTCACGGGCCCGCGCTCCACTTTCCGCACCCGCACGATGGCGCAGCAAATTTGGCGCGCGAACGGCACTTGCCCTTGTCAGTGCCATTCGGAGGAATCGCCCGGCCACCGTTTCCACCGCGCAGAGAGCCACGGCATGCCTCGCACCATGAGGTCGCGCCTGCTCAGCCGCGCCAGTGTTGAGAATTTCCGCGAGCGACCCGCGTCGCCGATCTCTCGGCCCCAGCGCATCGTTTCGAGCAGGTCCAGTACCTGCCGCCCGGCGGCCGGTGCATGGGCGTTGCACATTCGTTCTTGCAGGCGTCCAGGCTCGCGCTTCCAGTGAATCGGCGAGCTGTTTCCAGTTTCGCCGTCGTGACGCTGCGTCGATTCGATCGCGCGTCGGCCGCCTTCGACTCGTTCGAGGATTACAAGGCAGGGATGCTCTGTGCCTCCTCGCTCAGGCTGCGGGCTCCGGCATCGGCTCGTCCAGGCGGGATCGAGATAGAGGGCGGCCGCCGATCGAGCAACGGCCCTTGCCGCGTCGCGCTCATTGATGCCCCGGTCGGCGTTGCCGAGCGCCTCAGCGGCGCGCACGCACACGCGGCTCGCCGGTCAGACTCGGTATCAATGCGCGTGGCGCCGCGACGAGCTCTTCGCGTGCCGAGAAATCATGGCGCTCGCTGTCGTCGATCGCTTCGCGCGAAGGTCGAAACAGAAATCGACGGCACGCTCGGCACGCGCGCCTCGTCACGCGTGCGTCGTTCGGCCAGCACTGTGCGCCAGGTCGAAGCCGACCGCAAGTCCGAGCACGAAAGTGCCGACGGCGAACGCCGGCAGACCCGGCGCGGGCGCGCGTGGACGCGAAGTAGACGAACGTCGGCTTGCGCGCGAGCACGGGCTTGTGCGCCGCGATACGCTCGATATCTTCGGCCAGCGCCTGCGCAGACGCGTACGCTGCGCGGAATTCGTGCGCACAGGCGCGCGCGACGATCGCGTCGAGGTCACCGCGTAAGCGCATGCGCCACGCCACGCTCGAGGCGCTCGGCAATTGCATCGGCGCGGGATCGATTCCTGTCGAACGGCTGTCGCGCCACGTCGGCGAGAAGAGCCCGTACAGAGCAACAGTCCAAGCGAGTACACATCTGGCCCGTCGTCGGCTCTCGTGGGAGCCTATTCACGGACTCGGCGTTGGCGCGGCGTCGGCGCATCGTCGTGTACACGCCCGCCTCGGCGCACGGTCGGTACCGCGCGCGATGCCGGATTCGGCCGGCGCCGGCGCGCCGTCAGCGCGCACCAGCACGTTCGACAGTTTCAGATCGCGATGCACCGTCAGAGCGCTTGATGCGCCGAATTGCAGCGTTTTGCAAATTGATACGAATATACCCAAACGTTCGTCGAGGCCCTTGCCGGCAGCCCAGGCATCGAGCGCCACACCCTCGACATATTCCATGGTGAGGTAGGGCGCACCGCCGGGCGTCGCACCGCCATCGAGCAGGCGCGCGATCTGCGGGTGCTGCAAGTCGGCCAGCAACTGCCGCTCGCGCGCGAAACGTGATGCTGTCTCCTCGTCGGCGAGGCCGCGGATCAGCTTGATTGCGGCCTGCTGCCGGAAGTGCCCGTCGACGCGTTCGGCCAGATACACCGCGCCCATGCCGCCGTGGCCGAGTTCATGCTGCAGACGCCAGGGGCCCAGCGTGTCGCCGGCGCGCAACTCGGTATTGTTGAATTGCGCGAGCAAGGCCTGCACCGACGTGCGGCCGCGTGTCTGCGTCGCGCTGGCGGCGTCGAGGAGCCCGAGCACTTCGCGGATCAGCTTCGCGTCGGTAGTGCGTGCGAGCAATGCGGTCTCGCGCTCGACCGCAGGCAAATCGCGAGCCATCTCGAACAGGTCGCGCAGATCGCTCATCGCCGCGGGCTCAGGGCGCCAGCGCGCGGTTGACGAAGGCGCGCGCGAAATACAGGTCGCGGTCGACCGTCGGCACGGAAATATCCAGCGCCTGCGCGATGTCATCGCGCGTCATCCCGCCGAAATAAGCCAGCTCCAGCACCTTCGCCGCTCGCGCATCGATGCGTTCTAGCTGGCGCATCGTCTCGTCGAGTTCGACCACACCCATCGCGCCGCTCTCGCCGGGTACGTTGTGGGCGCTGCGAAGCGTGATCGTAGGTTCGCGCCAAGCTTGCGCCCAGCCACGATCGAGCGCGCGCGATCGACGAGGATGGAGCGCATGTACAGCGCGCCGACGGCAAGAAAGTGCGCGCGATTGGCGAAGCGCTTGTCCGCGCCGAACACGCGCGCCAACGCTTCGTGCACGAGGTCGGTCGGATCGAGCGTGACCGTCGTGGATTCGGCGCGCAGGAAGCCGGCGGCGGTCCGCCGCAGCAGGTCGTAAAGCTCGGGCATGGCCGGGTCGAGCGCATTCCTGTCGCCTGCATGCCAAGCCTGCAGGCGCAGTGTGATGTCTGAACTCAAGCAAGTCTCGCGGTGTGGCGGCCCCACACGCATGATCGGGCATTGCGCAGGCCAAATCCACACGCGGCCGCACATCGACACGCCGAACTGGCGCCGCGTGCCCTGACATGCGGCGCAGCGCACACCGCGATATACGCAAAACTATGTGACGCAGTTCACGCATCCAAAAAATTCGCCACGACGTGATAGGTTCGGGGGCCGTTTCTCGCTAAGCATCTATAGATGGCAGGAGCTGCCATCGGAATCACAGGGGATAGCCGAAATGAAACGTTGCCACACGACGCGGTTCGCGCGCATGCCCGCGCGCGCGAAGCTTGCGAGCGCGACCCTGCTCGCACTGGGCCTTGCTCCGAATCTCGGCTGGGCCGCCACGATCATCGTCACTGACGGCGGCGACAGTGATGTCACGGCGTCCAGCACCTGCACGCTGCGTCAGGCCATCCTGTCGATGAACAATTCGACGATCAGCGGCGATTGCGTCAATGCGGGTGCAGCGTTCGGTACAAACGACACCATCAGGTTCGCGCCGAACGTCACTTCGGTGACTTTGGCGGATGTACCCAATAACGAACTGGTTATTTCGGACACGAACCTTCTCATCGAAGGGCACCGTGACGCGAATGTATTCGTTACACGGAATACTTCGACCTTCTACCCTAGCGGCGGCTCCTACCCCCTGGTCAACAATTCGTTCGGCATTCTGCATTCGAACGCAAGCGTTGGCGGCAGCCTGACGCTATCGAGACTGACCATTACGGGGGGCTACTCCAGAACTAGCGGCGGCGGCATAAATAGCGACAACGCCGATCTGACGCTGGTCGATTCGACGGTCGCCGAAAATACCTCAGGCAATAGCGGCGGCGGAATTCGTGTCGGCCAAGGCAAGCTCACGCTCACCCGCAGCCACGTTCAAGACAACAAGCTGCTGGCTGGTGGTCCCCCCAACGCTTTTGGTGCAGGCATTTGTTCCAACGGCGGCGATATCGAACTTCAATACAGTACCGTATCGGGCAATCACAACCTCAGGAGAGGTAGCGGTAACAAATACGCGTGGGTTGTCGGGGGCGGTGGCATAGCCTCCAAATGCGGCGGTATCGCGGGAGAAGCCGACAAGATCCTGGTGGCATACAGCACGATCAGCGGCAATCAGATAGACAAGTACAAAGGGGGCGGCATCTTTCACGAAAAACGGAACCGTTGTGGTGCGAAACAGCACCATTTCCGGGAACTTGGTCTTGTACGGAGTAGGAGGCGCCATCTATACCCGCTACGGCAGTATCGTTGCCAGCAATAGCACGCTCAGCGGCAACACTGCACCCGCAGGAGCAGCAATCGCCGTAAGGTATCTGCGCAGCCCGGTCTGGCTCAGGCACGTCACGCTGACCAACAACCATGCAATTGGCTATGCATCCCATCGGACAGCCAACAATGGCGCCACACTGTATTCGCCCGACGCTTCAGTCCTGGCTATTGACGCTGTCGAAAGCGGCGGCAGTGTCGATTTTGAGAGCACCTTGATATCAGGGAACAATGCCGGGCATGGGCACTCCATCTACAGCTGCCGACCCACTCACCATAACCGGCTCGAACAACCTGCTGGACGTAACACCAGCCGACCAACAGTAAGTCACCTTCGCCACGCGCCCGCGGTCCGGTCGGCCTCTCTGCAACCCCTGGCAGACAACGGTGGGCCCACGAAGACGCATGCCTTGGGCCTTTTTAGTGCGGCGCTCGACGTCGCGGAAACCACCGACACGTTCAACCTCGGCACCGACCAGCGCGGCGCCGGTTTTGCGCGCTTGTTCGGCGGGAGCCGATATTGGCGCTTTCGAAGCGCAGACCAGGCGGTTGCTTGCGGGTCCGCCAGCGGGAGCACGACCACCTTTGCGTCGTGGTTTGCGCCAGCCAGTAATCTGTGTACGAGTGGATCCGGCGCATCCGCGGTAACGCCCTCTTCCGGTCAATGGCAGTGGACCTGCACAGGCACGGCGTTCGGCAGTCCCAGCCCGTTCAGCTGCAGCGCCCCGATAAGGCCACCGCAGGCCACGCTGGCCGCGCTCGACGGCGGTACCTCGGCCGATCTGTCTTTCAACTCGAAGTTCGGGGAGGCTGTGTTGCTCAAGGCAACGCTCACCGGCGACGGCACCACGACGCCGGCGGGCTTCGCTACATTCTGCAGCGGCGGAACGCCGAACCCCGCCAACGTGACGGCCCCTTGCGGCACCGGCACTGCGGTATGCAGCAACGTGCTGCTGTCGGCAGCGGGCACCGCGACCTGCGCCGTGCCAGCATCGAACCTGACCGTCGGCTCGCTGCCGTTCAGCGTTGCGTTCTACAGCGACTCGTCCTATGCCGACGCTACGGCAACGGGAACCTTGCAGGTGTCGGCGGCGAATACCACGACGGCGATTTCGTCCGAGGCACCATCGCCGGCTGTGCTCGGCGCTCCGGTAACGGTGTCGGTGCAGGTCGCACCGGTTTTACCGGGTGCGGGCACTCCCACGGGTGTCGTGACCATAAACGACGGAAGCGCGAATTGCAGCGCGACGCTGTCGAACGGCGTCGGCAGTTGTTCGCTCACGCCTCCCGCTTCGACCGGCAGCCACACGATCCAGGCAAGCTATGCCGCGACGACAAATTTCGCCGCCAGTTCGACGAGCGCGGCGCTGACGGTAAATCCCGCGAATACCACGACGACGATTTCGACCGTGTCACCCTCGCCCGCTGTGTTCGGCGCTCCGGTAACGGTGTCGGTGCAGGTCGCGCCGGTTTTGCCCGGTGCGGGCACTCCCGTGGGCGTCGTGACTGTAAGCGACGGCAGCGTGAATTGCAGCGCGACGCTGTCGAACGGCGTGGGTAGTTGTTCGCTCACGCCTCCCGCTTCGACCGGCAGCCACACGATCCAGGCAAGCTATGCCGCGACGACAAATTTCGCCGCCAGTTCGACGAGCGCGGCACTGACGGTAAATCCCGCGAATACCACGACGGTGATTTCTTCCGTGTCACCCTCGCCGGCTGTGCTCGGCGCTCCGGTAACGGTGTCGGTGCGGGTCGCGCCGGTTTTGCCGGGTGCGGGCACTCCCACTGGGGTCGTGACCATAAGCGACGGAAACGTGAATTGCGGCGCGACGCTGTCGAATGGCGTTGGCAGTTGTTCGCTGACCCCTTCCGCTTCGACCGGCAGCCACACGATTCAGGCAAGCTATGCCGCGACGACAAATTTTGCAGCCAGTTCGACGAGCGCGTCACTGACCGAAAGTCCCGCGTCGACCACAACGGCCTTGTCCGCACAGCCTGCATCGAGCGTGCTCGGGCAAAGCGTAGTCCTGACCGCAGCGGTGCAGTCATCGACCGGCATCGCGCCGACCGGCACGGTGGCTTTCAGCGAAGGCGGTTTGGCGTTGTCCGGTTGCGGCGGATTGGTGGTGTCGAGTGGCGCTGCCATCTGCACGATCGCGAGCCTGGCGGTAGGGCCTCATTCGATTACCGCGACCTACCAGCCGGGCGATACCAGGACAATCAGCTCCGCCGGTACGGCGAGCGTCTTGGTGGACAAGCTTACGGCTCGCGTCGGCCTGACGAGTTCGGCCAACCCCTCGCAGCAGGGCAACTGGGTGACGTTCACGGCGAGCGTGAGCAGCGTCGCACCGGCAAGCGCGGGCCCGTCGAGCGCGACGACCTCGGGCATGCTTGTGTCGCAAGGCGCCACGCAGGCCAGCGCCGTCGCGACGCCGACGGGTACCATCACCTTCAATGATGGCGCGAGCGCGCTCGGGACGGTCTCGCTGGTCAACGGCAGCGCGACATTCGTCACGCCGTTCACGACAGCCGGCAACCACACGATCACCGCCGCTTATTCGGGCGATGCAGCGACTGCCGCAGCGAACATCACGCTCGTGCAAGCGGTGAGTGCGGCGGATCCAGTGGTGCCGGCACCTGCGTTGTCGACCTGGCTGCTCGGTCTGCTCAGCGGATTGCTGGTGATGCTTGGCCTCGAACGCCGGCGGGGGCGCTTGTAAAGGCACCGGACAACACTTTCTACAAGGAATAATCCTGGGCGCGGCTCGTTGCGCACGCGTCCACGGTCATGCCAAGGGATGGGTTTGTGAGACGCCGCCGCCTCAGCGAATCGCAGAGGTCACTCGACCGTGACGCTCTTCGCGAGGTTGCGCGGCTGATCGACGTCAGTGCCGCGCAGTACGGCGACGTGATACGCAAGCAGCTGCAGTGGCACCGTGAATACCGCCGGCGCGATCAGGTTGCCGCCAGAATCGATGCGGACCACCGCGCCGCGGCCGTCGCTCTCGGCGATGCGTGCCGAGAAATCGACGCCGCTGTCGGCGAAGACGAACAGTTCGCCGCCGCGCGCGCGGACCTCCTCGAGATTCGATTTGAGTTTTTCGAGCAGCTGGTTGTTCGGCGCCACCGCGATCACCGGCATGTCCTCGTCGACGAGCGCTAGCGGCCCATGCTTGAGCTCGCCGGCCGGGTAGCCTTCGGCGTGGATGTACGAGATTTCCTTGAGCTTGAGCGCGCCTTCGAGCGCGACCGGATAGTTCGCGCCGCGCCCGAGGAACAGGGCATGGTGCTTGCTGACGAAGCGCTCGGCCAGTTTGGCGATCTGCGGTTCGATCTTGAGCACGTCGGCGACGACGCGCGGCAGGGTCGCAAGCTCGGCGACGAGTTCGGCGACACGCTCGCCAGCAAGACCGTTCATGCGCGCCAGCTCGAGCACGAGCAGCGCAAGCGCCGAGAGTTGCGTCGTGAACGCCTTCGTCGAGGCGACGCCGATTTCGGGTCCCGCGCGCGTCATCAGCACGAGATCGGATTCGCGCACGAGGCTCGACTCGGGCACGTTGCAGATCGCGAACGAGCCGAGATAGCCGAGGCGTTTGGCCTCGCGCAGCGCGGCCAGCGTGTCGGCGGTCTCGCCCGATTGCGAGATCGCGAGGAACAGGCTGTCCTTCGGCACGACGACGTCGCGATAGCGATATTCGCTGGCTACTTCGACGTTGCATGGAATCTTCGCGAGCGATTCGAGCCAGTAGCGCGCGACGAGGCCCGCATGGTAACTCGTTCCGCAGGCGACGATCTGCACGTGGCGCACACGTTGCAGCAGCTTGTCGGCGTCGACGCCGAAGATGTTCGGCAGGATGTGGTCGTTCGCGATGCGGCCCTCGAACGTGTCGGCGATCGCCTGCGGCTGCTCGTGAATTTCCTTGAGCATGTAGTGGCGATATTCGCCGCGCTCGACCGCGTCTGCCCCAAAATGCGCCTGCTTGACCGGGCGCTGCGCAAGCGCGCCGTGCTCGTCGTAGATCTTCACGCCGTCGACGGTCGCGTCGGCGACGTCTCCCTCGGCGAGGTAGATGAAGCGCCGCGTCACCGGCAGCAGCGCGTGGATGTCCGAGGCGATGAATTGTTCGCCGTCGGCAAGGCCGACGACCATCGGGCTGCCGCGCCGCGCACCGATCACGCGGCCCGGCTCGCGCGTCGAGATCGCCGCGATCGCGTACGCACCACGCAGGCGTGCGAGCGACTTGCGCACGGCGTCGAGCAGGTTGGTGCCCGCCGAATGGTAGTGTTCGACGAGGTGCGCGATCACCTCGGTATCGGTCTCCGTCGCGAACTCGAAGCCGAGCGCCTTCAATTCGGCGCGCAGCTCCTCGTGGTTCTCGATGATGCCGTTGTGCACGACGGCGACCGTGTCGCGCGACGCGATCGGATGCGCGTTGACCGTGTTCGGCGCGCCATGCGTCGCCCAGCGCGTGTGCGCGATGCCCGTGAGGCCCGCGATCGGCTGGCTCGCGTGCAATTGCTCGAGCTCGCGCACCTTGCCCTTGGTGCGCACGCGCTCGAGCCCTTTGTCGGTCAGCAGCGCGATGCCCGCGGAATCGTAGCCGCGGTACTCGAGCGCCTTGAGCCGGCAATGAGCGTGCCGCGAGCGGCGGCGCCGACGACCCGCAATGAGCGTGCCGGAGCACGACATCGCGCCGACCGCAGCCCCGGCCGCGATCGCTCGCATTCAGGCGCGCTCGGCGAGGTAGTGCGCTGGCCGAGATTGCCGGCCCGTAGATCAATATCAAACGGTCAGCTCGAAAAGCATTTCGCCTGTGCGTCGCGAGCTCGCGACGTTCGCGCGGTCGCCGGTGGCGCATCAAGATGCCCGAATCGCCCGGCCCGCTGTCACTCGCTCGGCCGTGCGCTCCTTGCCCGCGCTTCAGTGGCCGCTTCCAGCCCTTGATCGTCGTCTGGCGCGCGCGCGAGACCGTCAGTTCGCCGGCCGGCGCGTCGCTTCCTATCGTCGAACCGGCGCCGATCGTCGCGTCCTTGCCGATCGTCACAGGCGCGACGAGTGCCGAATTCGAGCCGATGAACGCGCCGTCCTCGATCACGGTGCGGTGCTTGTTCGCGCCGTCGTAGTTGCAGGTGATCGTGCCGGCGCCGATGTTGACGTCGCTGCCGATCGTCGCATCGCCGAGGTAGCTCAGGTGATTGGCCTTGGAGTCGGCGCCGATCGTCGCATTCTTCACTTCGACGAAATTGCCGACGTGAGTGCCCGCGGCAAGTTCCGTACCCGGCCGCAGACGCGCGAACGGGCCGATCACGCAAGGACCGTGCGTGACGATGCCATCGATGTCGCAGTGCGAGCGCACGATCGTGCCGGCAGCGAGGCGCGAGTCGCGCACACGGCAGAAGGGTCCGATGCGCACGTCGTCGCCGAGCTCGATATTTTGCCTTCGAGGATGACGTCGACATCGATCTCGACATCGCTGCCCGCGCTGACCTGCCCGCGCACGTCGATGCGCGCCGGGTCGACCAGGCGCACGCCGGCCGTGCAGAGCGCGCGCGCGCAGCGGATGCGGTAGCTGCGTTCGAGTCCGGCGAGCTGCCACGGGTCGTTCGCGCCGGCGATCTCGTCGGCGTCGTCGCACGCGACAGCGATCGCGGGGCGCTTCTCGGCCGTCGCGAATCGCGAAAATGTCGGTCAGGTAGAACTCGCCTTGCGCGTTGTTGTCGTCAAGGCGCGCGAGCCAGCCGCGCAGTGCGTCGGCGTCTGCCGCGACGACGCCGGTGTTGATCGTGGTGATCGCGCGCTGTGCGGGCGAGCAGTCCTTGTCCTCGACGATCGCCTGCACGTGGCCGTCTGCGTCGACGACGACGCGACCGTAGCCGCGCGGTTCGGCAAGCTGCGCGGTCAGCACCGCGAGCGCCGAGGCCGCGTCGACGAGCGGGCGCAGCGTTTCGGCGCGGATCAGCGGCACGTCGCCGTAGAGCACGAGCACGCGCGCGGCGGCGGGGATCGCCGGTATCGCGAGCTGCATCGCATGGCCCGTGCCGCGCTGCTCGGGTTGATGCACCCAGTCGAGATCCGCCTCGGCCGCGAACGCCGCCATGACCTGCTCGCCGCGATGGCCGTGCACGACGTGGATTCGCGCGGGCGCGAGCGCGCGCGCGGCCGCGAGCACGTGCGCGAGCATCGGCTGTCCGGCGAGCGGCAGCAGCACTTTCGGTCGCGCCGACTTCATGCGCTTGCCCTCGCCGGCGGCGAGGACGACGATATGCAGGGGCTTCGCGGTCATGCCGGCTACGATAACGCAGACGCGTGCCCGGGTTCGAGCTTTTCGCTGCCGGCGATGTGGCGGAAAACAGGCTGCCTTGCGTGTAGCCCGGGCGTCTGCCGACTTCGGTCGGGAAGATCTCGGCTTGGGCGAGTTCCCGGTTTAGACGACCTTGTTTGCAGCGATCAGGCCCGCGAACCACGCGGCCGAATCCTTCGGCGTGCGCTTCTGCGTCTTGAAATCGACATGGATGAGACCGAAGCGTTGCGTGTAACCGTCGGCCCATTCGAAATTGTCGAGCAGGCTCCAGCAATGGTAGGCGCGCACCGGCACGCCGTCGCGGATCGCGCGTGACAGCTCGAGCAGGTGCGCCCGCAGCCAGGCGATGCGCTTGGTGTCGTGGATGTGTCCCTGCGCATCGGGCACCGTGTTGTAGGCCGCGCCGTTCTCGGTGATCTCGATCGGCAGGTTGCCGGTGTGTGCGGCCATGTCCTTGAGAATGTCGTAGAAGCCCTTCGGATAGATGTCCCAGCCGTCGTCGGTGCGCTGGTGCGGCTCGTAGCCCGTCGCCCAGTCGGCCTTCGTGTTGAGTCCGGGCACGCCATTGCCTTCCGGCGCGTCGCGCACGATCCATGGCGAGTAGTAGTTGAGGCCGACGAAGTCGAGCGCGGCACGTACGATCTTCTCGTCGCCGTCGCGGATGCCCAGCAGTTCGGCCGTGCGATCCGCCGGCAGCACGCCCTGCGGATATTCCCCCTTCAATGCCGGATAGACGAACCAGAGATTGAGGAACCGGTACCAGCGCTCAGCGGCCGCGCGGTCCGCCGGCGACTTCGTCGCGGGCAGCATAGGCGCGACGTCGTAGGCGCCGCCGACCTGCAGCTTCGGATTGATCGCCTTGATCGCGCGGAACGCCATGCCCTGGGCGAGGTTGATCGTGTGTGTCGCGCGCAGGTACGCGAGCGGATCGGTCCGCCCCGGCGCATGCGTGCCGTCCCAGTAGCCGACCTGGGCGAAGGTCTTCGGTTCGTTGAAGATGCTCCACTGGCCGATGCGGTCGCCGAGTGCCTCGACGACGACGCGCGCGTAGTCGGAGAGCCGAGATGCCGTGTCGCGATTGGGCCAGCCGCCAGCGTCTTCGAGCGGCTGCGGCAGATCCCAGTGATAGATCGTCGGGAACGGGCGGATGCCCGCGCTGAGCAGCGCATCGGTGACGCGCTTGTAGTAGTCGAGGCCTTTCTGGTTGATCGCGCCCTTGCCGTCGGGCTGCACGCGTGGCCAGGCGACCGAGAAACGGTAGGTCTTCATGCCGAGCCGGCGCATCAGGTCGATGTCTTCGCCGAAGCGGTGATAGCTGTCGCAGGCAACGTCGCCGTTGTCGCCGTTCTTGATCTTGCCGGGTGTATGGGCGAAGCGGTCCCAGATCGATTCGCCGCGTCCATCGACGTTCCACGCGCCCTCGACCTGGTACGCGGCAGTCGCCGAACCCCAGAGGAAATCCTTGGGGAAGTCGCCGACGCCGGCTTTCGTCAGCGTGCGAGCTTCCGCTCCGCCGATGCCCGTTCGCGCGAGCACCGAAGCGCTGCCTAGTGCCATGGCCATTCCGAGGACGTCGCGGCGTTGCATGATTTGAGCTACCTCAATCGGCGCGCCGCGCGTTCGATACGCGGCGAGCGGGCGTCGTGGCGAAAAATGTGTCGAGTCCGGCGAGGAGGAGAAATGCCGGACTCGACACCCGGGGCGCAAACAAAGGACGCGTCCTGACGCCGCGCTCTAGAAATTCACGCCGAAATTCACGCCGAACGTGCGCGGAGGCATGTACTGCGACGTATAGATGAACACGTTGTTGCCGAGCGACGCGCGTCCGGCATTCGTGCGCACCTTCTCGTCGGTGAAGTTGGCGAGGTACAGGCCTGCCCACCACTTGTAGTCGGCCGGCGTGTAACGCATCGACAGATCGCCGCGGAAGTAGCGCTTTCTGCTTGTCGCCGTCGCCGAGGTTGAATGGCGACAGCCAGCTCGACGTCTCGTAGTGGCCCGTGAAGCGCGGCGCGAGCGAGCCGCCGTTGCTGAGGAAGAACTTGTGCTCGTAGATCAGCGTGCGCCGAGAAGTCCGGCGCGTGCGCGAGATCGTTGCCGCTGACGTCGAGGCAGTTGCCGATGCCCGAAGCGGGCGGGCAGGGCGGCAGGCCGCCGTAGTCGTTGCTGCCCGCGTAGTGCAGCGTGCCGAGCGTCTTCTCCGGTATGAACGAGACGATCAGGTTCAGGCGATCGGCTTCGCCGAGGATGGCGTTGAGTTCGCTCTCGATGCCGGCGACCTTCGTGCTGCCCTGCACATTGGAGAAGCCGAGACCGTGGCTGCCGTCGGTGAACGTGATTGGCGCTGAGAGCTGGAAGTCCTTGAAGTCCTCGTAGTAGACCGCGCTGTTCCAGGTCAGGCGGTGATCGAGGAACGTCAGCTTGATGCCCGCCTCGTAGTTCGTGAGCGTCTCGCCCGCGTACGGCGTGCCGCCGTCCTGCGAGGCCGCCGGACTTGTAGCCGGTCGAGATGCTGCCGTACCAGAAGGCATCGCTCGAGATGTCGCCGTCGACGCGCAGCAGCCAGGTCGGCTTGCTCGCGCTGTACTTGCCGTCGTTGATGCCGCTGACGCCGAGGCCGAAGCCGGTCGCCGCGCTCGGTATCGTGCCGGGGGTGATCGGCACCTGCGGCACGTTCGCGTCGTACGCCCAGCCCCAGCCGCGGCCGCCCTCGTTTTCCTTCTCGTCATGCGTCCAGCGCGCGCCGCCGGTCAGGCGGAGGGTGTCGCTGATGTGCCAGATCGCCTGGCCGAAGCCGGCGTACGAGTTGACCGTTTCCTTCGGCTGGATGAACGAGCCCTGCCAGCCGACCGTGCCCTGCGGCGTGCCGTTGAAGATCGGGATGTCGAAGCGGATCGAGTTGTCCTCGGCCGCGTAGTAGAGGCCGAGAATCCAGTCGAGCGTATTGTCGCCGGTCGACTTGAGATCGAACTCGTGGCTGTTGCTCTCGTAGTGCGAATAGTTCGTGCGGTCGTCCTGGAACGTCGAGCCCGTCGCGAAGCTCGTCGGCACCTGCACGCCGCCGTCCTGGTCGTAGTCGCTCGATCCGTCGAACTTCGAATAGCCCGCGATGTAGCTGAAGGCCAGGCCGTCGTTGATCTGGTAGTCCATGCGGCTGCGCACCGCGTACGCGTTGCGGTCGAGGTACGGCGCGGTGTCGATCAGCGCCGACCAGAATTCCTGGCCCGGACGCGGATTCTGCATGAGGTTCGCGTTCGGCGTGCCGCGGTCGCGGAAATATTCGAACGACAGATTCCAGGTGAACTGGTCGTTCGGCTTCCACAGCGTGCTGACGCGCGCGGCGGACTGATCCTGCGCGTTGTATTTCTGCGCCGTTCGTGACGTAGATGTTCGGATCGATCGGCTTGAACGTCGCTGCCGTGCCGCCGCCGGCGATATACGCGGCCTGCTGGCTCGCGACCGATGGCAGCTGCTTGTCGGGGCTCTGGTAGTTGACGTAGCCGTCGTGCTGTTCCTGCGCCACCGCGACGCGGAACGCGAACGTGTCGGAAAGCGGCACGTTGATCGCGGCGCGCGCACCGATGTGGCTGTAGTCGCCGAACTCCATCTGCGCGTAGCCGCTGACGTTGCCGAGTTCCGGCTTCGCCGTCTGGAAATTGATCGCGCCGACGGTCGAGTTGCGCCCCCACAGCGTGCCTTGCGGCCCGCGCAGCGCTTCGATCGATTCCAGGTCGAGCAGCAACCCCGCCGCTGCTTCGGCGCGCGGCGCGTAGACGCCGTCGACGAACAGCGCGACTTCGGGATCGGCGTACTCGGTTTTCGCACTGTCGTTGCCGACACCGCGCAAGGTCAGCGTCACGACGCCGTGGTCGCCTTCGGTCGTCGCCGCGAGGCCTGGCACGAGGTGCGTGAGGTCGGTGACGCCGTTGACGCGTTCCTTGTCGATCAGATCCGCATCGATCACGCTGATCGCGATCGACGTCTTCTGCAACGGCGTCTCGCGTTTGGTCGCGGTGACCTGGATCGTATCGAGGGTTTTCGGATCGGCGCGGCGGCCGGGATCGTTGGCGGTGGCGTCGACCGCGGCGTCTACTGCCGCATCGACGGCTAGCGCAGGGGCTGACGCGAGCGCGCAGAGTATTGCGCCATACAGCGCAGAGTAACGGACCTTCATATCTCCCTCCCAAGGTGATTGTACCGTCTGCCGATTCTGTGTCTGGCTAGTACGGGCGACGCGAGATTTGCAGAAATTGGCAGCGCTGTCAACAAAAATTGACAGCGCAGTCATTTTTGGCACTTTTTCGCATTGCGCTGCGGAATGACAGCGCTATCATTCTTCGCTAGGATCTTCCTAGTAAAAATGGCGGGCCGTCGGCTCTGCAGCCCAGAAAAAGAGGCACACTGACACATGGCAAGGCTCGGCAGAATCCTCATCGTCGGCGGCGGTACCGCCGGTTGGCTCACCGCGTGCTACCTCGCGCGCACGCTCAACGCGAAATCGCCGCAGGGTATCCAGGTCGAACTCGTCGAATCGGCGGACATCGGCATTCTCGGCGTCGGCGAGGGCACGTTCCCGTCGATCCGCGGCACGCTCGCGGCGATCGGCCTCGACGAAGCGCGGTTCCTGCGCGGCGCCACCGCGACGTTCAAGCAGGGCATCCGGTTCGTCGACTGGGTGCGTCCTGCAGGCGCGGGCGAGCACCGATCACTACTTTCATCCATTCAGCCTGCCGAGCCGGCGCGGCGACGGTCCCGAACTGCTGCCCTACTGGCTGCTCGGCGCCGCGGGCAGCGTACCGTTCGCCGAAGCGGTGACGTTGCAGAAGCGCGTCGCCGACGCCAGCGTGCGCCGAAGCGGCGCGGCGACGGCGAATACGAGGGACGCCTCAACTACGCGTACCACTTCGACGCGGCGCGTTTCGCCGGCGTGCTCGCCGAGCACGGCCGCGGGCTCGGCGTGCAGCATCGCATCGCGACGGTCGAGCGCATCGAGCTCGACGAACAGGGCGCCATCGCGCGCGTGCACACGCGCGAAGGCGATGCGCTGACGGCGGACCTCTACGTCGACTGCACGGGCATGCGCGCGGCGCTGATCGACGGCGCGCTCGGCTCGAAGATGCGCAGTGCGCGCGACACGCTGTTCGTCGACCGCGCCGTTGCGATCCAGGTGCCGTATGCGCGCGCCGATACGCCGATTCCGTCGTACACGATTTCGACCGCGCACGAAGCGGGCTGGACCTGGGACATCGGCCTGCACGCGCGTCGCGGCGTCGGCTATGTCTACTCGACGCGACATACCGACGATGCGCGCGCCGAGCAGGTACTGCGCGACTACATCGGCCCGGCCGCGGAAGGGCTCAATGCGCGCGTGCTCAAGTTCGAGGTCGGGCATCGACCCGTGCAGTGGCGCAACAACTGCGTCGCGGTCGGGCTGTCGGCAGGTTTCGTCGAACCGCTCGAATCGACCGGCATCGGCCTCATCGAGACGGCGGCATACCTGATCGCGCATCTGCTGCCCACCGACGGCGACATGACCCGCGTCGCGCCGCTGTTCAACGAGCTCATGAATGCGCGTTTCGAGCGCATCTTCGACTTCATCAAGATGCACTACTGCCTGTCGCAGCGCCGCGATTCGCAGTTCTGGATCGACAACACCGACGCCGCGAGCATCCCGCAGACGCTCCGGGACAGGCTCGCGATGTGGCGCTGCCGGCCGCCGCACCGGCTCGACTTCGTCACCGACGTCGAGATGTTCATGCCGGCGAGCTGGCAGTACATCCTCTACGGCATGGAGTTCGACACCGACCTCACGCCGATGCGGGCCGCCTACCCGCGCGTCGACGAGGCGCGCCGCGAGTTCGAGACGATACGCGCGGTCTCGGCCCACGCGGTCAACGACCTGCCCGACCATCGCGCGCTCGTCGAGGAGATCTGCGCGCACGGCATCAAGGACAAGAACGCTGCTTGAGACGCACCGGCTGCTGTACGATGACAACGCTATCAATCGACGGCCGGTCCGCTGCAAACCGGAAGGGACGCCCGGGGTAAACGATGCCTGCAAGAATCGAAGACGTCGCCAAGAAAGCCGGCGTCTCCATGAAAACCGTGTCGCGCGTCTTCAACAACGAACCGAACGTTCGCGACAAGATGCGTGCGCGCGTCGAAGCCGCGGCGAAAGCGCTCAGCTACCGGCCGAATCCGTCCGCGCGCAGCCTCGCGGGCAATCGTTCGTATCTGATCTCGCTCGTCTACGACGATCCGGCCGCCGGGTCGAGCTACGTCATGGAAATCATCGTCGGCATGCTCGCGGCCTGCGAGAACTCGAACTACAGCGCGATGCTGCGGCCGCTCGAGTATTCGAGTCCGAACCATGTCCTCGCGGTCGAGGACGCGATCGCACAGTACAGGCTCGACGGCCTCATCCTCGTGCCGCCGTTCGCCGATGACCTGAAACTCCTCAAGCGGCTCGACGATCTCGGCGTGCGCTACGCGACGATCTCGGCCAAGGCCAAGCTCAACCACGGGCGCATCGGGACGATTCTCGACGAGCGCAAGGCCGCGGCCGAGATGATCGCGCACGTCGTCGCGCTCGGTCATCGCCGCATCGCGCATGTCGCCGGTCCCGCACCGCACGGCGGCCGCGCGTGGCGACTCGCCGGCTATCGGGACGGACTGCGCCGCGCAGGCATCGAATACGACGAATCGCTCGTCGTCGAGGGCGGCTTCTCGTTCGAATCCGGCATCGCCGGCGCGAAGCATCTGCTCGACCTGCCGCAGCCGCCGACCGCGATTTTCGCCGCAAACGACGACTGCGCGTGTGGCGTCATGCACGAAGTATTCGAGCGCGGCATGAGCATACCGCGTGATCTCTCCGTGTTCGGATTCGACGACACGCCGACGTCGCGCCAGGTATGGCCGAGTCTCACGACCGTACGCCAGCCGTGCCGCGAGATGGGGCGCATCGCGGCCGAGCAGCTGCTCGCGTCGATTCGCGAACCCGGCGCGGGCCAACTCGTGCATGTGCCGTATCAGCTGCAGATGCGCCAGTCGACCGGGCCTGCGCCCGTGACCGTGCGCGGGCAGGAGCGCGGGCGCTGACGAGTCCGCCGGGATTCGCTTGTTGTTCTTGTGATAGCAGGCGGCGATTCTTCGCGCTCGCTTTGTCTACCGAGAGAAAAGCCGCCTCGCAGTCAGAACAACACCCGCGCATTGAACTGTATCTGCGTGTCGATCTGCCTCGGCGCGAGGCCGAGCGCGAGGCGCTGATCGCGCGTCGAGTCGACGCGCACAGCTTCGCCGGTCAGTCGCAACCAATCCAGCGGCCGCCAGTTCAGCGCGAAAGTCAGCGCGTTGCCATGCTCGTTCAACTGCGACGGATACGGTGCATCCGTGCGCGTCGTGAATGCGTCGACGCTCAGCGCGGGCCGCCACGCACCGAGACTCCATCCTGCGAGCAGGTAGCCCGCGGAAAAATGCGTCTCGCTGCGGAAGCCCGGCGGAAAGATTTCTGTCGTCCCCGACATCGCCTGGGCGATCAGCGACAATCGGCCGATGTCGGTCTGCGCGCCGATGCTCGAGAACTTCGTGCGCCATGCGAACAGCTCGTCGTCGTCATTGAAGCTCTTGTACTGCGACGGATCGGCGCGGTTGTCGTAGTAGAGCGCGCTCACGTGGCCGTATTCGGCCGAGCGCCAGTCGACGTTCGCATAGAAGCCGAGACGATGGTCGATCTCGACGAACGGGTCGTAGCGCCGCGGCGGCGGCACGCCGAGCACGTCGGCGTAAACGTCGGGTTCGCGCAGGCGGCTGCCGATGCCGCTGACGAGATCGCCGAGCGACCAGCCGCGCGCGGCGAGAATCTCGCCCGCGGGATCGTTCGCGCCGAACAGGGCGACCGCTGCTTCGAGCGTGTCGGTTTCGCCGCGATGCTCGAGGCGGAACTCGGCGCCGAACGTGCGCAGCTCTTCGCCGACCCAGGTGTTGATCGCCGAGGACGTGAGCGTCCACAGGCTCGTCCAGGCGATGCCGTCGTTCTCGAGCGAAATCGGCGGAAAGAATTCGCCGGCCTTGAACGACCATCGCCATGCATCGGTCGACACGGGGCGATAGCGCGCGAACGCCTCGGTGAGACTCACCGCCGAGCCGAAGCGCGGCTGATAGCGCACGTCCGCCGAAAACACGAGCGCGGGAGTCGCCTGCCAACGCGCAGTCAGCGCGGCGGTCGGAATATTCGCGACGTTGTCCCCGTCGCCGTAGCGCGTCTTGCCGAGACCGCCGCGGTTCCATGGCGTCTCGTCCGGCGCCGCGACGAGACTGAAATCGGCGAAGCCCTGCACGCTGAAATCCTGCGCGGGCAGCAGCCGTGGTGCGCACGCGAGAAGACAGAACAGGGCGGGGCGACACCTCACGCCAGCGACTTCTCGGAACGCCAGATCCCCGCGGTCAGCAATCGCTCGAGCTGTTCCTGCGGCATCGGGCGCGCGATGAAATAGCCCTGTGCATGATCGCAGCCGATCTCCGCGAGATAGTCGAGCGTCGCCTGATCGCCGACGCCCTCGGCGGTGACCCGATAACCGAAGCGATGGCCGAGTTCGACGATCGAAGCAACGATCGCGCGATCGGTCTGACCCTCCGCGAGCGGTTGCACGAAGCTCTTGTCGATCTTCAGTTCGCGCACCGGCAGCCGGCGCAGGTAAGCGAGCGACGACTGGCCCACGCCGAAGTCGTCGATCGCGATGTCGATGCCGCGGTCGGCGAGTTGCGCGAGGATGCGCGTCGCCTGTTCGTGACGCGCCATCACCGCGCTCTCGGTGAGCTCGAGGACGATGTCGCGCGCCGCCACGCCGTGGATCGACAGCAGTTCGCCGATCCGGCGCGGCAGGTCGGTGTCCTCGAGATCACGCGCGGACAGGTTGAGGGCCACGCGCAAGTCGTGGCCGCACGCCTTCCACTCGCGCACCTGCGCGATGCCGGCAGCGAGCACCCAGCGCGTCATGCGGCGGATATTGCCGGTCTCCTCGGCGAGCGGAATGAAACTGTCTGGCGGCATCGGCCCGAGCTTCGGGTGCGTCCAGCGCACGAGCCCTTCCGCACCGTCGATCGTGCGCGTGGCGAGGTTGAGCTTCGGCTGGTAGTGCAGCGCGAGCCGATTCTGATCGAGCGCCTCGCGCAACTCGCTCATGAGCGACAGGCGTTCGGGACGATGCGGGTCGGTCGCCGGATCGTAGACGACGACCGCGTCCTCCGAGCCGAGCGCCGAGAGCAGCGCGACCTCGGCCCGCTGCAGCAAAGCGCTTGCGTTGGCGCCGTGTTGCGGATGCAGCGCGATGCCGACCGCCGGCGCGGTGTCGATCGCGAGGTCGGCCTCGCGGTACGGCTCGCCGAGCACATCGAGCAATCCGAACGCGATCGCGACCGCATTCGCATGCTCGGCCGCGCGCAGCCACACGAGAAATTTCTCGTCGCCTGCGCGCGCGACGAGCGCCTCACCCGTGCGGCTGCGGATGCGCTCGCCGGCGTCCTGCATCAGGCGATCGCCGAGCGCGTGGCCCATGGTCTTCGTGATCTCCGGCAGCCGCGTCAGCGCGAGCACAAGCAACGCACCGTGCAGACCCGCATCGTTGGCTATCTGCTGCTGGATCGCCTGCTCGGCGGCGACGCGATTGACGAGCCCCGTGACCGCATCGTGTCCACTCTGGAAGCGGATGTGCTCCTCGCGCTCGCCGATCGCCTGCGTCATCGACGAGAATGCGGCCGCGAGGTCGCCGAGTTCGCCGCGCTGCGCGATCGTTGCGGTAGGCCGGTAGTCGCCCGCAGCGATACGCCGTGCAGTCGCCGCGAGTTCCTCGACCGGGCGCGACACACCGCGCGCGATCAGCAGCGAACCGGCGAGTCCGATCAGCAGGGCGAGCGCGAGCAGCGCCGTCCACGCGCTCGCGACCGACTTGTACGGCCGCAGCGCATCGTCGAGCGAGTAGCCGAGCACCGCGACGATGCCGCGACTCTGTTTGGAGGAGTGCAGCGGCGAGGCGAGCGAAAGATATTCGCGACCGTCGACGTCGACGAGGCCTGGCGTGTCGGACCAGGTCTTGCCTGCACCGATCAGCTGCCCGGCGACACTGACGCCTTCGCTGCCGCGCGCGTCGACCGTCCACTTTCCCGCATCGTTCTCGGTCGCAAGCTCGATCGTGCGCAGCAGCGTGGATTGTTCCTGCAGGTGAGCGAGAAACGCGTCATCGATCGGGATCGCCGCTGCGATGACGCCGATCAGCGCGGGCGCCGACACCGGCACGACGACGAGCCAGTAGGCGTGGTTCTCCCAGGCGACGACCGCCGCAGCGGGACCCTCGAGAGACGAATCGAACAGGTCGTTGAACGGAAAGCGGACGGCGCCGCCGCATCGCTGCGCGGGTCGGCCTGCTTGTCGACCTGCGTATCGGCCTGGATGTTGCCGTCGAGTCCGATCAGCAGCATGCGCGTCGCGCCGATGCGCCGTCCATGGTTGCGCAGCGCGGAAACGACGGTGTTGCGATCGCGCTGCGCGATGGCCGAACGCAGCGCGAAATCGAGCGTAAGCACCTGCACGTCGTTCGCGACGCGCGCGGAAACGTCGTTCAGCTGGCGCGAGAACGTCGCGCCCGCGAACGTGAGCTGGCGCTCGCCCTCGCGGATGATCTGGCTGCGCGTCACCTCGTAGACGAGCAACGCCGTCAGCAGCTGCAGGATCACAAGCGAGGCGACGAGGAACGACGCGAGGCGTGCGCGGAAGGTCATCGTCCGTCCCTAGTAGCTCACGCGCTCGCGATCCCGCTTGGCGCGCGGATCGGGCAGCAAGGGGAGGGTGAACGTGAGCTCCTGGCGATCGGCCTTGTCGGCGATCGTCAGCAGTTGCAGGTTCTCGGCGCTGCCGGGGCGCAGCAGCGGTTGCCACGCCCGCACCTCATAGGTGCCGGGGGCGAGGTCGCCGATGTGGACGCGGCCGGCCTTGTCCGGCTGCGCGACGACGGGCGCGTCCGTGACGTAAAGATAGGTGATCATCTGGTCGTGGATGTTGCATCCCGCCGCGATCACACCGGGTTTGTCGAGCTGCAGCGGCTGCGAACTTTCGCCGGGCGCGAGCATGAATTCGAACTGGCGCGCCGGGGCGAACGAGTAGACATGATGGCGCGTGCGGTCGCTGTTGCGGAAGACGACGCTGTCGCCGGGGCGAAACACCTCGAGGTAGGGGACGAACGTCTCGTCTTTCTGGTCGATGAAGTGGACGCGCGCCGGCGGCCGCGGCGGCGGCGATGTCGTCGTTTCGCTGCCGGCACGGGGCGTCAGCGTGACGACCGCGTCGGCGACGGGGCGCCGCGCTGATCGGCGACACGCACGTCCAACTCGGCGGCGCACAGCGGCAGCCCCCAGGCCCAACCGGCGAAGACCACCACCCACCCGCGAACTCTGCCCATCATTGCGCCCCCTGAAACGCTCAAGAAGTATATTCCGAACACAGGCACAATCCGGGTTGCAAATCCGCTGCCTTCCCACGCCTGTTTCGACGATCGAGGAGGTTTTCGTGCGCTGCAACATGCCCGTGTTTGCCCTCACTCTCGCTTTTTTCGCGGCGCTCGCGCCGTTCGCGCGTGGCGCCGAGTTGTTCGTACGCAACGTCAATGGCTACACGCTGGGCGGCGATGGCGAGCTGCATCGCTTCGACGCGATGCTCGTCGATCACGGCAAGGTCGTCGCGACCGGATCGGCCCGCGTGCTCGGCGTGACGGCGGACAGTGCGCGCGTCGTCGACGGCGGTGGAAGCACGCTGCTGCCCGGTCTTATCGACGCGCACGGTCACGTCATGGCACTCGGCTTCGCGCAGGCGCAGGCCGACCTGACCGGCACGCCATCGCTCGCCGCCGCGCTCACGGTCTTGAAGACGTTCGCGGCGCGCGATACGCAATCGGCGTGGATCCGCGGGGCCGGCTGGAATCAGGCGATCTGGAAACTCGGCCGGTTTCCGACCGCCAGCGAACTCGACGCGGTCACAGGCGCGCGGCCGGCGTGGCTCAGGCGCGTCGACGGACACGCGGGTTGGGCGAACACGGCGGCGCTCAAGGCCGCCGGCATCGACAAGGCGACGCCCGATCCGCCGGGTGGCCGCATCGAACGCGATGCGCAGGGCAATCCGTCCGGCGTGTTCGTCGACGGTGCGATGCGGCTCATTGCCGCGAAGATTCCCGGTCCGACCGAGGTCGAGGCGAAGCGCGCGCTCGACGCGGCGCTCGCGCAAATGGCGAGCGTCGGGATGACCGGCGTCGGCGACGCCGGCATCGATGCGCGCACGTTCGCGCTGTACAAGGCGTACGCCGACGCGCACAAACTCACGACCCGCATTTACGCGATGATCGGCGGCACCGATCGCGATTTCGACGAGCTGAGTCGCGCAGGCCCGCTCGTCGGCTACGCGGACGACTTCCTGACCGTGCGTGCGGTCAAGCTCTATGCCGACGGTGCCCTGGGCAGCCGCGGTGCGGCGCTGCTCGCACCCTACAGCGACGATGCGAAGAACAGCGGCCTGCTGTTCCACACGCCCGCCGAAATGACCGCGATGATCGCGAAGGCGCTCGGCAAGGGCTACCAGGTCTGCATCCACGCGATCGGCGATCGTGCCAACCGCGAGGTGCTCGACGCATTCGCCGCGGCGTACACGCAGGTCGGCAGCGGCGAGAAGCTGCGCAATCGTATCGAGCACGCGCAGGTCGTCTCGCCCGACGACATCCCGCGTTTCGTCAGCGAGAAGCTCATCGCATCGATGCAGCCGACGCACGCCACGTCCGACAAGAACATGGTCGAGGACCGCATCGGTGCGGACCGCCTCAAGGGCGCGTACGCGTGGCGGACATTCCTCGCGCAGGGCACGCGCATCGCGGGCGGATCGGATTTCCCGGTCGAGTCGCCGAATCCGTTCTTCGGCCTGCACGCGGCCGTGACGCGTCAGGACCACGACAACCATCCCGACGGTGGCTGGCATGCGGAACAGAAGATGACCTTGATCGAAGCGCTGCGCGCGTTCACGCTCGACGCGGCCTACGCCGAGCACGCGGAATCCGCGCTCGGTTCGCTCGAGTCGGGGAAATGGGCGGATTTCATCATCGTCGACCGCGACATCTTCACGATCGCCCCGAAGGATCTGTGGCGCACGCGCGTGCTGCAGACCTGGGTCGCCGGCAAGCAGGTGTATGGTGCGGACCGCGCCGCGGCGCAGTAGGTCGCGACGGGTCGCATCCAGCCGTTGGGCCCGCGGGCACGGCGCTGGTCGCCTGGTCACTTCGATCTGGCTGGTCGTGCGGGTTCGTCGCCTAAGGCGTTGCGGGCAGCCAGCCGAAGACGTCGGCGACCACGTCGATGGTGCCGCCTGATCCGTTGTACAACGACACGTTGCCGCCGCTGCCGATTTTCGCGATCGCGAGGTTCGCAATCGTTTGACCGGCGGCTGAAGTTGAGATTGGATGTCGTTGGTTGCACGGCGCCGGTCGGCCACGCGGTGAGGAAGCCGATGCTGCCGGGGTTGGTCACGGTGATGTTGAGTATGACGGCGCCGACACCGCTGGCCGGTACGCCGCTGCGGCCGAGAACCTTCAGATCGAGGGTCCCCCCTTTCGCGAGCGCGCCGCCGCCGGCGAACGTGCCGTCGCTCGTTTGCCGGCCGGGTCGTGTGTCGAGCAGGCGTGCAGGCGTGACGAACGTCAGCTCGGAAGACGACGGGAACCAGCCGAGGATGTCGGCGACCAGATGCACGTTCCCGTTCGCGTTGAACAAAGAGACTTCGCCGCTCGCTCCCACCTGGCTGATCACGAGATTGGGAATCGTCTGGTTCGCGACGAAGTTGAGATTCGCCGTCGGCGGTTGTGTGGTGCCTTGCGGCCATGCGGCGACGAAGCCGTACGAGCTCGGCTGCGTCGCCGTCACGTTCAGGATCACGCCCCCCACGCCGGTCGCGGGAAGACCGGCGCGTCCAGCCACGGCGAGATCGATCTTCCCGCCACCGGCCAGCGCGCCACCGCCGGCGAACGCGCCGTCGACGGTCTTCTGTCCGGGACGGGTATCGAGCAGTCGCGCAGGAACCATGGGGTTGAGTGCGGACGACGTCGTGAAATAGCCGACGACATCGACGACGAGAGCGGAATTCCCCGCGGCATTGTAGAGCGATATCTGGCCGTTGCTGCCAACTTTGGCGATGACTGAATTGCCTACGGTGTCGCCAGGCTCGAAATTCAGATTCGCGGCGAGCGGCAGGGCGATGCCAGCTGGCCATGCGGTGACGTAGCCATTCGCGCTGGGCAAGGTCACGACGACATTGAGCGCGACTGCACTGACGCCGCTGCGCGGCACGCCTGCGCGCCCGAGCACCGTGAGGTTGAGCGTTCCCTGCGGACCCAGCGGTCCGGCTCCGGCAGCATCGTCGTCGACGGTGGCGAAGCGCGATCGCGTGTCGAGCAGGCGAGCGGGTACCAGCGGCACATAGCCGACGGGCGAGTTCGTCACGACGACGAGCGTCGCCGACATCGGCGGCAGCGCGCTCGCGGTCAGGCTCGAACCGGTGATCGTGTTCGCGCCGCCGATTGCCGCCAGATTGCTCGCGCCGCTGAAACCGTAGCGCTGCCAGCTGCCGGTGCGCGTCGTGCTGAACGTCACCGTGGCGTCGTGGAACACGACGTCCTTGTTGGTCAGCAGCAGCATCGTGCGTTGGCCCGGGATGTCGAACGCGTACGCACCGACCTGATCCGTGTTCGAACTCGTCGCCGCGACACTGTTGCCGCTGATCCTGCTGCCGGCGCCGTCGTAGTTGAGGAAGATCGAGAATGCGTTTTCGGCGACGCTGTTCGGCGCCGGCGCGACCCAGCGCGTCGCCATGTCGAGCCCTTCTCGCGCAAAGATCGCGAGCGCTTCCGCCTGCGCGACGGCGCCGGTCGTCGTGTCGTCGTTGCCCCAGTTGTATTCGGTGATCGCGAGCTTGGTGTTCGGGCAGTACTGATTGATCCAGCCGCGCGCCCGCGGGATCAGATTCGGGATGCTGTAGTGATTCGCGTCGGCGTTGCCGAGATCCTTGATCCAGGACTCGCTCTGCCAGCTTCCGTCGTAGAGTTCCTTCAGCGAGCGCAGACGCAGCGCGGCGGTGGACGGTGAATCGTCGTCGCTGAGGGAGACATTGCCGCCTTGCGGGTAGTAGTGCAGATCGAGGTAGTCGACGGGTCGGCCGTTCGCGCAGTTCTGACGCAGATACCAGGCGACGAACGGCAAGCCGTCGTGATCGGGCGATCCGTCGGCCGATTTCCTGTTGCGATCGGTGCTCGAGCTGCCGCAATTGTCCTTCGCGGACCAGAACAGATCGCAGTAGCCCCAGGTGACGGGGCCCGTCACGCGTGCGTTCGGATCCTGCTGCTTGATCGCGGTGCCGTAACTGAGCGCCTTGCCCCATATCTCGTCTTCATCGGGCGGCGCGGGATGTACGTCGCGATGCGTCGAATTCCACAGCATCACTTCGTTGTCGAGCGTGTAGTAGCGCACGCCGCCGTTCGCCGCGTTGCCGAACGCGGATTGCAGATGGGCGATCCATTGCTGCTCGAACACCGGCGTCACCATCGTCGACGAATCGGTCGGGTCGTTGTTGGTGATAGGCGATCCGTCCGGGTGATTGCCGTTGCCCGCATTCGCATCCCAGTAGTCCGTGGACTGCTGCGGGCCGTACTTGGCGACCGGGAAACCGACGGTAAAGAAGTGCTGAAGCGCGCTGTCGGCGCGCGGCGTCCAGCCTATGGTCGGGATCGTGATGAGCGGCTCGGCTGCCGCCGCTGATCGCGCCGCCGATGAACGCGTCGGCCGAATTGTTGAGCGGCGGCACGTGGCTGCGATCGCTGCTGTTCGGAATGTTCTCGAAGTAGTAGTCGCTGCCCGTGTTGTTGACGTCGACCTGCCAGTTGTAACGCGTCGTCGAATTGCCGCCCCAGCGGCGAACGCTATAGCCGACCTGGCCGTTGCGCGTGGCGTCGCCATAGGCCACGCCGAAGATCAGCGGATTGAGCAGCCGGCCGACCGTATGCGTATCGACGCCGACGTTGACCGGCGCGCCCGTCGCGATCGCGCTCGTGCGCGCGTTGAACGTGATGTCGGTGAGGTAGACCTGCGGCTGCGAACCGGCGACGTGCTGCCTGGAGCACGACAGCATTGAGTGCGCCGTAGGTCAGTTTGAGTTTGTCGAAGTCGATCGTGACCTGCTGCCAGGTATTGCTGGTGATCTGCCCCGCAGCCGTCTGGCTGCCGATGTCGATGGCGCCGTAATCGGCCGTCTGCCCGGTTGATGGCTCGATGAGCTCGACGGCAACGTTTATCTTTTGCCCGCTGCCGCTGCCGCCGTTGACCCAGAAGGTCAGGCTGCCGTAGCCGGGGATCGGATAGCGGACCGTGCCGTTGGCCGCGAGAACGCGCACGCCACCCCAGTTGTCGGGTTTGAAGGCGATTGATTTCGTCTCGGTGCCGCGCACGGTGCCCGTACTCGCGAAACTATAGCTCGCGGCCCAGCTGCCGTAGTCCGCGAAGGAATTTTCGAGCGATCCGTCGTAGACCGTCAGCGATGCGGCGTTTGCCCCGGCGACCGCGAAAAACAGGCTGACCGCGGCAAGCCACCGCACAGCGCCCGGGCGAAGGTGCCCACGCATCATGCGAACGCCCGCCACCTGAGGCGCTGCTCGGCATGTTGCTGGACTGGGGCGATGGTTTGCAGTCATGGGATATCGATCCGAGCTGACTGAAGCGTCCGCCATTATCGAAACGCGGCGGGTCTTGCAGCGGCGGCGCCCCATACGTCCCCGAGCGAGGCCATGTTATCGCCAGACACCGTCGAGCTGCGCCTCGATAATGTGAACCCGTAGACAGAAGGACGCGAAAATCATCGCCTGAAAGCAAAAAAAAACCGGCGCGAGGCCGGTTTTTTATGGATCGAACGACGCTTAGTGCTTGGCCTGGCGCCGCAGCCGCTCGATCGTCTGCAACTGCGCGATCGCCTGCGCGAGTTCGACCTGCGCCTGGGCGACTTCGACCGCGTCGGTCCGGTTCGCGAGAACGCGCTCGGCCTCGTCCTTTGCCCGGCGCGCAGAGGCTTCGTCGAGATCCTTCGCGCGGATCGCGGTGTCAGTCAGCACGGTGACGACCTGCGGCTGCACTTCGAGGATGCCGCCCGAGACGTAGAAGGACTGCTCGTCGCCGTCCTCCGCGATCACGCGCACCTGGCCGGGTTTGAGGCGCGTGATCAGCGGCGCGTGCCGCGGCACGATGCCGAGCTCGCCTTCTTCGCCGGTGGCGACGACCATTGTCGCCTGGCCGTGGAAGATCTCGGCTTCGGCGCTGACGATGTCGCAGCGGATGGTGGTGGTCATGTGTCGTCTGCCTGCTCAGTACTTCAAAATCATCTGTCGGCGGCGAATCGCAAAATCGTGTGGTCTGGTCCGCATCGACTCGCGATTCGCTCCGACTGCGTCCTTACGCCGCCTTCTTCTCGCCCATCTTCTTGGCCTTCTCGAAGGCCTCGTCGATGCCGCCGACCATGTAGAACGCCTGCTCCGGCAGGTGATCGCATTCGCCGTCGACGATCATCCTGAAGCCGCGGATCGTCTCCTTGAGTGAAACGTACTTGCCGGGCGCGCCCGTGAACACCTCGGCGACGTGGAAGGGCTGCGAGAAGAAACGCTCGACCTTGCGCGCGCGCGACACGGTCGCCTTGTCCTCTTCGCTGAGCTCGTCCATGCCGAGAATCGCGATGATGTCCTTCAATTCCTTGTAGCGCTGCAGCGTACCCTGCACGCGACGCGCGGTGTCGTAGTGCTCGTTGCCGATCACGAGCGGATCAAGCTGACGGCTCGTCGACGCCAGCGGATCGACCGCCGGATAGATGCCGAGGCTCGCGATGTCGCGGGACAGGGCAACGGTCGAATCGAGATGCGCAAACGTGGTAGCGGGCGACGGATCGGTGTAGTCGTCGGCCGGAACGTAGACGGCCTGGATCGAGGTGATCGAGCCGGTCTTCGTCGAGGTGATGCGTTCCTGCAGGCGACCCATTTCGTCCGCGAGGGTCGGCTGGTAACCCACCGCCGACGGCATGCGGCCGAGCAGCGCGGATACTTCGGTACCGGCCAGCGTGTAGCGGTAAATGTTGTCGACGAAGAACAGCACGTCGCGGCCCTTGCCGCTCGCGTCCTTCTCGTCGCGGAAATATTCGGCCATCGTGAGGCCGGTCAGTGCGACACGCAGACGGTTGCCCGGCGGTTCGTTCATCTGGCCGTAGACCATCGCGACCTTCGATTCGGGCAGGTTGTCGAGCTTGACAACGCCCGCTTCGATCATCTCGTGATAGAAGTCGTTGCCCTCACGCGTACGTTCGCCGACGCCCGCGAATACCGACAGGCCCGCGTGCTGGGTCGCGATGTTGTTGATGAGTTCGAGCATGTTGACGGTCTTGCCGACGCCCGCGCCGCCGAACAGGCCGACCTTGCCGCCCTTCGCGAACGGACAGACGAGATCGATCACCTTGATGCCGGTCTCGAGCAGCTCGTTGGCCGCAGCCTGCTCGTCGTAGCTTGGCGCTGGACGATGGATGACCCAGTGATCCTTGACGTCGATCGGTCCGACCTCGTCGATCGGGTTGCCGAGCACGTCCATGATGCGGCCCAGCGTGCCCGTGCCGACCGGCACCTTGATGCCTTCGCCGGTGTTGGTGGCGACGAGGTTGCGCTTGAGGCCGTCGGTCGAGCCGAGGGCGATCGTACGCACGACGCCGTCACCTAGCTGCTGCTGCACTTCGAGCGTGATCGGCAGAGCGGTGCCTTCGACTTTCAGCGCGTCATAGACCCGCGGCACCTGATCGCGCTGGAACTCGACGTCGACGACCGCGCCGATGATTTGAACTACTTTGCCCTGACTCATGATCGTGTCCTCAAAACTAAAATTCGTCTTTGCCTGTCATTCCGGCGAAGCAGTCTCAGACTGCAGCCGCGGCGCTGACTGCTACACGGCAGCAGCGCCACTAACGATTTCACTGATTTCCTGCGTGATCGCAGCCTGGCGCGCCTTGTTGTAGATCTGCGTCAGCGAATCGATCGCCTTCGAGGCGTTGTCGCTCGCGGATTTCATCGCAACCATGCGCGCCGCGTGCTCGCTCGCGAGATTCTCGAGTGCGGCCTGATAGACGAGCGACTCGATGTAACGCGTGAGCACATGATCGAGTACCGTCTCGGCGTTCGGCTCGTAGAGGTAGTCCCAGTCGTGCGATGTTTCGAGCTGGCCCGAAGCCGGCAATGGCAGCAGCTGATCGAGCGTCGCCTTCTGCGTCATCGTATTGACGAAACTGTTGTAGGCGAGTGTCAGGCGATCGATGCGCTTGTCGCCGTACGCGTCGAGCATCACCTTGATCACGCCGATCAGCTTCTCGACCTTCGGGCGTTCGCCGAGCTGCGACGTACTGCCGACGAGATTGACCTTGAGGCGCTTGAAGAACGCGTTCGCTTTCGTGCCGATCGCCACGACGTCGACCTCGACGCCCTTTTCCTGCAACACGCGGATTTCCGCGAGCAGCTTGCGGAACAGGTTCGAGTTGAGACCGCCGCAGAGGCCGCGATCGGTCGAGACGACGATGTAGCCCACGCGCTTGACCGCTTCGCGCTCGACGAGGAACGGATGCTTGTACTCGGTGTTCGCCTTGGCGATGTGGCCGATCAACTGGCGCATCGCGCGCGCGTACGGACGCGAGCCCTTCATGAGGTCCTGCGCCCTGCGGATTTTCGAGGCCGAGACCATTTCGAGCGCGCGCGTCACCTTGCGGGTGTTCTGCACGCTCTTGATCTTCGTCCGGATTTCTCTTGCGCCTGCCATTAGGGAACTCTCTTAGATGCTGGGATGGCGCAGTTCTGCAACCGTTCCCGTATCAACCACAACCCTGCTGATTTCGCTTCACGAAATCAGCCGCCCCTTGACTCAAGGGGCTCCGAAATCAAAAACCTTCCGATCTCGACCTGTCGCGGGCTCCAGGATCCGATCACCAGCTTCCGGTCTTCTTGAACTCTTCGATGCCCTTCTTCAGGGTGCCTTCGATCGCGTCGTTCCAGTCCGACTTGTCGTTGGCTGCCTTGACCCAGTCGGCGTGGTTGCTCGCGAAGTGCGCGTGCAGCGCCTTCTCGAAAGGCAGGATCTGCGCGATCGGCAGGTCGTCGAGAAAACCCTTCTCGGCGGCGTACAGCGTGATGGCGAGCTGCGCGACCGACAGCGGCAGATACTGCTTCTGCTTCATCAGTTCGGTGACGCGCTGGCCGCGCTCGAGCTGCGCACGTGTCGCGGCATCGAGGTCGGAGGCGAACTGCGCGAACGCCGCGAGTTCGCGGTACTGCGCGAGCGCGAGCTTCACGCCGCCAGCCAGCTTCTTGATGATCTTGGTCTGCGCGGCGCCGCCGACGCGCGATACCGAAACGCCCGCGTTCACGGCAGGGCGGATACCGGCATTGAACAGGTCGGTCTCGAGGAAGATCTGGCCGTCGGTGATCGAGATCACGTTGGTCGGCACGAACGCGGACACGTCGCCGGCCTGCGTCTCGATGATCGGCAACGCGGTCAGCGAACCGGTCTTGCCCTTCACGGCGCCGTTGGTGTGCTTCTCGACGTATTCCTCGTTCACGCGCGCCGCACGCTCGAGCAGGCGGCTATGCAGATAGAACACGTCACCCGGATACGCTTCGCGGCCCGGCGGGCGACGCAGCAGCAGCGAGATCTGGCGGTAGGCCCAGGCCTGCTTGGTCAGGTCGTCGTAGATGATCAGCGCGTCTTCACCGATGTCGCGGAAGTACTCGCCCATCGCGCAGCCCGAGTACGGCGCGATGTACTGCATCGCCGCCGAGTCGGACGCCGAGGCGGCGACGATGATCGTGTGCTCCATCGCGCCGTTCTCTTCGAGCTTGCGCACGACGTTCGCGATCGACGACTGCTTCTGGCCGATCGCGACGTAGATGCACTTGACGCCGGTGCCCTTCTGATTGATGACCGCGTCGATCGCGAGCGCGGTCTTGCCGGTCTGGCGGTCGCCGATGATCAGCTCGCGCTGGCCACGGCCGATCGGGATCATCGCGTCGACCGACTTGTAACCGGTCTGCACGGGCTGCGACACCGACTTGCGCCAGATCACGCCCGGCGCGACCTTTTCGATCGCCGAACTGTGCGTCGCGTTGAGCGGACCCTTGCCGTCGATCGGCTGGCCGAGCGCGTTGACGACGCGGCCGAGCAGTTCCGTGCCGGTCGGCACTTCGAGAATGCGACCGGTCGTCTTGACCGTGTCGCCTTCGCGCAGGTGCTCGTATTCGCCGAGGACGACCGCGCCGACCGAATCGCGCTCGAGGTTCAGCGCGAGCGCCACCGCGTTGCCCGGCAGCTCGATCATTTCACCGGCCATCGCGTCGGCGAGGCCGTGGATGCGCACGATGCCGTCCGATACCGAGACGATCGTGCCTTCGTTGCGCGCTTCGGCCGCAAGCTTGACCTGCGCGATGCGGTTCTTGATCAGTTCGCTGATTTCGGAGGGATTGAGCGTGGTCGTCATACGTATTTCCTCTGCGGTTGTGCGCTGTTCAAGCCGCGTCGCGCTTGGGGTTAATGTCAAAGGTCAAAGGTCAAACGTCAATTGAAGTTGAGGCCTGCGGGCGATGCGTTGCCCCAATTGACTGTTGACCTTTGACTTTTGACGGGCTCGGCGGCTGATAGATGGCCGCCGATCGTCATTGCAGCAAAGCACTTTCCAGGCGCGCGAGCCGGCCGCGCACGGAACCGTCGATCACGACATCGCCAGCATCGATCACCGCACCGCCGATCATGGCCGGGTCGACGCGTTGCTCGAGCTCGATGTCGCGACCGAAACGCTTCGCGAGCGCCAGCTTGATCGCAGTCGCCTGCTCGCCCGGGATCTCCGCGGCCGAACGCAACGTGACCTTGAGCACGCGCCCGGATTCGCGCTTCATCTCCTCGAACAGCGCCGAGATTTCGGGCAGCAGCGCGAGGCGACGGTAGGTCGCGAGCAGGTTGAGGAAGCTCGCGAAGCCCGAGCCGGCGGTTTCATCGGGCGGCAGCAGCAAGCCGACGAGCTCGTCGCTCGCCAGCCGCGGATTGCCGATCAATGCGCCGACGCGCGTATCCGCAACGGCCTGTGCGGCGAAGCCGAGCTTCGCCGACCAGGCGGCGATGGCGTTGTCGCCGCGCGCAGTCTCGAAGGCGGCGCGCGCGTACGGGCGGGCGAGAGTCAGGGATTCGCTCATTTCAGATCTCGGCGACGAGCTGGTCGAGCAACGCCCTGTGCGCGTCCGGATTGATCTCGCGCTGCAGGATCTTCGATGCGCCCTGCACGGCGAGCGACGAAACCTGGCCGCGCAGCACTTCGCGTGCCTTGCCGACCATGCCGTCGATTTCGGCCTGCGCGGTCGCTTTCACGCGAGCCGCCTCGAGCAACGCATCGGCCTTCGCCTTGTCGACGATCTGGTTGGCCTGCTGGCCGGCCTTTTCGACGATCTCGGCAGCCTGGGCGCGCGCCTTCTTGATCTCGTCGGCAACGCGCGAATCGGCATCCTTGAGCTCCGCCTTGGCGCGATCGGCCGCAGCGAGGCCTTCGGCGATCTTCTGCTGGCGCTCTTCGATCGCCGCCATGATGTGCGGCCAACCGAATTTCATGACCAGCCAGACGACGGCGAAGAACGCCAGACCCTGGATGACGAATGTGATATTGGGAATCATCGCTTACTCCAATTTTGAAATTGAAACACCGGGCATCCTGCCGCGGGTTTCAAACAAGCGGTCGCGGCCAAGCCGCGCCACGCTTGTCGGATCGACTACAAGCCGTCGATCCGGCGGCACGTCCTGTGCCGCGGGCACGATCACCCTTACTTGCCTGCGAGCGCGCTCACGAACGGATTGGCGAAGATCAGCAGCAGCGCGATGGCGACGCCGATCATCGGCACCGCGTCGAGCAGGCCGGCGACGATGAACATCTTCGTCTGCAGCATCGGGGTCAGTTCCGGCTGGCGCGAGGAACCCTCGAGGAACTTGCCGCCGAGCAGCGCAAAGCCGATCGCGGTGCCGAGCGCGCCGAGGCCGATCAAAAGGCTCGCGGCGATCAGCGTCATACCCATTACGTGCGAAGTGAGTTCCATGTTTATCTCCTGATGAAAATCGAAAAATGAAAGTGAAGGAAAGCAAAAACGAATCAGTGCCGCTCGGCCGCCATACTGAGATAGACGATGGTCAGCATCATGAAGATGAAAGCCTGCAGGAGGATGATCAACACGTGAAAGGCGGTCCACACAAAACCCGAAACGAATTGGGCGACACCGAGAAAATAGGTCGAGGCGTGGGCGAGCGAGGCATCGAGCGTCATCACCGCGATGAGGATGAAGATCAGCTCGCCTGCATACATGTTGCCGAACAGTCGCAGGCTCAGCGAAACCGGGCGCACCGCTTCCTCGATGAGGCGCAGCAGCAGGTTGGCCGGCGCGAGGGCGATCTTGCCGACGACGCCGTGGGCGTGGAACGGCGCGGTCACCATCTCGCCGAAGAATACCTTCGGACCCTTGTGCTTGAGTCCGAAATACTGGATCAGCAGGAATACAGTCAGCGCCATGCCGAGCGTCGTGCTGAGGTCGGCGGTCGGTACGATGCGCAGGTACGGCAGGCCGACCGCATGGCCCGCGCTCGGCAGCGCGTCGACCGGGATCATGTCGAGGAAATTCATGAAGAAAACGAGGCCGAAGATCGTGATCGCGAGCGGCGCGATCAGGCGGCTCGAGCCGTGGAACGTCTCGCGCACGAGGCCGTCGACGAACACGACGACCATTTCGATCGCGGTCTGCAGCTTGCCGGGGTTGGCGACCTTCGCACGACGGGCGACGCCGATGAACAGTCCGCAGAACAGCGCCGACAACAAGAACGTGAAGAACAGGGTGTCGATATTGAGCGTCCAGAAGCCGTCATCGCGCGGCCAGCGCAGATGATGCAAATGGTGCACGATATATTCGGTCATGCCCCCGGACGCTTCGTGTTCGCTAGCCTGTTGCAGCATCGTCTACTCGATTGAATCCAAATTGCCTTTCGAAATTCTCAGCGGATGAAGCCGACCGCCACCCAAAATGCCAGTTGCGCCGCGATGACCCCGATGATCAACGCCGCCGAAGCGAGCTGGAACACCGCGACCGCGAGATACAACGCGAGCGCAAGCCATACCCATTTCAACACTTCCGCGGCGTACACCGAGCGCGCTATCCGCCGGGACGGTGCAATACCGTCGGCGAACAATCGCCAGGCAAACAGCGCATTGCCGAGGGCAATCGCCCCACCGCCATACCAGGCGGCTACCCCCGACCGCCATCCGGTCAGGCAGAATCCGAGACCGACCAGTCCAATTGCGCAGAGCTGGAAGGTCACGGTCCGAACGGCGACGCGTCGGCCATGAGCGATAGAGTTCTGCACGGGATTGGCTTGGGTTACGACGCTGAAGATGTCCGCTACGGCGATTCGCCGGCAAGACGTGTCGCCAACTAAGCCCGAGAATTATAGCAATCCGAGGTTTGCAGCCGCAACCGAAAAGCGCTCTCGTGGACCGCCATGTTGCATTGCGGTACGTTCATGTACGGGTCTATGGGGCGGGCGGGCCGGTTCCCGCCAGGCAACGAAGTGGGGCGCACCAATGGAAGCCGCAGTTGCTTGCCGCGCAAGTGCCTCGGCATAATCGAAAATTGCGGCAGCGTCGCGTCAGGTAGGCGGGTAATGAGCAGCAGGGACCCATTTGTCGAGATCGGCGCGGGCAAGCCCGTGTTTCGCGAAGGCGAGACCGGCACCGAGATGTACCTGATCGAATCCGGCCAGGTGCAGCTGGCGGGCTCTGGTAGCAACGAGGTGCTCGGGCCGGGGGATTTCTTCGGCGAGGACTTCCTGCTCGACGGCAAGCCACGTGTCTGCACGGCCACGGTGACCGAGAATGCCCGGCTTTTGCGCCTTTCGCGCAATGGCCTGGCGGAGGTCATCGCGGAAAACCCCGAAATCGCCCTGGGAATGATGCGCCGCCTGCTCGAGCGCCCAGTCGTCGCGCCGGCGGCCGCGCGCCCGGCACCTGTCGTCGCTGCGGCGCCTGCGCCGGTTGCGCCACGTGGCGAGGTCACGGCCAAACCCGTGCCGCCGAGTCCAGGCGCCCGTCGCTGCGCCGTCTCCGCGCCTGCGCCTGCCGCCACCCCTGCGGCCCGTCCCGGCACCGCCGCCGCCTGCCGCACCTGTTCCGCCACCTCCCGCGGCCCCGGTGCCCGCGCCCGCGCCGCCGCCGATCGCGCGCAGCTCCGCACTGCGCCTGAGCGCAACCGGGCAGCTGCTTGCGCTCGCCGAGGGTCGCACTGACTTCCTGGTCGGCCGGCCCGATGCTGCGAGTGGCATCAATCCCGAGGTCGATCTGGGTCCGTTCGACCAGAACCGCAGCCTGAGCCGGCGCCATGCCAGAATCGTCCTGCGCGACGGAGTATATTTCGTACGCGAAGACAACAGCACGCCGAACGGCACCTACGTCAACGATGAGCGTATCGCGACGGGTGTCGACGTCGCATTGAAACAGGGCGATCGCATCCGTTTCGGCACTATCGAGGTCGAATTGGTCTCGATCTGAACACTTCGATCCGAACAATTTTGGTGGGGAAGCGTATGGCAGAGCAGTTGCAGAATCCGTGGAAAGAGGCGCTGGCGGCGATCGATGTTTCGACGATCGACCAGCTCAACACGTTGAAGAAGGATCGCGACGTTCTCGACGAGCGGCTCAAGGGGCTCGACGCGGTGCGAGCCGATTTTGCCGACGCGGTCTATCAGCGCGTGCGCGGCGACTACGAGAAGCGGCTTGCGGCGCTCGATGCCGAGGCGTTGCCGCTCAAGCATGCGGCGCGAACCGAATACGCGAAGTTGCGCGAGCTCAACACGCGTTTCGAGGCCGATCACGAAGCGATCAAGCTCGACCAGCAGGAGCTCGAGCTGCGTCACAAGCTCGGCGAGTTCAGCGACGCCGAATTCAAGAAGCGCATGGGCGGCATCGAAGACAGCGTGCGCGACAAGGCTGCCGCACACGACGAGGCGGCCGCCCTGAAAGCGCGTTTCCTCGAACCGTTCAATGGTGAATCCGACCTGTCGTTCGAGGCCGACGCGGCGCGGGCGGCAGCGCTGATCGGCGCACCGGCGACGACGCAGCAATTTGCGACCCTGGCGAGCGTCGCAGCGATGGCGGGGATCGACCTCGCGGATGCGCGAACGAATGAAGTGGCCGCCGTGCTGAGCAACTCACCGCCGAACAAGACGCAGGTCATGTCGGCGATCAATCTGCCCGACCCGGCGCTCGCGGCGGCGGCTGCCGCTGCGGCGGGTCCCGCGGCAAACGGCGGCGGCGCGACGCAGGTCTTCCGCGCCGCGCGGCTCGTGCCGCAGAACCCCGAGGCCGGCAAGCAGAGCTACGCGCTCGCGCTCAAGCCAACCAACCTCGGTTCCGATGCGGCAAACGAAGTGCGCCTCAATGGCCCCGGCGTCGATGCCAAGCACGCGCAGATCGTCGTCAGCATGGGCGGCTTCACGATCGTCGACCTCAGCAGCAAGCACGGCACGCGCGTCAACGCGGAGAAGATTCGCGAGCGTCAGCTGCGTCACGAGGACGTCGTGCAGATCGGCGCAGCGCGCTTCGTATTCCGCGAGGGCTGACGCGCCGTGGGGCTCGACATCGCCCAGGAACAGCAGGAGGCGCTGCGCATTCTCGCGCTGCGCGGCCGCCTCGACACCGACACCTCGGCCGATCTCGAACTCGCGGTGCAGGATCTGCTCGCAGCAGGGGCGCGCGATTTCCTGATCGACCTCGGCGAAGTGAGCTATGTGAGCAGCGCGGGGTTGCGCGTCCTGCTCGCGCTCGCGAAGCAGCTCGAGGGCAGCAAAGGCAGGCTGCGGCTCTGTGCGCTGAGCCCGGCGGTCTTCCAGGTGTTCGAGGTCGCAGGATTCAGCAAGCTGTTCGCGATTCTCAAGGATCGCTCGGCCGCGGCCGGTGCCAACTCGGCCAAGGCGCCCCCGCCCCCGGCACCGACGCTCGCACAGCAGGTCGCGCGCATCCTGCGCGTGGGCGCGCCGAATCCGGCGCGATCGACCGCGGCAGCCGCGCTCGCGCGCGAGGCGTCGCAACTGCTCGGCGTGCGTCAGGCGGTCGTCGCGACCGCGGGGCCCGCGCGCGCTGGCCGCCCGCTGTAGCCAGGGCGGCATCAGCGCCCGTTCCAGCCGATGCACCGAAGTCGGGCGTGTTCGGCAAGTTGCGCGGTGTCTTCGGCAAGAAGAACTGAAGCAAAGGTTTTTGACGCGGATCAACGCGGATCAACGCGGATTTTCGGATCGAATCGACACGGGAATCCGCACAAATGCAAATCCGCTTTTATCCGCGTTCTCGGCTCTTCATCCGCGAAATCCGCGTCCTGCGCTCGTTGCTCTGAGGGCAGGCACCCACCTACCGGTCGCGGCTCAGCGTGATCAGCGTGAGGTCGTCGCTTTGCGCCTCGCCCGCCGTGAAGCGCGCAAGGCCCGCCAGCAGCGAATCGAGCGCATCCTGCGCGTCGCGTGAGCCGGCGAGAATTTCCACAATGCGGTCTTTTCCAAAAAGTTCATTTTTATCATTGTGCGCCTCGTCGAGGCCGTCCGTATAGAACAGCACGATCGCGCCCGGCGTCAGAGTCTGGCGGTGCGGGCGGAATTCCGTGTCGGCCATCGCGCCGAGCGGCAACGCGTCGGGCTCCGCGAGTTCGCTGACGCTGCCATTCGGCGCGCGCAGCAGCGGCGGCGGATGGCCGGCGCAGGCGAATTCGAGCGTACCCACCTCGGGCTCGAGCGCGGCCGCGAGCATCGTCACGAACATGCCCGGCTCGAGTTCCTGATAGAGCTTGCGGTTGAGCCCCGACAGCAGCTCCGCGGGCCCGCTCATGTGCCGCGCGAGCGCTCGCACCTGCACGCTGAGACGCGCCATGTACAGCGCGCCCGAGACCGATTTGCCCGACACGTCGGCGATCACCCAGCCCTGGCGGCCGTCGCGATACTGGAAGAAATCGAAATAGTCGCCGCCGATCACGCGCGCGGCTTCGTAGCTTTCGGCGATGCGATAGCCCGGGATCGGCGGCGTCGACTGCGGCAGGAAGCGCTGCTGGATGCGCCGCGCGAGCGCGAGGTCATGTGCTTCGATCGCGCGCTCTGGCGCGCGCCCGCGCTGGCTCGCGATCAGCCAGGTCAGCTGCCCGGCCACGCCGTTGAACAGTTCCTGGTCGGCGCTGCGCCAGGCGCCGTTGTTTTCGCTATCGAGATAGAGGCCGCCAAGAACGTCTGCACCCGCACGCAGCGGCAGTGCGAGCATCGCCGAAGGCAGGCGCTCGACGCGCAGGCGCGCGGCCATCGCGTCGCGCACTTCGTCGCCGACGATGTTGATGCCGTTCTCCTGCCGCATCGCCTCGCGCATGAACGCTTCGGCGTGCGCGAGGTCGGGCGGCGCCGGCGTCGCGCTGCGCTGCGCGATCGGCACGAGATGGTCGGCGGCCGCGGTCGGCGTGTAGATCGCGGCGTGACGCAGCAGCGGAAACGCGGCGAATATCGCAGCTAGCGCCTGCTCGAGTTGCTGACGCAGCGGTTGCTCGTGTCGCGCGAGCGCACCGATGTCGCAGAAGAGTCTCACCCTGCCGAGCAGGTCGCGCAGTCCAGGCGCCTGTGGCGGCGATGCGGCGGATGGAATCGGATGATTGCCGGTGACCGTCGGCGACGGGCGCGAAGTGCGCTCGGCAGCGCCGCTGAGCGACGGCAGCGAAGGATGTTCGCCGCCTCGGGCACTGCGAAATACCGCTTTGACTTCGCCGAATTCGATTTCGTCGCCGTCCTTGACCGGTACGGGCGCGCGGATGCGCTCGCCGCGAAGGCGTGTGCCGTTGACGCTGTCCTGGTCCGACAATTCGAAGGCGTCGCCGATCGCGCGGATCAGCGCGTGCCGGCGCGAGACGGTCGTGTCGTTGAGGCGCACGTCGGAGAACTGGCCACGCCCGATGACCGCGCTGTCGGAGAAACTGAAGACTTGTCCGGTCAGCGTGCCGGATGTGACGATCAGGCTGGGCATGTCGCCAAGATACCACCGCGTCGCGTCGCGATGCGACAGGACAAACGGGTTCAGAACGCCGACGCTATGCCGCTAACCGGAAATCATGGTGCCGGAAAAAAGAAAGGCCGGATGGAAAACCATCCGGCCGAACAGACGCTGCGGAATACAAAAGGGGAGGGAGGATTACCGCAGCGCGATTCCGCTTGGGAATTTGATTACTTCGCAGACGTCTTCTTCGCGGCCGCATTCACCTTGCTGGTGAATTCGGTGGTCGCGGCGTTGACCTGCTTCTTGATGTTGTCGGTAGCAAGCTCGAAGCTGCCCTTCGCGAGCTGGCTCAGCGCTTCACCGGTCTTGACCGAGATGCCGAACGCTTCCTGCGTATTCGCGTAAATCTTCTCGGCGGTTTCCTTGACCAGGTTGACGCCCTTCGGCCAGATCGTCTTCATATCGTCGAAGTCACGCACTTCGGCGGCTTCCGAGAAGAAGTCGGCGGTGGCGGTGACGCGGTTTTCGATGGCCTTGAACTGCAGGTTGGTCAGACGCTCGAGGCTCTCGAGAGCCAGCGTGTGCGCCTTGAACGTGGTGTCGGCGAGGCTCTTGGTCAGAGCAAGCGCTTGGTTGTTGAAGTCGGACATGATTGCTGCCTCGTTAATGGTGGGGTATGGGCGAACTATAGCGCTATAAATTGTGCGATGCAACATAATTCGTACGTCACCGTCTTTGCGTTACATATCATGCAATTATGACGCCACAATGACATTGGACGCTGTGCTAATGACGCAGCGCGCCAGACGTGGCTCTGCGGGCCGGACGGCTCTTCCGGAAGGTCTTACCGGCTGCCCGTATAGACGCAGCCCGAAGTGCAGGTTTCGTGCACGACGACCTTGCTCAGCATCGGCAGACCCGGCTTCAGCGCATCCCAGATCCACGCTGCGAGCCGTTCGCTCGTCGGGTTGTCGAGGCCCGCAATGTCGTTGAGATAATTGTGATCGAGCTGCGCATAGATAGGCGCGAAGATCGCCTTGATTTCGGCGAAATCCATGACCCAGCCCGTGTGCGGGTCGACGTCGCCCGACACGTGGATCTCGACGCGGAACGAATGCCCGTGCAGGCGCGCGCACTTGTGCGTCGGCGGCACGCCGGTCAGCCGGTGCGCGGCTTCGATGTGGAAGACTTTGAAGATGTCCATCGTGGTTTCGCTTTCTGCGCTGCCCTCATGATAGCTGCGCTTATGATAGTTGAGCCGACGGCGGAGCGCCTCGCGCGTCCGACATTGTGCGATCAACGGGACGAGAGAGGTGCCCGCTTGCGTTATACTTGCGCGCCTGTTGCGCCGACTGTCCGAACGTCGCGCACCTTCCCGCAACAACGCGCCCGTAGCTCAGCTGGATAGAGTAGTGGCTTCCGAAGCCATTGGTCGGGGGTTCGAATCCCTCCGGGCGCGCCAACTAGTCTCCAGGGCGGAGAAATCCGCTGAGCCTTTGCCTCGAAAGCCCGCAGTCATGCGGGCTGTGGCCAATGTAGTTGGTCGTGGAGACGGCAAATACGCTGCCTTTCCCGGCCACGTCCGAGCACCGTCTCCAATTGAGCATCGGGACGACCAAGAAGACTTCGTCTGAGAGGTCTGCGATGCGCGATGGTTGCCGATTCGAATCCCTTGGCCCGTGCCAACTAGTCTGTCGCCGCTAAGCCTTTGGTCATACCAGCAACTTCTGTCATTTTTGACATGAATTATTGCGGCGATTCAACGTCGATCTTCACGACCGCTGTGGCGGCGGCAATTGCCTCAGGTGTCATGTGGCGCAGCGGACCGCGCCCAAACGGCTCGGCCAAGCGCAGGAACAACTGCGACTCGGGCGCCTCATCCGGATGCACGTAGAGCATGCTCCAATCGACCGTGCACCGCACGTTCTCGCAAGGCCGCGCCGACCATGGTAAATGAGCGACTCTGAGCTCCGCGAGCTCGCGCGAGCCTCACGAAGGGCGTTCGGCCCTTGCGCCAACCGTATCGGCCTGCTCCTCGATCGCGATGATTCCGGGCTCGCTGCCGGCTTCGACACCGGTCTCGAGTTGCGCGCCTTCGAAGTTCGCCCTGTCGACTGCGACGAAATCCGCATGCATTCGACCGGGTGCAATTCGTCCTTGAGCAGCAAGTCGCCAGTGGATTCGCCGAACGCGCTGAAAGCACCGCGGTCAAACAGCATACCGGCCGTACTGAACTCGAACGCATAGTTGCGTGCCGAGTCATCCGCGGTCGACGCCGGGATCAGGTCAGCACCTCGCGACAGAGGGCATGAATTACCGCAAAGACTTCGGTGCCCGCCCGTCGTTCTGGCTGCGGCATACAGCGAGTGGCATTGTTGATGGGCGGAGCCATTTCCGCGCCAGCCATGCTCGGCGCCCTCAAGGGCTACGCCAAGGAGCCGACTGCGGATTGGAAGCCGTCGGTGCTCAGCAGGGACGAATTGGCCGTGGTATCGCGCGTCGCAGACATCATGATTCCGCGCACCGATACACCCGGCGCGCTGGATGTCGGCGTTCCGGCGTTCATTGACACGATGTTGAGGGAGGTTTATTCGAAAGAAGCGTGCGATCGCTTTATGAAGGAGCTACATGAATTCGACGCGGCAGCGGCGAAAACGCAGCGCAATCCGTTCTTGAAGCTGGATGCGCGACAGCAGAAAGCGTTGGTGCAGGAGTTCCAGGATGCCGCGATTGCTGACGAGCGTGCCGCTGGAGCGGAGGCGCAAAAGCGACTCGTTCAGGAGGTGCGGGGCGCCGCGATGCTCGCGCAACGCACGCAGCCGTCAGTCTGGGCGCATCCGCGCAGGTTCATCCTGACAACGAAGGAACTGACCTTGCTCGGTTTCTTCACATCAAGTGCCGGCGCGATGCAAGTGCTTCAGTACGTGGCGATCCCTGGTGCATATCATGGCTGTCTGCCGGTGAATCAGGCAGGCAATGGCAAGCGATGGGCTACTTACTGATTGGGCATCGCATCACACGAATGCTACGAAACCAGCGACATTGGCGCTCGTCCAGAAGCAAAAATGTGACCTTTCGGCATGGTGGCTCCTATGAATGCCCCCTGCTGTTGTCTATCACCAATCGCATTCTGGACATGGGGAGTCTTGCTGGTTTGGATAAGCCCCAGACGAATTTTCTTCCAAAAATCCCCCAGGCCAGTCGGTGAAAACCGCCCAAGACCCATCTTCTCCCCCGATTCTAACTGCATTGGGAGAACCTCCCTCCGGAGGGATTGCCCCTTCGTCTTGCAGCATGTAGTACGCATTTACCGCAACGCTTGGCGAATCTAGGTTTGTACAGGTTGAGCAATTAAGATTGAGGATTCCCACCGGTGGCTGGTATGGCAGTTGCGCAGTAGAGGTCTGTATTGGCGAACCAAAAACAATCAGGCAGGAGAACAGGAACGCTGATTTGCGTGTGAAAACGTTCATGACGACAGTCCTTGTCAGTTCTGCACTATGCGATGAGATAGGCTCTCGGCTTGCGCTCGCTCGGTTGTCGTCATTTGCGCTGCGACGCGCTGGGTGCCTAAAAAGGTCGCATCTCTTTTTGATTCGTCAAGGGTCGCCGCATACGCTAAAGAATAGGCTAGTGCTTTCACACGATCCTGCTTGACCAATAAGCCGTCGTTGTAGATCGTGCTCAAGACCGACAGTGACTCGTAGTGCTTCTGCTGGACGTTCTTTTGAAGCAATGCTAGGAGCCTTGAACCTTGCTGGGTCTTTCGATTTTCGTCGGCTTCGTGGGAAATACGACTCGCGAGATTGAATTGAGCTTGCGCATCACCCGCTTCTGCAGCGAGCCAATTGATCTCTTCGAACTGGGATATTTGTGAGGTAGCGAAGCTGGCGCATCTCTCGCGCAATCCTTTTGTATACCGATCAACCGCTTCGTTGTGATCCGTCGTCGAACGCTGTCCCGTTGCCGTATCTACGGTTGTCACTTGTAGCGGCCTTGTCGCATCAGCTACTGCCAGTGGACTCTGGCAGCCGGATAGCGAGCGGTATAGAACCCTTACGGCCAGAGAATCTCCGGCTCTGGCGTCCTGCAGAATCGAGTCAAAATGTTGTGAAACGCATTGGTAGGTGACAGGAGTCGGGCAAAGCCTTAGCGCCGAGTTCGCCGCAACGGGCTGATTTAGGTCAGCGGCTAGCGTTAAATTGAAATTAAGGAGGCACGCAAACGAAAAGGTCTGCAGCAAAATCGATGACGTTCTAGCGCTCATTTTCCTCTCCTTGGGGGGTGAGTCACCCATCGACTTGGAGGCTACTATGAGCGCGCGCGCCCGGCAAATCGGATGTGCATGCATGGGGCATTCCCTATCTCGCAACGATGCTCGGCCTCAAGCAGGAGGACGCGCCAAGAACTCGGAAGCCTGCTACTTCCCCTGCTTCCTCACGTAATTTCCCTGATCGCTCCTGGTAGCTTCCCTGCTACGATCGACCTGTAGAAAAGCGTCAGGTCTCAGGAAGACGCGCCACAGGTGGCTTTCACGGCCCACGGCTCGCAGGGAGCACGCGTTTTGCGCTCGAATTCCCTGAAAATTTCCCTGTTAACGGGAATTTCGACCGGAGACGAGTTCGCGCGGGACTGCGAACAGCGCCACTCTTGTCGGGCAACTTGCAAGGGCACACCCAGCCCCTTCAATGCGAAACCGCACGAAAACCGTCGGTTTTTGCCGCGCCATTGCTGGCACAAGAATTGAAGCATTCGATCGCGTGCTGTAGAGACGCCGCGACCCGAGCCTGCCTTGTCCGGCAACCGTCGGCAGGCGGAAAGCGTGGCACGGCGCGGACAGGTGTCCGCGGCAGTCGCGATGAGGGTTTCGAATGATCGGTAGATACGCAACGCGCTTTGCAACGCGATATTCGAGGGTCGCGCGCGCACGTTGCCTGCTGATTCCCGCCGCCGCGGCGCTGCTGTGCGCGGGCTGTGCGACGCTGCGTCCCGACGTCGACAAGCCCGTGTCGACATCACTGGCGCCGACGCCCGATACGCCTTCGGCGCACTACATCGAGCGCGAGCTCGGCGCGCACGCGGGTCTTTCGGGATTCCGCCTGCTGACCAAGAGCAACAACGCGCTCATGAGCCGTGTGGCGCTCGCGGACCAGGCGCAGCATTCGATCGACCTGCAGTACTACATCTTCAACAACGATGCGACCGGACGGCTGCTCGCGCAACGCCTGTTGAAGGCGGCCGATCGCGGCGTCCGCGTGCGCATGCTGCATAGACGACGTCAACTCGGGCGACGCGAGTTCGATGCTCGAGACGCTTTCGCTGCACAAGAACATCCAGGTCCGCTTCTTCAATCCGTTTCACACGCGCGACCCGTCTTTCGTCTCGAAGGCGGCGCAGTTCATGCTCGAAGGGCGGCGACTCAACAGGCGGATGCACAACAAGGCCTTCATCGTCGACGGCTGGGTCGCGGTGGTCGGCGGACGCAACATCGGCAACGAATACTTCGACGCGGGCACCGAGGCGAACTTCCGCGATCTCGATGTCGTCGCGATCGGTCCGGTCGTCGCCGTCCGCGGCGAGCACGTTCGACAGCTACTGGAATTGCGAGGCGTCATACCGGCTCAAGGCGCTGCGGACCACGAAGCCCGACAGCGATGCGCTCGATCAGGAGCGCGCGGCGCTGGCGAAGGACGCTCGCGCGTTCGCGCAGTCGGACTATGCGCAGGCGGTCATCGAAGAGCTGCCGCAGGGCGCGACTTCCGATCGGCCCGGCGAATGGTTCTGGGGCAACGCCGAACTGGTCGCGGACGATCCCGCCAAGGTCACGGCCGACAAGGACGAACCGTCGCTGCGCATCGGCCCCAAGCTCAAGCGCATCCTCGATGCGGCCGCGTCAGAGGTGGTCCTCATATCACCGTATTTCGTTCCCGGCGACTCGGGCACAGGCTATCTGACCGGCCTCGCAAAGCGCGGCGTCGCGACGAAGGTGCTCACCAACTCCCTTGCCTCGAACGACGAACTTGCCGCGCATGCGGGCTACTCCCACTATCGTCCGGCGTTGCTCGCGGGCGGCGTCGAACTCTACGAATTGCGGCCCGCGCCCGGGCAGGAACAGCAGCCCGCGACGTCCGGCGGCAAGTCTTCGGGCGTCAGCCTGCACGCCAAGGCCGTCGTAGTCGACCGGCGCTTCGTGTTCGTCGGTTCGATGAACCTCGATCAGCGCTCGAAACTGCTCAATACCGAGATGGGCGTCATCGTCGACTGTCCAGGGCTCGCTGACGCCGTGCAGAGATTCTTCGACACCGCGGTACAGCCTGACACTTCGTTCAAGGTCGGCCTGCAGTGGCGTTACAACGGCAATGTCCTGGTCTGGTCGGCCAAGGACGGCGACAAGGTCCTGACATTCGACGAAGACCCCGGCACGACTGCGGCGCGCCGGCTCGAGGTATCGATGATGGGCCTGCTGCCGATCGAGAGCCTGCTCTAGAAAGATCAGGGCCGCCGCGTCATTGGCTGCAAGTGAAGGATAGGCAGGCAGACCGTGGCGGCCAGTATTTTTACGCTATTTCTTTGCCGATCAAGTAGGCATAAAGGCGGCAAATGCCTCATCCGTTGGAGCTACGCTCATGGCTGATTTGACCCGGCGCCAATTTCTCAAGATAACTGGCGTAACGCTCGCTTCTTCGAGCATCGCACTGATCGGTTTCTCGCCTACCCCCGCGCTTGCCGAAGTGCGCCAGTTCAAGCTCGCGCGCGCGACCGAGACGCGCAATACGTGCCCGTATTGCTCGGTCGCCTGCGGCGTCCTGATGTACAGCCTGGGCGACGGCGCGAAGAATGCCAAGCCATCGATCTATCACATAGAGGGCGATCCGGACCATCCGGTCAATCGCGGTACGCTGTGTCCGAAGGGTGCGGGCCTGCTCGATTTCGTCAACAGTAAGAGCCGTCTGCTCTACCCGGAGTATCGCGCACCCAATTCCAACGAGTGGACGCGGATCAGCTGGGACGACGCGCTGAGTCGAATCGCTAAACTGCTGAAGGACGACCGCGACCAGAACTTCATTGCCAAGACGACCGACGGCAACATCGTCAATCGCTGGACGACGACCGGCATGCTGGCCGCCTCCGCCAGCAGCAACGAAGCGGGCTACATCACGGCGAAAGTAGTACGCAGTCTCGGCATGGTGGCATTCGACAATCAGGCTCGCGTGTGACACGCCCCGACGGTGGCAGGTCTTGCCCCGACGTACGGCAGAGGAGCGATGACGAATCACTGGGTCGACATCAAGAACGCGGATGTCGTACTGGTGATGGGAGGCAATGCTGCGGAGGCGCACCCGTGCGGGTTCAAATGGGTCATCGAGGCCCAGCAGCACAATCATGCCAAGCTGATCGTCGTTGATCCGCGCTTCACGCGTACGGCGTCGGTGGCGGATCTGTACGTGCCGATCCGCTCCGGCACCGACATCATCTTCCTCGGCGGCGTCATCAAGTACTTCTTCGACAACGATCTCGTCAATCACGAGTACGTCGAGAACTACACTGACTTTACCTTCCTCGTGCGCGAAGATTTTGCGTTCGCGGACGGCTTCTATTCCGGTTGGGACAAAGACAAGACTGCGTACGACAAGACGAGCTGGGATTACGAGAGAGGCCCTGACGGCTTCGTCCAGACAGATCCGACGCTGAAGCATCCGCGTTGCGTGGGCAACCTGATGAAGAAGCACTATCAGGCCTACACACCCGAAATGGTCGAACGCGCCTGCGGATCGCCAAAGGACAAGTTCCTGGAGGTCTGCAAGCTGCTGGGCAGCTGCGCAAATCCGCATCGCGTTGCTACGGTGCTGTATGCACTCGGCTGGTGCCATCATTCGGTCGGCTCGCAGAACGTGCGCATCGGCGCCATGGTCCAGCTGCTCATGGGCAACATCGGCGCGGCGGGCGGCGGCACCCAGGCGCTGCGCGGTCATTCGAACGTACAAGGCCTGACCGATCTCGGCCTGCTGTCGAACCAGCTTCCCGGATACCTCACGCTGCCGAATGACCCCGAGCAGGACTATGCGGGATTCATTGCGGCGCGCACCAAGAAGCCGCTGCGCAAGAATCAGATGAGCTACTGGCAGAACTACAGCAAGTTCCACGTCAGCCTGATGAAGGCGTGGTGGGGCAGCGCGGCGACTGCGGAGAACAATTGGTGCTACGACTACCTGCCCAAGCACGACAAGGAGTACGACGTGCTGCAGGTCATGGATCTGATGCACGACGGAAAATTCAATGGCTACATTTGCCAGGGTTTCAATCCGCTGGCCACGGTGCCGGACAAGGTGCGCACCACTGAGGCCCTGTCGAAACTGAAATGGCTGGTCACGATGGATCCGCTCGCGACCGAAACGGCCGAGTTCTGGAAGAGTCGTGGCGCGCTTCACGAAGTGGATGCGTCGAAGATTGCCACCGAGGTATTTCGTCTGCCGACGGGTTGCTTCGCCGAAGAGGAAGGCGCCATCGTCAATTCCGGGCGCTGGCTGCAATGGCATTGGCAAGGCGCCGCACCACCGGGCGAAGCGCGTATCGATGTCGAAATCATGTCCGAGCTCTTCCTGCTCCTGCGGACGCGCTACAAGACGGAGGGAGGCGCTTTCCCGGACCCCATCGTCAACCTTTCCTGGCCTTATGCGCATCCGCATGAACCGAGCGCTGAAGAAGTCGCCAAGGAGTACAACGGGCGTGCGCTCGTCGATATCGCGGACGCCAAAGACCCGACCAAGATCGTACGCAAGGCCGGCGAGCAGGTGGCCGGGTTTGGGGAACTGAAAGATGATGGCTCGACCGCGTGCGGGTGCTGGATTTACGCCGGCTGCTGGACGCAGGCCGGCAACATGATGGCGAGGCGCGACAACTCGGATCCCAGCGGCATCGGCCAGACCCTCAACTGGTCGTGGGCCTGGCCGGCGAACCGACGCGTCTTGTACAACCGCGCGTCGTGCGATCTTGCCGGCAAGCCGTACAGGCCGGAGCGCAAGCTGATCGAGTGGAATGGCAAGAACTGGAGCGGCGTCGACGTGCCGGACTTCAAGGCCGACGAGGATCCGGCCAACGGCATGGGCCCCTTCATCATGCAGCCGGAAGGCGTGGCACGTTTCTTCGCCTGCAAAGGCATGAATGAAGGCCCCTTCCCCGTGCATTACGAACCGTTCGAGTCGCCTGTGGGCTACAACCCGCTGTTTCCCGACAAGCCCGATGCCGTACAGAATCCAGCGGCGCGTGTCTTCAAGCGCGATCGCGACTCGCTCGGAAAACGAGAACAATTCCCGCATGTCGCTACGACCTATCGGCTTACCGAACACTTCCACTATTGGACCGCGCACTCGCGTCTGAACCAGGTGACTCAGCCGCAGCAGTTCGTGGAAATCGGCGAGGGACTGGCGAAGGAAGTGGGCGTCAAGGCTGGCGATTGGGTCAAGGTGAGCTCGAACCGGGGTTTCATCAAGGCGGTTGCAATGGTCACCAAGCGGATCAAGACCATGCAGATCGAGGGCAAGCCCGTTCACCATGTGGGCATACCCATTCACTGGGGATTCAAGGCCCTTGGAAACCCGGGCTACCTGGCCAATTCCTTGACGGTGTCGATCGGGGACAGCAATACCCAAACGCCGGAATACAAGGCGTTCCTCGTCAAAGTGGAAAAGGTCTAGGAGAGGCGAATGGCACTGCAATCGCTCGACATAGTCCGCCGTTCCGCGACGACGATTCCCGGGCCGAGCGCTCGCGGCGCGCCGGCTGGCGAGGTCGCCAAGCTCATCGACGTGACGAAGTGCATCGGCTGCAAGGCCTGCCAGGTCGCGTGCATGGAATGGAACGACCTGCGCGACGAAATCGGTACGTGCACCGGACACTACGAAAACCCTGCGGACCTGTCGGATCAGTCGTGGACGCTGATGCGCTTCACCGAGTACGAGAATCCGAAGGGCGATCTCGAGTGGCTGATCCGCAAGGATGGCTGCATGCACTGCGCCGATCCGGGTTGTCTCAAGGCCTGTCCGTCGCCCGGCGCGATTGTCCAGTACGCCAACGGCATCGTCGATTTCCACGAAGAGAACTGCATCGGCTGCGGCTATTGCATCACCGGCTGCCCGTTCAACGTGCCGCGCATCTCCAAGCACGACAAGAAGGCCTACAAGTGCACGCTGTGCTCTGATCGAGTGTCAGTCGGCCTGGAGCCCGCGTGTGTGAAGAGCTGCCCGACCGGCGCGCTCGTGTTCGGCAGCAAGGACGACATGAAAGAGCACGCCGCCGAGCGCATCGTGGATCTGAAATCGCGTGGTTTCGAGCACGCCGGTCTCTACGACCCGGCCGGCGTCGGTGGCACGCACGTCATGTACGTGTTGCATCACGCCGACAAGCCGAGCCTGTATGCGGGCCTGCCCGACGCCCCGCAGATCAGCCCGCTTGTCCGGTTGTGGAAAGGCGTTTCGAAGCCGCTGGCGCTTGGCGCAATGGCCTTCGTTGCACTCGCCGGGTTCCTGAACATGGTGCGCGGCGGCGCCGACGAGACGACTGCGGCGGACGAGGAGGCGGCCAAACGCTTGCAGGAGAAATCCCATGTCTGAGCCAAGCGGAGAAATCCGGCGCCACCCGGTAATCGACCGGATTTTGCACTGGATGCTGGTTCTGGCCTTCCTTTTTACAGTCGCATCGGGCTTTGCGCTGTTTCATCCGGCGCTGTTCTTTCTGGCCAATCTGACTGGTGGTGGTCCGTGGAGCGCGCTGCTGCATCCGTTTCTGGGCCTGGCGATGATGTTCTTCTTCTTCTGGTTCGCGCTTCGGCATTGGCACGATAACCAGATTGGCAAGCGCGACATTCAGTGGCTCAAGCAGTTCACCGATGTGATGACCCACAAGGAAGATCGACTGCCCGAGCAGGACAAGTACAACGCCGGTCAGAAAATGCTCTATTACATCCTGTCGCTGTGCATGATCGGGCTGCTGTTGACGGGAATCGTCGTCTGGCGTCGTTACTTTGCGGATTATTTTCCGGTTGCCCTCGTGCATTTGAGCTTGCTGCTGCACGCCTTGGCGGCGTTCGTGCTCGTGGCGAGCGTCTTCGGCCATATAGCTTTCGCGGTCTGGGTCAAAGGCTCGATCCGCTCCATGTTCCGCGGCACGGTCACGCCCGGTTGGGCCTACAAACACCACCGTGCGTGGTTTCGCAAGGTCCTGGAGGGCACCGATCACCACTAGTCAGGCGCGCGCATCGCGCCGTTCGCGGGTTTTATCGAGGCAGCGCTGGAAATCTCCGGGTATTGCTGTTCTGGCAGGCGGCGCAGGGCGGTTGACGATGTCGGCAATCGCGTCGCCCAGCGCTGCGGACATTCCCTGAGACGAACATCGGTCCGAAACGGCAACGCCTGCACCCGCTCGATCCCGATGCGCGCCTGCTTAATTCGCGGATCTTTATTTCCCGCTCCGGGAGGCATAGACTCAAGATGTCTCACCATCGGAGCTTCGCTCATGGCTGACTTGACCCGGCGCCAGTTCCTCAAGGTGACTGGCGTTACGCTCGCGGGTTCGAGCCTCGCGCTGATCGGCTTCTCGCCGACCGCGGCGCTCGCCGAGGTGCGCCAGTTCAAGCTCGCGCGCGCCACCGAAACGCGCAACACCTGTCCGTACTGCTCCGTCGCCTGCGGCATCCTGATGTACAGCCTCGGCGACGGCGCGAAGAACGCGCAGCCGAGCATCATCCACATCGAGGGCGACCCCGATCATCCGGTCAATCGCGGCACGCTGTGTCCGAAGGGCGCCGGGCTGCTCGACTTCGTTCACAGCACGAACCGTCTGAAGTACCCCGAATACCGCGCGCCCGGGTCGAACGAGTGGAAGCGCATCTCGTGGGACGACGCGCTCGATCGCATCGCCAAGCTGCTGAAGGCCGATCGCGACGCGAACTTCGTCGAGAAGAACGCCGACGGCCTCACGGTCAATCGCTGGCTGACGACCGGCATGCTCGCGGCGTCGGCGAGCAGCAACGAAGTCGGCTACATCACCCACAAGGTCGATGCGCAGCTCGGCATGCTGGCATTCGACAATCAGGCCCGTGTCTGACACGGCCCGACGGTGGCAGGTCTTGCCCCGACGTTTGGCCGTGGAGCGATGACGAATCACTGGGTCGACATCAAGAATGCCGACGTAGTTCTGATCATGGGCGGCAACGCCGCCGAAGCGCACCCGTGCGGCTTCAAGTGGGTGACCGAGGCCAAGGCGCACAACAAGGCCCAGCTGATCGTCGTCGATCCGCGCTTCACGCGCTCGGCGTCGGTCGCGGACTACTACGCGCCGATCCGCACCGGCACCGACATCGTGTTCCTCGGCGGCGTCATCAACTACCTGCTCGCGAACGACAAGATCCAGCACGAGTACGTCGCAGACTACACCGACCTCTCGTTCCTCGTGAACGACGACTTCGCGTTCACGAACGGCATCTTCTCCGGCTACGACGCCGACAAGCGCAGCTACGACAAGTCGACCTGGGACTACGAGCGCGGCGACGACGGCTTCGTCAAGATCGATCCGACGCTCGCAGATCCGCGCTGCGTCTACCAGCTGATGAAGCAGCACTACGCGCGCTACACGCCCGAGATGGTCGAGCGCGTCTGCGGCACGCCGAAGGACAAGTTCCTGCAAGGTCTGCGAAATGATCGCGTCGACGTCGGTGCCGACGCGCGCGATGACGATCATGTACGCGCTCGGCTGGACGCAGCACTCGATCGGCTCGCAGATGATCCGCACCGGCGCGATGGTGCAGCTGCTGCTCGGCAACATCGGCATCGCGGGCGGCGGCATGAACGCGCTGCGCGGCCACTCGAACATCCAGGGCCTGACCGACCTCGGCCTGCATGTCGAACCTGCTGCCGGGCTACATGACGCTGCCCGACGAGAAGGAGCAGGACTACGACAAGTACATCGCGGCGCGCGCGCCCAAGCCGCTGCGACCGAACCAGTTGAGCTACTGGCAGAACTACGGCAAGTTCTTCGTCAGCCTCATGAAGTCGTGGTGGGGCGACGCCGCGACCGCCGAGAACCACTGGGGCTACGACTATCTGCCCAAGCTCGACAAGGTCTACGACATGCTGCAGACCTTCGAGCTGATGGACCAGGGCAAGATGAACGGCTACATCTGCCAGGGCTTCAATCCGCTCGCGTCGGCGCCGAACAAGGCGAAGATGGATGCGTGCCTGGCGAAGCTGAAGTTCCTCGTCGATCATGGATCCGCTCGCGACCGAGACGTCGCGAGTTCTGGCGCAACTTCGGCGAGCACAACGACGTCGACGCGGCGAAGATCCAGACCGAAGTGTTCCGCTTGCCGACGACCTGCTTCGCCGAGGAGGACGGCTCGCTCGTCGAACTCCGGCCGCTGGCTGCAATGGCACTGGAAAGGCGCCAATCCGCCGGGCGAGGCGCATCACCGATCTGGAGATCATGGCCGGCCTGTTCCTGCGCATGCGCGCGATGTATCAGAAGGACGGCGGCGCGTATCCCGATCCGATCGTCAAGCTGACCTGGCCGTACGTGCATCCCGACAAGTCCGACGCCCGAGGAACTCGCGAAGGAATACAACGGCAAGGCGCTCGACGGATCTCGTCGACCCGAAAGACGCGACGAAGGTCACGCGCAAGGCCGGCGAGCAGCTGGCGGGCTTCGCCGAATTGCGCGACGACGGCAGCGACCGCGAGCGGCTGCTGGATCTTCTGCGGCGCGTGGGGGCCGACCGGCAACCTGATGGCGCGGCGCGACAACTGCGATCCGACCGGCATCGGCCAGACGCTCAACTGGGCCTGGGCCTGGCCGGCGAACCGGCGCATTCTCTACAACCGCGCGTCCTGCGACGCCGAACGGCAAGCCGTTCAACCCGGCGCGCAAGCTGATCGCCTGGAACGGCAAGGCCTGGAGCGGCGCCGACATTCCCGACTTCAAGGCCGACGAGGACCCGGCGCACGGCATGGGCCCGTTCATCATGAATCCCGAAGGCGTGGCGCGTTTCTTCGCCCGCGCGGGCATGGCCGAAGGTCCGTTCCCCGAGCACTACGAGCCGTTCGAGACGCCGCTCGGCAACAACCCGCTCAATCCCGGGCAGCCGACTGGCGGTCAGCAATCCGGCGGCGCGCGTGTTCAAGGACGACCGGGACGCGTTCGGCACGGCCGACAAGACTTCCCGCATGTCGCGACGACCTATCGCCTGACCGAGCACTTCCACTACTGGACGCAAGCACGTCGAGCTCAACGCGATCATGCAGCCGCGAGCAGTTCGTCGAGATCGGCGAGGAGCTGGCGAAGGAGATGGGCGTCGCGCAACGGCGACCGCGTGAAGGTCAGCTCCAATCGCGGCCACATCACGGCGGTCGCGGTGGTCACCAAGCGCATCAAGCCGATGCAGATCGACGGCAAGAAGGTGCACACGGTCGGCCTGCCGATCCACTGGGGTTTCACGGGCGTCGCGAAGCCGGGCTACCTCGCCAACACGCTGACGCCCGTCGTCGGCGACGGCAATTCGCAGACGCCCGAATTCAAGTCGTTCCTCGTCAAGGTCGAAAAGGTCTAGGAGAGGCGACATGGCACTGCAATCGCTCGACATCAGTCCGCCGCTCCGCCACGACGATCGCCGCCGCCGAGCGCTCGCGGCGCGCCGGCTGGCGAGGTCGCCAAGCTGATCGACGTGTCGAAGTGCATCGGCTGCAAGGCCTGCCAGGTCGCGTGCATGGAGTGGAACGACCTGCGCGACGAAGTCGGCACGTAGCATCGGCGTCTACGACAACCCGGCGCGACCTGTCGGAGCAGTCGTGGACGCGTGATGCGCTTCTCCGAGTACGAGAATCCGAAGGGCGATCTCGAGTGGCTGATCCGCAAGGACGGCTGCATGCACTGCGACGATCCGGGCTGCCTGAAGGCCTGTCCGTCGCCGGGCGCGATCGTGCAGTACGCCAACGGCATCGTCGATTTCCACGAAGAGAACTGCATCGGCTGCGGCTACTGCATCACCGGCTGCCCGTTCAACGTGCCGCGCATCTCGAAGCAGGACAAGAAGGCCTACAAGTGCACGCTGTGCTCCGATCGCGTCGCAGTCGGCCTGGAACCGGCCTGCGTGAAGACCTGCCCGACCGGCGCGCATCGTGTTCGGCAGCAAGGAGGACATGAAGGAGCACGCCGCCGAGCGCATCGTCGACCTGAAGTAGCGCGGCTTCGAGCACGCCGGTCTGTACGATCCGGCGGGCGTCGGCGGCACGCACGTGATGTACGTGCTGCATCACGCCGACAAGCCGAGCCTGTACCGCGGGCCTGCCCGACAATCCGCAGATCAGCCCGCTGGTCCGGTTGTGGAAAGGCGTCGCGAAGCCGCTGGCGCTTGGCGCAATGGCCTTCGTTGCACTCGCCGGGTTCCTGAACATGGTGCGCGGCGGCGCCGACGAGACGACTGCGGCGGACGAGGAGGCGGCCAAACGCTTGCAGGAGAAATCCCATGTCTGAGCCAAGCGGAGAAATCCGGCGCCACCCCGTACTCGACCGGATTTTGCACTGGATGCTGGTTCTGGCCTTCTTCTTTGCCGTCGCGTCGGGCTTTGCGCTGTTTCATCCGGCGCTGTTCTTTCTGGCCAACCTGTCTGGCGGCGGTCCGTGGAGCGCGCTGCTGCATCCGTTTCTGGGCCTCGCGATGATGTTCTTCTTCTTCTGGTTCGCGCTCCGGCATTGGCGCGACAACCTGATTGGCAAGCGCGACATTCAGTGGCTGAAGCAGATCGGCGATGTGATGACCCACAAGGAAGAACGGCTGCCCGAGCAGGACAAGTACAACGCCGGTCAGAAAATGCTCTATTACATCCTGTCGCTGTGCATGATCGGGCTGCTGTTGACGGGAATCGTCGTCTGGCGTCGTTACTTTTCGGATTATTTTCCGATTGGCATCGTGCGTTTGAGCTTGCTGCTGCACGCCTTGGCGGCGTTCGTGCTCGTGGCGAGCGTCTTCGGGCATATCGCTTTCGCGGTCTGGGTCAAGGGCTCGATCCGCTCCATGTTTCGCGGCACGGTCACGCCCGGCTGGGCCTATAAGCACCATCGCGCGTGGTTTCGCAAAGTCATTGGCGAAGCGCAGCAGAACAAGACCAGCGGATTCCGCAACAGGCGTGCCGGCGAAATAGCTGGACGCGAGCCCGTGTCGGCGCGAGGATAGGGGCCGTCTCCCTTAGTCCAGCGGCGTATGGTTCAACGCATTCTTGAGCCGGGCGAGATCGAAACACTCGCGCAGCGATCGATCCCGCGCGTGCGCCTGCCCGATCGCGACACCGTGTTCGCGTTGCGTGCCGCGCGCCTGCATGCGCTCGCGCGCGAGAACGCGATCGGTGGCTACCTGCAATTCCTCGCCGCGATCGCCGAGGCGCAGCATCGCGCCGTCGCGGCGTTGGAAGTCGCGCTGCCCGACGCCGCAGGCATCGCACAGGCGGCGACGTACCGCATGCCGCCTGTTCCGGCCGCCGGCTGGAAACGCGATCCGCGCTGGATCGACGTGCTGCACGACCTCGCACGCGACGTCGCGGCGGCCGCGGCGATGCCCGACAGCCGTGGGCGCGATCTGCGCGCGCATCCGCAGCACGCCGCGCGAAGAAATCGAAAGGATGGCCGACGCGCTGCTCGCGGGCGACGCGATCGACATCGCGAGCGCGCCGATCGTGATGGCGGCGCTGCAGGTTCACTGGGTCGCATTGACGAAAGCGTTCAAGGCCGAAACCGTGGCCGCGCTCGACGTGCCGGGCGTGTGCCCGCTGTGCGGCACGCTGCCGGTCGCGAGCATCGTGCGCGCGCAGTCGCCGTATCAGGGCTACCGCTATCTGCACTGCGCGCTCTGCGCGACCGAATGGCACATGGTGCGCGTGCTCTGCAGCAGCTGCGGCGCGGACGGAAAGCAGATCGCCTATCACGCGCTGCAGGCGGCCGACGCGACCGACGCCTCGACGGCAGTGCAGGACGCAGCGGTGCGCGCCGAAGCCTGCGAAGCCTGCCACAGCTATCGCAAGATCCTCTACCAGGAAAAGGACATCGCGGTCGACGCGGTCGCGGACGACGTCGCGACGCTGGCCCTCGACATGCTGCTCGGGACGCAGGGATTCCATCGCGCGAGCGGCAATCCGATGTTCTGGCAGGCGGCGCAGGACGGTTGACGATGCCGGTCTTCGCGTCGCCCAGCGCTGCGGACATTCCCTCGCTCGATCGCCTGCTGCGCGCCGCCGCGCTGGCGGCACCGCTCGCCGCGTACGGTCACGACGAGGTCACGCGTGCACTGCGCGGGCATCTCGCGCGCTTGCGCGAGCGCGCGCTCGCGGGCGAGGCCGACGCGGCGCAGGTCGACGAGCAGCGCATCGCTGCAGGTCGTCGCCGCCGAACTCGAAGCGCGCCATCTTCCGCGGATGCGCCCCGTCTTCAACCTGACCGGCACGGTGCTGCACACGAATCTCGGCCGCAGTCCGCTGCCGGAAGCCGCGGTCGAGGCGGTGCTGCAGGCGATGCGCGCGCCCGGTCAACCTCGAATTCGATCTGGCGACCGGCAAGCGCGGCGATCGCGACGACCTCGTCGAGGAGCTCATCTGCGAACTGACCGGCGCGGAGGCCGCGACCGTCGTCAACAACAACGCCGCCGCGGTACTGCTGCTGCTCAACACGCTCGCGCAGAAACGCGAAGTGCATCGTCTCGCGCGGCGAACTGGTCGAGATCGGCGGCTCGTTCCGCATTCCCGACGTCATGCGCAGCGCCGGCGCGAAGCTCGTCGAGGTCGGCACCACGAACCGCACGCATCCCGCGGACTACGCCGACGCGATCGGCGCGCGCACGGCGTTGCTGATGAAGGTGCACGCGAGCAACTACGCGATCAGCGGCTTCACGCAGAGCGTGCCGGTCGGCGATCTCGCGGCGATCGGGCGCGAGCGCGGCGTGCCGGTCGCGGTCGATCTCGGCAGCGGTTCGCTCGTCGACCTGCAGCGCTGGGGCCTGCCGAACGAGCCGACCGTGCGCGCGACGGTCGCCGCGGGCGCCGACCTCGTCACGTTCAGCGGCGACAAGCTGCTCGGCGGACCGCAGGCCGGCATCATCGTCGGCCGCGCGGACCTGATTCGCCGGCTCAAGAAGAATCCGCTCAAGCGCGCGCTGCGCGTCGACAAGCTGACGCTCGCGGCGCTCGACGCGGTGCTCGGCCTCTATCGTGCGCCCGAATTCCTCGGCGAGCGCCTTGCCGACGTTGCGCCTGCTCACGCGCGCCGCCGGATTCGATTGCAGCGCAAAGCGCCCGCCTGCAGCCGGTCCTGCAGCGGGCGGTCGGCGAGGCGTTCGCGGTCGTGGCGACGCCGATGGCGAGCCAGATCGGCAGCGGCGCGCTGCCGGTCGACCTGTTGCCGAGCCACGGCCTCGTCGTGCGGCCCGCACTGCCGAAGGGCGGCGGCCTCGTGCGGCTCGAGAGCGCATTGCGCGCGCTGCCGCGGCCGGTGATCGGCCGCCTCGTCGACAAGGCCCTGTGGCTCGACCTGCGCTGTCTCGACGAAGCCGACGAGGCCGCGTTCGCGGGTCAGCTCGGCAAGCCGCTGCACGGCCGCGGCTGACGACGCCGCGTGATCGTCGGCACCGCAGGTCACATCGATCACGGCAAGACGACGCTCGTGCGCGCGCTGACCGGCGTCGACACCGACCGGCTCAAGGAAGAGAAGGCGCGCGGCATCTCGATCGAACTCGGCTACGCCTACGTGCCGCTCGCGAACGGCGAGATGCTCGGCTTCGTCGACGTGCCGGGGCACGAGCGCCTCGTCCACACGATGGCCGCGGGCGCCAGCGGCATCGACTTCGCGCTGCTCGTCGATCGCCGCCGACGACGGCGTCATGCCGCAGACGCGCGAACATCTCGCGATCCTCGATCTGCTCGGCGTCTCGCGCGGCGCGGTCGCGCTGACCAAGGTCGATCGCGTCGATGCGCGCGACTCGATGCGGTACGCGACGAGGTCGACACGCTGCTCGCCACGAGCGCCCTGCAGGACGCGCCGTCTTCGCCGTCGATGCCAGCTGCGACGATGACGACGGCGGCCTCGCGGCTTGCGCGACCATCTGCACGCCGCGGCGCTGCAGCTGCCGCACGCCGCGGACGACGGCCTGTTCCGCCTCGCGGTCGATCGCGTGTTCTCGTTGCCGGGGCACGGCACGATCGTGACCGGCACCGTGCACGCGGGCATGGTCCATGTCGGCGACACGATCCGATGCTGATGCCTGCGGGCACTCGCGCGCGCGTGCGCGGCATCCACGCGCAGACCATCGCGAAAGCGACGCGGGCCGCGCCGGCCAGCGCTGCGCGATCAATCTCGCCGGCATCGAGCGGACGCAGCTCGACGCGCGGCGACTGGATCGCCGATCCGCGCGTGCTCGTCGCCGAGCGCGCGCATCGACGTGCGCCTGCGCGTCGCTGCCACGACGCCGCGACGCTGCGCATGTGGTCGCCCGTGCACGTGCACCTCGGCACGACCGATCGCCTCGCGCATGTCGTGCCGCTCGATGCGGAGACGATCGAGCCCGGCACGATCGGCACGCGGTGCAGCTCGTGTTCGACGCGCCGGTGTGCGCCGCGGCCGGCGATCGCTTCATCGTGCGCGACGCGCAGGCGCACGCGGACCGTCGGCGGCGGCCGCGTGCTCGACGCCAACGCGCCGGCGCGGAAGCGACGCAGCGCGGCACGCGTCGCCCATCTCGACGCCGTCGAAACGGTTCTCGGCGGCGATGGACTCGGCGCGCTGCTGCGAAGCGCGCCGTATCGGACTTGCGATCGCCGACCTCGAGCGCATCTGCGCGGCGCCAGCGAGTTCGCTGCGACTTGCCCGCCGACGCGCGCATGCTGGAAACCCGGCACGGCGCATACGTGCTCGCCGAGGCGCAATGGCACGCGCTGCACGACGCGGCGCTCGCCGCGTTGCGCGCGTTCCACGAACAATCGCCCGACGACGCCGGCATCGACAGCGCGCGCCTGCGCCGCATCGTCGCGCCGACAATGCCCGACGCGCTCTGGCGCGTACTGATCGATGCGCTCATCGCCGAGGCGCGCATCGCCCGCAGCGGCGCGTGGCTGCATCTGCCCGGCCATCGCGTCGCGCTGTCGGCGGAGGAAGCGCAGCTTGCGCAGCGGCTCGCGCCGGCCATCGCCGCGGGCGGCTATCGATCCGCCGTGGGTGCGCGACCTCGCGAAGACGCTGTCGGCGCCCGAACGACGCGTGCGGCAGACGTTGCGCAAGCTCGCGGCGCAGGGTGCGGTCCATCAGGTCGTTCCGGACCTGTTCTACGACGCGGGTCGCGTGCGCGAACTCGCCGCGCTCGTCGCGCAACTGGCGGGTGGACACGGCGAGATCGAAGCGGGCGCATTCCGCGACCGTATCGGCCTCGGCCGCAAGCGCGCGATCCAGATCTTGGAGTTCTTCGATCGCGTTGGCTACACTCGTCGCGTCCGCCAAGCGCATCGGCTGCGCGACGGCCACGACGATTTCTTCTGACTGCCGCACGGACGTCCTTCCGTGTGGACGACACGGGGAAGGCATTCGCATCCGGTGATGCGGCCGGGCTTCAAACCCGGTTGGGGGCGTCAGTCGTTCCCGGGTAGGTTCGACTCCTGCTGCCTTCCGCCATCCCGCTACACAAACCGTCATTCCCGCGCAGCGGAAATGACGACCGATCTCTGGCTTACTCTGCCTCCAGGCTCAAACCACTTCGCTGGAGTGGATCGAATACCTGAAAGTGGACGCATCGAGACTGTCGAGACGCGCCCCCTGGGTCTCGCCGTTCGGATACATCAGAAACGGCAGCGGTTTTTTCGTCGAACCGGGCAACGCGACATCGTGGCCGCGGTTGTAGGCGATCCAGTTCATCTCCCACGCGCCGAACAGCCTCTTGCGCGCGGCCTGCACCTTCGGGTTGTCCATCGCCATGCCACCCTGCTCCTCGAGGATGACCTTGCGCACGTCCGCGGGGTCGACCGGAATCCACCCACGGCCTTGCGCGTAGAATTCCGCGCGGCAATGCTGCGCCTTGCTGATGTCACCGCTCTTGCCGAGGCAGTTGTAACCGAGCCGCGAATCGGCGACGCGCACGCCGTACACGTCGCGCGCAGGAATGCGGATCGATCGTGCGAGTGCGACGAACAGCGAGTTGATGTCGGCGCACTTGCCGCCCATCGTGCCGTTCTGCAGCATCGCGTTGATGTCGCCGACGCCGCAGCCGCGCGTCTTCGGATCGCGCGCCGTGTTGTCGACGACCCATTCGTACAGCGCGCGCGCCTTGTCGACGTCGCTGCGCTGGTCCTTCACGACGCCCTCGGCCGTCGCCTTGACGAGCCCATCGGTCGGCAGCAGCAAGGTCGGACGCAGGTAGGGGGCGAGGTCGGCGTCACCCGGGATGCGATCGCGCGCGGCGATGTCGACGTGACGGTCGCGCGTCATCACGCGGCTGGTGAGTTCGACGTGGCCGACCGATTTCGCGTCGGGCCAGGTCACATGCAGCATTTCGACATCGTAGCCGGACACCGTCACGAGTCTCGCGCTCTGTGCGCCCGGCGCTTCGAACCGGATCGCGATGCGTTTCTGGTAGTCGCCGGCGTGGGCGAGCGGCACGGGCAGCCATAGCTGGGTCGCGCCGTCTGCGCCGGCGACATCGACCGAGGTGACGACATCGAAAGTCCGCCATGCGGCCGTAGTTTCGGGCCGGGTATTCGCGAACGCGCGAGGCGATTGCAATGCGAGCGCGGCGAGTGGCGCGGCGGTCGACAATTGAACGAGAAAATCGCGACGCATCATGGCAGCTACCTCTCGCAAAGGCGTAGGATTATTCTCCCTCACGCTCGGACAAAATGCCAGCATGACTGTCGAATCCGCTGCAACGACGTCTCCGCGCCTGACCTCGCTCTCGCACGGCGGCGGCTGCGGCTGCAAGATCGCGCCCGGCGTGCTCGCCGACCTGCTCAGGCGCAGCGCGCCGCTGCACGCGCCTTCCCGACCTGCTGGTCGGCACCGAGACCGCCGACGACGCGGCCGTCTATCGGCTCAACGACGAGCAGGCGATCGTCGCGACGACCGACTTCTTCATGCCGATCGTCGACGATCCGTTCGACTTCGGCCGCATCGCGGCGACCAACGCGCTGTCGGACGTCTATGCGATGGGCGGCACGCCGATCCTCGCGCTGGCGCTCGTCGGCATGCCGATCAACGTGCTGCCGCTCGACGTCATCCGCGAGATCCTGCGCGGCGGCGAGTCGGTCTGCCGCGACGCCGGCATTCCGATCGCGGGCGGTCACTCGCATCGATTCGGTCGAGCCGATCTATGGCCTCGCCGCGCTCGGCATCGTGCATCCGCGGCAGCGTCAAGCGCAACGCGGGCGCGCAGCGCGGGCGACGTGCTGATCCTCGGCAAGCCGCTCGGCGTCGGGCGTGTTCTCGGCGGCGGCTGAAGAAGGAAAGGCTCGACGCCGCGGGCTATCGCGCGCTGATCGACGCGACGACCAAGCTCAACCGCGCCGGCCCCGACGCTCGCGCGACTCGCGGGCGTGCACGCGATGACCGACGTCACCGGCTTCGGTCTGCTGGGCCACCTGCTCGAGATGTGCCGCGCGGCGACGCTCGGCGCGCGCTGCGCCATGCCGACATGCCGCTGCTCGAAGGCGCGCTCGAACTCGCGCGTGCGGGTTTCGTCACGGGTGCCTCGGCGCGCAACTGGGCCGCGTACGGCGACGACGTCCGTGCTCGGCGCGTCCATCGATGCGACCGGCAAGGCGCTGCTCTGCGATCCGCAGACGTCGGGCGGACTGCTCGTCGCCGTGCGCGGACGCGGTCGCGGACGAAGTCATCGAGACGTTCCGGCAGCATGGCTGCGATGCGCGCTGCGGCGATCGGCCGCTTCGTGGCGGGCGACGCCATCCTCAGGTGGATTGACGGCGGGCGTCCGCGCCGTCATCCGCTCTTCTTCGCGCGCCCGCTCCGGCGCGGTCAGCGATCGGGGGGCCGAATCGCCCGATTGGCCGGCGACGTCTATTGCCGCACGGTAGCGTCGAATTCGACGAGCACGTGGTGCGCGGCGGCGTCGCCCGCGAGCGTCAGCGCGGACCCTTCCTGCACCGCGCCGTCGAGCGTGATGCGAATGCCGTGGGCGACGGTGGCGCGGCGGAATTCAATCGCGTATTCGGCGTCGCCATGGCGGTACGTCAGCGCGAACGAATCCCACGCCGCGGGAACGCAGGGCGAGAAGCGCAGTTTGCCGCGATCGAGGCGCACGCCGAGCAGCGATTCGACGATCAGCCGATACATCCAGCCCGCCGAACCCGTATACCAGGTCCAGCCGCCGCGGCCGACGTGCGGTGCGACGGCGTAGACGTCGGCAGCGACGACATAGGGCTCGACCTTGTATACGTCGACGCTGTCTTCGCCGGACGGCATGATTGAGCGGATTGATCATCGCCAACAACTCGTGCGCGCGCTCGCCGTCTCCGAGCGCGGCGAACGCCATCGCCGTCCAGACCGCGGCGTGCGTGTACTGCCCGCCGTTCTCGCGCACGCCGGGCACGTAGCCCTTGATGTAGCCCGGATCCATGTCCGACTTGTCGAACGGCGGATCGAGCAGCTGGATCAGCGCGTGCATCGCGGCGCACGAGGTGCTTGTCGAGCGACCTGCCATCGCCGTCGCCGCCGTTCGGCGCTGCCTGCGCCGGACAGCACGGACCAGCTCTGCGCGATCGAATCGATCTGGCATTCGTCGTTGCTCGCCGAACCCAGCGGCGTGCCGTCGTCGAAATAGGCGCGCCGATACCAGTCGCCGTCCCAGGCATGCGCTTTCGATGTTCGCGCGTAAGTCTCGCGGCCTCGGTCCGGCAACGCTCGGCGAACGCCATGTCGCCCGATCGCGCGGCGACGTCGCGAAACTGCATCAGCACGTCGTACAGGAAAAACGCCAGCCAGACGCTCTCGCCCTTGCCATGGATGCCGACGTTGTTCATGCCGTCGTTCCAGTCGCCGGAGCCCATCAGCGGCAGGCCGTGCGCGCCGAAACGCAGCCCGTGCACGATGGCGCGGCGGCAGTGCTCGTAGCAGCGTCGCCGATTCGTCGCGCGCGTCCGGCAGGTCGTAGTACGACTCCTCGCTCGGTCGCCAAGTTCGCGGCCATCGAGAAATGGTACGCGACTCGTCGCAGCACGCTCGTCGTCGCCGGTGGTCTCGATGTAGCGGCACGCGGCACAGGGCAGCCACAGATAGTCGTCGGAGCAGCGCGTGCGCACGCCGCGGCCCGATCGGCGGATGCCACCAGTGCTGCACGTCGCCCTCGCCGGAACTGGCGTGACGCGCAGAGCAGCAGTTGCGCGCGCAGCATGTTCGGTTCGCAGTGCACCAGCGCCATCGACGTCCTGCAACTGGTCGCGAAAGCCCCAGGCGCCGCCGGACTGGTAGTAGCCGCTGCGGCCCCAGATGCGCGCAGGCGATCGCCTGGTACAGCAGCCAGCCGTTGGCGATGCAGGTTCGAGCGACGGATCGGGCGTGCTCACCTGCACTGCGCCGAGCGTGCGCTGCCAGTGTGCACGCACGGCGTTCAATGCGTCGCGCGCCGTGCCGGGCCTTGCGACAACGCAGCACGAGATCGCCGAGGCCTGCTCCGCAGTCGTCGGCCGGCGCCGAGACGGAAAATGATCTCGCGCGACTTGCCCTCGGCGAGATCGAACGGCACCTGGATCGCGGCGCACGGATCGAGCGCGGCGCCGATCTTGCCCGACAGACGCGTGCGGCGCAGCGCCGCGGGATTCTTCAGCCGAACCGTTGCGACCGATGAATTCGGTGCGATCGCCGGTGACGGTGCGGCGTCGGGTCGTCGACATCGAACAACGCGACGCGATCGGGAAATTCGGGATTGAATGCATTGCGTGCGAACACCGCGCCGCTGTTGCGGATCGATTTCGGTGACGACATGCATCGCCGATTTTGGCGCGCACGTCGCCGAGCACCCATTCGACATAGCCGGTCACCGACAGCCGGCGCGGGCTGCCGGACGCGTTGCGCAGCCTTCAGCACGCAGAACTTCATCGGCGTTCGAGCGTCGACATACATCCACAACTCGGCTGGTGCACGCCGTTCGGATGTGCTCGAACACGCTGTAGCCGAAGCCGTGACGCGTCGTGTACGGCGTCGCATCCGGGCTCGGCAGCAGCGGCGTCGGCGACCAGACGCGGCCGGTTTCCTCGTCGCGCAGGTAGAACGCTTCGCCGCTCGCGTCGCTGACCGGATCGTCTGTGCCAGGGCGTGAGCCGGAACTCGTGCGCGTTCTCCGCCCAGGTGTAGGCCGATCCGCTTTCGGTGACGACCGTGCCGAAGTTCGGGATTGGCGAGCACGTTGACCCACGGCAGCGGCGTCGGCTCGATCCGCGGACGTGATGATGACGTACTCGCTGCCGTCGGCTTGAAACCGCCGTAGCCGTTCGACTGGCGCTCGCGGCTGCGTCAGCCCGAGTCGTCGGCGTGTCGAAGCGCTGTTCGGGCCTCGTGTTGCGGTGAACCGCGGAATCGTCACGTCTTTCGCCTGGCTCGCGCGCTTACCTGTTCGATCAACGGCCCGTCGTCGTCGTGAATGACCACGCGCGCGACGGCCTGCAGCAGCACGCGGTCCTCTGGCGAGATCTGTTCGACCGGCCGCACGAAAATGCCGCCCGGCCGGTCGATGAGGTTGGCTTCGGTGCCGGCAGCGATCAGGCCCATGATCTGGTCGTGCAGCAATCTGCCGATAGCCGCCGCGATCGTCGTTCCAGATCACGAGGTCGACGATCATGCCCTTCATGCGCCAGTACGCGTGCGCCTGCACGAGCTGGCGCGCCAGCTCGATGTTGCGCCGATCGCGGATCTTCAGCAGCACGATCGGCAGGTCGCCCGAGATCGCATAACCCCACAGGCCGGTCTGGTTGCGCCGGTTGCTCGCGATCAGTGCTCGCGCTCCGCGCGCAGCGACGCGTTCGCGTAGATGATGCGGCTCGGCGATGCGGCCGTACAGCTGCGCGTCGGCCTCGGTCACGTTGAGCTGGCGCAGCGCGACCTGGCTATGCGTCCATGCCAGATCGAAGACGCGATCGGCGAGCGCCTTGTCCTGGTACTTGTCGATCGAGCGCGAGGCAGGCTTCGCGGTCTTCGGCGACGCCGCACACGATGTCGAGCGTGACGCGTCTGGTCCGGCTTCGAGCACGAAACGATGGCGGATCGCGACGATCGGATCGAGCACGGCGCCGTGGGTGTCGACAGCATGCCCGCGTGTGGCGAAGCGCTCGCCGGATCGGCCAGCGTGTTGCCGCGCCCGATGAAACGCATGCGGTCGGTCTCGAACGAGGTCTGCACTCGCGCTGTCGCGACGCAGTTTGACGACGTGCAGCATCCAGGGCGGCGGCCTCGCTCTGTCGAGCGTGGCCGGCGCGTGCAGACGATCGCGTCCTTGTCCGCGAGCATCTCGCGTCTGCACGAACAGGTTGCTGAAGCCGCGCTGCGCGATGTCGCCGGCCGGCGCGGCCAGCACCACTTCGGCGTAGCTCGTCAACTCGATCGTCCGCCGCACCCGCGAGCGGTTGATGATCTTGATGCGGCGCAGTTCGATATCGTCCTCGGGCGAAACGGAGATGTCGGTCTGCGTATCGATCTGGCCGTCGCTGCGGCGGAATTCGACGCGCGGTTCGGTGAAAGTCGCCTCGTACGACATCGGGCGCGCTCAGCGTCGGCTGGTAGCGTCGTCGACCAGACCGTGCCGCCATCGACATCGCGCACGAAGCAGAACAGTGCCCCAGTTGATCGCACGTGCCGTCTTCGCGCCAGCGCGTCACTGCGAGGTCGTGCCAGCGGCTGTAGCCGCTGCCCGCATTCGTCAGCATGACGTGATAGCGGCCGTTCGAGAGCACCTGCACGGCCGGCGTCGGCGTGTCGCCGGTGTCGTAAATGCGTATCGGCGTCTCCGACTGTTTCCGTGCGTGCGCGCGCGTCGACCATTTCCGCGCGTTCCGAAGAGCACGGCGGTGACCCGCGGCACGCGCTCCTGCAACAGGTGCAGGCTCGCCTGGAACAGCGGCACCGACGTGAAGCGCCGCTGCATCGGCTGCTCGAGCAGTGCGTGGCCGAGCGCGAGCAGCCTCATGCCCTGATGGTGCGCCATGAACGAACTGACACGTGCGGACGTCTCGCCGCGGCGCAGCCGCGAAGGCGTGTAGTCGCAGGCCTCGTAGAACCCGAAGCGGCCGTACATGTCCTCGGCGACGAGACGCCGCAGGTTCTGCGTCGCTTCGCGCGGGAACACCATCAGCGCAAGCATCGTCGCGTACGGCGCGATTACGAGATCTTCGGAGAGACCGCGCTTGAGCCCGAGGCCCGGCACGCCGAACGCGCGATACTGATAGTTCGAGAGAAGCGTCGACGAGGCTGTAGCCCGATTCGGAAATGCCCCACGGCACGCCGCGTTCCGTACCGTAGTCGATCTGCCGGCGCACCGCGGCGCGGCAGCTCTCCGTCGAGCAGGCTCTTGTCGTACGTCGGGTGCGAGCAGGGTCGGCATGAGGTATTCGAACATCGAGCCCGACCAGGACAGCAGCGTCGGTCCCGACGGCGTCTCGGTGAGCAGGCGGCCGAGCGCGTACCAGCTGTCCTGCGGCACCTGGCCGAGCGCGATCGCGAGGAAGGTCGTGAGTCGCGCCTCGGAAGCGAGCAGATCGTAGAAGCTTGCATCGAGACGGCGATCACTCGTGTGGTAGCCGACGAGAACAGGTGCCGCGAACGGTCGTAGAGCACGCGGAAGTCCATCATCGCGAACATTTCCGCCTGCTTCGCCGCCTCGTGGACGTCGCGCATGCGTTGCTCGGCCTTCGCGATGCTTCGTGTACATGCCTGCTCGAACGACGCTATCCATGCGTGGTCCGCCTCCAGGAGCGTCATCGACGGGCAGCGCGCGCATGCCCGCGAGCGCATGTGAGCACGCCTCGTCGAGTTCCCCCAGGCGCGGAGCGCCGATCGCGTCGACGAGTTCGCGCAGGGCCGCCGTCGCCGGGCGGGCGAGCGCGACCCAGCCTGCAAGCGCGGTGATTTCGTCAACGCCGTCGCGACACTGTTCGACCAGTCGTTCGGCCCAGAAACGGCTTTCGTCGTCGCTTGCCGATGGCGCTGCAAGAAGCCCCTCTGCGATCCGCAGCAGTACGGACAGCGCCTCGTGCAACGCCGGCAACGTGTGCGCCGATCCGCACGCCTGCAGCGCGCGCTGCACCTGCGCGGTCGTTTCTTCCTCGATGCGCGCGGCATGTGCGCGCAGCGCATTCCACGTGTCGCGCAGTCCTTCAGCGAAACGGGCGCCGACGATCGGGCCCTCGATCGTCTCGCACGAGACCCGATCTGCAGCACGAGCAACGATGCCGCGAAGTTGCCGCTGTCGACCGAGGAGACGTACGCCGGCTGCAGCGGCTGCAGCGTGCGCGTGTCGTACCAGTTGTAGAAATGGCCGTGCTCGCGGGTCAGTTGCTGCATCGTGGCGAACGTGTTGCGCGTGCGTTCGAGCACCCTGCCGGCGCTCGCATAGCCGAAGTCGTATGCGGCGAGATTGGCGAGCAACGCGAGGCCGATATTGGTCGGCGAAGTTCGATGCGCGATGGCCAGCGCCGGCGTCTCCTGGAAATTGTCGGGCGGCAGCCAGTGATCCTCTTGGCCGACGAAGCGCTCGAAGAACGCCCATGTGCGCCGCGCGGCGTCGCGCAGGAACACCCGGTCGTCGCTCGAGAGGACCTGGTCGGTACTCTCGAGCGGCTTGCTCGACCACCACGCAACGAGCGGCGAAACGAGCCATGCGACGAGCAAGGGCAGCGCCGCAGGCAGCGCGGATGCGTCAGTGGCGGCCAGCCAGGTGGCAACCGCTGCGGAGAGCAGCGGCGCGAACCACATCGTCCGCAGCGCCACCGTGATCGAATCCTTCGCGCGCCTGTCGACCTCGCTCGATGCGATCCACTGCAGCAGGTGCTTGTGCGTGAAGACCTTGCGCCACAGTGTCCGCACGATGGCATCGACGCCGACGAACGCCTCGAACGGCAGGCAGGCGAGCTGGAAAAGCGCGATGCCGATACGCGACCGCGCCGAAGTCATCGTCAGGCCGATGTGCTGCAGAGGGCCGATGTCCTTCGGCTTGCGCACGGCGTCAAACAGCGAGGCGGCCAGCGCAGGCAGCAGGGTCAGGGCGAGCAGCACGAGCGTCGACCACCACGCCTGCGGCAGAAGCAGCCAGCCGGTCAGCGTCATCGCGAGCAGCGCGGGTGGAACGAGGCTGCGGCGGAGATTGTCGAAAATCTTCCATTGCGACAGCAGCGAGACGGGATTGCGCACGAGCTGTCCGGCTTCGTCCGGCACCTTCGGCAGCAGCCAGTCGGCGATCTGCCAGTCGCCGCGCGTCCAGCGGTGGCGGCGTGCCATGTCGCTCAGGTAGCGTGCGGGGAAATCCTCGTAGAGCTCGATGTCGCTCGCGAGCCCGGCGCGCACGTAGCAACCTTCGAGCAGGTCGTGGCTGAGGATGTGGTTCTCGGGCATCGCGCCGCCGAGCGTCGCTTCGAAGGCGTCTACGTCGTAGATGCCCTTGCCCGTGAACGAGCCCTGGGCGAACACGTCCTGATAGACATCCGAAACGACGCGCGTGTACGGATCGATTCCGGCCTCGCCCGCATGCATGCGGGCGTAGCGGCTGCAGTGCGCGCTCGTCAGCGTCGTCGAGACGCGCGGCTGCAATATGCCGTAGCCGACGTCGACGCGGCGCGAATGCGAATCGTACAGCGGCCGGTGCAGCACGTGCGCCATCGTCGCGACGAGGCGGCGCGCCGCATCGCGCGGCAGCTGCGTGTCGGTGTCGAGCGTGATGACGTAGCGGACGCCCGCGAGCGCTGCGACGTCGCCTTCGATGTGCGAGAACGCGTCGCGCCGACCCTCGCGCAGAAGCGCGTTGAGGTCCGAGAGCTTGCCGCGCTTGCGCTCGTGGCCCATCCATACGCCTTCGCGCGGATTCCAGCGCCGCGGTCGATGGAACAGGAAGAATGCCGCACCGCGGCCGTCCGCATATTTGCGATTGAGCCCGGCGACCGCTTCGGCGGCGTTCTGCACCAGTAGTTCGTCGTCGGGCAGCGTTTCCTGTGGGGCATCGGCGAAGTCCGTCAGCAGGCCGAACAGCAGCGCATCGTCGCGATTTGCGAGTGCGCGCACCTCGAGCGTTTCGACGAGGCGGTCGACGTCGGCGAGATCGCTCAGCAGCGTCGGCACGACGACGAGCGTGCGGAACTGCGCGGGGATGCCTTTAGAGAAATCCATGCGTGGCAACGGCGTCGGCGTGGTCAGCAACACGGCGAGGCGATTGACCGCCGCGAGCGCGAGCTGGCTGGACGCGACGATCGCCATCAGCACGATTGCGATGAGCAACGGGCCGTGTGCGCCGTGGGCGCGCGCGTGCACGGCGAGGATGCCCGCCAGTACCGCGGCGAGTACGGCGAGCGTCGAGAAGAAGAGCCACCCGCGCGCGCGCAAGCCGAGGCGGCGCCCGCGCATAAACGAGCGGATGCCGATTGCGGTCTCGAGTTCCGCGCGCCCGCGATCGATCAGGTAGTAGCCGACATGCGTGGAGCGCTCGACGTCGCCGCGATCGAGCGCGCACTGCGCGAGCGCGAGCGCGTGCTCGACGACTTCGTTTTCGCTGATCCGACCGCGCCGCGCGAGCACCTCGACGCGGTGGCGATAACGGTCGCGCGAGACGAAATCCATGCCGGCGTAAGCTTTTGCCGGATCGCGGCGCAGACCCGTTTCGACGATGCTCAGCGCTTCGACGAATTCGGTCCAGTCCGTCACCGACAGCAGGCGCAGGCTGCTGATGCTGTTGCTGATCGACACCTGGTCCGCAGCCTGGTGCTGGTTCTCGGCCTGGACGAGCTGTTCAGTGCTGAGGCCGACCTCGGCGAGATGCTGGTCGATCCACGTCAGCGGCAGCAGCAACGCGTGGCCCTGCCCCTTGAGCCGGCGCGAGAGTTCCGCGACGAACGAACTCGTCGCCGGCGGATTCGAGCGCGCCATGTCGGCGACGACGACGATCAGATTCTTCGGGTCGGACGCCGCGACCGCGAGCATCTCGTCGGCCCATGAGTTCGCAAGGTTGCGCTGCATGCGGCCGGTCGCGACGCGTGTGGCGACGCGGCGCAGATTCTCGATCAGCGCCAGCCGCAGCATGATCGGCACGGCCCACAGCTCGCCGAGCGTCAGCGGCGCGACCGACTGATACGACGCGACGAAGCGTTGCATGCTGTCCTGGCTGATGCGGCCGTCGCCGTGCGAAATGGCCTCTAGCGCGATGTCGTAGACGCGCGGCAATCCCGCGGATGAGCCATCCGCGAGCTGCGCAAGTTCCCGGCTGTAGCCTTTCGGCAGATGCCGACGTGCCGTGCGGATGTTTTCATCGATCAGATAGAAATTGTCGAGCAGCCATTCGCCGGCGGGCGTAATCGCGCGGTCCGCGCGCAGCGCGTCGGAGAGGAGCCGTACGGTATCGCCGAGCACCTTTTCGTTGAGGGCGAGCCGCGCGAGCAGCGCATCGCGCACGCGGCCCGTGCGGATGCGATGCAATCGCGCGAGCTTCTCTCCGTGTTCCGACATCTGCTGGGCGCTGAACAATTCCGCGCGCAGAGGCTCTTCTTCGTCGAACCATGAGGGCGTGCGGTCACCGTGCGAGTCGGTCCACAGCATGCCGGCGGCGTGTACGAGCCAATCCATCATCTTCCTTCATTGAACACTTTGGCTTGCCGCGCGCGAAGCTGCGTGGCAAGGGGGCCGCCTGCGGGGTGATCGCTATGCGCGGCGAAGCCGACGGACCTGGAAATGGCGCCGGACGAGATCGGGGTTGCGGCCGACTGCGACCACGGCGTCGTTCAATTCGGTGGGTGTGACCTCGAAAATCCTGCACCAGTGTTCGAGGCGATCGTCGCCCACGACTTCGACGACCTGCACCAGGTGGCGGTCGTCGTCATGGAGGATCGGGCGACTTTGTCCATTGTTCATCACAGTCTCCAGGTATAGCTAGCGAAATCGAAAGCAGGCCGCTGTGAAGGCCTTTGGCAACGACCATGCCAGCGCCCGCCGCGCGTTGTAGGCCGTCGTTGCGCGAAATGCGTTCGTTAATGTCGTGCAATTTGCTTGATCGCCGGGGCCATTCGTGCGAAATGCTGGCGTTTTCTTGCTCCCGGACGGGCGGGTGAAGCGCTGTCGTGCGAATTGGCAATGCGCAGAAAGCGCGCTGCACCGGCCAGAATGGACAAAGCCGCGCGCGGAATCGGGCGAGATGCACCGTCGTGGCATACACATTGCTCCCTATGCGAAGAGTCGCCAACGAGGGGTATGCATGAAACCGGTAACCATAGTCGCAGCAGGATGTCTGTTCGCCGCGAGTCTCGCCCGTGCGGGCGACGGCTACGTGACGGGCGACGTCGATCTGCGCGCGGGGCCGGACCCGGACTATCCGACCGTGGCGACGCTCAATACCGGCACGCCCGTCTCGATCCAGGGCTGCGTCGCGAACTGGTCGTGGTGCGACGTCGCGACGGCGAGCGATCGTGGCTGGGTGGCCGGTGATTTCCTCGAGGAAGACTACGAGGGCCAGCGCGTCGTCGTGCCCGCGTTCGGTGTGCAGGTCGGCATACCGATCATCAGGTTCTCATTCGATGCGTACTGGGGCGCGCACTATCACAACGAGCACTATCAAGATCGCTCGTGGTATTCCGACCGCGCCCGCTGGGCGAAGGTGCGCCCGCGCTATGCGCCGCCGATGCGCCATCCGATCGACCCGAACGCGGGCAAGGGTGCGGAACATCCTGCGCCGCACGTGGCCGCGCGTAGCGAACACGCGCAGCCGGCCCATGCCGCACAGGCGGCCTACGCACAAGCGCCTGCCACGCACGAGAGCCCGCAGCCGGCGCATGCCGAGACGAATACGCCAAAACCGCAGGCACAGCCCGCACGACAGGCAGCCCATCCGCCTGCGCAGCAAAAAGATGCCAAGAGCGAACATGCCAGCGAACATGGCAACGATGCGAAGGGCAAAGACAAAGATGAAGTCCGCAAGGATGAGAAGGGCAGCAATGCCCCCGGCAAGGATGCCGACCCCAACAAGCACCAGCGTTGATACGGCCGCGACCCAAGACGCGCATTCCAGGAGAGACGAACACCATGCCAGCCAGCAAGCCATTTCTGACCGACATCAAGACGATCCGCGCACGCGCGCGCAAGGACCTCGACAAGGGGGCAGTGACCGAAGGCTATCGCGCCGATCGCGCGACGGTGCTGCGGCTGCTCAACGAGTCGCTCGCGACCGAAATCGTCTGCGTGTTGCGCTACAAGCGCCACTACTACATGGCGAAAGGCATCAACGCGAAGAGCGTCGCCGCCGAATTCCTCGAACACGCGAACGAGGAGCAGGGTCACGCCGACGAGATAGCGCAGCGCATCGTGCAACTCGGCGGCGCGCCTGACCTGTCTCCGCGCGGTCTCGAAACGCGCAGCCACTCCGAGTACGTCGAGGGTGAGGATCTCGTCGACATGCTGCAGGAGGACCTCATCGCCGAACGCATCGCGATCGATACCTACCGCGAGATCATCCAGTTTCTCGGCAATGACGACCCGACGACGCGACGCATGCTGGAAGGCATTCTCGCGATGGAGGAAGAGCACGCTGAAGACATAAGTTCGCTGCTCGAGGAGCTCGGCAAGAAGGGCGAACCTGCGAAACGGGCGCCTGGCCGATCGAAGACGAAGATCTGATCCCGCTGCAAGAGCAGTCGCCGCCGCATGCCGCGCATCAAACGGAAACAGAAACGCATGCGACGACCGCATTCTCAGTCAGCGCCGCACCGTGCCGGCCTCCAGCCAGGCTGGCATTCACGGCGCGCGCTGGCGTCACGTATCGATGATCTCGACGGCGTCCGCTTGGTCGGTCGCGAAGGCCGCGTGCAATGCCTGCTTGATTCGTCGCCATATTTCGATGGCGTAGCGCCCATCGAGGTGCTCAGGCAGCGCAACTTCGACGCGATAACGCGAGCGCCCCTCTTCGGCTGCGAGAATCCTGGCGAAACGGACGTCGGCGCCCGGCTGCAAAGCCTTCGATCGCCTCGAGCAGCGCCTCGGCCGGGGCGGCCGTGACGACGATGCCGAGCCCGACGTAATTTCGCGGCGACGCGGCGGCGGAATGCGTGGAATCCCGCCTGTTCATCGGCTTCGCATGTGGCCAGTTCGATTTGCGGGATATCGCGGAAGTCATGATTCACCTTCAAATACCGACGTATCGCATGAACTCATGAAAGGAACATGCCAAGCGAAATCGGCGCCGCAGCGCCAGTTTCGCGCATTTCTTCGGCGCCACCGCACGATTGCACAAATCGCGCTATGCATATTCCATTGGGCGCATGATGGAGCAGCTTCCGCGCGTCCGCCTTCCGCAGGGGTTCTGATCCGAGGCCTGGCATGAAAGAGAAGACGTCATCCACAATACCGATCGCGGCGCCGGCAGTTTCGCTGCATGCTTTCGTGCAGGGCGCGACGCATGAAATCGCCAATCCGCTCAGCTCGATCTCTATGGGCGCCGAGGTCGCGAAACTCATGCTCGACCGCGGTCAGGTCGACGGCGCGCGCGAGCTCATCGATCGCATCATCGCCGACTGCGTGCGCTGCGCGCAGCTGCTGCAGGGTCTGCAGCGCTTCGGCGCCGGTCTGCAAGCGCGGCCGCGCGAGATCGTCGCCGCGCAGGAATTCGCCGAGACCGTCGTCGTGCTGTTCCGCGCGGACCATCGCGGCGCCGCTTTGCGTACTCGCGTCCAAGCCCACGACGATCCATTGGTGCATATCGACCGCGCGACATTCGAGCACGCCTGCACCGATCTGCTGCAGAACGCGTTCGATGCGGGCGCGGACGAGGTGGATATCGCGATTCGGCGCACGGGCGATGACGTGGCAATCGTCGTGAGTGACAACGGTTCGGGCATCGCTGCCGAGACGGTGGCGCACGCGATGGAGCCGTTTTTCAGCACGCGCCGTGCAGCGGGCAAGAGCGGCCTCGGGCTGACCCTGCTGCGTGAGCTCGCCAGATTGCACCAGGGCGAATTGAGGATTTCGGCCAATCCGCCGACGGGTGCGGTCGTCGAGTTGCGCCTGCCCTGCGTGGCGCCGGCGGCGCGCGCCGACGAGCATCTTTCGCGCTGACGCCATGCCCCGCATCTACATGAGCCGCATCGGGCTGACAGCGCGTTCGCCGAGCAAACACCCCGCTCGAGGTGTTTGCTCCGTGCTGCTCATCCGTTCATATGCGTCCGAGCACGATCAGGATGATCAGGATCAGAATCAGCAGGCCGAAACCGCCTGTCGGGTAGTAACCCCAGCCAGCACTGTACGGCCAGGCCGGCAGCGCGCCGACCAACGCGAGAATGAGAAGAATCAGCAAGATCGTTCCAAGACTCATGGCAATCGCTCCTTCGTTGTTGTTGTGCAAAGCGCTCGCTCTCGCGGCGGCGCGTCGGGGACGCGCAGCGATGCAATCGCAAGGGACGTGCCAACCCAGCTCAGTCCTGACGATCGCGCAGAATCAACGCCGCGCGCGCGCACAAGATTTTGGATTGCCCGACGCGCGCTTGCATGCAGGGCAATTTGCACAATCTCGCCGGCGCCGATCGGGCCGATCGGACGGGCTCTCAGAGATCTCGATCGCGTTCGCGCATATCGCGGTCGCGTCGCGTGCGCGAACGCAGCGCACGCGTGCGCGTGTCGCGCCCAGGGTGGCGAGTACGCAAGACCTGCACGTTCTCTTCGTGCAGGTCCATCCACGAGTGCAGGTTCTGTTCACGCAGTTTCAACCAATAATGTTCGCCGGAATATTTGCTCATTGCCGAGTGCTCCGCAGGGCCAGATCGATCAAACGGACATGTCCGTGGGCTGGCAGGGCGTGCGAGAGGCAATCGCCGCTGCCGACGTAGCCGATGCGTATCAATTGGCGTGCCAATTCGGCACGGTCGAAAAATCAGCTGGTTGCGAAACACCGTGCGCGATGCGCCATGCAGTTTGCCGCTCGCTGCGCGCGCGATCATTGCGGAATGAGAGTCCGCGGCGCCGGCACCCTCGACATCGATGCGTCGCGATCGAGGGGCTCGGACTGAAGACATCGAAGACATCGAACGCGACAATCTGATCGGACACGTGAAGCAAGTACTCGAATTGAAAAAGAAGGGATGACCATGGCCGCAAATATGGAAGAAAGCGCACGCATTCTGCTGATCGACGACGAGCAGAACATTCTGCGCACGTTCCGACTCTGCCTCGAGGATGCGGGGCACAAGGTCACGACCGCCTCCGATGCCGCGCAGGCCGAGGAGCTCGTCCAGCGCGACGTGTTCGACCTGTGCTTCCTCGATCTGCGTCTCGGCGAGACGTCCGGCATGGACCTGCTGCCGGTGCTGCATCAGTACGCGCCATGGATGCGCATCATCATCGTCACGGCGTATTCGTCGATCGACGGCGCGCTCGATGCGATTCGCGCTGGCGCGGCCGACTATCTCGTCAAGCCGTGCACGGCGGAACAGCTGCGTATGGCCGCGAACAAGCAGCTGCGCGCGCGCAAGCTCGAGCAGCGCGTCGAGGCGCTCGAGAAGGAAGACTGCGCGACGAGCAGCGCGGAAATGGACAGCCATAGTCCGTCGATGAAGAAGGTGCTCGACATGCTGCGGGCCGTCGCGGACACCGACGCGACCGTATTGATCCTCGGCGAGAGCGGCACCGGCAAGGGCGTAGCCGCACGCACGATCCATCACTGCAGTCCGCGCGCAAAGGAACAGTTCGTGACGGTCAACTGTCCGTCGCTATCGGCCGAGTTGCTCGAAAGCGAATTGTTCGGACACAAGAGAGGCGCGTTTACCGGGGCGACCGAGAACAAGCTCGGCCGTGTCGATCAGGCCGAGGGTGGCACGATCTTCCTCGACGAAGTCGGCGATGTGCCGCTGGCGCTGCAGCCGAAGCTGCTGCGCTTCATTCAAGACCGCGAATTCGAACGCGTCGGTGACCCGGTGACGCGGCGCGCGAACGTGCGCATCGTCGCGGCGACGAATCGCGACCTCGGAGAGATGGTCAAGCAGGGCCAGTTCCGCGAAGACCTTCTCTACCGCCTCAACGTCATCACCCTGATGCTGCCGCCATTGCGCGATCGCATCGAGGACCTCACCGATCTCTCCGAGCGTTTCCTTCTGCGCTACGCGAACAACTATCACCGCCCCTCGCGCGGATTCAGCAAGGCGGCGCTCGCGGCGATCCAGACCTATTCGTGGCCCGGCAACATCCGCGAACTGCAGAACGTGATCGAGCGCGCGGTGATCCTGTGCCAGAACAGCGAAATCGATATCGGCCTGCTGTCGATACCCGAAACCTCGGCGCGGCAGGGGCAACCGAGAATCGGCGATCCGATGAGTCTTGAGGAGCTCGAGAAGATCCACATACGCGGCGTGATCGCCACGAGCTCGTCGCTCGACGCGGCTGCGAAGACGCTCGGCATCGACGTCTCGACGCTGTATCGCAAGCGCAAGCAATACGAGCTCTGAGCGCATCGTGCAAGTCGCCGGACCGCACCGCCTGCGCGTTGCAAGCTGCAGGTTCAGGCACGGAATAGGCAACAATAACTGATTGTATCGATTGATTTATTTTGGTGGCACGCAACTTGATATGTCTCCATTGGCAGCACGAAGCGTGCTGCATGCTTGAGCAAAACTTATGGAGGCAATCATGAAAAACATTTTCCGTACCGTGACACTCGGTGTGATCCTTGCGACTTCTGCCGGCGTGGGCCTTGCCCAGGCGCAGACGGCATCCTCGACCGCTGCGACGGACGCGTCCGTGCAGCCGGGCACCGATACCTGGATCACGACCAAGGTCAAGACGGAGCTGATGGCGACGAAGGGCATTCCGTCGACCGAGATCAGCGTCACCACGACGAACGGCAACGTTACGCTCTCGGGCGTCGTCGAGACGAAGGCGCAGGTGCAGAAGGCGATCGCGGTCGCGCAGGCCGTCAAGGGCGTGCAGACTGTCGACTCGTCCGCATTGACCGCGCGTAGCTGACATCTTCCTTGAAGGGAATCGCATCATGAACCAGGATCGGATTGCAGGGCAGTGGAAGCAGCTGGCGGGCAAGATTCGCGAAAAATGGGGAAAGCTCACGGACGACGATCTGCAACGCGTTGAAGGAAGCAGCGAATATCTCGCCGGAAGGATCCAGGAACGCTACGGCATAGCGAGGGACGTCGCGAAGGCTCAGGTGAAGGAGTTCCAGAGCCGTCTGTAGAAAAAGGGATTTCGATTCCGTACGACGTCCACGGAGGGACTTGGACACGCGCGCCGCGAGCTACCCCAGCGAGCGACGCGCGCGTCGAAGCGATGCCGGCTCCTGCGCTGCAGGGGCCGGCATTTTTCTATGTCGATCGAAGGGGATCGCGCCATGGCCGTAAAAAATGTCTCCAGCGAGCATGCTGCGAAAGTGGCTCCCGCCGACGACGGAACCGACACGCTCAGGCGGCGATCCCCGCGCCGCAGCCTCGACGTCATCAAGAGCTGCCTGATCGTGCTGCTCGTTTTCGCGAGCCTGGCCATGTGCTATCTCGGCCAGGAAATCATCGTGCCCTTGCTCGTTGCGCTGCTGCTCGCGCTGCTGCTCTCGCCCGTGGTGACGTTCCTCGAACACAAGCTGCGCGTGCCGCGATTTCTCGGTGGCCTGCTCACGACCGCTGCGGTCGTGGTCGCACTGCTCTACGGCATGTTCAGCCTCGTCCTGCCTGCGAAGGAATGGATCGCACACGCGCCGGCGACCCTGCAGCGCATCGAACAGCGCTTCAGCGATTTCCGCCAGCCGATCAAGCAGGCGCAGGAAGCCAGCAAGAAGATCGAGGAACTGACGCAGCCGACGCCGTCGGCGGCGCCTGTCGCAGCGGCGCAGCCAAGCCTGCTGTCGAGCATTGCCACTGCCACACCGCATGTCATCGGCAAGATCGCAGCGGTATTGCTGCTCATCTATTTCTTCCTGTCGTCGGGCGACGGCTTCCTTCGCCGCATGGTGGAAATCGCACCGACGCTGCACGAAAAAAGGGTCGTCGTCTCGATCGCGCGTGAAGTGCAGAACGAGATGTCGCGCTATCTCATGACCGTCAGCCTGATCAACTTCGGTCTCGGCATCGCAACGGCGATCATGACGGCGCTGCTCGGCATACCGAACCCGTTGCTCTGGGGCGCCGTCGCGTTCCTGCTGAATTTCGCGCCGTACGTCGGACCCGCCTGCACGGGCGTGGCGCTCGCCCTCGCAGGCTTCGCGGCCTTCGATACGCTGGGGCAGGCGCTCGCGGTGCCCGCCGCGTTCCTCGCGTTGACGACGATCGAAGGCCAGCTGATCACGCCGATGGTCATCGGCCGCAGGCTCTCGCTGAATCCGACGGTCGTGTTCGTATGGCTGATGCTGTGGGGCTGGATGTGGGGTGTCGTCGGCCTGCTGCTCGCCGGCCCGTTGCTCGCATGCTTCCGCATCGTCTGCCAGCACGTCGAATCGCTGCGCGCGATCTCGATCCTGATCGGTGACGAGGCAACACCTTCGCAGACAGCGGAAAAAACCGCCTAGGAGCGTGCGCGCGCCATCTATGCGCATCGGATATGCGTGTCAGCGTTCATGCGGCTGAATACGCTGCGCAGCTGAAGCAATTTGCACGAGACCGCGAGGGCGGCCCGTCATTCCGCAAGGGCGTATGCGTCCTTCGTGACGCAGAATCAACGTGTTAGGTGTGTGTGTCGCGTGGCATGGTCCTTGCGACTTCTTCCGTGAGACGCGCCAAGCTGCGAACGCGATTTCCTGGATACGAAAGCAGCAATCTTACGGAGCCGCCACCTATGAAACCTGATACCTCGACCCTCAAAGACCTTGTGGAAGTCCTCAACGACGGCAAGACGTTCTACGAGGAAGCCGCAGCGAAGGTCAATCGCCCCGAATTGCGCCAGCTGTTCACGCGCATGGCGAGCACGAAGGCCGCGATCGTCAACGACCTGCAGGGCAAGATCATGCAGCGCGGCGCGCATGCGCCCGAAGGCCAGAGCGTCACGGGCACCCTGCTCAAAGCCTGGGGTGAACTGCGCGCGAAGATGAGCAACACGCCGAATGTCGAGTACATCAGCCAGCTCGAGGACTTCGAAGACCGCATCGTCGCCGCCTTCAAGCATGCGGCCGACAAATCCGACGACGCGGACGTACGCACGATCGCAGCGCGCCACCTGCCGCAGGTGCTGCGCGACCACAACGAGATGCGCTCGCTCAAGCTGGAATTCAAACGCGCGTCCTGAAGGGAACGCGTTTTCCGCATCGCCCGATCGGCTGCGTCGTATGACGCGCAGGTAGGGCCGCCAACCGCCAGGATGCATCGACGCGCAGGGACGCGCGACAGAGGACAGCCATCATGCAAACGAACCCACAGGGTCAGACCCACGTACGGGACCGCAAGGATCCGCCCGATCCGCGCCGCAAGAACGTTGCCGAAACGCCCGACCAGAGGGCAAAGCGCAAGCGCAAGGAAAGCGAGAACGTCGATCAGGCCTTGAAGGAGACGTTCCCGGCGAGCGACCCGATATCGCCCTTCGTTCCGGCGAAGCCGCGCAAATAGTGCGGAAAAATGAGCGGAACCGAGGGATGAGAACTAGCGGGCCGGCCGCGTCGGTACCGCGGTCGGCGGGCCTATGTTTTCGGCGATGTCGTCGGAATGCGGGACGGTCAGGTCTCTCCGCACCGGCGACATTTCAATTGAGTTTGTTTCAATTAACGTCTTTCGATCGATTCGGCAAGCTAGCCTGACGCGATCAAGGTGACGCCTCGGGAAAGGGCGTCCCCCCAAACGGGATCGAGGTAGCCTGAGATTCAGTCATGCGTCCGGCGTGATCCCTGCGTCTTCGTTGTACGCCGTCCCAATACGTCGAGAACGAGCGGCACGGTCGTGATGACACCGACGGCGGTGAGCGTCCAGCCGACGGCACGACGCTGGCGCGGGTCGAGACGATCGCCTGCGACCAGTGCGATGCCGGCGCCGAGCATCGCCCGCGTGATAGCGACGAGGGTCAGTTCGGGAAGGGAAATTTCTGTCGTCGCCATGGTGTTGCCCTCACATTGTTTTCAGTCGGATTCAGGTGCGCGAAGATGGATGAGCACGAGTTGTCCGGTACGTGTTCGTTGTGAACCAAGAGTTAGCAATCGTCGTGCCGACAGGAGATTGGCGGGGCAGTAGTGTTGTAGCGGGCTACGCAGACAAATTCCCGGTAATTCGCGCGACTGCGCTAGCATGGGTGCGTAGATTGCATTGGCATGCGGCCGTTCAATGAAGACCTTGAGTTACGAATGCGAAAAAGGCGCGGAAGACGGCAATCGGTCAAGCTGGCCTTCGTCATGCCGACGAGACATTGCTCAGGACATTTCGCCGGACGTTTTGCTGGGTGAGTTCGGGACGCAGATACGATGAGCGTCATAAAGCGGACTCTCTGGGCTATCGCGCTCGCACTCGTCGCGGCGTTGTTCATCGTCAACGGCGTCATATCGCACAGGAATACCGCGGCGCTCGTCGATGGCACAACAACGAGCGCGCGCTCGCGCGACGTGCAGAACGCCATCGACGAGGTGCTGCGGACCGTCGTCGACGCCGAAACGGGCCAGCGCGGCTACCTGCTGAGTGGCCACGATTCCTATCTCGCGCCGTACCAGGCGGCGACGGGCGTCATCGACGAGCGCGTCGCAAACCTGCAGCAGCTCGTCGCCGACTCCGCGGAACAGTCCGCCCGGGTTGTCGCGATGAAGTCACTGGTCGCCCGCAAGTTCGCCGAGTTGCGCCAGACGCTCGACCTTGCCAGCCAGGGCCACCGCGACGAAGCCCTCGCGGTCGTGGCGAGCGACCAGGGCATGCTGATCATGCACGATATCCGCGAGAGCGCCGAGGCGATGCTACGCGCGGAATTCGCGTTGCAACAGGAGCGCGATCGGATCGCAGCCGAACTGTATGCGGTGGCTCAGTACCAACGCATTCTCGGCATGCTCGCGGGGCTGCTGATGGTCGCGCTGGCCGCGGTTCTGCTGCGACGCGATCTGCGGGCGCGCGCGCGCGCCGCGCACGAAATCCACCAGCAGCGCGAATGGCTGGGCACGACCTTGCGCAGCATCGGCGACGCGGTCATCGTCACCGATCCGCACGGCCGCGTGCAGCTTTTCAACGCGGTGGCGGAGCAGCTGACGGGCTGGGGCAGGAACGAAGCGGTCGGGACGCGACCTTTCCGAAGTATTCGACATCATCAACGAGACGACGCGCGAACCCGCGGACGACCCGGTTCGTCGCGCGCTGCGCGAGGGCAAGATTGTCGGTCTGGCGAACCACACGGTGCTGCGATCGCGCGATGGCAAGGAATACGTGATCGAGGACAGCGCGGCGCCCACCTACGATTCCGCAGGGGCGATCCAGGGGGCAGTGCTCGTCTTCCACGATGCCACCGAGCGGCGGCAGGCGGAAATCGCGCTCAGCCAGGCTTCTGCCGAGATCGCGCGCCGCGCCCACTCCGCGCTCGCCGCTGAAAGTACCCTTGCGACGATCCTCGAAAACGCGCCGATCGGCATCTGCATGACCGGGCCCGCGCCCGATTTCCTGATCATCGCGTTGAGCAGCCAGATGCGCGCCTGGATCGGCGCCGCGGAAAACATGCCCGCGCTCGCGGTCTACCACAAGCTTCTGCCGGACGGCCGCGAGCCGCCGCCCGACCTCATTCCGCTCAACCGGGTCATGTTGCGCGGCGAGCTCGTGCGCGACGAGCCCTGGCTGATCGAGCGCAAGGGCGGCGATCCGCTGACGGTGATCGTCAACGTCGCGCCCGTGAAGGACCAGGATGGGACCATCGTCGGTGCGATCCACACCTGGATGGACCTGACCGAGCGGCAACATCTCGATCATCAGCTGCGCGTGAGCCAGTCGCGCCTGCGCGTGCTGCTCGACTCGAACGTGATCGGCCTGATTCTCAGCTTCGACAGCCGAGGCCACGTAGCGCAAGCGAACGATGCGTTTCTCGACATGCTCGGTTTCGATGCTGCCGCCGTCTCCGCCGATGCGCTCAACCTCGTGACGCAGACGCCGGCCGAATTCCATGCCGCCGACGAGCGTGCCTTCGCGGAAGTGCGCGAGGCAGGATACTGCGCGCCGTACGAGAAGGAGTTCGTCTCGAAGGCCGATGGCAGGCGCGTGCCGGTCGTCGTCGGCTATGCACGCATCGCCGATTCAAAGGATGAATTCGTCGGCTTCGCGCTCGACATCTCGGCGCGCAAGGATCTCGAAAGCAGGCTGCGCGAACAGGCGGCAGAACTGCGCAGCGCCGATCGCCACAAGAACGAGTTTCTGGCGATGCTCGCGCACGAGTTGCGCAATCCCCTTGCGCCGTTGCGCAACGCCGTACACCTGCTCACTGAAGACGCTGAACAAGGCGAGGCCGCGCAGAAGGCCGGCCGTGCCGCGGATCTCGTGCCCCTCATGCGCAGGCAGATCGATCATCTCGTCCGCCTGGTCGACGATCTTCTCGACGCGGCGCGTATCAGCAAGGGCAAGATCATCGTCAACAAGGCGGTCGTCGATATCGTGCCGAGCCTCGAGGCGGCGATGGAGAGCATGCGCCCGCTGATCCAGCAGCGCGGACATGAACTCGAGATCGATATCCCCGCAGAAACCTTCTACGTCGACGGTGACAGTACGCGCCTCACGCAGATGTTCTCGAATGTCCTGCACAATGCAGCAAAGTATACGCCGCGCGGCGGCCACATCCGTCTGAGTCTCGCGCGAGAGGGGCGCGAGGCCGTCGTGCGCATCGCCGACGACGGCCAGGGCATCGCGCCGCACGTGCTGCCGCGGATTTTCGAGGCCTTCGTGCAGGACGACCAGTCGCTCGCGCGTTCGGCAGGTGGCCTCGGCGTCGGCCTCGCGCTCGTGCGCAACCTGTGCGAACTGCATGGCGGCACGGTATCGGCAGTGAGCGCGGGGCGCGGGCGCGGCAGCGAGTTCACGCTGCGTCTGCCGCTCGTCAGCGGCCCGGACGCCACTGTGGAACCGCAAGCGGCGATCAGCGCGGTCGCGCCGCGGCGGCTGCGCATTCTCGTCGTCGACGACAACATCGATCTCGCCGCGAGCACGATGGCGCTGCTCGAGATGTGGGGGCACGAAGTCCGCGAAGTCCACAACGGTCGCGAAGTCAGCGACGTGGCGCTTGCGTATCGTCCGGATGTGATTCTCCTCGACATCGGCCTGCCCGGCATGGACGGATTCCAGGTCGCGGCACAGCTGAGCGCGATGCCCGAGCTCGAGTCGACGCGACTGATCGCCATGACCGGTTACGGACAGGAGCGCGATCGCGCGCGGGCAGTGATAGCCGGTTTCGACGCGCATCTCGTGAAACCCGTGCAGCCGGCAGTGCTGAAAGCGCTTCTCGACGACGCGTCGGCGTAGCCTGCTGACGCTGGCGGGTGTGTGTATCGACGGCAGCCGGCCGAGTCGCCGCGCGCTGAAGCGTCTTTCTTCGGAGTGACGGACCAGCGGCTCTCGCGGGTCTCATCCCGCGAGATCGTGCCATGCTTCCATGGCGTTGCGGAAACGCCGAGGTTGACACTCGCGCCGCACGCTTCGTAAATACCGTATCCATTTTCATTTCGCAGGGGAATCGCCCGGTGGTCAGAGCAGAACGCGAGCCGCGCGGCGTCGACGCAAGCGGCATCGCCAGCGGCTTCGTGGTCTTCCGCGCGAGCCGGATGGACGCGCTGCTCGACCCGTTCACGAAGATGCTCGACGCGACCCGGCCGGAGTCCGTGCTCGCGCCGCAAACGATCATCGCGGCGCACCCCGGACTCAGGCAGTGGCTGTCAGGCGCGCTCGCGCAGCGCCGGGGCACGCGCGGCATCGCCGCCAATCTCGACGTTCTGCTGCCGAGCGCGTGGATCGATGCGCAGGCGCGGGAGCAACTCGGCCGACGCGCGGTTTCGCTGCCGAGCTACGGACAGAAGCGGCTGCGCTGGACCATCCACGCGATCCTCACCGACGATCCGCAACGCTACGGCATCAACGTGGCACGCCTCGGCACGTTCCTGCGCGGCGAACCGGGCTTGGTCGAGCGTCGGCGCTTCCAGCTCGCCGATCGCCTCGCGCGCATCTACTCGCAATATCTCGTCTACCGGCCCGACTGGCTCGCGCAATGGGAGAAGTCGCGATTCGTCACGACGAAGCAGGGCGCGGATGCGATAGAACCCGAACTGCTCGCGCCGCTGTGGCGCGAAGCCAGGCGCAGACTTGGCGCACATCGCGGCGAGATCGTCGAGGAACTGGTCGAGGCGCTGCGCAAGGATGCATTGTTCACCGACCGTTCCGCCGTGCACGTCTTCGGCGTGAGCCATCTCGCGCCGTCCGAACTCCGCGTGTTGCGAGCCGCCGCGGCGACGCGCGTCGTCGCGCTGTACGTGCCCGATCCGTGCCGCGAATACTGGGGCGGCATCAGCGCCGACCCGCAGCTCCCTGCGCGCAGAGCGTGTCGCCGAAGACGCAGCGCATCGAGCACGCCGGTGGCGACGATTTCTGGGTGGAACGCGCCCATCCACTGCTCGCGCGCTGGGGGCGTCTCGGCCAGCACTTCATGCTGGCGCTCGCCGATATCGGTGCGGACGAGGACATTCGTCACTGGCAGGATGAAATTCCGGCGGCGCCGGTGTCGCGCCTCGATCGCGTGCAGCAGAGCATCCGTGCCGCCGACGGCAGCACGATCGAAGTCGATCTGCGCGACGAGATCACGCGCCAGCGCGAGTTCGACGACAGTTCGCTGCGCATCCACTCGTGCCACACGCGCCTGCGCGAGCTCGAGGTCCTGCGCGACAACCTGCTCGACGCGATCGATCAGGCGGCAAGTCGCGGCGAAACGCTCAAGCCGTCGGAGATCGTCGTGATGGCGCCCGATATCCACGCGTACGTGCCGCTGATCCCCGCCGTATTCGGCGCCGCGGGCAGCGCGAAGGGGCCGTTGCCCTATCACCTCGCCGACGTTGCCGTCAGCAGCAGCCACCGTCTCCTCAGCACGTTCCGCCGGCTGCTCGACATTCCCACGTCGCGCGTGACCGCGCCGGAAGTCGCCGACCTGCTGGCGGTGCCCGAGATCGCGCGGCGTCTCGACATCGAAGGCGACGGCGTCGAAACGCTCGTCGACTGGCTGCGGCGGAGTCGCGTCGCCTGGGCGCTCGACGGCGCGCACCGGCAGCGCCTCGGCTGCCGCCGATCGAGGAATACACGTTCGGCCTGGGCGATGGACCGCATGCTCGCGGGCTACCTGATGGCCGACGCCGGCGTCGCCGACAGGCAGGAAAACATCGCGCTCGCCGACGGCTGCGAGCTCGCGCCGTTGCCGGGTATCGAGGAGCCGGCGGCGGCCTATCTCGGCGCGCTCGATCATCTGCTGCGCGAAATCGACGCATTCAGCGCGCTCGCGCGCAAGCCGCGGCGCGCGAGCGAATGGAGCGACGAACTGGAGCGGCTCTACGTTTCGCTGTTCCGCATCGACGCGAACGATCGCGCGGCGCGCGAGGCGCACGCGTGCGGTGCTGCGCTTCATTCGCGAGATCGCCGCCGAGCCGGCCGAGGCTGGCGTCGACCCGTGGCTGCAGTTCACCGTCGTACACGATCTGCTTGTCGAGCGGCTGTCGGCAGTACCCGAGCGGCAACGCTTCCTCATGGGCGGCATCACGTTCTGCGGCATGGTCCCGCGGCGCGCGATTCCGTTCAGGATGATCGCCGTGCTCGGCCTCAACGACGGCGAATTTCCGCGCGCGGACACCGATGCGGGGCTCGACCTCATGGCGCGCCACCGACGGCTCGGCGATCGCGACGTGCGCACGGACGATCGCTATCTGTTCCTCGAGACCGTCATGGCGGCGCGCGAGCGCCTGCACCTGAGCTACATCGGCGAAGGCGTGCGCGACGGCAAGCCGCGCAACCCCGCGATCCCGCTCGCCGAACTGCTCGATGCGCTGGGCAATGCGGCGCCGGACGACGATGCGGTGGACGCGTCGGAGTCGATCCCGAAAGGCCTGCCCTGGCTGATCCGCCACCCGCTGCAGCCGTTCGACGCGCGCTATTTCGACGAGGGCGAGGATCGCGACAAGCGCCTGTTCTCGTACAAGGAGACCTATGCGCGCATGCGGACCGGAGCGGGCGAAGCGAAGCTTGCTGCGTTCTACGACGGCGCCGAGACTCAATTGGCCGATGTCGATCGCAGCGTGCTGCTTGCCGGGCTGCGCGAATATTTCAGGAATCCGTCGCGCCAGGTACTGCGCGACCGCATGAAGGTGCGGCTCGATGCCCTCGACGACGATCGCCTGCGCGAGGACGAGCCGCTCGAAGCGAAGCTCGAGGCGATTGATCGCGTCACCCGGCGCCTGTTCTTCGATGAGGCGCTGCGTTCGCTCTCGTGGCCGCCCGCGCTTGCGCCGGCGTGGCTGCGCCTGAGCGGCCTGCTGCCGCCCGGGCGGTCCGGCGAGATCGCGTGGGAGGACGAGTGCGCCAAGGTCGCACTGTTGCTCGGTGCTCTTCGCGAGATTCCTGACATGCCGAGCGATTCGCTTCCCGCACTGCGCGAGGAAGCCATCGATCTGCGGATTGGCGAGTGGCACGTTGCCGGCACCGTTGCTTGCGTGCTCGCGACGATCGGGCAGGGTGGTCGCGAGATCCGGCACATTCTGACGGCGCCGAACCCCAAGAGCGACGCGCTCAAGCCCGAACGCGACCTGACTTTCAAGGATCGCGTGCCCGCGTTTCTCGATTGGGCGCTGCTGCGGCTGCAGCACGCGAACGATGCGCAGCCGCCGGCAGTTCGACTCGTGCTGCTGACCGCGGCAAAAAAACCCTGGCAGGATGCAATCAACGCCTGGGACGAACATTTCCTTGGTCAGCCGGACGAGAAGCGCCGCAAGCTTTGCGAATCGCTTGCAGGCGCGCGTACTGCAGCTGCTCGAAATCTGGCGCGCAGCGCAGAGTCGCCCGCCCGTGTATTTCCCGAAGACGAGCTGGGACGTGAAAGCGAGCGCCGACCCGGCTGCCGCGTCCGAAGCGGCCGTCTCGGCGTGGTTCGGCGACAACAGGGTCAAGGGCGAGCGTGACTACGAACCCGGCTACAACGCGCTGCTCGCGGGCGAATGGACGTTCACGGCCGATGACGCGGAAACCGGCGAACTCATGCGCTTTGCACATGAACTGCGCGCGTTGATCAGCCTCGATCAGGCAGGGGAACCGGTCTCGTGAAAACAGGCGCTGACCATTCCGTAACGGTCGTCGATGAGTGGACTGGGCTCGATGTCGCAGGTCATGGCCGCATCTGCATCGAGGCGAGCGCCGGCACAGGCAAGACCTGGACGATCGCCGCGCTCTATCTGCGCCTCGTGCTCGAACGCGGGTTGCTGCCGCGCCAGATCGTCGTCACGACGTTCACCGAGCCCGCCGCGCAGGAATTGCGCGAACGCCTGCGAGGCGCGCTCCTGCTCGCCGAACGCGCGGCATCGATGGCTGCAGCGAACAAGGCCGGGGAGGCGGCGAGCTACGAGGCGTGGCTATGCGCGCGCTGGCACGGCAACGACGGCCAGCGCGCGGACGATCTGCGCAAGCTGCGCCTCGCACTGTCGCAGCTCGACATCGCACCTGTCGGCACGCTGCATGGGCTTTGCCGGCGCATTCTCGCCGATCATCCGTTCGCGAGCAGTATCGAGTTCGTCCTGCCCGAACTCGTCGCGGGCGAAACCGTTCTCGACGAAGTCGTCAACGATCTATGGCGCATCGTGCGCCAGGGTGCGGAGGACGATGCAGCGGTCAAGACACTCGTGGCGAGTGGCGTCGTCGGCGATATCGAGGAGCTGCGTCAGGCGCTGAAGTTGCTGCTTGCGCCGGGCGTGACGGTCGCGACGGCGACGCCTTCGTCGACGCATCAGCGATGCGGACGTGTGGGCGCAAGCGCCTGCGAACGCTGTCCGGGACGGTACTGAAGAAACAATTCGGCGCCGAAGACGAATGCTGGCTAAGCGCTGGCCGATTGGCTCGATGATCCGGGGGCAACGGTGGTCGCCGAAAAACTCAAAGGCTTGCGGCTGGCTGCCGACGACGACACATTCCTCAAACGCAAGCTCGGCGAGCCATTCCTCGAGGAAGCGAGAAAGCTCACGGGTGAGATGATCCCTGCGATTGAAGCTTCGCGCCTCGTCGGCCTAGCCGCACTCGCCGACCTCGCCCGTGCACGTCTGCGCGCGACGCTCGCGCGGCGCAACCAGATGCGCTTCGACGATCTGCTGCTGCGCGTGAAGGAAGCGCTCGACGGCGAAACCGGCGGAACGGTGCGCCGCCTTGCCGACGCATTGTTCGGCGCGTGGCCGGTTGCGCTGATCGACGAATTCCAGGATACCGATGCGGTGCAGTTCGGCATTCTCGACGCGGTGTACCGCGACGGCGCACGGCGAGGCGCGCGGCCTGCTCGTGATGATCGGCGACCCCAAGCAGGCGATCTACCGGTTCCGCGGCGGCGACATCGACGCCTATCGCGAGGCGGTTGCGCAGGCGCGGCAGCACCTGACGTTGCGCGTGAACCGGCGCTCGTCGCGCGGGCTCGTCGCGGCGGTCAACGAGTTCTATGCGGTCGGCGGTACGCCCATGAGCGCGTTCGCGGACAGGCAGGCGATCGACTATGTCGTGGTCGAAGCCAGCGGTCGCCGCGACGACAAGCCGTATTCGATTGCAGGTGAAGTGGTGCGCACGCCGCTCGTCATCCATTGCAGCGCCGATCAGGCGGCGACCGTCGGGCCGCGGCGCACGGCGGCGCTGACCCAGTGCGCGAACCAGATCGTGCAGATGCTGCAATCGGGCGAGCATCGGATCGGCGATCGCATGATCACGCCTGCCGACATCGCCGTGCTCGTGCCGACGTCGAAGAACATCATCGAACTGCGCGACCTGCTGCGCGCACGCCGCGTGCCCTGTGCGACGACCGACCAGACCAGCGTGTTCCGCACCGACATCGCGCGCGAATTGCAGATCGTGCTGTATGCGGTCGCCAACGCCGGCGATCTCGGCGCGCTGCGCGCTGCCGCGGCGACCCGACTGTGGGGCGCGAGCTTCGCCGAGCTGCAGCGCTACGGCGACGACATCGCGCAATGGCAGCGGATCGCGAGCCGGTTTCACGCCTGGCACGGCGCCTGGAGCGAACGCGGCGTCATGGCGGTGATCGAACAGCTGCTCGACCACATGGCGACGCGCTATCTCGCTACGCCCGCGGGCGCGCGCGCGATCACCGATCTGCGCCACCTCGGCGAATTGCTGCAGGCCGAGGATGACGTCGTCTCGGGCAAGGAGGAACTGCTTTCCTGGCTGACGCGCGAGCGCTCCGACGACGGCGACGACAGCAGTGTGGCGGCCGACGCGGCGCAGCTGCGCATCGAGTCAGACGGCGGTCGCGTGCGCATCATGACGCTGCACCTGAGCAAGGGTCTCGAGTTTCCGATCGTGTTTCTGCCGCTGATGTGGGACCACACGCAGCACGTCATGCAGAATCGCAACAGGGTCTTCGTCGTGCACGCGGAGAGAGGTGGCCGCGAGCTTGCGGTTTCCGATGTGGCGAAAGAGGAGGAATTGCGCGATCTGCAGGACGAGCGCTTCCGTGTGCTCTACGTCGCGCTGACGCGTGCGGTCCACGCCTGCCATGTCTACGCGCTGCCACCCGATGCGAAGAAAAAAGGTACCGAGCGCTCCGCATTCGACGAGATGCTGCAACGGATTGCGCCGCCGCTCTTCGTGCCGGGGCAACCTGTCGTTGCGACCGCACTCGAGAACGCAACGCCGCACATCGGGTGGATAACGGGCTGGCGGCATGAAACGACGCAAATCTATCTGCCCGGCGCCACGGACGAATCGCCCGTGCGCAGCGCGCGCACACTTCCACATTTTGCCGGCCCGCGCCTTCGAAGCCAAGCACAGCTTCACGACGCTGACGCAGTTCGCGCATGCGGGGTTCGACACCGATGCGGCAGCGGCGGACGAAATCGATATCGATCGATCGGTCGTGATCGATGCCGACGATGATGCGGTCTCCGGCGGCGTGGCAGACGAGGTCGCGGCCAGCGCGGAGCTTGCGCAGCACCCCGAACTCGCCCGCCTCGCGCGCGTGCGCGGCGCCGACTTCGGCAACGCGATCCATGCGGTGTTCGAACGACGCGTCGTCGGCGAGCCGATCGCGCTGCAGGGCGACCTCGTCGCGCGCTGCCTCGACGAAGCGCGGGTGCGTCGCCGCGACATCGGCGCCGAGGCGCTCGTCGCCGCCGTGACCGAGAGACTCGATGGTGCGCTCGCCGCGCCGCTCGGTCTTGCGCACGCGCCACGACTGCGGCTCGCGGACGTCGCTGCGCGCGATCAGCGCGCCGAAATGGAATTTCACTTCGCGATCGACGGCGTCGCGATGAACCGCCTGCGTGAAGTCTGCGCGCGCCATGGCGAGCCCGAACTCGTGCCGAGGAGTCACAACGAGTTGCGCGGCCTCATGACCGGCAAAATCGATCTGATCTTCCACCATGCGCAACGCTTCCACGTGCTCGACTACAAGGGCAACCATCTCGGCGACGACCTGAGCCGCTATTCCGGACAGGCACTGCGCGCGGCAATGGATGCCAGCCACTACCGTTTCCAGGCGCTGATCTACACAATCGCGACCGATCGCTACCTGCGACAGCGACTCGGCCGCGACTACGATCGCAGCACGCATCTCGGCGAGTGCGTGTATCTGTTCGTGCGTGCGGCGGGGTTGTCGGCCGACGCGGGCATCTGGCGCCATCGCTTCAGCGACGAACTGGTCGAGGCGGTCGATGGGGTGTTCGCGGGATCGCTCGAGGCGGCCGCATGAGCGCGACGATCGCGTCGAGATACACGTTCGTCGCGCGAGACGACATCCGCTTCGACGAGGCGTGGCGCCCGCTCGATCGCGCGGTCGCATGCTGGGTGCGCGCGCATGGCGGCGCGACCGAGCTCGCGACGCTGGCTGCGTGGGCGAGCTTCGCCGAGGGCAAAGGCCACAGCGCGCTGCCGTTGAACGTCGACGGTGACACGTGACGGGATCGTCGCGATGCCCGCGCTCGACACAAGGCAGCGCGCGATCGTCGAAGCCGATCCGCTCGTCACGGTCGTCGCTGCCGGCCAGCCGCCGCCGGTCACGCCGTTCGTCATCGATGCAGATCATTTCATGCTGCGCCGGAATTTCCTGCACGAGATCGCGATCGCCGGTCAGATCGCGCGCCGTCGCGCGATGGCACAGCCGCAGGTTGTCGATCCGTGCTGGGTGGACGAACTGTTCCAGGGCGTCGGCGACACCCGCGTGCAGGCGCAGCGCGAAGCGGTCGAGCATGTCGCCGGGCGCCGCTTCTTCGTGCTCACGGGCCCGCCGGGCACCGGCAAGACGACGACGGTGTTGCGCATGCTGACGCTGCTCGCGCGCGCGTGGCTGGAGCGTACGCCTGACACGAACCCCGACGAACCCGTCATTCGCGTGAGCGCGCCGACCGGCAAGGCGGCGCAGCGCCTCGCGCAGTCCCTGCGGGACGGCGCACAGCAGTTACGTGAAGGGCCGTTGCCGCTGTCTTCCGCGTGGCAGGCGCCGCTCGAGTGCGCGCGCAACGCACGGGCCTCCACGCTGCACCGGCTGCTCGGCAGCATGGGTCATCAGGGCCGTTTCCGGTACCACCGCGGCAACCCGCTGCCTGCCGACATCGTCGTCGTCGACGAAGCGTCGATGATCGATCTGTCGCTGTTGCGCTGCCTGCTCGATGCGCTGCGCGACGATGCCTTGCTCGTGCTCGTCGGCGATGCCGACCAGCTTGCTTCTGTGGGCACGGGGTCGGTCCTGCGCGACGTTGTCACTGCGCTCGACGGCGCGCCGGAAGTCGTGCGCCTGCAGCACAGCTTCCGTGCCGACCAGGCGCTCGTTCCGCTCAACGAGGCGGTACGCGAAGGCGATGCCGCCGGCTTTCATGCTGCCTGCGCGATCGCCGGCGCGCGGGTGGTGCTCAAGCCGTTGTCGTCGCCGAAACAGTTGCTGCGGGAACTCGAACGCTGGGGTCGTGACTTGCGCCGGCACCTGCAAGCGATCGGCGCATTTGCCGCCGTCGACGACGGGCAGGTGGCGCTCCGCGTGCTCGATGCGCTACGCGAACGGCAGCTTCTCTGCGCGCTGCGCGAGACCGAGTGGGGTGCCGAGGCGGTCAACGAGGCGCTTGAGCGCGTGATTCGCGCCGAGGTAGACGAGGTGCTCGACGGCCGCTGGTATCGCGGCAGAACCGTGATGATCACGACGAATGACTATTCTTCGGGCCTCTACAACGGCGACGTCGGCGTCTGTCTCGCCGATCGCGAAGGCGGGTTCAAGGTCTGGTTCGAGAGCGGCTCGCCGGACGGCGAAGGGCAGGGCCGGCCTGCCAGACACGCGGACGCGCTCGGGATCGGCAGCCTGCCGGCTCACCAGGGCGCGTTCGCGGTGACGATCCACAAGAGCCAGGGCTCCGAATACGGCCACGTCGGCGTGCTGCTGCCCGACGACGTCGACAATCCCATCCTCTCGCGCGAGCTGCTCTACACGGCCGTCTCGCGCGCGCGCGACTCGCTCGAGATCTGGGGGCGGGAAGAGGTCGTCGAGCGCGCACTGACGAGACCGGTACGACGCGCGGGCCTGCTCGGGCAGCGTCTGCGCTCGCGCAGCTAGCTATGGTCCCGGGAACGCCTTCGGCGAGAGCGAGAATTTGCCCCGCAGACGATTGAGCTCGAGCATCGGCGTGTCGGGCGTTTGCCAGCCGGTCGCCCAGGCCTGACGCGTCATCGCGACGTGCGCCAGTACGAAACGATTCGCATCCTCGGCGACGAAACGTTCGGCGACCACGGTCGCGCGATCAAGCGTCGGCATCGAGACGAATGCCGCGGCCACGACTTTCAGCGTCGAGGCCATCACGTAGAGATCGTAGCGACGCTTGAGTTCACGCGACGTCAGTTCCTCGAAGTGCAGCCGCAGCGCCTTCGCGTCGACCGTGCACGGCAGCGGGCAGATCGACTCGAATTCCTCGATCGACGGTATCGCGATCGTGAACGTCGCGGCGCGGCAATCCGGCGACACGGCGGTATTGACACGGAGCGCCGCCGCCCACGGCGATGCGCGCAACTGTTCGGCGAACGAGGCGACGAGCGCGGCGGGATCGGTACCCTTGACGATCTTCAGCTGGCGCTGCAGGAACCGCGCCTCCTCGGCCTTGTTCGCAGCCTTGTTGCGCGCCTTGCGCGCCGCGCGTTCTGCGTGCTGCTCGTCGATCGCGCGGCGCCAGGCGTCGTGTTGCCAGAGGTAGACCTGCCGTGCCTGCAGCACCTCGCGCGTGAATTTCTCGCGCACTGGCCGCCACAGCGGCGGCAGCAGCCATTGCACGAATTTGCGTTTCGGCAACTCGGGAAGGTCGGGCTCGCGAGGCTCGGGCGGGTACGCAGTATCGGATTCGCCAGCCCATGGACTCTGGCGGAAGACTGCGCCCGGCTGATGTTCGCCGAGGCGCAGCAAGGACTGGCTCGCCGCCGCCGTGCGCTCGAGCAGGTCGACGAGCGCCATTCGATTTTCGGCAATCGCCGCTTCGCGAATGTCATCCGCCACGGGCTGGCCGTCCGGCAGATGGAACTGCAAGGCGCCGTCTTCACTACACGAAATCCGCATTTCGGCGGTTTCGAGGTCCTCGCGGTCGTCGTCGATCTCGGGCCTTTCCATTTTCCCAACGGGCAGTGGCTATCCCCACAATATGCCACGCATGCACGAGAAACTATACTGGGTATGTGGACAATGTGACGTGTCCCGCAACATTTCGAGGGGTCTTCAGGGGATGCCGTTTTTTGTCTATGGCCGCGATGCGATATCCGGAGAGGTTGCCCGTCGGCGCGTGAGCAATGCGACGACGGCCGCCGAGGCGCGCGCCGAGGTCGAGCGCCTCGGTATCGACGTCACGGCCGTCATGCCGTGTCCGGAGTTGCGCGTCGCCGCGCCATCGCCGTCGAGTGCGCCGGTCGCTATCGCGGCGGCCACGCGCAGATCGGCGCCGCCCGCGCCCCGCATCGAACCGGCGCCCGCACCGGCAGCCGTCGCGTCGCCTCCCGCGCCTGTCGAAGTGCGGGAAGCCGGCCCACTGCCGCTGCCGCAGGCACGCGGCGCGAAGAGCGGGCGCGATCTGCGCCTGACCGCGATGGCGCTGTCCGTGATCGCCGTGCTCGTCGTGTGTCTCGCAGCGTTCAGACGCGGGCCCGAACTCGAGGTCGCAGCGCTCTCGATTGCGCTCGTCACCGCACTGACCTGGTTCGGCGCATGGCGAATACGGCGTTCAGGCGCGCCGCGGACGCCGTTCGTGTTGCGGGCTGCATCGATGCTAGGGGTCGCCGCAGCATTCGCCTACCTGTGCAGCGTGAGCGTGCCGCGCGTCGCCTGGAATCCGGTCAACGTGCAGGCGATGGCGTTCGCGCGCAAGGGGCAGCTGGAGCACGCGGTGCAGCTCGAGAAGATCGCGCTTGCCCTCGCTACGCGCGCCGGCGGGCCGGTGTCGATACCGGTCGCGGTGTGTGCGAACAATCTCGGCAAGATCTATCTCGACTCGACCCAGTACGATCTCGCCGAGCCGCTGTTCGAACGTGCGCTCGCGATACGCGAAAAACTGCTGCCGCCCGAACACAGCGATATCGCGCAGAGCCTGCACAACCTCGCCGCGCTGTACGTGAACGAACAGCGCTTCGGGCGCGCGCGGCCGCTGCTCGAACGCGCGCTGGCGATACAGGAGAAAGCGCTCGGCAGCGACAGCAGCGAGGTCGCGATGACGCTGAACGGTCTTGGCCTCATCGAAATGAGTTCGGGCAACTACGCAGCGGCGGAGCAGGCGCACCGGCGCGCCCTCGCAATTCGCGAGGGGCACGACGGTGCGCAGTCCGAGACCGCGGAGAGCCTGGCCAATCTCGCGGCCGTCTATCTCACACAGAACCGCTACGCCGATGCGGCGCCGCTGTTCGCGCGCGCGCTGTCGATCTGGGAGCGGACACTCGATCCCAACCATCCGAACCTCGCGCTGTGTCTCGACGGCATCGGCACGGCCTACGTCGGCGAGGGGCAATACGTGCAGGCCGAGCCGCTTCTGCGGCGCGCGCTCGCGATCCGCGAGCGGGTTTACGGCATGCAGCATCCGGCGGTGGCCGAGGTCATCGAGAGCCTTGCATTGCTCTATCGCAGGCAGGGTCAGTACGCGCTGGCGGCGCCGCTCTACGAACGCATGGTCGCGATCGAGGAAACGGTGCAGAAGCCCGACAGTCCGATACTCGCTGCGATACTCGAGGGCGTCGCGCAGTTCTACCGCGAAGCCGGCAACGCAGACCGCGCCGCCATGCTCGCGGCGCGCGCGACGGCGATCCGCGCGACGGCACACTGAGCCGCCGCGGTACGCGGCGTCATAAGGCTGTCACAGCCTCGCCGTTATCGTTACCACGCCTGCGGGTGCGCGAAGCGCGCACTCGCACATCGTCGTGGCTGCAGGACCGACCAAGCGCATGCACATCGCCGACGTCACGTTGTTCTTCGCTCCGCACAGCGGCGGTGTGAAGCGGTATCTGCTGGCCAAGCACCGGCACTATGCGGCGTGCACAGGCATGCGCCACAGCCTCGTCGTTCCGGGCGCAGAAAACGAGGAAACCGACGCGGGCATCCATTCGATCGCGAGTGCGAAGATTCCGTTCGCCGGCGGTTATCGCGCGCCGCTGCGTCCCTGGCGATGGCGCCGGATGATCGCCGCGCTCGGGCCCGATCTGATCGAGGTCGGCGATCCCTACCATCTCGCCTGGGCGGCACTCGACGCCGCGCAGGCGTGCGGTGCTGCCACTGCCGCATTCGCGCACTCCGATCTGCCACGCATGCTCGCCTGTCGTTTCGGTTCCGTCGTGGGGCGCGCCGCCGATCTGTATCTGCGCCGTCTCTATTCGCGCTTCGACGTCGTGCAGGCGCCTAGCCGTCTGATCGCAGATCGCCTGCGTCGCAGCGGCGTCGAGCGCGTGGTCGTGCAGCCGCTCGGCGTCGACTGCGAAGTCTTCCATCCGGCGCGGCGCGAGGGCCTGCTGCGCGCACAGCTTGGACTGCGTGCCGACACGCGTCTGCTCGTCTTCGCCGGCCGCATGGCGCGCGAAAAGCAGATTCCATTGCTGCTCGACGCGTTCGCCGAGCTTGGTGCGCCGTATCACCTGCTGATCGTTGGCGGCGACGAACGCCAGCGACTGTCGGCGAACGTGACGCTGCTGCCGTACGAACACGACGGAAAGCGTCTTGCATGCCTGCTCGCGAGCGCGGACGCGCTCGTGCACGCGGGCGCACAGGAGACGTTCGGCATGATCGTGATCGAGGCGATGGCCTGCGGCTTGCCGGTGGTCGGCGTGCACGGCGGCGCGGTGCCCGAACTGATCGACGACAGCGTCGGCGCGCTCGCAGACGCCGGTGACGTCAGCGCGCTCGCCGAAGCCATCGACGGGCTCTACGAACGTGATCTCGCGCAACTCGGCCGGCAGGCGCGCCTGCGCGTCGAACGGCGCTACGCATGGTCGAGCACGTTCTCGCTGCAGCTCGACCGCTACGTGCGTCTGCGCCGCCGCGAATTCGATCCGGCCCTCGAGGTCGCCGACGCCGCCGGCGTGCCATGATCCGCGGGCTTTGCGTCGTCCTGCACGACGTCGCGCCGGCGACCTGGCCGCAATGCGAGCGCCTGCTCGCGATGCTCGAGGGAATCGGCGCGATGCCGGTGACGTTGCTCGTCGTGCCCGATTTCCACGGGCGCGGTCGTGTCGATGCGGCGCCGGAATTCCTGCGTGCGCTCGAACGGCGCATCGCGCGTGGCGACGAGATCGCACTGCACGGCTATTTCCATCGCGATGATGCGCCCGCGCCGCGTTCGCCACTCGCATGGCTGCGGCGGCGCGCGCTGACGGCGGGCGAGGGCGAGTTCGCCGATCTCGGAGCAGACGTTGCCGAGACGCGGCTGCGGATCGGCCTCAACCTGTTCGCGAGCCTGCAATGGAAAACCTCTGGTTTCGTCGCGCCGGCGTGGCTCGCGAGCAGCGGAACTATCGAAGCCCTGCATCGCGTCGACGTGAACTGGACGTCGACGCACACTGCGTTGCTCGATCTCGCGCGCAACCGTCGCATCGTGGCGCCGTGCCTCACCGCTTCGCCGAGATCGCCGTGGCGCAGGCGCGCGAGCGTTGCCTGGTTGCGCCTCGGTGCGCGCGTCGTCAGAGGGTTTCCGCTCGTGCGCGTCGGACTGCACCCGGCCGACGCCGGTCACGCCGAACTCGTCGCGTGCTGGCGCGCAGTGATCGCGTACCTGCTTGCTGGACGCAAGGTGCTGACCAAGTCCCAGGCTGTGGCTTTGAGTGCGCCTTCGGCGGCGGTTGCGGCGACGGTGATTCAGCCCATGGCGAACGGTGCGCTACGGGAGACGCACGGCGTGTTCGATCCGCAGTGCGACGCCGCGGCGAGTGACGGCGTCGGCTTCCGCTGATGCGGCGCGCCGGTTCGTTCCTGCTCCTGCTCGCGCTGCTCGGCGCCGGGGCGGTTCCATTGATCCTCGGCGGCAGCGCGGCGGTGTCGTCGAGCCTTGGCCTTGCCCCGCAGGGCTACGCAGCGCTCGTTGCACTCGTCGTCGCGAGCTGGTTGTTGCGCGCGGCGAAGCAGGGCCTGCTGATGCGACGCCTGCATGTGCGCGCGAACTTTTGGCGCGTCTTCGCGATCTCGCAGGCGACGGAATTCGCGTTCCTCGCGACGCCCGCGGGCGTTGGCGGTTACGCGGCTGGAATCTTCTACCTGCGGCGTGCGGGCGCGAGCTTCGCGTCGGCCACCGCGATCTCCGCGGCCGACCAGATCCTCGATCTCGCCTTCTTCGCGCTCGCGATGCCGATTGCGCTGATGTTTCTCGTCGATGCGCCGGAAGTCGGTGCACTGCGCGGCGTAGCGCGGGCGGCCGCGGCATTGGCCGGGATAACGCTCGTCGCAGTCTGGTTGCTGCGCAAACCGCTTGCGCGCTGGCTGTTCGGCGATGCCGGCGCGCCGGGCTGGCTCGCGCGCGTGCCGTATCTGGACAAGCGCAGTGGCGACCTGCGCGGCTTCCTGCGCAACCTCCGGGCGCAGCTGAATGCGCTGTCGGCGGGTTCGTCGGGTTTTCTTGCGGCGTTATGCCTGTGCACGGCCCTGCAATGGGTGACGCGCTACGGCGTGTTCTGGCTGATCATGCTGCTGCTCGGCCATCACGTGCCGTTCGCATTGTTGTTCCTTTTGCAGGGCGTGGTGCTGCACGCGGCGCAGTGGACTGGCGCACCCGCGGGTGCCGGCGGTGCCGACGTCGGACTCGCTGCGAGTCTCGCGGCCTTTGCGCCGGCCGAAACCATCGCCACGTCGCTGCTGCTGTGGCGCTTCGCGACGCTGCACCTGAGCCTGCTCGGCGGCCTGCTCGCGGTCGTCTCGCTGAGACCCCGGGTGCCGGTCGTCGCGCAGCCAGTCGAAGAAGCGGCAACCTGAGTTTCGGCGCTGTAAAGACGTCCGCGGCAGGCCGACGGTCTCGACGTCGCTGTTGCGCTTCGGGTCAGCGTGCGGCCGCTCACGACGCGCAGGCAACGCGTGGTCCGTCGGCGCATCTCAATGCGTCGCCGATGCGTCCGGGTCGAAGATGATCGGCGGCTGGGTGCGTGCTCGCCAGTAGTTGCGCGGCATGAGACCGCCGCGCAGCAGACGCCACGCGATCATGCGCGTGATGCGGGTGACGTCGCGGAACGGCTTGAAATGGCTCGCGCGCCGGTCTTCCTCGTAGCGCGACGCGATCGGCACCGACACGCTGCGGATACCGCGCGCCGCCGCTTCGATGAGGATCTCGCTCTCGAACACGAATCCGTCGTGCGGCAGCGCGAGCGCGATCTCGATCGCGGCGCGCGGGTAGTAGCGTTGCCCGCTCTGCGTGTCGACGATGCGCTGGCCGCACGCCCACGAAACCCAGAAGTCGGCCTGCTGATTGCCGATGCGGTTCTTGTCCGGCTGCGAGTCCTTGCCGAGCAGGCGTGCGCCGATCACGATGTGCTTCGGATAACGCTGCGCCGCCGCGAGCAGGCGCGGCAGATCGCTCGCCGCGTGCTGGCCGTCGCCATCCATCGTCAGCACGCCTTCAGCGCCGAGCGCGAGCGCGCGACGGAAGCCGTCGCGCAAGGCCAGCGCCTTGCCTTCCGGCTGCGCGTGGCGGATGCGTTCGATCGGCAGATCGGCCACGACTTCGCTCGTGCGATCGGTCGATCCGTCGTCGATCACGATGACGGTGGCGCAATGCTGCATCGCCTCCACGACGACGGCGCGGATCGCGCGCTCCTCGTTCAGCGCGGGGATGACGACGACGCCCCTGGTCGAGGGCAGCGAGGATGCAGCTTGAGCGATCTGCTCGATCAAAACGAAATCTCCAGTTGCAGGCGGTACGCGTCCTGCATCGCGCGCCCCGCGCGAGGCGTCTGCGGGCACGTGCCGGCGCTGACCGTCAGCGTCGTCGTCTCGCGGCGCGCGAGCGCGGCGAGCAGCGGCAGGGCAGCCGCGGCCGGGCTCGTCGCCTGCAGAGAGTGCAAAGACGCGGGCAGCGACGCAAGTCCCGTCGCGACATCGCCGCCGGCATGCAGGCGGAGATTTGCAGCGCCAGCCACCGATTCCGGCGCGAGGACTGCCGGCGCGAGGACGAACGCGGCCGCGAACGGAGACTGGGCCGTCACGACGTCCGCGAGCGGGCCATGGCTTACCGTGTCGAAAACGACGAGCAAGGTCGGCGTCGCCTCGCGACAGGCGATCAGCGCGGCCTCGAGCAGGCTCGCGCCGAACGTTGCGGGCCCGGCGCTGACCGCATTCGACGAGGCCATGCAGCCGGTCGCGATCGTCCAGTAACCGGCGGGCGCGTTGTGCACCGAGTTGTGGAACTTGGTCGGCGAGATGTCGAGCGGGGCGCGCGCGAGCTCGGCGCACAGATAGTCGCTGATCGCGAGATCGCCGTACGCGGAAGCGAACACGTTGGGCAGCGTGCGCGGTTCCCTGCCCGCCATTGCGCAGGCCTGCTCCGCGACCGCGAGCGCGAGCAGCACCGAGTCGGGTGCGCGCCGCCGCTCGTTGGGCGACAGCAGGGTCGGGGCGGGACGCTGGAAAGGGGCTCGCCGCGTATTCGCGATCGCCGCGCAGGATGTCGGCCGCGTCGTTCCAGTTAGACAACCCCGGCGCGCAGAGGCCGATGCCCTCGATCGCGAATTCGAGCACGGTCGCGGTCATGCGTTCGTCTCGCAGGCGAACGCGAGACAGCAGTTGTTGCCGCCGAAGCCGAACGAGTTCGACAGCGCGATGCGGGTGCCGTTTCGGTCGGGAAAGGTTTCGTTGTCGAGCGCGACCTGCGGGCCGCATGCCGGGTCGAGATCGCGCGTGTTGAGACAGCCGGGCACGAAACCGCGTTCGAGCGCGATCAGCGTGATCGCAGCTTCGAGGATGCCAGCGGCGCCGAGTGTGTGACCGGACCAGCCTTTCGTCGAGCTTGCGCGCGTGCGCGCCGGGAATCGGCGTGCGACGACCGCAGCTTCGACTTCGTCGTTTTGGCGGCTCGCGGTGCCATGCAGGTTGATGTAGTCGACGTCATGCGCAGAAATGCCGGCGCGCGCCAGTGCATCGTCGATGGCGCGCTCCGCGCCGAGGCCTTGCGGATGCGGCGCAGACATATGGTGCGCATCGCTCGATTCGCCGTAACCGATCAGGCGCGGCGATGCGGCATTTTCCACATTTGCATTCGGCCGTTCGAGCAGCGCGAATCCCGCGGCTTCGCCGATCGACAAGCCGGTGCGATCCTTGTCGAACGGCCGGCACGGGTCGGGCGAAACGAGGCCGAGCGAGTTGAAGCCGAACAGCACGCTGTCGCACAGCGTGTCGACACCGCCGACGATGACGGCGTCGGCGAGCCCCATATGCAGCAGGCGCTCGGCGCTCGCGAATACTTTTGCGCTCGACGAGCAGGCCGTCGCGACCGTCAGACAGGGGCCGCACAATCCGAGCGCAAGCTGCACGAACGCGGACAGCGAATTCGGTTCGTGCACCTTCTTTTCGCGTTGGACGGCGTTGAAACGGCCATTGTCGCCGAGCGTCCGTACGCGAGTTCGGTCTCGCCGATGCTCGAAGTCGACGTGCCGAGCACGATCGCGACGCGGTCGGCACCGTAGCGCTCGCGCGCCGCGGTCGCACGCTCGAAGAATCCGTCCTGCGTCAGTCCGAGCCAGCCCAGACGCTGATTGCGCGCCTCATACGCGGCGTACTCGCCGGGCAACGAAGCCTGCTCCAGGCCCGCGACCCTGCCGATGTAGCAGGGCAGCGGGTGCGAAGTGAAATCGTTGGCGACGAGTCCGCTCGTCCTGGTCGAGAGCGCAGCCGCGATCGCCTCGCGGCCGCGGCCGGCGGCGCAGGTGGCGGTGTAGGCGGTGATGGCGAGTGCAGCGGTGCGGTCCGGCAACGGGGATGTAATGTCCTGTCTCACAAGTAAATCAGAGGATTCCGCTCGCTTTCGAGGCGATATCGCGCGGTACGCCCCCGCGTCGCGTGCGGAACGCGGCACCAGGGCAAAGTAGACTTGCGCCAAGTATAGGTTTTGCGTGCATGACGCTCAATCGATCTCGAACGGAACCGATATGCGACTCATTCCGCAAGCGCTGCGGCGCGGCCCGTGGCGCACGCTGCCCGACACCGATGTGCTGCAGTCGCTGATCGTCGCGGGTGTCGCGTGCGCCGCGACGCTTGGCGTGCTCTGGGTCGGCTATGCCGCGTGGGCCTGGCGCATCGCTGCGCGCGCGCCGACGCAGCCAGGGCGAGCGCGCAGCGTGCTGCTGTTCGGCAAGCGCCTCGTTGCGGGGGACGTGGACGCAGACTATCTCGCGCGCATCGTCCGCGCTCATGAAGTCGTCCGCACGGGGCGGGCCGATCGCGTCGTGCTGCTGGGCGGCGCGAGTACCCCGCTGAGCGCAAGCACCACGTGGAGCAAAGGTGGGGCGGGCGACACGGCTACCCCTGGCGGCACAAGCGAGGCGGCTGCGGCGCTGCGCGTGCTGCGGCGGATGGGTCTGCCGGACCGCACCGAGGTGCTCGTCGACGAGTCGTCGCTCGATACGCTCGAGAACCTGCGCAACGCACGCGCGCTGCTCGGCGTGCATGCGCGCGAACCGGTCGCGCTCGTATCGAGCCGCTATCATCTGCCGCGGACGGCTTTCCTCGCACGGCGGCTCGGCTTCGACTACGAACTGTGCGCGGCCGAGGGCGCGTTCACGGCGGATTTCCGTCTCGTTCGTCGCATCGCAATCGAGGCGGCCTATCTCCTGTGGATGGACGTCGGCACGCGCTGGGCCCGGCTGACCGGACAGCAGCGCGTGCTCGAGCAGATTTCATGAATGCGTGGTGTGAAGCGCATCGGGCCATCGCGGCGGACGCGGCATGATCGGGCCTTGTGCGGATCGGCTATCCTTCGCGCGGTTGCCGCCATTTGCGAATCCATGAACGCCGAAACCCCCGCCGCCGCCGTCGAAGCGTACCTGCGCGATCTGCAGGACAGGCTGTGTGCGGCCTTCGAAAAGGCCGATGGCGCGGCGTTCGTCGAGGATGCATGGACGCGTGCCGAGGGCGGCGGCGGACGTTCGCGCGTGCTCAAGAATGGCGTCGTGTTCGAACAGGCCGGCGTGAACTTCTCGCATGTCGAAGGCGCCGCGCTGCCGCCGACGGCGACAGCGCACCGCCCGGAACTCGCGGGCCGCTCATGGGTCGCGCTCGGCGTTTCGCTCGTCGTGCATCCACGCAATCCCTACGTGCCCACGACGCACATGAATGTGCGCTACTTCGAGGCGCGCGCCGAGAACGCGCCGCCGGTCTGGTGGTTCGGTGGCGGGTTCGACCTGACCCCGTACTACCCGTTCGACGAAGACGTCGTGCATTGGCACACGGTCGCGCGCGATCTCTGCGCAGCGTTCGGAGCCGGCACATACGCAAGGTATAAAAAGTGGTGCGACGAGTATTTCTTTCTCAGGCATCGCAACGAGACGCGCGGCGTCGGCGGCCTGTTCTTCGACGATCTCAACGCCGAGGGCTTCGAGCGCAGTTTCGCATTCCAGCGCGCAGTCGGCGACGGCTTCCTCGACGCGTACCTGCCGATCGTCGACGGGCGAAAGGACACGGCGTTCGGCGAACGCGAACGCGAATTCCAGTTGTACCGCCGCGGGCGCTACGTCGAGTTCAATCTCGTCTACGATCGCGGCACGCTTTTCGGGCTGCAATCGGGTGGCCGAACAGAATCGATCCTCATGTCGCTGCCCCCGCGCGTGCGCTTCGAGTACGGCTATGCGCCGGAGGACGGCTCCGCCGAGGCGCGGCTTGCGCAGTATCTCGTTCCACGCGATTGGGTTGCGCTGTAGCGTTTTTCTTCCGGGGCCTTGCTTGAGAGTTTGGTCAGTCCGGCGAATGCGGAAGCGCTTTACGTCGCTCGTCGTTCCCGCGAACGCGGAGGCGCTTCACTCCGCTCGTCATTCCCGCGTGCTTCTAGCGGGAATCCAGTGCCTTGGCTCTGTCGTTGGTCTTTGCTCGTTCTTGCATTTAGAAGCAAAGGCTTTCGCTCACCTGCGGTGAGCGACCTACTTTTGGCATGCCCAAAAGTAGGCAAAAGGCTAGGCGCCCGGCGCGGCGTTCCGACTCGCATCGTGCGAATCGGAATGCCCTGTGCTTCTCGGTTGAACCGGGGTCGCCTGACAGTACGTCCGTGTACGGACAGCCGACGCGTGCGCATCCATGCGCACACCCCTGGCGGGCAATTTCCGGTTCAGCCTGCGATGCTCGGCGCCGCGAAGGCGCCATTTATGCTTCGTCGACCGTCCGTCCCTGGACTGCGTTGTAGTGGATTGGATGTTGTCGGGTAGGTCGGTCTGAGCAAAGCGAAGGCAAATGGGGAGGCGTTGCTGGGGTCGCTGGCGTTCGCCCCAACCTACGAAGCCAGCCTCCGGCTTTTGATCCTGCTTTTTGTTCTGCGCTTCCCGGGTCCCCTTCGCATTGCGGCGGCAGCGGGCCGCGATGCCCGAAGGGGCGGCGCGAGGAATCGCGCCGATTCCGCCGTCTGCACAGGGATGTGCAGTCGGCGCAACACAGGTCCGCTGACGCGGACTTTTCGGGCCAGCGGCCCGAAAAGCGCAATGCCAAGGGCGTGTTCTTGACTCCTGGGCATCCTGCCCTTCGCCCCGAGCCAGCTTCGCTGTTCGCGCCGCTCCTGCGGACGAGTGAAAGCCTTTGCTCTACACGCAAAAAGAGAAGCAAAGGCGCTGGATCCCCGCGTTCGCGGGGATGACGAGAAGGGAAGCGAGACCCTCGATCCCCGCGTTCGTGGGGATGACAGGAAGCGGACGGCGAATCCATGCGCTCGCGTGATGCCGAAAAAAGCCGCGAGCTACGCCGAAATCGCCAACCTTTCACTGTGATAGATGCGCGACGTCACGAAGTACACCACGCAGCGCCGCCGCCGACGTACACCCGAACGACAGCAGCAGCGCCTCGAACGGAACGGCGTCGCCGCGCAGCAGGCGCGTGATCGCGACCTGCTGGCCCATCAGCGGGACGGCGTACATCCACAGCTTCGCCTTGATCGGCATGATCGACAGCATCAGCGTCGGAATCACCGGCACGAACATCAGCAGCGAGAGATAGGTCTGCGCTTCGCGATAGCTGCGTGCGAAGGCAGCGACCATCGTCTGCAGGGAGGCGAGCAGCATCGCCAGTGGCAACATCACGAACAGCGTGCTGAAGAGGAAACGCATACCTATCGTCAGCACCATGCCGATACGGTCGGTCGGCATGAAACGACCGGCGATCGAGAAGGCGATGATGCTCAGCATGACGGTCGTAACCGCGAAAGCCGTCGTCGCCATGAGCTTGCCCGCGAGGATGCGCCCGCGTGGCACGGGGTTGGCGAGCAGCGGTTCGAGGGACTGGCGTTCGCGTTCGCCGGCGGTCGTGTCGATCGCGAGCGCCATGCCGCCGATGAACGCGCCGAGAATGAAGAAGTACGGCAGCATGCCGAACATGAGGCCGGAGCGCCCCTGCGGCGTCGACTGGTCGCGCTCGGCGATCACGACGGGTCGCATCACGCTCGGCGACAACCCGCGTGCGAGGAGGCGCAGCGCGCCGCTGCGTTCGCCGTAGCGATCGAGCATGCCGCGAAGACGATTGACCGAGCTGCTCGCATCGCGCTGCGATTCGTCGTAGACGATCTCGACCTGTGCGGGCTCGCCCTTGTTCCAGTCCTCGGCATACTTCTTGGGAATGCGCAGCACGACGTCCGCGTCCTGCTCGCGCACGGCCTTCTCGGCATCCGCCGGGCCCGCCTTGATCTCGACGCGTTGCTGCCTGAGCGCCTCGATGAGGTTCGGCGCGTATTCGGCGCCGATCACCGGCAGCGCGAGCGGCTGCTCCGCCTTGTCGAGTTCGCGCGTGACGACCGTGTTGATCGTCAGCAGGAAGATCAGCGGCGCCATGAGCGGACCCGTGACGAGCGTGTTGATCATCGTGCGGCGGTCGCGAATGCTCTCCCGCACTTCCTTGAGGAAAACGACCAGGGAGGAATTCATGCGGCGAGTCCTTCATCGGTGCCGATAAGTTTGACGAACGCGTCTTCGAGATTCGCCTCGCCGGTCTGCGCGCGCAGCGCATCCGGCGATTCGTCCGCGACGACCTTGCCTTTCGCGATCACGACGATGCGGTCGCAGAGCGCGGCAACCTCCTGCATGATGTGGCTCGAAAACAGGACGCAACGGCCTTCGCCCTTGAGGCGCTTGAGGAACTCGCGCATCGCGCGCGTCGCCATCACGTCGAGACCGTTGGTCGGCTCGTCGAGGATCACGTTCTTCGGATCGTGGATCAGCGCGCGCGCGATCGCGGTCTTCACGCGCTGGCCCTGCGAGAAACCTTCGGTGCGACGGTCCGCGATGTCGCTCATGTCGAGCGCGGCGATCGCCGCGTTGCTGCGCTGGCGGATCGTCGCCGCGTCGAGTCCGTGCAGGTCGCCGAAGTAGGCGATGTTCTCGCGCGCGGTGAGGCGCTTGTACAGGCCGCGCGCATCGGGCAGGACGCCGAGGCTGCGCCGCACCTTGAGCGGATCGGTCGCGACGTCGACGCCGTCGACGAGGATGCGCCCGCGCTCGGGTTGCATGAGCGTGTACAGGCAGCGCAAGGTCGTCGTCTTGCCCGCGCCGTTCGGGCCGAGCAGGCCCGTGATCTCGCCGTCGCGCGCGACGAAAGCTCACGCCGTCGACCGCAACGACGCGCTTGCCGCCGCTCGTGAAGCTCTTGTGCAGGTCCTGGATCTCAATCATGGTGCAGCGCCTCCGAAGTCGATCAGTGCGGGCATCGGGCCGAGCGAATCAGCGCAGTGCGTGTCGAGAGTCTTCGCGTTCAGCGTGTCGACGAATTCGCTGACGAGTTTCGGAATGCAGCCACGGCCGATCACGTTGTGGCCCTGGCCTTTCGCGACGAGCAGCTTCGCATTGGTGAGTCCTTTGACGACCTGCTCGCCGTAGCGCGGCGGCGTCACCGGATCGAGTTCGCCCTCGAGGACGAAGATCGGCTTGTCGGACTTGAGCGGCGAGTGGAAATCGGCCGGACGCGCGCCATGCGGCCACACCGCGCACATTGCACGCAGCGTGTCGACGAGCGTCGTGCCGAGCAGTGTCGACTTCTCCTCGGGATCGTCGTGCAGCAGATCGGCGTCCTCCGCGCAGACGACCGAGGCCTGCATGCCGCCATTCATCGACGCGGACATGTCTTCCTGCAGCAGCTGCGTCTGCCCTGCGAGCGGCAGGTAGTTGCCCTTGAGCCCTTCGGCGATCGACAGCGGCAGCAGCGCCGCGCTCTCGGGCGCGTACGCGAACAGGCGCACGACGTCCGCGAGGCGGCGGTCGGTGAGTCGCAGCGTCGTCGACTCGAATGTGATCGGATCGCGGAACACATAGTCCTGCGGTTTCGCGCGCAGCGCGTCGCGCAGCCTGGCGAGGCTCGCGTACGGATCGCCGAACGCCTTGCTGCAGGCGGCGTTCTGCGTGCAAAGCGCGAATTGCGCCTTCAGCGCGTTTTCGAGGTTCTGCGCGAACTCCTGGCCGAAGACCAGTTCGTTCGGCGCGACGCTGTCGAGCACGGCACTGCGCACGCCTTCGGGATGGCGCATGAGGTACTGCTGCGCCATGCGCGTGCCGTACGAGACGCCGATGAGATCGAACTGCGGCGCGCCGAGCGCCTGGCGCACGTCTTCGAGATCCTGCGCCGCGATCGTCGTCGTGTATTGCGTCGGGTCAGACGTCTTCACGACTTCCGCGAGGCATTTCGCGGTCTCCTCGCGCATCTTCTTCTCGTCGAAACCGCCGCTCGCGTCGTCGACGTCGGCGGCCACGACGGGCGGTTGGTCCTTCTTCTTGTCCTCGGGCTGCGCACCCTTGCAGTCGAGCGGATGCGAGAGCCCCGTGCCGCGCTGGTCGAGCAGCAGGATGTGATGATGCTTGCGCAGCGGCCAGAGCGCGGCTGCGATCTGCGGATAGCCTTCCACGGCGGACTGCCCGGGGCCGCCAGCGAAGAACACGACGATGTCCGTATCGGCGCGCTCGGCCTCGCTCTTGATCAGCGCAAGCTTGAGGTCGATCCTGCGGCTGTCGGGCTTGTCGCGATTCTCCGCCACGGAAAACGGGGCGCAGAACGCGGCGGTCGTCGCGCCGGAACGTTTCTGTTCGAGCTCGCAGGCCTTGAACGCGAGCGCACCGAGCGTGAACTCGCGCGCGTTCGCGGGGATCGCGGCAGCGGTCGCGACGTGCGCGGCTGCCTTGCCCGGCTCGGCGTGCGGCTTCAGGTAGTTCGCATAGGCGAAATAGCCGACCGCCAGCAACAGCAGGGCGATGCGGAACTGGTTCCTCTTCGTCACGGTTCACTCCTTGTCGGGCGCGAAGATCGATTCGATCGATTGGCGGAAAAGTCTGGCGATGCGGAAAGCGAGCGGCAAGCTCGGATCGTACTTGCCGGTCTCGATCGCGTTGATGGTCTGGCGTGAGACGTCGAGCCGTTCGGCCAGGTCGCCCTGCGACCAGGCGTGCCGGTCGCGCAGCTCGCGCAGGCGGTTGTTCATTCGATCCGACGCGCTGCCGTTGCGACCATCGGCGCAGGCCGAGGAACAACGCGCCGAGCGCGAACGCTGCTGCCATGCCCGTCGCGACGCCAGCCATGTAGTCGTCGTGCTTGTAGAACCAGGCGTAGGCGGCGACAGCGGCGACGAGACCGGCCGCGGCGAGGAAGCGCAGGTACAGCGGCGATTCGTCTTCGCAGCCCGTGGTGCCGTAGCGACGGGCTGCCCGGGCGCGCGCGATCGAATAGGTCAGTACGAGCACCGGAAACACCCAGAGCAGGACCATCGCGGCGACGTCCTGCGTGATCACGTGCGAGGCCGCGAGAAAGCCGCCGACGATGCTGAACACCGAGACGACCGCTGTCGCGACGCCGAGGCCGATCAGGTGCGTGCGCTGCTCGAGTTCGTCGCTCTGCAGGATGCGCCGCGCCATCAGCGCGATCAAGTAGAGCAGCGGCACGACGGGTGCCAGCGCGCAGAGAATCTTCAGCGGCAGCGCCGCCGTTTCGCGCGCGAGCGGCCAGACGAGCAGCAGGAGCGCGATATAGACGCTCATCGCAATCATCGTGCGACGTTGATGGCTCTTCGGTGAAATTCTGGGCACGGCAGGGGTCCGCAAAGGGTCGCTGTGGGTCAAAGCGTTAAAAAACGACGTGTCAAGTTTCCTTGACAGAATACTAAAGCCAAAAATTCCGATATGTCAAGTGGCCTTGACAGATGCTTTACAAAAACTTGCGCCGTGTCAGATTGCGACGCGAAGTTGTCACTGAGGAATATGGCTATTTTATATATTCAACATCAATACGTTACACATGAATCGTGCGAAAGAGACTGACGCGCATGGTCACTGTCCTCTAGGAGACAATTACAAAACATTACAATTGCAGAAGCGCATCGATAAGCTTGGCATGCGAGTTGCTTTAGACCGCTTGCAAGCTCAGCGACAAACCAAATTTTCGATTCGCCGAGCGTAAGGATCACTCAACCGTTTTCCACCCTTAAAACTCGGAGAAATGAAAATGAACATCAAATCAATCGTGCGTCCGCTCGTTGCTGCTCTGATCGCTGGTGGTTTTGCGATGAGCGCGTCTGCCAATGTTGCCAATGGCTACCTTCACGGTGTCGCTCGTCGTGAGCAAGACCTGCAGCGTCAGCACGACCGCTGCATCCAACATCACTCTCGGTGCGATCGTCTCGGGCGGTACGTCGGCCAGCTCAAGCGGCACGTTCAAGGTGAACTGCTCGAAGACCACTCCGTTCTTCATCGGCCTCGCGCCGACGAACGTCGCCAGCACTACTGGTGCCGGTACGCTCAAGGGCAGCCGGCGCCGCGAACGGCGACACAGTGACCTACCAGCTCTACTCGAATGCGGCATCTGGCGCCGTTTGGGGCAATACGGCTACGACGACTCACGGTCGGCAACGGCATGTCGGCCGTCGGCAACGGCATGGGCGGCAGCCGGCGATCACCGAAACCGTGTACGCTAAAGCCACGGGCAGCACCGACGTGACGCCAGACACCTACTCGGATACGGTCGCGATCAACGTCAACTTCTGATTGGACATGACCAGCGGATTTCTGCGACGCAATCTGGCGCTTCGTTCCGCTGATCTGCCTTGCGGCAATCAGCGGAACGGCCGGCGCCACCGGGCTCCAGGTGACACCCACCACCTTGAGTCTGAAGGCTTCGCAGAACGCCGATGGTCTCATGCTCGACAATACCGGTGACGAAGTGGTGCATGCGCAGGTGCGCGTGTACCACTGGACGCAGAATCAGGCAGGCGACCAGCTCGAACCCTCGCGCGGCCTCGTGATCAGTCCGCCGATGACGCAGATTGAGACCGGCGGTCAGCAGATGATCCGTGTCATCCGCGTCGGCGCTCCGCCGGCCAATGCGGTCGAAGATGCATATCGCCTCTCGATCGACGAACTGCCAGTCGATCCGAAGGGAAAGCCGGGGCTCAAATTCGTCGTCCACTATTCGGTACCGATCTTCATCGAACCGGCCGGTAGCGCTGCCTTGTCGCCGCAACTGCAATGGAGTCTGCAGAAGGATGGCGGAAACGTATCGTTGCAGGTAAGCAACCGTGGCAATGCACATGCGCAACTGGCAGGCATCTACTTCACCGATTCAGCCGGCAAGCGAACGGAAATCGCCGCCGGACTGCTCGGCTATGTGTTGCCCGGGTCGGTCATGCACTGGGCACTCAAGCCGCCTGCCACAGTGTTCACCGCCGGTGGCACTCTGGAGGTCATGGTCAATGGCCAGAAGACAACGGAAAACCTGTCGCTGGCTGCTGAACCTCGTTAAGGCGCTGCTGCTTCAGAGCATCCTCGTTGCCGCGTGTCATGCCGCGGATGCGGGCTCGAGCGCTGCGGAGCCTGGGCTGATCTCAGGATGGCGCGGATACGTCCGTCGAACTCGGCGGCATCGATCTGTATCTTGAGGTCACTCTCAACGGTACCCACAAGGGCCTCGTGCACTTCGGCGATCGCAACGGACAGCTCTGGGTCAGCCGGTCCAGTCTCGGGCAGCTCGGCTTTGCGCTGCCGGCGGACTTCTCCGATCCGCTCCGTATCGACAGCCTGCCCGGCGTGCACGTCGACTACGATTCCGGCCATCAATCGGTCAATGTCGTGGCGCCGCTGCGGCTGCTCAGACTCGCTACCACGGAACTGAACTCGGCAACGAACATGCGGCCCGTCGCGTCCGCGTCGCCCGGTGTGTTGCTGAACTACGACGTCTACGGCACCTACGGCGAACATGGCGCGAGCTCGCTCAGCGCGTTTGCCGAATTGCGCGCGTTCAACAGGTACGGCGTCTTCAGCTCGACGGCGCTCGCGCAGGACGTCACTACCGAGAACGGCAACGGGCAGGATCGCTCCGTCCGGCTCGATACAAGCTGGACTACGTCGTTCCCCGACGAGTTGCTCAGCCTACGCGTCGGCGACACGTTGACGGATGCCCAGTCGTGGTCGCGCGCCACGCGCATCGGCGGCGTGCAGATCGGCACCAATTTCGGCCTGCAGCCGTATCTCATCACCGCGCCGTTGCCGTCGTTCATCGGCTCCGCGACATTGCCGTCGGACATACAGCTCTACGTGAACGGGTTGCGCCAGTACAGCGGACAGGTTCCTGCGGGACCGTTCCAGCTCAACACGATCCCGAATATCAATGGCGTCGGCAACGCGCAGGTGGTTCTGACCAATGCCTTGGGCCAGACGACGACATTGAATTTCTCCCTGTACGGCGAGCACCGGTTGTTGCAGCAGGGACTCTCGGACTGGTCCGCTGAAGCGGGCTTCGTCCGCAAGAACTACGGTCTGGATTCGTTCGACTACGGCCACGACGCCGTCGGAAGCGGTACCTGGCGCTACGGCTTCACGAACAATTTCACATTCGAGGCGCATGGCGAGGCGACGCGTGATCTGGCGAACGCCGGCATAGGCGGCGCCTGGCTTATCGGCACTGCGGGAGGCGTCCTCTCCGGATCGGCGGCGCACAGCGAGAACGCGGGCCGCACCGGTGGACAATACGGGCTCGGTTACACCTGGACCAACAACGTCATCAGCCTGGGCGCGAATGAAACGCGCACGACCGGCAGCTATCGCGACGTCGCGACATTCTATGGCGGGCCGCCGCCCAGTCTCAGTGCGCAGGTGTTCGGCAGCTACAACTTCGATCGTCTCGGCAACATCGGGGTCAGCTACATCGATCTGCGCAATTCGCTGCAGAGCAAGTCCCGTTTCGCCAATGCCTACTGGTTCAAGTCATTCGGCCAGGGCCTTTCGCTGAATTTCAGTGTCAGCGAGGACTTGAACGACAGCCGCAATCGCACCGCTTTCCTGTCCGCGACGCTGTCACTCGATCGCAACATCACGGTCAGCGGCGGCGTGCAGCGCATCGGCGATCATACGGACTTCACCGCGAGTGCAACGCAGGCGCTGCCGAGCCAGGGGGGCCTGGGCTGGCGTGCCGCGCTCAGTGCGGGAGAAGGCCAGAATGGCGGCCAGGGTGAGGTCGAATATCTCGGACGCTACGGTCAGCTGACCGCGGGCATCTACGATGTCGGCGAGACCCGTTACGGCTACGCCGGCATGATGGGTTCCGTGGTGCTGATGGGCGGTGGCGTGTTCGCGGCGCGGCAGGTCAACGATGGTTTCGCGGTGGTATCCACCGACGGCATCGCCGGCGTTCCTGTGAGTCTGCAGAACAATCCAGTGGGCACCACCAACAGCAGGGGTCTGTTGCTCGTGACCCCGGTCAATTCCTACCAGAACAACAAGATCAGCATTGATCCGATGAATCTTCCGCCGGATCTCAGCATTGGCCACGTGGACACGATGGCGACGCCGACCGACCGTTCGGGAACCGTCGTCAAATTCGACATCAAGCCGGTGCGCGCAGCGTCGATCATCCTTTTCGACGCCGCAGGCAAGCCGCTCGCGGTGGGCAGTCGCGTGCAGCAGCGCGGTCATTCCGGCGAGCCGGTGCTCGTCGGCTTCGACGGTGCGGTTTATCTCGACACGCTCGATCTTCACAACGATCTCGACGTGGACACGGCGAACGGCGCGTGTCATGTGAGCTTCGAATATCCCAAACAAAGCGGCGGCATCCCGCAAATCGGGCCGCTGACCTGTCAGAAGGTATCGCCATGAATATCCGCGCAATGCGTTCTCTGTTCGTCCTGCTCGTGATCGCGTGCGGCACGGTTTGTGCGGTGCCAGCGCGGGCAACGATTACCTGCTCCGCCGTCTCGATGGGGCCGGTGAGCTTCGGCACGGTGAATCCCCTTTCGAGCCTCACGCAGACGACTTCCACGCTGTCCTATACCTGCAAGAACTCGACGGGCGGAGGCACGCACTCCGCAACGGTGTGCTTCAGCATCGGCGAACCCGGAGGCGCGCAGACGAATCCGCGCCTGATGAGCAGCGGCGCGAACACGCTGCAGTTTCAGCTCTATTGGGGCACGTACAACGGCACGATATGGGGCAGTCAGTATTTCGGGAGTGCGACACCGCTGATGGTCAACATCACGTTGGCGAGTGGCGCCTCGACGTCGGGGGCGACCGCAACCCTGTTCGCGCAGGTGCTCAATGGACAGACGACCGCGCTGCCTGGCAGCTACGCGGACAACTACGCGAACGGGGACACCGCGGTGACCGTCAACGACGCTACCGGAACCACGGCGCCCGGGAGCTGCGGAGGCACCGAGGTCACGAATCTTTTTTTCCCGTTCAACGTCACTGCGACGGTGCAGAAGAATTGCAGCGTCAACGCGAACAACCTCAGCCTTGGCACCGTCGCGGCGGGTACGGTCACGCCGTCGGGGAACAGCACGCTCAGCGTGACCTGTACGTTCAACACGCCGTACTACATCGGCATGGCGCCGCAGAACGTCACGAGCACGACGGGCGTCGGCACGATGAAGGGAACCGGAGCGAATACGGATACCGTGACGTATCAGCTCTACTCGAATTCGGGTCTGTCGACGATGTGGGGCAACACCGCGACGACGACCACGGTGGGCAACGGCGTTTCGGGCAGCGGTACGGGCGTCCCAGCGACGCTCACCGTCTATGCGAAAGCCACAGGCAGTACGGACGTGAAGCCCGATAGCTACTCGGATACGGTCCAGGTGAACATCAACTACTGACCGTGCGGCACGACGTCCGCTTGGCTATCGCGACGAAACGTACTTCTCACGCCGAATATGCGGAATCGGCAGTCCGGCGTCCTTGAGCAGCGCGAACGCCTGGTCGACCATGTTCGGATTGCCGCACAGATAGGCGATGTCGGTTTCGGCATTCGGCTTGATTTCGTCAAGGGCGACCTGGACATGTCCGCGGCGGTCGTGCGCGCGCGGGTGCGACGCGCGGCTTCGCGCGAGAAGCAGGCGTAAAAGTGGAAATTGTGGATTCTCGCGCGCGAACGCCTCGAATTCGTCGCCGTACAGCAGCTCGGCCTCGATTGCGCGCGCCGTAGACCAGCGCGACCTCGACGCCGCGCGCTCGCGATGAGCTTTTTCAATCTGCGGCAGCATCGCGCGATACGGCGTGACGCCGGTGCCGGTCGCGACGAGCAGGTAGCGCTGGTTCGCGTCGGCGTCCATGAGGCAGAAGCGGCCGTACGGTCCGCTGCCGTCGATGCTCTCGCCTTCCTCGAGATTGCCGAGCAGATCGGTCGCCGCGCCGCCCTCGACATAGGACACGGCCATCTCGATGCGCTGCACCGGCGCGCCGTCGCCGAGCGCCGACCGTCGCCACGGAATAGCTGCGCTTCGTCGGCTTGCCGTCGGCGTAGTGGAAATGCACCTGCACGAACTGGCCGGGGATGAAGGCGAACGGCGTGCCGTCGGCGCGTTCGAACGCCATGTGGCGCACGCTCGGTGCGAGCATGCGGCTTTCGGCCAGGCGAAGGGAAAAATGTTCTGCCACGGTTTGCAATGACTCCGGAATCACGCCCGCGTCGAAATGCGGGACTTCCTTGCGCAGCAAGGCGGGATCGAGGTGCGTCCCGCAGGCCAATTCGTAGCTGCGGCGATTTTCGGGAACACCGGTCGAGGGTCGATATACTAATGGCTCGCCCCATTTACGCAGCCATGAGCACCCGAACCCGTTCCCGCCCTCGCAGTCTCCGATCTGCAGAAAGACCTATCCGAACGGTGTCGAGGCGCTCAAGGGCATTTCGCTGACGGTGCAGCCCGGCGATTTCTATGCCTTGCTCGGGCCCAACGGCGCCGGCAAGTCGACGCTGATCGGCGTCGTCAGCTCGCTCGTCAACGCCACCTCCGGCGACGTGCGCGTGTTCGGCATTCCGATCCACACGCGGCGCAGCGACGCGATGCAGCATGATCGGCCTCGTGCCGCAGGAAATCAATTTCAACCTGTTCGAGCAGCCGTTCCAGATCTGCGTCAACCAGGCCGGCTTCTACGGCGTGCCGCGCAAGGATCGCCAGCGAGCGCGCCGAAAAGTACCTCAAGCAACTCGGTCTCTGGGACAAGGCGTTCCAGATCACGCGCACGCTGTCCGGCGGCATGAAGCGGCGTCTGCTGATCGCGCGCGCGATGATGAACGAACCGCGCCTGCTGATCCTCGACGAGCCGACTGCCGGCGTCGACATCGAGATCCGCCGCTCGATGTGGAAATTCATCCAGGGCATCAACGCGGCCGGCACGACCGTGATCCTGACGACGCATTATCTCGAGGAAGCCGAACAACTGTGCCGCAACATCGCGATCATCGACAAGGGCCGCATCATCGAGAACACGGCGATGAGCAGCCTGCTCGGCGAAGCTCGACGTGGAAACGTTCGTGCTCGACCTCGGCCAGCGTCGTGCGCCGAGCTGCCGCGTCGTCGACGGCGTCAAGCTCACGCGCATCGACGACCACACGATCGAGGCGGAGATGTCGCGCGCGCACGACCTCAACTCGCTGTTCGCCGCGCTGTCGGCGCGCGGCATCACGGTCACCTCGATGCGCAACAAGGCCAATCGGCTCGAGGAACTGTTCGTGCGCCTGATCGAGCAGCCCGACGACGGCGCCAAGGAGGCCGCATGAACGCGACCAGGCACCCTGATCGCGCTCGGCACGATCGTGCGCCGCGAAGTGGTGCGCATCCTGCGCATCTGGAGCCAGACGCTGCTGCCGCCGGCGATCACGATGACGCTGTATTTCGTCATCTTCGGCAGCCTGATCGGCAGCCGCGTCGGCCAGATCGCGCACGGACCAGAGCGGCAACCCGATCTCGTACATCGAATACATCGCGCCCGGGCCTGGTCATGATGAGCGTGATCCAGAATGCCTACGGCAACATCACCAGCTCGTTCTTCGGCGCGAAGTTCCAGCGCTTCGTCGAGGAGATGCTCGTCTCGCCGATGCCGAGCTGGACGATCCTGGCCGGCTACGTGTCCGGTGCGGTATTGCGCGGCCTCATGGTCGGCGTCGATCGTGCTGCTGATCTCCCTGTTTTTCACCAAAATCCACTTGTATCACCCGATCGTCACGCTGACGACGTTCCTGCTCGCGGCGGTGATCTTCGCGCTGCTCGGCTTCATCAACGCGATCTACGCGACGCAAGTTCGACGACATCGCGATCATCCCGACGTTCATCCTGACGCCGCTGACCTATCTCGGCGGCGTGTTCTACAACGTCGCGCAGCTGCCGTCGCCGTGGAAGGAGCTCTCGCATCTCAACCCGATCCTCTACATGGTCAACGCGTTCCGCTACGGCCTGCTCGGTGTCAGTCCGACATCGATCTCGGCCTGGGCGTACGCTGTCATGCTCGGCTTCGTCGTCGGTCTCGGCGCGCTCTGTCTCAACCTCCTGCATCGCGGCGTCGGACTTCGTTCCTGAGCGCTTGTCGAGCCTGTGTTGCGTCGGCATGCTTGCCGATGTCGTGGGACAGAGACCACGACCACTCATTTCTTTTCAATCGGGGGACATCGCTTCATGTTGCGCAGCTTCTTGTTTGCCTTGGTCGCATTCTTCTCCATCCACGCCGCATACGCGCAGGACGCCGCGACGGCGAAGAAGGACGAAGTGCAGCAGTTCGTCGATTCGCTCCACTTCGAGACCGGCAAGGTCAGCGTGCCGAAGGCGAGCGCAACGCTCGCGCTGACGCCCGACTTCCGCTTCCTCGATGCGCATGACTCACAGCGCGTCCTCGAGCAGCTCTGGGGCAACCCGCCCGACAGCGACGTGCTCGGCATGCTCGTACCGACGTCTACCTCGCTCGCCGATCCGAGCGGTTCTTGGGCCGTCGTCATCACCTACGTCGCCGACGGCTACGTGTCGGATGCGGATGCAAGCAAGATCGACTACGCGAAGATGCTCAAGGACATGCAGGACGGCGCGAGCGAGGCGAACGAGGAGCGCAAGAAGCAGGGCTACCCGGCGGTCGACATCGTCGGCTGGGCGACGCCGCCGCATTACGACGCCGCGGCGAACAAGATCTACTGGGCGAGGGAGCTCAGCTTCGGCGACGCGCACGAGCACACGCTGAACTACGACATCCGCGTGCTCGGCCGCAACGGCTACCTGAGTCTCAACGCCGTCGCCGGCATGAGCCGGCTCGAGACCGTGCAGTCGCAGATGCCGAATGTGCTCGCGATGACCGAGTTCGACCAAGGCCAGCGCTATGCGGACTTCAACGCCTCGACCGACAAGATCGCCGCATACGGCATCGGCGCGCTCGTGGCCGGCGCAATCGCGGCCAAGGCCGGGCTGTTCGCCAAGCTGCTGGTTCTGCTCGTCGCGCTCAAGAAGTTCGCGATTATCGGCATCGCCGCCCTCGGCGCGGGGCTGCGCAAGATATTCTCGCGCAAGCAGGTCTGATAGGCGCAGCCGACGCCACTTCCGGAGATTCCGCGTGAACCATGTATCGATGCGCCCGAAGCTTGTCCTTGCACTCGCGATGCTCGGCCTCTCGGCCACGGCCGGCGCCGATGCGCCGTCGCCCGCCGAGCCGGCCGGCTTGCGCGAGGTCGCCGACGCGGTCAGCGCCGACGAGCTCAAGGCCACGATCACGAAGCTCGTCGGCTTCGGCACGCGGCATACCTTGTCGGACACGAAGTCCGACAAGCGCGGCATCGGCGCGGCGCGGCGCTGGGCACAGGCGCACTTCGCCGCGATCAGCAAGGACTGCGGCGGCTGCCTCGAGATCGTGACGCCTTCGCAGACGTTCACGGGCAAGCGTGTGCCGACGCCGACCGAGGTCATGGACGTTGTCGCGATACAGCGCGGCACGGACGACCCGAATCGCGTCGTCGCGATCACCGGCCACCTCGATTCGCGCGTGACCGACGTCATGAACGCGACGAGCGATGCGCCGGGCGCCAACGACGACGGCTCCGGCACGGCGGTCGTCATCGAGGCCGCACGCGTGCTGTCGAAGCACAAGTTCAAGGCGACGATCGTCTACGGCGTGCTGTCGGGCGAGGAGCAGGGCCTGTACGGCGGCAAGGTCCTCGCCGACTACGCGAAAGCAGCAGGGCTGGCAGGTCGAGACCGATCTCAACAACGACATCGTCGGCAACACGCACGGTCAGGACGGCGTCAACGACAACACGACCGTGCGCGTATTTTCCGAAGGCACGAAGAGCGTCGAGACGGCCGAGCAGGCGAAGGACCGTCGCTACCACGGTGGCGAGGTCGACTCGCCGTCGCGCAACGTCGCGCGTTTCATGGCCGACATCGCCGACCGGCAGCTGACGAATTTCCGCGTGCGCATGGTCTATCGCACCGACCGCTACGGTCGCGGCGGCGACCAGGTGCCGTTTCTCGAAGCGGGTTATCCCGCCGTGCGCGTGACCGAGGCGCACGAGAACTACACGCGCCAGCACCAGGACCTGCGCACCGAGAACGGCGTGCGCTACGGCGACACGATCGACGGCGTCGACTTCGCCTATCTCGCGCAGGTCGCGCGGCTGAACGCGCTCACGCTCGCCTCGCTCGCGCGCGCGCCCGCGCCGCCGGCGGGCGTCGACATCGAAGGCGCGGTCGCGAGCGACACGACGATCCATTGGCAGCCCGTGGCAGGCGCAGCGGGCTATCGCGTGTGGTGGCGGGACACGCTGTCGCCGCAATGGCGGCAGAGCCGTTGGGTCGGCGACGCGACGAAAGCCACGCTCAAGGACGTCGTCGTCGACGACGCGTTTTTCGGCGTGAGTGCGGTCTCGGCAGACGGTTTCGCGAGCCCGATCGTGTTCGCCGGCACGGCCGGCAGCTTCAGCAGCGAGCCTGCCGGGAAGCCGCACCCGTAATCCTTGCCGGCGTTTCCAAAAGTATAGAAGTGAACGCGTTGCAATATCGCGACGCGCCACTCCACCAACTAGAGGAAACGCCATGAACACGACTCGCTACATCGCCGCCTTCATTTTCACCGCCGCCGCGTTCGCCGCCCACGCGCGCGATCCGAACAAGATCGTCCTGAGCTGCCCGGTCGACCGCACCCCGTCCATGCAGGCCGTCGCCGACGTCGTCGGTACGACCAACTTCTGGGCGACCTATCACGCCCGCGAACGCGTCATCGAACTCGCGAAACAGGCCTGCAAGCGCGGCGCCGTCGTCGTCAACATCGTTCCGGGCACCGAACCGAGCGGCGCGATCGCGAAGCGCGACACGAACGAGGCTTCCGCGGTTCTGCAGTGATCGGCGCACCTCGTCACCTCGGCCAAGGGCGGAGGTGACGAGGCCCTCCCGGTGGGTTCGGTGCCGGGTGCCTGTTTCCCGTTTCAATCCCCTGCTTTTCGCCGACCGTCGCCGCCTCTGCTCGCCGCCGCCTTGCTGGGCGTCCCGCAATGATCAGCTGCGGCGATATCCAGGCCGGTAGCCCGCAATCGCTTTACCGCAAGAATGTGAAGTGAGCGCTCAGGCACACCGCCGGCGCAACAACGACACCTTCGGAGAGATCGCCATGAACATCCGTCCCATCATCGCAAGCGCTTTTGCAATCGTTTGCGCGACTGGCGCGACGCAGGCACAGGCTGCCGGCGCGGTGGACAAGATCGTGCTGACCTGCCCGATGGACCGCATCCCCACGATGCAGGACATCGCCGCACTCGTCAGCACGATGACGTTCCAGTCCACTTACAACGCACGCGATCGCGTGCTGCGTCTCGTTCGCCAGGCCTGCGACCGCGGCGCCGTCGTCGTCAACGTCGTCGCAGGGCCCGAACCGGCGAACTCGGTCGTGCAGCGTGACGCGCTCGACATCGCGCGCGGCCTGCCCGTTCAGTGAGATTGCATCAACTCAGCGCGACGGCAACCCGAAGAACAGCCTCGCCGCCGCCGTCGCGTTCGCCGCAGTGACGGCGACGTCCTCGCCGCGATCGCGGGCGACCTCCGCGCAGATGTGCGCGAGGTACATCGGCTCGTTGCGCCGATGCGACGGCATCGGCTTCACGTTGCGCGGCAACAGGTACGGTGCATCGGTCTCGAGCAGCAGGCGCTCGGCGCGGAATGTGCCGCACGAGTTCGCGCAGGTGCGAGCCGCGACGTTCGTCGCAGATCCAGCCGGTGATGCCGATATGGAAGTCGCGGTCGAGGTAATCGAACAACTCGGCTTTCTCGCCGGTGAAACAGTGGACGACCGCGGCGCCGATGCGACCACGCACGTTGTCCATGAGGCTCAGGAAGTCGGCGTGCGCGTCGCGCTGGTGCAGGAACAGCGGCTTGCCGCAGTCGACCGCGAGCTGAAGCTGGCGTTCGAATGCGAACAGCTGCGCCTCGCGCGGCGAGAAATTGCGGTGGTAGTCGAGACCGGTCTCGCCGACCGCGACGACTTCGTCGTGCGCATGCAGCTCGCGCAACAAGCGTTCGCTGTCCGCGTCGAAGTCGCTCGCGTGGTGCGGATGCATGCCCGCCGTCGCGTAGAGGAAACCCGGATGCAGGCGAGCGAGCGCGAGCGCGTCCCGCGATCCCTGCGCGCTCGCTCCGGTGACGACGAGCTGTGCGACGCCGTGCGCGCGCGCGCGCGCGAGCACATCGTCGAAGTCGTGACGAAAGGATTCGTGCGTGAGATTGGCGCCTATGTCAACAAGTTGCATGCGTTCGCGTTGGATCAGTGGAGAACGCGCGATTATCGCAAAACCGTGAGCGCCGTCACGCGGCTCGGCATGACGAGTTCGCCGCGGTTCGCGCATTTACGACTTGTTAACCGCGGCGCAAGGTCGTTGCGCCTACAATCCATGCACAGGGATCCTCCAGGAGCGCAATGATGCACGCGAAGCGATTTCGGCTTGTTCTTGCTTTGACCTTCGTCGCCGGCGCGACATCACTGTGGGCTGCGGGCGACGCGAGTCGACCCGGCGTCGCGGCCGAACAGGCCGCCCGCGCACGCCTGCTCGCCTCGCATGCTGCGGGCACAGGCCAGGCGAAGGAGCTGATCGCGAACGCGGCGCGCGCCTATCCGGCCAGCTGCTTCTCCGACACGCAGCCTTCGGCGGCCGGCAATATCGAGCCGCTTGCCCGTGGCGACGAGCGGTCCGACCTACGGCGGTGCGGTGACGCTGTACGCCTACGACTCGACCGTTTCGAACCACGACTCGACGGAGAACGTCACGATCACGATCTGGCGCGTGCCGTGCAGCACCAGCGGCGACAAGCTCAGCTACAACCCCGACGGCGGCGCGGTCGCGGCGACGCTGATGCGCATTCAGCGGTCGTCGACCAACGATCGTAACTTCGAAGTATATCCGACGTTCCCGTCCGTGCGCATCGCACAGGGCAGCATCGGTTTCGACGACGCGACCTTCCGCGATTACGTTCGCGTCGTGAGCGAACCGAACACCGTCATCGCCGATACGCTCATCGACGCGCCGGTGATCGACAGCACGACCTACGTGCTCGAGAACTATCCGTACTCGGGCGTGAACATCTTCGCGTTCAACCAGGCTTTCCAGATCCGCTTCGACAACCTCTACACGAACAGCTCCGGCCAGTCCGACCGGGCAGGTCGTGTTCAACGTGCCCGACTACAACCCGACGGCGACGACGTATCCGGCGGCATCGCAGCCGCTGCCGATCAACGGCTATCTCTCGGGATCGTGGTACGACCCGACGCACAGCGGCGAAGGCATTCTCACCCAGGTATACGACGTCGACGGCAAGACGCGCATCTTCGCGGCGACCTGGTATACGTTCGACAGCGCGGGCATTCCGTTCTGGCTCGTCGCGCAGGGCACGTTCAACGTCGGCGCGACGTCGATTCCGAACATGGCGGTGACGTACCGGACGGGTGGCGGTTTCGCGGGCAATTTCACGCCACCGGCCCCACTGCAGACCTGGGGCACGATGAGCGTGTCGTTCCCGAGCTGCCAGAAGATGACATTCACCTACAGCGGCAGCGCGGGTGCCGTGAACGGTGGTCCCGCGGGTACGGGCTCGAAGACGTTCTCGCGCATCGGCTCGATCAACAGCCTCGGTTGCCAGTGACGCGTTTCGCGACCTCAGACGGTCAGTGACGGACGGTCGTCGATGGGGCGGTTCGCTCGAACGCTGCGGGGATGCGCGCTGATTGCGGGCGTCCTCGTCGCGACGCAGGCCTTCGCCGATCTGTCGGCGCACGCTTATCCACAAAGCTGTTTCGCAGACGGCCTGCCGCTCGGGCAGGTCGCGAAGGACCCGCATGGTCAATCGCTGCCGCTGACGCTGCATGGCGATTTCAACGCATGCTTCATCAATCCGGTCGCGCCGAACTATGCGATCGCGCAGCAGGAATGTCAGTACTCGGAGACCGTGACGATCTCGGCGTTCCGCGTACCCTGCAGCGGCGGCACGTCGGCCACGCTGCTCGAGATCGACCGGCCGGCGAACATGCAGGGCAACACGAATCTGTATCCGACGTTCCCGGGTGTGTGGGTGCAGCAGCAGAACCTTGTCGCGTATATCCGCCTCGCCGCCGATCCGAACACGACGAACTCGCAGATGTACGTGAACGGCCCGGTCTATCGCAACAGCATCTACACGCTCGAGAACACCATTGGCGCGCCGGCGTTCGACTACAACCATGCATTCACGCTGACCGTCGACAACAATACCGGTCGCGCGGTGCAGTTCGATTTCGCCACCTACGCGCCGGGCGATTATCCGGCCGCCGCGCAAGGCATGCCGATCAGCGGCTATCTGACGGGTTCGTGGTACGACCCCGCGCACGGGGGCGAAGGCATCCTGACCGAAGTGCTCGACAACGGTGATGGCGCGACGCGCACATTCGTCGCGACGTGGTACACGTTCGACGCACTTGGCGCGCCATACTGGCTCATCGCTCAGGCCAGCTTCGCGAACGGCGCGACACGCGTCGACAATGTGCCCGTCCAGTACGACAGCAACGGCGGCTTCGCCGGCGCGTTCACCGCGGTGACACGCAACAGCTGGGGCACGATGAGCTTTTCGTTCGCCGATTGCAGCCACCTGCATTTCAGCTACGCGAGCAGCGCCAGCGCGCCGAATATTCCGACGGGCAGCGGCGCGCGCGACTGGGTGCGGATCGGCAACCTCCACGCTCTGGGCTGCCAATAGCCAATCTTCGAACGTGGCCCGGCAAGCGCAGCGCAGCCGGGTGTTTTCGACAGGGCTTCCAGGTTCGGCCCTCGGCCTTACCAGACCTTTGCACGAACGTCATCACGTCGGCGCATTCTGATGTTCTGCAATTGTTGGCTGGCAACTTTTATTGTCTTGGGGAACGACATGAAAATTTGGCTGGCGCGAGTTTTTGCCCTGTTGGGGATCCTGCTCATTCTTCTTGGTGTGCTTTGGTCCTTGCAGGGTGCCGATCTGGTTCATCTGGAGCCTGTCGCCTGTGTGGCAAATTGCGAGCCTCTGACCGGTCCGTCAACTACGTGGCTGCTGGCAGGCCTCGCAACCGCAAGCCTTGGTCTGATTGGCACTATTGGATGTATTCGTTATCTCAGGCATCAGCGGAAAATGCGGAAGGCGCAGGTCTGACAATTCATTCCGCCAATAGCCAATCTTCGAGCGTAGCCCGGGTAAGTGCAGGGCACCGGGACTCTGCTACGGCCTGCGCGTCGGCTGCCACTGTGTCGATGCGCTCGCTCCAGCGACGCTTGTCGGCCTCGTCGAGAAACGAAGACGTGATCGAGTTGCGCGCGAGCGTGACGAGATCGGCATCCGACAATCCGAGCCCGCGCTGCACCGCGAGGTAGTTCGCGCCGACGTAGCCGCCGAAATAGGCGGGATCGTCGGAATTGATCATGACTTTCACGCCGCGATCGAGCAGCCGCTTGAGATTGTGATTCTCGATGCGCGGATAGACGCACAGCTTGACGTTCGACAGCGGGCAGACCGTCAGCGGAATCCGCTCGCGCACGAGACGGTCCACGAGCGCCGGATCCTCCTCGCAGCGCACGCCGTGATCGATGCGCGAGACCTTGAGCAGGTCGAGCGCTTCGTAGATGTATTCAGGCGGTCCTTCCTCGCCCGCGTGCGCGACCGTCAGCAGGCCCTCGGCGCGCGCGCGGTCGAACACCGCCACGAATTTCGACGGCGGATGACCGCGCTCCGACGAATCGAGACCGACGGCGGCGAAGGCGTGCTTGTGCGGCAAGGCCTGCTCGAGCGTGCGCATCGCCTCCTCGGCACTCAGGTGGCGCAGGAAACAGAGGATCAGGCGGTGGCTGATGCCGAACTCGCGTTCGCCATCCGCGAGTGCGCGGCGGATGCCGTCGAGTGCGGTCTCGAACGCAATGCCCCGTGCCGTGTGCGTTTGCGGATCGAAGAAGATCTCGACGTGCACGACGCCGTCGGCATGCGCACGGCGCAGATAGGCCATCGTCAATGCATGGAAATCGTCCTCGTCGCGCAGCACGTCGGCGCCGGCATAGTAGAGGTCGAGGAATGATTGCAGGTCGCTGAAATCATACGCGGCGCGCAGCGCCTCGACGGACGGGTACTTGAGCGTCACGCCGTGCTTGCGGGCAAGCTCGAAGGTCAGCTCCGGTTCGAGCGTGCCTTCGATGTGCAGATGCAGTTCGGCTTTGGGCAGCTTGCGGATGAAATCCGCGGTGGCGTCGTCGGTCATGGCGGAGTCCGTTCAAGGAAATGCTTGCATCGACTTTAATTGTTTTGTACACAGGAGGACAACGACAGGGCAAAAGATCACCGGCGTCTGGCCGGTGCAGGGAAACCATGGGCAAACTCACGACACACGTGCTCGACACGGCGTCCGGGCTTCCGGCACGCGGGCTCAGGATCGAACTTCATCGGCTCGATGCCGGCGGCGGCACGACGCCCATTGCGAGCGTCGAGACCAGCCAGGACGGCCGCGCACCGGCACCGCTGCTCGAAGGCGACGCGCTGCGCGTGGGCCGCTATCGCCTGAGCTTTCATGCGGCCGCGTATTTCCGCAATGCCGGCTCGCAGCTGCCGGAACCGCCGTTCCTCGACGTCGTCACGATCGATTTCGGCATCGCCGACCCCGGCGCGCACTATCACGTGCCGTTGCTCGTTTCGCCGTGGAGCTATTCCACGTACCGCGGCAGTTGAGCGCATGAGCGCGCGCGCGTCCACGCCCGCGGAATCGATCCGCTTCATTCTCGACGGCAAGCCGGTCGAAGTCGACGGCCTGTTGCCGACGACGACCGTGCTCGAATACCTGCGCGAACATGCGGGCCGCTGCGGCACGAAGGAAGGCTGTGCCGAGGGCGACTGCGGCGCGTGCACCGTCGTCGTCGGCGAACTCGAAGGGGGCCGCAAGGGTGCGCGCGTCCGCTATCGCGCGATCAATTCATGCATCCGCTTCCTGCCGACCCTCGACGGCAAGGAACTCGTCACGGTCGAAAGCCTCGCCGACGGCGAGCAGCTGCATCCGGTGCAGCAGGCGATGGTGGACCAGCACGGCTCGCAGTGCGGCTTCTGCACGCCGGGTTTCGTCATGAGCCTGTTCGCGCTCTATCAGGACGAAGGCCTTCACCGACGGAAGGCGAAGCCTTCGCGCGACGACGTCCTCGAAGCGCTCGCCGGCAATCTCTGTCGCTGCACCGGCTATCGCCCGATCATCGATGCGGGCTGCGCGATGGACGACTACGCCGCGCCGGTGCGCTGGTCGCGCGCAGACGCGCAGTCGCAGCATCACGTCGCGGCGCTGCGCGCATTGCAGCGCGAGACCGGGTTGCGCCTGCCGGGTTTCCTCGCGCCGCGGACGATCGACGAACTCGCGGCCGCGCTCGAGCGCGAACCCGAACTCACTGCTGCTCGCGGGCGGCACCGATGTCGGTTTGTGGGTGACCAAGCACCTGCGCGACCTGCCGCCGATCGTCTACCTCGGCGAGGTCGCAGAACTCCAGCGCGTGGAAAAGAGCGCGGACGGTGCGTTGCGCATCGGCGCTGCGGTGTCGCTCACGGACGCGTGGGCCGAAATCACAATCGCCCATCCCGCGCTGACGGAACTCGCTCAACGCTTCGCTTCGCCGCCCGTGCGCAACTCGGGCACGCTCGTCGGCAACATCGCGAACGGATCGCCGATCGGCGACGCCATGCCGGCCTTGATCGTGCTCGGCGCAACCGTCGAGTTGCGCCGCGGTGCGGCGACGCGCGCGCTGCCGCTCGAGGCGCTGTATCTCGACTACATGAAGAAGGATCTCGCCGCGGGCGAGTTCGTCGTTGCGGTGACGATTCCGGCGGTGCGCCAGAACCAGACCGTCGCGAGTTACAAGCTGTCGAAACGCATCGATCAGGACATCTCCGCGGTCTGCGCAGCCTTTGCGATCGAACTGGACGGCGCGACGATTCGTACTGCGCGCGTCGCGTTCGGCGGCATGGCTGCGACTCCGGCGCGCGCGAAGCGAACGGAGGCCGCGCTGGAAGGCAGGCAGTTCGACGCGGCAGCAGTCGAGGCCGCGTGCGTCGCGCTCGCCGAAGACTTCAAGCCGCTGTCCGACATGCGTGCCAGCGCCGACTATCGCCTGCGTGGCGCGCAGAGCCTGTTGCGCCGATTCTTCCGCGAAGAAATATCGTCTGAACCTGTGACGCGCACGCACGCAGCAGAGGTATCGGCATGAGTCTTCGTGCTTCCAGGAGCGCCCCCTTCCGGCTGCCGCCACCTTCCCCCGCTTCGCAGGGGAAGGATTGGTTCATGAAATGCCAGACTTCTTCCCTTCCCTTGCGAAGCGGGGAGGTGGCGCGAAGCCGGAAGGGGGCGCTCTTGATCGAGACCGGCGCCTGCCATGAACGACCTTAGTACCGGCACCGTGCTGCCGACCGGCGCGATCGTCGGCGAACCGATCCAGCACGAGAGCGCCCACCTGCACGTCAGCGGCCGCGCCGTGTACGCCGACGACGTCGCGCTGCCCGCGCACGCGCTGCACGCGGCGTTCGGCATCAGTCGTGTCGCGCACGGCCGCATCAAGTCGCTCGATCTGGCGGCGGTGCTGGCCTCGCCGGGCGTCGTCGCGCTCGCGCTGGCCGCCGACGTGCCCGGCGAGAACAACTACGGCAGCATCGTCCACGACGATCCGATCTTCGCCGAAGGACTTGTCCAGTACGCCGGGCAGCCGCTGTTCGCCGTCGCCGCGACGAGTCTATGGCGCCGCGCGCCGCGCCGCGGCGAAGGCGAAAGTCGAGTACGAGGAGCTGCCCGCGATTCTCGACATCCGCAGCGCGCTCGCCGCGCACAGCTTCGTGATCCCGAGCCAGCTGCTCGTGCGCGGCGAAGCGCGCGAACAATTGCAGAAAGCGCACGCACCGACTGCAGGGCACGTGCGAGATCGGTGGGCAGGATCATTTCTACCTCGAAGGCCAGATCGCCGTCGCGTGCCGCAGGACGACGGCGCGATGCACGTGTCTGAGCTCGACGCAGCATCCGACCGAAGTGCAGAACGTCGTTGCGCACGCGCTTGCGCTGCCCGCGCACGCGATCGTCGTGCAATGCCGGCGCATGGGCGGCGGCTTCGGCGGCAAGGAATCGCAGCCCGCGCTGATCGCCGCGGCCGCGGCCGTGCTCGGCGCGCAAGACCGGTCGACCGGTCAAGCTGCGGCTCGATCGCGACGCCGACATGCTGATCACCGGCAAGCGCCACGACTTCATCGCCGACTACGACGTCGGCTTCGACGACGACGGGCCGCATCACGGCGCTCGCACTGATGCTGGCATCGCGCTGCGGCTATTCGGCCGACCTGTCGGGACCGGTCAACGACCGCGCGATCTGCCACGTCGACAACGCGTACTTCCTCGAGCACCTCGAAATCGTCTCGCATCGCTGCAAGACGCACACGGTGTCGAACACCGCGTTCCGCGGTTTCGGCGGACCGCAGGGCATGCTCGTGATCGAGCAGATGATCGACGAGATCGCGCGCACGCTCGCGCTCGACCCGCTCGTCGTGCGTCGGCGCAACTACTACGGCGCCGCGCCGCGCAACGTCACGCACTACGGCCAGTACGTCGAGGACAACATTCTCGACACTGCTCACCGACCAGCTCGAGGCGACGCAGCCGCTATCGCGCGCGTCGCGAGCGAAATCGCGCATTGGAATGCCGCCAACACGATCGATCAAGCGCGGCCTCGCGATGACGCCGGTGAAGTTCGGCATCTCGTTCAACGCGACCGTGTACAACCAGGCCGGCGCGCTCGTCCACGTCTATACCGACGGCACGCGTGCTGCTCAATCACGGCGGCACCGAGATGGGGCAGGGCCTCTACACGAAGGTCGCACAGGTCGTCGCGAACGAATTCGGCCTGCCGCTCGCGCGCGTACGCACGAGCGCGACCGACACGAGCAAGGTGCCGAACACGTCCGCGACCGCGGCGTCGAGCGGCGCCGACCTCAACGGCAAGGCTGCGCAGGCCGCTGCGCAGACGCTGCGCGCAGCGCCTCGTCGAGCATGCGTGCAAGGTCTACGGCGTGGCGGCGGAGCAGGTGCGTTTCGCGAACGGCGAGGTCGAGCATCGGCGCGCGAGCGCGTGCCGTTCGCGCATCTCGTGCAGTCGCGCATACCAGGCGCGCGTCTCGCTGTCGGCCACCGGCTTCTACGCGACGCCGAAGATGCACTGGGACCGCAGCAGGCTCAACGGCCGGCCGTTCTTCTACTTCGCGTATGGCGTCGCCGTGTCCGAAGTCGCCGTCGATACGCTGACCGGCGAGACGCAGCTGCTCGCGCGTCGACATCCTGCACGACGTCGGCACGTCGCTCAATCCCGCGATCGATCGCGGCCAGATCGAGGGCGGTTTCCTGCAGGGCGTCGGCTGGCTCACGAGCGAGGAGCTCTGGTGGAACGCGAAGGGCGAACTGCAAGACGCACGCGCCGTCGACGTACAAGATTCCGAGTGTGCGCGACTGGCCGCTGCATGCGCACGTGCGCATCCTCGAGCACGAGCCGAATCGCGAAGACACGATCCATCGTTCGAAGGCCGTCGGCGAGCCGCCGCTGATGCTCGCGATGTCGACGTTGCACGCGATTCGCGACGCGGTGGCCGCGTGCGGGACGCACGGCGCGATTCCGCAATTGCGCGCGCCCGCGACGCCGGAGGCGGTGCTTGCGGCGATCGCGAGTCCTTCGCGCCCAAGAATCGGCGTGACTTCGAAATTGCCGATCGCAGCGTCAGACTCTCGAATCATCGCCCGCGAACGCGGGAAGTGGCCAGCGAACTTGAAGTTCTGCTGGTGCGAGAAATGATCCACCCGACGGCACTGGATCCCCGCGCCTTGCGGGGATGACATGCGAAAAAGAAGCGAACCATCGAATGATCGACTACTTGTACGACTGGGCCAGCCTGCTTGGCCGCTGGCTGCATCTGATCACCGGCATCGCCTGGATCGGCGCATCGTTCTATTTCGTCTGGCTCGACAATCACCTGCTGCCGCCGAAGCGCGGTGAGCTGGTCGATGCCGGCGTCGGCGGCGAGCTGTGGGCGGTGCATGGCGGCGGTTTCTACAATCCGCAGAAGTACAGGACGGCGCCCGCCGAATTGCCGCAGACGCTGCACTGGTTCTACTGGGAAGCCTACACGACGTGGCTTTCCGGTTTCTTCCTGCTGTGCCTTCTCTATTTCGGCCAGGCCAACGTCTATCTGATCGATCCGGCCGTCGCCGCGTTGAGCGTTCCCGTTGCGATCGGCATCGCGCTGGCATTCCTCGTCGTCGGCTGGCTCGTCTACGACGCTCTGTGCCGCTCGCCGCTCGGTCGCAACGATGGCGCGCTCGGCGCGGTGCTTTTCGTGCTGCTCGGCGCTGCCGCCTACGCGTTGTGCCATCTGTATTCGGGCCGCGGTGCGTACATCCTGTTCGGCGCGACGATAGGCACGATGATGGTCGCGAACGTCTTCTTCGTGATCATTCCCGGTCAGCGCGAGATGGTGAACGCGAAGCGCGACGGGCGGCCGCTCGACCCGGTCTACGGCACTCCGCGGCAAGCAGCGCTCGGTGCACAACACCTACTTCACCCTGCCCGTGCTGTTCGTGATGATCAGCAACCACTACGCGCTGACCTACGGCGCGAAGTACAACTGGCTCGTGCTGATCGCGATGGCCTTCGCAGGTGCGGCGATCCGCGCGTGGTTCGTCGCGCGGCACAAGTCTCACGAGCGCGGTGGCAGGACACCGCTGCTGCCGCTCGCGCTGGGGCTCGCAGTGCTCGCCGGCGTGATCGTCGCGCTCGCGCCGCGGCCGGCTGGCGACGCCAGTGCCTCCGTCATTCCGCCTGCGCAACGGTTCGCGGAGGTGCAGGCCATCGTCAACCAGCGCTGCGTGCCGTGTCACGCCTCGAAACCGACGTTCGCCGGATTTACGGCTGCGCCGAAGGGCGTGCTGCTCGACAGTCCCAGACGCGATTCTCGCTCAGACCGCGCCGATGCAGACGCAGCTGCGCACGAAGGTCATGCCGATCGGCAATCTCACGCAGATGACCGATGCCGAGCGCGCCACCGTGCTCGCATGGCTCGGAGACGGCGCGCCGCACTGAAAACGGCTGCGCAGGACGTGATCGATGGGTCCGTTCGAATGTTGCGGTCGCGCGTAGAAGGGGTCGCGCGAGCGAACGATCCTGGATTGCAAAAGTGGATCCATATATCAATGATTTAGTGGTACTTTCAAGGTACCAAAGTGTTCCGCATGATCGCCGTACGGTCGATCGACCGTGCCAGGAGCATCAGCATGAACACACTGCGCTACGCATTCGCATTTCTCTGCTTCGTAAGCGTCGCTGCGCCACTAGACCGGCAAGCGCATCGCAGACGCGCCGAAGCCCGCCACGCAGCCTCCCGACCTGAGCGGCCTGCATGCGTTCGATCTGCGCAACGGCCATTGGCTCGTGCACCATCGTCGCCTCAAGGAACGGCTCATGGACAGCCACGAATGGATCGAGTTCGACGGCACGCAGAACGAGTGGTCGCTCATGAACGGTTATTCCAATGTCGATGAAAACACGTTCAAGATGCCGGGCGGGGAATTCAAAGGTGTGACGCTGCGGGCCTACGACAGCAGGACCGGCGAATGGTCGATCTGGTGGCTCGACGGTCGCGAACCCGGTCAGGTCGACACACCGGTCAAGGGTCGCTTCGAGAACGGCGTCGGCATCTTCTATTCCGATGACACGCTGCGCGGCAAATCGGTCCGCGTGCGTTTCACCTGGTCGAACATCACTGCGGAAGGCGCGCATTGGGAACAGGCGTCTCGCCCGACGGCGGCAAGACCTGGGAGACGAACTGGACAAGCGACTTTCGCAAGGCGCAATGACGACACATCGTGTCGAAATGAATCGCGTGCAAGCGCAAAATTATCTCTCGATGAGGAGCAGATCGTCCTTGAGACAGGCGACGTGAAGGCTGCAAGATCGTGAAGGCGAGCTCGTTCCAGGGCTGGAACGCCGACCTTCACGGTCACGCGTAGAAGGCCGGCATTCTTCCGACGTTTTACGAAAGGGTTACGGCCGGGTTGCTTCGGAGATCAGCGTCGTCAGCAGCGCGGCCAGGGTCTTGCGCTGCGCGGCAGACAGCGCCGAGGTGAACTGCTCTTCGACTTGGGTCAGTCGCGGCCCCAGAACCGCCAGCCGCTCCGCTCCCGCCGGCGTGAGGCTGACCGCATGCGCGCGGCGATCCGTCGGATGGCGCAAACGCCGGATCCATCCCTGCTTTTCGAGACCGTCGAGAAAAATCACCATCGACGATTTCTCGATGCCAGTCCATTCGCACAGTTCGCGCTGCGTATGCGGCTCGCCCTTCGCGAGCGCGCCCATGATGGCGACATGTCCCAGATGGATGCCCGACGCTTCCAGCACGTCCTGCAGCCGGGTGCGAAGCAGGTTATGTGCCCGCTGCAAGAGAAAACCGATGGGTTTGTCCTTGGCGACAGAAGATGTACGCCGCGGGCCCGGCGCTCTGGTTCGGTTGGATTGCATGGTCGCATCGTAAGCGAAACCGGTTGCAAACAATATAATCTAATAATAGACTATCTATAAAACAACATCTGGAGAGACCCGTGATCAGCATGACTTCCGGCGCGGCGGTGCTTCTGGCTACCAGTGTGCTGTTGGCGGACAGCCCCTCGCCGCCGAGCCCGATGGGCGTGACCTGGGGCGCGACCTATGGGTTTGCCACGGCCAAGGCGCAACCGTTCATGCCGCAGGCGCGTGCATCGGGTGCGTCGTTCTCGCGCGTCACGTTGTACTGGAGCCAGCTCGAACCCGAAGGACGGCGAGCCGCGCTGGAAGGACCTCGACGCGTACGTGTCGCAGCTCTCTTCGCCCGAAGAAGCGGTGCTGACGCTGTCGTCGGCCTCGCCGTGGGCGACGCGCACGAAGTCATGGGTGTTTCCGTCCTCGCCGGCCACGGACCCGGCCAGGTTCGCGGCTTTCGTCGGCAGGGTAGTCGAGCATCTCAAGGGGAAAGTGCGCTACTACCAGAGCGAAAACGAACCCAACAATGCGTTCTTCTGGTCGGGGACAGCCGAGGAATACGCCGCGCAGCAACAGCTGTTCTATCGTGCGGTCAAGGCGGCCGATCCATCCGCGACGGTCATCCTCGGCGGCTGCGACGGTCTCTTCGATCCGACAAACGCGGACCCGTTGCCGAATCAGGAAGCCGACGTGGCGTTCTGGAAAAAGGTCCTCGCGTCTGCTGACGGCGGGTTCGATGTGTTCGATCTCCACCTGTATGGGAATCCGTACACGATCCCCGAGCGCATGGCGGCAATACGCGACATGATGCGCGCCGCGGGTCGCGAAAAGCCGATCATCGTCCTCGAATACCACGGTCCCGGCTTCTTCGACTTCAAGGCGAACAGGCGCTGGTGGCGCATGCTGCAGGGTCCCGGCGCGACCGCCGACGCGGTGCGGCAGCTGCGCGAGCAGGCGGCGACGTTGCCCGTCGAGACGCGGATGTTTCTGGATGCGGCTGATAGTGCGAACGCGGCGCGACTCACGCGCCTGCAGTCGGAAGACATCGTCGTGCGCAACCTGCTTGCGCTGGCGAGCGGCGCGCAGCGCACGGCCTTCTTCGACCTCTGGCACGATTCGAACGACGCCGACTCGACGAACACGCTGCTGTACGGGACCTTAAAGCTGCTCGAGCACGATGCGGGCAACACACTGACGAAGGAGCTTCCGCTGGTGGCGACGTTCCGCCGTCTCTCCGCTGCGTTGGCCGGGCACACCCGCATTGAACGTGTGGCGATTGCGGAGCACCCCGACGTCTATGCCTTTGCGGTGGATCGCGCGCGCCGCTCGCCGCTGCTCGTGATGTGGCGCCGGCCCGCCAGCGTCGGCGAGGCGGCGGATCCGCTGCAGATCGAGGTAGCCTGGAAGTCGACGGCTACGCAGGGATTCACTGCGGTCGGGGAGCGCGCGGCATTCTCGCAGAAGAATGGACGCCTGAGCGTCTCCGCAGCCGATATGCCGATCCTCATCGAGTAGTCGCGCAATCGAGTAGTCGCGCCGCGATCGCGATCGCGATCGCGAACGTCGATTGCGATAGCGGCATCAATTCCGGTCTGCAGGCGCTGCGAGTTGCGTGGTGGGATCGTAAGAGTTTTGTCAGGGCCATGTCGCGCTGCGCCTTCGCGTCCCGCGCCAGCGCGCGTGCGCGCGCATAGAATTTTTGCCAGTCGCCACCGGCCTCGCGGAACAACGCGGCAAACGCCGGCGTCCACTGGTCGTACAAGCCGAACGGCAACAGCGTCGCGTTGTTGAGCGGCGCGGCGACGAACGCGTCGCGCGCGTGGTCATCGGGCCAGTGCGCGTCGCGCCACTGCCGGTAGCGCTCGCGAAAATCCTCGAACTCGTGTCGCTTGCCTTTTTCGAGCTCGCCCGCATCGCGCAGGCCCGCATAGAAGAGCCGCAGGCGCTCGCGCAAGTCGAGCACGAGGCGGACGAACTCGTCGTCGCGGCGCCGATCCTGGTCGTCGCCCTCGGGCGATCCGCGCGCAGCGCGCCATTCGTGCAGGCCCTCGCGCTGCACGAACGACGCAAACGATTCGTTGAACGCCGTATCGTCCTTGACGTAGACGAGCTGGTGCGCGAGTTCGTGGAAAATCGTGGCTGCGAGCTCGTCGTCGTCCCAGCGCAGCATGCTCGAGAGGATCGGATCTGCGAACCAGCCCAGCGTCGAATAAGCGGCCACGCCGCCGGTGAACACGTCGTTGCCGTCGGCCTCGAGACGGGCGGCGGCGTCCTTCGCCATCGTTTCGTCGAAATAGCCGCGATACGGCACGCAGCCTGCGACCGGGAAACAGTGCAGCACCGGATCAACCGAGTAGCGCGGTGCGGCGAAGACGTTCCAGACGACATATGGACGATGCAGTTCCACATAGGTCGCATAGCTGGTGTTGTCGGGCAGGTCCAGACGCTGCGATGCGAAGTGCCGCGCATCGCGCGCGAGACGCAGGCGCGCGGCGAGTTTCGGATCGGTCGCCGGCGCCGCGATCACCTCGTCGAGCGGCTCGCGCGCATGGGCGAGCGCGAGCTGGCCCTGCGTCACGTGCGCGAAGTAGCGAACGTCCGCGCACGCCGACGCAAACAGCGTCCACACGACGAGCAGAGAGCGCTGCGGGATCCGCCGGAAGGGGGAGAGCATTTCCGCATTGTGCCGTATCATGGCGACACAAATCAGACGCAGAAAACGACAGATGTCATCGAGACAAACTAATCCGGCGCGCGACCTCGTCGGCTATGGCCGCAAACCGCCGCACGCGCGCTGGCCCGGCGGCGCGCGCATCGCACTGCAGTTCGTGCTCAATCACGAGGAGGGCGCGGAGAACAGCGTGCTCAACGGCGACCAGGCGTCGGAGACGTTCCTCTCCGAAATCATCGGCGCGCAGGCGTTCCGCGCGCGCCACATGAGCATGGAGTCGCTGTACGAATACGGCTCGCGCGCGGGCCTGTGGCGCGTGCTGCGCGCGTTCGAGGCGCGCAAGCTGCCGCTGACGGTCTTCGCGGTCGCCAAAGCGCTGCAGCAGCATCCGGAGGCGCTTGCGGCGTACAAGGAATTCGATCACGAGATCGCCTGCCACGGCCTGCGCTGGATCAGCTATCAGGAAGTCGACGAGGCGACCGAGCGCGCGCACATCGCCGAGGCGACACGCACGCTGACCGAGCTCTGCGGCCATGCGCCGCTCGGCTGGTACACGGGCCGCGACAGTCCGAATACGCGTCGTCTGGTCGTCGAGCAGGGCGGCTATCTCTACGACGCCGATTCGTACGCCGACGATCTGCCGTACTGGACGAAAGTCGAAGCGCAGCGTGATGGCGTCTTGCTGGAAGTGCCTCGTCTCGTCGTCCCGTATGCGCTCGACAGCAACGACATGCGCTTCGTCGCGATGCAGGGCTTCAATTCAGGCACGCAGTTTTTCGACCACATCAAGGGTGCGTTCGACGTGCTCTGGCGCGAGGGCGATCCCGACGGACTCGATGCGCCCAAGATGCTGTCGATCGGCCTGCACGCGCGCATCATCGGCCGGCCGGCGCGGATCGATGCACTCGAACGTTTCCTCGACTACGTGCTGTCGCACGAGCGCGTGTGGATCTGCCGTCGCGTCGACATCGCGCGGCACTGGCTCGCAACGAATCCGTTTGAGCAGACTTCCGCATGATCGCGCTCGCTGAATTGAACGCGATGTCCGCCGCGCAGTTCACGGCGGCACTTGCCGCAATCTTCGAGCACTCGCCGTGGGTCGCCGAGCGCGCGGCCGCGCGACGACCGTTCGCCTCGCGCCTCGATCTGCATGCGGCGATGTGCGAGGTCGTTGCGCAGGCGAGCACGGCCGAGCAGCTCGACCTGATCCGCGCGCATCCCGAACTCGCGGGCCGCGCGGCCGTGCGCAAGGAGCTGACCGCCGATTCGACGCGCGAACAGCAGGGCGCCGGCCTCGATGCCTGCTCGCCCGAGGAATTCTCGCGACTGCAGGACCTCAACCGGCGCTACCACGAGAAGTTCGGCTTCCCGTTCATCGTCGCGGTGCGCGGCCACGACCGCGCGGCGATCCTCGCCGCGCTCGAAGCGCGCCTGCAAAACGCCAACGACGACGAATTTCGCACCGCGCTGCAGCAGATCGGCCGCATCGCGTTCTTCCGTCTCAACGATGCGGTCGCCGCGCCACTCGGCGCCGAGATCATGGCGATGCACGAGCGGCTCGCGGCATTCAGCGACGAAGCCGGTTCGCTGACCTGCACCTACCTGCGCCCCGCGCACGTCGCGACCGCGCAACTGATACGCGACTTCATGCTGGCCGCCGGGCTCGATGTCGAGATCGATGCAGTCGGAAATGTCATTGGACGCTGGCGCAACGGCGACGCGCACGCGAAGACGCTGATCACGGGCTCGCACTACGACACCGTGATCAACGGCGGAAAATACGACGGTCGCCTCGGCATACTGCTGCCGATCGCGGTCGCGCAGCACCTGCGCCAGGCCGGCGCGACATTGCCCTGCGATTTCGAGATCGTCGCGTTCGCCGAGGAAGAAGGCGTGCGCTTCAGGTCCACGTTCCTCGGCAGCAGTGCGATCGCGGGCAACTTCGACACCGCCGTGCTCGACAGTATCGACAGCGACGGCATCAGCATGCGCGACGCGATGCGCGGCGCCGGGCACGATCCCGCGGGCATCGGCGCGATCGCGCGCGACCCGAAGCGTCTCGCGGGCTACGTCGAAGTGCATATCGAGCAGGGCCCCGTGCTGCTCGACGCGGGTCGGCCGCTCGGCGTCGTCACCGCGATCGCGGGCAGCGTGCGCAGCGTGGTCACGATCACGGGTCTCGCGGGTCACGCGGGCACGGTGCCGATGGGTTCGCGTCGCGACGCCGCCGCCGCCGCCGCGGAGATCGTCCTCGCGGTCGAAAAATACTGCTCGACCGCGGCGGGCCTCGTCGGCACCGTCGGCAAGCTCGAAGTGCCGCAGGGCGCGATCAACGTGATCCCGGGGCGCTGCGAGCTGTCGATCGACATCCGCTCCGGCGACGACGCCGTGCGCGACGCGGCCGAGGCGGAAGTCCTCGCCGAGATCGAGCGCGTCGCCGCGCGGCGGCAGGTTCGCATCGACGTGCGGCGCGTGCTCAAGGCCGCCGGGGCGCCATGCGCGCCCGCGCTGCAGGCGCAGCTTGCAGCGGCAATCACGCGCGCGGCCGGCGACGCCGCACCGCTGCATCTGCCCAGCGGCGCCGGCCACGACGCGATGAAGATGGCGACGATCACGCCGATCGGCATGCTGTTCGTGCGCTGCGGCAACGGCGGCATCAGCCACAATCCCGCGGAGACGATGACGGCCGCCGACGCCGACGTCGCGGCGCGCGTCTTCTCCGATTTTCTCGTTCACTTCCAACCGGTGACAGCATGACAAACACTTCGGAAGCGAGGCATTTCGGCATCGGTCAGCGCCTTCATCGACGGGCATTTCGATGCGGAGTGCGCGTTCCTCGCCGAGCTCGTGCAAGGTGCCAAGCGACAATCCGCCCGGCGACTGCGTCGCGCACGCGCGGCGCGCGAAAGAGCTGCTCGAAGGCCTCGGCTTCGAAGTCGAGGCCTATCCGGTGCCAGACGCGCTCGTTCGCGAGAACGGCATGATCTCGGCGACGAACCTGATCGTACGCCAGCGTTTCGGCGACGGCGGTCCGGTCATCGCGCTCAACGCGCACGGCGACGTGGTGCCGCCGGGCCAGGGCTGGACGCACGATCCGTATGGCGCGGAAATCGCGGACGACGGCAACGGCAAGGCGATGTTCGGGCGTGGCGTCGCGGTCAGCAAGTCCGATTTCGCGACGTATGCCTTTTCGCTTCTCGCGCTGCGCGCGCTTGCGGCGTCGCGGCACGAAGCTCAACGGAGCGATCGAGCTGCAGCTGACCTACGACGAGGAAACCGGCGGCGAGATCGGCCCGAAGTGGATCATCGATCAGGGACTGTCGAAGGCGAACCTGGCGATCAGCGCGGGATTTTCGTACGCGGTCGTCACCGCGCACAACGGCTGCCTGCACCTCGAAGTGGTCGTGCACGGCAAGCAGGGCCACGCGGCGATGCCCGAGCGCGGCGTCGACGCGATCGCGGCCGCGACGCAGATTCTGACCGCGATCTACGCGTCGCGCGATGCACTCAAGTCGCGCCTGTCGAAGACGCCCGGCATCGTCGCATCCGACGCTCAACGTCGGGCTGATCGAAGGCGGCATCAACACGAACGTCGTGCCGGACCGCGTCAGTTTCCGCATCGACCGGCGCATCATTCCCGAGGAATCGCCGGCCGAAGCGGAAGCGGCGCTGCGCGCGCTGATCCAGGCGGCCGCCGACGGATTCCCGGCATCCGCATCGAGATCCGCCGCACCCTGCTGTCGTTGCCGCTCGTCAAGCTGCCCGGCGCCGAACGGCTCACCGAGATCTTGCAGAAGCGCGGCAAGGAATTCTTCGGCGTCGATATCGGCGAGCACGGCGTGCCGATCTACACCGATGCGCGCCACTACACCGCTGCGGGCATTCCCGCCGTCCTCTACGGCACCGGACCGCGCACGCTTGCCGAGGCGAACGGGCATTCGGCCGACGAGAACGTGCGGCTCGAGGACCTGCGCCGTGCGACGAAGACCGTGGCTGCGGCGTTGGCGGATTTGCTGGGGTGATGAAAGCATTGGACGCGGATTTCGCGGATTTCGCGGATTTCGCGGATTTCGCGGCAAAGCGAATTCTCGTTTTCCCGCGAAGCGTATTCTTCGTGTTTTTCTCGCTTTGATTGCTCTTGAATCCGCGTAATCCGCGTCCAGCGCTTTTCCCGTGAGCCACGATTCCGCGATGAGCAGACCGGCCGGCAATTTTCCGATCGCCGAAATCCTGCCGCAGCTGCTGGCGCAGCTCGAAACGCACCCGCGCCTCGTGCTCGAGGCGCCGCCGGGCGCCGGCAAGACGACGCAGGTGCCGCTCGCGCTGCTCGACGCCGCATGGCTCGCGGGCCGCAAGATCATCGTGCTCGAACCGCGCCGCATCGCCGCGCGCGCCGCGGCCGAATTCATGTCGGCGCAACTCGGCGAGAAAGTCGGCGAGACCGTCGGCTATCGCATCCGCTTCGAGGCGAAGGTATCGGCACGCACGCGCATCGAAGTCGTCACCGAAGGCATCCTCACGCGCATGATCCAGGGCGATCCGGAACTGGCCGGGGTCGGCGCGATCCTGTTCGACGAATTCCACGAACGTCATCTCGCGGGCGATCTCGGTGCGGCGCTCGCGCTCGACGTGCAGGCTTCGCTGCGCCCCGATCTGCGTCTCGTCATCATGTCGGCGACGCTCGACGGCGAGCGTGTCGCGCGCTGGTTCGACGCGCCACGGCTCACGAGTGCGGGGCGCAGCTATCCGGTGCGCGTCGACTATCCGCCGGCGAAGGCGAATGAGGAATGGATTTTTCATCTGCGCCGCGTCGTGGACCAGGCGCTGACGGAAACCGATGGCGATGTGCTCGTTTTTCTGCCGGGGCGGCGCGAGATCGAGCGCGCACGCGGCCTGCTGGCGGCGGCGCTTTCGAGTCGCGCTGAAGATGGGAACAGCGCCAACGAAACGAGTGCAGCCGACCTGCGCGGTAACGCGAACGCCGGTCGCTCCGCGTCTGTCGAAAGCCGGGCGACAGCGCCGGCGCGCGCCGGCGCGATTGCGATCGAGATCGTGCCGTTGCACGGCGAACTCTCGCTCACCGAGCAGCACGCCGCGCTCGCGCCCGCGCTCGCCGGCACGCGCCGCATCGTGCTCGCGACCAACGTCGCCGAGTCGAGCGTGACGCTGGCCGGCATTCGCGCCGTGATCGACACGGGACTCGCGCGCGAGCCACGCTTCGATCCGAACTCCGGCTTCACGCGCCTCGAGACGGTGCGCATCTCGCAGGCATCCGCCGATCAGCGCGCGGGCCGTGCGGGCCGCGTCGCCGCCGGCGTCGCCTATAGGTTATGGCCGCAGAGCGAGCGCCTGGAGCCTGTCGCGCCGCGCCGAAATCGCGCAAGTCGAACTGTCCGCACTCGCGCTGGAACTCGCTGCGTGGGGCGAGAGCGGCCTGCGCTGGCTCGATGCGCCGCCGGCGGGCGCGCTTGCCGGCGCGCGCGATCTGCTGAGTCTGCTCGGCGCGATCGAGACCAGGACGGCAACGCGGATCGCGCCTGACTGAACTCGGCCGATCGATGCTCGCGACCGGTGCCGATCCGCGCCTCGCCGCCGCCGCCCTGCGCGCAGGTCCCGCTCGGCGCGCGCTGGCCTGCGACGTCATCGCGTTGATCGAAGCGCGCAGTCCGCTGCGCGGCGAGAGCGGTCGCAGCGACGATTTTCGCCAGCGCCACGCCGCGCTCGTCGGCGTATCGGCGCGATGGCGCGCGTGCGCGCGCGCGCGCGCGATGCCGATCCGGCGGCGCTCGCGGCGATCGATCAGGCCGCTGCTGGCTGGCGGCGCCGATTCGACGTCAAGTCGGCGCCCGCAGTCGACGTGAGTCCCGCACGCGATCGGCGACGTGCTCGTGCACGCGTTTCCCGATCGCGTCGCGCGTCAGGATCCGGCCAATCCGCGCCGCTATGCGCTCAGCAACGGTCGCGGCGTGACGTTGCATCAAAATACACTTTTATACGGCGAGCGCTGGCTCGTCGCGATCGACCTGCGCTTCGACGAACGCGACAGCCTGATCCTCGCCGCGGCGCCGTTCGACGATGACCTGCTCGAACGCGACTTCGGCGGGCGATTCGTGCAGGAGAGAATCGTGCGCTGGAATCGCGACACGCGCGCGGTCGAGGCGTTCGAGGAGCGGCGCTTCGCCGCAACTCGTGCTCGATCGGCGCAGCGTGCCGGCCAAGCCAGAAGACGCAGTGCCCGCGCTGCTCGCTGCAGTGCGCGAACTCGGCCTCGACGCGCTGCCATGGAGCGAGCATGCGCGCGCTTTGCGCCTGCGCGTCGCCTTCCTGCGCGAAGCGTGTCCGGAACTCGAGCTGCCCGACCTGTCCGATGCGACGCTGCTCGCCGCGCTGGAGGAATGGCTCGCGCCGGCGCTGTCAGGCAAGACGAAGCTCGACTCGCTCTCGGCGCAGCAACTAGGCGACGCGCTCGCGTCGAGACTCGACTACGCGCAGCGCCGGGCGGTCGACGAATACGCGCCGGAACAATTGCGCGTGCCGAGCGGCAACGAGCGTCGCCTCGACTACGAGCCCGGCAAGCCGCCCGTGCTCGCGGTGAAGCTGCAGGAACTGTTCGGTCTCGCCGACACCCCGCGCATCGCGAAAGGTCGCATCGGCGTCACGCTGCATCTGCTTTCGCCGGCGCAGCGCCCGATCCAGGTCACGCAGGACCTGCGCGGCTTCTGGGAGCGCACCTATCCCGAAGTGAAGAAGGAGTTGAAGGGACGCTACCCGAAGCATCCATGGCCCGACGATCCGTGGACGGCCACGCCGACGGCACGGGCGAAGCCGCGGGTACGTTGACGACGGGTGTTGGTCTTTCTTCTCTTTTTTCGCGCGCGGAGGCTGTGCACACCCGCGAAGGGCGGAGGCGCCCCCTCTGCTCTGCTCGTCATTCCCGCGAAGGCGGGAATCCAGTGACCTTGCCTTTGCTTTTCTTTCTCGGAAGCAAAGGCTTTCGCCCCCCCTGCGGGTGAGTGACTACTTTTGGCATGACTACGGGCATCCTGCCCTTCGCCCTACGGGCCAGCTCCGCTGTTCGCGCCGCTCCTGCGGCGCAGTCGGTTGCCTTTCTTGCACGAGCAAGAAAGGTAACTCGCTCGCCGGCAAGGTGAATGAAAGCTTTGCCCTGAGCCAATAGTGGAAAAGCAAAGGCACTGGATTCCCGCCAAGAGCACGCGGGAATGACAAGCAGGGGGCGCGTTTCCGCCAAGAGCACGCGGGAATGACCAAAGGGGAGAAAGGTAATTCGCCCCTCCAAAAGACGCGCCGCGCGTCAGCATACAGACGCGTAAGCGCATCTGCCGACGGGGCGTCAGCGCGTCAAAAACTTCACGATGAAATCCGCGAGCTTGCCGTACGGCGGCCGCATCAGCGCCATGCCCGACAGGCGCGCCTGGTAGAGCACGGGCTTCTGCTTGCTGAAGGTGAGAAATCCTTCGCGGCCGTGATAGTGGCCCATGCCGGAGGGCCCTACGCCGCCGAACGGCAGCTTCGCTCTGCGCGAAGTGCAGTACCGTTTCGTTGACGGCGACGCCGCCGGCGACGGTGCGCTCAAGCACTTTCTCGGTACGCGCTGCGTCGTTGTCGAAGTGGTAGAGCGCGAGCGGCCGCGGGCGCGCGTTGACGTAATCGATCGCGGCGTCGACCGATTCGACGGCGACGAGTGGCAGGACCGGGCCGAAGATCTCGTCCGCATCACGGCGAGACGCTCGTCGGCGTCCAGATCGAGCGTCGGCGCGCAGCACGCGCTTGCCGGCATCGCCCGGTGCGAGTTCGATCACCTTCGCGCCGGCCGCGCGCGCCTCGTCGACGTAGCCTGCGAGGCGGCGATACTGGCCGTCGTTGACGATGCTCGAATAGTCGGGATTCGCGGCGAGATCGGCGTAGCACTGCGAAACATACTTTTTCATCTCCTCGACGAACGGCGCGATCGACGCCTGCGGCAGCAGCACGTAGTCGGGCGCGATGCAGGTCTGCCCCGCGTTGAGGAATTTGCCGGCCGCAATGCGATCGACCGCGGTCGCGATCGAATAGCCGGGCGCGATGATGACGGGCGACTTGCCGCCGAGTTCGAGCGTGACCGGCGTGAGATTCTGCGCGGCCGCGGCCATCACCTTGCGGCCGACCGCCGTCGAACCCGTGAAGAAAAGATGGTCGAGCGGCAGCGCGGCGAACGCGAGCGGCGACGTCTGGGCCGCCGAGCACGGTCGCGACGCGGTCGGCCGGGAAGACTTCCTCGAGCAGCTGCCTTGAGCAGTTCCGACGTGCGCGGCGTATGCTCGGAGGGCTTGAGCATGACGTGGTTGCCGGCGGCGATCGCGGCGGCGAGCGGCATCAGCGCGAGATTCACCGGATAGTTCCACGGCGAGATGATGCCGACGACGCCGAGCGGCTGATAGCGGACTTCGGTGCGCGCGGGCCAGAACAGCCAGTCTGCGGCGGCGCGCTTGCTGCGCATCCAGCGGCGCAGGCGAGCGCGGATGAAGTCGATGTCGTGCAGCACGGTCATGCCGTCGCTGAGCAGCGACTCGTGACGCGAGCGCCGGCCGAAGTCGGCGCTCATCGCGGCGGCGAAATCCTCGAGTCGCGATTTGAATGCGTCGCGCAGGCGCGCGAGGTCATCCATGCGCTGACGATAGTCGGGCGTCCTGGAATGCTGCGCTGCGCGCAGGCGCGCAAGCGTGGCGTCGAGGTCGGGGGTCGTGCGGCATGTCCATCGGAGGCACTCTTGATCTGTTTCGAAATCGCAGACGAAGTGTAACTCGCGGCACGTTTGTCGCCGTGTTTAAAACGGCACGCGGGCACGGTCGATGTGGCCAGCCATCGGCGACCTGGTGGAACGGCTCTGGAATTGCGTTCGCACCGGGCTGGGGACTTCGTTCAGGCTCGGAGGTGGCGCGGCGCGAATGCGCGAAGTGCCCGAGATGCGGCGTTGCGCCGATCCGCCTTCGCTAGCGACCCGCATCCGATTCGAACGGAGCGAAACTCTTCGGCGAAATTCGAAAGATGCCGCAGTGGTAACATCCGCGGCCTTCGTCAGCCGAATACCGCCACCGATGAATATCCGCTCGTACCATGGCCAGTCGCCACGTCTCGGCCAGAACGTCTACATCGATCCCGCGGCGGTCGTCGATCGGCGACGTCGAACTCGGCGACGACGCATCGCTGTGGCCGTTCGTCGTCGCGCGCGGCGACGTGAATTTCATCCGCATCGGCGCGCGCAGCAACATCCAGGACGGTACCGTGCTGCACGTCACCCACGACGGGCCGTATACCCCGGGCGGTTTTCCGCTCGTGATCGGCGCCGACGTCACGGTCGGCCACGGCGCGGTGCTGCACGCCTGCACGATCGAGGACGCGTGCCTGATCGGCATGCGCGCCACCGTGCTCGACGGCGTGCATGTGCACAGGCACGCGATGATTGGCGCGGGCGCGGTCGTGACGCCGGGCAAGGTCGTCGGCGAGGGCGAACTGTGGCTCGGCAATCCCGCGCGCTGCGTGCGCACGCTGACGCAGACGCAGATCGAACAGCTGTACTACTCCGCCCAGCACTACGTGCGGCTCAAGAACGAGTATCTCGCAGCGGACGCGACACAGGTGCGGTAAGGATCTCCCATTCGGCGAGCGTGCACAGCGCTTCGGCGCGGTCGTGGCCGCACATCGTCGGTTCGGCCTGGAGACTCGAGCATACCGCCGGCCGCTCGGGTTTGCCGAACAGCCCGCAGAGGTTGTCGAGGTCGAGATGGATACAACGCACGCCGGCCGGTTTGCCGTTCGGCATGCCCGGGATCGGCGACGAAATCGAGGGTGCGATACAGCAGGCGCCGCACCCGGCGCGACAGTCCATTTCAGTCGGTCGCGCGCAGCGGCAGTTCGGCGCGCAACTGCGTGTAGACCGGATCGGTCTCCGGACGCACGCCGTGCCACAGCTGGAACGACTCCGCCGCCTGCTCGATCAGCATGCCGAGGCCATCGAGCGCCTTGCCGGCGTGCGCGGCACGGGCCCAGCCGAGAAAGCCGAATGCCGCCGCGCCGTAGCTCAGGTCATAGCAGAGCGCGCGGCTCGTGACGATGTTGAACGGCAGGTCGAGGCTTTCGCGCGCGATGCCGGCCGAGGTGGCGTTGACGACGAGGTCGAAGCTGCCGCAGTTGCGCAGGTCGGCCCAATAGCGCGAGTGGACGCGCGTCGGGATGCCGATGCTGTCGGCGAGCGCGTCGCCGCGTTCGGCGCTGCGGTTGACGATGACGAGCTCGCCGATACCCGCGTCGAGCAACGCGTGCGCGGCCGCCCGCGCCGCGCCGCCCGCGCCGAGCAGCAGGCTGCGCCGTGAGCGCAGGTCGAGTGCGTGGCGGTCCGTTAGGTCGCGGATCAATCCCAGGCCGTCGGTGTTGTCGCCGTTCCATCCCGCGTCTTCGCGCCGCGTGAACGTGTTGACGGCGCCGGCGCGGCGCGCGAAATCCGAAACGTGCGCGCTGAGCTTGAACGCGTCCTGCTTGAGCGGCAGCGTGATGTTGGCGCCGCGCCCGCCAGCGGCGGCGAATTCGGCGAGGCGTGCGCGGAATTCCGCGGGCGGCGCGTCGATCGCGACGTAGCGCAGCGATATGCCGGTCTGCGCAGCGAACAGCGCATGGATGCGCGGCGACAGCGAATGCGCGATCGGGTGGCCGAATACGGCGTATTGCGAAGGGTTCATGGATGGTCCGGCAGAGGGTGTGCGGCTAGGCCTGGAAGACTTCCGTTCGCGCTGACCTTTCGAAGTATGCAGCCAAATCCGGGCGTACTGGTGGGCTTGTCGACGCGTCAGCGGCAAACTTCGTCGCCGACGCGTGCGGTCGATCTGCGGATTCGCCCTTCGACGTGCCTCGGGCGAACGACGTACTCAGGGTGAACGAAACCGTGTGGAAAACGCCAGACCAGCCATTCGCCACTATTCTTGCTGCAACCATTTCGCCGCGTCGATCGCGAAGTACGTGAGGATCGCGTCGGCGCCGGCGCGCTTGATGCTCGTCAGCGTCTCGAGCACGACCGCGCGCTCGTCGAGCCAGCCGTTCTGCGCCGCGGCCTTGAGCATCGCGTACTCGCCGCTAGACCTGGTAGACGAACGTCGGCGCGCCGAAGCGGTCCTTCACGCGGCGCACGACGTCGAGGTACGGCAGGCCCGGCTTGACCATCACCATGTCGGCGCCTTCGGCGAGGTCGAGTTCGATCTCGCGCAGTGCCTCGTCGCTGTTGGCGACGTCCATCTGATAGGTATGCTTGTTGCCCTTGCCGAGATTGCCGGCGGAGCCGACGGCGTCGCGGAACGGGCCGTAGAAACTCGAGGCGTATTTCGCCGAGTAGGCGAGGATGCGCGTGTGGACGTGGCCGGCCTCTTCGAGCGCCGCGCGGATCGCGCCGATGCGGCCGTCCATCATGTCCGACGGCGCGACGAAGTCGTAGCCGGCCTCGGCCTGCGACGAGCGACATCTTCACGAGCGCCGCGATCGTTGCGTCGTTCACGACGTAGCCCGACTCGTCGATCAGCCCGTCCTGGCCGTGCGTCGTATACGGATCGAGCGCGACGTCGCCGATCAGCCCCAGCGTCGGAAACTTCGCTTTCAGCGCGCGGGCGGCGCGCTGGAAGAGGCCCTGCGGGTTCCAGGCTTCGCGCGCGTCCTCGGACTTCGCGGCCGGCGCCGACCGAGGGGAACAGCGCGAGTGCGGGTATGCCGAGGCGGACGCATTCGCCGGCGATCTTCTGCAGCTCGTCGATCGAAACCCGCGACACGCCCGGCATCGACGGCACCGGCTCGCGCTTGCCTTCGCCCTCGATCACGAACGCAACCATGATCAGGTCTGTCGCGAGCAGCGTGTGCTCGCGCATGAGCGCGCGGGAAAAAGCGTCGCGGCGCATGCGGCGCAGGCGAGTGGCGGGGTAGGGCATGAGGCACTCCTTCGAACGAGCGAAACAATAGTGCCAAGCCGGCGCGATCGACAAAGGCGCGCCACGACGCGCGTGTTCCTCGAAGCGCCGCGGTTCGTCGATCGCGAACGCGACCGACGGCGCGTCATGAGGCTCCAGGCCGTTGCCATGCGACCGGGAATTCGTACCGGACGCCGGCCGATGATCGAGGCCTTCCCTTGAAGGCCCAAAGTCGGCGACCGGACTGTAAACCGCGCCGCTTTTAAGGAAGTCCGCAACCGCCCGGCGTTCGGCTATGATGCCGAACGGTCATTTTACTGGCTTGGGGTGGACTTTGCCTGGAATTCTCGTCGTTGAGCGCTCGGCAACGCTGAGCCATCTGCTGCGCCGCACGCTCGCGGCCGCGCAGATGGAAGCGCAGACCGAGGTCAGCGGCTATCTCGAGGCGATCGAGCACCTGCACGCGCAGCACAGCATGGGCAAACCGTACGCCCTCGTACTGCTCGGCGCGCCGGCGCGCATGACGCGGGAATTTTCGGCGCTGCTCGACGTGTTGCGCGGCGGCGTCGCCGCCGACGTGCCGCTGATCCTCATGGCGCATGAAAAGACGCCGGAACTCAACGAGCTGTCGACGACCCGGCCGAAAACGAGCCTGATGGCGTGGGCGAATTTCAGCCGCATCCCTGGCAACGCGCGCGCGCTGATGCCTGCCGCCAGCCTTGGCGCGAGCGCCCGCACGTCGCGGCCGCGTTCGCATAACGCGATCCGCATCCTGCTCGTCGACGACTCGCAGAGCATGCGTGAGGCGTATCGGCGCATCTTCGAACGCGGCGGTTTCGACGTGACGACGGCGGACTCGATCCGCCAGGCGACGGCGGCGCTCGAGCGCGAACGATTCGACATCGTCGTCGTCGACTACTTCCTGCCCGACGGCAACGGCGAGGAATTGTGCCGGCGCCTGTCCGGCAAGGCGGATTCGCCGGTGCTCGCGATCATCACGGGCACCTATCGCGAAGAAATCATCAAGCGCTGCATCGATGCCGGTGCGAGCGAGTGCCTGTTCAAGAACGAGGCGAACGAACTTACGCTCGCGCGCGTGCGCACGCTCGCGCGGCAGATCCAGTCGCAGAAGACGGTCGAGGCCGAACGTCAGCGGCTCGACGGCATCCTCGGCTCGGTCGGCGACGGCGTATTCGGCGTCGACAACGACGGCGTGATCACGTTCATGAATCCGACCGGACTGCGCCTGCTCGACTGGCCCGACGAACAGGCGCTGCTCGGTCAGCCGGCACACAATCTGATCCACCCGACACTCGAAGACGGCCGTCGTGTCGAGCCGCGCGACTCGCGGCTGACGCGCGCGTATACCGAAGGCGAGTCGCTGACCTCGCACGAGACGCTGTTCTGGACGCGCGGCGGCGACAGCATGCCGATCGAATGCTCGGTGCTGCCGCTGGCGATCCAGCAGCGGCGCGAAGGTTCCGTCGTCGTGTTCCGCGACATCTCCGACCGCAAGAGCGCCGAGCGGCTGCGCTGGGAAGCGACGCACGACGCGCTGACCGGCCTGCTGAACCTGCGCGAACTGCAGAGCCAGCTCACCGAGGAAATCAATCGCCGCCGCGACGCGGGCGGCTACGCGGCGCTGCTGCACGTCGACATCGACCGCTTCAGCTACATCGAGGACACGATTGGCGCGCAACAGGCCGAGCACCTGATCGTCGAGGTGGCCGGGGCGATGTCGAAGCTGTCGCGCGCGGGTGACGTGGTTGCGCGGCTCGACGGCGACAAGTTCGCGTTGCTGCTCGTCGGCGTGCAGCTCGAGAACCTGTTCCCGGTCGCGGACGGTTTCCGCGAACTGCTGCACCAGTGCCACTACGTCGCGCACGGCAGCCGCGCGCAACATCAGCGTCTCGATCGGCGTCTCCGTCGTCAGCAAGGACACGCCGTCGAGCGAATACGATCGCTCGATCACGCGCGCCATGCGTGCAAGATCGCGAAGCAGCGCGGACGCAACCAGACCGAGATCTACGTCGGCGATTCCGACGCGCGCATCGCGCAGGCGATCGACGCCGGCTGGACCGAACGCCTGCATGCGCGCGCTGGAACGAAGGACGCTTCGTCCTGCTCGTCGAGCCCATCGTGCCGATGGCGGCATTGCCGCTGAACGAAAGCGAGATCGTGCAGCGTCGAGGGCTGGCGCATCAACGGCGCGCAGGCAGGCCCGACACCGGAGTACCTGTTCGAAGTGCTGATCCGCATGGTCGGCAAGGACGGCCAGCTGATCTCGCCGCGCGTGTTCGTGCCGCTGGCCGAACGCGTCGGCATGATGCCGAAGATCGACCTGTGGATACTCAATCGCCTGCTGCGGCACATCGAGGCGCTCAAGGGCGTCACGCGCAACGATCGCCTTCAATCGTCAACCTGTCGAACATGACGCTGGCCGACCCCACTCGCTCGCGCTGATCGAGGAAGCGGTGCGTGCCGCGGCGTGGCTGGCGAAGCAGCTCGATCTTCGAAATCACCGAGACCAGCGAGCTGACCAGCCTGCAGCGCGCGCGCGCGTTCATCTCCGCGCTGAAGAAGCTCGGCTGCCGTTTCGCGCTCGACGATTTCGGCACCGGCTTTTCGTCGTTCACGCACCTGCGTCATCTGCCGGTCGATCTCGTCAAGATCGAGGGCAGCTTCGTCGAAGGCATGGTCGGCAGCGAGCTCGACCGCAAGATGGTCGGCTCGATCACCCAGCTCGCGCAATCGTTCCGCCTCAAGGTCATCGGCGAACACGTCGACAGCTTCGCTGACCCTGGCCGCATTGCGCGAGAGTGGCTCGGAATATGCGCAGGGGCACTATCTCGGTGAGCCGCGGCAGCTTTCGGAAATCGACTTCAACACGCTGTTTTCGCGCAAGTAAGACGCCGGTCTCGGAATCGCACCGGTATTCGCGCCGCCGTGTCCGGCATTGCCCAGCCGTTCTCAGAACGCCCTCTCGGGCCGCAGTAATCTGCCGCCTCAAGGGATCCTGCTGCGCTGGTGCGCATCTTGCTTTCCGTCGGTAGGCGATTTCGACACCGATGGCCGGGAGATGAACCCGGGAGAATCGGCAGAGCTCGCAAAAAAGTCAGCCTATTCATTGTGCTGCAATTTTTTGCTAGACTCGAAATCATAAGTTACGTATAACCTCTTGTAAGAGGTATGAAATGCTGACCCCGACATTGATTTGCGCAGCGGTGCTCGTTTTCGCCGCCTGCGTCCGCCGCATCCCGGAAGGCCAGGCCTATACCCTGCGCCGCATGGATGGCCATGTCCGCACCCTCGGTGCCGGCATGCATTTCGTCCTGCCACTGATCGAGCGGGTCGCGCACAAGATTCGCCTGCTCGGCAACGTCGTCGATATCGATCCGATCGCCGTCCCGGGTCAGGAAGCGACGCTGCGCGGGCAGGTCTACTACCAGGTGCTCGACGCCAAGCGCGCCGATACGATCATCGACGAAGTCAGCCAGCGTGTGCGCGAGCAGCTGCCGCGGCTGCTCGCCGAGACCGACGTCGACGACGCGGGCGAACGCAACCGGCAGCATCAAGAGCGGCCTCAACCGGCAGCTGCGCGAACGCGGCCTGCTGATCACGCGCGTGCAGCTGGCCTGACGCGCGTCAGCGCTGGCTTTTCGCGGCGCTTCACCGGATACTTGCGCGCTCTCAGCGTGGCCTTGCCCGTTGCCAGGGCCGTCATGAAAAGCACCGCGTCCTCGCCCCTTACACATCGCGCCGCCTGCATGCGCATCTGCTTGCGGGCACGGCCGAACTCGGCATCGCGCTCGCGCCTGCGCAAAGCGAGCGTCTGCTCGATTACATCGAACTGCTGGCGCGCTGGAATGCGACGTACAACCTGACGGCGGTACGTGACGTCGACCAGATGGTGACGCGCCATCTGCTCGATTCGCTGGCGATCGCGCCTTTCGTGCGCGGGCAGAGCCTTGTCGACATCGGCACCGGCGCCGGTCTGCCGGGCATCCCGCTCGCGCTGCTCGACGAGGACCGCCAGGTCACCCTGGTCGACAGCAACGGCAAGAAGACGCGGTTCCTGCGCGAAGCGGTACGCGTGCTCGCACTGCGCAATGTGCGCGTCGAACAGGCGCGCGTCGAGGACCTGCAGGGCCAATACGACTGCGTCGTCGCACGCGCGTTCGCATCGATCGCCGACCTGCTGCGTGTCGGCGGTCACCTGCTGGCGCCGGACGGCGTCTGCCTCGCGATGAAGGGTCAGCTCGACAAGGACGAGATCCTCGCCCTGCCGGCCGGGTTCGTCATCGCGGAAACGCTGCCGCTTGAGCGTGCCGGGCTTGGGTGCGGCGCGTCATGTCGTCATAATCCGGCACTCGGACGGGAAATAGCGGCCAAGTGGCATGCGAAGGCAAGCAGCATCCAATGACGCGCATCATCGCGGTCGTCAACCAGAAGGGCGGCGTCGGCAAGACGACGACCGCCGTCAATCTCGCCGCGGCGCTGGCCGAGACGAAGCGTCGCGTGCTGCTCGTCGATCTCGATCCGCAGGGCAATGCGACGATGGCGTCGGGCATCGACAAGCGCACCGTCGAAGCCGACCGGCTGCGAGGTGCTGCTCGACGAGGCGACGATCGAAAGCGCGATCATCCCGACGACGGCCGGGCTACGATCTGCTCCCCGGCAGCCGCGATCTCACCGCCGCCGAACTGAAGACTGATCGACATGCTCGCGCGCGAGTCGCGCCTCAAGGAGCAGCTCGCGAAACTCGGCGATCGCTATCAGACGATCCTGATCGACTGCCCGCCGTCGCTGCATCTGCTGACGATCAACGCGCTGACGGCCGCACACGGCGTATTGATTCCCGTGCAGTGCGAATACTTCGCGCTCGAGGGCCTGACGAGCCTGCTCGACACGATCAAGGCCGTGCGCACCCGTCTGAACCCGCACCTCGAGATCGAAGGCCTGCTGCGCACGATGTACGACGTGCGCAACAATCTCGGCAACGACGTGTCCGCGCAGCTCATGCAACACTTCGGCGACAAGTCTGCTGCGCTCGATCATCCCGCGCAACATCCGCCTCGCCGAAGCGCCGAGCCACGGCAAGCCGATCAATCTGTACGACCGCGAATCGCGCGGCGCGATCGCCTATCTCGGCCTTGCCGGCGAGATGCTGCGGCGCGAACGCATCGGCGCAGCGCCGCACGGCGCGTCGCCGGCGGCCAGTCCGCTGGTAAGCTAGCGGCAATGCAATTGGACGCGGAGCGAACGCGGACGCACGCGGAAGGTGCAGTGCTCGTAGCTGTCCGCGCAGGTCTGCGCGGATCCGCGCCGGAAAATCGCTCATCAATCGCGGAGTAGGCTCGAACATGGCAGCGGCAAAACGGCGCGGACTCGGCGCACGCGATCTCGATGTTCTGCTCGGCGGCGGCGACGACGATTGCCGGCCGAGCATCGGGCGACGAACTGCGCCAGATCGACGTCGATCGCATCCAGCCCGGCAAGTTTCAGCCACGCAAGCATTTGGACGACGAACGGCTCGCACGAACTTGCCGCGTCGATCAAGGCGCAGGGGTTGATCCAGCCCATCGTCGTGCGCGCGGTCGGCGCGAACCGCTATCGAAATCATCGCCGGCGAACGCCGCTGGCGCGCCGCGCAGCTGCCGGTCTCAGCGAGATTCCGGCGCTCGTGCGCGAGGTCGCCGATCAGGCCGTCGTCGCGATGGCATTGATCGAGAACATCCAGCGCGAGGAACTGACGCCGCTCGAGGAGGCACAGGCGTTGCAGCGCCTGATCGCCGAATTCAAACACACGCATCAGCAGGTCGCCGACGCGGTCGGCCGTTCGCGCGCGTCGATCAGCAACCTGCTGCGACTGCTCGACCTGCCGGACGAGATCAAGCGCCTGCTCGACGAGCGCAAGCTCGACATGGGCCACGGTCGCGCGCTCGCCGCCCTCGATGCCCGGCTCGCGCTCGGGCTCGCACGCCGCGCGGTCGAACACGGCTGGTCGGTGCGCGAGCTCGAAGAGGCCGTGCGCCGCGCGCAGACGATACCGACCGGAAAGAGCAAAGAAGCCGGCCGCAGCGTAATCCCGATATCGTCGCGCTCGAGCGCGAACTCGGCGAAAAACTCGCCGCGAAGGTCAGCATCCAGCACGGCCGCGGCGGCCGCGGCAAACTCGTGATCGGCTACCACAGCCTCGACGAACTCGATGGAATCCTCGGCCGCATACGCTGAGCGTTCGCTGCGGCCCGTCCCGCTATCGGCGGGCCTTTCTGAAAGCTCGTCCGCGGCCCGCCGGTCTCCCTTCCCGTGAGCAGCAGGCAGAGACAGTTCGACGCACTCGTACGCGGCTATTCCGCGGATCTGTATCGATACGCGTACTGGCTCTGCGGGGAAGAGGCGCTCGCGCGCGACCTCGTGCAGGAAACGCTGCTGCGTGCATGGAAGTCGCTCGACAGCCTGCGCGAAAGTGCGGCTGCCAAGGCGTGGCTCATCACGATCCTGCGCCGCGAACACGCGCGTCTGTACGAGCGCAAGACACCGCAGATGGTCGACGTCGACGAACTCGACGTGGCCGACGCGAGCGAAGCGCGCACACCCGATGCGGCCGGCGAGGAGGCGTTGATCCGCAGCGCGATGCGCAGGCTCGATCCGAAGTATCGAAATCCGCTCGTGATGCAGGTGCTCGGTGGCTTTTCGTGCGACGAGATTGCGCGCGAGTTGAACATTTCGAGCGCCGCCGTGATGACCCAGCTGTTTCGCGCGCGGCAGAAACTGAAGGCGATGTTGAGCGGAACGAAAGGCGAGGCGGACGTACATGAACTGCGTTGAATTCCGGCGTCAGCTGGCGATCGATCCGCACACGCAAGCCGCGGATTTCGAGCGGCATCGTGCCGAGTGCGCACGCTGCGCCGAAGCCACGGCGCACGCCATCGACTTCGACCGCACGCTGCGGCGCGCGCTAGAAGTCGCGCTGCCGGCGCAACTCGTGGAATCGGTGCTGCTCGCCCAGGCGACGGCGCAGCGCCGGCAGCGCACGGCGCTGCGGCGCACGGCGATGCTCGCGCTCGCTGCCTCGCTTGCGCTCGCGATCGGCGTCTTCGGCACGCGCGTCGAGGCGACGCCGCTGTCGACCCAGGCCGTCGATCACGTCGAGAAGGAAGCGCTCGTGCTCAAGATGGTCACGTCGATCTCGTCGAAGGAGGTCAGCGACGCGTTCGCCCAGCGCGGCCTGAACCTGAGTCACATCCCGGCCGGCGTCAGCTTCGTCGGTTGCTGCCCGATGGGGCGGCACAAGACCGTGCACATGCTCATGCCCGAAGGCGACGACCCCGTGACGGTCATCTACGTCGTCGATGTGCATGCGTCGCAGCGCGAGGATTTCGTACGCGACGGCTGGAGCGGTCGCGTCCTGCCGCTCGGCGCGGGCAGCCTGATCCTGCTTGCGCGGCACGCGACGGCATTCGATCGCGTCGAGAATACATGGCGCAGCGCGCTCGGCCGCTGAGGCAGGATCACCCCACTTCGTTCCCCTTGTCGATTGCACGGCATAACGGCAAACTGCCAGCAGGAAGCAGGTTTGCTGGTGCAACGACGGAGTGCGCGCATGGTGAAGACCCGATCCACGACCCCGCGAGCAGAGAGCGCCCGGCGGGAAAAGGCCGCTGCGGCGACAATGCCCGCCGACGAGAGACTGCATATCGGCCTCTGGCAGGAGATTCTCGGCGACGTCCGTCTCGCCGACGGGCGCACGGTGGCCGAGCGCGGTCGCGACAAGGTCGTCAAGAATCTCAGCGATTTCTATCGCAAGTCGCGCCAGATCGAGGATCTCGTCCAGGAGTTCGTCGCGGTCTACGTGCGCGCCTCGCGCCGTCTCGAGACCTTCAAGAAACTCGATCCCGACGATGGCAAGGCGCGCGCACGCGCGATCCGCGCGATGACGGCCGATTCGATGGAGTTTCACGAGATCATCGAAGGCATGCAGAACTGGTGCAAGAAGACGCAGGCGACCGCGCGCTCGGTGCCCGACGACGGCACGACGCTGATCGCGCGAGCGATCAAGCGCCATCGGCTGCGCGGCAAATCCAGCGGCTGACCCTAGCCCTCCCGGGTTCCTTCAGGGTCTCGATTCTCGCGGGCGCGGTCTTCGTAGCGCGATCCCTGTAGACCGCCGGTCGGGTACGTGCCCGCCGGTCACGATCCGCAAGGCTCGTGGGCAACGCAGACAACGCGGTCGCGGCAGGCGATAATGTGCAATTGAATCCCGCTGGAACCGGCGATGCCCGAACTATCCGTCGTCGTGCCCGTGCACAACGAGCGCGACAATATCGTGCCGCTGCTGACCGAGATCGCGGCCGCACTTCGCGGCAAGATGCGATTTCGAGATCGTCTACGTCGACGATCTGAGCCGGGACGATTCGCTCGCGGTGCTGACGCAGGCGAAAGCGCAGTTCCCCGAATTGCGCGTGCTGCGTCACGTCACGCAGAGCGGGCAGAGCACCGCGCTGCGCACCGGCATCAAGGCCGCGCGCGGACAATGGATCGCGACACTCGACGGCGACGGTCAGAACGATCCGGCGGACATACCCAAGCTGCTCGCGATGCGCGGCGAATCGCCGAACGAGATCAAGCTGTTCGCCGGCTGGCGCGTCAATCGCCAGGACACGGGCAGCAAGCGCTGGGCGTCGAAATGGGCGAACGCGATCCGCTCGCGCCTGTTGCGCGACGAGACGCCGGACACCGGCTGCGGCATCAAGCTTTTCGAGCGCGCCGTTTTCCTCGATCTGCCCTACTTCGACCACATGCACCGCTACCTGCCCGCGCTCATGCAGCGCGCGGGCTGGCAGGTCAAGAGCGTGCCGGTCAATCATCGTGCGCGCGGCGCAGGCGTCTCGAAGTACAACAATCTCAATCGCGCGCTCGTCGGCATATCGGATCTGCGTGGCGTCGCCTGGCTGATCCGGCGCTCGAAGCGCACGGCGGTCGAAGAGATCTGACGGCTGTCGATCTGGCCCCGCCGAAGCGGGCCATCGCGACCGGGTGTGCTGGCGGGCAGTTTGTCGACTTCCTCGATGCGCCCCGTCCGAATCGCCCCTTGCGGAGGGGCTTACGGGGCCACCGACCGGCGCTGTCTTGCGCTAAACATATGATTCTGCTCTAATAGGCGGCTCGCTGTGTCGTTTTGCGGCGAGATCCGGACTGCGGTCCGGGCCGAATCCGCCCTGGCTAAGGGCGGCCAGCGCTCGTAAGAGCAGGAATCATCGAGGAAATACGCATGGCCAATGTCTGCCAAGTCACCGGCAAGCGCGCCCAGTCGGGCAATAGCGTTTCGCATGCCAATAACAAAACCCGGCGCCGCTGGCTGCCGAACCTGCACGAGCGCCGTTTCTGGGTGCCGAGCGAGAACCGTTGGATCAAGCTCAAGGTTTCTACCCAGGCCCTGCGCACGATCGACAAGAACGGCATCGAAACCGTCCTGGCCGAATTGCGCGGCCGCGGCGAGAAGATCTAAGGAGAATCCCCATGGCATCCAAGCGCGATAAAATCCGCCTCGTCTCTTCGGCAGGCACCGGTCACTTCTACACGACCGACAAGAACAAGAAGACCACGCCGGACAAGATGGAAATCAAGAAGTACGACCCGGTCGTGCGCAAGCACGTCGCCTACAAGGAAGCGAAGATCAAGTGACGCATTGGCGCGTTCGCGTTTTCCGCGAACGCCTCTGCCAATGCGTCATCCCGGACGCCGCGTAGCGGCGAGCCGGGATCCAGCGCCTTACGAAAACCCGCCGCCCGGCGGGTTTTTTGTTGCTCCGGGCAGATGCGCGGCTCTGCCGAAACGTCATTCCGGACATCCCACTGGGATGATCCGGGATCCAGCGCCTAGCAAAAACCCGCCGTCCGGCGGGTTTTTTGTTGCGCCGGGCAGCATGCGCGACTCTGGCCGAAAACGTCATCCCCGACGCGCGCAGCGATGATCCGGGATCCAGCGCCTTGCGAAAACCCGCCGCCCGGCGGGTTTTTGTTTCGGCAGCGTGTCAATCCCGCGCGCAATGCCGCGATCAGTGTTGCGCCGGCGCCTTCAACACCGGCTCAAGCACCTTCCACACATTCTCGAGCACACGCGGTTCCCCTTCCGCTTTCGGATGCAACCCGTCGTCCTGCATCAAATTGGGATCCAGCGCGACGCCGTCGAGCAGGAACGGGACGAGTGGCGCATTGAATTCCTGCGCGAGGTCCCGATACAGAGTCCTGAGGCCGTCGCGATACTGCGGTCCGTAGTTGATCGGCAGCTCGATTCCGAGCAGCACGCTGCGTGCACCGCTGGCGCGGTTCGCGTCGAGGATGCTGCGCAGGTTCGCGCGGATCTCGGCGAGCGGCAGGCCGCGCAGGCCGTCGTTCGCGCCGAGTTCGACGAGGACGAGCGCGGGGCGGTTCTCCGCGAGCAGCTTCGGCAGGCGCGCGAGGCCGCCCGACGTGGTTTCGCCGCTGATGCTCGCGTTGACGACCTTGCGCGCCATCGAGTTGGCCTGCAGGCGTTGCTCGAGCAGATGCACCCAGCCTGCTTCGGCGGCGATGTGGTGCGCGGACGAGAGCGAATCGCCGAGAACGAGGATCGGTCCCGCTGGGATCGTTCCCGCCAGGATCGGTCCCGTCGCGATTTCGGCAGGGTTCACTGCCGCGGCCGCATAAAGGTCCGGGGCGACGAGGCACAGCAGCGAGATGAGGAAGGCTTTGAGCATGACGGAAGAAGTTGGGATCGCGATCAGCGCCGACAAGGTTAGCAAGACCGTCGAAGGACCGGACGGGCGCCTGACGATACTCGAGGACGTGAGCCTCGCGCTAGCGGCAGGCGAAAGCGTCGCGATCGTCGGCGCCTCGGGTTCGGGCAAGACGACGCTGCTCGGCATCCTCGCCGGGCTCGATCGCGCGACGACGGGTTCGGTCGTGCTCGCCGGCCAGCGACTCGATGCGCTCGACGAGGAAGCGCGCGCGCGCCTGCGCCGGCGCCGCGTCGGCTTCGTGTTCCAGAGCTTCCACCTGCTGCCGGCGCTCAACGCCGAAGAGAACGTGATGCTGCCGCTCGAACTCGAAGGCAGCGCCGATGCGCGCGCGCGCGCGGGCGACGCGCTCGCGCGCGTCGGGCTCGGCGCGCGCAGGCATCACTATCCGTCTCAGCTGTCCGGCGGCGAGCAGCAGCGCGTCGCGCTCGCGCGCGCGTTCGTGCACGCGCCCGACATCCTGTTCGCCGACGAGCCGACCGGCAATCTCGATCAGCGCACGGGCGCCGCGATCAGCGACCTGCTTTTTGCGCTCAACCGCGAGCACAGCACGACGCTCGTGCTCGTCACCCACGACGCGACGCTTGCCGCGCGCTGTGGACGCAAGCTCGCGCTCAGTGACGGGCGGATCGTCGACGAGGCGGCGGCATGAGTCGCCGCTCGACAGGCGCGCCGTCATCGCCGCGGCATCAAACGGGTCGGACGAGTCGAGGTCGAATCTGCCGGTCAGATCGAACTCGGCACATCGACGTGATGGGGCAGCCGCAGCATGAGACCTCTCGCATTCGCCGCGCGCAGCCTGCGCCGCGAATTCCTCCACGGCGAGCTGGCCACGCTCGCGCTGGCGCTCGTTCTCGCGGTCGCTGCGCTCACCGCCGTGGCGACGCTCGCGAGCCGCGTCGAGCGCGCGATCGTCGCCTCCGCCGCGGAGCTGATCGGCGGCGATCTCGGCATCGACGCGAGCCGCACCCTGCCGGCGTCGCTCGCAGACGAAGCAACGCGACGCGGACTCGCGACGACCGACTGTCGCCGATTTCCCGAGCGTCGTGTTCGCCGGCGACAAGAGTCGCCTCGTCGACATCCGTGCGGCCGACGCGGTGTTTCCGTTGCGCGGCGTGCTCGCGATACGCGACGCGGCCGGCGCGGAGCGCAGCGTGCACGCTCCAGCCACGGGCGACGTGTATGCCGAGCAGGCCGTACTGGTCGCGCTCGACATCGGCGTTGGCAGGTCGTCTGCAGATTGGCGGCCGCGATCTCGTGGTCGCCGGCGAGATCACGCGCTCGCCCGACAGCGGCAACCTGTTTCGTCTCGCGCCGCGCGCTCGTCATGAACCTCGCCGATGCCGGCTCGATCGGCCTGCTCGCGGCCGGCAGCCGCGTGCGCCATCGCCTGCTCGTCGCCGGCGACGAGCGCGCGATCGCTGCATTCGCCACGTGATCAAGCCGTCGTCTGCCGGCCGGCGCCGAGATCACGACGGTCGAGGACGCGCAGCAGAACCTGCGCAGCGCGTTCGAGCGCGGCGACAGCTTCCTGCGCCTCGCGGCGCTGCTCGCGGCGCTGCTGTCGGGCATCGCGATCGCGCTCGCCGCGCAACGCTTCGCGCGACGCAAGACCGAAGAAGTCGCGCTGCTTCGCTGTCTCGGCGCAAGTCGCGGCGAAATCACTCATGGCGCTGACGCTCGAGCTCGCGCTGCTCGCGCTGCCGGCATGTGTCGCTCGGCGCTCGTGCTGGGCTCGGGTTGCAGCAGGTCGTGTTCGTGCTCGCGCGCGATCTCCTGCCCGGCGCGACGCCGGCGATTCCCTGGCAGCCGTCGCTCGCCGCGTTCGCGATCGGTGCTCGCCGTGCTGTTCGGCTTCGCGCTGCCGCCGCTGTTGCGCCTGCGCGATGTCGAGCCGATGCGCGTGTTCCGTCGCGACGATCGCGGCACGCGGCGGCGCCGCTTCGATTCGCTCTACCTGCTGCCGGTTGCGGTCGGGCCGCGCTGATTGCGCTCGAGCGCCGGCAGCGCGCAGCTGGCGATCACGCTCGGCGGTCGGCTTCGCTGGCGTGGCGCTGACGCGCTGCTGCTCGGCTTGCTGCTGCTGCGGCTCGTACGCAGCGGCGGCAGGCGTCTGCCTGGCGGCGCTGCGCTTCGGTCTCGCCAATCTGTCGCGCCGGCGTGCGCTGAGCCTGCTGCAGGCGAGCGCGCTGGCGCTGAGCCTGACCGCGTTCGCGTTGCTCGCGGTCATCGGGCCGTCGTTGCTGACGACGCTGGCGCGCGGAGCTGCCCGCCGACACGCCGAACTTCTTCCTGATCAATCTGCAGACCGAGCAGCGCGACGGGATGCAGCAGCGGCTGACCGCGCTCGGCGCCGACAAACGTCAACGTACTGCCGATCGCGGTCGGCAAGCTCGTCGCGATCAACGGCAACGTGCCGAAAGCCGAGCGACTACCCCGACCGGCGCGCTGCGAACTGGATCAACGGCGAAACGCGCCTTTCGTGGAGCGCCGAGCTGCCGCCCGCGAATCGACTGCTGCAGGGGCGCTGGTTCGACGGCGCGTCCGCCGAGCCGCAGCTGTCGGTCGACCAGATGTGGGTCGACATGTTCCATCTGAAGCTCGGCGACACGCTGACCTTGCGCGTCGGCGAGCGCGACATCACAAGCGCCGTGACGAGCATCCGTGGCGTGCGCTGGGATTCGTTCCGCGTGAATTTCTTCCTCATGCTCGATCGCGAAGACCGGCGACGCGCTCGCGCACAGCTACATCGCGAGCTTTCATCTGCCGCGAGGCGCATCGCTCGCGGCGTTGTCGAAGGAATTTCCGAACGTCTCGCTGATCGACCTCAACCGATTCTCGACCGCGTGCGCGACATCATCGACCGCGTCGAGCGGCGCGGTCGTGTGGGTGCTCGGCTTCAGCCTCGCCGCGGGCCTGCTCGTGCTGCTCGCCGCGCTCGCTGCGACCGCCGACGAACGCCGCTTCGAATCCGCGCTGCTGCGCACGCTCGGTGCGCATTCGGCCGCAGCTCAGCGCCGCGGTGCTCGGCGAGTTTGCGGCGCTCGGTCTCATCGCCGGCGGCATCGCGGCGATCGGCTCGGCCGCGATCGGCATCGTCGCTCGCGCGCCAGGTGTTCCATTTCGGCAGCTATCTGCCGCCGTTCGCGTCGTTGGCAGCGGTCGTGTTCGCGGCGGCGCTGCTCGTCGCGTTCGCGGGCTGGGCGGCGACGCGTCGCGTCGCGCGCACGTCGCCAATCATCATTCTGCGCCGCGGGTGAGGGGCGCGGCGGTGGGTTGCCGTTCGTGGGTTGATACCTCGCCACGAACTGCAAAGTGAATTTCAGCGACTGGCGATCGAATAATTTCAGGCGGCGACTCGCACTTTGCGAGCCCTGGATACTTCGGTCAATAAAAAACCCGCCGCAGCGGGTTTTCTACCTTCGATGAGGCGAGACGCCCGTCAGGCGCTTGTGCGCGCCGGCGAGAGCGCATAGCCGCGCAGACGCGCGGCGAACGCGGCCAGCGCGGCGATGCCGGTTGCTTCGGCCTCGCGGCACCACTCGGTCAGATTGTTGAGCATCGCTTCGGCGCCGCCATTGTTGCGTTCGAGAACGCCGGCGAGGCGCGCGCGGAAATCGCAGACGGTACGCAAGGTCGGCCGGTTCTCGACGATCGCGGCCAGGCTTTCACGCGAATGCGCATCGAGCCAGCGGCCGCCATTGCCGAGCGCGCGCCGCATCTTGCGCGGAATCGACTTGAGGTTCGCGCCGGCCTGCGTCGGCTTCCTCGCGCAGCGTCGGTGTGATGACGCCACGGAAATAGTCGGTCATCACCTCGAACCTGTGCGAGACGAGTGCCTTGAGCGTCTCCGCGTCGGGCAGCTGCACGTTCGGGCGCACGTCCAGCGTCGGTGCGACGCGCAGTACCTTGGCGAGGCCGAGCATCTCGAACATGCGGATCGCGACCCAGCCGATATCGAACTCGAACCGGCGCAGCGCGAACTTCGCCGAACTCGGGAACGCGTGGTGATTGTTGTGCAGCTCTTCGCCGCCGATGAAGAAGCCCCACGGCGTGAGGTTCGTCGCCATGTCGGCCGTTTCGAAGTTGCGATAACCCCACCAGTGGCCGATGCCGTTGACGACGCCGGCGGCCCAGAACGGAATCCAGATCATCTGCAGTGCCGAGATCGCGAGACCCCAGAAGCCGAAGAGCACGATGTTCGTCGTGAACAGCAGGGTCGGGCCCCAGTACGGTCGGGCGCCGTAGAGGTGACGCTCGATCCAGTCGTTCGGCGTGCCGAGGCCGTACTTCTCGATCGCTGCGGTATCATGCGACGCGACGCGATACAGATCGACGCCCTGCCAGAGCACGGTCTTGATGCCGAAGTACTTCGGACTGTGCGGATCTTCTTCGGTCTCGCACTTGGCGTGATGCTTGCGATGGATCGCGACCCATTCTTTCGTGATCATGCCCGTGGAGACCCACGACCAGAAACGGAAGAAGTGCGCGACGACCGGGTGGAAGTCGACGCCGCGATGCGTCTGGCTGCGATGCAGATAGAGCGTCACGGCGAAAATCGTCAGCTGTGTGACGACAAAGAAATAGATCAGCTTGGCGAGCCATGACGCATGGGTCACGCCGCCGTCGAGAAAATTGAGTATGGTATCCATCGGAATGCTTGCGAGAACCCCCGTTTGAACTTCTAACTATACGTTAGCACTAGGCTTTTCACCAGTGAACTTACCGTTAAAACCGTGTCATGCCCGAGCTGCCTGAGGTCGAAACCACGCGGCGTGGCATCGCCCCGTACCTGATCGGTCGACGTATCGATCGCATCGTTGTACGGCAGCCGCAGCTACGCTGGCCAATCCCACGCAAATTGCGTGCCGAACTGCCTGGTCAGCGCGTTTCGGAAGTCGGGCGTCGTGCAAAATACCTGCTTGTGCACACCGAGCCTGGCGCTGCGTTGCTGCACCTTGGTATGTCGGGCTCTTTGCGCATCCTTTCAAGCGACACGGTGCCGGGACCGCACGATCATGTGGATTGGCACCTCGATTCGGGCCATATCCTGCGCTATACCGATCCGCGCCGATTCGGCAGCCAGCTCTGGCAGCCTGCCGGAAAGACGCACCGGCTGCTCGCCGGGCTCGGGCCCGAGCCGCTCGGCGACGCGTTCGACGGCGACCACCTCTGGCGGGCCTCCCGCGGCCGCGCCGCGCCGATCAAGGTCTTCCTCATGGACCAGAAGATCGTCGTCGGTGTTGGCAACATCTACGCGGCCGAAGCGTTGTTCGCCGCGGGCATCCGGCCGACGCGCGCTGCAGGCTCGGTCTCGCGCGCGCGTTACGCGCGACTCGCGCGGGAGGTGCGGCGCATTCTCGAGCACGCGATCACGCGCGGCGGCACGACGTTGCGCGATTTCATCAGTCCCGACGGCGTACCCGGATACTTCGAGCAGGAACTGTTCGTGTACGGACGGCGCGGCGAGCCCTGTCGGGTCTGTGGCACGGCGATTCGTGTGATTGGTCTCGGGCAGCGTTCGACGTTCTTCTGTCCGCGATGTCAGAGCTGAAAATCGGTTTGACGCGGATGAACGCGTATCATCGCGGATCCAAGAGCGATCTGCGCGGATAGAAAAGCGAATCGAGGCAATAGAGAGTTCCGCCCGAAGGGGTTCTGCCTCATGCGCGAAGTCGACCGCGTCACGGCCGGCAATCAGGCGCGTTGCCCCGCCGGCGCATCGAGGCCAGCAGGCGAGGTCGGCTCGACGGGCATTTCGGGTCCGACCGGTGGGGTCGGATTCGCTGGCGGCGAGGCGCTCGCGGCCGCCGCACCGCCGAGCATGCGTGCCTTGCGCCAGCCGCCCCAGCGGTAATACGCGGCAGACAGACTCATCGAGACGACGAGCCGAGCGGGAAGCTCCACCAGATCGCGTCCGCGCCCCAGGTGCCGACGAGACCGTACGCGAACGGAATGCGCACGACCCACAGCGCGATCACGAGGATGATCAGCGGCGGGATCACGGCGCCGGTCGAGCGCACGACGCCCGCGAGCACGAATGAGATGCCGAAGAACACGAACGACCAGACGACGACGTGGTTGATGTGCTGGGCGATGTCGATCGCGCCGCCTTCGGCCGGCAGGAACAGGTTGAGCGCGCCGCGGTTGAACAGGTAGATCAGCACGACGAGGCTGCCAGTCAGCAGGAAATTGAACCCCACGCCCGTAAGTGCAATGCGGTTGACGCGATCCCAACGTTGCGCGCCGACGTTCTGCGCGGCCATCGACGAGGCGGCCATGCCGACTGCAAGCGACGGCATTTGTATATAATTCCACAACTGGAAACAGGCGCCGTAGGCGGCCGTCGTGTGCGCGCCGAAGCTGTTGACGAGGCTGATCATCACGAGCATCGACAGCGACATGACGATCATCTGCAGGCCCATCGGCAGGCCCTTGGCGATCAGTGCCTTGAGGATCACGCGATCGATCTTGAGGTAATGCGCTTCATGACGCTGGATGCGCAGGAAATGCTTGCTGCGATAGATGTAGGTGATCAGCGCGACGAGCGTGAGCGAAGTCGCGATGAAGCTCGCGGTCGCGGAACCACGAATGCCCATCGCGGGCACCGGGCCCCAGCCGAAGATGAACAGCGGATTGAGCGCGATGTCGAGCACGACGTTGAGCGCAAGGAAGATGAACGGCGTGCGCGCGTCGCCCGCGCCGCGCAACGTCATGCTGACGAATGTCAGCACGTAGATGAACGGGATGCCGAGGAAGATGATGCGCAGATAGGCGACCGCGAGCGGCTCCGACTCCGCGGGCATGTGCATCCAGGCCATGAGCGGCTCGGCCAGGAACAGGCCGGCCAGCGCGATCGCGACCGACATCACGATGAAAAACACGAGGCTCGTGCCGACGACGCGCTTGGCCTGATCGAGATTCTTCGCGCCGATGCTCTGGCCGACGAGGATCGTGCCGGCCATGCCGACGCCGAAGACGGCGCCGATCAGGAAGAACAGGATCGTGTTCGCGTTCGATGTCGCCGCGAGCGCAGCCTCGCCGAGGCCGTGACCGACCCAGATCGCGTTGACCGATCCGTTGAGCGACTGCAGGACGTTGCCGGCGAGGATCGGCAGCGAAAACAGAAACAAGGTCTTGCCGATCGCGCCTTCGGTCAGCGCGTGGGTGGGGCGTTGCATGGAGGACATGGGGAGACGCTTGGGCAGGGGTCCGCGTATCGTGACGCAAGCGCGTGCTTTTTTTAAGTGATGTCTGTCAGTTCGTCGATACCAGCTCGTCGAAAATCAGTTCGTCAGGATCACTTCGTCAAGATCAGCTCGCCGCGACGGGTTTGAGCTTGCGCTGGAGGAAATACAGCGGTATGCCGGCGACGAGGAGGCCCGCGCACCAGATCAGCGCCTCGCCGCCCGTGCCGATCAGCGCCCAGACGCCATAGATCAGCGCGAGCGCGGCGACGACAAGACGCCATGAAGAGCTATCGCGTTCTCGCGGCTCGAGACGCAGCATCGCCGCGGCACTGAAGACGTATGGCAGCAGCGCTGTCGCGGTGGCGAGCAGGATCGACGCATTGAACAGGCCGATCAGCGACGCGGAAAAATTCGCGCCGACGAGAATGGTCGCGAGCACGCTGCCGATGACGAGCCCGGTACGCGGCGTGCCGCGTTCGTCGACGCGCGCGAAGGCGACGGGAAACAGGCCGTCGCGCGCAGCGGCGAGCGGAATCTGGCCCTGCACGAGGATCCAGCCGTTGAGCGCGCCGAGGCACGAGACCGCCATGCCGGCCGCGATCGCGGCCGCGGCGCCGTTGCCCCAGAGCCGGCGCGCGGCGTCGGCGAAGGGAGCGGGCGAGTCCTTGAGCTGGTCGAACGGCAGCAGCCCCAGGACGATCGTGCACGCAGCGATCGTGATGATCGTGGCGAATGCCGTACCCCAGATCGTGGCGCGCGGGATGATGCGTTCGGCGTCGACGACATGCTCTGCCGGAATCGTCGCGCACTCCATGCCGAGCAGCGCCCACAGCGCGAGTGCGGCAGTCGTTGTCGTGACGCCGAGCAGGTTGCCGCCGCTCGGGTTGAACGGCACGAACGCCTGCGGATTCATCATGCCCGCGCCGAACGCGATGACGAGCACGATAGGCAGCACCTTGAGAATCGTCGTCACGAGCTGTGCTACGCCGGCGACGCGCACGCCCGCGAGGTTGCACAGCGTGCAGAACCACAACACGGCCAGCGCGCAGATCGCCGCGTTGCCCTGGCTCGCGAAGAAACTCGGGAAAAGCGACGCCATGCTGCCGGCGAATGCGACCGCGATCGCCGCGACCGCACACCAGACGGACACCCAGTAGCTCCAGGCCATCGCGAAGCCGACGAAATCGCCGAACGCGATGCGCGAATAGGCGTAAGGACCGCCGCTGCGCGGATTGCAGTGGCCGAGGCGTGCGAAGACCAGCGCGAGCAGGATCGCGCCGACGCCGCTCAGCGTCCAGCCGAGCAGGCTCGCCATGCCGAAGGGTGCAAGCGATGCCGGCAGCAGGAAGATGCCGGAGCCGATCATGTTTCCGACGACGAGCGCCGTGGCCGACCAGAAACCGAGCGCGCGTACGGGGACCGTCATGCGCCGAGTATCGGCGCTTTCGCAGCGCGCCGGAAGCGGGCCGGCGACTCGCCGCCGCCGCCGGCCGCGCAAGCTCAGGCTTTCTTCACGAATTCGGACTTGAGTCCCATCGAGCCGATGCCGTCGATGCGGCAGTCGATGTCGTGGTCGCCGTCGACAAGGCGGATGTTCCTGACCTTGGTGCCGACCTTGACGACCGCAGACGACCCCTTGACCTTGAGGTCCTTGATCACCGTGACCGTGTCGCCGTCGGCGAGCACGTTGCCGACCGCGTCGCGCACGATCCTTGCCTGCTCGACCGGTTCGACCGCGGCTTCCTTCGGCCATTCGTGGGCGCACTCGGGACAGACGAGCATCAGGCCATCGGCGTAGGTGTACCTGGAACCACACTTCGGGCAGTCGGGCAGCGCGTCGGCGTCGCTCATTGCGCGGGCCGGAGGTGCTGCTCGAACAGGCGGTAGATGCGCTTGTACTCGTCGAGCCACGAATCGGCATTCGTGAAGCCGTGACGATCGAGCGCGTACGGCGAGATCGTGAAGTTGTCCTTGTGCAGCTCGATCAGGCGCTGGTACACACGCATCGAGTCGGCGAACAGCACGTTGTCGTCGATCACGCCGTGGCAGATCAGCAGCGCGTCCTTCAGGCCGTCGGCGAACTCGATCGGCGAGGAACGCTTGTAGGCGATCGCGTCGATCTGCGGGTCGTTGAGAATGTCCGACGTGTACTCGTGGTTGTACTGCATCCAGTCGGTCACGGGCCGCAGCGCCGCGCCGGCCGCGAATTCGCCGGGCGCGCGGAACAGCGCCATCAAGGTCATGAAGCCGCCGTAGGAACCGCCGTAGATGCCGACGCGCTTCGGATCGACGCCCTGCGTGTCGACGAGCCACTTCTTGCCGTCGAGCAGATCCTCGAGCTCGGGATGCCCCATCTGCCGGTAGATCGCATCGCGCCACTCGCGGCCGTAGCCCTCCGACGCGCGGTAGTCCATGTCGAGCACGACGTAGCCGTGCTGCAGCAGCAGGTTGTGGAACATCTGCTCGCGGAAGTAGTACGGGTAGCTCGAATGCACGTTCTGCGTGTAGCCCGCGCCGTGCACGAACAGCACGGCGGGGTGCTTCTTCGACGCGTCGTAGTCCGCCGGCTTGTAGAACTTGGCGGGGATGGCGCCCTTGAAGTGGGTCGACGGCACCTCGACGAACTGCGGCGCGACCCAGCTCAGCGACTTGTACTCGTCGCTGCGCGTGTCGGTCAGTTCGCGCGGCGCGCCGGAGCCGTCCGCCGCGACGACCGCGAGCTGCGTCGGCACGTAGCTCGCCGAGTGCGTGACGAGCAGCTGGCGGCCGTCGTGCGAGAGAGCGAAACCGTCCATGCCCTGATAGTGGGTGACGCGATCGAGCTTGCCGCCGCCGGCCGGGACTCGATAAACGTCGTAGGCGTGCGGCGACTCGGCATTCGCGCGCACGTAGAACCAGCGTCCGTCATCGGAAAGCTGCGGCCGCGAGACTTCGAATTTGCCCTGGGTCAGCGCCTGCGCCTTGCCGGACAGCGACTTTGTGTACAGGTGCGCGAAGCCGGTTTCCTCCGAGTCGTACCACAGCGTCGTGTTGTCGTTGAGCCAGCCGAATTCGTTGAAGTTCCAGTTGATCCAGCCGGCATCGCTGAGCCGGTGCTGCGGCACGAGTGCGTGGCGCGAGAAGTCGACGCTCGCGATCCAGCGGTCCTTGTTGTCGATCGCGCGCAGCTGGATCGCGACATTGCTGCCGTCGCGGCTCCAGACGATGCCGCCACCACCGCCGTCCTCGGCATCGGAGACGATGCGCACGCCGCGCGCCTTCGGCTTGTCGTCGTTTTCGCTCTTGCGCGTTTCCTTCTTTTCGGCAGGCGTCGATCTTCTGTGCCGCCCGTTCTTTTGATGCGGCCTCGTCTTGCTGCGCGGCCTTGGCGTTTTCCTCGCGCACCGCGCGCAGTGGGTCGTCGTGGATGCCCGGCAACCCGTCGATCGAGAGCGGGTACGCCTGGTGCGCCACGAGGTCGAGCAACTGCAGCGACTGCGCGACCGGCGGATTGCGGCCGACGCGCACGCGTTCCTTCTCGAATTCCTCGTAACCCGATTCCGTCACGTAACGGGTCAGTTCGCCGCGCTTGCCTTCCTCGGGCTTCTTCGGCGCCGTGACGACGAGCATCCAGCGACCGTCGGGCGAGAGGTCGGCGTCGAGCAGCTTCGCCTCGTCGCCGAGCCAGAACGGCGCCGGTGCGCGCGTCGGGTCCGCGCGACGCTGATCTTCCGCATGCTTGCGCCGCGTCTCCTTGTCGTCGTGCAGCCTCTTCAACGTCGAGAACGTGCGCAACTGCATCTCGCGCAGGTCATCGGCCTTCGGGGCGGCGTCGGGATCCTTCTCGGCCTTGAGCAGTGCCGCGGGCGAGGTCACGCCGGTCGCGAGATCGTGGACGAACCACTCGTTGCCGCTGCGAAAGCTCAGCATGCGGCCGTCGCGCGAGAATTGCGGCGAGGCCTTCTTTTCGGCGGAGCGCGTGATCTGTGTCAGGCGTCCGCTCGCGAGGTCGCGCACGAAGACGTCCCCGTTGCGCACGAACGCTGCGCGCGCGCCGGCAATGTCGTAGATGGCATTCGGGCCGTCGCTCGCAGCCATGGCTGCGCCGTCGACGACCTCGTCCTTGCCGCCCGCGGTCTCGACGCGGTGCAGGTCGATGATCGGCGAACCCGTGCGCTTGCGCGTGTAGTAGACGGTCCTGCCGTCGACGGACCAGTACGCGTTGACGACGGGCGTGCCGATCCAGTCGGGATCGGCCATGATTTTTTCGAGTGTAAGTGGCGCCGGCTGCGCGCTGGCCGAGGAGAAGACGAGCGTGGCGACGAATCCGGCGATCGCGAGGCGAGACATAGGCGGCCTGAGGTTAGGTTAAAAGGGCGCAGCATAGCCGGAAGTGCCGCTGCCGCAAGCGGCCGAAAGTCACAGAACCGCTCGGCGCCGACTGGCCAACGCAGCGCCGATGCGGCAACATCGACGCGACCTTCTCCTCGACCTGCTGCCGAATCCACACATGCCGCTGCCCTGCATCGAGATCGAAACCGCACCGAACCCTCAGCATACCGTGATCTGGCTGCACGGCCTCGGCGCCGATGGCCACGACTTCGAGCCCATCGTTCCCGAACTGGTCGATCCGCGCTGGCCTGCGTTGCGATTCGTATTCCCGCACGCGCCGGTGCGTCCGGTGACGATCAACGGCGGCATGCCGATGCGCGCGTGGTACGACATCGTCGGCATGGAGATCGCGCAGCGCCAGGACGAGCGCGGCATGCGCGAATCCGTCGCCCAGCTCGAGGAACTGGTTGCGAGCGAAATGGCGCGCGGTGTGTCGAGCGAAAGGATCCTGCTCGCCGGTTTCTCGCAGGGCGGCGCGATTGCGCTCGCCTGCGGTCTGCGTCACGCGCATAAGCTCGATGGCATCATCGCGCTGTCGACCTATCTGCCGATGGCCGAGAAGACAGCAGCAGAAGCGGCCGCTGCCAATCGGGCGACGCCGATATTCTTCGCGCACGGCACAGCCGATCCGGTCGTGCCGCTCGTACTCGGCGAGATGAGCCGCAATCACCTGCAGGGGCTCGGTTATGCGATCGAATGGCATGCCTACCCGATGGCGCATCAGGTTTGCGCCGAGGAAATCGCCGATTTGCGCCGCTTTATCGGCACCCGGCTGACCTGACGCGCGATGGCTGCGCGCAAGCCGCCCGTTGCCGCGAACACCTCCACGGACGATGCGGCCGCCGCTACCTGGCTGCCGAACTTCTGCAGCCCGTCGGTACTGCTCGCGATCGTCATCGTCGTCGAATTGCTCGTCGTCACGATCCTGATTGCGCCGAGCGACGAATCGAAGCCGCTGCTGCCGCGGCTCGGTACGGCGACGCTGTTCGCGCAGTGGATCGCATGCCTGTGCACGCTGAGTCTGTGCGAATTCCGCGTCCGCCTCGGTCGGCTCACGCCGCAGCGTGGCCTGCTCGTCGCGTATGTGCTGATCCTCGCGATCACGATGATGTGCAGCACGCTCGTATCGACGCTCGACCTCCTGCTCGGCCTGCGCCTGACGCTGCCCGCGGAATTGCAGGTACGGTTCGTCCTGCGCAATGTCGCGTTGGCGGCATTGATCGGCGCCGCGCTGCTGCGTTATTTCTACGTGATGGAACAGTGGCGCGCGCGCGTGCGCGCGGAGGCGCAGGCGCGCGTGGACGCGCTGCAGGCGCGCATCCGTCCGCACTTCCTTTTCAACAGCATGAACACGATCGCGAGCCTGATCCGCACGCAGCCGGCCGATGCCGAACGCGCGGTGGAGGATTTGTCCGACCTGTTCCGCGCGGCGCTCGGCGCCGACAACAAGCTGTCGACGCTCGCTGCCGAGATCGAGCTCGCGCGCCGCTATCTCGCGATCGAACAGCTGCGTCTCGGCGAACGCCTGCGCATCGAGATCGACGTCGAAGACCTGCCAGGAAAACTGGCGGTGCCGACACTGCTGTTGCAGCCGCTCGTCGAGAACGCGGTCTATCACGGCGTGCAGCCGCTGGCTCAGGGCGGTGTCGTCAGGGTGCGCGGCGTGCGCACCGGCGCCGGCATCGAGATCACGATCAGCAACCCGCGTCCGCCCGAAGGCGAGAGGATGCCGTCGCGCCACGGCATGGCGCTTGCCAACACGCGTAGCCGGATCGAGTACCATTTCGCCTGGCGCGGCGCACTCGTCGTCCAGGAAGGTGCGGAGGATTTCACGGTCGTTCTGCGCCTGCCGGACGACGCGAACTGACCCGATGAGATCGATCGGATGAGCGCGGCCTGTATTAGAGTGACCTGCACGAGACCGACCTGCGCGAGACTGGCACAGCCGTGAGATGAAGACTTTTGTCGTAGACGACGAACCGCCTGCCCGCGCGCGACTCGCGAGCTTGCTCGCGGAATGTGGCAACGTCGAAGTCGTCGGCGAGGCGGGCGACGGCCGCACGGCCGTGGAGATCGCTGCACGGCTCAAGCCCGACCTCGTGCTGCTGGACATCCGCATGCCGCTCATGGGCGGCCTCGAAGCGGCGCGGCATCTCGCGGCGATCGATCCGCCGCCCGCGGTGATCTTCTGCACCGCCTACGACGAACACGCGCTCGCGGCATTCGACGCGAATGCAATCGACTATCTCGTGAAACCCATTCGCCTCGAGCGGCTGCAGAGCGCGTTGACGCGCGCGCGCCGCTACAGCAGCGGCGCGATGGCGCGCGTGCAGAACGAGGCGCCCGCGCCGCACGCACGCACGCACCTGTGCGCGCGCGTGCGCGGCAATCTCGTGCTCGTGCACGTCACCGAAATCGAGTACCTGCTCGCCGAGGACAAATACACCGTGGTGCATCACGCCAAGGGCGAGGTATTGATCGAGGAGCCACTCAAGGCGCTGGAAGGCCGAATTCGGCGAGCGCTTCGTGCGCATCCATCGCAACTGCCTTGTCGCCAAGGCGAGTCTCGGCGGGCTCGTGCGCGCGCCGGACGAACGCGTGTTCGCGCAAATTGCCGGACGCGAAATCCAGCTCGAGGTCAGCCGGCGCAACCTCCCCGGCGTGCGCAAGCTGGTCAAGGGCGAATGAACCGCACGTTGCGCATCGCCACGCGGCAGAGCGCGCTCGCGCTTTGGCAGGCCGAGCACGTCGCTGCGCGGCTGCGCGCCGCGCATGCGGGCATCGCGATTGAACTCGTTCCGATGACGACGCGCGGCGATCGCATCCTCGACCGGCCGCTCGCGCAGATCGGCGGCAAGGGGCTGTTCCTCAAGGAGCTCGAAGTCGCGCTCGCGGAGCGTCGCGCGGACATCGCCGTGCATTCGTACAAGGACATGCCGATGCAGCTCGACGAAGGCTTCGCGGTGAGCGCGGTGCTCGAGCGCGCCGACGCCGCCGACGCGTTCGTCAGCAACGGTTTCGCGCGCATCGCCGAACTGCCGCGCGGTGCGAAAGTCGGTACTTCGTCGCTGCGGCGACAGGCGCAGTTGCGGGCGCAGCGTTCCGACCTCGAACTGATCGACCTGCGCGGCAACGTCAACACGCGTCTCGCGAAGCTCGATGCGGGCGACTACGACGCGATCATTCTTGCCTGCGCGGGTCTCGACCGACTCGGCTTCGCGGCGCGCATCCGCAGTCGCCTCGAAGCGCCGGTGTGGTTGCCGGCCGCGGCGCAGGGTGCGATCGCGATCGAGCAGCGCGCGGGCGACGATGCGATCGCCGCAGCTCGTCGCGCCGCTGACGACACGGCCACGGTCTATTGTGTGGACGCCGAGCGCGCGATGACGCGTGCGCTGCAGGGCAACTGTGAGGTGCCGATCGCCGCGTTCTGCATCGAGACCGAGCGCGGCCTGCACCTCAGCGGCCTCGTCGGCGACGCCGCGACGGGCGAAGTCCTGCGCGCCCACGACGTCGATAGTGCCGATGCGGCGGAATCGCTCGGCGAGCGCGTTGCAGAGAAATTGCTCGCGCTGGGCGCTGCGCGCTTTCTTCGTCAGCGTTGAAAGCAGCGCGATCGCAGCGGCAAGCTGTATCGCCAGTGCGCGGCATACCCGTCTCCATGCTGTCGCGACGTGTGGGAAGGAAAGTCGACGAATGCGGGCGTCCCAATTGGCCGAAGTCGAGTACGGTTTAAGATATTCACACTCGTTATAGTGAATATTGACGCTGCCGAAATTTGACTGCATGATGCCTCAACCAAAAGATCGCCTGGCTGGCCGTCGTGAAACCGGCCGCAGGCTACGGATCGCGGTTCGAGCGCTACACAGAGAGCGCAGGTCGCGCTGGTGGTGAACGGGAGGGCACACATGCGAATAGAGCGTTCGCGCGAACGGGTTCGGGTGCGTCGACATCGCTTGGCACTCCCGATCGGGCAACGCCCGGAGTGCTGCGGCGACAAAACCGCCATGCGGCTCTCCCAGTCATGACGGCCGCGCGCGAGCTGCCTGCCGCACGCGCCTGGATCGTGCTCGGCATCCTGTGTTTCGTCTACGTCCTGAACTTCCTGGATCGGCAGCTGCTGTCGATCCTCGCCAAGCCGATCCAGGACGCTCTGCACGTCACCGACGGCCAGCTCGGCCTGATCGGCGGCCTCTACTTCGCACTGTTCTACTGCTTCATCTCCATTCCCGTCGGCTGGCTGGCCGACAGGACCAACCGGGTCAGCGTCGCTGTCGTGCGCCTGCGCGCTGTGGAGCGCCGCGACCATGGCCTGCGGCCTGGCGGCCAACTACTCCCAGCTCGTGGTCGCGCGCATGACGGTCGGTGTCGGCGAGGCCGGCGGCGTGCCGCCGTCCTACGCCATCATCTCCGACTACTTCCCGCCGGGCGGCGCGGCACCGCGCTCGGCATCTTCAACCTCGGTCCGCCGATCGGGGCGGCGCTGGGCATCGCGTTCGGTGCGTCGATCGCGGCGGCCTATCAGCTGGCGCATACGCCTTCATCGTTCTGGGTGGCGCCGGCATCTGTGACGGCGTCTGGTGGTCGTCCTGATCGTGCGCGAGCCGCCGCGCGGCGGTCTCGATCGCGTTGCCGCGTCCGGCTGACGACGGCATCGGGTTTCGCCAGACGCTGCGCATGTTCTTCTCGACGGCCCGCGCTCGTGCTTGCCGCGACTCGGCAGCGGCGTCACGCAGATCATCACCTATGGCGTCGGCAACTTCACGACGCTGTTTCTCATGCGCGAGAAGGGCATGACGCTCGGCCAGGTCGCGATCTGGTACGCGCTGGTCGTCGGCATCGGCATGAGCGGCAGGCATCTTCGTCTCCGGACGGGTGATCGACCGCTTCGCCGCGCGCTACAAGCCGGCCTACGCCGCTGATTCCCGCAGCTTCGCTGACGCTCGCGATCCCGTTCTATACTCGGCTTCGTCTGGGCGCCGTCCTGGCCGCTCGCCCTGGCTGTTCCTGATCGGACCGACCTTCCTCAACTATTTCTACCTGTCGTCGTCGGTCGCGCTGGTGCAGGAGGAGGTGCGGCCGGACCAGCGCGTGATGTCGGGGCGCCCTGCTGCTGCTGGTCATGAACCTGATCGGCATGGGGCTTCGGCCCGACCTATCGTCGGTGCCGCGAGCGACTATCTGCGCGCAAGCCACCCGAGCCATTCCCTGCAGACTCGCCTTTACGCCCTGGTGCCGTTCTACGTCCTCGCCATCCTGCTCTTCCTTGTGGCTGGCGCGGGTAGCTTGCGGCGCGAGGCCAAGCCTCGGAAACGAGGAACAGCCCTGATCTTGCTTCGCCGGTCGCGCGCCGCGAGCGACCGCGCTTTGCCGTGCTGATCCCACTCCTGCCGAACAAGGGTTCCGTCATGGCTTCCGCAGCCAGGCCGCATGCGCGCCCAACTGTCGAACGCGCCCGCCGGGCCGTCGGAAGGGACGCCGAGAAGGCGCCCTGCACGTCTTCAAGGGTATTCCCTACGCCCGCCGCCGGTCGGCCCGGCGCGCTGGAAGCGCCGGCACCGATGCCGCCTGGTCGGGACGTCGTAACGGCGACCGAGTTCGGTCCCGCCTGCATCCAGCCCCAGCCGACGGCTCGCGAGCATCTACGCGGGCGAGCTCGGTGCCGATGAGCGAGGACTGCCTGACGCTGAACATCTGGGCGCCCGGCGAGCGCGCGCAGCGCGCCGGTGTTCGTCTGGATCCACGGCGGCGCGCTGCTCACGCGGTTCGAGCCGCGAGCTCCTGTACGACGGCGCGAAGCTCGCCGCCGCGGCGTCGTCGTGGTCTCGATCAACTATCGGCTCGGCGTTCTGGGCTTCCTCGCGCATCCCGAACTGAGCGCCGAATCGCCCGCAGGATCTCCGGCAACTACGGCCTGCTCGATCAGATCGAGGCGCTGCGCTGGATCAAGCGCAACATCGGCGCATTCGGCGGCGATCCGTCCAACGTGACCATCGCCGGCGAGTCCGCGGGGGCCTGAGCGTGATGTACCTGATGGCCTCGCCCGACGGCACGCGGCCTGTTTCGCGAAGGCCATCGCGGAGAGCGCCTACATGATCTCGACGCCCGAGCTGAAGCAGGGCACAGGTTCGGCGCGACGTCCGCCGAGGAGGCGGCCTCGATGCTCGCGGCCAAGCTGCAGCGCCGAACATCGCAGGCCCTGCGCGCGATGGACGCGCGCGGCACTCACCGACGCGGCGGTCGGCGGCGGCGTTCGTGCCGTTGGGCACGGTCGACGGCCAGGTCCTGCCGCGCCAGCTCGTCGACGTCTTCGACCGGGGCGAACAGGCGCACGTGCCGCTCCTCGCCGGCTTCAACAGCGGCGAGATCCGCTCGCTGAGGATCCTGGCGCCGCCGGCGCCGGCGAGCGCGGCCGAATACGAGAAGGAAGATTCGCGCACGCTACGGCGACCTCGCCGACGCGTTCCTGCGGCTCTATCCGAGCACCGACATGCAGGAGAGCATGCTGGGCGACGACCCGCGACGCGCTCTACGGCTGGACCGCGGAGCGGCTCGTCGAGAAAGCAGACCGCCGTCGGCCAGCCGGCCTTCCTCTATTTCTTCGACCACGGCTATCCGGCCGAGGACTCGCCGGCCTGCACGGCTTCCACGCCAGCGAGCTGCCCTACGTGTTCGGCACGTTCGGCGGCACGCCGCCGCTCTGGCCGAAGATTCCGGCGACGCCGCAGGAGAGCAAGCTCTCCGACGCGATGATCGGCTACTGGACCAGCTTTGCGAGCAGCGGGCGGCCACGCGCCGCAAACGCACCCGATTGGCCGGCGTTCGGCAGCCAGTCGCGCGTATATGGACTTCGCGGACGTCGCCGCGGCCGTCCGAGCACCTGCTGCCGGGCATGTACGAGCTGCACGAAGCGACCGTTTGCCGGCGCCGGGCGACCGGCGCGCTGCCGTGGAACTGGAACGTCGGCATGTACTCGCCGAAGTTGCCGCAGGAAAAAAAGGGTTGTCCGTAGCGACGTCCGTGGAGGGGTTGCCGCCTTCTGTCTAGCGGCCGGAGGGGCGGGCTAGTCCGCCACCGCCGCTTACGAGCGGTTCTTTCAGCGCGAGGAACCCGGCGGCCATGAAGCGCGTGATCCGCTGCTTGATCGCGGGGAAATCGTCGGAATGACAGACGCCGCCGGACAAGCGGTCGATGCGACCCGTGCGCGCGAGCGTGTTCATGAGCGCGCCGGTCACGAAGTGGTATCCCCAAAAGATGTCCTGTTCCGAATAGTCAGGAAGGGCGCGCTTCAGGATGCCGACGAGCTTGAGCACGACCGGATCGAAATGCACGTCCATCAGCGCAGCTCCTTCGGGCGTATTGCTCACGCGGGCGCAGAAGGCGGCGTAGTTCATCCAGTTCTCGCCACCCTCGAAGTAGAGATCAAGATCGGTATCGAGAAAGGCGTGCAGGGCACCTGCGACGGTGGGCGAATCCCTCACCTCCGATTCGTACCGCTCCAGCGCGGCCATGCGCAGGCCGCTCGTGACGCCTGCGCGCCGGGCGAATACAGCCTCGAACAGACTCTGCTTGTCCTGAAAATAGTAGTGGACGAGCGTCGTGTGGATCCCCACGCGCTTCGCCACGTCACGCAGGGTGACACCATGGAGTCCATTCTTTGAAAACAGAAACTCCGCCGCGTCGAGTATCTGCTCAATGCTCTCGGCGCGTTGATCCGCTTTTCTTCGGCGAGGCCGTTTCTTCGTTACCTTGGGCATCGCGGCACGACATTGGGTTCGCAAGCAGGGAATCGAGTCTATGCATCGTGATTCCCGCGCGTCAACAAATGCGGCAAGTCCCCGGAGACATATTCCGCGCGCAAATGGTTCTTGTCGATCTTTCCGGTTGCGGCCAGCGGCATGGCGTTCACCTGTTTGACTTCATCGGGAATCCACCAGTCCGCAACCTTGCCTTTCAGGTACGCCAGCAGATCGTCAGGCTCGAGCGTCTGGCCCGCGCGAGGCTCGACCACGAGTACGGGACGTTCTCCCCATTTCCGATCCGGCCTGCCGATAACCGCGACAAGGGCGACGGCGGGATGATGCCCGACGATATCCTCGATTTCCGCCGGGTTGATCCATTCGCCGCCGGATTTGATCAGGTCTTTCGATCGCCCGCAGATCGTGAGGTTGCCGGCATCATCGATGCTGGCCAGGTCGCCGGTATCGAAATAGCCTTCCGCATCGAGCGCACCCGTCGCCGCCTTGTAGTAGCGATCCGCCACACTGGCGCCCTTCACCTTCAGATGTCCCACCACGCAGCGCTGATGCGCACAGTGTCGTGCCGTTGGCGTCTGCAAGCTTCAAGTCGATACCCAGAGGCGGACGGCCCGACGCGCGCATCGCGGACGGCAGCGCGCCCGGCGACGCGATCGTCCCCAATGGCGACAGCTCGGTCATGCCCCAACTCGTCTGCACCTGCACTCCCAGCCGATCCTCCATGCGCCGGATCAGCGTGTCCGGGCAGTTCGAGCCACCGATGAGCACCCGCTTCAGATCCGGCAGTTCGCCGACCGACGGCGTCGAGATGGTCGATCACACCGAGCCACAGCGTGTGCACGCCCACGGCTACGCTCACGCGCTCGTCGCGCATCAGCTTCGCCAGGCTCGCACCGTCGGTATGACGGCCGGGCAGTACGAGTTTGGCGCCGACCGCCGGAGCGGCGAACGGCAGACCCCAGCCGTTGGCGTGGAACATCGGCACGGCAGCGAGCACCGAGTCCTGCCCGTTCAGCGCGATTGCATCGGGCAGCAATGCGTGCAGGGTGTGTAGATAGTTCGAGCGGTGCGTATAAAGCACGCCTTTCGGTGCTCCGGTCGTGCCCGACGTGTAGCAAAGGCCGGCCGGCGCTGTCTCGTCGAATGCACCCCATACGGTCGCGGCGCCGTGTTCATCCAGCAGCGCCTCGAGAAACCATAGCGTAGTCGGCCATCCTGCCGTAGTGAACCCATGCGGCGGCCGGCCATCCATCAGGACGATGTGCTCGAGCGTCGGGCAACGCGGCACGAGTTCACTCAGTAGCGGTGTCAGGTTGGATGCCACCGCAAGCGCGCGATCTCCCGCCTCATTGATGATCGCGGCGAGATGATCGGTGCTGTAACGCGGATTGAGCGTATGGCAGACGAGCCCGGCGCCCATCGTCGCGTAGTACATCTCGAAGTGATGCTGGGTATTCCAGGCCAGCGTGCCGACGCGGTCGCCAACAGCGAGACCCAACGCCTGCAGCGCCCCCGAGAGACGATTGCTGCGTTCCCTCAGCGCTGCGTAGCCGATGCGACTCCTGGCTTGCCCGGCATCGGCCGAGACGACCTCGCGATCCCCTGACCACTTGGCGGCGTGCTCGAGAAATTTGTCTATCGTAAGAGCGTAGGACTGCATGAGTGAATGAGGTATCGGTGGGTGTCGTCCCGGTCGCCGCCGGGCGCGACGGCGGCGCGGGAGACATCGTTTCGATCAGAACGTCTTCGTGACGCGCACGCCGAATTGACGCGGCGGCCCGGCGAAGCGAAGTCCGGAGTTGATGGCTCCGATATAGTGCTGGTCGGTCAGGTTCGTCGCGTACAACGTCGTCAGGAAATCGCCGTGCAGCCACGCGATCTGCCCGCCGACGATGTTGCGGCTGCCGATGCGATCGCCCAGCGCTTCGTTCTCGAACAGCGTCGCCCATTGCTCGGAAATGTGGGCGTAGTTGAGCCGTGGCGTAATGACGTCGCTGCCGTAGCGGAACTCGTATTGCACGCCGACGTTGAACGTCAGGTTGGGTGCGTAGGTCTGGTCGTTTCCCGTGAGGTCGATGCAACTGGCGCTCGCGGGGCCCGTTTCCGGGGCGCAGGGTGCCGTTGCGGCGATCCTGGGTCAGTCGCGAAGAAGCGGCCCAGTTCGCTATGCATCCAGCCGACGCTGCTGTCGACCGCCCATCCGTCGAGCGCCACCTGGATCGAGGCTTCCAGTCCCGCAATCGTTGTCGTGTTCGGATTGTTGAGTTCGAAGCCGAACACCGGGAAGTTCGGATAGCCGACCGTCACCTGGAAGTTGTCGTAGCTGTTGTGGAACGCGCTGAACTGCGTGCGCACATGATCGTCCACCCAACTCGCCTTCCAGCCCGCTTCGAAGGTCAGCACCTTCTCGGAGTCGAACGGCGCAGGTGTCCCGAGGCCCACCGGGACGTTGAGGCCGCCCGGCCGGAACCCCGTAGCGACGAATGCGTAGAGAAAATTCCTGTCGTTCACGGTCCAGTCGAGCGCAACCTTGCCCGAGAAGTTCGAGTACGAGGCGGACTGGACGTCTTCGAGCGGAAGGCCGTACTGGACGACGGTAACGTCGTTGGAAGTGCGGTTCCAGGAATAGCGACCGCCGACTTCGAGCTTGACCGCGTCGGAAAGCTGGTAGGCAACCTGGCCGAAAATCGCTTCGCCATATTTCGGATTCGTTCCCTGCAGCACGTATTCCGTCGCCGGATTTCCCGGCGGGACGCCGATTACGAACTCACCCGGCGGGAACGTGTACTTGTCCTTCTGCCCGTACAAGCCGAGGAGCCACGTGAACGGGCCCGCGTCGGGCGAGATGAGATTGAATTCCTGGGAATAGATGGTCTCGTCCACGAGATCGCGGAAGGTCGAATTTGCGGCGCTGGTTCCGTCGAGATCGGCCCGGTAGGCGGTAGTGCCGTCCTGATAACCGGAGACCGCGCGGAACTTCACGCCATTGGCGAACTCGTAGTCGATCTTCAGGACCGTCCGGGAGAATTCGTCCAGAGCCTTGAGATCGGCGTTCGCTGTGATATGGAACGGATCGTTGGGCGAGTTCACCGGATCGGCCGGATATGCGCCCATGTCGAGATGGTTGTAGTCGGTCTTGAACAGCACAGACAAGGCGCTATCCGGTTGCCAGAGCACGCCGATCCGCGCGCTTTGCGATCGCAGGCGCGCGTCGGAGCCCGTGTAGGGACCGGTAATGTCCCAGAAGCTGTCACGATTCTCGCCGTTGAAAGCGACGCGCGCAGCGAGCGTTTCGCCGAGCGGAAGATTGATCGCGCCTTGCAGGCCGAAATCGCTGTAGTTGCCGGCCTGGCCCGAAACGTAGCCGTGGTAACCGCCATTGACTACAGGGTCGTTCGAGTGACGAAGACCGCGCCGCCCGTGGCGTTCGGCCCGCCGAACGTGCTTTGCGGACCACGCAGCACCTCGACCGTCGCGATGTCGTAGTAGGGTTCCTCGGTGAAGTAACCCGGGAAGGTCGCGACGCCGTCGCGATAGGTGATGACGCCCGTGGTCGTCTGCGTGTTGTGTTCGGCCTTGCCGATGCCGCGGATATTGAAGTCGAGACCCTGGCCGAAATTGTTGACGGTGGCCGAAGGCATCGCGAACTGCAGCTGGTCGACGACGTTGACGCCCATCTTCGAAAGGTCGTCGCCGGACAGCACCGTCGCCGAGACCGGCGTCGTCTGCAGCGGTTCGGCGCGGCGTTCGGCATGGACTGTGATGGTGCCGAGGACCGCCGCATCGTCCTGTGTCTTCGTATCGGATTCGGTTTGGGGCGCCTGAACGGTCTGCGCCTGCATCAGGCCGGACCAGGGAAGAGCCAGCAACGCAAGACCCATCCACGTGGCATTTCTCGTAGCGGTATTTTTCATGATCCCTCCCTCCAGGAATCGATTTGAGTGCGCCGCTTTATTTTTCGGCGTCGCTTGTATTGAGCGCCGTCTTCGACCCGAAGTCAATACTAATTCACACATGAGTGAACATCTTTACGCTTGGATGCCGCCGATGCTAGGCTCGGGCAAGCGGCGTCGACCTTTAGCGAAAAGACCCCGCGCTGAGCGAGGCCTTCGCCAGCAATATTCGGTTTTCCATCGGAGAGCGGCAGTGATCGATCTGACGAATCGCGTGGCGATCGTGACGGGCGCGGGCGGGGGCCTGGGCCGCGCACATGCGCTGCTGCTGGCGCAGCGCGGCGCGCGCATCGTCGTGAACGATCTGGGTGACGGCGCGGAATCGGTGGCACAGGAAATCAACGCCGCCGGCGGCCGAGCGCGCTCGGCCCAAGGCTCCGTGGCCGACGCGGCGTTCGTGCAGCAATATGGTCGATACACGCTCGATAGCTGGGGTCGCGTCGACATCCTCGTCAACAACGCAGGACTTCTTCGTGACAAGTCCTTCGCCAAAATGAACCTCGACGATTTCCGCCTCGTGATCGAGGTGCATCTGATGGGAGCGACCCATTGCACCAAGGCGGTCTGGGAAGCGATGCGCACGCAGCGCTATGGGCGCATCGTCATGACCACCTCGTCTTCCGGACTCTACGGCAACTTCGGTCAGTCCAACTATGCGGCGGCGAAAATGGGGCTCGTGGGCCTGATGCAAACGCTTGCGCTCGAAGGCAGCAAGCACGACATCCGCGTCAACTGCATCGCTCCCACAGCGGCGACACGGATGCTCGAGGGCATTCTCCCGGCCGAGCAGCTGGCGCTGCTGCGGCCGGAGCTGATCAGCCACGCGGTGCTGGCACTGGTTTCGGAGCATGCGCCGACACGTGCGATCGTTTGCGCGGGCGCAGGCGGATACGAAATCGCGAACATCACGCTCACGCAGGGAATCCACCTTTCGGAGGCGTCTCTTTCGGCGGAGAGCCTGCTCGCGCGGTGGGGCGAGATCGCGGATCGGCAAGGCGAGTTGGTGCCGAATGAGGGCTTTGTACAGAGCCGGCACGAATTGAACAAGGCGGGTTTCGTCTTCCCGGAATGACCTTCGGTCGACCCGTCTTCCCGACTGACGGGCGCTTCGCGCTGTCGTGAACTCGCCGGCCAAGCGACGCAGAAACGGCGAATGTGGTGGCTATGGGTGGACTCGAACCACCGACCCCAGCATTATGAGTGCTGTGCTCTAACCGGCTGAGCTACATAGCCAAAGACGTGCGGCCGCCATTGCGGGCGTGCGCGAGGGGCGCAAATTGTTGGGATAAGTGCCGACGCTGTCAAGCGAATTGTAGCATGTGCTGCATTGCAGCAACTTGCCGACCCCGCAGGTCTGTGGAAGAATCGGGTCAGGTTTCTGGAGTTTCTCAACGTGATCGACCCGGATGGCTACCGTCCAAACGTCGGGCATCGTCCTGCTGCGTGACGATGGGCGGGTGTTCTGGGCGCGCCGGGCGTACCGCGATGGCTGGCAGTTCCCGCAGGGCGGCATGCGCAGCGACGAGACGCCGCTCGAGGCGATGTACCGCGAGCTGCACGAGGAGACCGGCCTGCGTCCCGATCACGTCCAGGTGCTCGGCGCCACGCCGGGCTGGCTGCACTACCGCCTTCCCGAACGCATGGTCCGTCGCAACCAGCGGCCGCGCTGCATCGGCCAGAAGCAGGTGTGGTTCCTGCTGCGGTTCCTCGGCGACGAGTCCGCGCTGAACCTCGACGTTGACCGACAAGCCCGAATTCGACCTCTGGCGCTGGGTCGACTTCTGGTACCCGGCGACGCACGTCGTCACGTTCAAGCGCAGCGTCTACCAGCGTGCGCTGCGCCACCTGGCGCCACTGGCTGACACCTGCGTCGACCCGACCCTCGCAGACGCGTTCGCTCTGGCAGGCGAAATGGCCGAAAACGCGTTCTCGGCCGCCGAAAACATGGCCGAGCACGCGCGCTCGGTGGCCGAGAGCATGGTCGAACTCGCCGATCAGCTGGCCGAAGACGCGCTCGCCAAGACGGCTTGAGCCCGTCTCGCCGTTTTTCCGTTGCCGATTGCCGCGCCCGCCCGGGCTGGATCTTCAATCGTCGGCTAAGTTTGCGGATTTATCCGTTATTTCAGAGAGTTGTCTGCGCCTAGGCGCCAGCAGCTGGCCAGCAGCGGGCCAGCAGCGGTAGGAACGCCCCAGCGGATAAGCGGTTTGCGTCTGCTATTGACAATCATTCTCATTTGCAATTAAATACGTGCTGTCGAATTCCGCTGCATACATTCCCATGTACGTCTGCATCTGCAACGCCGTCACCGAGAAGATGATCCGCCAGGCTGCCGCCGATGGCGTGCACAGTCTTGCCGAGCTCACGCGCCGCACCGGCTGTGCGGACAACTGCGGCGGTTGCGCCGACTACGCCGAAGAAGTGCTGCGCAACGCGCGCAGCACCCGCTCGTTCGCATTGCCGGTTCTCGCCCAGGCTGCCTGAGCTCCTCTCGGTATCGACCAGCGCCGGCTTCGACCCGCTCGTCCGCGGCTTGATCGCCGCATCTCAATGATCTTCGTTTCGCTCGTCTGGTCGCAGGGCTCGGTCAGCGTCAGCGGTCGCCTTCATGCAAATGCTCACGATTCGCGTTTCGTCGTGGCGTGCGCTCGCGCGCTTATAGTCGCGTCGTGGCGGCAGAATCAGGGTCGGCCCGCCGGTCGACGCGAGAGGAGATCACGGAATGAAAGGCGACAAGAAAATCATCGGCCATCTCAACAAGGTGCTGTTCAACGAACTCACCGCGATCAATCAGTATTTCCTGCACTCGCGCATGTATCGCAACTGGGGCTACAAGGAGTTGGCCGAGCACGAGTACAAGGAGTCGATCGACGAGATGAAGCACGCCGATCGCCTCATCGAACGCATTCTCTTCCTCGAGGGCCTGCCGAACCTGCAGGCGCTCGGCAAGCTGCTGATCGGCGAGACGCCGCATGAGGTGCTGAAGTGCGACCTGCGGCTCGAGCATACCGCCCATCCCGACCTCAAGATCGCGATCGCCGATTGCGAGAAGGTCGGCGACTACGTCAGCCGCGAATTGTTCGAGGACATCCTCAAGTCCGAAGAGGAGCACATCGACTGGCTAGAGACGCAGCTCGGCCTGATCGACAAGCTCGGCGAAACCGGCTACCTGCAGCAGAAGATCGGCTCGTAGGGGCGCGATTCATCGCGCCCGGCTTTCGAAGGCGTGGCCGTTTGCGCACAAAGATATCGAGCGTTTCTGCGACGGGGCGGGCGCAATGAATCGCGCCCCTACGTCAGAACGGTTTGACGACCGCGAGCAGCACGATCGCGATCAGGAACAACGCCGGTATCTCGTTGAAGATGCGCAGCCAGCGCGACGTGTGGCGGATCTCGTCGCGCGCGAATTGATGCGTGAGGCGCGCGAGATAGCCGTGATAGCCGATGAGCCCGGCGACGAGAAATATTTTCGCGTGCAGCCAACCCTGGTGCATGTAGGCCGGGACGAAGGCGAGCGTCCAGAATCCGAAGACAATGGCGAGCAGGCCGCCGATGTGCGTGATGCCGAGCAGGCGGCGCTGCATGACCTTGAGCTGGTCGCGCATCGCGGGATTCGTCGATTCGACGTGATAGATGAAGAGTCGCGGCAGATAGAACAGGCCGGCGAACCACGTCACCACGAACACGATGTGCAAGGCCTTGATCCAGAGCATCGTTGCGCAACACTTCTTTAACGAAGCGCCAAGTATAAACGGCGCACGCTGCGGTACGCCGCGCTCGCCGCCGCATATCCCTTTTAAATTCAACCGATGGTCTTCCGGCATGGTGCATGTTCCGAGCCCGCCCGAACTCGTCGTCCGTCCGCTGCAGCGCGTCCGCTGGCGCGAATGGACCGCGCTCGCGTTGTTCTGGTTTGCATCGCTGATCGTCGTCGCGGTGGTCGTATGGGTGCTGCACGAGCGCGTGTCGCTCGCGGGCAATGACTCGATCGATCGGACCGTCGCGGAGAACGCGACGCTGCAACAGCGCGTCGCGGTGCTCGAACGTGCCGACCAGGTCGCGCGCGCGGCCAACGCCGACCTGCAGCGGCAGATCGCGCAACGCCAGGAAGAGGTCGCCGGACTGCGCGCCGACCTCGCGTTCTACAGCCGGCTGACCGACGCGAGCGCGGCGCGCGACGGGCTCGGCGTGCAGGAACTGCGCCTCGCGGCCACGGGCACGCCGCGCATGTACAATTTCACGCTCACGCTGACGCAAAACCTCAAGCCGGGGCAGGTGACCAACGGCAGGGCGAAGCTCAGCGTAAGGGGCACGAAAGACGATCGCATGACGATGCTGCAGTGGAACGAGCTCATGCCTGATCAGGATGCGACGGGTCTGGCATTTTCGTTCAAGTATTTTCAGCAAATTAAAGGTACTCTGCTGCTACCCGAAGGGTTCGTGCCGAATGGGGTCCACGTTGAAGCCGAAGGCGGCGCTCAGGTGGGGAAGGCGGAACGCGATTTCGGGTGGAAAGAAGTGCTGACATCCCAAGGAGCACGCAATGCTGGGTAGCAAGAACAAGTCCCCACAGCCCTGCGCCGAAACCACGTCGCTGATCGCGGTCGGTACGAGCATTCGCGGCGATGTCGTCTTCAGCGGCCGCCTGCACGTCGACGGCACCGTGGAAGGCTCTCTCCACGGCGAGGGTGAACAGGCGATTCTCACGCTGTCGTGCAATGCCAAGATCAGCGGCGAGATCGCCGCCCCGCATGTGATCATCAACGGCGTCGTCAACGGCGACGTCTGCGCAACCGAGCGCCTCGAACTTGCGAGCGGCGCGCGCGTCGACGGCAACGTCTACTACAAGGTGATGGAGATGTCGGCCGGGGCGCAGATCAACGGCAAGATCGTGCACCGTGCCGAGCCAGCGCGGCAGCTGCCGAAGCCCGAAAGCGCGCACATCGATCGCGTCGACGTCGCCGATTTCGCCGAAGCCAAGTCCTTGAAATCAGGCACTGCGGCCTGATCTAACCAAAGTATGGACATCGCAACGCCGAACTATCAGACCGCGCTCGAACAGCCGCTCGTCTTCACCGACGCCGCGGCGCACAAGGTGCGTGAGTTGATCGCCGAAGAGGACAACCCCGAGTCTCAAGCTGCGGGTCTACATCTCCGGCGGCGGCTGTTCAGGGTTCCAGTACGGCTTCACGTTCGACGAGCAGCGTGCCGACGACGACCTCGCCCTCGAGAAAGACGGCGTCATGCTCGTTGTCGATCCGCTGAGCCTGCAATACCTCATGGGCGCCGAGATCGACTATTCCGAGAGCCTGCACGGTGCGCAGTTCGTGATCCGCAATCCGAACGCGAAGACCACCTGCGGCTGCGGTTCGTCCTTCAACATCTAGGCGTCTTCGCTCCGCACGTCGCCGTCTCAAGACAGTGCCTCGCCCAGTCTGCGACAATGCAGGGCTATGAACCGGGCCGCTCCTCCGTCCAGCGCACGCAGTCGCAACAACACGTTCTCGTATGTCGCTCTCGATCGCCACAGCGAGCAGCGCGACGATGTCGCGTGGATCGCCGAGCGGCGCAGCTCGGTATCCGCGCGCTTCGTCGTCATGCGCCCCGACGGGCGAGCGCTCGTCGATGCGGCTGGTCGCGCGCTGCGCGGTCTGCAGCGCGACGAGCTCGCCGCGCTTCTCGGCAACGCGGAGCCCACGGCCTATCTCGGCAGCGACGCGAGCGACTGGTTCGTCGTGCATCCCGAAGACGATGCGGCCGATCGCGTCGCGATCGAGGTCGGTGGCAGCTTCCTCGACCTGCGCAGCGCGGGTGTTGCGCTCGCGGAATCCGAGGCGGGCCTCTTCGCATACGCACGCGCGCTCGCGAACTGGCAGCGGCGCATGCGTCACTGCAGCCTGTGCGCGGCGCCGCTGCGCTTCGAGGCGGCCGGGCACCGCGCGCGCTGCACCAATCCCGAGTGCGCGAGCGAGCATTTCCCGCACACCGACCCCGCGATCATCGTCATCGTCACGCATGGCGACCGCTGCCTGCTCGGCCGCGGCGCCGCGTGGCCCGAGCGCCGTTATTCCACGCTGGCCGGTTTCGTCGAGCCCGGCGAGACGCTCGAGGACGCGGTGCGCCGCGAAGTCTTCGAGGAAGCCGGCGTGCGCGTCGGCGATTGCGACTATCACTCGTCACAGCCGTGGCCGTTTCCCGCATCGATCATGCTGGGCTTCACCGCGCAGGCGGACGATCCGACGATCAGTGTCGGCGCCGAACTTGCCGATGCGCGCTGGTTCGGCGTCGACGAATTCGTCGCGGAGCTCAAGTCGAAGCAGCTCGTGATCTCGCCGCCGTTGTCGGTCTCGTATCGCCTGATCGAGCACTGGCTGCGCTCGACCGCCGGCATCGACCTCGCAGAGCGTCACGAACGACGAACCGTTCCTCGCCCGCCGCTGAGCGACGTCGTATAAACTAGCGCCGCCCTTTCCCGAAATACGAACTCAAAGATTCGGATTCGCCATGGCCCTCGTCTTCGTCGCCATCCTGCTTGCGCTCGCGCTGTCGCACTACGTTCCCGACCTCGAACGCCTGCGCAATTTCACCTGGCTGCGTCACTGGCAGGAGCAGGGCATTCGCCAGGGCGATGCCGGATTCGGCCTGTTCGTCAGCATCGGCCTGCCGGTGCTGCTCTGCCTCATCCTGCAGATCGCGCTGCGCGGCAGCGTGTTCGGCCTCGCCAGCTTCATCTTCGCCTTCGTCGTTTTCGCGTATTGCATGGGGCCGCGCGACCTCGAACGCGATGTCGAGGCGGTCGACAAGGCACCCGACACCGATGCGCGCACCGCGGCCGCGCAAACGCTGCGCCCCGACGAATCGGCCGGCGCGCTGCCGTTCCAGGCCGAGCCGCTCGTCGAGAGCGCATTTGCCTCCGCGCTGCGGCGCTTCTTCGGCGTGATCTTCTGGTTCGTTCTGCTCGGCCCTGCGGGTGCGCTGCTCTATCGACTCGCGGAGCGTCTCGCTTTCGCGACCGAGCACGCGTCGACGCTGCCCGCGGCGCAGCACGACCTCGCGCGAAATCTCACGCGTCTGCTCGACTGGCTGCCCGCGCACCTGATCGCGCTTGCCCTCGCACTGGCGTCCGATTTCGACGCGGTGTTCAAGACCTGGCGCGAGTACCACGCGAGCCATCCGAAGGGCTACGCGTCGCTTGATCCGGATTTTCTCAACACGATCGCGCGCGCGAGCGTCGATGCCGACGTCGCCGCGGGCGACGGCCACGTCGTCGACGTGCACGAGCCCGTCGTCGCGCTCGATGATGCGATGACGCTCATCCGGCGCGTGCTCATCGTCTGGATCGTGCTGATCGCGCTGGTCGTGATCGGCGGGTGGTTCTGATAGAAGTAGCGCCGGCGCCGACAAGAGCGGGAACGCGGATTTCGCGGATCGAAAGCGAATAAACGCGGATCGAGCATTTGCTGCTCGTCGCATTCGCTCGATCCGTGTGCATCCGCGTAAATCCGCGTCGGAGCGTTCTCAGACTCTATCGCCGCGCAACTCGCACACCTTGATTTCGAGCACGTGTGCCGTCGCCTGCTCGGCGGGCACCGGCGCATCGGCGACGAGCTCGATGCGCGAGCGGAAGCGCCGCGGCAGACGCGTGCGCCCGAGCAGCGAATCGCGCCGGCTGAAGATGCTGCCCCAGAGCCCGCGCAGCGCCATCGGCACGACCGGCACCGGGCGCTGCGCGAGAATGCGCTCGACGCCGGGACGGAACGGCTGGATCGTACCGTCGCGCGTGATGCCGCCTTCGGGGAAAATGCAGACGAGATTGCCGGCGGCGAGTTCCCTGTCGACCTCGGCGAATGCGCGTTCCATCAACTCGGGATCTTCCTTCCTGCCGGCGATCGGAATCGCCTTGGCCGCCTTGAACAGCGGGCGCATGAGCGGCAGGTTGAAGATCTTGTAGTACATCACGAAGCGCACGGGCCGGCGGATGCTGCCGAGGATGATCAGCGGATCCATGAAGCTCACGTGATTGCAGACGATCAGCGCGGCGCCGTGTTCGGGAATGTTCTCCAGCCCGCGCTTCTCGATCCGGTAGAGCAGGTTGATGAGGATCCAGTCGACGAAGCGCAGCAGGAATTCCGGCACCAGCGTATAGATGTAGATCGCGACGACCGCGTTCATGAGCGCCGTCGCGAGCAACAGCTGCGGGATGCTCAGGTGCCCGGCGTTGAGCAGCAGCCCGGACACGACCGACGCGACGACCATGAACAGCGCGTTGAGGATGTTGTTGCCGGCGATGATGCGCGAGAGCTGGCTGCGCTCGGCGCGGCTCTGCACGAGCGCGAACAGCGGCACGATGTAGAAGCCGGCGAACACGCCGATGATCGTGAGGTCGAGGGCGATGCGCCAGTTGCCGGGTGCGGCAAGAAATGCGAGCGGCCCGAGGTCGGTCAGCGTCGATGGCTGCGAGCGCGCGAAGTACAGGTCGATGCCGAAGAGCGTCAGGCCGATCGAGCCAAACGGGACCAGGCCAATTTCGACCTTGTGTCCCGAGAGCCGCTCGCACAACAGCGAACCGATGCCGGTCCCGATCGAGAACAGCGCGAGCGCGAGAATGTAGACCGCGCCGGTCCCGCCGAGATAGATCGTCGTGTAGTTCGGCAATTGCGCGGTGAACACGAGGCCGAAAAACCAGAACCAGGAGATGCCGAGCACCGCGTTGAACACGGTACGGTCGCGTGCCGTGAAACTGACGACGCGCCAGGTTTCGCTGAAGAAATTCCAGTTGAATTTCAGGTCGGGTGCCGCCGCGGGTGCGGGCGGGATCGCGCGACACACGAGGTATCCGATGACGGCGATCGTGATGACGGCGATGGCAGCGTACATCGGCCCGTCGGGACCCGCCGCTTCGATGAGGCTGCCGCCGAGCAGCATGCCGAGCAGGATCGCCATCGACGTTCCCATCTCGACGAGTCCGTTGCCGCCGACGAGTTCCGACTCGCTCAGCGCCTGCGGAAGGATCGCGTACTTGATCGGGCCGAACAGGGTCGAGTGCACGCCCATCAGGAACAGCACGGCGAAGAGCAGCATCGCACTGTGCGTCAGGAAACCGTACGCGGCGATCAGCATCGCCGCGATTTCGAAGAGCTTCACGAAGCGGATGACGCGCGTCTTCTCGAACTTCTCCGCGATCTGGCCGGCCGACGCCGAAAAGAGGAAGAATGGCAGGATGAACAGCGCTGGCGCGAGGTTCGAGTACGTCGTTTTCTGCTCGACGGTCAGGCCCATCGCGAAACCGATCAGGACGACGGTCGCGTTGCGAAAAACGTTGTCGTTGAACGCGCCCGACGCCTGGGTCAGGAAGAACGGCAGGAATCGGCGTTCGCGCAGCAGCCGGAACTGGCCTTGACCGCCGGCGCCAGCGGGGTTCGTCTCGGTGGAGTCGGCCATCCTGATCCCTGCCCCTGGGTGCGAGGGCTACAGCGTAGCAAATCGCGACAACCGCGTTCAGCCGCCGTCGGGGCGGATATGCCACCCTGCACGCCCGCGCCTGATAAAATCCGCCCCTTCGACCTTCTTGCGCCGAATCACGGCGCAACCGGAAACCATTCCATGAAACGAAATCTGCTTTTCGCGGGCTTTGTCGCCGTGCTCATCCTCGTGTCCACCACCGCATCGGCGGACACGGCCGTAAAGCCGGTGCCCGTGCCCGACATGTCGAAGCTCGCCCCCGCGGCGGCGAAGGCGCTCACGGAGCAACGTGCCGAGATCGAAAAGGTCCAGGCCGGCCTCGTCGGGCCGCCCCTCGCGCAGACCTACGCGGACATCGGAGCGCTGTACGCGCGCAATGGCTTCGACGAGGCGGCCGCGATCGCGTTCTACAACGCGACCCAGGTCACGCCGTCGGATGGCCGCTGGTTCTACCTGCGTGGCGTGATCGCACTCAAGCTCAAGCGCGACGCCGACGCGCGCGCGAATTTCCAGGCCGCACTCGATCGCGACAAGGTGTACATGCCGATCCGCTACCGGCTCGCCGACACGATGATCAATCTCGGCGACTTCGCCGCTGCGCGCAAGGTTCTCGAGGAGACGGTGAGCACCTATCCGAAACAGGCGGTCGCGTTTTCGATGCTCGGCGAGCTGGCGCTCAAGCAGAAGCGCTACGCCGACGCGGTCGGCGCTTTCGGCAACGCGCTCAAGCTCGATCCGAAGGCGAACGAGATCTACACGCATCTCGCTGCGGCTTACGACGGGCTGGGCAATGCCGCCGCCGCGGCGGACGCGCGCGCGAAGGCGGGCAACGTCAGGACGACGCTCGACGATCCGCTCGTCGTCGGCATTTCGCCACGTACGGCCGCCGGAACCGCCGCCGTCACCGGCCCCGCGACGATCGAGCAGGCGCAGGCGCTCGCGCGACAGGGACGACTCCCGGCCGCACGCGCGATGCTCGCGCAGATACTCGACAGTCATCCCGACGACGTCGACGCGCTGTCGCTTTCGGCGCGCATCAATGCGGCTACGGGCAACATCGCGATCGCGAAGATCGAGGCCGATCAGGCGGTGAGCGCCAAATCCAACAGCGCGACCGCGCAGTTCTCGAGCGGTCTCGTCGCCGAATACAGCGGCGACGAACGCGCCGCCTACGACTACTACCGTCAGGCGCAGCGCCTGGACCCGAAGCTGCCCGATACCTGGCTGATGCTCGGCAACGCCGAGATGCGGCGCGGTCGTTTCGCCGAAGCGGCCGAGCAGTATCGCGGGCTCGTCAGGCTGCTGCCGAACACGGCGGAGGCGTATGCGCATCTGACCGCCGCTCTCGTCGCGCAGGGCAACTGCGGCGATGCGATCAAGGAGATCAACGGCGCGCTCGCCAAGCGCCCGAACGACGGTGATCTCATGCAGCTGTCTGTACGCACCGCAAGCACCTGCAAGGACGCGACGCCGCACGAAAAGGACGTCGCCCTCGAATACGGCGCCCTGATCTACAAGCAGCAGCCCGACGCGGGCAACTCGACGGCGTATGCGCTCGCGCTCGCCGCGCACGGCAAGTTCAAGGAGGCGCAGGAGTATCAGGCCGAGGCGATCTTCGAGGCCACGCGCGCGCGCGATACCGTTGCGGCGGCGCAATACAAGGCGACGATGCAGCAGTTCGTCAAACAGCAGGTGCCCGATCGTCCCTGGGCCGCCGATCACGCCTATTTCAAGGCGCCGATGCTCGCCGCTGCCGCGCCGGTCGCGGCGCCCGCGAAGACGCCCTGACTTTCGCCGCGGGCGACCCGTCGCGCTGCCTTCGTCAGAGAGGGTGACGGCCCCGCCGGATTGCCAAGTGCGGGGCTTTTCGCCACCATGAGGCATGGGGAGTTTCCTCGATCGGTTTCGCTTCTGGCAGCGCCGGCCGGCGTTGTTGTGGCGTACGCGAGTGGAGCGTGAGCGCGCTGCGATAGGCCGGTTCAACGACGAGGTGCAGAAGCGCCTCGAAGGACAGGTACCCAGCGCGGCCACGCACGACCTGCTCGTGGCCTTCGACGAGCTGCTCACCAACGTCATCATGCACGCCGAACAGGCTGCGGGTCCGGTCGAGGTCGAGCTCAATCGAGGCCGTCACGTGGTCGGCGCGACGATCCGCTATCTCGCGGTCGAATTCGATCCGACCACCTGGCGCGCGGCACCCGCCGGCATGACCGTCGCTACGTCGCGCATCGGTGGCCTCGGCATCCAGCTCGTGCGGCGCCTGATGGACGAGTTCCGCTACGAGTACGTCGACGGCCACAACATCGTCACGATCATGAAGCGCTGCTGACGACGATTGGGCCGCTCAACGCCCGGTCACTCGCCCGGATCGCGCGCCTGCAAGCCGCGATGACCGATGTCGCGGCGCAGCTGCATGCCGTCGAAACGGATCCGCGCGGCCGCTGCGTACGCCCGCTGCTGCGCCTCGCGCAGATCGCTTCCCAATGCGCAGACGGTCAGCACGCGGCCGCCGCTCGTGACGGTCTTCCCGCCTTCCGTTTTCGTGCCCGCATGGAACACCTTCGTGTCGGTGTCGAACGCCGCGTCGGCGCCGTCGACTGCATCGCCGAGCCGCGGCGCGCCGGGATAGCCGTGCGCGGCGAGCACGATGCCGATCGCCGGCCGCGTGTCCCATTCCGTGGCGCAACCGTTGAGTCTGCCGGCGAGCGCGGCCTCGATCATGTCGACGAGATCGCTGCGCAGCCGCAACATGATCGGCTGCGTTTCGGGATCGCCGAAGCGCACGTTGAACTCGATGACCTTCGGCGCGCCGTCGCGTCCGATCATGAGTCCCGCGTAGAGGAAGCCCGTGAACGGCACGCCGTCGCGACGCATGCCCGCGAGCGTCGGCGCGATCACTTCGTCGAGGATGCGACGTTCGACCGCGGGCGTGACCACCGGCGCGGGCGAGTACGCGCCCATGCCGCCCGTATTCGGACCCGTGTCGCCGTCGCCGATGCGCTTGTGATCCTGACTCGTCGCCATCGGCAGCGCATGGATGCCGTCGGCGATGACGATGTAGCTCGCCTCCTCGCCGTCGAGGAATTCCTCGATGACGACGCGCGCACCCGCGCTGCCGAGCGTGTGCGCGCCGAGCATGTCGTGCAGCGCGCTCTCGGCTTCGGCGAGCGTGGTCGCGACGACGACGCCCTTGCCCGCGGCGAGGCCGTCGGCCTTGATCACGATCGGCGCGCCGTCGCTCTGCCCGGCGTGTCGGCGCACGTGCGCGAGTGCGGGCTCGAGGTCGCCGAACACCGCGTAGCTCGCCGTCGGAATGCCGTGGCGCTCGAGGAAAGCCTTCGCGAATGCCTTCGAGCCCTCGAGCTGCGCCGCCTGCGCGCCGGGGCCGAAGCAGCGCAGGCCGGCCGACGTGAAGCGGTCGACGATGCCCGCAACGAGCGGACCCTCGGGGCCGACGACGGTCAGCGCGACGTTTTCCGCCTTTGCCAATGCGAGCAGTGCATCGACGTCGGTCGCCGCGACCGCGGCGTTGCGCACGCCCGCCTCGCGCGCCGTCCCGGCATTGCCCGGCGCGACGATGACTTCGTCGACGCGCGGCGACTGCCTGAGCTTCCATGCCAATGCGTGTTCGCGCCCACCGCTGCCGATGACCAGAATTTTCATGTAAGGCGTCCCGATTTGTTGCAGGGCATTTTCATTGCAGAGCTTCTTGACGCGGATTTTCGCGGATCAAAGCAGATACGTCCGGATCCAGCGAAAGGCATTCTCGAAAGATCTGCCTTTATCCGCGTTCTTCGCCTTTTATCCGCGAAATCCGCGTCGAAATGGCTATCCGCTCTCACTGACGTAAATACCAGTACCCGGCAAGGCACTCCCAGGTGATCCATCCCTTATCCGCGTTCTCAGCCATTCATCCGCGAAATCCGCGTCGAAATGCTTGTCCGCTCTAGTGACGAAAATGTCGGATACCGGTGAACACCATCGCGAGCCCATGCTCGTCGGCCGCGGCGATCACCTCGGCGTCGCGCATCGAGCCGCCCGGCTGGATCACAGCGCGGATGCCGGCTGCTGCGGCCGCGTCGATGCCGTCGCGAAACGGGAAGAACGCGTCCGACGCCATGACCGCGCCGCCGACGACGAGGCCGGCTTCCCCGGCCTTGAGGCCGGCGATCTTCGCGCTGACGATGCGGCTCATCTGGCCCGCGCCGATGCCGATCGTGCGGCGATCCTTCGCGTAGACGATCGCGTTCGACTTGACGAATTTCGCGACGCGCCACGCGAACAGCAGGTCATCGAGCTCGAGGTCGTCGGGCACGCGCTTGCTGACGGTCTTCAATTCGGCGCGCACCACCTCGCGCACGTCGGCGGTCTGCATCAGCAGCCCGGAGCCGACACGCTTGACGTCGATGTTGTTGCGTCCTTCACCGTGCGGAATCTTCAGCACGCGCACGTTGGCCTTGCGCGCGCACGCAGCGAGTGCTTCCGTCGCGTAGTCGGGCGCGATCAGCACTTCGACGAACTGGCGGTCGAGGATGCCCTTTGCGGTCTCGGCATCGAGCGGACGGTTGAACGCGATGATGCCGCCGAACGCGGACGTCGGGTCCGTCGCGTACGCCGCTTCGTACGCGGCAGCGACGTCGGCAGCGACGGCGACGCCGCACGGGTTGGCGTGCTTGACGATCACGCAGGCGGGCGCGTCGCCGAACTGGCGCACGCATTCCCAGGCGGCGTCGGCGTCGGCGAGGTTGTTGTACGACAGCTCCTTGCCCTGCAGTTGCGCGAACGTCGCGAGCGTTCCCGGCACGGGCCAGAGGTCGCGATAGAACGCGGCCTGCTGGTGCGGGTTCTCGCCGTAGCGAAGATCCATCACCTTGACGAAGTTGCTGTTGTTCTGCGCCGGGAACGCGGCGCGCTCGCCGTTCGCCTCGATCGCGGAGAGATAGTTGCTGATGAACGCGTCGTACTGGGCGACGCGGTTGAACGCGGCGACCGCGAGCGCGAAACGGCGTGCGGACGACACGGCGCCGTCGTTGTCGTCGAGGTCGTGCAAGAAATCCGCGTACTGCGAAGGATCGGTCAGCACGCTCACACGCGCATGGTTCTTCGCTGCGGAGCGCAGCATCGCCGGGCCGCCGATGTCGATATTTTCGATCGCGTCGGCGAGCGTGTGTCCCGGCTTCTGCGTGACCTGTTCGAACGGGTAGAGATTGAGCACGAGCAGGTCGATCGCTTCGATGCCGTGCTGCTTCATCACCGCGGCGTCGACGCCCGCGCGGCCGAGCAGGCCGCCGTGCACCTTCGGGTGCAACGTCTTGACGCGACCGTCCATGATTTCGGGGAAGCCCGTCATGTCGCCCACGTCGGTGACGGCAAGCCCCGCATCGCGCAGCGCCTTGGCGGTACCACCCGTCGAGAGCAATACGACATCGAGCGCGGCGAGCCGGCGTGCGAGCTCGATCAGGCCGGTCTTGTCGGAAACGCTGAGCAGCGCGCGCCGAATCGGAACGAGAGAGGGCTCGGACATCGAAGTTTCCGCAGAAGGGTGCGCAATTATACGGCGATGGGCAACTTCGTGCGGCGACGCGTCAATTGCGAAGGAGACACAAACGCGGGCCGACGGCGGCGAAACAGGCAACACGAGTCACGGTCCCCTTATCGGAGACTCGTATTCGAGTAAATCCGCGTTGATCCGCGTCAAAAAATCTCTTGCGGTTCGTGATGCTCAGCCGAGACTATGAGCCGCGAGCTTCTTGCGCAGCGTGGCGCGATTGATGCCGAGCGCAGCGGCGGCACGGCTCTGGTTGCCGTCTGCCCAGGCCAGGACTTCGCGCAATAGTGGTCCTTCGACTTCCTGCAGCACGAGGTCGTACAACCCGTCGGGCATTTCCCCGTCCATGTCCTGCAGATAGCGGCGCACCGCGCGCGCGACGCTTTCGCGCAGCGCGGGCTGCAACGCGGATTCAGGCGCCTCGATGGCGCGCAGGGCAACTGCGGCGTTCATGCAAAGATTTCCCCAGGACTGAGCGGCTTCCATGCCCGTCTTTCGGGGTGGATTGGTGCGAGCGGTCGCGTAGTCTATCGCTACGCAAGTCGTTTGATAAGTTTTTTTTGTTCGTGACTGCAGGCGGCCCGATTGCACTGCAGGAATCGCGCCGCGTACACGCCACGCATTGTGAAATCGATCGCGGTTTCGCGCATTTCTCTCAGAGAAAACGGAATTCGTAGGCGACCGCGCTCTTGCCCGGATCGGCGACCTCGAAGACGAGCGCCGTCGACGCGCCGCTCGCGAGGCCGCCACGGATCGTGCGCGCATCGTTGACATATTCCTGCGGCCGGAAGCGGCGCATCGCGATGCGGTGCTCGTTCAGATCGGTGAGCGTGATCTCGACCGTCGGAAATGCCTGCACGTGATCGGCGTTGTTGCGCAACGTGGCCGAAATGATCAGCGCGTTCGCCACGGACGGATGCGGCCGCACGTCGCGCGAGAGCAGCGCGAGTCCGTCTGCATCGTGCGCGAGCGGCAGCGTGCAGTCGAGGCTGGCGCAGGCGCGTTCGAGCCACGGCCGTGTCAGCCCGTTGCGCAGCAACTCGAAGCGCTCGGCGTAGCCGACCTGCGCCAGCAGCAGCGGAATCAGCAGTGCGACGCCGATGCGCCACGGCCAGGTCGACGCGCCCGACGGCATTGTCCGCGTGCGCGTGAACTCGGGTGCGAGCGGTGCTTCCGCTGCGGGTTGCTGCGCGAAGAGATCGCCAATCGGCGCGGCCTCCGTCTCCGGAGTCGGGACGCATCACCGGCATGTCGAGGGTCGGCAGTTCGGCTGCGGCGAGATGCGCGTCGAGACGCATCACGCCGCTCGGCAGCGAATCGGTCAGCGTGCGCAGCGCGTCGAACACGGCCGTGCAGTGCGTGCAGCGCACGCTGCCGCGCCCCTGCGCGAGCGTTTCGGGCGCCAGCGTGTAGACCGTGAGGCATTCGGGGCACTGCGTGAACATGACCGGATTGTATGCGACAGCGATGCGCGGACGTGAGCGCGGTTGCGTGATCGAACGCGCAGAAACGGAGCGCAGGGGGCGTCGGCAGAGGCGATAAACCGACGCCTGATCAGCCGATGCGCTGATCACGATCGAGGACCTGATCGAGCCGACGCGGACGTTCGATCAGCGGATCGATGGATCGAGCGACGATTGACTAAAGGCGGCGTCTGCCCGTAATGCGGATCCAGTCCTCGCGCCGGGCGACGGCGAGGTCGTCGAACCATTCGCCGTAGCGTGCGAGCAATTCGTCTTCCTGCCCGGCGAGGATTCCGGACAGTGCGATCAGCCCGCCTGCGCATGTGCAGGCGGCGAACTGCGGCGCGAGATCCGCGAGCGGGCCTGCGAGGATATTCGCGACGAAGACCTGTTCCTGCATCGGTGGAAAATCGCTCGGCAGGTACAGTTCGAGGCGGTCGCCGACGCCGTTGCGCTCTGCGTTGGTGCGACTCGCCTCGATCGCCTGCGCGTCGTTGTCGACGCCGATCGCGCGCACCGCGCCGAGCTTGAGCGCCGCGATCGCGAGCACGCCCGAACCGCAGCCGAAGTCGATCAGCGTCTTGCCCGCGACGTCGATCGCGTCGAGCCATTCGAGGCAGAGCGCGGTGGTCGGATGCGTGCCGGTGCCGAACGCGAGACCCGGATCGAGATGCACGACGACGGCGTCGGGATCGCCCGCGGGCTCGATCGTGCTCGGATAGATCCACAGGCGCGAACCGAAGCGCATCGGTCGGAACTGGTCCATCCATGCGCGCGTCCAGTCCTGGTCCTCGACCTCGCGGAACGCGATGCGTTCGGGTGCGAGATCGGGCGCCGCGTCGGCCAGCGCGTGCAGCAGGCCGCTGCGATCGGCGCCGCTGTCGAACAATGCGAGCAGCACGATCTCGTTCCACAACGGCAGTTCGCCGACGCCGGGCTCGAAGATCGCGCGCTCGTCGGGCGTATCGGCATTGGCGTCGCGCAGCGTGATCGACAGCGCGCCGAGGTCTTCGAGCGCGGCTTCGATCGACGCCTGCTGCGTCGCGTGGAGGGTCAGCGAGAGTTCCAGCCAGGGCATAGGGTGCCGTCAACAGTCGAAGGTCAAAGGTAAACCGTCACGATCTGCTTTTGTCGACCTTTGACTTTTGACCTTGACGGAACAGCGCTGAGCCGAGCCCATCAACCCAGTCCGATCGCCTTCTCGCGCTGCTCGGCGATGCGCTTCTCGAGATAGTGGATGTTCTGGCCGCCCTGATGGAAGCCGACTGTCGGCGATGATGCGCTGCTGCAGCGGGATGTTCGTCTTGACGCCGTCGATCACGAGTTCGCCGAGCGCGATGCGCATGCGCGCGATCGCGGTCTCGCGGTCGCGACCGTGCACGATGAGCTTGCCGATCATCGAGTCGTAGTTCGGCGGGATGCGGTAGCCGTCGTAGATGTGCGTGTCCATGCGCACGCCGGGGCCGCCGGCCGCGAGGAAGCGCTTGATCGTGCCGGGCGACGGCATGAACGTGTCCGGATCCTCGGCGTTGATGCGGCACTCGATCGAGTGGCCCGTGATCTTGACGTCTTCCTGGCGGATCGAGAGCTTCTCTCCCGACGCGATCAGGAGCTGTTCGCGCACGAGGTCGACGCCCGTGATCATCTCGGTGACCGGATGCTCGACCTGGATACGCGTATTCATCTCGATGAAGTAGAAACGCCCGTTCTCGTAGAGGAATTCGAACGTGCCCGCGCCGCGATAGCCGATGCGGATGCAGGCGTCGACGCAGACCTTGCCGATCTGCGCGCGCTGTTCGGCGGTGATGCCGGGCGCCGGCGCTTCCTCGACGACCTTCTGGTGGCGGCGCTGCATCGAGCAGTCGCGCTCGCCCAGATGAATCGCATTGCCCTGACCGTCGGCGAGCACCTGGATCTCGACGTGGCGCGGGTTCTCGAGGAATTTCTCCATGTAGACCTGGTCGTTGCTGAATGCCGCCTTGGCCTCCGACTTCGTCGTCAGGATCGCGTTGGGCAGATGCGCCTCGGTGTGCACGACGCGCATGCCGCGTCCGCCGCCGCCGCCCGCCGCCTTGATGATGACCGGGAAACCAATGTCGCGCGCGACCTTCGCGTTGGCGACCGGATCATCGCCGAGCGGGCCGTCGGAGCCGGGCACGCAGGGCACGCCGGCCGCCTTCATCGCCTTGATCGCCTCGACCTTGTCGCCCATGAGGCGGATCACGCCCGCGGTCGGACCGATGAAGATGAAGCCCGACTGCTCGACACGCTCGGCGAAGTCGGCGTTTTCGGAAAGGAAGCCGTAGCCGGGATGGATGGCCTGTGCATCGGTCACTTCGGCGGCGGCAATAATTGCCGGTGTCGACAGGTAGCTCTCGGCCGCGGGCGCGGGGCCGATGCAGACGGACTCGTCGGCCATGCCGACGTGCTTGAGGTTGCGGTCCACGGTCGAGTGCACGGCCACGGTCTTGATGCCGAGCGTGTGGCACGCGCGCAGCACGCGCAGGGCGATTTCGCCGCGGTTGGCGATGACGACTTTGTCTAGCATGTGAGGGCCTTCCCGGGCACGAAAGATGTGCGCACGCGCGAATCGCGCAGTGCGAATCGTGCGGCGGGCCATGCGTGCCGATGCGCTCGATTGGCTATGTTCCACTGCGATGCGCACCCGTTATCCGATCACGAACAGCGGTTCGTCGAACTCGACCGGCTGGCCGCTCGTGGCGAGGACGGCGACGATCGTGCCTGCGGCATCGGCCTCGATCTGATTGAACATCTTCATCGCCTCGATGATGCCGAGCGTGTCGCCGACCTTCACGGTCTGACCCACCTTCACGTAGGGTGGCGCCTCGGGACTCGACGAAGCGTAGTACGTACCGACCATCGGCGAGCGCAGCACGTGGCCGGCCGGCAGCTCCTTGCCGCCAGCAACCGAGGCTGCCGAAGCGGCGGGCGCGGGTGCGGCGGCGGGCGCCGGAACCTGCACGTGCGTCACCGGCGCCGCGGGAGCCGCCGTGCTCTTCGGCACACGGCTCAGGCGCACGGATTCCTCGCCCTCCTTGATCTCGAGTTCGGCGAGATTCGATTCTTCGAGGATATCGATCAGCTTTTTTATTTTGCGCAAGTCCATGACGTTTCTCCGTCCGGCAACCGCCGGCACGTATAAAAAAGGGGCGATCAGCGCTTGCGCGCCGGTTTCTTCGATGCGCCGTGCGCGAGCCGCTCGATCGCGGCGGCGAGAGCGAGCCGGTAGCTCGCCGGGCCGAATCCGACGATCGTGCCGACGGCGATGCCGGCGAGATACGAGCGATGGCGGAACTCTTCGCGCGCATGCACGTTGGACAGGTGCAGCTCGATGAACGGGATCTGCACGGCCGCGAACGCATCGCGCAGCGCGATGCTCGTGTGCGTGAACGCGCCGGGATTGATCAGGATGAACGCCGTGCCGTCGCTGCGTGCCGCGTGGATGCGGTCGATCAGCGCATGCTCGGCGTTCGACTGGAATCCGCTGAGGCTGTGTCCGGCGGCCTTGGCGATCTTCGCGAGCGCCGCCTCGATGTCGGCGAGCGTGTCATGGCCGTAGATCTCCGGCTCGCGCGTGCCGAGCAGATTGAGATTGGGGCCATGCAGGACAAGGATTTTCGCCACGGAATTTCAGACACCTGGCGGGCCCGAGGCCCGGTCAAGGCGCGGAAGTGTGCGCCGGGCGGGGCAAATTGTCCAGCACGATACAGGCGAGATCGCCGGAGTTGGGCGATGTTTCACCCATCGGGCGTCGCGCGGTGATCCGTCGGCGAGATTGGCGGTATTCGAAGCAGCTGCTGGATGGACGCGCTACTGGCCCAGGTGCGGCTCGAGCCAGCGCGCGAGACTGTCTTCCGAGAAGTTGCCGGCACGTTGCGCGACGAGCCGGCCATCGCGGCCTATCAGCACGCTATACGGCAGGACGCTGCGGGTGTCGCCGAAGCGCAGGCTCGGATCGTCGCCGTTCTCGTCCGCGAGCAGGATCGGGTAGCGCACGGGGCTGTCCTTGAGGAAATCCTGCACGGCCTGCGCATCGTCGATCGCGATGCCGACGACCTCGAACCCGCGCGCGCCGAGCCGGGCGCGGGTCGAATCGAGCAGCGGCATCTCCTCGCGGCACGGGCCGCACCAGCTTGCCCAGAAGTTGACGAGCACGAGCTTGCCGTCCCATTCGCTGAGGCGGCGTTGCTTCCCCGCGAGGTCGACGAGATCGAGATCGGCGCGTGCGTCGCCGGGCTTGAGCACGGTCACGTTCGCGGGCGGCGCCGGCGCGGACAGATCGTCCATGCGGCTCGACGCAGCCAGGCCGAGGAGCGCGCCGAGGACGGCGACGGCGACGATCAGCAGATTCGTGCGATTGAACATGCGCGAAGTCTAAGCGATCGCCCGTTACGCGGGCGAGACGCGGGCTTTCGGGCGAGCTTCGGGTAGGTTGGCGGGCCGGTTAGCGTGGGCCGCGGCGACGCGGCGCAGGAACTTGTCCGCGTCTTCCTCGCCGGTCAGGCGCAGGTCCTTTCTTTCTGCGCCGTCGGCGCCGAAGAACAGCGTATCGGGTGGCGCGACGATCGCGTAGCGCTGCATCAGCGCCTGGTCGGTGTCGTCGTTCGCGGTGACGTCCGCCTGCAGCAGGACGAAGCCCGCGAGCGCCTGCTGCACGTCGGCTCCGTGAGAAAGTGTATTTCTCCATTTCCTTGCAGGCGACGCACCAGTCGGCGTAGAAATCGAGGATGGCGGGCTTTCCGGCCGCCTTGGCTTCGGCAAGCTCGCGCTCGACGTCGGCGGCGGACTTGATCCGCCGGAACGCGAGCCCCTTCGCCTGCGCCGCTCCGCTCGCCGCGCCGACGCCGCGCAGCGGCTGCAGCACGTCGCCGCCACCGGATGCCGCGCCGAGCAGCTCCGCGCCGCCGCCGATCAGCAGGACGACGCCGAGCGCCTTCCAGAGCTTGCGCCAGCCGCTTGCGCCATCGGCGAGCCGGTCGAGCGCGCCGAGGTAGACCGCGCGATGCGACCGCGAGTGCGCCGGCCATCAACATGATCCAGGCCGCATCGAGAATGCGCGACAGCATCCAGATCGCAAGGCCGAGGAAGCTGACGCCGAAGACCGCCTTGACCGCGTCCATCCACGCGCCCGCACGCGGCAGGAAGCGCCCGGCGCTCGCGCCGAATACGACGAGCGGTGCGCCCATGCCGAGCGCGAGCGTGAACAGCGCCGCGCCGCCGATGAAAGGATCGTGCGTTTCGGCGATGTAGATCACCGCGGCCGCGAGCGGTGGCGTAACGCAGGGGCCGACGATCAGCGCAGACAAGGCGCCCATGATCGCGACGCCGATCAGCGAACCACCCGACTGGCGATTGCTGACATTGGCGAGCTTGTTCTGCCACGAACTCGGCAGCTGCAGCTCGTAGAAGCCGAACATCGACAGCGACAGCAGTACGAACAGTCCGGCGAAGCACCACAGCACCCACGGCGTCTGGAACGCGGCCTGCAGATTCTTGCCGGCCAATCCCGCGAAGACGCCGGCGAGCGTGAAGATCGCCGCGCTCGCCAGCACATAGACGATCGAGAGAATGAGCGCGCGCTTCGTCGAGAGATTCTCGCCGGCGCCCGCGATGATGCCCGACAGGATCGGAATCATCGGAAAGACACAGGGCGTGAAGGCGAGCCCGAGCCCGGCGAAAAAGAAGCCGAGAAGGCCGAGCAGCAGCGAACCGTGATCGGCGAGGCTCGTCTTTGCGCTCGGCGCCGAAGACTTGGCCGAAGCGGCGAAAGCGGAAGCATTCGATGTCGTCGAGGCGCCCGCGCCCGCAGCAGGCATGGGTACGTCGATCCCGCGCGACGTCAGCGGATAGCAGACGCTTCCCTCGAGACAGCCCTGAAACTGCGCGTTGAACCGCAGTGTCCTGGCGGAGGCGTCGGCGGGCGTGACGCCGATCGGGATTTCCACCTGGTCGAAATAGACCGTCGTGTCGCCGAAATTCGCGTCCCTGTGTTGCTTCCCGGCGGGCCATGCCGGCGCCGCGAGTTTCGCATCGGGACTGTCGAATTGCGTCTTGTCACGATAGAGGTAGTAGCCCTTCGGCATCGTGAAGCGCGCGAGTATTTCGCGAGGACCCGTTGCGATCGCCTCGAACGTGAAGGCCTTGTCGACCGGTAGTGGTGTGCCGATGAGCGCCGGCTCGGTCGCGGCAGGACCGCTCGAGGCGGGACTGGCGCCGGCGGCGGCGTCACCGGACGCACCGGGCGCCGGCAGCACGATGGCAAGTTTGGTCGTGTGTGGCGGAAAGCAGATCTTCGGATCGACTTCGTGACAACCCTGGTAGCGCACCGCGAGATTCACCTCGGTCGCCGTGGCCGGAACGGTCAGGGTCTGCGTCGACGCGAAATTCTGGTGATACACCTCGACATCGCCGAGGTATTCGTCGTGCTTCTTCTCGCCCGTGGGCAACTCGTGGGTGGCGAGCGAGACGCCGGCATCGGGCGACGAAACCTTGATGCGGTCGCGATACAGATAGTAGTGCGGCGTGATCTTCCACTCGAGTCGCACCGTCTCGCGGTTGAGCGCCTTGGCTTCGACGACGAAGGCCTTGTCGACGGGCAAGAGGTCGTCCTCACTCTGCGCGCCAGCCGAAGATGGACAGGCGAGCGCGACGAGCGCTGCAGCGAACGAAAGAAAAACGGAGCGAAAAAAAGTCATCGGCGAATTGTCGCAGAGTTGTTCGGGGTGTGCAGAAGGAGACCACGCGGCGCGGCCGCCGCTTACGTTGTTGTCTAGGCTGAATACCGCGCCAGCACGATTTTGTTCAACCGATGCGGGACGTTTCGCTGTCGATCCATGCAAGATAACGATCGAAACCAGCGACGACCTCGGCCGCGATCACTTCCGGCACGTCGGCAGGGTGCAGACTCACGATGCGATCGCGCAAGGCCTCGAAGCGCTCGAGAGTCGTCTTGATGATGAGCAGCTGCTCGCTGTCCCGGTGGACCTCGCCTTGCCATCGGTAGGTCGAGATGACGCCAGGAACGCGGTTCACGCAGGCGGCGAGTCGCTCTTCCACGACGGCGGTGGCGATGCGTTCGGCGACCGCGTCGTCGGGGCAGGTACAGAGTGCGATCAGGGCGCTCATGAAAATCGCTCATGGGGACTGCCGCGAGACTAGACGGGCGCGGCCGCTGTCGCAAACGCCCGCGCGGCGGGCCCTTCGCAGGCCGCGGCCTTGAAACCCTGCGGCGCACGCCCAAACTTGGCCGCGTGCGACGAAGCTTTGCATAACGGAGACTTCGCCGCTAAACTTGGCACTCAGCACACCGGAGTGCTAACAATCCGGACAATTTTCTTTTCAATCAAATAGTTGAGGATTCGCTATGAAGCTTCGTCCATTGCATGATCGCGTGATCATCAAGCGCCTGGAGGCCGAGACCAAGTCGGCCGGTGGCATCGTCATTCCCGACACTGCGACCGAAAAGCCGATCAAGGGCGAGGTTATCGCGGTCGGCGCGGGCAAGATTCTCGAGAACGGCAACGTCCGTGCGCTCGCGGTCAAGGCTGGCGACAAGGTGCTGTTCGGCAAGTACTCGGGCACCGAGGTCAAGGTCGACGGCGAGGAATTGCTGGTGATGCGCGAGGAAGACCTCGTCGCGATCATTGACGGCTAACCAACTCTATTCAACACGGCCGTCATTCCGGCGAAAGCCGGAATCCAGCGACTCTACAGACAGGCCGCTACAGGCACTGAAGACACTGGATACCGGCTTGCGCCGGCATGACGATCAAAAGTAAATCCGAGGAATCAAGAAAATGGCAGCTAAAGAGATTCGTTTTTCCGAAGACGCGCGCGCGCGCATGCTGCGCGGCGTAAACACCCTCGCGAACGCCGTCAAGGCGACGCTGGGTCCGAAGGGTCGTAACGTCGTGCTCGAGAAGAGCTTCGGCGCGCCGACGATCACCAAGGACGGCGTGTCCGTCGCGAAGGAGATCGAACTGGCCGACAAGTTCGAGAACATGGGTGCGCAGATGGTCAAGGAAGTTGCTTCCAAGACCTCCGACGTCGCCGGTGATGGCACCACCACCGCTACCGTGCTCGCACAGGCGCTGATCCGCGAAGGCATGAAGGCCGTCGCAGCGGGCATGAACCCGATGGATCTCAAGCGCGGCATCGACAAGGCAGTGATCGGCGCAGTTGCTGAACTCAAGAACCTGTCCAAGCCGTCGGCCGACAACAAGTCGATCGCCCAGGTCGGCACGATTTCCGCAAACGGCGATGCCAACATCGGCGACATCATTGCCGAAGCGATGAACAAGGTTGGCAAGGAAGGCGTGATCACTGTGGAAGAAGGCTCGGGCCTCGACAACGAACTCGATGTCGTCGAAGGCATGCAGTTCGACCGCGGCTATCTGTCGCCGTACTTCATCAACAACCAGCAGAGCCAGCAGGTTGAACTCGAAGATCCGTACATCCTGCTGCACGACAAGAAGATCTCCAACGTGCGCGAGCTGCTGCCGATCCTCGAAGGAGTGGCCAAGGCGAGCAAGCCGTTGCTCATCGTCGCCGAGGAAGTCGAGGGCGAAGCGCTGGCGACTCTCGTCGTCAACACGATTCGCGGCATCGTCAAGGTTTGCGCGGTCAAGGCGCCGGGCTTCGGCGATCGTCGCAAGGCGATGCTTGAAGACATGGCCATCCTCACCGGCGGTCAGGTGATCTCCGAGGAAGTCGGCCTGTCGCTCGAGAAGGCGACCATCAAGGATCTCGGCCGCGCGAAGAAGATCGTGATCACGAAGGAGAACTCCACGATCATCGACGGCGCCGGCGACTCGAAGAACATCGAATCGCGCATCGCCCAGGTCAAGGCGCAGATCGAAGAGACCTCGTCCGACTACGACCGCGAGAAGCTGCAGGAGCGCGTGGCGAAGCTCGCCGGCGGCGTCGCGGTAATCAAGGTCGGCGCGTCGACCGAGATCGAGATGAAGGAAAAGAAGGCCCGCGTCGAAGACGCCCTGCACGCGACGCGTGCGGCTGTCGAGGAAGGCGTGGTCCCGGGCGGCGGCGTCGCGCTCGTGCGCGCGCTCGACGCGATCAAGAAGCTCAAGGGCGACAACGAGGACCAGAACCACGGCATCCTGATCGCCAAGCGCGCGATGGAAGCACCGCTGCGCGAGATCGTGGCGAACGCCGGTGAGGAACCCAGCGTCGTGCTGAACAAGGTCGCGGCCGGCAAGGGCAACTACGGCTACAACGCTCAGACCGGCGAGTACGGCGACATGGTCGAAATGGGCATTCTCGATCCGACCAAGGTCACGCGTACCGCGCTGCAGAACGCCGCGTCGATAGCGGGTCTCATGATCACGACCGAGGCGATGGTCGCCGAAGCGCCGAAGAAAGACGATGGCCATGGCCACGGCGCACCGGGTGGCGGCATGGGCGGCATGGGCGGTGGAATGGACTTCTGATCCACCCGTCACGCTGCTTCCAGCATGGAAAGAGCCCCGCTTCGGCGGGGCTTTTTTTTGGCGCAGTCCGAATAGGGTCGCAAGTGACCGACCGGCTGCACACGCACGCCGTGCCGGCAAATCACGTCTGCAGGCGCTTTTTTTTTCCTGTCGCAGCCTGCCACCAGCAGAAACGATCGCCTGCGGGAAGCACGAAGGCGTTCTACGCGTCCCCGATACTGCGCGCGACAAGCAGGCCTCGTGTCCGGCTACGATCCGTAACGACGCTGCCGCACCCACTTCGTGGCGATCCACTTCTCGCCTTCGCAGCACCGGCATGCCGCCGTGCAAGGTCAGTGGATCGACCTGGCCGCGGCTGTTGCAGTATTCGAAATAGACACCCGCGCCTTTCTTCGGTCCGACAGTCAGCTTGAGTTCGGGAAACACGGTCGAACCGCCGTCGGCCACGTCGTTGAGATACAGATGAGGCTCGCGACACGCTGGCCGCCGTTCGCAATGTGCGCTGCGCTGCCCGGATCGGCCGGCGGGAAGTAGTCGAAATGCGGCGTGTACTCGCCGCCTGTCTGATAGTGCAGGATCTGCAAACCCTCGCCGTTCTCGACCGGCGCATTCATGAGCGCAGCGATGCGCTGGTCCAGTTGCGCGATGAACGGATCGGCCTCGATCGGAAAGTAGGTGCCTTCGCTGCTGCGGTTCGCTATCGCCGTGCCCGCCCCGCTCTGCGGATCGACGATCGTCGAACGTTCGAGGCGCGATGTCGAGCGACGCACGAGTTCGTCGCATTCGTCGGCGTCGAGGATGTTGTCGATGAACGCAATCAGCGGGCGCTCGACGCGCAGCAGCACGCGCATCGCGCGACCGTTTGCGACGAGCACGTTGCCGGCGGCGATGCGTGACTTCTCGTAGGCGTAGGCTTCAACCGCGGCAACGCTGGCTGTCGAGAATTCGAACACCGCGCTGTGCGCGAAGGCCGGATCGAAATGGGAGCGGATCATGTCCGCGACCAGCGTCTGCCGATCGCAACCGCGTGCGAGGTTGTGTGCGATCCAGTCGCGCCATTCCGGGGTCAGCTCTCTGTGCGCCTGCATCGATCTCTCGCCGTCCGCTCGCCGCAGTGTAGCGCCGCCGATCACGTAGGCAATGGCGTTTGCAGATGCCTCGCCGATGTGTGTTTTGGCGCGCGCTGTTCATGTAACCGTTTCCAACGCGGGAGCACGCAATCAATGCTGCGCCGCGACGTGCAATGTAAAGGACTTGTTATGACAATCCGTCGCACACAGCCTTCGGGCTTGTGGGGGAGGGTAGCCCGTCGCGAGCAATCGCGACGGGCTTTTTCGTTTCAGGGGATTCGTTTTCCGACGACGGTTTCGCGCGGGACGTTGCGCCGCTGGTGCAGTACGCGTTTCTCTAGCGATCGCGATCGCTGCTGCGTCCGTTGACCACAGTCTGTCGGCCGTCGTCGCGGGGACTCTTCGCCGCTGCGGTCTGGGTGCGCCTCGACAAACGATGCACGCATCGTTAGCGACGGACTCGTTACGAACGAACTGTCGGTGCGCGAAACGGAAGCGGGCGAACGGATACACTGCGCGACCTCCATGCCATTCCCAACTTCGCCATTTCAGTGCTGAATCATCCGCAATGAATTCGACTTCGATGCAGGGCGACCTCGCGGCGTCACGCTACGCGCAATTGCTCGCGCGCTGCCGCGAAACCGGCGTCGCGCTGCACGACGACGTTGGCGTTGCCGAGCGCCTGCAGCGCATGCTCGACGCCAGCGACTTCGCGTTCGAAAGCCTGCGCCGCGAGCCCGAACTGCTTGGGGCCGCGGGGCTCACGTTGATGGCGAGCCCGCATCACGCGGATGCGCGCCGCATCGTGCTCGACGCGGCGGCAGACGAAGGCAGCGCAATGAGCGAGCTGCGCAAGTTCCGGCGCCGCGAGGGCGTGCGGTTGATCTGGCGCGACGTCAACGACCTCGATTCGGTCGAGCAGATCCTCGCGGGCACGACCGCGCTCGCCGAAGTCTGTCTCGAGGCCGCGCTGCGCTACGCGGAGACCGTATTCGAGCGCCGCCATGGCGTACCGCGCAACGACAGCGGCGCGGGCCAGCGCCTCATCGTGCTCGGCATGGGCAAACTCGGCGGCGGAGATCTCAACTTTTCCTCCGACATCGATCTGATCTTCTCCTATCCGGAGAACGGCGTCAGCGACGGCGCCCGGTCGCTCGCGAACGAAACCTATTTCGCCAAGCTCGTCCAATTGCTCGTCAAGCTGCTCGCGGAGATCACCGTCGACGGTTTCGTCTATCGCGTCGACCTGCGCCTGCGCCCGTTCGGCAGCGCGGGTCGCGTCGCGTTCTCGTTCGCCGCGATGGAACAGTACTACCAGAGCGAGGGGCGCGACTGGGAGCGCTATGCCTGGATCAAGGCGCGTCCGGTCGCGGGCGATCTTGCTGCAGGCAAGCGCCTGGTCGACGATCTGCGTCCGTTCATCTACCGGCGCTATCTCGACTACACCGCGTTCGCGGGTCTGCGCGAGATGAAGGCGCTGATCGATGCCGAGGTCGCGCGCAAGGACCTCGCGCAGAACCTGAAGCTCGGGCCCGGCGGCATCCGCGAGATCGAATTCGTCGTCCAGCTGCTGCAGCTGATCCGCGGCGGTCGCGAGCCGTCGTTGCGCGAACGCGGCCTGCTGCCCGCGCTTGCGGCCTGCGAACGACTCAGCGTGATTGGCGCGGCGGCGGCGAAGGAATTGCGCGGGGCCTATCGGTTCCTGCGCCGCGTCGAGAATCGCGTGCAGATGCTGCGCGACGAGCAGACGCATGAATTGCCCGACGACCCGGGCCAGCGCGAGCGCATCGCACGCTCGCTCGGCCATGCCGATGTCGCCGCACTCGATGCGGCGGTCGCGGCGACGCGCGCGTGCGTGTCCGCCATCTTCGCCGATGTGATGGCGCCGCTGCAGACGGGTGCGCGCGAGGAGTCCGTCGTCGCCACCGCCTATTGCCGCGCGGTCGCAGCCGGTGGCGGCGACGCGCAGGCGATTGCTCGCGCTCGGTTTTCACGAGGTCGCGCACGTTGCACACGAAGATCGCCGCGCTGCTCGCGAGCGCGAACGTACGCGCGATGCCCGAGCGCGCGCGCGCGCGACTCGATGGCCTGCTGCCCGTGCTGCTCGACGAAACCGGACGCTCCGCATCCCCCGACGTGTGCATCGACCGTTTGCTGCGCCTGATCCAGAGCATCGCGCGGCGTTCGGCCTACCTCGCACTGCTCGAAGAGCACCCCGCGACGCGCAGGCGCCTCGTCGCGCTGTTTGCCGACAGCGCGTTGCTCGCCGAGCGCGTGATCGCGCACCCGCTGCTGCTCGACGACCTGTTCGACGCGCGTCTCGAAACGGATGCGCCCGATCGTCAGGAACTCCTCGCGACCGCGCAACGTCGCCTCGCCAACGCGCCGCGCGACGATGCCGAAGGACGCATCGTCGTGCTGCAGGAGGAGAAGAACAGCGACGCATTCCGCATCGGCCTTGCGTATCGCAACGGCAATCTCGACGCGATCGCCACGGCGCGCGGACTCAGCGTCATCGCCGACTTCATCGTCACCGACCTGCTCGAAATGGCGACGCGCGACGCGCAGCGGCAGAACGGCCGTCTCGCACCGGAGGGCACGGGCGAGGGCATCGGCGTGATCGGGTATGGCAGTCTCGGCGGCGGCGAACTTGGCTTCGCGTCCGACCTCGATCTCGTCTTCGTCTACGACGAAAACTACGCGCAACGCGAGAGCGACGGCGCGCGTTCGCTCGATGGTGCGCGCTACTACGCGCGCATCGCGCAGCGCATCGTGCATTGGCTCGGAATGCAGAGCCAGGCCGGGCGTCTGTATGACGTCGACGTGCGCCTGCGCCCGGACGGCGGCAAGGGTCTGCTCGTCGTCAGCATGAGCGGTTTCGCGGAATATCAGCGCGATCGCGCATGGGTCTGGGAACAGCAGGCACTTGTGCGCGCGCGCCCCATCGCGGGCGACACGGCGCTGCTCGAGCGCTTTCGCGCGCTGCGCAGGACGACACTCGCGCAGCCGCGCGAACGCACCCACGTGCTCGAGCAGGTCGGCGCGATGCGCGCGCGCTGGCGCAGCGAGCGCGACCGCTCGACCGCGCAGTCGCTCGATCTCAAGCAGGGCGCCGGCGCGCTGCTCGACATCGAATTTCTGCTGCAGGCGCTCGTGCTGATCCATGCGCACGCGCATCCGCGCCTGCTCGACAGCGGCAACACGGCGACACTGATCGCGCGCGCGCGCCACGCGGCGGCTGCTCGATGCGACGCAGGCACGGGCGCTCGCGGACGCGCACGCCACACTGCTCGCACGCGCGCTCAGCTGCACGCTCGATGCGCGCCCGCGACTCGTGCCGCGCGACGCGAACCTGCTTGCGCACACCGATGCCGTCCGCCGCGTCTGCGCCGCTTGCGGTCTCTCGGTCTAGGCCCCGCAGCAGAGGGGCCTCAGCCGCCGAGCGCCACCGCGATGTCCGGGCGCGTCGCCTCGATGCGGTGCCAGACCTTGCTTGCCACGGTGGCGATCTCGCGCAGCGGCTGGCGGCTGCGCGACTCCCGCGGGATCGACGCCGATATCGTGCAGCCAGCCCTGGTCGCTGAGCTCGGCATGAAACGCCCTGAGTTTCGCTGGCACCTCGGCCGGCAGCGACGTGAACACCGGCGCGCCGGTGGCGCATGCCTCGCTGAGCATGTTCACCGAATCGGGCGTGACGACGATGCGGTCGGCGAGTGCGAGATAGCCCGCGTACGGATTGACGCCGTCCTCGTCGCCGCCCCAGTAGCACGTGCAGCCGTTTCGCAACGTCGCGCGCACGCGGTCGCGCCACTCGCCCGGCGTGCGCCGCGATGTCGTGACGAGCACGCTGCCGCCGTCGCGCTCGCGCCAGGCTTCGACCTGCGCGAGCAGGCGCGCGAACCAGGCGTCGTCGGTGCCGAGTCCGTGGCGCGGGCCACCGATCAGGAGCGCTGTTCGCGGTCGGGCGAGCTTCTCGAGCGTGCCGAACTGCGCGTGCGCCGCCGCGAGCCAGGCGTCGTCGATCGGATTGAGCGAGCCCATCGTCTGGATCACGTTCGACGCCTCGAGGCCGTCGTGTCGCGGCGCGATCACGAGATCGTAGTGGCTGCTGTCGATGCGCGGATCGAGGATCTGCACCGCGAACGTCGCGCCGCCGCTGGCCTCGCGCAGTGCGCGCGTAAGCACGGCCGCATGCCGGCCGCAACCGATCGCGAGCGCGGGCCAGGGCCGGCTCAGCGCACGCCATTGCCTGTGCGGAATCGAGAGGAATGCGGCGCGCGTGAAATCGGGCCCGATCCAGCGCCACGGCGCGCGCAGCGCGATGCGGTGCACGGCGGGCTCGAGACGCAACGCAGCAGCGAGCGCGAGCGCCTGGCGCTCGTTGCCGGCGGCGCCGTCGGTGATGACGCACACGCCGGTTGCGCGAGCGCGCGGGAATGGTGCGGGCGGGGAGGGGATCGTTTCGTTCACTGCGCGATTGTAGGGGGTCGCGCGTCAGAGTGTTCCATCGGTGCGAGCAATCGCGGGTTGTGCCGGTCCTATACTGCCGCCATGATCTTTGGCGATCGTATCGCGACATTCGTCAGCCGAGTAAATGACGGCCGCCGATGCCGCAGCTTTCCAAACGCGAATCGATTGTGGCTTCGCGGTGTTGCAGTGATTCCCCCACCCATTTGAAGGAACGAAATCATGAAACGCGTTGCCCTTTCCCTATTGCTGCTCGCGAGTCTCCCGGCCTTCGCCGCGGACAAGTACGACATCGACAACGGTCACACCGTCGTGACCTTCAGCTGGAACCATTTCGGGTTCTCGAACCCGAGCGCCCGCTTCGAGAAGGTCGACGGCGCGCTGCTGCTCGACAAGGCCGACATCACGAAGTCGTCGATCAGCGTGACGCTGCCGATCGAGGGTCTGCATACGGGCGTCGAGAAGCTCGACGCGCACCTGAAGACCGGCGACTTCCTTGACGCGGCCAAGTACCCGACGATCACGTTCAACAGCACGAAGGTCGAGAAGGTCGGCGCAGAAGGTCTCAAGGTCACGGGCGACCTGACCGTGCATGGCGTTACCAGGTCGGTCACGCTCAACGGCAAGATCAACAAGATCGGCGACAACCCGATGATGAAAGTCGCCAGCGCCGGCTTCGATGCCGACGTCGTGTTGAAGCGCTCGGATTTCGGCGTCACGAAGTACGTGCCGGCCGTGAGCGACGAGATTCCCGTGCATATCACGCTCGACTCGCACCTCGCGAAGTAAGCGCGGCGCAGAAGCGCGTCGACCGGCACAAGCCGGTCGGCGCGTTCGCTTTTTTAACGGTCGGGAATGGTGCAGTCGTGTGCACGCTTTCGATCCCGCGTGTTCGATCAAGTCCCGCGCGGGGGCAGGGATTGCGGCAACGCTGCCGCAGATCAGCCGTTCTTGACGCCCTTCGTCTTCAGCGCTTCGAGGCCGGCGAGATTGAGGCCGCCCAGCGCCGCCTTGACCGCATCGATATTGGCCACGCCCGATGCCTTGAGCGAGACCACGAAACGCTCGCCGAGGATGATCGTGTACTCGCCGCTGCCCGAGTTGTTCCACTCCTCGTGCACGAGGCGGCCGTTCTCGTGGTAGGTCTTTTCATAGCCGCTCTGCGTCTGCTTGTCTTCCTCGACACCGGCGAAGCCGGCAAGCGCCATGAATCCCTTGGCGCCGCCGGTATCGGTGATTTCGAGATTGATCTCGCCGCTGCCCTGGGCATTGCGATAGGTGGCATGCGCGTTCGAGACCTGGATGCCGATCGCGCCATTGCGCGAGACTTCCATGCTCGTGCGCGGCATGCCGCCGATCGTGTCGGGCAGGAACGGCTTCAGCGCATCGGGCGCCAGCGCCTCGACCTGGCTGCCGCCGCCGAGCACCGCGCCGAGCATCTGCGTTGCCGCCGCGGCCTGCGCGTTCGCGTCGCCGGACTTCTGCGCGGCGTCCATCTTCTTGCCGGCTTCCTCGGCACGCTGGCCCATCGCCGCAAGCGCGCCGAGCGGGCTGTTGTTGTCGGGCGTGAACGTCGTCGAACCATGCATGTTGCTCAGCGCGCCGCTCGTCGCAGCGCCGACGCCCGAAACCACGCCGACGACGATCATCAGGATCCACGTCAGGATGATCGCGAGGATGATCGAGACCGCCGTATAGCCCGCCGCTTTTTCGGGCGGGCACTTCATCGTGTACGGCAGGCCGAGATAGAAGATATAGATCCCATAAATCGCGGCCGCCAGCATGATCAGCCAGCCCAGGCCCGGCACCAGGGTGAAAATGCCGGCGGCCCAGCTCGCCGTGTAACCGTAGGCGGCAGTCTTGAGCGCCTGCACCTGATTCTTCTCGCCATTGAAGGTCGGCGCGAGGAAATCGATGATCAGTGCGACGAGGAATGTGACGCCGAGCGAAACCGCGTAGGTGAGGATCATGTTCGTCAGGCTGGAGAACAGGCCGACGCGCATCGTGCCGACGAACGGGATGCTGATGCCGAACACGGCCATCTTGATGAAACCGCATACCGCGGGAACCGCGGCGAGGATCAGGATGTAGTTCGTATAGAGACTGGCGACCGTCTCGGGCTCGGCGGCGATGACCGGCCATTCGGTTTTCGGCGTGAGCAGGATGTTCTTGACGCGGGCAATGAGCTTGTTGAAATCCACAACGATTACTCCCCTAGCGAAGAATGTGACCGATGCATCATACCGGCTTCGCGCGAACCTGGAACGTGGTTGCGCACAAGCGGTGACTGTGTCGTGATTCTCAGTTCCGCGCGGCCGTCGGGCAAGGCGGGCGGGTCACCGGATTCCGCGGCGACAGGCCGGCACACGGCGACTTTGCTAGAATTTCTCTCATCCGCCGCATCCCGCGACGCCATTTTCCTGGATTTTCGACCATGGCCTCCGTTGCCGCCCATGCCGCCTCCACCGCGGCGCCTGTCTCCGTCAAAGATGTCCCGTCCAAAGAGATTCCGGCGAACGCCGAAAACCGCTACGACGTCCGCCACAGCGACCTGCCGCTGTCCTGCCCGATGCCAGGCATGGCGCTGTGGAACTCGCATCCCAAGGTCTATCTGCCGGTCGAGGCGAACGGCAGCGCGAAGTGCCCCTATTGCGGCGCCGTCTACACGCTCGCGGATTGAACGGACGATCCGCCACCGCGACGAGTTCGCAATGACCGGCGCGCGATGACTGCCGCGCGCCGTCTGACCGTCGTGCAGCTCGTCCCCGCGCTCGACGCGGGCGGCGTCGAACGTTCGACGCTCGAAATCGGCGCCGCGCTCGCGGCGGCGGGGCATCGGTCCGTCGTCGTCTCCGCTGGCGGGCGCCTCGTGGCGAGGCTGGTCGAACAGGGCAGCGAACACGTGCAGATCGCGATCGGTCGCAAGTCGCTGTCGACGCTGCGGCACGTCTGGACCTTGCGACGTCTTCTCGCAGAGCTGCGGCCCGACATCGTGCACGCGCGTTCGCGCCTGCCCGCATGGATAGGCTGGCACGCGCTGCGCGGCCTTCGCGGCGGTGCGTCGCCGCATTTCGTGACGACCGTGCACGGGCTCAATTCGCCCGGTCGCTACAGCGCGATCCTGACGCGCGGCGAGCGCGTGATCTGCGTGTCGGGCACGCTGCGCGACTACGTGCTGCATCACTATCCCGACCTCGACCCGCGGCGCATCGTCGTGATCGCGCGAGGCATCGATCCGCTGGAATTTCCGCGCGACTTCCGCCCCGATGCCGCCTGGACCGCGCATTTCGCCGCAGAGTTTCCCCAGCTGCAGGGCGGAAAACTGCTCACGCTGCCCGGGCGTGGCACGCGGCTCAAGGGGCATGCCGACGCGATCGAACTGCTCGCCGCGCTGCGCGCGCGCGACGTCGATGCGCGCCTGCTGCTGCTCGGTGCGCGCGAGCCGGGGCGCGAGGCGTACATCGCCGAGATCGAATCGCTCGCCCGCGAACGCGGCGTCGCCGATCGCCTCGTCATCACGCCGCCGCGCGGCGACGTGCGCGAGGTCTATGCGATGTCCGACCTCGTGCTGCAGCTTTCCAACCAGCCCGAGTCGTTCGGACGCACCGTCGTCGAGGCGCTCGCGCTCGGCCGGCCGGTGCTCGGCTATGCCCACGGTGGCGTCGGCGAATCTGCTCGCCGAACTCTATCCGGCCGGCGGCGTTTCGCTCGGCGATCGCGCACAGTTGAGCGATCGTGCGATCGCGCTGCTGCGCTCGCCGGTGCCGGTGGCGCCGCTGACGAAGTACCGCCTCGCCGACATGCAGGCGGCGACGCTGCGCGTGTATCGCGAGGTCGTCGAACGGGAAGCATCCGCCGGCGGGCTACAATCGGTGTCGGAACGAAGCGACGCGTGAACGAAGGCGCCGCGCGCGAGCCGTCGCGGCACCGAAGCGCGTTCCGACCGAAACCGTCGCCGACGCGGGATCGTTGCCGGAACCATCGGCAGCGGACACGTCGCCATGGGAACGGTCGGCGATCGGTCGCGAGGAATCCGTCGCTGCTGAACCTGTCGTAGCCGAGCCTGTCGTTATCGAGCCAGTCGTTGTCGAACAGATCGTGACCCGATTGACCTTGTGGAGCAAGCCAGAATTTCGACCTCGCCGCGCCCTTCGCGCATTCCTGGCCTGACGCAGTCCGAGTGGAGCGCGCTGCTCGTCGTCGCCGTGATCGCGTTGCTGCCGGTCGGGCGCGGCGCCGAGGCGCCGCTCGCGATCGCCGGGCTGCTCGGCATCGTGATCGCGTGGCGCAGGCGTGGCGAACTCGCGGCGAATGCGGGCCTGCGTCTCGCCACGCTGCTGTTCGCGTGTTACTGGCTGCCTGCGTTGATCTCGGCGCCCGACTCGGTCGCTGCCGGCAAGTCATGGAGCACGGTGCGCGACCTGCTGCGCTTCCTGCCGTTCAGCGCATTCGTCTGCCTCAACCTGCGCGCGCAGGCGCCGTGGCCGCGCATCGTGCAGGCCACGGCGGCGCTCGTCTGCCTCTGGCTGCTCGACGCATGGGTGCAGGCCTTCACGGGCTACGGCATCGCGGGCGCCGCCGAGAAGGAACGCCTCTCGGGCATCTTCGGCGCAGGCAATCTCAAGCTCGGCCCGGTGCTCGCCGTGCTCGCGCCGTTCGTGTTCGTCGCCGCACGCGACGCGTTCGGACGTCGCGGCCTCATCGTCGCGTTCGTGTTCATGCTAATTCCCATCCTGCTCGCTGGCTCGCGTGCCGCATGGCTGATGTTCGCGCTGGCGACGCTCGCGTGCATCTGGCGCGAAGCGCGTGCGCCTCTGCGTTTCGTCGGATGGAGCGCGGCGGCCTGCGCGATCGGCCTTGCCGCGGCATTCGTCGCGTTGCACGATTCGCGAGCGTTCGAGGCGCGTATCGATCGCAGCCTGCTTGCGTTGAACGGCTCCGAGCACGCGGTCGACGAGGCAAGCGCGGGGCGCGTGCGCATCTGGGGCACCGCCGTGCGCATGATCGCCGACAACCCGTTCAACGGCGTCGGCGTGCGTGCTTTCCGTTTCGCCTATCCGCACTACGCGGGGGCGAACGACGCGTTCGTCGCGCCCGATGGCGACGAGGGTGCGTCGCACGCGCACCAGATATCGCTCGAGGTGCTGAGTGAGACGGGACTGATCGGTTTCGCATTCTGGCTGGCCGGCGTTGCGTTCGCGTTGCGCGCGTGGCTGCGTGCATGCGCGTCCGCGCGCGCGCGCGCGTGGGCGCCAGCGCTCGCGCTCGCGACCATGACTTTTCCGTTGAACACACACCTCGCGTTCTACTCGGCCTGGTGGGGCCTGCTGTTCTGGTGGCTGCTCGCGCTGTATTGCGCGGCGCTGCATGCGGACGATGCGGGGTCGCGCGATGGCGCGTAAGCCGCTATCGGTCGTCGTGACGACCCTCGACAACGCCGCGACGCTCGAGCGCTGCCTGGCCGGCGTCGCCTGGGCCGACGAGATCGTCGTTCTCGATTCGGGCAGCACGGACGCGACGCTCGAAATCGCGAGGAAATACGACGCGCGCATTTTCTCCGAACCGTTCAGGGGCTACAGCGCGCAGAAGCAGGCGGCGATCGACAAGGCGAGCCACGACTGGGTGCTGCTGCTCGATGCGGACGAGGCGCTCGGCGACGGCGCGCGCGCGGTCATCGAACGCGCGCTCGACGAATCCGACAGTCGTCGGCTTCCGCCTGCCGCGACGCGAGCAGATGTTCTGGACGTTCCAGCATCGCTGGTCGTGGACCAATGCGCATCTGCGCCTGATCGACCGGCGCACGCTGCCGCATGAACGACGTGCCGGTGCATGCGGCACCCGAAACCGATGGCCCCACACGCACGCTTCGCGGCGCGGACTTCGTCCACTTCGGCGAACCCGACATCGAAACAAAGGTCGCCAAGATCAACGCCTATTCGAGCGGACTCGTTGCCGACAAGCTGCGCCGCAGGCAGCGCTTCCTCGGCGTGCGCATGCTGTTCTATCCGCCCGTGTTCTTCGTGCGCCAATACCTGTTCAAGCGCTACTTCCTCAACGGCTGGGCGGGTTTCATCAGCGCGGCGTCCGGCGCGTTCTACGTTTTCCTCAAGTACGCAAAAGTATACGAGGCGCGCAGGCACTCGAAACACGATACGTAGGGGCGCGATTCATCGCGCCCGCTCATCGTCGGCAATTAATCCTAACGCCGATTCGCCTGTGAGCCGGGCGCGATGAATCGCGCCCCTACGGTCTACGGTCAGGATGATTTGCACACGAGGCTCTCGCGACAACCGATCGGCGCGGTGACAATCGTGTTGGATCCATTGCAACGCCGATTCGGCCGCGAACCGGGCGCGATGAATCGCGCCCCTACGGGTTCGGCGGCTTGCGCAACAGACTCAGCGCAAGCCCGCCGATCAGCGCGGCGGCGCCGACGAGTACGGCCCAGAGCAGCCAGGTGCGCCAGTCTTGCGTCGGCGCTGGCGGCGGTGCGGGCTTGAGCGCGCTGTCGCCCTGCAGCGTCGCGCGCGCGCCGAGCGTCGCCAGCGGCGGCTGCCAGTCCTTGCCGAGCTTCGCGCGCAGCGGCGCGAGTGCCGTGTCGAGCGGATAGTCGCCGCGCTGCGCGCGCGCGCTGCCGGCGACGAGGCGATAGGGCCCGCCGCCCTGCGCGAGGAACACGAGGCGATCAGGCCGGTAGGCGATGCTCAGCGTCGGCGCATGTTCGAGCGGCGTCGCCGATTCGAGGCGCCACTCGCTCGCGCGGCGGGATGGCACCACCGCGAAGTCGTCGTTGTCGACGACAGCGCCGTCCTGGCGCAGGCGGAACGCGACATAGGCGCCGCGCTGCAGCCACGACGCCGGATCGTCGTACGCCTCGCGTTCGCGGCTGATCGCAACGATGCGTGCGAGCGAGTTGTCGTCGGCGAGCGAGATGCGGATCGCGTCGACGGCGAGCGGCGCCGGCAGATGGTAGCGATAGGCGACGGTGTGCTTGCCGTCGGTGGGCGCGAACGCGCGCGAAAGATAGCGCGCGTCGCCGCCGTCGGGGGTCGCCGCGAGCCACTGCACGCCCGCGAATTCCGGCGTTCGGGTGTGCGCGCAGGCGTCCGAAGACGTGCAGGTCGCGCAACGGCGGGACCGTCGTCGAGCCGGCGCAGCCGCAGGTAGGTGGCGCGCGTCCCGTCGAGCGCGACGCCATGCCGCTCGAGTACGTTGCCGTCCTGTTCTAGGTGCAGCACGGATGCACTCGCGACGACGCTGCGCCAGCGCTGCAGATCGTCGCTCGCCGAGACGGCGAACTGCGCGGCGATGCTTTCGCCCGCGCTGTCCCAGAGGATCTGCAGGCTCGACAACGCGTCGCGCTGGGCGCTCGCGTCGAGGATCAGGTCGCGCTGGTAGGCCGGTCGCGCCTGCGGTTCGGCGGGCGCCGGATTCCCGCGCGTCTGCGCATCGAGGCTGCGCAGGCGGCCGTCGGCGCCGCGTTCGACGTGCAGGCGGATGAACTCGTCGTCGCCGCTATTCTGCGCGGCAGCGGGCTCGGGCAGCGGGAAGATCGGCAACGCGACCTGCGCCTCGCTGGCGACCACCGTCGCGGGCGCGCCACGCGGCGCAACGGGTACCGCCTCGCCGGCGGCGTTGACGACTTCGATGTCGCGCAGGTCGGCGCGCGTGACCGCCGCGTAGACTTCCGGCGTCAGCTCGACCTGCCATGCCGCGCTGTCGCCCTGTGTCTGCAGCGGCCAGGCGTAGGCATAGTCGTCGCCCGGCGCGGCGTGCGCGGCGATCGAAGCGAGCAGGCAGCCGGCGACAATCGATCGTTTGACGACAGGTCCCGCGCCAGCGAATCCTGCGCTCATGCTTTTTCTCCGGCAGCAGCCGTGCGCGGCGGCACCGGCGCGAAGTAGCCGACCGCAACGAGCAGCACGCCGACGACGAGCACGCCGATGATCGCCGGCAGGTCGTGCAGGAAGCGCCGGTCGATCAGCAGCAGCTTCACGAGCACGACGCCCATGAGCGCCGCGCCGCCGAACCAGACCGCGCGCGAGCCGCGGCGCTTGCCGAGCAGCATCGCGGCGATGCCCGCGAGCGTCCACGTGATCGACAGCGCGGCCTGCGCGAGCGGCGAGTCCCAGAGCGCATCGCTCCATGGCACGCCGCCGAGGAAATGCGCGGCGCGCAGCGTGATCGCGGTCAGCAGCACGACGCCAGCGAGCGCGAGCGCCCGGGCGCGCACTTCGGCGTCGATCATTGCGACGCCGTCGCGAGCCGCTTGCCTGAACCATGCGAGCAGCAGGAACAGGTAGCCGAGCTGCGCGAGTTCGAGCGGATTGAACAGCGGCAGGTACGGCAGCGGCGCGGGATCGCCCGGGTCGACGAGTCCGAACAGCCAGCAGATGCCGAGCACGGCGGCGAGGCTCGCGAGCAGCCAGCGGCGCGCCGTCTCGGCGGCCTCCGCCGAGGGCCATACCGCGATGCGGTTGCGATGAAGCGCGAGCCAGAACAACACGGCGAGCGGCGCGAGCGAAGCGAGTGCGACCCAGATGTCGCCGAGCACGAGATGGCGCCAGACGAAGTGGCCGAGTTCGGTCGCGAGCAGCAGCGCGACGGCCCAGAGAAATACGGCATGCACGACCGCGAGGAAACGTTCCTTGCGTTCGGCGAACACCGCGAGCGCGCGCAGCGCGGCGAGCAGCCAGAATGCCCAGGCGGCGATCGCCCAGTGTTCGAGCGGCCCATGGTTCTCGTCGGCCGTGAAGCCGATCAGCGGCAGCGCGAGTGGGAACAGCACGAGCGCAGGCCACGCGCATTCGCGCCAGTCCCAGCGACGCAACCCTTCGGCGGCGACGAGCGCAGTCGCCGCGATCAGCACGAGAGCCCAGTCGGATTGCAGCGCCGCGGGCGCGAAGCGGCCGATCTCGTCACCCCACGCGAACCACAGCCACAGCCATCCCCAGAGGAAGAACACGATCGCCAGTTCGCGCACCCGCGCGAGCGAAAGCAGCCGCGCGCTGACCAGCGCGGAAAGGGCGATCAGCAGCGCGCCGAAGAACTCGCCATTGAGAATCGCCTGCTCCGGGTGGTGGTCCGCGTAGGCGGCAAGGTATGCGAATGCCGCGCCGGCCTGCAGCACGTAGCCGATCCACTGCGGCAGGCGGCGCTGCTGGCGCAAACCGAGCCAGACGAGCGCGGCGCCTTCGAGCGCCCAGGTCGACGACGTCGAGCGCGCCGAAAGTGCGAGCGGCACGGCCAGCGTCGCGAAACCGAGTGCGAGCAACGCGTGCGACTGACCGAGCAACGTGAGGTTCCAGCGGCGCAGTTCGAGCGCGGCGAGCGCCGCATAGATCGCGGCCGCCGCTACGGCCGTATAGGCGAGCGGCATGCGCGCGTGCTCGAGCAGCGCGACCTGCAGCGCGAACGCGATCAGCGGCGTGCCGAACACGAGCGTGCCGTCAATGAGAGGCCCCGATCCGGGTCGCGGCGATCGGGCGCCTGGCGCAGCGCGTACAACAGCGGAATCAGCAGGTAGAACGCGAAGAACAGCAGCAGAAAGGGTTCCGTGCTCGCGAAGAGCTCAGGCCGATACGACAGCGAGCCCCAGAACGTGCCGATGCCGAATGTGAACGCGAAGCCGATCAGATTGAGCGCGCGCCACGGCCGAATCCAGGCGATCGCGAAGACCGCCGCATTGAGCACGGCGTAGTAGCCGAACAGCGCGACGTGATTGCCGCTGCCGGTCGAGATGAGGATCGGCGCGAGGAAGCCGCCGACGATCGCGAGGACCGCGAGCGCGAGTCGCGTCCTGCAGCACGGCGAGCATCGCGCCGCCCGCGACGATCACGACGAGCAACGCGAACGCGAATCCCGCGGGCAGCAGTGCGTAGAGCCGGTACGCCGCGAAGACCGTCAGGATCAGCACGCCGATTGCGCCGCCCTGCAGGCTCAGCGCGAAATTGCGGTGCGAGTCGCGCTTGCGCCAGGCGAAGACGAGCCCGCCGAGCGCCGCCGCCGCGATGCCGGCGAGGCGGAATTCCATGCGCACGTGCAGCCAGCCCTGGTCCGCCGCGTACTTGAGCAGCGCCGCGACGCCGAGGAACAGCACGATCACGCCGACCTTGACCGGTACGTTGCCTTCGGTGAACCAGCGTTTGAGCCACGAGACCACGACGTTTTCGGGAGGCGGCGCCGGCGGCGCGACCGGGGCGGGCGGCGCGCTGCGTTCCGCGGTGGCCTCGAGTCTCGCGTCATCGGCGAGCGAGCCCGTGATCGAGGGCGCGCCGGCGGCTGCCGTGCGACGGCGAAGTCGCTGCCACGGGGTCTGGCGGGCTCGCTTCCGGCAGCGTCGGCGGTTGCAGAGGTGGCGCGATGTCGGTCGATGCGGAAGCGGGTATCGTTGCCGGTGCGGCATGCGCATCGCCTGCTAGCGGCGACACCACGGCGTTTTCGCTGCTCGCGGCGCCCGCGCTCGCGTCGCTTGCGCCGACGCGTGCGGCGGCAAATTTCTTGAGCTCGGTTTCCAGCGCCTTGACGCGCGCCCGCACTTTGCGCAACTGGCCGAACAGCAGGCCGCAGACGAGGCCGAATGCCATCGCTGTCAGGGCTGTCTTCTCGTCGAAGACGTCCGCGCAGAAAAAAGCGCCAAGCACGGCGCCGATCAGCATGAACAAAAAGGTCATCGTGGTTCCCCGCCTCTAGACCGGCCTGCAAATTAACACGCGGCAGCGATGGCCGCTGCACCACGCGCTCGATCCTGTCGCGCGTGGGCGCGTCAAATCGACGCGAACTTGCGTGTGACCGGATCGCGAAGTCGGTGATGTGAAGGACGCATTTCTGACCCGCTTCGAATCAATGCACTTTGGTGCGGCGCTTCCAGATCGGCGCAGTTCTAGTGCGCGCTTCCAATCGGCGATTCCGATTCAGTACATTTCCAGTTAGTACAGCGGCGCGGCGCCCTCCGGCCGCGTCTTGAAGCGCTTGTGCACCCACAGGTATTGTTCGGGCGCTTCGCGGACCATGCGTTCGATCTGCTCGTTGACACGCGCGGTGTCGGCGATTGCGTCCGGCGCTCGGAAAGTCCGCGAGTGGCGCCTCGAGGCGCAGTTCGTAGCCCTTGCCGTCGGCAACGCGACGATGAAAGAACGGGATGACCGCGGCGCCCGACAGGCGCGCGAGATGATGCGTCGCAGTGATCGTCGCCGCGGGCAGGCCGAAAAACGGCACGAACACGCTGTCCTTGCCGCGCATATCCTGATCGGGAGCGTACCAGAGCGTGCCGCCGGCGCGCAGATATCGCACCGATGCGCGCAGTTCGTCCTTGCGAAACATCGCCTCCGCGTAGCGCAGGCGTGCCTGCAGAACGCAGTGTTCGAACACTGGGTCGTCCATGACGCGATACATGCCGGCGATGCGGATGCGCTGGGAGACGAGGCGCGCGCACAGCTCGAGATGCGAAAAATGCGCGCCGACGAGCAACACGCCACGTCCCTGTTCGCGGCAGCGTTCGAGGTGTTCGAGTCCGCTGATCGTGCACGGCACGCGCGCGACTGCCTCGTCGTGGCCCATCCATGCGAAGGCGAATTCGACGAACATGAGACCGAGGTCGGCGAGCGATGCGCGCAGCAGGCGCTCGCGCGCGTCCGCGTCGAGTTGCGGCAGGCAGATTTCGAGATTGCGCCGGGCGACGTGGCGGCGTTCGCCTGGCAGTATCGCCGTGAGCCGGCCGAGCGTCCGGCCGAGGCGATAGAGCGCCGCGTATGGCAGCCGCGCGACGAGCCTGATCACGCCGATGCCGAGCCAGGAGAGCCAGTAGCGCGGTGACAGCAGTCGGCTCGGAGTAGGCTCGTTCGGAGTCATCGGCGAAAGTATAAGAGAGGCGGAGTCGGCGCGCCGACTCTGATGCACGGACGCGTCGCCCCGGTCATCGGCACCAGTCCCGCTGCAGCGACTCCGGTATACTTCGACACCCGTGCTGACCGCCAGACCGTGCCGCTACGCCGCTTCATCTATACGTTGACCATGTATCTGCTGACGCCGGCGATCCTCTACCGGCTCGCGGTTCGCGGCTTGCGCTATCGTGAATACTTCGACCGCTGGCGCGAGCGCTTCGGATTCTCGGACACGAAGGGTATCCGCGACAGCATCTGGATCCACGCGGTGTCGATGGGCGAGGTCAACGCGGCGCTGCCGCTGATCGACGGCCTGATGCAGCGCTACAAGGATGCGCCGTTCGTGATCACGACCGTGACGCCGACCGGCTCCGAGCGCGTGCGCCGCGTGTATGGCGATCGCGTCATCAACCTCTATCTGCCCTACGACATTCCCGCGTCGATTCGGCGTTTCCTCGACCGCATCCGGCCGCGCATCGCGGTGATCATGGAGACCGAGATCTGGCCGAACCTCTTTCTCGAATGCGCCGCGCGCGACATCCCGCTGATCGTCGCCAATGCGCGGCTGTCGGAAAAAAGCCTGCGCGGCTACGGACCCGTACGCCCACTCGCGAAGCACGCGCTCGCGAGCGCGCACTACATCGCCGCGCAGTCGGTCGTCGACGCAACGCGACTGGCCGAACTCGGTGCGCCGCCTTCGCGTCTCGGCGTGATCGGAAATCTCAAGTACGACATGACCGTGCCGACACACCTGCTCGAAGGCGCCGCCGCGATGCGCGAACGCTGGGGCACGCGGCGCCCGGTGTGGATCGCGGCGAGCACCCACGATGGCGAGGAACTGCCGGTGCTCAAGGCGCACGCCGAAATCATGCGCCGCTTTCCCGATGCGCTGCTGCTGCTCGCACCGCGTCACCCGGAACGCTTCAGGCCGGTCGCGCTGGCCTGCCGCAGTTTCGGTTTCGTCACGCGGACGCGCAGCGAGGACAGGGAGGGCGCATCGGACACGCAGTGTTTCATCGTCGACACACTGGGTGAGCTGCTCAATTTCTATGCCGGCTCCGACGTCGCGTTCGTCGGCGGCAGTCTCGTGCCGATCGGCGGCCACAACGTGCTCGAGCCCGCGGCGCTCGGCGTACCCGTCGTCGTCGGGCCATACATGTTCAACTTTGCCGAGATCAACGCGAGCCTGCTCGATGCGGGTGCGTCGATCCAGGTGATCGATGGCGACGAACTCGGTGGCGCAATTACACGGCTGTTGGCCGACTCGCGTCTGCGTACGAGCGTCGGACAGGCCGCGAAGCGCGCGTTCGAACGTGAGCAGGGTAGCGTGCTGCGCACGCTTTCCATCGTGGAGAAGACGCTCGACGAGACGACGCGCGTTCGCGAAGGCGCATCGAAATAGGCAGCGACGCGGCGCGCGCGCCTTGCGCGCCCGCGCGCGATACGAGGGTTACCCGAGGCGCGTCACTCGAGCAGCGCGTTGACCGACTCGACGTCCTTCGCCGCCACGACGCCCGCAGCTTGCTTGAGCTCGAGTCCGCTCAGTACGAACTGATGGCGCGCCTGCGAGTAGGAACTCTGGGCCTGCAACAGCGTGCTCTGGCTGATCAGCACGTCGACGATGGTCTTGGTGCCGACTTCGAAGCCCGCCTGGGTTGCGTCCAGCGCGCTCTGCGCGGAGACGACGGCAGCTTTCGTTGCCTCGACTTCGCTGATGCCCGCAATCACGGCGCGATAGGCGTTGCGCGTGTTCGACATGACGATGCGCCGCGTCAGCTCGAACTGATCCTGCGCCGCGTCGCGCTGGAACACTGCCTGGCGCGTGAGCGACGAAGTCAGGCCGCCGCTGAAGATCGGAATATTCAGCGTGACGCCGACCGTCGTATTCGTGACGAGACCGTTGTTCGTCGGCGCCGTCACGTGCTGCCCATCGAAGGATTCGTTGACCGTGCCCCACGACGGGGTATCGCTACGCACGAGAGATGCGCTCACGGTCGGATAGTGGCCTGCGCGCTGCGCGGAAATGTTGTGCTCGGCCGCGTCGACCGACTTCTGCGCGGAAGCGAGGCTCGGGTTCTGCGTGTTCGCAAGGTCGACCCAGCCCTGCGCATCGGCCGGCTGCGGCTTCTCGAGCGGCAGCGGATCGCGCAGTTTCTTCAGCTCGCCGAAGGTCTTGCCGATGATCTGCACGACGCTTTCGCGCGCCGTCTGCACGGCGTTCTCCGTAACGATCACCTGGGCGACCGCGGCATCGTGCTGCGCCTTGGCCACATGCACGTCGGTGATCGCCGAAAGGCCGACCTCGAAGCGCTGCTGCGCCTGGTCGAGCTGCTTCTGCAGCGATTTCTCGTTGAGCTGGGCGAAGGTCAGCTGGTCATCGGCCGTGAGCACGCCGAAGTAGGCGATCGAGGTGCGGACGAGCAGATCCTGCGACGCCGCGTCGTACGTGAACTCGGCGCCCTCGGCGAGCGAGTTCGCGCTGCGCAGGTGCGAGATGTTGCTCCAGTTGAACAGCGACTGCGTCAGCATGATGTTGGCCGGGCGACTGCGCCCCGAAGAGTCGGTGGTGATCAGGCCGAAATTGCCGGCGTTGTCCGTCACGGTCGTGTCGAGACCCTTTTGGCCCGAATCGGAGTGGAGTGTAGCCGTAGCTGCCGTTGATCTGCGGCAACAGTGCCGAGCGCGCCTGCGGCACGCCTTCGTCGGTGACGTTCTTGTTGGCGTCGGCGGCCGCGAGGGTCGGGTCGGCCTGGCGCGCCTGCTGGTAGATCTGCACGAGATCCTCCGCGCTGGCGAGCGTCGGTACGCAGGCGGTGATCGCCGCCGCGAGCAGACTCAACTTGAAGCGACCAAACGTTGCACGCTGGACTGGAGCATGCTTGACTGGGACAGAGGTGCGCATGGTGAAGTATTCCTTTGACTTAGTTCTTTGCTGCGGAATGCAGGATTTGGTTAGAGCGCGAAGCGCACGACCGGCGCGGCGTTGCGCAGATAGGATAAATCGGTTTCGAACATGGCCTGATCGGTCCAGGCGCCCGCGGCATCGCGCGTGAACAGCGTTGCGCGCTGTACCGGCGATTCGCCGATCACGGCAATCAGGCGCCCACCCGGCTTCACCCACTCGCGCCAGCGTGTCGGAAGCGTAGCGACAGCGCCAGTGACAACCATCACGTCGAACTTGTGCGTGGGTGCATAGCCGTGAACGGCTTCCGCGGTCTCGACACTCGCATTGCGCACGCCAGCGCCCGCGAGGCGCACGCGCGCCGCTTCGACGAAGTCGGCGTGCTGGTCGATGCTGACGACTTCACCGGAGAGCCGTGCCAGGCAGGCGGTGAGGAAGCCCGAACCGGTGCCCACTTCGAGCACGCGGTCGGTTTTTTCCGCTGCGGCCGCCTGCAGGATGCGTCCTTCGACCACGGGCTTCATCATCGTCTCGCCATGACCGAGTGGCAACTCGATGTCGGCGAACGCCAGATTGCGGCCGCCAGCGGGCACGAAATCCTCGCGTCGGATCGCGCCGAGCGCTTCGAGCACCCGCGAATCGAGCACGTCCCAGGGACGCACCTGCTGTTCGATCATGTTGCGACGGGCGAGTTCGATATTCAGCGACATGGGACGGGTTCCCGACAGGCCAAAAAAGGATCAGCAGAATAGGCGCTTGCTGCGCTTCGGGCAATCATAAGATCGTTGGTCAAGACAATCTGTCGAAGTGCCAAAAGTCATTCAAACCATTGTGTTGCAAAAGGCATCGAGCGCCTGCGATGTTACTGACTGGTAACATGTTACCGAGTGGTAACGCCATAGTCAAGCGGGCGAGCGCTGCCTGTTTTCAAGACGCGGGCAGCGCCCTCGTAGACGTATGCATCGCAGGCTCGCTATCAAGATGCGCGGGCGCATTTTCGCGTCGCACGCCGAACCACGCCGCATAGAGCGCCGGCAGGAACAGCAGCGTCAGCGCGGTCGCGACGAGCAGGCCGCCCATGATCGCGACGGCCATCGGTCCATAGAATGCGCTGCTCGACAGCGGGATCATCGCGAGGATCGCCGCGAGCGCGGTCAGCACGATCGGGCGGAAACGCCGGACTGTCGCATCAACGATGGCAGTCCATTTCGGATGACCCTGCGCGATGTCCTGCTCGATCTGGTCGACGAGAATGACGGAGTTGCGCATGATCATGCCCATCAGCGCGATCGTGCCGAGCATCGCGACGAATCCGAACGGCACGTGGAACACGAGCAGGAACAACGTGACGCCGATCAGCCCGAGTGGCGCCGTGAGGAACACGAGCGCGACGCGGCTGAAGCTGCGCAGCTGGATCATCAGCACGGTCAGCACGACGACGAGGAACAGCGGCATGCCGGCGTTGACCGAGTTCTGGCCCTTCGCGCTTTCCTCGACCGCGCCGCCGACCTGCAGCAGATAGCCCGGCGGCATCGCGGCGCGGATCGCCTCGAGTTGCGGCTGGATCTGAGCGGTGACGGTCGGCGCCGTCGTCGTGCCGTAGATGTCGCCGCGCACGGTGACGGTCGGCAGGCGGTTGCGGCGCCAGATGATGCCTTCCTCGAAACCGTAGCTCACGGTCGCGATCTGCTTGAGCGGCACGCTCTGGCCCGACGGCGTCGGTACCGCAAGGCTTTCGAGCAGTGACAGGCGCGCGCGTTCGTCCGCCGGCCCGCGCAGCGAAACTTCGATAAGCTGGTCGCGCTCGCGGTAATAGGTGACCGGCACGCCAGAGAGCGAGCTCTGCAGGAAATTGGCGAGATCCTGCGACGACACGCCGAGCACGCGCGCGCGTTCCTGGTCGATGTCGAGACGCACGACCTTCGACGGTTCCTCCCAGTCGAGATTGACGTTGCGCAGGATCGGATTCTTGCGCATCACGTCGGCGACCTTGCGCGCGTACTCGCGCACGGTCGGGATGTCTGCGCCGGAGACGCGGAACTGTACCGGGTAGCCGACCGGCGGCCCGTTCTCGAGGCGCACGACGCGCGCACGCAGTTCGGAGAAGTCCCTGTCGAACAGGTCGATCAGGTCGGCGCGGATCTTTTCGCGGTCGGCCGTCGATTTCGCGAGCAGCACGAATTCGGCGAAGCTCGCCTGCGGCAGCTGCTGGTCGAGCGGCAGGTAGAAGCGTGGCGCGCCGGTGCCGACGAAACTCACGTAGTTCTCGAGCTCGGGGCGCTTCGCGAGCCACGCCTCGAGCTTCTTGACCTGCGTCTCGGTCGCGTTGAGCGACGCGCCTTCGGTCAGCTTCAGGTCGACCATGAGCTCGGGCCGCGTCGAATCGGGGAAGAACTGCTGCTGCACGAAGCCGAAGCCGGCGATCGCGAGCACGAACGTGCCGACGGTCGCGACGATCACGGTCTTGCGATGGCCCACGCACCAGTCGACGACCGCGCGGAATCGCGTATAGAACGGGGTCGCGTAAGGATCGTGTTCTTCGTGCGACCTGGCGTCGGGCGCGAACCATGCCTGCAGCCGTCCGGGTAGGCGCGCGACGATTGTGGCGCGCAGCGCGAGCACGCGACCGCCGATCGATCCGGGTTTCGGCGCCGGCGCGTCGCGCTCGGGCAGCAGCTTGTAGCCGAGGTACGGAATCAGCATGACGGCAGCGACCCACGAGATCAGCAGCGCGATCGTCACGACCTCGAAGATCGAGCGCGTGTATTCGCCGGTACCGGACTTCGCGGTTGCGATCGGCAGGAATCCGGCGGCGGTCACCAGCGTGCCGGTCAGCATCGGGAACGCCGTCGACGAATAGGCGAACGCGGCCGCGCGCACGCGGTCGTAACCCTGTTCGATCTTCACCGCCATCATCTCGACCGCGATGATCGCGTCGTCGACGAGCAGGCCGAGCGCGAGCACTAGCGCGCCGAGCGAGATCTTGTGCAGGTCGATGCCGAAGTACTTCATCGCCGCGAAAGTCATCGCGAGCACGAGCGGAATCGACAGCGCGACCACGAGGCCCGGGCGCCAGCCGAGCGAGAAGAAGCTCACTGCGAGAACGATCGCGACCGCGATCGCAAGCGTGTCGACGAACTCGCCAACCGAGCGTGCGACCGCGCGCGGCTGGTCGGTGACGCGCTCGAGATCAAGGCCGACCGGCAGGTTCTTCTGCAGACGCGCGATCGTTTCGTCGAGATTCTTGCCGAGGTGGATGATGTCGCCGCCGGCGCGCATCGACACGGCGATGCCGAGGGAGTTCTTGCCCATGAAGCGCATGCGCGGATTCGGCGGGTCGGCGTAGCCGCGCGTCACGTTGGCGATGTCGCCGAGGCGGAACAGATGCCCGTTCGCGCGGATCGAAATGTTGCGGACCTGGTCGACCGAATCGAACGCGCCGGTGGGACGCAGGTAGATGCGGTCGCTGCCGGTCTCGAAGCTGCCCGACGGCGTGATCGCGTTCTGCGCGGCGAGCGTCTGCTGCAACTGCTCGAATGAGACGCCAAGCGTGGCGAGCTTCGCGTTGGACAGTTCGATCGTGACCTTCTCGTCCTGCAGGCCGAGCAGGTCGACCTTGGCGACGTCGGGCACGCGCAGCATTTCGAGCTTGAGGCGCTCGGCATAGTCGCGCAGCTGCGCGTTGTTGTAGCCGTCGCCGGTCAGCGCATAGATGTTGCCGAACGTATCGCCGAACTCATCGTTGAAGAACGGGCCGATTATGCCCTGCGGCAGCGTGTAGCGGATATCGCCGATCTTCTTGCGCACCTGGTAGAAGAAGTCGGGCACTGCGGTCGCGGGCAGGGAGTCCTTGATCACGACGAACACCTGCGACTCGCCGGGCCGCGAATAGCTGCGCAGATAGTCGACCTGCGGCAGCTCCTGCAGCTTCTTTTCGATCTTCTCGGTGACCTGCTCGGTGATCTCGGCCGCAGTCGCGCCCGGCCATTGCGTCTGCACGACCATGACCTTGAAGGTGAACGGCGGATCTTCCGACTGGCCGAGGCCGATGTACGACCAGATGCCGGCGAGCGCGAGCAGCACGATGAAATAGCGCAGTAGCGACTGATTCTTCAGCGCCCATTCCGATAAGTTGAAACGCGTCATGGCTTTCGTGCCTCAGGTGAGCTGTCCGACGCCTTTCGCCATCAGCGCCGCACACAGAATCAGCGCCGCGAGGAGGGTCAGTTCGATATGGATGAACATTGCGAGACGCCGCTTAAGAGCCGCGTCCACGCCGGGAAGCTGGTTTGCCGCGAGTGCCTTTCGCCACGACAGCATCTGCATCGTCGGGTAGATCGAGATGAGTCCGATCAGTGCGAACAGCGCAATCTTGGCGATGAACGGGCCGCTGTGCATGTAGTAGGCGGGCGTCTTCTCGAGCCATTTGACGCGCACGAAGCCAATCGCGAAGATCGCGCCTGCCGCAATCCCGTAGATCATGTCCGCGCGCAGCAGCTTGCGGGCCGAGGCGATCGTCAGCTCGCCGCGGATCAGCACGAGTTCGACGACGAGCGCGGCGAAAATCGAGAACGCGGCGAGATGATGGGCGAACGCGAACAGTGCGGCGAGCATGCCGGGCTCCTCAGCGAGGCAGGACGGCGAACTACAGCGCGATGGCGCGGTTGAGCGAATCGATCGGCGCGATCGCCTCGCCTTCGCGCAGCTTGTGCACGCCGGCCGTGACGATCCAGTCCTGCGCGCCGATGCCGCCCGACAGGGTCACGCCCTGTTCGCGATAGGCATTGACGGTGACCGGCGCGAGGCGCACCTGATGCGTCTTCGCATCGACGACCCAGACCGCTGGCTTGCCGGCCTGCTCGTACAACGCCGAGAGCGGCACGAGCCATTGCGCGGCGGAATTCGTCGGCGAAGTACACGCGCGCGGTCTGGCCGAGGCGCGGCGCCAGGTTGGAGTCCTCGAAGCTGACGCGGACGCGGTAGGTGCGTGTGACGTGATCGGCCTCGGGGCTGATCTCGCGCACGTGGCCGGGCAGCTGTTTGCCGGCCTCCGCCCAGGATTCGATCGCGACCGGCGTACCGGCCTGGAACGAGGCGATGCGGTTTTCGGGGACGGCGATCTCGACTTCGGATGCGCCGTCCCGCGCGAGCGTCGCGACCGACAGGCCGGCGCTGACGACCTGGCCCGCTTCGGCGTTGATCGCGGTGATGAGGCCCGCATGGCCGGCGCGCAGCGTCGTGTACTCGGCCTGGTTCTGCGCGACGGCGAGCGCCGCCTGCGCCTGCTGTACCTGCGCCTGCGCGGCCTTGAGCGTGTTGCTGACCGTATCGAACTGCGTCTGGCTGATGAAGTGCTTGTCGAGCATCGCGCGGTAGCGGTCGTATTCGGACTGGGCGAGATCGCGGTTCGCGCGCGCCGAACTCAGCGTCGCGTTCGCGCTGGCGACCTGCAATTTCAGATCGAGCGGGTCGAGCTCGGCCAGGACCTGGCCTTCCTCGACGTGATCACCGACGTCGACGAGGCGAGACTTGATCTTGCCGTTGACGCGGAAACCGAGCTGGCTCTCGAAACGCGCGTGGACGTCACCCGAATAGACCTCGGCATCGGCGTGCGAGGCCGCCTGCGGATGTGCCACGAGCGCATTGCGCGGCGGCTCCGGCACAGCGGCCTTGCTGCTGCAGCCCGCCAGCACGAGCGGTATCAGGGCAACGGCCGCCGCAAACGCGAAAGCACGGGCCATTTGTTCTAAAGTACGGGAGTGAATACGCATGTAACGATCCTCGCGCCGCAGCAAGCTAATTAGTGAACGCTGTGGTATAGTAACAATAGTAAACTCACCTGTCCAGTAATTCGATACATGACTTTAGCCATACCCAAGACCACCGGCCCCGGTCGCCCGAAAGACCTTGAGAAGCGCGCTGCGATTCTCGAGGCCGCGAAGCATTTGTTCGTCAAACAGGGCTTCGACGGCACGAGCATGGATGCGATCGCGAACAAGGCAGGTGTATCGAAGCTCACCGTCTACAGCCACTATCGCGACAAGGAGACGCTGTTCGCCGAAGCGGTCCGCCGCAAGTGCGAAGAGCAGATGCCGCCCGAGATTTTTCTTGCCGACCTCAAGGGGCCGATCCGCAAGCAGCTGTTGACGATAGCGCGCGCGTTCTTCGGTTTGATTACGAGCGAGGATGCGGTCGCGATCCATCGCACGATCGTCGCCAACGCGCAGCAGTCGCCGAAACTCGCCCAGTTGTTCTGGGAAGCGGGGCCGATGAAGACGCATCTCGCGTTTGAAGCGTTCCTGCGCGACGAAGTCGCCGGCGGCAAGCTCGATATTCCCGACCTGCATCGCGCCGCATCGCAGTTCTTCTGCCTGCTCAAGGGCGAGTATCACGCGCGCGCGGAGTTCGGCTGTGGCGAGCCGTTCACGCAGCGCGATACCGACGAGCACATCAACGCGACGGTCGATCTGTTCTTGCGCGCGTACGCGCCGCGCTAGGGTTCCGCCCTTCTTTTTCGCCGGTGCTGTTCGCGCGATCGCGCGCGGAGTCCTGTCGTTTGCCAATCCGTCGAAAGGCAGAACGCTCCGTTCCGTTCGATAGGTTGGACTGAGTAAAGCGAAGCCCAACGAGGACTGTGGTGTTGTTGGGGTTCGCTGGTGCTCACCCCAACCTACGACGCTGGCTTTTGATCTGGCTCTCGATCTGCTTTGTTCTTCGCTTCTCGGGTCCCCTTCGCGTTGCGGCGGCAGCGGGCCGCGATGCCCGCAGGGGCGGCGCGAGGGATCGCGCCGATTCCGCCGTCTGCACAGGGATGTGCAGTCGGCGGAACACAGGTCCGCTGACGCGGACTTTCGGGCGGTACGCCCGAAAAGCGCAACGCCAAGGGCGTGTTCTTTCGGTTACCTTTCTTGCACGAGCAAGAAAGGTAACTCGCTCGTCCGCAGGACGAGTGAAAGCCTTTGCTCCAAGCACAAAAGACAAAGCAAGACACTGGATCCCCGCGTTCGCGGGGATGACGAGAAGAGAAAAAGCGTCGCGCTCGCCCGAAGCGCGAGGGTCGAGTGAACGCGCTTTTTTCACAACGAAAGTGCCCCGCGACACGAGTAAGGGCAAGCCGCTGGATCCCCGCGTTCGCGGGGACGACAACCCAACCCGCGAGGGTGTGCCAGAACGGACAGCTTCCGACGTCGCAAACGCTTATGCGTCTCGCGGGCTGATACGAACGCAGCAAAGCCCGATCATCAGCCGCGCGGCGGCCCGAACTCCTTGCGCAGCCAGTCGTCGATCAGGCGCTTGTCATAGCGCAGCGGGTCGTTCGAGAACGGCAGGGTGCGCTGCAGATAGCCCATGTCGCGCAGCTTGTTGTCGCCGTCGCGGATCGACGTGCCGTCGGCAGCGAGAAGGCGATAGTGCAGGTCGACCCGCGGCGGGTACACGTCTTTCATGATCGCGCACGTCCTGCAAATCCGTACCTCGCCACGGCTCGTAGGCGCCCGCGAGCTTGATGTCGTCGATCGTCACCTCGAGGCGCTGACCTTCCGGCAACACGATGTCGGCACGTTTGCGCAGATACTCGGACAGCGAGCGCTGCCATTCCTCGGGCCTGAGCCAGCCGCGCCCGATCTGGTTGTCCTTGACCTCGCTGAGTTTTTCGGTCGGCGCCCAGCTCACCTGGACGCGGTCGGGCAGGGGTTTCGCGCTCGGCGCAGCAGCAGCACAGACGACCACGCCGGTTAGAAGCAGCGCGGTGCAGGCACGCACGAACGATGGCGTTTTCATATCCAACCTCGTCGATACAATCTGTAGATATGCGCTTGAGCAAAAATAGTTTACTCCGGTAATGCAGCGCCAGCGGCCCGTGACGCGAAAAGCCATGCGATGTTCATGCGCCGTTTCGAATCGGTATGGCGCGCAGGCGTCAGCGCCAGGCGGACACCAGCCAGCCGCAAGGCAGACGCGCCATCCGGCGTGGCGCAATGGCTGGCGGAACGCTGTCCGAATCGGTCCGCCCGCTCGCCATCGCGCCGGCTTCATGTTTCAATGGTAGTGAGAAGCGGGGGTGTTTGCGGCGATGCAGCCGCGGACTGAGAAAGACCCTTCGTACCTGATCCGGATCATGCCGGCGTAGGGAGCTTCGTCGGATACGCGCTCTCGAGTCGCGCGCCGCCGCTTCGATCGGGCCTTGCAGCGCCCGGGGCCGCCCGCACGCGTGCGGCCTTCCCAATACGGCCGGCATCGCGGCCGCGACGAAGCGAGAGATATTCATGAACGCATTGGCCTCCGACCTCATTCGCGAAACGACGGCGCTGTCCGAATCCGTCACGCGACCGATTCCCGGCTCCCGGAAAATTTATGCCGCGAGCGGCGACGACAGCCGTGCCGAGCCCGCGTCGGGCGCGGCGACCCTGCGCGTACCGATGCGCGAAGTCGCGCTGACAGATACCCCGCTCGTATTCGGCGCCGAGAAGAACGCGCCGTTCGCGCTCTATGACACCTCGGGGCCGTACACCGATCCGGACGTCCGCATCGACCTCGCCGCGGGCCTCGAGCCACTGCGCGCGCGCTGGATCGGCGAGCGTGGCGATACGGTGTCGCTGTCGCAGCTGTCGTCCGAGTTCGGCCGCAGGCGTGCGCACGACGGCAAACTCGACGGTGTGCGCTTCCCGCGCGTGCGCAATCCGCTGCGCGCGAAATCCGGCGCGAACGTTTCGCAGATGCATTATGCGCGCCGCGGCATCGTCACGCCGGAGATGGAATTCATCGCGATCCGCGAGAATCAACGCATCGAAAGCGTCCACGATGCGCATCTGCGGGCGCAACATCCGGGCGAGAATTTCGGCGCGCCGTTGCCCAGGCTGATCACACCCGAATTCGTGCGCAGCGAGGTCGCGCGCGGCCGCGCGATCATCCCGTGCAACATCAACCATCCCGAGTCGGAGCCGATGATCATCGGCCGCAACTTCCTCACGAAGGTCAACGCGAACATCGGCAATTCCGCCGTGACGAGCTCGATCGCCGAGGAAGTGGAGAAGATGGTCGTGGTCGATCCGCTGGGGCGGCGACACCGTCATGGATCTGTCGACCGGCAAGCACATCCACGAGACGCGCGAGTGGATCATCCGCAATTCGCCCGTACCGATCGGTACTGTTCCGATCTACCAGGCGCTCGAGAAGGTCGACGGCAAGGCCGAGGAACTGACCTGGGAGATCTTCCGCGACACGCTGATCGAGCAGGCCGAGCAGGGCGTCGACTATTTCACGATCCACGCAGGCGTGCGCCTGCCGTTCATTCCGCTGACGGCGCGGCGCGTCACCGGCATCGTCTCGCGCGGCGGCTCGATCATGGCGAAGTGGTGCCTCGCGCATCACCGGGAGTCGTTCCTCTACGAGCACTTCGAGGACATCTGCGAAATCATGAAGGCGTACGACGTATCGTTCTCGCTCGGCGACGGCCTGCGTCCGGGCTCGATCGCGGACGCGAACGATGCGGCGCAGTTCGCGGAACTCGACACGCTCGGCGAGCTCACGCAGGTCGCGTGGAAGCACGACGTGCAGACGATGATCGAAGGGCCCGGCCACGTGCCGATGCACCTGATCAAGGAAAACATGGAGCGCCAGCTGCGAGAACTGCCACGAGGCGCCTTTCTATACGCTCGGGCCGCTCACGACCGACATCGCGCCCGGCTACGACCACATCACGAGCGCCATTGGTGCTGCGATGATCGGCTGGTTCGGCACGGCGATGCTCTGCTACGTCACGCCGAAGGAGCATCTCGGCCTGCCGAACAAGCAGGACGTGCGCGACGGCATCATCGCCTACAAGATCGCCGCGCACGCGGCCGATCTCGCGAAGGGCCATCCGGGCGCGCAGATGCGCGACAACGCGCTGTCCAAGGCGCGCTTCGAGTTCCGCTGGCAGGATCAGTTCAATCTCGGTCTCGATCCGGAGAAGGCGCAGGAATTCCACGACGAGACCTTGCCGAAGGACGCGCCAAGCACGCGCATTTCTGCTCGATGTGCGGCCCGCATTTCTGCTCGATGAAGATCACGCAGGACGTGCGCGACTACGCGAAGGAGCACGGCGTCGACGAGACCGCAGCGCTCGAGAAGGGCATGGCCGAGAAGGCGGCGCAATTCCGCGAGGGCGGTGCGGAGATCTATCGTGCCGGGTAGCGCGCGGATCGCGAATCAGGAAGTTGCGAATGGGAGAACATGCGCGCGATTTGCGATTCACCCTTGGCGATTCGCAGAGAACCGCATGAAACTGCAGCATCCTTTCATCCAGCTGCCCGTCGCGTTCGATGCGAACGCGCTCGCGGTCGAAGTTGCGGCGATCGACGAATCCGAATGGATTCCCCATCCGCAGGGCTTTCCGGGCAATTCGGCGCTGCCGCTGATTTCGGTCAACGGCGACGTCGAGTCCGACGGCGTCGAAGGACCGATGCGCCCGACCGCGCTGCTCGCGCGCCTGCCGTACATGCGCCAGGTACTCGGGCGCCTCGGTGCGGTACTCGGGCGCACGCGCCTCATGCGCCTGTCGGGCAACGCCGAAGTGACGCCGCACATCGACCAGGGTTACTACTGGGCCGAGCGCATGCGCGTCCACGTTCCGGTCGTGACCACGCCGGGCGTGCGCTTCTATTGCGGCGACGCGAACATCAACATGGCGGCTGGCGAGTGCTGGATCTTCGACACGTGGCGCGTGCATCGCGTGCACAACGACGCAGAACACGCGCGCATCCACCTCGTGCTCGACACGATCGGCGGCGACGGACTGTCCGAACTCATCACGCACGGCCGCCCGCATCATCTGCGGCCGCCCGCGTGGAGGGCCAGCTTGTTCGTCGCCCGGCGCGGAAGGCGAACCGAAGCTCGCATTCGAGTCGTTCAACCTGCCGCGCGTGATGAGCCCGTGGGAACTGCGCTCGCACATCGGTTTCCTCTTCACCGAATCGCTGCCGCATCCGCAACATGCCGGCGATGCAGCAGGCCTCGATGCGCTTTCTGCGGCGCTGGCAGGCATTGTGGGCGGAGCATGGCGACACGGAGGGTTCACGCGGGTTCTACGAGCCCGTGCTCGAAGAGTATCTTGCCGACGTGCGCCGCTTCGGCAAGGAAATCCAGTTGCGCAACGAGGTCAGCCTTGCCGGCGCGATGCAGGCGATGGTGACGAAGGCAGCGCTGTCGGGCGGCATCTTCGCGCCGCAGCGCCCGCCGCGTGCCAAGGGCGCGCCTGCGCTCGCGCACCGTGATCCCGAATTCGACCGGCCGGTGTTCATTGTCTCGCCGCCGCGCTCCGGCTCGACGTTCCTGTTCGAGACGCTGATGCAGGCGGCCAACGTGTTCACGATCGGTGACGAGAGCCACGGGCTCATCGAAGGCATCGACGCGCTCAATCCGTCGCTGCAGGGTTTCGTCTCGAACCGGCTCGACGCGGCCGCCGCGCCGCCGGTTTCCGCGCAGATACGCAGCCGCTTTCGCGCGGCGCTGGTCGATCGCGACGGTGGACAGCCTTACGGCTCGCCGCTGCGCATGCTCGAGAAGACGCCGAAGAACAGCCTGCGCGTTCCATTCCTCGCCAAGGTATTCCCGGAGGCGCAATTCATCTATCTGCACCGCGACGTGCGCGAAGTGCTCGCGAGCATGATCGAGGCGTGGTCCTCGGGCGGTTTCAATACGTATCGGCAATTGCCCGGCTGGTCGGGGCCGCCGTGGTCGCTGCTGCTCGTACCCGGCTGGCGCGAACTCGGGGGCAGGCCGCTGCATGAGATCGTCGCCGCACAGTGGCAGACGACGCTGCGTATCCTGCTCGACGATCTCGCGGCGCTGCCGAACGCGCACGTGCACGTCGCGCACTACGCGGCGCTGCGCGCGGATCCCTCGGCAGAGATCTCGCGTCTGTGCAACGCGGTCGATTTCGTCTGGGACAGGCCGCCGGCCGCCAATCTGCCGCTGTCGCGCTACACACTGACGAAACCGGATGCCGACAAGTGGCGCAAGCATCAACGCGAGATCGAGGCGATGCTGCCGCAACTGCAGGAGACAATTGCGCTTGCTGAACGGTTCGCGGCGCGCTGACCCCCGACGATCCGCACGTGCCAGTGTGCGGAACATGCGGCACAATGCACCCCGGCAAAGCCGCGCCTTGGAGCAGATCATGCCAGTCATCAGTACGATTCCCCGTCCCGGCACGCGCTGGCTGCTGCGTGGCATCGTCGCGCTCATCACCGTCTACCTCGTCGGCGTACTGGCGCTGATGTGGTGGTGGAGCTACGAGCCGGCGCAGTTCGACGTGATCAAGTTCGCGCAGGATCGCGCCGCGAGACACCAGCAGCAGGTCGTGACGGGCGCGGTCGTCACCGGCAGCCTGATCGGCAGTGCCGAGATGCTGCTCGACAAGCGCGGTGGCTACATCTCCAACGACAAGTTCCCGCCGGGCCTGTTCATGGACAATGTGCCGAACTGGGAATTCGGCGTGCTGACCGCGACGCGCGATCTCGCGCGCGAGATGCGCAACAAATTCGCACGCTCGCAGTCGCAGTCCGAGGAAGACGTCGACCTCAAGGAAGCCGATCCGCTGTTCTCGAGCCCGAACGACCGCTGGCTGCTGCCGAGCTCCGAGGGGCAGTACCGCAAGGCGATCGAGCACACCGAGGGCTACCTCGTGCGTCTCGGCAAGGGCGACCCGAACGGCGCGCAGTTCTACGCGCGCGCCGACAGCCTCGCCGACTATCTCGACACGGTCTCGACGCGGCTCGGCAGCCTCTCGCAAAGGCTGTCCGCAAGCGTCGGCCAGCTGCAGCTGCAAGGCGACGCCGCGGTCGATCCGAACTCGCCGGCAGTGGCGGCGCAGGCGCCGCAGATGGTGCAGACGCCGTGGAACAAGATCGACGACATCTTCTACGAATCGCGCGGCTACACCTGGGCGCTGCTCGAGCAGCTCAAGGCCGTCGAAGTCGATTTTGCACCGATCCTCGAGCGCAAGAACGCGATGGTGAGCCTCAAGCAGGTGATCCGCGAACTCGAGGAATCGCAGAAGCCCGTGATGAGCCCGATGATCCTCAACGGCAGCCCGTTCGGCTTCTTCGCCAACCACTCGCTCGTGATGGCGAACTACGTTTCACGCGCGAACGCGGCGACGATCGATCTGAGGTCGCTGTTGAATCGGGGTTGATCGGCTCTGCTTCAAACCACAAACGACCGCATGAAGAACCTCCTTTCCGACTGGCGCCTTCACTGGTTTCTGCTTCTGCTGCCGGTCGCGCTGTTCCTGCCTGCAGTGCCGATCGACGAGACGCGCTATCTCACAGTCGCATGGGAAATGCATGCGAGCGGCAACTATCTCTGCTGCCGCATCTGAACGGCGACATCTACACGCACAAGGGCCCGCTGCTGTTCTGGCTGATCAACCTCGCCTGGCTCGTCGCGGGACTGCATGTGTGGGTCGTTCGCGTCGGCGTGCTCGTCGCGTCGCTCGCGTCGCTCGTGCTGTTCGAGCGTCTCGCGTTGCGTCTCGATGCCGATGCCGCTTCGCGCGGCGTGCGGCACTGCTGCTCGCAGGCATGACTTTGTTCGTGCTGTACTCGCCGCTCATCATGTTCGATGTCGTGCTGACGACCTGTGTGCTCGTCGTGCTGCACGGCGTGCTCGACATCGATGCGCATCGCCCGCTGCGTGGCATCGCGCTGATCGCGGTCGGTGCCGGGGCCGGCTTGCTCGTGAAGGGGCCCGTCGTGCTGCTCGACGCCTGCATCCCGGCGCTGCTCGCGCCGTGGTGGAGCGACACGGCCCGCGCGCGGCACTGCGCTGGTACGGCGACGTTGCTGCTCGGCATCGTCGTCGGCGTCGCGCTCGCGCTGAGCTGGGCGTTGCTCGCGGGTGGCGTCGTCGTTCATCGAGACCGTGCTGCTGCATCAGACCGCCGAGCGCATCAGCCAGAGTTTTGCGCACGCACGTCCGTTCTGGTGGTACTTCATGGTGCTGCCGCTGCTGATCCTGCCGTGGATGGTGTCTGTTCGCGCGCCATGGCACGTCTGGCGCGCGAGTCTCACCGCGACACGCGCCGCGCGCTTCGGTATCGCCATGTTCCTGCCGGCGCTGGTCGCCTTCTCGCTTCGTCAGCGGTAAACAACTACACTATCTACTGCCGCTGCTGCCGGGACTCGCGTTGTATCTCGCCGACGTTCTCGCGCGACGCCGATGCGCGCGTGCGCGGTCGCCTCTTCGGTGTGCTGCTGCTTCTCGCCGGCATCGTCGCTCGTCGCGATGCCGTATCTCGCCGAGCACGCTGCAACGCTGCCGCTGCTCGACCGGCTCGCCTCAAAACGGCAGTTTCACATCGACCGAACAGCACGTCATGGGCGGCCTCTGACCGCTCTGGGGCGCACTGCTGCTGTTGCTGGGGCGTTCGTGCTCGCGCATCCGCGCGCGCCCGTGCAGCTGCGCGCGCTGACGCTCGTCGCGGTCGCAGCCATATCCATCGGCCTGCTCGCGATAGCCCAGGCGGCGGGCCCGACGCTCGACGTCACCGCGACCGCGACGCACATCCGCGCCATGCAGGACGCGGGCAAGCCGATCGCGCACCTCGGCTGGCATCACGGCCTGTTCGGATTTCCCGGCCGTCTCGAAAAGCCGCTCGAAAGGGTCGACATGGAACCGTGTACGCCTGGTGCGCCGCCCATCCCGATGGCGAAATCGTCACGTTCTACACGAAATACGGGATCGCGACGAAGCCCGCGCAGGAGATTCCGTACCGCCTCAAGCAAATCCTGATCTGGCGCGCCGCAGATCTCTGCGCGGGACCGCAGCCGGCGCCAGCCACGAAGCCGGACGAGGAGGAGACGACGGAGGACTGACGGGTTTCGCTGTTTGTCGCTCGCCATTCCGACGAATCGCGCCGATTCCGTCGTCTGCGCAGGGATGCGCTGTCGGCGGAACACGGTCCGCTGACGCCGGACGAGTGAAAGCCTTAGCTCTGACCGAACAGAAGAGTAAAGGCACTGGATTCCCGCCAAGAGCGCGCGGGAATGACGAGAGGTGCCAAGAGCACGCGGGAACGAAAGTTGAGAAGACTAACCCTCGTGCACGCGATGAGTGAGAAACCAGCCTGCGGCGGAATCCACACCCCTCTCAGAACGCAGGCTTGTCCGGACATTCGTCGATAACGCGCGACGCACTCGTTGATCTCGTTGCGCGCAGCGGCGGCGTCCTGCCAGCCCTCCAGTTTCACCCACTTTCCCTTTTCGAGATCCTTGTAGTGCTCGAAGAAGTGGCCGATGCGGTCGCGCCAATGCTGGGGCACGTCGTTGACGTCCTTGATGTGTGCATAGCCGGCGAACACCTTGTCGATCGGCACGGCGACGATCTTCGTGTCGGCGCCGGCTTCGTCGGTCATCGCGAGCATGCCGACCGGGCGGCAGCGGATCACCGAACCCGGTATCAGCGGCAGCGGCATCACGACGAGCACGTCGACCGGGTCGCCGTCGCCGCACAACGTGTTCGGCACGTAGCCGTAGTTGCACGGGTAGCGCATCGGCGTCGACAGCACGCGGTCGACGAAGATCGCGCCGCTCGCCTTGTCGACCTCGTATTTCACCGGCTCGGCATCTTTCGGGATTTCGATGACGACGTTGATTTCGTTGGGGACGTCCCTGCCACTGGAAACGCGGTCGAGGCCCATGCTGTGTGCTCCTTCAAGACTTGCGGGGTCGCGCACGCGCGAGCCGTGCCTGCGAGCCGTTGTAAACGGGGCGCGCAGGATACGCGAAAGGCGTCACGGATGCATGTTCTTGCGGCGCCCAGAACGGATTCGAGGCCCCGAATCTCATGGCTTCGTTCAGAGTGAATTAACCGAATCGCGGTAACGTCGGGTTCGGGTATCCTCTCACCTCCGCCTTTTGGCCGGCAAGGATAGAACGTGGCGCGTCGCACCAGACTTTTTTCACTTTGCATCGTCGCTCTCGCTGCGGGATTCGCAGCAGTGCCCGCCGGGGCCACGATTCCGGCCGCGGAACGCTCCGCGCTGCTCGACCTGTACACGAGCACGGGCGGCAGCAGCAGCTGGATCTACAACCTCAACTGGAACGGTCCGCCCGGCAGCGAATGCGGCGACCCGAACGGTGCGCCTCCCTGGTTCGGCATCACCTGCGACAGCGCGAACGGTCACGTCGTGAGCATCTACCTGCCCCAGAACAACCTCAGCGGCAGCCTGCCTGCATCGCTGAGCGCGCTCACGTCGCTGCAGACGCTCAACGTCGCGACGAACTCGCTGACCGGATCGATCCCCTCGCTCGCCGCACTCACGGCGTTGCAGAACGTGAGCCTCGAGGAGAACACGCTGACCGGCTCGATTCCCGTCGCTGGGTACGCTCACGAACCTCGTCGGCTTCGATGTCTCGGACAACCGGCTGACCGGGACGCTGCCTGCTCTCGACGGGCTCGGCAAGCTGCAAGGTTTCAACGCGTCGATCAATCAGCTGAGCGGCAGCTTGCCGGGCCTGTCGAGCCTCACGAGCCTCCAGGTGTTCGACGTTCACGCCAATGCGCTGAGCGGCTCGCTGCCGTCTCTCGGCGGACTCGCCGCGCTGCAGGCGTTCTACGCGCACGGCAATCAGCTGAGCGGATCGATACCTTCGCTGGGTGGTCTCGCCGCACTGCAATTCCTCAACCTGCACGGCAACCAGCTTACGGGCGCCATCCCGGCATTGACTGGCCTGTCAAGCCTCAAGAATCTCGATGTCGGCGCGAACAAACTTTCAGGTTCGCTGCCGTCGTTGAGCGGTCTCGCCGCGCTCAACGCGCTCGATGTCGACAGCAATCAGCTGACCGGCTTACTGCCCTCCGTGCCGAGTCCGAGCGCGCTCGTCGCTGGCGCGACAGAGCTGTGCCCGAATTCGTTCACGGCGACCGCGAGCGTCGACTGGGACCGTGCGACTGCCGACACGCCCTGGTACAGCGCGTGCGGGCTCACACTTGTGTCGTTCAACCTCAACCAGCACGGCCTCACGGGCGCGTGGTACAACGCGACAACCGGCGGCCAGGGCTTCCTGATCGAGGCGTACAAGGATCTCACCGGCGCCGGCAAGGGTTACCTCGCGATCGGCTGGTACACGTTCGACGTCACCGCCGCCGGCGGCCAGCGCTGGTACACGCTGCAGGGCCCGGCCAACACCGGCGATGCGTCTTCGGCGCTGACGATCTACGCCGCGACCGGCGGCAACTTCAACGCGCTGCCGAAGATCACGGCCACGGCGGTCGGCACCGCGACGCTCAGCTTCGCCGACTGCGCGACCGGCACGCTGAACTTCAATTTCAACGACGGCCGCACGGGCTCGATCCCGATCAGCCGCATCGATCCGAACATCACCTGTTCGCCAGCGGGCGACAACGGCAGTGCGACGCAGAACTTCCTGCTCTCGGGCGCATGGTACGACCCGAACACGAGCGGCCAGGGCTTTTTCTTCGACGTCAATCCGGCGATCAACCTGATGTTCGCGGCCTGGTACACGTATGCGCCGAACGGAGCGAGTATCGGCGGCGGCGCGAGCCAGCGCTGGTACACGATCCAGGACAACGCCTTCCCGCCGGGCACGACGAGCAAGAGCGCGCTCGCCATCTACGAGACGACCGGCGGCGTGTTCAACTCGGGCAAGGTCAGCGCGGGTCCGCCGGTAGGCACGGCGACTCTGACGATCGCGAGCTGCACGTCGATGACGCTCGCCTACACGTTCACGGGTGGCACGAACGCCGGACAGATCGGCACGATCAATCTCGGTCGCGTCGTCGGCGCGCCGACGGGGTGCACGCCATGAACGCTTGGCACAACGCCTTTCACTCGACCGAAAAGGTTCATATGGGCCAGGTTCACATGGGTAAGCGATTTTTCTGCGCCGCGATGGCTTTGTTCGTTGCGCAGGGAGCGGTCGCAGCGACGAGCGTCGCACCGGTAGCGCGCATCAACGCGACGGTGAACGACGCCCAGCGCGTCGAGCTCAAGGGCAACACGCGACCCGAGGCGAACGCCCGTAACGATCGCGGCGTCGTCGCCGACAGCCTGCCGATGAAGCACCTGCAGTTGCTGCTGCAACGCTCGCCCGAGCAGGAACAGGCGCTCGCACGGCAGATCGATGCGCTGCACGACCCCAGGTCGCCCGACTATCACCGCTGGCTCGACGCCGCGGAGTTCGGCAGGCAGTACGGCGTCGCGCCGCAGGATATTGCGCGTATAACGGCTTGGCTGACGTCGCATGACTTCACGGTCGGCGTCGTCTATCCGAACGCGCTCGTGATCGATTTTTCGGGGACTGCCGGCGCCGTGCGCCGGGCGTTCCACACGGAAATCCATCGCGTCGCGAGCAAGGGCGCGATGCACATCGCGAACATCGGCGATCCGCAGATTCCCGCAGCGCTCGCGCCAGCGGTCAGGGGCATCGTCTCGCTGCACGACTTCCGTCCGCGCAGCATGTCCAAGCGCAAGCCGAAGTACACCGTGGGCAATCAGCAGTTCGTTGCGCCGGCCGATCTCGCAACGATCTACAACTTCAACCCGGTCTTTGCCAAGGGCATTTCGGGCCAGGGGCAAACGATCGCGCTGGTCGAGGATACCGATGTCTACAGCGCGCAGGACTGGGTCGCGTTCCGCAACGCATTCGGCTTGTCGAGCTATACCTCTGGCAACCTCGTGCAGCTGCATCCCGGTCCGACGAACATCACGAATACGGCGTCGGTGCCGACAAGCCACGGCACGTCCGCGACGCAACCGCCGCCCGACGACCAGCAACAACTGCGCCGACCCGGGCATCAGCAGCGCGGCGTTCGAGGCGATCCTCGATGCCGAGTGGGCGAGCGCGGCCGCGCCGAGCGCGACGATAGAACTCGTCTCCTGCGCCGATACGTCGACTTCGCAGACCTTTACGTTCGGCGGCCTCATCGCGATCCAGAACCTGCTCAATGCGAACGTGCCGCCGCCGCCGGTGATCAGCATGAGCTACGGCGAGTGCGAGGCCTACAACGGCACCGTCGCGAACGCGGCGTACTCGGCCGCATTCCAGCAGGCGGTCGTCGAGGGCGTCTCGGTGTTCGTCTCTTCGGGCGACGAAGGCGCGGCGGGCTGTGATCCGGTGCAGGCGGCTGCGTACAGCGGCATCGCCGTCAACGGGTTCGCATCGACGCCGTACAACGTCGCCGTCGGCGGCACCGATTTCGGCGACACCTACTCGGACAGCACGGCGTTCTACTGGAACGTGCCGAACGGCGTCGCCTACGGTTCGGCGAAGGCGTACGTGCCCGAAATTCCCTGGAACGATTCCTGCGCGGGCGCGTTGGTCACGCAGTACGCCGGGTTCTCCGCCGCCTTCGGCGCGAGCGGTTTCTGCAATTCGTCCATCGCAGTGCAGTACCCCATCGACAGCACCGGCGCCGCGAGCGGCGGCCCGAGCAATTGCGCGACCGGCCAGCCGGTGTTCGACAGCAACTTCACGATCACCGCTCCGGGCACGTGTCACGGCGCGGCCAAACCGTCCTGGCAGACCGGCGTCTTCGGTCTCCCCAGCGACGGCGTGCGCGACCTGCCCGATGTTTCGCTGTTCGCCGCGAACGGTTTCTGGAATCACGCCTACGTCGTCTGCTACAGCGACGTCGCCAATGCGGGAACGTCGTGTGTCGGCTCGCCGTCGAACTGGAACGCCGCCGGCGGCACGTCGTTCGCGGCGCCGATCCTGGCCGGCGTGCAGGCGCTGATCAACCAGAATACCGGTGCACGCCAGGGCAATCCGAACTACGTCTACTACAAGCTCGCGGCAAGCCAGTACGGCGCGAGCGGCAGCGCGAGCTGCAACTCGACCAACGCGCAGACGATCAGCGCATCGTGCATCTTCTACGACGTCACGCTCGGCGACATCGCCGTGAACTGCATCGGCAAGGATTGCTACGGCTTCACGAGCACCGCCTACGGCGTGCTTTCGACGACGACGACATCGCTCACTCCGGCGTATTCGGCCAAGACCGGCTGGGACTTCGCGACGGGCATCGGCACAGTCAACGTCGCGAATCTCGTCAACGGCTGGACGAGTCCCTAGCCGGCCTCAGCGACTGGCCGGTCTCAGCGATTCGACAGGAACTTCCCGTAGCCGCCCGCAACGAGGGCGGCTATGTCGATCAGCAGACCCGGCACCCAGATGCCGCGCGGATAGGCGAGATAGGAGCCGGTCCATTGCGGCTTGAACTTGTCCTTGTATCTTCTTACACCTTGGTAATTGTATAAACTGTTGCCGTAACGGAATGCGAGCGAGGCGAGGCGCTCGTTGACGCGCGCGTACTGGTTGTCGCCGACGCGCGACAGCGGCGCCATGCCGAGGCTGAAAGTCCGGTGGCCCTGGGCCTGCGCCCAGAGCATGACGTTGGCGAAGAGGTAGTCCATCGTGCTGCGCGGCGCGTCACCGACGTGCCGCATCAAATCGACGCTCGCGGTACCGTTCGGCCCGTACGGCGGCACGATATTGGCGAACGCGATCAGCTCTCCCGCGCGGCGCACGAGCGCGAGCGGGCTCCATTCGAGATAGATCGGATCGAAGCGGCCGAGCGAGAATCCCTTTTCCGCGGAACCCTTGTACGCAAGCCACGTGTCGGAAACGCGTTTGACTTCCGCAAGCACGACGGAGTCGAACGGCGAGGCGACGATCTCGAAGGTGAGCTGCTCCTTGCCGGCCCGATTCACGGCCTGGCGCAGATCTTCCCAGCGTTTGCCGGCGAGCGAGAATTCCTCGAGTTCGACCGTCGCGAGTTCGCCGAGCTTGAACAGGTCGAAGCCGTGGTCGTGATAGTGCGAGAGATCGGGTTCGAGCACCTCGTAGAACACCGGCACGCGGTCCTGTGCGTCGGCGAAGCGGCGGAATTCGAGGATCGCGCGGTCGATCGCCGCGTCGGGCCCGCACGGCGAGCCGAGCGCGACGAGACGGTTGCGCACGCTGCCGTAAGCGACGACGGCCTGATGGTCCGCGGCCCAGAACAGGTGCTTGTCGCGCATGAAGGTCAGATGCGCGAATTCGCCGCCGCCTTGCGCGAGATAGATGCCGCGCGCCAGTTCGAGCTCGCTGCGGGTGGGCAACGTCAGGGCCGGACGCCGGACCGCGAAGAACTGCCAGATCAGGTAGATCACGAGGCCGAGACCCGCCGCAAGCAGGCCGCGGCCGATGCGCGAGGTGTGCTCGCCGAAGCCGAAGTAGAACAGGTCGAACGAGTCGTCGCCGAGCACCTGCGCTGCGCCGATCGCGAAGAAGACGAGCACGCAGATCGCGAGTCCGGCGTACCAGCCGAGCGTCGTCGCCGAGGCCAGCGTCATCGCGCGTCGCGTGAATACGCGCTTGCGCGTGCGCAGCAGCACGGCGACCGCGAGCAGGAACAGCGCCTCGCCGAAATGCAGGCCCTTCGTCACGGCCAGGCCGGCGCTGATCAGCAGCAGCCACATCGTGACGCGGTAGGCGACGCGCAGACGGCCGTCGATACCTCGCGCAAGCCCGAGTAGCAGTACGCCGGTCAGAATACTGAACCAGCTCGAGCTCTCGACGAACAGGATAGGCAGGTGTTCGCGGACATCGTTGATGTGTTCGATCACCGACGGCATCGCGGCCGAGGCAAGCAGCAGCGCACCGGCGCCGAACGTCAACACGGCGAGCAGACGCGTACCGAGATCCGCGATCAGCACCGCAGGCAGGCCGAGCAGTCCGAACAGCGGATGATTGCCGAGACGCGCGCGCAGGCGTGCCACGAGCTGCGAATTCTGCGTGAACATCTCCGAGCCGACGTAGAGCCCGACGAGCAGCGGCAGCAGGTAATACGCGATGCGGAACAGCACCAGTCCAGACAGGATAACCGGCTGATCGAAGCCCGCCGACTTGAGCGCGATCAGCATGAGGCCATCGAACACGCCGAGGCCACCCGGCACCTGGCTGGCGAGGCCGAGCACACTCGCGCCGGCGAAGGCGCCGATCATGAGACCCGGTTTCACGTGCGCGCCAGAGACGTAGAGGCACGCCCACAATGTCGCCGCCGCGAACAGCCAGTCGAGCAGCGAGACCGCCGTCAGCTGGAGCTTGAGCCGTAACGGCGGCACGCCGAGATCGTGCGGCAGCCAGCGCATCAGCGGGCGCCGCGTCGTCAGGAAGTAGTACAGCGGCAGGTACAGCGCCGCGGCCGCGAGCACGAGGTAGGCGACGACCTTCTGCACGGTGCCTGGATCGAGCGGCAGCGACTGCGTCGCCAGCGTGAAAACAACGAGCAGCGACAGGCCGAGCGGCAGCGACAAGGCTTGCATGCCGATCAGCGCGGCCGCACGCGGCAGGGTGACCTTGTGCGCGGTCAGGCCCATGAGGCGGATGCCGGCCCCCATCGCACCGGAAAGATTGAGGATGTTGGCGAGGCTGTTGGCGACAAACGAAAGGCGCAGGTAGTCGCGCAACGGCAGGCCGAGCTTGAGCCAGCCGCCGATCGCGCCGTCGACGAGCCCCGTGAACGCCACCGCGAGCAACGCGAGTCCGGCGATGCCGAGCGCCGGCAGCGTCGGCACGTCGAGCAGCGTGCGCTGGATCTCCGGAAGATCGAACTGATGATCCAGTTCGCGCCAGAGCAGCCATCCAGTGAGCGCGAGGAAAAGCACGGGCACGAGCCAGCGCAGGCGCATGAGGACGCCTGGTGTGGCTGGGGTCGTGGATGCTGATGCTTCTGTCATGCCTTGCCGCGCGGATCGACGAATGCGCATTATCGCAGGCATTGGCCGGATTATTACCGGTCGTTTGCATCAGGCAGCGTGCCCGTTTGTCGGCATGCACCGCCTGTTTTCGTCCGCTTCAATCGATGGATTGACCCGTCGACCGATCGTCTTGCGGACGATTCGGCAGCGGCTTAGATTGCTGTACGGCTGAACTCCGTCGAAGCGGAATGCACGAATCGTGGCTTCCGTCGCTCGACAGGCAACGCGACGTCAGGATTCGTCGGGATTTTTCTTGGGCGGCTGTGAAGCGAGCGAATCGGCGTGCAGCTCGAACCACATCGCGTTGAGGATCGCAAAGCTGCACGCGAGACCGAGGCCGAGAATCCAGGCGAAGTACCACATGGGTTTTTTCCTAGTCTGCGGCCGGCGTGGGCCGCTCTCCGAATTGGGCGATGGCGAAGACGCGCATCAGTACGTACCTTCGTGGCTGGAACGAATGTGCTCCAGAGTCACGCGGCCGCGCAGCACGCGATAGACCCATCCCGTGTAGCCGATCACGATCGGCATGAAGATCAGCACGACGACGAACATGAGGCCGAGCGTGAACTTGCTCGAAGACGCGTCCCAGACCGTCAGGCTGCTGTTCGGATCGAGACTCGACGGCAGCAGGAACGGGAACAGCGCGAAGCCGGCCGAAAGTATCGTCGCCGCACAGACGAGCGCGCTGGCGAGGAATGCGGCGAAGTAGCGTCGCGCAGAGATCAGGGCGAAGTTCGCGAGCGCGGCGCCGAGCGCGAGCGCGGATGCGAGCCAAAATATGGGATGCGCCGACAGGCTCGCGAACCAGTGGCCCTGCACGACGACATGCTTGAGCAGCGGATTCGACGGTCCGTTGCCGGTGACGGGCGACGTGATAACGAAGCCCGCGATGCCGAACGCGAGCCACACGCCGGCCACGAGATAGAGCGCGAGGAATGCGAGGGCGGCGATGCGCGCGACCCTGCCCGCGCGCGCGGCGAGCGATACGTCTGCCTTGAATGCCGCGTAGCTCGCGCCGTGCATCGTCAGCATCGCGATGCTGACGAGTCCGCTGACCACCGCGAACGGGTGCAGCAGGTCGAAGAAGCCGCCCTCGTAGACCATGCGCATGTCGGCGTCGAGGCGGAACGGCAGGCCGAGGAACAGGTTGCCCATCGCAACGCCGAACAACAGCATCGGCACGAATCCGGCGAACGTGAGCACCCAGTCCCAGGCGTTGCGCCAGCGCGGATCGGCGAGCTTGTTGCGATAGCTGAAGCCGACAGGGCGCAGGATCAGCGCGACGAGCAGCAGGAACATCGCGATATACAGTCCCGAAAAAGCCACGGCGTAGACGTAGGGCCACGCGGCGAACACGGCGCCACCGCCGAGGATGAACCAGACCTGGTTGCCTTCCCACACCGGTTCGACCGTCTCGAGCAGTACGCGGCGCTCGTCGTCGTCGTGGCCGAGCACGCGCAGCAGCGCGGCGATGCCGAAGTCGAAGCCATCCATGACCGCAAAACCGATCAGCAGCACGCCGAGCAGCAGCCACCAGATGACGCGCAACGTCGCATAGTCGATCATGCCGATGCTCCCGTTGGCGGAACGTGCCCGTCGCGCCAGATGCCGAGGCCGTCCGGTCCGCGGCGCACGTACTTGAGCATGAGCGTCGCATCGATCACCGCGAGCGACGTGTAGAAGAGCACGAATCCGCAGAGCGAGAACAGCACCTGGCCGCTCGTGATCGACGAGACGCCGAGCGCGGTCGGCAGCACGCCCTCGATCGCCCATGGCTGGCGTCCGTATTCGGCGACGATCCAGCCAAGCTCGGTGGCGATCCACGGCAGTGGCAGGCTCCACAGGGCGAGCTTTGAGGTACCAGCGCTTCGCCTCGAGCTCGCGCCGCGTCGCGAGCCAGAACGAATAGGCGAACAGTGCGATGAAATACAGGCCGCAGCCGACCATGATGCGGAACGACCAGAACAGCACCGGCACGTTCGGGATCGTGCTCACCGCGGCCTTCTGCACATCCGCATGGCTCGCCTGCGTGGGGTCGGCGACGACGTTGCGCAGCAGCAGCGCGTAGCCGAGATCGCTCTTGTTGGCGTCGAAAGCCGCGCGCGCTTCCGCATCGTCGCGGTTGTCGCGCAGTTTCAGCATCGCGGCATACGCGATGCGGCCCTTCTCGATGCGCTGCTCGGCCTCGTCGACGAGCTCGTTGATGCCGGGCAGCACGCCGTCGAGCGAGCGCGTACCGATGATGCCCATGACCCACGGGATGCGAACGGCCAGATGCGTCTTGCGCTCCGCGACGTCGGGCAGGCCGAATACCGTGAACGGCGCGGGCGGGGGTTCGGTGTCCCACATCGCCTCGATCGCGGCGAGCTTCATCTTCTGGTTTTCCGACACGGTGTAGCCCGATTCGTCGCCGAGCACGACGACGCTGAGCGCCGACGCGAGGCCGAAGCTCGCGGCGACCGTCATCGAGCGTTTGGCGAGGTCGAGATTGCGGCCGCGCAGCAGGTACCACGCGCTGATCGACAGCACGAACATCGAGCCAATCACGTAGCCTGCGCTGACCGTGTGCACGAACTTCGCCTGCGCGACCGGATTGAGCAGAACGGCCGAGAACGACGTGACTTCCATGCGCATCGTGTCGATGTTGAACTCGGCGCCGAGCGGATTCTGCATCCATCCGTTCGCGATGAGGATCCACACCGCCGACAGGTTCGTGCCGAGCGCGAGCAGGAACGTCACGACGAGGTGGGCGACGCGACCGATGCGGTCCCAGCCGAAGAAGAACAGGCCGACGAACGTCGCCTCGAGGAAGAACGCCATCGCGCCCTCGATCGCGAGCGGCGTGCCGAAGACGTCGCCGACGTAATGCGCGTAGTACGCCCAGTTCGTGCCGAACTGGAATTCCATCGTCACGCCGGTCGCGACACCCATCGCGAAGTTGATGCCGAACAGCAGGCCCCAGAACTGGGTCATGCGCTTCCATATCTCGCGCCCGGTCATGACGTAGACCGCCTCCATGATCGCCAGCAGCCAGGACAGGCCCAGCGTCAGCGGCACGAACAGGAAGTGATAGAGCGCGGTCAGCGCGAACTGCAGGCGCGAGAGTGTGACGAGGTCGTGGTCGATCATGGTTTGTCCGCTCGTTGTCCAGCGCCGCCATGGACGAGCGCCGAGAAGACCGCCGTCGGCGACGTGTCCGGTCGCGGCTGCGGCGCGATGAAGACGAAATAGAGGATCAGCAGCAACGCGAGCTTGGCCAGCAGCAGCGCGCCGAAGTGCCTGTAGTAGCGTCGGCCGGCTGGCGTATGGAACCAGGAAGCGGAATATATGCGGGCAACAGCGCGCATCGTCATCGTCCCTCGTTGAGGTGAGGAAATACTAGCATGCGGTTCTGCGCGTGCGGCGTGCGGCGAAACTGCCGTACCAGCGTCGATCAGGTCAAGCCGGCAAAGGCGTCGCGCGTGAGGTTTTCCGCGGCGCCGTCGGTGCAGACGACGTCGTCCTCGATGCGCACGCCGCCATAGCGGCGGAAACGGTCGACCTTGCCCCAGTCGACGTCCTTCGCCTCGGGCTTCGCCCTGAGCTCCGCAAGCAGCATGTCGATGAAGTAGATGCCGGGTTCGATCGTCATCGCCATGCGCGGTTCGATCTTGCGGGTCAGACGCAGGTAAGGGTGGCCGGGCGGCCTCGGGATCGTGCCGCCGGTGTCGTCCGGCTGGAATCCGGCGACGTCGTGCACCTGCAGGCCGATCAGATGGCCGAGCCCGTGCGGGAAGAAGACGCTCGACACGCCCGACGACACAGCGCTCTCGGCGCTCATGCGGATGAAACCCTGATCCTTGAGTATCCCGGCGAGCACATGATGCGAGTGGACGTGCAAGTCGGGATAGCTCGTATCCTTCTTCACTTTTTCCACAAATCCCTTCTGCGCATGATCGACCGCGTCGATCAGGGCGGCGAACTCGGTGACCTGCTTGGCGGCGTACGTGCGCGTGATGTCGGCGGCGTAGCCGTGGAAGCTCGCGCCCGCGTCGATCAGGAACGACTCGCTGTGCGTCGGCGGTGCGCGGTTGAGATCGGTGTAGTGGAGCACCGCGCCATGCTGGTTGAGCGCGATGATGTTCGCGTACGGCAGTTCGTTTTCGGTTTCATGCACCGAGTTGAGGTAGGCCGTGTTGATGTCGTATTCCGACGCGCCTGCACGGAACGCGACCTCGGCTGCCCGGTGCGCGCGCGCGCCCAGGCGCGAGGCGACCCGCATCATCGCGAGTTCGTAGTCGGTCTTGTAGGCGCGGTGATAGTGCAGGTAGTTGATCACCGTTTCGGGGTTGTTCGGCACGCACGCCGTCCAGCGCCGCGTTGTCCTCGCCGAGGATCGCACAGCGCGCGAGTTTCGCCGGCAGGTGCGCCGTCGCCTCGTCGGGCGTACGCACGATCGCGATGTCGAAATGCTCGACCCAGTAGCCCGCGGGCGCGTCGGGCACGACATGCCAGTAGTCGTGCGGCTGCAGATAGACGAGCTTCGGCTTCTGCCCCGGCGCGAACACGAGCCACGAGCCCGGCGCCTTGGTCACCGGCAGCCAGTGCTTGAAGTGCGGATTCACCGCGAACGGATATGGGCGGTCGTCGAGAAACTGGTAGCGGGGCGTGCCCGCTGCGACGACGAGATGATCGAAACCGCCGCGGGCGAGCGCCGTTTCGGTGCGCTGTTTCAGCGTCGCGAGATGGCCGGGATAGAGTTTGGCCAGGAGATCGGACATGACGACATTCTCGAGGAGAAGGCGCCCTCATTGTGCCGCAAACGCGCGGCACTGTTGAGTGCGTCGTCGCGATTCCGCATGCACGACGCGCCGCCATGCGCCGCCGCCGCTAGCTGTGGTTCGAATTGACCCAGGCGGTGAGGCGGTCCTGATCTTCGGGGCTGATGTCGATGATGTGGAAACCGGTCCAGAACTGGCCCGGTGCTGCGGCGCGCTCACCCCACTGTTCATTGACGCCGATTTCGAGCGGGCGCGTGCCGGAACCGCTGGCAGAAGGCAGGTTGAAACTCAACTGATACAGCGCGTTTACTGGCAGCGCGCCGCTGAGTGATCAACAGCATGCCATCGATGGACAGGTTGCCGACGCGACCGATCGGGCGGCCCGTGATGACGTCGAGCACGTCGATCGGGCGATCGGGTGGTTTGCGGAGGCTTTGGCGATGTTCGACCATTTAGAGTGCCTCCGCCGGCGGCGGCGCAAACGCGCCTGCGATCGAACCGAGACGCTTGAGCGAGGACATGATTGCACCCCATGCACGATCGACGAAGCTCTCCTGGTTCGCCTGCTGAAGGAACACCTGGCCGCGCACCATGTCGCGGGAGAGTTCCTCGAGCGTCGTCTCGGCAACGCGCGCGCCGCGCTGGTTGACGAACATGCAGTGGCCGGTCAGTTTCGAATACCAGGCCAGCTTCTTGCTGACGCGATCGCCCTGCTGGTTGATGATGAAGTCGAACCATGTGCCGAACGGCAGCTCGGTGAGGCTCTTCAGCATGTCTTGCTCTTCCGTGGTGAGCTGCAGCGCGACGCGGCGCTTCGCCGCCGTCTCCATCGGTTTCGCATTGCCGGGGTCGTCCCCGAGCCGAGGCTTGCTTGCAAGCTTGCTCGCAAGTTCGGTCCGTGACAGCGGCGCATCATCGTTCGCCGCGCTATCAGGAATGAGCAGGCGATTGACGACCGCGCGGATGTCTTCCTGGTGATAACCGATCTGGCTGAGGCCGGTCTCGATCTCCTCGCGCAATTCCTCGGGCGGCGCTACCGCCGGGGTATCGGGCTGCGCCGGTGCGCTCGATTCGATCAGCCGGTCGGCGATCTCGATGCGCTTGCGATACGACTCGCTCGTCTCTCCCTGTCGCAGCAGGGTTAGGGCGAGCACGTCGGCCCATGCCTGCTCGAGCACGGTGCGCACGAACGGCCCGGGCATCTTCGCTGCGATGCGCTCGCTGACCGCCTGCGCGGCGGTCTCGCGCGCGACCGCGAGCTTCTCGCGTCCAATCGCCGCATCGACCTGCCGTCGCTCGGTGACTTCGGCCTTGCGCGTCAGCGTCTGCACGTGCTGCGACAGGTCGCCGAGCAAATCCTCGATGACCAGGTGTCGCCATCGAACTCGGCGCTGAGACGGTCGAGCAACAACTGCAGCTTGCCGAACAGGTCCTGGTCGGCGGTCGCGTCGGTGCCGTCCATCCAGCGCTCGCCGGTCTCGGCGATCGAGTTGAGCAGCTGCCGGGCCGGATGCGACTTGCGCGTGAAGAAGGTCTTGTCGCGCAACGCGACGCGCAGCAGCGGCACCTGCAGGCGCGGCAGCAGGCGCTTGGTCTGCGCATCGGCGCGCAGACTGCCCGACATGTTGTCGAACAGCATGCCGACGAGGTCGATCGTGTCGGAGTCTTCGGGGCTCAGGTGCGGCATGTGGCCAGGCGGCGACAGCTCGCGCAGCTGCTGCAGCAATTCCTGCTTCAGGTGCGCGACGGAGCGCAGCTCGCGGCCGCCCGGCTGGAAAACGGCGCTCGGCCGATTCTGCAGCGCGCCGAGCACGCCCTGCACGTCGTCGCTCGGCGCGAGGTCTTCAGGCGGGTAAGCGGAAGCGGCGCTGGCGCTGTGGCCGCCGCGGCTTCCCGCGAGCAGTTCGCGCAGCGTCGAAAACAGCTCGAGATCGCGTTCGTCCGCCGCGGACGGCGTGTACGCCGGACGATGCGCCTCGCGCGCATTGCGACCCTCAGGGGTCTGGGCGGCCTGGGCGTTCTGAGCGTTCTGTGCCGCAGCGTCCGCCGCAGCGGACTCGCCCGCAGGTCCGCCATCGGCCTGGCCGGATGCGGACGCGTGCTTCTTGACCCGCACGACCGGTGCGCGCAGGTATCTGAGGATGCGCTGCTCGACGAAGTAGGCGTTGAGTCCGTCGTAGAGGACGACGAGATCCTTCAACGCGAAGCGGTCGAAAATCCGGTAGAACAGCACGCGATGATCGCTCGGAATGCGCAGCAGTTCCGCGGCCCTGCGCAGCGCGTACGCCGAGGCAGGTCGGGCCGACCGGCACCGTCTGGGCCTCCAGCGCCGGCGCCGCGGCGAGCACGGCGAAGCGGTGGCCGAGCTCATAGAGCGCCTGGCTGTGGCGCACCTCGTTGCGCACGACGAATTCCTGTACCGCCAGCGATTCCTCGAGGTCGTCCTTGCCCACGAGCGACAGGGGGTCGCGCAACGACGCCGCAGCTTGCTGCGGCTTGTCGACCTTCACCGGCCGGTCGACGCGCGCGAACCAGTCCTCGATGTTCTCGAGGAACGTCGCTTCGACCTGCGCCACGCTTCGCGATCAGTTCCTGCGTGCTCTGCATGTAGTTCTGCTGCTGCGTGTCGCTGCGCGACGTTTGACAGAGCTTGAACATATGTTTTTCGAATTCCGCCAGCGCGTTGCGCAGCGTATCGCTGGTCGACCCGCGCGCGACCTCGAACGTCGCGCCCAGCAGGTTGCGCGACCGTTGCGGCAGGTCGGTGCGTGAAGCCAGCCGGAGTAAGACCGGCGTTTCCGTGCTGGTGCCCCGACCGGCTCCTGGCAAGAGCTGGCTCATTCTGCGAGTGCCCCTCGTGATTCGTATGCGTATGCCTCTTGCACAGGGCGGGCCAGCGCAAAAAAGCGGATCAGGCGCAGTCGACGAATCTGTTCGCCGCGTCCCCCGACGGGCGTTTGCAAAAGCGGGCTGTTGCCGATCTAGCCTCGATCATACTGAGGTTTGTCCGGGCAAGTCCATGCCCGGACGGGCCGGCCGCGGGGGGAGCCGCGGCCGCTGGGGGTCAGCCCTTGGGTTCGAAGATGACGGTCAGATACCCCGAACGCCCTGGCGTGTTGTAGCCGTGGACCAGCTCGTAGTCGCGGTCCAGCAGGTTCTCGAGGCGCGCGCCGAGGCGCCAGGATGGGCTTATGACATAGTTGGCTCGCAGGTTGACGAGCGCGTACGAGCCGAGCGTCAGCCCGCCGACGTCGTCGCGCTTGCCGCTCCACAGGAATTCGACGCCCGCGCTCGCCGCGTCGCCGAATGTCGCTTCGAACAGGCTCGAGAACTTGTCCTTCGGACGACGCACGAGCTGCGCGCCGGTGTCCTCGTTGCGCGGGTCCTGTACGGTCAGCGCGTTCGTCCACGATCCGCCGCCGCTGTGCCAGGTATGGGTCAATTCGAGGCCGTCGATCGCCGCGTGATCGATGTTGATTGCCTGGGACGTGCTGCCGCCGGAGAAGTCGATGAGGTCGTGCACGCGCGTGCTGAACGCGTGCGCATCGAGGCGGTTGTTCGCGTCGAGCTGCCAGTCGAGGCCGATTTCGCCGGACCGCGAACGTTCCGGATCGAGCAGTGGATTGCCGGCGTAGTAGCCGCCGTAGCCCGGCGAATAGAGCTCATTGGAATTGGGCGCGCGGAACGCGGTGCCGTAGCTTGCCGTGAGGCGCAGCGCGTCGTTGAAGCGGTAGCCGCCGGCCAGCGATCCCGAGAACGCGCCGCCGAACTGGCTATTGTGGTCGTAGCGACCCGACAGCTCGCCGTCGAACGCGCCATCCTGCGCGCGCCAGCCGGCGAATGCGCCGGTGTTGTCGCGCGAGACGTCGTACGGTGCGCCAAAGCCCGAAAAGTCGAGGCTGGCGCCGCGGTCGTGGTTGAAGTCGGCGCCCGCGACGAGATGCTGCCGTTCGCTCAACGTGAAGTCGTTGGTCCACGACAACTGCTCGCGCGTCGAGTGGAACGCGTCGAAGAACGCGGGCGTCGAGATGTCTTCGCGCGACGTGCCGACCGACAGACGCTGCGACCAGGACGCGGAAACCGCGCCCTCGAGGTTGACGCCGATCGCCTGATCGAGCGTGTGCGAGATACCGTCGCCGGCGCTGCCGTTGTCGAAGTTCTGCGTGCCCTCGCTGCGGAACAGACTCGCCGAAAGCGTTTGCGTGCCGAGCTTGTAGTCGCCTTGCGCGACGACGTTGTGGTTCTGCAGGCCGTTGTCGTCGGAGTTGTAGATGCAGTACGGATCGTTGGGGCCGTTGCATATACCCGGATTCGTCGCCGAGAAACCGCCGCACGTGGCGTGCACCGACCTGCACGCTGAAGCCGCCGCTGTCGTTGCGCGCGCCGAAACCCGCGCTGCCGTCGGCGCTGCTGTAGCTGCCGTAGCTTGCCGCGAGATGCAGTCCTTCGAGCTTGCGCGTGAATACCTGGATCACGCCACCGATCGCGTCGGATCCCCAGTAGCTCGCGCGCGGCCCGCGGACGATCTCGATGCGCTCGACCGCGTCGAGCGGCAGGTTTTCGAACGCGAACGCACCGGTATTCGCCGAGGCGACGCGCACGCCATCGATCAGCACGAGCACGTGATTGGCGTTCGTGCCACGCAGGAACAGGCTCGTCTGCTCACCTGCGCCGCCCGTGCGGTAGAGATCCACGCCGGCCTGCAGGCGCAGCAGATCGATCAGGTCGGGCGCATTGCTCGCGTCGATCTCCTTGCGCGTGATGACGCTGACGTCCGCGAGACTCGCGTCGACCGTTTCGGCCACGCGCCGTGCGGTGACCTCGACCGTGGGTTGCAACGCGGCGTCTTCGGCCGAGGCAAAGGGCGCAGCGAGCGCGCACAAAATGGACAGGGACAGAACCGACTTCTTCGACATCGTGGATCTCCGAAACGCACACCCGCGAAAATGACAAGCCTGGGCGGTTCGGAAGGTGCCGACAGCGCGATGCGGACGGCAGCCGTCCGTTGCCCGCCGCAACGCTTGAGCTTATGGCTGCCGGTCAGCGATGACGGGCAACCGCGCGCAGGCCGGTCTCCGGGCTCGCGAGGGACGTTTGGACGTCTATTCCGATCGCCTTCCCGCGCCGCGAGGCACAGTGGCTCATGATCGAAACCGATTCGCACGGATCGTGCCGAATCGAACTCGCTTACCGTTGCGGGGGCAGCGCCGGCATTGATTCCCCGTCGAAAGACGAGGGATCGCACCGACTTCCCGTTTCACCCTGGACCGCGATCGCGGCAAAGGGCACCTGCACGGCGCGAGAGTCTAGGGGCGGACGCCCGGCCGCGCAAGCGAACGGACGGTGCGATGGCGACCGGGACGAAATCCCGGGATGTCGGTTCGACGTGATCGGGCAGGTCGATGCGCTGCATCGGGCAACGCAGTCATTGTCGCCTCGCGTCTGGTTACTGTGCTGCAGCAGCCGGTGTTCCCGCGAGCTCGATGAACGCTCAATCGCGATCGGTGCGCGTCGAGATATCGAGCAGTTCGCCGTCATCGTCGACGCGCAGCACGATCTCGATCGGCCGGCAGCAGACCGCGCAATCCTCGATGTAGCTCTGCGATCCGGCAGAGAGATCGACGGTCGTCTCATAGCCTTCGCCGCAGTACGGGCAGTGGATCGTGACCGATTCAATCATGGGGCGATGGGGGACCTCCGTGCAGACGAGGCAGCGTCGTACGCTTCTCTGGAAGGAACGAGGCGATGACGTCGTTGAGGAAACGCCGGCCGGTTTCGGTGGCGCGCACGCGTCCGTCAGCGGCGGCGAGCCAGCCGCGTGTGCCTGCCATCTCGAGTCGCGCAGCGATGGCCGCGCGCGGAAGGCCCGTCGCGATCTCGAAATCGGTCAGCGCGAAACCCTCCTCGAGGCGTAGCGCGTTGAGCATGAATTCGAACGGCAGCTGGTCCGTCGCGACGATGTCGTCGCCGCCGATGCGGCGCGCGCCGCGCGCGTGTTCGAGATAGCCGCGCGGCGAGCGCAGCTTCCAGCGCCGGAGCACATCGAGCGTTGCGTCGCCGTGCGATTCGCGATCCGCGATGCGCGATGATTTTCCATGCGCGCCGGCGCCGATGCCAAGGTAGTCGCCGAAGCGCCAGTAGTTGAGGTTGTGCCGGCATTCGCGGCCGCGCTGCGCGTACGCCGAGACTTCGTACTGGGCGAAGCCCGCTTCGGCGAGCCGGCTCTGACAGGCTTCCTGCATGTCCCAGGCGCTGTCGTCGTCGGGCAAGGGCGGCGGATTCGCGGCGAACTGCGTGTTCGGCTCGAGCGTCAGCTGGTAATGCGACAAATGCGGCGTTTGCAGCATCGTCGCTTTTTCCACATCCGCAAGGGCCTGCGCGAGCGTCTGCGACGGCAGAGCGTACATGAGGTCGAGATTGATGTTGTCGATGCCGTCGTCCTGCGCCTGCTTGATCGCGCGTTCCGCTTGCGCGGAATCATGGATGCGGCCGATGCGCCTGAGTGCGTCGTCGTCGAAGCTCTGCACGCCGAAACTGATGCGATTGACGCCGGCGCGAAGATAGCCCGCGAAGCTGCCGTGCTCGATCGTGCCCGGATTCGTCTCGAGCGTGATCTCGATCGCGGGCACGAACGCGAGGCGAGCGGCGACGCCGTCGAGCAGGCGCGCGATGCGGTCCGGCGCGAACAGGCTCGGCGTGCCGCCGCCGAAGAAGATGCTCTGCAGCGGGCGGCCTCGGGCGAGATTGACCACGTCCAGATCCATCAGGTCCTGATCAAGATCGGCGAGCAACGCATCGATGTATTCGTCCTGCGGCAGCGCGGACGGCGCGTTGTGCGAATTGAAATCGCAGTACGGGCATTTGCGCACGCACCAGGGGATGTGCACATACAGCGACAGCGGCGGCAGGGTGGTCGTCATGCGACTTTCCGGCACGAAGATCCCGGCCGGCATTCTCCGTCGGAGGCCCTGCACGCATTCGTTGCGATGGCGGTTCCCGTGCACACGCTCGAACTGTCAGCCATCCGTCCTTCCCCGCAAGCGCTCATCGCTGCGCGATCAGCTCGCGCAGGCGCGCAAGCGCGAGGCCGCGATGGCTGATGCGATTTCTTGCTGCAGGATCGAGCAAGCCGGCCGGACCATGGGCCGGGTCGAAGAAGATCGGGTCGTAGCCGAAGCCGTTTGTACCCTCGCGGGCCTCGAGTATGCGGCCGCGCCAGCAGTCCTTCGGCGATCAGCGGCGCAGGGTCATCTGCGTGCGCCAGCAGCGCGAGCGTGCAGTGGAAATGCGCGCCGCGGCGGTCGGCGGGAACGTCGCGCAGTGCGTCGAGCAGCTTGTCGATATTCGCGTTCGCATTGCCGTGCTCGCCGGCGTAACGCGCGGAGTACAGGCCAGGCGCGCCATCGAGTGCGTCGACGCAGATGCCGGAATCATCGCCGAGCGCCGGCAGGCCCGACGCGCGTGCGGCATGGCGCGCCTTGATCAACGCGTTCTCGACGAAGCTCAGCCCGGTCTCGTCGGCGTCGGCGATGCCGAGATCGCTCTGCGCGATCAGTTCGATGCCCGAATCGGCGAGCACTGCGCGGATCTCGCGGAGCTTGCCCGGATTGCTGCTCGCAAGAACGATACGGCGCATGCTCAGCGGCTCGCGTTGCTGCGCGGCATCGCGCTTCAGCCGAGCGCTTCGCGCTGTTTCGCGAGCAGTTCGCCGATGCCCTTCTGCGCGAGAGCGAGCAGCAGGTCGAGTTCGTCGCGGCGGAACGCATGGCCCTCGGCGGTGCCCTGCAGTTCGATGAAGCCGCCGCCGTCGTTCATCACGACGTTGAAGTCGGTGTCGCAGGCGGAATCTTCGGGATAGTCGAGGTCGAGCACCGGCGTGCCGCGAAACACGCCGACCGAAACCGCTGCGATTGCACCGAGGATCGGCGTTTTCTTCAACGCGCCACGCTGCAGCAGCGTGGCGACCGCGTCGACGAGGGCCACGTAGGCGCCCGTGATCGCTGCCGTACGCGTGCCGCCGTCGGCCTGCAGCACGTCGCAGTCGAGCGTGATCGTGCGTTCGCCGAGCGCGGCGCGGTCGACGCAGGCGCGCAGCGAACGGCCGATCAGGCGCTGGATTTCCATCGTGCGCCCGCCCTGACCGCCGCGTGCCGCCTCGCGCTGGGTGCGCTCCTTCGTCGCGCGCGGCAGCATGCCGTACTCGGCCGTGACCCAGCCTTCGCCCTTGCCGCGCAGGAACGGCGGCACTTTTTCCTCGACGCTGGCGGTGCACAGCACGCGTGTGTCGCCGAACGCGATCAGCACGGAGCCTTCGGCGTAGCGCGTGAAGCGGCGCTCGATCTCGATCGAACGCATCTGGTCGGCGGAACGGCCGGAAGGTCGGGAGAACTGGGTCATGGCGGTCTTGCCGGGAGTGCGGGGCGAAAGTTTAACAGGCGGGCGCCGAAAGGACGCCAAACCGCGCAGCATGCTCAGGGAAAATCGCGTGTAGCGAATCGACGGAGCGGAAGAACCGATCGCTCTCGCGGGCACGATTCGCAACCGACGATCCGCTGTTCGCCGGGCCGTTTCCAGCGCGAGCGAGGCACAACAATGGCATACTGCCCGCCCGTAACGGCCCCGATTTGCCCATGATCCGCAGCATGACCGCCTTCGCCAGCGCCGATGCCGATACGCATTGGGGCGCGCTCAGCTTCGAACTGCGCTCGGTCAACCATCGCTATCTCGAACTGAGCCCGCGCTTGCCGGACGAACTGCGCGCGATCGAGCCCGCAGTGCGCGAGCGCGTTGCTGCGCGCCTCACGCGCGGCAAGGTCGACGTGAACCTGCGCTTCCGCGCGAGCGATGCGGCGGTCGCGGAGATACGCCTCAACGAACCCGTGCTCGAGCGACTGGAGGCAGCGGTCGCACAGATCGGCAAGCGTTTCCCGGGCCTCAGCTACGGATGCGACCCGCGTGCTCGACTGGCCCGGCGTGGTGCTGCGCGAGGAAGTCGATCAGGAGGGATTGCGCCAGGCCGCGCTCGACCTGCTCGATCGCGCGCTCGCCGACATGGTCGCGACGCGTCAGCGCGAGGGCGAACGCCTCGGCGGATTCCTGCGCGAGCGTCTCGACAACGTCGCGCGCATCGTCGCCGACGTGCGCGCCTGGCTACCGGAAATCCGCACCGCGCTGCGCGTGCGACTCGAATCGCGGCTCGCCGAGATCGCGCAAAGTACCGAGGCGTTGCGTCCCGATTCGGGTCGGTTCGAGCAGGAACTCGTGCTGCAGCTGTCGCGTATTGACGTCGACGAAGAAGTTGACCGGCTCTCCGCGCACATCGCCGAGGCGCGGCGCATTCTCGCGCAACCCGAACCCGCGGGGCGGCGCCTCGATTTCCTCATGCAGGAATTCAATCGCGAGGCGAATACGCTCGGTTCGAAGTCCGTCGACCAGCGCACCACGCAGGCCGCGATCGACCTGAAGGTGCTGATCGAACAGATGCGCGAACAAGTCCAGAACGTAGAATAGGCTGCATGCCCGGTACGCTCTACATCGTCGCGGCGCCATCGGGGGCCGGCAAGACCAGCCTTACCCGCGCATTGCTCGAGCGCGAGTCGGGCATCGCGCTGTCGGTGTCGTACACGTCGCGGCCGCCGCGTCCGAACGAGGTCGACGGCGTGCACTACCATTTCGTCTCGCGTCCCGTTTTCGAGGAAATGGTGAAGCGCGGCGAATTCTTCGAGCACGCCGTCGTGCACGGCGACCTCAAGGGCACGGCGCGAACGGCCGTCGAGCGCATGCTGATGCAGGGCAAGGACGTGCTGCTGGAGATCGACTGGCAGGGCGCACGCCAGGTGCGGGCGCAGATGGCTGAAACCGTGAGCATCTTCATCCTGCCGCCATCGCGGGCCGAACTCGAGCGGCGCCTGCGATCGCGCGGCTCCGACTCCGAGACGGTCATGCAGCGGCGTCTGGCCGATTCGCGCGACGACATCGCCCACGCCACTGAATTCGATTTCCTTGTCGTCAACGACGATTTCGCGCAGGCGCTGACCGACCTGCGCGCCATCGTCACGAGCCGTCAGCTGCGCTCGGCGCAGCAGCGCGAACGGTATTCGGCGCTGCTTTCCGATCTCCTCAAGCAGGACGCGGACTAGGCTTCGCTGACGCTGCGCTTAATCGTTTCGGCGCATGCCTATCTGGTAGCGCCGCGCATGCGCTAAGGTAGCGCTCCCCCGGCCCCGCCGTATTCCGCCCGCTGTATTCCGCGTGATGCATGAACCCCGCGCCATCTTCTGTCGACCCTGAAAACGTTTCAAAACCGCTGATCGCCATCCGCGGGTTGCGTACCGTGCTCAACGGCAAGACGATCTTTGACGGCGTCGACCTCGACATCGCGCGCGGCAGCATCACCGCGATCATGGGGCCCAGCGGCACCGGCAAGACGACGCTGATGCGGCACATCACCGGCCAGCTCGCGCCCGACGCCGGCGAAATACGGGTGGACGGCCAGGACGTCGTCCGTCTCGGCCGCAACGAGCTGTTCGCGCTGCGCGAAAAGATCGGTTACCTGTTCCAGAATTCGGCGCTGCTGACGGACTACTCGGTGTTCGAAAACGTAGCGTTCCCGCTGCGCCAGCACCTGCGCCTGCCCGAGGAACTGGTCCGGAATCTCGTGCTGACCAAGCTGCAGGCGGTCGGCCTGCGCGGTGCGGCCGAGCTCATGCCGGGCGAATTGTCGGGCGGCATGATGCGTCGCGTCGCGTTGGCCAGGGCGATCGTACGCGATCCGATGCTGATCATCTACGACGAGCCGTTCGTCGGCCTCGATCCGATCGCGCTCAACCAGATCCTCAAGCTGATTCGCACGCTCAATCAGACGCTGGGCATCACGAGCATTCTCGTCGCGCACGAGCTGGCTGCGGTGCGCCAGATCGCCGACCGGATCTACCTGCTCGCCGCGGGCCAGATCGCGGCGCAGGGCTCGCCCGAAGAGCTCGCGCGCGGCGACACGCCGTGGACGAAGCAGTTCTTCACCGGCGAGGTCGACGGGCCCGTGCCGTTCCACTACCCGGCGTCCGATTATGCGCAGCAGCTCGGGCTCGCGAGCTCCGTCGCCGATGCGGCTGCGGCGCGACGTTCGGGGCCACAGGCATGAACGCGCTGGGCAAGCGCAGCCTGCGCTTCACCGAAGGCATCGGCCAGATCGGCGCGTGCGGCATCTTCCTGTTCCAGATTCTCGGCGCGGTGCCGCGCAGCCTGCGGCATTTCCGCGAGACGATTCGCCAGATCTGGTTCGTTGGCGCGATGAGCCTCACGATCATCATGACCTGCGGCCTTTTCGTCGGCATGGTGCTCGGCCTGCAGCTCTACGACGTGCTTTCGCGATTCGGCGCCACGGCGGCGAGCGGGACGGTCGTCGCGTTCGCGTTGTATCGCGAGCTGGGCCCGGTCGTGACCGCGCTGCTGTTCGCAGGGCGCGCGGGCACGTCGATCACCGCCGAGATAGGCCTCATGCGCGCGACCGACCAGCTCGACGCGATGGAGATGATGGCGGTCGACCCGCGCGCGTACGTCGTCGCACCACGCTTTCTCGCCGGCATCGTCGCGATGCCACTGCTCGCATGCCTGTTCAATGCCATGGCGATTCTTGGCGCCCATGGCGTCTGCGTGAGCTGGCTCGGCATGGACAACGGCACGTTCTGGTCGAACATGACCTCGAACATCGACGTCTGGAAAGACGTGATCAATGGCGTGTGGAAAAGCGTCGCGTTCGGCGCGGTCTGCGCCCTGATCGCGACATTCCAGGGCTATACGACCGCGCCCACGAGCGAGGGGGTCGCCTACGCGACGACGCGCACGGTCGTGTTTTCCTCGATCGCCACGCTGGCGCTCGATTTCGTAATGACGGCATTTTTGATGTGATCGCCTTCGGGTGACGCAAGGACAGGCACATGGCACAACGACAATCCTTCCAGATCGGCACCGGGCTGTTCATCCTGCTCGGCTTCGGCGCGCTCGCCTATCTCGCGACGCAGACGACATCGATCGCGAACTACCAGCAGGGCGCGAGCTATTCGCTCAAGGCGCGCTTCACCAATGTCGGGCAGCTGAAGCTGCGCGCGCCGGTGAAGATCGCGGGCGTGCGCGTCGGCTCTGTCAGCAGCATCCAGCTCGAACCGGACCGGCTCGACGCGCTCGTGACGCTGTCGGTCGATCAGCGCTTCAATCAGATTCCGGACGATTCGGCCGCCGCGGTATTCACCAGCGGTTTATTGGGCGACCAGTATGTTTCGCTGCAGCCGGGTGGCTCTCCGGAGATGTTCAAGAACGGCGACGAAGTCGTGTTGACGCAGAGTTCGATGCAGCTCGAGGAATTGATCGGCAAGTATCTCGTCGGCAGTGGCGACAGCGGCAAGGGCAACGACAAGCCCGCTGCGAAACCCGATCAGCCCGCCGACCTGAAGCCCGAAAAGCAACCCGAACGAAACCTGCCGCGGCGAAGCCCGCCGGCTCGTGACTTCCACCGTTCGTTCATCGCACGTCAGAAGGTAACTATCCATGCGCATTCTTTCTTCCCTGTTTTGTGTACTTGCGCTCGCCGTGTCAGCGCCTGTGCTGGCAGAAGTGCCGCCGCCGAATCAGGTCGTGCAGGGCCTCGTCGACGATCTCGGCAAGACGATGGAAGCGCGTCGCAACGAACTGTCGAAGGATCGCGAGTCGCTGCTCAAGGTGATCGACAGCATCGTGCTGCCGCATTTCGACATCGACTACGCTTCGATTCTCGTCCTCGGCCAGAATGCGCGCACCGCGACACCCGAGCAGCGCGCCCGCTTCGCCCACGCGATGTACAACTCGATCACGCATCGCTATGCGGAAGGCCTGCTCAAGTACACCGAAGGCCGCGTGCGCGTGTTGCCGATGCAGGGCGAACTCAACGACAAGCGCACGCTCGTGCGCACGCAGGTCGTGCTCGACGATGGCAAACTCGTGCCGGTCGACTATGCGTTCCGCAAGACTTCCTCCGGCGACTGGAAGGCCTACGACGTCATCATCGAAGGGATTTCCTACGTCACGAACTACCGCAATCAGGTTGCCGCGGAGATCCAGAAATCGAGTCTCGATGCGCTGACGACGCGTCTCGAGACGCAGGGCGCGAAGGCGCTTGAGACGATGGATGCCGAAGGCGTGAAGAAGTAGCAGGCCGCGCGGTCGCATGTCCAGCTCGAGCACGCAGGAATTCCACGTCGCCACCGCCGACGACAACCGGTTGCATGCGAGCGGATCGATCACGTTCGCCAATGCGACGCAGACGCTCGCGGGCCTGCCCGATGCGCGCGGCCCGGTCGAGGTGGACCTTTCGCGCGTGGTCGATGCCGACAGTGCGACGCTGGCCGTGCTGATCGCCTGGGCCGCGCACGCGCAGGAGCGCGGTGGCACTTTGCGCTACCTCAACGCGCCGACGGGGTTGCGCAATCTCGCGCGCCTGTCCGATCTGGATGCGCTGCTGCTGGGCACTGCCGCCTGACCAAGGCGACGTAGCGCGTCGCTCCGCTCGCGCATCGAATTGCGTGAGGCCGATCAGCCCGAAGCCGGTCAATTCTTCTTGGGCGGCGCCTGTGGTTTCTCCTCGACTTTTTCCTGCTCCTTGAGCAGCTGGTCGATGTCGATGTCATCGACACCTTGCAGCGCCTGGATCGCTTCGATCGGCGGATTGCCGTCGTAGATGCGATAGAGGCGACGCTGGCGGTAGGCGTCGCGGAAGAACACGTACGGGTCGTAGACGCCCTCGAGCAGGCCTTCAGCATCGATCGCGCTCGAGCGCAGCGAGATGAGGTAGACGGTCGTGGGCAGGTACTGCGCGTTGAATTTGAAATCGTGGCTCGTCGAGTACCAGTGCAGCGGATCGAACGCGAGGTTGTCGACGGGAAACGCGATCAGGTCGCGCCCGGTCGACGAGCCCATCAGCGGTATTACGAGGTAGGGCCCTTCCGGAAAACCCCACTTCGCAAGTGTGACGCCGAAATCGGTATCGTGCGCATCGATGCCCATTTCGCTCGCCGGATCGAACAACCCGAGTATGCCGATCGTCGTGTTTATGACCAGGCGGCTCGCTGTCGTGAACGCGTACTTGGGATTGGCCTGCAACAGGTCGTTGATGATCGAGACTGGCGCCTCGACATTGTTGAAGAAGTTGCTGACGAGCCGCCGCGTCGTGTCGTTCGTGACCTTGCGGTAGCCCACGGCCACGGGCCGGATCGCCACCCGGTCCGCGAAATCGTTGAACGCATACACCTTGCGGTTGAACGCCTCGTACGGATCGTCGCGGCGCGGCGCCTGTGGCGTCGTCGCACAGCCAGCCAGTAGCGCGGCGACGACGGCAGTAGTGAGCAGGCGGAATGGAGAATTCGGCGAACGGGGCATCGGGTTCCTGGTGCAATCTGAATAAGGTTCCATGTCGCTCAACTCCGACGAATCGCCCCATGCTGGGTTTGGCTGGGTTTTGCTCCGCGATTCCCACCCGATCGGCTGGCAGGCCGGGACGGGCAGGCAGAGCGCTGGGCGAGCAGGCGACTGCGACGGGGTTGCCGCTTATTCAGAGCGGTGCTAACTGTACGCATCTTGGGACGTGCATGCATCGTCTCAAGGGTGCCGCGTACAGTGACAGTTCAGTTCGCAACATCCGGAAAGCGTTGATGTTTGCACTGCAACATGCGCAGAAGCTACAATAGCATTCGTATAACTTCCTAAATTGCCACGTGCGGCTGCGCCATCCGCGAAGGATGGTACGTGCTCCGCTGGATCTCACTGGTGTGCTTCGCCGCTGTGTTTCGCCATGTGTCTGCCGCCGCGCGACCTGCGGCACCGCGGTGACGATGTTCGCTATAGTCGGCACCGTCGATCGATGGCGGCGGCTGGATTTTCGTTTCTCCTGAGGGTTTTATGGCACGTATCACCGTAGAAGATTGCCTGGAAGTGGTCGACAACCGCTTCGAACTGGTGCTGATGGCCACCAAGCGCGCGCGTCAGCTCGCGAACGGCGCCGACGCGCTGGTCGACTCGACCAACGACAAGCCGACCGTGCTTGCGCTGCGCGAAATCGCCGGCCGCAAGATCAGTCAGGACCTGATCGACGAAGTCGATCGCAAGGCCCGCGAGAAGGCCGAACGCGAGGCGCTCGAGTGGGCGGCCGCGGAAGTCGACGACGATCTGTCCAAGGGCGGCGACGATCTGTGACGAATTCCGGTCACATGCGATATCCGGGCAGCCGCATCGCGGCTGCCGGCTGTTGCGCCCACTGGCGCGTTCGCTGATCGCCAGGGCGGAATGACCATGAGCGCGTCGCTGCAGGAAGCTGTCCCTGGCGACGTTCAGGCGCTCGAAACGAAGCTTCTGACCTACCTCGCGCCCGACCAGGTCGCGCGCGTGCGGCAAGCCTATTTCACCGGCGCCAGCGCGCACGCGGGGCAGACACGCAAGAGCGGTGAACCCTACATCACGCATCCGGTCGCGGTCGCCGCGATCCTGGCCGATCTCGGCATGGATGCGGAAACGATCATCGCGGCGATCCTCCATGACACGCTCGAGGACACGCCGCTGCCGCGCGCGGAGATAGAGTCCAAATTCGGCGCGATCGTGGCCGAACTGGTCGACGGCGTCACCAAACTCGACAAGGTCAAGTTCCGCAGCCTGCAGGACGCCGCGGCGGAGAGCTTCCGCAAGATGCTGCTCGCGATGGCGCGCGACCTGCGCGTGATCCTGATCAAGCTCGCGGACCGCCTTCACAACATGCGCACGCTCGGGGCGATGGCGCTCGCGTCGCGGCGCCGGATCGCGCGCGAGACGCTCGATATCTACGCGCCGATCGCGCAGCGCCTCGGCATGAACAAGTTCAAGTCGGAGCTGCAGGATCTCGGCTTCCGCGCGCTCTATCCCGACCGCCATCGCGTGATCGAGGCGCGCATCAAGAGCGTGTTCGGCAACCGCCGGGAGGCGATGGGCAAGATCGAGGCAGCGCTGTCATCCCGGCTCGCGCAGGAGCACATCAAGCATCGCGTCGTCAGCCGCGTGAAGACGCCCTACAGCATCTACACGAAGATGCGCGACGAGCACAAAACCTTCACCCAGGTCATGGACGTGTACGGCTTCCGCGTCGTCACCGACGAGACGATGCAGTGCTATCGGGCGCTCGGCGCGATCCATTCGCTGTACAAGCCGCTCGATGCCCGTTTCCGCGACTTCATCGCGATTCCGAAGGCGAACGGCTACCAGTCGCTGCATACCGTGCTGTTCGGGCCGTTCGGCGCGCCGATCGAAATCCAGATCCGCACCGAGGAGATGGACCAGGGCGCCGAGCGCGGCGTCGCCGCGCATTGGGTCTACAAGACCGCCTCCGATCCGGCCAATGCGGCCCAGTCGCGCGCGCGCGACTGGATCGCGGGCCTGGTCGAGACGCAGGCGCGCGAATCGTCGTCGTCGGAATTTCTCGAAAATGTAAAAGTGGACCTGTTCCCCGACGAGGTCTACCTTTTCTCGCCGAAAGGCAAGATCTACGCACTGCCGCGCAACGCGACCGCGCTCGACTACGCCTATTTCGTGCATACCGACATCGGTAACCACGCTGTCGCCGCGCGCGTCGAACGCAAGCTCGCGCCGCTGCGCACCCGGCTCAATTCGGGCGACACCGTCGAAATCATCACCGCGCCATCGGCGCATCCGCAGCCGCAGTGGCTCGAATGGGTCGTGTCCGCTCGTGCGCGCGTGGCGATCCGCAACAGCCTGAAGCACCTGCAGCACGAAGACGCCGTCGAACTCGGACACCGTATGCTCGATCGCGCGCTAGAGGCCGCAGGGCGTGTCGCTCGACGCGATTCCGCTGAAGACGCTCGACCGCTACCTGGCCGACGCCAAGTTCAAGCGCCTCGAGGAACTGCTGGCCGACATCGCGCTCGGCAACCGCATGCCCGACCAGGTCGCCTCGGTGCTCGCGAAGGGATCGACGAAGAGCAGCAAGACCGTGCGTCGCGCCGAGAAGGTCATGATCACGGGCACCGAACGCGGCGTGCTGACCTACGGCAATTGCTGCAACCCCGTCCCCGGGGACGAAATCTTCGGCTACCTCTCGGCCGGCAAGGGCATCACGGTGCATCGCACCATTTGTCCGAACGCGGCCGAGTACCGCAAGGCGCCCGAGCGCATGATCGCGATGGATTGGGACGGCGAGGTCACGGGCGACTACCGCGTGCGCCTGCGCATCGTGGTCGACAACAAGCCGGGCGTGCTCGCGAAGATCGCTGCGTCGATCGCGGGTGCGGATTCGAACATCGAGAACGTCGAATACCAGGAACGCGACCTCAACACGTCGACCCTGATGTTCACGATCGAAGTGCGCAACAAGAAGCACCTCGAGGACGTGATGCATCGCGTACGCCGCGCGGGCGTCGTGCATGCGGTGACCCGCTATCCGGTCTGATCGGCAGAAGATCGAAGGTTTGCTGCGAACCCCCGGCGCCTGTTGACCTCGACGCAGCTGATTGACGCGTCTGACTCTCATTGACCTTTGCCTTCCGACCTTCGACACTTCGGGGTCACCGATATTCCAACCGATACTGCTCTACGGCATTTCGTCTGCACCGATCTCATCACGCCGATCTCATCAGGAAGACCCATGTCCCGCCAAATCATCCACAGCGACAAAGCGCCCAAGGCGATCGGCCCGTATTCGCAGGCCGTACGCGTCGGCAACACGATCTATCTCTCCGGCCAGACCCCGCTCGATCCGGCGACCGGCGAGCTCGTGACCGGCGACATCGCGACGCAGACGCGGCGCGTCTTCGAGAATCTGAAGGCGGTCTGCGAGGCCGCGGGCACGTCGTTCGCGCAGATCGCGCGCGTCGGCATCTATCTCACCGATCTCGGCAACTTCGCAGCGGTCAACGGCGTGATGAAGGAATATTTCAGCGAACCGTATCCGGCACGATCGACGATCGGCGTCGCAGCATTGCCGCGCAATTCGCAGGTCGAGATCGACGCGGTCGTCGTCGTCGACTAGGCATGCTCGCGCTCCGATCCGCAGTGCCACGGCGCCATCGCCGACACCGGCACGCAACTCCCGCGCCGCTTCGACGCCGCAGGCGCCGGGCGCCGAGCGCGCGCGCTGAGCCGGATCACATCGGTTTCGACCGACATGGGGACTTCCTTGCCGTCGACGCTGACCGAGCGCGCTGACCCTGCCGCCTTGTCGGTGGCGACGCTTACGGGTGTCGGCCCCGCGCTTCTGGCGGCACTCGAGAAAATCGGTCTGCGGACGCTGCAGGATCTCTGGTTCCATCTGCCGCTTCGATACGAGGACCGGACGCGCATGACCGCGCTGCGCGATCTGCGCGTCGGCGAAACCGCGCAGGTCGAGGGGCGCGTCGACGCGATCGAGCGCGGCTTTCGTTTCCGCCCGCAGTTGCGCATCGCGATCTCGGACGATTCGCAGCAGACGTTGCTGCTGCGTTTCTTCCATTTCAACGCGTCGCAGGTCAAGCAACTCTCGGTCGGCTTGCGCCTGCGCTGCTTCGGCGAAGTGCGGCAGGGCGCGCAGGGCTTGGAGATGGTGCATCCGCAATACCAGCGGCTCGCCGCGGACGCGACTTCCACGGTCGAGGAAGCGCTCACGCCGGTCTATCCGACGACCGAGGGCCTCGGTCAGAAGCGCATCGGCGACCTGATCGGGCGCGCGCTGAAACGCCTGCCGGCCGATGCGGCGCTCGAGCTGCTGCCGCCGGCGCTGCGCGAGGCGAACGGACTGTCGTCATTGCGCGAGGCGCTGCTCTATGTGCACCGACCGCCACCTGACGCCGATCTCGGCCGTCTCGCTTTCGGCGCTCATCCCGCGCAGCAGCGGCTCGCATTCGAGGAACTGCTCGCGCAGCACCTGAGTCTCAAGCGCCTGCGCTCGCGCCTGCGCGAACACGCGGCGCCCGCGTTGCGCGGCGACGGCGCGCTGCGCGAACGCTTCCTCGCCGCGCTGCCGTTCGCGCCGACCCGCGCGCAGCGCAGGGTCGCCGCGGAAGTCGCACGCGATCTCGGGTGCGCCGACGCCGATGCTGCGTCTCGTGCAGGGTGACGTCGGCTCGGGCAAGACCCTCGTCGCCGCGCTCGCGGCGCTCGCCGCGGTCGAGGCCGGCTGGCAGGCCGCGCTGATGGCGCCGACCGAGCTGCTCGCGGAGCAGCATTTTATCAATTTCCACAAATGGCTTTCCCCGCTCGGGGTCGAGGTCGCGTGGCTCGCAGGCAAGCTCAAGGCGCGCGCGCGGACGCAGGCGCTCGCGAGCCTGCAAGGCGCGGCGCAGGTTGTGATCGGCACGCATGCGCTGATGCAGGAAGGCGTGGCTTTCGCCCGTCTGGGCCTCGTCATCATCGACGAACAGCATCGCTTCGGCGTCCATCAGCGCCTCGCATTGCGCGACAAGGGCCGCGTCCTGCACGGAAAGGATGATGGGCGATACGAGGTGCCGCACCAGCTCGTTCTGACCGCCACGCCGATTCCGCGCACGCTCGCGATGACCGCCTACGCCGATCTCGACGTTTCGGTGATCGACGAACTGCCGCCCGGACGCTCGCCCGTGACGACGGTCGCTCTTGGCGCGTCGCGTCGCGCCGAAGTGATCGAGCGGATCCGCGCGGCCTGCGCGGAGGGGCGCCAGGCCTATTGGGTCTGCACGCTGATCGAGGAGTCCGGACGTGTCTGCAGGCGCAGGCGGCCGAGGTGGCGTTCGCCGAACTCGCCTCGGCGCTGCCGGGCATGCGCATCGGCCTCGTGCACGGGCGGCTCAAGCCCGCGCAGAAGCAGGAAGTGATGGAGGCGTTCAAGCACGGCGAGATTGCGCTGCTCGTCGCGACGACGGTCATCGAGGTGGGCGTCGACGTGCCGAACGCGAGCCTCATGGTCATCGAAAACGCCGAGCGCCTCGGTCTCGCCCAGCTGCATCAGCTGCGCGGCCGCGTCGGCCGCGGCAGCGTCAAGTCGAGTTGCGTGCTGCTCTATCAGCCGCCGCTGTCGGGCACGGCGCGGCAGCGTCTCGACGTGCTGCGCGAGACGAACGACGGTTTTCGCATCGCCGAGAAGGATCTCGAACTGCGCGGCCCCGGCGAGGTGCTCGGCACGCGGCAGACGGGGCAGATGAGCCTGCGCATCGCAGATCTCGCGCGCGATGCGCATCTGCTGCCGGCGATCCAGCGGGCGGGCGAGGTGCTGCTGCGCGACCACCCGGAGCTGATCGGGCGCGTGATCGACCGCTGGATCGGGCACGCAGCGCGTTTCGCAGACGCATGAGATCATCGGTTGCTTTTCAGCCTGCGCGCGGCATTGGCCGTCACTTGACGTCCCGGCTCGGACGCACGGAGTAGTTTGGGCGGTCGTGCATCGATATCGTCGATGCCGGCGTAGCGTGGATCCGTCCGCGCTGGCGTGCCATCGCGCATAGGGCCGATGGTTTTTGACCAAGAAATTTTTTGACACAGGAAAGATAGGGAATGAAGAACGCTCCGATACTCATCGATACCGATCCCGGCATCGACGACGCACTCGCCATCCTGATGGCGCACGATCATGCAGCGCGCCATGGCGGCGAGGTCGTCGGCCTCAGCATCGCCGCCGGCAACGTCGGTCTCGCGCACACGGTTGCGAACGCGCTCAAGCTCGTCGAGGTCATGGGCGCGCACACGCCCGTATTCGCCGGCTGTGCGGTGCCGCTCGTGCATGCATCGGCCGACGCGGCCCATGTTCACGGCAACGACGGCTTCGGCGACACGGGCTACGAGCGCAGCGCTCTGCGCGCGGAGGACGAACACGCGGCGCTCTCGATCCTGCGCCTGTCGCACGAGCATGCGGGCAAGCTCGTTCTCGTCGCGCTCGCGCCGCTGACGAACGTCGCGCTCGCGCTGCGCCTCGATCCGACGCTGCCACGTCGCATCGCCAAGCTCGTCGTCATGGGCGGAGCCGTCACGGGACGCGGCAACTTCGAGCGCGTGCCAACCGAGTTCAACATCGGCTTCGATCCGGAGGCGGCGCACGTCGTGTTTTCGGGCTGGCCGAATTTCGTGCTCGTCGACTGGGAGGCGACCGTCCGTCACGGCATCGACTTCGGTCGCCTCGACAAGCTGCTTTCGGCCGACAGCGCGCACGCGCGCTTCTACGCGTCGATCACGCAGAAGACGCGCGAATGGACGCGCGCCGAAGGCCGGCCGAAGATGCTGATCGCCGACGCGCTCGCGATGGCGGTCGCGCTCGAGCCTTCCATCATCAAGCGCGCCGAGGAGCGACACGTCGACGTCGAAATCGACGGTCGCCTCACGCGTGGCGCGACGGTCGTCGACTGGGAGGGCCGACTCGGCAAACCGGCGAACGCGCAGATTGTGCTCGACGTGGATCAGGATCGCTTCGAAGCGCTGATCTCGTCGGCCTTGTCAGCCGCGCTGAGGGCGTGACGCGGCGGATTCCGGATCGGTGAGGCGCTGCGCATTGCGCAGCCAGAGTCGCGCTGCGGATTGGCCAGTTCGATGCCGTTGGCGGCGAACGCCTCGGCAATGCGCATCATGAGTTCGGACCGCACGAGAATGCGCTGATCGATCTCGGCGACGAAGAAGCGCAATTCCAGATCGGTCGAACTGTCGCCGAAAGTCGTCATCCAGGCGACCGGCTCCGGATCCTTGAGCACGAGTTCGTGCGCGGCGGCGGCATCGAGGAGGAGGCGTTGTACCACGCGCGGATCGTTGCGCTCGGAGATGCCCACCCTGATGACGACGCGCGTCGTCGTGTCCGAAAGCGTCCAGTTCACGAGGCGCTCGGTGATGAAGCTCTTGTTCGGCACGATGACTTCCCTGTTGTCCCAGTCGATGATGGTCGTCGCGCGCGTGCGTATGCGCGCGACCGTGCCTTCGACGTTGCCGATCGTGACGACGTCGCCGACGCGGCACGGCTGCTCGAACAGGACGATCAGCCCCGAGATGAAGTTCGCGAAGATCTCCTGCAGGCCGAAACCGAGGCCGACGGTCAGGCCCGCCGCGAGCCATTGCAGGTTCGACCAGTGCACGCCGAGCAGCGCGATGCCGACGATGACGCCGATCAGCACGATCAGGTAGCGCACGACGCTCGTGATCGCGTAGCGCATCGGCGCATCGAGACTGATCCGGCGCAGGACGCCGATCTCGAGAAGTCCCGGCAGGTTGCGCGTGGCGATGAATGTCATCGCGAGGATCAGCATCGCTTCGAGCACCGCGCGCAACGTCACGTCGAGCCCGATCGGCTTGCCGGCCGCATCGAGCGAGGACGATTTCCAGACGGTGATCTTGTCGAGGAACGAAAGCGCCGGGGCAATGTCCGACCAGACGACGAGCAGTGTCGCACCGACGAGGATCCGGATTGCCAGGCGCAGAACGCGTCGCGTCTGCGCGCTGAGATCGGCGACCGCGGTTTCGTCGACGTCGACCTCGCGCAGCGTTGCGCCCTCGACGTGGTCTCCTTGCGCCTTGCGCTCGGTGATGATCCGGTCTTCGGCGCGCTTGAGCGCGAGCCGGCGCTCGCCGAGCGTCATCCAGCGCACGGCGAGGCCGTCGAGCACGGCAACCGCCAGCAGCGCGGCCATCGACGCGAGCACGTGTTCCGCCAGCGTGATGGCCGTGAAAATGTAGCCGACGGAGGCGAGGACCGCGAGCCCCGCGAACACGCCGCTGAGGCCCACGCGCACGACCTGGCGCAGGCGGATCGGCTCGCTTTGCACGAGGGTGCTCTGCAACCAGATGCCGCCAGGACGAAGGAGGTGCCACGTGATGGCAGCGACCGCGATCCCGCCAAGGATGAAAAGGCCACGGCCGACCGTCGTGTCCGCGTCCTCGTTGTTGAACTCGCGCATCCAGGTGTGCGCGAACAGCGGCAGCAGCAACGCGGGCATCAGGCCGTAGACGGACCGTCGCAACATCGTGCGGCGTACGCGCGGCCAGCGGAAATGCAGATGCGCGACACCATTCTCGCGATTGAGCCAGCTGCAGGAAAGAGAGCACGAACCAGGGGCTCGCGAGCGCAGTGAACGCGATGCCGAGCGAACTGCCGAGCGGTTCGCCGTGCGCCATGCGCTGGAACAGACGTCCGAGCACCCACCACAGCGCCGGGATCGCCGCCGCCGCGAGGGCCGTCAGCACCAGCGCCTGTATCGTGTAGCGATAGCGGTCGGTGCGGATGCGGCGCATCGGCGCAGCGATGTGCTCGAATGCCGCCGGGACGCGCGTGCGCAGGAACAATGTCGCGAGCAGGGCCAGCAATGCGGCCAGGGGAAGCAAGAGTCCCGCGCGGCGGATGTTGAACAGCTGTTCTGCGGACTTACGGTCGTCCAGGTCCCGTAATGCGTGGCCGACATCGTCGAACCAGTTGGTGCCGATCGCGGCGTGGCTCGGCGTGCCGAGCAGGTGCGCGTCGAGCAGTCCGAGCAGCGCCTTCGTGTGGTCGGCAAGACCCGCGAGTTGCTGCTCGGAATCGCCGAGCAGTTGCACCTGCCGCGATTTTGCCGCGATCAGGCGCGTCAGCACATCGCCGCGCGTAGTCAAAAGGCCCCGCAGCCTGTCGTGCAACTCGCCGCTCAGCACGGGCAGCTGTCCTGACTGCGTGAGCGTGCGAGCAATGGCGGCATCCATGTTTTCGAGGCCGTCTTCCTGCGCGCGCAAGTCGAGCAGGCTCAGTTTCGTCTGCGCGAGCTCAGCGCGCAGGGCGGCAAGGTCGCGATCGAGCATGGCGAGCGGCTTGAGCTTGCGGCGTTCCGCGAGCAGCAGCGCACCGACTTCCTCGCTGATGCCGCCGAGTTCGATGCGCGCCTGCGTGTTCTTTTCCGCTTGCGTCGTGTCGGTGAGTTCGCTCGCGTAGCCGTTGCGCAGATCGCGCAGGTCGCCCATGCGCTTGAGCGTGGCAACGAGGTCGTTGCCGAGATCGAGCGTCGCCGACGCGACCTGCGCCAGCGGCGGCTCGGCCTTCTGTGCGACGAGTTCGTCGCGATCCTGGACGAGTTTCGCCGCGAGGTCAGCGACGGTGCTGCTGGCGCGGTCGAGCACCATGTTTTCGAGCAGATGGACGCGCTGGCCGTGCTCGTCGACCTCGCGCCGGTGTTCGCTGCGCTGGGCGAACAGCGAACGCAGCCGCGGCTCCAGTGTGCGCTGCTCCATTTCCAGCGCCGCGATGCGGCAGCGGGCCAGACGTTGCGCGGCCTGGGCGCGCAGCGAGGCGACATCTTTCAGGCTCTGCGGCGCGGCCTGTACCGGTGTGGCCTTTTCATCGGCCTGCGTACGCGCCGTCGTGAGTTCTTCGCGCAGCGCGTCCGGTCTGTCGGTGGCCTTTTCCAGCGCGTCCTCGGTGGCGTGCAAGGCATCCTGTGCGGCCACGAGCTGGTTGCGCTGTTCTTCGACCAGGTCGGCGAGACGATCGACGCTCGCGTTCTGTGGCAACTTCGCGCGCCAGTCGGCGAACGCCTGCGCAGTGTCCTTCGGTGCTACCGGCGTTTCGAGCTCGCTGTCCCGCATATGCTCGGCCGCTTCGCGGAACGTCTGCAGCTTCGCGACCTCCTCGCTCGCCAGGCGATCGTCGCTGAGCGCGTCGCGCAGGAGATCTTCTGCCTGTTTGCGCTGGTCGGCGTTGAGGTCGCGTTTGCGTGGCAACGCCGCCTGGGCAGCCACGATCGCATCGGCGACTGCCGGTGGCAGGTCGGTCGGGCTCGCCACCGGGCTCGCCGGCGCGGGCGCGCCGAGAAGGGGCGCTGGCGATCCCACGGCCGCAAGCAGAAATACGAGCACGGTGGTGACGCGGCACAGCGCGGAGGACGCTCGATTCATGCGGACAGGTTCATGCGGATGCCTTCAAGGGCGAATGTCGCGGAGGATGATGTCGCGATGCACGCGTCGCAGAGGGTTGGCAGTATGGATTATGCAACGTCCCGCGGAACCCGCCTCAAACCGATGTGGGGCGGTCTCCGGTCAGGTATTGCGTCAGGGGGTGAAATCCCGCTATAATTCGCCTCTTTATTTTCGCAATAGTGCGGAGCACATCATCATGAAAGCCGACATCCATCCCAAATACAATCAGGTCGTGTTCCAGGATGTCTCGTCCGATCTCGCCATACTTACCCGGTCGACGATGACGAGCAAGGACACCGTCAAGTGGGAAGACGGCAAGGAATATCCGCTCATCAAGGTCGAAATTTCCAGCGCGTCGCACCCGTTCTACACCGGCAAGCACAAGGTCATCGATGCCGGCGGTCGCGTGGACAAGTTCCGCAAGCGCTACGGCGCCGCGAAGTAATAACTCAAGCACCTCGGCGGCCGCATGAGGCTGCCTGGCGCTGCGCCGAGCGTTTCATCGCGCAGGCGTTTGCCGAGAACCAAAAAGCCGCGATCGAAAGATCGCGGCTTTTTCTTTTCGGCCGTGCGGCTCTTTGGATGCGCTGCCTGATTCCATCACCCCAATTCAAACGCCTGTGCGATAATGGCGGGGTGGGTTTGCAACGCCGTGGGTGGGTCATTCCAGGCCGCCCTCCGCCGCGAAGAATCCCGGCGCAATGCAATGCGCATCCCTCTCTTTTCCGAAGGAGCACGCCGTGTCCGACCAGAGCGTAGTATTGACCGACTCCGCCTCGAGCAAATCCACGACGCTACCGATCGTCACGGGCAGCCTCGGCGACCCGGCGCTCGACATCGGCAAGCTCAACAAGGACACAGGCTACTTCACGTTCGATCCGGGCTTCGTATCGACCGCATCGACGCGCAGCGCGATCACGTTCATCGACGGCGACAAGGGCGTCCTGCTCTATCGCGGCTATCCGATCGAGCAGCTCGCGAAGCATTCCAGCTTCCTCGAAGTGGCTTACCTGCTGATCAACGGCGAGCTGCCGACGCAGGCCGAGTTCGCCGCATTCGACCATGAAGTGACGCATCACACGATGATGCAGGAGTCGCTGCGCAACTTCCTCAACGGCTTCCACTACGACGCGCATCCGATGGCGATGCTGTGCGGTTCGGTGTCGGTGCTGTCGGCGTTCTACCACGACACGCTCAACATCAGCGATCCCGAACAGCGCCGCCTCGCAGCGATCCGCCTGATCGCGAAGATGCCGACGCTCGCGGCGGCTGCGTTCCGTTTCTCGATCGGCTGGCCGATCCGCTATCCGCGCAACAACCTCGAGTACGTCACCCGTTTCCTGCACATGATGTTCGAAGTGCCGAGCGAGCCGTTGCAGCTTTCACCGGTCGCCGCGAAGGCGCTCGACCTGTTGTTCATCCTGCACGCCGATCACGAGCAGAACGCGAGCACGTCGACCGTGCGTCTCGTCGGTTCGACCGGCGCGAATCCCTACGCCTGCGTCGCCGCGGGCATCGCTGCGCTCTGGGGGCCCGCGCACGGTGGCGCGAACGAGGCCGTGCTCAAGATGCTCACCGAGATCGGCTCGGCGGACAACGTCGCCAAGGCGGTCGAGAAGGCGAAGGACAAGAACTCCGGCTTCCGTCTCATGGGCTTCGGCCACCGCGTCTACAAGAACTTCGATCCGCGCGCGACGATCATCCGCGAGATGTGCCACAAGGTGCTCAACGACCTCGGCGTCAACGACCCCATGCTCGACATCGCGATGAAACTCGAGGAAGTCGCGCTCAAGGATCCGTACTTCGTCGAACGCAAGCTCTACCCGAACGTCGACTTCTATTCGGGCATCATCTACAAGGCACTGAATATTCCGACCGAGATGTTCACCGTGATGTTCGCGATCGCGCGCACGGCCGGCTGGGTCGCGCACTGGCTCGAGCAGCACAACGACAAGGACACCAAGATCGGTCGTCCCCGCCAGATCTACACCGGCGCGACGAATCGCAATTACGCGCCGCTCGACAAACGGTAACAGCGGAGACCGGCACGCTGGCGCGTCGCTCAAAACGCGTTTTGCCCGCCGTGCAGCGTTATCCCGCCACGTCGAGCAGCGCCTGCAGAGCCCCGATATCGGCCCGCAACATCGGTTTGCCGGTGACCCGATCGATCGGTGCGCGGCGCTGTTCATCGAGCGGGAAAATCGTCAGGTCGATCGACGCCGCGTCGGCGGCAAATGCGAGGACCGGAAATTCCATGTGATCACTTGGCGTCATGCGCAGACGACGCGTATGTGAGTCGTACCGGATCGCGTGCTCGTCGAGCAACCGCAGTGGCGCGTCGGGATCGTCGCTGAACAGGTGCAGGCAGACGGCGGAGTGTTCGTCCGCACTGCCGTCGAGCACGGCGCCGACGAGGCGCGGCTCGAATTCGCGCAGGAACCGCATCGCAGCGAGCGCGGTCTCGCGCAGTCTGTGCAGATGCTGCGGCTGATCATCGGACTGGAACAGGCGCTGGTGCGCCCGCAGCGCGTCTTCAACCTCGCTGTTCTTCGGCAGCGCCGCATCGTCGTGGATCCCGAGCCGCAGGGCCGCCTTCTGCTTGGCGAACGCGTAGTCGCGGACGCCAGACTCCGCGATGATCCGCGCCGCCTCGGCCGCGATCCGTGCGCGCAATTCGGTGCTAGCGCCGCGGTGCGCCGACCTGCCGCTGTCTGATCGTTGGGGCATTGCGCGTTGAACTCGGGCGATCAGAAGATGCCGTAGGCTTCCTGCTGCACCTTCTTCTCGTCTTCGGTGGGCGTATTCGGACTGCTCGCGAGACGCGCGACATCTTCCGCGCGGAAAACTTCGAGCATGCTGCGCTCGGCATCGCCGGCGACGAGTTGTCCGTTTTCCGGATCGATGCGCGCGGTGACGATGCCGGTCGGCATGTCGAAGCGCGACTCCGGCACGCCCTTGAGTGCGACGCGCATGAAGTCGATCCAGATCGGCAAAGCGGTCTGCGCGCCGAACTCGGGGATGCCGTTTCCACGTCCCATTGGCGAGAAGTCGTCGAAGCCCATCCATGCGCTTGCGACGATGTGGTCGTTGTAGCCCGTAAACCAGCCGTCGCGATGGTCGTTCGTGGAGCCGGTCTTGCCGGCGAGGTCGCCGCGCTTGAGTACCATCGCTCCCGCGCCTGTTCCGCGCTTGACGACATCGCGCAGCAGCGAACTGATGAGGTAGGCCGTACGCGCGTCGAGCACCCGCGGGGCGAGATTCGGTTTGGCTGCGCTGACCGGAGCCGTCGCCGCAGCCTGGGCACTGCCGATCGGTGAGAGCGGGTCCGAAGCGGCATTGTCGGCGGCGACGTTGTGCGGTGCGGGCGCCGCGACGACGCGACTCTCGTCGCCCTGCCGCTCGGGACACTGGTGGCACACGACTGCGGGCTGCGCCTTGAACACTTCCTTGCCGTCGCGATCGTAGATCGCATCGACGAAATAGGGATCGACGAGATAGCCGCCGTTGGCGAACACGGCGAAGCCGCGCGCCATGGTGATAGGCGCGACCGATGCCGTGCCGAGCGCCATCGAGAGGTTGTTGGGTACCTGTTCGAGTGTCAGCCCGAATCGCGTCACGAATTCGCGCGCATAACGTACGCCGATCGCGTCGAGCAGGCGCACCGAAACGAGATTCTTGGACTTGACCATTGCTTCGCGCAGACGCATCGGGCCGTCGAAGCTGTCGTCGTCGTTCTTGGGCGTCCACTGGCCGTTCGGTTTCGACGGGTCGGGAAACACGACCGGGGCGTCGTTGACGATCGAGGCGGGCGTGAACCCGTGCTCGAATGCGGCGGCGTAGAAGAACGGCTTGAAGCTCGAGCCCGGATTGCGGTTCGACTGCACGGCGCGGTTGAACTTGCTGCGCGAGAAGCTCAGGCCGCCGACTTCGGCGCGGATCGCGCCGTCTTCGGGGTCTAGTGCGATGAAGGCCGCTTGCGCAGCAGGGACCTGGGTCAGCTGCCATTTGTCGGGATTCTTCGCGTCCGCACCGTGCAGCATGCGCACGATGTCGCCAACCTTGATCACCGCGTCGACGCGTTTGGGTGCCGCGCCGCGCTGGGTGTCGCTTACGTACGGCCGTGCCCAGGTGACGTCGGCGAGGCTGAGCGCAATGGTCTTGCCGTCTTCGAGATAGACCTGCGCGGATTTTTCCTCGCTCGCCGTCACGATGCCGGGCACGAGCCCGACGACGGCATGGAAGCCGTCGAGTTTCCTGTCGAGGTCCGCGGTGGCGAAGTTGGCCGGCAGATCCACGTGCGCCTCTGCGCCGCGGAAACCGTGGCGCTGGTCGTAGGCCATGAGGCCATCGCGCAGCGCCTCGTTGGCCGCGACCTGCTGCGTCGAGTCGATTGTCGTGCGGATCGTATAGGCATCGGTCAGGGCACTGTTGCCGAGGCGCTGCAACGCCTCCTGGCGAACGAGTTCTGCCACATATGGCGCTTCGAGCTCGATCGGCGGTTCGTGCGCGCTGGCCAGCTCGGGTGACGCGCTCGCCTGCTTGTACTGATCGGCGGTGATGAAGTTGTTGTCGAGCATGCGCTGCAGCACGTAGTTGCGGCGTTCGAGGGCCCGCACGTGGTTGTTCAGCGGGTTCCCGGTCGACGGAAATTTCGGCAGCGAGGCGAGCATCGCCGCCTCGGGCAGCGTCACCTGGTCCAGCGTCTTGCCATAGTAGAACTCGGCCGCGGCGGCGATGCCGTAAGCGCGATTGCCGAAGAAGATCTTGTTCAGATACAGCTCGAGGATCTGGTCCTTGGTCAGCGAATTCTCGATCTTGAGCGAGAGGAGGATTTCGGTCGCCTTGCGCGACAGGCTGACCTCGGAGCTCAGGAAGAAGTCGCGCGCGACCTGCTGGGTGATCGTGCTGCCGCCGGGCACGTGCAGCGTGCGTTTGGAGATCATGAGGCCGACCGCACGCAGGATGCCCTGCCAGTCGACACCCGGGTGGCTGTAGAAATTGGCGTCCTCGGCGGCGATGAAGGCGCGCTTGACCTGGTCGGGGACCTGCTCGATCTTGACCGGTATGCGCCGTGTCTCGCCGAATGTGGCAATGAGCTTGTTGTCGGCGCTGTAGACGCGCATCGGCACCTGCAGCGTGATGTCGCGCAGCGCTTCGACCGAGGGCAGGCGCGGCGCGATCAGCCAGTAGGTCACGCCGAGCGCGACGCAGCCGAGGACGAAGCAGGCGATTCCCAGGACCAGGACGTAACGGAGCAAACGGAAAACAAAACGCATGTTATCTACTGCGTGTGGTGGGGTCGCCGGAAGCGACAATTATAAGCGTCGGTGGCATCAGCCGATAGCTGGCACCCGACAAAGGGTCGTAGTGAGGCTTACAGAGGGAGACGTGGGTCGCAGAAGTGACAATTTTGGGCACTTCCGGCAAGAAATCGCTAAAATTGTGTTGCTAAATCGTTAGCGTTCGGATATTAATGGAAAACATCGTCTTTATCCCATAAAGACCTGTTGCGGGGGAAGAAGTTGAGCCTGCTACGTGGGAAGACAGCGCCGCTGCTCGGCATCGACATCAGTTCGACGGCCGTGAAGTTGTTGCAATTGAGCCAGACCGCCGGCCGGTATCGCATTGAACATTATGCGGTAGAACCGTTGCCGCCGAATGCCGTGGTCGAAAAGAACATCGTCGAGGTCGAGGCCGTCGGCGAGACCTTGCGTCGCGCCCTCAGTCGTTCCGGGGCGAAGACGAAAGCTGCCGCTGCCGCGGTGGCCGGGTCCGCCGTGATCACGAAGATCATCACGATGCCGGCCGATCTGTCAGAGGATGACCTCGAAGGACAGATCCAGGTCGAGGCGAACCAGTACATTCCCTACCCGATCGAGGAAGTTAGCCTCGATTTCGAGGTATTGGGGCCGGTCAAGGACAGCCCGGAAATGGTCAACGTCCTGATCGCCGCCTCGCGCACGGAGAATGTCGACCTGCGCGTGTCGGTTCTCGAACTCGGCGGACTGACTGCGAAAGTCGTGGACGTCGAAGCGTTCGCGATGGAGAACGCCTACAAACTCATCGCCGATCAGCTCGCGGTCCATGCCGACTCCGTCGTCGCCGTGGTCGACGTCGGCGCGACGATGACCACGCTGATCGTGCTCAAGAATCAGCGCACGATCTACTCGCGCGAGCAGGTGTTCGGCGGCAAGCAACTGACCGATGAGGTCATGCGCCGTTACGGCCTTTCCTATGAGGAGGCCGGTCTGGCGAAGCGCCAGGGCGGTCTGCCCGAATCCTATGAAGTGGAAGTGCTGCAGCCGTTCAAGGAAGCGATGGTCCAGCAGATCAGCCGCCTCCTGCAGTTCTTCTTCGCAGGCAGCGACTACAACCGCGTGGACCAGGTCGTGCTCGCGGGAGGATGCGCTTCGATTCCGGATATTCAGGAACGCGTCGAGCAACAGCTGGGTGTTCCCTGTGTGGTCGCAAATCCGCTCGCCAGCATGTCGCTGTCGCCCCGCGTGCCGGCACAGGCACTCACGCAGGACGCGCCTGCGCTCATGATCGCCTGCGGTCTAGCTTTGCGGAGCTTCGACTGATATGGCCAAGATAAATCTACTCCCCTGGCGCACGGAAAGGCGCCGGCAGCGGGAGCGTGACTTCTACGTGCTGCTCGGTGGCGCCGCTGCGGCAGCCGTCCTCGTGTGGCTGCTTTGGGGTTACGTGATGGGAATGCGCCTCGATGACCAGGAGGCGCGCAATTCGTACCTCAAGGCCGAGATCCACAAGCTGGACGACGCGCTGGTCGAAGTGAAAGCGCTCGAGGCGACTCGCGACAACCTCAAGGCGCGCAAGGACATCATCGAGAAGCTGCAGGCGGGACGTTCGCAGATGGTGCATCTCTTCGACGAACTCGTGAAGACGATCCCGCAGGGCGTGCGACTGGTGTCGCTCAAGCAGGCCGGCGATGTATTGACGCTACAGGGCGTCGCGCAGGCCAACGGCAACGTCGCTGCGTACATGCGCAACCTCGACGATTCGCGCTATCTGAAGAGCACGGATCTGCAGAAGACCGAAGTCAAGGGATCCGATCAGCGCAACCGCTACGAATTCGGATTGGCAGTCAAGCTGCAGTCGCCCGACGCGGTTGACGCCGCGTCGCCGGACGGCTCGAAGCGGGCGCCCGTTCCTGCGCCGCAGCCTGCTGGCTCGCCCGCGCCTCCGGCGCCGGCGGGGACATCGACGCCTGCTCCGTCAACTGCCGGTTCTCCGGCGGCGGGGGGCAAGCCATGAAACTTTCCGATTTCCGCAATCTCGATCGCAACAACATTGGCAGTTGGCCACAGAGCGTCAAGTACGTCCTGTGCAGCGTGCTGTTCGTGCTCCTCCTCGTGCTCGGCTGGTGGTGGTCGATCAAGGACCAGCAGGACACGCTGGAGACCAAACAGAACGCCGAGACGCAGCTGAAGAAGGACTTCCACGAGAAGCAGGGCAAGGTGGTCAATCTCGAACTGCTGCGGAAGCAGGTGGACGATCTGCGCGAGCGCCTGGAGCAGGCCAAGCACCAGCTGCCGAGCAAGACCGAAATGCCGCAACTCCTTGTGGACGTATCGCAGTCCGCACTCGCCGCCGGCCTCGAAGTACAGCTGTTCCAGCCTGGTCCCGAAAGCGTGAAGGAAGGGTTTTACGCGGAGAAGCCAATCCAGCTCCGAATGCTCGGGACGTACCACCAATTCGGTACGTTCATCAGCACGGTGGCGGGTCTCTCACGCGTGGTCATCCTCACGATGCACGACGTGTCGTTGAAGCCGACGACGCCGACGCCCGCATCGAAGGGGGGCGCGAGCAACGGCCAGCTTCTGCTCGAGGGAACCGTGAAGACCTATCGCTATCTCGACGAGAGCGAGGCAGAGGCAGCGGGCAAGAAGGCCGCCAAGCCCGGCGCCACGCCACCGCCTAAGGGAGGTGCGAAATGAGGGCTGCCTCCATTACCGGAAGAGTCGTCTGCATCGCGATGCTGCTGCTTGTCGGTGGCTGCGTCAAGGGCACGGACGATCTCCAGGCCTGGGTCGACCACGAGAAACATATTCCCGGGCCGCCGTTACCTCCATTGCCCGCGATCAAGACGTTCGAGAATTTTCCATACCGAGACCAGGATGGGCGTGATCCGTTCGGGCCAAGCGAGGAAGAGAAACGGGAGCTCGCTGTCGCGCAGGGTCTGCAGCTCGATCCGCATCCCAAAGAGAAGCTCGAGGACTATCCGCTCGACAGTCTCAAGATGGTCGGCACGCTCGGAGCAGGCAACAGCATGGAGGCGCTCGTGAAGGACCCCGACGGTGCAGTGAACCGCGTGCACGTCGGCAACTATCTCGGCCAGAACAACGGCAAGGTCACAACGATTTCAGCAAACCGGATCGATTTGATGGAACTGGTTTCGGACGGCAACGGGAACCGTTCCCTCGAACGTCCCATGGCGATTGAATTGGGTGCGACGAAATGAACCACCGATTGGGGAAGCACATGAACGGGACAGCCGCTATTCAACCCAGGCCTGATTTCCGTCAGCGTTCAACGGCAAACCGGATCGGCGCGTGGACAGTGCTGATCGCGGCGACCTTGTTTGCGCCTTGGGCCCAAGCTGACAACACGCTGCAGGACGTGAGCTATACGCCAATGACGGGTGGCAAGGTCCAGGTCACGCTGAAATTCGCCGCCCCGGTTGTGGACCCACGCGTATTCACGACCGAGAGTCCGCCGCGCATCGCGGTCGACATTGCGGACACCCATAGCGCGGTCAGCCAGAGACATCTCGATGTCCAAAGCGGCGCGACGGCGGGCATCAACACCGCCGAAGCGGGTGGCCGCACCCGGGTCGTTGTCGATCTGTATCGGCCCTCCACCTACGAAACGCATATCGAAGGCAACAATCTCGTTCTTGTCGTCGGTGGCGGAGTCACAGCGACCGCGGCTGCGGCTGCTACCGTCGGCCAACGATCCAACGAAGACTGGTCGGCGCGGCGACGATCGAGGTTTCGAATATCGACTTCCGTCGCGGAAAAGACGGTCAAGGCCGCATTGTCGTGAGCTTCTCCGGCGATGGCGCGAGTGCTGACCTCGAACGCCACGGCGATCACGTCTCGCTCGACATCTACAATGCGAAACTGCCGAATCAGCTCGCACAACGTCTCGACGTACTCGATTTCGCCACACCCGTACAGTTCGTCGAAACCCACGCCAAAGGCAGTCGGCGCGCACATGGACATCAGCGCGAAACCGCCGTTCGAACAACTCGCCTATCAGTCGGGCAACCAGTACGTGATCGAGATCGCGCCGGCGCAAGGACAAGGAAAAGCGCGATCCGAGCGCACCGCCGGTCTATTCCGGCAACCGCGTCACGTTCAACATGCAGGACATTCCGGTTCGCACGGCGCTGCAGCTGATCGCCGAGATTTCGGAACTGAACATCGTCGTCGCCGACAGCGTCACCGGCAACGTCACGCTGCGCCTCAACAATGTGCCCTGGGATCAGGCGCTCGACATCGTTCTGCAGGCGAAAGGTCTCGACAAGCGCCGCAATGGCAACGTGATCTGGATCGCGCCGCAGAAGGAAATCGCGGACCGCGAACAGGCGCTCGCCGACGCGAGGCTGAAGCTGCAGGACGTCAGCGAAACGATCACCGAATACATTCCGGTCAGCTACGGCAAGGCGAAGGACATCGTGGACCTGCTTACGCAGAAAGCGAAGCAGGCGACCGGCGGTGGCGGCGCAGCCGCGACAGGGCGCAGCGAGCGGCTTCCTTTCCTCACGTGGCCGCGTTTCCTACGACGAGCGCACCAATACGCTGCTGGTCGTGGACACGCCCGAAAAAATCGCCGTGGTACGCGAATTGGTGTCGACGCCTGGACAAGCCCGTCCAGCAGGTGCTCATCGAGTCGCGTATCGTCGTTGCGACTGACAACTTCGCCCGCGAAATAGGCGCCAAGTTCGGAATCAGCGGTGGCTTCCAGAGTGGCAGCACCACGGTCTCGACGGCAGGCACGAATACCGCGACCGACCAGATGTCGAATATCGCGCTGGCCAATCGATTGCTCGACCGGTCCAGCAGCACCGGGTTGCTCAGCGCGCCCGGCAGCGTAGGTGGCGGGATTCAGGTGCCGAGCCTCGGCAATCGCCTCAACGTGAGTCTGCCGACGACCAATACCAAGGCCGGAAGCATCGGACTCTCCGTGCTGGGGGCAGACTATCTGCTCGACCTCGAAATCTCCGCAGGGCAGACCGAAGGCCGCAGCGAACTGATTTCGAGCCCGAGAGTGGTCACGGCGAACCAGCAGGAAGCCGACATCGTCCAGGGTCAGGAAGATTCCCTATTCCACGATCAGTTCTGCGGGCGGCACTGCCTTGCCGACCGTTGCTTTCAAGGACGCCGTTCTCGAACTCAAGGTGACGCCGACGATCACCTCGGATGGCCGCGTCTTCCTCGCGGTCCTGCTGAAGAAGGACGCGTTGTCGGGCTACTACACGAATGCGTCCGGTTCGTATCCGATCATCGACAAGCGTGAAATGACGACCTCGGTGCTCGTCGACAACGGCCAGACCGTCGTCCTCGGTGGCGTCTACGAATTCGACAAGACCGATAGCATCACCAAGGTGCCATTCCTTGGCGACATCCCCGGTCTCGGCGCGTTTTTCCGCAACGTACAAAAGAGCAGTTCCGAAAGCGGAGCTCCTGATTTTCGTCACACCCAAGATACTCAGCGAGAATCTGAAATAGAAAGTTGCTAAAACCCTGTTAGATATTTTTATACGGCAGCGTGGGGTTTGCCGGACCAATTCGACAAGTGCCATAGCTGTTGCGGAGAAATTCATATGAAAGCCCTGAGTAAAGTCCTTGTTCTTCTCACCGCGTTGCTGAGTCTCGCCGGTTGCGGCGGCGGCGGCAGCAACAGCAACGGCAATAGCGGAGGGGCCTTCAACGGAGGTACCTACAACCTCACGATCGCGGCCGGTGCGACGACACTTGCGCAGAACTCGCAAACGAACATCAGCGTCGCGGTCAAGAACCCGGACGGAACGACGGTATCCAACGGCCTCAGCGTATCCCTCACCGTGGCGCCATCCGACATCGGAAGCGTGGGCGCGACCTCGAGTGCAACATCGGCCTCGGCAACAGCGAGCACGTCGGGCGGCATCGCCTCGTTCGTGTTCCTCAGCGCCGGCAAGGGTGGTACTGCCCATCTCGTCGCGTCGGTGCAGAATAGCAACGCGACCGTATCGACCACCTCGGTCGACATAACGGTCAGCGCCACCACGACGAACGATTCGCGACTGCAACTCACCGCATCCACCCTGACGTTGCCGTTGAATCCGTTCAATCCTGAGGACGGTTCGCAGGGATTCCCTGGCAACTACCCCGGCTCGCCCTACATTTCCGAAGTCACGCTGCAATGGCGCCATAGCAATGGCCAGCTCGTTAGCGGCACTCTCAAGGCCAATGTGTCGATCGCGCCGACGACGGTTGCCGGCTATTCGACGCTGGACGACGGGACGACGACATGGACCGGTGCCACCAAAACGCCACCTACGGTCGATGGCAACGAATTCCTCACGATCCTGGGCAGCGGCACCGTCAACGTGACTGCGGGCGTCGGAACGATTTTCGTGCACTCCTTCAACACGCCCGGTACGGCAGTGCTGACGGTCGAGGCAACAGACCCGGACACGAACCAGTCCATCAGCTCGCAGATCTCGATCACGGTCGCGGGTGCGACGAGCAACAAGCTGCCCGGGGCCGTCACGGTTTCGCAGGCGGCCGGTAGCGTCTACATCAGTGGCGCAAACGGACCGCAAAGCAAAGTGCTGTTCGCAACCGTTACGGACGGCAATGGCTCGCTCGTAGCCGATCCCAGCGATGGCCAGGGTCATAGCTGGGACAATGTGCAGTTCCAGATCACGGGTCCCGCCGGGTCCGATGCGAAACTCACCGCAATCAACGCGGCTGGTGTATCGCAGACCGGTACGACGGTCGTTACGAATACGCACAGTGGCGTAGCCTCCGTCAGCTTCCAGGCGGGTGCGCAGCAGGGACCCGTGCAGGTGAAGGCGACTGTCGATCGCGGCGACAACAACGTCGACAACCAGATTCAGGATCCCATAAGCGCGACCACGAGCGTCGTCGTTTCCGACGGCAAGCTCTACTCGCTGGCGCTCACTTCGCCGAGCGTGAATGCGATTCACGCTTTCGACACGACCATCGCCACACTGAATTTCGACACCGGCACCTATGGGTTGATCCTGACGGTTCAGGGTACGGATCGGCAGGGCAATCCGCCGACTCCGACGACCATCCGCTTCGGCTCGATCGATGCGCCGCAGACGAACTTCGCGTTCGATATTTCGGGTGGGCAGGGCGATCCGACCGAAGGCGGCACGACGTTCAGCGCGCTGGATGGACACTTCGTCACGGCGGGTGGCGGTGCAGGTCCTGGCGATTCACTGGTCGTGTTCGGCAAGACCGAGCATGGCGCGCCGGCAGGCAACGCCGACCTCGAAAGTGCGGTGAAGATATCTTCGGTCGCTCAGTCAGACCCAGCTCACCGTTGCGAGCGCCTTCAACTTCAATGACACGACGGGCGCGACCGTCAACAACGGACCGGTACTGCCCTACGTCGTCGGCCGCTCTACCATGGGCAACGTCACCGCCACGGCAACAACCGACAGTTTCGGCACGGCATCGACGATACTGACCTATCCCGTGTCGGCTCTGGGGCGGGCTGTTGCGTTCTGGGGCCAGGGCGATGGCGCGGATACCGTAAACGGATCGGTCAAGACCGTTACCGATGCAACCATCGGCCACTATCCGGGTATCGCACCGGCGACGATCGTCATCAGCCCCAATCCGATCCCCGGCAATGTGACGCTGGAAGTGGATGTCTGCGTATTCGACGCGAAGCAGAATCCTTTGCCTGGCGTAGGCCTCAGCTTCAGTTTCGCCAACCTGGGTTTCGGCTCGGGCACCGTGGACGGTATCGGCAACTCCGGCACGGTCCCGCAGGTAACCGGCACGTCCGGCTGCGTCGCCACGACCGTGAGTACCACGGGTATCGCGTCCGGCGGCTAGTGGCGCTGGCGCACCCGGTCTGACGTTCACGCGGTGCCGGCGCTTCGGCGACTGCGCCGATCACCGCCAGCGGAGGCTTGGTCCTGCTTGCGAACCCGTCCGCCTGCGGCGGCACCGGCTGCACCGTGACGCTGACCTTGCTCGACAGCAACGGCTCCCCGGTTCCGAACGTACAGCTGGTCGGCACCTGCACGGGCGACAGCTCGGTCGGATTGTCCTCCGGCCCCGGCAAGACCGATGCGAACGGCAACACCACCGCATCGATCACGGCGAACCTCAACGCCTACGGCAGTGCGAAGTCGGGCAGCTGCACGTTCACGACCAGCACGGGTTCTCCGACCGCGACAGTGAACCTGGAGGGTCAGGATCTCTGCAACGGCACGTCTCCGGCACCGCCGCAGTGCGGAGCGGCCCCGACGTCGACGATCGCACTGACGGTCGTCGGAGGCGCGACGGGCGCGGCGATCACGAGCGCTCCAGCGGGCCTGTCCTGCAGCGCGGGTGCGGGTGCAACCGTGAACTGCCCGGCGTCGGTCCCAGGCGGATCGTATGCGATTACGGCGACTGTGGCCGGGACCTTCAGCGGCAGCTGCACACCGACCGGTGTTTCCAGCGCAGCCCTGACCGTACCGACGGCGGCCACCATCGGGTCTGACCTGCAAATTCACGGCGCCCTGACCGGCGCAATAGAGATCCTGAAGAAATAGGAAAAGGGTCGCGGCGACGCGGCCCTTTTTCTTTGCTTCACGGAAGACTATCGCTCTTCGGAGCTGGGCGACGGGCGTATCATGGATCGGGAAGGAACCCCCATGACCTCCACCTACCGAGTGAACCTCGTCGCAGGCGAGATCCTGTTCCGCGAGGGCGATTCGCCAACCACGGCCTTCCTGATCGAGCAGGGCACGCTGCGGGTCACGGCGCAGCACGAAGGCGAGTCGGTCGTGCTCGGCGATCTCGGCCCCGGTGCGCCTCGTCGGCGAGATGGCGGTGCTCGACGACGCTCCCCGTGCCGCGACGGCCACCGCGCTCAGCGATTGCGTGCTCACTCCGGTCGACCGCAGGCAATTCGCCGAGCGCCTCGAAGACGCAGATCCGGTCGTGCGCGCATTGCTGTTCAGCCAGCTCGCGCGTTATCGCTCCGCGCTCGCGACGCTGACCGCCGGCGGCGCGCCGATGTCGATCGAGGAAACGACGCCAGCTGGCGATGCGGAACATGCGCACGACAAGATCCGGCTGGAAAGCCAGCTGCGCGAAGCGCTCGAACTGCACCGCCTCGACGTGCTGCTGCAACCGATCTGGAACATCGCAGAGAGTCGCGTCGCGGGCTACGAGGCGCTGACGCGCTGGCAGCATCCCGAGCGTGGCGCCGTGTCGCCGGCCGAATTCATTGCGCTCGCCGAGGAGACCTCGCTGATCGTTCCGGTCGGCGACTACGTGCTCGACGAGGTGTGCGCCGCATTGCGACGCTTCGCCGATGCGGGGCATGTGGCGTTCGTCGCGCTCAATGTGTCCGGCCGGCAGCTGCAGGATGCGACTTTCGTCGAGCGTGTGCTCGCGCGCGCTCGCGCGCATGCGATCGCGCCGAGCCAGATCAAGCTCGAAATCACCGAGAGCCTTGTTCTCGACTATGCGCAGGTGAGCAAACTGATCGATCACTGCCATGCCGTCGGCGTGCGCGTCGCGCTCGACGATTTCGGCACCGGTTATTCGAACCTGGGGCATCTGCACAAGCTCAAGTTCGACACACTCAAGCTCGACCAGGGCTTCGTGCGCCAGCTCGACGACGCGCGCTGCATGGCCGTCGTCCGAGCGGTCGTCGGCATGGCGCGGGCGCTCCGCTGCGACATCGTGGCCGAGGGCGTCGAGACGCAAACGCAGCTTACCCAGCTGACGGCACTTGACTGCGATTTCGCCCAAGGTTATCTCATTGGCCGGCCGCAGACCGTCAGCGACGCGCTGGCTGCGTTCGCGGCTCAGCGGGCCATCCGCGGCTGAACGCGGCCGGCGTTCGGGGAAACCTTTCCCCGGCCGTGTGGTCCTACCTGCGCAATTGCGCTTTTTCATCTAATTTTCGACCATGGATATGCCAGAACCCTCCAACAGCCAGGCCTTGACCGGCGCCTTTCACGCCCTGCGTGGCGAACTCGCGGCCTGCATCATCGGCCAGAGTGCGCTTGTCGACCGGCTGCTGATCGCATTGCTCGCCGACGGCCACCTGCTCGTCGAGGGCGCGCCCGGACTCGCCAAGACCACCGCGATCAAGGAACTTGCCACGCGCATCGAGGGCGATTTTCACCGCATCCAGTTCACGCCCGATCTGCTGCCCGCGGACCTCACGGGCACCGAAATCTACCGCCCGCAGCAGGCGACCTTCGAATTCCAGCAGGGACCGATCTTCCACAACCTGCTGCTCGCGGACGAAGTGAATCGCGCGCCCGCGAAGGTGCAGTCTGCGCTGCTCGAGGCGATGGGCGAACGTCAGGTGACGGTCGGTCGCACGACCTACGTGCTGCCGCAGCTTTTCCTCGTGATGGCGACGCAGAATCCGATCGAGCAGGAAGGCACCTATCCGTTGCCCGAAGCGCAGCTCGACCGCTTTCTCATGCACGTGCGCATCGACTACCCCGACAGCGCATCGGAGGCCGCGATCCTGAAGTTCGCGCGCAACCGCGCGCGCGAGTCGCTCGTTGCGACGCCGACGCCACAGCGCGCGCTCACGCAGGCGCAGATTTTCGCCGCACGGGCCGAAGTGCTGAACCTGCATCTCGCACCGGCGCTCGAGGAATACATCGTGCAATTCGTGCTCGGCACGCGCACGCCGAAAACCTACGGAACCGACCTCTCACGCTGGATCGCATATGGCGCGAGCCCGCGCGGCACGATCGCGCTCGACCGCTGCGCACGCGCGCACGCGTGGCTCGCTGGCCGTGACTTCGTCACGCCCGAAGACGTGCACGCGGTCGCCGCCGACGTCCTGCGCCATCGCGTGTTGCTGACGTACGAGGCCGAGGCCGAAGGCATTACGTCCGACCGCGTGATTTCGGCGCTGCTCGATCGCGTGCCGCTGCCGTAGGAATATCGCTTCGCCGCGAACCGGCGCTTGACGCCGCGATCCGTTGTCGCACGCTTTCACGGCTCACGGCTCACGGCTCACGGCTCACGGCTCACGGCTCACCCTCACGATCCGCTCCCGCTTCATGTCGATCCCGCGCACCACAAACCAAGGCGTCAACGTCACGCTCGAAGAACTCATCGCGATGCGCCTGCGCGCGCATCGCCTCGAGCGCTTTGCGCGCCGCGTCGCGGGCAGCCATGCGGCGGTGCACGTCTCGCGTTTTCGCGGCCGCGGCGTCGACTATGCCGAGTCGCGCGGCTATCAGCCCGGTGACGACATCCGGCAGATGGACTGGCGCGTCACCGCGCGCACCGGCCGGCCCCACACGAAGGTGTTCGAGGAGGAGCGCGAGCGCGCCGTGCTGCTCGTCGTGAGCGGCAATCCTTCGCTGCGCTTCGGCACGCGCGTCCGCTTCAAATCGGTCCAGGCCGCACGCACGGCTGCCCTGATCGCCTGGGCGACCGCGATGGCGGGCGATCGCGTCGGCGCCATCGGCTACGGCCCCGGGCTCAACGCGGAAGTGAAGCCGGGCGGCGGCATGCGCGGCGCGCTGCGCTGCCTGCGCGCATTTGTCGAATGGGATGCGATCACGCGCGGCGCGACCTCGACCGAGCCGCTGTCACACGCGTTGCAGCGCGCGCAGCGTCTGGCGCGGCCAGGTACGCAGATCGTGCTGCTCGGCGACGGTTTCGATTGCGACGAGGCTGCCGCACCCGCGTTGTCGTTGCTCGCCGACCACTGCGACGTCGCAGCCGTGCTGTTGAGCGATCCGCTCGAACACCGCGCACCGCCGCCGGCCCGCTACGCCGTGCAGAGCGACAGCGGTCGCGCCCTGCTCGACTTCGCTGCCGCGGGTACGCGCTCGCGCTGGCCGCAATTGTTCGACGAGCGTCGCGCGGCGTTCACGCAGATGTTCAAACGCCGGGGACTGCGCTGCGCCGCTGCTCGACACTGCACGAAGAACCCGAGAGTGTCCTGCGCACGCTGCTCGGCTTCGACGCGCGCCGGAAGAAAGCAGGTTGAACGCCGTGACTCCGACGAGCGGACCCAGCCTGCGCGACATCCACCCGCCCGCGCCGCCGTCGTGGTGGCCGCCCGCGCCCGGCTGGTGGTTGCTCGCAGTGCTGCTCATCGCTCTGGTCGTGGTCGCCTCCGTGTACTTGTATAGAAAAGCGCAGGCGCGTCGCCGCCGCCGCGCGTTGCTCGCAGAATTCGATCGCGCCGTAGCCGGTGCAAGTGGCGATGCGCCGACCCTCGCGGCGACGCTGTCGATGCTTCTCCGTCGCGCCCAGTTGCGGCGCATGCCGCAGGCCGCCGCGTTCTCCGGATCGGCGTGGCTCGACCATCTCGATCGCCTGACCGGCAGCAACGATTTCACCACGGGCGTCGGACGCGTTCTTGTCGACGCGCCGTACCGCGCGCATGCCGACTTCGAGACGCCGGCGCTGGTCGCGCTCGCGCGGCGCGGCTTGCTCGCGGCACTCGATGCCGAGGAGGCCGCGCGTGTTTGAATGGGCATGGCCATGGCTGTTCGCGCTGCTGCCGCTGCCGTGGCTCGTCGCACGCGTGCTCAAGCCGGCGCAGGTGCAGGAAGGCGCTGCGCTGCGCCTGCCGATCGCCCTCGACGACTTCGCTGCGGCCAGTGGCGCGAATCCGGTGCCGCTCTGGCGCCGCCTGCTCGCCTGGGTCGGCTGGGCGCTGCTGCTCGCTGCGGCCGCGCGGCCGCAATGGATTGGAGATACGGTCGACGTGCCGCGCACGGGCCGCGATCTGCTGCTCGCGGTCGACGCATCGGGCAGCATGGACACGCCCGACATGCAGATCGGCGGCAGCGCCGTGAGCCGCTACGGCGCGGTGAAGGCGATCGCGGGCGACTTCATCAAGCGCCGCGTCGGTGACCGCATCGGCCTCGTCGTATTCGGCAGCCAGGCGTATCTGCTCACGCCCCTCACGTTCGATCGCGATACGGTGCTCAAGCAGTTGTCGGAATCGGTAGTCGGTCTGCCCGGGCGCGAGACAGCCATCGGCGACGCGGTCGGCCTCGCGGTAAAGCGCCTGCGCGAGCGTCCACAGAACCAGCGAGTGCTGATCCTGCTGACCGACGGCGTCAACGACGCGGGCGAACTCGATCCGGACAAGGCCACGCAACTCGCCGTCTCCGAGAAGGTGAAAATCTATACCATCGGCGTCGGCGCCGAGGCGATGCGCGTCAACGACGGCTTCTTCGGCAGCCGTGTCGTCAATCCGTCGGCCGACCTCGACGCACGCCTCCTGACCGAGATGGCGGAGAAGACCGGCGGCCACTTCTTCCGCGCGCGCAATACCAACGAACTCGCACAGATCTATCGGGACATCGACGCGCTCGAGCCCGGTGCTGACAAGGACCAGCGGTTCCGTCCGATCGACGAACTCTTTTATTGGCCGCTTTCGCTCGCGACGCTCGCCGCGCTAGTTCTCACGCTGGCGCCGTTGCTGCGCGCGTTGCCTCGCCGCGTTCGCGCCGCGGAGTCGGTGCGATGACCGGCATGACGCTGTTCGGAGATCTGCATCTGCTGCGGCCGTGGTGGCTGCTCGGCCTGCTCGCGCTGCCGCTGCTCTGGCGCGCGCTGCGCCTGCAGGGCGCGGACGCGCAGGCATGGCGCGGCGCGGTCGATGCGCACCTGCTCGAATACCTGCTCGTTCCCGGCGAGCAGTCGACGCCGACGCGCAGCCCGCGCTGGCTCGTCGCGATCGCCTGGACGCTGGCGTGCCTCGCCCTCGCGGGGCCCGCGTGGGAGCGCCTGCCGCAGGCGCTCTACCAGAACAAGGCGGCGCGGGTGATCGCGCTCGAACTGAGCGACAGCATGCTCGCACAGGACGTCAAGCCGAGCCGCTTCGAGCGCGCGCGCTTCCGCATCGCCGACGTGCTCAAGCGCAGCGGCGACATGCAGACCGCGCTGATCGCGTATGCGGGCGATGCGTTCGTCGTCGCGCCGCTGACGGACGACTCGAACACCGTCGCCAACCTCGTAGACTCGCTCGATCCGTCGGTGATGCCCGCGCGCGGCAATGACACCGGTCGCGCGATCGACCTCGGCGTGAAGCTGATGCATCAGGCCGGCGTGCGCGAAGGCGAGATCGTGCTGCTCGCGGATTCGGTCAGTGCGAACGCGAGCGCCGCCGCGGCACGCGCCCGCGACAGCGGTGTGCGCGTGTCCGTGCTCGGCATCGGCAGTGGCGAGGGCGCGCCCGTGCCGACTCGCCGGCGGCGATTTCCTCAAGGACGAAGCGGGCAACATCGTGCTGCCGAAGCTCGACGCGGCAGCGTTGTCCTCTGTCGCGAAGTCCGGTGGTGGCCGCTATGCGAACGTCAGTGGCGAAGCGGGTGGTCTCGACGGCCTGCTCGCCGAAATCAGGAATACCGATGCGGCCGCCACGCCGTCGACGCAGGCGCAGAGCGAACGCTTCCTCGATCGTGGGCCGTGGCTCGTGCTGCTGCTGCTCCCGCTCGCGGCACTCGGCTTTCGCCGCGGCTGGCTGATGCTGATCCCGCTCGCGTTCGCGGCGCACTCGCCGTCGGCGCAAGCCAGCGTCTGGAACGACCTGTGGCAGCGGCCCGACCAGCAGGCGCAGCAGCAACTCGACGCGGGAAATGCCAAGGCCGCCCAGGCGCTCGCGCGCGACCCCGACCTGCGCGCGACCGCGGCCTATCGTGCGGGCGACTACGAATCGGCGACGACCGACTTTGCGCGCCGCGATGAGGACGCGAGCGCGGACGCGGACTACAACCGCGGCAACGCGCTGGCGAAGCAGGGCAAGTATCCCGAAGCGCTCGCGGCTTACGACGAGGCGCTCGGACGTTCTCCGCAGATGGACGACGCGATCGCCAACCGGAAAGCCGTCGAGGACTTCCTCAAGCAGCAGAAGAAGGACAAGAGCCAGCAGCAACAGCAGGGCCAGAAGGATCACCAGGGTCACGACCAGCAGCAGCCCGGCAACGACCAGTCGCAGGATTCGAATCAGAGCAAGGACGGCAAAGGCGACCAGCAAGGCGACGATCAGGGCGACAAGCAGTCTTCCGACCAGCAGGGCCAGGACGAGAAGGGCAACGGCCAGCAGGAAGGCAAGCAGCGTGACTCGTCGAAGAACGACCAGAAGTCCGGCGCGCAGAACGCGGCGGGCGACGAGCAAGGACGCCGCGCAGCAGCCGCAGGAAGGCAAGGAGGCCGACAAGGATTCGCAACAGCAGTTCGAGCAAAGCATCAACAAGGCACTCGATGCAGACGCGGACAAGAACAAGCCGCCGCAGCCCGTGCGCCTCGGCGCGCGTGACGGCAAGACGCACAACGAGCAGAGCCAGGCCGTCGAGCAATGGCTGCAGCGCGTACCCGACGATCCGGGCGGCCTGTTGCGGCGCAAGTTCCAGCTCGAGTACGAGCGCCGCCGGCACGCCGGCAACGAGGAGAATTCACAATGACCGTCGCGCGTAACACGAACCTGCGTCGCTTCATGTTATTTGCGGGATTCGCGGCGCTCTGGCTGATGGCGGGCGCCGCGCACGCCGCGCAGGTGCGCGCGTGGCTCGACCGCGGCAGCATGCAACTTGGCGAGACGGTGACGCTGAACGTCGAGGTGACCGACGACAACGGCGCCGCGCAGCCGGACTTCGGCGCGCTGAAGAATGACTTCAACCTGCTCGGCACGCAGAGTTCGACGTCGATGAGCATCATCAACGGCCAGGCGTCGTCGAAAATGCTCTGGGCGGTCGGGCTTGAACCAAAAAAGACCGGCACGTTCACGATTCCTGCGCTGAGCGTCGCGGGCGCGCAGACGCAGCCTCTGTCGCTCGTCGTGCAGCCCGGGAATACCTCGTCCGGCAAGGCCGGCGACGACGTCTTTCTCGAAGTCAGCGTCGAACCGAAGACGCCGTACGTGCAGCAGCAGGTGCGCCTGACGCTCAAGCTCTTCTACGCGCTCAATCTGACTGACGGCGTCGTCGAGGATCCGCACGGCGAGGGTCTGATCTCGCACAAGCTCGGTCAGGACGCTGCATACACGGCGGATGTCGAGGGCCGTCGCTATCACGTGCTCGAACGGCACTATGCGCTGTCGGCCGAGAAGAGCGGCGCTTTGACGCTCGCACCGGTCACCTTCCGTGGCCACGCGGTCAATCCGAGCGACATCAACACCTTCTTCAATCATGGCCGCGCAATCACCGCGCAGGCACCGGCCGTGGCCTTTGACGTCCATGCGCGTCCTGCGAGTTCGGGCACCGATACCTGGCTGCCGGCGCACTCGCTGACCCTCACGTGCCGACGGCGTCGACGCCGCGACGCAGGGCAAGGTCGGCGAACCGCTCACGCTGACCTTGCGGCTGCGCGCGCAGGGCCTGGGTTTCGAGCAACTGCCCGAACTCAAGCTGCCGAAGATCGATGGTGCGGACATCTATCCGGACAAGGAAGCGACGCAGAACAAGGATGACGGTTCGTGGGTGCACGGCGAACGCGAGCGCAAGTTCGCGATCGTGCCGAATCGGGCGGGTACGCTGCACATTCCGCAACTGAGCGTAAGCTGGTGGGACACCGAGCACGACAAAGGCGCGAGCAGCGATCTCGCGATGCTCGCGTTGACCGTGGCGCCCGCCGCGGCCACGAGCATCGCGCAGAACGCGGTGAACGACACCAGTGCGCAATTGGCGGCCAAGCCCGCGCACGCGCCCGCTGTCGGTGCGATCGTCCCCACGAGCAAGGCGGACGATACGCAGCTGCAGCTCTGGCGCACGCTCGCGATCGTTGCGATCGCATTGTGGCTGGCGACCCTGCTCGGCTTCATCGCATGGCGGCGGCGCCCCGGTCGCGATTCGAGGCCGCAGGCCCACGCTGTGACCGACGCGGAAATGGAGAAGTGCGTCCGCGGCGCGCAAGGCGTTCCTCGGCGCATGCGCGCGCGACGACACGCATGCGGCCGCGCGCACGCTGCTCGCGTGGGCGCGCGCGCGCGGCGTTGCCGTGCGCTCGCTCGGCGGACTGGCAGTGAAACTCCACGACGCGGAGCAAATCGACGCGTTGACCAAACTCGAACGCGGCCTGTACGCCGATGCATCGACGGATGGGCTCGGCAAGCGTCTCGCAGCGGCCTTCCGCAAGGATCTTTCGCTGCGAGTCGACTCACGCAGATAGCGGCAGAAAAGTCGGTGCTGCCGTCGTTGTACCCGGCGGCCTGACGTTCGACGACGAGGTCGATCGAGGCGCAGGCTCATCCGGGCGACCGACTTCTCCGTGCGGCGCACTTTGACGCGCGCCGCAGCGATCCTCAGCGTTTCCGTCGCATTCGCGTGAACTCCGAGAATTCCCATTGGCGCATCGCGAACGAGCACGCTGCAGCCATTCTTGGCACGAGCGTGAGTCGTCTCCGGTGGCCCGCCGGTGCGCGTGCAACTGCGGCGCCAGACAACGAGACGAGCCTCGCAGCGCGAGGCTTCGGTTCGGTGTCGAGTCGTTGAACGTTTAGAAACGCGAAACATTGCGATGCGTGCCGAAAGTCACGAATCGCGCGCGCAGGCAACCAATTCGCGCGACTACGCATCCAATCCTGCAACACAAGCGAATCGGAATGAAAGCGGCATCGAACCGATGCCGATGGACGCGGCTTGCCGCGATTTTGCCAAACTACGGAGAACGCTCGTGCGCATTTTTGCATTTGCCGCGTTGTGCGCGGTCACTTCCTCGCCCGCTTTCGCAGGCACCGTCTACGAACTCGATCTCGTCAACTCCTCGCAGAGCGGCATCGTCTCGTTCGAGGTCGCGCGAGCGGGAAGCGACCGCTTTCACGCCGCGAGATTCGTCACGACGCCCCTGCAGGCCGGTGGTGAATCGGCGACGGTACAGATCCGCGAGGCCGACAGCGGCTGCCGTCGCGATCTGCGCATCGGCTTCGCCGATGGCCGCGTGCTGACCGAACGCGGTTTCGACCTCTGCGCGTCTGGTGAAAATGGTGCCGTGCTTGGTCGCAATGTCGCCGAGGCCGGCACTCACTAGCTGCACCCGCGCCGCCCGTGCAACGAGCGGCGCAACGCGCGATTCCGCGATCGATCGTGGCCTCGTGTAACATCGACGCCGGCGATCTGGATCACCGGAGTCGAAGGCATGAAGCTGGCTTTGCATACGCGTGTGCTGATCGGATTTGTCGTGGGCACCGTCGCGGGCCTGCTCGCATTCTGGGCGACGCAGCACGGCGCCGATGCAAGCTGGGTGAACGCGTTCGTCGACACGGTGACGCAACCGGCCGGCCAGCTGTTCATCAAGTTCCTCAAGATGCTCGTGCTGCCGCTGATGTTCTCGGCGCTCGTGGTCGGCGTGACCGAGATCGGCGATATCGCGAGCCTCGGCCGCGTCGGCCTGCGCATGCTGCTCAATATCGTCGTCGTCACGAGCATCGCGATTGCGGTCGGGCTCCTCGTGATCAATCTGATCAAACCAGGCGTCGGCTTCGATCCGGCGATCCGCGACGCCATGCTCGCCGCGAACACGCAGGCCGCGCACGAGATCACTGCGACGAAACCGACGCTGTCGGGCGTCAAGATCATCCTCGGCATCGTGCCCGACAATCCGATCAAGGCGGCCGCCGACGGCGATTTCCTCGCGCTGATGTTCTTCGCCGTGATGCTCGGCATCGCGCTCGTGCTCAAGCCCACCCCCGCGACGGCGGCGTTCAAGGCGACGGTGCAGGGCCTGCTCGATCTCGTCATGAAGCTGATGGAACTGATCATCCGGCTGACGCCGTACGCGGTCGCGGCACTGATGTTCTCGTTGACCGCGCGCTTCGGCGGCGACGTGCTTGGCAGGCTCGGGATGTATGCGCTCAGCGTGATCATCGCGATCTCGATTCACATGTTCGTCGTGCTGCCGCTGTGGGTGCGCCTCTTCGGCGGCATGGGACCCGTGAAATTCTTCCGCGGCAGCGAGGAGGCGATCCTGCTCGCGTTTTCGACCGCTTCGTCGACCGGCACGCTGCCGACGACGCTGAAGGTGGCCGAGCAGAATCTCAAACTGCCGCCGCAGATCGCGCGCTTCGTGCTGACGATCGGTGCGAGCGCGAACCATCACGGCACCGCGCTGTTCGAGGGCCTCACGACGCTGTTCCTCGCGCAATGCTTCGGCGTCGATCTCGGCATCGGCCAGCAGGTCATGGTGCTCGGCCTGTGCATCATCGGCTCGATCGGCACGGCTGGCGTGCCGGCGGGGTCGCTGCCGGTGATCGCGGTGATCCTCGGCTATCTGCATCTGCCGCCCGAGGGGATCGGCATCATCCTGGGCGTCGACCGTTTCCTCGACATGTGCCGCACGGCGCTCAACGTGACGGGCGATCTTGCGACGGCCGTCGTCGTGTCGAAGGGCAGCGGTGATATCGCGGTGCCTGCGATGTCCTCTTCGCACTAAAAGGTTCGCCGTGCGCGTGCGGTGATAGCTCGGTCGGGCGCACGCGTGTCAGCGATCCGCAACCTTTCTCGTCATTCCCGCGAAAGCGGGAATCCAGCGCCTCTTTGACAGGACAGGATAGGTCTCGTCCTGAACGACAGACAAGGTAACTCGAGCAGAAGGACTCTGGATTCCCGCTTTCGCGGGAATGACCCAGAACATGAGTTGATCGCCAGTGTTCGGGCGCAGACAATCCCCGCCCACTTCGGCGACAATACGCCCCCGGCCGCACGGGCCGCGTACCGATCAGTGAGTCGAATCATGCCGAGTCGTAGAGAGCTGGCCAACGCCATCCGCGCGTTGTCGATGGATGCCGTCCAGGCCGCCAATTCCGGGCATCCGGGCATGCCGATGGGCATGGCCGACATCGCCGAGGTGCTGTGGAACGATTTCATGGTCCACAACCCCGCCAATCCGCGCTGGATGGGCCGCGACCGCTTCATCCTGTCGAACGGCCACGGCTCGATGCTGCTCTACTCTCTGCTGCACCTGACCGGCTACGACTTCCCGATGGATCAGCTGAAGAAATTCCGCCAGCTGCATTCGAAGACCGCGGGCCACCCGGAAGCCTGCGAATTTCCCGCGATCGAGACGACGACCGGTCCGCTCGGCCAGGGCCTGGCCAATGCGGTCGGATTCGCGCTCGCCGAGAAGATCATGGCGGCGCGCTTCAACCAGCCCGGTTTCGATCAGGCGGGCTCCAGCATCGTCGACAACTACACCTACGTCTTCGTCGGCGACGGCTGCCTCATGGAAGGCATCTCGCACGAGGTTTGCTCGCTCGCGGGCACGCTCAAGCTCGACAAGCTCATTGCGATCTACGACGACAACGGCATCTCGATCGACGGCGAAGTCGCACGACTGGTTCACCGACGATACGCCGAAGCGCTTCGAGGCCTACGGCTGGAACGCGATCGGGCCCGATCGACGGTCACGATCCTGTGGCGATCAAGACCGCGATCGAGCAGGCGCGCAAGAGCGACGGCAAGCCGACGCTGATCCTCGCCAAGACGATCATCGGCTTCGGCGCGCCGAACAAGCAGGGCACCGAGGCGACGCACGGCGCGGCACTAGGCAAGGACGAAGTCGCCGCTGCGCGCGTGAACCTCGGCTGGAACTACCCGCCGTTCGTCGTGCCCGACGAGATCTACGCGGGCTGGGACGCGAAGAAGAAGGGCGCCGAGCGCGAGGCAGCATGGAACGAGAAGTTCGCGAAGTATAAAAGCGCGCATCCCGAGCTCGCCGCGGAATTCGAGCGCCGCACGAAGCGGTGAATTGCCGGCCGATTTCGCCAGGCAGGCCGACGCGTACATCCGCAAGCTGCAGGCCGAGGGCCCAAACGTCGCTTCGCGCAAGGCCTCGCAGATGGCGCTCGATGCATTCGGACCGCTGCTGCCCGAGCTGATCGGCGGTTCGGCCGACCTCGCGCCGTCGAACCTCACGATCTGGAAAGGCTCGAAGACGCTCGACAAGGACGCCGGCAACGCCAACTACGTGCACTACGGCGTGCGCGAATTCGGCATGACCGCGATCAGCAACGGCCTCGCGCTGTACGGCGGCTTCGTGCCTTACGACGCGACGTTCCTGACGTTCTCGGACTACGCGCGCAACGCGGTGCGCATGTCGGCGCTGATCCCCGCCCATGCGATTCACGTCTACACGCACGATTCGATCGGCTTGGGCGAAGACGGCCCGACGCACCAGCCTGTCGAGCATCTCGCGAGCCTGCGCCTGATTCCGCACAATGACCTCTGGCGGCCGTGCGACGCCGTCGAAAGCGTGGTGGCGTGGAAGGCCGCGATCGAGCGTCGCGAAGGTCCTGCATGCCTCATCTTCTCGCGGCAGACCTTGCCGCATCAGCCGCGCAGCGACGAGCAGATCGGTCTGATCGAACTGGGTGGCTACGTCCTCAGCGACCCGGCGAGCGCGAAATTCGACGCGATCCTGATCGCGACCGGATCGGAAGTGCACCTCGCGATGGAAGCGATGCGCGTGCTGCAGCAGCAGGGGATCGCCGTACGTGTCGTCTCGATGCCGTGCGCCGAAGTATTCGATCGCCAGCCGCTCGCGTATCGCGAAGGCGTGCTGCCGTCGTGGTGCCGCAAGCGCGTCGCGATCGAAGCAGGCGTTACCGCCTACTGGCACAAGTACGTCGGCCTCGACGGCGCAGTGATCGGCATCGACCGCTTCGGCGCGTCGGCGCCGGCCGAGGCGCTGTTCCCCTATTTCGGCTTCACGGTCGACGAGGTAGTGGACGCGACGAAGCGCCTCAAGTGATCGGCGGCGCCGGGAACCGCAGGCCACTTGCGGCGGTCTACGCTTCCAACGTATCCGAAAAATCGATCATGCGTCTCATCCGGTTGTCGATCGCTGTGTGTGGCCTTTGTGTCTTGCCCGCTGCCCATGCGGCGGCGGACGACACCGTGCTCGATGCAATGCAGGCTGAACTGGCGCGGTCGAAGGCGGCCTACTTCAAGGCGAAGGTGCCGGCGTACTTCATCGCCTATCGCATCAACGACGACGAGCACGTCGACGTCAACGCCGAGTTCGGCGCGCTGACTGGCGGCACGACCGCGCACGTGCGCTCGCTCAACGTCGAGCTGCGCACGGGCGACTACAAATTTGACAACACCCATCCGACCCAGGCGCCGGGCGGCATGCCCGGGTTTGCGCGCGGGACCGCGACGCAGCGCGTCGGCCTCGACAGCGACGCGCGCGCGCTGCGCAGCGAGATATGGAGTGCGACCGACAGCACCTACTGGCGCGCCGTCGAGGAACTGGCCAAGGCCAAGGCCGATGCCGCAGTGCAGACCGCGGCCGAGGACAAGTCCGACGATTTCAGCCGTGAGCCGAAGCTCGACCTCGTCGAGCCGCAGCTCGAGTACCGGCTCGACGTCGATACATGGCGCGAAAAGGTCAAGAAATACAGCGCGCCGTTCACGGCCGATTCGCGCATCTACGCCGCACATGCGAGCGTCAGCGTCGCCCGCACGACGCGCTGGATGGTGACGAGCGAAGGTTCGCGCGTTCGCCACTCCGAACTGACCTATCTGCTCGACGTGCGCGCCGCGACCAAGGCCGACGACGGCATGGAGCTGCCGGGCATGATCCGCTTCGTCGCGAACCGGCCCGAGGCGCTGCCCGACGACGCGACCGTGCTCGCGGCGGTCAACAGTCTCATGGCCGATCTCAAGGCGTTGCGTGCCGCGCCGGTCGTCGACGCGTATGCCGGGCCGGCGATCCTCGACAACCGCGCGGCCGGCGTGTTCTTCCACGAAGTGATCGGCCATCGCCTCGAAGGCCATCGCCTGCGCGACGAGAGCGACGCGCAGACGCTGAAGAAAAAACTCGGCGAGCGCATCCTGCCCGAGTCGGTCTCGATCACGTTCGATCCGACGCGCAAGGATCTCGACGGCCAGGCGCTCATGGGCAACTACGCGGTCGACGACGAAGGCGTGCGCGCGCGGCCGGTGCAGGTCGTCGAGCACGGCGTGCTCAGGAACTTCCTCATGTCGCGGACGCCGATCGAGGGCTTCGCGCATTCGAACGGCCACGGCCGCTCGCAGGCCGGCTACCGGCCCGTTGCGCGCCAGTCGAACATGCTCGTGAGCGTCGACGCTGCGATCGGCTATGCCGAACTCAAGCGCCGATTGCTCGCCGAAATCGCCGAGCAGCACAAGCCATGGGGCCTCATCATCCGCGACCTCGACGGCGGCTTCACCGATACGCGGCGCGCAGGCACGGGCGGCGCCAAGTTGTTGCCGACGATGGTCTACCGACTCTATGCCGATGGCCACGAAGAACTCGTGCGCGGCGTCGATCTCGTCGGCACGCCGCTGACCCTGCTCGCCGAGATCGAAGCTGCGGATACGCGCCTCGGCGTGTTCCACGGCTGGTGTGGCGCCGAATCCGGCTACGTGCCCGTGTCGACGGTCGCGCCCGACCTGCTTATCCGGCGCATCGAAGTGCAGCGCAAGCCGAAGTCGCCCGATCGCCTGCCGATCCTGCCCGCGCCAATCGACGAGCACGCGGACGAGGCGCGGCCATGATGCGCACTCTCGCACTCGCGTTGTCCCTGTTCGCCCTCGCGCCGATCGCGCATGCCGACGACGCGATGCAGCGGGCGATGCACGACGAACTCAAGCGTTCGCTCGCGAAGCTGCATCTCGACGCGAATCCGAAGCCGTATTTCGTCTCTTACCAGGTGGAGCAGCTCGAGCAGCTCGAGGTGCAGGCGTCGCTCGGCGCGATCGAGGTCGCCGCGCAGCGCGGCTACCGCATCGCGCGCGTCGACGTGCGCGTCGGCGACGCGCAGATCGACTCGAGCCGCATGGCCGGGCGTCAGCCGACGATCGTCGAACTGCCGGTCGAGGACGACTACGCCGCGCTGCGACGCACGTTCTGGCTCGCGACCGACCAGGCCTACAAGCACTCGGTCGAGGATCTCGCGACGAAGCGCGGGGTGCTGTCGGCGCACGACGAACAGGATCGCCAGCCCGACCATACGTCGGTACCCGTCGTGCAGCTTGCCGACGAGGCGAGCGGCAGGGGTACGCAATCCGGTTTCGATCGCGAGCGCGCGCAGAAGCTCGCGCGCGAGTTGTCGCGCGTATTCGTCGATTTCCCGCAGATAGTGCAGTCGCAGGTCTGGCTCGTCGAGCGGCGCCGGACCGTCCGCTTCGAGAACAGCGAAGGTACGACGAGCGAACGCAACGTGCCCGAATTCGTGTTCGGTGCCGCGGCGCGCGCGCGTGCGGACGACGGTTTGTCGGTATGGGACTACGATCAGATCAATTTGCGCGATGCGGAGCAGCTGCCGCCGCTCGCCGAGCTCGGCGAGCGCCTGCGCGCGCTCGCGCAGCGCGTGATCGATCAGCGCAAGGCGGTGCGCCTTGAAAGCGACTACACAGGTCCCGTGCTGTTTACCGGCACCGCGGGCGCGAACCTCTTCGGCGGCCACTTCGCACCGCAGCTGTGGCCGGCCCCACGCTTCTATACGAGCCAGGGCATCGGCGGGACGAACGGAACGTTCGAGCGCCGCGCGGGTTCGCCCGTCCTGCCGCCGGGCGTCAGTGTGAGCGACGACCCGCTGCGCACCGATTTCGATGGACGCGCACTGCTGTCGACGTTCCGTGTCGACGACGAAGGCGTCGTGGCCGCGAAGAAAGACCTCATCGTCGATGGCCGCGTGAGGCAGGTGCTCTGCACGCGGGCACCGGTCGGCAAACATTGCAGCGCGGGCAACGATCGCGGTGGTTTCGCGCTCGCATCGACCCTGGAACTGCGCACCAGCCAGCCCAAGACCGAGGCCGCGTTGCACGCGGACCTCATGCGCATGGCGGACGAAGCCAATCAGCCGTATGCGCTCGAGGTACAGGAACTGCTCAGCAGCGAGGCGCTGCAGCGACTCGTCGCCGGCGGCGGCGCCGCCTGGGTCGGCACGGGCGGGCAGGGCGAGGTCGTGCTGCGCGCGACGCTGCACTATCGCGACGGCCACAGCGTGCCGGTGCGCAACGTACGGCTGAGCGGTGTCGACCTGCGCGATTTCCGCACCGTCGTCGGCTTCGGCGACAGGCCGGAGCTGTACACAAAGTCGTTCGGCGAACGCCAGGTCGGCTTCATCGCACCTGCGCTGCTGTTCGAGGAGCTGACGCTCGCCGACGATCGCAGCAGCACGGTAAAGCCGCCATTGCTCAAGAGTCCTATGGCGAAGTAACAGTCGTGATCACGGCGAATGAAGTAGTCGTCGCTATCACCGAAATGCGGGTTCGATGAATCGAACCCCTACGGTATGGCGGGGCGCGATTCATCGTGCCCGTTTGCACGGTGTGACTCGTAGGCGCGATTCATCACGCACGTTCGCACGATGTGACTCGTAGGCGCGCGGTTCATCACGCACGTTCGCACAGTATGACTCGTAGGGGCGCGATTCATCACGCACGTTTTCACAGTATGACTCGTAGGGGCGCGATTCATCACGCACGTTTGCACGGTATAACTCGTAGGGGCGCGATTCATCGCGCCCGGCAAGCTAGATCCGCGAATACTTCCAGCTGACCATGCGCCCGTCGCGATACGGCATCACGCCGTGGAACGCGCGCGGGTCTTCGTCGAAGATCAGCGGCAGAAAATGCTTGTCGCCCTCCCAGAGCGGCAGCGTGAGAATGTCATTCACGTCGACCCACTCCAGCGTTCCCTCCGCGTTGTGCGTGAGCGGCGTACCGGCGTAGCGAGTGACGATGAAGACGAAACCGAACCAGTCCTCTCCCTGCTTGCCGAAGCCGGGCCAGCTGATCGTGCCGCGCAGGTGCAGATCGAGACAGTCGATACCTGCCTCTTCGTGGATCTCGCGGCGCATGCCCGCGACCGCGTCCTCGTCGGCTTCGAGTTTGCCGCCCAGGCCGTTGTACTTGCCGAGATGATGGTCGCCTTCGCGCGCGTTGCGGTGGATCATCAGCACTCTCCTGCGGTCGGGGGAGAGCACGTAGCCGAGGGTTGCGAGGATCGGCGTGTAGGGCATGACGCAATGATACCGAACGCCGCCGTTCCGTGGATATTCGGTGTGGCCTCCACGAAGCGTTTGCTTCGATGCCTTGCACGATACGATAGAGAACCGCTTGACTTTTCAATTTACAAGCGTAATCTTTAATTCAATTACAGACGTAATTGGAAATTATCATGTCGATCAGCGAAGCGGAAAGCGTGGTCATGGACGTGCTCTGGCGGAACTCGCCGCAGTCCGCGGACGAGGTTGTCGCAGCGCTCGCGCGAAGCACCGACTGGCAGGAACCGACGATCAAGACGCTGCTCAACCGCCTGCTCAAGAAAGGTGCGATTGCTGCCGAGCGCGACGGCAAGCGCTATTTGTATCGTCCGTTGATCAAGCGCGTGGACTATGTGCACAGCGAGAGCAAGACCTTGCTCGATCGCCTGTTCGACGGCCGCGTCGCGCCGCTTGTCGCGCACTTCTCCGAACGGCGGAAGCTGTCGAAGAAGGACCTCGAGGAACTCAGGACGCTGATTCGGGAGCTCGACCATGACGCATGAAATCCTGATCGGATTGTGGCGCGCCACGCTGACCGCGAGCGTCGCGATTTGCGCCGTGCTCGCGCTGCGCCTCGTCGTACGACGCGTGCTCGGCGCGCAGGCGGCGTACACGCTATGGCTGCTCGTGCCGGTCGCCGTGCTCGCGATGCTGCTGCCGGCGCCCGCGCGACCGCTGCTCGAGGCGCTGCGCGTGGCACCGACCATCGTCGCCGCCGCACCGACGATCATGCTCGACGCCGTCGCCGAGCCGATGCGCCTTGATCCGCGACCGTGGCTGCTCGCGGCATGGGTCGCAGGGGCCCTCGCGATGCTGGCCGCATTGATCTGGCAACAGCGTCGTTACCTGCGTGCGCTCGGCCCGCTGTCGCCGGACGGCGACGGCGCGCTGCGCGCGCAAGCCCCGAATGGCAGTCCGGCGCTCGTCGGCGCGCTATTTCCACGCATCGTGCTGCCGGTCGATTTCGAGGCGCGTTTCGATGCGTGCGAGCGCGAACTCGTGCTCGCCCATGAGCGCGCGCATCTCGGTCATGGCGACGCGCAGGTCAACGCGCTCGTCGCGCTGCTGCGCTGCCTGCAGTGGTTCAACCCGCTGCTCCATTTTGCGGCGTCGCGCCTGCGCATAGACCAGGAACTGGCCTGCGACGCGCGTGTGATCGCCCGTTTTCCGGAAGCGCGTCGGCCGTACGCCGACGCGATGTTGAAGGCGCAACTGATCGGCGAGGCGCGGCAGGAGCTGCGTCTCCCGATCGGTTGTTACTGGCCGTCGAGCCATCCATTGAAGGAGCGAATTTCGATGTTGAAACTTCCGGTACCGACAAGAATGCGGCGCGCGCTCGCGAGCGCGGTCGCGATGACGTTCGCGCTCAGCGCGGGGTATGCGAGCTGGGCGGCGCAGCCTGGCAGTGCGCGCGATGCGGGCGCGCCTTTGGCTAGCGGTGATGCGAGCAGCGCGGCGAGCGTCGGAGCGCGCCTCATTCTCGCGATAGATGGTGAGCAGGTTATCGATACGCTGGATGTCGATGCGGCGTCGAAGCGAAATGAAGGCGATTGGCACGTCGAAATGCGTCCGGGAAACGAGGTGTACTTCCTCAGATCAGCTGCGCACCAAAGTCTGCTCCCGATCAGTTCCGACGGCAGCCCGTTTTCGATCTCCGCCACGAAAGGCTCGGAGAAATGGGAGCTTGGAGGCATCGCAAAGCCGGCAGCAGACGGCACGTTCGATTTTGCCGCAATGATCGTGCACAACGATGCGGTCGTGAGCAAGCCTCGACTCGTCGTGCGCAATGGCGTGCCGGCGGCCGTGGAGGTGGGTGAAAAAGACGCAAACGGGCGCCTAAAGGGCGTGCGACTGGAGCTGACCCTGCTTCAGTTAACTCAAGCCGAGACGCGTGCCCCGATGATGACGAAAGCACGGCTCTCTGACGCTGGGGAAGATGCGGCACCGACCGAGAACCTAGAATTCCGCAAGATGCGTCCGCCGCACTATCCCGCAGAAGCGGTCAAGTCGCGCATCCAGGGCAAGGTCATGCTGAAGGTGCAGATGGACGCCGAAGGCGTGCCGCTCGGTACCGAGGTCGTCAGCGTCGAGCCGAAGGAGGCGAGCGTTCTCGCCGATGCGGCGATCGCCGCCGCGATGACCTGGCGCTACAAGCCAGGCATGACCGATGGCAAACCGGTCGGCGGCTTCGTGCTGGTACCTGTCGACTTCGCGCTCCACGACATGCACGGAGCACCGTCGGACGTCGCGCCGCAATCCGTGATCGCCGGGAGTTATCGACGCATGCGCCCGCCCGCGTATCCGCCGACCGCGCTTGCCGAGCGACTGACCGGCACGGTGTGGGTGCGCGTGCAGCTCAACACTGACGGCGGGGTGACCGAGGCGCATGCCGAGCAGACCTATCCGCTCGCGGCATCGGAGCTCGCCGAGGCCGCGGTCGGGGCGATCCGCAACTGGACGTTCAATCCTGCGACAGTGAACGGTACGCCGGTCGAAGGCGAAGTGGTCGTGCCGCTGCACTTCGCGATCGACGGCTACACGCCGAAAGCAACCAGCGAGCCCGCGCCCGCTTTCCCGCCGCAGACGCCGCTGCTCGCGATGGTCACCATTACAGGGCCGCGTGATTGCGGCAAGGACTGCCCGCCTCCGCCTCCGCCACCGCAGGTCCCCGCGCCTCCGCCGCCGAAGCCGCCGCAGCCCATCAATGCAGCGTCGATCACACCGGCCATTTTCGACATTTTCCCCACCGACGACCGCTGCTGAAGAGGAAGGACTTTTGGCCGACCGCTGCGCCTATTCGCCCGACCTCGCGGCGGCAGTCATATCGTACGCAACGCGTCTACGATTGGACGACTCGACCATGCGCCCACTCATCGTTGCGACGTCTGCGCTGGCCCTGTACGCGTGTCACGCAGTGAAACCGCGCGACGCGCCACCCTCGACGCGGGTGGCCTACCAGGCGAGCATCGCGCCCGGTACACCGCGCTACGAAGAACGGGACGACGAAGTCGTCCAATCAACCCGTGCCGGCGGAAAATCCTGCACCGTTGTATCCGCAGAGCGCGATCGCGCTGCGCCTGCCGCGCGTGTCGGTGTCGGCAAAGGTGATCGTCGACGAGGAAGGCCGGGTCGAAGCGGTGCGCGTCGCAACGGCCGGAGATTCCGCGGGACATCCGCCCGAATTCGACGACGCCGTCCGCACCGCGGCGATGCAGTGGCACTTCACGCCTTTGACGTTCACGCGTTGGCATGACGTGAAGGATGCCGAGGGCAATGTCATCGACTCGCGTCCGGTCAGCAGCGAGCGCCGTCCGTTCAGCCTCGATTTCGATTTTTTCTTCGAGCTGCGTGATGGCAAGCCGGTGGTCGGGTCGCAGCCGCAGCAAGGTGCGCGACGCGACTGACGCCTGCGCCATCCGCTAGCGCGACGCGCTGCCGGCTTGCCGCTCCGCGCGATACGGATTGCTCTTGAGATAGCCGTCGGTCAGCGTCTGCATGAACGCGACGACGTCGTCGATCTCCTTGGCCGTCAGCCGCGGTGTCGCGCCCGGCTTCTGATCGACGAACGGCGCATCGCGGTTGATGTTGGCGTGGTATTGCGCGGGCAGGTCGTCGTAGGGGACGACCTGCCCGTGCGCATCCTTGCCGTACCAGCGCTGCGGCGTGATGTCGCGCGTGACGTAGAAGTCGACGACATCGCGCAGACTGTGAAATTTGCCATTGTGGAAAAAGCGTACTGCGCAGCGCGACGTTGCGCAGCGTCGGTGTGCGGAACAGACCGCAGAACTCTTTCTGACCGCTCTTGTCCTTGCGCTCCGGACCGCATGCGCCGAGATCGAAAAACGCGGCGTCGTGGTTGGCCGGGATCTTCGCGTTGCGCGGCACGGCGAGCGCGATGAGTCCGTAGTCGGACAACGCGGGCGCGGAGCCGTCGAGGCCACGCTTGCTGATGTGGCATTGGGCACAGTTGCCCTTGTTCTCGTCGTTGAACAGCTTGAGGCCGCGTTTTTCCTGCGCGCTCAACTGCGCGCGGCCGGTCAGGAACGCGTCGTACTTGCTCGTGTACGGACTGAACTCGGCGTAGTCCTCCTCGAATGCGCCGAGCGCGCGCACGACGACCTTGAAGGCCTTGTCGTCATCGTCCAGTACGTCGGCGCCGAGCGCTCGTTTGAGCGTGTCGGCGTAAGGCGCCTTGCGGATGGCCATGGCCACGGCCGCGTGCGTGTTCGCCATCTCGTGCTCGGCGAGCAGCGGGATTTCGGCCTGGCTCGCGCCCGTGTCGACGCGGCCGTCCCAGGTGAGGCCGCCGGTCGGGCCGTTGTCGACCGATTCGTCGCCTTCCTCGTCGGACTCGTGGAAATGGTTCGTGTACGGCGGAATGCGGTTGAGATAGGTCAGCGTGGGCGGTGCGCGGAACGCGAAGTCGTGCAGGCTCTTGCCGCCGGGCTGCACGTCCAGCGCATTCGGCGGGTTGTAGCGCAGCGCGGGCGCGTGGCAGCTCGCGCAGGCCTGCTTGCCCGACGCCGAGAATGCAGGGTCGGAAAAAATGCGCCTGCCCGCGTCGCGCAGCAGCGCGGTGCGCGCGAAGGCCTGCGCGTAGGTCGACGCATCGGTGCGGCCGGGGCGGCTGCTGCTCGGCGCTGACGCCAGCCGACGGCATCAGCGACAAGGCAGCAACAGGTCGAGTACGAGGAAGCGCATGGCAATTTCGATTCGGTCGGTGCGGCGGATACGGAGCTGCAAACTAAGTCGTTTCGATGACGGTTCGGCGACAGCGCGAATGTGACAGTTCGTTCATCTCGATCTTACTTCGAGTCATCATTCTGCAAGACGATTGAAAACTATGGCGACTAGATTGCCCGCGCCACCGGCCGTTCGTGCCGTTGTTCTCGTCGCGTCCAATCGAGGATTCCCCATGCACAAGCAAGCCTTAACGCTAGCGTTTCTGGCGACATTCGCCGCCGGCGCCGCGGTACCCGTCGACGTCGCTACGGCGGCGTCGACGACACCGACGCCGTTGACCGACATCAGCCAGATCAAGACCATCGTCGTGATCTACGCGGAAAACCGCAGCTTCGACAACCTCTACGGCAACTTCCCCGGCGCGAACGGCATGCAAACGTCACCGCCGGCAGAAGATCGCAGCTCGACCGCGACGGCAGCGGCTCGCGACCCTGCCGCCGATCTGGGCGGCCTGACCGCGAATGGCGATCCGACGCCGATCATCACCGAGGCGACGACGGGCCTGCGAACTCGCCTATTCGCTCGACGATCCGCGGGTTTGACGTCGGTCTCAACTACGACGCACGATCTCGTGCATCGCTTCTACGAGAACCAGATGCAGATCGACGGCGGCAAGAACGACAAGTTCGCCGCGTGGGCCGATTCGGGCGGCCTCGTGATGGGCAACTCGAACGCCGACAGCTGCCGCTCTGGAGCATCGCGCAGCAATACACGCTCGCCGACAACTTCTTCATGGGCGCGTTCGGTGGTTCGTTCCTCAACCACCAGTACCTGATCTGCGCGTGCGCGCCGTTCTACCCAAACGGCGACCGATCCGGTCACGTTCGCCGGCTACATCTCCGCGGTCAACGCCGACGGCGTGTCGCTGAAGCTCGCCCGGCGTCGCCGGCGTCGGCGCTCGACGGCGTTCCGAAGTTCGTGAACGACAACGCTCACGCCGGACTTCTTCGCGATCAACACGATGCAGCCGCCGTATCAGCCGAGCGAGCAACAAGCCGGCGAGCAGGCGGCGATCCGCGCTACGCCGACCCGTCCGTCGCGACCACGCTGCGCCCGCAGGCTGCACGAACATCGGCGACCTGCTGACGACAACGTGGGCTGGGCGTGGTACGCCGGCGCGTGGCAGGCGCGCTCGACGGCACGGCACCCGCGAGCGCGAACTTCCAGTATCACCACCAGCCGTTCAACTACTTCGCGAACTCGCGCCGGGCACGGCGGCCGTGCGCAGCATCTGCTCGACGGCGGCCTCAACGGCGCGAACTTCATCGCCGACATCGACGCGGGCAGCTGCCGCAAGTGACGTTCTACAAGCCGCAAGGCAACCTGAACGAGCACGCGGGCTACGCCGACGTGCACGCGGCGACCCGCACATCGCCGACCTGATCGCGCACCTGCAGAACAGCCCGCAGTGGAAGAACATGGTCGTGATCGTCACCTACGATGAAAACGGCGGCTGGTGGGATCACGTCGCGCCGCCGAAGGGCGACCGCTGGGGTCCGGGTTCGCGCATCCCGGCGCTCGTGGTCTCGCCGTACGCGAAGAAGGGCTTCGTCGACCACACGGAGTACGACACGGCGTCGATCCTGCGCCTCATCACGCGCCGCTTCTGGCTGCCGACGCTGCCCGGCCTGCGGCGCGCGACGCGGCGCTCGTCGCGCATGGCGACAAGCCGATGGGCGACCTGACCGCGGCGCTGGCGATGCCGGCGCAGGTCGATGCCGGCTTCTCGGGCTACTGGTACAACACGACGCAGAGCGGCCACGGTTTCAGCTTCGAGGTGCTGCCCGGCAACGTGTTCCTCGTCAACTGGCTCACGTTCAACAACCAGGGCCAGCAGGCGTGGCTCGTCGGCGTCGGCACGATCAGCAACGGCACGGCGAGCGCGGTGCTCGTGCAGCCGACCGGCGGCCTGTTCCCGCCGTACTTCAATCCGGCCAGCGTGACGCGCGTGACCTGGGGCACCCTCAACGTCGCGTTCGGCGACTGCGGCCACGCGAACGTGTCGTGGACGACCAACGTCGGCAACTTCGGCACGGGCAGTGGCAATCTCGACCTCGTGCATCTGACCCAGCCGGTGGCGAGCACGGGCTGCCGCTAGCCTCCATCGCGCTGTATCGAAACGGGCATCGGCAAGCGTCGATGCCCGTTTCTTTTTCCGATTGACAGATTCTATTGATTGCTCCGGCGCGGGCGAGCGGCTCGCGCCCGGTTTCGCTAAACTGACGCAAGCAGACCCGAGGAAGCACCGATGCGCAAACTGTCCCTGATCGCAGCGATGGCGTTGACCCTTTGCGCCTGCGAAAGCGCGCCGCAGAAGTCCATGGCAGATGCGCAGCATCCCGGCACCGCAGCCACGCTCGACTCGATCAAGACGATCGTCGTGATCTACGCCGAAAACCGCGCGTTCGACAACCTGTACGGCAATTTCCCGGGCGCGAATGGCTTGCAGAACCTGACGCCGGAGCAGATGCAGCAGCACGACCGCGACGGCAAGGTGCTGACGGCGCTGCCGCCGGTCTATCCGGGCCTGACCGATCCCTCCGATCCGAAGGAAATCACGCGCGAGGCGACCGAAAGCCAGCCGAACCGGCCGTTCGCGCTCGACGACCCGAAGGGCTACGCCGTCGGTTTCGACTACAAGCTCGCCGATCCCGTGCACGCGTTCTACGAGAACCAGATGCAGATCGACGGCGGCAGGAACGACATGTTCGCGGCATGGAGCGACGTCGGTGGCCAGGTGATGGGCCACTTCGACGGGTCCAAGATGGCGCTGTGGAACATCGCGAGGAAGTACACGCTCGCGGACAACTTCTTCCAGGGCGCATTCGGCAGCTCCTTCCTCAATCATCAGTACCTGATCTGCGCCTGTGCGCCGATCGACTACAAGACGAAGCACGATCCGAAGAAGTTCGCGAGCAACGTCTCGTCGGTCAACAGCGACAGGGTCAGCCTGAAGCTCGAGGCGGAAAGCGCAGGCGAGTCGGCGCTGAAGCGTGCGCCAAAGTTCGACCATTGGGGCGTCGTCACCGACGACTACTACGCGGTCAACACGATGCAGCCGCCGTACCAGCCTTCGGGCGCGCTGCCCGAGAAGGGTGGAGACCCGCGCTTCGCCAATGCCGAACTTCCGAAGACGCTGAGCGAGCAGGTCGAACCGACTATCGGCGACCGGCTCAGCGAGGCGCAGCCGGCGATCTCTTGGGCATGGTACTCGGGCGGATGGCAGGCCACCCTCATCGCGAACGACGCGCTGTTCCGCAGCCACAACGCCAGCGAGGATTCGGTCGCGTATTTCTGGCCGAAGGCGGTCGCGGGCGGCGTCACGTCGGCGCACGTGATCTTCCAGTACCACCATCAGCCATTCAATTACTACGCGAACTTCAAGCCGGGCCGCGCGCCGCGCGCGCGAGCATCTGCTCGACGGCGGCGTCGACGGCGTGAAGTTCATCGCTGATATCGACGCGGGCAAGCTGCCGCCGGTGACGTTCTACAAGCCGCAGGGCAGCCAGAACCAGCACGCGGGCTACGCGACGATCGGCGAGGGCGACGCGCACATCGCCAACGTGATCGCGCACCTCGAGAAGAGTCCGCAGTGGCCGAACATGCTCGTCGTCGTCACCTACGACGAAAACGGCGGCTGGTGGGACCACGTCGCGCCGCCGAAGGGCGACCGTTGGGGGCCGGGCACGCGCATTCCGGCGATCATCATTTCGCCGTTCGCGAAGCGCGGCTACGTCGACCACACGCAGTACGACACCGGTTCGATCCAGCGCCTCATCAATCGTCGCTTCGGCCTGCAGCCGCTGCCCGGCATCGAGCAGCGCGACGCGGCCCTGCGCGCGAACGGGCAGAAGCCGATGGGCGATCTCAGCGCGGCGCTGAATCTGACGCAATGACGTAGGGGCGCGATTCATCGCGCCCGATCGTTTCCCAGGCAGCGTGGGTGGTGCGACAAGTCGCGTCCGATAGCGTCGAAGCCGCCTAGAGAAATGCCCGTACCTCGATCGGCGTCGTCGTCGCGTGCGCGAGCTTGCGGCCCCACGCGAGCGCCGTCTCGAGATCGGACGCCCGCAGGATCGTGATGCCGCCGATCAGCTCCTTGCTCTCGATGAAGGGGCCATCGGTCGCGACGAACTTGCCCTGGAACTGCCGCAGAACCCGCGTCGCGTCAGGCGGCTGCAGTCCGCCGCTGAACACATGGACGCCTGCGTCCTGCATCTCGCGCTGCACGGCGCGAACGTCCAGCATGATTTTCTGCAGCGCGTCCGGTGACGGCTGCGTGCTGCCTGCCGGGTAGCAAACACTGAGCAGATAAGCGTTCATGATCATTTCCTTCGTGCCCGCGAATCGGATCGTTCTCCATCAACGACGCTCGAGCAACGTCGTTTTCGACAGCCACCGTCACCCCGGCCATGTCTTCGGCAGCATGGTAGCCCGGGTAAGCGCAGCGCACCCGGGATCATGAAGTGCGCGCAACGCCGCCTTGTGGCTAAAATGCAGGCCCTTCCCGCCCAATCTTCGCCAGGAGTTCCGTCTCATGACCGTGAAAGTCGCCATCAACGGCTACGGCCGCATCGGCCGCAATGTGCTGCGCGCGCTGTACGAAGCCGGCCGCAACAACGAAATCGAAATCGTCGCGGTCAACGATCTGGGCGATGCCGAGACGAACGCACACCTGACGCAATACGACACGGCGCACGGCAAGTTCCCGCACGAGGTGAAGGTCGAAGGCGGTGACCTGCTGATTCAATCAGGCTCGGGCAAGGGCGACAAGGTCAAGGTCTGCGCCGAGCGCGATCCGGCCAAGCTGCCGTGGAAGGATCTCGGCGTCGACGTCGTCCTCGAGTGCACGGGCCTGTTCACGTCCAAGGCCAAGGCCAGTGCGCACATTGCTGCAGGCGCGAAGAAGGTGATCATTTCGGCGCCCGGCGAGAAGGATGTCGACGGCACGTTCGTCTATGGCGTCAATCATCATCAGATCACGGCGAAACACGAAGTAATCTCGAACGCGTCGTGCACGACCAACTGCCTCGCGCCGCTTGCGTGGGCGATCAACGAGAAGATCGGCATCGTCCATGGCCTCATGACGACGATCCACTCGTATACGAACGACCAGGTGCTGACCGACGTGTTCCACAAGGACCTGCGCCGCGCGCGCTCGGCGACGATGTCGCAGATTCCGACCAAGACCGGCGCCGCCGCCGCGGTCGGGCTTGTGCTGCCCGAGCTCAACGGCAAGCTCGACGGCTACGCGATGCGCGTGCCAACGATCAACGTGTCGGTTGTCGACCTCGTGTTCGTCGCCAAGCGCGCGACGAGTCACGCCGAGATCGACGAGGTGATCAAGGAAGCGAGCGAGGGCAAGCTCAAGGGCATTCTCGGCATCAACAGGAAGCCGCTCGTCTCGGTCGACTTCAACCACAATCCGCTGTCGTCGATCTACGACGCGACGCAGACGCGCGTGATCGACGGCACTCTCGTCAAAGTGCTGTCGTGGTACGACAACGAGTGGGGTTTCTCGAACCGCATGCTCGACATGGCGCTCGCGCTCGCGAGCGCGAAATAGGTCGAGACGATCGGTGGCGGCGTGTTCAGCTGCGCCGCCGCCTGCGAGCTCGGCGTCCGGGCGTTCGCGTGCCTGATTGGGTTCCCTTAACGCGGGCCGGTTAGATTCCTCGCCGGTCCGTCTTGGAGAGTCGTGATGCGTCGCCCGCCCGCATTCTGGATGCCGCTTCTGGTCTGGCTGCTGCTCGGCAGTATCGCGGCGCATGCCGATGCCGACGCTAGCGGCAATCTCGCCGGGCTCGCCAGCTTTCTCGACAAGTCGACGCCGGCGCCGAACCGCAAGGCGATCTTCGATGTCTGGACCAAGTCCGCGCTTGCCGGCGACGTGGATGCGCAATATCTCGTCGGCACGATCTACCGTCGCGGCGACACGATCGAACCGCATGTCGTGGAACGCGATGCCGATCAGGCGCGGCGCTATCTCTCGACCGCAGCCGTCCACGGTCGCCTGCTCGCGATGGCGAAGATGGCCGAGCTCGAGCTGGCCGAGGATCGTCCGCTCGAAGCGATGATCTGGGCGCAGATCTACGGCGCCTACCGCGGCTGGGTCGGCACCGACACGCGCGACTACGGGCCGAACAACGAACGCCAGCCGACGCTGTATTTCGAGGACCTGCTGCGGCGCGCATCGAAACGACTCGCGCAGAAACTAGGCGACGGGACGACGACCGACGTGCTCGCGGGGCTCAACCAGTTCGTCGCGCAGCACGACAAGGAGGTCCGCGCGCAGCTCCAGCGTGAAGGCCTCGCGCCGCGCTGGACCGGCAGGCAGGTCAAGTTCGAGAACGCCAAATCGATGAAGCGCGTCGGCGTCAGCCTGCACAACACGGTCTCGGAGTGGGTGCTGATCTTTGCCGCCGACGGTTCGGTCGAGTCGGCCGAAGTACTCGATGCGATCCCCGAATTCATCTACGCCAACGGCCATCACGGCCTCGTGACCCAGTATCGTGCCGCGCCGGCGGAAAAGGGCGCGGGCGCGCGGCTTCGCGCTGAAGGTCGTCGACCTGCGCAAGGCCGACTGGCCGCTCGGTCCGACGCTCGCCCACTGACAGAACGCGCTCGCGGGCGCAACGGAGGATGGCGGCGTTGTCCCTCGCGCCGTTCGCGGATCGAGCAAGGCTGAGGACCCCCGCCTTCGGCAAAGGCTGTCACGCCGCTCGTGCAGCCGGCCGTCAGCGCCTGGTCGACGCCAGTGCTGCAATTCTTCGCGTCATTCCCTGAATCAATCGATAGGTCGGGTGAAACCTCGACCGGATACGCGTCCCGTGGCATGCATGAGCACGCCCGAGGGTCCGCATCGACGCAGCCGGTCACCTGCAGATGCGCAGGAAGAACAAGGCTGCTCGTGCGCCCGAGACAACAGCGCGCCTGGCATGTCCGACGGCGATGCGATCCTCATCGTTGGGACGGAGGAATGACTATGAACACGCGATTGATCGTAGCGGCAATGTCGGTGGCATTCGGCGTGGCGGGAGCGGCTTACATGACGCCGGCTGCCGCGTGCGGAGCGCCCAATGTGAGAATGTTGGCGCAGGCGGCGCCCGGGAGCGCGCTCGCGCGGGCAGCGGCCTTGTTCGTTTCGCCGGCGATGGCGCAGTCTGCGGGTGTGACACTGGTCTCGAGGGCCGCGCACGGACCGATTACGGGCCTCTGGAAATTCGCCTTCTCATCGCTCGGCAACGTCGGTCTCGGCATCCCCGATGGCGCGCCGCTCGATTTCGGCTTCCAGACCTGGCACGACGACGGCACCGAGCTCACGAATTCCGGCGGACAAATGCCGGTGGACAGCAATTTCTGCCAGGGCGTCTGGGCGCTGCGGAGCGACGGCAGCTACCGGCTCAATCACTGGGCGCTGGGCTGGGACTTCGACTCCGCGACCGCGACGTCGACATATATCGGTCCCGTGAACATCCACGAGAGCCTCAACCTGTCCGGCGATGCCAACACGATGACCGGCACGGTTTCGATCGACCAATACAACCCCGATCAGACGGCCGTGCTTGCTCATCTGACGGGGACGGTCGTGGGCTATCGCATCGCGGTCGATTGAGCGGTGCACAATCGTCGCATGGATTTCGCGACGCGGCAGATCCGAGCTGCCGGGCCCGCATGCCGGCCCGGCTCAGCGCGCGTCCTTCCTCGACATGAGCGTATCGAGCAGCGCGATCTGCAGGCGCGAGTGCAGCTTGACCAGCGCGCGCCACGCGAGCGCGAGGATCAGCGCGCCCATGACGAGCACGGCGATCAGCAGTTCGGCCGGCGGCAGGATGGACGAACTCAGCGCGCAGACGAGAAGCAGCATCGCGGTCGTCGACACGAGCGGCAGCACTTCGGCGATCACGCGGCGTACGCGCTCGCTGCGCCGGCCCGCGCCGCGCACGCTGACTTCGGCGAGCATCATCGAAAGCGCCTTGAGCTTGCGATACGCCGCGATCAGGAACGGCAGCGAGACGATCAACGCTGCGCTCCAGATCAGCGTATTGGCGATCATCGGATTCGGCAGCCAGGTCGACAGATCGAGGCCGCGCGAACTCGCGGCGTACGCGCCGGCGCCGAAGATCGCCGCGACGAGACAGAAATTGACGAACGCCTGCAGCAGGATGCGCCGCACCAGTGCGGCGACGACCGCGCGATCGCCGTCGAAGCGCAGGCGCTGCAGCCAGCCGGTGTACGTGTGCATGATGTGGCGCAGCCCGCTCGGCACGCGCGCGCGGATGCGTCGCGCGAGCGGATCGGCGAGCGCGCATCAGATACGGTGTCAGCAGCGTCGTGATCGCCGACACCGCAACCGCGATCGGATAGAGAAATGCGCTCGTGACGTTGAGCGAGGTGCCGAGCGCCGCGATGATGAACGAGAATTCGCCGATCTGCGCAAGGCTCATGCCGATGCGCATCGACGTGCGCCCGCGCTGTCCGGCCGCGAGCGCGCCGAACGTGCGCGAGATCACCTTGCCGACGACGACGACGACCGTGATCACCGCGACCGGTCCGGCATAGTCGACCAGCACATGCGGATCGAGCATGAGGCCGATCGTGACGAAGAACACCGCCGAGAACATGTCGCGAATGGGTTCTATCAGATGTTCGACGCGACGCAATGATCGCGACTCGGCGATGATCGCGCCGATGATGAACGCGCCGAGCGCGACGCTGTAGCCGAGCTTGACGACGAGCAGGCAGAAGCCGAACAGCAGGCCGAGCACGCCGATCAGCAGCATCTCGTCGCGATTGAATTTCGCGACGAAGTCGAGCAGGCGCGGCACCGTGAGGATGCCGATCACGAGCGATGCGACGAGGAACACCATGAGGCCGCCGAGCGTGCGCAGCACCTCGCCGGTTTCGACGCTGCCGGTCTTGGCGATGCTCGACAGCAGCGCGATCATGCCGATCGCCAGAACATCCTCGATGATCAGGATCGCGAAAACCGATTGCGCGAACGCCTCGCGACGCAGGCCGAGGTTGTCCAGTGCCTTGATCGTGATCGTCGTCGACGAGATCGACAGCATCGCGCCGAGGAATACCGCATCCATGGTGCGCCAGCCGAATGCGAGGCCGATCTCGTAGCCGAGCCAGAGCATCGTGACGATGCCGCCGAGCGCCGCGACGAGCGCGGTCGCGCCGACCTTGCGCAGGTGGCCGACGCTGAACTCGAGGCCCAGCGAGAACAGCAGGAAGACGACGCCGAGCTGGCCGAGCGTGCGGATCGTCTCCTCGTCGGTGACGAGCGAATAGGGCGGCGTGTGCGGCCCGATAATCACGCCCGCGACGATGTAGCCGAGCACGACGGGCTGGCGCAGCAGATGAAACACGACCGTCACGACGCCCGCCGTCAGCATGATGATGGCGAGGTCGTGGATGAAGGAAATCTCGTGCATGAGGACCGCAGCGCAATGGGCCTGCCCCATCTTGGCGGAGGAATCCGGGCGGCGCAACGTGGCGATTTCCGCCATCCGACGCGCCTGTGGGGACAGGGACCGCATGGGTCGCACGCCGCCGACGCGGCGTTATGCCCGGCAGCAAACGCTGTCTGCGTGCGCGACGCAGGGCCGCCCAGGGCCGGCGCGCCGCGTTCCGCGTGTTTGGCGCGGGCCCGGCGGCGAGGGCGATCCGCCATGTCGGCCGTGCGCGGATCGTTCCCGCACCATCCGCATTGACAACGATGCCCGGATCGTGTTCAGATAGACGTCTAAACGTATAGATGTGCAAACAAGGAACCACGATGTCCGCAGCAGCCGTCGCAGTCATTTCCCGTAGCCCGGACAGCGGCTTGCCGCGTGCAAAGGCCTCTGCCGCCCCGCGCGCGACGCGCGACGTGCATGTCGCCGTCATCGGTGCCAGCGGGCGGGTCGGCCGGCGCGTGCTGGCGCTGATTGCGCGGCAGGCGACGCTGGGCCCGAGTTCCCTGCGCATCGTCGCTGTCGTCAATTCGCGGCGCGCGCTGAAGGTGGCGGCGGAGCCGGATTCTGCGTGGCGTGGATTCCGTGGGCTTGATCCGGCGCGTGCCGCCGAGCAGCTGTGCGCGTCCGCGCAGACCGACGTGACGGCCGTGCTCGACGAACTGCATGCACTGCCGCGGCCGCTGATCGTGCTCGACTGCACCGCGAGCGCCGCGATCGCCGCGCGCTATCCGGCCTGGCTGGCCGACGGCATCGACATCGTCACGCCGAACAAGATAGGCCCGTCGGCCGATGCGCCGCTGGCGACGCGGATCGCCGCGGCGCAGGCGCTTTCGGGTGCGCATCTCTACGACGCGACGACGGTCGGCGCACAGCTGCCGCTGCTCTCGACGCTGCGCGAACTGCATGGCGCCGGCGACAGCGTACGGCGCTTCGAGGCCGTGCTGTCGGGCACGCTGTCGTACGTGCTCGGTCGCGTGCAGCAGGGCGAGGCGCTGTCGTCGGCGGTGCGCACGGCCGTCGCCGAAGGCTATGCCGAGCCGCATCCGGCGACCGATCTTTCGGGCGAGGATGCCGCGCGCAAGCTCGTGATCCTGCTGCGAGCGCTCGGCCACGATATCGAACTCGGCGACGTCGAACGCGCGCCGCTCGTCGACGCAGCGCTGCTGGCCGAATCCGATCCGGCGCGGCTGCTGCAGGGCCTTACGGCCGCCGACGAGACCTGGCGCGCGCGCGCCGCCGTCGCCGAGGCGCGGCGCGAGTGCTGGATCTATCGCGCGAGCTTCGAGCCCGATCCTTTCGGACCCGATTCTTTCGAGCCCGGCCCTTTCGAACGCGAACCCAATGAACGCAATCCGGGTCCCACACGCGTGCGCGCGCGCATCGCACCCGAGCGCGTACCGCTCGACCATCCGCTCGCCGGCCTCGCACCCTGCGAGAACAAGCTCGTCCTGCACAGCGCGTTCTACGGCGCGGCGCCGCTCTGCGTTTCCGGGCCGGGCGCCGGCATCGACCTCACGGCCGCCGGCGTTCTCGGTGACCTGCAGCTCGCCGCGCGCCGGCATGCGTTTGCGAGCGCTGCGTCTGTGGCGTGAATTTCGCGCAATCTTCGTCAGGTCAGTTCCTGCCCAACCTGGGTGCTTTCAGGGGCATCAGCACGCCGCTGAACTTGCTCCACGCGAGCACGGCGAAATACAGCACGCCGAACGCCATCACGGTCCACGGCTTCTCGATCCAGAGGCCGCTCATGTTGTGCGGGATCTCCAGCGCGGCGATCGCGGCCGGCGTGAGGCCGAGCGCCGGCAGCGGCAGGAAGATCGTCGCGAACACACCGCCGAGGTAGGCGAATGCCGATATCGCCCACGAGGTCATCATGCGCTGCATGTTTTCCGCGGGCTCCGCGTTTGCCGTCCACAGGTGCAGGAAGCGGCTGACGAACAGCCAGCCGAACGCCCAGATCGGCCAGGTGCTGTGGAAGCCGAGCGAGAATCCGAGCACGAAGAGCAGATAGAACGCCGAAAGCCCCGTGATCGCGAGCAGCCGTGTCGCCCGCGACGCGTCCGTCATGCCGGCGATGGCCGGCATAGAACGCGCTCGAGTGCATGACGATGAATTCGATCAGCATCGTCAGCATGAGGTCTTTGACGCGCGTGGCGCCGAGGAAGCCCGGCGCGATCCATGCGAGCAGGAAAAGCATCGATGTGAGCGCGTCGGGCAGCGCCGCGAACAGGCGGTTGAGCAGGGCGGCCATGTCGGGATGGTCGCACAACGACCGTTGCTGCGGAACGCGTGCCGAAGGAATCCGCTTTCGTCGATGCGACAGCGGGGCGCACGCAGGCGGATTTTGCGTACGAGAGGCTGCGAGGCCGCGCGCCCGCCGCTAAACTACGCCTACTCTCGCAGATCATCGAACAGGACTCTCCATGGCAATTCTTCGCATGACCGACCTCGACCTCGCCGGCAAGCGCGTGCTGATCCGCGAGGATCTGAACGTGCCGCTCAAGGACGGCAGGATCACCGCGAGTCAGCGCCTCGAGGCCGCGCTGCCGACGATCAGGCTCGCGCGTGACGCGGGTGCGCGCGTGATGGTCTTTTCGCATCTCGGCCGGCCGACGGAAGGGAAGTTCGAGGAATCCGAATCGCTGCGTCCGGTCGCGACGTGGCTCGCGCGACGCGCTCGGCAAACCGGTGCGCCTCGAGCGCGACTACCTCGACGGCGTCGACGTTGCGCCGGGCGAGGTCGTGCTGCTCGAGAACTGCCGCATGAACGTCGGCGAAGGCAAGGACTCGCCCGAACTGTCGGCGAAGTACGCGGCGCTCTGCGACATCTACGTGATGGACGCATTCGGCACCGCGCATCGCGCGCAGGCGTCCACGCACGGGGCCATCCGCGCCGCGAAGATCGCCTGCGGCGGCCCGCTGCTGATGGCCGAGCTCGATGCGCTCGACAAGGCGCTCGACGAATCCGAAGCGGCCGCTGCTCGCGATCGTCGCGGGCTCGAAGGTGTCGACGAAGCTCGAACTGCTCGAGAGCCTGATCGACAAGGTCGACCAGCTCATCGTCGGTGGCGGCATCGCCAACACGTTCATCGCCGCGGCTGGCCACGGCGTCGGCAAGTCGCTGTACGAGGCCGACCTCGTTCCCGTCGCGCAGAAGATCATCGCGCAGGCGCAGGCGCGCGGCGCGGACGTGCCGATTCCCGAGGACGTCGTCGTCGCGCCCGAGTTCAAGGCCGACGCGCCCGCGACCGTGAAGAATGTCGCCGAGGTCGCCGCGGGCGACATGATCCTCGACATCGGTCCGGCGACCGCGGCGCGCTACGCCGCGCTGATCGAGAAGGCCGGCAGCGTCGTCTGGAACGGTCCGGTCGGCGTGTTCGAGTTCGACGCGTTCGGCAAGGGCACCGAGGTGCTCGCGCAGGCGATCGCGAAGTCGCAGGCGTTCTCGATCGCGGGCGGCGGCGATACGCTCGCGGCCGTCGAGAAGTACGGCGTCGAGAAAGGTATTTCGTACATCTCGACCGGCGGCGGCGCGTTTCTCGAATTCCTCGAAGGCAAGGAATTGCCCGCGGTGACGGCACTGAAGGCGCGCGCCGCGCAATGACCGCGGCGCGACTCGCGCTGTTCGATCTCGACGGCACGCTGATCGATTCGGAAACCGGCATCGTCGCGTCGGTGGAATACGCGCTCGGCAAGCTCGGCGCGACGATTCCGCCGCGCGAGGTGCTGCGCACGTGGATCGGGCCGCCGCTGCGCGCGACTTTCCCGCTCGTGCTCGGCGACGACCACGATGCGGTCGAGCGCGCCGTGGCGTTCTACCGCGAACGCTTCGCCGACATCGGCTGGCGCGAACACGTCGTCTATCCCGGCATCGGCGAGGCGATCGAATCGCTTGCCGCGCAGGGAGCGATCCTCGCGGTCGTCACGTCGAAACCCGACCTCTATGCGGGCCGCATCGTCGCGAGCCTGCCGTTCGGCCATCGCTTCGCGCGCGTGTACTCGGTCGCCGCCGGCAGTCGCCACAGCGAGAAGGCCGAGATGATCGCGCAGGCGCTGTCCGACTTCGGCGTCGCCGCGGCCGCGGCAATCATGATCGGCGACCGGCATTTCGACATCGAAGGCGCCCGCGCGAACGACGTGCGCGCGATCGGCGTCAGCTGGGGTTTCGGCAGCGTCGACGAGCTGCGCGATGCCGGCGCGGACGTGATCGTGCACGCACCGTCCGAGCTTGTCGGGGTTCTGCGATACGCGGCGGCTTAGCCGCCTGCGACTTGTGCTAACTTTCCGACTCTGACATTCAACGACCGAAGACAAAGAATCGGGAGGAAGTGGTGACACAAGCTCAGGTCCGCCGCACGAAAATCATCGCCACGCTCGGTCCCGCGACCGACGCGCCGGGCATGCTCAAGCAGATCATCGCCGAGGGCGTCGACGTCGTCCGCCTCAACCTGTCGCACGGCACCGCCGAGGATCACACGCGGCGCGCGCAGGAAGCACGTACGGCAGCCGCCGAACTCGGCCGCGAGATCGCAGTGCTCGCCGACCTGCAGGGGCCGAAGATCCGCATCGAGAAATTCCTCGCGGGTCCGGTGATCCTCAAGCCGGGCGAGCCCTTCGCGCTCGAATGCCGCGTCGACGCGACGCCGGGCGACGCGACGCGCATCGGCGTGAGCTATCTCGGCCTGTGCAAGGACGTGAAGGCCGGCGACATCCTGCTGCTCGACGATGGTCTGATCTCGCTGTCGGTCGACAAGATCGACGGCACGACGATACGCACGACGGTGATCGCTGGCGGCGCGCTGTCCGACCGCAAGGGCATCAACCGCCAGGGCGGCGGCCTGTCGCTGACCGCGCTCGCCGAGAAGGACAAGAACGACATCAAGGTCGCGGCGCAGCTCAAGGCCGACTTCCTCGCGATTTCGTTCGTCAAGTCCGCGGCCGATATCGAGGAGTCGCGCAAGCTCATGCGCGCGGCCGGCGGCAGCGCGGCGATGGTCGCGAAGATCGAGCGCAGCGAGGCGATCGGGGCCGCGCTCGGCGGCATCATCGACGCGTCGGACGTCGTCATGGTCGCGCGCGGCGACCTCGGCGTCGAAATCGGCGACGCCGAGCTGCCCGGCATCCAGAAGAAGATCATCCGCGAGACGCTCGCGCGCAACAAGGTCGTGATCACGGCGACGCAGATGATGCAGTCGATGGTCGAATCGCCGATCCCGACGCGCGCCGAGGTGCTCGACGTCGCCAACGCGGTGCTCGACGGCACCGACGCGGTGATGCTGTCGCAGGAGACCGCGGCCGGCAAGCATCCCGACAAGGCCGTCGCCGCGATGAGCCGCGTCTGCCTCGGCGCCGAACGCCAGTTCGAGCCCAGCGAGACCGTCGCGCCGTCGACGCGCCTCGACCGCGTCGACCAGGCCATCGCGCTCGCGGCGATGTTCACGGCGAGCCACATCGGCGTGCGCGCGATCATTGCCCTGACCGAATCGGGCGGCACCGCGCAGTGGCTGTCGCGCTATCGCTCGCGCGTGCCGATCTACGCGCTGTCGCGACGCCAGGGCGCGCGCCGGCGCATGATGATCTACCGCGACGTCACGCCGATCGACTTCGATCCGCACGGCGTCGACCCCGCGCATGCGGCGAAGGCCGCGATCCAGCACCTGTTCAACATGCAATTCCTGTCCGAAGGCGATCGCGTGATCCTCACGACCGGCGATCACACGGGGCAGCATGGCGGCACGAATACGCTGAAGCTGTTGCGCGTCGGGCCGGGTGGTATCGCCGAGGGGTTGGGCGACCTGTAGAGAACGAGCATCCTTCGTGTCGCCGTGACGCAGCCCCGGAAAGACCAGGAGAGCAGAAAACGATGCGAATAGCAGGAATATTTTTCGCGATGCTATTTCTTCCTGCGCTCGCATCTGCGCAGGCTGGCGACTATGTGGCCGTCCATGGTCCGCAGGTCACGCAATATTGGAAATCCACAGGCAAGGGCGAGGGGCCGCACGTGCCGAAATCTCTCATGCGCGCCCACGCCGACGGTTGCGTCGCGGTCGGTTACTCGATCGAAGCCGACGGCAAGCCCGCCAATCTCGTGGTGTTGCGCGCCGCATTCGGCGAGCAGGCGGACCCGCACGTCGTCTCCGATCTCGAGCAACGCGTGGTCGCGTATTTTGCCGGGATGCGCTACGAAGCCGCGCCCTCGAACGAGCAGCATCAGCCGATCTACACGTACGGCTACTTCAGTTTTTCGGCGGTCCAGACCCCGGCGACCAAGGCGTCGATAGACAAGCACTCCGACTTCGTGCGCGCGCACTGCGAGATCGCCGATTTCCCGACGGCGGTCGCCCGCGGGGACCTGCTCAAGAAGCCGGGCACGTAGTGACGGCGCCAGCTGCCCACTGGCAATTCGTGAACGCCATCGCGCCGACCGCGTTGGCGAGGCGTCGCGTGTAGCCGTGCGCCGAACGTAGCCACGAGCGCGGACGCAAGCGCGTCGTCGCCGCGACTGCGTTCGGCGAGACGAAAACGCCGTTCGCTCCAGCCGCCCCGACGCTATTTCTTTTCCGCGCCCGCCCGGTGCTTCTCGAACCACCCGATCGTATACAGCACCTGATCGAGCATGTTCGACGGCCGTGTGTTGATCTCGTGCGACGCGCCCGGAATTCGCAGCATCGCCGTGTCGATCCTGCGCAGCTTGAGCGCCTGGTAGAACTGCTCGGCCTCGCTCGATGGCGTGCGGTGGTCCGATTCGCCCGTGATCATCATCGTCGGCGTCTTGACGTTGCCGACGTAGGCGATCGGCGAGCGCTTCATGTAGTGCTCGGCGTTCTCCCACGGCACGCCCGGGAACCAGTATTTCGCGAACAGCGAGTAGAAGTCGCTCGTCAGCACGAAGCTGTACCAGTTGATCACGGGCTTCGCGACGACGGCCGCGCGGAAGCGGTCGGTGTGGCCGACGATCCAGGCGGTCAGCACGCCGCCGCCGCTGCCGCCCGTGACGAACAGGTTGTTCGTGTCGATGCTGCCGCGCGCGATCACGGCGTCGGTGACGCTCATGAGATCGTCGTAGTCCTGGCTCGGATACGCGTTCTCGATGAGGTTCGCGAATTCGCTGCCGTAGCTCGTGCTGCCGCGCGGGTTGCAGTAGACGACGACGTAGCCCTGCGCCGCGTAGAGCTGCGTCTCGGGCGCGAAGCGCGGGCCGTAGTTCGCGAACGGGCCGCCGTGGATCTCGAGCATCAGCGGATATGACTTCGACGGATCGAAGCGCGGCGGCTTGACGACCCAGCCCTGGATGACGCGTCCGTCGGCCGACGACTTGACGTTGATCTCCTCGACCTTGCCGAGCGTCTTGTGGCCGAGCAGGTTCGCGTCGAGGTCGGTGACCTTCCTCGATTTCGAACCCTGCGAGACGATCGCCACATCGGGCGCATGCGTCACGTCGCCGCGCGTGTAGGCGACGCGGCCCGCGGCGCCCGACATCGCGCCGCCCGAATACGGGCGGCCGATCTGCGTGCCGCCGAAATCGTCGGCGACGACATCGATCTTGCCGCCCTTCGCGCCGACGTGGGCGACCTTCGTGATGCCGTGGTCGTCGTAGGCGAAATACAGCGCGCCGTTGCCGTCCCACACCGGCTGTTCGACATCGACGTCGGCATCGGCGGTCAGCGCGGTCGACTTGCCGCTCGCGAGATCGAGCACGTACAGATGCGAGGCCTGGTACGGATGACCCTTGTCGTCGAAACCCAGATAGGCGAGGCGCGTGCCGTCGGGCGAGATCACCGGATTGCGGTCGGGGCCCTTGCGCTCGGTGAGGCGGGTCAATGCGCCGCTGTCCACGTCGACGCGGTAGAGCTCGCTCTCGAGCGGCTCGCGCTCCCAGTCGTCGTCGAGGTTGGCCGAGACGAAGACGTTCTTGCCGTCGCGCGTCCAGGCGATCGGGCCGGCGAAGTCGTGCTTGCCGGTCGTCACCTCGCGCGCGGCGCCGCCGTCTGCCGCGACGACGAACACGTGCGAATAGCCCGGGTCGACGTAGCCGCCGCCGTCGATGCGGTAGGTGAGGCGGTCGATCAGCTTGGGCGGTGCGGCCCATTCGGCACCCTGCGGCGCCGGCGGCAGCTTGGCGAGCGGCGGATCCTGCGCTGGCGCGTGCTGCGTGAACGCGAGCCAGCGTCCGTCTGGCGACCAGGACAGGTTGCCAGGTCCCTCGGTGAGGTGCGTGATCGCGGTCGTTGCGCCCGAGTCGAGCCAGAGCACGTGGATCTGCGCCTTGCCTTCGGTCGCGCTGATGTAGGCGATGCGCTTGCCGTCAGGCGACCATCTCGCCGACTGCTGATCCGCGCTGTCGGACACGAGCGCGCGCTGGCCGCGGCCTTCGCTGTCGACGAGCCACAGGCTGGAACGCTTGCGATCCTTCATGATGTCGAAGCGGTTGCGCTCGTAGACGACGAAGCGGCCGTCCGGCGAGAGCTGCGGATGGTCGGCCCATTCGAGCTTGAATACGTCGAGCGGCGCGAAGATCTGCGGGTCGGGTGGCGCGGAATCCGGGCTTGCCGTTCCGGTCAAAGCGATGAGGAGGGCGCCGATCGACGTCAATTGCATGGTAGGTCCGCTATCGTTCAGGAGAGCCGGGGATTCTGACACGATGTGATATTTTGACAATGCAGCTTTCGTGCAATAGATCACGTCCGGCGAGTGCCGATCGATCGGCACATCGCCGGTTTCCAGCGCAGCCCATCGTGGTTGCGCAGAGAGGGAGGACATCATGAAAAACATGCAGCTCGGTCTCTTTTTCGGCGCGCTCCTGCTGTCGGGCGCGGCGTTCGCGCAACGGCCGCATCTCGTGCAGCCCGAGAACCTCGCCAAGTACTGGCTCGTCTCGGCCACGGGCGACCCGAAGGCGCCGTCCTACGGCAAGAACCTCACCGCGCCGACCTGCGTCGCCGTCACCTATCTGATCGATCGCACGGGCGCGACGAGCCACGTCAAGGTCGAGAAGATCGTGCCCGACGGCGATCTGCGCGGCGTCGCCGAGAGCATCGTCAGCAATCTGCACTACGCCTCGACGCAGCAGAACATCGGCAAGGACCCCGTCTACACCTACGTGATCCTGCCGTTCAACGCGCCGGACGTTGCGAAGGGTCCGAGCGCGACGGCCGAGCGCCAGCGCATCGTCGACCAATGCAAACTCGACGATTTCAAGGCGCCCGAGGGTTTGTAGCCGCCCGGCTTGTAGCGGCCGTGTTCGGCCCGGCACAGCCAACCTGCAGCAGCGAATCTGCAAACGGCCTATAATTGCCGCCCCGCGGCCGACAGGCCGCGCGCGCTGCGCGCGTTTCGCGCGGGCAAAGCGTCCGAATTCCGTTTTTTGAGGAGCGTCCATGAGTATCGAAGATCTTGAAAACGTGGCGCAGGCCATGGTCGCGTCGGGCAAGGGCATCATCGCGATCGACGAATCGACGAGCACGATCAAGAAGCGCTTCGACTCGGTCAAGATCGAGAACAGCGAAGAGAACCGCCGCGCCTACCGCGAAATGCTGCTGACGGTGCCGAAGCTCAGCGACCATATCTCGGGCGCGATCCTGTACGACGAAACGATTCGCCAGTCGACGAAGGCCGGCGTGCCGTTCACGAAGCTCATGCTCGACAACGGCATCCTGCCCGGCATCAAGGTCGACAAGGGGCCGCAGCCGCTCGCCGGCTTCCCGGGCGAACTCATCACCGAAGGTCTCGACGGCCTGCGCGAACGTCTTGCCGAATATGCCAGGCTCGGCGCGAAGTTCGCGAAGTGGCGCGCCGTGATCAACATCGGCGAGGACATGCCGAGCGGCACCTGCATCGAAGCGAACTGCCACGCGCTCGCACGCTATGCCGCGCTGTGCCAGGAAGCGGGCATCGTGCCGATGGTCGAGCCCGAGGTGCTGATGGACGGCGACCACGACCTCGAAGTCTGCTACGACGTCACCGAGGCGACGCTGCGTTCGCTGTTCGGCTCGCTGTACGAGCAGAACGTCATGCTCGAAGGCACGATCCTCAAGGCGAGCATGGTGATCTCGGGCAAGAACTGCCCGGACCCGGCGAGCGTCGAGGAAGTGGCCGAGGCGACCGTGCGCTGCCTCAAGGCATCCGTGCCGACGCTGTTGCCGGGCATCGTGTTCCTCTCGGGCGGCCAGACCGACGAGCAGTCGACCGCGCATCTCAACGCGATGAACCAGATGGGTCCGCACCCGTGGCCGCTGTCGTTCAGCTACGGCCGCGCGATGCAGCAGGCCGCGCTCAAGCTGTGGTCGGGCGACATGGCGAAGAACTTCGCCGACGCGCAGAAGGTCGTTGCCGCGCGCGCACGCGAGAACGGCATGGCGGCGCTCGGTCAGTGGAGCAGGGCCGCCAAGGCAGCCTGATTCGTCTCATACAGATGTAGATCGCGACGGGCGCTTCGGCGCCCGTTTGCATTTGCAGGACCTGACGCTTCGGCGCCCGTTTGCATTTGCAGGCTGACGCTTCGGCGCCCGTTTGCATTTGCAGGCCTGACGCTTCGGTGCCCGTTTGCATTTGCAGGCCTGACGCTTCGGCGCCCGTTTGCATTTGCGCTGACCTTCGGTGCGTGCACTTCCAGATTGACGCGGGAGACCCGCTGCGCTGTTTCGCTGCAGCGCCGCTTCGGCATCGCGCTGCTTGCAGGTCCGGAAGACGCTGCGGCGAATTCACGCCAGCCGGCGATACGCGCGTGCAACCTCATCGCCGAAGCAGCAGAAGATCACACGCTGCGGCGCTTCGTCACGCCACGCGCGCGTCTCGCGCATGGCGATCGCCGTGGCCTGCTCGACCGGATAGCCGAACACACCGCAACTGATCGCCGGAAACGCGATGCTGCGGATGCCATGCGTGGCCGCGAGACGCAACGAATTGCGATAGCACGACGCAAGCAGTTCCGCTTCGCCTTCGCGACCGCCGTGCCAGACTGGGCCGACCGTGTGGATGACGAATTTCGCGGCCAGCCTGAAGCCGGGCGTGATGCGCGCCTCGCCGGTCGGGCAGCGTATGCGTCCGAGCCTGCGGGATCGCGCGGCATGCGGCTACAAGTTCCGGGCCTGCAGCGCGGTGAATCGCGCCGTCGACACCGCCTCCGCCCAGCAGACTTTCGTTCGCCGCGTTGACGATCGCGTCGACCTGCAGCGTCGTGATGTCGCTTTCGATGACTTCAATCGTCGGCATCGGCGGAGCGCATTTCGAATGGTCGTTGCCGATATCTTCGGTCCGAATCGAATCCGCTGCAATCCGACTCGCTGGGCGATGGCCGATGGCGCGTGCGGGCGCATTTGCTTAGGCGATCAGCCGCGTTGCGGTTAGCATAGGGCGCATGGACAGCAAAAAGCCCGGCGAGAACCCCTGGCAGAACGCGCGGATCAAACCTGCGCAGAGCAAGCCTTCTGGGAGCAGGTCTTCGGAGAGCAGACCTACCCAGACCGAGCCAACCCGGGGTCGGCCGGCAGAGAGCAGGCCGGCGCCAAGCAAACCGTCGACACGCTACGGCGAGGCAAGGTCGCAGCCGCCCGCGCGCATGCCGCGTGGACCGGTGGACGTTTCCCCGTCTCAGGCGCCTGCCGAATCGGAAAACCGGCTCGAGCGGCCGCAACGGCGCAACAGCGACGAAGTACGCATCTACGGGCGCAACGCATGCCTCGCCGCGTTCGCGCGGCGCCCGCAGGACCTGCGCAAGGTGTACCTGATCGAGGCACGCATCCCCGACCTCAAGCAGGTGCTCGCCTGGTGCGTGAAGAACCGCCTGGGCTACCGTGTCGTCGAAAACGACGATCTCGATCGCCTCACCGACACGCAGCACCACGAGGGCGTGTGCTTCGAGGTGCGCCGCCAGGCGCCGCTGTCGGTCGCGGAGCTGCTGCAGCACTGTCCGGCCCCAAAGCCGGCATTGCTGGTCTGGCTCGATGGCGTGGGCAATCCGCACAACGTCGGCGCGATCCTGCGCAGCGCGGCGAATTTCGGCGTCGTCGGCATGATCCTGCCGGCGCGCACACCCGATCTGCCGGGCGCCGCGTTACGTGTCGCCGAGGGCGGCGCCGAGAGCGTGCGCGTCGCGCACGCGCGTGCGGGCGAGGACGTCGCGGCGACGCTGCACGCGGCCGGATTCAAGATCGCCGCGACGGTCGTGCGCAACGGTGCGGCATTGTATAAAAATCCACTTCCGCCGCGGCTGGCCCTCGTTCTCGGGGCCGAGGGCGAGGGCATGTCGCCCGCCTTGATCGCCGCGGCCGACCTGAAGATCACGGTGCCCGGCACCGGTGCGGTCGAGAGCCTCAACGTGTCGGCGAGCGCCGCCGTGTTGTTCGCCGAGTTCTGGCGTCAGCACAACCTCTGATCCGTCGCATACGGCAGTGCTCCGCGCGCTGGAACATTTTGCTCGAACGTCGACACGAAGAATGTCCCCATCCGGCTGCCGCCACCTTCCCCCGCGCTACGCGCAGGGGAAGGGTTCTTCTGCACGGCGTTATGGCGTTACCTTCTCCTGCGCGGTCGGAGATGCTTCTCCGGTGCGACGCCTTGGCTTTCCCTTCCTGCGCAGCGAAGGATACTTTTGGCGCGGCGCCTTGGCTTTCCCTTCCCCGCGCAGCGGATCTTCTGGCGAGGCGCCTCTTCCCTTCCCCTGCGCAGCGGGGGAAGGTGCCCCGCAGGGGCGGATGGGGGCGCTTTTCTTGTCAGGCTTGAAGCGAAAACGCGCTAGCTTGCAGTCGCGGCTGCAACATAGGCAATTCGTGCCGCTTGCGCCACACGATGACTGCGCCGATCAGCGTCGTGATCGCGAGACCCGCGCCGAATTCGTCGATGTACCACGCGGTGTTGCCCGTGTTCGTCGTCAGCGGCGTGAAGATCAGCTGCACGAACATGTTGTGCGCGCCGTGGTAGATCGCCGCGGGCCAGACGCTGCCCGAGCGCAGGCGCAGCCACGCGGCGATGAAGCCCGACGAGACGACCATGACCGTGAAGCAGATCAGCGCATACCACGCGGGCGTGCCCTCGTTGTAGCTGCCGAACAGGATCATCGGGAAATGCCACGCGGCCCACATGAGGCCGCTGATGAGGCCGACGCCGAAGAAGCCGGTCACCTTCGCGAGCTCGGGCACGAGCAGGCCGCGCCAGCCGATTTCCTCGCCGAGTGCGCGCGCGGTCTTCGGAATGAAGCCTGCCGTCATCGACAGCAGCACGTAGGCGACCAGTGCGATCGGCGCGGCGAGCGGCTCGAGCCCGTATTCCTTCGCCGCCTTCGCGACGAACTCGACGTTGTAGAAACCGCCGAGTCCGCTGATCCAGATCGCGAGATACGCCGGCAGCGCGTACAGCACGGGAATCACGTAGGCCCAGAACGGCCAGCGGCCACTGCCCCACGACCAGCCCAGCTCGCGCAGGCTTTCGCCGAACAGACGCTTCGTTGCCATCGCCGCGAGGCCCGGGCACCACATGACGCCGGTGATCAGGATGACGTTGCCGCTCGAACGCAGGTCGAGGAATTCGAACAAGGCGCTGAATGTCAGCGTCAGGGCGTAGAAGACGCCGATCTTCTTCCAACTGCGGGACTTCACTTCGCTCATCGCTCCCCCCCGGACGCGAATGCTGAATTCGTACAGCTTATCTTTTCCAGGCGAGCAACAACACGCCTGCCGCGACAAGCGCGATGCCCGCCCATTCGCGCGGCGCGGGGCGCTCGCCGAGGAACGCGAACGCGAATACCGCGACGAGGACGAGGCTGAGCTTGTCGACGGGCGCCACCTGCGATGCGTTGCCGGCCTTGAGCGCGCGGAAATAGCACACCCACGACGCGCCCGTCGCCAGGCCGGACAGGATCAGAAACGTCCAGGTCTTCGCGGACAGCGCGGTGGGATCGCTCCATTTGCCTGCGAAATAGACGAAGCCCGTGAGGACGACGAGGATCACGACCGTGCGGATCCACGTCGCGAGATCGGAATCGACGCCCTCGATGCCGACTTTCGCGAAGATCGCGGTCAGCGCAGCGAATGCCGCCGAGGCGAGTGCCCAGAAGAACCAGTTCGACATCGTTGCCATGCGATTCGTCCCGCTCGTTCGCTATCGCGCAGATCGTGCGGGCTCAGCGTAGCACGCTGCCGTTGCGCCGCTGCGCGCTCAGTCGCGTTCGCGGCGCAGGTAGAGAATCCGCGCGTTCGCGTCGCCGCCGATGCCTTGCGCGACGCTGACGAGATCCCAGCCGTCATCGCCCGCTGCCTGCAGGAAATCCCATTCCATCGAGCACGACTGCAGCGAATCGTCGACACGATCGGCGGCGAGCGGCCGTCGGCCCTGCCATTCGCCGTTGACGAACGTGATGTGCGCGCTCTGCACCTGGCAGACGCGGAACTCGAATCGTTTGGTCAACGGCGAATCCTCTCGAAAGGCGATCGTCGGTTCACTCCGGGAACGCGACCGGAGCGGCCGCGTGGAATGCCACGCCGTCGGTCCTGTTCGACGCACCTGCGGTCGCTGTGAAGAGGGCGATAGCCGGTGGCCGCGCGGGCACGTCGTGGCCGGGGCGATGCGCGCAGGGGCCGCAGCCGCAGCTCATTCCTCGGCCTTGGTTTTCTTGAACGCGTCGGGCGCCGAGCCGAAATCGCCTTCGGCCTGCGCAGCCATGTAGGTCCACGCGACGTAGACCGCGACGTTCTGTGCGAGGTCTTTCGGGTCGACCTTGTCGAACGTGTCGTTCGCGGTGTGGTGCCAGTCGAAGTAGTAGGTGCCGTCCTGGGTCAGCGTGAGCGCGGCCATGCCTTTCTTGTGCAACGCGGAGAGGTCCGGACCGCCACCCGCGTCGCCCTTGGCGTCGTAGGCGACGCCAAGCGGCGCGAGCACCTCGGCGATCTGCGCGACCGCCGCGCGCGCCTCCGGTTTGACGCTCGCGGTCAGGCGCCAGACCGGGCCCGCGCCGAAGTCCGACTCGCTGCCGAGCACGTGCTTGCCGACTTCGGCCGCGTGCGCCTCGGCATAGGCGTTGCCGCCATAAAGACCGGCCTCCTCATTCGCGAACGCGATGACGCGGATCGTGCGCGCGGGATGCCTGGGCAACTGCGCGATCAGATGCGCGGCGCCGGTCGCGATCGCGACACCCGCACCGTCGTCGATCGCGCCGGTGCCCGGATCCCACGAATCGAGATGGCCGCCCATCTCGACGATCTCATCAGGCCTGCTGCTGCCGGTGATCTCGCCGATGACGTTCGCGCTCGTGTAGTCGCCATCGAAGCCGACGTCGAGGTCGAGTTTGACGGTCACGGGTTTTCCCGACGCGAGTTCGCGTTCGAGCTGATCGGCGTCCGGGTTCGACAGTGCCGCCGCCGGAATGCCTTTCTCGGTTGCGTCCTTGAAACCGGTCACGCCCGTATGGGCGATGCGTTCGTGCGCGTCGGTGCCCGCCGAGCGCAGCAGGAAAGCCGCTGCGCCCTTTGCGGCGGCGGCGGGCGGTCCGTCGACGCGGATCGGCGACGCCGTACCGTAGTCGTGGCCGTCACGGCTGCGCTGCATGTGGAAGCCGATATATACGATCTTGCCTTTCACCGCCGCCGGATCGATCGCCTTGAGTGCCGCGAGACTCTCGACGCGCACGACCTCCGCCGTCAGGCCGCCCGCGGGCGTGCCGAACGAGTGGCCGAGCGCAGTCAGCACGAGGCGCTGCGGGAACGGACTGACGATCTCGCCCGCCTCGTGCCGGCGCACCCACTTCGGATAGGTGACCGGCTCGCTGTAGACCTTGTCGAAACCGAGCGTCTTGAACCTCGCGATCACCCATTCGCGCGCGCGCGCGTCGTTGTCGCCCGAGGCGAGGCGCGGACCGATCTCGGTCGTCAGCGCTTCGAGGAAGCGGTATGCAGTGTCGTCCTTGCGCGCCTGTTCGCGCAACGCGGCCGCCTGGGCAACCGCTGCGGCGGGGATGCGCGTCGGTTTTGGGTCGGTCGCGGCAAAAACTGTGCCGCAAATCACAAGTGCGCTGCAAAACAATGGGTACTTCACGCGTTAGCTCCGTTGGGTTTTTGTGCCGCGTCGCGGCGTAGGTTGTCGGCCCGTGGCGAGGACGTCGACATTTGATCTCGAATATCGGGATTCTACGTCTGCTTCGTCAGGAAGTGCGTGAAGTTCGTCGGTGGATTCCGCGTCAGGGGGCGGACTCGCCGACGGCGACGTGTCGTCTGGACGGATCTCGCGCGCTTGCCGTTGCAGTCTGTTTTCAACCTGAGGAGACATCGATGAAACATTCCCTGATTTGCCTGAGCGCACTCGCGTTTGCGATCGCTTCCGCTCACGCTGCCGCGACTTCCTCCGAGGACATCGCATCCCCGGATATCCCGCGGCATGCAGCGCCGATGCAGGCGCACGCAGGATTCAGCATCGCGCCGACGCCGTCGATCGCGGGCGGCCCGACCGACGCCGACGTCGGCGACAGCGATTCGTTCGGTCGCAATCTGCAGTGGCTCGGCCTCGCCGACATGCTGGCCATACTGACGAGCGATTGCACCGGCACCGTCGCGCCGACCGTGTGCCAGGTCCTCGGCGCGGCTCCGGCCACGACGACGTTCAATTTCCAGGACGTGAGCAAGATATCGCTGCCGAAGAACGCCACCAATTCGCTGCTCTGCTACTGGGTGTCGCCGTGGCTGATCGTGACATACAGCAATCCGACCGCCGGCACGGTCGTCGCGAAGCTTTCGGTCGATCCGACCCTGACGATCGAGAACCCGGTACTGGACACGCCAGGTCTCATCGATCCGACCACGGGCGTCGCATTCGGCGGCCAACTGCAGACCGCAATGACTTCGTCGCAGCATTTCCAGGTGCCGCTGCCCGCTGGCATCACGATCTCGGAGAGCAAGCGCGATTCGGCTGTGTGCATCGCCGGCTTCCTGAGCCGCAGCACGCTGACGGGAACGTTCGGCCTCAGCGATTCGCAGGCGAAGGACTTCTTCAAGAAGCCGACGATCGTGCACCTGAACCTGCACGGTAGTTCGCAATACGTGACCGATGCGTCGCTCTACTTCGGATTCCGCATCATTGGTGATTGAATCGGCGGCGATTGAGGCAACGCGATTTGAATCATCTCGATTTGAATCGCCTCGATCTGGGTCGTCACGACTTGACGACACGATTTGACTCGGCGCGTTGGAGTAGTGACCGAGATGCGATCGGGCGGCTGCGAACGCCGTTGCGAGCGATCTTCCGCAACGTAAAAAGGGGCGCCGAGGCGCCCCTCTTTTTCGGCAACTGTGATCGCTATTTCTTCAGCGAGTCGCGTATTTCCATGAGCAGCTTTTCGGATGTCGTCGGTTCCGGCGGCGCGGCGGGCGCCTCGGCGTGCTTGCGCATCATCGTGTTGACGAGCTTGACGACGAGGAAGATCGCGGCCGCGATGATCACGAACTGGATGATGCTGTTGATGAAGATGCCGACCTGCACGGCGACTTCGCCCTTGCCGTCCGGCCCCGCGGCCTTGAGTATCCACTTCCACGCCGAGAAGTCGATGCCGCCGATCGCGAGCCCTATCGGGGGCATGATGATGTTGTCGACGAGCGCGGTGACGATCTTGCCGAACGCTGCGCCGATCACCACGCCGACGGCGAGATCGAGCACGTTGCCGCGCAGGATGAAGGTTTTGAATTCGCTTGCCAAGCTCATTGGATCACCTCGCTGGGGGAAGGCGGGCCTGATTTTTCGCTATCCGCTTCTGCTCGCAGGCACCGCTTGTAAGGCTTGTTCTTGGGAGCACTCAATCTACACCAAGCCGCTGCTTCGAGGCCGAAATCGATCAGGCGATGCGGCCGCGCAACTCGGCGATACCCTCGAGACGCGCGTGCCATGCGTCGCCTGGCCTTGAGCGCGGCGACGCCAGCGGGCGTGCCCGTAAAGATGAGGTCGCCCGCCTTGAGTTCGAACAGCTTCGACAACTCGGCGATGATCTGCGCCACGCTGAACAGCATCTGGTCGATGTCGCTGTGCTGGCGCTGCACGCCGTTCACCTCGAGCGACAGCGCGGCATGGTCGGGATGGCCGATCTCGCTCGCGCGGCGCAGCGCCGACGTCGGCGCCGAGTGGTCGAACGCTTTCGCGACGTCCCACGGGTTGCCCTTGGCCTTCGCCGCGGCCTGCAGGTCGCGGCGCGTCAGGTCGATGCCGACGCCGTAGGCGAAGACGTGCTTGCGCGCATCGCCTTCGGCGATGTTCGTGCCGCCCGAGTGCAACGCGACGACCATCTCGACCTCGTGATGCAGGTCGTTCGTCGCGGACGGATACGGAATCGTCGCGCCGTCTGCGACGACCGCGTCGGCCGGCTTGCAGAAGAACAGCGGCGTGCCGCGCTCGACCGGCATGCCCATTTCCTTCGCATGATCGGCATAGTTGCGGCCGATGCAGTAGATGCGGTGCACCGGGAAGAGCAGGTCGCTGCCGGCGATCGCGACGGTCGCTGCCGGAGAGGGAGTAATACTGAAGTTCATGATGATTTCCTTGCGATGGCGGCGCGCCGCTCGACGCGCCAGACGAATTTTAACCCCGACCAGACCTCCGTGACCGCGCAGACCTTCACGTCGACGAGCCCGAGCGGCAGCGCGACCTCGCGCAGCGTCCCCTCGGTGATGTCGGTCTCGATGCGCGCAGATTTCTTCGGCCAAGAGATCCACAGCATGCCGGCGCTTGCAAGCGCCGGCACGACCTTCTGCAGATCGCGTTCGAGCGCGTCGCGCGACGAGGCGAAGACGTGTGCGAACCCCACGTCGCGTGCACGCGCTGCGACGATATCGACGTCGGCAACGTCGAAGTCGCACCAGTCCCAGTACTCCGCAGGTGCATGCAAGAGCTGCACGCGCATCCGCGCCTTGAGCCCGAGCTTCTGCCAGAGCGGCTTGCCGGAATAGCCGGCGAGCCCGGCGGACGGTTTGCGTCGCGCATCTGACACCTGTCACCTCGCATTCGTGAACATTGGTTCTGTCACAGTCGTCGGCGTGCTGGCAGTCTATGGCAAACTTACAAACCTTTACACGCCTGCATTCGGAAATCGATCGTGGACAAATCGGACTTGCTCAGGGAATTGCGCATCGACAAGGAGCACCGCGACGATCATCGCAGCGGCGGGTCGCGCCTGCCGCTCATCGTCGGGGGCGTCGTTCTCGCGCTCGCGCTGATCGGCGCCGGCGCCTGGTATTTCCTCGCGGGCAGCAAATCGTTCGAGGTCGAAGCCGCGACGGCGATGGCGCCGAGCGCGGGCGGCGGCGATACCGCGGTGCTGCAGGCGACCGGCTACGTCACCGCGCGCCGCCAGGCGACGGTGTCGGCGCAGATCACCGGCACGCTGACCGACGTGCTCATCGAGGAGGGCGATCACGTCAAGGAAGGGCAGGTTCTCGCCCATCTCGACGACACCGCGCAGCAGGCGCAGCTCGACCAGGCCAAGGCCGCCCTGCGGGCGAACCAGGCGCTGCTCGCGCAATACCAGGCGCAGCTCGCACAGAGCCAGCGCGATCTCAAGCGCGCGCAGGATCTGGTCGCGCGCAAGCTCGTGTCGGTCCAGTCCGAGGAAGTCGCGCGGACGCAGGTCGACATGCAGAGCGCGCAGATTCTCGCGCAGCGCCGCCAGGTCGAATTGGCCGAGGCATCCGTGCGCGGCGCGCAGGTGCAGCTCGACTACTGCACGGTGCACGCGCCGTTCACCGGCGTGATCACGGCGAAGGCCGCGCAGGTCGGCGAAATCGTCTCGCCGCTGTCGGCCGGCGGCGGCTTCACGCGCACGGGCGTCGGCACGATCGTCGACATGGACTCGCTCGAGATCGAGGTCGACGTGACCGAGTCGTACATCAACCGCGTGCAGCCGAAACAGCCGGCGCAGGCGACGCTCGACGCCTATCCCGACTGGAAGATTCCCGCGCACGTGATCGCGATCATTCCGAGTGCCGATCGCGGCAAGGCGACGGTCAAGGTGCGCGTCGCGATCGAACAGAAGGATCAGCGCGTGCTGCCCGAAATGGGCGTGCGCGTGTCGTTCATGGAAGAGGCGAAGAAGGCCGATGCGCCGCCGCCGAAGGGCGTGCTCGTACCGGCGTCGGCGATCGCCCAGCGCGACGGCAAGCCCGTCGTGTTCGCGATCGAGGGCGATCGTGCGAAGGCCAGGGCCGTGACGCCGGGGCAGACCTACAACGATCTGCGTCTGGTCGAAGGCATCGGCTCGGGAACGAAGGTGGTGAAGCAGCCGCAGGCCGACCTGGCGGACGGTGCGAAGGTGGAGATGAAACCCGCGGCGGCGAAGTAGCTTTTTGTGGCGTGAGGAACGTCGAAAGCGGGCGCTTTCGAACGTCTTCAAGGCAAGGATGGCGGTGCACGACTCGCTCGTGATCCGCGGCGCCTTGCGAACGAATCGAGTCGGCGTTGCCGGCGGTCGAACAATCGAGGAAAAAAGTCATGGCAAATCTGGTCGAGATCCGCAACGTCAGCAAGGTCTACGAGCGCGGCAAGCAGAAGGTCGAAGTGCTGCATCACATCGAGCTCGATATCGCGCAGGGCGATTTCCTCGCGCTGATGGGGCCGTCGGGTTCGGGCAAGACGACGCTGCTCAATCTGATCGGCGGACTCGATTCGCCGACCGACGGCAGCCTCAGCGTCGGCGGCACGCGCATCGACAATCTCGGCCAGGGCGCGCTCGCGAAATGGCGCGCGTCGAACGTCGGCTTCATCTTCCAGTTCTACAACCTGCTGCCGATGCTGTCGGCGCAGAAGAACGTCGAACTGCCGCTGCTGCTGACCAGGCTCAACGCGGCGCAGCGCAAGAAGAACGCGAGCGTCGCGCTGCAGCTCGTCGGCCTCGCCGATCGCGCCTCGCACAAGCCGACGGAACTCTCCGGCGGCCAGCAGCAGCGCGTCGCGATCGCGCGTGCGATCGTGTCCGATCCGACGCTGCTGGTCTGCGACGAGCCGACCGGCGACCTCGACCGCCAGTCGGCCGAGGACGTGCTCGGCCTGCTGCAGACGCTCAACCGGGACCACGGCAAGACCATCGTCATGGTCACGCACGACCCGAAGGCGGCCGAGTACGCGCGGCATACGCTGCATCTCGACAAGGGCACGCTCGTGGAGCAGGCGGAGCACGCGTGACGCGAATGTCGCAGATGATCGTCATTCCCGCCGCAACTGCGGGAATCCAGAGACTTTGCTATTGCGACGGAATGGCGGACTCAGATGCGAAGGCAAGCCTGCGATCTACATCGTTGGCCAGTCATCGAAACGGAACGCTTGTACATCGGCGCGACAAGCGATCTGACCTGCAACGGATCTGGCAGCATCGCGAATGATTCGGTTGACGGGTTCACCAAGGAGTATCAACGCGCATTTGCTTGTTTATTTTGAAATGCATTTCGGACCATGGAAGCAGCGATCTTGCGCGAGAAGCAGCTGAAGAAGTGGGAACGCAAATGGAAAATCGCGTTTGATCGAAGAAGACCAATCCGTACTGGCGCGACCTGTACCCGGAAATTCGTGGATCGGCGCGATGAAAGTCGCTGGATTCCCGCCAGAAGCACGCGGGAATGACGGTTGATATGTGCGACTGCGACATCTCCGCAGTGAATGACGCCGAGAGCGCTCGCCGACATCGGCATCTCGCAACGAGAGGCAAACATGAAATACCTACATCTGATCTGGGCCGCACTGTTCCGGCGCAAGACGCGCACGATCCTCACGCTCGTGTCGATCATCGCGGCGTTCCTGCTGTTCGGCCTGCTCGACGCCGTGCGCATTTCGTTCGCGGATGCGGGCAAGTCGGCCAACGGCGCCGAGCGCCTGCAGGTCGGTGCGCGCCTGTCGTTCATCCAGCCGTTGCCGCAAGGGCTCGGCGCGCAGATCGCGCAGGTGCCGGCGTCAAGGATGTGGCCTACGCGAACTGGTTCGGCGGCGCATACCAGGACCCGCACAACCAGATCTTCACGTTCGCGGTGAGTCAGAACTATCTCGACCTGTATCCCGAGGTCACGGTCGATCCGGAGCAGCGCAAGGCCTTCGACGCCAACCTCAACGGCGTGCTCGTCGGCGAGGTGATCATGAAGAAGTACGGCTGGAAGATCGGCGACAAGCTGCCGCTGCAGTCGCAGATCTTCCCGAACAAGGAAGGCAACAAGAACTGGAACTTCGACATCATGGGGACGATGGCGTCGAAGGACGGCAAGGCGTTCCAGAACCAGATGATCGTGCTGCACTGGAAGAACTTCGACGAGACGACGCCGTACAACCGCGGCAGCGTCGGCTGGTACATCGTGCGCGTCAATGACGTCAACGATTCCGACCGCGTCGCCAAGGCGATCGACGCGATCTCGGCCAACTCCGATCACGAGACGAAGACGATGACCGAACAGGCCGCGACCGCGAACTGGATCAAGCAGCTCGCCGACATCGGCCTCATCGTCACGTCGATCATGGGCGCGGTGTTCTTCACGCTCGTCCTGCTGACCGGCAACACGATGATGCAGGCGGTGCGCGAGCGCACCTCCGAGCTCGCCGTGCTCAAGACGATCGGTTTCTCGAGCAACAGCGTGCTCGCGATGGTGCTCGCGGAGTCGGTATTGCTGCTCGTCCTCGGCGGCGTGATCGGCCTCGGCCTGGTCAGCCTGATCAGCATGGGCCTGCCCGCGATGAGCGGCGGCATGATCACGCACACGACGGTCGGCGCGAAGAGCTGGTCGCTCGGCATCGCGCTCGCGATTGCGATCGGCGTCGTGATCGGCGCAATGCCCGCGTTGCGTGCGATGCGCCTCAATATCGTCGATGCGTTGGCCGGTCGCTAAGGAGAACGACAAATGAAGTTTCTGATTGGACTGCTCACGTTCGTCGTGGCCATCGTCGGCATATTCGTCTTCCTCAGCCTGCCGTGGCAGGCGCTGCCCGTGCTGCTCGTTCTGCTCGCATTGTGGATGCTGCTCACGCGGCGCGGCCAGCAGGCCGCATCGGTGACGGCCGTGGGCATCAGCACCCTGACGCAAAGGGCCGGCTCATCGGCGGTGATCGTCGTCGGCATCGCCGGCGTCGTCGCGGTGCTCGTCGCGATGCTCGCGATGGCGCAGGGTTACAGCGACACGCTGCGAGCGCACGGGCGGCCTCGACACCGCGATCGTGATGCGTGGCGCGTCGGCGGCCGAAGTGTCGTCGGTGCTCAGTCACGACAGCACGATCGTCATCGCGGACGCGCCCGGCATCGCGAAGGATGACGCCGGCAAACCGATCGCGTCGCCCGAACTCGTCGTCGCCGCGAACCTGCCGATGAAGGGCGGCAATCCCGAGGAAGACTTCGGCAGCGTGCAGCTGCGCGGCATCGGCGATGAGGCCTGGAAGCTGCGCACGAATGCGAAGATCGTCGCCGGCCGCCGGTTCACGCCGGGCCTGCGCGAGCTCGTCGCCGGCAAGGGCGCGACGCGCCAGTTCGACGGCCTCGAGGTCGATCACGAGATCAAGCTCGGCAACCAGACTGTGGAAGATCGTCGGCATCTTCGAATCGAAGGACGCGATGGAATCCGAACTGTGGGGCGATGCCGATGTCGTCGGCCCGACCTACCGCCCGGGCGGCAGCAAGAGCGCGAGTTCGGTGTTCGTGCGCCTGACCGGCGCCGACGCGTTCGAGCCGTTCAAGGCTGCGCTGACGTCAGACCCGCGCCTGCAGGTGGATGTCAGCACGACGGACGAGTACTTCAGCAAGCAGTCGGAAGGCACGTCGAAGGCGATCACCGCGATCGGCATCGTCGTTGGCTCGATCATGGCGATCGGCGCGATCTTCGGCGCGCTCAACACGATGTTTGCCGCGGTCGCGACGCGTGCCCGCGAGATCGCCACCTTGCGCGCGATCGGTTTCCGCGGCCTGCCGGTCGTCGTCGCGATCATGCTCGAAACGATGCTGCTTGCGCTGATCGGCGGCGTGCTCGGCGGATTGATCGCCTGGCTGATCTTCAATGGCTTCAGCGCATCGACGCTCGCGGCGGGCACGACGGGTCAGCTCACGTTTCAGCTCGAAGTCGCGCCGAAGGTGCTGTGGACGGGCCTCAAGTGGGCGCTCGCGATCGGTTTCATCGGCGGCATCTATCCGGCGCTGCGCGCGGCGCGTCTGCCGGTGACGACGGCGTTGCGCGAACAATAAGCCAGCGCTGCATCGCGACCGAGAATCAAGAAAATGCCGGCGAGCCCGGCATTTTTTCTGGCCGCTGCGTTTCGGCGACGAGAAGCGGACTCGATGCCGTCACTTGCCGACGATCACGTCCGATGCCTTGATCACCGCGACCGCTGCGTCGCCGATCTTCAGGCCGAGGTCGTCGACCGCTTCGTTCGTGATCGAAGACGTGATGATCACGCCGCCGCCGATGTCGATGCGTACGTGCGCCGTCGTCTGGCCTTTCTTCACCTCGACGACGGTGCCCTTGAGCTGGTTGCGTGCGCTGAGCTTCATGATTTCTGCCTCTGTGGGTCGTTGAACTTCGACGGGGGTAGAACCAGGGCGCCGGCATCTCATGGTCTGTTGCTTGTACGGCAGACATATCGCGTCGACGCCCGCTATGCAATGCCGCCCAAGTCCAGATGGCCGCGATCGAGCTGTCCGCTGCCACGCGGTTCGGGTTGCGGTGCCCTTGCAGGCAGCGGCGTGCCTTCGGTCACGTGCGCGACGACGCGCGCGATCGCCGCGTAGGCGTAGGCCAGCATCGGCACGTATCGGTCGCCGAAGCCGGGCAACGCGAGAAACGCGTCGAAATGTTGCACGTGCGGCAGGCACCAATAGGTCGGCGTGCGGCCATTCGTACGCAGCCACGAGACGTACGGCGTCGACGAAAACATCGGTGGAATCAGCCCGTCCTCGGCGCCGTGCAGGACGAACACCGGCAGATCCGCGCGCGGCAGTCGAACCTGCGCCGCGGCGATCGACTCGCGCAGCCGCGTCGCGACGGCGCCATCGTCCTCACGCAACGCCGCGAGGCGGCAGAGACCGGGCCAGGTGCGGTCCGCGCCGCCGTCGTCATGTGGATCGACAATCGAGATGCCGTTGCCCGGCGCGATGCCCGACGAATCGCTCCACCAGGCGGCGCTCTCGGCACGCGCTGGGCTGCGCGGGCGACCCGCTGCATCGAGCATGGCGAAGCGGAAACCACCCGGCATCGCGTCGACGCCCGCGCGCGCGTAGGCGGACGCATAGGTGACGCTGAAGGCGCGCCACATGTCGAACGCGGTCGTCATCGCCGCGCTGGCGAGGACGGCGTCGTTCCAGCCCTGTGCGTGCAGGCGTTCGAGCGCCTCGATGGCCTGCGAACGCACTTCCTGCGCGCGCAGAAGCCCCGCCCCGCGCAACGTGTCGGCGCGCGCGGGCCAGCTCGCGACGTTGCTCCCCGGCAGCCCGGCGAGCCGCGGCCGTGGCGAAGCGCGCGTCGAGCAGGGCGCACGGTGACCAGATCGCCGCTTCGCAGGCGTAGGCGTACAGCGGCCTCGCGCCGGCGACGGCCGGAGTGTTCACGTTGGGCTCGATCGCGACGACGCCCGCGAGCCAGCCCTTCTCGTCGAGCCCGGCCGCCTGCAGTGCTGCGGTAGCGCCGTTCGACAGGCCCACCGCGACGATGCGTGTGTTTGCCGGCGTGAACGGCGCATGCTGCGGAAACGCGCGATCGAGCATCGCGAGGCCGAATTGCGCCGCCTGCAGCAGATGGGTTCCCCAGTCACCCTCGGGGTTGTCGCGCGAATGCGCGTGTTTCATTGCGATGCCGGATGTCGGCGCATAAGCGTCCGCGACGAATTCGAGTTGCGCGTCGCGCGCGCGCGCGCGCGTGCCGTCGAGCGCGACGCCGCTCTCGTCCGCGCAATCGAAGTAGCCGGGCCCGGTGCCCTTGTCTGTGTGCGCGACCGCGCAACCGTGCGCGAGCCCCCACGCGCCGGCGACCGCGATCGCGCCGTAGATGCCGCGCGAACCGGACGACGCCGTAACGATCAGGCAACGCTTCCCCGCGTCGAAACCGTCGGGAATCTGGGCGAGCACGCGATGCGGCGAATTCGCGCCGGGTACGCGCGCGAACGCCTGGAATTCGCGACCCGGCACGTCCGGCACGCCGCCGTAGGCCTCGCCGTAGCGGCCGAGCGGCCCCAAATCCGCAATGCCCTTCCATGCGGACTGGATCGCGCGCCGGCGCAGCTCGGCCGGCTTCGGTGCCGACGGATCGTCGAACGCGGACGGCGCGCCACGCAGGCCCGCGAGTCCCAGGCCCGCGCTCAGCAGGTCGTCGTCGCCGCGGTGGACGGTCGAGCGTATCGGTTCGATTACGAAATCCACTGCTGTCTTCCTCGTAGGCGTGCGAACCTGGTCGCACTCCCGGCTATCTATACCGGCTTGGGCGACGTTCGCAAGATGCGAGGCCGGCCGCTGCCTGCTAGAGTTCTGCGATGGCCGCAAAAATCGTGATCGCCGACGACCACCCGCTGTTCCGCGTCGCGTTGCGCACCGCGGTGGCTGCGGCGGTGCCGGGGGCGCAGATCAGCGAAACCACCGATCTCGCGACGACGCTCGCCGAGCTCGAGGAACTGGTCGAGGTCGACCTCGTGCTGCTCGACCTGCACATGCGCGACAGCAGCGGCCTCGCCGGCCTCGCCGCGGTGCGCACGCAGTTTCCGTCGGTCGCCGTGCTCGTGGTCTCGGGGCACGAGGATCCGGCCATCGTGCGGCGTGCGCTCGATCACGGCGCGACCGGATACGTGCCCAAGAGCACCGCGCCCGACGACATCATCGCCGCCGTGCGTTCGGTACTTGCGAACCGGCCCTGGGTGCCAACTCAGGTGGCGATGGACCTCGTGCGCGTTCCGAGTGATCCTGCGGACGCCAACCTCGCTGGACGGCTCTCGCGTCTCACCGGGCAGCAATTCCGCGTGCTGGGGCTGCTCGCCGAAGGGCGCCTCAACAAGCAGATCGCCGACGTGCTGGACATCCAGGAACGCACGGTCAAGGCGCACGTCAGCGCGATCCTCGACAAGCTCGGCGTGCGCAATCGCACGCAGGCGAGCGTATTGCTGCGTCGGCTCGAACTGACGCACCCGCCGTCCTGACCGCTCACTTCTCCGCGACGGCCGCGGCCCTCTGCCGCAGCACCTGCGCGAGCGCGAGCGGCTTCAGCGGTTTGTACAGCACGACGACGTCGAGATCGCGTGCGCGCCTGCGCAAGGCCGCGTCGCGATCCGCGGTGACGACGACGGCGGGCAGTTCGCCGAGCAGTTCGAGCAGCTTCGCGTAGAGCGTCAGTCCGTCGTTGCCGCCGCCGAGGTGGTAGTCGAGGATCGCGATATCGGGTCGTTCGTCGCGCGCCAGCTGCAGCGCGCGGTCCGCGTCGCCCGCGGCGAGAACGGTCCAGCCCCAGCCGGTCAGCAGCGCCTTGAGCGCCGCGAGAGCCTGGGCTTCGTTGTCGACGATCAGCGCGACGCCGGCGTATTCGTTCTCGCTGGCGAACGACTCCGGCGCGACCGGCGCGTTCGCGACTGTGGCGAGCGCAGCGCAGCGCGGCACGGTCACCGAAAACACGCTGCCGCGGCCGGGCCAGGAACGCAGGTCGAGACGATGATCGAGCAGGCGCGCCATGCGCTCCGCGATCGCGAGGCCGAGGCCGAGCCCCTGGCCGCTCGCGCGACTGCCGCGGCGGAATTCCTCGAAGATCAGTTTCTGTTCGTGTTCCGCGATGCCGGGGCCGGTATCCCAGATCTCGATGCGCAGCATGCCCGTCGTCGCGGCGGCAGCCGAGCAGGATCTGCCCGCGTTCGACGTGACGCAGCGCGTTGCTGAGGAAGTTCTGCAGCACGCGGCGCAGCAGGTGCGGATCGGATCTGACCCAGCAGCGCGTGCGCACATGGCGCAGGCCAAGTCCGTGCTCGGCGGCGAGCGCGCCGAATTCCGCAGCGAGCGCGCCGAGCAGATCGTCGAGCGCGAATTCCTGGTCGCGCGGCACGAGGGTGCCGCTGTCGAGGCGCGCGATGTCGAGCAGTCCGCCGAGAAGCGCCTCGGTTGCCTCGAGCGCGCCGTGCAGGTGCCGAGCGGTGTCGCGCCCCTGGTTGTCCACGCGCGTCGCGAGCGTGTGCGCGAACAGTTGTGCCGCGTGCAGCGGTTGCATGAGGTCGTGGCTGACCGCCGCGAGGAAACGCGTCTTCGTCTCGTTCGCGCGTTCGGCCTCGCGCGTCGCCTGCTCGAGCGCGCTCGTGCGTTCGGCGACGCGCTGCTCGAGCGTTTCGTTCGCGCGCGTGAGCGCCTGTGCGGCGTGGCGGAACGCGGTGACGTCGGTGAACGTCGCCACGAAGCCGCCGCCGGGCATCGGATTGCCGCGTATCTCGATCTCGCTGCCGTCGGGGAAGCGGCGTTCGGAAATCAGCGGCGTGCCCGCGCGCATGTGCGCGAGGCGCCGTTGCACGCGCGTTGCCGTGTCGCCGGCGCCGATCGTGCCGCGCTCGATCGCGTGACGCATCAGTTCCTCGATCGGCCGACCCACCGTGAGCATGCCGGCGGGATACTGGAACAGTTCGGCGTAGCGACGGTTCCAGGCGACGACGCGCAGATCCGCATCGACGACGCAGATGCCCTGCGTCATGTTCTCGAGCGCGGCGAGGAGCACGCGCTGGTTGAAGCGCAGGTCGGCCGAGGCCTCGTCGACGATCGCGGCGAGCGTGTCGAGCTGGCTGCGACGCTCGCGCCGCGCGACATCGAGCAGAAGGCGCGCCGACGCCGTGCCGATGACGGCCGACAATTCGTGTTCGATGACCGCGCGTTCGCTCGCGTCGGCATGCTCGCGATCGGCGCCGCTGCCGATCATTGCGTCGACGCGTTCCGCCGGCAGGAAGCGCGCTGCCAGCGCGCGCAGTTCGCCGCGCTCGAGTTCGTGCGTGATCGTCAGCGTGGAGACGCGCTTGCGACCGAACAGCGCGACGAGCGAAATGCCGAGGAAATTCGTCGCGAGGCTGACGATGACCGCGCGCGTGAGCGGCGCGAAGTCCGACAGACCGAAGAAGTGCTCGGGTGCGAGCCAGGCGATGCCGAACGGGCCGGTCGCGGGCCAGTCGGCCGAGGGGAACATCAGGCGCGGGAAGAGAATGTACAGCCACAGCACGGTGCCGGCAGCGAGGCCGACGAACGCGGCACGCACGCCGAGCATCGGCCGGTAGACCGCAATCCATGTCGTCGGCGCGAGACCCGCGAGCGCCGAAAACGACAACGCGCCGATATCGGCGAGGGCCGTGTTGCCGATCAGCGCGCGGCTGTATGCCCACGCGAGCAGGATGACGATGAGGATCGCCGCGCGGCGGGCCCAGAGCACGTCGCCGCGCAGGTCGCTCTCGCCGCCCTGGCCCCAGCCGGCGCGCACGCGCATCGGCGCGATGAAATGGTGCGCGACCATGAGGCTCAGCGCGAGCGTCGCCACGACGACCATGCACGTCGCCGCCGAAAGGCCGCCGAGAAAAGCGACCAGCGCGAGCCAGTTGTGTCCGCTTGCAAGCGGCAACGCGAGCACGTACAGGTCGGTCGGGATGCCGGTCGCGGCGAGGCGCGCCTCGCCGAGGCGCGCGAGCGGCAGGATCGGCAGCGAGATCAGCACCATGTACAGCGGAAACAGCCAGCGTGCGGTCTGTGAGGTGACGTGTGTCGCGGCATTCGACGACGCCCGCGTGGAACTGGTGCGGCAACGTGAACATCGCGAGCGCGCCGAGGCCGATCAGCGCGGCGAAGCCGCTCGTGTCCTCGCCCATCATCACCTCGGGCGCCTCGGGCAGCGTGAAGACGAGGCTGCCGAGTGCGAGCATCGCGGCGAGCTTGAACACCGACTCGAACGCGATCGCGAGCACGAGGCCGCGGTTGTGGGCGACGGCCGACGCGCGGCGCGTGCCGAACAGCATCGCGAACCACGCCATCACCAAAGCGACCCAGAGCGCGCTGTCGCGCCACGCGGGCGCGCCGACCGTACCCGACGTGACCGCGCCGTAGCTCATCGCCACCGCCTTGAGCTGCAACGCGATGTACGGCACGATGCCGATCAGCATGACTGCCGTGACGAGCGCGCCGAGCGGCGCGCTGCGGCCGAGCCGCGCAGCGATCAGGTCGGCGAGCGACGACGCGTTGTGCTTCTGCGCGAGGCGCACGAGACGCCCGAGGACGCCGATGCCGAAGAGATACATCGCCATCGCGCCGGCGAGATTCGGCGGCAGCCACCAGCCGGAGCGGATCGCGTGCGTGACCGAGCCATAGAACGTCCAGGACGTGCAGTGGACCGCGAGCGACAGCGCGTAGACGATCGCCCAGCGCTTCTCGAACACGCGCGGATGGCGTTCGCCATAGACCGCCACGCAGAACAGCAGCCCGATCCAGACGAGGCCTGCGGCGACGATGGTGGCGGCGCTGAGCATGGGCAAAGCATAGCGCAGGTGCTCAATGCCGGCGGGCACGGGCCGAATTCGAAAGCGCGAAACACGGATTGCACGAATGAAGAGCCGACAGCAGGAATTGCGCAGGCCAGCAGTGGGAATCCGTGTAGATCCGTTTGAATCCGCGTCAAAACATCTATCGCTTGTCTGCGGCCCTCCGTACGCACAAAGGTAAATCCGTGTGAACGCTCCGCTCTTGATGCGTTGCGGCACGGACGGTGCGAAAATGGCGGACCCCTCCCGCATCGCCATCCCCATGAACGCCAGCGCATCCGCTTCGGTCACCTCGGCGCCCGCCACGATCAAACAGGTCGATTTCATCCAGAGCGTCGCCGACGCCCTGCAATACATCAGCTACTACCACCCGGTCGACTACATCCGCAATCTCGCGAGCGCCTACGAGCGCGAGGAGTCGCCGGCGGCGAAGGACGCGATCGCGCAGATTCTCATCAACTCGCGCCTGTGCGCCGAAGGCCATCGGCCGATCTGCCAGGACACCGGTATCGTCACGGTGTTCCTCAAGGTCGGCATGAGCGTGCGCTGGGACGCGACCTTGTCGCTCGAGGACATGGTCAACGAAGGCGTGCGCCGCGCATACAACGACCCGGACAACAAGCTGCGCGCGTCGATCCTCGCCGATCCCGCAGGCAAGCGCACGAACACGAAGGACAACACGCCGGCCGTGATCAACGTGCAGATCGTGCCCGGCAACACGGTCGACGTGATCGTCGCGGCGAAAGGCGGCGGCTCGGAGGCGAAGTCGAAATTCGCGATGCTCAATCCGTCCGATTCGATCGTCGACTGGGTGCTCAAGACCGTGCCGACGATGGGCGCGGGCTGGTGTCCGCCCGGCATGCTCGGCATCGGCATCGGCGGCACTGCCGAGAAGGCGATGCTGCTCGCGAAAGAGGCGTTGATGGAGCCCATCGACATCACCGACCTGCAGGCACGTGGCGCGCAGACACGCGCGGAGGAGTTGCGGCTCGAACTGTACGAGAAGGTCAACGCGCTCGGCATCGGCGCACAGGGGCTCGGCGGACTGACGACCGTGCTCGACATCAAGGTACGCGACTATCCGACGCACGCGGCGAACCTGCCGATCGCGATGATCCCGAACTGCGCGGCGACGCGGCATGCGCATTTCACGCTCGATGGCAGCGGCCCCGTCACGCTCGATCCGCCGTCGCTCGAAGACTGGCCGAAGCTCACCTATAGCCCGACCGGCGCGCGGCGCGTGAATCTCGACGCGATCACGCCGGCCGAAGTCGCGACGTTCAAGCCCGGCGAAGTGCTGCTGCTCAACGGCAAACTTCTGACCGGCCGCGACGCCGCGCACAAGCGCATCGTGGAAATGCTCAACAAGGGCGAGACGCTGCCGGTCGATTTCAAGGGACGCTTCATCTACTACGTCGGCCCGGTCGATCCGGTACGCGACGAGGTCGTCGGTCCTGCGGGGCCGACCACCGCGACGCGCATGGACAAGTTCACCGAACAGGTGCTCGCACAGACCGGCCTGCTCGGCATGGTCGGCAAGGCCGAGCGCGGCCCGACGGCCATTGAAGCGATCAGGAAGCACAAGTCGGTGTACCTGATGGCCGTCGGCGGCGCCGCCTATCTCGTGTCGAAGGCGATCACGCGCATCGCGCGTCGTGGGCTTCGCCGATCTCGGCATGGAAGCGATCTACGAGTTCGAGGTGAAGGACATGCCGGTGACCGTCGCAGTCGATTCGCAGGGCACGTCGGTGCACGTAGACGGGGCCGCGCGAATGGCAGGCGCGCATCGGCAAGATACCGGTCGTGGTGGCCTGACGCGCTTCGCTTCGTCTTTCGAACTCGGCGCGTGACTCCCGCGAGCGCGGCCGCGCTCCGCTCGTAGGGATGCCCGAAGGGCGGCGCGAGGATCGCGCCGATTCCGACGTCAGTGCAGGGATGCGCTGTCGGCGGAACACAGGCACGCAGACGTGGTCTTCTTCGGGCGCGTCATGCCCGAAAAGCGCGAATACCAGGGCGTGTTCTTGCCTTCGGGCATCCTGCCCTTCGCCGCTACGCGGCCAGCTTCGCTGTTCGCGTCGTCCTGCGGCGCAGTCGGTTACCTTTCTTGCGGGAGCAGAAGGTGCTCGCTCGCAAGCAGGACGAGTGAAAGCTGTTGCTTTGCGAACAACAGGAAAGCCAAGGCGCTGGATCCCCGCGTTCGCGGGGATGACAGGGCGGAGCGCGTGCGACAAGACTTCGCTGTTGTAGAGCGCTTCCACCAAGAGCACGCGGAAATGACGAGGCCCCCAGTGAGCGAATCGGCGTCCGCGCGAGCGGACGAGCTACCCCCCACGAGATCGACGTCCCCGTCAACGACATTCGTCGCCACCGCCATGAGGTGCTCCCCGCGGCAGGGCCCGGCGACACATTCGCCCGCCGGAATCGTGAACATCGCGCCGTGTGCCGCGCAGATCAGGTAGCCGTCCTCGACGAGAAATTGCCCCGGCGCCCAGTCGAGCCGGCGCGCCGCGTGCGGGCATTCATTTTCGTAGGCCGAAACGCGGTCTCCGCTGCGTAAAAGCAGGATCGAGCGCGTATTGCCCTCGTCGGGAATGTCGACCGCCAGCGCGCCGCCGTCGGGAATTGCTGCGACGCGACATAACGTTTTTCTAACGCTCATCGGAGTATCTAGTCTTCCATCTCGAACGTGTCCGACGGACACCCCCGCATTCTGCCACGGAGCATCGACGCCATGTTTTACTGGCGCTGGTTCAATCGTCGTCATCACCCGCTTTCGCGCGTACTTTTCGGGGTCGTCGGCCTCGTTTTGCTCGCGGTAGTCATGACACTCGGCTTCTTCGCGCTCGTCGCATTTGCGCTCGTTGGCGCGATCGTGGCCATTACGCGCGGTGTCGCGGGCACGCGCGTCGGCGCGCAGCCGAACGCACGCCATGCGAACGTGATCGAAGGCGAGTTCGTCGTGCTGCCGAATCAGACGGCGTCGATCGAGCACTGACCTTCGGTGCTACCCAGAGTCGCAGATCCCACAGCAGAACCGAAGTTGCAGTGTTCGGGCGCGTCGGCGCGGCGGACGTGCAGGCGGCGTTGATCGAGCACTGACCTTCGGCGCTCCCTAGCGTCGCCGATCCCACCGTCGGGCTGATAGCTGCCGTGTCGCGCGCATCGGTCCAGCCGAGCGTACGGTAGCTTCGATCAAGCACTGACCCTGGCGATCCGCCCGGGTCGCCGACCCCATCCATGGCCGATCGGCGGCACTGCATCGACGAGCCGAAGCGGCGCTGTCGCGCACGCGCGCTCTCGACTAACATTGCGTCATGACCCGTACCGATGTTTCCGCCGACCCGGCGGCGCAGAGCAGCGCGCTCTCGCCGCGCATTCTCGTTCCGTTGGCGCTGCTCGCGGTCTATGTGATCTGGGGTTCGACGTACCTCGCCATCCGCTTCGCGGTCGCGGGCTTTCCGCCCTTCATCATGGCGAGCCTGCGCTTCATCATCGCGGGCACGCTCATGTTCGTCTTCCTGCGCTGGCGCGGTGTCGCGCCCCCGACGCGGCGGCAATGGATCAACTGCCTCGTTACCGGCACGTTGCTGCTCGGCGTCGGCAACGGGCTGGTCTGTTTTGCCGAGCAGACGGTCGCATCCGGCATCGCCGCCGTCGCGGTCGCGAGCGTCGCGCTGTTCATGGCGCTGTTCGCGGGACTCTACGGCCAGTGGCCGAATCGCCTCGAATGGATCGGCCTCATCGTCGGCTTCATCGGTGTCGTCGTGCTCAACTTCGGCGGTGAACTGCGCGGCTCGCCGTATGGCGCCGCCGCGCTCGTGGTGGCGACGATCGCGTGGGCGTTCGGCTCGGTCTGGAGCAAGCACCAGGACATGCCGAACCCGATGATGAGCGCCGCCGCGCAGATGATCTGCAGCAGCGTGCCGCTCGCGATCGTCGCGTGGCTGACCGGGGAGCATTTCCCGCCCGCGATCGATCCACGCGCGACCTATGCGTTCGTGTACCTCGTCATCGCGGGGTCGCTGCTCGGCTTCAGCGCGTACGTCTATGTGCTCCATCACACGCGGCCCGCGCTCGCGGCGAGCTACGGTTACGTCAATCCGCCTGTGGCCGTGCTCGTCGGCGTGCTGATCGGCGGCGAGGCGGTGACGCGCCTCGACGTGATAGGCATGATCGTGATCCTGGTCGGCGTCGTGGCGATCACGCTCGCGAAGCTGAGGAAGTAGAGTTAGTTCCCTAACGAAACGTCAGGTTCACGGCGACGAGCATGACGATCAGCAGCAGCACGGTCAGCGGCAATCCGACGCGCAGAAAATCCCTGGCGCGATAGCCGCCGGGGCCCGCGATGATCGTGAGAACGGGATTCGCACTCGGGATCAGGAAGCTGTTCGAGGTCGAGATCGCGACGATGATTGCATAGACCGCGGGATTGCCGTTCGAGGCGAGCGCGATGTTGATCGCCATCGGCACCATCATCACGGTCGCGCCGACGTTCGACACGATCTGTGAGAAGAACAGCGCGAGCAGCGCGATCACGGCCTGCAGCCCCCACTGCGGCCATCCACCGAGATAGCGCAGCACTTCCTGGGCGAGCCACGCGGCGGCGCCGGTCGCATCCATCGCCCAGCCGAGCGGAATCAGGCAGGCGAGGGTAAAGATCGTCTTCCAGTTGATCGCCGCGTAGGCTTCGTCCATCTTGAGGACGCCGGCGAGCAGCATGCCGACAGCGCCCGTCAGCATCGCGACCGAGAGCTTGATGTCGGTGAACAGGCCCAGGCCCATCGCGATCGTGAAGAAGGCCGTCGCGTGCCAGATCTTGCTCGGTCTGCCCTCGTCCTTCGGGTAGTCGGTGACGACGACGAAGTCGTGGTCTTCCGCGGCGGCCGAGAGATCGCGCCAGCAGGCTGTGCATCACGAGCGTATCGCCGGCGCGCAGCACGATCTTGCGTACGTCCTCGCGATGGATTTCCTCGCCGCGATTCACGGCGAGCACGCTGATGCCGTAACGCTTGCGCAGGCGCAGATCGCCGACCGTCTGCTTGATGTACTCCGAGTTCGGCGGGACCACGGCCTCGGAAATGCCCGCGCGCGTCGGGTTGAACATGTCGCGGAAATAGCGCAGCCGCGACTGTGCCAGCAGCAGGTTGAGGTTCGAGAAGTTGTCGATGGCCTCGCGATTGCCCAGCGCGCCGAGCACCGTGCCGACCCAGATCATCGTGTCGGCCGGCGGCGCGAGGCGCACTTCGTCGCCGTTCTTGATCGCGAGCATCAACGGTGCGCCGCGCAGCGCCTCGGCCTCGGCGATGCTCATGCCGACGAGCGGGCTCTCCGCGGTCACGGTCAGCTCGAACACCTCGCCCGTGATGCCGTAGGTCTCGGCGAAATACGTCTCGGTACGTCCCGGCGTGACGTTGGGGCTTTCCTCGTCGGCCGGCAGCAGGCGGCGCGTGAACAGCGCGAAGTAGGCGAGGCCCGTCAGCAGCATCGGCAGGCCGACGGGCGCGATCGAGAACAGCGAGAACGGCCTGATCGTCTGCGCGCCGGGCGGCAGGTTGCTGTTCGCGCTGACGATCAGGTCGTTGAGCACGATCAGCGGCGAGTTCGAGATCATCGTCATGTTGGTGCCGGCGAGAATCGAGAACGCCATCGGCATCAGCAGTCGCGACAGGGGCACGCCCGTGCGCGAACTGACGCGGCTCACGACGGGCAGAAACAACGTTGCGAGTGCCTGGCTCTGCATGATCGCGGACAGCCCGCCGACCATCGAGTTGACGAGCAGCGACAGCCGGGATTCGACGCCCTGGGACAAGCGCAGGATGAACGACGCGGCCTTGTTGAGGACGCCGGTGCGGTCGAGCCCCGCACCCATGATCATGACGCCGAGCAGCGAGATCACGGCGTTGCCGGCGAAGCCGTCGAACAGCTTCTCGACCGGCATCAGGCGCGTGATGCCGATGACGACGATGACGAGCAGCGCAATGAGATCCGCGCGGATCCATTCGAGCACGAGCATCAGGACGGTGAACACCAGAAGCCCGAGCACGAGCATCATGTCGTGGCTGAGGGCAAGTCCTGGGTTCATCGTGAGCAGGATTTCATCGGGGCGAATCGTTTATTGTTTTTGCGCGCCGCGCATCATGCATCGGCCCGTAAGCAACGGTCGCGACAAACGTCGCGCCACGTTCGAAGCAGCACTCCTGTGCGTTCCGCGCCGACGCAACCCTGCGCCGGTTCTAGCAACGTTCGTAGAGCAGGTCCCACACACCATGACCGAGGCGGACGCCGCGTTTCTCGAAATGCGTCTCGATGCGCCAGTCGGGGCGCGGCATCGTCTGGCCGCGGCCTGCGAGATTGCGCCAGCGCGGCGATGCGTCGAGCACTTCGAGCATATGGGTCGAATAGTCGGCCCAGTCGGTGGCCAAATGCAAGCGCCCGCCAGCGCGCACGCGCGAGGCGATCATGTCGGCGAACGCGGGCTGGACGAGCCGGCGCTTCTGCTGGCGCTTCTTCGGCCACGGATCGGGGAAGTAGATGCGGACTTCGTCGAGCGACTCCGCAGCGATGCAGCGCTGCAGCACCTCGATCGCGTCGTGATTGTACAAACGCACATTTTCCACATTGTGCGCGGCGAGCGCATTCATCAGCCGGCCGACGCCCGGGCGGTGCACTTCGATGCCGATGAAGTCACGCTGCGTCTCATGCATGCCCGCGTGCAGCAACTGCTCGCCGTTGCCGAAGCCGATTTCGAGGACGAGCGGCGCGGCGCGGCCGAATATCGCCGACCAGTCGGGCGGTGACGCCGTCGGTTCGAGGCCGAAGCGCTGCCAGTGCTGCTCGAACGCACGCTGCTGCGCGGGCGTGAAGCGGCCCTGGCGCAATACGAAACTGCGGATGTGTCGCGGCTCGCCGCTTTCTGGCGCCGCGACGGCCTCGTCAGGCGATCGTGCCATCGATCGGACTCGACGCCGCAGCGTTGCGCTTGCGCGGGATGCGTCCGGCGAGAAACGCTTCACGGCCGGCTTCGACCGCCTTGCGCATCGCGCTCGCCATCAGCACGGGGTTCTTCGCGCCGGCGATCGCGGTGTTCATGAGCACGCCGTCGCAGCCGAGCTCCATCGCGATCGCCGCGTCGGACGCCGTGCCCACGCCGGCATCGACGAGCACCGGCACCTTCGCGTTCTCGACGATCTCGAGCAGGTTCCAGCGATTCTGGATACCGAGCCCCGAGCCGATCGGCGCAGCGAGCGGCATCACCGCGACGCAGCCGATCTCCTCGAGACGACGCGCGAGGATCGGATCGTCGCTCGTGTAGACCATCACCTCGAAGCCGTCGGCGACGAGCTGCTCGGCGGCGATGAGCGTCTGCACGACATCGGGAAACAACGTCCTCTGATCACCGAGCACTTCGAGCTTGACGAGCTTGTGTCCATCGAGCAGCTCGCGCGCGAGCCGGCACGTGCGCACGGCATCGTCGGCGGTGTAGCAGCCAGCGGTGTTCGGCAGGATCGTGTAGCGGTCCGGCGGCAGCACGTCGAGCAGGTTCGGCGCGTTGCGGTCCTGGCCGATGTTCGTGCGCCGAATGGCGACTGTCACGATCTGCGCGCCCGCGGCCTCGGTCGCACGCCGCGTTTCGTCGAGATCGCGGAACTTCCCGGTGCCGGTCAGGAGGCGCGAGCGGTAGCGCTTGCCTGCGATGACGAGGGCGTCGTCGTCGAATCGGTCGTCGTGCGAAGTTGGGCATTCATCGAATTCTTCTATCGGAGAGTCTGCGGATTTTGCCGTTTCGCGCGTGACGGGAGGTCACGGCCCGGGGCTGCGCTGCAGCGGGTCGCGATCACGATACTCACCCGCCACCGAGCGCGTGCACGATCTCGACACGGTCGCCCTCGCGCAGCAGACGCTCGCCATGCGCACTGCGCGGCACGATCTCGCGATTGATTTCCACGGCGACGCGGCGGTCGGCATAGCCGGCGCGGTCGAGCAGATGGTGGACGGTCGTGCGTACATCGACTTCGTGCGGTTCGCCGTTGAGGAGGATCTGCAACATGTGCGTATTGTAGTCGCTCTCGTCGCCCAATCCGAAAAAAACGCCCGGGCAGTGCCGGGCGCTTCGGTGTCGATCAATCAGCGATGATTGCCGCCGTTTTTATCCTCATCGCGCGGCTTGCGACCCTGCTGCTGATTGTTGTCGTGCTTTTTCTCTTCGTGCTGCGGCTGTCCCTGCGGCTGTCCGCGCTGGATCTGTTGTTGCTGCACTTGTTGCTGCGGCGGCGCCTGGTGCGCATCGGGTTTCGCCTGCGGCTGCGGCGGCGGCCGGTACTGCGGCGACTGCACTTCCCGGCTGCGTTGCTGCATTTCCTGCTGCGGCTGCTGCTGTGTGCTCGACGGCTGCTGCGCGCGGCGGTACTCCCGGCCCGAACGCGTATCGACCTGCTGGCTCTGCTGCTGCGTCTGCGTCTGTTGCTGCATGGGTTGCTGGAACTGTGTCCCCCGATCCGCCGTGCCGGGGCGATATTCCTGGGCTCCCGCCTTCGGCACATGTTCGACCGTCGTCGAGCGATATTGCTGGGGCGCCGCATCGACGTTTTCGTGTGAGACATTTTCGCGCGGACCGCGATAGCCGCTCTCCTGACCCTCGACGCGGCCACGCTGGATCTGCTGGCCTTGCACGGCGTTCTGCGTCGGCGACGCATTGCTGGCCGGCTGCTTGATGCGTGTTTGCGAATCGGTCGTACGCGTATCGCCGGGCGCGCGCATGCGCGTGTCGCGGTCCGCTGACGGGAACCCCGGCGTGGACTGCTGACCTTGTGGAACCGGGCCGCGCGGCGCCACCGCCTGTGCCGGCAGACGCGCAGGCCGGCCAGTGCTGGTCACGACGTTGACGTTCGCATGTGCGTTGGCGCTTTCGTGCATCGATTGCGCGCCGCCATTCTGCGCGCCGCCCTGCACGCTGACGCTGCGCAGTTCGCGCGCAGGCAGCGCACGGCCCGGATCGCGCTGCAGCACCGCCTCGCGCTGTGCGAACGGCGCGACCGGCGCGGGCGGGCGTGTTGCGGCGATCACATTGCGACCGGCGGCAACGCGCGGTGCACCGACCGCGCGGGCGCTGCCGAAACCGAGACTCTGCCGGGTCGGTGCGACCGCGGCGAATCCCGACACGTGGCCATTCGCGAACGTCTCGTGCGTGACCGGCAGCGCCGACCCGCGGATCTGGCGCGCGCCGATGAACACGTTGCCGGGTACCGCCGTCACCGCGCCGGCGACATTGCGGTTGGCGTAATTGACGCGCGCGTAGTCGAAATTGCCGCGCGAATAGTTGCCATAGTAGTTGTTGATCTGCACCGAGTTGATGCCGGCATAGACGTTCACACGCGTGAAGTAGTTGTGGCTCACGCGGTAGCCGGGCACGTAGACGTCGCGCGGTCCCAGCGGGAACCAGCCAACCGGCGCGCCCGTCGAGAAGCCGACGCGCGCGTTGCCGTTGCCGATGAACGCAACGAGCGCCGGCGCGTAGTACGGACGCACGTGCACGGATCCGGGGCACCAGCCCCAGCGATTGTGGACGTAGGCCCAGCGCCCGTAGTGGAACGGCGCGAAGCCCCAGGGCGACGAGTCGACCCAGGTCCAGCCGTAGGCGCCGACCCAGCCCCATGAGCCGTAGCTGTAGGGCGTCCAGCCGGCCGCGACGTTCGACGGGTACCAGACATTGCCGTATTCGGGCTCGTCGCTCCAGCTGCCGTTGTTGTCGAGGTCCTCGTAGCCGATTACGTCCTCCGCAACGTACTGGCGCGAAGGCGAACCATCCCAGCTTGAGTCGCGACTGAGGCAGAAGCGATCGAAATCGTCGGGCGGCGGCAGATTGTTGCTCGCGTAGTCGCGCAGCTGCGCGTCATTGAAGCGCACTGACTGGCCTTCCTCGACGCGGAATCGCGCGCCGCCCTCGCCGTAGGCGTCGCCGCTGCCGTGGAACACCGTGACGATGGCGCCGTGGCCGTCGGGCGCGACGTCCACGCGGTATTCGCCGACGCGATTGATGACGAATGCGAGCGTCGGCGTGTCGATCTCGTAGGTCTGGCCGTCGTAGAGGCGCCGCACGCGCAGGTTCAAGATGCCTTGCGTCATCTCGACCTGCGCGTTCTGGTCGTCGAGGTTGAGGAAATTGATGCTGGTCTGCTCGCTGGCGCGGATCGCCGCGGCGCCGAGCTGCAGCTCGGTCCGCGAACCGCTGTCCGTCCACAACTTGTCGCCCGTGACGAGCGGGCGGTTGAGCTGCGCTTCGACCCAGTCGTTTTCGCCGGCCGGCACGAAACTCACCGCGCCGCGAATCAGCGACAGGCGCGCGACGCGCTGCGGCGGATCGACGACGTCGGCCGCGTCCGGCGCGCCCGCGGGTGCGCCCGCGTAACCTGCATCGTAATCGGGAGGCGCCTGCTGCGCGGTTGCGGCCGCGGCAAACGCGAAGCCAGCCATCATGAAGGCCAGGCGGAATAGTTTGAACATGGCAAACGCTCCTTTGCGTCGCGCAAGAACTGGATAAGGCACCGCTGGGGGTATGGGGAGTGTCGCTGGCGTATCGCCGACTAGTGCTGCAAACGCGTTCCCACCCCCGAACCCTTCGGCTCTGCTGCTATATAAACGCATTCAAGCTGAATGGCGACTTTCAGATTCGGTGTGCGACGGGAGCCCGCCGGCATTCGTTCACCCGGCATCGACGGATTTTCCCGCCTGCCACCGGCGTCTGTCGGCGAGTTGGTCCGGGAAACCCCGAATCATGGACAAAACGGAGATTTTTTAACGCGATTCCAACATCGCTACGGGCAAAGTCTGGCGAGCGATATGGATATGCCGGCGCATCTGTTGCGGTGCAGTGGCGTTCTTTTAGGCTGTACTCCTCCCCTTCGACAAGGAAAGGTTTCGATGAGACATTTCAGGGCGGCGTCATGGGTCTTCGCGTCGGTACTTGCGTTCGCAGCTGGCGATCTCGCGGCCGTCGAGCTGCTCAATGTTTCGTACGACCCGACGCGCGAGCTGTACCAGGACATCAACGCAGCGTTCGTCGCCGACTTCAAGGTGAAAACCGGCGCCACGGTAACGATCAAGCAGTCGCACGGTGGCTCGTCGAAGCAGGCGAGGGCGATCATCGACGGACTCGAGGCCGACGTGGCGACGCTCGGCATCGCTTCGGACATCGACGCGCTGCACGACAACGGCGACCTGCTTCCGGCCGACTGGCAGACTCGCCTGCCCGACGACAGCACGCCGTACAACTCGACGATCGTGCTGCTCGTGCGCAAGGGCAATCCGAAGGCGATCAAGGACTGGCCCGATCTGGTCAAGCCCGGCGTCGCGTGATCACGCCGAATCCGAAGACGTCCGCCGGCGCGCGCTGGAACTTCCTCGCGGCCTACGCGTATGCGTTGAAAGCCAACGCCAACGACGAGGCAAAGGCGCGCGAATGGATCGCGCCCGTGTACAAGAACGTGCCGTGCTCGACACCGGCGCGCGCGGCGCGACCCTGACGTTTGCCCAGCGCGCCCTCGGCGACGTGCTGATCGCGTGGGAGAACGAAGCGCTATCTCGCGCTGAAGGAATTCGGGGCGACAAGTTCGAAATCGTCGTGCCGTCGCTCTCGATGCTCGCGCAGCCGCCGGTTGCGGTCGTCGACAAGAACGTGAAGAAGCATGGCACCGGAAAGGTCGCCGAAGCGTACCTGCGCTTCCTGTACACGCCGGAAGCGCAGGAGATCATCGCGAAGAATCACTACCGCCCGCTCGATCCGGCGGTCGCGGCGACGTCACGCCGCGAGATTTTCCGAAGATCGAACTGACGACGATCCAGCAGTTCGGCGGCTGGAAAGTCGCGCAACCGAAGTTCTTCGGCGACGGCGGCGTATTCGATCAGATTTATCAGACACGGCGAAATGCCGAGGTCGCCTGTGATCGCGCCGAGCGGCGCTGCGTGGCTCGCCGGATCGCGATTGCTGCGCCAGCGTCAGGCTCCGTCGTGCCTCGCGCGATTGCCGCCCGGATGGAGCCAGGCCTCGACCCGATGCTCCGTCGCAGCCGCGCCCAGCGGCGCGCCGCTCGCCGTCTGCCGGGCTTCTCGACTCAGCCTGGGTTTTTCGCTGACCTACCTGTCGCTGCTCGTGCTGATTCCGCTCGCGGCGCTGTTGCTGCGGCCGCTGGCCTCGGCGTGGCAGGATCTGGCGACGTGCTGTCGCGCCACGCGTGCTGCATGCGCTCGGCCTGAGTTTCGGCGGCGCGTTCGTCGCCGCAGCGATCAACGCCGTGTTCGGCACGCTGATCGCGTGGACGTTCGTGCGCTACGACTTCCCGGGCAAGCGCCTGCTCCATGCGATGATCGACTTGCCGTTTGCGCTGCCGACAGCGGTCGCCGGCATCGCGCTGACGCCGCTGTATTCGCGAACAGGCTGGCTCGGCGCGCCGCTCGCGCAGCTCGGCATCAAGGTCGCGTACACGCCGTTGGGCATCATCATCGCGATGGTGTTCATCAGCCTGCCGTTCGTCGTGCGCACGATCGAGCCGGTGCTCGAAGAAGCCGAGCGGCAGTCGAGGAGGCTGCCGCGACGCTCGGCGCGACGCGGCGGCAGACGATCGTGCGCATCATCTTTCCGACGCTGCTGCCGGCGTTGCTGACCGGCGTAGCGCTCGCGTTCGCGCGTGCAGTCGGCGAGTACGGCTCGATCATCTTCATCGCCGGCAACCTGCAGAACGTATCCGAGATCGCGCCGCTGCTGATCATGATCCGGCTCGAGGAGTTCAACTACGCCGGCGCGACCGCGATCGCGGCGCGATGCTGATGCTCTCGTTCGCCATCCTGTTCGCGATCAACCTGCTGCAGGCCTGGACGCCGCATGGCTAGGCGTGTCGACCGCACCGCGCTGGCCGAGCCGAGCTTCGTGCGCTGGCTGCTGATCGGCACGGCGGTCGCAGTTTCTGGCGGTATTCCTGCTGCTGCCTTTCATCGCGGTGTTCGCGCAGGCGTTTGCGAGCGGGGCCAAGGTTTTCTTCGCGGCGCTGAGCGATGCGGACGCGGTCGCGGCGATCAAGCTGACGCTGATCACGGCGTTCTTCGCGGTGCTGCTGAACACGGTCTTCGGCGTCGCTGCCGCCTGGGCGATCGCGAAGTTCGAGTTCCGCGGCAAGAATTTCCTCATCACGCTGATCGACCTGCCGTTCTCGGTGTCGCCCGTGATCGCCGGCCTCGTCTTCATCCTGCTGTTCGGTTCGCGCGGCTGGTTCGGCAGCTGGTTGTCCGACCACGACATCAAGATCGTGTTCGCGCTGCCGGGGCTCGTGCTCGCAACCGTGTTCGTCACGTTCCCGTTCGTCGCGCGCGAGCTCATTCCGCTGATGCAGGCGCAGGGCAGCGACGAGGAGCACGCGGCGCTCACGCTCGGCGCGGGCGGCTGGCAGACGTTCTGGCGCGTGACCCTGCCGAACATCCGCTGGGGCCTGCTCTACGGCATCCTGCTCTGCAATGCGCGCGCGATGGGCGAGTTCGGCGCGGTGTCGGTCGTGTCCGGGCACGTCCGCGGCGTCAGCAACACGATGCCGCTGCATGTCGAGATTCTCTACAACGACTACAAGTTCGCCGCGGCGTTCGCGGTGGCGTCGCTGCTCGCGCTGCTCGCGTTCGTCACGCTGGGCCTGAAGAACGCTGCTCGAGTGGCGGCATGGCGACGAGCTGGCGGCGTTGCGCGGGCACTAGGTGAGGACGCTGAGGAAGGAGCGAAAGCGATTTGACGCGGATTTACGCGATTTGCGCGGATCGGATTTGGCAGATGGGTTTACGCGGATTGGAAATACGTCGACGGAATGAAGAGTGGACGGTCGGGTTGAGCGGATCGGGCTTCGTATTCACACAGCGGGATTGCAGATTCGCGATGAAAGGTTTGCTGGAAACGACATGAATATTTCGATACGCAATTTGTGCAAGAGCTACGGCGACGTCGCCGCGATCGACGCGGTGAACCTCGAGATCGCGTCGGGCGAACTGCTCGCGCTGCTCGGCCCGTCGGGGTCGGGCAAGACGACGCTGCTGCGCGCGATCGCGGGCCTCGAGCCGATCGATCATGGACGCATCCTGTTCGGCGACATCGACGCGACGCGCCTGTCGGTGCAGGAGCGCCGCGTCGGCTTCGTGTTCCAGCAATACGCGCTGTTCAAGCACATGCGCGTGCTCGACAACGTGACGTTCGGCCTGCGCGTGCGCAAGCGCCGCGACCGCCCGTCGCGCGACGAGATAAAGCGTCGCGGCAAGGAGCTGCTCGATCTCGTGCAGCTCAGCGGACTCGAGGCGCGCTACCCGAATCAGCTCTCGGGCGGCCAGCGTCAGCGGGTCGCGCTCGCGCGCGCGCTCGCGATCGAGCCGCGGGTGCTGTTGCTGGATGAGCCATTCGGCGCGCTCGACGCGAAGGTACGCAAGGAGCTGCGTCTCTGGCTGCGCCAGCTGCACGACGAGACCGGCTACACGACGATCTTCGTCACCCACGACCAGGAAGAAGCGCTCGAACTCGCCGACCGCGTCGTCGTCATGAACGCGGGCCGCGTCGAGCAGGTCGACACGCCCGAGGGCATCCAGCAGCGGCCGGCGACGCCGTTCGTCGCCGACTTCATCGAGCGCATCCACCAGGACGAACCGCCACCGAGCCCGCCGCCGTCGAATGTGCGGCCGTTCGTGCGCGCGGGTTAGAGAGAAAGCGTGAGACGCGGATTACGCGGATCAGGAGCGGAGAACGCGGATCGGAGCAGATTTTCCGCAAGGATCATCCGCGAAGATCCGCGTCAATCCGCGTCCAAAATCCACGCGCTCGATTTGTTCTTTGTCGGCGTAGTCTGATTGCCGAGCGTTCGCATCAGGCTCGCGGAAACGCGCGATCGAGCCATTCCGGCACAGGCAGGCTCTTGGCGCGCAGGAACGCCGGGTTGAAGATCTTCGCCTGATAACGCGTGCCGGCGTCGGCGAGCATCGTCACGACGACGTGGCCCGGGCCGAGTTCGCGCGCGAGATGGATCGCGCCGGCGAGGTTGACGCCGCTCGATCCGCCGACGTTGAGGCCTTCGTCGTACAGCAGCGCGTGCAGCAGCGGCAGCGACTCATCGTCGGGAATCGACCAGGCATGGTCGATCGTCGCGCGGTCGAAGTTTGCGGTGATGCGGCTCGAGCCGATGCCTTCGCTGATCGAATTGCCTTCGGCCTTCAGCTCGCCATGGTTGACGTAGTGCGCGAGCGCCGAGCCGGCCGGATCGGCGAGCGCGATGCGCACGCGCGGCCGTCGCGCCTTGAGCGCGCGGCCGACGCCGGCGAGCGTGCCGCCCGTGCCGGTCGCGCAGACGAAGCCATCGACCTTGCCGCCGGTCTGTTCCCAGATCTCGATGCCGGTCGTCGTCTCGTGGAAGTCGCGATTGGCCGTGTTGTCGAACTGATTGGCGAACCATGCGCTGCCGTGCTCGCGCGCGTTCATCTCCTCGGCGATGTGTCGCGCCACGTGCGCATAGTGCTGCGGATTGGCGTACGGCACCGCGGGAACGAGGCGCACGTCGGCGCCGGTCACGCGCAGCGCGTCGATCTTCTCCCTGCTTTGCGTCTCGGGCATCGTGATGATCGTGCGATAGCCGCGGCTCGCGCCGAGCAACGCGAGGCCGATGCCGGTGTTGCCAGCCGTGCCCTCGACGATCACGCCGCCCGGCAGCAGGTGTTCCTTGAGTTCCGCGTCGAGCAGGAGGCCGAGTGCGGTACGATCCTTGATCGAGCCGCCCGGGTTGGCGAACTCGGCCTTCGCGAGAATCTCGCAGCCGGTGAGCTCGGAGGCGGCGCGCAGCCGGATCAGGGGCGTGTTGCCGATCGCGTCGGCGAAGTCGTGGCGGATGTCCATGGCGAATCGGCGGGCCTTCCGCGGCAGGCGGCAATGCGTTAGTCTGCATGTTCGCAGAAAAACGCGCGGTTTTGAGAGTGATGAGGGAAGATTGTCCTGGCATCGCTGCCGCGCGATTGGCGGTCGATGAGGCGGGATCGTATTTGGACGTCTGGACGCCCAAATAACTTTTGGTTATGCTGCGAAGCACAACGAGGCCCGATTACGGACAGGGTGATCGGGACGGGCCTCATTCGGGCGAGCCCGATTCGGACAGGGCAGAGGTTTGACAGGACCGATTTGGATAGGATGGGTATGCTGATTTCCATGTTCGCCGCAGAGTGTTATGTCGGACGCATTCCGTTCCGCGCGTACTTGTGCGTCCGCAGCATTCATCGAGTCGACAACCATGACCTTGATTCAGCTTCGCTACCTCGTCGCCATTTCCGATTCGGGCCTCAACATCACCCAGGCGGCGGAGCAGGTGCATGCGACCCAGCCGGGCCTGTCCAAGCAGCTCAAGCAACTCGAGGACGAACTCGGTTTCCAGCTTTTCTCGCGCAAGGGCAAGAGCCTGAATGCGATCACGCCGGCCGGCCAGCAGGTGATCGACCGCGCGCGGGTGATCCTCGCCGAAGCGCGCAACATCCGCGCACTCGCGGCGAACCTGCGCGGCGACGACAAGGGCGAGCTGTCGATCACGACGACACACACGCAGGCGCGCTTTGTGCTGCCGCTCGCGATAGCGGAGCTGAAGAAGCGCTATCCCGCCGTGAACGTGCACCTGAAGCCGCATGGCGATGCGCAGGTGATGGGATTGTTCGAACGCGGCCAGGCCGATCTTGCGATCATCAGCACGACCGGCTCGCAGCCGGGCGACGGACTCGCTGTGCCGCTGTTCCGCTGGCGGCGCGCGGTCGTTGTGCCGAGCGGGCACCCGCTCGAGTCGCTCACGCGGCCGCTTGCCCTGACCGATCTCAACGGCGAGCCGCTGGTCAGTTACGAATCTTCGCTGCGCCCGGAATCTTCGCTGCGCCGAGCGTTCGCGGCTGCGGGGGTCGTGCCGCGTTTCTCGTGCACATCGCGCGATGCGGACCTGATCAAGACCTACGTGCGCGCGGGACTCGGCATCGGCATCCTCGCGGAGATGGCGATGATCGCGGACGACGAGCGCGACCTGCGCCTGCTCGACGCGAATTCGCTGTTCCCTGAATGCACGACATGGCTCGTGCTGCGCCGCGATCGTGTGCTGCGCGCGTACGCCGCGACGCTCGCCGAACTGATCGCGCCGCAGCTCGATCCGCGCGACCTGCAGCGTGCGCTCGCGGGTGAGGAGCCGGCCGCGTGGCCGCCGCCGCCGTACTGGAGCGAGCGCGAGAAGGCTGCCGAACGCGCAGCCTAGGGTTCTCTTCGCCGACTCTCAATTCTGAGTGCGCGTCCGGCGCAACTCATCGACGCGCACGTGCTGTTCTGGGGAACGATCTGCGCGATGCTCGCCCTCTCGCACTTGTCAACGCGCAGATCGAACGAAGACTCGCACCGCGGCTCAAGGCCGGGCTCAACCACGGCTTCGACGCGGTTGCGGGATTGCTCAGTCGAAGTGCAGCCCGCACTCGCGCTTGAGACCGAAGAAGCGCGTGTCCTCGGCGCGCATGCCCGCCTGCAGCGTCTGCGTCGTATGCACGTCGCCGATCGAGACGTAGCCCTGCTCCCATAGCGGGTGATACGGCAGGTCGTGCTGCCCGAGGTATTGCCAGATGTCGCGATCGCTCCAGTCGACGAGCGGGTGCAGCTTCCAGCGGCCGTCGCGCAACTCGAGCACGGGTGTCCTCGCGCGCGTCGTCGACTGCGAGCGGCGCAAGCCCGCGATCCAGGTGCGCGCGCCGAGTTCGCCCAACGCGCGCCGCATCGGCTCGACCTTGCGCAGCTGGTTGTATTCGACGATGCCGTCGACGCCGTTTTCCCAGATCTTGCCGAGGCGCGCCTCCATCCAGGCGACGCCGATCTGCGGGCGGTAGACCTTGAGGTTGAGCGAAAGCTTTTCGGTGAGCTGATCGGCGAAACGATAGGTCTCGGGAAACAGATAGCCGGTGTCGATCAGGACGACCGGCACGTCGGCATGAGCGCGTGTCGCGAGATGCAGCAACGCTGCGGACTGCGCGCCGAAGCTCGAAGACAGCACATGCTCGCCGGGGAGCGTGTCGAACGCCCAGCGCAGGCGCTGGTGCGCGTTGCGGCCTTCGAGCCAGTGGTTGAGTTCGGCCAGGGCGGCTTCGTCCTCGGCGGCGGTGATCAGGTCGGGAAGTGTGGTCATGGCACGCCTACTTCTGCTCTTCGGGTACTGCGGGGATTCGCTGGGTTGATGCCTTCGAGACGATGCCGGCGCGATGGAGGAAATCGCCGAAGCCCTCGCGCGCGTCGCGTTCGCGCGCGTAACGCGCGAGGAGTTCGTCGAGCGTCGCGAGGATCTGCTCTTCGGCGATGTTTTCGCGGTACAGCGTGTTGAGGCGCTCGCCGCGCGTGTCGGCGCCGAGCATGAGGTTGTAGCGGCCCGGGGCCTTGCCGACGAGCGCGATCTCGCCGAGGTACGGCCGCGAGCAGCCGTTCGGGCAGCCGGAGATGCGCAGGTGGATGTTCGTGCCGATCAGGCCGTGTTTGTCGAGCAGCGCCTCGACTTTGCCGGTGAAGTCGGACAGGTAACGTTCGGCCTCGGCCATCGCGAGCGCGCAGGTCGGCAGTGCGACGCACGCCAGCGCATTGAGCCTCAGCTGCGTCGCCGTCAGATAAAGATCGAGGCGATGCTCGGCGATGATCGCGTCGATCTCGGCGCGGTCCTCGGCGCGAACATTCGCGATCAGCAGGTTCTGGTTCGGCGTGAGGCGGAACGAGACATCCGAAGCGCGGTCGTGGTGGATCTGCGCGATCCTGCGCAGCGCGGACAAGTGGGTGTGCTCCGATCCGTCCGCCAGCCGGCGATCGGCAACGCGGCCGGCCTCGATGCGCAGCGTGAGATGCGAGCGCTGCGTCCCGTTCGCATCGGGCTCGCCGTCGGTCCAGCCGAAGCGGTCGCCGTTGTGGTCGAAAAAATACGGCCGCGCCTCACGCAACGGCGCGCCGAAGCGACGCTCGACTTCGCTCTTGAACCAGGCGAAGCCGCGATCGTCGATCGTGTACTTGAGGCGTGCGTGCTTGCGGTCGGTGCGGTCGCCGAAGTCGCGTTGCGTCGTGACCACAGCCTCGGCGATCTGCTGCACGCGATCGGGCGTCACGAAGCCGAGTACGTCCGCGAGACGCGGATACGTGCCCGGTTCGCCGTGCGTCGCACCGAGGCCGCCGCCGACCGTGACGTTGTAGCCGAGCAGCGTCCCTTGCCCCGATGCAGACGGCTCGATGATCGCGATGAAGCCGAGGTCGTTCGCGAACACGTCGACGTCGTTGCCCGGCGGCACCGCGAACGCGATCTTGAACTTGCGCGGCAGATAGGTCGCGCCGTAGATCGGCTCGACTTCCTCGCCGCTGCCTGCGACCTTCTCCTCGTCGAGCCAGATCTCGTAGTACGCGCGCGTCTTCGGCTTGAGGAATTCGGACAGGCGCGCGGCGTCTTCGTAGACCTGCGCGTGCGCCTGCGACTGCAGCGGGTTGGCGGCGACCATCACATTGCGGTTGACGTCGCCGCACGCCGCGACCGTATCGATCAGCGCGGCGTTGATCGCCTGCAGCGTGGACTTGAGTTCGCGCTTGATCACGCCGTGGAACTGGAACGCCTGGCGCGTCGTCAGGCGCAGCGTGCCGTTGGCGTAGCGCGTCGCGATCGCGTCGAGCTTGAGCCACTGCTCGGGCGTCACGACGCCGCCGGGCAGGCGCGTGCGGATCATGAAGCTGTAGTCGGGCTCGAGCTTCTGCGCGCGGCGTTCCTCGCGCAGGTCGCGATCGTCCTGCTGGTAGCTGCCGTGGAACTTGATCAGCTGCGTGTCGTCCTCGGCGATCGCGCCGGTGACGGCGTTCGCGAGGCTCTCGACGAGCGTGCCGCGCAGGCGCCGGCTCGCGGTCTTGATGCGCTCGACCGGTGACAGAGTCGGTGCTGCGGTCATCAGTACACGTCCCGGCTGTAGCGGCGCTCGGCGCCAGCTCGTTGAGAAAATCGCGTGCTTCCTCCTCGTTCTTGCCGCCATGTTCGATAACGATTTCGCGCAGCGCGGCGTCGACATCGGCGGCCATGCGCGTGGCATCACCGCAGACGTAGAGGTGCGCGCCGTTCTGGATCCAGTCGTAGAGTTCGCGACCGCGCCGGCGCAGCGTGTGCTGGACGTAGACCTTCTCGGACTGGTCGCGCGAGAACGCGAGGTCGAGCCGCTGCAGCGTGCCGGCCTTGAGCGCCTGCTGCCACTCGAGCTGGTAGAGAAAGTCGCTGCGGAAATGCGGATTGCCGAAGAACAGCCAGTTGCGACCCGATGTAGTCGAACGCGTTTCGGCGCGTTCCTGGACGAAGCCGCGGAACGGCGCCACGCCAGTGCCGGGCCCGATCATGATCACGTCGCGCGACGGATCGGTGGGCAGGCGGAAGCGTTCGTTCTCTTCGATGAATAACGGCACGCTCGCGTCTTCGGCGAGCGTCGCGAGAAAATTCGATGCCGTGCCGACGTGCCGGGTTCCGAACGCCTCGTAATCGAGCACGGCGACCGTCAGGTGCGCCTCGTCGCCCACCGTCTTGCGGCTCGACGCGATCGAGTACATGCGCGGCGCGAGTGGGCGCAACGCGGCGATCAGGTCTTCGGCCTGCCAGCGCGCCGGGAACTGGCGGACGAGATCGATGAGCTGGTAGTCGCCGAGCAGGCGGCGCAGCGCGTCCTTGCCGTCGACGCCGAGCGCGCGGTCGAGTTCGGCGTGCTGAGCGCGCTGCGCGTGCGCGGTGATGAACGGCTTGCTGAGCTGCGTGATCTCGCGTTTGCGCAGCAGCCACTCGCGCAGCGAGGTCGTCTCGTTCTGCAACGCGACACCGCGTTCGCCGTCGAGCTTGAGCGCGACGAGCAGTTCGTCGACGAGCCACGCGGGATTCGTCGCCCATACGCCGAGCGAGTCGCCGGGCTCGTACGCGAGCTGCGAGCCCTCGAGTGAAAGTTCGATATGGCGGATGTCCTTGCTGCCATTGCGTGCGCTGATGCGCTGGTTCGCGAGCAGTGGCGCGAGGAAGGGCTTCTCCCGCGTCCAGGCCGCTGTGGGTATCGTCGGCTGCGCTGTGGCGCGCAGCGGTGTCACGGTTGCGAGCTGCAGGCCGGCGGGCTCGGACTTGAGCGTTTCGCGCGCATGCTCCAGCGCCTGCTTCGCCCACGGCGCCGCGATCGTCGCGATGTCGAGGTCGGCGTCGCCACGCGCGAACAGTCGCGTCGCCGCCGAGCTCGGCCAGACGCGCATCGATTTTCGCGCCGATCGCGCAGAACTGCGGGTAGCTCGAATCGCCGAGGCCAAGCACGGCGAACTTCAGCTGCGGCAGCTTCGGCGCGCGCTTGCCCGCGAGGAATTCGACGAACGCGCGTGAATCGTCGGGCGGATCGCCGTCGCCCTGGGTCGAGATCACGACGTAGAGCAGGCGCTCATTCGCGAGTTCGCGGGTCGCATAGGCGTCCGCGCGCACGAGCCGCACCGAAAGACCGGTCGCTTCGGCCTGCTGCGCGACCGCTTCGGCCTGGCGCTTGGCATTGCCGGTCTGGCTGCCGTAGACGACGGTAAGGCGCGTCTGCGCTGCCGGCTCCGCGACGATCGCCGTAACAGAAGGCGCCGCGATCGGCGCCAGCTGCGAGGCAAGCGGGAGGCGACGCTGCGCGGCGGCGGTGCCGGCGATGTAGCCGGAGACCCATTGCAGCGCGTCGGAATCGAGCCCGTCGGTCAGGCGTGTGAGCAGCGCGAGCTTGTCCTCGGGCAGCGGCGAAGGGAGGCGGGCAGGTTGGGCGGACACGGCGTGGTCATTGGCCTATGGAGTGGAGAACCGGCCTTCCCTGACCATTTTTTGGACGGAAAGACGTCTGAATGCCACAGATCGTATTCCTTATGCTTATGCGCTTGAACGAACCGATCGTTATGGAGTCATGCCCTGCGGTTATCACCGCGAGCGATATGCCCGCTGCTCCATGGACGATGGCGCCGCGTCGCCGGGATCCCAAAGGCCCGTTCGGCATATCGACAGGATGTTTGGTCATTCCGATTTAGCGGGTGGCTAACTTCCGCTGTGCTTCCATTCAGCATCCGCCGCGACGAGCGCGGCCCTTCAGGAAGACTCCGCGTGCAGCGCATCATTGTCATCGGCGGCGGCGTCGCCGGCTCGGCGGTCGTCGGCGAACTCCTGCGCCGCGGGCAGGCCGGCCTCGATCTGGTCTGGCTTGTCGGCCCGCGCGCGCCGGGTCGTGGCGTCGCCTATGCGACGGTCGCCGAGCATCACCTGCTCAACGTGCGCGCGGCAGCGATGGGGCTGTTCGCCGACGAGATCGGCGCGTTCGCAGCGCACGCGCGATTGCATCGCGGTGCGGTCGACGACGCAGATTTCCTGCCGCGCGCCTGGTACGGCGACTATGTCGAGAGCGTACTCGCGCGCGAGATCGCGCTTGCGCGCGCGCGGGGCGGTCGTATCCGCGTGCTGTCGACGAACGCGACCGCCGTGCGCGGCGACGATGCGCGCGGCTACACAGTCGCGACCGAGGACCACGAACACCTCGTCGCGGACGGCGTCGTCCTCGCGATCGGCGCACTCCCATCCGAAGCTCTGTCCGTCGTCTCGGCCAAGGCGCGCGCGACCGCGGCCTATGCGGCCAATCCATGGCACTGGCCGACGCCGGGGCGCGCACCCGAAAGGGTCGTCGTGCTCGGCACGGGCCTCACCGCCGTCGACGCGGTGCAGAGCGCGGTCCGTCTATGGCCGAACGCGCAGATCACCGCCGTTTCGAGGCACGGCCGGCTGCCGCAGACGCACGCTGTTGGCGCGCTGCCGCGGCACGAGCGGTGCGCGCAACTCGTCGCCGACCTGCGCGCACGGCCACGTGTTGCCGCGTGGTTCGCGCAGGTGCGTGCCGTGATCGCGGATTGCGGGACGGACTGGCGTGCCGTGATCGACGGTCTTCGCGCGGACACGCAAGCACTATGGGGCTTGCTCGCGCCCGATGAACGCCGCCGCTTCCTGCGCCACGTCCGCTGGCTCTGGGAATCGGTGCGGCATCGCCTGCCGCCGGCGACCGCCACCGAACTCGCGCGCCTGCGCATGCAGGGCCGACTGAAGATCGTCGCGGGCAGGATACTGTCCATTGACGGAGACGGGCCTATCGACGTCCGCATCCGGCCGCGTGGCACCGAAACGACGCGCGCATTCGCCGCCGATCTCGTGATCCAGGCGACCGGTTTCAATCTCGCGGCGAGTTCGTCCGACCATGCTCTCGTGCGGCAGATGATCGACGATGGCACGGTCCAGCCCGACGAGTTCGACCTGGGTCTTGCCGCCGATGGCGAAGGGCGGCTGCTCGGCTACGATCGCCGCCCCGCACGCGGCCTGCGCTGCCTCGGCACGCTGCTGCGCGGCTCGGTGTGGGAATGCAGCGGCTTGCCCGAGATCCGCGCGCTCGCGGCCCGCATCGCGGACGAGATGCCGGTCGAGCTCGAGCGGCTGCGAACCTTGCGCGGGCAAGCAGGCATGCGCAGCGGCGCGCGCCTGCGTGAAGCCGTGATGTGCAACCCGTGAGTCCCGACCCCGCTGATCCGCGACCTTGATCAGATCGGGGATCTTCGGCGCCCGCTGCGTCGTCCGCTTGCACGGTGGCGCACAACCCCGATAATCTGTCATGCGTCGCGCGCATCCAGGAAGCGATCCGACGCATGCGATTCGATGCGGGTGTAGCTCAATGGCAGAGCTGTAGCTTCCCAAGCTACTGACGAGGGTTCGATTCCCTTCACCCGCTCCATCCTGCGCTAAGTGGGCGTAGGGCTGACAATTCTGTGCGACCCATTGCGGCCAATTCGTGATAGTGCCAAAGCCGTCATGCGTGACGAGGCCCATGACGGTCTGGTCGGACTCGGCCGGATCAAGTTGTCTCCTACGGTCTTGTCGGAAGACGCTGAACCTGTTTGCCCTGCGAAGCTGAGGTATAGGAGCGCAAGCAACGCGAGGCACAGGAATTGGATCTACGCTTTGGGCCAGAAGCAGACATCGACCGACTCGTCGGCGTTCTTCCGCAGCCCACCGTGGTGGAGGATCGGCTCGACGCAGGCGAGTTCGCTGACGCGGCAGATTCGCCTCTGCGGCGTGGTTGTTGTGTTACGATTTTGACTCGACAACCGCTGACGATGGATTCGCAAAGCCGCCTGCATCAGGCGCTTGGCGTCACGAAGCGACTGGAAGCCGGACTGATCCCGTTCCCGTCACCCGCTCCACATTGCCACGCAGCCGCGATGCGGCAATTCCCCACGCCCAACCCCTTTGCGAAGCCCGGACCCGCCCTCGCATGCAACGCGACCCCATCGTCATCGGCTGGCGCGAGTGGCTCGCTCTGCCGCAACTCGGCGTCGCGCCGATCAAGGCCAAGATCGACACGGGCGCGCGCACGTCGGCGCTGCATGTCGATACGCTCGACGCGAGCGAGCGCGACGGTCAGACATGGCTGCGCTTCGAGATATCGTCGACCGGACGCAAACATTCGCCGCTGTACGTCTGCAGCGCGCCGGCGATCGCAAGGCGGATGGTGACCGATTCCAGCGGCCATGCGAGCCTGCGCTGGTTCATCCGCTCGACGATCGAGCTGGCCGGCCAGAGCTTCGAGACTGAAATCAATCTGACCGACCGCCGCAATATGCTGTTTCCGATGCTCCTCGGTCGCCTTGCTCTCGGTCAGCGTTTCGTCGTCGACACGTCCGCGTCCTATTTTCACGGCAAGCCGCTGCGCCCCAGACTAGCCAAGAATCAGTCATGAAAATTGCAATTTTATCCAGAAATGCAAAATTATACTCGACGGCAAGCCTGATCGAGGCTGGGCGCAAGCGCGGTCACCGCGTGCGCGTGCTCGATCCACTACGCTGCTACATGCGCATAGAGCCCGGCAAGTTCCAGATACGCTACAAGAGCCGGCAGCTCAACGGCGTGGACGCGGTAATACCGCGCATCGGCAATTCGATCACGTTCTACGGCACCGCCGTGCTGCGTCAGTTCGAGATGATGGGCGTGTTCACGCCGAACACGTCCGACGCGGTGCTGCGTGCGCGCGACAAACTGCGTTGCATGCAGCTGCTCGCGCGCGAGAATATCGGGTTGCCGACGACGGTGTTCGGCGACAACCCCGACGATACGGCCGATCTGCTCTCGCTGCTCGGCGAGCCGCCGCACGTGATCAAGCTCAACGAGGGTGCTCAGGGACAGGGCGTGCTGCTGGCGGAGAGGGCTAGCGCTTCGCAGGGCATGATCGAGGCGTTCCGCAGCCTCTATGCGAATTTTCTCGTGCAGGAATTCATCCGCGAGTCGAAGGGCGCCGACATCCGCTGCTTCGTCGTCGGCGGCAAGGTCGTTGCGGCGATGCAGCGCAAGGCCCGCGATGGCGAATTTCGTTCCAATCTGCACCGCGGCGGGACCGCAACGATGGTCCGTCTGAGCAAGGTCGAGACCGATACCGCGCTGCGGGCGGCACGGACGATGGGCCTCAATATCGCCGGTGTCGATCTGCTGCGCTCGCGCCGCGGCCCGCTCGTGCTCGAGGTCAATTCGTCGCCCGGGCTCGAAGGCATCGAGGGCACCACGGGTGTCGACGTGGCGGGCGAGATCATCGAATACATCGAGCGCCGTGTCCGCGTCCGTCGGCGCGCGCCGCGTGCCAAGGGCTAGCGCCGGTCGGCCCAGTCGGCCTCCGCCGAACCTACGAAGTACTTCGTTGACAAATCGAAAATGCGTAACTACGATTGGTTACGTAGTTACCGGTTGTCCGTACTGGATAGGGGATGCATATGAGAAAAATGACGATTTTGGCGCTCGCGCTGATCTCCTGGGCGCAGGTGTTTTCCCCCCAGGCCTTCGCTGCCGACAAAGGGGGCGTCGACACCCAGCGCGTCAAGTCCGACACGGACGCGGCGTTCGCGCAGACGGCAACGGACGTGCGCAGCGAGATGACCGTCGGCGGGCGTTACGAGTTCATCACCGGCGACGAAAAGGCAAAGGTCAACGCGGATCTCGACGCGATGGCGGCCATGTTCAAGAAATTTGGCTCGGTCGCTGCCATGAGTCAGCCGGAAAAGGTCCAGCTGTTCAATATGCAGGAACATCTGAACGGCATTCTCACCCACAGCGACCGCAATCGCCTCATCTGCGAGCACAAGCCCCCGCTCGGGTCGAATATCGCGCTGACGAGTTGCAAGACCGTCGCGGAGATCGAAAAGATGCGCAGGGACGCTCAGAAGATGGCGACGGATCAAACGAGCAACGGCTGGAAATGTGTGGGTAGCCGCCCGGGCAGCGGATGCGTCAGTGGCGGCGGTGGTTGAGCGATAATACTTGTGTGGTCGGCAATGGAGAGCGTCTCTTCAATCTATTGGGTTCTTCAAATCCATTGGTTTCTTAAATCTTTTGGTATCAAGGCGGAGAAAGAAAAAAATGCGTAGTTCGGTTGTTGTGGTTTTACTGGGAATGGTGCTGTCTTCGGGCGCAGGTGCGTCCGACAAGGTGATCGAGAAGCGGGTCGTCGCAGATACCCAGGATACGCCCGAGAAGTTCGAGCAGCTCATCGAAGAGTTGCATCAGGAAATGGGTCAGGGCGGGCGCTACGAGTTCATCCACGCCGATTCGAGAGCCCAGGTCGACGCCGATCTCGAAGCGATGCAGGCGATGCTGAAGAAATCCGGTTCGGTGGCCAAGATGGGCAAGCAGGAACAGGTCGAACTGTTCAATCACCAGGAACACCTCAACGGCATCCTGATGCACAACGACGGCAACCGCCTCATCTGCGAGCACCGCCCGCCGATGGGCTCGAACATCCCGGTGACGATGTGCAAGACGGTCGCGGAGATCGAGAAGCAGCGCCGCGACGCGCAGAAGATGATGCAGGACGCCGACAAGCGTGGCTGGGGTCCGACGCACGGACAATGAGGATGCGATCCGCTAGAGTGACACTCTGGCCGGCTGCATGTCTCGGGTGCGAATAAGCCATCGCAGCCTGCGAAGACCAGACTCTAGAAAGGTCGATCTGATTGAGGAATCGCCGATGACGTCACGCAGCCAGAATGAGTCCCCGCGGCCCACGGAGGCCGAGCTCGATATCCTGCGCGTGCTCTGGGAACGTGGTGACTGCACTGTGCGTGAGGTGCACGACTCTTTGTACGGCGACGACGGCGCGGGCTACACGACCGCGCTCAAGCTCATGCAGATCATGCATGTCAAAGGCCTCGTGGAACGAGACGACTCGCAGCGCGCCCACGTCTATCGCGCGGCGGTCAGCAAGCAGCGCACGCAGAGGCGCTTCATGGCCGAGATGGTGCAGCGCCTGTTCAACGGCTCGCCATCGCAACTCGTGCTGCACGCGCTGGGCGATCACCCGCGTGCTTCGCGCGACGAACTGAGGCAGATCCGCGAACTGCTCAACCGCATCGACGCGGAGAAAGTCAAATGAACGCCGTGCTCGCGGACCTCATCCCCTGGGTCGATGCGATCGGCTCGCAGCCTGCTTCACTTCTTCTGGCAGGGCGTTCTGATTGGACTGGTCTACGTTTCGTTGCGGCCATTGTGCGCGAGCATCGCCTCACGTTATCGCCTCGGCATGGCAACGCTGCTGCTGATGCTGGTCGCGCCGATGCTGACGCTCGCCTGGTTGCGACCTGCCGCCGGGCGTCTGGAAGATCCGATCGTTTCCGTCGTTTCGACCGCCGTGCCCGCGATCGGCGGGGCGGTCGATGCGGCGACGTCGAGCTGGCTGTCGCAATGGCGCTGGGAGGAAGCGTTGCCCTGGCTCGTCGCGTTCTGGCTCGTCGGCGTGTGCCTGATCGCGACGCGTTCGTTCCTGCACTGGCATCGTCTCGCGCGCGTCGTACGTTCAGCACTGCCGCTCCCGCGCGACTGGCAGATGCGGCTGATCCAGCTGCGCCAGCAGTTCGGCATTCTGCGGCCCGTGCAGCTGCTGTCATCGATCCATGTCGCGACGCCGACGCTGATCGGCTGGCTCAAGCCGGCGATTCTGCTGCCGGCGAGCCTGCTGAGCGGTTTCACGCCCGCGCAAGTCGAGTTGATCATCGCGCACGAGCTGAGTCACGTGCGGCGCTTCGACTACGTCGCCAATCTCGCGCAGGTCGTGATCGAGACGCTGCTGTTCTACCATCCCGTCGTTTTCTGGATCTCGCGCGACGTGCGCCAGGCGCGCGAAAGCTGCTGCGACGATCTCGTGCTCACCCTCGGTGGCGGCGACGCGGTCGCCTACGCGCGCACGCTCGCCGATCTCGAAGAACTGCATCACGACTTCGGCGCGGCCGTACCCGCGCTGGGCGTCGGCGGCGGCCTGCTGCTCGCGCGCATCCGCCGCATCGTCGATCCGACCTACGCGACGGCGCTCGATCCGCTTCCGCGCGGCAATGGCATCACGCTGCCGATGGTCCTCGCTGGCGCAGGTCTCGCGCTCGCGTTGCTGCGCATGCACCTCATTCCCGCGACGCTCGTCGACGCGCTGCTGGCGAGGCCGAGCATCGACTGGGCGAACGCGCGCGTCCAGTTGAGCCTGCCGGCGATTACGGCGGTGACCGCAGCGCCCACCGCGCCGACTCTTGTGCGAGCGACGAGCGAGCCCGCACAGACTGCTGTGGCGCACGAAAGCTGTCATCGACAAGCCTGTGCTTCCGCTCGCTGCACCGGCGCTTGCACCAGCTGCACCGGCGCTTGCACCAGCTGCACCGGCGCTTGCACCAGCTGCACCGGTGTTGGCGCCGACAACAGTCGCGAACGACGCTGCGAACCTGCGTGTCGAACTGCCGGCTTCCCCGCCGGTCAGCCTGCCCGCGCCGGCGGTCGAGACGAAGATGTCCTTGGCGCCTGCGTCCGTGCATTCGACGGCAGGACCTGAGCCGACACAAGTCGTACAGGCGCGTTACCCGATGGAAGCGCTGCGCAGTGGCGTCACCGGCAAGGTCGATCTCGATTTCCGCATCGCCGCCGACGGCAGCGTGCGCGACGTGCGCATCCTCCGCGCACAGCCTTCGGGTGTATTCGAACAGGCCGCCACGGCTGCGATCCGCCAGTGGCACTTCGAAGTGACTGGCGCGACCGATCTCGGCCGACGCTACGCACGCAGTTTCGCGTTCGCGCATTCCGACCAGAACGAGGACAGCTGCCACGAGGTGACCGGTTCGCACATCTGCCGCAGGCACACACCGGACATGCCGGAGAACTGACGCGAAGTGCATGCAACCTGCGGCAATGGAAATCCCCAAAATCGCCGCATTTCGTTATCGCGCGTGTTTAACGAAACGCATAGGGACCTTTAACAGGTTTTTAATCGCACCTCGTCTAGCATCGATCGCACTGTAGTTCTGCTCGACACTCCCAGGTCAGGTCAGGTGACAGGCAGATTACGGTAATCGGGGCAGTAGCTTTAGGCCCAAGCGAGGCGCGTTCCCCAATGGCGCCTCCTTGGGCCTTTTTATTGCCTGCGCTTCGCTATCCGATGCACCACAGGGGTGCGCGACTGCGGCCGTTGAACCAATGACGGCCCGCGAGAACACAAAGCTCAGCGACGCCATCGCGCGATATTGCCGCACGTCCGGGAACTACACGTCCGGGAACTACTGGCGCGGCGCGCGATCAAGCTTTTTCAGCCCCAAGCGAGTAAGCTTTCAGCCATGCGAATACTGGTCATTGAAGACAATAGCGACATCGCCGCGAACATCGGCGACTATCTCGAAGAAAAAGGGCATACGGTGGACTTCGCCGGCGACGGCGTAACGGGTCTTCACTTGGCGATCGCCCACGATTTTGACGCGATCGTGCTCGACCTCACATTGCCCGGCATGGACGGACTCGAACTCTGCCGCAAGTTGCGCCAGGAGGCGCGCCGACAGACGCCCGTCCTCATGCTCACCGCACGCGACGCACTCGATCAGAAGCTCACGGGTTTCGACTCGGGCGCCGACGACTACATGGTGAAACCGTTCGCGCTGCAAGAACTCGAGGCACGCCTGTCTGTACTCGCACGTCGCGGCAAGGGCATTCAGAGCCGCGTGCTGCAGGTCGCCGATCTCGCCTACAACCTCGACACGCTGATCGTCACGCGCGGCGAGAAGTCGATCCAGCTCAACCCTATAGGCCTCAAGCTGCTGCAGCACCTCATGGAGTCGAGTCCGTCGGTCGTGACACGTCAGGAACTCGAAACCCGCGTCTGGGGCGAGGAACTGCCGGATTCGGATTCCCTGCGCGTGCACATCCACGGTCTGCGCGCGGCGATCGACAAGCCGTTCGACAAGCCGCTGATCCAGACGCGCCACGGCATCGGCTATCGCATGGTCGATCCGGATGCGGCAGCGACGTAGTCGCACCACGCGTCTGCGTTCCGCTCGCGCCAAGCTCCGGCCGGCGTACCTGCGGCCATGAATCGCGTGCAGTTTCGCCGGCGGCTACGCAGTCGCATCATCATTTCGTTTGCGCTGTTCGGTTTCGCGCTCACCGCGTTGTTCGCGGTCGCGACGATCTATCTTCGCGCGCGTCTCGAAGACCAACTCGTCAACAACGCGCTCGAGCGCGAGCTGAAGAATTTCGTCGACTTCAAGCGTGAAAATCCGGACGAGACGACGCCGTATAAACTGAGTTTGTACGACATCTACATCGCAGCGTGCACCAAGTTTGCGAACGTGCCCTTCGATCGTCGCCAGTACGACAACACGGGCATCTACGATATCGAGGAAGCCGGCACCGAAGGCAAGGTACGGCCCTATAAGCTCGCGGTCTACAAGGACAACAACTACTGGGCGTTCCTGCGCTACGACGTAAGCACGCAAAAGCTCAGCGAGCGCCAGCTGCTGACCGCGCTCGGTGCCGTCGTGCTGATCTTCGCGCTCGCCTCGCTGCTGACCGGACGCTGGCTGTCGCGGCGCGTGATGAGTCCGGTATCCGATCTCGCGCAGCGCATCCGCACGCTGCGCCAGACCGGCAAGCCCGAGCCGCTCGCGCCGCATTTCGCCAATGACGAAGTCGGCGAGCTTGCGACCGCACTCGACGACTATTCGGATCGCCTGACTTCGCTCGTCGTGCGCGACAGAGAATTCAATGCCGACGTGAGCCATGAGTTGCGCACGCCGCTCGCCGTGATCTCGTCGACGACCGAGCTGTTGCTGTCGGGATCGGCGATCGACGACAAGACGCGTGATCGGCTCAAGCGCATCGAACGTGCGGCAAAGCAATCGACCGAACTGACCAATGCGTTGCTGCTGCTTTCGCGCAGTGAGCGTTCGGCGCCGAATGATGGCGAGACGACCGATGTCGCCAAGGTCGTCGAACAGGTGATCGACGTCTACCGATCGCAGATCGGCCGCAAGCAGATCGAGGTGCACTTCGTCGTCGACCAGCCCGTCGAAGTCGTCGCGCCGTCGTCGGTGATCGCCGTTGCGCTCGGCAACCTGATCGGCAACGCGTTCAAGTACACGCCGAAGGGTGACGTCATCATCACGGTCGGTGCCGGCCGCGGCAAGGTCACGGTCGAGGACTCGGGCCCTGGCATCAAGGCCGAGGAAGCCGAACTGCTGTTCGAGCGCGGCATTCGCGGCGAATCGGCCGGCAGCAGCAAGGGCGCCGGCCTCGGCCTCGCAATCGTTCGCCGTCTCTGCGAACTGTACGACTGGCGCGTTACCCTCGCGCCGCGCCCACAGGGCGGCGCTGTCGCGACGCTCGACTTTCGCCTGCGCGCCTGAGGAAAAGCGTTTGACGCGGATTTCGCGGACAAGTGCAAAGAACGCGGATCAACAAGGATAGAGCGAAACGGGCCGGAGCAAGAAAGAAAAAGCGTTCGCCACGGATTGCGCAGGTGAAAGCAGAGCCCGGATCGACGTGAATGAGGGCCCTCACACGCATCATGGCAGCGGCTAGTCATCAAGCGAATTTTCCGCGTTGATCCGCGCTCCTTGCTCTTTTATCCGCGAGAATCCGCGTCGAATGCTTTTCCGTTTTCGATCCGGATGACGCGGCCGCCTAGCGCGGCGACGTCATCCGGATCGTGCGTGATCACGATCATGGGCACGCCGAATCTGCGCGCGTGCCGCGAGCAGTTCGGTGCGAAGGCGTGCACGCAGCGGCGCATCGAGTGCGGCGAAAGGTTCGTCGAGCAGCAGCAGTTGCGGCTGCGCCGCGAGCGCGCGCGCGAGCGCGACGCGCTGACGCTGACCGCCGGACAATTGCGCCGGGCGGCTTTGTACGAGATCGCCGAGTTCGAATGCCTCGATGAGCCCGCGCACCTCTGCGGGCGCGTCGGCGACGCGGTTGAAACGAGGTGGCAGCGGCCAGGGGCGGCGGCGCGCGAATGCAACATTCTGCAAAACGTCCAAATGTGGAAAAAGTGCGTATTCCTGGAAAACAAAGCCGATCCGGCGCTTGCGCGTCGGCAGGTCGATGCGCCGGCTGGAATCGAACAGGACGCGCTCGCCGATCCGCACGCAGCCGTGGTCGGGCCGGGCGAGTCCGGCGAGCGCGTAGAGGGTTTGCGTCTTGCCGGCGCCTGACGGGCCGAACAGGACGGTGACGTCGGCGTCGCTTGCGAAGCGCACGTCGAGATCGAAAGTGCGATCGTGCTCACGCAGCTGCTTTGCGATGGCGACGTCGATACGCATCAGGGCGGATCGCGGCGGTCGAGCAGGCGGGCGGCGAGAATCAGCACGACGACCGCCGCGATGAGCGAGACCAGCACCATGCCCTGTGCGGCGTCGTCGTCGCCCGCCATCACGGCGTTGTAGATCGCGATCGACAGCGTCTGCGTGCGGCCTGGCAGCGAGCCTGCGACCATGAGCGTCGCCCCGAATTCGCCCATCGCGCGCGCGAACGCGAGCAGCGCCCCGGCGAGCACGCCGCGCCACGCAAGCGGCAGTGAGACGCGCAGGAACATTGCGATCTCGTTCTGGCCGAGCGTGCGCGCGGCGTGTTCGAGCTGCGCGTCGACGTCGGCAAATGCGGCGGTGGCCGCGCGCAGGATCAGCGGAAATGCCGCGACCGCGGCAGCGATGACGGCGGCCTGCCACGTGAAGATCAGGTCGATGCCGAGGCGATCGTGCAGCCACCCGCCGATCACGCCCTGGTGGCCGAGCACGACGAGCAGGTAGTAACCGAGTACCGTCGGCGGCAGGACGAGCGGCAGCGTCAGCAGCGATTCGACGAGATCGCGCAGCCAGCCGCGCCCGCGTCCGAGCGCCCGCGCACACGCGATCGCGGCGACGAGGGCGAGCAGCGTGGCGAGCGCTGCGACCTTGAGCGTGAGCAGCAGCGGCGCGGCGACCGCGAGATTCACGGCTTGATCGGGCTGAAACCGTATTTGCGCAGCGTCGTCTGGCTCTGCGGCGACAGCATGAAGTCGACGAATTCGTGCGCAAGCGCCGCGTGCTGCGACGGCTTGACCGCCGCGATCGGATAGCGCACCGGCGTGCTCGTCGGAATCGTCAGCGCGACGGCGACCTTGCTCGTCTGCGTCGCGGCGTCGGTCGCATAGACGAAGCCCGCATCAGCCTCGCTGCGCGCGACGTAGTCGAGCGCCTGACGGACGTTCTGCGCCTGCACGAGGTGCGGCTGCAATGCATTCCAGAAACCGGCTTCGGTCAACGCCGTGCGCGCGTAGCGGCCCGCTGGCACCGAGTCGGGATTGCCGATCGCGATGTGCTTGAAGCGGTCGGCCTTGAGGTCGGCGAGCGCGCTTGGCGCAGCGCTGCCGGCGGGCACGATCAGAACGAGCGTGTTCGCCGCGAAATCGCGCCGGGACTTCGCCTCGACGTGATCCATCGCCAGCGCGCGGTCCATCGTCACCTCGTCCGCGCTCGCGAACACGTCAGCCGGCGCGCCCTGTTCGATCTGCTTGAGCAGGACGTCTGATGCGGCGAAGTTGAACACGACGTGCGTGTCGGGATGAGCGGCCTCGAAATCCTTGCCGATGTCGTTGAATGCGTTGGTGAGGCTCGCCGCTGCGGACACGGTGAGGTCGTCGGCATGGGCGGCGGCGGTCGCCAGGAGCAGGAACGCGGCGGCGAAACGAAAGAACGATGTCCCGGCAATCATGTACGGGGTGCCCCTCGATATGTTTGCGCAACTATATCGCCTTTGCGCGCGGTATTGCGAGCCGGCGCCCGCGATTTCGGCGAGGCACGCGCGCGGCCGCGATGATTGGCTAGACTGTGCCGCCATGGGGACGACAGACGATGACTCCGTGGCCGGCGCACTCGGCATTCCACAGCTTCGCGACGTGTGGAGTAGCTGGGCCCGGCGTTCGGCGGGCGCACGCTCCGCGCAGGATTGGGCGCGAAATTGCTTAGTCATCCACGGGCTGGGTATTGGTCTCGAGCAGGTCGCGCGCTTCATGTCGAAGGATCGCTCGTTCGACGAGTTCGAAACATGGATCGCCGAACTGAACGGTGGCGCCGTCGACCCGACACGTGTCGCCAGGATCAACAGGGCATTGTCGGGGGCGGAATACGATGCGCTGACGCGGCGTCGTCTCGCCGGAATCGAGGCGATGCCCGCGGTGCTCGATGATGCCGACTTGCGCCATTGGCAAGAACAAGGCTATGTCGTGCTGCGTGATGCCATTACGCCCGAAGAGCAGGCTGCAGCCGTCGACGCCATCTGCCGGTACATCGGCGTTGATCCCGACGAGCCGGCCACATGGCCCGCGCGCAAGCATTGCCAGGGCATCATGGTGCAGTTCTTCCAGCACGCCTCGCTGGAGGCGGCGCGGGGTTCGCCGCGCATCCACAAGGCGTACTCGCAACTATGGGGCCATGCGGATTTGCTGCCGACCACGGATCGCTGCGGCTTCAATCCGCCCGAAGGCAGCGGATTCCGCTTTCCTGGACCGCACCTGCACTGGGACGCCGATCTCACGCCGCCGCTAGGTCAGGGGATACAGGGAATCGTTTACCTCGCCGACACCGCGCCCGAGCAGGGGGCGTTTTGTTGCGTGCCGGGATTTCATCGCGACATCGATGCATGGTTACGGGCACTACCCGCAACGGTGAACCCGTACGACAGGATTCCGCATGCGGCGGCGATCCCGGTTGCTGGAAGGGCCGGCGACATGGTGATCTGGCATCACGGACTGCCTCATGGCAGCAGCCCCAACCGCGCCGCGCGCCCGCGCTTCGCACAGTACCTCACGTTCTTCCCGGCACGGGTGATGGAACCGCACGTGGCCTGAAGTCGACGCTGAGACCTCGGTCGACGCCACGGGCATTCAGGTGCCGCGGCGGAGTCGGGCGAGGTGCCGTAGTTCGGCGGATAGGTGTGTTTGCGCTTTCTGCTCGAGCGCGCGATAGGTCGCGAGTACCCGTTGTCCCATGGAAGTCAGCCGTGCGCCGCCGCCGCGCGCCCCGCCCTTGCTGGTCTCGACCAGCGGCTCGGCGAAACTCTGATTGAGATCGTCGACGAGCTGCCAGGCGCGCTTGTAGCTCATCCGCATCGCGCGCGCCGCTGCCGATATCGAGCCGGCCTTGGCGATCGCTTCGAGCAGATCAGTCTTGCCCGGGCCGATCGCGTGCTCGTCGTCGAGAAGGAGGCGAAAGCGCAGCGCGGGGGGCTTGGGCGCATGCATAAACGAGGCCTGTAAACGTAATTGCGGGTCAGTAGCGAATCAATGGAAGTCTTTGTTTTTGCATGATCAAGCGCCTATGATCGCACCCAGCGAAGGATCTCGCTCTTGACCGTCAACTCAGGGGAAGGTCGCGATGCATACTTTTCGACGCTTTGTCGCGTTTGTCGTTGCTCGCCTGCTTGTTCGCATCGCCGGCATTCGCGCAAAGCTACACCTATTCGGTGTACATCGACAGCGATGTGAACTCCGCCACCGGCTGCAGCGTGACGCTGCCGAACGGAACGTTCTCCGGTGTCGAGAGCGTGCTCACAGCGACCGTCGCGACAGGCTCGCCGCCACAGGTTACCTCGGTCACGCGCAGCACGTGTAGCGGCAGCACCTTCGGTGCGCCGGTAGCCGAGGGCTCGGGTGCGGTCAGCGTTGGTGTCGGCACCGGCGGCACGACTGCGATTGAACTGACGGATGCCGTGAGCCAGCTCGTGCCGCCCGGAACACAGACGGCGCGCATCTACGTCGTCGCGCGCAGCGCCACCGGCGACGACGTCCTGCTCGCGACCGTCGGAGCGGCGCCCATCGTCGTACTGCTCGCACAGAACGTTGACGGTTTGCTTTCGACGCCGTTGTTCAGCATCCCTGCGCTGATCCTGCTCATCCGCTGCCTGCTGGCGTTCGGTTCGCGCGCAGTGCGCAAGCGCCTCATGAAACCGCTGCTGCTCGGTCTCGTCCTGTTCAGCGGTATCGCAGGTGCAATGATCTTTCCCTGGAGCGGGCTCCACCGATCGCCACCGATCCCGCCGGCGACACGACGTCTGGCGAAGACGCGATCGACCTGCGCTACTTCTTCGTTGCCGTCAATTTCGGCAACGTCTATTTCCGTTGTGATGTCACCGGGGGCCTCACCACCTCTCCGCCCACCGCGGCCGCGGACAGCTATGCCGCATCCGTCGGTGCGGCACTCAGCGTTCCGGCGCCTGGCTTACTGGCGAATGACCTGCGCGGCAGCCCACAAGCCACATTGATCTCGTTCGGAGGCGGCAGCGTCGGTGGCCCCGTCACGGGTCATGCGGTTGGGACCAGCGCACCGCTCGGTGCGTCAGGCAGTACGCTCACCGTGAACGCTGCAGGGGACATCGCTCTCACGGCGCCGACCACTGCCGGCACCTACACTTTCCAGTATCGGCTGAGCAACAGCCAGGGCACATCCGACGGCACGGTGACCATTCAGGTCACGCAGGCCCCGGCCATCACGAGCGGCGCGAACGCGACCTTCACGGTCGGGGCGGCCGGCACTTTCCCGGTTACGACCGTCGGGACGCCAGTCGCCGCCATCGTACGCGGCGGTGTCGCATTGCCGAGCGGCGTGACGTTCATCGATAACGGCAACGGCACGGGCACGCTGGCCGGTACCCCGGCCACGGGAACCGGAGGCAGCTATGCGATCACGTTCACGCCGAGCAACTCCGTCGGTACTGGCACGGCGCAGAATTTCACGCTGACGGTCAACGAGGCGCCCAAGATCACCAGCGCGAACAACGCCGCCTTCACGGTCGGTGCGGCCGGTACCTTCACCGTCACTACGAGCGGTACGCCTGCCCCATCGATCGCGCTCGGTGGTACTGCGCTGCCCAGTGGCGTTACGTTCGTCGACAACGGCAACGGCACGGGCACGCTCGCTGGTACGCCGGCGGTCGCCACGGGCGGCGCCTACACGATCACGTTCACCCCGAACAACATCGCGGGTACCGGGCCGGTCCAGAGTTTCACGCTGACGGTCAACCAGGGACCTGCAATCACGAGCGCCGCCAATGCGACGTTCACGGTTGGCACGGCCGGCACATTTACGGTCACCACCAGTGGCAACCCCGCACCGTCGATCGCGCGAGGTGGCGCCGGTCTGCCGGGCGGCGTGACGTTCGTCGACAACGGCAACGGCACGGGCACGCTCGCCGGAACGCCCGCGGCCGGGGCCGGCGGCACCTATGCGATCACGTTCACACCTAGCAACACGGCGGGTACCGGCACCGCACAGAACTTCACGTTCACGGTCAACGAGGCGCCGAAGATTACCAGCGCCAACAATGCGACATTTACCGTCGGTATTGCTGGCACATTTACGGTGACGACCAGCGGCACGCCGGCACCTTCGATCGCGCGTGGCGGCGTTGCGCTGCCAAGCGGTGTGAATTTCGTCGATAACGGCAACGGCACGGGTACCCTGTCCGGCACGCCCGCGGCGGCAACGGGTGGGACCTACGCGATCACCTTCACACCGACCAATCTGGTCGGATCCGGCCCGGTGCAGACCTTCACGCTGACGGTCGATCAGGCGCCACAATTCATCACCCCCAATGCGATAACGTTCGTCGTCGGTCAGGCGAACGTATTCACCGTGGCGACGACCGGGTTCCCGAATGCGGCGCTGACGGCCGGTGGCACGCTGCCGAGTGGCGTCGTCTTCACCGACAACGGCGATGGCACCGCCAGCCTTGCGGGCAATCCCGCTGCAGGCACTTACACGGCGAGCCCCTACGCTCTGACTTTCGCTGCAGCCAACGGGACGCTGCCGAATGCCTCGCAGACGTTCTCGCTGACCGTCGTGCAGAGTTCGAATGCCTCACCGGACAGTTACACGATAGTGCACGACAGCATACTGACGACGACAGCGCTGACCGGCGTGCTGGCGAACGACACCGGATCGAGTCTCACGGTCAGTCAGGTAACGGGCATGAGTTCTTGTGCGCCTAACTGTACGGTTGCCACCGCGCACGGCAGCGTGACGATGAATACGGACGGCAGCTTCACCTATACACCCGCGGCGAATTTCGCCGGGACCGACACCTTCAACTACACGGCCAACTCGCCGCTGCCGCCGAACAACAGTCCCGGGTCGGTGACTATAACGGTGACGAACGTTGCGCCGATAGTCGATTTGAACGGCGCGGCAGCGGGCATCGACTTCAGTGCGAACTTCACCGAGGGCGGCGGCCCGGTCGGCGTGGTCGACACGTTGAATCTGAGTGTCGTCGACAGCGACAGCGCAAACCTCGCGAGTGCCACGGTCACGCTGACCAACCTTCTCGACACCGGTGCGGAGACGCTTAGCGTCACCTGTTCCGATGTGCTTCCCGGATGCAGCGGCGCCATTCAATTCGCGGATGTGGTCTACGATGGAACGACCGGTGTGCTGAGCATCACCCGCATCGCGCCGCTGGCCGATTACCAGACGCTGCTGCGCACGTTGAAGTACAACGACAGTTCGCAGAATCCCGACACGATGGCGCGCGGCATCACGGTCGCGATCAACGACCAGATCGTCGACAACGCGCCGCTCGCGAACGTCACTGTCACGATGACGTCGGTCAACACAGCGCCGACGGTCACGGCACCCGCGACGGCGCTCGTGTCCGCCAATCCCGGCACATTCGTGTTCACGGGAGTCAACGCGATCAACGTAGCCGACGTCGATGGCGGCGCGAATCCGGAGGTCGTCACGCTGACGGCTACGCACGGCACGATCAGCGCGCTGGGCTCTACCGCGGGCCTGACGGTGAACGGCCTCGGCACCACAACGGTGACGCTGACGGGTCCGCTCAGCAATCTCAACACCGCACTGAATGGCGCAACGTTTGCGCCCGACGTCGGCGTTCAGCGGTACCGGTGCGAGCGTGGCTCTGAACATCAACGACCAGGGTTACTCGCTCGGCGGGGCGACGCAGGGAACCGTGCAGCAGGCGAATGCATCCGTCGCGATCACGGTCGACGCACCGCCGCAGGTCGTCAGCACGACGCCGGTCAACAGCGCCACCAGCGTGTTGCCGAGCACGACGATCGTGTTCAACTTCGACAAGGCCGTGAATGCGTCGGCGACCGGCTTCACGCTGTCGTGCAATGCGAGTGCGGTTGCGTTCACGTCTGTCCCCGCGCTGCCTTCGAGCGGCGCCGGTAGCGCCACGTTCACGCTGACGCCAGGCGCACCGTTGCCGGCCGGCGCGAGCTGCGTGGCGACCGCTGTCGCCGCGCAGATAAAGGACACGACGGCGGTGCAGACGCCGATGGCGCGCCGACGTCGCGATCAGCTTCACGGTCAACACGTTGCCGAGCGTACTGACCGTTGCGCCCGCGAACGGTGCGACGGCGCTGCCGCTCACTTCGACGGTGACGATCACGTTCAGCGAGTCCGTCAACGTCACCGGTTCGGCGTTCAAGCTCGAATGCCCGGTTGGCACCCCGGTGGGATTCACCGTGACACCCGCATCGCCGGCGACGACCTTCGTGCTGCAGCCGAGCCGCAAATCTGCCAGCGACGACGACCTGCACCGTGACCGTTGTCGCGACGCAGGTGACCGATGTCGATGCGGGCCAGCAGATGGCGTCGAATTTCACATCGACATTCACGACAGCAACCCCGCCCGCGATTAGTGGCGGCGCTGCCGCAAGTGCCACCTTCACGATCGGCCTGCCAAACTCGTATGCGATCAGCACGACCGGCGTGCCAGCGGTCAACAACATCACGCTCGGCGGCGCCCCGCTGCCCTTGGGTACCGTGTTCAACTACGTGGGCGGTGCGAACAGCGCTTCGCTGACCGCCGCTGCCGGTGCGCTCAATGCGACGCAGGTCGGCACGACGAATGGCATCACGTTCACCGCGAGCAACGGCATCTTGCCGGACGCGACGCAGACGCTCGCACTGACGATCCAGTGCCCGGCGATGGTCGTCAGCGGATCGCTGCCGAACGGCTTGTTTGGACAGGCGTACGGCCCGCAGGCGTTCACCGTCACCGGCGGCAACGGCTCCACGATCTCGTGGACGATTCCATCCGGAATCGTCGCTGGCCTCTCGATCAACCCGGGAACAGGCGTCGTTTCGGGTACGCCAACCAATACCGTGGCGAACAGCACCGTCACGATTCTCGCGACCGACGTCTATGGCTGCAGCGCGGGCAAGACGTTCACGGGCGCGACGGCGTTTACGGTCGCGCCGGTCGCGAATCCGGAGACCTACAACAAAGTCGTAGGTAATACGCAATTCGTGATTACGGGTACGACCTCCGCTCCCGTCACTCCGTACGTCGACGGCGGTCTCAGTTTTGGCTTCAACAAGCTCGTCGCGAATGACCAGGGCCCGGGCCCGTTGACGGTCTCGCCGGCTGGCGTGGCGGTTGGCACCGCGAACGGCGGCAGCGTGACGATCCAGGCCGACGGCAGCTTCAATTTCACGCCCAAGCCCGGCGATACGGCGGCGAGCGATACGTTCACTTACGCCATCATCGACGGCAATGGCGTGTCCAGTGCGCCGACGACCGTCACGATGACCTTCTCGGGCGGCCGCGTGTGGTACGTCAACGGTGCCGCTGGCGTCAATGGCAGCGGCGTCTCGTCGAGCCCATTCAACACGCTCGCGAGCGCGAGCACGGCGCACCTGGCCGGTGTCAACCCGATCACGGGCGACGTCATTTTCGTCGAGAGCGGCGGCGCCCCGACTGCAACACCCGGCGCGATTACGCTGAAGGCGTTTGCGACGCTGTGGGGGCAGGGCACCACGCTGCCGACGAATGGCGCCACGATTCCCAGCCTGTCGATTGCGATCCAGAACACCGCCGCGACCAGCAAACCGGTATTGAACGGCACGGTGACGTTGGCCGGATCGGGGACGACGGTCAGCTCGCTGGACATCAATACGGTCGGAGTGCAGGGGCTCACGAATACCGGCGCGCCGACAGGGGTAACGGTCACCAACAATGTCGGCGTTTCGACCTCGGGGAGCACCGCAGTGAGTCTCTCCAATCTGACGGGTACGCTCAGTTTCCGGTCGGTTTCGGTGAACGGCACCACACCGCCGAACGGCATTTCCCTGAGCGGCACCGGCGGCAGCTTCACCGTGAACGGGGATGGCACGCCAGTCGCCAACGGATCCGGCGGCACAATTGCAAACACGGCCGGCGCCGGCATCCTGCTGAGCAATGCGGCGGGAGTCAGTCTGCGCCAGATGAACATCACCTCTGCGCATGCCAGTGGAATCGATGCGAGCCTTGCAGGCACCGTCCTGTCGGCGAACCTCATGAACATCACGAACTCCGGCATCGCAGCGACGGACAATGGCGTAACGCTGACCAATGTCGGCAGCGTGAATCTCACCAGCAGCACAGTTTCCGGATCGAAGAACGATGGCGTGCACCTGCTGCAGAGCAACGGCACTCTTGCCGCCAGCACCCTCTATGGCAGTGCGTTCAGCGGTCACGTCACCGGTTACGGCGTACACGTGCAGACGAGTGGAGCAGGCACGATTGCCGGCCTCGCGATTGGCGGCGCGGGTCAGTCCAATGCTTTCAACAACAACAATATCGGTGTCAGCATCGAGCAGGCAGTGACGACGGCTGCAACGAACGGCAATATCACGTTCGCGGTGCAGAACAATACGTTCTCCAACAATGCTGCCAACAACACTTTCTCTCATGCGATCAATGTCGAGAGCAACGGTGTGCACTCGACAGGCGGCACGATCACCGGGCAGATCGAGAACAATACGATCGGCACGCAAAACACCAAAGACTCGGGCTCCGCCATAGGTGACGGCGTGCGCGCAGACATCGAAGGCGGCGCGCACGGCGTACTGACCATCAGTGGGAACACGCTCCGCGAAGTACCGAACGCTTTCGGATTCGAAATCCGCGGCGTCGGTGGCCCTGGCGGATTGGGCGGACTAAACGTCAAGTTGACAGGTAACACGGTGGTGGACCCGACCGGAACGAATACGGACATCGGCTGCGGGGCGGCCGCACCATGCCCGCTGTCGTCTGTCTACATAGCGGCGGACAACGCAAACTTCGCGGGTGGTGCACAGAACGTATGCGCGATCGTGTCGGGTAACACGGCCTATGATCCGCAGGCAGCCTGGGCACAGGGCGCGGGTCAGTTTGCCTACCAGCTTGACCAGCTGTCGGCGGGGTTGTCGGCATTCAATCTTGGCGGCACCAACCCAAACGCGGTGACGGAAATCAACGCGACGAATACGGTCAACACCAATACGGCGGTAACCAACGGCACGGTCAACATCGTCACGGTGGCGAGCTGCGGTGTTTTCCCACCATGAGGCATCGACTCGTGCTTGATCAATATGAGCCTAGCGAAACTTCCGAGGTAGTGTCATGAGCACGCCATTCTTGGGCGAAATAAAGATGATCAGCTGGAACTACGCGCCGAAAGGCTGGGCGTTCTGCAACGGCGCGCTGCTGCCGATCAATCAGAACCAGGCGTTGTTTTCGATCCTCGGCACGATGTATGGCGGAAACGGGCAGACCACTTTCGCGTTGCCAAACCTGCAGGGCCGCACGCCGATTCACCTGGGACAGGGCTTCACCCAGGGGCAGGTGGGCGGTGAGGCCAGCCATACGCTCATCATGAGTGAAATGCCCGCGCATACCCATTTTCCGACGGCAAGCAGCGCGCTGGGCACATCGGTGTTACCGACGAACAATCTGCTCGCGGTCACACCGGACCAGCGCTTCAGCGATCAGAGCGCGAATGGAACGATGAATGCCGGCTCCGTGTTGAGTGTTGGCGGCAGCCAGCCGCACAACAACCTGTCACCGTATCTCGTCGTGAATTTCGTGATCGCGCTCAACGGCATCTTCCCTTCCCAAAACTGAGTAATCTGCCATGGGTCAGCCCTTCGTTGGTGAAATTCGTATGTTCGGTGGCAGTTTCGCGCCTGCGGGCTGGGCGTTCTGTGCCGGACAACTGATGCCGATTTCCGAGAACGAAACGCTGTTCACCCTGATCGGCACCACGTACGGGGGCGACGGCCAGTCGACTTTTGGCCTGCCCGATCTGCGAGGCCGGGTTCCTGTGCACCAGGGCACGCTTCTGGGTCAGCCTTTCGTCATCGGCCAACTGAGCGGAACCGAAAGCGTCACGCTGACCGCCAATCAGATTCCCACACACACGCACACCTTGGTAGCGATCGATGCGACCGGCGATGCCGATAGTCCTGCGAATGCGATCCCGGCAGCCGCGGCGACATTCAGCCCTTACTATTCGGGTAATGCGACCGTGAACATGGATGGGACCATGCTGTCGGTCGCCGGCAGCAGCCAGCCGCACGACAACATGCTTCCGTTCCTCACGGTCAGTTTCATCATCTCCCTGTTTGGGATTTTCCCATCGCAGAATTGAGAGACAGTCCTCATGTCCAGTCCATTTGTAGCAGAAATCCGCATCTTCGCCGGGAACTTCGCACCCACAGGCTGGGCGATGTGCGACGGCCAGCTCATGGCGATTTCGCAAAATACAGCGCTGTTTTCGCTGCTCGGCACATTTTACGGCGGCGACGGCAAATCCACCTTCGCGCTGCCGAATCTGCAGGGTTCCGCGCCGATCGGTCAGGGCCAAGGTCCGGGTCTGACCGATCGTTTCCTCGGCGAAACGGGAGGCGAACAGAACGTCACCCTCCTGCAGTCCGAAATGCCGCAGCATACGCATCAGGTGCGCGGCGTCGCAACGCCGGGTAATCGTCAGGGCCCTGCGAGCAACAACTTCGGCCGGGCGGTGGGAGCGCTACCCTATACGCCGAGGGCCACGGGACAGCTTGTGCAAATGTCACCACTCAGCGCTCCTGCCGCAGGCAGCGACTTTCCGCACAACAACATGCCGCCGTACCTCTGCCTGACCTTCATCATCGCGATGCAGGGCGTCTTTCCTGCACGGAACTGATTCGCTAACCGCAGATTTCCGATTCTCACTCGAACATACTCAATCATCTTGGTGCCGCCATGCTGAGCAAACGCCGCGAACTCCTGAAACTCGGTGCCGTCGCCAGTGCGCTCGCAGCGCTGCCGTTCGGTCGCAAACTCGCGGCTGCCACGTTGCATCCGGCTGCGCGTGCCGCGCTCGGCTATTGGCAGGGCGGTGCTGCGATCGAGGATTTCTCTGCGGTGCGCGCCGGGTGGACGGAGGCGTGCGCGAAGTCCGCTACCCGATGCGACGCCGAGGTGCACGGCGGGCTCATCGATGCCTCGCAATTGACCGGTCGGGCAGGTGAGTACCGTCTGCGCGTTCTGGGTGCAGAACTTGATGCAATGGTACGCATCGACGCGGACTACGGCGTCGCCCAGCATCGCTTCTGGCGGAGTTGGCAGGAGGGCGCCAGAACGTCGCACGCGGCGCGCTCCGTGATCCGTTGGCAGGCGGCGGAGGGTAATCCGTTGCAGCTGACGGTGACGCTCGCCGACGACCGTCTCGCAACCGTGGGCGTGCCAGCCCATCCGGGCATTTATGTCTTGATGCTGGATGAAGCGTCCAATACGCGTTGGACGGGATCGACCCTGGTCGCCCCAGACGCCGCCTATCCGCTCAATCTGCGTTTGCAGGCGGTGCAAGACCGTCTGCAGTATTTGCTGCTCGCGGTCGAGCGCCATGTGGAGAAAGCCGCGGCTTGAGTGTCGATTCAGGTCACGGCGATCCCTCGCCTCTCGCCAGGAGCGCCTTCGTTCGCGGCAGCCTGGATGCGCTGCCTGACGTCGCGTTCCGTCCGATGCGGGCGGACGATATGCCTTTCATGCGCGCGCTCTACGCGAGCACGCGCGAGGACGAACTGGCGCCGCTTCCATGGCCGCCCGAGGCGAAGCAGCAGTTTCTCGACCAGCAGTTCGATTTCCAGCATCGCCATTACCAGACCGAATATGCGCGCGCCGAATTCCTCCTGATTCTCTCCGCGAGTGAACCGATCGGGCGCCTCTATCTGGAGCGCACGACGAATACATGGAATGTCATCGACATCGCGCTGATCGCGGGGCGGCGCGGCCGCGGCATCGGCAGCGCGCTGATCGCAGAGCTGCTCGCAGAAGCCAGTGAACACGCCAGCGCAGTGGAACTCCATGTGGAATCGTTCAATCCGGCGCGCCGGCTATACGAGCGCCTCGGCTTCTGCATGGTCGAAAATCGCGGAGTCTATGACCTGCTGCGCTGGACGCGGCCGGCATGATCTCAGTTGAAGGTAATCTCGTAGCACGTGCCCTCGCCATCGGGGCCTATCGGCACCGTGAATAGAGGCAGATCGCCGTGAACGGGATGATGATAGACGTAGGTGCCTTGCGGCATGGACGTGTGCGTGCCGGTGTCGCGCAGGATCAGCGCAAACGGCGGAGCCTTGCGCGTCAGCTGAGCCGGCAGCGGTTTGATTTCCTTGATCTCGAGGTTTGCCGCGCGTTCCCCGAACACAACGCCGAGCGCGCGGCCCGGTAATGCTTCGAAGTCAGCTGCGACGAGTCGTTCAAGCATGTCGATTGAATTTCTTTGCGAGAAATACTGAGCGACGATGATGTCAGGAACGAGTGCAAACTCCAAGTCGGCGAAGGCGACGGCGGCGTCGCCAGATGCTGACGCCCACGCATTCGCACGCTGCGCAGCGATCATCGCCGCAGAGCCGGACGTCGCATCCGAACTTGCGTCGATCAACCCTGCGGATGAGTTCTTCGCTGCCCTGGTCGAGCTGGCGATGCAGCGCGGTATCGAATTCTCCGGCCATGTCCAGGCTGTCATGCAGGCCGCTGCCGCGCAGCACTTCGGTTGCCGACTCGAGGAGTGGGAACTCGACAAACGGCGAGGCTGGCAACCGTTCGCACTCGAACGCGGGCCTGCGGGTATGGAGCTCGTTTGGGGTTGCGGCGCCGAGCGCGCAGGTGACCCGTTTCACGAGTTGACAGTCGCATCGCTGCGCGCGCTACCGCTGAATCGCTGGTTTGCAATACGCACACCGTTATCCGCAACGTTCGTCGCCGCGCTCGAGGCGGAAGCATTGCCGCTTGCCGGGCTTATTTTTCACATGTCGCGCTGCGGCTCGACCCTCATTGCGCAGGCGCTCAAGGCATGGACGGGTGTCCGCGCATTGAGCGAGCCTGCGTTGCTCGACACGGCTATCAGGTTTTGCCATGCCGGGCTCGATCCGGACGGACATCTGTTGCGCGGCGCCATCGCCGCATTGGCACAGCCTGCCGGAAGCGATCGTCAGGTCATCATCAAACTCGATGCGTGGCATGCGCTTGCGTTCGGGGCGATTCGAGCGACGCTGCCGGCGGTACCGTGGCTGTTCGTCTATCGCGACCCGATCGAGGTAATGGCATCGCATCGGCGTGAACCCGGCAGACACACCGTGCCCGGGATGCTGCCCGAGGAATGGCTCGGCGGCCTGCCGCCGCTTCCAGACGCAGCAACGCCGCAGGATCATGCCGCGCGAGTCCTCGGCGGCATTTGCGCGGCAATCGTGCCGAACGCCAAGGCGGCGAATCTGATCAACTACAGCGAATTGCCAGACGCATTGACGACGCGCCTGCCCAAACTGTTCGCGCTCGATCCGGGCGCGTTTGACCGGTCGCTACTCGGCGCGAGGCTGGCGCGCCACGCCAAGCGCCCCTATGAAACTTTCACCGACGACCGCAAGGCGAAGCGGGCCGCCGCCGACATGGAGATGTACCAGTGCGTCGGCCGCTGGATCGAGCCGCACTTCAGGGCTCTCGAAGAACTTCGTTGCACGTTGCGGCATCTGCGTGTGCCGCTCGCCTGCGATCTTGCGTTGCTGCGCGCCGACCTTGCCGCGGTGGCGCCCGTCGGATGGCATCCTCATTTCAACCGCGAATATTACAGCGGCGACTGGAGCGGTATCGCGCTGCGCGCGCAGCCGCACGGACGTTCACCGCTCTACGCTGACCCGACGCGCGACGACTATGCGGACACCGACGCGATGCGCCTGTGCCGCTATGTGCCGCGCTTTCTCGAGCAGTTCGAATGTCCGATCGAATCGGTGCGGTTTCTCAAGGTCGCGCCGGGCGCGATCATCCGCGAGCATCGCGACTTCGGACTGCGTTTCGAGGACGGCGGCGTTCGCTTTCACGTGCCGGTGTATACAGATGCCAATGTCGAGTTCGTGCTCGGCGGCGAGACGCTCGTCCTCGCGGAAGGCGAATGCTGGTACCTGAATTTCGACCTCCCGCATACCGTCAAGAATCGCGGCGAGCGCGACCGCGTGCACCTCGTGATCGATGCGCGGGTGAATGACTGGGCGACGGATCTCTTCCGCCGGTTGCGTGCCGACTAGCCTTTGCCCAGGCCGAGCCGCTCGCAGACCGCCAGCGTCGCCTTCGCACGATTGAGCGTGTAGAAGTGGATCGAGGGCGCGCCGCCATCGATCAGCCTGCGGCACAGGTCGCCGACGACGTCGGCGCCGAATTCGCGGATCGCATCGGCATCGTCGCGGAACGACTCGAGACGCTTCGCGATCCAGCGCGGAATCTCGGCGCCGCACATGTCGGAGAAACGGCGCAGCTGCGAATACTGCGTGATCGGCATGATGCCGGGGACGATCGGCACTTCGACGCCATGCTTGCGCGCGTCGTCGACGAAGCGGAAATACGCATCGGGATTGTAGAAATACTGCGTGATCGCGCCGTCCGCGCCTGCGTTCACCTTGGAAATGAAATTCTTGAGATCGGAATGCGCGTCGCCGGCCTGCGGATGCATTTCGGGATAGCAGGCGACCTCGATATGGAAATAGCCGTCGCGTTCCGCGCGGATGAACGCGACGAGTTCGCTCGCGTAGCGGAAGTCACCATAGCTCGCCATGCCCGACGGCAGGTCGCCGCGCAGCGCGACGATGCGCTTGCAACCCATCGCCTTGTAGCTGTCGAGCAGCGAAAGGATTTCCGCGCGCGTGCCGCCCATGCACGACAGATGCGGCGCCGCATCGAGGGCGTGCTCCTCGCGCAGATGACGCACCGTCTCGGGCGTGTAGCTCAACGTCGAGCCGCCGGCGCCGAACGTCACGCTGACGTATTCGGGCCCCAGCGCCTTCAGCTTCGGCAGCGCCGCTTCGAGCGTGGCTCTTCTGCTCGTCGGTCTTGGGCGGGAAGAATTCGAAGGAGATCGGGATCAATGTTCGCTCCGCGTGATGCCAAATACATCGTCATTCCGCGCGAGGCGCTCTCCAACAGCGGAGCTGCTCAAGCGGGAATCCAGTGTTTCGCTTTTCGACAACGGACGAAAGGCGCTGGATCCCCGCCTTCGCGGGGATGACGGGCAAAAACCTTCGGCAATCAGTAGCGGTAGTGCTCGGGCTTGTACGGGCCGTCGACGTCGACGCCGAGGTACTCGGCCTGCGCCTTGGTCAGCGTGGTCAGCTTCGACGCCGATCTTCTCGAGGTGCAGGCGCGCGACTTCCTCGTCGAGCTTCTTCGGCAGGAGGTAGACCGTCTTCTCGTACTTGTCCTTGTTCGCCCACAGGTCGATCTGCGCGAGGGTCTGGTTCGAGAACGAGTTCGACATGACGAAGCTCGGGTGGCCCGTCGCGCAACCGAGGTTCACGAGGCGGCCGTCGGCGAGCAGGAAGATCGCGTTGCCGTTGGCGAAAGTATACTTGTCGACCTGCGGCTTGATGTTGATCTTGCTTGACGCCGGCGATCGTCTTGAGCGCGTCGACCTGGATCTCGTTGTCGAAGTGGCCGATGTTGCAGACGATGGCCTGGTCCTTCATCGCCTTCATGTGCTCGAGCGTGATGCACGTCCTTGTTGCCGGTCGTCGTGACGTAGATGTCGCCCTGGCCGAGCGTCGCTCGATCGTGTTGACCTCGAAGCCTTCCATCGCCGCCTGCAGCGCGTTGATCGGATCGATCTCGGTGACGACCACGCGCGCGCCGAGCGCGCGCAGCGAATGCGCGCAGCCCTTGCCGACGTCGCCGTAACCGCAGACGACGGCGACCTTGCCCGCGAGCATGACGTCGGTCGCGCGCTTCAGGCCGTCGGCGAGCGACTCGCGGCAGCCGTAGAGGTTGTCGAACTTCGACTTCGTGACCGAGTCGTTGACGTTGATCGCCGGGACCAGCAGCTTGCCCTTCTTCGCCATCTGGTAGAGGCGGTGCACGCCGGTCGTCGTCTCCTCGGAGACGCCCTTCCAGTCCTTGACGATCGGTGGTCCAGAAGCCCGGGCGCTCCTTGCGCGACGCGCTTGAGGAGGTTCTTGATCACCTGTTCCTCGTGCGAGTCCGACGCCGAGTCGACCCACTTGCCGCCCTGCTCGAGCTCGTAGCCCTTGTGGATGAGCAGCGTGACGTCGCCGCCGTCGTCGACGACGAGCTGCGGGCCCTTGCCGCCTTGCCCGGGAACGTCACCGCTCGAGCGTGCAGTCCCAGTATTCCTCGAGCGTCTCGCCCTTCCACGCGAACACGGGCATGCCGGTCTTGGCGATGGCGGCGGCGGCGTGGTCCTGCGTCGAGAAGATGTTGCACGAGGCCCAGCGCACGTCGGCGCCGAGTGTCCTTGAGCGTCTCGATGAGGACGGCGGTCTGGATCGTCATGTGCAGCGAGCCCGTGACGCGCACGCCCTTGAGCGGCTTCTTCGTGCCGTACTTCTTGCGGATCGACATCAGGCCGGGCATCTCGTGCTCGGCGATGTCGATTTCCTTGCGGCCCCAGTCGGCGAGCGACAGGTCGGCGACCTTGAAATCGTTGTTTGCAGCGGGTTTGGCGACGGCGTTCATTGGCTTGTTTCTCCAGTTATTCACTGGGCGCGGTTTCGGAATGGAACCCGAAAGCCTGCCGAGCCTGATTCCGCTCTGGGCGGACTTGCAGCGCCCCTCGGCAGGAGAGGGGTCGTCTATTATATCGCTTATTCGCGATGAAAGGATATATCTGCCTTGCATCACGCCGACCCGGGGCCAGCGGGACGGCTCGCGGACACAAAGCGCCGCATCGGTTTCTCGAACAACGGTGGGTGGGCCGCACGTCACCGGAGGCGGAGAATGCCTCCGGATGCAGCGACGGACTATGGCGACGTGCAGCCACTGAACTGCGTCAGGTTGAGGACGCCGTGCAGGCCGTTGAATGTATGCGCCAGCTCGGAATCGAACTGATATTCGAGTGTCGCCCTTCCGCAGCCGGTCATGGTCAGCGTGGCGTGTCCGATGGCATTGATGTTGCGTACGGGGTTGCCATCGATCCCGGTGCCGAGCGTCTGGAATATCGGCAGGATCACCTTGCCGTCTTTCGCCGACGACAAGTCCCCCTGCAACGTGAACCAATGATGGTGAGCGTCGTCATTGCCGGCGTCTGCGGGGTCGTATGTGAACCATGCGCCGAAAACCAGGCCGTTCGTTCCCGTTGCAGGGGGCGTGATGCTCATGACAACCCCTGTCCGGAGGTCGAAGGGTCGTACCAGGAGCCGCTCTGGTGGACATCGAATCCTAGCGCGGGCGAAGGCGGGGATACCGATTGCACGCTGCCGTCGGCGAGATGCAGGGCACGGCTGCAGCGTGACAGTCGGAGAGAGAGATACTGCCCGAGATGCCGTTGTTCGTCCCGCCCGTGAATTGGTAGCTCAACGTCGCGTGCGAACAGTCGTTGAAGGTCAGCACGGCTTTGCCCACGGATGTCGCGGTCGTCGTTCCGGCGTTGAACGCGCCTGGCGTGGTGCTGAAAATATCGAGATTCGCGCTGGTCGCCGCGGGCTGCGCTTGTCCCTGCAAGGTGAACCATGCGAGGACCGGAAGGGTCGGTCGTGCCGCTCGCGTCAAACGTGAACCACGGCATGAAGATCGTGTTGCTGCCTTCACTTCCAGCACGAAGATGGCGATCCACAGAACCACCAAGGCGGTCCCAGGTCCAGGCCCGCCAGGGCGTAGGTTCGCTGCAGCGCCCGAACGCGTCTGGATTGCCACCACGGGTGCGCGTAGTCGATGCTGGCGAATCCACCGATCGTCACGCCGCCGAAAATCACCGTGGCCAACCCGTAGGCCAGCATGAACAGTGCACAGCTTCACGCCAGCAGATGCGGCACGTCGTGATGCGGATGGCGGACATATGTCGAAGAGTAGATCAGCGCGTCGCCGAGTTCAGCTTCTCCATCGAGCTCTTCCGACAGTGCACCCGGCTGCAAAAGAGCCAGGAATACGTCAGTATCGCTAAAGCGCAATGAGCGTACGGCAGTGTAGCCCGACGTCGTCGTTTGCCAAATTCGCTGCCCTTTGGTGTCGACCCGTGTAATACGACAAGGGTGAACCGCCAATGCTGGTGTTCACGAGGATTGCGCTGCCGTCCGGAGCGAGAGTCGCGGAGGTGAGCAGCACGTCCAGGCTCGCACCATATCCTCGCGTACCGTCCACGTTGAGTTTGAGAGAGAAACCCGGTGTCGGTGACGACCATCGCCGCGTCTCCGTTCGCGTTGAAAGTGGTCACGCCGAAGCCCTCGCCACTCTCGAGCGGCGTTACGTCGTGCCGAGTTCCGTCGCGCCTCGACCGCGTGGTGGAGCTCGTGTCGGCAGCGCGATATATCACAACGAGACGACCATCCGCCGTAGCGCTCGAGATCACGGGGTTGCTCGAAGAAATGCCCGAGGCGAGGACAATTGCGTCTTTTCGCGTTCCATCGTCCTGCGTGAAGCACTGTACGAGCAGCGAGCCATCCAGAACGCCGGTCATGCAGAGATCGTTGCCGCGCAGCGCAAGAGAAGTGCCGGCCAGTCCGCCATTGCTCCAGCTGCTGGCAGCCGACGCGTGCCGCGGGCACTGCCGTCAGGATTGTAGGCGGATACGCCGTACTTCCTGCTGCTGGAATTCGCAACAACCAGATAGCGCGCCATCGGCAGCGATCAGCGCATTCTGTCCAGGTCGAGCGCTGATTGCGGTGGTTGAATCCGGAGGTGGCAGTGCAGAGCCATCGCGTGCCAAGCGCGTGAATCCGGCGGTCGCCACAAGGCTGGATCCGTCGCCCAGCACACGAAGATCGAATCCGCTCAGCGGGGTGCTGCCGAGGTCTTGCGCCGATCCTGCAAACAGGACGTTGCCACCCGCGTCGTAGCGTTTCGCGCAGGTGAGTTGTGCCATGTCCATGCGCGTATTCCATGGCGGTAATGATTTCTTCAGGCCCGCTGTCGCGAGCCCATGTCGGCCGGCATGGCGCCTCCCGGCCCCTTCGGCGTTTCACAAGAATGAGCCGCGGCTGACTCTTCGTCCCCGAGCGACGTTCGTGAAAAACATGCTGAGCGCGTATGGATCATAGGCAAGAATCGCGGTGCTACCGCCAGGACACGTACTCATCTTCGCGGGCGTGCCGGGGATGTCGACATCAATTCGGTGAGCCCAACGAAGACTGCCGTCCGCCGGTGCCACGGACATTCCATAAAGCTTGTAACCGGCCGAGTCGGAGCCGATGTGGCCGAACGCATACAAGTTGCCGTCCGTGCCTATGGAGATGTCGGTGAGCAGGCTACCGCTGTCCGCGACCGCGGCGTGCTGCAGGAGCACTTGCCCTGCGGGGTGACTTCCAGAGCCGCGAGCTCGCTCGATGAATCGGGCGTATTCATTGCGCCCGCAGTTCGTCAGCTTGTTTTGCCTCGCTCAGCGACTAGTTGCAACGGACCCCAGCCGCCTAGGGAAAGCCGGTTGCGCAGGGTGCCGTCGCTGTCGACGATGGATAAATAGTTCCCGTATGCGCTCGCAGGCAGCAGCCAGATGGCGCCCGTGCCGTCCACGTAAGGCGCGGCGCAACCGACACTTTCGTTTTGCACAGGTAGGTTTGGGCGACGTAATTGCTCCAGAGCAAACGACCGCTTGCATCGAAGCGCCGCAGCGGACAGGTTTGTTCGAACCCGAGGTCGTTGGCTTCCAGGTCGACGCTTATGAAGCCGCCGTCCGGCATCGACACCAGGGTGAATGCCTGGGGTCCGTTGTTGGTTTGCGGGTAGCGCGTGAACAGCAGCCTGCCGTCGCTGCTGTAGCGAACGATCACGGGCAGCGTGTCGGCGAAACCGATTGCCCTGTCGCCAGTATCACCGATGGCGCTCAAGGCAGAGACAGAAAAATCGGCGGGCAGGTAACTGTCCGCCAAAACCCGGTTGTCCGCGCCCGCAGCTACGCGCTGTGCCAGGACAAGAAAAACGATCATCAATCGAAATAGTGGTTTCATCGGCGGTCCCTGCTGAGTCAGATTGAAGCTGCGCTGTATAGCATGGGTGGAGCGGCCGTGCGGTTTGCCGTCTGCAGTGTCGCAGGCTCCCTTACCGACCGTGCGCAGAGGGGTTTGGTTCGCCCAATCGCCGGGCCAATGCGCACGCTCTTCTTGTTGCATCGCACAAAAAAAGGCAGAGTAGCGGTTTGACTCATTTCCGGAATGTGCAGGCGAAGACATGGCTTCGGAAAAGCGCCGCGACATCGATTTTCTGCCGAACGACGGGCCGCTGCGCGACGACGTGCGCCGGCTCGGCGCAATCGTCGGCGACATGCTCGCGGAACAGCAGGGGACCGATTTCCTCGCTCGCGTCGAGGCGATCCGCACCGCGGCGATCCGCTTGCGCGACGCGGGCGCGAAGCCCGAGGCACTTGCCGACGAACTCGACAAGCTCGATCCGCAGCTTGCGACCTTGCTGACGCGCGCGTTCGCCGCCTATTTCCAGGTCGTCAACATCGCCGAGCGCGTGCATCGCATCCGCCGGCGTCGCGACTACGAGCGCGCGGGTGCGTCCCCGCAGCCCGACAGCCTGCGCGACGTGCTCGAGGCGCTCAAGGCGGAAGGCGTCGGCGCCGACGAACTCGCGGAATACCTCGGCCAGCTCGACATAGAGCCCGTATTCACCGCGCACCCGACCGAAGCCGTGCGGCGCACGCTGCTCGAGAAGGAACAGACGATCTTCCGTTGCCTCGTCGCCGACCTCGACGGCCAGCACACCCCGAGCGAACGCGCGGTCGACATGGGCGCGACTGCGCATGGCGCTGACCGCCGGCTGGCAGACCGCCGAAAGCTCGCTGGCGCGACCGCGCGTGCAGGACGAGTTCGAACACGTCGGCTTCTATCTCGGTGATCCGATCTACCGTGTCGTGCCGGTGTTCTACGAGGTGTTCGACGACGCCGTGCGCGCGGTCTACGGCAAGAGCCTGCCGCTACCCACGATGCTGCGTTTCGGCTCCTGGGTCGGCGGCGACATGGACGGCAACCCGAACGTCAACGCCGAGACGATCGCGGCGACGCTGCGCGCGCAGCGCGCGCTCGTACTCGATCGCTACGACGCCGAGTGCGGCGAACTCGCGCGCGAGCTGAGCCAGTCGCTCGCCCACGCGCGGGTCGACGCCGCGCTGCTCGAACGCATCGAACGCTATCGCGTCGAGCTGCCCGCGGTCGCCGGCGCGCTCAATCCACGCTACGCGGACATGCCGTACCGTACGCTGCTCGCGTTCATGCGCGCGCGCTTGCGCGCGACCGCGGACGAGAAGGAGCTCGGCTACGCCGCCGCCGAAGAGCTGCTCGCGGACATCGATCTGATTGCGCACAGCCTCGACGCGAACCGCGGCCGCAACGCGGGCTGGTTCGCGGTACAGCGCCTCACGCGCCGTGTGCGCACGTTCGGTTTCCATCTCGCCCGTCTCGACGTCCGCCAGGACTCCCGCGTGCACGCACAGGCGCTCACCGTTGCGCTCGACGATCCGCAATGGGAGACGAGCGACGTGCCCGCGCAGGTCGCCGTGCTCGCCGCATACGCGCGTGGCGATGCGGAACTGCCCGAGCCCGCCGACAAGACCGGCGTGATGCTCGACGCCGTGTTCGACGAACTGGCCTACGCGCGCGACGCGTACGGCGCGCAAGCGATCGGCCTCTATATCATCAGCATGGCGCGCAGCGCGGCCGACGTGCTCGCGGTGCTCGCGCTCGCGCGGCGCGCCCAGTTCGTCGATGACGGCGGCCACGTGCCGCTCGACATCGCGCCGCTGTTCGAAACCGTTGACGACCTGCGCCATGCACCTGAGACGCTGACCGCGCTGCTAGCCGATCCGGTCTATCGCGCGCATCTTGCGGCGCGTGACAATCGCCAGACCGTCATGCTCGGCTATTCGGACTCGAGCAAGGACGGCGGCATCGTCGCCTCGCGCTGGGCGCTGCAGGATGCGCAAGTCGAACTGCTCAAGGTCGCGCACGACGCCGGCGTTTCGGTCGCATTCTTCCACGGCCGCGGTGGCTCGATAAGCCGCGGCGGCGGCAAGACCACACGCGCGGTGATCGCTTCGCCGCGCGGCTCCATCGGTGGCCGCCTGCGCGTAACCGAGCAGGGCGAGGTGATCCATCGCAAGTTCGGCATCCGCGCGCTCGCGTTGCGCACGTTCGAGCAGACGGTCGGCGCGGTGCTGCGTGCGTCGCTGCGTCCGCGTCCGCCCGAGCCGCGCGAGGCGCAATGGCGCGCGGCGGTCGACATCGCCGCCAGCCACGGCGCCGATGCGTATCGCGCGCTGATCCGCGCTGACGGCTTCATGGACTACTTCCGCGCCGCGACGCCGATCGACGTGATCGAGCGCATGACGCTGGGCTCGCGTCCGTCGCGGCGCGGCTCGGGCAGCATCGACAACCTGCGCGCAATCCCGTGGGTATTCGCGTGGACGCAGAACCGCGCGGGCCTCACTGGCTGGTTCAGCGTCGGCAGCGCGCTCGAACGCGCGGCCGCGCAGGTCGGCGAGGACGTGATGCGCGACATGGCCCAGTCGTGGCCGTTTTTCCGCACGCTGCTCGACGACGTCGAGATGGTGATGGCGAAATCCGATCTCGCGATCGCGGCGCTGTTCTCGCAACTAGCGGGCGAGCCGCACGCGCGCTTCTTCCCGATCATCGCCGAGGAATACGCGCGGACCGAACACTGGATCCTGAAGCTCAAGGGCACCGACCGCCTGCTCGCCGAGGACCCGCGCCTCGCGCTGTCGATCCGCCTGCGCAATCCGTACATCGACCCGATGAGCCTGATCCAGGTCGACCTGCTCGCGCGCTGGCGCGCGCGCGATCGCGCGGAGGACGCCCTGTTCGGCGCGCTCGTCGCGACCGTCAACGGCATAGCGCAGGGACTGCAGAACACGGGCTGAGGACTCTCGTCGAGAGCAGGCTCGTCGAGGACACGCTCATCCAGAGCGGGCGGAGGCGCGACGGCTCAGTTGTCGGTGCTCGTGCGCGCCGCACGATCGCAACGATCAGGCGTCGAGTTCCTGCCAGCGCGCGTAGGTCGCATCGAGTTCCGCCTGCAATTCCGCGAGCGCCTTGTTCGCTGCATTGACCGCGGCAGCATCCTGGCGAAAGAATGCCGGGTCGTTCATCGCCTCGGTGCGCGCGGCGATCTGCGTTTCGAGAGTCTCGATGCGTGCCGGCAGTTGCTCGAGTTCGCGCGCGTCTTTATAGCTGAGCTTGCGCTTGGGCGCCGCTGCCGCTGCCGCGACGGGAGCCGTTGCCGTGGTCCGGGCGTCCCCTTGCTCGTCATTGCCGCGCAGGCGGGCAAGACGAGGGACTGCCTGTGCAGCGTTCGGCCGCTGCCGCAACCAGTCGGCGTAGCCGCCGACGTATTCACCGACACGGCCGCCGCCTTCGAGCACGAGCGTCGAGCTCACGACGTTGTCGATGAATTCGCGATCGTGCGACACGAGCAGCAGCGTGCCGGCGTAAGCTGCGAGCAATTCTTCGAGCAGTTCGAGCGTCTCGACGTCGAGGTCGTTGGTCGGTTCGTCCATGACGAGCAGGTTCGATGGCTGCGCAAAGAGTTTTGCCAACAGCAGGCGATTGCGTTCGCCGCCCGACAGGCGCGTGATCGGCGCGCGCGCGCGCTCGGGCGAGAACAGGAAATCCTGCAGGTAACCGAGCACGTGCTTGCGCTGCCCCGCGAGCTCGATGTATTCGCTGCCCTGCGCCACGTTGTCGAGCGCGTTCCAGTCCTCGCGCAGCGCGCTGCGGTGCTGGTCGAAGTAGGCGATCTGCAGGCCCGTGCCGAGTTCGATGTCGCCGCGCTGAGGCGCGATTTCGCCGAGCAGAAGCTTCAGCAGCGTGCTCTTGCCCGAGCCGTTCGGTCCGATGATGCCGACGCGATCGCCGCGCAGGATCGTCGTCGAGAAGTCGCGCAGGATGCGTTTCGTCTCGCCGTTCTGGGCCGGCCACGAATAGTCGACGTGCTTCGCCTCGATGACCTTCTTGCCCGACGCCTGTCCGGTCGCGAGCGTCATGCGCGCGTTGCCCGCCAGCTCGCGTCGCTGCGCGCGCTCCCGGCGCATCTCCTTGAGCGCGCGCACGCGGCCCTCGTTGCGCGTGCGCCGCGCCTTGATGCCCTGGCGTATCCAGACTTCTTCTTCGGCCAGCTTGCTGTCGAACAGCGCGTTCTCCTGCGCCTGCGCGTGCAGGCGCTCCTCGCGGCGGCGCAGATAGTTCTCGTAGTCGCCGGGCCAGGACGTGACCTGGCCGCGATCGATCTCGACGATGCGCGTCGCCAGCGCGCGCAGGAAGCTGCGGTCATGCGTGACGAAGACGATGCTGCCGTCGAAGTCGCGCAGGAATTCCTCGAGCCAGGCGATCGCCTCGATGTCGAGATGATTGGTCGGTTCGTCGAGCAGCAACAGGTCCGGCGCGCGCACCAGCGCCTGCGCGAGCAGCACGCGCCGCTTCATGCCGCCGGACAGCGCGGCGAAATCGATGTCCTCGGGCAGTTCGAGCCGTTCGAGGACTTGCGTCACGCGACGGTCGAGATCCCAGCCGTGCTGCGCCTCGATCTTGTGCTGCACATCGCCGAGCGCGTCGAGGTCGCCCGGCGTGGTCAGATGTCCCGCGATCAGGTGATGGTAGTCGGCGAGCAATGCGCCGATTTCGCCCAGGCCCGCGGCGACGACATCGAACACGCTGCCGCTCGTTTCCTGCGGCACTTCCTGCGCGAGACGCGCGACGCGCACGCCGCCCTGCACGCGCACCTCGCCGTCGTCGGGCCGGATCTCGCCGGCGATCAGGCGCAGCAGCGTCGACTTGCCCTCGCCGTTGCGGCCGACGACGCAGACGCGCTCGTTCGCATCGATGGCGAGATCGACCTTTTCGAGCAGGAGCGGGCCGCCGACGCTGTAGTCGACGCGTTGGAGTTGCAGAAGGGGCATGACGAAAGTCGCGAGGGATCGCGCAAATGATACCAGCAGACGCGTGCGCGGCCGGCGCGTGAAGCGTGGGGGCGTGTCGCAGTCTGAAATCCGGATCCGTTCGGCCAACGTACCGAGCGTGGACTGTCTGTGCCCGATGTCGTTCGTGGTTAGATACCTCACCACGCACGGACTGCAGGTTTTCAAACGGAGGTTCGGTCGACGGCGCGGATATCTTCGCAGGGCGATCGCGGCTACGGTTCGAAGAAGTAGCGCGTGAGATGGAAGAACACGGGCGCCGCGAAGCTGACCGAGTCGAGTCGGTCGAGCATGCCGCCGTGGCCTTCGATCATCGAGCCCCAGTCCTTCGCGCCGAGGCTGCGCTTGACCGCCGACAGCGCAAGGCCGCCGAAAAAGCCGGCGAGCACGATCGTCGCGGCCATCCCCGCGGCCTGGATCGGCGTGAACGGCGTGATCCACCACATCGCGGCGCCTATCGCGGTTGCGCTGAGACCGCCGCCGAAGAAGCCTTCCACGGTCTTCGACGGGCTCACGAGCGGCGCGATCCTGTGCCGGCCGAGCAGCTTGCCGAAGACGTATTGCAGCACGTCGCTGAGCTGCACGACGAGCAGGAGATAGACGAGAAGCAGCAGGTTCTGCCCGCCGTATCCCGGAATCTTGATCAGCAGCAGCGCAGGCGCGTAGCTGATGCAGTACACCGTGATCATGAGGCCCCATTGGACCTTGGTCACGCGCTCGAGAAACAGCTCGGTATCGCCTGCGGCGGCGGTGAGCACCGGCAGCAGCAGGAAGCCGTAGACCGGCAGGAATATCGCGAACAGGTTGTACCAGTCGTCCTCGATCAGCCAGTACTGCACGGGCAGCAGGACGTAGAAGCACACGACGAGCGGCAGATGATCGCCGGGCCGCGTCGGCGTCAGCGTGATGAATTCGCGCAGCGCGAACAGCGAAGCGATCGCGAACAGCACGATCGTCGCGACTCCACCGAGCAGGAAGCACGCGGCGAGCACGGCCACCATGACCCACCACGCGCGGATGCGCGCATTGAGATTTTCGACCGTCGCGCTGCCGCCCCCTGCGCGCGCGCGCCGCTGCAGCAGCCAGCCGACGAGCGACGCGATCACGAGCAACGCGGCGATGCCGCCCATGAGCCAGAAGAATTTATGTTGCATGCTCATTCATGGATTTGCAGTGAGAGACGTGCTCGATCCGTTCGCGGCGAAGCGCTCATGTGAGGCCACCGTC
>CAVYXI010000017.1:0-150105 GCA_963772435.1 uncultured Gammaproteobacteria bacterium | reverse complement strand
GGGGGCGTGTCGGAGGCTCGAAATCCGGGATCCGTTCGGCCAAGCGACCGAGCGTGGACTGTCTGTGCCCGATGTCGTTCGTGGTTGATACCTCACCACGCACGGACTGCAGGTTTTCAAACGGAGGTTCGGTCGACGGCGCGGATATCTTCGCAGGGCGATCGCGGCTAGGGCTCGAAGAAGTAGCGCGTGAGATGGAAGAACACCGGCGCCGCGAAGCTCACCGAGTCGAGGCGGTCGAGCATGCCGCCGTGGCCTTCGATCATCGAGCCCCAGTCCTTCGCGCCGAGGCTGCGCTTGACCGCCGACAGCGCGAGCCCGCCGAAAAAGCCGGCGAGCACGATCGTCGCGGCCATCCCCGCCGCCTGGATCGGCGTGAACGGGGTGACCCACCACATCGCCGCGCCGATTGCGGTTGCGCTGAGGCCGCCGCCGAAGAAGCCTTCCACCGTCTTCGAAGGACTCACGAGCGGCGCGATCTTGTGCCGGCCGAACAGCTTGCCGAAGACGTATTGCAGCACGTCGCTGAGCTGCACGACGAGCAGGAGATAGACGAGAAGCAGCAGGTTCTGCCCGCCGTATCCCGGAATCTTGATCAGCAGCAGCGCGGGGGCGTAGCTGATGCAGTACACCGTGATCATGAGCCCCATTGAACCTTGGTCACGCGCTCGAGAAACAACTCGGTATCGCCTGCGGCGGCGGTGAGTACCGGCAGCAGCAGGAAGCCATAGACCGGCAGGAATATCGCGAACAGGTTGTACCAGTCGTCCTCGATCAGCCAGTACTGCACGGGCAGCAGGACGTAGAAGCACACGACCAGCGGCAGATGATCGCCGGGCCGCGTCGGCGTCAGCGTGATGAATTCGCGCAACGCGAACAGCGAGGCGATCGCGAACAGCACGATCGTCGCGACTCCACCGAGCAGGAAGCACGCGGCGAGCACGGCCACCATGATCCACCAGGCGCGGATGCGTGCATTGAGATTCTCGACCGTTGCGCTGCCGCCCCCTGCGCGCGCGCGCCGCTGCAGCAGCCAGCCGACGAGCGACGCGATCACGAGCAACGCGGCGATGCCGCCCATCAGCCAGAAGAATTTATGTTGCATGTTCATTCATGGGTGTGCAGTGAGAGACGTGCTCGATCCGTTCGCGGCGAAGCGCTCATGTGAGGCCACCGTCATGCGCACGGCCCTTCATGCCAGATCCACCACCGCCTGGCGCGCGCGCGCGAGGAACTCGCTCTTCGCCTCGTCCGCCGGGCGCGCCAGCGGCGTGCCTATGCGCACGGCGCAGGTCAACGGGACCGGCAGCAGCGTTCCCTTCGGCATGCTGCGATAGAGATTGTCGAGATAGACCGGCACGAGTTCGACGTCAGGCGCGCGCGCGGCGAGATGGAACAGGCCGGTCTTGAACGCGCCCGGCAACGCCTCAGCGTGGCGCGTGCCTTCCGGAAAAATGATCAGCGACTCGCCGCGTTGCAGCGCGTCGACGAGCGGCGCGAGCGGGTCGCGGTCGCGGTTTTCGGGCGAGCGGTCGATCAGCAGCGCGTTGAAGCCGCGCTTCGCGAGCCAGCCGCGGAATCCGCCGTGCCAGTAGTCCGCGGCGGCGACGGCTCTCGTCTTCGCGCGCAAACCGGCCGGCAGCGCGCACCAGAGCGCGATCGTGTCCATGTGGCTCGTGTGGTTCGCGTAGTAAATGCGCACCGCATCAGCAGGCACACAGCCGATCCATTGCGCGCGCGCGCCGACGAGCACGCGCACGACGAATGCGAGGATATGCGACAGCCACATCGTCAGCCGCCGTCCCGCAGCTGTTTCGCGATCGCGCGTGTGCGCGTGATGCACGTGAGCAGCGAGCCTGCGGCAATGACGACGGCTGCGGTGAACAACGCATAACGCTCGCCGTGCCAGAACGTCTCCGCGGCGCCGGCGACGCAGGCGCCGGTGAGAACCGCCATGCGCTGCTGCTTCGCGAGCGGCCCGCGGAAATCCTGCGCGAAGCCGAGCGCGCCGCCGAAAACGCGCACGTACGCGGTCAGCGCGGCCAGCAGCGCGCCCAGCCAGCCGAGCCACGGCTGTCCGCAGGCGTAGCCCAGCGCGACGATCAGCAGCGAATCGGCGATGCGGTCGGGAAACTCGTTGTAGATCTTCCCGAGCGGCGACTGCTTGCCGCCTTCCATCGCGACCATGCCGTCGATCAGGTTGCAGACGAGGCGCAGTTGTGTGCAAATCGCGCAGAGCAGCAATCCGGCCCAGGTCGACCACCCTGCGAGCGACGCGGCGCCGATACATGCGAACACGACGCTCGCGACCGAAATCTGGTTCGGCGTGATCGCCGAGCGCGCCAGCGCCGCCGCGAGACGGCGTGCCCAGCCCGCGTCGCGGGCGGCGATGGGCCGGCGATTGGTTTCCTCTTCGCTCATCTCGGAGTTCGTTGCATGTGTGGCGATAAAGAACGCAATTCGGCGTTCGGCGAATCATCGGCGGTGACCGTGTGCCGCTATGCACGCCGCGTATGCGCGCGTGGGGCGTGAGTGCTTGCAAGCGGAGCAGCCGTCCAGGTGTCCATGGACCAAAATGGAACGAGCCGCGCAAGGCGGCCCGTTCTTTGATACTGATCCCCATGCTCCGCTAACCGCAGGCACCGAGGGCGTGTACTTACTTCAGCTTCGCATCCGCACGCAGCGCCTCGGCCTTGTCCGTTTTCTCCCACGAGAACGCAGTCGCCGTTTGCTGCTTGCCCGCGCCGTCCTTGTAGCTGATCTGGTGCGGCGCGCGACCGAAGTGACCGTAGCTCGCGGTCTGCTGGTACATCGGGTGGATCAGGTCGAGCATCTGGATGATGCCGTAGGGGCGCAGGTCGAAATGCTTGCGGATCAGCTTCTCGATCTGGTGGTCCGGGATCTTGCCGGTGCCGAACGTCGTCACGGAGATCGAGGTCGGGTGCGCCACGCCGATCGCGTAGCTGACCTGAATCTCGCAGCGGTCGGCAAGACCCGCGGCGACGATGTTCTTCGCGACGTAGCGCGCGGCATACGCGGCCGAGCGATCGACCTTCGACGGATCCTTGCCCGAGAACGCGCCGCCGCCGTGGCGGGCCCAGCCGCCGTAGGTGTCGACGATGATCTTGCGCCCGGTCAGGCCGCAGTCGCCCACGGGGCCGCCGATCACGAACTTGCCGGTCGGATTGATGTGGAACTTGGTGCCCTTGTGCAGCCACTTCTTCGGCAGCACCGGCTCCAGGATATGCGTCGCGCACCGCTTCGATCAGGTCTTTCTGCTTGATCGACGGGTCGTGCTGGGTCGACAACACCACCGCGTCGATCGCGACCGCCTCGTTGTTCTCGTAGCGCAGCGTGACCTGGCTCTTGGCGTCCGGGCGCAGCCACGCCAGCGGCGAGTTCTTCTTCTTGCGCACCTTCGCCTGCTGCTCGACGAGGCGATGCGAGAGATGGATCGCCGCCGGCATGTAGCTGTCGGTCTCGTTGGTCGCGTAGCCGAACATCAGGCCCTGGTCGCCCGCGCCCTGTTCTTCGGGGTTCTTGCGGTCGACGCCCTGGTTGATGTCGGGCGACTGCTTGCCGATGAGGTTGAGCACGCCGCAGGTCGCGCCGTCGAAGCCGACTTCCGAGCTGTTGTAGCCGATATCGAGGATGACCTTGCGCGTGATCGCCTCGAGGTCGATCCACGCCGAGGTCGTGACTTCACCCGCGACGATCGCGACACCGGTCTTGACCATCGTCTCGCAGGCGACGCGTGCGCGCTTGTCCTGCGCGAGGATCGCGTCGAGGACGGCGTCGGAGATCTGGTCGGCGACTTTGTCCGGATGACCTTCGGACACCGATTCGGAGGTGAAAAGCGTGCTGCTCATGTCGATATATCCTTTAATACGTATAGAAGGATGGAAAGAAACAGCCGCGCATCATACACGCCCGCGCGGGGTTTTGCAGCCTCGACCGATACCCGGTGAGCGCTCGTTCAGCTTCGCTGAAAACGGACGCCTAGACGTCCATATCAGAATTTGCCAGCGCGCGCCGCCGAGTGGGGCGTTCGAGCGCCCGTCGTGCGATCTGCCGCTCGACCCTTGGCAAGGTCTGCGTATTGTCCGCGCTGGCGCCGATTGCGCAAGCGCCGACGAGGCAAAAACCGCCGAAGCGGCGAGAGCCGACGGGTCGGGGGAAGACGCCCGTCCGACGCCGCCGCGGGCACCGCCGTGTCACAATTTGCGCATCGAACCGCCGAGCCCGCCGCCATGTCCAGCGTCAACGTGATCGATCACCCCCTCGTGCAGCACAAACTTACGCTGATGCGGCGGCAGGAAACGTCAACGGCGACCTTTCGCCGCCTGCTGCGCGAAATCAGCACGCTGCTTGCCTATGAGGTGACACGCGATCTGCCGCTCGAGATGGTGCCCGTCGATACGCCGCTCGCGCATATCGAATCGCCGAAGCTGTCGAGCAAGAAACTCTGCCTCATTTCGATCCTGCGCGCGGGCAACGGGCTGCTCGACGGCATGCTGGATCTGATCCCGTCGGCGCGCGTGGGTCATCTCGGGCTCTATCGCGATCCGGCGACGCTGCAGGCGGTCGAGTACTACTGCAAGCTGCCGACCGACATCGGCGAGCGTCTCGCGGTCGTGCTCGATCCGATGCTGGCGACAGGACATTCAGCGGTCGCCGCGCTCGATCGCATCAAGCAGCGTGGTGCGCGCGCGATCAAGTTCGTCTGCCTTGTCGCTGCGCCCGAGGGCGTGAAGACGCTGCAGGCCGCGCATCCGGACGTGCCGATCTACGCCGCGGCTGTCGACAGCCATCTCAACGACCACGGCTACATCGTCCCGGGTCTCGGCGATGCGGGCGATCGGCTGTTCGGAACCAGGTGACGGCACCAGCGTCGCGGCATTCCCACGCGCGAACTGGTCGGATCAGAAAAAGTCGTGTGGCGTCGGCTTGGGAAAACCGCCAGCGCGTGGCGAGCGTCGAACGCGCCGGGAACATCAGGCAGCGCGCGCGAACTCGCCCGGATCGGCGAAGAATTCCCGCGTCAGGCGCAGCTGTTCGCTCGCGGTCTCGGCGCGATTGACGATCGCGCGGAACGCGCTGGATTTCGCCGCAGCGCCGCCCACACCCACGGACCGGCCTTCCTGATCCGAATCCCCGGCATGCTCTTTTGCATACCAGCCCAGATGCTTGCGCGCGATGCGCACGCCCGGCAGTTCACCGTAGAACGCGTAGAGGTTTTCGAGGTGCTCGAGCAGGATCGCGCTGACTTCTGCCTGTGCGGGCGGCGCCAACAGCTCGCCGGTCGCGAGATAGTGCGCGATCTCGCGAAAGATCCAGGGCCGACCTTGCGCAGCGCGTCCGATCAGCAGGCCGTCCGCCTTCGTCGCCGTCAGCACCGCGCGCGCCTTCTGCGGCGTGTCGACGTCGCCATTCGCGAAAACCGGAATCGACACCGCGTCCTTGATCGCGGCGATCGTCTCGTATTCGGCCTCGCCGTTGTAGAGGTCCGCACGCGTGCGGCCATGCACGGTCAGCGCGGCGATACCGCTGTCCTGCGCAATGCGCGCGATGCGCACGCCGTTGCGGTTCTCGCGGTTCCAGCCCGTGCGGATTTTCAGCGTCACCGGCGCGGAGACCGCATTCACGGTCGCTTCCAGGATGCGCGCGACGAGCGACTCGTCCTGCAGCAGCGCCGAGCCCGCGTAGACGTTGCAGACCTTCTTCGCCGGACAACCCATGTTGATGTCGATGATCTGCGCGCCGTGATCGATGTTGTAGCGCGCGGCATCGGCGAGCATGGCCGGATCGTAGCCCGCGATCTGCACGCTGATCGGCCGCTTGTGGGCAGGACCGTTGTGGGCAGGATCCGCTCGCCCTCGTGATCCATGCGCAACAGCGACTTGCGCGTCGTCCACAGGCGCGGGTCGCTTGTCGTCATCTCGGACACGGCGAGGCCGGCGCCGAGCCTCTTGCAGAGCTGGCGAAACGGTTTGTCGGTGACGCCTGCCATCGGCGCGAGGCCGACGGCCGGTTCGATGAGGTAGGGGCCGATGCGCATCCGTACATTGTATACCGGATGCGAAAAAGGGGTTGGAAAAGGGGGACAGAGTCGTTTTTTTAGATGTATAGCAAGAGTGTTGTGTGTCTTGCATTCAAAAATGACTCTGGGCCCTTTTTCCCTTTCTCAGTGGGCGATCTGCGCCATGCCGACCGCACCCGGCTCGTGCTTGTGCTTGAACAGCACGCTGAAGGCGATCGCGGTGACGAGCGCATACGCGGCGAAGGTCAGCCAGATGTGGAACCAGTCCTTGCTGCCGTCGGGCGTCGTGAAGTAGCGGTCGATCAACACGCCGCTGATCGAGCTGCCGAGCACCGCGCCGACGCCGTTCGTCATCAGCATGAACAGCCCCTGCGCGCTCGCCCGGATCTTCGGATCGCACTGGCCTTCGACGAACAGCGAGCCGGAGATGTTGAAGAAGTCGAACGCCATGCCGTAGACGATGCAGGACAGGATGATCATCGACAGGCCGAACAGGCTCGCCGGGTCGCCGAACGCGAACATGCCGAAGCGCAGCGTCCACGCGAGCATGCTGATCAGCATCACGGTCTTGATGCCGAAGCGCTTGAGGAAGAACGGAATCGCGAGGATGAACAACGTCTCGGAGATCTGCGAGATCGAGATGATGATGCCCGAGTGCTGCACCGCGAACAGGTCCTTGTACGCCGGGACCTTGTCGAAGTCGTGCAGGAACGTGCCGCCGTATGCGTTGGTCAGCTGCAGCGCCGCGCCGAGCAGCATCGCGAAGATGAAGAAGATCGCGAGCTTGCCGTTGCGGAGCAGCGCGAACGCCGTGAGGCCGAGCGAATCGGCAAGCGTCTGACTGTGCGCGCGATCGAGACGCGGCGGACAGCGCGGCAACGAGAATGCATACAGGCCGAGCAGCAGCGACGATGCGGAAGCGACATAGAACTGGCCCGACGATGCTTCGAGACCGAGCAGGCTCGTCGTCCAGGTCGCGGCGATGAAGCCGATCGTGCCCCAGACGCGGATCGGCGGATAGTCGCGCACGAGGTCCATGCCCGATTCCTTCATGCCGTTGTAGGCAACTGCGATCGCGAGCGCGATCGTCGGCATGTAGAAGATCATCGTCACAAGCATCACCCAGAACAGCGTGCCCGGATCGCCGACCGTCGGAATCATGAACAGCATGCCCGCGCCGAGCAGGTGGAATATCCCGTAGAGCTTTTCGGCATTGATCCACTTGTCGGCGACGATGCCGGCGAGCGACGGCATGAACAGCGAGGCGATGCCCATCGTCGAGAAGATCGCGCCGAACTGCGCACCGGACCAGTGCTTGTTCTGGAACCAGTACACGCCGATCGTGAGCAGCCAGGATCCCCAGACGAAGAACTGCAAGAAATTCATCACGATCAGACGAAGTTTCAGACTCATCGATTTTCTGTCCCGCTAATGTGGTTGGATACGGCTCGGCTCGTGTCGTCGATTGCCTCAGACGATCGATTGCGCAGCGCCCCCTTCGAACCGAGCGTAGAGCAGGGTCCCGGGAATGTGCAAGGCACGGGGTCGAAAAGGAGAAAAAAGAGACGCCAGAGTCCCTTTTCCTGGCTGGGGCGTGCGTTGAAAGCGCCTTTCGCGGTGGTTAGGCGAGGCTCTTATCCCGTTTCTTCAGCGCAGAAGAATCCAGGCCGCGAGCGCGACGAACAGCAGGGCCGTGCCGAATGCGCGCGGCGCGCAGCGGCAGCCGATTGGCGAAGCGTGCGCCGAGAAGCACGACCGGAACGTCTGCGATCAGCATGCCCAGCGTCGTACCGCTGACGACCTGCCACAGCGGGTGATATTCGGCGGCGAGCACCGCGGTCGCGATCTGCGTCTTGTCGCCCATTTCGGCGAGGAAGAAACTCACGAGCGCGGCGAGGAAGACGCCGTGCCCGGTGCTTTTCTCGGCATCGCTCTCATCGACCTTGTCGGGCTTCAGCGTCCATAGCGCGATGGCGAGGAAACTGCCGGCGACGATCCAGCGCAACGTCTGCGGCGACAGCCACGTCGCGACGACGGCGCCGAACGCGCCCGCGAGCGAGTGATTGACGAGCGTCGCCGTCAGGATGGCGAGACAGATCGGCAACGGCCTGCGATATTTCGCGGCGAGGATCAGCGAGAGCAGCTGGGTCTTGTCGCCGATTTCGCCGAGGGCGACGGTGATTGTGGAAATCAGCAAGGTTTGCAAAAGATAATCCTCAGTAGCCGAGACCTTCGGAGCGGCAATTCACCTGTTGCGCGGAAGCCGGATCCTGCGGATGTGAGTTGAAGTAACGCTGATACGCGTCCTGTGCCCAGGCGTCGGCATCGCGTTTCGCATCGGCTGAGATATCAGCCGCTTCTGTGGCCAGCAATTTCGTCGTCCAGTCAGATGTTACCCCAGAGGGAAGTCCGAAGCTGTGCAGCTTGAGGTAACGATATGTCTGCACGTCGTCATGTCCAGTGACCTGCGAAAACAGAGATATGCCCAAGTTGTTGCTGTACGAATTTCGCAGAATGTCGACCATTTTCCAGTCACCGCCTTCGAGCGCATTTTGTGCGATCGCCAGGGCGTTCTGCTTGTAGTCTGTCAACCATTCAGGGTGATCGAGCAGACCCTTCGCACCGTACAATGCGTTTCCGACGTAGCAGTCCGCTGCGACGCGATCACCCATCTGTGCAGCCTGCATCGATATCGGCACAAGATCGTTGATGTCCTCGTCGCTGAGTCCGACGCACAGTGCCGCATTGTCAGCAGCAAAGTTCAATTCCTTCTCGAGATTGTCGAGAAACGCCCTTTCGCGCTGAATTTCTTCTGCGGAGCTCGGTTTGTTGCGGTCGGTGGACATGAGTCGCATCGTCATTGCGGATCTCGCATTGATGCGCCGGACATCGGCGCAGCGTTGCGTATCGCGATACAGGCGCGAAGCCGCGTCCGCATCGCCCGCGTCCGCGCGCGCCTGCAGTTCGTCGCGAATCTGCGCGAGTGGTGTTCCAAGTGCTGGCAGTGGCGCGGCAATCTTGGCAGGCGCCGACGGCATTGCCAGCCTCGGTGTCGCCCTGCTTCTTGTGGCAGCGGATTTGTCCTGCGGCGTCGAACCGATTTCGCCGTGCGCCCGCGTGGTCCGCAAGTCGGAACTCGTCGAATGGGGCGCGCCAACGCGACCGACGAGATAGCCGGCGATGACGGCAACGACGATGATCAGCGCAATCCATCCGTAGCGGCGCAAGATACGTGAACTCCACGGGCAACTCGGACTCGATTTTGCCGTTCTCGCGGCGAAATGGCGAGTCGCTGGTCAGCAGGAAATGCAAGTCCGGGCGCATTTCCCGAGAAACGGAATATCTAAATCCTATTCCCGATCAAAACCCCGCCTGACAGGACCGCATCGCATTCTGTACCTGCCCCTGCTGCCGCGGCGTTGCGTTGAAGTACTGTTGGTACATCGACTGCGCCTGCGCGTCGGCAGCGGAAATCTGCTCGGCCGACAGCTGGCTCGACAGCGTCGACAACGCATTGGTCGAACGCTGCGACGGCGCGGTGCTCGTCGGCTGGCCGAGGCTCATGAGCTTGGCGTAGGTGTAAGCCTGCTGGATGTTCGTGCCGGTCACCTGGTTGAGCATGTTGTTGTTGCGGATGCTGCCGGCGTTCGCCGAGGCCATCATGCCGACCATCGCCCAGTCGCCCTGCTGCAGCGCTGCGGTCGCGAGCGGCAGCGCGTTGGTCTTGTAGTCGCTGATCCAGTCCGGGTTGTTGAGCACGTCGGGCCACGTGTTGAGGTTGGCGCCGACGTAGCAATCGGTTGCCTGCGAATCGCCGAGCTGCGCGGCCTGCAAGGTCGTGGGCACGAGCGCGGCCATCTGTTCGGGCGTCACGTCGGCGCAGAGCGCCGCGCTGCTCTGCTGGAGATCGAGTCCGCGCTGGACCATGCCCAGCGCACGGTCGCTGCGCTGCGCCGCATCGGGCGACGTCGTTGTGTTGCTGAGCATGCGATTGGCCATCGCCGGCAGAAACTGACCGAGACGCTGCGCTTCGGCGCAACGCTGCAGGTCCTGGAACAGGCGCGATGCGGCGGCCGCGTCGCCGGCGTCGGCGCGTGCCTTGAGGTCGGCAAACGTATCCTTGAGCGGCGCGCCCGGCGCGGGCAGCGGCGCGCTCGTGCTGCCGTTTGTCGCGGCGCTGGTCAGCTGCCGAAGCGTCGGCGCCGCCGTTGCTGCGGCCTTGCCGCCTACCGTCGGCGAAGCGGTCGTCGTGTTGCCGGCGGAGAGTGCCGCACCGCCTTTTGCGGCTGTTGAAGATGCGTCACTACGGACGCCCTGCAATGCGATCGTGCGACCGCTGTAATAACCGACCGCTCCGATGGCTGCGGCAGCGATCAAGGCAACGATGAGAATCGATTTGTTTGACACACACTGCTCCGTGACGTACCGGCAGGCGCACTTTGTCTCGTGCCAGGCCGTTGGTGATGGTTCGAAGTATAAATAGACAACATGAATGCGCAAAAACCCTGCAGAGCTCAACGGCCTAGTGCACGTCGCGTTGACAGATGTTGATGCCGATTTCCGTGACTTTCGGGTTCTTCGAAAAATACTGCTGATAGGCGTTCTGCGCCCAGCGATCCGCTGCGTCGCGATCGACCTGTGTTATCTGGGCGGCCGCCTGCGCGATCTGCTTGTCGATGAAATCGATGTTTTCCTTCTCGCCTGCACCCATTCGCCATAGCCTGAGGTAGCGATAGGCGTTCGCCGGATTCGTGCCGGTAGCTTGCGTCAGGATGCTGCCGTAGAAGGTGCCGACATACGCGAGCGCGAGCAATCGCACCGCGGTCCAGTCGCCGTGCGTGACGGTCGCGTTCGCGAGATCGACAGCGTTCTCCTTGAAATCGGTGACCCATTGCGGGTGGTCGAGCAGTCCAGGCTGGTTGCCCAGTTCTGAGCCGACGTAGCAGTCTGCTGCGTCGTCGTCGCCGAGCTGCGCTGCACGCAAGACAGTCGGCACGATGCTTTCAGCTGCTGTCGTCGAGGCCTTGGCAGAGCGCGGCGTTTTCGTTCGCGAACTTGAGCCCGCTTTGAACGGTGCCGAGCATGCGGTCGCGCCCTCTTAGCTCTGTGGCGACAGCTTTTCGAGTTTCTCATCGAGAATGCGCGTCGCCACATCGGGCATCGTGCGGAGGATCTGCCGCCGCTCGGCGCAGCGTTGCATATCGCGATACAGGCGCGATGCGGCACTGGCATCGCCCGCGTCGGTTCTCGCCTGCAGTTCAGCGAGCGTTTGCTTGAGTGGCATGCCGGGCGGCGGCAGCGGCGCCTTTGCAGCGGAGTTCTGCACTGTCGGTGCCGACGACCGGCTGCCGTCGACGCGCGCCGATGACGAGCTCAGTGCTACGGCAGCCTTCATTTCAATCGCGCCGTCGGCTGCGCGCGCAGCCGGAACTTCATTGCTGCGGCGGCCGATCCATATGCCGGCGGCCAGCACCGCGAGAAGCAGCAGTGCGCTTCGTGCGATTTTTTTCGCCACGCTCACTCCATTGATCCGTTCCCAGGAATGGTGCCGAAATCGCTGTGCGATAACCACCCTTCATGACCAATAGGCTCCAGGTGTGCCGCACTTTTCGCCATGACTGACCGATGGAGCGGTCACCGTACTCCGTCCACCGACAACCGATTCGTCAGGCAATGGTTGACATGCAAATGAGAATCATTACTATTTAACTCGTCCATCGAACGGAGTACGCCATGCACGCTACAGACATGTCGCCCACGCTGAACATATCGAACACGCCGATGACTGCACCCGCCGGCGCGCGCGTCGATCTCGACAGCCGCCGCCTGTTCAACGGGACGCAGGAAGTGCGTATCCATCACGACGGTCAGGAATACCGTCTGCGGCAGACGCGCAACGGCAAACTGATCCTGACGAAGTAGTTCCAGCTGGCGCGGCGCGAAGCCTTTCATCGCGCCGGACTGCATCTGTATTCCGTGGACGACTCCGCGGCGGTCAGGCCGTCTCGTCGTACCTGACCGGACGACAGTCCTCAGGCGATGCGCGATCCGCCCGAGCGCGAGGAGGCGCGTGGCGCCGGGTCGTCATTCGTCGGCGATGCCGGAGCGGGCGGCGCAGGCGGCGCGGGTTCGACGCGTGGCGTTGGCGGTGCTGCCGGCGGCGCAATTTGCGCTCGTGGTGCCGGTGCAGGAGGTGTCGGAGATGTCGGTGCGACGGGCGCGAGCGGTGCAAGCGGCGCTGCAGGCGGTGCCGGCATGAACATCATCTTGAACTCCGGCGCGCGCATGCTGAGCGTCTGCGTCTTGCGCTGACGCAGCACTTCGACCTTGACGTCCTTGCCGGACTGCTCGCGCAGCAGGCGCAGCGCGTCTTCGGGCCGCTGCACCGGCTTGCCGCCGATCGCGATGAGGACGTCACCCGACTTGAGCGTCTTCGATGAATCGGCGTCGGCCGACAGCACGAGCACGCCATGGTCGGTGCCGAAGTAGGCGCCGAGATCGGGATTCAGATTGGCGAGGTTGAGTCCCCACCACGGCATCGACAGGCTGACGCGCTGCATCGCGCGTTGCGCCTGCTCGTTCGCGTGCTCGGCGATGCGCTCGCTGCGCTCGCGATCGATCTGCGAGCGCTGCGCCGATCGTTCGGCCTGGCGCTCGGCCTTCGCGCGTCGCCTGTTCGATCTGCATCTGGATGCGCTTGTCGAAATCCGGTGGCAGCTCCGCGCCGGGTTCGCCCAGTGCCTGCATCTCGTCGAGCTTCTTGAGCTTGCCGAGGTCGGCCTGATCGCCGACCGCGAGCGACATATTGAACGGCTCGCGGCGCTCGGCCTTCATGGTCGCGTCGACCTTGCGGCCGTCGCGCAGAACGGTGACCTTCACTTCCTGGCCGACCTTGAGATCGTGCAACACCTGCGGCGTCTTGGCATCGGACGGGGCTTTCGCCACGTCGACCCCGTTGACGACGACGACGACGTCGCCGTTCTTCACGCCCGCCTTGTCCGCCGGGCCGCCGGGCGTGACCGCGTTGATGCGCAGGCCATGTTCGTCCTTGCCGAGGACGACGCCGATCATGCCGCGGTCCGGATCGCCGAAGTAGCGATACGCGTAGGCGCGCGGGCCGACATCGCCGAGCTTCATCGACAGTTCCGCCATGCGCTTCGACAGATCGCGCATCTGCTCGCGCATCTGCTCGAGGTCGCGCCGCGCCGCCTCGGCGTCGACTTTCGCGTGCACATCCGACTTGGCGTGCGCCTCCGCGTCGACTTTCGCCTGCGCAGCGGCTCGCGCCCGCGCTTCCGCGTCGAGCTTCGCCTGCGCATCGCTGCGCGCGCGCGCCTCGGCATCGATCTTCGCACGCACGTCGGCATCGGCGGCCTGCGGTGTCGGCGGCGGTGTCGGCGGTTCCGCCGCGCGCGCGTCGGCAGAAGCCAGCATCGCGGCCGCGAGAACGTAAAGTGCGCTGAACGTATTCTTCATTTCGATCTACCTCTAGTTGTTCCAGGTAGCGTGCCGAGCGTCGGTCGTTTCGCTCGCGAGCAGGCCCGCCTTGAAATGGTCCATGTTGGCGCCGTAGCGCAGCGTTGCCAGATCCTCGAGCAGCGCCACGCGGCGGCGCCACAGCGGCAGCGACACGTCGTCCTCGGACTGATCGGCGAGTTGCACATCGACCATGCCGATCATGTCCTCGATCTCCGCGCTCGCCGCGAGGTCCTGCGCCGACTGCGGCGCGGAATCCCCGCCGGTCTCGCGCAGCCAGTGTTCGAGCGCGTGCGAGCGGGACTGCATCGCCGCAAGGCTTTCCGGATCGTGCGCATTTGTCTCATTTGCGACATTGTGTACGAAGGATGCGTGGGCGTCGGCTTTGGTCGCAGCAGCGGTGCCCGCGACGCGGGCCGGTTCGTTCGCGGCGTGTGGGGCGCGCAGCGCCAGCGTCGTGACGAACGCAGCGACGACGGCGGCTGCGAGCGCTGCTGGCAGCACGTAGCGGCGGCGTGGCCGGCTGCGCACCGTGGCCGGCACTGGCTGCGATTGCGCGAGACTCGCTGCGAGCTGTCCCCAGCCGCCCGCGGGCGGCGTCGCCAGCGGTAGCGCGCGCAGCGCGTCCGGCAGCGGGATCAATTCGCCAGCGCCGGGGAGCCGGGATCGGATTGGCTCGAATGAGTCGGGTTTGATCGGATCGGACATGGCACGGATTCCATCGATGGTTCGAGCAGTTCGCGCAGACGTTGTGTACCGCGAGCGACTTGCGACTTCGAAAAACTGACTGTCTTGCCGAGCTGTTCGGCGATTTCGTGATGCGCGTAGCCCTCGACGTGGTAGAGCCACAGCACAGTGCGCGTGAGCGCCGAGAGACGCCCCATCGCACGCTCGAGCGCGAGAGAGTCGGCGCGCACCCACGGCGGCGCTGCGTCGTCGGCGATGTCGGGCACTTCGGCGCGGTCGTCGATGTGCTTGTCGCGGCGCAGGCGCATCAGCGCCTCGTTGAGCGCGATCTGCCGCAGCCACGCCCAGAACGGTGCATCGTTGCGGAACTGGCCGATGCGCTGGAACACCTTGAGCATCGCATCGTGCAGGATTTCCCTGGCCGCCTCCGCGTCGCCGAGCATGCGCAGCGCGAGGTTGAACACGGGCCGCTCGAAGTGCCGGTAGATCTGCTCGAACGCGGCGAGTTCACCCGCGCAGGCGCGGGCGATCAGGCCTTGCGGCAGATCGAGCTGGAACGACGAGTTACTCACGGCGATATAGATGCATCGAGGGCCCATTCGGTCGCAAGTGCCGGAATGCGGTGGCGACGGGTGCGGCGGAAGCGTGCCCCTTCGCCAGCGACCGGCGGCCTTCCGTCCGCGCTGTCCGATCGGTTGTTCGCGGACACGTGTCCGTAGCCGTGAAGGCAAATTAATACTTTCTATATCAATAAGTTAGCGCATGCGGCTTCTTGGCACGCTACTTGCTGAAAGGGAGGCGACTGTACCTTTGGATTTGCTCGAAACATGATCAGGGACACCTCCGCGCAGGACCGCCGCATCGAAATCGCCAAGCCCAGCGGCAAGCGCTGGATCTGGATGGGCGCTTCGGCGGCAGCCGTGCTTGCGGCGATCATCTGGGTCGGTCCGACCGTGGCGCGCCTCGTATCGTCGGGTGCGGCCGTCAGTGCGGCCAGTGTCCGCATCGCCGAGGTGAAGCGCGGCAATCTCGTGCGCGACATTTCGGCGCAGGGCAAGATCGTCGCGGCACAGAGTCCGACGCTGTACGCGACGGCGCCCGGCACGATCACGCTGCTCACGCATGCGGGCGACAAGGTGGACAAGGATCAGGTACTCGCCGAAGTCGACAGCCCGGAGCTCAAGAACAAGCTCGAACAGGAGCAGGCGACGTTTTCGAGCCTCGACGTCGACGTCGAACGCGCCGGCATCGACGCGCGGCAGAAGCAGCTGCTCGCCAAGAAGGTCATCGACCAGGCGCAGATCGATCGCCAGACTGCCGCCCGCGAAGTCGAGCGCAACGAGCGCGGCTTCAAGGCCGGCGCGATCCCCGAAATCAACGTGCTGCGCGCGAAAGACGCGTTGGCCAAGTCCGAACTCGACGTCAGCCACGCGCAGGCCGACGCGCGGTTGATCACGGAAACGGGCGCGTTCGAGCAGAAGACGAAGCGGCTCGCGCTCGACCGCCAGCGCCTGCTCGTCGCCGATCTCTCGCGCCAGGTCGATCTGCTCAAGGTGCGTTCGCCGGTCGCGGGCCAGATCGGCCAGCTGCTCGTGCAGCAGAAGGCGAACGTCGCCGCGAACACGGGTCTCGTCACGGTGATCGACCTGACCTCGCTCGAAGTCGAACTCGAGGTGCCGGAGGTGTTCGCGCACGATCTCGCGATCGACATGCCGGCCGAGATCACCGACGGCGCGCAAAAGTATACCGGAGCGCTTTCGGCGGTCTCGCCCGAGGTCGTCAACGGCCAGGTCGTGGCGCGCGTGCGCTTCGGCGACAGCAAGCCGCCGGGCCTGCGCCAGAACCAGCGCCTGACGACGCGCATCCTGCTCGACGAGCATCCGAACGTGCTGATCGTCGAGCGCGGCCCGTTCGTCGATGCGGGCGCGGGGCGCGTCGCCTACCTCGTGCACGACGGCGTCGCCGAGCGCAAGGCCGATCCAGGTCGGTGCGACGAGTCTGAACGCGGTCGAGATCGTCTCCGGCGTGAAGGAAGGCGACCGCATCGTGATCTCCGGCACCGACGCGTTCAACAGCGCGCCGAAGGTCGTCATCAACTGACGTTCCGTTCAATCCACAACGATTTCATTTTTCTTTTCAGAACGACCGAGGAACCAGCATGCTCAAGATGAACCATCTGTCGAAGGTCTACCGCACGCACATGGTCGAGACCCACGCGTTGCGCGATTTCTCGATCCATGTGCGCGAAGGCGAATTCGTCGCCGTGACCGGTCCGTCGGGCTCGGGCAAGACGACGTTCCTCAACATCGCCGGCCTGCTCGAGGAATTCTCGAGCGGCGAGTTCTGGCTCGACAGCGTCGACGTGCGCGGCATGAACGACAACGCGCGCTCGAAGCTGCGCAACGAGAAGATCGGTTTCATCTTCCAGGGCTTCAACCTCATTCCCGACCTGAACCTGTTCGACAACGTCGACGTGCCGCTGCGCTACCGCGGCTTCGCCGGCGCCGATCGCAAGAAGCGCATCGAGGACGCGTTGTCGCGCGTCGGTCTGTCGTCGCGCCTCAAGCACTATCCGTCGGAACTGTCGGGCGGCCAGCAGCAGCGCGTCGCGATCGCGCGCGCGCTCGCGGGATCGCCGCGTCTGCTGCTCGCCGACGAGCCGACCGGCAACCTCGACTCGCTGATGGCGCGCGGCGTCATGGAGCTGCTCGAGGAGATCAATCGCCAGGGCACGACGATCATCATGGTGACGCACGATCCCGAACTCGCGGCGCGCGCGCAGCGCAACGTGCACGTGATGGACGGTCAGGTCACCGATTTCGACAGCGAGCCCACGCTGCGCGCAGCGTCGCCGCCGCATGCGTCGTCGTCGGGCAAGACCATCGACGCGATCGCCTGATCGGCATTCCCTGGAGGCTCCGCCATGTTCTCGTATTACCTGCAACTCGGCTTGCACAGCCTCAAGCGCAATCCCGTGCTGACCGCGCTGATGGTCTTCGGCATCGCGCTCGGCATCGCCGCGAGCATGACGTCGCTGACGCTGCTGCACATCATGGGCAGCGATCCGATCCCGTGGAAGAGCGATCAGCTGCACTACGTGCAGATCGACAACTGGGACCCGAACCAGCCGTACGACCAGGAAGGCAATCCGCCCGATCAGGTGAGCTACCGCGACGCGCAGGCGCTCATGGAGGCCGGCAAGGCCGACAAGCAGGCGGCGATGTACAAGGTCGCGTATCCGATCCAGCCCGAGAACCAGGAGGTCAAGCCGTTCCTCGCGCTCGGCCGTGCCACGTACGCCGATTTCTTCGCCATGTTCGAGCCGCCATTCCAGTACGGCGGCGCCTGGGACCGTTCGCAGGATGCGCAGCATGGGCGCGTCGCCGTGCTGAGCAAGGCGACGAACGAGAAGCTCTTCGGCGGCCAGGACAGTGTCGGCAAGACCGTACGCATGAACGACGTCGACTACAAGGTCGTCGGCGTCCTCGGCGAGTGGAAACCGCGCATCAAGTTCTACGACCTCACGAACGGCACGCTCAACGACCCCGAGGAATTCTATCTGCCGTATTCGACGGCGATCGAGATGAAGACGCAAGGAGTTGGCAACAACAGTTGCTGGAAGAATACCAATCCGGGCTGGGACGGCTACCTCGAGTCGGAGTGCATCTGGCAGCAGTTCTGGGTGCAGCTCGATTCGCCGGCTCGCGCCGCCGAGTACATGGCCTTCCTCGAAAATTACGTCAGCGAGCAGAAGAAGCTCGGACGATTCCCCCGCGCGATGAACAACCGCCTCGACAACGTGAAGGAGTGGCTCGCCCATCAGAAAGTCGTGCCGAAGGACGTCGAAGTGCAGGTCGGCCTGTCGTTCGCGTTCCTGCTCGTCTGCCTGATCAACACGATCGGCCTGCTGCTCGCGAAGTTCATGCGCAAGACCGGCGAAATCGGCTTGCGCCGCGCGCTCGGCGCGAGCAAGCCGCAGCTGTTCACGCAGCACATCATCGAATCGGGCGTGATCGGCATCAGCGGCGGCTTCCTCGGCCTGCTGCTGACCCTGGTCGGGTTGTGGATGGTACGCGTGCTCTACAAGGAATACGGCAACGTCGCGCATCTCGACTGGTCGATGGTCGCGACGACCATCACGCTCGCGATCGCCGCTGCGGTTCTCGCGGGACTCTACCCGACATGGCGCGCCTGCCAGGTCGCGCCGGCCGCGCAGCTGAAGACGCAATGATCGACATGGCCTCATCGTATTGGATCCTCGCAGCCGCGAGGGTGATCGCGTAAGCAAGAGACATCCGGAGAGCATCATGGAATTCCGTCCTATCATTTCCGCCCTCATGCGCAGCAAGGTCGCGCTGATCCTGATCGGCCTGCAGATCGCACTCACGCTCGCGATCGTCTGCAATGCGCTGTTCATCATCAGCCAGCGCGTCGCGACGATGGCGCGCCCCTCCGGCATGAACGAGAGCGACACGTTCATGATCTCGAGCTTCGGCTTCGGCAACGACTTCAACACGAAGAACGCGTTCATCGAAGACCTCGCGTTGCTACGCCAGCTGCCGGGCGTGGCCGATGCGAGCCCGATGAACACCGTGCCGATGAGCGACAGCGGCTGGAGCGAGCAGATCATGATGGCACCGGGCCAGAAGGTCGCGACGACCGGCACCGCGCTCTACTTCGTCGACGAGCACGGCATCGACGCCTACGGGCTCAAGCTCGTTTCCGGCCGCAATTTCAAGGCGGAGGAAATCACGCAGCGGGAGCGCGGTTCGGTCACGTTCCCGACACCCGTCATCGTCACGCAGGCGCTCGCGGACAAGCTTTATCCGAACCACGACGCGCTTGGCAAGCAGTTCTATCTGAGTGACGGATCCGTGCCGGCGCAGACGATCATCGGCATCATCGATCGCCTGCAGGTGCCATGGCCGAACGGTTACACGTTCAACGGCGACCGCGCGGCGGTCGACTTCTCCAGCCTCGTCCCGCAGATGACCCCCTACGGCAATCGCACGGCGTACCTCGTGCGCGCGCAACCCGGACGCCGCGATGAACTGATGAAGCTCGCCGAAGCGAAGATGATCGAAAGCAACCATTCGCGCATCGTGCGCAGCCTCAAGAGCGTCGAGGCGATCCGTGCCGAATGCTACAACGACGATCGCGCGATGATGATCATCCTCGGTACCGTGATCATCTGCCTGCTCTCGATCACGGCGCTCGGCATCGTCGGCATGGCGAGCTTCTGGGTGACGCAGCGCACGAAGCAGATCGGTACGCGCCGCGCGCTCGGCGCGACACGCAGTTCGATCCTGCGCTACTTCCTGACCGAGAATTTCCTCATCACGACCGGCGGCCTCATCCTCGGTGCGTTCCTGACCTACGGGTTGAGCCTCTGGCTGATGGCGCACGAGCAGGAAGCCAAGCTGCTGCCGTGGCACTACGTGCCGATCGGGTTCATCTGTCTGTGGATGCTCGGCCAGCTCGCCGTGCTCGGGCCGGCCACGCGCGCGGCGCGCGTGCCGCCGGCGGTGGCGACGCGCAGCGTTTGATGGGTCGCATGGTTTCTTGAGTTTGGCTTGCGCGCCTGGGGCGGGTGCGCAAGCTGCGCGCTGGTGAATGCCGGCGTTTGTCGTTTCCGCGCGAACGCAGGCGTTCTTTCTCCCTCCGCTCGTCATTGCCGCAAAGGCGGAGGGTTCCCCATTGCTCGTCATTCCCGCGAAGGCGGGAATCCAGTGCCTTTTCTTTGTCCCTGTCTTAAGGCAAAGGCTTTCGCTCCCTTCGGGTGAGCGACCTACTTTTGGCATCGCCCAAAAGTAGGCAAAAGGCTAGGCGCCCAGCGCGGCGTTCCGATTCGCATCGTGCGAATCGGAATGCCCTGTGCTTCTCGGCTGAGCCGGGGTCGGCTGACAGTACATCCCTGTACAGACAGCCGACGCGTGCGCATCCTGCGCACGCCCCTGCGGGCATTTTCCGGTCCAGCCTGCGATGCTCGGCGCCGCGGATGACTTCGTCGGCCGTCCATCCCTGGACTACGGAGTTAGCGGATTGGGTGTTGTCGGTCGGTGGGGCTGAGCAAAAGCGAAGTCCCACGTGGAGCGGGGTGTTTGCTGGGTTTCGCTCGCGCGTCAGCAGAGCGAGTGAAAGCTCCTGCGTTGCACACAAACGGCAACGCCAAGGCACTGGATCCCCGCGTTCGCGGGGATGACGACAGGGAAGGGATTGCTGCATTGACCCGCTCCGCCGTTGCAGAGCGCTTCCGCCGAGAGCACGCGGCAATGACGATGAGGATTCCCGCCGTGCGGGAATGACTGAACGTATATAAGTGTCTGAATTGACGAGCTCGGCGCGAATTGACCGAGAACTCGCAACGCGCGAGCCGTCAGGAGCGGAACGGCACCATGCGACCCCACCAGTGCCCGTATTGCGGCCATTCGCCCTTGAAGAACGGGTGGTCGGGATAGTTGAGCTTGAGAACGCGCTCGCTGTCCGCGGCGAGCTTTTCCTGGCCGAGCGCGCGATACGACAGCACCATCACCGCGAGCGCGTCACCGACAGCGGGCGTACGCTCGTATCGCTCGAGGATGTCCTTGCTGCGATTGATCGACGGCGACATAGGCGCCGCGTTTGAGATAGAACAGCGCGATGTGGATCTGCGCCTTCGACAGGTTGTCGCGCAGGTAGATCATGCGCTGGCGTGCATCGGCCGTGTAGCGGCTGTTCGGGAACTTCGTCACGAGCTCGTTGAAGTCCTCGAACGACTGCAGCGTGTTGCCCTGGTCGCGCTTGGTCATGTCCTGGTTCGCGTAGCGATCCATGAACGAGCGGTCGCGGTCGAAATTGATCACGCCGCGCAGGTAATAGGCGTAGTCGACGTGCTTCTGCGTCGGATAGGTCTTGATGAAGCGGTTGATCGTCGAGTAGGCGTCCTCGTTCTTGGCGTCCTTGTACTGTGCGTACGCCAGTTCCATCGTCGCCTGCTCGGTATACGGGCCGAACGGGAAGCGGGCGATGAGGCGCTGGAAGTAGTGGATCGCCTTGGTGCCGTTGCCGTTCATCAGCGCGTCCTTGCCGACCGCGTACATCTGCTCGACCGGCAGCACCTCGGTCTCGTCGGGTTTCTTGTTGCGATTGCAGCCAACGGCGAAAACGATGAGCAGCAGCAACAGGAAACGGGCGAAAGGGAAGGATCGCATCAGGGACATTTGCATCTGGGACAGGCGCCGGACGGCGGGAAGAAGGGCGATAATAGCTCAAACCCCCTCCCCGCCGGAATCGCGGCCTACGCCCAGCCAGACTGTATTCAGCATGGAAAACCACGAAGAAATCATCAATCTGGCCATTCCGCCCAGCGCCGCGGGGCGTCGTCTCGACCAGGCGCTGGCCGAGATGTTCCCCGACTACTCGCGCTCGCGCCTCACGGCCTGGGTCAAATCGGGCGACGTACTGCTCGACGGCGCGGAAGCCATCCCGCGGCAGATCGTGCGTGGCGGAGAGCTCGTCTCGCTCAACGCGCGGCGCGGCCAGGAAGTGCCGATGCGGCCCGAAGAGATCGAAATCGACATCCGCTACGAGGACGCCGACCTCCTCGTGATCAACAAGCCGGCCGGTCTCGTCGTGCATCCGGGCGCGGGGCAGGCGGCCGGGACGCTGCAGAACGCGCTGCTGCACTTCGACGCGAAGCTTGCGGAAATCCCGCGCGCCGGCATCGTGCACCGGCTCGACAAGGACACGTCGGGCGTCATGGTCGTCGCGCGCAGCCTGCGCGCGCACACCGGGCTCGTCGCCGCGCTGCAGGCGCGCGACGTGCACCGCCAGTACGAAGCGGTGATCCTCGGCGCACTGATCGCGGGAGGCAGCGTCGATGCACCGATCGGCCGGCATCCGCGCGATCGCCTCAAGCAGGCGATCGTCGAAGAACCCGCCGGCAAGCCCGCGCTGACCCACTATCGCGTTCGCGAACGCTTTCGCGCGCACACGCTCGTCGAATGCCGGCTCGAGACCGGACGCACCCACCAGATCCGCGTGCACATGGCGCATGTGAAGCACCCGCTCGTCGGTGACGCGACTTACAACCACGGCCTGAAGCTGCCCAAGGGCGCGACGAGCGAACTCGTCGATGCTTTGCGCGGATTCCGCCGCCAGGCACTGCATGCCGAAAAGCTCGAGTTCGCGCATCCGGTGAGCGGCGATCTCGTCAGTGTCAGCGTCGAACGGCCCGCTGATCTGGAAGGCCTCGTCCGCGCGTTGCGCGATGATGTCTCTCAAGGCCGATAGCGTAAGATCGGCGTTCCTCAAGAAATCGTCCCGGCGGAGGGAAACATGCAGCGTCAGCGCTCGATCAAACAGAAGGCCGTCGCATCGATTTTTTCGACGTGCGCGATGCTGCTCGTCGCGAACAGCGCGCACGCGCTCGACAAGGACCATGCTGCGATCCAGACGCGAGATCGCCAAGCGCCACGACGAATCGGTCAAGCGACTGCAGGACTGGATCGCAATGCCGTCGATCGCCGCCGAGAACCGCAATTATCCGCAGGGCGCGGAGTACATGGCGCAGCTCGCCCGCGATGCGGGTTTCCAGAAGGTCACCGTGCTCACGACCGACGGCAAGCCCGGCGTGTTCGCGACGCTCGACGCCGGCGCAGCGAGGACGGTCGGTCTGTACTTCATGTACGACGTCAAGCAGTTCGATCCGGCCGAGTGGACTTCGCCGCCGCTCGAGGCCCGCATTGTCGACAAGCCCGGCATGGGCAAGGCCATCGTCGGCCGCGGCGCGGTCAACCAGAAGGGACCCGAGGCGACGTTCCTCGCCGCGCTGCACGCGATCCGCGGCGCTGGCAAGAAGCTGCCGGTCAATCTCGTCCTCGTCGCAGAAGGCGAGGAGGAAATCGGCTCGCCGCACATCGGCCAGCTCGTGCATAGACCCGAAGTCGAGGCGGCACTGAAGAAGACCGTCGGCGTGTTCATGCCGTCCGCCGAACAGGACCCGGACGGCGTCGTCACGGTCAGCCTCGGCGCGAAGGGCGTCGTCGAGCTCGAGCTCGTCGCGAGCGGCGAGAAATGGGGGCGTGGCCCCGTGAAGGACGTGCACTCGTCGCTCAAGGCGATGGTCGACAGCCCGGCGTGGCGGCTCGTGAAGGCGCTCGACACGCTGGTTTCCGCCGACGGCAACACGATCACGATCGACAACTATCCGCAGCCGCGTCCGCTGAACGCCGACGAGAAGGCGATGATTGCGAAGGCCGCGCAGAACGGCAACGAGACGCAGGCGAAGAAGCGGCTCGGCGTGCAACACTGGATCGACGACCTGCCGTGGCAGCAGGCGAACGAACGCCTCGAATCGCAGCCGACCGTCAATATCGAAGGCCTCGTCGGCGGCTACACCGGGCCCGGCGGCAAGACCGTGCTGCCGCATCGGGCGGTCGCGAAGATCGACATGCGCCTCGTGCCCGACATGACGCTGACCGACGCGGTCGCCGCGCTCAAGGCGCATCTCGCCAAGCGCGGCTTCGGCGACATCGAGGTCAACGTGTCCGGCGGCTACAACCCGACGAGCACACCGGCCAGCGCGCCGCTGATCCAGACGCAGATTGCCGTACTCAAGGGTCTCGGCGTCGATCCGGTGCTGTGGCCGCGCAGCGCGGGCTCGTATCCGGGCTACGTGTTCACCGATGCGCCGCTCAAGCTCGCCGCCGGGCATTTCGGCCTCGGCCACGGCAGCGGGGCGCACGCGCCCGACGAGTACTACATCATCGAGTCGACGAATCCGAAGGTGCAGGGCATCGACGGCGCGGCGATGTCGTACGTCGCATTCCTCTACGCGCTCGGCAAGTAGCTCTTCGCGATGGGCGCGCCGGCCGCGGGTGGCGACAGGCGTTCCGCCGGCATCGCAGCGCCGGCCGCGTCGCGCTGGCTGACGCCCGACTGGCCCGCGCCCGTCGTGCGTGCGCGCCGCCGTGACGACGCGCCTTCTGCCCGGCGCGTCGCGGCCGCCGTTCGACGCGCTCAATCTCGGCGCGCACTGCGGCGATGATCCCGCCGCGGTCGCCGCGAACCGGCACTCGATCGTCCCGCTGCTCGGCTTGCCGGCGTCGCCGTGCTGGCTGCGCCAGGTGCACGGCACGGACGTCGCAACGTTCGCCGCTGCGCCGGCGCCCGCCGCGGCGGATGAAGCGGTCGTTGCCGACGCGGCAATCACCCGCGCGGCGGATCTCGTCCTCTGCGTGCTCACGGCCGATTGCCTGCCACTGCTCGTCTGCGCGGACGACGGCAGCGAGATCGCGGCAATCCACGCGGGATGGCGCGGTCTCGCGGCCGGCGCGATCGAAAGCTGCATCGCGCAGATGCACACGCCCGCCCGGCGACTGCTGGTCTGGATCGGGCCGGCGATCGGCGCGCGCTCGTATGAAGTCGGCGACGAAGTGCGCGACGCGTTCGTCGTGCATGCCGCGGCAGCGGGCGCGGCGTTCGCGGCGACGCGCCCGGGCCACTGGCTCTGCGATCTTCCGGCGCTCGCGCGTCAGCAGCTCGCCGCGCTCGGCGTCGATCGCGTCCACGGCGGCGATTTCGACACGGCGACCGACGCGCGTTTCTATTCGCACCGGCGTGACAAGGTCAGCGGGCGCTTCGCGAGCCTGATCTGGATCGCGGGCGCGGTACCCTGCCTGCCGATCGCCTGACCCTCTCGTGCAGTCGGAACAGCAGGCACGTCGAAATGATGCCGTTCTCGTTCGACTTCGGCGCGCCCTGCGTTCTGGAACATCCCGCTGCGCGCGGAAACATCAGCCGCCGTCCCGCGCGCGCCTCGACGCGCAGGCCGAAATCGTACCGTCGGTGCGGGACTCGGGCGGCCGCCGGCGTCGCAGCGCAGGAAACCGGCAGATCGCCCTTTGTTGAAATACCCTCGCCAAATCCGCATATCGGGCGCATCCTGCGGCCCGCGGCTGCCTCAAACTTTGCGGAAATATCACCCATGCGAATGGACAAACTCACTTCGCGCTTCCAGCAGGCGCTGGCCGATGCGCAGAGCCTGGCGGTCGGCCGCGACAACAACATGCTCGAACCCGCGCACCTGATGACGGCGCTGCTCGAACAGCAGGGCGGCTCGACCGTGCCGCTGCTCGCGCAGGCCGGCGTCAACGTGCCGCTGCTGCGCCAGCGCATCAGCGAGACGCTGCAGAAGTTGCCGGTCGTCAAGGGGCAGGAAGGCAATATCAACGTCTCGAACGATCTGACGCGCCTGCTCAACGTCACCGACAAGCTCGCGCAGCAGCGCGGCGACGCGTTCATCGCCAGCGAACTGTTCCTGCTTTCGGCGCTCGACGACAAGGGCGTGGTCGGCCAGGCGCTCAAGGCGGCCGGCGCGACGAAGGCGCAGCTCGAGGGCGCGATCGACAAGATGCGCGGAGGCGAAAAAGTGGAAAACGAAAACGCCGAAGACCAGCGTCAGGCGCTCGAGAAGTACACGATCGACCTGACCGCGCGCGCCGAGAAATCGAAGCTCGATCCGGTCATCGGACGCGACGAGGAAATCCGCCGCGTGATCCAGGTGCTGCAGCGGCGCACGAAGAACAATCCCGTGCTGATCGGCGAACCGGGCGTCGGCAAGACCGCGATCGTCGAAGGTCTCGCGCAGCGCATCGTCAACCACGAAGTGCCCGAGGGCCTGCGCGATCGCCGCGTGCTCTCGCTCGACATGGGCGCGCTGATTGCCGGCGCGAAGTTCCGCGGCGAATTCGAGGAGCGCCTGAAGGCCGTGCTCAAGGACCTCGCGAAGGAGGAAGGCAACGTCATCCTGTTCATCGACGAACTGCACACGATGGTCGGCGCGGGCAAGGCCGAAGGCTCGATGGATGCGGGCAACATGCTCAAGCCGGCGCTCGCGCGCGGCGAGCTGCACTGCGTCGGCGCGACGACGCTCGACGAATACCGCAAGTACATCGAGAAGGACGCGGCGCTCGAGCGCCGCTTCCAGAAGGTCTTCGTCGGCGAGCCCAGCGTCGAGGACACGATCGCGATCCTGCGCGGCCTGAAGGAACGCTATGCCGTGCATCACGGCGTCGAGATCACCGATCCGGCGATCGTGGCGGCGGCGACGCTGTCCAACCGGTACATCGCCGATCGCCAGCTGCCGGACAAGGCGATCGACCTCATGGACGAAGCCGCGTCGCGCATCCGCATGGAGATCGATTCCAAGCCGGAGGAACTCGACCGCCTCGAGCGCCGCCTGATCCAGCTCAAGATCCAGCGCGAGGCGCTGAAGAAGGAGAAGGACAAGGAATCGAAGCAGCGTCTGGCCGATCTCGAAGCGGACATCGCGAAGCTCGACCGCGAATTCTCCGATCTCAACGAAGTCTGGAAGGCCGAGAAAGCCGCGGTGCAGGGCACGACGAAGATCAAGGAGCAGATCGAAGCAGCGCGCGCCGAGATCGAAACCGCGCAGCGCCATGGCGACCTCGCGAAGGTCGCCGAAATCCAGTACGGCAGAATTCCCGCAACTGGAAAAGCAGCTCGCGAGCGCACAGGAGACCGAGGCGAAGGGCTTCAAGCTGCTGCAGCAGCGCGTGACCGCCGAGGAAATCGCCGAAGTCGTCGCGCGCTGGACCGGCATTCCGGTCATCGAAGATGCTCGAAGGCGAGCGCGACAAGCTGCTGCGCATGGAAGACGCGCTGCATCACCGCGTCGTCGGCCAGGACGAGGCCGTACGCGCGGTCGCCGATGCGATCCGCCGTTCGCGCGCGGGCCTGTCCGATCCGAACCGGCCGAACGGCTCGTTCCTGTTCCTGGGTCCGACCGGCGTCGGCAAGACCGAACTGTGCAAGGCGCTGGCCGAGTTCCTGTTCGATTCGAGCGACGCGATGGTGCGCATCGACATGAGCGAGTTCATGGAGAAGCATTCCGTGAGCCGCCTGATCGGCGCGCCGCCGGGCTACGTCGGCTACGAGGAGGGCGGCTATCTCACCGAGGCCGTGCGCCGGCGTCCGTACAGCGTGATCCTGCTCGACGAAGTCGAGAAGGCGCATCACGACGTGTTCAACGTGCTGCTGCAGGTGCTCGACGACGGACGGCTGACCGACGGCCAGGGTCGCACGGTCGACTTCCGCAACACCGTCATCGTGATGACGTCGAACCTCGGCTCGCAGCTCATCCAAGAGCTGCACGGTGACACCGAGGAGGAATACACGGAGATGAAGGCGGCCGTCATGGGCGTCGTGCAGGCGCACTTCCGTCCCGAGTTCATCAACCGGCTCGACGAGATCGTCGTGTTCCGCCCGCTCGACAAGGCGCAGATCCGCCAGATCGCGCGCATCCAGACCGACTATCTTGCCAAGCGCCTCGGCGAGCGGCAGCTGTCGATGACCCTGAGCGAAAAGGCGCTCGACCTGCTCGGCAATGTCGGCTTCGATCCGGTGTTACGGCGCGCGGCCGCTCAAGCGTGCGATCCAGCAGCAACTCGAGAATCCGCTGGCGCGGGAGATCCTCGAAGGCAAGTTCCAGCCCGGCGATGCGATCAGGGTCGATGTCCGAACACGGACGGCTCGTCTTCGCGAAGGTCTGAACGACGCAAACCGCGTCGCCAGCAAAGCCCGGCGCGCAGCGCGGGCTTTTTTCTTCGGCATCCGGCGCGTTTTTCATCCGGCTGTCATATTGCAGGTGCAGCAAACACGCCCTATCCTTGCCCGAACACGCATGTGGGGACGTGCATGACCGTTGCGGTAGGGAGCAATCACGCGTTGCCCGGCGCCGTCGCCGCTTCGCTGCGTCGCGAAGCGGAGCTCCACCCGCAGCAGCCGCGGATCTGGCTCGCGCTGGCCGACGCTCTCGACGAGGCTGGCGATCGTACCGCCGCCGAGGGCGCCTACCTGCGACACGTGCAGCTCGCCGTGCACGACACGGAGCTGATGGCCGCTGCGTCGGCGCTGCAGGCGAACCGCATCCCGGAAGCCGAGACCCGGCTGCAAGCACGCCTGAGGCAGGCGCCGACCGATGTCGTCGCGATCCGCATGCTCGCCGAACTCGCGATGCGTCTCGACCGCAGCGAGGACGCCGAGAACCTGCTCGCGCGCTGCCTCGAACTCGCGCCCGCGTTCGACGCGGCGACGGCACAACTACGCGATCGTCCTGCATCGCGCGAACAAGCCGCAGGCGGCGCTCGCCGAACTCGATCACCTGCTGGACGGTGACACGCTCAATCCCGCCTATCGCAATCTCAAGGCCGCGGTGCTTTGCCGCATCGGCGAATACGAACCGGCGATCGACATCTACGACGAGCTGCTGCGCGAGCACGCCGCGGCAGGCGCACGTCTGGCTCAGCTACGGCCACGCGCTGAAGACGGCGGGGCACGGCGAGCGCGCGATCGCCGCCTACGAGCGCTGCATCGACATCGACCCGGCCTTCGGCGAAGCGTGGTGGAGCCTCGCCAACCTCAAGACCTTCCGCTTCGGCGATGCGCAGATCGCCGCGATGCAGCGCGCGCTCGCGCGCGACGATCTCGCCGACGAACATCGCCTGCACTTCGAGTTCGCGCTCGGCAAGGCGCTCGAGGATCGAGCGCGATTACGAGGAGTCGTTCCAGCACTACGCCAACGGCAACGCGCTGCGCCTGCGCGCGGTGCCGTACAGCGCCGACGACACGAGCGCGCGGCTCGCGCGTGCGCGCGAGCTGTACACCGCCGAGTTCTTCCGCGAGCGGGCGGGCGGCGGCAGCGCGGCGCCGATCCGATCTTCATCGTCGGCCTGCCGCGTTCGGGTTCGACCCTGATCGAGCAGATCCTGGCGAGCCATCCGGCCGTCGAAGGCACGATGGAACTGCCGGAGATCATCTCGATCACGCGGGCGCTGCGTCGCGCGGCCGGAAGCGCCGGCGCCGGTGCGTATCACGACGCGCTCGCACGCCTGGATCGCGACGAACTGCGCGATCTCGGCGAGCAGTACCTCGAGCGCACGCGCATCCATCGCAAGCTCGGCCGGCCGATGTTTCATCGACAAGATGCCGAACAATTTCGCGCACGTCGGCCTGATCCAGCTGATCCTGCCGAACGCGAAGATCATCGACGCGCGCCGCCATCCGCTGGCCTGCTGCTTGTCGGCATTCAAGCAGCATTTCGCGCGCGGCCAGAATTTCAGCTACGGCCTCGCCGACCTCGGCCGCTACTACCGCGACTACGTCGAGCTCATGGCGCATTTCGATCGCGTGCTGCCGGGCCGCGTCCATCGCGTGATCTACGAAGACATGGTCGCCGACACCGAAGGCGAGGTACGCCGGCTGCTCGACTATTGCGGGCTGCCGTTCGATGACGCGTGCCTGCGCTTCTTCGAGAACGAGCGGCCGGTGCGCACCGCCAGTTCCGAGCAGGTGCGCCAGCCGATCTACAAGGACGGCGTCGATCAGTGGCGTCGCTACGAGAGCCTGGCTCGATCCGTTGAAAACCGCACTTGGGCCGGCGCTCGTGAGCTGGTCGGTGCCAGAAAGTCGTTGTACCAGAAAACCAATATCTTACAGCCCCGGGAAATCACAAGATGAAAACATCGGACGGAAGAAAGAGGTCACAGAACCTGCGTCGAGGCCTCGCGCGGCTGCCGCTCGCGGCAGCGATCAGCGTCGCCTGCTTCATGCCCGCCTTCGCGAGCGAAGCCGAGCAGGATCAGGCGAACACGACATCTACCACCGGACAAGCAGACCGCAGCTCGGCGAAGTGACCGTCACCGCGCAGAAGCGCACAGAAAACGCGCAGGTGGTGCCGATCAGCATGGACGTGCTGAGCAACGACAAGCTCACCGAGATGAACGTCTCGGACATCAACGACTGGATCAAGCTGCTGCCGAGCGTGACGACGAGTTCGTCGCAGGGTAGCTACCAGCCGGGCTTCGGCCAGATTTCGATGCGCGGCGTCGAGAGCGGCAGCAACGGCAACCACTCGGGGCCGTCGCCGAGCGTCGGCATCTATCTCGACGAGGAGCCGATCACGACGATCGTCGGCTCGATCGATCCGCACATCTACGACATCCAGCGCATCGAGGCGCTGGCCGGTCCGCAGGGCACGCTGTACGGCGCGAGTTCGGAATCGGGCACGATCCGCATCATCACGAACAAGCCCGATACGACGGCGTTTTCGGCGAGCGTCAGCACAGAGGTCAACACGGTCGATCATGGCAATACCGGTTACCTGACCGAAGGCTACGTCAACCTGCCGCTGACGGAGTCGGATGGCGCTGCGTGTCGTCGGCTGGAGCAAGCAGGACGCGGGCTACATCGACAACGTGTCGGGCACGCGCACGTATCCGACGTCGGGCGTCACGATCAGCAATGCGGCTACGGCGCGCAAGGACTACAACTTCGCCGACACGCGCGGTTCGCGCGCCGCGCTGAAGATCGACCTCAACGACGACTGGTCGATCACGCCGTCGATCGTCGGGCAGAGCGCGCACGGCAACGGCATCAGTGCATTCGATCCGAGGTCGGCGACCTCAAGCTCACGCACTTCTTCCCCGAGAAATTCGAGGACCGCTGGATCCAGTCGGCGCTCACCGTGCAGGGCAAGATCGGCAATTTCGACATCGTCTACGCCGCAGCGCATCTGAATCGCAGTGACCACACCGACCAGGACTACAGCGACTATTCGTTCTGGTACGACACGCTGTACGGCTACGGCGCGTACATCACCGACAAGAACGGCAATGCGATCGATCCGAGCCAGTACATCAAGGGCGTCGACAAGTACAGCAAGACGAGCAACGAACTGCGTGTATCCTCGCCGCAGGACAGTCGCTTCCGCTTCTCGGTGGGTGCGTTCGCGCAGCGGCAGACGCACGACATCCAGCAGGATTACCTGATCAACAACCTCAGCCCGGACCTGTCGGTGACCGGCTGGCCGAACACGATCTGGCTGACAAAGCAGCTGCGCACCGACAGCGATTCGGCGATTTTCGGCGAGATGTCCTTCGACTTCACGGACAGACTTACCGGTACGGTCGGCGCACGATTCTTCCACACCGACGACAGCCTGAAGGGCTTCTTCGGCTACGCGGCCGGCTACAGCAGCAGCCAGGGCGAGGCGACATGCTTCGATCCGCACGCCGTTCAGAGGCGCACCGTGCATCGACGTCGACAAGAAGACCACAGACAGCGACCATATCGGCCGCGCGAACCTCACATACAAGCTCGATCCCGACAAGATGATCTATGCGACCTGGTCGGAAGGCTTCCGCCCGGGCGGCATCAATCGCCGCGGAACGCTGCCGCCGTACCAGCCCGACTTCCTCACCAACTACGAGTTCGGCTGGAAGACCGAATGGCTCGACAATCACCTGCGCTGGAACGGCGCGCTGTTCCAGGAAAACTGGAAGGACTTCCAGTTCGCCGTGGTCGGCGCGAACGGGCTGACCGAAATCCGCAACGCCAACCAGGCGCGTATCCGCGGCTTCGAGTCGAACCTCGTACTGGGCGGCGACCTACAACCTGATGCTGACGGCCGGAATCTCGATCTACCATTCGGAACTGACAGAGAACTACTGCGGGACGCTCGACGCGAACGACAATCCGATCACCAATTGCGACGAGCCGCTTGCGCCGAAGGGCACGCAGCTGCCGATCACGCCCAAGGTCAAGGGCAACCTGACCGCGAGATACAACTATCGACTTCTACGGCAAGGAAGCATACGTGCAGGCGGCGGGATTCTTCACGGGCCGGCGCCGTACCGATCTGCGCGTGCTCGAAGGCGGCATTCTCGGTGATCTGCCCGGTTACGGCACCGTGGATCTCTCGACGGGCTTCAAGCAGGACAAGTGGGCGTTCGACATCTACATGAAGAACGCGTTCGACAATCGCGGCCAGATCGCGAGATACGCCGAATGTCAGGCGACGGTGTGCGGCGGTACGACATACGTCATCCCCGTGCAGCCGAGGACGATCGGTGTCCGCGTGACACGCGACTTCGACTAGCGTTCATCTGAAGCAAGAACCCGACGCTGCCGCTCGAGCCGGCAGCGTCGAGGTCTTTCAGCGCAGTTTCTTGATGTCGTCAGCGGTCAACGCATCGGTGTAGTGGTTGTCGAAGTGCGTGCGCACGTAGTTGACGACTTCGGCGACCTGCGCATCGGTCAGGTAACCGGCAAACGCCGGCATCCCGTGGCGGCCCTGAAGCACGGTCAGCGCCGGGATAGGTGGCACTCGCCAGTTTCGGATTCGCTGCGAGCGCAGGATACTTGCCCGCGCCGATCGCGCCTTTCGCGTCGGGCATGTGGCAACCCTGGCAGACGGCGCGAAACAGCGTCGCGCCGTCGCGGTGCACGAACTGCACCGAAGATGAAACGTGCCGCGGCGGCGAAAACGGCGGCGGCTCGTCGGCGCGCACGCGGTCGTGGCGAGCGCCAACGTGACCAGCGGCAACGCCGCGCAAGCAGCCAGGTCCTGTTGCTGCAGTGTCACGAGGAACTCTGCATGATCCGTTCACGGTCGCCTACGCCGCGACGCGTGCGTGCATGCGGCTGATCGCGTCGAGAGACGACAGCACCGCACCTTCCTGCCAGCCGGGCATGAACGACGCGTGCTCGCCCGCGAGCGCGATGCGGCCGTCGATCTGGCACAGAGATTGTCGTAGTGCTTTTCGCGGAGCGTCGTCCGGCCAGTTCGGCAAAACAGCCCAGCGTGAACGGCGAGCGATGCCAGGCGACGCGATGCCGTTTTCGAACTCCGTTGCGATATTGCGGATGGATCTGCGCGCCCTGTTCGACCGCCTTGTGCACGCGCTGCTTGCGGCGTCATCGAAGTGAATTCGAACGCGTTCGCGCCGAACATGTAGGCGCCGAGCAACACGCCCTTGCCGGGCTGGTTCATGCCGGCCATCGGATAGCCGATCTGCTGGATCGGCAGGTCGGTATAGCGTGATGCCGCCGTAGATGCGTTCGTCTTCTTCCCAGAAGCGGCGCTTCATCTGCAGGCCGATCTTGACCGACGCCTCGTAGGCGACGGCGCCGATCGCGGCCTGCATCGGCTCGCCGACCTTGATGCGGAATCTGCGACAGGATCGACAGCGGGATCGTGCACAGGCACCAGTCGGCGCTGGCTCTGCATCGGTCGCGCCGCCGCGGCGCGCATCGACATACGTGACGCTGACGCCGTGCTCGTCCTGGTCGATCGCCGTCACCTTCGCGTCGAACTGCACGAGCGGCGCGACTTCGCGGTACAACGGCCATTGCGATGCGGTCCATGCCGCCGACCGGCTGGAACAGCGACGGCGTGAGGTCGTAGTCGAACGGCGTCGTCGAGATATGCCAGAGCCCCGACTCGCAGCAGTCGTCGCGCGCTGATCGGCGTCGAAGACACCGGCGCGCGGCATCAGGCCGCCGCCCGGGTCGACGTCGTAGCCGCGACGTCGCTCGTCTGCTGGCGAAGCGGTGTAGCGGTAATTCTTGTCGAGCACGCCCCAGCCGCGCAGCGACTCGAGCAGCTTTTCCTTGTCCTCGGTGCGTCAGTTCCGCATCGAGCTGGCCCTTGTTGACGGCCTTGCCGAGCAGCTCGGCGACGTGGCCGTGGAAATCCGTGCGCACATGGCGCAGGCGCTGCGGCTTGCCGCCGAAGGCCGTCGGCGAATGCAGGTAGGCATTGAAGTTGATCTGGTTGAACGGCTCGAGCGGCACCTTCAGGCGCTTCGCGTAGTCGAGCATCGCGTAATGGTGATACGGAATGCGCCAGGGACCGGGATTGATGTACAGGCCCTGGTCGAACTCGCACTTCTGTTTCGCGCCGCCGAGTTCGGTGTATTCGTCGCCGCCGCGCAGCGTCCACGCGCGGCCGCCCGCGCGATGGTTGTATTCGAGCACCTTGACCTTGTAGCCGGCGCGCTGCAGTTCGTAGGCCGCAACGAGTCCGGCCATGCCCGCGCCGAGGATCAGCACCGATGTGCCGGGCGGTGCGCCTTTGAGGTCGATCGGTCCGCGATAGTCCGACTCCTGCGCGAGCCCGAGCGTGCGACATCGCCTGATACATCATCGCCGCGCCGGCCGTCATGCCGATGCGCTGCAGAAGTTCGCGCCGTGTGGTCGAGAAGTTGCCGCCGTTGCCGAGCATCGTGATCCCCATGCAGTGCCGCAGCCGCCATTGCAGCACTTGAGCGCATCGGAGTCGAGGTCCATTCGAAGCGTAAAGCCGCGGTACCGGCTTGAACTACACTGTCCTCGCCCAGAAATCAGTGAACACCTTGCCGGCGCGTGCGCGACGGCCAAACCAGGAACAAGACGATGCCGATCTACGAATTCGAATGCCGCGCGTGCGGGTCACGCTTCGATCGCCTGCAGAAGCTCAGTGATCCCGATCCGGATGCCTGTCCGCAATGCGCTGCGCACGCGCAGATCGTGCGGCGGCTGACGGCGCCGTCGTTCCGCCTCGCCGGCAGCGGCTGGTACGAAACCGATTTCAAGAAGGACGGAGACAAGAAGCGCAATCTCGCGGGCAAGGACGACGGCGCGAAGCCGGCCGACGGAAGCGACGAAGAAAGAAGGCGGCGAAAAAGCCGCTCCGGCAGGCGATTCGAAGACATCGGCGCCGGCACCGGCGCCTGCCAGTGCGCCGTCGGTGAACGGCAGCTGACACGACGAAGGAAAGACGGGCTTCGTATACTTTTGCCTCAGCAAAGCTGCGGTAGACTCGAGTTGGGTCAATTCGAGGGAGTGTTCTTCATGTCAATCAGAAATCTGGTGCTGGCTTTCGTCGTATTCGTCGCGGGCCTCATTCCGGGCATCGAAGCTCAGGCGCAGCCTTACGGCGGCGGCGGTGCGGTCGATTGCGTAAGCCGCAACTACAACTATCAGCGCTGTCCGGTACCCTGGGATGACGCCCGCCTCGCGCGCCAGATCTCCGGCTCGCAGTGCGTGCGTGGCCAGAACTGGGGCTTCGAGCGTCGCGGCGGCTTCATCTGGGTCGATCGCGGCTGCTCCGCGACTTTCGTCCCGATCGGGCGGGTACGGTCACGGGCCGGGTTACGGCGGCGGCTGGCAGCCGGGTCCAGGCTGGGACAACCGTTTCCAGCTCACCTGCGAGAGCAATGACAATCGCTACACTTTCTGCGCGGTCGATCTCGGTGGCGGTGGACGCGCCTATCTCGAGCGGCAGATTTCGAGTTCTCCGTGCGTAGAAGGGCGCACCTGGGGCTGGAATCGCGGCGGAATCTGGATCAGCAACGGTTGCCGGGGCATTTTCACGGTCGATCGCCGCTGGCACTGAGCGGTCAGAGCCCGCGCGCAACAAGCTGAAAACGCAGGCGATCGGCATCGATCGCCCTGTCGGAACGAGAACACCCGCCCCATGGCGGGTGTTTTCGTTTGCAGTGCAGCAAAAACCTTCGTAGGATTCGCCCCTCGCCCTGCCGACGCAGCGCCCGCCCACGAGGCAGGCCGGGTCAAGGCTTCACGCCACAGCGGCAATAACGCGGAGAGTTCTTTCAAGCATGCGTACGCATTTCTGCGGTCTCGTCGACGAGACCCTGATCGATCACGAGATCACTCTTTGCGGCTGGGTCGATACCCGTCGCGATCATGGCGGCGTGATCTTCGTCGATCTGCGCGACCACGAAGGCATCGTCCAGGTCGTGATCGAGCCGGACAACGCCGCCGCCTTCGCCGCCGCCGAGCACGTGCGCTACGAATTCTGCCTGCGCATCACCGGCAAGGTGCGCCAGCGCCCGCGAGCCAGATCAACGAGCGCCTGCGCACCGGCACGGATCGAGGTGCTCGCGGACAAGGTCGAAGTGCTCAACGCCGCAGCGCCGCTGCCGTTCATGCTCGACGACACCGTCGGCGAAGACGCGCGCCTGCGCTATCGCTATCTCGACATCCGCCGCCCCGACATGCAGCGCAAGCTGCGCATGCGCACGAAGCTGGTGTCGGCGCTGCGCCACTACCTCGACGCGCGCGGTTTCCAGGACATCGAAACGCCGATCCTCACCAAGGCCACGCCGGAAGGCGCGCGCGACTACCTCGTGCCGTCAGCCGCGTGCATCCGGGCGAGTTCTTCGCGTTGCCGCAGTCGCCGCAGCTGTTCAAGCAGCTGCTGATGATGGCCGGCATGGATCGCTACTACCAGATCGCGCGCTGCTTCCGCGACGAAGACCTGCGCGCCGACCGCCAGCCCGAATTCACCCAGCTCGACATGGAGTTCGCGTTCGTCGAGGAACGCGACGTGCAGGACACCGTCGAGGAGATGATCCGCCACGTGTTCAAGGAAGTCGCCGAGCGTCGATCTGGCCGATCCGTTTCCCGCGCATGACCTACGCCGAGGCGATGCGCGCGCTACGGCTCGGACAAGCCCGACCTGCGTATCCCTCTGGAACTTGTCGACATCGCCGAACACGTAAAGCACGTCGAATTCAAGGTGTTCAGCGGTCCGGCCAACGATCCGGGCGGCCGCGTCGTCGCGCTGCGCCTGCCGGACGGCGCGAGCAGCCGCGCAAGTATCTCGACGATCTCGGCCTGCACGTCGCGCAGATACGGTGCGAAGGGCCTGGCCTGGATCCGCGTCGACGACATCGCGAAGGGCCGCGAAGGCATGACCTCGCCGATCATCGAAGTTCCTCGACGACGCGGCGCTCGAGCGGCATCCTCGAAGGCCGTCGGCGCGCACAAGTAACCGGCGACGTGATCTTCTTCGGCGCTGGTCCGTACAAGACCGTCAGCGACTTCATGGGCGCGCTGCGCATCAAGGTCGGCCGCGACAACGGCCTGGTCGCAGACGCCTGGACGCCGCTCTGGGTCACCGACTTCCCGATGTTCGAATACGACCACGAGGCGAAGCGCCACGTCGCCCTGCATCATCCGTTCACCGCGCCGAAGGTCGACGACATCGCCGACCTGCGGCGAACGCCGGCACGCGGTCTCGCGCGGCTACGACATGGTGCTCAACGGCAACGAGATCGGCGGCGGATCGATCCGTATCCATCGTCCCGAAATGCAGAGCGCCGTATTCGAACTGCTCGGCATCGGCGCCGAAGAGGCGCAGGCGAAATTCGGCTTCCTGCTCGAGGCGCTCAAGTACGGCGCGCCGCCGCACGGCGGCATCGCCTTCGGCATCGACCGCATCGCCGCACTGATGGCCGGCACCGAGTCGATCCGCGACGTCATCGCGTTCCCGAAAACCGCGAGCGCGCAGGACCTGATGACCGACGCGCCGTCGACCGTCGCCGAGGCGCAGTTGCAGGAACTGCACGTGCGTGTCGTGAAGCCGCAGAAGTCCTGATGACGCGACCCGAGTGAACGAACACGTCATTCTCCTGCACGGCCTGTGGATGCGCGGATTCACGCTCGTCGCGCTGCGTCGGCGCCTCGAGCGCGAAGGCTTCTCGCGTCGAGCTGTTCGACTACGCGAGCGTGCTGCACAAGCCGGAGGAAAGCATCGGCAAGCTCGTCGCGCATGCGCAGTCCGTGCGCGCGAAGAAGGTACATTTCGTCGGACACAGCCTCGGCGGGCTTGATCGCGTTGCGCGCGGTGCAGCGCATGCCGCGCCTCGCGCCGGGTTGCGTGGTCTGCCTCGGTTCGCCGCTGCGCGGCAGCGCGGTCGCGCGCACGATCTCGCAGGTGCCGGGCGGCTCGCTCGTGATCGGCAAGAGTCTGGACGTGCTGCGCGACGGCCTCGATCGCTGGAACGGCAAACGACCGGTCGGCGCGATTGCAGGCCGTCTGCCGTTCGGACTGGGGCTCGTGTTCGGTGCGCTGACCTTGCCGCACGACGGCACGGTAAGCGTCGAGGAGACGCAATTGCCGGGACTCACCGATCACATTCTCGTGCCCGCCACGCACACGGGTCTGCTGTTTTCCGACGAAGTGGCCGCGCAGACCGTATCGTTTCTGCGCAATCGCCGTTTTTCGCATCCGGCCCAGTGATCCGGCCATGCTAAAATTTCGACTTTCCTGCTGACGCGGCGACGAATGTCCGTGCGCAAGCTGTCCATTCCGGGTGCGGAGGCGCCGACGCAGAGCGTGCGCATCATGGGTATCGATCCCGGGTCGCAGCGGACTGGCGTCGGCATCATCGACATCGATGCCGTCGGGCGCACGCAGCATGTGTTCCATACGGCGGTGGTGCTTCTCGACAACGAGACGTTCCCGCTGCGCCTCAAGCAGATTTTCGACGACCTGCGCGCAGATCATCGCCGAGCATCGCCCCGACGAAGTCGCGATCGAGCGCGTGTTCATGGCGCGCAACGCCGACTCCGCGCTCAAGCTCGGGCAGGCGCGCGGCGCGGCGATCTGCGCGGCGGTCAACCAGGGGCTTTCCGTCGCCGAGTATTCGGCGAAGGAGATCAAGCAATCCGTCGTCGGCGGCGGCGGCGCCGAGAAGCGCCAGGTACAGCACATGGTGGGTATACTTTTGAACATCGCGCACGAAACTGCAGGCCGACGCCGCCGATGCGCTCGCGATCGCGCTCACGCACGCGCACACGCGTGCGAGCGTGCAGCGCGTCGGCGTGGACATTGTCGGCAGCGGCCGTACTTCATGGCGGCGGGCATCGACGCGGGCGAGCTGGTCGAAGACATGATCGGACAGGCTCAGGGGGATTCTCGCTTCGAAGCAGCCGCCCTGGCTGCTGATCGATGTCGGCGGTGTCGGCTACGAGGTCGAGGCGCCGATGTCGACGATCTTCGATCTGCCCGAGGCGGGCCGCGAAGTGAGCCTGTTCGTGCACTACGCGGCGAAGGAAGACACGGTCGCGCTTTATGCATTTCTGCGCGAGAACGAGCGTCTTCTGTTCCGCGCGCTGCAGAAAGTGAGCGGTATCGGCGCAAAAACGGCGCTTGCGGTGCTCTCGGGCGTCAGTACGGATGAATTCGCGCGTCTCGTCCAGTCGGGCGACATCGCCGCGCTCACGCGCATACCCGGCATCGGCAAGAAAACCGCCGAACGCATCGTCGTCGAGCTGCGCGACCGCGTCGATGGCATGCCGCTTGCTGCGTCGGGAACGGGCCTCGCGGTCGCGAAAGATCCGCAATCGGAGGCGAGCAGCGCGCTGCAGCAGCTCGGCTACAAGCCGGTCGAGGTGTCGCGCCTGATCAAGGAAGTGGCGGCGCCCGGCGACGATGCCGAGGCGTTGATCCGCAAGGCGTTGAAAGCGGCATTGCGTTAGGGGTTTCAAGGACCAATATGGAAGTGGGTATGCAGTCGGCGATACCGCTCGAGACGCGCAAGGCATTCGCGCGGATGGCAGTTGGTGCCCTTGGCGTCGTGTTCGGCGACATCGGCACGAGCCCGCTTTACACGATTCACACGACGTTCGGCGAACAGGGTCTGGCCGTCAACGAAGGCAACATCTTCGGCGTGCTGTCGCTCGTGTTCTGGCTGCTCGTCATCGTCGTTTCGCTCAAGTACGTCGTCTTCATCATGCGCGCCGACAACAAGGGCGAGGGCGGCATCATGGCGCTCATGGCGCTGGCCCAGCGCGGCGCGCGCGGCAACATCCGCCTGCGCCACGTCATCGTCGTGCTCGGCCTTCTCGGCGCGGCGCTGTTCTATGGCGACGGCGTGATCACGCCGGCGATCTCGGTGCTGTCGGCGGTCGAGGGCCTCAAGGTCGCCGCGCCTGGGCTCGCGCACTGGATCGTGCCGATCACGATCGCGATCCTGATCGTCCTCTTCGTCGTGCAGAGCCGCGGCACCGCGCAGGTCGGCGCGGTGTTCGGACCGATCATGCTCGTCTGGTTCGGGACGATCGCGGTACTCGGCATCGCGGCAATCATCAAGCAGCCGCATGTGCTGTGGGCGCTCGATCCGGTTTACGGATTCGAGTTTTTCCGCGAGAACGGCGGACATGGCTTCCTCGCGCTCGGCGGCGTCGTGCTCGCGATCACGGGCGGCGAGGCGCTCTATGCCGACATGGGACATTTCGGCCGCAAGCCCATCCGCATGGCGTGGTTCGGGCTCGTGTCGTTCTCACTTGTTTTCAACTATTTCGGCCAGGGCGCCCTGCTGCTCGCCGAGCCAGCCGCGATCGACAACCCGTTCTACCGCCTCGTGCCGGCGTGGCTCCTGTTGCCGATGATCGTGCTGGCGTGCGTCGCGACGGTCATCGCCTCGCAGGCGGTGATCACCGGCGCCTTCTCGATGACGCGCGAAGCGATCCAGCTCGGCTATTCGCCGCGCATGAAGGTCAAGCACACATCGGCGCAGACACAGGGGCAGATCTACCTGCCCGCGGTCAATCGCGTGCTGTTCGTGCTCGTGATCCTCGCGGTGCTCGGCTTCCGCACCTCCGACAACCTCGGCGCGGCGTACGGCATCGCGGTGACCGGCACGATGCTGATCACGACCTGCCTTGCGCTCGTCGTGCAACGCCGCCTCTGGGGATGGAGCCGCACGACGGTCGTCCTCGTCGGCCTGGTGTTCATCACGATCGACGTCTCGCTGTTCAGCGCGAACGCGATCAAGATCGAAGAGGGCGGCTGGTTCCCGCTCGTGCTCGGCGGTTGCGTGTTCGTGATCATGAGCACCTGGCGCAAGGGGCGCGAACTCGTCGTCCGCGAACTCAAGCAGAGCGGCCTCGCGCTCGAGCCGTTCATCGAGAGCGTGACCTCGCATCCGCCGGTGCGCGTGCCCGGCACCGCGATCTTCCTTACCGCGAACGTCAATGCAGTGCCGAACGCGCTGCTGCACAACCTCAAGCACAACAAGGTGCTGCACGAGCGCAACATCCTCATGACCGTCGAGACGCTCGACACGCCCCTCGCGGAATACGGCGAGCGCACCGAGATCACCGCGCTCGGGCACGAGTTCTACCGCGTCGTCATCCGCTTCGGCTTTTCCGAAGACCCGAACATTCCGCTCTCGCTCGAACGCTGCGAGGCAAAGGGACTCGGGTTCGAGATGATGGACACGACGTTCTTCATCAGCCGCGAAACCGTGATTTCGACCGACCGCCGCGGCATGCCGATGTGGCGCGACAAGCTGTTCGCGTTCCTCAACCGCAACGGCGTGCCGGCGACCGCGTTCTTCCACATTCCCGGCAACCGCATGATCGAGCTCGGCACGCGCGTCGAGATCTGACCGGGGTCGCTTGGTCGAAGAATGCTGTTTCGGCAGCTTTGAATCGCGCACGCTTCCGGTTTCCTCGCGGACCTTCGTCTTTTGACGCCCGAATCGCCTTTGCGCGCCTCACCGCCGCGCGTTCCTGCAATAATGGCGGCATGACCGAAACCCGCCTGATCAATCCGGACGCGACGCGCGAAGACGACGCCCTCGAAGCATCGATCCGGCCGAAGAAGCTCGCCGAATACCTCGGCCAGCAGGCGGTGCGCGAGCAGCTCGGCATCTACATCGAGGCGGCGAAGCGGCGTGGCGAGGCGCTCGATCACGTGCTGATCTTCGGCCCGCCGGGTCTCGGCAAGACCACGCTCTCGCACGTGATCGCGAACGAGCTCGGGGTCAGCCTGCGCTCGACGTCGGGGCCGGTCATCGAGCGCGCTGGCGACCTCGCCGCGCTGCTGACGAATCTGCAGCCGCGCGACGTGCTGTTCATCGACGAGATCCATCGCCTGTCGCCTGTCGTCGAGGAAATCCTCTATCCCGCGATGGAGGACAACCAGATCGACATCATGATCGGCGAGGGCCCGGCCGCGCGCTCGATCAAGCTCGACCTGCCGCCGTTCACGCTGATCGGTGCGACGACCCGCGCCGGCCTGCTCACGAGTCCGCTGCGCGACCGCTTCGGCATCGTCCAGCGCCTCGAGTTCTACACGCCCGACGAACTCGCCGCGATCGTGCGCCGCTCGGCGAAGATCCTCGGCATCGCCTGCTCGGACGACGGTGCCGTCGAGATCGCCGACCGTTCGCGCGGCACGCCGCGCATCGCGAACCGGCTATTGCGCCGCGTGCGCGATTTCGCCGAGGTGAAGGCGAACGGGCACATCACGCGCGAGGTCGCGATCGCCGCGATGGCCATGCTCAAGGTCGACGCCGCCGGATTCGACGCGCTGGACCGGCGCCTGCTCGGCACGATCATCGACCATTTCGACGGCGGACCGGTCGGCGTCGAATCGCTCGCGGCGGCGCTGTCCGAGGAACGCGGCACGATCGAGGACGTCCTCGAGCCGTACCTGATCCAGCAGGGTTATCTCATGCGCACCGCGCGCGGACGCATCGTGACGAACAAGGCCTATCGCCATCTCGGCCTCAAGCCGCCCAAGCGCACGCCCGCACCCGAAGACCTCTTCGAAGCGGAGCAGGAAAAGGGGGCAGGGTGAACGTTTCCCGAGACCGATCGCCGGAAGGCGTGGCTGCAGCGCCGAAAGTTCGCTCAGATTCCATTCGCTCCGGTCCCGTTTTCACCTGGCCCGTACGCGTGTACTGGGAAGACACCGACGCGGGCGGCGTCGTCTACCACGCGAGCTACCTGCGCTTCCTCGAACGCGCGCGCACCGAGTGGCTGCGCGCGCAGGGCATCGACCAGCTGCGGGTGCGCGAGAGTCACGGCGTGGTGTTCGTCGTCCGCGATCTCGCGATCGAGTTCCTCCAGCCGGCGCGCCTCGACGACGAACTCGACGTCGAGCTGCTGACGGCCGAGCGTCGTTCAGCTTCGATGAGTTTTGCGCAACGTATACTTCGGCGCGCCGATGGCGCCGTGCTGACGACCGCGCGCGTGCGTGCTGCGTGCGTCGACGCAAGCGACTTCAAGCCCTGCCGCATTCCCGAGAATTTGTTTACGGAGAACAATAACCAATGAACGGTGGAATCAATATCTGGCAGCTTGTCCTCGACGCGAGCCTGTTCGTCAAGGCGGTCATGGCCATCCTGCTGGTGTTCTCGTTCCTGTCCTGGGTGATCATCTTCCGCAAGCGCGCGCTGCTCAATCGCGCGATGAGCGGCGCCGACGAATTCGAGGAACGCTTCTGGTCGGGCGCCGATCTCGCGGGCCTGTTCCGCGAAGTCACCTCGGGCGGCGGCGCGCTGACGGGCATCGAGAGCATCTTCGAGGCCGGGTTCCGCGAATTCGCGCGCCTGCGCCAGCGCCGCCAGCTCGACGCGCGCACGATCCTCGAAGGCGCGCAGCGCGGCATGCGCGTCGCGGAGACGCGCGAGATCGACCGGCTCGAGCAGAATCTCGAATTCCTCGCCAACGTCGGCTCGATCAGCCCGTACGTCGGCCTGCTCGGCACGGTCGCGGGCATCATGGTCGCGTTCGTCGGCCTTGCCAACATGAAGGAGGCGACGATCGCCACGGTCGCTCCGGGCATCGCCGAGGCGCTGATCGCGACGGCGATGGGCCTGATCGCGGCGATCCCGGCGGTGTGGGCGTACAACCGCTACCAGACCAAGCTCGAGCGCATCTCGACGCGCTACGACACGTTCGTCGAAGAATTCTCCTCGATCCTGCAACGGCAGACGCATACCGACGATGCGGCCTGACCTGAAGCGGCCTGACCTGATGCCGGCCGCGAGCAACCCCGCGCCCGCGCCTTTCGCGTTGAATCGACCATGCGCACCCGCAAAAAACGCAAACTCAAGTCCGAAATCAACGTCGTTCCGTACATCGACGTGATGCTCGTGCTGCTGATCATCTTCATGGTCACGGCGCCGCTGCTCAATCTCGGCGTCGACATCAAGCTGCCGCAGTCGACCGCGAAGGCCGTGCAGCTCGACAAGGAGCCGATCCTCATCGGCGTCGACAAGGACGGCAAGTTCTACCTGACCGTCGGCTCCGGCGAGCGCGAGATGCTCGAACCCGATGCGCTCGTCAAGAAAGTCGCAGCGTTCGTGCGTCAGGATCCGCAGGTGCCCGTGCTGCTCGGCGCCGACGACCGGGCGATGTACGGGCAGGTCTATCAGATACTGCCGGGCCTCTCCGAGAATGGCGTGACGAAGCTGTCGCTGCTGAGCGCGCCGCCGTCCAATTCGAAGCGCTGAGGGCCACGCCCAGGCGACCATGGAAAGTTTCAGCGAAAAAGTCCGCGCGTACGTGTATGCATTCATCGTGCATCTCGTCGTGCTGCTGTCGCTGTTCTTCGGCCTGTTCTGGGCGGACACGGCCAAGCCCGTGGCGACGCCCGGTCCGATCATCGAAGCCGAAATCGTCGGCGTCGCCTCTGCACCACGCCCGCGCCCGCAGTCGAAGCCACGGCCTGAAACACCGAAGTCCGTAGCGCCGGCGCCGCCCCGAACCGCCGAAACCAGAGCCGCCGAAACCGCCCGAAGTACAGCCGCCGCCGACCGTCCAGCACGACGACAACAAGGAACAGGAGAAGATCGCCGAGATAGCCGACCAGAAGGCCGAAGCGGCCAAGCGCGCGCAGGACGAAAAGCATCGCAGGCAGCAGATCGAACTCGACGAGCAGAAGAAGCGCGAGGAGGCCGAGGCCAAGCAGAAGGCGAAGCAGGCCGAGATCCAGAAGCAGCTCGAGGACATCCGCAAGGAGCGCGACAAGGCGGCGAAGCAGACGCTGCTCGCGAAACAGAAGATGCAGCAGCTCGACGACCTGCAAAAACAGCAGTCTGAGACCAAGAAGACGCCGCCTGCCGACGTGCCGGAGGCCGAAACGCCGAAAACCGGCATGAATGGCAATGACACGAGCCTGCTGGCCGAATACAGCTCGTCCATCGTCAAGGTCGTGACCGACAACTGGAACCGTCCGGACACGGCCCCGGCCGGGGTGCGCTGCGCAGTGCACATTGTTCAGATTCGGGGTGGTAGTGTGCTGTCCGCGAACATCGCGTCGCCGTGCAACGCCGACCCGATCACGCAGGAATCGATCAAGCAGGCGGTCACAAAAGCGCAGCCGCTGCCGTACAAGGGCTATGAAAGCGTCTTCCAGCGGGATATCACCTTTATCTTCAAGTATGACGGGAACCAATAATATGCAGCGACTTCTTCGACTGGCTGTCCGCAATCGCCGTCGTCATGGCTGCGCAGCTCGCGTTTGCGCAAGGTGGGGGCGGTGGCGGGTTGACGCTGGAGATTGCCAACGGCAACGCGTCGGCAATCCCGATTGCGGTCGTGCCATTCGCCTATCAGGGAACGAACACGCCGCCCGAGGTCGATATTGGCGACATCGTGCGCAACGATCTCGCACGCTGCGGCCAGTTCCGCACGCTGCCCAAGAGCGACATCGTCGAATATCCGACGCGTGGCAGCGAGATCAAATTCCCCACCTGGCGCGTACTCAAGCAGGACTACATCTCGGTCGGTCGCATCAGCGATGCCGGCGCGGGCGAAGTGCGCGTCGAGTTCGAGTTGTATACCGTCGGTGACCAGAAGCCGCTCATGCAGCCACAGGTGATCGCCGGCCAGCGCAGCGACATGCGCGGCATCGCACACCAGATCGCCGACGTCATCTACGAGAAGATCACCAGCGTGCGCGGCGCGTTCTGGACGCGCATCGCCTATGTCACCGCGCGCGGCACCGGCAGCAACACGTCGTACGCCCTCATGATCGCCGACTCCGACGGCTACGGTCCGCAGACGGTCGTCTCGTCGCGCCAGCCGCTGATGTCGCCGGCATGGTCGCCGGACGGCCGCAAGCTCGCCTATGTCTCGTTCGAGCGCGGCAATTCGTCGATCTACATACAGGACATCGCGACGGGGGCACGCGAAGTCGTCTCCGCGGCCAAGGGTATCAACGGCGCGCCGGCTTTCTCGCCGGACGGCGGCCGGCTCGCGCTGGCGCTGTCGAACGGCGTCAATCCCGACATCTACGTGCTCGATCTCGGCAGCCGCCACCTGACCCAGGTCACGCGCCACTTCGCGATCGACACCGAACCGACCTGGTCGCCCGACGGGCAGAGCCTGTTCTACACGTCCGACCGTTCGGGCAAGCCGCAGATCTACGAAACGGCGGTCGGGGGTGGCGATGGGACGCGCATTACCTTCACCGGCGAGTACAACGCGAAGGCTTCCCTGAGCTTCGACGGCAAGAAAATCGCTGTGTCGCAGGGAAATGGAAATGTGTATCATATTGCGGTCCTCGACCGCAGTTCGGGCGTCTCCACGGCTATTTCGACCGGAAATTTCGACGAATCGCCGAGTTTTTCGCCCAATGCGAGCATGATTTTGTACGCCGCGACGGAAGGCGCGCGTGACGTGCTCTATTCCGTTTCGGCTGACGGCCGGGTCAAACAGAGATTGCTGCTGGCGGATGGCGATGTTCGCTCTCCCGCATGGTCGCCGTATCGGCAGCGTGGACAATAAGTAGTGTCGACAGGACGTCACGATAAGAAAACTTCCCCTTTTATAACGATTGAGGCATACCAAACATGAAGCTCCCGTATCGTTTTCTCCTGACCACCGTGGTCGCGACGGCCGCCCTGGCCGCGTGCACGAACACCAAGAAGCCGCCGCCGCCGGTTCCGCAGGCGACGGACACGACCACGACGACCGCCGTCGCCGAAACCGGCCGTTACAAGCCGGGCGATCTCGACACCGATGCCTGCCTGCGCCAGCGCGTGATCTACTTCGATCTGGACAAGACCGACATCCACTCGGAATTCCACGCTGCGATCGCGTGCCACGCCGCCTACCTGCGTCAGTTCCCGACCGCGCGCGTGACCCTCGAAGGCAATGCCGACGAGCGCGGTACGCGTGAATACAACCTCGGCCTCGGCGAGCGCCGCGGCAACTCGGTCTCCAGCGCGCTGTCGGGCGCCGGTGCGTCGAGCAGCCAGCTCAATGTCGTGAGCTACGGCGAAGAGCGCCCGGTCTGCCGCGAGCACGGTGAATCGTGCTGGCAGAAGAACCGTCGCGTCGAAATCATCTACACGTCCAAGCAGTAATGACCCCAAAGATCGCGGCCGTCCTGCGGTCGCGATTTTGAAAAAGGATCATGATGCCGAGTTCCATCCGTAACATCAGCGCGGCGGCCTTCGTGGCCGCCGTCGCTTTTTTCAGCGTCATCCCGGCGCGGCCGGCGCATGCCCAGCGCATGAGTCTCGCCGAGCGCGTCGATCGTCTCGAGCAGCAGCAGAACAACGCGCAGGGCAGCGTCGATCTGGTCAACCGGATCAACGATCTGCAGTCGCAGGTGCAGGCGCTGCAGGGACAGAACGAAGAGCTCAAGCACCAGGTCGATCTGCTCAGGCAGCAGAACAAGGACGTCCAGGCCGATTTCGACTCGCGCATCGCGCGACTCGAAGGACATGCGCCCGCGACAGCGCCGAACCCCTCGGCCACGGGCACGCAACTGCAGGATACGCAGCTCGGCGGTCCGGCCCCCACGAACGCGCCGGCCATGCGCGATGTGCCCCCTCCCGCGCGCGACGTACCGCCCGCGGCGAATTCGCCGCCTGCCAATCCGGCAGACGAGAAGGCCGCCTACGATCAGGCATTCGGCGCACTCAAGGACGGACGCTACGCCGAATCGGCGCGTGCGTTCCAGGGTTTCATTTCGCAGTATCCGACGAGCGACCTCACGCCGAACGCCTACTACTGGCTCGGCGAGTCGTACTACGTGACGCAGAACTATCCGGTTTCGCTCGACACCTTCAACAAGCTGCTCGGCCAGTATCCGAACAGCCAGAAGGCGCCCGCGGCGCTGCTCAAGGTCGGCTACTGCCAGTACGAACTGCGGCAGTGGGATGCGGCCGAGTCGACGCTCAATCAGGTCGTGCAGAAGTATCCCGGCACGCAGGAAGCGAACCTCGCGCAGGGACGCCTGCGCGCGCTGCGGCTCGAGCGCCGGTAATTCGTCACCCGCTTTCGATCGCGTCGATGTGACCCACCTGAAGAGCGAACAGCGTTGACGCGGATTTCGCGGATGAGAATCGATCTGCGCGGATGGAGCGGGAAGACTTTCTTGCCGTTTACTGACGTATTCATCCGCTTTTGTATCGTCATCGATTCGCGAAACTCTGCGCAATCCGCGCAATCCGCGTCTCAGGTTTCTCGGTTTTCCGACACGGCCCGCAACGCTGCCCATGCAGGCTGATGCGCATCGGCAGATCGAGCGAAACGCCTTGCACCTCGACTGACGATTTCATCTGTTCTTGAATTCATCCGCCTTTATCAGTTTCAATCCGCGAAATTCGCGCAATCCGCGTCCAAGGTTTCCCGTTTCGCCGACATGACCGATCCATCAAACAATGCCGAGCGCCTGCGCATCAGCGAGATCTTCCACTCGCTACAGGGCGAGTCGCGCTCGGTCGGCTGGCCGACGGTGTTCGTGCGCCTGACCGGCTGTCCGCTGCGCTGCGTCTGGTGCGACACCGAGTATTCGTTCTACGGCGGCGACTGGCGCGAGATCGACGCGATCCTCGACGAAGTCGCCAAGTACGGCGCGCGCCACGTCTGCGTCACGGGTGGCGAGCCGCTCGCGCAGAAACGCTGCCTGATCCTGCTGCAGCGCCTCTGCGACGCGGGTTACGAGGTTTCGCTCGAGACGTCGGGCGCGCTCGACGTGTCGCAGGTCGACCCGCGCGTCATCAAGGTCGTCGATCTCAAGGCGCCGGGGTCGGGCGAGGTTGCACGCAACCTGTGGAGCAATCTGGATGCGATCGCGCCGCGCGACCAGATCAAGTTCGTGCTCGCCGACCGCACCGACTATGACTGGGCGCGTGACGTCCTGCGCGAACACGAATTGCCTGCGCGTTGCGAAGTGCTGTTCTCGCCGGTGCACGGCAAGCTTGCGCCGCGCGAACTCGCGGAGTGGATTCTCGGCGACGCGCTGCAGGTGCGCATGCAGGTGCAATTGCACAAGCTGCTCTGGGGCGAAGTGCCCGGGCACTGAGACCATGCGCGATGAGATCATGCTCGATGAGATCATGCTCGATGAGATCGTGCTCGATGAGATCATGCGCGAATTGACTTTTCACCTCAGGCTTTCCACTCTCCCCATATGACTTCGGTTCGCAAAGCAGTCGTACTCGTCTCCGGCGGCATGGATTCGGCCGTCACGCTCGCGATCGCGCGCGCGCAGAATTTCGAATGCTATGCGCTGAGCGTCGAATACGGCCAACGGCACGTCTCCGAGCTCGCCGCCGCGCAGCGCGTCGCCGTGCAGTTCGGCGCCCTGCACAAGACGGTCAAGGTCGACCTGCGCAGCATCGGCGGCTCGGCGTTGACCGACGACATCGACGTGCCCGAGCTCACGCCGGACGGCGGCGGCATCCCGGTGACGTACGTGCCGGCCCGCAACACGATCATGTTGTCGATCGCGCTCGGTTGGGCCGAGGTTCTCGGTGCGCGCGATATCTTTTGCGGGGTCAACGCGGTCGACTACTCCGGCTATCCGGATTGCCGCCCCGATTTCATCGCGCAGTTCGAACGCCTCGCCAACCTTGCGACCAAGGCCGGTGTCGAAGGTGAGGCGATCACGATCCAGGCCCCGCTGATCCAGTTGTCGAAGGCCGACATCGTTCGCGAAGGCGTGCGCCTCGACGTCGATTTCAGCGTGACGGTATCGTGCTACCAGGCCGATGCCGACGGTCGTGCCTGCGGTCGTTGCGACGCCTGCCGCCTGCGCGCGCAGGGATTCGCGGACGCCGACGTGGCCGACCCTACGCGTTATCGCTGAGAAGGCGTCCGGCGTCGCGAGCTGCGAGCGGGCGGTTCGCGATGGATGTGGATCGCCGTGCGGCGAATGTCGCGGGCTTCGAGGCGATTGCTCGGGAGGTGCCCGCCTGTCGGTCCGCGTGAATTCCCTGTTGCCGATTGCGGCGCCTGCCACTAAACTGCGCGGCCCGCAGCATTGTGGGACAATGACGCCGCGCACGCCGCGGCGATCGAAATCGCTCGACGCCGGTCGTGCGAAAGCAGGTTCGCAAAAGGCAGCCCTGCGACGATATCCGGGCCGTTAGCTCAGCCGGTAGAGCAGCGGACTTTTAATCCGTTGGTCGCTGGTTCGACTCCAGCACGGCCCACCAACAAGTCTGACGAATCGAGAAATCTCTGCCGCTCTCGCCAGAAATGGCGCCACAGTGCGGCCTTCTTAGGTAGTTCGTGGTCGTGGAGACGTGAAAAACGCAGCTAAGCGGGTTTTTGCGGACGACCTTCTCCCTTTCCGCATCGCGGCGACCCAGAAGAGTCCAGTCGATCCATAAGCCCTTGTGGCATCTGATCGTTAGGCCGAGTAATGTCCAAAGTCGACCAAAGCGGAGGTCCGATCTCAAGGACGACGGGCCGAGCAAGGGTGGAGTGGCTTGGTCGCATGTAGAACAAGTCCGGCTCGCCGTCGAAAGGAACGCGCACCTCGATGCGCTCGCCTGGGGCCATCGCTAGTCGACTCCGGTCGTCGATCCAGCGCATGGGGTCGTGACGCACATCCACCGGTCCGTCTTCTGGTGCTGCATCTGCGGGTGGCAGCGATTATGTTGTGGGAATTGCCTGCGCTTCACTTGCTGTATGGCTCGAACTTCCGATGAACATGCGCGTAGTTCTGCCACAGAGTCTGGAATCGTGGTTCTTCCCGATATTTCTCAAGGCTATCGGAAGCGAGCGTTCGTTCTCCCCGACTAGCCATACCATCACCTTATCCGACTGCTCCAGGTAGCGATCCAGTAGATCTTTGCGAAGGTAAAGACCGTTCGCATTGCAACTGTGTGCGCCGTCGCGCGTTTTCTGATAGATCGAGGCCTTCGCTCCCTATACGTCACATAGATCCAAACTACGTCGTTGGAACGATAGTTCAAGCGCCCAACAGATTCGAGGCGCAGGAACCTCCGAGCGATCGGCGACTCCGCTCAAATGACCACCGCCACTCCACGCGTAGCTCCACGTTGGAAGTTCGATTTCAACACCGAGGCTCTTCGAATATCGAGTTGTCATCTGGTATCCATCTGCGATTTCCGCAAGCGATGGCTTCTCGAACAAGTCCGCAGGCGTGAGCTGTTCGCTTTTCGGGAGCCCAAAAGAGACTGATTCGAGCAGAGTGCGAATTTCATTCGGATCGAGAAGCGAGCCAGATTCTTCGGTCTCGATAATCAGAGAGCGCGGCTCCAAAACGCTCAAACGCCTCTGGCGTCAGCTTGGCTGACAATCGCTTCCAAGCCCGCTTGACCCTGACTCGAATTCTTTTTGAAATTGTCTCCGAGAACGCTTCGTCAATAAGCGGGCGTGGTTCGTCAGTCGGGCTGTCGCCGATAAAGTTCGATGAACATGGCATCTCCCCAGCGAACACAACGTGACCTTCAGGCACATCTGGAATCGCCGTGTTTCCCGGATATGCAACCGTCAAAAAAAGTCGTTTTAGCCGGGCGCAATCTGCTACTCGCTCGTTATTAAATAGGATACGATTGCTTCCAAATTAGAAGCGTAGGACAGCGCGTACGGACGAAAATTGTTCAGAGGTAGGAATGGCAAAAAAAGCGATCAATGAGGCAATGGCACTCTTCAATCGTCGATGGACGCTGCGAGTACTGTGGGAACTTCGAGAATCCGTGCTCAACTTCAGGGCGCTGCAGGCTGCGTGCGGAAATCTGTCAGCTTCGGTTCTCAATCGACGTTTGGTCGAGCTGCGCGCCGCAATGCTCGTAAAGCATGAGCAGGAAGAGGGCTATTCACTGACGCAATACGGTCGCTCACTAATTGTGGCTTTCGGCCCATTGTTGCGATGGTCGGAAGATTGGTCAGCTCGCAAGACAGAGGGCACCTTGGGTCGGCGATCGCGCAAACCCCTCAAAACTGCCCGACCTAAGACAAGCGCATCCTCATAGTTTGATCCGTTTGCGCGGAGCGGCAACTTTGCCTCGCCATAGCCGCCTGATACGCTGGCCAAAGAAGTGAATCGAGGAGGGTTGGCTGCGCAATGCTTCTCTCTGCGAGAACAGCGCGATGTCATCCGCCAGTGCGTCGGCTGTCGGATAGCGAAGATGCGGCTCTGTGGCAAGAGCGGTGAGGATGATTCGATCAAGGCCGCCGCGCAGCATTGCCTTTAGCCTCTTGTCTTCATCAGTTCGCATTCTCAGGTCGAGGAGCGTAGACGGGGCGCAAGGCGTGATCCGTACTGAATTCACACCGATCAGCAATTCTTGCAGGACGACGCCCAATCCATAAACGTCCGATGCCAGGGACGCTCGGCCCGCGGCAAATTGCTCGGGCGCCGCATAGGCAGGGGTAAATGATCGGCCACTGTGGCGCGCATGTTTGCTAATAAGTCGTTTAGCCGCTCCAAAATCGAGCAATTTCACGCCTCCGTCACCGGTGACCAGAATATTTGATGGTTTGATATCCCTATGCACAATGTGCTGCTGATGCACAACGCCGACGACCCGACAAACCGCCAAAAGCAATTTGAGCCGCTGATCGGCACCGAGAGAGTGTAACGCTGCGTACTCCCTCATCGAGATGCCCTCGATATATTCGGTGATTAAGAAAGGAGTGCCAGCGTCGGTGAAGCCGCCTTCGATTAGGCGCACAATGCCAGGGTGGTCCAATGAAGCCAGCACTTCTCGCTCTCGCTGGCATGAATGCTGGGCTATCTCGCTCCGGAAGTGACGCATCACTTTGACTGCCGCTTTGCGATCCGAGTCACAACCATCGATCCGCTCGCCGAGAAACACCGCGGCCGATTCTCCGCGATTGATGTAGTCGGTCAAACGGTAGGCGCCCAAATGACGGCCGATCATTTCGCAAACCCGCATTTCGCGCCAAAAGTCTTTGACGGTGCCCTTGTTCGGCGGGCACGCATCAATTCAAGCATCGAGATTTCTGTTGGCAATTTCGTTCTCTTGAAACGCATCGCGCCACGGCAAGTTTTTGGCGTGGTAGGCACGCTATCCAAGAGAAACGATATTGCGGGGCCGTGTTCGCCATGGCGCAACGTCGCCACAATCTTCGTTTAATGGATAGGTCGCCAATGGTTTGAAGCCATGAACTAGCGAGCGCCTCCCTAACGAGCGAATCAAGATTCGATATGAATACCGCAACTCGAACTACGGCCATGGAAAATAACGTGTCGCCGCCGGCCGACCTAAGAGCCTTGAAGGGCCGCCAGCAAGCTGCTGGGGTCTCTGGCAACGATGCGGTGGCGGGCACCAAACTACAGATTGTCGACGAAGACCTTCGCGAAGTGCTCGATTTCCGTTTGGGTCGGAAAGTGGCCAAGTTAGCCGCTGGCAATGGAAATGCGACCCCGGCGGCAGCTCGCCGTTGGTATAGGGCGGTTTCGGCAGACTACGTATCCACGTTGCTAGAACTGGGTATGCAGCTGTCGCAGAAAACCTAACCAGCCACAAGATGGTCGTACTGCTCAAACATCGCAATTGCGTCTATGCAGAGTGGTGCACGAAGCAGCGCCCTGCAGCCCTCACAGCGGCTCTCTCTTACGCGCCATAAGCAGCGCCCTCAGGTCCAGCAATGACAATCCAAATGATGCGACAACTCTACTTTGCTCTTGCCACGCTATGCGTGATCATCCCGTCGGCTGCAGTTGCTGACATCGTTTACGAGGTCGATTTCGTCATTACGGCGCCGACGAACATCGTTGCCTTCGACACTGCACGGGCGGGTAGCGACCGTTTCCGCCGCACGGCTTTCGTCAAAACACCTGTGCTGGGCGGCACTCAGTCAGCAACCGTGATGATCCGCGACGGCGGCGACGGCTGCGTTCGTGACCTGCGCATCCGCCTTGCCGATAACAGCGTTCTCATTCGTCGCGGACTAGATCTGTGTCGCGAGCCCGAAAATAGTGCCGACACTACCCGCCGACGAATTCCACTCCGGTGAGATCAGCCCCCGTCCAGGTGCTCAGGGATAGGGACGGCAAAGCCGGCTTTGATGCGATCCATGATCACCATCGTTTTGAAAACACGAAGGTCGGGGTTGGCGTAGAAAAAATCACGTGTGAACTGCTCATAGGCAGCCATATCCGTAGCGGTGACGATCAATGCGAAATCGGCCTCACCGGTGACGTGAAAGCCGCTCATGATCTCGGGCGTCTCGCGAATCGCTCGTTTGAATCGGTCAATGATGTCAGCGCGCTCGCGCTCGAGCATGACTAGTACCAGCATGGCGACATGGTGTCCGACCGCGGCAGGACGAACGAAGGCGACTTCGGACTCGATCACGCCGGTTTCGCGCAGGCGCTTTAGGCGCCTTTGTACCGCGGTCGCCGAAAGCCCGACCCGCTGCCCCAACTCATCGCTTGTGTATCGATTGTCGCGCTGAATGAGGGCCAGCAAACGTGCATCGAGCCTATCGATCGTCATCAGAAGCCCCGAAGAGGTGACGGCGCTGTGCGTAAGCAAGGAAAAATTGTACTCCTGCTAAACGAGTCAATCACGAAAGGCTCCAAGCGAACGCTGTTTTTGCGCAAAAATCGCCAACAATCGCCGCGGAATGCCGCCCGGGCACTGCTAATTTCTCAATTCGGCAATTAACGCCCAGAGGTCATATCGCATGTCGACGATACAAGAACTTGGATTCGGCCACTATGCGCTCGCATTGAGCGGTGGACTGTTGATTGGCGCGTCCACGAGCATCTATTTGTTAATGCTTGGGCGGATCGCGGGCGTCGCCGGTCTTGTGGCGAGTGCTATTGGCATCGCGAGAGCAGGTTCGGTGTCTCTGGCGCGAATGTTTGTGGCAGCCCTCGTTGCCGGAAGCGCGATCGCTTCTCACCTTAGGGGATTGGAAACCCTAGAAGTTTCGACGTCCGTTCCCCTGCTCGTTGTCGCAGGAGTCCTTGTTGGTTTCGGCACACGGTTGGGATCGGGTTGTACCAGTGGTCACGGAGTTTGCGGCATCGCTCGTCTTTCGCGTCGATCGATCTGCGCAACTGGCCTCTTCATGCTGACAGGCGCAGTTGTGGTGTTTTTCACGCGCCATGTGTTGGTGATGTCGCCATGAAAGCCTTGGTCGCCGCCGCTGCAAGCGGTCTGCTTTTCGGATCCGGACTGGTTTTCTCTGACATCGTCAATCCCGCGCGCATTCTCGGCTTTCTCGATATCGCCGGTGACTGGGATCCATCGCTGGTGGTGGTCATGGCCGGTGCGCTGATACCCTCCTCGTTCGCCTATTTCATCCGAAAGCGCCTTCAACGCACAGTGCTCGATCTTAGATTCCATGAGCCTGCCAGTCACTCGATCGACGGTCGTCTGGTTCTTGGTGCAATCATTTTCGGTGCAGGCTGGGGACTGGTCGGTTTCTGTCCTGGTCCCACAATAGCGGCGTTTGGGTTGCTGTCGATACCAGCATTCATCTTCGGCGCGGCAATGCTGACAGGTATGACTGTCTATCGCTTCACGATGGATCGTTTGTAGAGCGATAGCGCAATTCGATAACTGTTACTACCCCTCGAGATCTGACCGCTCATCCAGCGGTCTCCTCCCGCTGGCTGACGGCAAGTGACGCCTCTGCAAAACCCGGTAGGCCGATTTCGAGCAAAGAATCCTATTGATCAGCTCATCGGGGCGTCGTAAATCCGCACTATTTCTCGTTCTATTCCCACTGGCGAAGAAGTTTCCTCGTCCCCATTCAATCACTTCCTCTAGAGGAAATTCATGCAAGTCACACAAAAAACCGATAGCCAGAAGTATGCGAACTGCATCGAGGTATCCAAGCGAATCCGCTGGGACATTGACCGCGACGTCATCCGTGGTCGCCATTTCGACTTTTCCAAGAAGTTTCTCCCGGACGGAATTTCGAAGGTCAACGAACTTGCGTTCCTCAATGACGACGAGCGACGCTTTCTCTCGCAAATCCAGGGCCGCACGTATGCGAACATGTTCGGACTCGTCGAGCGCTTTATCGACGCTAAGATGCTCGAAGTGACCCGGCAGCACTCCTTCGGAGACCAGATCAAGCTCGAGGCACTCGTCCGATTCTGCGACGAGGAGTTGAAACACCAAGAACTCTTCCGCCGTATCGAGCTCATGACGGCGGCCGAAATGCCAGACGGCTATTCGTTCGTGCCGCAACCGAACGAAGTCGCCTCGCTGGTACTCGCGAAATCGACCTGGGCCGTGCTGGCCCTCACCTGTCACATTGAACTCTTCACACAAGCGCACTACCGGCAGAGCATCGAGCCGGAGGAAAACCTCTCCGAGCTATATAAGGACGTGTTTCTCTTTCATTGGCGCGAAGAGTCACAGCACGCCATCCTCGACGAACTCGAATGGCGGTGGGAGGATGCGTTGCTCTCGCCTGCCGAGCGCGACCTCGCGGTAACCGATCTCATCGACCTCGTTGCAGCGGTGGACGGATTGCTTCAGGTGCAGGCCGCTAGCGACGTCGACTACTTTCTGGCCAAAAACGGGCGCTCGTTCAGCACGCGCGAAGCGGAGAGGGTGCGCGCCGTCGTCCTGAAAGCGTATCGCTGGCAATACATCGTCTCGGGCGTCCAGGATCAGCGCTACATGGGCATACTCGGCGGCATGATTACGCCGGAGCAGATCGGACGCATCAGCTCTGCGCTTGCTCCGATCGTTGGGTAGTCAAAGGGCTGCATGCTGCCTTCGTTGTCGGCGCGCGAGTGAGCGCGCCGTGGCGCCCAGGCTGACCGTACCGATCTGGATCGGTAGCGGATGATTGCCACGCAGCCTATGCCCTCACGACAGTTGCGTGTTAGGAAGTTGCGATGCTCGTCAAGGCGGTTAACTTGCGATTGCCTCGCCTAGTGCTCTGGCAAACTAGGTGTCGTCGGCGTCATTCGGTAGCGATCGAATTCAGGTCGCGCCAAAGCCACAAGCATCGCCACTCCCACGTAGAGACCAACAAGCAGCGTCATTTCGATCAGCTCGCCATCGTCGAAATGGTTTTTGCTGTCCGCAAATACGTCGTCACTTACGTTGGTTCCGCTGACTAGAGGCCTTTTCGATGGCTTTCGCTGCGATACGTCGGGTCGTATTTGGACTAGTGCCGCCGACGGGGTGCACTGCTTTGAAAGTGACGGCACCCTGATCGGAAAAGTCCTCGTGCCGGAGACGGTAGCCAACGTCGTATTTGGTGGAGCGAAGCGAAACCGCCTGTTCATCTGCGCAACGACGTCTCTGTACGCGGTATTGCTTGCCGTAAACGGTGTAAGGACCTTCTAGACCGTTGCTGAGGCCAATGGCGTTTTCGGCAAAAATCCTGTTTGGGGGTGGCACCTCGGTGCAACCCCTCCCGGAGCCACTGCATTAGGCACAATCTGCAGTGGCTCCGGGTTCTATTCATTTTTCAATGTGCGATTTCCTATCCACACTGCAGTATTCAGGCTAGATGGTTTCGATGAGCAAGCCAGACCCAGGGGAATTCGTTTGTGTCGTCGTTCCGGCTCGATCATATCGGGCCGTCTTCGTGCGAACGTATCAAAACGTTCGCATCGTAAATGTGGAAGGGACTCAGGTTGCCGACATGTGGGCTTTCGCGGCTCATGATGCCGATGAGTGGATGTCGATGGAACACACTCGGCTTCGAAATGGGCGAATTTCTCCGGCGGTTGCCGATGCACTCGTCACGAATCGCGGAAACGTCGCGTTCACTTGTACTGAAGACAACTCTGGCGGCGTCCACGATACGCTACTGCCCGCCTGCGACCGCGCGCGCTATGCGCGCCTGGGTTTTGTTGGATACCACGAGAACTGCGTCGACAATCTGCAGGCGGCGCTGCGCAAATATGAGATCGCGCCTCGGAATTTGCCGAGTCCGCTAAACCTATTTGAAAACGCGCCGATCAGCGCTGGAGGCGAAATAGCGATCCAGCCACCAATGGCGTCACCGGGTAGTTATATATGTTTTCGCGCAGATATGGATCTCCTGCTTGTGATCTCAGCCTGCCCTCAAGATCTCTTGCCCACCAACGGCGCTGCAATGAGACCGAGCGATGTGCATATACATCTGATCGGGTAGATGACGACGGAGTTTCGGGCAAGAACTGTGGCGTCGCGGCCAACAAGTAAAGCCGGGACGCATGGATACTGAGCCAAGGGCCTCGGCTTCAATCGACCATCGCGTCTGGGTCACGCAGCCAGTGGCCGCAAGTACTGCGAAAGGCAATCAGGAAACAATATGTTGGACGAACAAGCTATTGTCCCACCGGCGATTGATCCGAACGAACCAATGTTCGTCGGGCTGTACGATCGTCTCAAAGTCATGGCAAGTCGTCAGCGATCCCGCCGCGGGCACGCCACAATGTCGACGACCGAGCTCGTGCACGAGGCCTATCTTCGCATGGGGAATGGCGATCGTTTTGAGGGGCCAGCGCAGTTCTTTGCTTACGCAGCGCGTGCACTGCGCCATATTCTGACCGATGAGGCGCGCCGCCGAGTGCAGCCGAAACGCGGCGGTGATCAAGTGAGGGTAGATCTTTCAGACCTAGTCGTCGATTTGGCCTGCGTCGATCCGCATCTAGCACTGACACTGGACGCCGCGCTCAACGATCTCGCGCGAGACGACGCTCGTGCGGCGCAGGTGGTTGAGCTGCATTTTTTTGCCGGGCTCGATATGAGGCAGGTTGCCGATCTTCTGCAGATCGCACCGCGGACCGTGGATCGTGATTGGCGCTATGCGCGCGCCTTCCTGGCTGCCCGCGCAAACGAATGAACAAGCGGTGATGGACGCTTTCGATTCGACGTATCCAACGACTCTGCAAAATCTCACGCCAAGTCTGCGCGTCATTTTTGAGGATCTTGTAGGCCTTTCAACGGCAATGCGCGAGCTCAAACTCATCGCGCTAAAGCTTCCTGCGGGTACGGATGAGCGTCTGAGGGCAATGCTGATCTTCGACGATCTGGCCCAGTATCCTCCGGAAAGGCGCGCGCGAGAGCTCGCGACAATCGATCTCAGTGAGGAAGTCGCGAAGCGCTTACGCGAAATGTTGCGAACTGATGGCCAAGTCCCGACGCTGATGGCCGCGGCTGCCAAGATAGATCTGGATTCAAGCGGCAGTGGCGACGCGCTAGCCAATTCAATTCTTGGCACTCGAATTGGCACGTTCCGGCTCGTGGAGGTACTTGGTCAGGGCGGGTCATCCGTCGTTTTTCGTGCGGAGCGCCAGTCCGGCGACGGAAATCAGATTGTCGCGCTCAAGTTGCTGCGCACGGGGCTGTACTCGGCTGACTCCCAGGGAAGATTCCGTCGTGAACAAACCCTGCTTGCACGGCTCACGCATCCCAATATCGCGACGCTCATCGAAGGCGGCGTAAGTTCCGCCGGAATACCCTACATCGCGATGGAGCTCGTCGATGGTTTGCCGATCACTCGAGCGGCGGAAGCGCGAGCGCTGAACGTCCATCAACGGCTGTCATGGTTCGTTACGTTGTGTCGCGCTATCGAGGCTGCGCACACCGCACTAGTCATTCATCGCGACTTGAAGCCGTCGAATGTGCTTGTGGCCAACGATGGCACCATCAAAGTCGTCGATTTCGGTATTGCAAAAATTGCAGGCCTCGACGATGGCGTAACGCAAACGCAAACGGTGGCTTTGACGCCAGAATATGCCGCTCCTGAGCAGTTCGCCGCTGCTGCCCTCACGACTTCAGTGGACATATACGCGCTAGGCGTGATCCTCGCCGAACTGCTGACGGGAAAGCGGTTACGTGGTGACGTGCGTGCGAGCGGCGCCGTGGCTGCAGATTCGACTGCAATACCTATGGGCCTTCCGTCTCGACGCGCTCTCAACCGCGTTCTGCGCGGGGACTTGGACAACGTCCTCGCGAAGGCCCTCGCGGATGAGCCCGCCATGCGCTATCGCAGCGCCGGCGCGTTTGCCGATGATATCGAATACTTTCTCGAAGGCCGCGCTGTGCGGGCACATCCTCCTTCCCGTTGGTATTCCGCGAGGAAGTTCGTTGAGCGGAATCGATTGGTCGTGGCATTGTCGACTGTCTTCGTTTGTACAATATTTTTCCTGCTCTTGGTGACGCTGGATCGGGCGCGTGCCGCCAGCGAGCAAGCGCGTCGCGCGAATGCGCAAGCCGAACGCGCAGAAGCCGCCCGGGATCTGCTTGTCTCGGCGTTCGATGCGGCCGGGGCGGACTTGCCAAAGGACAAGCGACCAAGTGTTCAAGACATCGTTGATCAGGCCACATCGAAGCTAGAGCAAAAAACGCACCTTCCCGATGCATTGCGCGTCGATCTCTTACTCACTCTCGCCCGTGTTTCCAAGAGCGTAGGATCCTACGACCACGCTCTGAGCATGCTCGATCGGATCGATGAGATCGCAAAAGGTCAACAAGAGAGCGATTCGCTCTGGTGGCAAGCCGTCGCATTGCGCGGATCGGTGCTCGTGGAAAAGGGCCAGATGCAGGCTGCTATTGGGTTGCTCGGTCCGCTTCGCGAAAAATTGAGTCTTCGCAAAGACGCATCAGGAGTAGACGGGCTGCTAACGCTTGGAAAGGCGCTGCTACACAACGGGAATGCCAAGGTCGGGCTGCAGATGCTTCAAGCAGCGGTCGTTAACGCACGGGCCATAGGTCAGCAGGACCTTGTATTGCGCGCGTCGATCGAAGAAGCGACTCAACTGATGAACGCTCAACACTTCTCCGATGGCCTTGATCACGCGGAGGGCGCACTCAAGCTATGGCACGAACAAAATGACACACCTAGCCAGTCGATCATCGAGCTTTACGGCACGATCGCACTCGCATCGGAGGCCACGGGCGACATCGAGCGCGCCGAAAAGGCCTATCGAGATGCAATTGCGCTCGGCGATAGATTCTTTGACAAACCAAATCCGGCATCGGCCTGGAACGTGGGAATGTATGGCAGCTTTCTAATCGCGCAGGGTCGCTTTGCCGATGGCGAACCTTATGCGCGCCGAGGATTGCAAATGCGTCAAGAGGTATTTGGCGAGGCAGACCCCCGGACGCTGAATGCTGTGGCCACGATGGGCAAGTTCCACGCGGGCAAGCACGAATTTGCATCGGCTATCGAATGGCTGACGCAAGGAATAGACACTTGCAGAGCTCATTCGGTTCGCGATGTGATCTGTCCGAGGATACTCGCATTTCGCGGTCGAGCACGAGGCAGGTTGCAGCAATTCCCCGAGGCAGAGAGCGACCTGCATGAGGCGCTTGCCTGGCAAAGGGATCTGGGGGGTGATGACAATCCTGCTTATGCGTTCGTACTGGACAATCTTCTCGTGATTCAAGTTGTAGAGCATCGATATGCTGAGGCTCTCGAAACCGCCGATAGTGTTCTGGCCATCAACGGAAAATACAAAGGTGGGATGATTCAAAGCGATCTGAGCACGCGTTTTTACCGAGCGACCGCACTATTTCATCTGGATCGCAACATCGAGGCGCTGAACGAGATGCTTCGAATCGAACCGCAGTATTCGACGATGTTTCCTTCGGGGGTATCGCGCTTCGACATGCTTGCACTGAAAGCGCGGGCCTTGGCTCGTGCTAACCGCTCGCAGGATGCGCAGCAGGCTGCGAAGGCGGCACTGACACTTCAAAACAAGCCTAGTCACGTAGATCAAGCGGTGCGCAGCGAACTGCAACGAATACTGGTTGCGAGGGCGCGTCCCAAATGAAGTTGCACTCATGATGGCGTAAAGCGATCCCGAAGAGCGTTCTACACAGTTACTGTCTACACCGCTTCGTGGGACCCCCGAGCCATTAAATGAACTCAAAATTCGGCAATATTCTTGAGACGATCGGAAGCACGCCGCTAGTCAGATTGACGAAGCTCGCGCCGGCGCACGTAAATCTTTTCGTCAAGATCGAGGCGTTCAACCCGATGGGTTCGATCAAGGACCGCCTAGCTCTGGGCATCATTGAGGACGCGGAGCGACGCGGCGCCTTGCGCCCAGGCCAGACTGTCGTAGAGGCCACGAGCGGAAATACCGGTATCGGTTTGGCAATGGTGTGCGCAGTCAAAGGTTACCCGCTGGTCGTAACGATGGCAGAAAATTTTAGTGTTGAGCGGCGCAAGATGATGCGCTTCCTCGGCGCGAAAGTCGTCTTGACGCCCGCGTCTTTGAAAGGCTCCGGCATGCTGGCGAAGGCCGTAGAGCTCTCCGAGCGGCATGGATGGTTTCTTTGCCGCCAGTTCGAGAACGAAGCCAATGCCGATATTCATTCGAGAACGACGGCGGAGGAGATCCTCACTGCGTTCCACGGAGAGTCCTTGGACTATTGGGTCAGCGGTTGTGGCACTGGCGGTACGTTAAAAGGCGTCGGCCGTGTATTGAAGGCGAAGAGTCCGCATACCAAAATCGTGGTTTGCGAGCCGGATAACTCAGCAACACTTTCCAGTGGCGTCGTCCAACGGCGAGACTCGCAAGGAAGCCCGACAGAGAGCCACCCGAGTTTCCGACCGCATCTTATGCAGGGATGGACACCGGATTTTATCGCGAAGCTCACCGAAGATGCGATCGCGCTCAAACTGATCGATCAAATCGTACCGATTGACGGAACAAAAGCGCTCGAGTGCGCGAAGGCGCTCGCCAGTTCCGAGGGAATTTTCGCGGGCATTTCCGGCGGGGCGACGCTTGCAGGCGCTCTCCAGGTCGCGCAAGGAGCAAAGTCGGGAGCAAATATCGTTTGTATGCTACCGGACACCGGCGAGAGATATCTCTCGACGCCGCTGTTCGCGGATGTCAGCGTTGACATGACAACCGAGGAAATCGAGATTTCCCGTTCAACACCAAGCGCTCGCTTCGATGTGTTGCAGAGTCCGACAGCGGTTGTAAACAATCCGTCTACGCCGCCAGTGCCCGCAGTGCCCACCACAGCGGCAGATTTCGTCGCGGCAACGACCGGCGATGCGGCGCAGCCGCTCGTCATGTTCGCCCTGGAATGGTGCGAGTTCTGTTGGGCCGTGCGCAAACTTCTGAGCAAATGCAACATCCCTTTTCGATCGATTGATCTGGATTCCGTCGCGTACCAGAAAGACGACTTCGGTGGAAAGATTCGCCTCGCGCTGCAAGAACGGACCGGCCTCACGACTATCCCGCAGATATTCATGGGCGGAGAATTGATTGGCGGCTGTTCAGAAGTCTTCGATGCGTTCAAGAGCGGCAGCTTGCAGAGGCAGCTCACGGACCGCGGAGTGTCCTTTAACAGCGAGGCCGTGGTCGATCCCTACAGCCTGCTGCCTGCGTGGTTACATCCCAGGTCATAAGGGTCGCAGGCTCGAGAGCTTCTTCATGTAAGTGGCCTTACAGGCCGCACGGTCCATCGCACTGATGGATCCGCCGAATCAAACAAAGAAAAAGCCACATGAGGAATCATGAAGCGTTCAATATCTCTTTCGTTCGCCACCGCGTATGCCGCAGCGAGCGCAATGTTTCCGGACGCTCCAAATTTTGCAGATGAGGCGAACGCAATCGCGATCGTGGCAGCAGCCAACTCGCGCCCCGAGGTGGATCGCGCATGCGAGGCCGACCGTAAGTCAGCCAGCATGATCGAATTTGCGAGAGTGGCGTCCGGTAAAAAAATCATTGACTACATACCCGGTCACGGCTACTTCACGCGCCTGTTCAGCGCCGAAGTGGGTCAAGAAGGCAGGGTGTACGCGGTTACGCCGCGGGTAGCTCTCGACGAGACAAAAGATGGCACGGTCGCCCAGCCCAAGTCGGAATCCGGTCTCGGCAACGTGCAGGACATCATCGCCACAGCGGATTCTTTGAATGTGCCAGAGGACGTCGATCTGTTTTGGACATCACAAAATTATCATGACCTACGCCTCTGGGGCGGCGCAGACGGTATTGCGCGACTAAACAAGCAGGTATTCGATGTATTGAAGCCCGGTGGGACTTATATCGTTGTCGATCGTGCGGGCGCGTCAGGTCTCGATGCGGCCGATATGGCCCGGCTTCACCGAATCGACGAGACATTGGTGACTGAAGTCGTAGCCGCCGGTTTTGCCTTCGATGGGGATTCCCTCGCACTGAACCCGGCGGATCAACACGACTTGTCCATTTCTGACCAGGCGATCCGGGGCAAGACAGAGCAGTTCGTTCTTCGCTTTCGCAAGCCGCGCAAGCGGACTCTCGACATTCGATGGTAGCCTCTTCACGTTGCTTTCCAGCCTGAAGGCAGCAGCCGTATGCAAGGAATGCCGATTCTAATACACGGAGAGTATTTCCAAGTGTAGGTTAGGGGCCGGATTCGGCTGCAGTGCGCGTTCGCAGTGCTGCTTCAGGCACGAAGCTTCCAGGGCAAGATAGGTATTTGTCAATGAAGACATTGCGAGCCCAGTCAAGTTTCCCAAGAGCCCATTGAAGCACACCGTCAGCGTGACGCTGGCGCCGTCGGCGATTTCTTCGACATGGTGCCGTGCACTAACACGAAGTCCAGGACGATTCGAGTCCCACACGAGGCAGCGCTTCGGATTCCACGCGCTAATCGTCCAGATTGCAGGTATAAGCTTCGGTTGTTCGATGCGGACACGTGTGCCCGTGCCGATCGGCAAATTATCGAGTATGTCGATTCGGCGCATGGTCGGTGTCCATTGCGGCCACCGCTCGAAGTCTGCAAGGACATCCCACACACGGTGTGGACAGGCCTCTACCACTACTTGAGTCGAGAATCGGGCCATGTAGTCTCCTAAAGATGAATTGTTCAGTACCAAGCGATTTCATCCAAGCCAAGCCGGATGACTTCGCTCGGGGACGAAAGACGCCTCAACGGAACATTCGTCGCCGAATATGTGTTGTGGCAGCATTCGAAAGATGCGCTGGCGAGGATTGCAATCGATCGCCAGCGCAGATCAGTCAACGTCTGTAGCGGCGATACGCGATGGCTCCGGCGAGCGAAAGCAGTAGCGCGATCAGAGCCCAGCTATCGAGTGACGGCGCCGCAAATATCGTATTGTTTCCGACAACGACAGCATTGGGTCCGACGGTCAGTATTTGAGCGTCGCTGGACACGGAATGCGTCGGATCGCCCGAGTATGTGGCACCGACCACCAAGCTGGCCGCCGCCATGAAGACCAAACTGCAGTTGCCGCTGCCGTTGACGAGTGCCGCTGTGCAGGTTTTGCCGCCCCCGCTGACTGTTGCGCTACCCGTAACAAATTCGAGCGCGGAACCCTGACCTCTTACGGCACCAAACGAGGCTTCGGTCAGCGTTTTGACGAATCTGAAGGCTGGGCCCGTTTCTGTCACATTGACGGTTGCAGTGATGCTCTCTCCCACCTCAGCGGGATTCGGAATCAGAGCCAGCGTCGTAGTTGTGGGGAACAAGGGAGGAGTATCCGACTTCTGCGCTGCGCAACTCGCGTTCGTGCCACCGCCACTACCTTGGCAGGTCCAGGTCCAGGGCCCGCTGCCGAGTACACTAGTGGCTACGCCGATGCTGCAAAGATTGACCGGCGATGAAAAAAGCGTCTTGCCATCGTCGCTGCCACAAACGCCGCCAACAACCGCATTGAGGATCGTTCCATCGGCCGCAGTTCGGAATTCCAGGACGCCATTTGCACTGGTCGCATAGCTCCCACCGGTCACGACGGTGATCTTGTATTGAGTGCCTGCGGCAACGACTGCAATCGAATAGCCTGTGGACGGTTGGAGTTCGGTCAGGATATGGTGCGTCGCTGCTGCCGGAATTCGATAGGTGATTGGACCGGAAACAGGAGTACCTGCCGCGCCAGTGCTCGACAGTACGACGCTATTCTCGTCGACGGCAGCCATGTACACACCGACCATGTTGGGTGTGTCGACGGTTACGGACGAGGCTTCCGCAACTGTGGCGCTGGTACTGGAGAGGTCAAACACCGTAAGCCAGCGCTGCGACAACGCCGTATCGGGAGCGCGCAGCTGCAGCTGCCAGACCTTGCCGCTAGGCGTGCCGGGGTACATCGCGATCGGCAGACCCACCGTGCTCGTGGGCAGCACCGAAGTCATCGCCCCAGCAAAATTTCCGCCGCTATTGACGTTAACGCGTAGGGTGCCAGCCGGCGAGCTTGAGGATGTCGGTGCGCCAGGAAAGTTGAAGGCCAAGTACTGGTCGTAGTCTGCTCGGCCTTTCTGCGTGCGATCGTAGACGACGAATCGGTTAGGCCGCAGATAGGTAATCTGTCGCGACCAGGAAGCGATACCTGGGCCGGCCGCGAAGCGGCGATACATGTCTTCAAGATGAGTGGAAAGGGTGTAGACGTAAGAGCCACCATCCTCGTAGTTGGATACATGAGTCCGTACACTGTCATCTTCCGAAGTGAACGCACCTTGCCCGAACGGTTCGACTAGCGAGTTGCCGCTCATGTTGCGTACGTAAAAGACGTTATAGAGCGTGCGATTGCCGGAATAGACATTGCTTGAGCTGAAGTTGCTGTAGTCGTCGGCGTATAGATTGTTCTCGTCATCATTGCCTTCGGGTTCGTGCACGATCCAGCCGCTCGCATTCACTAGCAATGGCGTCTTGCCGCGGACGAGCGCAAGAGCGCCCTGGTCGAAGAGTTCGTGGCCCGCACCGGGGTTGTTCACGTAAGGGGCCCGCACGAAACGACATCCAGGCCGCGCTCGTGTTCCAGTCCGAACGCGCGGCCACGGCGTTCATGCCTGTCGCGAAATACGACAGTGGCAATGTGGAGAGTGGTGCGGTCGCGCCATTCGGGTCGATGAATAGAAAAGCTTCCCACGGATCGATCCCAAAACCGCTCGTTGCCGCGCTGACCTCGCTCAAATACTGTTGCAGGGCATTGGCGTGCGGAGAATTCCAATATCGCGCCACGCCGAGCAGGTGGACAAACATGCCTGCATTCGCCGTTCCCGGAGGTGGTGCATCGGAATCGCCGGTGGAGTGATTGTCATCGCGGTCGTCGAAATAGTCGCGCGACGGCCATGTGAAGTGCATCGCGTACTCCGCCATGTCGACTGGATAGGTAAACGGCGACGCAGCGTTGACGAGATCGATGCCAGTTGCGGATTTCACTTCCCAGATCGGCAGGCTCATGTTGAGCGTCGCCAGCGGGCCGTAGTTGCCGAATCCTTCAGGCCAGCCGCCGCCGGTCAGATGTTGCTGGTAATAAGGCAGCACGCCGACATGTGGTGGGTTTACCGCGGCGGTACGGAACTGCTTGTTTTGCCAATCGTCCCATTGCGCCGGAGCACTGGGATTGTCGCCGTAAGTGGCGAGAGCGATCGCGGCTTTGGCATGGAGGTAGCCCGCAAAATAGTTTCCTTGGGGGTGCGCATACGCGAAACTTGAACAGCTATTCGTCTCCCAAGTCGTCACTGAACTGTTCGCAGTCGTGTAGATTTGTGTCCGTTGCGCAGGAGTCAATAATTCGTACAGCCAGTCGTAGCCGACGCCCATCAGAACGCCAAAGAAACGAATGACATATCCGTTGTCGGTGCAAGGGTCTTCGCTGTGCGCACTTGGGAAGGGAATGGAGATTTTGAGCAGAATGTCCACCGCCTTGGCACCATAGGGCGCAGCTGCCGACGGACTGCTGACCTTTAGCGTCTGGTAGCACAGCGCTTCGCTCATCAACGCGGGCCAGTAGCCCTCGCCTTGGTAGGCTTGGCCGATGTCCGGTGCATCCGGATACGGATCCTGATCGGGATAGTTCACCTTGCCGCCGATGAACGAGTCGCAATAGCTTTTCAAGGCTTGCCATTGTGGTGAATTGCCAGCTGCGCGCGCGCGCAGGTTCGTGAGCACTGCGGAATCGAGTATCAGACGCGGATGCGGTCCTGTGACTTGTGCTGTGGCAAGAGATGCAGAGCAACGAGAAAAGCACGCCGACGAAAATTCGATGAATCATCTTGTTCTACCCCTCCTTGTGAACTGTTAAGGATGCTAGAACGAGATTTAATCCCTCGATTCGCCAAAAAATTTACGGGGCACGTTGAAGTCCCTACAGATGTCCGTTCGTTATAACCGCAGGCACAGCTGGGCCCTTAAAGTGCGGCAAAAAAAGGACACGCACCTCTCAAATTGGGCGTCGATGCAATCCGGCGGTTCCGATGCCGCGGCGCACTGCGGGCCTATTGCAGAACCAGCATCCCGCCGGAGCCGCTCACCAGTGGCGCATCTGTTCTCAAAAACTCGTTTGAAGGGTTCGTCGCCCATCAACGGAAGATCACATGCAGGTCCACCACTCACATATTGCGATGCAGGTCGCGTTGAAAAAACACGTCCGCGGCGGGTACTCCACAATGCAAGCCACCCTCTTTGCAATGTTGTTTGCTGTTGTCATTCCGCAGGCACACAGCGCCACCATCACACTGACGTTCCCTGAAGCTAATGGCATAGGTTCGACTTCGTCGTCTGTATTTCCGTTGCCCCCGGTTTCCGTCGGATCGCCACTGCCATTCACTCTGGCGTCGGGTGAGTATGTGGCCAGCGTTTCGGTGGCCGGTTCCTTCGGAAACACCCTGACCGATAACTCAAGCCCCGTCGATGTGTTCATCAACGGGGCTCGTGTCGCAAGTTGCGATGGGGCCTCGCAGTGTCATCACACCGGCGGTCCGTATCCTTGGAATTTCTTTCTTTCTCCATCTGCACTGGCCAGTGGTGTTGCCAATCTGACGTACGCCCAGACAGGCGCCGGGTTCGTGCGGTTGGGTACGACCACCTTGACTATTGCGACCGCCGCGGCTGCGGCGCAGACGATTGCGCTTGGCGCACCGCCGTCGGTCCGCGTGAACGGTTCCGGCAAAGTGACTGCGTCGACGACTGCCTCGCCGAGCGCCAACTACCCGATCACGTTCCAGACAGGCTCTGCCGCAGCTTGCTCGGTCACCAGTACGGGCGTAGTCAGGGGAATCAAGGCTGGATCGAACAATTGCGTGATCACGGCGAACCAAATCGGCGACAACAAGTATGCCGCCGCGTCCGCAACGCAAACCTTCAGCATCGGACAGGACGCTACGACACTGACACTGAGCGCCACGCCGAACCCGGCGTTTAGCGGTACGCCGGTAACGATAACCGCAACCTTGGCTGGCGACCCTCCGACCGGCAGCGTTACCTTTTGCGAAGGGGCAAGCACGGCCAATTCGAGCTGCACGGGTGGCAAGACGTTGTGCGTAGCGTCATTGGTTGCGGGTACGGCAAACTCGATCGCGAGTTGCCCGGTGACTTTCACGGGCAATGGGCAACACTCGCTCAGCGCCTACTATGCAGGTGACAACAACTATTTCGCTACGGTGACCGCGCAAGCGCTCATCGAAACAATTGGTGCGATTCAAATCGTTCCCGCGCCAATGCTTACTCACCGGATGTTGTTGCTTCTTGGAGTACTGATGCTGCTGATGGCGTGTGCACTTGGTAAAAAGAAAGAAGACACAAAGTGAATCTGCGAAAAGATGAAGGAGCTGAGATGAATGTTCTGCTGCAGGATGCTGCTGCCCGTGCGAGTGCGTATCTCGACGGATTGAGTGAGCGCAAGGTTGCTCCCGACGCCGGCGCTATGGCCGGGCTGGATGCATTCGATGTGCCGCTGCCCGAAGATCCGACCGCTGCCAAAGACGTTCTCGCGCAGCTGGACACTCTCGGTTCGCCCGCGACGATGGCGATGGCCGGCTCGCGTTTCTTCGGCTTCGTGATCGGTGGCGCGTTGCCTGCGGCGCTTGCGGCCAACTGGCTTGCGTCGGCGTGGCGACCAGAATACGGGCTACTACAACATCACGCCGGCGACGGCCCGACTCGAACAGATCGCGCTGCGTTGGCTGCTCGAAGTGCTCGACTTGCCGCGAAGTTGTGGCGGCGCGTTCGTCACCGGTGCGAATGTCGCCAACTTCGTCGCGTTAGCGGCTGCACGACACTCGATACTCGAGCGGGTCGGCTGGAACGTGGAGGCGGACGGTTTGTTCGGCGCGCCACCGATCACGGTCGTCGTCGGCGCGGAGGCGCATCCGACGCTGATCAAGGCGCTCGGCATGCTTGGACTCGGTCGCAACCGCGTCGTGCGCGTACCCGCGGATGATCAGGGTCGCATGCGCGTCGATGCACTGCCCGCGCTGAACGGTCCGGCGATCGTCTGCGCGCAGGTCGGTAACGTCAATACAGGTGCCTGCGACGATGTCGCCGCGATCCGCGCTCGGATCGGCGCCAAAGTGTGGCTGCACGTGGATGGAGCGTTCGGACTTTGGGCGCGATCCGCGCCATCGCGTGCCGCAATCGTAGAGGGCGCAGACCTTGCCGATTCGTGGGCAACCGACGCGCACAAATGGCTCAACGTGCCGTATGACAGCGGCCTCGCGTTCGTGCGCGACGGTAAAGCACTCAGCGCATCGATGGCGATCGCAGCCGACTACCTGCCGACCGACAGTCCGTGGCGCAACCCGTCGGATTTCACGCCGGAGCTTTCGCGTCGCGCTCGTGGTGTCGACGTCTGGGCGGCCCTGCGTGCCCTTGGACGCAGCGGCGTCGCCGAGATGATCGAACGCAATTGCCGCCAGGCGCGCCGCTTTGCTGAAGCGTTGCAAGCTAGCGGATTCGAAGTGCTCAATGACGTCGTGCTCAACCAGGTGCTCGTGGCATTCGGCGATGCTACGCGCACGCAGCGCGTAATGGCTGCTATTCAGGCCGATGGCACCTGCTGGTGTGGCGGAACAGTATGGCAAGGGCGCACCGCAATGCGTATCAGCGTTTCGTCGTGGGCGACCACCGATGCAGACGTCGAGCGCAGCATCGAAGCGATAACACGAATCGCGATGGCAATGGCGTAGCGACATTCCTCAATGATGCCTCCATGGCCCTGTTCCATGGAGAAATTTCCCTGATCGCTGCCTGTTAACTTCCCTGCTACGGCCGGCCTGCAGAACAGTGCTAGCCCTCAGAAGATCGCGCCACATGTCAATCGGAGGATTATTGGCGGGGGCGACAGGCGAGGTCATCAGATTGCGCGTATCGTGTGTGTGACGCAAGGGAAGGTTAGGGCAGATCAAGTGTAGGGCGGATCCGGCGTGCAAACTGCGGGATCGCAGTTTCGACCTGAGGCAAAGGAGCGACAGCTTGGGCATATTCCAGACTACGCGCTGGAGCTTGGTCCTGCGCACGCGCGATGCGCATAGGCGTGACGCGCTGGAGGAGCTATGCCGCTGTTACCGCGCCCCGGTTCTGTCCTACATTCGGCACCACCGCGTTCGCGGTTCGGAGGCAGAGGACCTAGCCAGGGTTTCTTCGAGCACCTGCTGACCCATCGTGTATACCAACAAGCTGACCCCGAGCGCGGTCGCTTTCGCGCCTTCCTGGTGACGGCGCTGCGTCGCTACCTGATCACTACCGATGTCTACAATCGCGCCGCTAAGCGGGGTGGTGGATGCGATCAGATGCCGCTTTCCGAATCGGATGAGGTTGCCGACTTGTCCACCGACGCGACCCGATCGCCGGAGGCCGTTTTTGATCGCGCGTTCGCGTTGACGGTTCTCAGGCGAGCCGTAGCACAACTCGAGGCCGATGCGGCCGCTGCGGGAAAGGCGGCCCAGTTTGCTCTACTGAAACCCTTCCTCGGCGACGACCCCGTCAGTGGCTACGCGGATTTAGCGCAACAACTAGGTCTGAGTACCAACGCCGTAGCCGTTGCCGTGCATCGCTTGCGCAAGCGCCTGAGTATCTGCGTTCGCGCCGAACTCGGCGATACGGTAGACAGCCAACAGGCGGCCGATGCGGAGTTTTTGCATCTGCGATTGGCTTTAACCAGGCGGTGAATTCCGATTGATCTTGCCTCGTCTGGAGCGGTGGTAATAGTGCCCGCTGTTCGCGGTACCTGAGTGGGAAGGGCGGGATCAATCGCTGAATACGACAGGCGGGCGAGGATGCCCGGGGGCCATTGCATATCGCGGAAGGCGAAGCGATAGAGCACACTGAAAAGGGGACAAGACCAGTCATGGTTGCCGAAACTCCTAGCCAACGAAGCTTGCAGAAAGGCCGCGATCGCTTTGCGACATCGCGTTGGTCACAAGTGTTGCGTCGAGACAACCCCGATGCCGCCGACGTGCGCGATGCCTTGGGCGAACTGAGCGTGCGTTACCGATATCCGGTTTACGCCTATCTGCGCCGCAGCGGCCACGCACCGGCGCACGGGCGCCTGCTGACGGAGCACTTTCTGGCCGAGCTGACGAAAGACTTGCCGACGGACGGTGCGCCGGCCCTAGGCCAGTTCCGTAGGTTCCTGTTAGTCCAATTGCACGCCTTTCTGTCGATGCCACCTGAAGTCCGTGCGTCTGCCGCGCCTCCCGCAGACAGTGACGAGCTAGAAACGCGGTATCTCAATGATCGACTCGGCGTAATCGCGCCGGAGCAGGCGTTTCATCTGTGCTATGCGCGCGAACTGCTGCATCGTGCGCGTGCACGCCTGGCAAAGGAAGCCGGTGAGGTCGGCCGAGGCGCGCTGTTTGGCATGCTGGAGCCTTATCTCGCGCTGGAGCCTGAACCTGGCCGTCTGGGAGAGATCGCGAGTGCCCAGAATGCCAGCGCGGCGCTTGTGGCGATTGCGCTCAAGCGACTACGGCAGCGATTTCGCGAGCTGGTGGATGAAGAACTGGTCGAGACGGTCGGCGGTGTGGCCGATCTCGAACGTGAGCGCCAGGCACTGTTTGCTGCGTTGAACGCACAAAGCCAATGAGTGTGAATTCCTCCAACGATGCGCCACGCGTGACGGCGTCGTCCGTGTCGCCGGAGGAGTTGGCGCTCGCCGCGCTCGCCTTCTGTGGGTCGCAGGAGGGCAGCCTCGCAACGATGACGCGGCACCTGGCGTGGCTGCCACCGGACAGCCTGGATCTTGATATGTCCGATCCTGAGCAATGTCATTTTGGCGACTATCAACTCGTTGAGAAGCTGGGCGAGGGCGGCATGGGCGTGGTCTACCGCGCGCAGCAACTCGGGCTCGATCGTGAAGTGGCGATCAAATTGCTCACCGCCGGTCCATGGGCCGCGCCGGACTTCGTCAAACGCTTTCGCGACGAAGCTCAGAGCGCGGCACGCATGCAGCATCCGAACATTGTGCCCATCTACGAGATCGGGGTGCATGAGGAATTGGTCTTCTATTCGATGCGCCTCGTGCGCGGCCCGAGCCTCGGGCAATTGTTATCCGCTCACGGCCCGCTCGATGCGCGTCAGGCAGCGATGAATCTGCGGACGCTCGCTGAAGCGGTGCAGTACGCGCATCAACTGAGCGTGCTGCATTTGGACCTCAAGCCGGACAACGTCTTGATCGACGAACGCGGCTGGCCACACGTCGCTGACTTCGGTCTTGCCCGTCGTCTGGATCACACGCTTTCGGCTGAGAGCAACGAGATATCTGGAACTCCGAGCTACATGGCGCCGGAACAGGCCACGGCCGGGAAGCACCTGCTGACGCCGGCGACCGATATCTACGGTCTGGGCGCCATCTTCTACGAAATGTTGACCGGGATACCCCCGTTCCGAGACGCCAGTCTGCTCGAGACCCTAAAACAGGTGCGCGAAAAAATGCCGCGCGCACTACGCGACATTCTTGCCGGCATTCCGCGCGATCTCGAAGCTATCTGCCTGAAGTGCCTGGCGAAGAAGGCCGATGAGCGTTACGCAAGCGCACGTGATCTGGCCGAAGACCTGACGCGCTTTCTGGATCGCCGACCGGTACAGGCGCGACCACTATCGCCGCCTGCGAGGCTGTGGCACGCCGCACGACGCGATCCGTGGCTGGCAACTGCAATGACCGCCGCGCTGGTCGCGCTGATCGCGGGTCTCATTGCTAGTACCGTTCAGTGGCGTCGCGCTGAAGGAAGCGCGAGTGCCGCGCGCAGTACGCTGTGGCAGGCGCGGCGTGACTCGGCGCGGACCGCGTTCGAGTCGGGCGACTGGTTGAACGGATTGCCAGAACTCGCGGCCAGTGTCGCAGAGGAAGAACGCGCCGGCGTCGATGCGAGCTTCGATCGTCTGCGCCTGGGAGTGGCGCTGGGTAACAGTCCGCGGCTGGTCGATCAAATGCCGTTCGGCGACGATGGCGCGAGTTTCGCGTTTAGCCCTGACGGGATGTTGCTTGCAGCGGGTGGTGCGCATTTGCTGGCGACATACGAAACAGTCACGGGCGCACAACGATGGCGCACAAACAGCCATGTTGACTGGGTGCGGTTCGAGACCGACGGGCAAGCAGTTCAGGCAGCAGCTTTTTCGAAGGATTGGACGACCCTGACGAGGCGGTTTCGTGAGATAGACGGCCAAGAGCTGCCGCCAACGTCGATGTTCGAAAATCCCGAATACGTGGCCTACAGCAAGGACGGACGTTACGCGTTGCTCGGCAGCAGTACGCAGGGGTTTGATCCGAGAAGGATGCAAGTCTGGCAAACCAACCCCTGGTTACCGGTCAGCGCGCCGCGCTTGTTGCCTGCGGGGTACTCGGGTCTGAGCGATGACGGTAGTCAGCTTTACCTGCGCCATCTCGCACGACGTGTTGATGTGCTCGACCGCACCACGTTGACCGCGCGCCTGAAAATAACTGCGCCGGCCAAAAGTGATTTCCAAAATTTCGCCTTCAGCCCCGATAGTCGCTTGTTGGCCGCAGGGTACAACAACGGCCGCATCGAGCTGCTCGATCTCGCTTCGGGAAAGTTGCACGAACTGCCGCGGTCGTTCACCAACCGTGTCGACGTGGCGGGCTTTAGCGACGATTCCGCGTGGGTGGCGGCGGGCAGCCGCGACGGCGACATTAAGATCTGGGAGACGGCAACTGGCCGCAGCGTTGTCACCCCGCTGCGCGGTATCACGGAAGTAACGGACCTCACATTGGATCGTCACGCGCATCTGCTGGCGAACAACGCCGGTGGCTTCCGTCTATGGTCACTGCCGCCGGTTGCGAGCGAATTCGCCCAGCCGGCGTTACTCGGACCACGGCTCGCGATCAATCAACGTTCGGAGACCGGCACCATGGATGCCAGGCACGGCTGGATTGCGACCCAAAGCGATGGCGACACAGATACGCGCCTGTGGCGTCTTCCGCAATCTACTCTCCGTCATGCGCATGCTGCGCCGTTGCACGTACCCGATCTGGATTTCGACGGATCACACCTCGTCGCCGTGGATCGCAGTCGCGTAACGGTCGTTGATGCGTGGAGTGAACGACCTTCTTCGCCGACGATGGAACATCCGCAGCCGGTGAGTTTCGCTGCGCTCAGTGCGGACGGCGCGACATTGGTGACAATAAGTGGCCGCGAACTGTTTGCCTGGGACTGGCGGACACACAAGCCACGCTTTGACGCGATCGCGTTTGCCAATTCGCCGCAGCGTATGGCAATAAATCCTGGTGCAACGTCGGTACTCGTCGTGTACACCGAGTATCGCAACGAACGATTCGCCGAGATTGCACAAGTATTTGGGCTTGCGGATGGCAAAGCGGTTGCACCAGCCGTGGCGTTGCCCGGACCGTTGCGCGGCGTGCGCTTCAGCGTCGATGGCAGCCGCATCCTGTACTGGCGCGGCAACGAAATAGTCGTGTGCGATGCGTTGACACTGATGCCCGCGCACGAACCTTTTCGACTGGCTGGCGTTGCAAACATCGTTCTTGATGCACGCCTTGATGCAACCGGAAGTCTGTTTGCGACGGTGAGAGACACCGAACATGAAGATCAATTTGCGCTGTGGCGTCTGGATTCGGCAGGCAACGTACTTTCGAAGACCATTTTTCCGATCCCTGGCGTGCCCCTTTTCGTTTCCGCGGTGACACGCGACGGCGCACGAATGGCTACTGCTCTAGGCTTGGGTACGTATGTCCTGCGCCAAGGCGAGAAACCGCAGCGTTTGCCGCTTGCGACAGGCATATTGCCGGGAGATGAGGCAGCGGCATTCAGTCCGGATGGCCGTTTGCTCGCGATCGCGATCAAGAGTGGCGTGCAAGTCTTCAACGCTGCCAACGACGAGCCACTCGCACCGCCGCTGCGAATAGCACTGGAAATGCACGATGAAATCGTCCAGCTCGCATTTGCAGCGGATGGGCAGAGCCTGCTGGCCCGGACGGCGTTCGGACGATGGCTGGTGTGGAGAGTCGCGCCTGATCTGCGTCCCGCGGAAGAGATTATGCGTGAACTGGACATCGTGGCCCACGCGAATGGTGGGGCAACGCGATCACTCGATGCTTCTACTCGCACTTGGTTACGCTCGCATGATCCCGGCCCGCCACCCGCAGTGGACGACGTCGACGTTCCGGATCCGAACTTGTCCTCGCCGCTACGCGATCCGGGAACGCCTGCCGAATTGCTCGATCTGTCGCGCTACTACAGTTCCATCTCTAGCGGTGACTTCCGACTCGACGAAATGTTCGATTTGCATCAGATGCCATCCGGCGTGCAGCGCCTGCTGGGCGTGGACTTCGATATTCGCGGGTTGGTGCAGTTCCCAAACTACACCATGGTCGCAATGGACTTTCCGCAACGCGTGGATTCCATTTCAGTGCCTGAAGAGGTCGCTGCGCTGGATCTGCTGGTAGGCGGGTACTTTCCTGCTGCAGCAGGTGAAGCAAGCGCTGAAGTGACCTTGCAGTACCGCGACGGCGGTACTTTACAGCTGCCGCTGCGTTATCGAAGCCCAACGATCGGTGAAGATTTGCCAGTGGAACATCCGCACATTGGCGAGCCGGTGAGCGAACGCATTGCCGCTACAGCATGGCTGGGTGCGGGTGTCTTCACAGAGCGCTGGGGCGAGCCGCCGCAGCGATTGTATATGGAGCATCTGATCAATCCGCAGCCCTCGCGCAAGCTCAAGAGCTTTTCGTTGGCCGCAAATCGCTCGCTGTTCCTTGTGGCAGCGACGGTGGAACGGCCCGTTGCGCATTCAAAGCCGTGAACAAGGTCAAGGCGTCCAGCGTCCTGATTGCGCTCGCGCTGACATGGTCGGCAAGTGCGGTAGGGCACGTAGCTTCGGCAACGCCGGAGGACCTTGCACCCGATCAACCGCAAGGCGAAGTGCTAACTGGCACCACGCTGGACACGGTCGAGGTAACCGGCACTCATCTCAAGCGCGTCGACAGTGAAGACACCCAGCCGCTCATCGTCATTTCGCGTGAACAGATCGATGCGAGCGGGCAGGTCTCGGTCGCGGATATCTTGCATCAACTCCCCCAGAACAGTTTTGGCAGCACCAACCTTCATGCCGGCTTCGATTCGCCAACGTTGAACTTGCGCGGGGTCGGCGCGCAGTACACCTTGCTACTGATCAACGGTATCCCGCTCGTCGCCGAACCACGACTGTCCGGAGGTGACCAGCAGAATGTCAGCCTCATCCCATTGGCGGCGGTGGATCGCATCGAAATCCTGAACGACGGCGCGTCCGCTATTTACGGATCCAAGGCTATTGGAGGCGTGGTCAACATAATTACGCGCCAGGACTTCAACGGCGGCAGCTTCACGTTGCAGCATGACAATCCGCAACATGGCGGGCTGAATACCGACTACGCCAGCGCCAGTTACGGCGCAACGAGTGATCGCGGCGGTTTTCTCCTTCAGCGCCGAATATATGCGTCAGGACGCATTGCTGTACGCGCAGCGCCCGTTCCTACCGCTCGAATTGGGCAATATCGGGAACCCCGGATCATACCGGCCGCGTGATCCTGTCACGGGCGATATCGATGGTGGCTGGAGTCCAGATCCGCGCTGCCCAGCGATGCTGGGTACCCTACCGTTCCCGAATTCGGTCGCTTACGCATACGGCTATCCTTTTTGCTTCTACAACACCGGCGTTGTCAGAGACCAGGCCCCCGCCTTCCAAAGCAAGACGCTGATGGCCAGCGGCCATTACGCCGTGACCGACACTATGGCCTTCCATGCGATCTTGCTGGTGGGCGAAAACCTGACGCACAACGAAGGTGCGAGTGACAGCGGTTTCATCATCAAAGCGGTTCCGGCGGACAGTCCGTTCAACGTGTTCTATCCCGGTAGTCCCCTCGACCTCGCCATCCGCACGACAGGTCTGGCCAAGAAAGTCGACGACCACGACGACCGTTTTGGCCAACTTACGAGCGGCCTAACCGGAACACGCCTGTTCGGCTGGAACGCGAACTGGACCGTGGATTTGACTTTGAGCGGGTACCTGCAAGATTTTGTCGGTCAGAACTATGCACGTGTTTCCGCGCTGAAGCAGGCGATCAGCGACGGGCGATTCAATCCGTTTGGCGATCCGCAAGATGATTCCGGCCTGAACTATTCACCGTTCAGTGACAATGCGCTGCGCTCACAGGACCTGCTGGCCTATGTGCAACCAAACGGGTGGAAGCTCGGTAGCGTACCTGTGGAAGCCCTGGCCGGCGCTGAAGGCGGCCACGAGCACTATGCGGTCAACAACGACATGCCCTCCACGCAAGGCGATGTGCTGGGAGTCGCGGCGGACAATTCTGCCGCGACGCGTGACAGCTATGCGGTTTTCGCCGAGGTGGATCTCAACAATGGCGGAACGTTCGAAGGCAAGGCTGCGTGGCGATACGATCACTTCAGCGATCAGGGCGGGGGATCAAGTCCCAAGCTTGCCGCCCTATGGCGCTTCCATCCTGACTGGCTGTTGCGCGCGAGTATTGGAGACGGTTTCCACGTGGCGGACCTGGAATCGCTAAATCAGAGCAAGTCTGAGAGCACTGTTTTCGGCATTGTAGATACGCTTAGGTGTAACAGTGAAGATGCTTGCTTCTACGGACCCTACGACCAGCTGGCGTTGGCGAATCCCCATTTGCGACCGGAAACCGCGCGTCAAGGCAGCGTTGGTTCCGTGTTTTAGTCCAAGCCCAAACTTTAGTGCGAGCCTGGATTATTACGACGTGCGCATCAAACATGGAATTTTTCAGTTGGACGCGCAAACCGTCGTGAACAACGAGGCGAATTGCGCTGCACAAAATCAAGAATGCAGCCTGTACGGCGAAGGGCAAGTCATCCGCGACAGCAACGGTCTTATCCAAACCATCGCGATCACGTCCGTAAACGCAAATGTGATCCGGACGAGCGGCGTCAATCTGCGGGTGAGTGCACGTCATGATTTCGATTTTGGCACGCTGAGCTTCGACGTGAATCTTGCGCGCATCCTCGATTACGAAGTCGTGCTTCAGGACGTGGATTCTGGCGGCAATCAGATCGGTTTCCTCGATCAGCCACGCTACCGTATTGCGGGGGCTGTCGGATGGAAACACGATGCATGGGAGGCGAACCTCATCGGTCACTATATCGCTGGCCAGATTGATTGTTACTTCGGAGACGACTGCGGCTCTCCGCCGCCACGACTCTCCCACTACGCTACTGCCGACACCCAGATTAGTCGGGCTCTTCCCTGGCGCGGCAAAGCCGTGTTCGGAATACGCAATCTTACCGATCGCAACCCACCTATCGATCTAGTCGAAAACGGCGCATACAACGGCAACCTTTATGACGTAATCGGCCGCACTTTCTACGTCCGCTACGAACAATCGTTCTGAGCGGGTTACGACGATGACCCGACACCCTATTGAAGTACTCTGGGACTGGTTGCCTTGAGCGAAAGGGGGATTCTGGAGCGGCTGTCTATAACCACGGACTGTTGTTTGGAGCCTTGAATCAGATAGCTACTTCGCCTGTTCCAAAGAGAAATTTCCCTGATCGCCGCCTGTTAACTCCCTGCTACGGCCGGCCTGCAGAACAGTGCCAGGTCTCAGGAAATCGCGCCGCAGGTGGCTTCCGCGGCACGAGGTTTGGAAGAAGTGCGCATTTCGCGCTTGAATTCCCTGAAAAATTCCCTGGTCATGGGAATTTTCGACCGGAGACGAGTTCGCGCAGGACTGTGAGCACCACCAATAAATCAAGCACTTACCTCTTGCATAGGGGTTTTCTTGCCTTAGATTCAGCCCACTTGGACCAATCTGGACCAGTGGGAAGGGGCAATGGCGAGCTTCGACAAGCGCGTAGGGAAATCCGGCAAGGTGTCCTGGCGCGTGCGCATTCGCCGCACCGATGGACCGGCCTTCGTGAAGTCGTTCGCGAAGAAGTCCGATGCCGAGCAGTGGGCGCGCACCATCGAGCACAAGATGGACAGCGGCGAAGTCCTTACGTCTTCTGCGGCCCGCAAGCACACGCTCAGCGATGCGATTGATCGCTACCTCGAAGTCATCCTTCCGCGAGCAGCGCGCAACAAGAATGCGCCGAATCAAACTCGCCTGCTCGAATGGTGGCGCACACAGCTCGGCACACGAATGCTGTCGTCAATATCGAGCGCAACCATCGCTGATGTTCGAGACAAGCTGGCCGCAAAGCAGTCACGTCTCGGCGCGCCGATGTCGGGAGGCACGATTAACCGACATCTCGCCGCTTTGTCCGGCCTGATGAAGGTCGCGGTGAAGGAGTTCGGGTGGATCCCGAAGAATCCGGTTTCCAATGTCAGCAAGATGGCCGAGAGCAAGGGGCGCGAACGCTTCCTGAGCGACGCTGAGCGCGATCGGCTGCTCGAGACGTGTGAGGGCGTCGGAACTGCGCCGTGCTGCCCGCATTCGTGCGCCTGGCGCTCGCTACGGGCGCACGCAAAGGCCTTCGCGCGCTATGATTTGCAAAATTCGCCAAGGACAGGTCAATTAGCTCTTTCGGTGACGGCGAATTGCCATTCCTCAAGCGAGTGAATCTGACGTAGCCATTGCGAAACATTGTGATACGGCTGCAGGTTGATTCGCGCGCGCGCAGCGTACATCGGGTACGCGGCGAGGTAGTAGTCAGCCAAGGTCAAGCTGTCGCCGCATACATAGCCTGTTCGCGAAAGCACTATATCGAGTAGCGTTGCGGCCTGGTCAAGCGTGGGCTGCATCGCGGCCAAACGTGTCTCGTCGGGTTCAGCCAGCCCTTTCATGGACTTGAAAATCCGCTCGAAGATGAAGGGCTGAAGTGACGGGTTCCAATGTGCCAAGCCCCAAGCCATCCAGCGCGAGACATCCACCCTTTGCCGTGGGTCACTTGGCAACAGGAGATGGGTCGCTTCGATCGATCCCAAGTACTCCAAGATGGCGACTGTTTCCCAGAGCACGAAGTTTTCGTCCCGTAGGACTGGGACGAGTCCGTTTGGATTCAGTGCCAGAAATTCCGGCTTTCGATGCTCGCCGTTGAAAAGGTCCACCTGCTGGACGTCCAGCTCGCTTCCGAGTCGCCGCGCAGCCGCAAGGACCGCGACACAGTTGGGAGATGCTGGATGGATGAACAGACGCATAAGATACTCGTTGTGATTGGGGGTTAGAGGTAGTACCGAGGCGCGCGGCAAGCTGCGCGAGGCGCGATGCCAGTCCATCCACCAGCGCTTGTCTTATACGACAAGCGTCTCGCCTTGCGCGGCGCTATCCGCTTTGCTCACGTTGGCGCCGCGGTGACGGGCGACGAGGATCGCGAGGCCCAGTACGAGCACAAGCGCGATGTCGAAGTAACTCGGCAGCGGGAAGAAGTACTTCCAGACCAAAGCCGTATAGCCGACGTTGGCTAACAAGAACAATGCCGCAATAGGGCGCGTACGTGGCGCATTTTCTCTGGCGATCGCCGCCAGCATCCAAAGCAAGGCTGCCTCGATTAGGCAATTGAATGCAGAGAACAGGCCGTAGCCGAAATACATGTCCCAATAGCTGCGCGGCGAGCCGGAAAAGCTGTAGACGTGGGATTGCATGATTTGCACGACCTGGGCCTCATCCGGGCCATGCGCGGGAGTGTAGGTAACGAACATTGTTGTGTGCGCAAGAAACTGGAACAACGCGATGACAGCGGCGACACGAAGCAGAACGGCAGTGTTCATGGCGAGTCCTCGATGGAACGTTGCTGGGTCAAGACGTAGCTTACCTATCAACTTGATAAAGTCAAGTTACTAGTTGAAATATTATACTAAGAAAGATAGACTATCCGCATGCATACCTACGGGCAATACTGCGCACTGGCCAAGGCGCTTGATGTAATAGGAGCGCGCTGGAGCTTGTTGATCGTCCGCGAACTACTGATCCGCGGCGCTTGCCGCTACACAGATCTGCGCAACGGACTGCCCTCAATTGCGACCAATCTGCTCGCCGACCGCCTGCGCGAACTCGAAGAAGCAGGCATCGTGGAGAGCGAGCTCGCACCGCCGCCGGTCGCGACGACCTTGTTCCGTCTGACGGCGCGCGGCAAGGAACTCGAACCCATCCTGCTGCAGCTCGGCAACTGGGGTGCCCCGCTCTTGGCGAAGGCGGCGAAGAGCGACACGTTTCGCAGTCACTGGATCGTGTTGCCGGCGAAACTGCATTTGGCGGACCAGGCACCGACTCGCGCTCCGCTGCAAATTGAACTGCGGGCCGGTGACGAGCCTTTGACCATCGAAGCGGGCAGCGGCGAAGTGCACATTCACGTGGGCCCGGCGCGCGATCCCGAGCTCATACTGAGTGGAACACCGCAGGTCATTCTAGGAGTGCTGCTCGGAAAACTCGATTTCGCGGCGGCGCGGGCCTCAGGTTTGAAGCACAGCGGCGATCCGAAGGCGCTGCGGCGCGTGCAGCCGGTGGCCAAAGTCTGACGGTGTCGGGCCGATCGGGACCGCGACGCAGAATTCATGCAATGTCAGCAGCGCGTTGCAGAAGGAATTCCCGCATCGCAGCATCTTCGCACAGGCCGATCGCGCGTTCGTAGGCAGGACGCGCTTCGTTGCGCCGATCGAGACGTGCGAGCAGATGGGCGCGCAGAGCCCAGTAAGGCTGATAGGTTGCGACGGCGTCGGCTGGAATCGCTTCGAGCAACGTCCATGCAACAGCAGGGCCGTCTGCTTCGGCAACCGCAGCCGCTCTCCCGACGGCTGCGCCGAGCGTCGGAGAAAGCTGTACTAGTGCGGTGTACAAGAGAGCAATGGCGTTCCAATCGGTGCGCTGCGTGACCGAACGTTGCGCGTGCACGGACTGAATCGCGGCTTCAAGCTGGAAGCGACCGAGCCTGCCGCCACGCGATGCAGCTTGCAGCAGCAAGCTGGCTTCGTCGAGCAACGGTTGCGACCAGCGCGTGACATCTTGCTCGGACAGCGGCACGTATTCGCCGGCGTCGCCGCGGCGCGCACCGCGCCGCGATTCGCAGTACAGCATGAGCGCCAGCAGTGCTGGCACTTCAGGCTCATTGCCGAGCAGCGCGAGCAGCACGCGGCCGAGTTCGATCGCTTCGGAGGAAAGTCCTTTGCGCCGCGCATCGGCGCCGGCGACGTCGTCCCAGCCGCTGCCGTACGCCGCGTAGATCGCTTCGAGCACGGTGTCGAGTCGTATCGGCAGTTCGCGCGCATGCGGCAATTCGAATGCGATCCCGGCATCGCGTATTTTCGCTTTCGCGCGCGACAAACGTTGCCCCATCGCGGCCGGCTGCACGAGGAATGCCGAAGCAATGCGCGCCGCATCGAGTCCGAGCACAGTCTGCAACATCAACGGCGTGCGCGCGGCGGCATCGATCGCCGGGTGCGCGCAGATGAACATCAGCTTGAGGCGTTCGTCCGGAAATTCGACGCTGGCCGCTGTGAGTTCCTGCGCCTGTTCTGCGGCAAGACCCAGCGAAGGCGTTGCCTCCGCATGTACGCGCGTATGTCGAGCCCGATCCCCCAGACGCCGTTTCGCTGCCGTCATTAGCCACGCCTCGGGCTTGTCGGGCACGCCGTCACGCGGCCAGGTTTCCAGCGCGATGCGGAAGGCATCAGCGAGCGCATCTTCGGCTGCGGCGAGATCGCGAGAGCGCGAGGCGAGAAACGCGAGCAGGCGTCCGTACGATCCGCGTGCAACGTGCTCGACGGCGTGCTGCGTTGCGCTGTTATCGGTCACGACTTGCGCTTGCGCGATGAGGTCTCGGTGGCGACGAAGTCGCGGGCTTCTTCCGATAGTGAGATCCATTCCGCCGTGTCGGTCGGCCCGATGACAATCCATCCATTCATCACACGCCCACCGCTGGCAAAGCGTTCGGCTCGGCGCGCGGCGAGCAGCGTATCGACGCGTGCCGGCGATAGTTTCAGCAGCAGATGCGAGCTGCGTGTGAGCGCCGCAAAGATCCTGCCGTGGACCTTGAGCGCATTCGCGCCGAACTTCGACGAGTCCGACAAGGTCCACGGCATGCGGTGATGCCGCGCAACCGCTGCGAATAGGTTGGCGGCGGGCTCGCGATTCACGCAGAATTTCTCGGCGCCAGGTGAGCGCGCAACTCGATCACGCGGCCCGGCTCGTGCGGACAGCGCTTCGCCCAGGCAACAGCGGTTGCCTCATCGGGAACGTCGATCACGAACAAGCCACCGAGTTGCTCCTTGGTTTCCGCGTAGGGTCCGTCTTGGACAAGGCGTTCGCCGTCGCGAAAGCGGATCGTCGTCGCGGTATGCGGCATTTCGAGGCCGGCGCCACCGGCGAAAATGCCGGCCTGACGAAGTTCTTCGATGTAGCGGAACACCGCGCCAAACAACTGCGCGCGCCGATGATCGCTGCGCGCCGCGAGATTGTCGGGACTCTCGTAACTCAGGATCGAGAATTTCATGGCCGCGCGTCCGCGACTTCGGACACGGCGTGCGGTACGGACTCCACCGCCTGCGGCGCCAGATTCGGCCTTACCTCGATCATGCTGCCCGGCGCGGCGGGAATGCGCGCCGCCCACTCGAGCGCAGCGTCCAGATCGTGCACATCGATGATGAAGAAACCGCCGAGCTGCTCCTTGGTCTCCGCGAACGGACCGTCCTGAACTTGGCGCGCCCCGTTGCGCAGAGTGACCGCCGTGTGCGGCGGTTCGAGTCCGGCGCCATCGATGAACACGCCGGCATCACGCAGTGCCTGAGCGTATGGCGGCCATGCCGACCAGTAAGCGGTGCGCTTCTTCTCATCGGCGCATGTTCGCAGCGCGAAGCCGGCGGCGTCTTCGTAAATAAGAAATGTGTAGTTCATGGTGTCCTCCAGTGAGAGTTCCGACGGGAATCATCCCGCTCGATTCCATGACGCGCCAGTGAGTGGCATTTCGACATTGCCTGTTATTTCGGCCAACAGCTATTATCCAGCCTGCCTATTTGACGGTTCGCGCGGCTATCTCGATCACCCCGGCGACGGCACGATGCCGGGAGATCTGGACGGCGTGACTTCCCTTGACCAGGTCACCTTCGATCCAGCATGTTTAGCCATTGGCTGCGCGAGCTCAGGGTTAAGCTCTTGGTCCTGGGTGGGGATAGTGGCGTAGCTCGGCTTGTCGTGCCACGCGGCGACGGTCAGCTTGGCGTTACCGCGCCTGATACCGGCATCTGCGAGTATGCCATCAACTCGGCTTGCGCCTGTTGCCGACCAGCACGACCGGTCCGTCTTGCTGGTCCAGGACGCGGCTTCGTCGCAGCCACATCCTCTTCGAAGCTTGTCAGCGGTTCCTGCACGGTGCTGACGCGGTAGCATTGTTGGTCCGTGCGGCATATACGCCTCGCCAACTCGACCCATCGATGAGCGCGCCGTGAACGAGGACGACGTTCCTGCGCCACATGGGCGACGGAGCTGATTGTGCATTCGCACTGACGGTGATCATGAGCGCGGCAATCGCTCGGAGAAACGTTGAGTCATTGTCATGTCAGTCTCGATTCTTGACGCAGTGCGGTTGGTCGAGGCATCTACCGCTGATTGCCTGTCGGGAATTTCGCTACTGTTTGTGCCGGTTTAGCCACACAAAGACATTCGAGAGAGGTGCAAATCGACACCGAGCGATCGACGCCGTTGACCGATTCCGGGAAAGTGATTCAATGAATCTCGCGAGCGTACAATCTCGTAGCCCGCGCGGAGGAACTACCTTGCCATTCCGCTTTCAGCCCAGGCCATTTGCGAGGCACCGGTTCGCAAGATAGACATGCTTTGTAACTGCGCTTGCAACCGTACCGCAGTACGGGTCTAGAAATGGCTTCGAGACGAGGTCTCGGTATGACAAATCGAACAATCGGAGAGTTGGCGAGTGAAGCGGGCGTTGGCGTCGAAACGATTCGCTACTATGAGCGGATCGGATTGATTCCCAAGCCCCGGCAGATGCTTCGTGGCTGGCGGCGCTATCCTCAGGAAACGTTGCGTCTTCTGCAATACATCCGACAGGGACAGTCGCTCGGCTTCAGTTTGCACCAGCTTGCCGATTTGCTTGCCAACACCCGCGATGGCGCCCCGCGCTTTTGCATAGCGTTTCGGGGAGCGGTTGAAGAGAAGATCACAGAGCTCGAAGAAAAGATTGCGGCCTTGTCTCAACAGCGGGCGCAACTGCAGGATTTTGTGGTCGCGTGCAAACAGCGCGAAGCCAACAATCAATGTCCCATCCTCGAAAGCCTGCGCGGCACCCGCATCGACCACAATCATCAAGAGGATTAAGCGCATGCTCTCAGTCAGAACTTGCACGTTGCTCATTTGCGGAAGCCTGGCGACCGCGTCCATCGGTTTGGCAAGTCCGCCCGACCCCGATAGGAAATCGATGGAGGAAACACTCAATGCGGTCGTTACGGCATGGGATCGATCTGATGCCAAGTCGATCGCTTCCGTCTATGCCAACGACGGCGATCTCATCGTTCCCGACGGTGTTGTCCTTAGGGGCAAGGCGACCATCGAGGCCTTCTACGTGTCCGCATTCCAGCGCGGCTACGGCGGCACCACGGCAGGAGCAAAAATCATCAGAGCGCACGCGATCGGCGCATCGGCCTACGTCGCCGACGGGACGTGGTCCATTGAAGGCATCAAGCATCCGGGAGCGGCTGACTCGCGCGAGGCCGGAATCTTCACCGCATTCTTCGTGCGCGAAAAAGGGCAATGGCGGCTCCACGCGCTGCGCGAGCAGTCGAGCGCAACGAGCATTCGAGAGCCGGAGTAGCTGAGTCCGAGTACGATACCGACGGCGGCGTGACGATGCTTGGAGCCCGATCCCAAGTCTCGGATCCTCTTGCCCGAATAGCTATGTCGCATGGTCAAGCACGAAAATTCGCTTGGCAGTGGGATTGGAGTCTCGCGGCTGCTCGGAGAAGCCGAGTTCTTCAACGAGCTTGAGACTAGCAGAGTGCCTCGGATCTACAACAGCCCAGACGGAGGTAGCTCCCAGTGCGTCAAATGCGTATGCGCAAGCAAGATTGCAGGCGGGACGGCCGAGATGCCGGCCAACGAAGGCTTTGGCCAGGCCGCGTCGTATACTTCGCGTTGAATCGAAGAGTCTCGGTGACTCCAAGACACACGGCCAGCAAGAAGGCCACTTCTGAGCTCTTCAAGCGCAAATTGAACTCGGGATACGAAGGACCGTTTTGCGTGCTTCTTCGATGCCAAAGTCATTGGCATCGGCCTAACGCTTGAACTAATTAGTCGCTGCCACGAAGAAGGCTAGTCTATACCGCACCATTCGCAGCGGTCCCCTTGACCGAATAGTCAGTCCGACCGAGACGCATTAAAAGCATCGCATATCCCGCACACCAAACGAACCAGGACGCAAAAAGGGAACGCTGCACAATGCCAAAGAATGGCTTGATCACGGGCCAAAGGCTCGCAGGACGCACAAGTGGTATGAGATTGATTGCGATGGCAAACACAACCACGACGTACATGATGATTGAGAAGGTGGCAATTCTTTTTGCCCGCGGCTTGTTTCGGCAAACCAACGCTGCAATAAGCGGCGCTTGTAGCCCAACTGTTTCCGACATGCCGAAGATGTTGTGAAGTGGATGCGGAAATGAAAAGATACCTACGCCAGCGCATGAAAAAGCCATGGCAGCCACGAAGTACGCAGGAAGCACCGAGCACCCCAATTCACGAAGTGAGCGGCCAATGGCGACTGCGCAGATAAGGAGGCACGTCGCAACAACGCAAAGCAACGCGCTGAAGGCAAATTGTCCTGGGGAGCCAGCCTCCCCCAACTCGCTGACAGTCTGGCGAACATGACTGTAGCCGGGAGTCATTGCGCCGATTGCAATCGTGCCCACGATAAAGAGCAGAACCGCAATGGGGCCAAACCAAAGACGATTACGTGCCATATAGCCTAACGCTTGAGGTAAGTGGCCGCTGCCACAGTGCGTGTCAGATTACAGCGGCCCATCGCAGCGGTCCACTTGAGCGAATAGTTACCCAATGAGCTTGGGTCGTTGGTCTAGGTGGGTCGAGGAGAGTGAACCGAAGAGCTTTGGGATCAGGTTTGTCGACTGGATGCCAACGGCTAATCATGAATTTTATTATGTCGCCTACATTGTGGTTTGATCTAGACAATGGGTCTTCAACGCCAACGCGCTTTCCTTTCCACGTTACGACTTACGTAACTGATTTGTAGCCGTCGTCTTCGACTTGGAGAACGTCTTCTACGCGTGCCGTCTCTGTGGTGTACGAGGAGATGCCACGTTTATCGGAATGATCGGCGGTTGAATCTTGCGCCTGTGTTGCCGGGGCGAAAAGCTTAAACGCAAGAATAAGCGCAAACGTAACCTCGGTTTTCATAGGAGTTTCCCTTGAGCCTAACGCTTGAGGTAAGTGGCCGCTGCCACAGTGCGTGTCAGACTACCGTGGCACGTCGCGGCGGTCCACTTGACCGGATGGATGGCTCGCGTTCGCCTCGAGCCATGCATGACGACCCTCCAATAGCCCGTAGAAAACGATTGCCAAGCCCGCAAGAGGATCGGCCCACCACCAACTAAAGGCTGCGTTGAGCGCGAGACCAAGCAACACCGATCCGGCCAGATAAGCATCAACGAGCGTAACCCTGGCCTCGGTTTTGAGGACTTGGTTTTTGAGCCTCGTCCCAATGAGATGTTTGCCGGCAGCAAGAGCCAACATGGCTGCAAATGTCAGCACGAGTCAAGCCATGCCCAATTGGGATGCGCTCGGGTGAAAGCCGAACCAGAGGGCGTGAGTGGACTGGAGGAGGACATAGATGGCAAGGGCGAAGAAAGCGAATGATATCGAGCGCAACGCAACTTTCTCTCGACCCTTATGAATTCCGCGCAAGTGCCAGATGACGACTGTTGAAGCGCCTATCTCGACCAATGAGTCCAATCCGAAAGCAGCGAGCGCCACAGAGTGAGCTGCGATGGCCGCTGCAGCGACGATGCAGGCGCCGACGACGTTCCAACCGAGGGTTATGTATTCGAGAAGCAGCCCCCTGCGAAGCAAATTTGTGGCGTCATTCATCGAATTGGTAGGAGGCGACCTATCGCTAAATAGACGCAAGCTGGCATTGCACGCGGGGTTCGGCCGCCTGTCCGCGAGAGACTGCTGTAAGTTGCACCTTGACGATCAAGACGAGCGAGCGGCGTTAGCGTTCGGTAATGTAAACCGGAACGTCGACCCGACCCCCTGCATGCTCTCAACGGAGATCGTCCCCCCGTGAGCCTCAACAAAGATTTTCACGATCGTCAGACCTAAGCCAGTCCCGCCGATGCTTTCCGGATCGGTTTCTCCCTTGTCGAAGACTTTGCCCAAGAGATTCTGCGGAATTCCCGCACCATTATCGCTGACCGAACATTCAACAGCCGAATCCATGCCAAGGTCTCGCGCCCCGATCCTTATCTCTCCCCTGGGCGTGTACTTAATGGCGTTGGCTATCAGGTTTTGAAAAATCCGCCTCAACAAGCTCGCATCAGCGTAAACCACCAGTTCGTCAGGGACTTCATTGATCAACTGCGTACTATTAGCTCTCGCTACGGGATGGAGATCGTGAGCAAGCGCCTCGACGAGAGGCCACAAGTCGAACACGCGTTGCTCCAATTTAACCCCTTCTTCCGTTTGAAGGTTGGTGTTTTCCTCAAGCACCTTGCCGATCAATATTTCTAGATGCTGCACGTTGCGACGCAAAGTCTTCAACATCTGAGAATTCGCAGGTGTTGCGCCTAGCTCGGGCAGCTTAAGTTCCAAGACAGCCGTGGCTAGGGAAATCGCGCTGAGCGGTGTCCGCAGATCGTGCGCAACAAACGCGAGATATTCTTCCCGGCGCCTTTGAACTTCCAGCGCGCGCTGACTGGCAAATGTCTTGACGGCCAAACCAATGGCACCATCGAGGACGTGGTTGATAATGTGGAATGGCTTGCCTTGCAGCGTCAAGCCGTTGCTATCAGCAAGGTCGTGTATACAGCCGCGCAAGATCGCGTATTCTGCAACAACTTCTACAATATCGAAGCCGTCTTCGAAACGCTGCGAGCCATGCGCCGGCGGACTACCTTCGCACAGCGCTTCACGTATCGTCTCGTCAGATCTTGATAGGAGTGCTGCGGCCAGCTCCTCCAGGAATTGGGGGATGTGATCATTGAGCGTTGGCGTGTCGAGATCTCGGGCCGACGCAAGCTCCCTGAGCTGTTGTCGCCATTGAGACAGCAGCCGGTCGCGCTCCAATGTGATGAGCGCAGCAAGCTTCGCGAGATCATTGGTGTCCAATTCATCCCCAATTTATACGGCGACCATCGCGATCAATGTGTCGATGCAGCCTACGCTTGCCCGTCGGTCGCACGCGTTGCCCGCCGACGCTCAGCCGGCATTGTACAGCCCGTAACGCGATCGCCCAAATCTTGCAATTAGCGCTCGTGCCGATTAAGGGCAGAATGCGCGAAGGCCGGCGATGAACTGTGTCAACTGGTCGCAGGCCTGAGACTCGCGCCGGTATCCTCGCCGCATGGGGCATCTATCAGACAGCGACGAGGTTCAGACACCAGCTCGTATAGCGCTGGCCGCGCTTGAGCGCATGTGCGCACTCACCGACAATATGGATCGGATCCACGCCGACCGCGCGATCGTTTCGCGCTTCGTCTACGACGTAGAAGTCGAAATGGAAGGGACGCGCCAGGTAGCGGAGTATCGCGAATCCCAAGCGAAGATCGAAGCCGGCCGCGTGCTCGAACTAAGCAAGCAGCTCATAGAGCTGCGCGGGGTGGTGCACGCGCGCTCGATACAGCTCGCAGCTTTGATGACGAGCGCCGAGGCTTTGTGCGACTGCCTAGACACCCTGGACGCGGGTGACCTATGTCTGGAACTGCGTGCGGTGCGCCTCGCCCTCTCAGGACAACGCGTGGAGGCTATGGCGAGGTTTCTAGATAACTCCGTGCGGGAGAGCGAGGTACGCACGACACTCCGTCAGGCGCTCAAGCAGCTCGACGTGAAGCCCGAGGCGACTAGTTCGACGGAAAAGTGGGTGTTCCGAGCAGAGCAGCACACAACTGCGGCGATCGACCGCATGGCTGAGAAGTTCCTCAAATGAGGCACGTCATTCTCTTCTCCGGAACCATCCTTGCGCTCTTGATCGCTTCTGGAGTCGTTGGATCAGTGATCGACGTGCTTTCCTACAGTGCTACCGCATTGGACCCTGATGTTTTCTTCAATGTCGCGGGCACTACCTTCCTGATCGGAATGCTTCCGGCAGCCATGCCATCGCTACCTGCGAACAGGGCAACTTCACCAACATCGAAGAACGCCTCAGGCGAACTCAGGTGGGCATCGCGCGGGCTATGTCGATGCTGCCACAGTAGATGCAGGATGAGATCGTCACCCCTCACCAGAATGGCATTGGAGAAGGCCTAGGGCCACATCTCAAGGCTTCTGTTTCGCCTTCTCGCCAGACATCACGATCGCCATCCGAACAGCCGCGATCACCGCGTCGGGACGGTCGAGTTGCACATCATGCGATGAATTCGCGACTGGGACGATCTTGCTGCGCGTAGAAGTTGAAGCAATAGCCTGCTGCGTTTTGAAGCGTGACTGCTCCATCGGTTTCTGAATTTCCGGCGGCGCGCCGGCGAATGGTTTGTCCGGCTGCAAAATCAGTAAAGGAATCGCCCCATGCGACTCGTTTTTGGCCACGGAATATTTGTACAACTCGCCGATTGATTCACTCAGTGAAATGATAGTCTGCCAAAATTGCGGTCGTATCTTATTCGCATGGATTGCGGCATTGAGCGCTGCACTGAACTCCGGATTTGGCGGCCGCAGACAGTCCTTCAACTCCGCTGACGGTGCGTCCAATTTTCCTTCCTCGGCGCCCCGTTGACATCGCCTGACCATCGCCTGCATTGCCCTACGCTGCTCGTCGTCGGCTTTCTCAAACTCCGCGGAAAATTCGCCGACGTTCTGCGGCGGCGGATCGAGCAGAACCATTGCCGCTACCTCGGCAGGATGGTTGTCTGCGAAAAGACGCAAAACATTTGTGCCGTAAGAATGACCGACGAGAACCAACGGCGTGGCAATATGGGCCGCGTGGATCAATGCGAACAAGTCTTCCGCATTTGCTTCCAGATTTCGCGGGAACGGGCCGCCGTCGCTAAATCCGGTGCCGGCGCGATCATAGGCACAAACGCGCGCGAACTTTGCAATTTCGGGTTGCACCTTGAACCACGTCATCGAATCGGCGTTATTGCCGCTTTCGAGGAGCGTCGTAGGCACGCCTTTTCCGCTGCAACGCAAATTCAAATGACGGTCCTTGCCAACAGTCACCAACTGGCCGGGTTTGGCATAGATGTCCAAGCTTGCGTCGGGACGAGCGTTTTCCCCGCCGTGCGCTATCGCAACGAAGCACGTCAAGAGAACGAGGATAAGCGGTTTCGAACTATTCACATTAGTCATGGTTGACTTCCGGTTATTTTGGAGCTGGCTACTTCGCGTCGGCTAAGGCCGTTGAGAACTCTTTGACCCTCGTCGGATCGATAACATACCGAAGATGGCAGGTGATCATTTGATGGAACTCCCAGGATCGGATCGTTTCTCAGCGGCCTTGGGGTAAGTACCGATCGCACGGTCCACTTGACTAGTTAGGTGTCGCTTTGCACTGATGGCTGATGTCAATCCGGGTTATCCGGCCTTCAAAGGCTGGACAACCTTATAAGTATTAAGGATGACGCCGGACGGTATTGCTTGTGTGCTGACGAGACCGAATGAACGCGCCGGAGTTCCTTTCGCGAAGAAGCGCTTCCCCGTGCCCAACAGGACCGGATAGACAATCAGCAGGACTTCATCCGCAAGCCCGTGTCCGAGCACCGGCGATGTAAGCGTGGAGCTACCCCAGAGGATAAGGTCCGGGCCGTCCAGCGACTTGATGCGGCGAACGCCCTCGACAATGTCCGGTCCAAAGCCCTCGAACGGCCCCCATTCGAGACTTTCTGGACGATGAGTAGCGACATGTTTTGTTGCCGCATTGAGGCCGTCCGCCATCGGACTGCTCGGTGCCGTTGGCCAAAAGTCCGACCAGATGTCATAAGTCCGACGGCCAAGTATCAGATCGAAGCGATCGCCCAGCGCGGCTACGACTGCGTTCGCGCCAGCGGGGGTCCGATAGGGCGTGGTCCAGTTGCTGTAGGGGAAATCGCCATCATCGGCAGAATGCTGGATCACGCCGTCCAGCGAGATGTGTTCGACGATCCTGAGCTTTCTCATTTGACTCTCCAGGTTTGGGATTCCGCGAGGCCGAACTATGAACGACTCCGCCTGCAACCCATGCGACGAACCATCGTCGTGAAATTCGACAAACGAGGTATAACGCCTGTCGCGACCGCTGAGACTCGCCCCGTATCCTCGCCGCATGGAGCTTCCACTAGACAGCGGCGAGGTTCAGACGCCGGCGCGCATCGCCCTGGTCGCGCTTGAGCGGGTGTGCGCACTTACCGACCGCCTGGATCGTATCCATGTCGACCGCGCGATCGTTTCGCGGTTCCTCTATGACGCCGAGGTCGAGACGGAAGGAACGCGCCAGGCGGCGGAGTACCGGGAGTCACAAGCGAAGGTCGAAGCTGGACGCGTGCTGGAACTCGATAGGCAGCTCACTGCGCTGCATGGAGTGCCGCACGGATGTTCGATCGAGCTCGCAGCCCTGATGACCAGCGCGTCGGCGTTGTGCGACCGCCTAGACGAGCTGGACGCCGGCGCTTTCGCGGCACGCAGGTCGAGAAACGCTTGGTTTCGCGCTCGCGTTCCCTGAAAAATTCGCTGTTCATGGGAATTTCGAGCGGAGACGAGTTCGCGCGGGACTGCGAACACCACCAACCATTGCCTCAAACAGGGAAGTACTGCCGACCCGCCGCATGAGAGCCCGCGTCATGCGGCTTTCGCCTGTTCGCTTGGTCGCGGAGATGGCGAAATAATGCGCGGTAGGCCGAATTGACCCTGGCCGTCTCCATTCGTGCATCGCGGCGACCAACGAGGTTCATGGGGATTCAACTAGGTGGAAGCCAGGCCTCCCAATGCCTGGGATCCGACCGTTCTCTACAAATTCATAGACCTCTCCGACTTCGGCAATCTCTTTCAAGACGATTCCCCTCCCAACGGCTTGCTCAACGTTCAGTGGCCGATGTCGAACTGCGCGGCTATGTTCAGAGAACACTGACGTTGCAGGAAATGGGTTGGATATGCCCGCAGCTGGCCATGATCATTGACGCTGGCTCCGATGATCGCGTGCTGGCCGCGGCGATCGCTCCATGTACGCTTCGACCCAAAGCGGCCACTTGCAAGTGGCCGCTTCTTCACCTATTGCCAGCCCCTGCGAAGGCGTACGAACACTGCCACACCGAGTAATCCACCGAGCAACGTCATCGCCCAGCGATCGAGCATCGGCGCTGCAGAGGCATCCGCGCTCACCGCTACGACTGCAGCCGACGACGTGGCTCCTGCGAAATTGGCGTCGCCGCTGTAGGTCGCCACGATCGAGTGCGATCCGGTTCCGGCGAGTACCGCCGTACAGACCGCAGTCGAACTGGTCGCGCCGGGCACCAGCGTCACCGGCGAACACGGTAACGTCGCGCCGTTGTCGGTAAAGCTCGCCGTCCCGCTGGGCGGATCGCCTGCGACTGTTGCTGTAATTGTCACGGACTGGTTGGGCGCTATGCGGTCCGGCGTGACGACAAGGGAAACTGTTGTGGTCTTCTTGCCGATCGTCTATTGTTTGCTGCGCCTGTGGCGCAGGCGTGTAGTTAGTGTCACCAGACTGATTCGCATCGACGATGCAGCTACCCGTGCCGGTGAACGAGACGACGTTGCCTGAAATAGTGCAAGCACCTGCCGTCGAATTCGCGTCGATCGAAAACGCGACCGCCAGCCCTGAACTGGCCGAGGCACTGACGACGTAGCTCCCTGTTACAGCCGCACTCGCCGGTGGCGTGGAAGTGAACGTGATCGTCTGTGCGTCCTGGATGACTGTCAGGTCATTGCTCGCCAAGGCGCTTATCCCGGCACTCGAACTCACTTGCACAGAATCGGTCTCGACTCCTAGCGAAGCGCCCTTCACGTTCACCGATACTGCGCAAGACGCCATGGAACCGATTGCCCCAGCAGACAGGCTGAACGTTCCCGAGCCCGCAGCCGCTGTGACCGTGCCGCCACAGGTGTTGGCGACATTTGGCGTTGCCGCAATCACCAGGCCCGCAGGCAAATTGTTCGTGAACGCGACGCCTGTCATCGAACTCATGTTCGGATTATTGATTGTCACCGAGAGGCTGGTCGTGCCATTCAACGGGATGGTGCCGGCACCAAACGCATTGGTGACCATTGGCGGGGAATCGACGGTCAGGTTGGCGTTCGCCGTATTGCCCGTGCCGCCGTTGGCCGAGCTCACCGGCGCGGTCGTATTCGTGTAACTGCCGCTCACTGTGCCAGTGATCGTCACGCTGAACTGGCAATTGGAGTTCGTGGCGATCGCCGCGCCGCTCAACGCGATGCTCGTCGGTGCGGTCGTCGTCAACGTGCCTCCGCAAACCGTGGCCGTCGCGCTGGCCACCGTCAGGCCGCTCGGCAGCGTGTCACTGAAGGCCACGCCGGTTTCTGCCACCGGATTGGCAGCCGGATTGGTGATCGTGAACGTCAACGCGCTCGTGGCGTTCAGCCCGATCTCGGATGGATTGAATACCTTCGCAATTGACGGCGGCGCTTCGACATCGCTGGTTGCAGTTGCAGTCAATCCCGTGAAGCTTTCGTTGGCGGTGACTGCACCCGTGGTGTTCACGTAGTTGCCGGCCTGGGAGCTGGTGACACCGATGCTGAAAGTACAAGACGCGCCGGGATCGAGCGCGGCGCCTGTCAACGACACCGAGGACCCTGCGGCCGTTGCCGCAATCGTTCCGCCACCGCAGGAACCGGACAATCCGTTCGGCGTGCTCACCACCATGCCGGCCGGAAGACTGTCGGTGAAACCAGCCCCGGTCAGTGCAATCCCGGAGTTGGGATTCGTCAGGGTGAAGCCGAGTGCACTCGTGCCGTCTGTCACGATGGTTGACGGAGTGAATGACGCGGCAATCGTCGGGGCGGCTGGAGGGGAAGGAACGTGAATCAGGAATGCAGGAAAGGGAACGAGCGAAAAGAACAGCGCCCATATCTCGGACTGATCGAACTGCTCGGGGACAGTGATGGCGCAGGTGCCGCCACAGACTGGACAGGTGAATTGAAAAGGGGTCGTGCTGTTGAGCGTGAGGTCAACAACGATCTTGCCCGCCGTGACATCCTCCTGCAAGGCGCCCTGAGAGGCCATTTGAACCATCTGGCCATAGTCCCAGTGGCAGGTGTTGGAACCGTAGGGATCCGTCTTCGTGCAGCCCTTGTCGAAGGAGACTTGCCCAGTGACATGCTGAATAGTATTTATGGTGCGTGCGAAATCGATACCCCCCGTGGGCAGTACGTCGAAGGCGACTGAGGTCTTTAAAATGACACCGCCGGATTGATCAGCGACCTGTACAGTGCCAGCGACATTGAGCGCAGCGGCCAGGGGATCCGCGCTGGGGATCGGAAATTGCGTGGTGTTGAGAGGGACGGTTGTCGCCGTGATTGGACAAGCAGGCATCACCAGGGTCACAGGCTTGTCTTGAGCCTCCGCCGGGGTGGCGCCTAGGGCGAAAAGGAGCGCGAACATCGCTGCCAGCCCGCCACGCGGCGGTGTCAATATTGTTGTCATCGTCCCCCCTGGTGAGTGATGCAAGTCACTCTCGATTTTCGGTCCGTTGTGTCTCGAGTATCGTGGGAATTAATGGTGGCTCCTGCTGCCAGTTGATCATGGCACACTCCTTCGGCGCTGAACTTAAGTGGCCCAATATCCGCCTCTGCCGAACCCGGCTGCAGTCGACCCCATGCGTCGTTCGGTCGAATTGACCGTGGCCGTCTCCATTTGTGCATCGCCGCGACCAACGAGGTCATAGGGACTCGTCCGAATGCCACGCATCCCAATGTCTTCGGCCGCGGCAATCTCTTTCAAAATGATACCAATCCAACGGCTTGCTCAACGTGCCAGCTTCCCTGCCACGATCGGCCGGTAAAACAGTGCCAACTTCAGAATCGCGCCAGACGTGGTTTCCGCGGCACACGGGTCGGTCGTGGAGACGACAAAAATGCGCATGTCAGGATTTTGGCCTCGGCCCAAGCCTCGGCAGTAGTCAGTCAGCGCAGATCCTGATGAGGGCGACCCGCACCCTGGGGCGGCTCGCGACTAAAACGAACCATTCCTCAAGTCCTTGGAAGGAAGCTGGCTCGAAGCGAAACTGATACTTGATTGGGACAGAGGGACTCGACTCTCTGGTGCACTGTTCTGTTGCTAGGCAAATTGCCAATGCGCGAGCAAAGTGACCGGATCGCCTCCACTTTGCGACGCGGTTGCGTCCTTTGGGTCGTGGCCGCATTGATTGCCTGCGGCGGGCGTTCCAACGTGCGGAATTCTGCGCAACAAGAAGTCGGCAGTGTGACTTTGGCCAGCATCGATTCCGTGCAGACCGGCGCTACGTATCCGATCTTTGTCTATTTGCCTGCGTCGTACGAATCCGGGACGGCGACTTTCCCCGCAATCTACGCGACCGACGGTGACGCATCGTTTCCGCCGGAAAACAGATTCGTGAATTTCGCAAGGATTCTGCAGCGTAGGCACATCGACGCGATTCTCGTTGGAATAGGCGGAACGGCGCGCCGCGAGAGAGACTATCTCCTTCCGGGCGCGGTCGCGTACCACGAGTTTCTCACGCAAGAACTCATCCCGTTCGTCGAGTCGCATTTTCGTGCCGATCCAAAGCGGCGCATTCTCTCCGGGGTTTCCTTTGGCGGTTCGTTCGTCGTGACTGCGCTGTTTCTCGAAGCGCCAAAAAAACTGTTCTTTTCCCACTTCATCTCTGCGGAAGGCTCTTTCTGGCAGCACTCGTTTCTAGCGCAGGAGCAGGAATTCACTACGACAATCGGGACAAAAAGCATTCCAGCGACGCTGATCCTCGCGCGCGGCGCACCAGGCCAGGCGCAATACCTGCAGTTTCCCAGTACTGGCGGCTACAAGTCGATGGCCGGCGTGTCGGATCTGTCACGCGGCTTCAATCCCGATCGAACCAACGATGTGGAAGTGAACGCGTTCTACCGGCGAATGAGAGATCGCCACTACGACGGCCTCACGTTGATAGAGAGCGATTTCAACACCGATCATATCGCGACCGACAATCCATCGTTCGATGACGCGATGGCCCGAATCTTCAAGTAGGAAAGAAAAGAAGGTCAGATTCGTTTCGATTTTCGGTGCGAACGTCGTGCAATTGAACAAATCATGAGGTGGCGCGATCCAGAATACCGTCACTCGTACCCCGGGTAAGCGCCTCTGCAATCCGAAAGTCAGATCGCAACCGGGCCTGTTCCAAGCAAAAATAACTTCCCTGCCACGATCGACCTACGGAATAGTGCTGGCCCTTGGGAAATCGCGCCAAACGTGGCTTTCACGGCCTACGGCTTGGAGGCAGCGCGCATTTTCCGCTCGAATTCCCTGAAAATTACCTGTGGACGGGACTCTCCGTTTTCGCATCGGAGCGACCAACGAATGTCGCGGCAAGAAGCGGCCACTCCGAGACGCTCACCTTCGGCGCACAACCAGCACAGACCTATTCGAACGGCGTCACGTTCGCGCTCAATCCGCAGGCGACAAGCGCCACTCCCAACTCGGGTGTTCCGGTCACTTACACCTCGTTGACGACCAGCGTGTGCACGATCAGCGGCACGGCCTGGGGCGCTTTGGATCGATTTGCTGCGGCAAGGTCAAACGATGGCCAACCATGGGTGCAAATGAACACGCATGAGTGATGCCTGGGGCCCCGTCAAAGGGCCCCAGGTTGAAACCCACGGAGTTCAGTGGGGATGAACGCTGCCAGTCGCGGTGGGCTTGGCAATGTACTTGACCGTTGCCACTGCGGCAACAGCATCTCCCGGTGCGACATGGCCGATCAACAGATCAACGAAGGTGGCACCAATCGGCGAACCGATGCCCGAGGCCGCGTCCCATCCCGGTCCGGCGCTGAAGCCGGTAATGTCTACCGGGTTGTTGAGCACGTCGAACTGCAGCGACGAATTTGTACCGACGGTAATGTCGTGGTAGCTGTTACCCTGCGCCCTCTGTCCGATCTTGTAGATCGCCGAGTTCAGGAAGCCTAACGCATGGCCGGCCTTCTGATTCGCAATCGCCGCGATCGCAGCCCATTGCGGGGCGCCGGCGCTGGTGCCGCCGAAGAGATAGGCGCCCATGCCCGAACCCCCAAAGAGGCGCCCGTCGAGGAAGGTCAGCACGCCATGTTCGACGGAGGCGCTGTACGACACGTCGGGCACCGCCCGCTGCTTGCCTCCGTGGATTGTGCCTTTCTGGTACGGCGGCTCCCCGTAGACGACACTGTAGCCGCCGCCGCCGGACAGAGTGCCGTAGCCGAATAGGTTGCCGTAGTCGCCGTAAGGCAGTCCCTCATTCCATACCATCTCGGACTGGTAGGTGCCTGCGGCCGGGTGCTGCGTAGGATCGCAACCGCGCGAGACCAAGCAGTACTTCGCCACCGTCAGTTCGGTGCCGCCAACGCCGGTGACCAGCGGATCTGATGCCGGTGAAGACACGGCCCTGACCCACGACGTTCCGTCGCAGGTCGACAGCGCCGCGCCCTGGTCGGCAGACGAGGCGAACAGGCCGATGTGCTGATCCGTCGCGTCGGCGAAGATCTGGTGGTAGGCCGCTGTCAGGTCGGAGCCCAGGCAGTTCTCGTTCTCGCCGAAGCTCATCGAGATCACATCGCCGAGGTGATTGTCGACGGCGTACTTCAGGGCGCTCACGATGTCGGCGTCGGAGTTGGTCTTGGACAGCACGAGCACGATCTTGGCGCCCGGAGCGATCGCATGCGCCCACTCGACGTCGAGACTGATCTCCTCAGCCCAGCCGACCATGTTGTTGTCGGTGGTGTCGAACGGCGTCAGTCCGTCGGGAGCAACCTTCGTCAGCTGGGTTGCCGGCAGGCCGTAGAACGCGTTGAACGCGGCCGCCTGGCCCGCTATGTACGGGTTGTCGAAGGCATCGACGATGACGATGGTCTGGCCGGTGCCGTTGTAGCCGGCGGCGTTCAGGCTGTCGAGCTCGTAGGCGGCACGCATCTCGTACGGATCGAGGCAGTTGGTGGCGTTGCCGGGCAGCTGGCAGCCAAACAACCGTACTGCGGTCCCTCCGTCGAACCGTCCGGAAGAACGGCCAGTGATTCCATCGGTCCCATCCGCAGCATGGGCGCCACACCTGCGCGAGGCGCGGCGGCCGAGACGGACTGACCGGCGGCCAGCAGGACAAGACCGCAAACTAGCGGCGCGCAAAGGCGTTTGAAACGATGAACGCAAATCATCGAATACTCCGAGTGGCAAGAGAAAACAAAGTTTTTCAGGTCCAGGTGTTGTCTGCACCGACACCGGAACGGCGCCCCCTTGAGTGCCTCGATGAGTATACGTGAACTGCGTCACAGATTTACATCGCAGCCATCAGAGCCAAGTTCATGGACACTATTCTCCAACCGCCGAACATCTGAATATGCCCGCAGCTTGGCGCGTGATCTACTGGCGTCGATCAACCACCGCCAAGATATGGGCTATCGCAGGCACACCGGTGAGCAGAACGAAGAAGGAGATCGGCACATGCGATTTGAGGCGGGACCTGGTTCGAAAGCACGACGCTGCGCCCTCGCGTGGACGCTGCTCGTTGCCGGATGCCTGCTTGGTCATTCGGTGCAGGCCGAGGAGGACTCGGCACAGGCTACATCGCCCTGGTTGTTGATCCCGACCTTCTCGAACAACCCGAAGCTCGGCTCGGCCGTCGGCGGGATGGGCGCCTACCTGAAGCAATTCGACCCGGAGTCGCAGGCATCCATTTTCGCGGTCAGCGCGCAATACACGAGCACGAACTCCGCGACCGTTGCGCTACTCGCGCGCACCTCATTTGCGGCCGACCATCAGCGGCTGCTGGTATTTGCCCTCGGCGGCATGATCAAGAACGACTACGACGACTTCCTCGGGACCGGCGTTCCGCTGAAGTCAGAGGATCACATTCGCGCATTCACGATCCGCTACCTCTACCGAGTGAAGGACGACTGGTTCATCGGCGCACAGGCGCTGTCCACCAACTACCAGATCGTCGGGCAGACCGCACTGGACGAGGACGTGCTTGGCCTCCTGGGACTGACCGGGTTCAAGTCGGCGGGCGCAGGCCTGGTCCTTTACCATGACTCACGGGATCGCACGGACTCGCCCAGCAATGGTTGGGTCTTCAACCTCAACAACGTCGCCTACCAGCGCGGACAGCGAAGGCACCGGCAGTTTCGACGTCTATCGAGCTCGACTACAGGCAATACTGGAGCCACGGGGACGGCGATGTCTTCGCTGTCCGGCAAAGCAACCAGTGGACGCAGGACGCGCCGTCAGGAGCCTTGTCCACCGTGCGGCTACGCGGCTACACGTCGGGCGAGTATCTGGGCAAGTCCATGTCCTCCATCGAAGCCGAGGAACGCTATCGTTTCGCCGAGCGCTGGACGGCCACACTGTTCGCCGGCGCGGCGTGCCTCTATGGCGCGAATCGCGGAGGGTGCTCCGATTCGGCCAACATCTACCCCGGGTAGGCGGCGGCGTCCAGTACGTCCTCAAGCCTGTCCAGGGCATCGTGGCCAACCTGGAGCTTGCGGTCGGAAAGGACGGCAACCGCGCACTGCTCTTCCAGCTGGGATACGGGTTCTAGAAAGCATCGCAGGCGATCGGTGGCGCACAGCGAGGCATCGGCATGCATGCTTCATCTTTGCGGAAGCGCAAAAGAACAAACCTCCAGTGTGGGGCCTAACGCTCGAGTTAAGTGGCCGCTGCCACAGCGCGTGTCAGATTAGCGCGGCAGATCCCCTCGAATTTCCTGAAAACTTCCCTGTTCACAGGAATTTCGACCGGAGACGAGTTCGTGCGGGACTGCGAACACCACCAACAAATCAGAAGCCATCCTGGTTGGAAGATCGGAACGTCACGCGTGGCGCATCGCGCAGCAACTCCTGCGCGAAGTCGACCATCGGCCCGATGTCGATGCGGTTCATGAACGTGGAATAGGTGAGCAGCGCGAACAAGGTTCGCGGGTCGCTGATCCACGGTGGCAGGAAAAGCGGCGCCTTGAGCAAACCGAGTGCGGCCAGCTCGCACAGCGCGCGCAGATCCTGCACGTCGAGCTTGCCGCAGAACAGCAGCGGGAGACAGTCGGCGCGACCTGAGGCGAACAGCGCACGCACGGCGTTGCTGGCCTGGAGCAGGCCGTACAGATAGACGCAATCCTTGGTGAAGGGCGCTCCGCCTTCGATGACGCCGCCGCGAAACACCCGGCGCGTGTTCTCGAACGACTGTTCTGGCTTGCCGCTGCGATCGAGGAAGAAACGATAGACCTCGAGGAAGTCGGCCCCGTCGACCGCGAGTTGTATCGCGAAGACGCGGTCGGCGAGGCGCGTGAACCGGTCCATTTCGATCGTGCCGCTGACTATCTCGGCCAGCACCGCGAGCCCTTCCTGCGTTCGTGTCACGTAGGGATGGCTCGCCGCGAGGATCGGCAGTTCGGTCTGTGCCTTGCCGTTGAGCGATGTGGCGACGTGGATATAGGCCTCGTGCTGCAGCAACTGGACGGCATCGCGGTCGGTGAAGCGTGCGTCGCGGCGCAAGCGGATCAGGCGTGCACCGGCCAGCGCGTTGGCCGACAACACGTCGACCACCTCGACCTTGGGCGCAGCCCCGCCGAAGTGGCCGGCAACCTCGGGTCGCAGCTGCGTCGCAACGTCTTCGGCGGTGTGGTAGCTCGGCGGAGTCAGATCGATGCGCGCCAAGCCGAGTTGCTCAACGACTTCGCGTACATTCTGGGCGAGGTCCCAGGGCGTCGTCGGATGCATCCGCAGCGGCGCCTTGGGCTCGCCGTACAACACCCGGCCGTATTCGAAGAACGCCTTGGTGCCGACCCCGGCCATCATCAGTGCCGATGCCTCGATCGCTTCGGCCTGGCGTGCCACCCACTGCGCGATGTGCGGATTGGCGATGCGTGAGGCCGCTCAACTGGCTCAGCGCCTCGCGCGTCGGCGCAGGATCGAACGCGGCGTACTGCGGACGCGGCAATTCGCGGGCGCCCTGGGCGAAGAAACGCTCGCGGATCGAAGGATCCCAGTCGATCTGGCGGAGCACCTTGATCGGCTTGACTGCGGCGCATAACGCGCGCGCCGCGATGCGGATCTGATCGCGCTCCCGTTCGCCGTTGTTCATCGCCAACTCCTCGAAGAATCGCGTCTGATCGCGTCTGCTTGAATCGCGCCGATGGATCGCATCGAAATCGCATCTTGATTCGAACGATCAGGTCATCAGGAATTGTTGCACCAAATGCCGCATTTCGTGAACTGTCGGTCGCTGCTTGCTCTTCGTCCGCCGAGAGGCGATGCAGCGCAGGAAATGAGCAGCGCAAGACCGGCGATCTACAAGCGCGCGCGCATGCAAATTGCGCTGCGCAGTGCGACGCCGATCGCAAATCGCAACCGAAGTACGGCCGGCAACCCGCGATATTCCGCCGTTTTCGCGCTTGGCATCCTGTTTGCTCTGCAATGCGCAGGCATTTCGAGGAGAACGACGCCATGGCCGCGCTGCAGGACGAACTGGACGCTTTCAAGAGCATTTCCCGCGACATCGCGGTATGGGCGTCGGGGAAGTGGGTGCTCATTCACGACGGTCGTCTCATCGACCTGTTCAATTCGTGGGAAAAGGCATCGTCGGTCGCATCGTCGCGATTCGGCCGCGGGCCCTACCTGGTCCGGCAGATTCCGCGGCGCTGAGTTCGACGAACGCGATCGGACAAACGTGGTGTCGGACAAACGTGTTCAACAAACGCGACCAAACATGCGCAACAACCCGCAAATGCAATACAGATTATCGATCGTAGTCATCAGGGAGGAATGATCATGTTCTATTACACGGTTGGGTTTCTTTGCGTCGCCCTCATCGCAGGCGTGACGCTCGCAGGCGGCGCATTCGGTCTCGCCGACGTGGGTGCGGCGGTGAGGGAGATCGCTCGCGCGTCCTTCGTGATTTTCGCCGCGCTGTTCTTTGCCTGCCTGATCCTCGGCGTGGAGCGGCCGTCCCCGCGGCGCCTGTTGAGGCACTGATGATCGCGATTTCCAGCGCACAAGCGAATCGCCCATAATTTCGGGCTGCAGATCGGATTTGAGGCGAATTGCCCGATTTCCGGAAATTATTCGTGCGTTATGCATGATTTTTATCTGGCGCGAGCTCTTTATCGATAGTAAAGGCGCGAGCCGCAGGCCTTTGAAACGCTTGGCATAGTGGATGCTTTGTCCACAGGCAAAATCAAAAGTGGGGAAGTCCTCGCCCCGTCGTTTCGACTCCGCCGCCTGGTCCTGCCATTGCGGCCGACGCGGATTTCGCGTTTCGACTCGCGCGCCAGGCAAGGGCCTCCACCATGCCGATCTGGTGCGGGCGAAGCCGTAGGCCATCGTCTACGGTTCACGCCCGCACTGGTGTTGCCTGATCCGAGGAGTGTTCGCGCATGTCGTTACCTACCGTCCGCAAAGCCCGTGGCGCGACGGGCGCGCTCGATCCATTCGAGCAGCTGCTTGCGGCAATGGTCGCGGTCGAGGACGGGGATTTTTCGACACAATTGCCGCGGCACTGGGACGGCGTCGCCGGCAAACTCGCCGAGAGCTTCAACGTCATCATCACGCACAACCGCCGGCTCGCCCAGGATCTCGCCCTGGTCGGCGAAAAGGTCGGACGCATGGGGCAGATGCGCCAACGCCTTGTGCCCGCGAACCGGCAGGGCGCATGGGCCGAGATGGAGCAATCGATCAATGGCCTGATCGACGATCTCGTTCGTCCGGTCGAAACGATGACCGAGGCGATGGCCGGCGTGTCGAAGGGCGACCTCACACGCACGGTGCCGCTCGAGGCGGACGGCCGGCCGCTGCAGGGTGAATTCCTGCGTTCGGCGAACATCGTCAATCGCATGATCGAGCAGATGAAGGAGTTCAGCTCGGAGGTGACGCGCGTCGCGCTCGAGGTCGGTACGGCCGGGCTGCTCGGCGGCCAGGCGAAGGCGAAGGGCGTCTCGGGCGTGTGGAAGGATCTCACCGACTCGGTCAACCAGATGGCGAACAACCTGACCGCGCAGGTGCGCAACATCTCCGAGGTCACGATCGCGGTCGCGAACGGCGACCTGTCGCGCAAGATCACGGTCGACGTGCGCGGCGAGATCCTGCAGTTGAAAGAGGCCATCAACACGATGGTCGACCAGTTGCGCGGCTTCGCCTCCGAAGTCACGCGTGTCGCGCGTGAGGTCGGCACCGAGGGCAAGCTCGGCGGCCAGGCGATCGTGCCCGGTGTCGCAGGCACGTGGAAGGATCTCACCGACTCGGTCAACGCGATGGCGTCGAACCTCACCTCGCAGGTGCGCAACATCGCCGAGGTGACGACCGCAGTCGCGCGCGGCGACCTGTCGCGCAAGATCACGGTCGACGTGCGCGGCGAGATCCTGCAGCTCAAGGAGACCATCAACACGATGGTCGACCAGCTCAACGGATTCGCGGCGGAAGTCACGCGCGTCGCGCGCGAGGTCGGCACCGAAGGCAAGCTCGGCGGCCAGGCCGAGGTGCCCGACGTCGCCGGCACCTGGAAGGACCTCACCGACCACGTCAACTCGATGGCGTCAAACCTCACCTCGCAGGTGCGCAATATCGCCGAGGTGACGACCGCCGTCGCGAAGGGCGACCTGTCGCGCAAGATCACGGTCGACGTGCGCGGCGAGATCCTGCAGCTCAAGGACACCATCAACACGATGGTCGATCAGCTCAACGGCTTCGCCGCCGAAGTGACGCGCGTCGCGCGCGAGGTCGGCACCGAAGGCAAGCTCGGCGGCCAGGCGCAGGTACCCGGCGTCGCGGGCACGTGGAAGGACCTGACCGACTCGGTCAATGCGATGGCCTCGAACCTCACCGCGCAAGTGCGCAACATCGCCGAGGTGACGACCGCGGTGGCGAAGGGCGACCTGTCGCGCAAGATCACGGTCGACGTGCGCGGCGAGATCCTGCAGCTCAAGGAAACCATCAACACGATGGTCGACCAGCTCAACGGCTTCGCGGCCGAAGTCACGCGCGTCGCGCGCGAGGTCGGCACCGAGGGCAAGCTCGGTGGCCAGGCGCAGGCGCCGGGTGTCGCGGGCACGTGGAAGGATCTCACCGACAACGTCAACTCGATGGCGTCGAACCTGACCGCGCAGGTGCGCAACATCGCCGAGGTGACGACCGCCGTCGCGAAGGGCGACCTGTCGCGCAAGATCGGCGTCGACGTGAAGGGCGAAATCCTCGAGCTCAAGAACACGATCAACACGATGGTCGACCAGCTCAACGGCTTTGCGGCCGAGGTGACACGCGTCGCGCGCGAAGTCGGCACCGAGGGCAAGCTCGGCGGCCAGGCGCAGGTGCCCGGCGTCGCAGGCACGTGGAAGGATCTCACCGACAACGTCAACTCGATGGCGTCGAACCTGACGACGCAGGTGCGCAACATCGCCGAAGTCGCCACCGCCGTCGCGAAGGGCGACCTCTCGCGCAAGATCGCCGTCGACGCGCAGGGAGAGATCCTGCAGCTCAAGGAGACCATCAACACGATGGTCGACCAGCTCAACGGTTTCGCGGCCGAGGTCACGCGCGTCGCGCGCGAAGTCGGCACCGAGGGCAAGCTCGGCGGCCAGGCGCAGGTGCCTGGCGTCGCGGGCACGTGGAAGGACCTCACCGACAACGTCAACTCGATGGCGTCGAACCTGACGACGCAGGTGCGCGGCATCGCCAAGGTCGTCACTGCCGTGGCGACCGGCGACCTGCAGAAGAAGCTCACCGTCGAGGCGAAGGGCGAAATTGCCGAACTCGCCGACACGATCAACAGCATGACCGAGACGCTCGCGATCTTCGCCGACCAGGTGACGACTGTCGCGCGCGAGGTCGGCGTCGAAGGTCGCCTTGGCGGCCAGGCGAAGGTGCCAGGCACCGCGGGCATCTGGGAGAACCTGACCGGCAACGTCAACCAGCTCGCGGCGAACCTGACGACGCAGGTGCGCGCGATCGCCGAGGTCGCGACCGCCGTGACCCAGGGCGACCTCACGCGCTCGATCCAGGTCGACGTGCGCGGCGAACTCGCCGACCTCAAGAACAACATCAACTCGATGATCGGCACGCTGCGCGCGACGACGGAGAGCAACCGCGAGCAGGACTGGCTCAAGACCAACCTCGCGAAGTTCAGCGGCATGATGCAGGGCCAGCGCGACCTGATCACGCTCGGCCGCATGCTGCTGTCCGAACTCGCGCCGCTGATCGACGCGCAGCAGGGACTCATGTACGTCGTCGATCCCGACGAGAGCGGCAGGCCGCTGCTGCGCAAGCTCGTCGGCTACGCCGATGCGGGCGACTCGGGTTCGCCGCAGACGCTCGCGTTCGGCGAAGGCCTGATCGGCCAGTGCGCCGCGCAGGCACAGATGATCCTGCTCAAGGATCTGCCGAGTGATGTCAGCTACATCCGCTCCGGCCTGATCGGCGCGATACCGCGCAGCATCATCGTGCTGCCCGTGCTGTTCGAGAACCAGATCAAGGCGGTCATCGAGCTTGCGTCGCTGTCGACGTTCACGACCTCGCAGCGGCAGTTCCTCGAGCAGCTGTCCGAGAGCATCGGCATCGTGCTCAACACGATCGAGGCGTCGATGCGCACCGAGAGCCTGCTGTCGCAGTCGCAGCAGCTCGCCGGCGAACTGCAGTCGCAGCAGAAGGAGCTGCAGCAGACCAACGAGGAAATCGCGCTGAAGGCCGCGCTGCTCGCCGAGCAGAAGGCCGAGGTCGAGCACAAGAATCAGCAGATCGAGTACGCGCGCCGGGCGCTCGAAGAGAAGGCCGCCGAGCTCGCGCTGACGTCGCGCTACAAGTCCGAATTCCTCGCGAACATGTCGCACGAATTGCGCACGCCGCTCAACAGCATCCTGATCCTCGGCCAGCAGCTCGCCGAGAATCCCGACGCGCACCTGACCGAGCGCGAAGTCGAATTCGCGAAGACGATCCACGCGGCCGGCACCGACCTGCTGCACCTGATCAGCGACATCCTCGACCTGTCCAAGATCGAATCGGGGACTGTCACGGTCGACAGCGAGGAGATCACGTTTGCGCATCTGCGCGAGAACATGGAGCGCGGATTCCGCCACGAGGCCGAACGCCGCGACCTCGAGTTCACGGTGGACTTCCCGCCGAATATCGGCAGTTCCTTCACGACCGATCCGAAGCGCCTGCAGCAGATCCTCAAGAACCTGCTGTCGAACGCGTTCAAGTTCACCGAACACGGCAGCGTGCGGCTCGCGGCCGAAGTCGTGGAACACGGCTGGACCTCGGGACATCTCGTGCTCGACCGCGCCGCAGTCGTGATCGCGTTCGAGGTGACCGATACCGGCATCGGCATATCGCAGGACAAGCAGCGCATCGTCTTCGAGGCGTTCCAGCAGGCCGACGCCGGAACGTCGCGCAAGTACGGCGGCACCGGCCTCGGCCTCGCGATCAGCCGCGAGATCGCCGGCCTGCTCGGCGGCGAGTTGAAGCTGCGCAGCGCGGTCGGCAAAGGCAGCACGTTCACGTTGTATCTGCCGTACAACTATGTCTCGACCGAGAGTCTCAATCCGGCGCCGCAGCGGCGGCAGCGCGAGGAACGTGTGCTGCCTGTCGCCGAGACCGTCAGCGACGATCGCGACGCGCTCCTGCTCGACCGGCCGACGCTGCTCATCGTCGAGGACGACTCGCGCTACGCGACGGTTCTGCGCGACATGGCGCGCGCGCACGGCTTCAACGCGCTCGTCGCGCAACAGGGCGCGGACGCGCTGCGCCTTGCACAGGACTTCCTGCCCAACGCGATCTCGCTCGACGTGTTCCTGCCCGACATGCCCGGCTGGGCCGTGCTCGCACGACTCAAGCAGGACATCGCGACGCGCCACATTCCGGTGCAGATCGTCACGATCGACGAAGAGCGGCACAGCAGCCTGGAGCGCGGCGCTTTCGGCTTCCTCGCGAAGCCGGCGACGTCGGAATCGATCGCTCAGGCGCTAGAGCGCATTCGTGTGTACACGCTCGCGCGCGTCAAGCGCCTGCTCATCGTCGAGGACGACCAGCGCGAACGTATGAGCATCGAGGAACTGATCCGTGGCGAGGACATCGAGATCCACTCGGTCGATTCGGGCGAGGCTGCCCTCGCGAAGCTTTCCTCGATGCGATTCGACTGCATGGTCCTCGACCTGCGCCTGCCCGACATGACCGGTTTCGAGCTGCTCGATCGCATCCGCGCGGAGAAGATCAGCGACGTGCCGATCATCGTCTTCACGGGCCGCGAACTCAGCACCGAGGAGAACCAGCAGCTGCGCCGCGCGGCCAAGAGCGTGATCGTCAAGGGCGTCGAGTCGCCCGAACGGCTGCTCGACGAGACAGCGCTGTTCCTGCACCGCGTGATCGCGGACCTGTCGCCGGAGAAGCAGAAGATCGTGCGTCGGCTGCACGAGTCCGACGACGCGCTGCGCCGCAAGCGGGTACTCGTCGTCGACGACGACGTGCGCAACATCTTCGCGCTGTCGAGCGTGCTCGAGCGCCACGGCATGGACGTGCTCACGGCGGGCACGGGTCAGGAGGCCGTGGAGAAAGTCGCGGCGGGAGAAGACATCGACCTCGTCATGATGGACATCATGATGCCGGGCATGGATGGCTACGAAACGATCAGGGCGATTCGCGCGCGCCCCGAATCGCGTGCGATGCCCATCGTCGCGCTGACCGCGAAGGCGATGAAGGGCGATCGCGAGAAGTGTCTCGAAGCGGGGGCTTCGGACTATCTGGCCAAGCCGGTCGTCACCGATCAGCTGCTAGGAGTGCTGCGGCAATGGCTACACCGCTGAGATTGGAAAGCGCGACGTCAACGGCAACCGACGTGGAGCCGGTCAACATACTGCTCGTCGACGATCAGCCGGCGCGCCTGCTGACGTACCGGACGATTCTCGGCGAGCTGCACGAGAATCTCGTCGAGGCGACCTCGGGAACCGAGGCGCTGAAGCTGCTGATGACGCACGATTTCGCGGTCATCCTGCTCGACGTGAACATGCCGGTGATGGACGGCTTCGAGGCGGCGAGCCTCATCCACCAGCATCCGCGATTCGAGAACACCCCGATCATCTTCGTCTCGGCGATCAATGTCTCCGATCTGGACCGCATGCGCGGCTATCGCCTCGGCGCGTTCGACTACGTCATGGTGCCGATCATCCCGGAGATCCTGCGCAGCAAGGTCATCGTCCTCACCGAACTGTTCCGCAAGCGCCGGGAACTCGAGATCGCCAATGAGCGTCTCGCGGCGGCGAACGACGCGCTGCGTTTCGAGAAGGCGCGCGAACTCGGCGAGCTCAACGAGTCGCTGCACGAGACCAACGCCGAACTCGCGAACCGCAACGCGGAATTGCAGGCCGAGATCGCCGAGCGCATGCGCGTCGAGGCGCGCCTGCTCGTGCAGGATCGCCGCAAGGACGAATTCCTCGCGATGCTCGCCCACGAACTGCGCAATCCGCTCGCCGCCGTGACGAATGCCGCACACGCGTTCAGGCTGGCCTCGCCGACGTCGGAGCGGCTGCACGACATCATGTCGCGTCAGCTCGCATTGCTCGTGCGCCTGATCGACGACCTTCTCGACGTCGCCCGCATCCGTCGCGGCAAGCTCACGCTCAAGGAAGGCACGACGTCGTTGTACGCGGTCATCGATTCGGCGCTGGAAACGGTCATGCCGCAGATCAAGGCCAACGGTCATGTCATCGAGCGGGCGAAACTGGCCGTCGACGTACCGCTGCGCGGCGACCTCGAGCGCCTCGCGCAGGTCTTCTCGAACCTTCTCAGCAACGCCGCGAAGTACTCTGCACCGGGCTCGGAAATCGACATCGTTTCGGCGCGCAGGGATGCGCTCGTCGAGATTTCGATCATCGATCGCGGCATCGGCCTGACGCGCGAGCAGCAGGCGTGGGTGTTCGACCTCTTCGCCCAGGTCGACACGACGCTCGAGCGCGCGCGCGGGGGGCTCGGCATCGGCCTGACGCTCGCACGCAACATCGTCGAGATGCACGGTGGCCAGCTCATCGCGCAGAGCAGGGGCCTCGGCCACGGCAGCACGTTCACGGTGCGGTTGCCGTGCGAGCCGGCCGCAAACACGGCACGCGGTCAGGAAACTCTGTCGCCTGCCGACGTTGCGCCGTGCCGGATACTCGTCGTCGACGACAATCAGGACGCGGCCGACACGTTGAAGACGATGCTCGAGTGCCTCGGACACACGGTCGACTGCATCTACGACTCGAATGCAGCGCTGCGCTCGCTCGACAGGTTCGCGCCGCAGATCGTGTTTCTCGATATCGGCATGCCCGGCCTCACCGGTTACGACGTTGCCCGGCTCATGCGCGAGCATGCGATGGGCGAGAAGCTCGTCCTCGTGGCACTGACCGGGTGGGGCCAGCCGGAGGATCGCCGGCGGACCTCGGAAGCGGGATTCGACTATCACCTCGTGAAGCCGGCCGCGCCCGGCGCCATCCAGCGGATCTGCGCCAGCCCGCGCAAGTGATCGCGCGCGCCGAATGAATGCAGGGTGGATCGGGCTGTCGCGCTATCCTTGAACCATGCGGCGTGACCACGTCGCCAAGCGAGCGGGCGGAGTTGCGTGCGCCAGACGATGATCCGCGACACGGGAAAGGAGCTGGAGCGTCTGTGCGCGGCGCAAATGGTCGCGCTCATCGTCAGACTGCGCAAAAGCCGGCATCGCCATCGCGGCATCCACGAGGCGCGCAGGGCAATCCGGCGCGTCAGATCGATCCTCGCATTCATGCCCGCGAAAGCGGGTGCCCGCGTTGATGCAGTCGACAGGAAACTCAGGGCGCTCGCGCTCGAGCTATCGCCGCTGCGCGACGCGCATGTCGCGTTCGAGCTGGCTACGCGACGCGTCGTGGACGGCACCGCGAACGACCACGCCCGCTGGCAGGACATCGAGCGCGGCCTCCGGCGCGCCCGCGCTCACCTGCTGAAACAGGCGCTGTCGGACGACGGCGCTTTCCAGCGGAAGATCGCGAGCGCGGAGGAGATCGCGGCCGAGCTCGAAGCGCTCGATTGGCGCCGCCTCTCGGCCGTGCGCATCCACAAGACGCTGACGCAAAGCGAAGCACGCGCCGAGAAAGCGAAAACCCGCCTGCGGCGACGGCCGTCGCTGCGGGAGAAGCATCGCTGGCGCCGTCGCCTGCGGCGGCTGCGGATGCAGGTTAGCGCGCTCGAGGCGTCGGGCCACGTCGATGCGGACGTCGTGCGGCTCAAACGCCGGCTGCCGGCGATGAAGGTACAGGCGGACAAGATCGGCGAACGCCTCGACGAGCGCCTGCTGATCGAGGCGATTCACGTGCTGCAGTAGTGGACGACGGCCGGGCGCCGGGTGATTCGACGGGCACGTAGAAGCCCGACGCGTATTCGCCTGGCGCTGGCTCGCCCAATCCTTCGATCCGCGTCAGGGTCTGCCGACGACACGTTCACACGGACATCCATCGCGCGTTTCAGCGCAAACGATACGGCGTTCTTCGCCATCGTCACCTTGTATTCGTTGTGCGCGAGGGGCTTTGCGCCTTCGATCGCGAGTTGGCCGAAGATCTCGGTATCGATCGCGTGGATCGACAAGCCGGCGAGACGCTCTGAGGCCTTCCGCGCATACCAGGGTTTGTGTGCGACGCCGCCGAGCGCGATCCGCGCCGATCGAATCGTGTCGCCGACGACCTGCAGCCCGACCGCCGCGGAGACGAGCGCGAACGCGTCGCTCGCGCGATCGCGAACCTTGAGGTAGTGGTAGCGCGTCGCAAATGCCGGCGGCGGCAGTTCGACCGCGAGGACGAAGTCGCCGAGACGCAGATTCGTGTCGCGTTGCGGACGGTCGCCGGGCAGGCGGTGGAATTCGTCAAGCGGAACGAGTCTTTCGCCATCGCGTCCGCGCACGCGCACTCTTGGCATCGAGCGCCAGCATCGCGACGCACATGTCCGAGGGATGCACCGCGACGCATGCCGGGCTCGCGCCGAGGATCGCATGCATGCGGTTGTCGCGGGCGAGCGCGCCACAGCCCGATCCGGGTCTGCGCTTGTTGCATTGTGGAAACGCCCGGTCGACGAAATAGTCGCAGCGCGTGCGCTGCATGAGGTTGCCGCCAACGGTCGACATGTTGCGCTGCTGCGGCGAGGCGCCCGCAAGCAGGGCGGAGCCCAGCAACGGATAGCGCGTGCGCACGAGCTCGTTGTTCGCGAGATCGCTGTTGCGCGCGGCGGCGCCGATGCGCAGGCCGCCGCCATCGGTCTCCTCGATCGACGTCAGGCCGAGCTGATCCACGCCCACCCGCATCGATGGCCGCTCGATGCCCGGCTTCATAAGGTCGATCAGTCTCGTGTCGCCGCCGAAGTGGAACGCGCCGGTCTTGTTGCTCTCTGTCGCCGGAGTGTCGATATCGGCAGGTCGGGCGTAGTCGAAGGCGAGCATGGGATCAGTCCGGTTGGTGCCTCGCGGCGCGGATCGTCGCAAGGATGTTTTTGTCAGCGCGGCAGCGGCAGAGATTGCCGCGCATGCGTTCTGCGTCTTGCGGCGCTCGGCGCCGACTGTCGAACCACGACGTGGGGTGGTGCATCCGCATCACGCGTTTCCTTGTTCGTTCCTGCGCTTTGAATACGACACTGCAACCGCGATGCCATCGAAAAATGTCGTCCGGGGCGCCATTTCGCCGGCGTTCCATTGCATTTCGCCCAATGAGGCTCTCGTGTTTCGTGCACGCTGCAATGCAAGTCCCTGCGCGCCGTCGAGCGGGTGATCGATCCGGCCAACGCTCGCGATCGCTATCCTGCTCAAGCGCGAGCGAGTGAATCGCAGCGGGTGCTTGCGGTAGGAAGTAGTCGTCCGATCTCGACGGGTGCGACAGTTGCGCGCAAGCGCGTGTTGCGCGTGTGAGTCGGCTATTTCGCGCTACGCGGCAGCGCCTGCCTGACCTTCGCGATGTCCCGCCAGGGATCGGCGGGAAGCCGCTTGAGCGCGCGTGGCAGCGTAAACATGGCGCCGCCGGATACGCGCCCGAGTTGCGCCCACGCGACCGGCATCGCGATGCCCGCCTCGGCGCGCGCACGCAGCGAGTACGAGGCGACACTCGTCGCACCGCGCCCGTTGCGCATCCAGTCGATGAATATGCGACCGCGCCGGTTCTTTTCGCCAGCTCTGGCGACGTACGCGTCGGGACTGCGGGCGCTCATCGCTTCGGCGAATGCGGCGCTGAAATCGCGGGCGTCGCTCCACGGCGCCGCGGGCGCGAGAGGGACGACGACGTGCAGGCCCTTGCCACCCGACGTACGCACGAACGATTCGAGGCCGAGTTCGCCCAGGCGTGCCCTGATGTCTCGCGCCGCGGCAATCACGCGCTTCCATTCAACCGCGGTGTCGGGATCGAGGTCGAACACGATGCGGTCGCAGTGCTCGACATCGCTGGTGCGCGCACCCCACGGATGGAACTCGATCGCGTTCATCTGCACGAGTTCGAGCAGCCCAGCCGCATCGGAGACGCTGAAGTAGGTATTGGTGCCCGCACTGTCGCGAATGCGCAGACGATGCACATGATCGCCGATGTTCTGCGCGAGATGCTTCTGGAAGAAACAGGATTCGCCGATGCCGCCGGGGCAGCGCAGCAGCGACAGCGGCCGCTCCGCGAGTTCCGCGAGCATGCGTTCCGCGACGGCGGAATAGTACGCGGCGACATCGGCCTTTGGTGATGCCGAGCTTCGAAAAGACGATGCGCTCCGGATGCGTGATGCGTACGGGGATCTTCGCCGGCGTGGCGTTCGCGGCAGTGCTGCGTTGGGTGGGCGTCGCTTGCGCTCGGTGTGCCATGCATCGGTCCTCGCGGCTGCTTCGAACGGTCCGTATCGAACGGGTCTTTTCAAACGGGATTTTCACAACCCGTCTTTCGAGGGACGCATTCTAGACGCGTCTTTCACAACCGGATGGCCGCGGTTGCCGGATGGTCTGTTGCCAAAAAAAAGCCGGGCCCCTGCGAAGAAGCCCGGCTTATCGTTGTGCCTATCCCGAGGGAGTACCTAGCTCCATCGCGGACCGTCCTGGTCACTACTCTTTTCCTGCGACGCGGTGCTCACGCACGGCTCCATGCTGACTCCCCGGGATCACTGGGGGAACGGTGGTGGAGAGTCCTGCAGGGTACATAGAGCGAAAAGCGTGCCAGAGTCACGGCGTGCATGAAACGGCATGGAAACGCCAAAAAACGGCTTTCTCAGACCGCGAAACAATTGCAACTCGCAATAACCGGATCGCCGTGCCGGGCAAATCGCAATCCTGCTCGTAATGGCGATACCAATAGGCATGGATAGCGGATCACTTGAGCGCTTCGAAGTGACCGTATCGAAGAGAAGATCAGCGATGAGAAATGTCATCGATGAGGAATGTATCGACGAGATAGCGGAAGGGAACTTCGTGGAATCGCCGGGCCTTGGGGGCAAGGACCCGGCATGTCTTCTCCCATGGCCTTCCCGGCCGTCGACGAGCATCCTTGCATTGCGGCACTCACGTGCGGCGAGGGAAATCTTCGCAGAGCAGGGTCGCAAAAGCTGAGATACGTTCGCAGTCGAAACTGCGTACTGCTTCACAGGATCTGTGCGACATGGCATACCGCGTGCTTGCAGTGCTGAAGGTGCCAACCAGAGAGGACGAGCGATGGCGACGCGCAAAACGAAGAAAACCACGAAGAAGAAAGCCGGTGCAGCGAAGACGGCGCAGCGAAGAAATGGTACGGAAATCCGTCTGCGAGGAAATCCGCCACGAGATCAGCGCCGCCGAAAAAGAGTTCGCCGAAGAAGACGTCTGCGAAGAAGAAAGCGCCGGCGCGCAAGTCGTCAGCGAAAGCAAAACACGTAGCGAAGAAAAAGGCCAGAGGCGCCGAAGGTCGTGCGGAAGGCCGCGGACGAAGTCCGCGTCGCGCAAGTCGGCGAAGGCATCGCCGGCGGCGAAGCGCGCACGGGTACCTGCCGCCACGACGAAGGCGGCGAGTCGGAATCATGTCGAGTCGAACCGCGGCGAAACCGGTCGCGGCGCGCGAGCGCGCATCGTCGGCCGGACCGAAGAAAGCACTGGCGCAGACCGCGCGCGCGAAGCCGTCCGTACAACCGACGCAGCGAGCCGCGTCGACGCCGAACCGTCAGTCGGCAGGGAAGACCCCATCCCGTTCCCCTGCGCCGGCGATCTCGGCGGACGAGAAGAAGCGACTTGCCGCGCAGCATCTCTGGGAGCTCGTCGAGCAGAAGAAGCGGCAGGCCGCGCAGGTTCCCGCATGGCAGACGATCGTCCATCACGATCATCCGACGCCGGCCGTATCGCCCGGCCCCGCCGCGGCAGAGAATGGCATTGCCAATCCCATTCGCGATACGCACGTACGCGGCGATCGCAGCGGAGATTGAGTCATCGCCGCAGCGAACGCGGGCGCGGCGTCGTCGATATGGTTACGATGACGCCGCTGCCACCGCGTAACGGAACACAGCGGGCGGGCCCTGCAGAATAGCGACGGCAACATTTGCGCCGTGACGCGCCTGTGCGGCCGCATACGCGCTCGTTGCAGCGCAGGCTCGACAGTCGGTGAGGGCCGAAAGCAGCCTGTCGATCAACAGGAATCAGACATGTTCGAAATCCTCTCCGTCGCCTGGTTACTCGCGGCCGCGCCTGCCGATGGTTGCGGCGTCAGCTTCGTCGACGGCTGGGCGCCACAGGCGCCGCCGGTCGCGATGATGTGGGCCGGCTACGGCACGCTGCGCAACGACAGCGGCCGCGCCGTCACGATCGCGAGCGCGTCGTCGCCCGACTTCGAGATGGCGCAGATCCACGAGACGCGGGAGGAGGGCGGCCAGGAGCACATGCGGCGGATCGATCCGCTGACCGTGCCGGCCGGCGACCGCGTCGTACTCGCGCCGCGAGGCAGGCACATCATGCTGATGCGGCCGACGCACAGCCTCGACAAGGCGCAGGCTATCGTCGTCGAGTTCCATGTCGACGGATGCGCGGCGCCGATCAGGGCGACGCTCCCGATCCGTCACGACGCGGAGTAATGACGCAGACCCGCGGAGTAGCGCATTTTCGCTGCGCCGCAAGATGCGGCGTGCAATTCAGAAATGGTAGTGCAGCCCGAGCGACGCGAACCGGGTCGCTTCGAGCTGCAGACCATTCACGCGCTGATAGATCGGCGCCTGGACGAACGCGTACACGGAAAGTCGTCGCGTGGGATTCCAGGTGACACCCGGGCTCAGATAGACGAGCGTCGCGCCGCTGTTCTCGACGTCCGCATTGACGCCTTGCTCGCGCTGCTCGACGCGCGCGTTGAGCTGCAGTTGCGGTTCGAACGTCGCACTCGCCGTGTAGCGCAGGCCGAAGATTGACATTGATGCCCGTGCCGGGCTTGAACCCTGCGCGCGAATCGAGCGGCTGCTGCAGCAGCGCCTGGCCGAAGTAACCCCAGTCCTGCGACAACGCGCCGAAGTTGTAGATGCCGACGAGCGCATCGGTCGTGCCGCTGCCGAGCTGCAGGCCGCGGTCGACGATCTCGCCCTGCTGCGGACCCGTGTCGAACGTGTCGGTGAAATTCCCGCTCGGCAGCTTGATGCCGAACAGCAGGCCCGTGCTGCGCTGCGCGTCGAAACCCGAGTAGCGGCCGACGATGCGCAGGTCGCCGATGCCGGTGTCGTGCGAGGTCGAGACTGTCGATGTCGCCCGCCGCGATCGTTGCGTGCTGGCGGTCGAACCACGGCAGCGTCACGTTGATGCCCCAGTCCTTGCTCGGACTGTAGTCGAGCGAAAAGGCGACGTTGCGGTTGATCGTGTACTGCTGGACTTCCTCGTCCGTCGGAAACGTGAAACTCGACCGCGACACTTTGTCCGTTCCGGCGCGCAACTGATCCTGTTCGAAATAGTCGTAGCGCAGGTCGAAGCGCCAGCCGCCGCTCGAGGCGAGACCCTGGCTCGCCCAGTCCGAACTCAGCGTGCAGCCGCAGGCCGAACAGGCGAGCGCACGCGAGGTCATGCTGCCGAGTACGAGCAGTGACAGCAATGCGAGGTGATGCTTGGACACGTTTCTCCTGTGCCGCGCGTTGGGCGGAATGTCGAGGCGGAAGATCTGGGCCGGCATTCTAGCCAACCGGGCATGGGGCGGCCATGCTGCGTGGCTGTAGCGACGCGAAGTTCATCCCGGATCAGCGGAAAAAGGTTCAGAGTTCGCACGCGCAGATGATTGAGGCATGGCGATCGGGGCATGGCGCTTGCAGGCCTCCTGGTTGCTCGCAGCATCGATGCAGATTGCAGAAACGCCGAGTTGCCGCGAGTCCATATCAACGATGGAACCGGAGGCGCACGATGATCCGCAAACTCAAGACCGGCGAATACCGCCTGTACTCCCGCAAGGTCGACCCGAAATCGCGCAAACGCAGGAATCTCGGCACGTTCTCAACGCGCGCCGCGGCTGAAAAGCACGAGCGGGCGGTGCAGTACTTCAAGTCACGCGGCTGATCGCGAGGCCGCAAGCAACCTTCGTTTCCGTCGCGGCCGACAGTCGAAGGTGCCGGCCGTCAGGCCATGCAATTTCGCCGAAGGAAAATCCCGATCATTGCAAAATCAAGCAAGGGAGCTTGCGGTCAACCTTTTCACCAGGTCGAGAAAAGCCACGCCAGGCGAGCTTTGCGGAACCCGTTCCGATGGAGCTGCATTGGCATACCGCATGCTTAACCATGGGTGACTTGTCTTCAACTCATACTAGAATCGGAGAAAGCCTCATGCCGCAAGGTGACAAGAGTGCCTATACCCCGAAGCAGAAGCGGCAGGCCCGCGACATCGAAAAGGGTTATGAAAAGCGAGGCGTCTCCGAGAAGGAATCAGCGCGGCGTGCCTGGGCAACGGTCAACAAGCTCAGCGGCGGCGGATTGAAAGGCAAGAAGAAAGCCGCGGCAGCAAGCGCGCGAGTGGCAGGGCGGTCACGAAGTAAGCCTCGACCAACGCCCCACGAATGATCTGCGCAACTTCAGCAGGAAGCCAAACCGCCGGCACCTGCGCATGGCGCAAGAGTTCAATTCCCGCTGACCCGTAGTACGGTCTTCGGAAGCACTCAGCCGCTGGAACCGCGCGACTGCGTATCGGCCGCGCTATCGTGAAGATTGCGCACATGCGCCGCGAAATCAGGAAAGCGGCGGCAGATCTCCTCCGCGACCATCCGTGAAAACAGGGCTGCCCCCGCCGGGCCCAGATGCGTGTAGTCGAATGCGGGCACATGGCCGGTCTGGCCGGGCGCAGGCGTCGGTTTCGCTACTTCGACGGTCGTGCCGGTCTGTGCCGCTTTAACGACGTCCTGAGGAGCAGGGATTTCCGCGAGTGCGAGCGCCTTCTCTGCGCCGAGCGCCTGTACCGCATGCATGCTGTCGGCATGCAGGTCGAGGAATGCAGTCTTTGTCTCGCCGGCAACAGCGACCGCCGCGTCTGCCCAAGGGGCGAGGCCGTCGACGAGGCGATTCTCCTTGAAACTGCGGCGCGTCAGTGGCGTGACGAGGACGGGCGTGGCGTGCGCCTCGCGCACGTCGCGCACGTATTGGCGCAGGTTTTCGCGGAACTCGGGCAGTGTCGTCGAACGCCCGGGTTTGCCCGGCTGGTCGTTGTGGCCGAACTGGATGAAGACATAGGTCGCGGCGTAACCCGGTGCGCGCAGCCGTTTCAGCGCGGCGTCCCATAGGCCTTCGGCGCGATACGACTTCGAGCTGCGCCCCCCGCGCGCGAGGTTCTCGCAATCGACGACGTGATCGAAGCGCGCGCACAACGCGTCGCCATAGCCGGTCGTCGTGGCCATCGTCGAATCGCCGACCAGCACCACGTGAAACCGCTCCGCGGCAACGGCCGGTCGCACGCACGCGACTAGCGCGACACTCGCCGCAAGCATTGCCCAGGCGGTCCACCGTTGTTCATGCATGGCACTGCTTCCTTCGACTCTTCGCACCATGGTGCGAGAAGGATGATACCGGTGTCAATGCAGCAGCCGGGCCGAGCCAGTCGCGGTTGTCATCGCGTCGAGCTCGCGCAAGCGCTCGCAGCAAATGCCGCGTTGGAAAAATGCGCTCTCGGAGAGAGCGCTTTTGGAAAATGCGCGGTCGTAAAATGTCGACCGGAAGCAGCCGGCGAAGGAGGCAACGCGCGCCGATCAGTCCGGCCGAGCGTCCTTCCGGTGCCAGCGCCTGCCGTCGGTGGTTTCGAACTCCGTGTCTGAAATCGCCATGACGCTGTCGCCGTTGCGCAGCTTGAGCTCGATGCCGAGCTGCACGACCGTCTCCTCGCCGCCTTTCGCGTCGGTGCGCACCGGCGTCGTACGCACGATCACGCTTTCATTGCCCTGATCGTCGACAACGGCAAACGCCTGGGTCTCGATTCTCGTGGTCATGCGGCACCTCGATGATTGATCGGCCTGGACGGTCGGCCGGCACAAAAATGTACCGCTGCCAGGATGAAGCGCAGCGAACTCATTTTTTGCTAGATTGCGCGCATGCAACGTCGCCACTTCCTCCATCGTTCGGGTCTCATCGCCGCGTCGCTCGCCGCATCGTCCGCACTGCCGCTGCTGTCCGCATGCACGCCGGCGGCCAGCGCGAGGCGCGGCGGTGCGCGCCGCGACTATGCCGCGCCCGACATCTCGTTCACCGGCAACGCGTGCGGCCTGCCGCCCGTGCAGGTGTCGCCGGATCGCGAAATCCGCACCGTCGTCGGACTGCGCCCGTACCGGCCGTCGGGCTTCGTCGTGCGCGCGGAAACCCTCGGCGACGCGCTCGTCGTCCACAACTACGGCCATGGCGGTGCGGGCATCACGTTGTCGTGGGGCACGTCGAAACTCGCGGTCGACATCGGTGCGCAGGGTCGCAGCGGCAAGGCTGCCGTGCTCGGCTGCGGTGCAGTCGGGCTCGCGAATGCGCGCCTGCTGCAGGAGGCGGGTTTCGACGTCACGATCTACACGAAGGCGATGCCGCCCGAGACGACGTCCAACATCGCGGGCGGACAGTGGTTCCCGGCGTTTCTGTCGGATCCGGAAAAGCGCACCGACGCGTTCAACCGGCAGCTGCTCGCGGCGGCGAACTACGCGTATCGGCGCTACCAGATCATGGTCGGTGAGAAGTTCGGCGTGCGCTGGATGCGCAACTACTTCCTCAGCCATCACGAATTCAACGAGAACGGCTATATCGGCGAAAACAGTCCGCTGCGCGCGATGCTGCCCGAATACCGCAGGCTCACGTCCGACGAGCATCCGTTCCAGGGTTACGAATTCGTGCGCCAGGCCGATACCCTGATCATCGAGCCGCCGGTCTATCTCGCGGCGATGCTCGACGAATTCCGCATCGCGGGCGGCCGCATCGTCGTGCGCGAACTCGGCGATCGCACGGCGATCATGACTCTGCCCGAGAAACTCGTGTTCAACTGCACGGGACTCGGCGCGAAGGCGCTGTTCGACGACGAGGAGCTGACGCCGGTCAAGGGGCAATTGACGATCCTGCTGCCGCAGCCCGAGGTGCAGTACGCCGCGACGCCGGGTGACCTGTACATGTTCCCGCGCTCGGACGGCATCCTGCTCGGCGGCACGCACGAGGAAGGCGTCTGGACGCTCGAGCCGAATGTCGAGCGGAAAGCCGAGATCGTCGCCGCGCACAAGGCCTTCTTCGACTCGTTTCGCCGTTGCTGATCGCGCCTGATGTTCATGCAGCCCGATGTTCGTGCGACGCCAAGGCAGCGATCGCCCGCCTGCGACGATGCCGACTTGTGTGTCAGCCCCGCAGCGCTCCGTGCCGGCGGTGTGCGCTGCTGCATTCAGCCGTTCGAACGCACGGCGACGAACTGACCCGGATTGAGCCGCTCGGCGCCGCGCACGACGAGTCTGTCGCCGACGCTGAGCGCGCCGTGCACCTCGACGAGTTCTCCGCTCGTGACGCCCGCCGTGACCGGTACCTGTTCGGCCTTGTTGTCGCCCGAGATGCGGACGACATAGGTGCGATCCTGGCGCAACACGAGCGCGTCGCGCGGAACGGTCAGCCCGGCGGTGCTCGTGGCGGTCTCGGGTAGCGCTACTTCGACGGCACTGCCGACTAGCGCGAGCGACGGATCGACGCCGACGCGCAGTTCGAACTGGCGCGCGCGGTCGTCGCCGACCGGCACGACCGCTCGCACGGTCGCGGTTTTCTCGATGCCGCCGGCGCGCAGGCTGACCGTCATGCCGGCCCTGATCTTGTCGGCCATCGCGAGCGGCGCCTGCACGCGTGCTTCGATGTGCGTGGTATCGACGAGATGCACGATGCTCATGCCGACCTGCAGGTATTCGCCGCGCTGGGCGAAGCGTTCGGTGACGACGCCGTCGAACGGCGCGCGCACGTCGGCCTGGGCGATGTCGTGCTCGATCTCGCGCAGCTGCGCGCGAGCGCGCGAGGTCGTCTGCACATTTGTCTCGAGCGTCGCGCGCGCCTCGTCGATCGCTGACTTCGCGACCGTGTTGCTCGCCTCGAGTTTCTGCAGGCGATCGAGCTGCGTCGCGGCGAGGGCGCGCTGGGCTTCGGTGCGGCGTACCTCCGCGAGCAGTTCTTCCTGGCGCAGGCGCAACGCCTGGTCGTCGAGTTTGGCGAGACGTTCGCCAGCCTTCACACGTGTGCCGACTTCGGCGACGAAATCGAGACGGCCGGCCTCGGCGCTCGCGATCTTCGCGTCGTCGCGGCTCACGACGCTGCCGGGCACCCAGCGCTGCGGCGCGAGCCTCGACGCCGTCGCCGTACCGACCTCGACGATCGCGGGCGGCGCCTTCTCCGCGGCGCCCTGCGCATGGCACGTCGAAGCAAACGTGCCGAGCATCACCGTGAACAGCGCCGCACACGCGCCGCGGAGTGACAGATCTTTCAGCGGACAAAACTGCATGGGACTCATTTCCTTCTGGTCGGGGCGAAGCGCGAACCCCGACGTGGCGTATCGGCCGCAAACCGGGATTTGCTCGTGCTCATGCCGGCTTGCGGTGTGCGGTGATGCTGAATTTCTGGTCGACCTTGCGCTCATGCGGCCTCGGCCTCGGCGTCGATCAGGCGCAGGCGCTCGTTGCGCGGCGGCATCAGCGCCTTGCGTTCGCGACGCACGAACATCAGCCGCATCAGGCTTGGCAGCAGCACGAGCGAGAACACGAGGCTGACCACGACGCCGCCGACGTTGACCGCCGCGAGGCCGCGATAGATCACGCTGCCCGGTCCCGGATTGACCGCCATCGGCAGCGCACCGAGCGCGCCGGTCAACGTGCTCGCGAGAATCGCGCGCAAGCGCTGGTTGAGCGACATGCGGATCGCCTCGTCGAGACTCGCGCCGTTCTCCTGCGCGGTGCGCGTCAGGTCGACGAGCAGAATCGCATGGTTGACGACGACGCCGACCATCATGATGAAACCGATCATCGACAACAGGTCGAGCGGCTGGAACGCGAACAGGCCGAGTACGCGCAAGCCGAGCATGCCGCCGATCAGCGCGAGCGGTACGGTCAGCACGACGACGGCGGCATGGCGCAGCGACTTGAACATCGCCGCCATCAGCATGCCGAGCACGAGCAGTGCGAGCAGGAAGTTCTTGCCGATCGTGCCGACGATCTGGTCGAGACGATCGGCGCTGCCGGCGAGGCGGATCGTGCCTTCCGGGAACTGCTTGCGCAATTCTGGCAGGACATCCTTGTCGATCGTCGCGAGCGCGTCCTCGAGGGCGAGCGTCGCGGGCGGATCCATCGTCAGCGTCACCGTGCGACGGTGATCGAGGCGACGGATCTGGGTCGGGCCGAGCACGGTCTGCAGATTGACCATGTCGCCGATCGGCATGACCTTGCCGTTCGGCGTGACGACCGGCGTCTGCGCGATGTCCTCGGGCGTCTGTCCGGTCGAAGCGCGCAGGATCACCGGCACGCGCTTCTCGCCATTGAAATATTCGCCGAGCCACGCACCTTCGCCGAGCGTCTGCACGATGTCGCCGAGCGTCGCGCGGTCCCAGCCTGCCTCGGCGATGCGCCGGTCGTTGGGCACCGCGTGCAGTTCGAGCTGCGCCGAATCGGTCGGCGGGAAAGCCTGCACGTTCGCGCCCTTGAACTTCGCCTCGAGCAGCAGGCGCCCCGCTTCGGCGACCTTGTAGAGTTTCGCCGGGTCGTCGCCTTGCAAGTGGATCGACACCGAGCGCGCCGAGCCGCCGAAGCCGCCGAACAGATTACCCTCCTCGACGAACACGCGCGTGTCGGGAAAACCGATCGTGATTTCGTCGCGCACGATGCGCTCGAGGTCACCTATGCGCTTCTCGTCGACGACGCGTGCGCCGATCGTGCCGCCACCCGGCCAGAGCAGGACGTACCAGTTCTTGAGCTGCGGCTGCTTCGTGCCGTCCATGTACGGCTTCATGCGCGCGAGCATCGCGGGCACCATTTCCTTGTTGACGACGTCGGGCGCCATGCCGGGCGGGAAGTTGAAGTACGCGTCGATCGCAGCGCGCTTGACCGGCGGCAGGTAGTCGAGCCGCGGCTTGAACGCGAACGTCGCGATCATCGGCACGACGAGCAGCGCCATGACCCAGCCGAGCTGTTTCGGCCGCGTGTCGGTCCAGGCCATGATCTTGTCGGTCAGCCACGGCCAGCCGTCGCCGTAGCCGGACTTGAGCTTCTTCGCCTTGAGCCAGCCCGCGGCCGCTGGCATCACCGAGATCGCGACGATCACCGAGAGCGCAACCGCGATCGAGATCGTCAGTGCGAGGTCGGAGAAGATCTGTCCCTCGACGTCGCGCAGGAACACGACCGGCAGGAACACGGCGACCGTCGTGATCGTCGACGCGATCAGCGCGCCGACGACCTGCTGCGTGCCCTTGCTCGCGGCCTCGTACGGCGTGTTGCCGCCTTCCTTGAGGCGCAGGATGTTGCCTGATACGACGATCGCACCCTCGACGACCATGCCGACCGCGAATGCGAGGCCCGCAAGCGAGATCACGTTGAGGCTGTGCCCGGTCATGTGCAGCGCCGTGAACGTCGCGAGCAGGCAGATCGGAATCGCGCTCGCGATGAGCAGGGTCGCGCGCCAGTCGCGCATGAACCACCAGACGCAGAGCAGCGACAGCAGCGCGCCCACGATGAGGTTCTCGGTCAGCAGGCTCACGGCGCGGTTGATGAACAGCGACGAGTCGAACGACTGCTCGATGCCGAGGCCCTTGGTCTTCAGTACGCCGCCGCGCATCTCGGCGATGACCTTCTTGACCGCAGTCAGCGTCGCCAGCACATTCGCGCCGCTGGCCTTGTGCACGTCGAGGCCGATGGCCGGGTTGCCGTTCTGGTACGCGAAGAACTGACGCGCCGGCGGGCGCACTTCAACGGTCGCCACATCGCCGAGGCGGATCGGCTTGCCGTCGCGCCACGACAGCACGAGTTCACCCAATTGCTCTGGCTTGTAGCGTCCGGTGAAGCGCAATTCGTACTGCTGACGGCCCACTTCGATCTGACCGCCGGAGATGTCCGCCGATGCGGCCGCGCGCCTCGAGATCTCGGGAATCGAAATGCCGAGGCTCGCGGCCTTCACCATGTCGACCGTGATGCGCACTTCGTCGGGCGGACCCGCGTTGACGATCACCTGCGACACCCCGGGCACCGCCTCGATGCGTGGCTTGACGGTGTTTTCAATGAATTGTCGATACTGGTCGACCGGCCCGGAAGTGCCTGGCAGCAGCTGCACGAAGAACCAGCTCAGCGTCTCGTTCGCGCCGCCACCGCCGTTGCCGCCGAGCTGCACGACCGGCCGGTCGGCGTCCTTCGGATTCGAGCGCACGCGATTGAGGCGGCCGATCACATCGACCATCGCGTTCTTCATGTCGGTGCCGATTGCGAACGTAAGATTGATGAAACTGCCGCCGGAACCGGCGTTGCCGTCGAGTTCCTCCATGCCAGCAAGCCCCTGCAGCACCTGTTCCTGCGGCTCGAGCAGCTCGGATTCGACTTCTTCGGGCGACGCCGCGCGCCAGTTCGTCTGTATCGAGATCTGTGGCCGGTCGATGTCCGGGAAGAGTTGCAGCGGCAGTTCGCGCAGGCTCAGGAAGCCGAACACCGCGACGAGGAGGACGACCATGCCGACCGCGACGGGGTTCCTGATGGAGGCTTCTATCATCTTCATGCGCGGTTCTCCCGACAAAACGTGCGGCGAGGATGAGCCGCAGATCGGGGGTTTGGATGTGGCTGAAGTCATAATGGTTGCATCGCCTGCGGTGAAGCGTTGTCGCGGTGCGACGAAACGTGTGGCTGCTGCATCTGTTGTGTTCCGGATCGCGGCGATTTGCTTCGCCGCTTCGCGGCCAGCTTCGCTGTTCGCGAAGCTCCTGCGGCGCAGTCGGTTACCTTTCTCGCACAAGCGAGAAAGGTAACTCGCTCGCCATCAGGGCGAGTGGAAGCTGTTGCTCTACGAACGACAGGCAGAGACGCTGGATTCCCGCAGAGGACGCGGACGAGGAGGGTTCCCGCCAGAGCGCGGAAGAAGGGCGACTTGCTACGTCAGCAGCCGCACCTTGTCGCGGTAGCTGCGCGACAACTTCAGCTCGTGCCCCGAGTCGAGCACGAGAAAGTACTCGCCGTTGAGGTGCGGCCGCATCTCCTTGACGCGTTCGAGATTGACGATCGTCGAGCGATGCACGCGCGCGAAGCGCTTCGGGTCAAGGCGGCGTTCGAGATCGTGCATCGTGCCGCGCAGCACGTGTGTCTCGTCGCCAACGTGAATGCACATGTAGTCGCCCGCGGCGTCGATCCAGCGGATCGTTTCGATGTCGACGCGCAGCACGCGCGCGCCGTCCTTGATCGTGAGCTTCTGCATGGACGCGGTGGCGTCTGCTGCGGGAATGTCGTCGAGCTTGAGTTCACCGGCATTTGGCAGCGTCGCGATCAGCTTGAGCAGGCGTTCGTAGTGGTCCTCGGCCTTGCGCTCCGCGAGGCGCGCGCGCGCACGCGCGATCGACTCGTCGAGACGCGTATCGTCCACCGGCTTGAGCAGGTAGTCGAGCGCGCTCGCGGCGAACGCGGCCAACGCGTACTGGTCGTAGGCGGTGACGAAGACCGTCAGCGGGATCAGCGTCGCCGGCAGCGCCCGCAGCAGTTCGAAGCCGTCCACGCCCGGCATCTGCACGTCGAGGAACATGAGGTCCGGGCGCAGCGACGACACCGCATGAAACGCCTGGCGGCCGTTGGCGGCTTCGCCGACGATCTCGATATCGTCATGCTTGCGCAGGCGCAGCTCGAGGCCACGGCGCGCGAGCGGTTCGTCGTCGACGATCAGCGTGCGGATCACGTTGCCGCCTTCGCTGCCTCGAACGGCAGGCGGATATGCACGTCGGCGCCGTGCGGCTGGCGATTTTCGATGCTGAACGTCTGTCGGTCGGCGTAGATCACGCGCAGTCGTTCGCGCGTGTTCGCGAGGCCGACGCCGGTGTGGTTCGTGCGCGCGTCGAAGTCCGGACAACCGGGGCCGTCGTCGCACATGTGCACGTCGAGCCAGCCTTGACCCTGCGCATCGACGTCCCGGCGCGCAACGATGTCGATGCGACCGCCTTCTTCGCGTTTCGCGACCGCGTGCTTGATCGCGTTCTCGACGATCGGCTGCAGGATGAGGCTCGGCACGAGTGCTTCGCGTGCCGCGTCGTCGACGCTGATGCTGACCTGCAGCCGGTCGCCGAAACGGATCTGCTCGATGCTCAGGTAGAGATTCAGCGCCTCGATTTCCTGTGCAAGCGTCACGCGCTGCACCGGATCGGAATCGAGCGAATAGCGCAGGAACGACGACAGGCTGCCGACCATGCGGTTGGCCGTGTCCTGCCGGTTGTCGAGCACGAGCGTGGAAATCGCGTTGAGCGTGTTGAACAGGAAATGCGGGTTGAGCTGATAGCGCAGCATCTTGAGCTGCGCCTCGTGCGCCATCGCATGTGCGGTCAGCGCCGCCTCCTTCTGTTGCTGCGCCTGCTGGGCGAACTTGATGCCGAAGTAGAGGCCGCTCCACGACAGCAGCAGATAGAGAGACGAAAGGTAGTACCACAGATAACCCAGCATGTTGTGCATCGTGCAGTCATCGCCCGTACACGTCAGGGCCTTGATGACGGAGTAAAACGTGCCCTTGCGCGAGCGTCGCAACGAACAACATCGCCGCCGCCAGTGCGCCCATGCGTGCCGGCGGTAGCGGCCACACGCGTTGATAGCAGAGCCGCAGGACGCTCGTGTTGACCAAGCCGAAAACGGTGAGCGGGGCCAGCGTCATGACGATGTGCCCAGGATCGGTCGAGCTCTCGCCCATCCATGCCGTGAAATACAGCACGAAGTAACCGAGCCAGCCTGCGACTTGCAGCGGCCAGAAACCCAGTTTCTGTTCGGCGGGCAATTTGGAAATCGCGATGACGTTCACGTGGTCGTGTGCGGTTTCGAAGGCTGCACACTATGAACCGATTGGCGTCGGGTGAAAAGTGCGAGCAGTCGGTATGGGCCACGCCGCGCAAACGCGGACCATCGAAATTCGGGCGACGGTGCCACTGAAGAGCGAATAAGTCGGGCCACCTCGGATCGGCGAGGCGAAACGCGATGGGAACTGTCGCGGGACTCAGTTCGTCGGAAGCAGCGGTTACTGCCACGAATTGAATGTCCGGGCGTTTCGACTTCGTGCTCAATCCTGTCCAGCACGAACGATTTTCGATTTCGAAAATGGTGCTAGTCTTTTGCGCCCAACGAACACGTAATAAGGCACCCGCAGGCGCGGCAGATACGGCACCGGCGCGCGCGCCTCGACAAGCTCGTGGCTCGGCATCATCGAACACAGCATCGCGAGGTGTTCGGGATCGAGGCGCACGCCATCATGGGCGAACCAGCGTCGCCAGAAATGACGCGTGAAAGCGCCGTGGCGCTGGCGCCCGGGCATCGGCGCGTGGGTCGAATGATAGAAATCGACCACGCCGAGCCGGCCGCCCGGCTTGAGCATCGCCCAGGCATTCGCGAGCGCTGCTCGCCAGTCGGGGATCATCGTCAGCGCGTAGGAGAAGTAGACGCAGTCGACAGGCGACGACGGACGAAACGTCGTCGCATCGGCTTCGACGACGCGGACGTTCGCGAAGCGGGCAAGGCGTTCGCGTGCGCGCGCGAGCAACGCAGGGCACAGGTCGACGACGTCGAAGCTGCCGACGTCTGCGATCTGCGCGCCGAAGAAGTCGAGGTTGCGCCCCGTGCCGCCGCCGAGTTCGACGATGTGCGCACGCGGCGGCAGATCTTCCGCGAGACGCGCGATCAGCTGCAGCGCGGCCGTGCAGCAGACGCTCGCGAAAGCGGTCGTAGTCCGGCGCCTGCGCCGCGTAGAACCCCTGCAGGTTCTGCGCGTGCGTGCCGCCGCGCGGAATGCCGCGCAGCATCTGCCGGAGTACCGCGAAGTCGCCGCGCAGCGACTCAGGCCGGTGCATCGGCGATCACGAATCCGGCGTAGGTGTGGACGCGGTCGCCGCTCTGCAGCGAACCGGCAAGCTCATCTTTGAACTTGAATATCTCGCGCAGGCGATTGCGGTCGGCGCCGACGCGGATGCTTTCGAGATACGCCGGCCGTGACTGCGCACTGCGCAGAAGGATGCGTGCGCCGGGCGTCGCACGCGCGAGAATCGCATTCCACTCCTCGATCAGTGCGTCCGGATAGTACGAACTCATCCAGTCCATGTGGTCGAGCAGCACGAAGCGCGAGATCGGCGTCGTATGCGCAGCGAGGAACCGGGTGACCGTCGTCGTGTGCAGCGAGATGCGATCGACGAGGCCCGCCTTCAGTGCGGCGAAACCCGTTTCCTTGAGATATTCCGGACAGCAGTCGCGGCGATATTGACCCGTGATGTAGACGCGATAGAAGTAGTTGTCGGCGAGAGGCAGCTTGCAGAATACATATTCGACCGCCTCGCGGATGAAGCTCGAGATGCCGTGCTCGTGTTGCGCCTCGACGAGTTTGCGTTGCGGGTACGGCACGCCGAGCAGGCTCATCACGAACTGGCGCGAGATGATCCAGTTGACCGTGCGGTTCCACAAGTTGCGGCGCGACGCGCTCGTCGTAGATCTGCTGCTGCTCGGCGAGCGACTTCGCATCGAGCAAGGCGTTGATCGAGTCGGCGAGGCCGGGTTTCAACCGGAAATACGCACGCACGCCGCGCGCGACGATCCCGGACAGACCGTGGAAATAGAAGCTGCCGTGCTTGCTCGCGAACCAGTCCTGGTGCTTGTCCCACCACACTTGCGCGAACGGCGAAAGCTGTGCTCGCAGCGTGTTCCGGTACAGATTGCGGAAATCGGGGTGATGGCCCGAGCCGAAGACTGCGAAGAAGTCGTCGAACTCGAGCTTGCGGATGCCGGCGCTCTTGAGTTCGAGCAACGCGATCTGGCGCGGATTTGCGTCGACCGCGAAGATCTGCTTCGGCCCGAGCAAAGCATAGTCGAGCACGTTGCAGCCCGCGCTCGAGATAGCGAGCAGCGTGTCGTCTGGCCCGAGCGCGAGCGCCTGGCGGTCGATCGCCGGATCCTCCCAGCACGCGTTGTAGACGAGATTGCGCGAATAGATCGCATCGAACAGCCACTGATCGAGCTTGTCGAACAGGCTAGGCTTCACGGGCAAGCCGGGCTTGTCGAACAGATTGGGCGTCGCCATCGGCGCGTCACTCGCATTGAGTACCGTATGCGAAGCTAGCCGCACATGATGACGTGCCTGTTACGTCGCAGCGTCAGCGACGTCGGTACACCGCAGGAAATGTCGTGCCGTGCAAACGCCTCAGTGACAGTGCATTGCCGACACCTCGCCCCTCGCCGCGTCGCCGCCCTTCGAGCAGTCGAACGAGACCGATATGCGATAGTCGTACACGTCGTTGACGCGCCAATTCGTCGGCTCGAAGGTGTAATTCAGCACCCTGCAGTCGTCGTGATGAAAGACGACCGATTTCTCGGCAGACTTTCCGCTGGCGAAGATGCGCAGTGCAGCGCCTTCGAGCGGGTCGAAAACGAGGCGGACGATCAAACCCGATTTCTCGTCGATGAAATCGCCGCCGAGAAAAAACTCGCGATCGCCGGCTCTGCAGGCGTTCGGCGTGATCGTCGGGTGGCCGAGCCGTTCCGAATGGAGCGCGACAGAGCCGAGCGAGTGGTCGCCGCCCTTGTCCCCCGACGCGGCACCTTCGACGGGCAGCGTCGAAAGGCAGCCGCTCGACAGCGCGCACGGAATCAGCAGCCAGACGAATTTCGAATAGCGCACGGTGAGGCCCTCGTCGCCAGTAGAGATCGGCACGCTTCGCCGCAATTCCATCGGTTCGAAGTCGAACTCATAGACGTCAAACGCTGCTAGAACCGATCAAGGGCCGATCCAGCGACCCGCCACGAGTCGGCGGGCTGCGCCATCCTCAGGCCTTGGTTTCGAGCAGCCCCTGGGTGCGAAGGTAGTCGATGATCCTGTCGGCGGCAGCATCGGCGCTCAGCTGCTCGGTCTCGATGTGCAGCTCGGGCGCCTCGGGCGCCTCGTACGGCGAATCGATGCCCGTGAAGTTCTTGAGTTCGCCGCGCCGTGCCTTCTTGTACAGGCCTTTCGGATCGCGCCGTTCGACGACGTCGAGCGGCGTGTCGACGAAGATCTCGATGAACTCGCCCGACTGCAGCATGTTGCGCGCGAGATCTCGTTCGGAGCGGAACGGCGAGATGAACGCGGTGATCACGACGAGCCCGGCGTCGACCATGAGTCTGGCGACTTCGCCGATGCGGCGGATGTTCTCGATGCGGTCGGGCGCGGTGAAGCCGAGATCCTTGTTGAGGCCGTGACGCACGTTGTCGCCGTCGAGCAGATAGGTGCGCACGCCGTGCGCGTGCAGCTTGCGTTCGACGAGGTTGCCGATCGTCGACTTGCCGCTGCCCGACAGGCCGGTCAGCCACAGCACACACGGGCGGTGGCCGTTGAGATGCGCGCGCGCAGACTTGTCGACCTCGACCGCCTGCCAGTGGATGTTCTGCGAACGGCGCAGCGCAAAATGGAGCACACCCGCGCCGATCGTCTGATTGGTCAGACGATCGATCACGATGAAGCTGCCCATGTCGCGGTTTTCCGCGTAGGGATCGAACGGCACTGCACGATCGAATGTCAGCGTGCAGACGCCGACCTCGTTGAGTTGCAGCGTCTTCGCGACGAGATGATCGAGCGTGTTGACCTCGACGACGTATTTCGGCTTCGAGATCGAGGCCCCGACCGTGCTCGCGCCGATCTTCACGAGATAGGCGCGGCCCGGCAGCATCGCTTCTTCGGCGAGCCAGGCGATCGTCGCCTCGAACTGGTCGGCGAGACCCGCGGGGTCCGTCGCGGAGCAGATCACGTCGCCGCGGCTGATGTCGATCTCGTCGGCGAGCGTCAGAGTGACCGATTCGCCTGCGACCGCCTCCGCCTTGTCGCCATCGAAACTGACGATGCGTGCGACCGTGGACTGCTTCGCTGACGGCAGCACGCGCACCGCATCGCCGGGCTTGACCGTGCCGCCAAGGATGCGGCCCGAGAAGCCGCGGAAGTCGAGGTTCGGGCGGTTGACCCATTGCACCGGCATGCGCAACGGCGCAGCGGCGCGCGAGGCGGCGATCTCGACGTTCTCGAGATGCGCGAGCAGCGTCGGACCGCCGTACCAGGGCGTGTTCGCGCTTGCTTCAATGATGTTGTCGCCGCGCAGCGCCGACAGCGGGATGCTCGTAACCGTCTCGATGCCGCCGAGGCGCTCGGCAAACGCGCGGTATTCGACGTCGATGAGATCGTAGATCTGCTGCGAGTAGCCGACGAGGTCGAGCTTGTTGATAGCGAGCACGACGTGTTTGATGCCGACGAGCGACACGAGATAGCTGTGCCGGCGCGTCTGCGTGAGCACACCCTTGCGCGCGTCGATGAGGATCACCGCGAGATCGGCCGTCGACGCGCCCGTAATCATGTTGCGCGTGTACTGCTCGTGGCCGGGCGTGTCCGCGACGATGAACTTGCGCCTGTCGGTCGCGAAGAAGCGGTAGGCGACGTCGATCGTGATGCCCTGTTCGCGCTCGGCCGAGAGGCCGTCGACAAGCAGCGCGAAATCGAGATCGTCGCCCTGCGTGCCGACGCGCTTCGAATCGGCCTCGAGCGCCGAGAGCTGGTCATCGAGCAACGCCTTCGCCTCGTACAGTAGGCGGCCGATGAGCGTACTTTTGCCGTCGTCGACGCTGCCGCAGGTGATGAAGCGCAGCAACGACTTGTTCTGGTGCGTGACGAGATAGCGTTCGATGTCGCTCTCGATCAGTGCACGATCGTTGGATAGGCTGGCGGCATTCATGGCCGCGAAGCCCCCGTTTCGTCATTCCCGCATGCTTCTGGCGGGAATCCAGCGCCATGGCTGCGAAAAGAAAAAGTCGCTGGATTCCCGCCTTCGCGGGAATGACGAACAAGAAGCGCTAGGCGGCCTTTAGCTCGAAAAGCGAAGTCGCTGGACTCTCACTTTCGCGGACATGACGAGCAAAAAGCGCTACGCAAATGCGCATCAGAAATAACCCTCGGCTTTCTTCTTCTCCATCGATGCACCGGCGTCGTGGTCGATCAGGCGACCCTGGCGCTCTGTCGTCGTCGCGAGCAGCATCTCGCGGATAATCGCAGGCAGCGTGTCGGCTTCGGACTCGATCGCGCCCGAGAGCGGATAGCAGCCGAGCGTGCGGAAGCGGACACTGCGCTGCGCCGGCTGCTCGCCATCGCGCAGCGGGAAACGTGCATCGTCGACCATGAGCAGCATGCCGTCGCGTTCGACGACGGGCCGCTTCGCGGCGAGATAGAGCGGCACGATCGGGATCTGTTCGAGATAGATGTATTGCCAGATGTCGAGTTCGGTCCAGTTCGACAGCGGAAAAACCCGAATGCTCTCGCCGCGATTCTTGCGCGTGTTGTAGAGGCGCCAGAGTTCGGGTCGCTGATTCTTCGGATCCCAGCGATGCTGCGCCGAGCGGAAAGAGAAAACGCGCTCCTTCGCGCGCGATTTTTCCTCGTCGCGGCGCGCGCCGCCGAACGCGACGTCGAAACCATGCTGGTCGAGCGCCTGCTTGAGCCCTTGCGTCTTCCACATGTCCGTGTGCACGGACGAGCCGTGCGTGAACGGATTGATGCCGAGCGCTTCGGCTTCGGGATTCTTGTGAACGATGAGCGGCATGCCCGACTCGCGCGTCATGCGCTCGCGAAACTCGTACATCGCCGTGAACTTCCACGTCGTGTCGACATGCAGCAGTGGAAACGGCGGGCGCGAAGGAAAGAACGCCTTGCGCGCGAGGTGCAGCATGACCGACGAATCTTTGCCTATCGAGTAGAGCATCACCGGCCGTTCGGCTTCGGCGACCGCTTCGCGCAGGATATCGAGACTCTCGGCTTCGAGGCGCTGCAGGTGGGTCAGAGCGGGCATCCGCACATTATGCGGGAAATCGTGCACGCCCGCCGCCCGTGCATATGGCGGGCAGCGGGTCGCAAATAACCGCGGGTTCTTTGACCCGTCATTGCAAATGCGCTTCGAGGAACCACAGCGCCTTGTCGAGCCCGCGCGAAATACCCGTGAACAAATCGGACGTATCTGCGTCGCCTGCTTCGCCGGACGTGGTGATTGCGGCGCGAGTCGATGCGGCGAGTGCAGCGTACCGGTCGGCGAGCAATGCGACCATCTTCAGCCCGTCGTGGATGTCGTGCGGAAGCTCCTCGAGGCGCGATCTGTCCGCCGCGATGCGCGCGCTGCCGAGCGCCACGCCACCGAGCGCGGTGATGCGTTCAGCGATGTCGTCGACGGGTTCCTCGAGATCCTCGGCGAGCTTGTCGAACAGTTAGTGCAGCGCTATGAAATGCGGCCCCTTGACGTTCCAGTGCGCCTGCTTGACCTGTGTGTACAAATCCAGCGTGTCGGCGAGTTGTGCGTTGAGCAGCGAAGTCATGCTTTCGCGCAGTCGGGGTTTGATGTCGGTGCGCATCGAATTGCTGTTCTTCTTTGCCATGATCTTCTCCGGTGGGGACGCGCGAGCGAATATAATGCAGCGTCTTCATCGGTAGAAATCGATAGCCGCAATCCATTCCATAGACTGTGGCTATCGCAATACACGCTTTGAAATCCTCGCCCCCACATCCCGAACTGGCGCCTTTGCGGCAGGCCCTCGCCGACACGATGCTCGGCGACAGCCTGCGCCTGCGCCGCGAACTCGATCGCTTCGCGGCCAGCGCCGAGATCGATGCCGCGGCGCTTGCGCGCTGGCGCCTGCGCCTCGACGGCGCGCGCGCCCGTTGCGCAGCGCGCGCGGCCAGCGTGCCGGAAATCGAGGTCGACGAATCGCTGCCGATCGCGGCGCGCGCCGACGAGATCGTCGAGTTGATCCGCAAGCATCAGGTGCTCGTGCTCGCGGGCGAGACGGGTTCGGGCAAGAGCACGCAATTGCCGAAACTCTGCCTCGCTGCGGGGCGCGGGCGCAGCGGCCTGATCGGTTGCACGCAGCCTCGCCGCGTCGCCGCACGCAGTGTCGCGCGCCGCGTCGCCGCGGAACTCGGCACGCGAACTCGGCGATCTCGTCGGCTTCCAGGTGCGCTTCACCGATCAGGTCAGCGAACGCACGCTGATCAAGTTCATGACCGACGGCATCCTGCTCGCCGAGACACAGGCCGATGCCTGGCTCAACGCGTACGACACGATCATTCTCGACGAAGCGCACGAGCGCAGCCTGAATATCGACTTCCTCCTGGGTTATCTGAAGCGCCTGCTCGTGCGTCGGCGCGACCTCAAGCTGATCGTCACCTCGGCAACGATCGACACCGCGCGCTTCGCCGCGCACTTCGACGGCGCGCCGATCGTCGAGGTCGAGGGTCGCAGTTATCCGGTCGAGGTGCGCTGGCGACCGCCCGGGAATTGGGGGCGGAGTCATTTTTCGGCAGAGCCCGGCTCGGGCCAGGGCGATGCGACCAGACCGAAAAATGGCTCTGACCCCAATCGTTCGGGGCCGGCCGCGCGAAGAAACGACTCCGATCCCATTTCGGAGATCGTAGCGGCCGTCGACGAAATCACGCGCGACGATCCGCGTGGCGACGCACTGGTGTTCCTGCCCGGAGAGCGCGAGATCCGCGATACGCACCTCGCGCTCTCGCGCCGCAACTACCGCTCGACCGAGGTGCTGGCGTTGTACGCGCGACTGTCCGCCGCCGAGCAGGATCGCGTGTTCAAGCCCGGTTCGGCAGCGGCGCATCGTGCTCGCGACGAACGTCGCCGAGACATCTCTCACGGTGCCGCGCATCAAGTACGTGATCGACACCGGCACCGCGCGCGTGAAGCGCTACACGCAGCGCAACCAGCTCGAACGCCTGCACGTCGAACCGATCTCGCAGGCCGCGGCCGAGCAGCGCAAGGGGCGTTGCGGCCGCGTCGGCCCCGGCGTGTGCCTGCGGCTCTACAGCGAGGAGGATTACGATTCGCGGCAGAAGTTCTCCGATCCGGAAATCCTGCGTTCGTCGCTCGCAGGCGTGATCCTGCGCATGCTGAGCCTCAAGCTTGGCGACGTCGAAAATTTCCCGTTCGTCGAGATGCCGAACACGCGCGCGATCGGCGACGGCTATCGGCGCCTGAGCGAACTGGGCGCGGTGTCCATGCCTGCGACGCATGAAAGGGCTGCGCTGCCGGACCGCGAGCCTCGATACCAATTGACCGACATCGGTCGACAGATGGCCACGCTGCCGATCGATGTCGCGCTCGCACGCATGCTGATCGAGGCGGAGCGGCTCGGCGTGCAGCGCGAGCTGCTGATCATCGTGGCATTCCTGTCGATCCAGGATCCGCGCGAACGGCCGCCCGACGCGCGTCAGGCGGCCGATACCGCGCATGCGCAGTTCGCCGACCCGAAGTCCGACTTCGTCGGCATCCTCAATCTCTGGCACGTGCACGCGCTCGCGCACGAGGACCTGACGCAGTCGAAGCTGCGCGACTGGTGCGCGACGCGATTCCTTTCGTATTTGCGCATGCGCGAGTGGCGCGAACTGCATCGGCAGTTGCTGCTGCTCGGCGACACTGGAATGCGGCGTGGCGATGCGCCCGCGGCTGCGGACAGGCGTGAACCTACCGCTGTGCCGGGGCCCGTTGCGCGGGGGGCGGCGGGCCGGCGGCGCAATCCTGCACGTGCCGAAGCGTCGCCGGTGACTCGGGCCGCGTCGCCTGCTGGGGATGCTGCGTCGCCAGCTGCCGAAAAATACGAACCCGTGCATCGCGCGCTGCTGAGCGGCTGGCCGACACAAGTCGGGCTCAAGGACGAGAAAAATCAGTATCGCGGAACGCGCGAGCGCAAATTCCAGATATTCCCCGCCTCGACGCTCGCGAAGCGGCCGCCGCGCTGGCTGCTGGCCGGCCAGATCCTCGATCTGCAGAAGGTCTACGCGATGCTCTGTGCCGAGGTCGCGCCCGAATGGATCGAGCAGCAGGCCGCGCATCTCGTCAAGCGCAACTGGCGCGAGCCGCACTGGTCGCGCAAGCGCGGCGCCGTGCTCGCGTTCGAGCAGGTCAGCCTGTTCGGCCTCGTACTCGTCGAAAAACGCACGGTGCAGTTCGGCAGGCAGGATCCTGCCTGCGCACATGAGGTCTTCCTGCGCGAGGCGCTCGTGCGCTGCGACATCGATTGCCGGGCCGACTGCGTGCGCGCGAACGCGCGCGTGCTCGCGCAGGCGTACGAGGTCGAGGCCAAGCAGCGGCGCAGCGGTCTCGTCAGGGACGAGGACGAACTCGTCGCCTTCTTCCGTGGCAAATTGCCGGTGGACATCGACACGGCCGCCGCGTTCGATGCGTGGTATCGCAAGGCTTCGGCGGCGGAACAGGCGGCATTGCGCTGGTCGCTAGGCGATGTGCTCACGGACACGCCCGGCATGCGCGCGAGTGATTTTCCGACCCATCTCGACTGCGCCGGTCATAGTCTGACAGCTCGACTACCGCTTCGTGCCCGGCGACGCGGCAGACGGCGTCACGCTCAACGTGCCGCTGGCGTTCGTCAACGCGGTGCCGGCCGCGCGCTGCGAGTGGCTCGTGCCCGGGCTGCTCGCCGAGAAGGTTGCCGAACTCATCCGCGGATTGCCGAAGGCGCTGCGCCGCAACTTTGTCCCCGCACCCGATTTCGCGCGCGCGTTCGCGCAGGCCGAGGCGGCGCGCGACGAAGCGCTCGCGGGCGTGCTCGCCGCGTACCTGCGCCGCGTGACCGGCGTCGAGATCGGCGCGCGCGATTTCGACGGCCTGGAGCTGCCGGCGCACCTGCGCATGCGTTTCCGCGTGTTCGACGACCGCGTCGATCAGAACATCCTCGATCAGAGCCGCCTCGATCAGAGCCGCCCGGATCAGAGCCGCCCGGATCAGAGCCGCAGCGTGACGCTCGCGGAAGGGCGCGACATCGAAGCGATACGCGCGCAATGGGGCGGCGCGCGCCAATGCGGCGTTCTCGCGTCGCGCCGACGCCGAGCTCACGCGCGAGGAGGTCGTCGAATTCGATTTCGACGAGATTCCGGAGCGCATCGTCAGCGCGGAAGGGCTCGTTGCGTTCCCGGCCCTCGTCGATCTCGGCGACAGCGTCGCGCTGCGCGTCTACGAACGCAGGGACGAAGCGCTTGTCGCGCACGTCGACGGCGTGCGCCGGCTGCTGCGTCGTGCGCTGCAGGAAAAGATCAAGCAGGCGCGCAGGCAGTTGCCCCGCTCGAATCAGATGATGCTGTTGCGCGGCGCGCAGCGGTCGCTTCCGCTTTCGCGCGTGGGTGAAGGCAAGGCGGCTGCGGCGCTCAAGTACGCTTCCATCGCGAGCGTCGACGAACTGCGCGAGGACATCGTCGAAGCCGCGCTTGGCGAACTGCTCGATGCGCATGATCTCGATCTGCGCCGGCGTGCGGCTTTCGTCCACGCCGAAGCCGGGATCGGCGGCGCGTTGTTCGCGACAGCGGTCGAATGGCTGCGCCTCGTCGAGGAGGTGCTCGACGCCTATGCCGATCTCTCACCCTGGCTCGAGCCGCCGCTGATGGGCTATGCGCGCGCGAACTACGACGATCTGCGCGAGCAGCTCGATGCGCTGGTCTATCCGGGTTTCGTGCGCGAGACCCTGAAGTCGCGCGTGGCGCACCTGCCGCGCTACCTGAAGGCGATGCGCCTGCGCGCCGAACGCCTGCGTCAGGACGCGACGCGCGATCAGGCGCGCATGCTGACCGTGCGCGGCTACTGGCGCGACTATCTGAAGCTCAAGGCGAGCGGCGAGGCAGACGCCGCGGCGCTGGACGAACTGCGCTGGCTGATCGAGGAATTGCGCGTGTCTCTGTTCGCGCAGGAACTGAAGACGGCCGAGACGGTTTCGCCGAAACGGCTCAACAAGTTGCTCGAGACATTGTCTTCTTAGCCTTGGTGCCCGCCCGCCGCCCGCACGTTGCGAGGCGTGATTGCGGCCCCGCGTCCGCCGCCCGGTAGACTCGCGTTGCGCTGAACCGGATACTTCCCGGGTGCGCTTCGCTTACCCGGGCTACGGACTGCCCATTGGGAAGTAGCCCGGATAAGCCGCAGGCCGCACCGGGTACCGTCGCGAAAAAGACGCGATATTCGCGCGGAACGACGCGACGCGTTACTTCGTACGCTCGACGCGCACGCTGCAGCCGCACGGCTCGACATACATGAGCCAGCTGCCGAGGATCATCGGCTTGATCTTCACCTTCGGGTGATCGTACTTGCCGTTCGAGAACGAGCCCGATTCGGTCTGCGTCCACTCCTGGCCGTTCTCGAGGCGGAACACGGTCTTGCCATACCAGCCCGAGAACTTGCCGTCGATGCGGGATTCGACCGGTTGCCGCTCCTGGTCGACGTAGAACGCCGGCTTGCCTTCCGGGGTGACGACCTTCGTGATGACGGTCGCCGGCTGATGACCGGCGAGCCAGTCGTTGAGCGCCTTCAGCTCGGCGGGACTCAGCTTGTCGAGGCCCGTCGCATGGAAGTCGTTCTTCGACATGCGCTCTTCGAGCGTCGTCGTGGTCTGGGCGGCGGCGGCGCCGGTGAGCAGCGCGAACGCAAGCGCGATGGCTAAACGCATGGACCTCGAACCTCACGGGACATTGTCAGGCCGCGATTGTAGCGGCTCCCGCGCCGCCTGCCCACGCCGGCGGCTGTCTGCCCCCTTGCCGGGACAAGCGTGTTGTCGCGAACTAGCGCGCGAGCCAGCCCCCGTCCACCGGCAATACTGCGCCATGCACGTAGTCCGAGGCTGCGGAAGCGAGGAATACCGCGGCGCCGCCGAGGTCGCCCGGCTGGCCCCAGCGTGCGGCCGGAATGCGCGCGAGGATGGCCGCATTGCGCGTCTCGTCCGCCCGCAGCGCCTCGGTGTTGTTCGTCGCGAAGTAGCCGGGCGCGATCGCGTTGACATTGATGCCGCGGGCCGCCCATTCGTTCGCGAGCAGGCGCGTGATGCCGAGCAGCCCGCTCTTGCTCGCCGTGTACGACGCGACGCGGATACCGCCCTGGAACGACAGCATCGACGCGATGTTGATGATCTTGCCGCCGCGCTTGCTCTCGACCCAGCGCCGCGCGACCGCCTGCGAGAGGAAGAAGGCCGTCTTCAGATTCACGCCGATCACGGCGTCCCAGTCCTCCTCGCTGAAATCCAGCGCGTCGCTGCGGCGGATCGTGCCTGCATTGTTGACGAGGATATCGACCGCACCGAGTTCTGCGGCCGCCTGCGCGACGAGATCGCCGAGGCCGCTTGCGCCGTCGAGATCGGCCTTGATCCACATGCCGCGCCTGCCTGCATCGCGCACGCGCGCGAGCGTATCGTCGGGCGCGCTGCGTCCGACCGCCGCGATATCGGCGCCGGCGTCCGCGAGCGCGAGCGCGATCGCCTGGCCGAGGCCGGTGTTTGCGCCGGTGACGAGGGCGACTTTGCCGGTGAGGTCGAACGGGGATGACATCGAATGAACTCCTGCTTCTTGCTTCTGCTTTTTGCCGTCATTCCCGCGAAAGCGGGAATCCATCGTCTTTCATCTGTTCGTCACGCCGAAGGCGTCTCTGGTCATCCGAAGCATCGCGCCCGAGGCATTGCGTTACGGAAATTCTCGTTCGCGAAAATACCAATGACGAAGGGATACCCGGTGACTAAGGGAATACCCCGGCGAGGGAAATTCCAGGAAGCCCTATTTCAGCTGACAGATATCGAGCTGGTTCATGTCGGTGTAGTCGAGGTTCTCGCCGCCCATCGCCCAGATGAAGCAGTAGTTCGCCGTGCCGGAACCCATGTGGATCGACCACGGTGGCGAGACCACGGCCTCGTTGCCGCGCATGACGAGGTGACGCATCTCGTCGGGCTCGCCCATGAAGTGCATGACGCGCTGGTCGGGCTTGAGGCCGAAGTAGAAATACACTTCCGAACGGCGGTCGTGCAGATGCGGCGGCATCGTGTTCCAGACGCTGCCGGGCTTGAGGATCGTGAGGCCGAGCAGCAGCTGCGCGGACTGGCAGGTCGCAGGCACGATGTACTGGTAGATCGTGCGCGCGTTCGAGGTTTCGAGCGCGCCGCGTTCGAGCGGTACCGCCTGGCCGATCGAGATGTGCTTGGTCGCATAGCGTGCATGGGCCGGCGTCGAGGCGAGGTAGAAGCGCGCCGGGTTCGCCTTGTCGTCGGAAGAGAACGTCACCTCGGCACTGCCCATCGGCACGTACAGGCCGTCCTTCGGCTGCAGCGCGAATTTTTCGCCGTCGACGCACGACCGTGCCCGCGCCGTCGCCGACGTTGACGATGCCGAGTTCGCGGCGCTCGAGGAAGGGCTTGTCCTTCGCCGACGCGGGCTCGGACTGCGCGGGCAACGCGAGCGTCTTCGCCACCGGCGCGGCACCGCCGATGACGAAGCGCTCGTAGTGCGTGTAGTTCAGCACGACCTCGTCGTCGGCGAACAGGTCGCCGATCAGATAGCGGTCGCGCAGCGTGTCGTTGTCTGCGCCCTGGATCGAATCGGGGTGCGTCGCGTGATAAGTCTTCTTGTACATTTCCACTCCTAGAGCTTGTATGCCTTCTTCGGCAGACGGTAGGCGAGATCGACGGCAACTTCGGCTGCATCGGTCTCGTCGAGACGGTGTTCGGCCACGAGGCGGGCGAGGAAAGCGCAGTCGACGCGCCGTGCCGTGTCGTGGCGCGCCGGAATCGACATGAACGCGCGCGTGTCGTCGTTGAAGCCGACGGTGTTGTAGAAGCCCGCGGTCTCGGTCGTCTGCTCGCGGAAGCGCAGCAGGCCTTGCGGGCTGTCGTGGAACCACCAGGCCGGTCCGAGTTTCAGCGCGGGATAGTGCCCGGCGAGCGGCGCGAGTTCGCGCGTGTAGCTCGTCTCGTCGAGCGTGAACACGATGATGGAGAGCTTCGGCTCGTTGCCGAACTGGTCGAGCAGCGGCTTGAGCGCGCGCACGTAGTCGGTCGCGACCGGAATGTCGGCGCCCTTGTCGCGGCCGTAGCTCGCGAACAGCGCGCGGTTGTGGTTGCGCAACGCGCCCGGATGGATCTGCATCACCAGGCCGTCGTCGAGGCTCATGCGCGCCATCTCGGTCAGCATCTGCGCGCGGAACAGCTCGGCGTCCCTGGCGTCGAACAGGCCGCTGACGACGCGCGCGAAGAGTCTCTCCGCTTCGGCGAGCGACAGGTCGGCCGTCTGCGCTGTCGGGTGGCCGTGATCGGTCGATGTCGTGCCGACGCTCGATGAACGCTGCCCGGCGCTTGCGGTGCGCCGCGAGGTAACCTTTCCAGCTGTGCACGTCCTCGCCGCTCATCTCGCCGAAGAGGGCCAGCGCATCGCGGAAACGGTCGTCCTCGGGGTCGACGACGGGGTCGGGCCGGTAGGCGCTGATCACGCGTCCTTTCCAGCCGCTCGCGCGAATCGCGCGGTGGTGCTCGAGCGTGTCGACGGGCGATTCGGTGGTCGCGAGCACTTCGATGTTGAAGCGTTCGAACAAGGCGCGCGGACGGAACGCCGGCGTCGCGAGCGCGGCACCGATCGTGTCGTAGTAGTCGTCCGCCGTGTCGGCGCCGAACGCGACATCGATGCCGAAGACGTTGGCGAACGTCTGCTCGAGCCAGCCGGCCGACGGCGTGCCGCGGAACAGGTGCCAATGCGATGCGAGGGTGCGCCATGCGGCGCGCGGATCGACGTTCGACGCGCCCGCGCGCGAGGGCACGCCGAGCGCTTCGAGCGCGATGCCCTGGCTGTACAGCATCCGGTACAGATAGTGATCGGGCGCGAGCAGCAGCTCGGTCGGGTTCGAGAACGGCGCGTCGCTCGCGAACCAGGTCGGGATCCGTATGCCCGTGCGGGCTGATGATCGGCAGCCCGCTGACTTCCCGATAGAGCCGGCGCGCGATCGCGCGTTGCGTCGGTTCCGGCGAGAACAGGCGGTCTTCGTGGACGGCGAGACGTCGCGCCGAAGCATTAGGCGTGCGGGAAACTTGAATAGCCATGGGCTGAATCATACCGTCCGCTACGAGTTTTTGGAAACCGGTGTCATCGGCGACGCAAGTGTGAGCGCGAACGCTGTCAGCGCGGCGGCTGGCACGACTCGCGTGCGACGAGATGCGGCATGAACATGACCTTGTTGTGCGCCGCCGTCGAGGGATCCTGCAGCAGCAGCGCGGCCGCGCGCAGGCCCATGTCGCGGATCGGCAGGCGCACGGTCGTCAGCGACGGCCAGAGGCGCGAGGCGATCGGGCTGTCGTCGAAGCCGACGACCGACAGCTGCTCGGGGATGCGCAGGCCGAGCCGGTACGCAGCCTTGTAGACGCCGGCGGCCATTTCGTCGTTGAGCGTGAAGATCGCCGTCGGTCGCGGATCGAGCGCGAGCAGCCGCTCGGCGCAGGCGACGCCGGACTCGAACGTGTAGCCGCCCTCGGCGACGTAGCGGTCGGGAACGCGCACGCCGCGCTTGCGCAGCGTCTCGAGGAAGCCGCCGCCGCGCTCGCGCGCCGACAGGTAGCGCTGCGGGCCCGTGATGAGTCCGACGTGGCGATGGCCGAGCGATTCGAGATATTTCGCGACCTCGACGGCGCCCTCGCGGTCGTTCGTCGTGATCATGTGCGCCGCATCGTCGAGTTCGATCGCGCCGATGCGCGCGTAGCGGCAGCCGATCTCGCGCAGCACGTCGACGAGCGCCTGGTCTTCGGACACACGCGGCACGAGGATCAGCCCGTGCAGGCGTTGCTGCACGGCGAATGCGCGCACGCCGTCGATGTAGTCGGCACTGCGGCTGTCGCAGGGATGAACGACGAGCTCGAAGCCGGAACCGCGCAGGCTGTCGAGCGCACCGTTCTGCATGTTGACGACGTATTCGGCGTTCGGGTTGTCGTACACCATGCCGATCAGAAACGATTTGCGGAACGCAAGTCCGCGCGCCATCGGGTCGGGTGCGTAGTCGTGCTTGCGGATCAGCGCCTCGACCTTCTCGCGCGTGTCCTGGCGCACGAGCGGCGAGCGATTGATCACGCGCGACACGGTTTTCTTCGAGATGCCGGCGAGTCGCGCGATGTCGTTGATCGTCGCCTGTCCGCTGCTGCCGGAAGGCTTCCATTTGGCCACGACGAGTTTGGCCACGACCGGTCTGGATGCGCTGGGCTTGGACGCCACGGCTTTGGACGTGACGGGCGGTCTGATCGCCTCACGCTTCAGCGTCGCGCCGCTCCTGGCCGCACCGCGACCGTTGGCATCCTTTCGGTTCGATCGCGGAGTTTTACGGCTCGGGCCTGTGCTCATGCGACGATTCTAGCGAAAAAATGCCCCGCACGCGGATCGCCCACGAAGCACGTGACCATATTTCTTGCGTCGATTGCGCGCGTCCGGGTTCTCGACAGCAAAGCCCGAACGCGCTTAAATGACACCGGTACCCAATCAAGATCAACGAACATGTCGAATGCCGTGACGCAGTCCGTCGTTTCCGCCTTGCGCATCAGCGCCAGCGACGACGTCGCGGTCGCCCTGCGCGACCTCGGCGCCGGGGAAACCGTGCGCGTCGGCGGCGCGGAAATCGTCCTGCGCGAAGGCATCGCGCGCGCGCACAAGTTCGCGCTGCGCGACTTCGCCGCGGACGAGGTCGTGCACAAATACGGCTTTCCGATCGGGCGCACGACGGCCGCGATCGCGCGCGGCGCATGGGTGCATTCGCACAACCTCGCGACGGATCTTGTCCGGCGTGGGCGATGCCGTGCCGACCGCGCCTGTCACCGCAGCGCAGGCGAGGCGGCCGCGACGGCTGCACCCGCAAGCGACCTTCCTGGGCTACCGCCGCGCAGACGGGCGCGTCGGCACGCGCAACGAAATCTGGGTGCTCTGCAGCGTCGGCTGCGTCGCGAACACCGCGCGGCGCATCGCCGAGATGGGTGCAGCCCGGCACGCCGGACGCGTCGACGGTATCCATGCGTACACCCACGTCTTCGGCTGCTCGCAGCTCGGCGACGACCTCGCGAACACCGAGCGCGTGCTCGCGGCGCTGGCGACGCATCCGAACGTCGGCGGCGTGCTGCTCGTCGGCCTCGGCTGCGAATCGCTGCAATTGAAGCGCCTGCTCGATGTCGTCGGCGGCGTCGACGGCGACCGCATCCGCTCCTTCAACACGCAGCAGGTCGACGACGAGATCGAAGCCGGGCTGGCCGCCATCGACGAACTCGTCGCCGTCGCCGCGCGCGACCAGCGCACGCCGTGCCCGGTTTCGGACCTCGTCGTCGGCCTCAAATGCGGCGGCTCCGACGGCTTCAGCGGCATTTCGGCCAATCCGCTCGTCGGCAGCATCGCCGATCGCGTCAACGCGGCCGGCGGCGCGACGATCCTGACCGAAATCCCCGAGATATTCGGCGCCGAGCACCTGCTGATGCAGCGCGCCGTCGACCCGCAGGTGGCGCGCGAGATCGACGAGCTCGTGCACCGCTTCAAGCAGTACTTCGTCGATCACGGCGAGCCGGTCAGCGAAAATCCGTCGCCCGGCAACATCGCGGGCGGCATCACGACGCTCGAGGAGAAGTCGCTCGGCGCGGTGCAGAAGGGCGGCACCGGCACGCTGACGCAGGTGCTGCGCTACGGCCAGCGCACGCTCGCGCCCGGACTCGCGCTGCTCGAAGCGCCCGGCAACGATGCGGTGTCGTCGACGGCGCTCGTCGCCGCGGGCGCGACGGTGCTGCTGTTCACGACCGGTCGCGGCACGCCGCTCGGTTTTCCGGTGCCGACGCTCAAGATCGCCTCGAACTCGGCGCTCGCCGAGGCCAAGCCGCGCTGGATCGACTTCGACGCGGGCCGCGTGCTCGAGGGCGAAGCGTTCGACGAGGTCTCGGCGCGCCTGTTCGACCTCGTCCTGCGCACCGCGTCGGGCGAACCGGCGCGAAACGAACGCAACGACGAGCGCCAGATCGCCCTGTGGAAGACGGGCGTGACATTGTGAGCGCGCGCCTCGACGCAGGGAGCGCTCGCGCATCTGCCATCGACGGTCGAGCGACCGCGCTACGCACTCGTCCGGCGTCGATATCGGCGTCGTCCATTTCGGGCCGGGCGCGTTCCATCGCGCGCACCAGGCCTGGTATTTCGACGACGCGCTCGCGCACGATCGGCGCTGGGGCATCTGCGCGGTTTCGCTGAAGAGCGCGGGGTTGCGCGATGCGCTCGCGCTGCAGGACGGGTTGTACACCGTGGCGGTGCTCGACGAATCCGTTCGCTATCGCGTGATCGGCAGCCTGCGTGAGCGTCTCGTCGCGGCCGAGGAAAGCGAGCGCGTCCTTGCGCGCCTCGCCGCGCCTGCCACCAGCGTGGTCACGCTGACGATCACCGAGAAAGGCTACTGCCTGCGCGCCGACGGCGCGCTCGATTTCGATCACGCCGACATCGCGGCCGATCTCGCTGCGCCGCAAGCGCCCACGAGCGCGATCGGTCATCTCGTCGAAGGCCTGCGGCGGCGGCGCGCGGCCGGCATCGCGCCGTTCACGACGATCAGCTGCGACAACCTCGCCGACAACGGCGGCAAGCTCGGCCGCGCGGTCGTCGCGCTCGCGCATGCGCGCGACGCGGAACTCGCGCACTGGATCGAGGCCGAGGCCGCGTTCCCGCGCACGATGGTCGACAGCATCGTGCCCGCGACCGACGCGGCGCTCGAACTCTCGGCGGCCGAAGCGCTTGGCGTCGCCGACGCGTGGCCCGTGCAGCGCGAGGCGTTCTCGCAGTGGGTGATCGAGCGGCGCTTCTGCAACGCGGTGCCCGACTGGGCGCGGATCGGCGTGACCGTGACCGACGATGTCGCTGCATTCGAACGCGCGAAGCTGCGCCTGCTCAACGGCGCCCACTCGACGCTGGCCTATCTCGGATCGCTGGCCGGGCACGCGACCGTCGCCGACGCGATGCGCGACCGCGAACTGGCGGCGTTCGTCGAGCGTCTCATGCGCGAGGACATCCGCCCGAATGTCGCCGCGCCGGCGGGTTTCGATCTCGACGCCTATATTTCGGACATCCTGCGCCGCTTCCGCAACCCCGCGATGCGCCATCAGCTTGCGCAGATCGCGTGGGACGGCTCGCAGAAGCTGCCGTTCCGCATCCTCGGCACGATCCGCGATGCGATCGCCGCGCAGCGTCCGATCGAGGGCCTGTGCGTGCCGATTGCCGCGTGGCTGCATTTCGTCCGTCGCGCGCAACGCGAAGGGCGCAAGCTCGTCGATCCGCTCGCGGAGCCGCTGTTCGCGATCGCGCGGGAGTGCGACGGCGAGGCGGCCCACGACGTGCCGCGCTTCCTCGCGCTCGAGGCGGTGTTCGCGGACGACCTGCCGCGCAACGCGGTCTTCTGCGCCGCGCTGCGCGCCGCCTACGCGAAGATCGCCTGACGACTCAGCTCGACTCGCTCGCGCAGCAGCGCCGGTAGCCGATTCGTGCCGCAGCTGTTGCTGTGGCGGCGCACGCTCTACGCGGGCATCATCCGACGGACTCAGTTCGCCGGACTCAGCGCAGCAGCGCCGGCAGCCACAGCGACAGCTGCGGCACGAACGTGACGACCATCAGCACCGCGAACGCGGCGAAATAGAACGGCCAGATCGTGCGCAGCGCCTCGGTGATCGGAATCTTGCCGATCGCGGTGCCGACGAACAGCACCGATCCGAGCGGCGGCGTGATGAGGCCGATGCCGCCCTTGAGGATGAGGATCACGCCGAAATGCACGGGGTCGACGCCGATCGCCTTGGCCACCGGCAGGAAGATCGGCGTGCAGATGATGATCATCGGCGCGAGATCCATGAACGTGCCAATCACGAGCAAGGTGAACACCATGAGCAGCAGCAGCAGGTTCTTGTCGTGCGTGATCGAGGTGAGGAAGCCGACCGCCGCCGCGGGCACCTGCAGGTAGGCGAGCAGCCAGCCGAAGCAGCCGGCCGAGGCGATGACGAACAGGATCATGCCGGTCGTGCGCGCAGCGTGCGCCATCGTCTCGACGAAGTCGCGCCAGCGCAGCTGGCGGTAGATCACGCGCGTCACGAACAGCGCGTAGCAGACCGCGATCGAGGCGCTCTCGACGGCGGTGAAGATGCCTGCACGGATGCCGATGAAGATCATCGCGACGAGCAGCAGGCCGGGCAGCGCGGTAACGAAGCGCCGACCGACGACGCGGACGCCCGGGAACGCCTCGACCGCATAGCCGCGCTTCTTCGCGATCAGCCAGCCGACCAGCATCAGCGTGACCGTGAGCAGCAGTGCCGGCACGATGCCGGCCGCGAACAGGTCCGCTATCGAGATGCCGCCGCCAGCGGAAGCCGAATAGAGAATCAGGTTGTGCGATGGCGGCACGAGCAGCGCCACGAGCGCCGCGGTCATCGTCACGTTGACCGCGAAGTCACGATCGAAACCGCGCGCGACCATCTGCGGAATCATCGCGCCGCCGATCGCCGACACGTCGGCGATCGCCGAGCCCGACACGCCGCCGAAAAACAGCGACGACAGCACGCTCACCTGGCCGAGGCCGCCGCGGACGTGTCCGACCAGCGACGCCGCGAGCGAAATGAGCCGCTCGGAGATGCCGCCGCGCAGCATGATTTCTCCGGCGAAAATGAATAGCGGTATCGCAAGCAACGTGCTCGCGCCGGCGCCAGATGCGACCTGCTGGACGACGACGATCGGCGGCAGGCCGAGATAGAGGAACGTCGCGAGCGAGGCACAGATCAGCGAGAACGCGACTGGCACACCGGTGATCAGCAACAGTGCGAAGACACCAAACAGGATTGCAATGGCCATCGCTCAGGTCTCGGTAGATCGCGCGGTGGCGGGTGCGACGAGACGCTCGATCGCGAACGCGCAGATCAGTGCACCGGCGATGGCGATCGGCAGGTAGCGTGCGCTTTCCGGCAGCACGGTGCCGGCGGCGCGGATGTCGATGCCATCGAAGAGAAGGCGCGTGCCCCAGATCGCGAGGGCGACGCCGACCGCGCCGACGATCAGGTTGGCGAATGCCTCCATGACGCGGCGTACGGGGGCGGGGGCGTTCTGGGCGAGAATGAAGAAGCCGAAGTGCGACCACGAGCGCACGCTCGCCGCCGCGCCGAGGCTCATCGCAGTGCTCAGCAGGAACAGCGCGACGGGTTCGGTCCAGCCGGGCGACGCGTTGAGGACATAGCGCGCGAATACCTGCCACGCCTCGGTCGCGGCCATGCCGATCAGCGCGGCGCCCGCGACCAGCGTCGCGCTGCGCGCTGCGCGCGACATGAAGCCCGCGTTCGATAGCGATGTGTCCATCTTCCTCCCCGCTCTCTTTCTTGGTTGCTGCCTAGTGGCCGCCGCGGTTCCCGCGACGCCCGATCGCTCAGGCCAGCATTTGTACCG
>CAVYXI010000016.1:0-9977 GCA_963772435.1 uncultured Gammaproteobacteria bacterium | reverse complement strand
CATCTGCGCTTCGAGGAAGGCGACGACCTCGGTGGCGAACACGAGACCGATCTCTGATGCACGCCGCGTGCGCAGGCAGACAATGACGAGAGTCTGGGCCGCAGGCGGCATGCAGGCTGCGCGCGGAGGCGCGGCCTGATGCCGAACCGGCACGGCGGCGCTGCGCGGCGACATCACGAAACGCATCGCACCGATCGCGTCGGCTGGCTGCGCGCCGCCGTGCTCGGCGCGAACGACGGCATCCTGTCGACCGCGGGGCTTATCATCGGCGTCGCGAATCGGGATCCCGCATTGCGCGAAGTGCTCGTCGCCGGCGTTGCCGGCCTCGTCGCGGGCGCGTTGTCGATGGCCGCGGGCGAGTACGTCTCGGTCAGCTCGCAGGCCGACTCCGAAGATGCCGCGCGCGAGCTCGAGAAGAGGGAACTCGCCGAAGACGCCCACGGCGAACGCAACGAACTCGTCGGCATCTACGTGGGCCGTGGCCTGGATCGGCCACTTGCCGAACAGGTTGCGGACAAACTCATGGAGCACGACGCGCTCGGCGCCCACCTGCGCGACGAGTTGGGCCTGACCGACGAACAGCGCCCGCGCCCGCTGCAGGCGGCACTCGCTTCGGCTGTGAGTTTCGCGTTTGGCGCGTTGCTTCCGCTCGTAGCGGCATTGCTCGCGTCGAAAGAACATCTTTCGCTGACCGTCGCGATTGCGTCGCTCTTTTCGTTGACGATACTCGGCGCAGTCGCTGCGCGTGCGGGCGGCGCGGGGATCGCAAAAGGGGCGTTGCGCGTGCTGTTCTGGGGTGCGCTGGCGATGGCGCTGGCGGCGTTTGTCGGGAGCAGGTTCGGTGTGACTGGCTGACGGGGCGCTGCCCGGCTTTTGGTTTTCGTCGGCGTGCGGTTCGCACTGCCGACGCGCCTGCCACGTTCGGGGCGCTCTGAGCGTGCCACCCTAACTGAGGGTGGGTCGCTGGCTTCGGTGGACTCGCTCCGGTGCGCTCGTCATTCCCGCGAAGGCGCATGCGCTTCTTCACTCGTCATTCCCACGAAGGCGGAGCGCTCCTTCACTTGTCATTCCCGCGAAGGCGCATGCGCTTCTCACTCGTCATTCCCACGAGGCGGAGCGCTCCTTCACTGTCATTCCCGCGAAGGCGCACGCGCTCCTTCACTCGTAATTCCCGCGAAGGCGGAGACACTCCTTCAGTCGTCATTCCCGCGAAGGCGGAGGCGCCGCGCTTCGCTCGTCATTCCCGCGTGCTTCTAGCGGGAATCCAGCGCCTAGGCTCTGTCCTTTTTGCCCGGAGTCAAGAAAGGTTACTCGCTCGCTCGAAGGGCGAGTGAAAGCCGTGGCTCTTTGCGCGGAAAAGACAAGACACTGGATTCCCGCCACGAGCACGCGGGAATGACGGAAGGGGCGAAGGGCAACTCGCGCGCCCGCAGGGCGAGTGAAATGTGCGCCATGAACGACACAAAGCCAAGTCGCTGGATCACCGCCTTCGCGGGAATGAGGAGCGGAGAGCGAGTTACTGGATCTGCTCAGGAAACAAAAAGGAAGGGAATTGCTGGCTTCCTGCGCTCGCGGAGATGACAAGCGAAAAGGGAGAGTCCAGCCCCAGAGACGAGGACGAAAACGGCGCGCGAGCGTACTCAGTACGTCGTCAACGAAGTATCAATCTCGCGGGCCCAGGCGTTGATTCCGCCCGTCACGTTGTAGACCTTCGTGTAGCCATGCGCGCGGAACTGCTCGGCTGCACGCGCGCTGCGGGCGCCCGTGCGGCAGAGGAAGGCGATCGGTGCGTCCTTCGCCAGGTCGGCAAGCGCGCCGATGCCATCGTCGAGGGTACGGAACGGCTCCGCGAGTCGTGCCTGCTCGCGTTCGTCCGGCGGACGCACGTCGACGACCGTAATGTCCTTCGCATCGAGTCGCGCCTTCAGTTCCTGCACGGACATTTCTTTCACCGCGACGGGCGCATTCGGGTTGTCGATCGCGAGCCCGGCGCCCTGCATTGTCTCGGCCCAGTCGATACGAATGCCGCGCGCACGTTGCGCGGTGCCCAGGTCCATGAGGATGTCGATGCCGTTCGACTCGGCGCGGATTTCGCCGTCGCCGGGTTCGCCGAGATGGAATTGCGGCTGGAAGCGCGCGTCGATCGTCAGATGCAGCGCGAGCCCGGGTTCGGCGTCGACGAGCGCGTTGCGGATCGCGGCCGCGGCCTTGTCGGTGATCGTGATCTGCGGCGGCGTGCGATCGGGTTTGGACAGGCCGAACAGCTCCTGCAGTTCGCCCGAGTTGTACATGGACTGGATGATGTCCGCGCCGCCGACGAGTTCGCCCTTGACGTACAGCTGAGGAATCGTCGGCCAGTTGCCGTATTGCTTGATGCCCTCGCGGATCTCCGCATCTTCGAGGACGTTGACCGTCGCGTAATCGGGCAACAATTCGTTCAGCATGCCCGAGGCGGCTGCAGAGAATCCGCATTGCGGCGCCTGCGGCGAGCCTTTCATGAACAATACGACGGGATTCTGCTGCAGCAGGGTTTCGATGCGGGTGCGGGTGGTCGGGGCGAGAGACATGGAAAACTTCCGGGAGGACTAGGCAATAAGACGATGATAGTCCAGATAGGGCCGGACGCCGCGTTCTCAATGGCTGTCGACGCGTCCAGACCCGGCTGCGCAGGGTATGCCGGGGCAGCACAAGCTGCCTGGTCGCTCAAACCCGCCGTCATGCCGCCGCGGGCAACGGCGTTGCCGGAAACTCCGGCGCGTTGACCGGGCTCAGTGCGAGGCTGCGCTGTCTTTCGGTCCAGTGCAGCACCTCCATCGCGCCGTCGTGATGCTCGACGAGCGCGGTGCAGTGCTCGACCCAGTCGCCGTCGTTGATGTAGACGACGCCGTCTTCGTCGCGGATGCGGCCGTAGTGGATGTGCCCGCAGATATGGCCGTCGAAGCCTTGCGCGCGCGCGCACGAAGCGACGCGCGTCTCGAAGTCCTCGATGAAGCGGCGCGCGCTGCCGACACGGTCCTTGATCGCGATCGAAATCGCCTGATAGCGCAGGCCGAGCAGGCGGCGCAGCGCGTTGCCATGGCGGTTCGTCGCACAGATCAATCGCTGCATGACATCGCCGAGCCGCACGAGCCACGCGGACGCGCTGTGTTCGCCGTCGAATTCGTCGCCGTGGCTGACGTGATAACGGCGCCCGTCCGCCGCAATGTGCACCGCATCGAGCGCGATGTCGATGCCGGCGAAGCGCTGGCCGGCGAAGCGGCGCATGTGCGCGTCGTGGTTGCCCGGAATGTAGGTGACGCGCGTGCCGCGCGCGGCGATCGCGAGCAGTTCCATCAGCACCGCGCTGTGGTCGCGATGCCAGAAAGGCTTGCGCAGCATGTTTTCGAAATCGACGATGTCGCCGACGAGATAGAGCCTGTCGGAGCGCGTCGAGCGCAGGAAGTCGAGCAGGTAGACGGCCTGGCAGTCGCGCAGGCCGAGGTGGACGTCCGAGATGAAGATGCTGCGGTAGTGCTGCGTCGACATGAGCGAACTCCCGGTGCCGGTCCGGGAACGTAGCTTAGGGGAAAAGTATAAAAATCTCGTTTCGCGGATGCTTCAAAGCGGTGACATACGCGACTATTGGCGGCGCGGACAATTGCGACGCACACCGGACTTGAATCGATATCGCCTTCGGGCGGCGCGGGGCGGGAATCGAACGCGCGGGTCAGGACTGCCGCGCTTTCAGCGCGACCGGCAATATCGCTTCCGCCCAGCGACGATACATCGCCGCCGAGGGGTGCAGGCCGTCGGCAACGAGCATCGCAGGGGAACTCCCGCCTTCGCGCGAGATGCCGGTGATGTCGACATGCCAGGCGCCCAGGGAGGCAGCGATCCGGGCGTTCGCCGCGTTGTACGCGTCGAGTTCGCGGGCAACCTGCGCGACGTCGCGGCCGCTCTCGAGGCCGAATTTCGTCACGCCCCAGTCGGGGATCGAAACGACGACGACCCTCTGCGGCTTGCCGCCCGCAAGCTCTATCGCGCGCGCGAGCAGCGCGCGGAACTCCTCGCGATAGTTCTGCAGGTCGCGGCTGCTGTCCTGATGAAATCTGTACTGGTTGTTGACGCCGATCAGCAGCGTGACGAGCGCATAGGGCGGATGAAACGTGTGCCGGTCCATCGCGTCGGCGAGTTCGTCCGTCGTCCAGCCCGTGCGTGCGACGATCTCGGGCTGATCGATGCGGTGATCTCCGACGCGGTGATCCCCGGTGGGCTGATCGCGGCGCAGCGCATGCGCGAGCTGGACGGGCCAGCGGTCGTCCGCCGCGACGCCTTCGCCTATCGTGTAGGAATCGCCGAGCGCGAGGAACCGCGTCGGGATCGGGTTTGCGATGACAGGGACCACGTGGCTGGCAAGGAGGGCGGCGATGAATCGCCGCCGGTTCGCGTTCACGCAACCTGACGCTGTGGCGAGCGCTGCAGGGCCATGCGCTCGAGCACGCGCTCGATGCGCGCGAACACGTCGCGCATCTGCGCTGCGAGCGGCAGCAGCGTCGTGCGGAAATGGTTGCGCTTCGGGTAATTGAAGCCGTAGCCCGGCACGATCAGCACGCCTTCGGCCTCGAGCAGGTCGAGCGCGAACTTCTCGTCGTCGAACCCCGGCAGCACATCGGTGCGCACGCCCGGAAAAGCATACAGCGCGCCGCGCGGCGCCACGACATCGAGGAAGCGGCTGTTCGCGCAGGCGTCAATCACGGCCTGACGCGTATCGTGCAGACGTCCGCCCGGCGCGGTCAGTGGCGAGATCGTATCGGGGCCCGTCAGCGACGGCACGATCGCCCACTGCCCAGGCACGTTGGCGCAGAGACGCAGCGAGGCGAGCAGATCGAGACCGCGCTCTATCTCCCCAAGCTGGCCCGGCGCGCCGGTCAGCGACAGCCAGCCGACGCGGTAGCCGCATGCGCGCTGCACCTTCGACAGCCCGTCGAAAGTGAGGCACGGCACGTCGCCCGCGATGCGCGCGAGCGGCACGAAGTCGGCTTTGTCGTACACGATCTCGTCGTAGATCTCGTCGGAGAGCAGGACGAGCCCGTGTCGCTGCGCGATCGCGACGATCGCTTCGAGCACCGCGCGCGGATACACCGCGCCCGTCGGATTGTTCGGATTGATGATTACGATGGCGCGCGTGCGCGGCGTGACGAGTGCCTCGATCTCGGCGGCGTCGGGGACATGCGCGCGCTCGGCCGGGCAGCTGTAGTAGACGGGCTTGCCGCCGTTGAGCACCGTGGCCGCGCTCCACAGCGGGTAGTCGGGACTCGGCAGCAACACTTCGTCGCCGTCGTCGAGCAACGCGCGCAGCGACAGGTCGATCAATTCGCTGACGCCGTTGCCGATGAAGATGCGGTCGACATGCGAATGGGTGATGCCGTGGCTGCGCTGTTGTGCAACGATGGCCTCGCGCGCCGGCAGGATGCCCTTCTGATGGCAGTAGGTTTCGCTGCGTGCGAGGTTGCGCTCGATCGTCTCGCGCACGTGCTCCGACACCGTGAAACCGAACGCGCCAGGGTTGCCGATGTTGACCTTGATGATCTCGCGACCGGCCGCTTCGAGTTCGAGGGCGCGCTGGGCAAGTTCGCCGCGGATTTCGTAGCGGACATCGTGGATCCGGCTGCTGGTGCGCACCGGGGTGTTCGAGGGGATCGGCATGGGGCGGGTCTTTTATTGTTGCACTGCGCTATATGAACCCTAAATCCTAGCGGAATAAGGCGCAAATTCAAGCAATTCTGCGATTTTGCGGGCGCGCCCGGTAGAATGCCCCGGTGACCGTCGAAACCGACCAGAACGATCCGCTCGGCGCCATTGGCTGGCGAGCGGGCACGCCGTTGCCGCCCGATGCCTCGCCCGACTGGACACTCGCCCGGATCACCGCCCAGCATCGCAACGGCTACGAACTCAGTACCGGGGCGGGCGAATTCATCGCGCGTCCCGCGCCGCGCTTCCTGCGCCGGGACACCGATCCGTCCGAGCGGCCCGCGGTCGGCGACTTCGTGCTCGTCGAAGCCGGCGAGCCGCGCGTCATCCAGGTCGTGCTGCCCCGGCGGACGGCCCTGAGCCGCGCCGCGGCCGGCGAACGCTACCAGCGCCAGATCATCGCGACGAACATCGACACGGTTTTCGTGCTCACCGGGCTCGACGGCGACTACAATCCGCGCCGCATCGAACGCTACCTCACGCTCGTGCAAGGCAGCGGCGCGATTCCCGTCGTCGTCCTGACGAAAGCGGACAAGCTCGACGCCGACGCTCTCGAAGCAACGCTGGCCAGCCTGCGTTCGCAGCTGCCTTCGCACCTCGACGTGCGCGCGATCAACGCGAAGAGCAACGACGACGTCGCGCCGCTGCGCGCCTATGTGCGGCGCGGCGACACGGCCGTGCTCGTCGGCTCGTCCGGCGCGGGGAAGTCGACGCTGACGAACACGCTGCTCGGCCGCGAGCGCCAGGCAACGAACACGGTGCGCGAACACGACAGCCGCGGCCGGCACACGACGGTGCATCGCTCGCTGCTGACGCTGCCGGAGGGCGGTTGCCTGATCGACACGCCGGGCATGCGCGAACTCAAGCTCACGGGCGAGGAGGACGTCGTCGCGGCGACGTTCACGGACATTGATGCGCTCGCGCAGAACTGTCGTTTCGCCGACTGCCGCCACGGCAACGAACCGGGCTGCGCGGTTCGCGCCACTCTCGAATCGGGCGTGCTCGACCCCGCGCGCTGGGAGAGCTTCTGCAAGTTGCGCGACGAACTCGCCGCCGCGAGCGACTCGCTCGCCGTGCAACTCGAGCGCAAGGCCAATGCGCGCGTCTCGAACAAGGCGCTCGGCAAGCGCCTGGTCGACAAGTACGGGCGGCGCTGACATGTCGCTCGGCCTGCATTCGCGCGACACAGGGCTCGATGCGGCGCTGCGGGCTGCGGAGGAATGCCTCGTTCGTGGCGACATCGCCGACGCGTTGCGACTGACGATGCAGGCGAGTCGACAGGCACCCGACGACGCGCGCGTGCTGCGACTGCTCGGCGCCTCCCTGGGCCGCCACGGCAGGCACGACGAAGCGATCGCTGCGCTCGAACGCGCGCTTGTGCACGCGCCCGACGACGCGTTGGTCCACAACAGTCTCGGCGCCTGCCTGCTCGCGCGCGGCGAACGCGAGCGCGCGATCACGGCGTTTCGTCGCGCGGGCGAACTCGCGCCGGATCTCGTTCAATCACGGCAAAACCTCTCGCTGCTCCTGTTCGCGGAGCAACGCGTCGAGGAGGCCCTTGCCGCTGTCGACGAAGTGCTCGCGCGAGCGCCGCATCTTGCCGGCGTGCGCGTGCACCGCGGCGCGATGCTGCTGTCGCTCGGCCGGATCGACGAAGCGATTGGGGAATACCGGCGCGCCGGCGAGGAAAACCCGAACATCGTCGGCTCCTGGCTCGGTTTGGGCGGCATCAAGCACTACCGCTTCTCCGACAGGGAGGCGGAACGCCTGCACGTGCTGCACGACGACGAGCGGCTCGGCGAACGCGACCGCGCCGCGCTCGCGTTCGTCCTCGCACGAATTCTGGACGACCGCGGCGCATACGCCGAAGCACATGCCACACTCGACCGGGCGAACGCGGCCGTTCGTGCGTGCGTTCCGTGGAGCGCCGAGGCGGCGAGCGCTGAAGTGGATGCGATCCTCGCGGCGTTCCCTGCGCGCGTCACCTCGTCTGCGGGCGAACGTGGTGCCGAGACGATCTTCATCGTCAGCCTGCCGCGCTCGGGGTCGACATTGGTCGAGCAGATACTCGCTTCGCATCCGCAGATTCATGGCGCCGGCGAGCTCGGCGATCTCGAACGCCTCATCGAAGCGGAAGGCGCGCGTCGTGGCGTCGCGTTCGCGACGTGGGCAGAGGTCGCAAGCGATGCGGACTGGCAACGTCTCGGCGACACCTACCTGCTGGCAACCGCGCGCTGGCGCGCGCAAAGGCCTTTCGTCGCCGACAAGCTTCCGGGCAACTGGCGTTACGTCGGCGCGATCCGCAGGATGTTGCCGGGGGCGCGCATCGTGGTCTGCCGCCGCGATCCGCTCGAGACGGCGCTATCGTGCTATCGCCAGCACTTCGGCGGCGACGGGCAGGCCTGGAGCTATGATGTCGCGTCGATCGCCGCGTACTGGCACGATTTCGAGCGCGCCACCCGACGTTGGCAGGCGTTGCATCCCGCTTCGGTCCATGTCGTGCAGTACGAAAAGCTGGTCGACGACCCGCGTCGCGAGATCGGCGCGCTGCTGGATTTCTGCCGGCTGCCGTTCGATCCCTCGTGCCTCGAATTCCACAAGACGCGCCGTGCCGTGAGTACGATGAGCGCGAGCCAGGTGCGCGAACCGCTGCGACGCGATACAGCGCGCGCGGACAGATACGGCACGTTGCTGGAACCGCTGCGCTCTGCACTGGCGGCAGTGTCAGCGGATTGAGCGCCGCCGCGTTGAAAGGGCCTTCGCAGAAGGCGATGAAATCACCCAGGCATGAGTACACTCGACAACGAACTTAAGGAACTCGAGCAGGCGCTCAAGGGCAACGCCTTCGAAACCGCCGTTGCCAAGGCAAGGGCGATTCTCGCCGTCGCACCAGAGAACGTCACTGCGGCACGGCTGCTCGGCGCCGCACTGCGCGGCAGCGGGAACGAGGTTGAAGCACGCGAGATACTGACGGCACTCGCGGCGCGAGTGCCCGACGATCCGTACGTGCAAAACAGTCTCGGTGTGCAGCGGCGTGCTCTTGGCGATCTCGAAGGCGCTCGCGCGGCGTTCAGCCGCGCCTGCATGCTGGCGCCAGACCTGCCGCCGATCTGGTTCAACTACGCGCTCGTACTGTTCATGCTCGACGAAGTCGAGGCGGCGCTGCGCGCCATCGATCACGTGATCGCTCTCGCGCCGGGCATGTCGCCCGCAAGGATGATTCGCGCCGACATGCTGCGGGAGCAGGGGCGCACAAGGCAGGTGACCGCGGAATATCGTGCGATCATCGAGCGTCGTCCCCACTTGCCGTGGCCGTGGTTCGGATTGTCGAACCTCAAGAACGTGCCGATGACAGCAGACGACATCAAGAGCATCCGCAGCGCACTTCTCGCGCACCCGGACAGTGGCGACGAGCGCACGGCATTGCAATTCGCGCTGGCGAAGGCGCTCGACGACAACGCGCTCTACGCAGAAGCGTTCACGGCGCTCGAGCAGGCGAATCGCGAGGTGCGCCTTCGAGTGGAATGGAACGAGGCGAAGTCGAGCGCGCAGATGGATGCCTTGCTCGCGGCGTTTGCGTCGTCGTCGTCCAGTGCCGGCGTCGCCCGGGGTCGCGAAGTCGTCTTTATCGTGAGCCTGCCACGATCGGGTTCGACGCTGGTGGAACAAATCCTCGCGTCGCATCGGCAGGTCGAGGGCGCCGGCGAGCATGCCTACGCGAACGACGTCATTGCGGAAGAGGAGCGGCGCCGCGGCAGGGGCCTCGCCGTCTGGGCCGCGCAGGCGACCCCGGAGGACTGGGCCCGCCTCGGCCAGCGCTATCTCGAGCTGACGGCATCGAATCGCGTGCGCAAACCGCGCTTCACCGACAAGGCGCTTGGCAACTGGCGCATCGTCGGCGCGCTGCTAGCGATGCTGCCCGACGCGCGTGTGGTCGTCTGCCGCCGCGACCCGGTCGAAACCTGCTTCTCGTGCTATCGGCAGTGGTTCGTGCAGGACCCGCATCACTACGCCTACGACCTGCACGAACTCGGCGCATATTGGCGCGAATTCGACCGCGCCTGCCGGTTCTGGAAGGCGCGTCATCCTGACCGCGTCCATGATCTCGTGCACGAAGATCTCATCGCCGACCAGGAAACCCAGACGCGCACGCTGCTCGATTTCTGCGGCCTCGAGTTCGACCCGGCCTGCCTGCAGTTCCATACGACCGAACGCAACATCAAGACGATCAGCGCGGCCCAGGTACG
>CAVYXI010000015.1:0-412830 GCA_963772435.1 uncultured Gammaproteobacteria bacterium | reverse complement strand
ATCACGCGGCGTTCGGCATCGATCACGATGCGATCGCCGTCGTGCAGCAGGGCGATCGCACCGCCGCGCGCCGCTTCCGGCGCGATGTGGCCGACCATGAAGCCGTGCGTCGCGCCGGAGAAACGACCGTCGGTGATCAGCGCGACGTCGTCGCCAAGACCGCGGCCGACCAGCGCTGCCGTCACCGCGAGCATCTCGCGCATGCCCGGGCCGCCCGCTGGGCCTTCGTTGCGGATCACGACGACATCGCCTGCCTTGATCCTGCCTTCCTGCACCGCGCGCGAAGCGTGTCTTCCTCGCTCTCGAACACGCGCGCCGTGCCTTCGAAATGCAGCTTGCCCTTGCCCGCGAGTTTGAGCACGCAGCCCTCCGGCGCGAGATTGCCGTAGAGGATCGAGTAGCCGCCGCGCGGTTTGAACGGCGCGGCTCAGCGGGCACGACGACCTGCTGGTCGGCCGGCGCGGGCGCGGCCGCGTCGAGTTCCTCGAACAGGCTGCGGCCGGTGACGGTCGGCGCATCGTCGAGCAGTCCGCCGGCGCGCAATTCGCGCGCGACCGTGCGCCATGCCGCCCGCGGCGGTCATCTCCACCGCGGTATATTGGCCGCCCGGCATCAGGTCGGCGATGACCGGCGTCGTCTTCGACGCGGTCTCGAAGTCTTCGAGAGTCCAGCGGCATGCTGGCTTCGTTTGCGATCGCCAGCAGATGCAGCACCGCGTTCGTCGAACCAGCGGTCGCATTCGCGATGCGCGCGGCGTTGCGGAACGAGGTCGCGCGTCAGCATGTCGCGCGGGCGCAGGTTGCGCTTGCAGGTTCTCGACCGCGAGTTCGCCGCAGCGGCGCGCGACGTCGCGCCTTCGCCGGATCGGTCGCGGCGATATCGTTGTAGCCGAGCGGCGACAGACCGAGCGCCGTCAGCACCATCGCCATCGTGTTCGCGGTGAACTGGCCGCCGCAGGCGCCCGCGCCCGGACAGGCACGGCTCTCGACCTCGTGCAGTTCGCGCGTCGTCGATCTTGCCCGCGCCGTGCGCGCCGACCGCCTCGAACACCTGCTGGATCGTGATCGACTTGCCGTCGAGCGTGCCGTGCGCGATGCTGCCGCCGTACAGCGCGACGCCGGGAATGTCGAGGCGCGCCAGCGCCATCGCCGCGGCGGGAATCGTCTTGTCGCAGCCGCACAGCACGACCATCGCGTCGAGCGCAATGACCGTCGACCGCGAGTTCGATCGAATCGGTGATCACCTCGCGGCTGACCAGCGACGCGCGCATGCCCGGCGTGCCCATCGCGATGCCGTCGGTGACCGCGATCGTGTTGAACTCGATCGGCGTGCCGCCCGCCGCACGCACGCCGTCGCGCGACGTGCTGCGCGAGATCGCGCAGATTGAGATTGCACGGCGACACGTTCGACCAGGTGTGCACGACCGCGACGAGCGGCTTGCGGATCGCCGCCTCGTCGAGCCCGGTCGCGTGCAGCATCGCGCGCGCGGGCGCGCGATCGGGGCCGGTCTTGATCACGTCGCTGCGCATTTTTCCGTTACTCGTAGACATCGCATTTCGCTATTTGATCAAGAAAAACTTGTGGGCCGCAAAGGACGCAAAGAGCGCAAAGTAAAAACCCGCTTCTTATTCGCGTCCTTTGCGTCCTTTGCGGCCAACATCCGCTCTCGCTCTCCTACGCAACTGCACGGTCGCCGGCCGAAGACAGCATACCGAGCACCGCGAGGGTGACTTCTTTTGTATTTGCCGAGCCGCCCAGATCGCGCGTAAGCACGCCATTCTCGATCACGGCATCGACCGCCGCCTCGATCGCGCGCGCCTCGTCTTCGAGACCGAGCGAATAGCGCAGCAGCAGCGCCGCCGAGAGAATCGCGCCGAGCGGATTGGCCAGACCCTTGCCGGCGATATCGGGCGCCGAGCCGTGGATCGGCTCGTACAGTCCGGCCTTGCCGTCGCCGAGCGACGCCGAAGGCAACAGGCCGAGCGAACCGGCCAGCGCCGCGGCCTCGTCGGTGAGGATGTCGCCGAACAGGTTCTCGGTGACGATCACGTCGTAAGCCGCGGGCTTGCGTCAGCAGCAGCATCGCCATCGAATCGACGAGCTGGTGTTCGAGCGTCACGTCGGGATAGTCGGCCGCGATGCGCGTCACCGTGCTGCGCCACAGGCGCGACGTCTCGAGCACGTTCGCCTTGTCGACCGAGGTGACGTGCTTGCTGGCGCTTGCGCGCGAGCTCGAACGCACGACGCGTCACGCGTTCGATTTCGGCGACCGTGTACCTGCATTCGTCGGTCGCCGTATCGGCCGTGCGCGTCTTGGCGCCGAAATACGCGCCGCCAGTCAGTTCGCGCAGGAACAACATGTCGACGCCCTGCAGCTTCTCGTTCTTCAGCGGCGACAGCGCAGCGAGCTGCGGATGCACGCGCACGGGCCGCAGGTTCGCGTAGACGCCGAGCGCCGCACGCAATGCGAGCAGGCCCTGCTCCGGACGCACCTTCGCGTTCGGATCGGACCACTTCGGTCCGCCGACGGCGCCGAGCAGCACCGCGTCGGCGCTCCTGCACGACGCGAGCGTCGCGGGCGGCAGCGGATCGCCGTAGCAGGTCGATCGCGATGCCGCCGATCGGCTGCTCGTCGAAGTCGAACTCGTGGCCGTGGCGCGTCGGCGACGGCTGCGCAGCACGGCCACCGCGGCCGCGGTGACTTCCGGGCCGATGCCGTCGCCGGGAAGAACGGTGATTTTTGCTTTCATGCTGCCTCTGCTCTCTCTTGATCGTCGTTCCCGCGAAGCGGTAGCGCTCTTTCGCGGAGCTGGTCGAACCCAGTGACCTTCGCATCTACCTCGATCACATCCAGAGCAAAGTCGCTGGATCCCCGCCTTCGCGGGGATGACGGTTTCGTTCAATTCAGTGGTTCAACCTGCCTATGCGGCCCTCGACTGCTCGAACGCTGCGATCTGCGCCTCGTGCTGCAGCAGAAAGCCGAGCTGATCGACGCCGTCGAGCAGACAGTGCCGCGCGAACGGTTCGAGCTCGAACGTGAAGCGACCGCCATCGGGCAGCGCGATCGTCTGCGCGCGACGTCGATGTCCAGTTCGATGCCCGGATGGTCGAGCAGATAGCGATGCTCGCTCTCGTCGAGCACGACGGCGAGCAAGCCGTTCTTGAGCGCATTGCCGCGGAAGATGTCGGCGATCTCGCTCGACAGCACCGCGTGGATGCCGAAATCGAGCAACGCCCACGGCGCGTGTTCGCGCGACGAGCCGCAGCCGAAGTTGCGTCCGGCGACGAGGATCTCGCAACCGCTCGCCGCGGGCTGGTTCAAGCGCGAAATCCGGATCTGGCGCTGCCATCGGCACGATAGCGCCAGTCGTGGAACAGCGACTTGCCCAGGCCGGTGCGTTCGGTCGTCGTCAGGAAGCGCGCCGGAATGATGCGGTCGGTGTCGATGTTCTCGAGCGGCAGCACGACCGTGCGCGAACGAGATGTGGGTCAACGGCTTTCATGCGGCGCCTCCGAGAACGAAGTTCGCGCGGATCGGCGATGCTGCCGGCCAGCGCCGACGCGGCGGCGACCAGCGGACTGGCCAGCACCGTGCGCACGCCCGGGCCCTGGCGGCCTTCGAAGTTGCGATTGCTGGTGCTGACGACGAGCTGGCCCGGCTTGCCGATGTCGCCGTTCATGCCGAGGCACATCGAGCAGCCCGGCTCGCGCCACTCGGCGCCGGCCGCGCGTGAACACTTCGTGCAGGCCTTCGCTTTCGGCATCGCGCTTGACCTGCTCGGAGCCCGGCACGACCAGCATGCGCACGCGCGCGGCGATTCGACGTCCGCGCAGCACGTCCGCGGCCGCGCGCAGATCGGACAGGCGCGAGTTGGTGCAGCTGCCGACGAAACACGATGTCGACCGGCGTGCCCGCCAGCGGCTTGCCCGCCTCGACGTCGCATGTAGTCCAGCGCGCGCCGCTCCTGCGCGTTCGTCGCCGCCGGCACCGGCGCATCGAGCGTGATCGACCATGCCCGGATGCGTGCCGTAGGTGACGCTCGGGCTGATCTTCGGCGCGTCGATGTCCACTTCGCGATCGAAGCTGCGCGTCGGCGTCGGACTTCGAGCGCTCCCAGCGTCGCGACCGCCGCGTCCCACGCCGCGCCCTGCGGCGCGCGCGGGCGACCCTTGAGACAGGCGAACGTCGTCGTCGTCCGGCGCGATCAGGCCGGCGCGCGCGCCGGCTTCGATCGACATGTTGCAGACGGTCATGCGCTCTTCCATCGACAGCGCCTCGATCGTCGCGCCGCGATATTCGAGCACGTAGCCGGTGCCGCCGTTGACGCCGATCCTGCCGATGATGTGCAGGATCAGATCCTTCGCGGTGACGCCCGGCTGCAGCTTGCCGTTCACGTGTGATCGCGAACGACTTCGGCTTGCGCTGCAGCAGGCACTGCGTCGCGAGCACGTGGCCGACTTCGGTCGTGCCGATGCCGAAGGCCAGTGCGCCGAACGCGCCGTGCGTCGACGTGTGGCTGTCGCCGCAGACGATCGTCATGCCGGGCTGCGTCGCGCCGAGCTCCGGGCCGATCACGTGCACGATGCCGCGGTTCGCGCTGTCCCAGCCGTACAGTTCGACGCCGAACTCGCTGCGTGTTCGTTTCCAGCTGCGCGACCTGCGCCTCGGCCTCGGCGTTCGCGTACGGCGCGCTTGCCGGTCGCATCGGCCGGCAAGGTCGGCGTGGAATGATCGAACGTCGCCAGCGTGCGCTCGGGGCGGCGCACGCTTCAGGCCGCGTGCGCGCAATTCGCGAGAACGCCTGCGGCGAGGTGACTTCGTGCACCAGATGCAGGTCGACGTAGAGAATCGCCGGCGTCGATCGGTTTCCGCCGCACCTCGTGCGCATCCCAGATCTTGTCGAGCAAGTGCGTCCCATCACGCAGCCTCCATTTCCACAGTCGGGATGCGGCGAGCTTCTGCTGCTGCTGGCGACGCCGATCGGCGTGTCAGCCAGCCCCAGCGATCCTTCGTCGTGCCGTCGAACAGGCCGAAGAATGCCTTCTGCAATGCGCGGGTGATCGGACCCGGCTTGCCGTTGCCGACCGGCTTGCGATCGACCGAACGCACCGGCGTGATTTCGGCCGCCGTGCCGGTCATGAACACTTCGTCGGCGTAGTACAGCGCTTCGCGCGGCAGGTCGCGTTCGATCGACGGTCGATGGCCGAGATCGGCGGCGAGCGTGAGCACGGTGTCGCGCGTGATGCCCGGCGAGGATGCTCGCGCTCGTCGGCGGCGTCGTAGATCTTGCCGCTGCGGACGATGAACAGGTTCTCGCCCGCGCCCTCGCTGAGCAGGCCGTTGTGGCCGAGCGCGATGCCTTCGTGCGTAACCGCCGCGCTTCGCTTCGCAGCGCGATCAGCTGGCTCGACAGATAATTGCCGCCGGCCTTGGCCCAGGTCGGGAACGTGTTCGGCGCCGCGCGATTCCACGACGACACGCAGACGTCGGCGCCCTTCTCGATCGCCTCGCCGAGATAGGCGCCCCAGTCCATCGCGATGATCGCAGACGTCGACCGGCGAGCCTTCCTTCGGCATCACGCCGAGGCGGGCCGGCGCCGCGGAACACGATCGGGCGCACATAGCGCCGACGGCATCTGGTTCGCGCGGATCACTTCGTTGCAGGCGTCGTTGATCTGGTCTTCGCTGTAGCCGATGTCGATCTCGTAGACCTTCGCCGACTCGAACAGGCGGCGCGTGTGATCGGCGAGGCGGAAATACTGCGGGCCCTGCGGCGTCGCATAGACGCGCTCGCCCTCGAACACCGACGAGCCGTAATGCAGCGCGTGCGCGCCGACGTGCACGGTCGCATCGGCCCAGGGCTTGAGCTTGTCCGTTGTGCCAGATGAGATCGGCGGAGTTCATCATGCGTGTTCCTTCAGGCTTGATTGGCCGCAGCGGCAATGGCGTGTGCCGCCAGATTCATGCGTTCGATGCGATTGACGACCTCGAGCGCCGCCAGCGCGGCGGCTTCGACGATGTCGGTCGACACGCCACGACCGCGAGCTCGCGCCCTGCATGGCGCGACCGTCAGCGTGGCCCGGCCCTGCGCATCGGCGCCGTAGCTCAGCGAGCGGATCTGGAAGTCGACGATGTCGAGCTTGACGCCGGTCGCGCGCTCGATCGCGCGCAGCACGGCATGCACCGGGCCGTCACCGATGGCGCCGGCTTCGCCGACGCTGCGGCCGTCGTCGTGTGCGCAGCTGCACCGACGCCGACGCGCCGCCGCCGAGATGCGTGGTGGCGTGCAGATGCTCCAGCTGCCACGGACCGAGCGCGTCCGGGTCCTGGCCGAGCGCGAGCGCATCGAGGTCGCTGTCGAATACTTCGCGCTTCTTGTCGGCGAGCGTCTTGAAGCGCGGGAACACCTCCTCGAGCTGCGCGTCGTCGAGCTCGTAGCCCGAGGCTCTGGCCAGGCGCTCGCGCAAGCGCGTGCCTGCCCGAATGCTTGCCGAGCACGAGCTGCGTCTGCGCGAACGCCGACGTCCTCGGGCCGCATGATCTCGTAGGTCTCGCGATTCTTCAGCATGCCGTGCTGGTGAATGCCCGATTCGTGCGCGAACGCGTTCTCGCCGACGATCGCCTTGTTGCGCGGCATCGTCGAGCCGATCAGGTTGGCGAGCAGGCGCGAGGTCGGATACAGCAGCGGCGTGCGGATGCCCGTCTCGACGTTGAACGTGATCGGCGCGCGTGCGCAGCGCCATGACGATTTCCTCGAGCGCCGCATTGCCGGCGCGCTCGCCGATGCCGTTGATCGTGCATTCGACCTGGCGCGCGCCCGCCGCGACCGCGGCCAGGCTGTTGGCGACGCCGAGACCGAGGTCGTTGTGGCAATGCGCGCTCAGAATCACCTTGTCGATGCCGCGCACTTCGCGCTTGAGGCGCGCGAACAGCGCGACCGATTTCCTCCGGCGTCGTGTAGCCGACGGTGTCGGGCACATTGACCGTGGTCGCGCCGGCTTCGATCATCGCCGACAGCACCTCGATCAGGAATTCGGGCTCGGTGCGGATCGCGTCCTCGGCGGAGAACTCGACGTCGTCGCACAGCTCACGGCGCGACGGCGCACGGCCTTGATGCCGGTCTCGAGCACCTGCTCGCGGCTCATGTTGAGCTTGTGCCGACGGTGCAGCGGGCTGGTCGCGAGAAAGATGTGGATGCGCTTCCTGCTGCGCCGGCTCGAGTCGCGCGCGCACGGCCTCGATGTCCGCCGTCTGCGCGCGGGCGAGGCCGCAGATCGATCGGCCCGCGCACTTCCGTCGGCGATCGCGCGCACTGCCTCGAAGTCGCCGTCCGACGCCTGCGGGAAACCCGCTTCGAGCACGTCGACGCCGAGTTCGGCGAGCGCATGCGCCATGCGCAGTTTCTGCGCGCCGGCTCATCGAGAAGCCCGGCGCCTGCTCGCCGTCGCGCAGCGTCGTGTCGAAGACGCGGACACGCTCGCGCGAGGGCTTTGCTACAGCTACGGCAGGATCAGAATTGTTGTTCATGACGTTTCAAGGAGTCGTAACGCGATCGCAGAAATCCAGAAGAAAAAACCCCGCACTCGTCGCCGGGTGCGGGGTTTTGGATTCTTCGCCTGGTTCTCTTGCTCAGACGCGTCCTACCCCACACCTCCGGTGGTAATAAGTACGAGGACGAGAAGAAGGAGCGCCGAAGACACGGAAACGAGCCCAGCGAGGTTGCCGGTAGTCGTCTTGCGCTGGCTGCTGCATTGCGTCATTCGTCAACCGTAAACCACCCGCGGATGCATGTCAACCCATTTTCGACCGCTTTCCGCAATTCGGCCCCGCAGGGAGCGACAGTTGCAGGGCCCGGTCATACGTCTTTACGGCTGGACGTCCAAACGCTCGTTTGATCTTCGGAGCGTGCCGTCACCTGATCACCGAGTGCTGTGCGACCGCCTGACGCAGCGTTTAGCGGCCAGTGGCTTGCAGAACAGCGCGGCTCGAGCGGCTCGACCTGCCGTGTCACGGCCGCGGAAACTTTCCCGTGATAACGACGATTGGAAATTCGCGGTGCCTGCGCATATGCTCGCGAGTGTGGCGCCGTTCTCTTTCCGCGCCGTTGCGGCACCCGACGCTCAGGCGAACGGATCGCGCAGGACGATCGTGTCGTCGCGATCGGCACCGGTCGCGACGAGCGCGAGGTGGCAGCCCGACAACTCCTCGACCGCGCGCAGGTACGCGCGCGCGGCCGCTGGCAGCTTGTTCCAGTCGCGCACGCCCGATGTCGGCTCGTCCCAGCCCGGAAATTCGAGATAGACCGGCTTGCATTCGTCCCAGCCGTCCGCGTCGAGCGGTGCGAGTTCGCGGCGCTTGCCGCGGTACTCGTACGCGATGCAGACCTTCACGCTCGGCAGGCCGTCGAGGACGTCCAGCTTCGTGATCGCGAGGCCGTTGATCGCGTTGATCTGCGTCGCCCGCTTGAGCGCGACGAGATCGATCCAGCCGCAGCGGCGCGGGCGTCCCGTGCTCGCGCCGAATTCATTGCCGACCTTGCGCAGGCGCTCGCCCATCTCGTCGTTGAGCTCGGTCGGGAACGGACCGCCGCCGACGCGCGTCGCGTACGCCTTGCAGATACCGAGCACGTAGTCGATGTCGCACGCGCCGACGCCCGTGCCGGCGAGCGCGCCGCCCACCGTCGTATTCGACGAGGTGACATACGGATAGGTGCCGTGATCGATATCGAGCAGCGCGCCCTGCGCGCCCTCGTACAGGATGTTCTCGCCGCGGCGGCGTGCGTCGTAGAGCAAAGTTGCGACGTCGTCGATCATCGGCTTGATGTAGTCGCCGAAGTACAGCGCCTCGTCGAGCACCTTCTGATAGTCGACCGGCGCCGCCTTGAGCCACTGCGTCAGTACGAAGTTGTGGTACTCGACCGCGGTGCGGACCTTTTCCGGCAGCTCGCCCGGGTACATGAGGTCGGCGACGCGCACGCTGCGGCGCGCGACCTTGTCCTCGTACGCGGGGCCGATGCCGCGCCCGGTCGTGCCGATCGCGGACTTGCCGGCGGCTTTCTCGCGCGCCTGATCGATCGCGATGTGGTACGGCATGATCAGTGGCGTCGCCGGGCTGATCCTGAGCCGCGAGCGCACTTCGACGCCGTTGGCCTCGAGTTCGTCGATTTCCGTCTTGAGCGCGGCCGGCGAGAGCACGACGCCGTTGCCGATCAGGCACAGCGTGCCGTCGCGCAGGATACCCGAGGGAATCAGATGCAGGACCGTCTTCTTGCCCTTGATCACGAGCGTGTGGCCCGCGTTGTGGCCACCCTGGAAACGCGCGACCGCGCTCACGCGCTCGGTCAGGAGATCGACGATCTTGCCCTTGCCCTCGTCGCCCCACTGCGCACCTAGAATTACGACTGACTTGCCCATTTCGTTCTCTCTATTCAATGTGAGCATTTCGAAGCGGCGTGTGTAACCACATGCGACCACATTCGATCGGATGTCGATCAGCCTATCGCCGAAGTCATCCCGCGGCGCAACGCATTTCGCGACAATTTCCGGCTAGTCCGTGTACTGCAATCGACCAACGAACGATCGCTGTGCAGATCGTGCTGCCGACCTCAGTTCACAACCTTCAGTGCCAGTATCCCGATGCCTATCATCACGCCGCCGATGACACGCAGATGACGCGGGTCGAGTTGTCGCATCTGTTCGGCCATGCGCTGCCAGGCTCTGGGCGCCGCGAACAGGAATAGCCCCTCGAGTACGAGGACCAGACACAGTGCCGCCGCCAAATCGTGATTCATGCCAAACGATATGAGTTGCAGCTGTCGGTTCCGGCGGCGATCAACCGCGCCGGCTCTTCGCCATCTGTTCAAGCAGCTGAGGAATGGTGCAACGCACGTCTACCGGTCAGATCTCGCTTCGGATCTGCCCGGTTTCACTTGGTCTCGCCGCGGCTCTCGCCGAAGTAGCGCATGAATTCCGATTTCGGATCGAGCACGATCACATCGCCCGGGCCGAACGAGTTTCGATAGGCGTCGAGCGACCGATAGAACGCATAGAACTCGGCATCCTTGCCGTATGCGGCTGCATAGATCTCGATCGCCTTGGCGTCACCCTCGCCGCGCGCGGTCTGCGCGTCGCGGTCGGCCTCAGCCTTGATCACCTGCACCTGTCGGTCTGCGTCGGCCTTGATCTTCGCCGCCGCCTCGTTGCCGGTGAAGCGCAGGTCGTTCGCGAGACGCGAGCGCTCGGCAATCATGCGCTTGTAGACCGAATCGAGCACTTCCGGCGTGAATTCGATGCGCTTGATGCGGACGTCGACGATGCGGATGCCCAGACCCTGCGCCGCCTTGTTCGCCTGCTCGCGTACGCGCGCGGTGATGTCGGTGCGCGCGCTCGCGACGAGTTCGCCCAACGCGTGCGAACGGAACTCGAACTGCAGCGGATCCTTGATGATCGGCGCGAGCCGGCTGTTCGCGAGCGTCTGCAGGGAGTCGGCGCCGAACGCGCGGTAATAGGCACCCGCGTTTTCGATCTGCCACTTGACGAAGAAGTCGACGTTGACCGGGTTCTTGCCCGAATCGTAGTAGCGCTGCGGCTCGGCCTCGAGATTGAGCATGCGCCGGTCGAACGCCACGACCTGCTGGATCAGCGGAATCTTGAAGTGCAGGCCCGGCTTGTAGTCGGCGCCGCCATTGGCGGAATCGCCTTCGATGTTGCCGAACTGCAGCAGCAATGCAGTCTGTCCCTCGCGAACGATGAACGCGGAATTGACGATCAGTATGACGAGCAGCAGAGCGATGATCGGCGTGATGATTTTCATCAGTTGCCCCCCGCGCTGCGTTCGGCCTGCGCCGCGATCGCCGCATTTGCATCCGCTTTCGCCTTGTCGAGCGGAAGGTAGAAGATGCTCTTGCCATTGCTCTGGTCGACGACCTTCTGCGTGCTGCCGAGCACCGTCTGCATCGTCTCGATGTACAGACGCTTGCGCGTCACATCAGGCGCGGCCCGGTATTGCGTCGCGATCAGGCCGAAACGCTGCGCGTCGCCGGTCGCTGCCGCAATGCGCTGTGCCTTGTAGCCTTGTGCCTCGGCGAGGATCCTCGAGGCTTCGCCGCGCGCAAGAGGCACGTTTTTCGCCGAATAGGCCTGCGCTTCGTTGATGCTCTGTTTCTGGTTGTTGCTCGCGTTGTTGACGTCGTCGAACGCATCCTTCACTTCGTGCGGCGGTTGCAGATTCTGGAAATTGATGTCGCTCACGTTGAGTCCGACGCCATAGCCGTCGATCGTCGCCTGGAGCAGCTTCTTCGTTTCCGCGGTCATGTCGGAGCCGTGGCTCGACAGGATCGTGTCCATGTCGCTGGCGCCGACCACCTGCCGAACGGCGCTTTCCGCGGCCTGCTTCAGCGTCTCCTCGGGGTTCGCCGCGGAGAACAGATACTTCTGCGCATCGATCGACCGAGTACTGGACCGTGAAGTTGATCTGCACGATGTTTTCGTCGCGCGTGAGCATGCGCACGTCATCGGCGGTCTGCTTGCTCGTCGTTTCCACCGAGATCACGCGCTCGATCGGCGCGGGCCATTTGAAATTCAGACCGGGATGCATCACGCGATCGAACTTGCCGAAGCGCAGCACGACGCCGACGTTCTGCGAGTCGATCGACTTCCAGGAGTCCGCGACGATCCAGACGACCGCCACGAGCGCCAGGATGAGGAGGATCGTGTTTCCGCCGAGTGGCGAAACGCTTCCACCACCACCGGCACCGCCGCCACCCGTCAGCCCACTAAGTGCCTCGCGCAGACGGCGCACGATACCATCGATGCCACCAGAGTCCTTGCGGTTCTTCCAGGGGTCGCGATTGCCACCGCCGGGTTCGTTCCAGGCCATCGAATGTCTCCAATCTGACGATCGTGACGACGATGCGAACGGAGCAGTCGCCGTCTCCTGCAACCGGATCCGGCGAACTAGCCTGCGGTTGCTGCGGAATTGTATAGGGCAGCGGTCAAAGGGCCAAGGTCGGCGTTTGCGGCGCGAGCGCAACGACCGCCGCGCGCGCCACGTCGGAATCGACATCGGCGATGCGCTCGCGCAGCCATTCACCTTCACCGCCGGCCAGGCCGAACAGCGGTTCTATCTGCGCACGCGGCGCGTCGATCTGCACTTCCCAGCCGCCCTCGACGGCGCGCTCACCGGCCACGAAGCCGAGCGCGATCAGCCGAGCGCGCAGACGTCCAGCCGTGTGCGGCAGCGCCAACGTGCAATGCACGCGATCGCGCTGCAACGCGGTCGTCAGCGCGTCGCGCAGCAGCGGCATGCCGACGCCGCTGACGGCCGAAAGCCAGACCCGCGGCGTCGTGCCGGCAGCGACCGCTTCGAGGCGCGGCTGTCGCGCCACGCCGTCGACGGCCTCGAGTTTGTCGAGTTTGTTGTAGACGAGTATCTGCGGCACGTCCTGTGCGCCGATCTCCGTGAGCACGCGGCCGACTTCATCGATGCGCAGATCGATTTCGGGATCGGAGGCATCGACGACATGCAGCAGCAGGTCGGCGTCACGCGTCTCGGCGAGCGTCGATTTGAATGCGGCAACGAGATCGTGGGGCAGATCGCGGATGAAGCCGACGGTGTCGGCGAGAACGAACGGTCCGCAGGCAAGCCCCTCGATACGGCGCAATGTCGGATCGAGCGTCGCGAACAACTGGTCCGCGGCGTAGACGCCTGCGCCGGTCAGCGTGTTGAACAGCGTCGACTTGCCGGCGTTCGTGTAGCCGACCAGCGAGACGACCGGCACTGCGTTGCGCTGGCGGGCACGGCGCGCGGTCGTACGCTGCGTTTCGACTTTTTCGAGGCGCTGGCTCAGTTGCTTGACGCGGCCAGCGAGCAGACGGCGATCGAGTTCCAGCTGCGTTTCGCCGGGTCCGCGCAGGCCGATGGCACCGCCTCGCTGGCGTTCGAGATGGGTCCAGCCGCGCACGAGGCGCGTCGCCATGTGCTTGAGCTGCGCGAGTTCGACCTGCAGCTTGCCTTCGTGCGAGCGCGCGCGCTGGGCGAAGATGTCGAGGATGAGCCCGGTGCGATCGACGACGCGGCACTCGGTGAGTTTCTCGAGGTTGCGCTCCTGCACCGGCGAGAGCGCATGGTTGACGAGGATGAGGTCGGCGTCGAGCACCTGACGCTGGGTTTTCAGCTCGTCGGCCTTGCCGCTGCCGACGAAGTACTTCGGATTGGGTTTGTCGATGCGGGCGTTGAGCGCGCCGACGACAGTCGCGCCGGCCGAACGCGCGAGTTCGCCGAACTCGTCGATCTGATCGGAGCCCGAGCGAATCGAGGAGGGATCGCTTACCCAGCGCGGCTGCAACAGCAGCGCGCGCTCGCCCTTGCGTGATCTTTCAAACAACGATCAGCCTTCGTGCGTTTCCGGCTCGGCAGCACCCGCGCCATGGACAGCTCCATCGGCCGCGCCGATGCGTACATTGCGGCTGGGCACGATCGTCGAGATGGCGTGCTTGTAGACCATTTGGCTTACGGTGTTGCGCAGGAGAACGACGAACTGGTCGAACGATTCGACCGTTCCCTGCAACTTGATGCCATTGACGAGATAGATCGAAACCGGCACGCGCTCGCGGCGCAAAGCATTCAGGAAGGGATCTTGCAACGACTGACCTTTTGACATTTATAGTGCTCCAGCGATTTTTACCAACCTATGCGAACCGAAAAAGGGGCGCAGCCGGAAGTAGATATGGCTGTGAACGCTCCGGTTCAAGATGTTGAAAGTATACACGTTTTGTATTGAATTTGAAGTGGTTGGCGGTCGCCGGTTCAAACTCTGGCCGCGAGCATCGAAAAAAGCGGCGCAAGGCCCTCCATGTCCATGCACCGATCCGGCGCCTAGCCCCGTGCAGAAGCGAGGAATGTCGCGACGAGCCGGTCGATTTTCGCGCCGCCCGAGGGCCCGAAGGGATCCACCGCGATCGCGTCGTAGTCCGTCCGCAACCAGGTGATCTGGCGCTTCGCGAGCTGCCTCGTGGCGAACAGCGCACGGCGGCGGGCTTCGTCGAGGTCGAAGTCGCCGTCGAGGTGCTGCCAGACCTGGCGATAACCCACGGCGCGCATTGACGGCAGATCGGCGCGGAGGTCAGCGCGCGCGCGCAGGCGTTCGACTTCCGCGACGAAACCCTGCGCGAACATGAGATCGAGCCGTTGTGCGATGCGATCGTGCAGGCGGGCGCGATCGTCGGGCAGCAGCGCGATCTTGAGCACGCGATAGCCGAAGGGTACGCGCAAGCCGGTCTGCTGCGTCGACAACGGCTTGCCGGTCAGCATGATCACCTCGAGCGCGCGCTGTATCCGTTGCGCGTCGTTCGCGCCAATGCGCGCCGCCACGGCCGGATCGAGCGCGGCGAGGCGGGCGTGCAGCGCGCTCCAGCCTGCGTTTTGGGCCTGCGCGTTCAACTCGGCACGCAGCGCCGCATCCGCCTCGGGCAGGTTCGACAAGCCGTATTGCAGTGCGTGGAAGTAGAGCCCGGTGCCGCCGACGAGCAGCGGCGTCCGGCCTTCGCTGCCGACCTGCGCCATTGCGAGCGACGCATCGGCGCGGAATTCGGCCGCGGAATACGTCTGTGCGGCATCGCGGATGTCGATGAGCCGGTGCGGGTATCGCGCGAGAGTGGCGGCATCGGGCTTGGCCGAACCGATATCGAGGCCACGATAGACGAGCGCCGAGTCGACGCTGATGAGGCCGACGGCGAATCGATCTGCCAGCGCCTGCGCGAGCGCAGTCTTGCCCGAAGCCGTCGGGCCCATCAGGAAAATGGCAAGCGGTCGCTGATCGGCTGGCATCGCCGCGATTCTAGCGGCGAATTGCGCCGCATCGCCTCCGGCCTGCATCGCCGCAACGTCGCGGCGCGAACCGGGTTATTTCCCGAAGGCCGGCTATTTCCTCGTGCTGGCTATTTCCTCGAGCCTGCGATTAGCTGCGCTTGCCGCCGGCGAAAAGCAGCGCACCGCCCACGAGAAGCGCACCGAGCGCTGCCCAGGTCGGCACGTCTACCGTCTTCTTCTCGCTGACGGACAGCTCGACCGGGCCGATCTTCGCTTCGTGGTTCTGCTTCGTATACGAAAAACCACCGTAGGCGAGACCCGCGAGGCCGCCGATGATGAGGGCAAACGCAATGATCCTTACTGGACTCACTTCACTCTCCTTGTTGTCTTGGATCGCAACTTTGCATCCCTGGGGGACGCGGTCACGGTGCGGCCGCGGCCGACCAGGCTCGGCCTGAGCCGTGCTGTGCTAGATGCCGCGACCTTGCACGAGGCGCAGCAGCACCATGATGACAGCAACGACAAGCAGGATGTGGATGAATCCGCCCAGCGTGTAGGAAGTCACGAGGCCGAGCAGCCAGAGCACGATCAGTACGACAGCGATAGTCTCGAGCATTGTCTTGTCTCCATGTCGACGAACGGGGCGTGAGAACAATGTGGACCCACCCGCGCCTGCACCATCTGCAGGCGGGATTCAGGCTATCGACATTCAGGTGAATCGAATCTGTATCCGGCGTCCCTGCGGGCCGAGGCATATCGTTCGTGTTCAGGTAGCTGGCTAGGCCGTTGCCGCGGGGACCGCCGAACGGCGCAAACCTCTATAATTGGCGCCATCTTTCGGAGAAATCCATGCAACAGACCATGAAGGCACTCGTGAAGAAGGAAGCCGGCAAGGGCATCTGGATGGAACAGGTGCCGCTGCCCGAAATCGGTCCGAACGAAGTGCTCGTCAAACTCGAGAAGACCGCGATCTGCGGCACCGACCTGCACATCTACAAATGGGACGAGTGGTCGCAGCGCACGATCAAGCCAGGTCTCGTCATCGGCCACGAGTTCGTCGGCCGCATCGTCGACATGGGTCCGGGCGTACGCGGCTATGCATTGGGCCAGCGCGTATCGGCCGAAGGCCACATCGTCTGCGGCGTCTGCCGCAACTGCCGTGCGGGCAAGCAGCATCTGTGTCCGCACACGATCGGCATCGGCGTGAACCGCAACGGCGCGTTCGCCGAGTACATCGCGATGCCCGTCTTCGAACCTGTGGCCGGTGCCCGGACCAGATCCCGTCCGAACTCGCCGCGTTCTTCGACCCGTACGGCAACGCGGCGCACTGCGCGCTCGAATTCGACCTGATCGGCGAGGACGTGCTGATCACGGGCGCGGGCCCGATCGGCATCATCGCCGCGGGCATCTGCAAGCACGTCGGCGCGCGCAACGTCGTCGTCACCGACGTCAACGACTATCGCCTGAAGCTCGCCGCCGACATGGGCGCGACGCGCGTCGTCAACGTGTCGAAGCAGTCGGTCCGGGACGTCATGAAGGACCTGCACATGGAGGGCTTCGACATCGGCCTCGAGATGTCGGGCAACCAGCGTGCGTTCAACGACATGCTCGACTGCATGTACCACGGCGGCAAGATCGCGCTGCTCGGCATCCTGCCGAACGGCGCCGGCATCGACTGGGACAAGGTCATCTTCAAGGGCCTCGTCCTGCACGGCATCTACGGCCGGCGCATGTACGAGACCTGGTACAAGATGACGCAGATGCTGCTGACCGGTTTCCCGCTGCAGAAGGTGCTCACGCACCAGATCCACATCGACGAATTCCAGCGCGGTTTCGACCTGATGGAAGCCGGCAATTGCGGAAAGGTCGTCTGCTCGTGGAATTGAGTTTCTTTGCCGGTATCGATGGCGTTCAATGGTGGTTCCGTTCGCATCGCGGACCCGCGTTCGTCGCATCGCGACGCTGCTACCCGTCTGGTCGGGTGACGGCCGTCGTTCTCCTCGACGGATTCGCCTTCGTCCCGTGAAAGTCCCTTCCGCTAATGCTGGCGCTCTGTGTGCTGCTTCGTGTCGTTCTGTGGCCCGCGCCGACGCGGCGACGTGCACGTCCGGCTGCGCCAACGAGCCAGAGCCGTTCTTCCAGGCAGCGCAACTCGCGTCGCCATCGGTGCTCAACGGTCCGCGCTACAGGGTGATCCCCGAGGTCCAGATTCGCGGCTTCATGGCGCATTTCATCATCGACACGCCGTACGGCCCGCTGCATGCGGACAGCGTACGGTTGCTCGCGATACGCGTCGGCGAAATCCCCGCCATCGAGACGCTCGAGAACGCGAGCCGCCAGGGTGCCTTCGCGCACGCACTCGCGGAACGCGGGAAGAAGACGGGCTCCGCGATCGTCAACGTCTTCGCCCATCCGCTCGATTCGATCACGGGCCTGCCGATGGGCGTCGTGCGCTATTTCAAGAAACAGATCGACGTCTGGTCGGGTCGCGCGCAGAGCGCGAGCGACCGCTCGTCGCGCGTGTTCGAGAACAAGGGCGACCCTTATCGCGCGCCGCCCGGACCGATGACCGCGGCGCGCGACCGCGAACACGGCCACAGCAAGGTCAGTGTCGGCGCGCTTTCGCTCACGGACGAAGCCGACACGACCGTCGCCGCAGCGCTGGCCGACTCGACGACGAGTCCCGATGACCCACCGATTGCGCCGTCGCCCCCGCCAGAGCCCGTCGCCGAGTCGATCGACGCCGCGCCCGCGACCGAAGAGAAGAAGAGTCGCGCATGGTACGCGCGCGCCGGCAGCGAAGTCGGGCGCGAGACGAAGCGCTATCTCAAGTACAGCCAGTCGCGCAACGAGATCGCGAAGTATCTCGGCATCGATCCGAACACGTCGAACCCGTACATCGTCGAGCGCCTCGACTCGCTCGCGTGGGCGGCGACCTGGGGCAATTTCTCTGCCGGCGAAGCGCTCGGCCAGATCGCGGGGCCCGCCGCCGAAGTCATCGCCGACACGGGACTCGTCAACCAGTACGTGCTCACGCACACGCCCGAGCAGATCCGCGAGCGCAACGAGAAGAACCTCGCGTCGGTCTGCAGCGACGAATTCGACATTCGCACGTTCTCGCGTCGCGGCGGCTTCAACGACACGTTGCGCACCCAGCTCATCGATTCGTTGCTGAAGCTCAAACTCGACAGCGGCTGCAACGAACTGCTCGAGCTCGCCGCGGCGACACGCGGCGAAGTCGAAGCGCGCTTTCTCGTCGATGCGCTCGCGCTGATCGAACGTCACGCAGCCGCAGCAAGAGGCGGCAAGCTGCTGATCGCGGGCGCCGCCCTCGCCTATCTGGAGCCCGGCGGCAGGCTGCTGCTGCCGCTGCCGGTCGACTACCTGAGCTGGACCACCGACATCGACGACTTCTTCAACCGCCACGAATTCGTGCGCAGCGAGAAGACGGTATTGATCGGCGGCGACGTCTCGCCGCTCGCGCTGCACAAGCTCGGCGAGCGCGGCTGGCAGGTCAGCGTGCACGCGCCGTACGCTGGCGCGCCGGACTATGCGGCGGCGCCTGAGCAGACGGTCCGCTGACGGCAACGCGACCGCCTTCGCGTCAGGGCTTGGCCGGTGTGGCCCAGGATTTTTCGAGCGCGTCGACGTCCCATACGTTGTAGTCCGCGCCGAATATGAGGTAGCGCCGCGCCGCGCGATGCACGGCGGCATCGGCGTTCGGATCACGCTCGATCGCCTCGGCCGCGGTCGTGAAAACCTTCTGGTCACGGTCGCGGCGGTTCTCCTTGTCCTGCGTCAATCGCTGCAGCAGCGTGAGCTGTTCCTGCGGCGTGAACCGCGCAACCTGCGCGGCCGCCTGCGCACGCAGCGCGGCAAGCACGTCCGCCTCGGTCTTCGGCGCGGGTTCGGGCTTGGCGAAGCGGATGCGGCCGAAGGTGTCGGCATATGCGCCCTGGTCGAGCCGCCAGAGCAGGCGTTCGCCATGCGCGAAGGCGGCTTCGTCCGGCGTGGTCGCGATCAGGCGCGAGCTGCGCGTGACGTCGTCGAGCATGTCGCTCGCGATCTGCGCCCAATCCTTGTTCGCGTACGCGATCATCTTCGGCAGCGCCTCGCTCCACCACGGCAACGCGAGCAGCGGCAGCAGCGTCAGCACCCAGAGCACGAGCGGCGATGGTTCGGTCGGGAAGAACATGCGGATGCCGAAATGCCAGACGAGAAACCCGGGAATGCTCAGCAGCAATACGAGGACCACGCCGAGCCAGTTCCACTGGCTGCGGTCTTCGACCACCTTCGCGGGCATTGCCAGCTCCGGATGCTGTGGGTCGTAGCGCAGCGGAAACGCGGGAACCTGCGTGGTCCAGCTCAGAACGGCGATGTCGATCGGCCAGTCCAGCTGCTCCTTGAGCGCCGCGAGCGCCGTGGTCGGCGGCGGTTTGCTCATCATGAAGGTGTCGCGAGGCGGATGCGTCGAGATCCAGTTGAGCGTGCCCTTGCTCATGCGCATCTCCTGCACCTCGAAGCCGCTCGCGTCGCGCAGAAAGGTGAACGGAATGCCTTCCTGCAGCATCTCGCTCCAGTCGTGCAGTCGAAAATCCTCGCTGAAGTTCAGACGCATGCCGCAGAACGCGCGCCGCAGCGGCGCGCCCCAGTCGCCGGCGTCGTATTCGACCACGGCGCAACGCTCGACCTTGCTGGCCCGGTCCCAGTAAAGTTTGCCCGCCGGCAGATTGGCCGGATCGAAATCGAGCGCGGCCCAGCTCTCCACGATCTTTCCGGACACCGAAGCGGTGAACGGCGCGTAGTAGCGCGAGTCGATGATCGGCTTCGCAGCCGCCTGCCAGGCGACCGCGAGGAAGATGCCACCGAACAACATGAGGAAGCCTGCGAACAGGCCGAGAACCGGCGCAACGATCATCGGGCCGAGCGTGTCGAGAATCCAGACGCCCAGCGGATGCCCGGTAGGCACGGTCTCTTCGGGGCTGGCCGCACCACGCTTGCGTGACCGCTTTGGAATCTTGTCGCTCATGGCGCTGTCCCCGCCCCCGTTGCTCCGATTCTACGCAAGAATTTTCCGATTTTCGTCATCGCGGAAGCTGCGGCCAGCGGATGTTCCAGAAAGGATGAATTTCAATGCGCCGGCGAATCACGGACAATGGTGGTCTTTCCCGATCGGACTATCGCCATGGACTACGCCGCCCGCGAGCGCCTCGTCAACGAGATCGACTCGATCCGCAACCAGGGCCTGTACAAGACCGAGCGCGTGATCGCGACGCCGCAATCGTCTTCGATCAAGACCAGCGACGGCCGCGAGGTGCTCAACTTCTGCGCGAACAACTATCTCGGCCTCGCCGACAACGCGCAGATCATCCAGGCGGCGAAGGACGCGCTCGACACGCACGGCTTCGGCCTCGCGAGCGTGCGCTTCATCTGTGGCACGCAGGACCTGCACAAGCAGCTCGAGGCGGCGATCTCGAAATTCTTCGGTACGGACGACACGATTCTCTACACCTCGTGCTTCGACGCCAACGGCGGCTTGTTCGAGACGATCCTCGGCGAAGAGGACGTCGTGATCTCGGACGCGCTCAATCACGCATCGATCATCGACGGCATCCGCCTCTGCAAGGCCGAGCGCCGGCGCTATGCGAACGGCGACATGGCCGAACTCGAAGCGCATCTCGCGCAGACGCAAGGCAGGCGCACGCGCCTGATCGCGACCGACGGCGTCTTCTCGATGGACGGCTTCATCGCGAAGCTCGACGAGATCGTCGCGCTGAAGAAGAAGTACAACGCGATGCTCATGGTCGACGACTCGCACGCGACCGGCTTCGTCGGCCCGAGCGGGCGTGGCTCGGCGGAACTGCACGGCGTCATGGGTGAAGTCGACGTGTTCACCTCGACCCTCGGCAAGGCGCTCGGCGGCGGCTCCGGCGGATTCACGACCGGCCGCAGCGAGATCATCGATCTGCTGCGCCAGCGTTCGCGTCCGTACCTGTTCTCGAACACGCTGCCGCCGCCGCTCGTCGCCGCGTCGATCAAGGTGTTCGAGATGCTGTCGTCGAGCAGCGCGCTGCGCGACAAGGTCAACGACAATGCGCTGTATTTCCGCAAGCGCATGACCGACGCAGGATTCGACATCAGGCCGGGCACGCACCCGATCGCGCCGGTGATGCTCTACGACGCGAAACTCGCGCAGCAGTTCGCGAGCGAGCTGCTCGACGAGGGCATCTACGTGATCGGCTTCTTCTTCCCGGTCGTCGCGCAGGGCCAGGCGCGCATCCGCACGCAGATGAGCGCGGCGCACTCGCATGCGCAGATCGATCGCGCGGTCGAAGCATTCACGAAAGTCGGGCGCAAGCTCGGCGTGTTGCGCGGCTGACCGACCATGATCGACCTGCGACTCAAACGCTTCGGCGAATGGACTTTCGAGCGCACGGGCGGCCTCTGCCGCCTGCGCGGTCCGCACGACCTCGCCTTCGCCGCCTCGGCTTCGAGCGCCGGCAGCGGCCTCGCCGGGTGTCGACATCATGGGCGTGCCTGCCGCATCCGCTCCGGCCGATGCGAGCGAGCAGTTCATGCGCCTGCGCTTTCGCTCGAGCGGCTTCTTCCGCGCCGAGCCCGAAGCGCATTTCGCCCTGGGCGTCGCCGGTCAGTGGCGCAAGGCGAATCCCTCTTTACGAGGCACCGGGCATGGCGACCGGGCGCGGCGTCATCATCGGCAACGTCTCGGGCGCGCCGAACGGCTGCGTGCATGCACCGGTCGTGCAGGTCGAGTCGTTCCACAGCGACAGCAATGCGTTGATCCCAGCGACCTGCAGCCCGCGCCTCGAAGACGGCACCTGGTACCTGCTCGAAGTCAGCGCGACGAACGACGGCCGCATCGCCTACCAGCTCGACGACGAGTCCGGCGATCCGCTCGCCGAGATCGACGTGCTCGACGAAACCGGCGAAGTGCCGCCGGGGCTCGGTGGCTGGTGGATTCTGCATGCCTTCGGCGACCGCAATCTCGATCGCGACTGGACGTTCGAGATCGCCGACCTCGAGATCGGCTGGCGCTAGGGCGCCAAGCGCCTTTGCGGAAAGCCTCGCCGGCATGCGCCCGCAGATGCCAGGCGCGAATCAACGATCAGGCAAGGACGGCGCCGCGCCGCGCGATGCTCTCGGCCGACCAGTACGTGCCGCGATCGTAATACTCGGGCACGGCTGGCATGTCGGGGGGAAGCACGACCCACGGCTGCTTGCTCGCCGTGAAAATGTGGATGTCGGGCCTGATGTGGAACGCCTCGTCGAGCGTGCCGACGCGGACGAAGCGGATCGCATCGCCCGGGCCCGCATAGTTGCTCCATACTGCGATGCGGCAGGACGGGCAGCGCGAAATGCGCTGGCCCTTGCCGCTGTTCGAAGGCGTGTCGACGACGTCGACCTGCCCGCGCAGCAACTCGACGCGATCGGCCTCGATCATGGCGTTCAGCGCGAACGACGCGCCCGATTCGCGCTGACACCATTTGCAGTGGCAGCAATGCACGAACATCGGCGCGCTCGCAATGCGATAGCGCACGCTGCCGCAACCGCAACCGCCTTCGAGTGGATAGACGCCTTCGCTCACAGACCCGCTCTTCTCGGGCGGAAACGCTTGACCGCGAGGAAGCCGAGTGCAAGGAACGCCAGCAGCACGGCGCCCTGCGCGATCGCGAACGGTGGCTCACCCTGCGTCGGCGCGAGCGCGTGCAGCGCGGGCACCTTCGAGAACAACTGCGCGACGAGCACGAAAACATTGAGGTAGAGCGAAATCGTCGCAGTGACGACATAGACCCAGCGCCAAGCGCGTTCGAGACGGAACGAGTACAGGGCGAGCAGCGCAACCGCAAGCACGACCAGCGAAATGATGGCGACGATGTGCGAAGGCAGCAGGTGGTCCGCAGGCAGCAGGAAGCCGCTGGCGCTCGTCAGCACCGTCGTCGAAAGAAACATGAATGTCCATCCGGGCAGCCGCTTCGACTTGAACAGTCCGTTCAACACCACGAATCCGGACAGTATTCCAATGAGGCTCAAGAGCACGTGCAGAAAAAGAATGGGCGTCATTCCGAAGATCATCGCGTTTCCCCCGTAGCGTCACAGTGATCGCGGCACGTTGCATGCCGCAAGGAGAGACGATGGTACGACAACCCGACGAAGTTGGCATGCGCGGCTCGAGCGTACGCATGCCGCAGCGCGCGCAGGCACGTCGCCGGTCGGGTGGCGCGCGTCTGGCCGCGTTTGGAACCTGCGGCACGACGGCGTCAGCTGTGCGCCAATGACGTCTACGCGCCGGCAGGGGTCATCGCGCTGCCGACGGCGCTTGCGACCGCAACGGCAGCGACGATGCGACAAGCAGAACGCCGAGGGCGAAGAACAGCCAGAAGAATGCAAGGCCGGCATACCAGACGGTCCATAGACCAACTATGGCGTAGAACAGGCCGATCGCGTCGGTTGCGAAGAATACGGCGCGCCCGTCACGACGGGCGCGCCACCATGTCCACACGCAGATCGCGCCGAATACGAACATGCAGCCGCTGCAGAAGTGCCAGACCGCGAGCGTGGTCCTCGCCACGTTTGCGTCGAACGCGGGGAACTTCGCGAATTCGGCAACGAGCTTCGCCGCATTCGAATCATGCCCGAATGCACCGAGGCCGATAACGGTGCCGGTCAACAGGAATGTCCACGATGCGATGCTTCGCAACATGCTGCTCCTCCATTTGAGTTGTCCGCAATCACCCGCCGATCGTCAGTGGCTTGCCGGTCTCGATCAGCGTCTTGAGGCTCGACAGGATCGCTACCCAGCCGCCCTTGACCTGGCCCGCGGTCAGCGGTGCTTCCGCCACGTCGTGCGTGACCGTCAGTTTGCAGTTCTCGCCCTTCTGTTCGATTTCGTAGCTCACCGTCGACAGCTCGTGACTGAGAGCGGGGTCCCAGTGCACACGCCACGTGTGCACGAGTTTGCGCGGCGGATCGCATTCGAGCACGTCGCCATCGACCATCTTCGTGCCGTCTGGCGTCGTGCAAAGAAACGGCTCGCCCTTTTTCAGCTTCGAGCGAATCTCGGTGCCGTGGAAATACTGGCGCGTGAACTCGGGCTCGGTCAGGGCGCGCCAGAGTTTCTCGGGTGTCGTATGGATGAAGATTTCGTAGACGAGTTTCGTATCGGACATCGGATCCTCCAGTACGGTTTTTAGCCGCGACAGCGCGGCAGCCATCGGTTCGGCGTAGCGACTGATCCAGCGATCGTGGATGCGCCGGATAGGCACGCGGTTGAGGTAGTGCCATTTCTCGCGCCCTTCGCGTCGCGTGACGATGAGGCCGGCCTGTTCGAGCAAGCGCAGATGCTTCATCACGCCGAAGCGCGTCATCTCCGCGTGTTCGCACAACTCGGTCAGCGTCTGTCCATCACGGCGATTGAGGCGGTCGAGCACCTTGCGCCGGAACGGGTCCGCTAGCGCCTTGAATACGGCATCCATCTCGAGATGAATAATAGGTGACCTTTTAGTCACATGTCAAGCTGCTTGTGTGCACCGCGCTTCAGCGCCCCGTTTCGGTTATCTTGCGACACTTCAAGCATCAGCACGGACCGACCAGCATGTTCACGCGCGCGATCGTGCGTCCGCCGGCAGCGAATTTCGCCGACGGCCTGACTTCCGCCGAATTTGGTCTGCCCGACCTGCAGCTCGCGCTGGACCAGCACGCACGCTACTGCGCGACGCTCGAGTCGTGCGGGTTGACGCTCACGGTTCTGCCCACCGACAACGATTTTCCCGACGCGACTTTCGTCGAGGACACCGCGATCGTAACCGACGATTTCGCAGTCCTCACGCGACCGGGCGCGCCCGCGCGCGCGGGCGAGGTCGCACGCATCGAACCGACACTCGCGGACTGCTTCGCCCGCATCCACGCGATCGCCGCGCCCGGCACGCTAGACGGCGGCGACGTCTGCCAGGCCGGCGGGCATTTCTTCATCGGCCTGTCGGCACGCACGAACCAGGCGGGCGCACGCCAGCTCGCCGACCTGCTTACGCGCGAAGGCTGCACGTCGACGACGGTCGACATCCGCGCGGTGCCCGGCATCCAGCACCTCAAGAGCGGGATCACTTCTCTCGGCGATGGACGCATCGTCGCGATCGACGCGCTTGCCGAACACGAGGCATTGGGCGGCTACGATGTAGTGCGGGTCGCGCGTGGCGAAGGCTACGCGGCGAACCTGCTGCGCCTCAACGAACGCGTCGTCATCGCTGCGGGTTTCCCGCGCTGCACGCGCGCCTGCACGGCCTCGGCTACGAAGTCGTCGCGCTCGACATGTCCGAGTTTCGCAAGATGGACGGCGCGCTGACCTGCCTTTCGTTGCGTTTCTGACAACTGCGCCTTCGCGGTCGAGGACATCTGCTGTCAGCGTCACGGACTCGCATCGCGCAGCGCAGCGACTTCTTCGCTCGTCAATGCCCTCGCCTGCCCCTTGCCGAGTTCGCCGAGGACGAGCGCGCCTATCGCAACGCGTACGAGACGCAGGACGCCAATGTCGAACGCCGCGAGCAGCCGGCGGATCTGCCGGTTGCGGCCTTCGTCGAGGACGATTTCGAGCCAGGAATTCTTCCCGCCGCGACGCAGTTCGCGAACCGACTTTGCCGAGAGGCGCTCTTCGCCTACGGCGGCTCCCGCGCCGAGTTCATCGATCAGCGCTGCATCGGCGAGCCTGTCGATCTGCACGTGGTAGGTCTTGTCGATGTGCGCTGCGGGATCGGTCAACCGTGCGGCCCACGCCGTGTCGTTCGTGAACAGCAGCAGCCCTTCGCTGGCCTTGTCGAGCCTGCCGACCGGCGCGATCCACGAAGGCGCAGTCGATGCGGGCAGCGCGTCCTGCAGCAAGGCGTACACCGTCTCGCGGCCATGTTCGTCGCTCGCGGTCGTCACATAACCGCGCGGCTTGTTGAGCATGAAGTAGGCTTTTTCAGCCATGTCGACGATGGCGCCGTCGATGCTGATGCGATCGCGCGTGGCGTCCACGGGCGCTTCGGGATCGTGCACGAGGCGATCGTTCACCCGCACGCGACCCGTGCGCACGAGTTGCTCTCCCTGCGTGCGCGAGCACACACCGAGCTTGCTCAGCACACGCGCAACGCCGTGACGGGGCGAGGCAGATGTCCGTCGCGCTACAGGGCGGTTCGTCCTTGCGGGCGGTTTCGACACCATCGTCTATGGGTCGAGCAAGAAATCGATCAGAAAGCGATCAATACGGCGGACCCGATGCGGATGACCGGCCCCATGTCCAAGCGATTGCGCGGCCGGACGTATGCAGCCAGTGTATTGTCAGCCTTCCGCTAGACAAAGAAAAAGCCCGGCTCGCGCCGGGCTTTTTCGTATTGCTTCACCACTCAGTGCGATTAGTGCTGCACGTTGAGTTCGGTACGACGGTTGCGCTGACGGCCTTCCGCGGTATCGTTGGTGTCGATCGGCTTGCTCTCGCCGAAGCCCTTCTCGCCGACGATCTGACTGTCCGGCACGCCATGGGCGAGCAGGTAGTCATATACGCCCTTGGCGCGGCGCTCCGACAGCGACTGGTTGTACGCATCCGAGCCAACCGAGTCGGTGTGACCATCGACCTCGACGCGGACGTCGGGGTTGCGCTTCAGCGTGTCGACGGCCTCGTCGAGGATCTGCACGGAAGCGGCGGTCGGCGCCTTCAGCGACGGGATCAGCTTCTCACCCGTACGCGGATGGTCGAACTTGAACTCGACGCCACGCAGGTCGATCGTCGTCGGAACCGGCGCTGCGGCAACTGGCGGCGGCGGCGGCGGCGGCGGCGCAGCCGGAGGAGGCGGCGGCGGGGCCGGCGGAGAACCGAAGCTGTAGGTCAGGCCAACGGTCACGAGACCATCGGTGAAGCCCGAGTGACGGTTGAAGCCGTAGCTGTCCGACAGATTGCTGTTGAGCGAGTTGTTGTCATGGTCGTAACGCGCCTCGATTTCACCGCGGAACGTCAGGCGATCAGACAGGTTGTACTGCATACCGAAGCCCAGGAGGGCCATCGGATCCCAGCCACCCGCGTTCGAGTAGAAATTTGCCTCGAGCAGGGAGCCGGAGTAGGCCTTGTGGCGCATGGCGCCGAGGCCACCGACGATGTACGGACGCCAGCCCGAACCCCAATCGCCGAAGAACCAGCGACCGGCGACGTCAACCTGCACGCTTTCCCACTGGTGTGTGTTGCGCGGCGAGTTGCTCTTGAAGTCCGCATTGTTGATGCCGTATTCGAAATCGACCGCGAAGTTCGGGTTGACCCAAACGCCCAGGCCGATGCCGCCGAAGCCAGAATCCTTGGTGGTGCGTGCGCTATCCGGGAATACGTAGCCCAAACGCGGAGCGACGTACCATGTGCTCCAAAATTCCTGAGCCTGCGCGGTCTCGACGACGCCGGCTCCGCCCAGGGCGAGGGCAATCACGGCGAATAAAGTATTACGTTTCATTCGGGAGTCTCCTTTGCTTGGTTTTCTTTAGCGTCCGCTAAACCCCGTCGCGGCTCGCAGGTATCATCACTCCACACCACTCGGATGCGTCCGTCGCGTTAATAAAACGTTATATGGCGGCAACGCGAACTGTTGCATTCTAACAAAATTTTTCGCTTCACTCCACCCCCGATCCGAGTTGTTCAGTTCGGAGTCATTCGATCGTGTCCAACCCCTAACTCTTTGACGCACCTGTTTTTTGCTGCGAAACCAGCGCACCCGGCGAGCCGCAACCGCAATGGTAAAAATACGGTCACAATTGGCTCGTTATTTGCATAGGCCCGCTAATTTTCAAAACTCCACCGCGCTTTTCATTTTGCGTTCAGTCGGCGATTATCCGTGAACAACTAGACATTTAGGGGAAATCTTTTCGTGAACAGTGATCAAACATCGGCCGAGACGCCCCGTACCGAACTCACCGCACGCGGCATCGTGCTCGGCGTGCTGATCACGGTGCTGTTCACGGCAGCGAACGTGTTCTTCGGCCTCAAGGCCGGCCTCACGTTTGCGACGTCGATCCCGGCCGCCGTGATCTCGATGGCGCTGCTGCGTGGCTTCAAGGACTCCACGATCCAGGAAAACAACATCGTACAGACGATCGCGTCGGCCGCAGGCACGCTGTCGTCGATCATCTTCGTCCTGCCCGGCCTCGTGATGATCGGCTGGTGGACCGGGTTCCCCTATTGGGTGTCGTTCGCGATCTGCGCGATCGGCGGCGTGCTCGGGGTGATGTATTCGATTCCGCTGCGCCGCGCGCTCGTGATCAACACCGACCTGCCCTATCCCGAAGGCGTCGCTTGCGCGGAGGTGCTCAAGGTCGGCAGCCCGGGGGCCGGTGCGACCGTCGAGGGTCTCGAAGAAAGCCGCTTCGGATTGCTCGCGGTGCTCTGGGGCTCGATCAGTGCCGCGGCATTCGCAGTGATCGTCGCAACGCGCGTTTTCGCGAGCGATGTCGTTTCCTATTTCCGCGTCGGCGATGACAAGAGCGCCGTGAGCGGTTTCGACTTCAACCTGTCGATGGCGCTGTTCGGCGTCGGCCATCTCGTCGGCTTCTGGGTCGGCATCGCGATGCTGTTCGGCGCTGCGATTGGCTGGGTCTGGGGCGTGCCGCACTATTCCGCAATCGCCGCCGCGGCCGGCCCTGCCGCGGACGTCGCGCAGGCGACGTGGAGCCATCAGGTGCGTTTCGTCGGCGCCGGCACGATCGGCGTCGCCGCGATCTGGACGCTCGCCAAACTCGTCGGTCCGGTCGTCAGCGGGCTCGCGTCCGCCCTGGCCGCCTCGCGCATGCGCGCTGCCGGGCAAGGCGCGACGCTCGCCCGCACCGAACAGGACATCCCGATCGGCCTCGTCGGCATCATGACGCTCGCCTGCTTCGTGCCGACCGCGATGCTGCTCAGCCATTTCAGCTTCGCCACGGGTCTCGGCGACCACTGGGTGCTGCTCACGATCGGCGGACTGATCTACATCGTCGTGATGGGTTTCGTGATCTCGACCGTCTGCGGCTACATGGCGGGCCTGATCGGCTCGTCGAACAGCCCGGTATCGGGCATCGGCATCCTCGTCGTGATCGGCGCGGCGCTGCTGCTCGTGTTCGGCGTCAAGCCTCTGCTCGCGCCGGGCAGCGAAAAGGGCCTCGTCGCGTTCGCGCTGCTCGTGACCGCCACGGTATTTTCGGTCGCGACGATCGCCAACAACAACCTGCAGGATCTCAAGACCGGCCAGCTCGTCGATGCGACGCCGTCGAAGCAGCAATGGGCGCTGATCATCGGCGTCATCGCGGGCGCCGCGGTGATTCCACCGGTGCTCGACCTGCTCAATCATGCATACGGTTTCGCGGGCGCGCCCGGCGCGGTGCCCGGCCGTGCGCTTGCGGCGCCACAGGCGGGCCTGATCTCGGCGCTCGCGCAAGGGGTGATCCAGAACAACATCGACTGGAGCCTCATAGAAGTCGGCGCAGTGATCGGCGTCGCGCTGATCATTCTCGATATCGTGCTGCGCAAGTCGACGAAATCGGCGCACCTGTCGCCGCTCGCCGTGGGTCTCGGCATCTATCTGCCGACGAGCGCGACGCTGATGGTCGTCGTCGGCGCAATCGCGGGTGCGTACTACGACCGTCGCGCAGAGCGCTCGGCGAAACCCGAAGCGACGAAGCAACTCGGCGTGCTGCTCGCATCGGGCATGATCGTCGGCGAAGGCCTGATCGGCGTCGTGATCGCCGCAATCGTCGCGTTCTCGGGCGAGGACTTCCCGCTCGCGCTCGTCGGCGACGCGTTCGCGGGCGGCCCGGCGCTCTGGATCGGTGGTATCGCGTTCGTCATTGCCGTGTTCGCGCTGTATCGATGGATCGAGAATCTCGGCAGGAAGACGGTTCAGGCCTGACGACTTGGGTTCTCGCAAAAGACGTCGCCAACACGGGGGCGGCGTAATTTTTTGACGTGGACACCAAGACGGGTCCACAGAAAAATGACTGCGCCCCCGTCTTCCTTTTCTGAATCTCAAGCGCTGAGACACCGCCAACCCAAGCTGCCATCTGGCTGAACGCGGCGGAGCGGACGATGCGGCAGATGGGCCTGTTGTTCGTGCGCGCCGATCCCATATCGAGCGGGATGAACCCGCTCGTACAGGCGCATAATTCGTCCATGCCGCTGCAGAATTTCCACCCTGCCGTCGCCGCCTGGTTCGAGGAGACCTTCCCCGCGCCCACGCCCGCGCAAGCGCGCGCGTGGCCTGCGATCGCCTCAGGCCGACACACGCTGATCGCCGCGCCGACCGGCTCGGGCAAGACGCTCGCCGCGTTCCTCGCCGCGATCGACGAACTCGTGCGCCGCGGCGTCGAAGGCAGCCTCGGCGACGAGACCGCGGTCGTCTACGTCTCGCCGCTCAAGGCGCTGTCGAACGACGTGCGCATCAACCTGCAGGCCCCGCTCGAAGGCATCCGTGCGCAGCTCGAGAAGCAGGGTTATCCCGACGTCGATATCCGCACGTTCGTGCGCACCGGCGATACGCCGCAGGCCGAGCGCGACGCGATGCGCAAGCGTCCGCCGCATATCGTCGTGACGACGCCCGAGTCGCTCTACATCCTGCTCGGCTCGGAGTCGGGACGCGCGATGCTCGCGACGACGCGTTCGGTCATCGTCGACGAAATCCACGCGCTCGCGCCGTCGAAGCGCGGCGCGCACCTGTCACTGTCGCTCGAGCGCCTCGAGGCGCTGTGCGGACGACGGCTCACGCGCATCGGTCTTTCGGCGACGCAGAAGCCGATCAGCGAGGTCGCGAAATTTCTCGTCGGATCCTCTCTCGCAACCTCGACACGGGCGCCGTCGGAGAACACGCAGAGCACAACCTGCGACATCATCGACGTCGGCTACGCGCGCAAGCGCGACCTCGCGCTCGAAGTGCCGCCGGTGCCGCTGTCGGCGGTGATGTCGGGCGATGTCTGGCAACTTGTCCACCAGCGCCTGACCGAGCTGATCCAGGCACACCGCACGACGCTGATCTTCGTCAACACCCGACGCATGGCCGAACGCGTCGCGCGGCATCTGTCGGAGATTCTCGGCAAAGACGCGGTGACATCGCACCACGGCAGCCTCGCGCGCGAGCAGCGCCTCGCGGCCGAGCAGAAGCTCAAGCGCGGCGAGTTGCGCGCGCTCGTCGCGACGGCCTCGCTCGAACTCGGCATCGACATCGGCGACGTCGATCTCGTCTGCCAGATCGCGTCGCCGCGTTCAATCTCGACGTTCCTGCAAAGGGTCGGCCGCGCCAACCACTCGGTGGAAGGCGAGCCGAAGGGGCGCCTGTTCCCGTTGTCGCGCGATGACCTCGTCGAGTGCAGCGCATTGCTCGATGCGGTGCGCCGCGGCGAACTCGACACGCTGCACGTCGAACGCGGCACGCTCGACGTGCTTGCGCAGCAGATCGTCGCCGAAGTCGCGTGTCGCGAATGGAACGAGCAGGAACTCTACGAACTCGTGCGCCGCGCCGATCCGTTCGCCGACCTGACCGTCGAAAAATTCCGCGAGATCTGCCGCATGCTTGCCGAGGGCTACACGACGCGGCGCGGCCCACGTTCGGCCTATCTGCACCGCGACGCGGTCAACGGCATGCTGCGCGCGCGACGCGGCGCGCGGCTGACTGCGATCACGTCGGGCGGCGCGATTCCCGACACCGCCGACTACGAAGTCGTGCTCGAGCCGCAGGCGCAGATGATCGGCACGGTGCACGAGGACTTCGCGGTCGAGAGCATGGCTGGCGACATCTTCCAGTTGGGCAACGTCGCCTATCGCGTGCTGCGCGTCGAGCGCGGTCGCCTGCGCGTCGAGGATGCGAAAGGCGCGCCGCCGACGATTCCGTTCTGGCTCGGCGAAGCGCCAGGGCGCAGCGACGAACTGTCCTTCGCGGTGTCGCGACTGCGCGAGGAGATTTCCGCGCGCCTGCCGGGCGGCAACGGCGGCGAGCGCGCACGGCACGTAGTGGTTCCGTCCGGAGCCGCTGCCGCCGAGCTTGAACCACGTTCTCGGGACAGCTCGCTCATCGAACTCGGGACTGAGGACGAGGGCATGCGTGCGCCGTCCTCAGCGCTGGACTGGTTGATCCACGAAGTGGGTCTCGACGAATCCGCCGCGCGTCAGCTCGTCGAATATCTCGGCGCGACGCAAGCCGCGCTCGGTCTGCTGCCGACGCAAACGCGGCTCGCGATGGAACGTTTCTTCGACGAGTCGGGCGGCACGCAGCTCATCATCCACTCGCCATTCGGCAGCCGCATGAACCGCGCATGGGGCCTCGCGCTGCGCAAGCGTTTCTGCCGCACGTTCAATTTCGAGCTGCAGGCGGCGGCGACCGAGGACGCGATCATCCTGTCGCTGTCGACGAGCCACAGCTTTCCGCTCGACGAAGTCTCGCGCTACCTGCATTCGAATACCGCCGAGCACGTGCTCGTGCAGGCACTGCTCGATGCGCCGATGTTCGGCCTGCGCTGGCGCTGGAACGCGGTGACGGCGCTCGCGCTGCCGCGCTTCGTCGGCGGTTCGAAGGTGCCGCCGCAACTGCAGCGCATGAAGTCCGAGGATCTGCTCGCGACCGTGTTCCCCGACCAGGTCGCCTGTCTCGAGAACATCGTCGGCGAACGGCAGATCCCCGACCATCCGCTCGTCGCGCAGACGCTGCACGATTGCCTGCATGCGGCGATGGACGTCGACGCGCTGCTCGCCCTGCTGAAGAGACTCGAAAGTGGAGAAATCCACATTGTTGCAAGAGACCTGACCGCACCCTCGCCGCTCGCGGCCGAGATCCTCAGCGCGCGGCCCTACGCGTTCCTCGACGATGCGCCGCTCGAGGAGAGACGCACGCAGGCCGTGCAGAGCCGGCGCTGGGGCGATTTCGACTCGACGGACGATTTCGCGCGCCTCGATCCCGAGGCGATCGAGGCCGTGCGCGCCGAGGCGTGGCCCGAGGCGCGCGACGCCGACGAGCTGCACGATGCGCTGATGGGACTCGGCTACCTCACCGATGCGGAAATCCAGCGCAACACTCTGTGGCGCAATCTCGCCGCACAGCTCGTCGACGACCGGCGCGCGACGCGCGCGAATGACGTCTGGATGGCGGCCGAACGACTGCCGCAATTCGCGCTGCTGCACGCCGACATGGTCTGCGATCCGCCGATCGCCGCGCCGGCGGAATTCATCAACGCAGAGTGGACGGCCGAGACCGCGCTCGTCGACGTCCTGCGCGCGCGCCTGACCGGCCTCGGTCCGACCCGCGCCGCCGAACTCGCGCGCGACCTCGATCTGCCGCGTACCGACATCGACCTCGCGCTCGTCGCGCTCGAACGCCAGGGCTTCGTGATGCGCGGGCAGTTCACGTCGAGCGGCGGCACCTCGACACAAGGATGGGCCCCCGAATCGGCGCTTCGCGATTCGGAAAATGTGACGCAGCCCGGCCGCGCCCCCGTTTCGGCCGATTCGGCTGCTGCGGATCGCGGCAGCAAGCCTGATCCCGCAGATATCGAATGGTGCGAACGCCATCTGCTCGCGCGCATCCATCGCTACACGGTCAACCGGCTGCGTCGCGAGATCGAGCCCGTCGAGCCGCGCGACTTCATGCGCTTCCTGTTCGACTGGCAGCGCGTCGCGCCGGGCGCGCAGGTCAGCGGGCCCGACGCGCTCGCCACGCGTGCTCGCGCAGCTCGAAGGCTTCGAGGCGCCTGCCGCCGCGTGGGAGGGCGAGATCCTGCCCGCGCGCGTCGACGGCTACGAGATTTCCTGGCTCGACGACCTCTGCCTTGCCGGTCGCATCGTGTGGACGCGACTGCGCACTGCCGCAGCGCGCAACGACGACCAGGACCCGGCACGCCCGCGCACGACCTCGGGGCCGGTGCGCGCGACGCCGATCGTGCTGCTGCAACGGCGCAACATGACGACGTGGAGCACGTTCGGCACGAACGCGCAGACGGCTCCGCCTGTGCTGTCGTCGCGCGCGCAGGCGACGGCCGACTATCTGCGCGAGCACGGCGCATCGTTCTTCGACGAACTGCTCGCGGGCACACGTCTGTTGCAGACCGAACTCGAGGACGCGCTTGCCGAACTCGTTGCCGCGGGCATGATCAATTCGGACAGCTTCGCCGGATTGCGCGCACTGCTCGTGCCGCCGTCGCGCAGGCCCTCGCCGCATCGCCGCCGCGGTCGGCGCACGGCGTTGCTCGGCATCGCCGATGCCGGACGCTGGGCGCTGCTGCGACGGCCACCGGCGCCGGTTGCCGATACGCCGAAGAGCCCGCGCGCAAAGGCGCACAAGGCGCCGAGTGCGGATGCCGAAGCGCTCGAACAGATCGTGCGCACGCTGCTCAAGCGCTACGGCGTGATCTGCTGGCGCCTGATCGCGCGCGAGGCGCCGTGGCTGCCGCCATGGCGCGAACTGCTGCGCGTCTGCCACCGTCTCGAGGCGCGCGGCGAGATCCGCGGCGGCCGTTTCATCGCGGGTCTGACCGGCGAACAATTCGCGCTGCCCGAAGCGATCGCGCCGCTGCGCGCGGTCCGGCAGAAGGCCGTCGACGGCACGCTCGTCGCCGTCTCCGGCGCGGATCCGCTCAACCTGCTCGGTCTGATCATCGCGGGCGCGAAGCTGCCGACGTTGACGAATGCGCGCGTGCTCTATCGCGACGGCGCGCCGATCGCGACGCTCGTCGGCAGCGAATTCAATGCGCTGGTCGCGATGGACGAGGGCGAGGAATGGGCCATGCGCAAGCGCCTCCTGCAGCACGACGGCGATATCGAAGCGCCCGAGCTGCATAAGCCGCGAGCGCTGTCCGTGCCGACGAAGTGAAGCGGATGCAGACGCCGCTGACGGCAGACGCAGCCGTGCGGCACAATGCGCGCATGCCCGCCCCCGCCTCCCTGTTCGACCGCCTTCTCGCGCTCAGCGCGTTCGACAGCGATTCGCGTGCGGCGCTGATCGCGACTGCATGCGCACTTCGGCGTCGACTTCCCGGATTGCTCGCTCGCCTTGCTGCTCGTGCGCGAGCAAGGCGCGGGGCGCTGCCGTCTTGCCGGGCTCATCGGGCCCGACGGCCGCGAGCATGTGCCGAACACCGATCCCAACAACGATCGCCACGCGTTGCCGCTATTTGAAGATTGCCTGAGCGCGCACCTGTTCGTCACGCATCGCGCGCACGTGCTGTCGATCCCGCCGGCCGAACGGACGCAGCCACTCGCGCAGGCGCTTTTCGCGCCGGCGACGGTGCTCGCGATTCCGCTTGCGAATGCAGGCATGCTTACGCACTGGCTCGTGTTCGGCAGCACGCTTGCACACCGTTTCGACCGCGTCGATCTGGAGCGCATGCTGCTGCACGTCAATCTCGCCGCGAGCCTGATCATCCGGCCGATCGCGTTGCGCGCGCTGACCGTCGAGACAAAACGCCAGCGCGAGGAAATCGAGAGCCTCGCCGACATCCAGAGCCTGCTGCTGCCGGGCACCCCCGACATCGTCGGCCTCGACTACGCGGTGCACTGGCAGCCGGCCGCGACCGCGGCCGGCGACTACTACGAGATGAGCAACCTCACGCAGGTAGCACCGCCCGATTTCGTGCCGAACGGTGCTGACGCGTGGGGCGTCATCATCGGCGACGTCTCGGGGCACGGCGTCGCGGCCGCGGCCGAGGCCGTCCAGTTCGACGCGATCCTGCGCACGTATCGCGGCGACGACGGCGAGCAGCCCGCGGCGGCGATCAGCTATGCCAACCGCTACTTCTTTTCGCGCCGCAGCCGCGGCCACTTCATGACCGTTTTCGCGGTCATCTATCGTCCGGACAAGCGCGAGCTGCGCTACCTGTCGGCGGGGCACCCACCCCTTCTGCACCGGCGCGGCGCCGAGGTGACCGCGCTCGGCGAGGGCGACCAGATCCCGCTCGGCGTGCTGCGCGAGTACGAATACCACAACAGCGAACTCGTCGCGCAGCCCGACGACATTCTCGTGCTGTATACCGACGGCATCGTCGAGGCGCGCGATGCGCACGGTCGCGAATTCGGCAGGCAGCGGCTGTGGCAACTCGTCGAATCGGCGCCGACCGACTCGGCGCAGAGCGTCTGCACGGCGCTGGTCGACGCCGTGCAGAACCATCAGGGCGGCCCGCTCGGCAGCGACGACCAGACTGTGCTGGTCCTGCGCATCGCCCACTGAAGGCCGGCGATCCCGTCGCACAATCACCGAAGCGAAGAACACGCGACTCCGCTCGCGCGAACGCCTAGGACTACGGCGAAGGCTGTGCGGGATTGACTGGCGGAGGCGGCGGCGACTGAGGCGGCGGTACCGGTGTGGCGGGCACCAGCGGCGCGGGCTTCTTGACGACCGTACTGCCCACCTTCGTGATGCTCGGCTTGTCCCACGTCCCGGTGACGTGATAGTCGCTGCGCGTCGCCGCATTGATCGGATTCTTGAGGATGCCGCCGAGCACCGCGCCGGCCGCCGCGCCGACCGGGCCACCGATCAGCGCGCCCCCGAGCATCAGCGTGCCGCTCACGTGCGGCGTGATTTCGACGACCATGTCCCAGTCACGCGTCTTCAGGCCCATCGCTCCCTTGATGCGCATGTCGGCGGTGGGGCTGTTCACCATCAGCCCCTCGGTATACACGTAGCCGTCGCCCATCGTGAATATGCCGCTGATCGAATCGAAACTGTAGCCCTTGTTGAAGAGGTCGCCGAAGTCGAACGCGAGGCGGCGCGGCAACGCCGCGAGGTTGAGCAGCCCGGCGATGCGGCCCGCGCCGACGTCGATGTCGGGAATGCGGCCTTCACCGATATCGATCTTGAGCGCGCCCCCGTTGATCTGGCCCAACGCGAACGCCGACGGCATCCCCGCCCAGCTTGCATCGATGTGCGCGATCGTCTTGCCGCCGTCGATCAGCCCGGGACTGCCGAACGCGTCGAGCATGTGGCCGATGTTCTGCGTGGAGAGATCGATGCCGAACGTCGAGCGATGGTAGCCGTTGCGTCTGACCCAATCGCCGTGAGCGCGCAGGTCGATGTTCTTCGAATGCGCGGAAGCCTGATCGAAATGCATGCCCTCGGCGGTCGGCACCGTCTCGACCGTCGCCGTGCCATAGTTGGCCTTGCCGAGATGGAAATCGCCGATGCGTACGTGCAGCGGCGGCACCGCCGACGGATTCAGCGGCGATTTGGTGCCGTCATCCGGCGCCGCGTCAGTCTCGGGGCTTTCGGGCCAATACAGCTTCTTGAAGTCGGCTGTGACGCCGCGCCGACGCAGTTCCTCGCGCGGAATGCTCAGCGTCCCTTCGATGTTCGCGCCCGCGAAGACGATTTCGGTCGCATCCGCGTAGCCGACCGAGGCGCACCGTCCCCTCGCCGAGCGGTCGGTCCCACGCCAGAAAAGCAGGCGTGCGCAGTTCGATGTGGTCGAGCATGTTGCCGTCCCCGCCGGGGCCTTCGCTCGCGAAATCCAGCCAGCCGGACAGGTCGATCGCGGACGCAGTCCCGCCGATGACCATGCCGCTCTTCGGCAGTGTCGCCGAGGCTTCACCACCGAACGCGACGTTCGCGGCGAACGGTGTCGTCAGCGTCGGCAGACGGCCGCGCAGATCGAACATGTCGCCGAGGCGCACGTCGATATCGGCGCCGGTGAACGGCAATGCCAGCACGACTTTCAACGGAAGCGTGCTGTCGGCGCTCTTCGCGAACGGCTGCGGCAGGTCGATGCTGACACCACGCAGGTCCGACGTCAGCGAGATACGCTGGCCGCTGCCTTCCTTCACGTCGCCGTCGGCAGAGAACGTCGCGGTCCAGTTGGCGTCGCCGCTCACGTATTTCTGGTAATGGTCGAGCGCGGACGCGTACGTCAGCACGTCGCCCACGGGCAGAAAAGTGTCGAGCCTGGCTTCGACGGCGTGCTGCTTGTCGGCGACGTAGCTGCCTACCGCGAGCGAAAACTTCGCAGGCTTGTCGCGAAATTTCGTCGCGAGTTCGACGGCGGCGAAGCCGCTGCGGTTGAACTTGACCGTCCCCGCGGCGGCGTCGAATCGCAGCCCGTAGAGCGAGTCGCTGAGGTCCGACGCCGTGAGCTGCGCGGTGCCGTCGAGCGTGTAGTCCTCGATGTGCTTGTACGGCAGGAACATCTTCACATCGACCTTGTCCTGCCCGCCGCCGATTTCAACGCCCGTGAGCGGACCCGCGAACTTCACGCCGAGCGGTGTCGCGCGCACGAATGCGAGAATGTCCTTGCCGCGAGCCCTGCCCGCTGATCGTCAGGTCGAGCGGCCCGTCTCCCGATGTCGGGAATGTCCGCCGTCGCGCTGTTGATCTTGTTGTTGAGAACGCTGCCGCCCGACAGTTCGGCGTGCAGGCTCGTGTCGACGAAGTCGATGTTGGCATGCGCGTGCTCGGCGGCGGGCCAGTCATTGAGGTAGCGGACGCGCAGGTCGTCTATTTCCGCGACGGCCTCGAAACGGCCCGTGTTGTCGCGGAACGGCCAGTCGTCGAGGTCCCCGCGAAACACTGCGCGGCCACCGACGATGTGACCCGCGTCGAGACCGCGATCGAGCCAGTTCACGGCCGACGGCGGCATGACGTTGACCGGCCAGAACAGATGCGAGGCCTGCACTTCGCCATGCGTCACGAGCGCCGCGATATCGAGGACCGGACGCGAGCCGTTGTCCTCGATGTCGACCGCAGCCACGCAATTCGCCACCGTAGTCCTTGCCGGGCGTCGAGCCTTCGAAATGCAGCGCGTCGGTTTCGATGCGCCAGGCATCGTCGTTACGGTAGATCGCGATGTCTCCCGACAGCTCGGAGAACTCGAGCGGCTGGCGAAACACATGCGGCACGCTGACCGCAACCTCGTTGTGCTGCGGCAGGTCGACGCTGAGCGCGTCCTGGTCCCCACGCAGCACGCCCGAAAACCCGTACATGCTCGGCAAGCCCGCATGCGCATGCCAGGCGAGTCCGTCGAAACGCGCGGCCACGTCGAAGTCGCTGCGGTCGACATAGCGGGCGGTGGCGACTGTCAACGTACCCTCGGGATTGCCCGCGTACAGCCAGCGACGCAGCCCTTCCGGCAGGGTGTCGACGAGCATCGCGACGCTCGCAGTCGCATCGAGATCGACGTTCTCGATCGCAATCTCATACTGCGGCGGTTTGTCGGCACCGCCGCCGTCGCTCGAACGCAAGTGCAACGCGCCCGGCGGCGCCTCGACGCCCTGACGCGTGATCGCGAGGTCCACGACGTCCGCGGACCAGCCATTTTCGCCGCGCTGCCAGCGCGCACCGAAACCGATGTGATCGATGCCGATCTGCGGAAGGATGTCGTGGTTCGGGTCTGGCGCGATCGATGTCTTCGTCGTCAGTTCGACTTCGGACAGATCGGTCTCGACGCGCGCTTCGGCGATCTGCGCGTTCGCGAATGTGACCCACGCACGCATGCGGCCTTTGCCGCGCTTGACCAGCATGCCGGCGACCGGATAGCCACGTGACATCGCGGCGAGGTCGAAGTCCTGCCCGCCGAAATAGGCACGGCCGCCGCGCGTGCGGGTGTTGTATTCGACCACGACGTCCAGTGGCGGCGAATCGGTCTCCATGAACTGCACACGCGCGAGGAAGCGGTGCACATCGCCGCGATTGATCAGTCGCAGCTCGTCGGCGCTGAAGCGCGTGCGCCTGCCGTTCGGCTCGTCTTCGAGCGACAGGTGCGCGTCGCGCAGGACGAGCGTGCCGAGCGCGAACAGTATGTTGTCGTCGATGCTGCGCTCGTCGCCGCGACCCGCATCCATGCCACCCGCATCCATGCCACGCAGCTGCCAGTTGCCGGCTGCGTCGCGGACGAGGTCGAGATCGACACCGGCGATGCGGAATTCGGTCCAGCTCGCGTTGCGGCGCAGCCAGGCGAACAAATTGAGCTTGATACCTGCGCTCGCGATCGTCAGCGGCTGTGATTTCGTGCTTGCGGGATCGGTGCTCGCGGCGCCGAGATGCACGCCCGTGAGATTGAGCAGCGGACCGTTGCGTTCCCAGTGCCCGTCGACGCGGTCGATCGTCACCGGCCGGTGCAGGCGCTCGCTCAGCATCGCGCTGATCTTCTCCGGATGACTCGCCACCCACGGCAATGCGAGCTGCGCGATGCCGACAGCGATGCCCAGCAATATGACGACTGCGGCGAACAGCCCCGATATCCAGAGTCGCGTGCGTCGCAGCCGATGGCGCTGGCCCGGCTCCATCCCCGCCTTCACCATGAACCAGCAGGGCGCAGTGCGGACGCGGGCGCCGCACCGCACTCGTTGCGCGCGATCGAAGCGGCGCGCAGGCTGCGCGCAACCGGCGTCCTCGTCAGGCGTCGATACTTGCGCAGCGAGTCGCTAGAGCAGCACGACATCGTACTGTTCCTGCGCGTAATGTTCCTCGGCCTGGAAGCGGATCGTCTTGCCGGTGAATTCCTCGAGTTCAGCGACCGCGGCCGATTCCTCGTCGAGGATGCGCCCGACGACACGCGTCGCCGCCAGCACGAGCAGCTTCTCCGCTTCGAACTGGCGCACGGCGCGCGTGATCTCGCGGAAAATCTCGTAGGTCACGGTCTCCGCCGTCTTCACGCTGCCGCGTCCCTCGCAGGCCGGGCACGGCTCGCAGAGCTGGCGCTCGAGACTTTCGACCGTGCGCTTGCGCGTCATCTCGACGAGGCCCAGGTGCGACATCTCGTACACCGTCGTCTTCGCGTGATCGTGCGCGAGTGATTTTTCGAGCATGCGCAGCACCTGACGCTTGTGCTCGGCGTCGGTCATGTCGATGAAGTCGATGATGATGATGCCGCCGAGGTTGCGCAGGCGCAGCTGGCGCGCGGCGGCCTGCGCGGCCTCGAGATTGGTCTTGTAGACCGTTTCCTCGAGATTGCGATGGCCGAGAAACGCGCCGGTATTGACGTCGATCGTCGTCATTGCCTCGGTCTGGTCGATGATCAGATACCCACCGGACTTCAATGGCACTTCCTTCTTGAGCGCACGCTGAATCTCGTCCTCGACGCCGTAGAGGTCGAAGATCGGCCGCTCGCCGGCGTAGTGCTCGATGCGCTCGGCGAGTTCGGGCATGAACTGGCGCGTGAAATTGACGGTCTTTTCGAACGTCTCGCGCGAATCGACGCGCACCTTCTCGACGTCGGCGCGCATGAGATCGCGCAGCGCGCGCAGCGGCAGCGACAGATCTTCGTAGACACGCTGGCCGACCGAGACGCGGACCATGTCTTCGCGGATCGACTGCCAGACCCGGCCGAGATAGGACAGGTCCTCGGCCGAGCGCCTCGCGCGTCTGCCCTTCGGCATTCGTGCGCACGATGTAGCCGAGATGGCCGTTGCCGAACGCGTCGGCACCCGTGCAGTTCGAGCATGAGGTCCTTGAGGCGCGTGCGCTCGGCCTCGTCCTCGATGCGCACCGAAACGCCGATCATCTTCGCGTACGGCAGCAGCACGAGGTATCGCGACGGGATCGACAAGATGCGTCGTCAGGCGCGCGCCCTTGCTGCTGATCGGGTCCTTGACGACCTGGACGACGATGTCCTGGCCCTCGTGCACGAGCTCGCTGATCGGCGGCGTCGGCATGCTGCCGTTCTCGGCGCCTTCGCTGATCAGCGTCGGCATCGCGCGCACGATGTCGTTCGCGTGCAGGAACGCGGCGCGTTCGAGTCCGATCTCGACGAACGCAGCCTGCATGCCGGGCATGACGCGGCTGACGCGGCCCGATAGACATTGCCGACGTAGCCGCGGCGCAGTGCGCGTTCGACGTGCACTTCCTGCAGCATGCCATTTTCGACGACGCCGACGCGGGTCTCGCGCGGCGTGACATTGATCAGGATTTCTTCGGACACGGCAACGGCTTCAAGGGAAAGTCCTGAACATGATGGATATCGGAGTGTTTATAGCCCGCCCAAACGGCGGTTGTCGACTCGCCACCCCACAGCGACTTCAAATCGAGGCCGAAAGGCCGAAGCGACGCAGCAACTGCGCGGTTTCATGGAGCGGCAGACCCATGACGCTGGAGTGGCTGCCATGCAGCAGCGCGACGAACGCGCCGGCGCGGCCCTGGATCGCATACGCGCCCGCGCGCCCGCGCGGTTCGCCGCTTTTGACATAGGCGGCGATGTCGTCCGCCGACAATGCGGCGAATGTCACCTCGCTCGCATGCAGCGCATGCTCCTCGCGCCCGCCGCTCAGCACCCAGACGGCCGAGATGACGCGATGCGTGCGCCCGGAGAGACGATCGAGCATCGCAACTGCGTGCGCATCGTCTTCGGGCTTGCCGAACACGTCGCCATCGAGGACCACCTCGGTGTCCGCGCCGAGGACGATCGCGTCCTGCACGCCCGAAAGCTTGAGCAATCCCGCGCCAGCCTTCTCGCGGGCGACCCGGCTGACGTAGTCCTCGGGAGGTTCGCCCGCCGCGCGCACTTCCGGGACATCGACGTCGACCGTACCGAAGCGCATGCCTATCTGTTCGAGGAGCTGGCGACGTCGCGGTGACTGCGATGCGAGATAAAGCATTGACGAATATCCCGATTTTCAAAAAAACGCCGGCTTCGGATGAGAAGCCAGCGCAGGGCGCGCAGTTTACACGCAGATCCGTAAGGCGGCGTTTAGACATCGCGGCAGAGACGAACGGCAAACCCGCTCGGCAAGCGATGCTCCGTGCCCCTTCGGTGCGACGACTCGACCGCGACTGAAGACAGCCACCACAGGCTTCGCCAGAGCGACTCAACCGCGGCCGATCCCCACCCCGATGGGTCTCAACCGCGATGGTAGGGATGATGGTTGAGCAGGCTCATCGCGCGATAGAGCTGTTCGGCGACGACAATGCGCACGAGCGGATGCGGCAACGTCGCCGGACCGAGTGACCAGCGCTGCTGCGCGCGTTCGAGCACGGCGTCGGTGAATCCGTCCGGTCCCCCGATCAGGAAGGCGAGATCGCTCCCCTGCATGCGCCAGCGCGCGAGCTGTTCGGCGAGCTGCTCGCTGCTGAACGACTTGCCGCGGGCATCGAGTGCGACGGCGTGCGCCCCGCGCGGTATCGCCGCGAGCACGGCCGCGGCCTCGTCGTCCATGATGCGCGCGACGTCGGCATTCTTGCCGCGCGCTTTCGCCGGAATTTCGATCAGCTGCAGTGGCAGGTCATGCGCGAGGCGCTTGGCGTATTCGCCGTAACCTTCGGTGACCCAGCCCGGCATGCGCGTGCCGACGGCAATCAGGTAAGCACGCACGTCGACCGTCCCTTCCCGCGCGACGCGGCGTGGGTCCCGAACCATGGCCGGCCCGGCGCAATGCGCCAGGCCGCGGAAATTTTCAGCCGGCGTTGGCCGCCGCGGGCATGTCGTCGCCGACCGTCCAGAGGCGTTCGAGGCCGTAGAACTCGCGGATGCGCGGCAACATCACGTGCACGACGATGTCGCCGAGGTCGACGAGCACCCATTCCGCCTCGCGCTGTCCCTCGATGCCGAGTGGCAGCATGCCCGCCTGTTTGGCGTACTTGACGACTTCGTCCGCGATCGACTTCACGTGTCGAGTGGACGTGCCGCTGGCGATGATGAGGAGGTCGGCGATGGATGTCTTGCCGCGCACATCGATCTCGTGCACGTCCTTCGCCTTGAGTTCGTCTAGCGCCGTGAGAACGCGCTGGCGGAGATGCTCGACCGGGTCGAGCGAGGGGGCGGATTTCTTCCGCGTCCGGGTTGTGGGTTTCGGTTTTGCTGACGTAGCCAAAAGAGTGCGTACCTCGTCCTGTTGCAGGGGCGGGTCGGGACCCGCATCCCGAATATACGCTTATTTCATGACGGTGGAAGTGTCACGCGCGAACCCTGCACGGGGGCGGAATTGTTAAGCCAGCGCAGCGATTTCGCCGGCGTAGAGCAGCGCGGGCAGGCCGGCCGCCATGTGCGAGGTCACCTCGACGAACGCACCGGGCGGGGTGCGGTCCATTCGCGGATGTCTCACAGGTTCCGCGTGCGATAGACGTCGAAGACGGCACCGTCCGCGAGTAGCGCCTCGGGAATCAGCCAGCGCGGCTCGCGCCCGCTGGCTAGCAGTGCGCGCACTGCGCTGGCCGAGATGTCGAGCGGCGTCACCGGCAGGCTGAGGACCTTGCCGTGGGAAGACTGGCGCAGTTCTGCGGCGTCGAGCGCGCGACGCGGCACCGCTTCGGCGGCGAGTTCGGCCGACCACGGTTCGGTGCGGCCCGGCCGCGTCAGCATCGCGATATGGGCGAGGTCGAACAGGGCATGCCATTCGTGCCAGGTCGGCAATCCGCCGAACGCGTCCGCGCCGACGAGCAGGATCAGCGGCTGCGCATCGCCGATCTCGGCGCGCAGGCCGCGAAGCGTGTCGACCGTGTACGAGGCGCCCGCGCGGTCGAGTTCGCGTGTGTCGACCACGAGGCGCGACTGCCCCTGCAGCGCCGTCTCGAGCATGCGCACACGCTGGGCGGCGCTCGCAACGGGCGCCGCACGATGCGGCGGCACGTGCGCCGGCATGAGCCGCACTTCGGCGTCGAAAGCCTCGGCCGCCTCCCACGCCACGCGCAGATGTCCGTTGTGGACGGGATCGAACGTGCCGCCCAGAATCGCGATGGGCTTCATTGCGTCTGCGCCAGGAGGCCGACGCGCGGCTGCGCGATCGCCACGAGCAGTCGTTCGAGTTCGATCCAGGCATCGCCGCTGGCCTTGCCTGCGGCATCGATCTCGCGGCCCTTGCCGACGCGATCGATGCGCGCGGCCTGGATCAGGCAGATATCCCAGTGACCCGGCTCGGCGCGCTGCAGCGCCTTGCGGTAGATGCCCTCGCGCGCGGGCCAGATGCGTTCGGCCTTGAACGCCGCCGAAAGGTTGCCGCGCGCATTCGCGAGACGCGCGAGTATCTGTATCTGGTTGAGCAGCCAGCCGAGCAACGCGATCGCATGCTCGCCTTCGGAGCGCAGCCCCGCGAGGATGCGCAAGGCACGCAGCGCGTCGCCCCCGATCGCCGCATCGGCGAGGCGGAAGACGTCGAAGCGGGCGCTGTCGGCGACGAGGTCTTCGAGCGTCTCCGCGTCGAGCGGCTCGGACCCGTGCAGCAGCGCAAGTTTGTCGATCTCCTGCGCGGCGGCGAGCAGATTGCCTTCGATGCGTTCGGCGAGCGCGCTGACCGCATCGGGCGTCGGCTTGAGTCCACGCGACGCCATGCGCTGCCCAATCCAGTCGGGCAACTCGTTCGGCTTCAGCGGCCATAGCGGCACGAACACGCCGCTGCGCTCGACCGCGGCGACCCAGGCGGTTTCGTGCGCCTTGGACCATTGCGTCGCGGTGATCAGCAGGATCGTGTCGGCCGGCGGCCGCTCGCAGAAGTCGACGATCGCCTGGGCACCGTCCTTGCCCGGCTTGCCGGTCGGCACGCGCAGGTCGATCACCTTGCGCGAGGCGAACAGCGACATCGCGCTCGCGCTCTGCGTGAATTCATTCCAGTCGAAGCTCGCGTCGGCGTCGAGCACTTCGCGTTCAACGTAGCCGAGTTCACGCGCCCGCACTCGCAACGCGTCGGCGGCCTCGAGCAGCAGCAGGTGCTCCTCGCCTGCGAGCAGGTAGACGGGCTTGAGTTCGCCCGCGGCCAGTTGTTTGCGCAGCGCTGACAGGGTGCTCGGCATCCGCGCGGCCTACGTCCGGAACGCTTCGATCAGCATGGGGAACGCGGCGCCGGTGCCGCGCCTACTGCGCGAGCTTGCGTTCGAGCACATCGATCTTGCGGACGATCGCCTGCGTCATGTCGCGCACCATCTCGCGCTGAATCTGCTCCTGCTCTGCGCCGGTGCCAATCGCCTGCGTCTGATCGAACGTGAAGCGGCGGTTCAGCTCGATCGGTTGCTTGGGCAGGACAACCTTGCCCTTGCCGTCGGTGATCTCGAGATCGACGTGATAGACCATCACGAATTCATTGACGCGCGCGTTGGTGCCGACCGAGCCGACATTCGTCGACGAAGCGACGCCGGTCATCTTGATTTCGGCGATGCCGTCGCCGGGATTCTCCTCGATCGTCGCGCCCGATCGCCGCAGCGTGTCTTCGATGTTCGCCTTGAGCGGGCCGCTGGGGTCCGAAGTCGTCACGCGCACGCGCGCGAGATTCTGCGAGATGGTGATATTGCCGCGCAGATGGAAGCCGCAGCCGGCAAGCGCGACGAGCACGGCGATCGACAGACAACGGGCAAAAAAATTCATGCGCTTCATCCTGCGACTATGTTCACGATCTTGCCAGGCACGACGATGATCTTCTTCACGCCGAGGCCTTCGAGGAACTTCAGCACACCCGCATCCGCGAGCGCGGCCTGTTCGATCACGTCGCGCGTCGCGTCGGCCGCGACTTCGATCTGGCCGCGCAGCTTGCCGTTGACCTGTACCGCGAGCGTGATGCTCTGCCGCGTCAGGGCAGCAGCGTCGGCGCGCGGCCACGGCTCGTCGATGATGGCGGACGAATGCCCCAGATGCTGCCACAACGCGTGGCAGACATGCGGCGTGATCGGGTTGAGAAGCAGCACGATCGTCTCGAACGCCTCGTGGCGCACCGCCCTGCCCTGGTCGGACATGTCTGCAAACTTGCCGAGCGCATTGAGCAGTTCCATGAGCGCCGCGATCGCAGTATTGAACGACAGGCGGCGGCCGTAGTCGTCGCCGACTTTCGAGATCGTCTCGTGCACCTGGCGGCGCAGCGTCTTCTGAGCGGCGTCGAGTTTCACCGGATCGACTTCGGGATGATCGGGTTGCTCGACATGCGCGCGCAGATCGCGCCACAGGCGGCGCAGGAAACGCGACATGCCTTCGACGCCAGCCTCGCGCCACTCAAGCGAGTGCTCGGGTGGCGACGCGAACATCGAGAACAGCCGCACGGTATCGGCGCCGTACTTGTCGACCATCTCGCGCGGATCGACGCCGTTGTTCTTCGACTTCGACATCTTCTCGATGCCGCCGATCTGCACGGACTTGCCGTCGGCCCTGAGGATCGCACCGGTGATACGCGCCTTGTCGTCGCGCCGGATCTCGACGTCGGCTGGATTGATCCAGTCGCGGTTGCCGTCGGCGGCCTCGCGGTAGAACGTCTCGGCGATCACCATGCCCTGGCAGAGCAGGTTCGTCGCGGGCTCGTCGGAATGGACGAGACCCGCGTCGCGCATGAGCTTGTGATAGAAGCGGAAGTATAAAAGGTGCAAAATGGCATGTTCTATACCACCGACGTACTGGTCGACCGGCAGCCAGTAGTTCGCGCGCGCGTCGACCTGGGTTGCTGCACCCGGTGAGGTATAGCGCGCGTAGTACCAGCTCGACTCCATGAACGTGTCGAACGTGTCGGTCTCGCGCTCGGCGGGGCCGCCGCACTGCGGGCACGTCGTCTTGCGCCACTCGGGGTCGGCCTTGATCGGCGACTGCACGCCCATGAACTTCACGTTCTCGGGCAGGATCACCGGCAGCTGCTCCTCGGGCACGGGCACGGCATCGCATTGCGGGCAGTACACGATCGGGATCGGGCAGCCCCAGTAACGCTGGCGGCTGACGCCCCAGTCGCGCAGGCGATAGTTCGTACGGCGCTTCGCCTTGCCCTGCTTTTCGAGGTACGTGGCGATCGCCGCGAACGCGCCGTCGTAGTCGAGGCCGTCGAACTCGCCCGAATTGACGAGCGTGCCGTAGTCGGTGAACGCACTCTTCTCGATGATGTCGCGCTCGAAAGCCTCGACGATGCTGAGCGCGCCGGGTGCCTCGTAAACATCGAGCGCCCTGCCCTCGCCGAGCGCTGCCGTCATCACGTCCTGGTTACCGGCCGCCTCGCGCCCGAGTTCGGCGATCGCGTCGCACACCGAGTCGCTGACGACGACCATCTTGATCAGCAGGTCGTATTTCGTCGCGAACTCCCAGTCGCGTTCGTCGTGGCCCGGCACCGCCATCACGGCACCCGTGCCGTAACCCATCAGCACGAAGTTCGCGACCCAGACCGGCATTTTTTCGCCGGTGACAGGATGCAGCGCGTGCAGGCCCGTCTCGACGCCCTTCTTCTCGGCGGTTTCGATCGCGGCTTCGGCGACCTGCGCGTGTCGGCATTCCTCAATGAATGCGGCGAGTTTCGGATTCGTCTTCGCGACCTCGAGTGCGAGCGGATGCTCCGGCGCGATCGACAGGAACGTCGCGCCCATCAGCGTATCCGGACGCGTCGTGAAGATCGTGACCGGCTCGGGCGCGCCCACGCGTGGATCCGGCTCGATCGCGAACTGGATCTCGAGGCCGTGCGAGCGACCGATCCAGTTGCGCTGCATCGTCTTGACCGCGTCGGGCCAGCCCGGCATGCGGTCGAGTGCATCGAGGAGTTCGTCCGCATACTTCGTGATCTTGAGGAACCACTGCGGAATCTCGCGGCGCTCGACGAGCGCGCCCGTGCGCCAGCCGCGTCCGTCGATGACCTGCTCGTTCGCGAGCACGGTCTGGTCGACCGGGTCCCAGTTGACGACCGAATTCTTGCGGTACGCGAGCCCCTGCTTGAAAAGACGCACGAACATGCGTTGTTCGTGGACGTAGTAATCCGGACGGCAGGTCGCGAACTCGCGGCTCCAGTCGATCGCATAGCCAAGTGACTGCAGCTGCGCGCGCATGTGATCGATGTTCGCGTAGGTCCACTTCGCCGGCGCGGTTTTGTTCTTGATCGCCGCATTCTCGGCAGGCAGGCCGAACGCGTCCCAGGCCATCGGCTGCAGCACATTCTTGCCGAGCATGCGCTGGTAGCGGCTGATCACGTCGCCAATCGTGTAGTTGCGCACGTGGCCCATGTGCAGCGCGCCCGACGGGTACGGCAACATCGACAGACAGAAATACTTCGGCTTCGAGGGGTCTTCCTTCGCCTCGAAAGCGCGTGTGTCGTTCCAATGCTGTTGCGCGGCCTGCTCGACCGCGGCGAAATCGTAGGTTTCTTGCATGGCAATCAATCGAAAAACGGGTATTTCCGTCGCCGGAATCAGTCGCGCAGGGTAACCCAGCGCGCCGATCCGCGCCAATTCGTCCGTGCCAATTCGCGTGACCAATCCGCAAGCGGCGTAACCATCGACCTGTCAAGCACGAGGATCGTCATCGACGATTCACGCCGACGCGGCATCCTGCCATCATCCGTCCGGGACGTCGGCCATGGTACGAACGAAGGTCACTTTGCTTGCCTGCGTGCTGGCCGCCGCCGCGACTGCCGGAGTGCCCATGTCGGAAACCCGATCGATTGCGCCAAGGATTCTCGTGATCGGCCACCGCGGTGCGAGCGCGCTGCGGCCCGAGCACACGCTCGCGTCGTACGGCAAGGCGATCGCGGACGGCGCCGATTTCATCGAACCCGACCTCGTGATGACGCGCGACGGCGTCCCCGTCGCACGTCACGAGAACGAGATTTCCGGGACGACCGACGTCGCGCAGCATGCCGAATTCGCGGCACGCAGGACGAGCAAGACGATCGATGGCCATTCCGCGACCGGCTGGTTCAGCGAGGACTTCACGCTGGCCGAACTGAAGAGGCTGCGCGCGCGCGAACGCCTGCCGGAGCTGCGCCCGCTCAACACGGATTTCGATGGCGTGTTCGACGTCCCGACATTCGACGAGATCATCGAATTCGTCGCCGCCGAAGCGCGCCGCCAGGGTCGCACGATCGGCATCTATCCCGAGATCAAGCATTCGACCTACTTCCGCGACATCGGCCTCGCGATGGAGGACAAGGTCCTCGCCGCGATCCGTGGCCATGACTACACGCGCCATGCCCCGCTTTTCATCCAGTCGTTCGAGATCAGCAATCTCAAGTACTTACGCGAACATCTTAAACAGAATCTCGTTCGAAATGATCTAGGCAACGTGCGGCTGATCCAGCTGCTCGGCGAGGCCCAGGAGCGACCCTGGGATACGGTCGCCGCGCAGCAGCCGCGCACCTATGCCGACATGATGCGGCCCGAAGGGCTGCGCGACATCGCGCGCTATGCCGACGCGATCGGACCGAACAAGCTCGCGGTGATACCACGGCTCGGCAACGGCAGACTCGGCGCCCCGACCACCCTGGTCGCCGACGCGCATGCGCAGCGACTGCTCGTCCACCCCTACACGTTCCGCCCCGAGAATTTCTTCCTGCCGACCGACCTGCATGGCGAAGGCGGCCCCGCGCTGCGCAGCGAGACCGGCGCGATCGCGGAAATACGCGCCTACCTCGCGGCAGGCATCGACGGTTTCTTCACCGACGACCCGGCGATCGGAAGGCGTGCGCTCGAGAGGCCGTGAGGTCATTGCACCACGAGCGGCCGGGCCCGGTTTCGTCGAACCCCATTTCGTCGAGCCCATTGGGGCAAGATGCTCCATCGATACCGATTCGTCACCCTTGGCTCGACGCAAGGCACTCGCCGCGAAGTGCGAAAGCCTTCGCACCGACCTGGCTCGCGATAGCGCTACTTTGGGAGCATGGCTAGGCGTCTGGTCATTCTGTAGCATTTGGCGTTCTTTTCCCGGAGTCCGATCCTATGCACCCGACGTTGCTTGCCGCCGCCATCGCCCTTTCCTTCACTCCTGTCGTGCTCGCGGCAAGCGATGCCGCGCCGCCGCCGGCTGAAGTGACGGTGATCCACTGCGGCCACCTCATCGACGTCGACGCGGGCAAGCTGCTCGGCGAGTCGACAATCGTGATCGAGGGCAAGCGCATCAAGGAAGTCCGTGCCGGTCACGCCGACATCGCGGGCGCGACCAAGATGACCGACCTGCCCATGAGCACCTGCCTGCCAGGACTCATCGACAGCCACGTGCATCTGACGATGGAATTCTCGCCCGACCGCCTACAGTGACCAGTTCCGCCTCAACATCGCCGACTTCGCGATCCGTTCGACCGTGTACGCGAAGCGCACGCTGGAGGCGGGCTTCACGACCGTGCGCAACCTCGCCGATCAGGAAGGCGATTCGATTTCGCTGCGCAATGCGATCAACGCAGGACTCGTGCCCGGCCCGCGCATCTACACGGCCGGCGTGGCGGTCGGCTCGACCGGCGGACACGCCGACTTCACCGACGGCTACCGCAAGGATCTCGCCGGCGATCCCGGCCCCAAGCAGGGCATCATCAACTCGCCCGAAGACGCGTGGAAAGCCATACGCCAGCACTACAAGGACGGCGCGGACCTGATCAAGATCATGCCGTCGGGCGGCGTGCTCGACGAGAGTTCAAGCGTCGACAACGCCCAGCTCACGCTCGAGGAAGTCAAGGCGATCGTGGCCGCGGCGCACGACTACGGCTTCACGGTTGCCGCGCATGCGCACGGCGCCGAGGGTATCCGCCGCGCGATCGTCGGCGGCGTCGACTCGATCGAACACGGCACTTTCATGAGCGACGAGGACATGAAGCTCGCGAAGGAGCACGGCACCTGGCTCGTGCCGACGATCATCGCCGGCAAGTTCGTCGAGGAAAAAGCCAAGATCCCCGGCAACTATCCGCCGCAGGTCGCCGCCAAGGCGATGCAGGTCGGCCCGATCATCCAGGCCACCGCGGGCAAGGCCTACAAGGCCGGCGTGAAGATCGCATTCGGCACCGACGCGGGCGTCTATCCGCATGGCGAGAACGCAAAGGAATTCAAATACATGGTCGATGCCGGCATGCCGCCGATGTTCGTGATCCAGGCAGCGACGACGCACGCGGCGCAGTTGCTCAAGCACGAGAAGGACATCGGCAGCATCGCGCCAGGCAAGTTCGCGGACGTGATTGCGGTCGATGGCAATCCGCTCGACGATGTCACCCTGTTGCAGAAGGTGCGGTTCGTGATGAAGGACGGGGCTGTCTACAAGTGACTATTGAAAGTGTTGATCGCAGTCTAAAGTCGGTTTGCGCCTCGACGCTATAGGGGTTGCGGGCGCAATATCCGTCGATCGTGTAATCGCCAAGAGGAATTGCTGAATAGTTCGACGATATGCTCAAATTCTGCGCCGGATTTAAGCCGTCCCGGCGTCCTTCGCTCGGCCCAGTCCACCACGGAGAGTGCTATGAGCTTGCCAAACGTCAATGTCAATCCACAGCTACCTATTTTCAGAAGTCGACAAACCGCCGGTCACGAACCAATCCCGATCTCGAGTGGTTGGCACGACACTACCCAGAGCTCGCCAAAATCGTAAGTTATGCGATCGCCGGTAAGTTGCTACTTGATTTCGCGAGTAGCCCGTATTTGGAAGAAACCAATAAAAAAGCAATTGCATAAAGTGAACGGGTTTACGAAAAACATTGTCGGACTAATTACCTGCAGAATCTGAAAGACTACGTAAGCACGTCGACAGTCAGGGTAACGAAGTGATCTTGAAAACCATGCGCCGAGCAATAGGTCGCATCGATTTTCTCTGTTCATGGCGCGATGTTGGCGCGGCTTTCGAGCCGCGCCAACACCCATCCAAAACCATTGGATTTCGCATCCGAAGACAATTGCTTCTGCAATGCAACCGCCTCTCCTGCCCGCGACTTGTCCAGGAGCTGGATTTCCGCGAGGCGCGCCTCCAGGGCATATGCCAGCCAGCGGCGTTTTTCTGCCTCTTCGGCCAAACCGCGAAGCTTTAATCTCGCCGCCTGGGTCGAGCCAGGTATCGCAGAGAGGCGCGCAAGCGCAATGTCCGTTTCGAACACATCGCGCCGGGTCGTCGCAGCGCTACGCAAAGTTCTCGCCTGCTCGGCAATCTCCTTCCGGTCTGACGAGCACAATGCGAGCAGAGCAAGCGCTAGTGCTTCATTGACTGGGTTTTTTGCTTTGCTATATTTTTCCGCAGCGGATTGAAACCTCAAGCGCGCTGACCTGCAATCTCCGCCTCCCATTTCGATCTGACCAAAGCTGAGTTCTGTTTCCGCGAAGCTGTCGTCGTCCCCCCTCTTCTCCGCGAGCGTGTGCGCCTTCGCAAACTCGGCTTTGGCTCGCTCAATCTCGCCACGATCGCGATCGATAGAAGCGCAACGCAAACCGACGACCTGCACATAATAAGGATCTGCCAGCACATCGGCTGCCGTTTGCGCCTGCGAGCAGATTTCGCCCGCCTGCCGCAGGTCACCCCGAAGGCGCAACGCCTCGGCATAGTTGCGCATCGTATTGATCTTCCGTCGCGGATCGTGTGCCCTGTCTGCGAGGTCGAGTGCACGATGAAAATCCCCCACTACCGCGTCGCTCGCCGAATCGTCCAAGCGGAAAAATGCCAAAATACCGGCCGCATAAGCCTGCTGACTCGCATCACTTATTTTTGCACTAATGCTCAGCATGTTTTCTGCGGCAGTAATTGCGCCTTCGCGCACGCCCTGACGCCAAAGAATGGTGGCGTCCGCACCATAGACATTGGCCATGCCGCGCTGATTACCGATGCGCTGATAGGCCTCCATTGCGCGATCGTATTCGGTGAGCGCGCCTGACAGGTCGCGATCCGTCGTCAGAATCGTCGCTCGCAAACTGTGCACTTCAGCCTCGCCGCCAATGTTACCGACATGCTGATAGTCGGCGACGGCGTCCGCGAGCAATGCCTCGATTCCGTCTCGTTCACCGAGATTGCTCTTCGTTTTGACTATTGCCAAACGAGCCGATGCGGCCAGGCCCGGCGCGCGCTGCGCCAAAGCTTTTCTCAAAGCGATTTCAGCGATTTTCTGTGCTTCCTTGGTGCGGCCGCGCTGGTTTGCGATAGAGCTCGCTTCCAAATCCCCTCTTGGATCGTCAGAACTATCGGGCAACTCGTGCCATCTGGCCAATGCCGCTTCGGCACCGTCAAAGTCGCCGACCATGCGCAGGTCTCGTGCGAGTGCGAAACGCCGCTCTGCACTGACCGGCTCGAGTGTCAACAGCTTGCGGGAGATATTGAGCGCTGCGCTCCATTCGAATTTGGATACTGCAAGTTGGTGCTCGATAGCCAGCCGCTGCAACTCGGACAGGCCATTGCTGCGGTCCGCGGCGTGCTGAGCGTTGGCCAACGCATCGGTTTCTCGACCTGACAAGTTCAGCGCTTGAGCTAGATACATGTAAGCAGGCGCATAGCCCGCCGACATCGCTAGAACGTTGTTCAACTCATCAATCGCCCCTTTCGGGTCATATCGGTGCAGAGCGCTGAGCGCGAGGTCCATCCTCCGACCAATTTCAGTACTCGAGGCACTAACGCTTGTCTGCGCACTTCCAGCGTCGACCGCAACCAGATCCACTGCAGCGCGGGCATCTGCGAAACTTTGTGCTCGCTTCTCTGTAGATATCCACGACATCGCAAGAAACGCGATCAGCATAGAGGCTGCGATAACGGCAGTTGCACTGCTGTGTCGTAGCAGAAATTTGTATCCACGATAAAAAACATGATCGCGCCGCGCCGCGATCGCTTTCCCGCCGAGATAGTTTTCAATGTCCGCTGCCAATGCGGAAACGCTCGCGTATCGCGCGACGGCATCTGCTTCAATGCCGTCAGTGCAATCGTGTCGAGATCGCCGCGCAGCCGCTTCAGCGGCACGGGAGACGACGCGAGCTTGAGGCGGCCCGGCGCGACCGGATCGGTCGCGAGGATGATCTTGAGCACGTCGTGCGCATCCGCGGCCGCGCTGAAGTCGTGTGGACGGCGACCGCTCAGCAACTCGTAGAACACGACACCGAGCGCGTAGACGTCGGTCGCTTCGGTCACTTCGCCGCCGGCAATCTGCTCGGGCGCGGCGTACGCCGGCGTCATCGGTTGTTCGCGCTGTGTGCCGGTCAGCGTCGATGTGAGTTCATCGTCGCCCTGCAGCAGCTTGGCGATGCCGAAATCGAGCAGCTTGACGCTGCCATCCGCAGTGACGAGGATATTGGACGGCTTGATGTCGCGATGGACGACGTGCTGTGCATGCGCAAAACGCAGAGCCGTGCAGACTTGCAGGAACAAACGCAGGCGCTCTTCCAGCTTGAGGTGGTGCTCGTTGCAGTACGCGAGCAACGGCAGCCCCTCGACGTATTCCATCGCGAAATACGGCCGCCCGTCGGGAGCGATGCCGCCGTCGAGCAGATGCGCGATGTTGCGGTGCTCGAGCCGGGCCAGGATCTGGCGCTCGCGCAGGAATCGCGCGAGCACCGCCTCCGAATCCATGCCGCGCTTGATCAGCTTGAGCGCGGCACGCTGCTTGAACTGGCCATCCGCACGTTCGGCGAGCCAGACGACGCCCATCCCGCCGGCGCCAATCCTGCGCGCCAGACGCCATGGTCCGATGCGCGTCCCCTCGGTTTCGGTGTCTCGCGGCGGCGGCTCTCCGCGCAGCGACGTCGCGGCTGCAGCTTGCGAACTGTCGCGCAACGTATTGAGCGACGCGTCGGAAAATCGCGCGGGCGATTCGTGTGAATCGAGCATCGATACGACGATGCCGCGCAGCTGCTGGTCATCGCCGCAGAGGCTGGCCAGACGCTTTTCGCGCTCGTCTTCGGGCACTTCGAGCAGCCGCTCGAAGATGTCGCCTACCCGCTGCCAGCGCTCAGTATTCATCGCCGGCGCAATGCGGTTTGGCGAATGCCTGCGGGAAAAGGAGTTCGACGCCGCTTCGCTGCGAGCGCGACGACGATCGATGTCCCCCGAAATACGAACTCGTTCCCCACCACGGCATGCCGGCTCGAGGCTTGGCTCGTTCGACTATAAGACGCACGTTCGCCCGTCACAAGCGCGAGGGCGTGGCGTCGACGACACATGAGATACGCGGTCGTCGCGCGCAACTCATGCACCACGAGCCTCATCCACAGCCCCGCGGCTATGGACGCGGGCAAGAAAAAGGCCGGGACAGGCCCGGCCTTTTGGGTCACGGGCCAATCCAGCCCGTGCTGTCCCGAGGTTGGTCAGATCGGGTTTGTCAGAACTGGAAGCGAACGCCGACCGTCGGATCCCACGTCGAAGTATTGAGGAAGCCACTCGCGAGACCGTCGGACACCTTCGACCAGGCCGCACCACCGTATACGTCGAGACGCTTGGTCAGGCGATAGTCGAGGCGCACCGAAAAGACGTCTTCGTCGCCGCTGCAGGTGGCCGCCGCCGTCGACCCGCACTTGACCAAGCCGTACGCGTTCTGTTTCAGGTGATACCACGCGCCGGTGATGTCGAAGTCCTTCGTGAAGTTGAACTTCGCGCCGAGCCAGGAGCTTTCGAGTTCCTTGGCGTGCGGGAAAGCCGTGTTGTTCGTCACGCTGACCCAGTATCCGCCGAGACCCGCGAATCCTGCAGCGACCGGCAACGAGGGATTTTCGAACTTGATGTGCTCATAGCCGCCGTAGGCCTTGAACGCGCCCGCGGTCCAGCTCGCGTCGATCGTCCACGATTCGTTGTCCGAGATCGTCGCGGCCAGAGAGTCGAACGGCAGCGTCGCAACCTGGGCTGCGCTCAGCGAGGCGAGCGCGATCGCATCCTTCTTGCGCGCATAGACGCCGTCGACCGAGAAGCCGCCGAAATCGAAACCGAGGTTGCCCTGCCAGGCCTCGCCGGGGCTGCTGTCGGACTTGCCGAACTGGTACATCGCGCCGAGGTGGAAGAAGTCGTGCTTCCAGGTGTACTTCAACGAGTCGTCCTGGCGCGCATCTTCGGTGTCGCCGCCACCGGAGGTCGTGCCCGAGAAGCCGATCAGCGAGAACGCGTACGAACCGTTCATCGGGTCATACTTGCCGATGTTGTCGAGCAGCAGCGTATTGTGGCGTCCGACTGTCAGCGTGCCGAAATCCTTCGAGCTGAAACCGGCGAACAAGGGGCCGTTGAAAATCTGGCCGGCGCGCGACGAATCGGCGGCCGATTTCTGATTGGCCAGCGCGACCCCGTTGTTGTGGGTCAGCGAGCCCGGGCCGTCCGACAGCTTGCCCGAGGTCGGGTTGATGCCCATTTCCGCATTGAAGATGAAAGCGAGTTCGTCGTTGACGGCCTCCGTGCCGCGAACGCCCAGACGGGACTGGCTCAGGCCGCTCTGGGAAATGGTCGTGATCGACTTGTTGCTCGCTTTCGAGATCAGGTAGAACAGGCCGTTGCCCCAGTCCTGGCTCAGGGGGGCGCCGTGCGATTCGTAGGTAACACCGACATCGACCACACCGTAGAGGGTGACGCCGTTCCAGGTCAGGTCATCGGCAGCCATCGCGCTGCTCGACATCGCGATCCCGGCGACTACGGCCGCCGCAAGCAGGGATTTCCTGGCGGAATGAACAACGGACACGTTGGGACGCAAAGGAGAATTGCTCATGAAGCTCACCTCGGGGTAAATATTCGATTAGTGTTCTGATGCGGCTAGCGCTTTTTTGTTGCCGTCATCCTGCAAAGCAGACTTGGAAAGTGTCGTGCTGAGGCGCGCATGTTAAAAATTCAGTGTGACAGTTCTCTTACGGGATGCCGCTTATTATTGTCGACCGCTCCGTTTTGCGCGCCGGCGATCAAAATTTTGCCCTATCCCCTTCAATTGTGACAGGAGAATCGCAGTTTGGTCGCTGCGCACCTATTGGACTTAGGTACTATCTCGGCAACTGCAGAACGCCATTAGGATTCCTTGGCGATACGCTCAGGCTTTGCTGCACCGCAACATCCCCGCCGCGCGCTGTCGGGCATTCGTCCATCCCGCAATTCCAGGGAACGACATGACCTTTCTGATCTGTCTTGCCGCGCTTGCCTTCCTGATGTTCGTCGCCTACCGCGGCTACAGCGTGATCCTGTTCGCGCCGATCGCCGCGCTCGCCGCGGTGCTGCTGACCGATCCGTCCGCCGTCGCGCCGATCTTCACCGGGCTGTTCATGGACAAGATGGTCGGCTTCGTCCGAATTACTTCCCGGTGTTCCTGCTCGGCGCCGTGTTCGGCAAGGTGATCGAACTCTCCGGATTTTCGAAGTCGATCGTTGCAGCGGTGATCGGGATCGTCGGGCGCGGGCGCGCGATCATCGCGATCGTGCTTGTCTGCGGCCTGCTCACCTACGGCGGCGTCTCGCTGTTCGTCGTCGTGTTCGCGGTCTATCCGTTCGCGGTCGAGATGTTCAAGCAGAGCGACATCCCGAAGCGCCTGATTCCGGGCACGATCGCGCTCGGCGCGTTCACCTTCACGATGGACTCGCTGCCGGGCACGCCGCAGATCCAGAACATCATCCCGACGACGTTCTTCAAGACCGACGTCTACGCCGCGCCGTGGCTCGGCATCATCGGCGGCGTCTTCATCTTCATCTGCGGCATCGCCTATCTCGAGTGGCGGCGGCGGCAGGCGCTGGCCGCCGGCGAAGGCTACGGCACCGGCCACACGAACGAGCCTGAGCCCGTTGCGGACAATGCGCTCGTCAATCCGTTCATCGCGATCCTGCCGCTCGTCGTGGTCGGCGTGGTCAACTATTTCCTCACGAACCTGATCCGCAGCAGCTACGGCAAGAGCTACGATGTCGCGCTGGCGGGCATGGCCAAGCCGCTGACGGTCGATGTCACGGCGGTCACCGCGATCTGGGCCGTCGAGGGCGCGCTGCTCGTCGGCATCCTCCTCGTCTTCGTGTTCGGCTTCAGGCCGCTCAAGGCGAAATTCGCCGAGGGCAGCAAGTCGGCGATCGCGGGCGCGTTGCTCGCGTCGATGAACACCGCATCGGAATACGGCTTCGGCGCCGTGATCGCCGCGCTGCCGGGCTTCATCGTGATCCGCGACGCGCTCAAGGCGATTCCGAATCCGCTCGTCAACGAGGCGATTTCGGTGACGACGCTCGCCGGCATCACGGGCTCGGCGTCGGGCGGCATGTCGATCGCGCTCGCGGCGATGGCAGACGATTTCAAGGCGGCCGCTGACGAGCGCGGGCATTCCCGCTCGACGTGCTGCATCGCGTCGCCGCGATGGCGTCCGGCGGCATGGACACGCTGCCGCACAACGGCGCAGTCATTACGCTGCTCGCGGTCTGCGGGCTCACGCATCGGCAATCGTACAAGGACATCTTCGCGATCACCTGCCTCAAGACGATCGCCGTCTTCGTCGTGATCGGCGTCTACTACGCGACGGGACTGATCTGACCGCATTGCGCGGGCAGGCAAACGAAGAAGGCCGGGACGAACCCGGCCTTTTTTGCAGACGATCGGCCGATCTCCGCTGCCCGGCGAAGCCGATCGATCAGGCCTGCGCCGATCTGTGACGCAGAATCCTCGGGGGTGCGCGCAACCGGGAGCAGTCAGAACTGGAAGCGCACGCCCACGGTCGGATCGATGTTCGAGGTGTTCAGGAAACCGTTCGCGAGACCGTCCGACACCTTCGAGTACGCCGCGCCCGCGTAGACGTCGAGACGCTTCGTGAGCCGATAGTCGAGGCGCACCGAGAAGACGCCCTCGTCGCCACTGCAGTTCGCCGCGGCATTCGTCGAGCACTTGACCACGCCATAGGCATTCTGGTCGTAATGGTAGTAAGCGCCGGTGATGTCGAAGTCCGGCGTGATCAGGTACTTCAGGCCGATCCACGACACCTGGAACACCTTCGCGTGCGGGAACGCCGTATTGTTGGTGACGCTGATCCAGTAGCCGCCGAGACCTCCGAATCCCGCGGCGACCGGCAGCGACGGATTTTCGAGCTTGATGTGCTCGTAGCCACCCGAGACCTTGAACGGGCCGCCGGTGTAGCTCGCCGTGAGCAGATACGCGGTGTTGTCGGAGATCGTTGCCGCGAGCGAGTCGTGCGGCAGCGTCACCACCTGGGCCGCGCTCAACGACGCGACCGATATGGCGTCCTTCTTCTGCGCGTAGACGCCATCGACCGAGAAGCCCTGATAGTCGAAGCCGATATTGCCCTGCCACGCTTCGCCCGGGCTGCTGTCCGACTTGCCGAACTGGTACAGCGCGCCGGCATGGAAGATGTCGTGCTTGTAGAGATACTTCAGGGAGTCGTCGAGCCGCGCGTTCTCCGTGTAGCCGCCGCCGCCGGCGATGCCCGAGTAGCCGATGAGCGAAAACGCATACGAACTGTTCATCGGATCGTACTTGCCGATCGTGTCCAGCAGGTACGTGCTGTTGCGGCCGGCGGTCAGTGTGCCGAGCGGTTTCGAGCTGAATCCGACGTAGGCGACACCGTTGAAGATCTGCCCGGCGCGCGACGAATCCGAGCCCGACTTCTGGTTCGCGAGTGCGACGCCATTGTTGTTGATCAGGGACGCCGGGCCGTCCGATAGCTTGCCCGAAATCGGATTGAATCCCATCTCGGCGTTGAAGATGAAGTCGAGATCGTCGTTCACGCTCTCCTTGCCGCGGACACCGAGACGCGACTGGCTCAGGCCGCCGTTGGTGATCGTCGTGATCGACTTGTTGCTCGCTTTCGAGATCAGGAACAGTTCGCCCTGTGCCCAGTCCTGGCTTATCGGTGCCCCATGCTGCTCGTGCGACACAGCGACATCGACGATGCCGTAAAGCGTAATGCCGTTCCAGGTCAGCGAGCTGTCGTCCGCAGCGCTGGCCGACAGCGACAGAGCGCCGAGCGCCAGTGCCGCTGCGAGAGGGCTCAGCGAGCGAGCGGTCTTTCCGGCGAACGAGCGGGTCCGCGACGATTTATTCGACATTTCATTCATCTCCTGATTTCCCCAAGCGGTGTTCGGCGCAGTATGGCCGGGCATTCGATATAGTCAAGTGGCTACATCGGTCGCAGAGCAGCCCGTCGATGCGGATTTCGCAGGCTGCGATGCTGCGGCGCACACAAGCCATGCAACCCAGTCGGACGTCGTGGCGTTGAACCTGACCAGATATTCCTGACGAAATCTTAATGCCGCGCGTACTAACGTCGAAATAACGTAGAGGACTTATCTCATGCAGCGGCGGTGCACGCTTCGTCGCGGACAAGCAACGCCTCGGCGCATGCGTGTAAGGTTTCGTGCTCTGCATCCGTCAGTATCGGCAGCGCGTATATGTATGTGTCTTCCCGTTGCACCGCGTCCTTCGAGTGCGGTGTAGCGGAAAAGCCTTTGACCAAGGAGGTGCTGCGTCCCACGTTATGCCTGCGCGTCACATCGATATGGCGAAATGAAACCCAGCCGCCAGTCGGCAACCCTTTCGCGGGATGACCCCCGCTTTTTCAACCACGGAGAACATCATGTCGAACAAGATCGTCAAACCGCTCGTCATCGCCATCGGTACCGGCCTCGTCGGTACCCTCTCGCTCGCCCAGATGGCACAGGCGAACCCCACGTTCCACCTGAACAGCCTCGTCGCGGGCTATTCGCTCTCGGTCGCCGGCGAAGGCAAGTGCGGCGAAGGCAAGTGTTCGGTCGCGAAGATGGCGAAAGCCGGCGAAACGTCGGTGTCGAAGGACGAGGCAATCGCGCACGGCTTCAGCGCCGACCAGGTGAAAGCCTGGGACAAGAACGGTGACGGCAAGCTCGATCAGACCGAACTGACCGCGATGCATGCCGCGGTGGACAAGAAGGGCAAGGAAGGTTCGTGCTCGGCAGGACAAGAAGGGCAAGGAAGGTTCTTGCTCGGCTGACAAGAAGGGCAAGGAAGGCTCCTGCAGCCACGCGTAAAAGCGGTCCGCGCGAGCGATCCGGCGAGAGCGTTGAGACGCGATCGCCGGATTCCAGCTTCGCGTCGGCAGCGCCGGCAATCGGCGTGCGGTGACATGAGCACGTCGATTCTCCGGCACTGCGGGCTCCCGGCCCGCGCGCCATCCGTCCTGCTATTGTTTCCTTCGAGATGACTTTTGTGAAGAAAAACGGAGCCGCTCACGGCGCCGGACTCGGCTTGCGGCGGGCTCTTCTGGGCCCGCTGCAAGACATGTTCGATAAGATCGGGTTCGACAGGGCGGGTTCGACAAGGGCCGGCTCGATGAAGGCGCGCTTGACGAGCGCCGACTCGGTCGGACCGAGGCCGATGCGCCGATCGACTTCTTCGAAGTCGCACCGGAAAACTGGATCAATGTCGGCGGCAAGCTTGGCAAGGCGTTCCGCGCGTTGACCGAAGCGCGTCCGTTCGTCTGTCACGGGCTGTCGTTGTCGCTCGGCGGCCCCGCGCCGCTCGACGAGACGCTGCTGCACAAGATCCGCCGCCTGCTCGACCAGCACCAGATCCGCATCTACAGCGAACACCTTTCCTATTGTTCGGACGACGGCCACCTGTACGACCTGTTGCCGATGCCGTTCACCGAAGAGGCCGTCAGCCTGGGTCTCGGCGCGCATCCGCCGTGCGCAGGACATCCTGAAGCAGCGTATCGCCGTCGAGAACGTCTCCGCGTACGCGCTTCCCGGCCAGGAGATGAGCGAAATCGAATTCACGCGCGCCGTGCTCGACCGCGGCCGACTGCGATCTGCTGCTCGACGTCAACAACGTCTACGTCAACAGCGTGAACCACCGCTTCGACGCGAAGGCCTTCATCAACGCGCTTCCAGCCGAGCGCGTCGTGTACATGCACATGGCCGGCCACTACAACGAAGCCCCCGACCTCATCGTCGACAGTCACGCCGCGCCCGTGATCGACCCCGTCTGGGAGCTGCTCGATCACGCCTACGCGCACTGTGGCGTGAAGCCGACGTTGCTCGAACGCGATTTCCACATTCCGCCGCTCGCGGAACTCGTCGGCGAGCTCGCGCACATCCGCGCGATACAGAGTCGTCACGGCGCAGTCGCAGAAGAGCGCAATGTCCGCAGCGCCTGAGCTCTCGCCGACGCAGCGCGTGCAATTCGCGTTCACGGGCCATCTGCGCGACCCAGCGCACGCCCCCGCCCCCGCCGGCATCGAAGACCGGCGCATGCAGATCTATCGCGAACTCGTGTTCACGAACATGGAGAGCTTCATCTCGTCGAATTTTCCGGTGATCCGCAGCCTCTATGCCGACGCCGAGTGGGACGTGCTGGCGCGCGATTTCCTGCGCGAGCATCGCTGCAATACGCCGCTGTTTCCGCAATTCGCGCGCGAGTTCCTGCGCTACCTCGAGGCGCGGCAGCAGCAGGGTCGCGGCGATCCGCCATTCCTGCGCGAACTCGCGCATTACGAGTGGGCCGAACTCGCGCTTTCGCTCGACGAGGCTGACATCGCCGACGTCGCGCACGACACAGGCGGCGATCCGGTCGATGGCATACCCGTTCTTTCGCCGCTGATCGGCGTGCTCGCGTACAACTTTCCGGTGCATCACATCGGCCCCGATTTCCGCCCGGTAGCGACGGGCGACCAGCCCACGCTGTTGCTGCTCGTGCGCGGGCGCGACGACCAGGTGCGATTCCACGAGATCAATGCGCTCAGCGCGATGCTGATCGAACACCTGCGCGCGAACGACGGTGCGAGCGGCAGGCAATGCCTCGACGCGGTGCTCGCGCAATTCGAACCCGGGGTGGCGGCCACGCTCCACGAAGCGGGCGTCGCGATGCTGCACGAATTGAAGGATCGCGAGGCGATACTCGGGACGCGCATGGCGTAGACATGGGCGCAAGCGCTCGCAAAGGCGCTGGATCCCCGCGTTCGCGGGGATGACGTGACATGCCAGAACGACCTACGTTGTGTCCGCACTGACGTTGGGTCGGCCGTCCCCGAACGCGAGCACTCGGCATCGAGTGCGTGTAAGGTTTCCTCGCCCGCAGCGTCCAACGCGGCATATCATCAGCGAGGACCGAACGCCGTGCCAAACCTCATCGCCACCTGGGAATCGCTTGCCGCGAGATTGCGCGGGATCGGGCAGCTGCTGCCGCCGCTCGTCCTGCGCCTCATCATGGGCTGGGAGTTCTGGCAATCGGGCGTCGAGAAATATGCGGGCGACAACTGGTTCGCGGACATCCAGTCGAAGTTCCCGTTTCCGTTCAGCGTGATTCCGGCGAACATCAGCTGGGCGATGGCGACCTGGTTCGAACTCGCCGGCGCGGTGCTGCTCGTTCTCGGACTGTTCACGCGCTTCGCCGCGTACAGCCTCGTCGTACTGACTTTCGTCGCCACGGCCGCGGTGCACTGGCCCGACATGATCTCGATGTGGAGCGATCTCGCCAAGGGCTACGCGATCACCGACATGGGCCACGGCAACTTCAAGCTGCCGCTGCTCTTCGTCGTCATGCTGCTCCCGATCATCTTCCAGGGCCCGGGCAAGATCAGCCTCGATTACCTGCTGTCACGCTCGCTCAATGCGGATGCCATGCCGGCGCCGCTCGCCGACGCCTACGCATGGGCGATCGCCTGCGTCGCGCTCGGTATTCCGTTCGTGATGCTCGTGCCGCCGATCGGCGGCGTGCTGCTCGTCGCGGCGATCGTGCTGTTCGGCTTCGGCCGCTTCGCGCGCGCATGAGCGCGCGTTCGTAGCGCGCGGCCGGTCTGGGCGCGCGCAGGGGCACAGTCTGGCCTGAAAGTCGAGATTGTGAGCCTGCGCGGCGGCGGCTATGCTGCCTCCATGTCCGTTCCCGCTCCTGCAGTCGACAACGCTGCATCGATCAGATACGCGGAGCGATTCCGCGGCTTCCTGCCTGTCGTCATCGACATCGAAACCGGTGGTTTCGACAACGAGCGCGATGCGATGCTCGAGATCGCCGCGGTCGTCGTGCGCATGGACGCGAGCGGCGTCGTCTACCCAGCACCGGTCGTCTCCACTCACGTCGAGCCTTTTCCGGGCGCGCACATCGATCCGCGCTCGCTCGAAATCACGGGCATCGATCTGACGCATCCGTTCCGCGCCGCGGTCGAGGAGCGCGAGGCGCTGCACACGATCTTCAAGCCGATCCGCGAGGCGATCCGCGAGTACGAGTGCCAGCGCGCCATACTGGTTGGCCACAACGCCGCGTTCGACCTGGGCTTCCTCAACGCCGCGATCCGGCGCACCGGGTACAAGCGCAGCCCGTTTCACCTGTTCAGCTGCTTCGATACGGCGACGCTCGGCGGCCTCGCGTTCGGGCAGACCGTGCTGAGCCGTGCTGTCCAGGCCGCCGGTTTCGACTGGAACGAGGCCGAGGCGCATTCGGCCGTCTACGACGCCGAGCGCACCGCGATGCTCTTCTGCGACATCGTCAACCGCTGGAAGTACATGCGCGACTCGTGGGAAACGCACTCCAGCGCGGCGCTAGCGAGCGCTGGCGGCAGCTAGCCGCGGATCGCAAGCGCGTCGGCCGCGGCGATGGCATTCGAAATCGATCATCTCTTCGTGCTCGCCTCGATCGGGGCACCCGAAGCGGATCGTCTGCTCGATGCCGGATTCGTCGAAGGCAGCCCCAACACGCATCACGGTCAGGGCACGGCGAATCGGCGTTTTTTCTTTGCGGAAGCGATGCTCGAATTCCTCTGGGTGACCGATCCGGCAGACGCGCAGGCGCCGCCCGCGCGCGACCTGCATCTGTGGCAACGCTGGACCGGCCGCGAATCCGGCACATCGCCGTTCGGCGTCTGCGTGCGGCCGACCGCCGCGCATGCGGATGACAGCCCCGCGCCATTCGCCCACTGGCAATATCGCCCTGCCTACGCTCGCGCCCCGATCTCGATCGGGGCGAACGCCGCCCGCATCGACGAACCGCTGCTGTTCGCGCTGCCGCGCGCACCGGGTGTCACGGGCGTAGTCCGCGAGGAACCGCGAGAGCATGCGAACGGTGTGTCGGCGCTGCGCTCGGTCCGTTTGTCGGCACCGGCGGCAGGCCTCGCGTCGGACGAGATTCACATGCTTGCGGACATTCCCGGCCTGCGCTTCGTGCCGTCGGCCGCGCATTTGCTCGAACTCTCGTTCGACGGCAGCGGCGTGCATGCTGTCGATTGCCGCCCGGCGTTACCGCTGATTCTGCACTGGTAGGCAGAATTGCCGCCCGACGACTCGACGCGCAACCCACCTGCGCCGGGAATCCGTCCACGCGGCGCTTGAGTTCGCTCGCTGCGCCACCCATCATAGATCCATGCCGATCTACGAATATGCCGCCGCCGAAAAGGGCTGCGCCTACTGCGAGGCGCATTTCGACATGCGCCAGAAGCTCGCCGAAGCGGAACTCAGTGCGTGCCCGAAGTGCGGCGCGCCGATCCACCGCGTATTGTCCGCGCCCAACGTCGCGATCGGCGGTTCGCACCTGCTCAAGGAAAGTCACGTCGAGAAGCATGGCTTCACCCAATATCGTCGCGCGGGCGGGGGCGTGTACGAGAAAACCACAGGCAAGGGGCCGAAGTTCATCAGCGGCGACTGATTCGCCGTCACTGCGTGCCGGCTTAACGTCGCGTCGGTATAGTTGCGACCGGTACCTTCCGACCGGGATCCGATCGATGCGCTCCGCCCTCGTCCTTGTTTTCGCTGCCATCGCGGCAAGCGTCGCCGCCGCTGCCCCACCCTCTTCGTCCACCCAGCCTGCCAGCGCGCTCGCCTATCCGGTCGCGAAGAAGGGGACGCAGGTCGACACCTATCATGGCGTCCAGGTCGGCGATCCGTATCGCTGGCTCGAGAACCTCGATAGCGGCGATACGCGCGCCTGGATCGAAGCCGAGAACAAGGTCAGCAGCGCCTATCTCGCACCGATACCCGCGCACGACCCGCTGAAGAAACGGCTCACCGAACTGTGGAATTTCGAGCGCTACAGCGCGCCGCAGAAATTCGCTGGCCGCTACTTCTTCACGCGCAACGACGGCCTGCAGAACCAGGCCGTGCTCTACGTCGCCGATACCCTCGATGCGACGCCGCGCAAACTGCTCGATCCGAACACACTGTCGAAGGACGGCACGATCGCGCTCAAGGGCTTCGAGGTCAGCGACGATGGCAAGCACGTTGCCTACGGCCTGTCATCGGGCGGATCGGACTGGGAAGAGTGGCACGTGCTCGAAGCGGACACCGGCAAGCGGACCGACGACGTGCTCAAGTGGGTGAAGTTCTCGAACGCGAGCTGGCGCCGCGACGGCACCGGCTTCTTCTACAGCCGCTACGACGAACCGAAAGCAGACGCGCTGAAGGCCGCGAACAAGTTCCAGAAGCTGTACTTCCACCGCCTCGGCGACGATCAGGACGACGACGTGCTGATGTACGAGAACAAGGATCAACCCGACTGGCGCTTCGGAACGCAGGTCAGCGACGACGGCCGCTGGCTGATCATCTCTGTCAACCGCAGCACCGAACCGAAAAATCTCGTGCTCTATCGCGACCTTTCGAAGCCCTACCGCGAGAAGGGTGCGCTCGAGCCGAGAGGCAACGTCGGCGGCCCGGGACCCGCGAACGTCACGCACATGCGCCCGGCCAAGAAGCAGCATCACGAGAAAATCCTGACCCCGGTCGAGACGCTCATCGGCGACTGGAACGCAAGCTACGAATTCCTCGGCAACGCGAAGGGCAAGCTGCTATTCCTCACCGATCTCGAAGCGCCGCGCTACCGCATCGTGCAGATCGACATCGACCATCCGGAAAAATCCGCATGGAAGAAGATCGTCGACGAGGACAAAGACACGCTGCAGAGCGCGCGCGTCGTCAACCACATGCTCGTCGCCAACTACATGAAGGACGCGCATAGCGACGTCCGCGTCTTCGACGAGAAGGGCGCCAGGATCACGACGATCGCGTTGCCCGGACTCGGTACGGCCGCGGGCTTCAGCGGGCACACGCGGCGATACCGACACGTTCTATACGTTCTCGAGCTATACGACGCCGCCGAGCGTCTACCGCTACGACCTGAGCCTGCAGCACGGCGAGGCCTGGCGCACGCCGAAGACCGCGTTCGACGGCAGCCCATTCGAAACGAGACAGGTTTTCGCGACGAGCCGCGACGGCACGCGCATTCCCGTGTTCGTCACCGCGAAGAAAGGCGTCGCGCTCGACGGCGCGAACCCGACGATCCTCTACGGCTACGGCGGCTTCAACATCCCGCTGCAGCCGGCGTTCTCGCCCGCGGTCGCCGCATGGCTCGATCACGGCGGCGTCTACGCGGTCGCGAACCTGCGCGGCGGCGGCGAATACGGACGCGACTGGCACGAGGCGGGCATCAAGACGCACAAGCAGAACGTGTTCGACGACTTCATCGCGGCGGCCGAATATCTCATCAAGGAAAAGTACACTTCGCCCGCGAAACTGGCGATTCGCGGCGGCTCGAACGGCGGCCTGCTCGTCGCAGCCGTCGAGTTGCAGCGGCCCGACCTCTTCGGCGCGGCGATCCCGCAGGTCGGCGTGCTCGACATGCTGCGCTTCCACAACTTCACGATCGGCTGGGCCTGGGAGTCGGACTACGGCTCGGTCGACAATGCCGACGAGTTCAAGGCGCTCTACGCCTATTCGCCCGTGCACAACCTCAAGCCGGGAACGAACTATCCGGCGACGCTGATCATCACCGGCGACCACGACGACCGCGTGGTTCCGGCGCACAGCTTCAAGTTCGCCGCAGCGATGCAGGCGGCCGATCCGCAGGGCCGGCCCGTGCTGATCCGCATCGAGACGCGCGCCGGACACGGCCAGGGCAAGCCGACGTCGATGCAGATCGACGAGGTCGCGGATGTCTACGCCTTCATCCTCAATACGTTCGGTGCGGGCGGCTGACGCTGCCGACGAAGCCGTCTTGTTCGGAATGCGGTGTTGGCGGCGCTGCGCTTATGCCCACGCGGATGCCGCCGCATCACAGGCGGTTATTTGCCGCTTAGAAGCGTGAGGAATAAGCTACGGAGCCCGCGCGTCGCTCCGGTGCGCGCATCCTTTCAATCCTTGCAGCGAGGACGCCATGATCTATCAGTCCATTCTCGAAACGATCGGCCGCACGCCGGTCGTGCGCATCAATCGCATCGCGCCCGCGGGCGTGGAGATGTACGTCAAGGTCGAGGCGTTCAATCCGCATGTCGAGCGTCAAGGATCGTCTCGCGATCGCGATCATCCTCGATGGCGGAGCGCCGAGGGCACGCTGAAGCCCGGCCAGACCGTCGTCGAGGCGACGTCGGGCAACACCGGCATCGCACTCGCGATGGTCTGCGCGGCCAAGGGTTACCCGTTCGTCGCGTTCATGGCGGAGACCTTCTCGGTCGAGCGGCGCAAGCTGATGCGCGCGCTCGGCGCGAAGGTGATCCTGACACCGGCCGCCGAGCGCGGTACGGGCATGGTCAAGCGCGCCGAGGAATACGCCGAGAAGCATGGCGCGTTTCTCGCGCGCCAGTTCGAGAACGAGGCGAACCCCGCCTACCACCGCAGCACGACCGGACCCGAGATCGTGCAGGACTTCGCCGGCAAGCGCCTCGACTAGTACGTCACGGGCTGGGGCACCGGCGGCACGCTGACCGGCGCGGGCGAGATCATCCGCCTGCGCGACCGGACACGAAGATCGTCGCTCGCCGAGCCCTCCGTCGCGCAGCTCGCTCTCCGGCACAGGAGTGGAAGCCGCACAAGATCCAGGGCTGGACGCCGGACTTCGTCCCGGCCGTGCTCAACAAGAACGTCGCGCACGAGATCGTGCCCGTCGACGAAGTCGTCGCGCGCGACACCGCGCGCGCGCTCGCGCAGAAGGAAGGCATCTTCTGCGGCATCTCCTCCGGCGGCACGTTCGCAGCCGCGCTCGATATCGCGAAGAAGGCGAAGAAAGGCGACGTCATCCTCGCGATGCTGCCCGACACGGGCGAGCGTTATCTCTCGACGTTCCTGTTCGAAGGCATCAACGAAGGAACCGACGAGGAGTAGCTCGCCGGTTTGCCGTCATTCCCGCGAAAGCGGGAATGACGATCGCGGGACGCGGAAATCGCAGCGGTTGTCTCAGCGACTGTGGTCTGGTCTATCTTTCGCGTCTGCTGGCAAGCAAGCGGACGTCAGGTGGACGACTATTCCCACTCCCGCTTCTTGTATCCACGCCAGATGCCGTAGGCACTGATCGCGACCCAGGCCGTCTCGACGACGAACGCCGACAGGTTGAAGTCGAAGCACAGCGACAGCACGACGGCAGCGGCGCCTATCGCGTTCATGAGCTGGTAGATCAGGCCCGTGCCATGCAGCTTGCCGGCCTGCAGCAGGAAATAGGCGCAGAGGACAACTGCGACGCCTGCGAGTCCCACCCAATCGTGCCAATGCATCTCGCCGTCTCCTTCTGTGCGGCCCGATCCGCGATCGTCAGGCGGGTTTCTTGCCGATCAATCCGAATACGATCATCGCGATGCTGATGCCAGCGACGACGCCCGACACCTGTCCGACGATCTCCATGAGCGCCTTGGGATCGTTCGACTTGGCCGCGATGCCGTTCATGTAGAGGAAGAACACCACCGCAGCAACGAGAAGGGCGATGCCCGTGTAGATGACCCGCAAATTCTTGCTTCGCATGAATCACTCCGGCATGTCTGTGCGAAACGTTGGTTGTGACGTATTTGAACGAATTTGTGTCGTCCTAGGCGCGGCTATTTCCGCCGTTGCCGCAACGCCTCGAACAGCGTCACGCCGGTCGCGACCGAGACGTTGAGACTCTCGACATCGCCGCGCATCGGAATCTGCGCGAGGAAATCGCAGGACTCCGCGGTCAACCGGCGCATGCCCTCGCCTTCGCTGCCCATCACGATGCCGAGCGGTCCCTTGAGGTCGAGCGTGTAGAAATCCTGCTTCGCATCGCCCGCGAGGCCGACGAGCCAGACGCCCTTGTCCTTCAGCGCCTTCAGCGTACGCGCGAGATTGGTCACCGCGAAGAACGCGACGCGATCGGCCGCGCCCGACGAGGCGCGTCGCACGGTCGGCGTGATGCCCGCAGCCTTGTCCTTCGGCACGATGACCGCCGTGACGCCGGCGGCCTCGGCGCTGCGCAGGCAGGCGCCGAGATTGTGCGGATCGGTCACGCCGTCGAGAACCAGCAGCAAAGTGTCCTTTTCCGCCTTTTCGACGAGTTCGTAGAGATCGCTCTCGGTGCGTGGCGGCGGCGCCTTATAGCGCGCCACGGCGCCCTGATGGCGCGCGCCGCCGGTCATGCGATCGAGCGCGGCGCGATCGCGCGAATGCGGCTTCAGGCCGAGTTCGCGGGCACGCTCGGAAAGCTCACGCACGCGCGGGTTGTCGCTGTTCGTCTCGAAATACAGCTCGAGGATGTTCTTCGGATCGTGCGTCAGCGCCGCGTCGATCGAATGGATGCCGAACAGGAGTTCGCCGCTGCTCATCTGCGCTTCTTCCCCTGCGACTGCGTCGCCTTGCCCTGCTTGCGAGGCGGTGTCTGTTCGTTCGCCGCCGACGGATGCGGAATCACGGCGTTCGGGTCCTGCACGAGGCGGAAATCGATCTTGCGGTCCTCCATGCTCGCGCGCAGCACCTGCACGCGCACTTCGTCACCGAGGCGGAACTGCACGCCGCGGCGTTCGCCGCTGAGCAGGTGCCGCACGGGATCGAAGTGATAGTAGTCGTTCGGCAGCTGCGTGATGTGGACGAGCCCGCTCACCTGCGACTCCTTCAGCTCGACGAACAGGCCGAACGACGTCACGCCCGAGACGATGCCGTCAAACTCGCTGCCGACGTGCTTTTCCATCCACGCGCACTTGTAGCGTTCGTCGACGTCGCGCTCGGCTTCGTCGGCGCGGCGTTCGTTGTGCGAGCAATGCGTCGCCATCGACGTCATCTCGCTCGCGCTGTACGTGTAGTCGGAGGGCTTGCCGCGCGTCAGCGCGTAGCGGATCGCGCGATGCACGAGGAGGTCGGGATAGCGCCGGATCGGCGAAGTGAAATGCGCATAGTGATCGAGCGCGAGGCCGAAATGCCCCGAATCCTGCGGGCTGTAGACCGCAAGAGACTGCGATCGCAGCAACACCGACTGGATCAGGCTCGCATCCGGGCGCTCGCGGATCTTCTTCAGCATCGCCGAGAAGTCGCCGGGGCGCACGTCGGCTTGCGGCGGCATGCGCAGGCCGAATTCGAGCAGGAATTCCTGCAGGTCTTCGTACTTCGACTGCGGCGGCGGCGCGTGGACGCGGTAGAGCGCGGGAATCTTCGCCTTGTCGAGGAACTTCGCCGCCTCGACGTTGGCCGCGATCATGCACTCCTCGATCAGCTTGTGCGCGTCGTTGCGCGGCTCGGCGCCGAGCTGCTCGACCTCGCCCGACGCGGCGAGACGGAACTTCACCTCGCGGCTCTCGAAATCGATGGCGCCGCGGCGCGCACGCGCCTTCGCGAGGATCTGATAGAGCTGATGCAGGGTCTCGAGCTGCGGCAGCACGTCGGCAAGCTCGGCGCGCGCATCGGCGTTGTTCTCGCCGAGTACCTGCCAGACGCGCGTGTAGGTCAGGCGCGCATGCGAGCGCATCACGGCCGTATGGAATTTGGCGCGCGTCACCTCGCCGTCGTAGCCGACGTGCATCTCGCAGGCCATGCACAGACGCTCGACCTTCGGGTTGAGCGAGCAGATGCCGTTCGACAGCGTCTCGGGCAGCATCGGCACGACGAAACCAGGGAAGTACACCGAGGTCGAACGCTTGACCGCTTCGTCGTCGAGCGCCGTACCCGGCCGCACGTAGTGCGACACGTCGGCAATCGCGACGACGAGGCGGAAGCCGCCCTGCACCGCTTCGGCGTACACGGCGTCGTCGAAGTCGCGCGCGTCCTCGCCGTCGATCGTGACGAGCGGCAGCTTGCGCAGGTCGAGACGACCCTCGATTTCGGCCTTCGTCACCTGCGGCTCGACCTGTTCGGCTTCGTGCAGCGTCTCGGCCGGCCAGTCGTGCGGCAGGCCGTGTCCCGCGATCGCCATCTCGACGATGATCGACGGCGTGAGACGCTCGCCGAGCACGCTGACCACTTCGCCGATCGGTCCGCGCTGCGAGGTCGGCGGTTGCGTGATCTCGGCGACGACGATCTGTCCCGAACGCGCGCCGCGTTCCTTGCCCGGCGTAATCAGTACGTCCTGATGCAGGCGCCGATCGTCCGGCGCGACGACGACCACACCGTTCTGGATGACGACGCGCCCGACGAGACGCTCGGTGCGCCGTTCGAGCACTTCGGCGATCGCGGCCTGCTTGCGCCCGCGCCGATCGACGCCGACGACGCTTGCGAGCACGCGGTCGCCGTGCAGCACCTTGCGCATTTCCACCGGCGAGATGTAGATGTCGTCGCCGCCCGCATCCGCGCGCAGGAAGCCGAAGCCTTCCGCGTTCGCGATGATCGTGCCCGGGATCAGGTCGAGCTTCTGCGCGATGCACCACGCACCACGCCGATTCTGCAGCAGCTGGCCGTCGCGCAGCATCGCCCCGAGGCGTTTGCCGAGCGCGTCGACATCGCGCTGCGACGCCAGGTGCAGACCCTCCGCCAACGTCTCGATCGACATCGGCTGGCCCTGCTCGGAGAGAAACGCGAGGATCGCCTCGCGACTTGGAATCGGGTTTTCGTAACGCTGCGCCTCGCGATCGCCGTGCGGATCGTGGCGCGCGGGTTTGCCTTTCGGCACGCCGCCCGCTGGTCCGGGCTTGCCGGCACCACGGTTATCGGGGCGATGCCTCGGCCCCGGGCCGGGCTTGCCCGCGTGCTTGTCGGGATGCTTCGGTCTGGGGCCTTGCCGCGCCCTGCGATTCGGGTCGCTGCGGCCCGGCCCCGCCTTGTTTCCTGCCGGCAGGAGCGTTGGCCACGTCGGGCAGCCAGCCCGGCAGTTTCTTTCCCGCGCGTCCGCGCGCACCGCGCCCGAGGTTTTCTTTTTCAATTCGAATTCCATTCAAACGTCCGCCAGATCCCTTTCGGGCGGGCCGGACCATGCGGCATTATAGGCCGACATTGACAGCATCGTGCCGCGGCGCTATCTTGCGCGGCCCTGCGCCCTGGCGCAGGCGCTCCCTGCCCAGGTGGCGGAATTGGTAGACGCACTAGTTTCAGGTACTAGCGGGTAAAACCGTGGAGGTTCGAGTCCTCTCCTGGGCACCATCACATAGTCCGCATAAATCCGGGCTGGTTCCAAAAAAAAGAATCTCCGAATCCCGCTCCTCATGCGGGGTTTTTCATGCCTGTCGTTGGCGCTCGTGCGAATTTGAGACTCCGTACCGTTCCGGAAACGCATGCTGCTTGTTCGGGACATCGACCTCAAGCACTGAGTCGTCCAGAAGCGTTGCCATAGCAGCCATCGGCTGCGTCAAAATCTCTTCGTCGTCAGCAGTGCGAACACAATCGCCCTGAGCCGCAGTTGTCCTCGCACGCGTGGAATCCGGACCGAAATTCTGGCTTGTCGCCGACCGCGCCGTGGAATGTGGCGCATCGTCACGTCCCACGAGATTTCCCCGGGGTTGCGGTACCGGATTTCTGGAGCCAGCTCTCGATTTGCACTATGCTTCGCAGCCTCACACTGGACCCACGAACGGAGTCTCCGCTTGGTCGCCACCGCTGCGCCGCGCGCCGCTGTCGCCGAGCCGGCCCTGGTCCTGAGAGTCACGCCGCCGCGCGCGCCCCGGGATCTGCTGGCGCGGCAGCGTCTGCATTCGGAGAGCCCACAGTTCCGCGGCTGCTGGGCGATCGTGGTGCAGGCTGCGGCTGGATTTGGCAAGACTTCACTGCTCGCCCAGTGGCGGATCGAACATCTGTCGCGAGGAGCCGTCGTGGGCTGGCTGTCGTCGCAGGCCGACGACAATCCCGAGCGCTTCGTGCAGGGGCTCGCGCTTGCGGTTCGCGTCGGTTCCGGCCGCCAGACATTCGGACATACGATGCTCGAGGGCTCGCCCGCGCCCGCGCTCGAAGGCATCACCGTGTGGCTCGCTGAAGTGGCGCTGTCGGCAATGGACGTCGTCCTCATCGTCGAGGACGCGGACCGGCTGCCAAGCGCGTCGCGTGAGACGCTGACGTACGTGATGCACAACGCGCCGCCAAACCTGCGCATCGTGGTCGCATCGCGCCCGGAGTGCGACCTGGGCGTCGCCGACCTGACCGCCTACGGCCAGTGCGCGCTCGTCGGCACCGAGACGCTGCGCTTCACGACTGGAAGAGACGCTCGCGCTCGCGCGCCAGCGCCTCGGGCAGCGCATCGACGCGGACATCGCGGCGCGCCTGCACGAGAAGACCGAGGGCTGGCCGCTCGGCCTTCAACTCACGCTGTCGGCCGTCGCACGTGGCGCCGACCCGGCCGCGCTGATCAACGCGATGGCGGCAGGCGTGGGCGAGGTCCATGACCGGTTCTTCGACCTGCTGGTCGCGAACCTGCGCCCTGACGACGCAGCATTCCTCGCGCGCATCGCGCTCCTCGACAACCTGCACCCGGACCTTTGCGACGCGCTCACCGGATCGGACGACGCCGCCGACCGGCTCGCGCGACTCGCGCGCGAGACGCCGATCCTCGCCGCCAGTGAGGACAGCGAGTGGTTGCGCATGCACTCACTCGCGCGCGACGTCCTGCGCGCGCGCGCCTCCGCGTCCGGCGCCGACGAGCGCATCACGCTGCACGCTCGCGCGTCGGCATGGCTGGCTCGCCGCGGGCTTGCTCGACGAAGCCGCACGCCACGCGCTCGCCGCCGGCCAGCGCGATATCGCCTACGATCTGGCCGAGCGCGGCCTGTACGAAGGCATGATGCGCCATGGCCATGTCGCCAGGGTGCTCGACTGGCTCGCGCAACTGCCCGCCGCGGAGCTCGACCGGCGTCCGCGGCTGCTCCTCGCCGCGGCCTGGGCGCTCGCGGTGAGCGGCCGGCATCGCGAAGCCGAGGAATTCGTGGGCCGGATCCTCGCCCACGCCGGCGACGACGCTTCGCTGCGCTGCGAGTGCGCACTGATCCTGAGCGGCGGCGCCGGGCTCGCGGACGATCCCGATCGCTTCGCCGAGCTGCACGACCCGTGGGCGGAATCGCCGCCGCTGACCGATCCGCTGCTGCTCCACGTACACGCGAACCGGCGCGCGTTCCGCGCCCTGTTCGAAGGCGATCCGGCCGGCGCGCGGCGCTGCCAGCAGCAGGCGCCGCGCGGAGATTTCGGCGGCAGCTTCGTGCATCTGGCGCGCTGGGGCGACTTCGTCACTGCGCTCAGCTACCTGTGGGAAGGCCAGGTGCGGTTGACCGAGAGCCTGCTGCGTCCCGCACTCGCCGCAGCCGAGGGCGACCTCGGTCGCCGCGATCCACTGGTCTGCATGCTGGCGGCGCTGCTCGCTGCGGCGGTCTGGGAGCAGGACCGCCCGCAGGACGCAATCGCGCTGCTCGCCAACCGGCTCGACGTGCTCGAACGCACGGGGCTGCCGGATGCCGTGTACCTGGGCTATCGCACGGCGGCCCGCATCGCTGCCGCCGAAGGCGCCGAGCATCGCGCGCTCGAACTGCTGGAAGGGCTGCGCGCGGCGGGCGAAGCGCGCAACCTGCCGCGGCTGGCGATCGCGAGCCTGGCCGAACAGGTGCGCCTGCACGCACGGCGCTTCCGCGCCGAAACCTGCCGCAACCTGTGCGAGCGCATCGACGCGATCCGCGCGCGCGACGATGTCCCGCAGGGCCGGCTGTGGCGGCGCAACGTCGAGCTGTTCCGGCAAATGTCCGCTGCCAGCGCGGCGATCGCTGCGCAGGACTGGTCCGGCGCGCTGGAGCCGCTGGCGCGCGCCAGCGAACTGGCGGAGGCCATGGGCCTTGGCCGGGTGCGGATCGAAGTCATGGGCCTGCGGGCGTTTGCGCTCGATCGCGACGGCCACGACGCGGAATCGCTGCTGCGCGAAGCGATGGACCTCGCGGCAGCGCTGGGCCTCGTCGCGGCCGTTCGCGGACGCGCACCCGCTGCTGGGCGAATGGGCCGCACGCGTGGCCGCGCAGGCCGTGCCGGGCGACGGGCACGCGGGAGATGCGTGGCCGCAACCGGCGCGGGCGTCCTCGCCGCGCGAAGCATCCACGCCGCGGATGAACCCGAGCATGGCGTTGACGCCGAAGGAGCGCCGGGTTCTGGAGCTGCTCGCGCGCAACCTGTCCAACAAGGAGATCGCGATGGCGATGCAGATCGGCGAGGAGACGATCAAGTGGCACCTGAAGAATGTGTTCGGCAAGCTCGCGGCGAGCAGCCGCAAGCAGGTCGTTCGCCGCGCGCACCTTCTGGGCCTGCTCGAACCCGGCACCTGAGGGGCTGCGTCCCCCTCCGGGAAGGGGGGGCAAATGCGAAGGCGCCGGGGCCTAGACTAGCGCGCGTATGATCCCGAGGAACCGACCATGACAACCCTAGCGACGCGCCTTCCGGCACCGGTGCACCCGCCGTGGTTGCCGCGGGCTCGCTCAAATCCAGCATCAAGGTCGAACCGCTGACCTGCACGATCGGTGCCGAGCTGTCGAACGTGAGCCTCGGCGCCGCGTCGCGCGACCCTGCGCTCGTGGCCGAGATCCGCGCCCTGCTGCTCAAGCATCGCGTGCTGTTCTTCCGCGATCAGGATATCACGCGCGCCGAGCACGTCGCCTTCGCACGCCACTTCGGTGCGCTCGAGGACCACCCGGTGGTCGGCAGCGACCCCGATCAATCCCGGTCTCGTGCGCATCTACAAGTCGCCCGAAAAGCCGCCGCGACCGTTACGAGAACGCGTGGCACACCGACGCCACCTGGCGCGAGAAGCCGCCCTTCGGCAGCGTGCTGCGCTGCGTGGAGTGCCCACCCGTCGGCGGCGACACGATGTGGGTCAACATGGTCGAGGCGTATGCGCGCCTGCCGGCGCACGTCAAGGAACAGATCGCGGGCCTGCGCGCGCGCCACAGCATCGAGGCGACGTTCGGCGCCGCGATGCCGATTGAAAAGCGCCTCGCGCTGAAGGCGCAGTTCCCCGACGCCGAGCACCCGGTCGTGCGCACGCACCCGGAAACCGGCGAGAAGGTGCTGTTCGTCAACGCGTTCGCGACCCACTTCACCAACTTCCACACGCCGGCCAACGTGCGTGTCGGCCAGGACTATGCGCCCGGCGCCTCGCAACTGCTCGCCTACCTGATGAGCCAGGCGCAGATCCCCGAACTGCCAGGTGCGCTTCCGCTGGCGCCCGAACAGCGTGGCGTTCTGGGACAACCGCTCGACGCAGCACTACGCCGTCATGGACTACCCGCCCTGCCATCGCAAGATGGAACGCGCCGGGATCATCGGCGACACGCCTGTCTGACACCCGCATCCGTTCAACTTCCGCCTCATCATTCCAAGGACACCCCATGAACTTCCTCGATGGATCCCTGTTCCCCGAGAACCAGGAAAAGCTCGTCATCACCGCTGCCCCTTATGGTCCGGAATGGATTCCGTCGGACTTCCCGGAAGACATTCCGGTGACGATGGAGGCGCAGATCCAGAAGGCGGTCGACTGCTACAACGCCGGTGCCGCGGTGCTGCACCTGCACGTGCGTGAACTCGACGGCAAGGGCAGCAAGCGCCTGTCGATGTTCAACGAGCTGATCGCCGGCGTGCGCAAAGCCGTGCCCGAGATGGTCATCCAGGTCGGCGGCTCGATTTCGTTCGCGCCGGAGACCGATGGCGCGGCCGCCAAGTGGCTGTCCGACGACACGCGCCACATGCTGGCCGAGCTCGACCCGAAGCCGGACCAGGTGACGGTGACCGTCAACACCTCGCAGATGAACGTCATCGAGCAGATGGACGTCAAGGACATCGCCGGCACGTCGCTGGCCGAGCCCGATGGCTTCCGCGCCTATTCGAACATGATCGTGCCCTCGACGCCGAGCTTCTTCGAGGAGCATGTGCAGCGTCTCACGAAGGCCGGCATCCAGAGCGCGTTCCAGTTCTACAACATCAACAGCTACGAGACCGTCGAGCGCCTGATCCGCCGCGGCATCTACAAGGGCCCGCTGGTCTGCAACTGGGTCGCGATCGGCGGCGGCATGGACGCGCCGAACATCTACAACCTGGCCAACTTCCTGCGCGCCATTCCCGATGGCGCGATGCTGACGGTCGAGAGCAGCATGCTCAACACGCTGCCGATCAACATGATGGGCATCGCGATGGGCCTGCACGTGCGTTGCGGCATCGAGGACAACCTCTGGAACCAGACGCGCACCGGCAAGATGACGACGGTGCAGCAGATCGAGCAGCTCGTGCGCATCTCGCGCGAATTCGGCCGCGAGATCGCCAACGGCAAGGAAGCGCGCGAGATCCTCAAGATCGGCGTGTTCTACGACACCGTCGAGGAAACCCTGGCAGCCAACGGCTTCGCGCCCAATCCCGAAGGGCGGCCAACAGGGCTACCTGCGCAAGGCCGCGGCCTGAGCATGAGCCAGCCCGTCGTCCTCATCGTGCCCGGCCTGCGCGACCATGTCGACGCGCACTGGCAGACGCTGCTCGGGCGCGAGCTCGAGGCGCGCGGCCGCGCGGTGTGCACCGTGCCGCCGATGGGCCGCGAGGACCTCGACTGTGCGCGTCGCGTCGAAGCGATCGATCGCGCGCTGGCCGAAATATCCGAGCCGCCGATCGTGGTCGCGCACAGTGGCGGCGTGATCATGTTCGCGCATTGGGCCCGCACGCACGAACGGCCGATCCGTCGGCGCGCTGCTGGCGACGCCGCCGGATTTCGAGCAGCCGATGCCGGACGGCTATCCGACCATCGACGCGCTGCGTGCCGGCGGCTGGCTGCCCGTTCCGCGCAAGCCGCTGCCGTTTCCCGAGCATCGTCGCCGCCAGCCGCAACGATCCTCTGGGACGCATCGAGCGCGTGGCCGAACTGGCGCGCGCGTGGGGCAGCCGCTTCGACGACCTCGGTCAAGTCGGGCACCTCAACCCCGCGTCGGGTTTCGGCGCCTGGCCGCAGGCCGAAACCTACATCGCCGAGCTGGCGGCCCTGCGTCCGCGCGCCGAGCAAGCGTTGACCCGCCGCGGCTCAACGCGCAACCACCTGCTGATTGACCCCGGCGCGCTCCAGGCGCGCCGTCTCCTTTGTTGAAGAAGAGAAACATCATGTCCAAGGCCATTCGATTCGACCGCACCGGCGGACCCGAAGTGCTCACGCTGCAGACCGTCGAAGTCGGCGACCCCGGTCCCGGTCAGGCGCGTGTCCGTCACACCTGCATCGCGGTCAACTTCATTGACGTGTACTTCCGCACCGGCCGCTACCCGCTGCCGCTGCCCAATGGCCTGGGTTCCGATGCGGTCGGTGTGGTCGAGGCCGTGGGCCCTGACGTCACCGACATCCGCGTCGGCGATCGCGTCGGTTATCTGCTCGGACCGCAAGGCGCGTATTCGGACGTCCGCGTGATGCCGGCCGACGTGCTGATTCCGCTGCCCGCGGGCATCGCGGACCGCACCGCCGCGACGATCATGATGAAGGGCATGACTGCGCAGTACCTGTTCCGCCAGGTCTATCCGCTGTCCGGCGGCGAGACGATCCTGTATCACGCTGCCGCCGGCGGCGTCGGCCTGATCGCCTGCCAGTGGGCGCGCGCGCTCGGCGTGACGATGATCGGCACGGTCAGCTCGGACGAGAAGGCCGCGATCGCGCGCGAGAACGGCTGCACGCACACGATCGTGACGACGCGCGAGAACATCGCCGAGCGCGTGCGCGAGATCACCGGCGGCAAGGGCGTGCCGGTCGTGTACGACTCGGTCGGCAAGGACACGCTCGACGCGTCGCTCAGCAGCCTGCAGCCGCGCGGCACCCTGGTCAGCAACGGCACGACCTCGGGGCCGGTGGTCATCGACACCATGACGCTCGCGGTCAAGGGGTCGCTGTGGGTAACGCGGCCGGCGATGATCCACTACGTGATGCCGCGCTCGCAGATGCTGGCGATGGCCGCCGAGCTGTTCGACCTGGTGCTGGCCGGCAAGATCACGAGCGAGCCGCGGCAGATTTTCGCGCTGGCCGATGCCGCCGAAGCGCATCGCGCGCTGGAGTCGCGTCAGACGGTCGGCGCCACGGTGCTGGTGCCATGAGCGGCTGCCGTTCGCGAGGTACGACCCGATGAATCTGGACACGACCGCCGCGCCGGCTGACGCGCGCGACGAATACATCATCGGCCGCAGGGCAGCGTGGTTCGCGTTCGCGATGACGATGGGCCTGATGCTGTTCGACTACATCGACCGCCAGGTCATCGTCTCGCTGTTCCCTTACCTCAAGGCCGAGTGGGCGCTGTCGGACAAGCAGCTCGGATTGCTGGTCTCGGTGGTGTCGGTCACCGTGGCGCTGGGCGGCCTGCCGGTGGCGCTTGCTCGCCGACCGCTACAGCCGCGTGAAGAGCATCGTGGCGATGGCGGCGGCATGGAGCCTGGCGACGATCTCGTGCATGTTCACGCGCAGCTACGGTCCGTTGTTCGCCGCGCGCGCCGTGGTCGGGCTGGGCGAAGCGGGCTACGGCTCGGTCGGCGCGGCGCTGATCGCCAGCGTGTTTCCGCTGCGCCTGCGCTCGGCGTTGCTGTCCGCGTTCTTCGCCGCGGCTTCGGTCGGTTCGGTGCTCGGCGTGCTGCTCGGCGGCGTGATCGCCGCGCGCTGGGGCTGGAAAGCCGCGTTCGGCGTGGTCGGTATTCCCGGCCTGCTGCTGGCGCTGTTGTACCTCGGCGTGCGCGACTACCGCACGGTTGACCTCACGCCGCAGCTCACGCGCGCGACGCGCTCGCCGGGCAACGCACTGACGCACATCATCGGCGTGCTGGCGCGCACGCGCACCCTGTTGTGGGTGTGCGCCGGCGCGGCCGTGCAGCTCATCGTCGTCTCCGCGGTGTGGGCGTGGCTGCCGAGCTATCTCAACCGCGTCCACGGCATTGCGCCCGACCAGGCCGCGATCAAGGCCGCGCTCGTGGTGCTGTGCGGCGCGGCGGGCACGATCGTGTGGGGCGCCGTCGCCGACCGTTGCGGCGCAGTCCGCGCGCGCATGAAGCTGCACGCGGTCGCGGTGATTTGCGTCGCGACGACGCTGGTGCTGTTGCCCACGTTCGGCGCGCACGCGGCGGGCATCGCGCTCGCGCCGCAGACGCAGTTCGCGTTGATCGCGCTGGGCGGGTTCCTGATGACCTGCAGCGTGGGACCGGCGTCGGCTGTCGTGATCGATGTCGCGCACCCGGGCGTGCGCGCGACCGGCGCCGCGGTGCTGTCGCTGTTCCAGAACCTGTTCGGCCTGGCGATCGGCCCGTTCCTCGCGGGCGCGCTGTCCGATGCGTTCGGCCTCGAGTCGGCCCTGACTGCGATCTCGGCACTGGGTGTCGTGTCGGCGCTGCTGTTCGTCGGTGCAGCGCGCAGCTACGAGAGCGACATGCAGCGGTTCGGCGCAGTGCGCGTCGAATCCGGATCGACGGCCGCGGCCGCCGCTCGGCGCGGCGGTCGGAGACTCCCGATGATCGGCGGGATGATGCAGCAGCCGCTGCTGGTTTCGATGCTGCTGCGCCATGCCGAGCGGCATCACGGCGCGCAGGAGATCGTGTCGCGCCGCGTCGAAGGCGACCTGCATCGCTACACCTTCCGTGAGCTCGGTCAGCGTGCGCGGCAACTCGCGAACGCGCTCGACGGCGCTCGGGCTCGAGTCCGGCGAGCGCGTCGCGACGCTGGCCTGGAACGGCTACCGGCACATGGAGCTCTACTACGCCGCTGCCGGTTCCGGCCGCGTGCTGCACACGCTGAATCCGCGCCTGCACCCCGACCAGGTCGTGGGTATCGCCGACCACGCGGAAGACCGCGTGCTGTTCTTCGACCTCACATTCCTGCCACTGGTCGAGGCGATCGCGCAGCGGGTCGGCACGGTGCGGCACTTCGTCGCGATGACCGATCGCAAACACATGCCGGCGTCGACGACGATTCCGGGCCTGCTGTGCTACGAGGACCTGATCGAATCGCAGCCGGCGCAGTTCGAGTGGCCGGCGCTCGACGAGAACTCGGCCGCGACGCTGTGCTACACGTCCGGCACGACCGGCAATCCGAAGGGCGTGCTGTACAGCCACCGCTCGACACTGCTGCATGCGTTTGCGGCAGCGCTGCCCGACGCGTTCGCCTGCTCGGCGCGCGACACGATCCTGCCTGTCGTACCGATGTTCCATGTGAACGCGTGGGGCCTGCCGTATGTCGCGTGCATGGTTGGCGCGAAGCTCGTGTTCCCGGGACCGTGGCTCGACGGCAGGTCGCTGCACGAGCTGTTCGAAGACGAATCGGTCACGCTCTCGGCCGGCGTGCCGACGGTGTGGAAAGGTCTGCTCGCCCACGTCGAGGCCAATGGTCTGAGCTTTCGCACGCTGCGGCGCACGGTGATCGGCGGCTCCGCCTGCCCGCCGGCGATGATGCGTGCGTTCCAGGAGCGCTACGACGTGCAGGTCCTGCACGCGTGGGGCATGACGGAGACCAGCCCGCTCGGGACCGTGTGCTCGCTCAAGCCCGCGCAGCTGGCGCTCGCACCCGAGCAGCGCGCTGCACGTGCAGGCCAAGCAGGGCCGCGCAGTGTTCGGCGTCGACATGAAGATCATCGACGACAGCGGCAACGAACTGCCGCAGGACGGCAAGGTTTCCGGCGAGTTGCTGGTGCGTGGCCCGTGGATTGTCTCGGACTACTTCAAGTCGCCCGGATCCGCGCCGCTGCTGGACGGCTGGTTTCCGACCGGGGACGTGGCAACGATCGACCCCGACGGCTTCATGCAGATCACCGACCGCTGCAAGGACCTGATCAAGTCCGGCGGCGAGTGGATCGGCTCGATTGAGCTCGAGGGCGTGGCGCTCGCGCACCCGGCGGTGGCGATGGCTGCCTGCATCGGCGTACGCCACCCGAAGTGGGACGAGCGTCCGCTGCTGGTCGTGGTCAAGGCGCCGGGCGCCGAGCTCACGCGCGAGCAGCTGCTGCGCCACTACGAAGGCAAGGTCCCGAAGTGGTGGATACCCGACGACATCGTGTTCATCGACAGCATTCCGCTCGGCGCGACCGGCAAGGTCCAGAAGAACCTGCTGCGCGAGCGTTTCAAGGACCACGAGCTCCCGTCAGCCTGAGATTCACAGCGAGCACGCAGAAATGATTGCGATCCGGATCGGCGCCGCGCGCGAGCGTGGCGCGCGAGTTTTTCCCTGGACTGCTGGCCAGCGCCGTCGTCGCCGCGGCGGCCGCCTTCCTGTCGCAGCACTACGGCGCGCCGCCGATGCTGTTCGCGCTGCTGCTCGGCATGGCAATGAACTTCCTCGGTAGCGGAGGGCAGCTGCACGGCCGGCATCGGCTTCGCCGCTCGCAGTGTCCTGCGCATCGGCGTCGCGTTGCTCGGGCTGCGCATCACCGTTTTCCAGGTCGCGGCCATGGGCTGGCAGCCGTTGCTGCTGGTCGTGGTCTCGGTGACGCTGACGATCGCGGTGTCGATGGTGGCGGCGCGACTGTTCGGCTTCCGCGGCCTGTTCGGCCTGCTGACCGGCGGCGCGACCGCGATCTGCGGCGCGTCGGCCGCGCTCGCGTTGGCTGCGGCGCTGCCCGGCCATCCGCTGAAGGAACGCGCGACGCTGTTCACCGTGATCGGCGTCAGCGCACTGTCGACGATGGCGATGATCGCGTATCCGATGATCGTGCACGCGCTGGGCCTCAACCCGGTACAGGCAGGCATTTTCCTCGGCGGCACGATCCACGACGTGGCGCAGGTAGTCGGCGCGGGTTACAGCATCTCGCGCGAGACCGGCGACGCGGCGACCCTCGTCAAGCTGATGCGCGTGTCGATGCTGCTGCCGGTGATCGTGTTCGCCGTACTGGTTTCGCGTCGCGCGGGCCAGGGCGAAGTGGTGCCGACGGCCCGCGACCGCCGCTGCTGCCCGGATTCGCCCTGGCGTTCGCGTTGCTCGTGCTGATCAACAGCACCGGCTGGGTGCCGGTGCCGGTGCAGGAGTTCGGCAACGACGCATCGCGCTGGTGCCTGCTGACGGCGATGGCCGCGATCGGCATGAAGACCCAGTTGCGCGAGGTGGCCACGGTCGGCATCAAGCCGGTCGTGCTGATGATCCTGGAGACCGTATTCCTCGCCCTGCTGGTGCTTGGGGCTGATGCACTGGTTCAGCTGAGCCGAGACGACGCCGCGCAGCTGATGGAACCGCTGTCCTGCCGTGTCCTCGCTGCAAATCCGGCAGGCGCTGAGGCGCGCGAAGTGCATGAAGTCTGTTACAGACGCCTTGGCCATCCCTTTGCGATGATCGTCAAGAGCTGCTGCCGAGCGGGAGGCGCCCGTATACAAGCAACCGTGGTGGCGGGCACTCATGGTCGCCTCAAGCGCCGCAGGTCTCTCCGTAGCGAGTCCGCGGCGTGGATCCTGGACAGACTCACGGAAGAAGGGCGCAGGTTCGTAGGCGACCATCCTATGCCGTTGTCTGCAGCGGAAGTCGAGTAGCTCGCTGTCGGCTATATCGACGCGTGTCTGCGACTCCCCCAGGAGATGCGCTCTGACATCCGCCACACGTGTTCCAGCCCGCTCGGCTTGCAGCGGCAATAGACAAGTCCAGATGACCGCCTTGCGCAAGCCCTGACGGAACTTAGAAGCACCGTCGCAGCGGAACATCTCGATCGCTGGCGTCAGTATCGCGCATGTTTTTTGAATCGATCGTTCTTGACCTCCTGCACCGCATGGGTTACGCGGCTACCACCGGATTGCAGCGCGTTGGCGGCGTCGGCGATGGCGGCATCGACGGCTTCATTTCCCTGGACAAACTGGGCTTGGAAAAAGTCTATGTCCAAGCAAAGCGATGGCAAAATGTCGTTGGTCGGCCAGAGATTCAGGCTACTGGCGCTTGCAGGACAACGAGCGAGCAGGGTGTCTTCATCACGACGTCGAATTTCACCACCCACGCAATCGAGTTTGCGCGCTCGGTCGAGCGCATCGCCTGGTCGACGGAGCGCGTTGACCGAGCTCATGGATCGAACAAGAAGTGGGCGTCTCAGCACGTACGATCAAGCTTGCCAAGCTTGATCGCGACTATTCCGAGAAGATGCAGTCTGACTCAAAATGTACGTCAGCTCACGCGAAGCTCTAGACCCGAATTACCGGCGCGAGCGGCGTCGGCCGGCTTGCTGCCGCCGGAGCGCAGCAGAACGTGCGACAACGCCGGAATCAGCACCACCGCGCCGACCATGTTCCACAGGAACATGAAGGCGAGCAGGATGCCCATGTCGGCCTGGAACTTGATCGGCGACAGCGCCCAGGTGATGACGCCGGCGGCGAGCGTCACGCCGACGAGCACCACGACCTTGCCGGTGAAACGCAACGTGCGCCCGTAGGCCTCGGCCAGCGACATGCCGGCGCGCAACTGCGCGAGCTGCACCGAGAGCAGGTACAGCGCGTAGTCGACACCGATGCCGACGCCAAGTGCGACCACCGGCAGCGTCGCGACCTTGACGCCGATGCCGAGCCACACCATCAGTGCCTCGCACAGGATCGAAGTGATGATCAGCGGCACCATGGCCACCACCGCCGCGCGCCAGCTGCGGAACGTGATCAGGCACAGCACGGCGACCGCCGCGTACACCAGCAGCAGCATCTGCAGCCATGCCTTCCTGCACCACGATGTTCGTGGCCGCCTCGACACCTGCGCTGCCCGCGGCGAGCATGAAGTGGCGCTCGTCCGTCGTGTGTTCGCGGGCAAAGCTGTCCGCGGCGGCGACGACGCGGTCGAGCGTATCGGCGCGATGGTCGGCGAGGTATGCGATCACCGGCATCACCGAGCAGTCGGTGTTGAACAGGTCCGGGTTGTTCACGCTGGCCTGCTGCGCGCCGTAGTTGAGCACATCCTGGTTGCGCGCGATGGTCAGCCACTTGGGGCTGCCCTCGTAGGTGCCGGCGGTGATCTGGCGGACCGCGTTGGCGAGCGACACCGTGGTCTGCACGCCGGGAACCTGCTGCAGCTTCCACGCGAGGCGGTCGGCCTCGACCAGGGTGTCGTACTTCAGGCAGCCCTCGGCTTTGGTCCGGACGATCACGGCGAACTGGTCGCTCGACAGCGAATAGCTCGCGGTGATGTAGGCGTTGTCGCGGTTGTAGCGCGAGTCCGCGCGCAACTCCGGCGCACCCGGATCGCGGTCGCCGATCTCCAGGTGATGACTGACCACGAGGCCGCCCAGCGTCAGCACGGCGGCGACCGCGATTGCGCCCAGCGCGCGGCGGCGCTCGACGAAGCGTTCGAGCCAGGGCCAGAGGCGATCGACGCCGCGCGCGGGCGCATCGCCTTCCGCGCGCAGGCTGCGACGCGCAGCGCTCGGCGCTGACGCCGACGTACGACAGCAGCACCGGCAGCAGGATCAGGTTGGTGAGGATCAGCACCGCCACGCCGACGCTGGCGGTGAGCGCCAGGTCCTTGATCACCGGGATGTCGATCACCATCAGCACCGCAAAGCCGACCGCGTCGGCCAGCAGCGCGGTGAGACCGGCAAGGAACAGGCGCCGGAACGTGAAGCGCGCGGCCACCAGGCGATGCGCGCCGCGGCCGATGTCCTGCATGATGCCGTTCATCTTCTGCGCGCCGTGCGACACGCCGATCGCGAACACCAGGAACGGCACGAGGATCGAATACGGATCGAGCTCGAAGCCCAGCGCGGCGACGATGCCGAGCTGCCACACCACGGCGACCAGCGAACAGGCGATGACCAGCGCGGTGCTGCGCACGCAACGCGTGTAGCCGAAGATGATCAGCGCGGCGATCAGCGCGGCGATCAGGAAGTACATCGCGACCTGGACGAGGCCGTCGATCAGGTCGCCGACGAGCTTGGCGAAGCCGATCACGTGCACGCTCACCGTCGAGTGCGGGTCCGCCTCGAAACGCGTGCGGATCGCTTCGATATTGTGCGACAGGACGCGGTAGTCCAGACGCTGCCCGGTGGTCGGATCCTGTGTCGAGCAACGGCACGACGAGCATGCTCGAGCGGAAGTCGTTGCCCACCAGGCTGCCGACGATACCCGAGCGCGCGATGTTGCCGCGCAGCTGTTCGGTCGATTTGGGCGAGCCGTCGTAGTTGTCGGGCATCACCGGGCCGCCGCGGAATCCCTCCTCGGTGACCTCGGTCCAGCGCACCGCGGGCGTCCACAACGATTTCACCCAGGCGCGGTCGACGCCCGGTGTCAGCACCAGCTCATCGTTGATCTTGCGCAGCGTATCGAGGTAGGCCGGGTCGTAGATGTCGCCCTTCTTGTTCTCGACGACGACGCGCAGTGCGTTGCCCAGGCCACGCAGGTCGGCCTTGTTCTGCAGGTAGTTCTGGATGTACGGGTGCGCGCGCGGAATCATCTTCTCGAAGCTCGCGTTCAGCGTGAGCCTGAGCACTGCCAGCGTAGCCGAACAGCACGGTGAGCACGAGGCACACGATCATCACCATGCGCCGGTGATTGAATACCAGGCGCTCCAGGCGCGAACCGGAGTTGATGTCGAAGTTTTCCAGCGCAGGATGCTCGGCGCCGGTGTCCGGGGTGTGCATTGCGATTCCTCAGTGTGCCGGCGACAGTGCGCGCACGCCGCGTGGGCCCGCGACGACCAGCGTGCCGCCATTTGCAGCGACGACGGCAGCGGCCGGCAACGGTTGCTGCGTCGGCTGCAGCGCGAAGGTCGCGCCGGCGTCGTCGCTGGCGAGCACATGTCCGGCCTGGCTGACGATGACGAAGCGTCCGTCGGCAGCCACCGTTCCGCCAGTCATGCCGACCTGCAGGCCAGTCGCTATCATCTGCCACGATGCGCCGCGATCCGTACTGCGCAGCACGGTGCCGCGCAGACCGAACGCGACGACGCTGCGGGCATCGCCGATCACGCCGAACAGCGTGCCCTTGTAGGGCAGTTCGAGTTTCTCGAACCGAGCGGTCTCGTGGTCGAGCCGCAGCGCCAGACCCTGCTCGCCGACGATATAGACATCCGCGACCCGCATTGCGAATCGCGTACAGGTGCAGTCCGCCCGGATTGTCGACCGCGTGCAGCCAGGGCTGCCACGTCGCGCCCGCGTCGGTAGTGTGCAGGATCAGGCCGAATGCGCCGACGACGTAGCCGTCGCGCTCGTCTGCAAACCAGACGTCGAGGAAAGGATTCTCTGCGCCCTGCTCCGCGAAGTGCTGCGCCTGCTCGTGCAGTGCGGCTGCGCGTCTTCGGATCTTTCGCCGCCGCGTCTTCCGGATAGGCCGTGAGCAACAAGGCGCCGGCACGGCGCCCGTCGAGCTGGCGCGACCACGTCACGCCCGCATCATTCGTGTGCAGGATCACGCCATCGTGTCCGACGGCCCAACCCATGGACGGAGTCGGAAAGCTAACCGCGACGAGATCCGAGCTCACCGGTACGTCGGCCTGCTGCCAGTTGCCTCCGGCGTCGTCGGAGTACAGCACGTGACCGCGCTGGCCGACCGCGATGACGCGATCACCGGCGCGGGCCAGCCCGTTCAAGAGCGAGCGCTGGCGCGAGCGGACTGCGCGCTGCCGGCACATCGAGAACATCGAGGGTGGCCGTGTCCGCAGCCGCAACGGCCACCGCTTGGGTGGCCGTTGCGAACACCAGGAGCAGGCTGGCAAGCCTGCTGCATGACCGCAATTTTACACGCACACGCTCAGATGTCAGCGGATTCCGCTGCCGGCCAGGGCGTCCGGTGACCACTCACGCTCGCTGCGCGGCTTGGTCTGGTGCAGGCCGCCGGTCTCGGCGGTGTAGCCGGTCAGCGAGTAGATGCGCGCGATGAGATCGTAGTGACCGAACATGTCCGTGTACGGTGCTGGCACGTCGTAGCTCGGTGCCATGTAGGCGAAACCGGCACGGTACAGCTGGCCACGGCCGTCGTACTCGTCGGACGCCAACGCTGCCCAGGAGTCCTCGTCGAGATAGAACGTGCGCTTGCTGTACACGTGGCGCTTGCCCGCGCGCAGCGTGGCCTCGACCACCCACACGCGATGCAGTTCCCAGCGCACGAGATCCGGATTCAGATGGTTCGGCGTGACCAGTGCATCCTGCGTCGACTGATAGACCGCACGGTAGTCGTTGTACGGGACGTACATTTCCTTCTTGCCGACCAGCTTGAAGTCGAAGCGGTCCATCGAGCCGTTGAAGATGAACGTATCGTCGAACGTCGTGCTGCCGGCGGTGCCGGGATTCGGCGTGTCGAACGCGAGGTCGGGAGCGACCTTCACGCGACGCTGGCCCGGCAGGTAGATCCACGCGCGACGATCCTTTGTGCCGAGGTCGAGCGGATCGAACAGCTGCAGCGCCTCGCCGGCGCGGCGCGCCGGGCCGGTGTAGCTCAGCTTGATGCGCCAGTAGATGTCCGAGTCTGCCTGCGCAGGATCCCAGTACGGATATTCCTGGACGCTGTTGCCTTCGGTGGTCAGCGAGGCGTGACCGCTCGAGTCGACGCTGAGGTTGCGATACTTGGCCTCGTACGCCACGCCGTTGAAGCGGACCAGATGGTTCCACATCGCCTCGTAGCCGTCCTTCGGAATCGGGAACGGAAAGCCGGCGTGCGCGCCCTGGAACGAGCGGCCATCGTTGCGTGGTCTTGGCCGTGGTCGCCGCCGTGAGCGTGTTGTCGGTCACGAACTTCGGGAACGCGACCGTGCGGTGGGTCGGATAAACGTCGAGGTGGAAGGTCGGGTACTTCGTCAGCAGCGCCTTCGCGCCCTCGGTCAGTTGCCCTTCGTACTGGCTCATGTTCTTCGCGTCGATCACGACGCGCGGCTTTTCGCCCGCGAACGGATCGGCCGGATCCCGCTGCCGGCTTTGAAGTCCGCCGGCGGCGTGGTCAGGCCCCCCGTAGTACGCAGGAATCGTTCCGTCGGCATTGCCAGCCATCTCCGCGCCGATCGGCGTGAGCTTGGTGCCGAGGGCCTTGGCTTCGTCTGCAGTTGCCGCAGCATGCACGCTGGCGAGCCAGCGGCAGCACGAGCAGGCAGAGCAGTCGCTTGTTGAAGGTGTGCATCATCGTGTTCCTCAGAATGTGGTCTTGAAAGTGAGACTCACGAAGCCGCGATCGGAGAGCAGCGTGGTGAAGCCGTTCTGCGAGGTGACTGCGGTGCCGTTGTCCTTGTACTTGCCGAAGTACTCGATGTACTTCAGGTCCACGCGGTATTTCGCCTGGATGTCGGCGGCGATGCCGACGCTGTAGTTGCCGTTGTCCTGGTTGCCACCGAAGACTGTCGGAGCATTGCCGCTTGAGGCCGCGCGAATAGGTCATCGGGGCCAACAGGTCTACGCCCGGGAAAACATGGAACCAGGTCGGCGAGAACGCCAGGCTCAGGCCAGTGTAGTCCTTCGTCGTACAGCCGTCGCCCACGTCCTTGCCCTTGCACGCCGCGAAGCCTTCGGCGAAGAACAGGTTCTGGCCGCTGGTCACCTTCGACCCAGCTCGCCCAGGTAAGTTCCGCCGACCAGCTCGCGGTGTCGAACAGCGGGTTCTGCGGGATCACGCCCAGCACGTTGACCAGCGCGTGATACGTGTCGCCGCGCGGACCCTTGGTGTCGCCTTCCGCCGGCAGTCCGGGCGCGATGCCCAGTACCTGGCTGTTGAGCGGCGTGTTGTGACGGTACGAGGCTTCGGCGCCGAGGCTGATGCCACCGATGTTCTTGGCGAGGCTGACGCCCCACAGCTCGATATTGTCGGCGTAGATCAGGTTGTACTGCGAAGTGCTGGTCGCGTCCGACCTTGGTGATGAAGGTCTGTGGCAGCTTGTCGGAGAAGTTGCGGTAGTAGAAGCCCAGCGTGCCGTCGAGCCACTGCGGGCTCCAGCGCGAGGCCAGGCCCCAATCGCCGTGATCCGGGGCATTGGACGGCGGGCCGTGCTGCGCGAAGCCCAGCGCCGCGGAAACGAACTGGCGCTCCGGCCCGTTGAACGCGAAATCGACCGGACCGAGGTACGTGCCGCCCTCGGGATAGCGGTCGGCGTGCCAATCGAGCAGGTACTGGCCGGCAAACGACAGCGTGTCGGTCACCTGCGCCGTCGCCGAGACCTGGTTCAGCGGCCGGAACAATTCCTTGGCTTCGGTGCCTGGCGTGGCGAACCCCTTCTGCAGGTCGAGCGGATTCTGTGCGTAGGCAATGCTGTTGAGGTTGCCGTTGAGGAAGAGCGACTCGCCCCAGTAGATCGTGTGCTGGCCGGCTTTCACCGACAGCGGCACCGCGCCGAGGTCGAAAGTGCCGAACACAAACGCGTCGAGCATCTCGCCGGACGGACCGGCGTAGAAGCGCTGGACGTAGTTGCTGTATTCGTTGCCGACGTAGCTCGGGATGCTGCGGAACGGCAGGTTCGGGTTGGACTTGCTCTTTTCGCCGTAGGCTCCGTCGTACCAGCCGGCCGCGCTGACGCGCATGCCGTAGCGGTCCTTGTAGACGATGTCGAGTTCGGTGAGCAGATCGAGTCGTTTCGCGACCGCGTCACCCTTGTTGAAGCTGTAGTCGCCTTCGTCCGCGATGACATCGTTGCCGATCTTGCTGTCACGCGCCTCGGTCCGAACCGCGTAGTTGTAGCGGATGGTGGTGTCCAGGCGCACGCTCAGGTCAGGGTTGTAGGAGGTGTCGAGCTGGAATGCGAGTGCGTTGCCGGTCGCGCACGCCGCGAACAGCGCGATCGCGATGCTGTGCGCGATACGCGTCCGCGCTGCGCGCAGGGAATGCTCCGTATGTGATTTGGTCATTTTGCTGATGATCCTCTTTGGTCTTTTTCAGTCCTTGGGATTGGTCGTCGGGGCTCGATCGCCGAATCTTCCGGAAGCGTGAGGGATTCTCTGCATGGGGCCAATCGCCACCCCACCCATGGTCGGGGGGGGTCTTGGCCCGTTTCCTATTGCGGCGCAGCAATTTCAGCGCGCCGAACAAGCGCAGCACGCGTCCCAACGCCAAGCCTGCAACATCATGTGTCGGTTGCCGGCAGCCAGTGAATACCATGAAACTTCCGCTGTGAAGTTTGCAAATTCGTTGGCGTTGAGATTTTCGGCAACTCCAATCGGTCTCATACAAACGTTCGGTTTTCAGAAACCCGACGGCACCATCCAGCAGAGTCAGTTTCGCCCATGACCAAAGCAAAAAAATAATGCGCTAGCGTTATGTCTTTATGTCTGGTCGATCACGCCCGATGGCTGCGCCTGATGCGAAACACCGATGTGCACTAGCAGCACCTTGAACCGAGGATCGTCGCGCAGCGACGCCGACGCACATATAAGAGACAAGCTTTGCAGCCCGCCAGACCGCACAAAACCTGTGATCAAGGTCCCATTGCGTGCCCCTGCCGGCAGGCATACGATACCTACTCACTATTCGGGTGAATGGAGAAGCTGCAATGGCAATGGCGAAATTTCCGATGTTGTGGGTGGCAGGTGCGGCCCTTCTGATGGCGGGCTGCGTGTCACAGCAGAAATATGACGAATCACAGCAGAAGAACGCTGAACTCGAGCAGCAATACAATGAGCTGAATCAGTCGATGAGCGCCGAAGTTGCGTCCAAGGACATGCACATCACGCGCATGCAGGACGCGATCAAGGTTTCGGTCAATAGCGAGCTGCTGTTCCCGTCCGGCGGCTGGGAAATGTCGGCCGACGCCAAGACGAGCATCGCCAAGATCGCAGCGATCCTGGCACCTCATCAGAAAGCAAAAATCAACGTGAATGGCTACACCGATAGCACGCCGATCGGTCCCGGGCTGAAGAGTCAGGGCATCACGACCAATCTCATCCTGTCGCAAAAACGGGCCGACAACGTGATGCAATTCATGATCTCGCAGGGCGTCAAGTCGGACCTCGTCTCCGCTCATGGTTTCGGCGAGGCCAGCCCGGTCGCGTCCAACGATACGGCTGAAGGCAAGGCGCAGAATCGGCGCGTGGAACTTACCATCGCAGGCAAGTAAGGCTTCTCGAGCAACGTTTCGGCGTCGTAGCCGGTATGCCGGCGCGACGCGGCGATCTCGAGTCTTCTCCTGGCACCGATCCGCCAGCCGGCCAGTCCGGTTTGAAGGTCGAAAAACCAGCAAAGCCCCGATCTGATGCGGAGCTTTGCTTTTTTGGTTCGGCCTTTCGAACGCGCGTGTCGCGTAAAAATGTCCGCGACGCGCGATCGACGTCTCACTGCGCCGCCACCTTCTTGAGCTGTTCGCTGTTGTCGATCGTGAAAGTCACGCGCTTGCGTGCCGACTTCAACGTGATCTCTCCGGCATACGTGCCCTTCGGCAGGTCGATCTTTATCCGGCCCGACGCATCGGTGAATCCCACCTGCTTCTGGTCGACGAACACTGCTGCGTGCGGGATGTAGTAGGGCGTGCTCCCGTCGAAGACTTGAAAATAGTCCGCCATCGCGTCGGGGACGAGGAACAGCAGAGCAACGATCGCAAGCGCAATCCGGCTCATTGTGGCTTCTCCTGTTTCGTACTGGCGGGATTCATGCTGGCAGGGATCACCGCAAACGGGACGGCATAGACCCTCGTCGTGTCCGTCGCACTCGTGAGCATAAATGCACGGCCGCACCGCGCGCCCGCAAGTCGTTGTGTGGCGACGCGTTGGCATTCGCCAACTACGTGGAGCGAGCCCGGCGTGTCGTTCTGTTCATGTCCGCCAACCTGCGCCAAGGTTGCCACGTAGCACGCGCGAAGAAATACGAGGGCCCAGCGTGCCACGCGGCGCCAATGGACGATGACCCTGGTAATTTCTGCAAATGAGCGCAAAGGTAACGCTCTGACCTCGGGGCTTGGCATCGATGCACGATGCCAAGCCTATCGCGCCATTTTCGTGGTGCGCCGAGAAGTTGACTCTATTTTTCGAGCCTCCTGACTAGAAGCGAAGCTCGCCGTTGACCGAGAGTACGTACGGATCAAGAGTCAGACCGCTCTTGGAAGCCTTGTAGTAGTCGTAGTTGAAGCCGATGCTGGCCTGTTTGCTGATGTCATAGCCGAAACCGGCGCCGAAGTAGTAGTCGCTGCTGTTGCCGCTGACATTCACGGCGACCGGAGGGTTCACGACCACACCGCTCGGATAGTACGAGCCCTTCAGATTGGCAAAGTACCCGCCGAAACGACCACTGACGTACCACTCCGGCGTGAAGTTGAAGTGGCCATTGACGCCGAGAGTCCATCCATCATTCTGTGCCTTCGACAAGCCCAGGGCGGAATAGCCGCTCTTCGGCTGGACGTGACCAAAATCGGTGAAGCCGCCTTCAACGCCGAAGGCCCCGGCCTCGCTGAACGCCCAGCGGTAGCCGATGTTCCCAATGAACGCGAAGTCGTTGTCGTTGTAGATGCCCTTGTCAGTCGTCGCCTGACCGACACCACCGTTGACGAAAAAACCGCCAGCGTCAGCTGCACGGCTGAGTGACGGCATCGCGCAGAGGCTGGCCACGAGAATTGCTGCTGCCAATGAGGTCATTTTCATTTGTCGATCTCCAAAGTTCAAATCAAGACAGATGATCCATCGGTGTTGCATGAAAATCGTAGCACGCCGCGTGCAGCCTCTCCTTAAACGGCTGGGTATACGGCGCGAGATGCACTACCGGATTCGCGCGAGACATCCGATAGCCTGAATGGATGCGGCGAACCGTTCAGCTCACGTCGAACAAGACTGCGTTAGGGTTGCAGCCGAACATGAGATTCCTTCTCGCCATCGCTCTGTCGATATTCTGCGGCACCACTCTGTGTCAGGTGCCCGCTGATCCCGCGCCGCGCGAGATCGCCGGCCTGTTCGCGCGACTCGAGCAGTCGAACTGCCAGTTCAACCGCAACGGCTCGTGGTACGACGCGAAGCAGGCGTCCGATCATCTGCGGCAGAAATACGACTACCTGGTCCGGCGACATCTCGTCACGAACGCCGAATCCTTCATCGACCTGGCCGCGTCGAAGAGCAGCATGTCGGGCAAACCGTATCTCGTGCGCTGCGCCGACAGCCCGCGATCGAAAGCAAGGCGTGGTTCACGCACGAACTCGAAGTGCTGCGCAGCAAGCCCGCCTCTGCCCTGAGTTTGCCGCAAGTCACGGATTCTACGTTTCGGCGTCGCTATCGCGTTCGTCGAGAGATGGCGACACCGCGTGGTCCGAGTCACTGCGAACAGAACGGCGGAGGCGATCGCGAAGTCCGTCAGGGGCTGAACACGAGCACGAGAAACACGAAGAACATCGACAGGTGCACCGCGCCTTCGAACATCGACGTGCGGCCGCCCGTGAAGGTCAGCGTGCTCAGCATCAGCGTGACAGCGAGCAACACGGTATTCCCCGGCGAGACACCGAGGACGACGGTCTGCTTCGTCATGAGGCCGATCATCAGCACGGCCGGCACGGTCAGGCCGAGCGTCGATGCCGCCCCGCCGAGACAAAGATTGACCGCGCGCGTCAGCTGATTCGCCGCGACCGCGCGTAGCGCGGAAATGCCCTCGGGCAGGAAGACGATGACCGCGATGAGAATGCCGCCGAGCGCGGCGGGCGCGCCCAATGCCTCGATGCCGCGATCCATCAACTTGGCCATGCTCTTCGACAGAATGACGATCGGCAGGATGTTCGCGAGCAGCAGCGCGATATTGCCGATCACCGAGCCCTGCGCGACGGCATGGCTACGCGGTCACATCCTCGCCGCACGCCTCTTCCTCGTCCGCGAAGAAGCCGCGGTGGCGCCCGGTCTGCAGCCAGAGGAAGAGTCCGTACAAGACGATCGTGAAAAGAGAAAAGAAGGCGGACTGCAGCGTTGAAAGCGTGCCGACGGAGGTCGACGCCGTGAAGTTGGGCAGGACGAGCGCGATCATCGTCAGCGGAATGATGACCGAGAGATAGGCGCTCGCGCCGCGCAGGTTGAAGCGCTGCTGGTGGTGGCGCAGGCCGCCGAGGAGCAGGCCGAGACCGACGACGCCGTTGAGCACGATCATCAGCACCGCGAACATCGTGTCGCGACCCAGAGTCGGCGCGCCATCGACGTCGAGCATGACCGCGCCGATCAGCGCGACCTCGATGATGACGATCGACAACGTCAGGACAAGCGTTCCGTACGGCTCGCCGAGGCGTTCGGCAAGCGTTTCGGCTTCGTGCACGACGCCGAACGCCGCCCACAGGATCACGCCGAGCAGCCACGCGAAAATGCCTACAAGCACCAGAGTGGATGTGCTCGCCGCCATTGCGGGTCCGGCCAGGAGAAACGCCGCCACGGTCACCCAGGCTACACCGAGGCGCAACACCGAACCTTTCGTCTGCACAGCGGCCCTCTCGCACGAATCGAGAGACCGAGGCTAGCATGGGCCATTGCAAATTTGTCCGGGCAGCCGCTTTTTTTGTGACCGCCCGCGGCGAAAATCGCGCTGGCGATCGCGGCCGGCCGAGCGGGTGCCGGTGCGTTCAGTGACTTGCAACAGGACGCGCACAGCTCCATCTCGGCTATCCTTGCAAACTCCTCAATCCAACGGTTCGCCATGGAAGTCTCCGCAAACGTCTTCGACGCGACACAACTCAATTTCGAAGCCGACGTCATTCAGGCCTCGCTGACGACGCCTGTCCTCGTCGACTTCTGGGCGCCCTGGTGCGGCCCGTGCAAGACGCTCGGGCCGATCCTCGAGAAGGTCGTCGATGACTACGCCGGCAAGCTGCGCCTCGCCAAAGTCGACACCGACGCCGAGATGCAGCTTGCTGCGGTATTCGGCATTCGCAGCCTGCCGACGGTCGTGCTCGTGAAGGACGGCCAGATGGTCGACGGGTTCATGGGCGCGCTGCCCGAATCGGGCGTGCGCCAGTTCGTCGAAAAGCACGTCGGCGCACCGGCGCCCGCGGATGACCCGAACTGCCGACGCGCCCGCGCCGACCGTGGACGAAACGCCTGCGCAGACCGTCGCGCGCCTGCGCGAGGAAATCGCCGCCAAGCCCGAGCGCACGGAGTTGCAGCTCGACCTCGCTCTCGCACTGCTGCGCGCCGGCGACGCCGACGCGGCCGCGACTGCAACTCGACGCGCTGCCCGCAGACCTTGCGACCGAGGCGCGTGCGCGGCGCGCGCGCAGCCAGCTCGACTTCGCGCGCGCGCTCAAGGACGCGCCCGACATCGCCGCGTTGCGCGCGACGCTAGCGCAGAATCCGGCAGATCACACTGCGCGCGACCTGCTCGGCGTGCGCCTGCTGCTCGGCGACGATCCTGCCGAGGGCCTCGATGAATTCCTGACGCTGCTGCGGCAGGCGCGCGACTGGAACGAAGGCCAGGCGAAGAAGCGGCTGATCGCGGCGTTCGACGTCCTCGACGACGACGAACTCGTCGGCACCTACCGGCGCAGGATGTCGTCACTGCTGTTCTAGTTCTAGTTCTCAGTTCTCGTCCGCGAGCGCGAGGAGACGAATGAATCTGGGCAAGATCCATGCGCGCACGCTGCGCCGCGTCCTCAACATCTGGCCGCCATTCCTGTTCGCCGGCATTCGCGTCGAATCGTGGTCGGACGACTGGCGCCATGCGCGCGTGCGCCTCGCGATGCGCTGGTACAGCCGCAACTTCGTCGGCACGCAATTCGGCGGCAGCCTGTTCGCAATGACCGACCCGTTCTGGATGATCATGACGCTGCAGTCGCTAGGCACGGACTACATCGTCTGGGACAAGGCCGGTGCGATCGACTTCGTCGCGCCCGGACGCGAGCCTGTCCATGCCGAATTTCACCTCGAAGACGCGGTGCTCGACGAGATTCGCGCTGCAACGGCCGGCGGCGAAAAATATCTGCGCTGGTTCGAAACCGAGGTGAAGACCGCAGGCGGCGAAGTCATCGCGCGCGTGCGCAAGCAGGTCTACGTGCGCCGCAAACGCGAGAAGTAGGCCGGCAACGCAGCCTCCTCGTTGGCATTCGCGCTGCGCCCGCTTCCGCAAGCCGGCACGCCAGCGGCGTTGAAGAACGAGATCGTGCCGCGCGCCGTCCTTGCGACAACGGCACCCGAGACGTGGCGTCTATGCAGGCGGGCCCGAGGACATCTGCAGTTGGGTGACCGCGGCGACGACGATGCGCGCGACCTCGTCGAGCGGCAGGTTCGCGTTGATCGCGAGCGCATTCGGCGGCGGCGGCTCGAAGTGCGCGCGCACTTCGGCGGCGAGATCGGGATCGCGCGCGAGACCCGGCTCGACGTGCAACTGCTGCGTGATGCGCGCGCGCGCTGTTTCGACCCTGCAGTCGAGATAGACCGGAATCGGCATGAAACCGTGCCGGCGTATCACGCCGTCGAGGCGCTGCAGGTCGCGCCGCCGCGAGAAACTCACGCCATCGATGACGCTCGATTCGCCGAGCACGCAATTGATCTCGACTGCGAGCAGCAGCGCACGGAACGCCGCGCGTTTTTCGGCGAACGAATAGCGGCACTGCGGGAACATCGCAGCGCGGATCACGTCACGGTTGACGCGACGCAAACCGAGTTGCGCGGATAGCGCTTGCGCGACATGCGCCTTGCCGGCGCCCGGAATGCCGATAAGCGCGACGACGGCCGGCTGCGGCTTGCGGATGCCCGTCGCGAGGGCATCCGCCGCGCTCGATGGCGACTGATCAGCGGAACTCGACTCGTTCACTCCCCACCTCTCCACGTCCCTGGCCCAAGCGTGCCATGCCCGCACGGGCGGCGCCAGCATCCGTTCACCTTAAAATGGCGCCAGCGGCTATCATGCCGCGACCCTCATCGCACGTGCCGCCAATGCCGCGTCTCTATCTGCAGCGCTACCTGATCACCGGTCTGCTCACCTTCATTCCGCTATGGCTCACGTGGGTCGTGTTCAAATTCATCTTCAGTTTTCTGTCGCATGTCGGCGAGCCTGTCGTCGACGGTACGTTCGCGGTGCTGTCCGCGATTTTTCCGGGGGCGACCGAGTGGCTGGGGCAGGACTGGTTCCGCTCGATCGTCGCATTCGTCGGCACGATCGCGGCGCTGTATCTCGTCGGCCTGGCGGCGAGCTTCGTCTTCGGCCAGCGCCTGCTCGCGGCATTCGAAGCCCTGATCTCGCGCATCCCGCTCGTGCACACGATCTACGGCGGCACGAAGAAGCTCATGACGCTGATGCAGAGCAAGCCGGGCAGCACGCAACGCGTCGTGCTGATCGGCTTTCCTTCGCCGACACTGAAGACCATCGGATTCGTCACGCGCACGTTCGTCGACGCGCACGGTCGCGAGATGGCCGCCGTCTACGTACCGACGACGCCGAACCCGACCGGTGGCTATCTCGAGATCGCACCGGTCGAAGATCTGATCGCGACCGACTGGACCGTCGATCAGGCGATGGCGTTCATCCTGTCGGGCGGCGCGGCAGGACCCGACACATTGCCGGGCACGTTTCGGCCTGTCACATCCCAGAATGAAGCGGCCTCGATCGCAGCTGGTTCGATCGAAACTGCCTCGATCGAACCCGTCCCGATCGAGCCATGCAGCTGTCGCAGCAGCGAAGGTCACGAGCCCATGACTGCGCGCCTTCGCCGTGCTTCTGATCCTGCTGACGGTACTGTCCACGAGAGCCTCCGCCACCGACTGGACGACGCCCGCCGAAGCCGCGCATTTCAAGACGACGCCCGACTACGCGCAGACGCACGCGTATCTCGAGCGCCTCGCCGCGGCGGCGCCTGACAAGATCCGCCTCACGCGCTTCGGCGTGTCGCCCGAGGGTCGCGACCTCATGCTCGTGATCGCCGCGAGCGGCGGCGAGTTCACACCCGCAGCCGCGCGCGCGTCGGGCAAGGAAATCCTGTTCGTGCAGGCCGGCATCCACGCGGGCGAGATCGAGGGCAAGGACGCGGGCCTCATGCTGCTGCGCGATCTCGCTCTCGGCGACAGCGCGCACGCCGGCGGCGGCAAACTCGCGCACGCGCTCGATCACACGATCCTGCTGTACGCGCCGCTCTTCAACGTCGACGGCCACGAGAACAGTTCGGCGTACATGCGCATCAACCAGAACGGCCCCGCCGACGATGGGTTTCCGCGCGACCGCGCAGAACCTCAACCTCAACCGCGACTATCTCAAGGCCGATGCGCCCGAGATGCGCGACTGGCTCACGCTGTGGAGCGACTGGCTGCCCGATTTCCTCGTCGACATACACACGACGGACGGCGCCGACTACCAGTACGACCTCACCTGGTACACCGAGGACTGGGGCCCGCTCGACGCCGGCGTCAAGGCCTGGCAGAACGAAGCGCTGAAGAAGCGCGTATTCGCGCAGATGGAGAAACGCGGACACCTGGTGTCGCCCTATCTCGAACTGAAGGATCACCGCGACATCACGAAGGGCATCGAGAACTTCGGCTCGGGTCAGCGTTTCTCGACTGGCTACGTCGCGCTGCAGAACCGTGCAGGACTGCTCGTCGAGACGCACATGCTGAAATCGTACGCGACGCGAGTGCGCGCAACGTACGACCTGATCGCGCTGATCCTCGACGAACTGCGTGCGCATCCGGGCGAGTTGCGCAAGGCGACGGCTGCGGCCGATCAGCACACGATCGCGCGCGCCGCACAGGCCGAAGCGAGCCTGCCGATCCTGTTCGCGGTGACCGACAAACCCGAAACCCTCACGCTCAAGGGCTTTGCGTTCACGCAGACGCACAGCGATATCTCCGGCGACACGTGGACGCACTACGACCCGTCGAAACCGAAGACGTACGAGGTGCCGAACTGGCGCGACCTCGTCGTCACGGCACGAGCGGACGTACCCGCGGCGTATCTCGTTCCCGCTGGCTGGACGGACGTCATCGCCAAGCTGCGCGAGCACGCTCTGCGCATTGAGACGACGACGAAGCCCGTCACGCTGCGCGTACGCACGACACAGATCGACGAGCCGCATTGGGCGACCGCGCCGTTCGAAGGACGCCTCATGCTGCGCACGTTCGATGCGAAGGCACAGGCCGAGGAACAGACCTTCGCGGCGGGATCCGTGCTCGTTCCGCTCGACCAGCGCGCGGCGAACGTCGCCGTCAACCTGCTCGACGCGCGCGCGCCCGACTCGCTGCTGCGCTGGGGATTTTTCAACGCCGCGTTCGAACAGAAGGAGTACGCCGATGAACGCGTGCTCGAACGCCTCGCGCGCGAGATGCTGGCGAAGGACCCGGCGCTGAAAGCCGAATTCGAGTCGCGCCTCGCGAACGACAAGGCGTTCGCGGCCGATCCGCGCGCGCGGCTCGAATTCTTCTACACGCATTCGCCGTGGTATGTGCAACAGCATGTCGGCCGCTATCCGGTCGTCGGACTCGACGCGGCCGCGCTGGCCGCGGCGCGCGCCGCTCGCTGAGCGGTCGCACAGGCGGCGCAGGCTGCGACATGCCGAAAGTCCCGGTGGCTTTCGGCACGGGATCGTCGACGACCGCAGGGCTATGCTGGCCCTGCGTAAAGTCTCTGACGCCTTCATGTTGCAAGCCTCGCACCGGCCGGTTCCCCACCGGCCGTCTTTTTGCGGCATGCCCGCATTCGCGCAGGCAATCTCTTGCAACGCAGTGCGATGGTGCGCGACGACGACACGCAGGGGAATATCCTGGTGGAGCGCTCTCGAAACGCGCAAAAAAAAACGGGCGCATTCCGCGCCCGTTTTCTTTTCTTGCGGACGAAGGCTACTTCACGCTGAACGGCGTCGTCGAGATCGACTTGCCGTCGAGCACGATGTCGAGCGCATAACTGCCGACCGGCCAGCCGTCGGGCTTGCTGATGCGCAGCGACGTCGTGTTCGGCCCTGTGGTCGCGAGCGTCTGCGTGTCTTCCTTCACGAGCGTGTCGCCCTTGAACGTCCAGCGCGCGACGATCGTCGCGTTCGGATTCGCCGTCGTTGTCGACACCACGGCATAGATCGTGTCCTTGGGACCGAACGTCGTCGCGGCGGTCGCGATCTTGCCGTCGGCGCCAACCGACGAACCGAGCGTCACGCCGGTGACCTCCACGGCCGGCGCTGCCGCGGGCGACGCTGTGGTCGCTACCGGAGCGGGCGCGGGAGCTGGTGCTGGTGCTGGCGCCGGGGCGGCTGCTGCGGGCTTCGGCGGCGGTGGCGGCGGCGCGGATTGTCCGCAGGCGGAAAGCGCCAGCGCGCCAGCCAACACGATCGTCAACGATTTACGGCTTCGAAATTCGCTCATGTCTACCCTCTCCTGGTTAGCCCTTGGTTGCCGTCGCCGGCGGAATGGTGAGCACCTGTCCCGGATGAATCAGGTCGGGATTGCTGATCTTGTCGCGGTTCGCCTCGAAGATCTGCTTCCACGCGTTCGCGTTGCCGTAGAACTTCTTCGCGATCTTCGACAGGCTGTCACCGCCGACGACCGTATAGGTCTGCGCGCTCGCGCCCACCGTACTCGCGCTGCTTTGCACGTTGCTGAAATCCGGCTTCGCGGGCGCGGTCGATGCGCTGCTCTGCACGTTCGAAAAATCAGGTTTCGGATCGTTGCTCATGCGAGTCTCTCCTGCCCCGTGGTTGGGTACGTTGCATCATTACGCGTCCGAAAACATACACGCTTTTCGCGTACCTCGCATGCGCAAGACCATAGCTTCGGTCGTGAAGCATTCAGTCTAACGAATACCTAACATCTTGCTCTGCGCGTCTCGCCGATGTGCGGGATTTGTCGCAGTGAACTTCGCGCGGCGCCGACCGCGTGCGATCAGCGATCAGGACCGCGCAGCGCCTTCCCGCGCCAGATCCTCAACAACACGAAGCCGGCCAGCGCGCCGCCGAGATGGGCGAAGTGCGCGACGCCTTCCTGCGTGCCGGTCACGCCGAGAACGAATTCGATCGCGAGGTAGGCGACGACCGCGATCGTCGCCGGGATCGGCACCGGGAAAAACAGCAACGCGATGCGTGCGCCCGGAAAGAGCAGCGCGAACGCGAGCAGCAAGCCGAAAACGCCGCCCGATGCGCCGACCGTGGGATAGAAATCGTCCGGCTTGAAGAAGTGGATCACTGCGAGCTGCGCGACCGCTGCGCCGATCACGCAGACGAAATAGTAAAACGTATACCGCTGCGCCCGCAGCGCGTTCTCGACCGGGCCGCCGAAACTCCACAATGCGAACATGTTGAACGCCACGTGGCCGACGCTGCCGTGCAGGAACGAATAGGTCACGAGTTGCCAGAAGTCGAAGCCGACGCGGATCGCACCGCCATTGTCGAGCCGCATCCAGCGCGAGCCCTCGAGCGGCCACAACGCAAAATGCGCCTCGAGATAACTGCCGCTGACCTGTTGCACGCAGGAAGACAAGAACGTTCGCTATCAGCAGCGCACGCGTGACGGGAGGAAGGCTCTGCATGGGAGATTTCCGGATATCGTGGATTCGTCAGATCCGCCAGATCTGCTCGTCGAGATTGCGCTGCCAGCCATGCCGCGCGAGATCGACGCGGCCGCTTTTCACGACGACGCCTTCGTCGACCAGGCGCGCGCGCTGTTCGCGAAAGGCCTTGCTGCCTGACGGAAACGCGATGCGTCCGTCCGAACGCAGCACGCGGTGCCAGGGCAGCTTCGCCGCCGGCCCCGCTTCGCCGAGCACGCGACCGACGAGGCGCGCGCGGCGCGGCAGGCCGGCGCGCGCCGCAACCTCGCCGTAGCTCGCCACGCGGCCGCGCGGAATCGCCGCGACGATGCGGCGTATGGCGGCGTGTTCGGGCCGGTCCTGCGCCTGCGCGGTCGCGACTGACTTCGTCATCGGCGCAAGGTACCATACGCCCGCCTCGCAACGAGACGGAGGCGGCCGGAATCGTCGGGAGAACATCGTGCAATCGTTTGAAGAAGTCCGCTCGCATCTGAATGCACGGTACACGCTGCGCATCAACGATCCGTACCTCATCTGTTTCGACATGACGCTCGAGGACGGCAAGCGCCATCAGGGCGTCTATCTCGCCGAGCTCGACGACGAAGCCGGGCGCAAGTATCTGCGCGTATCGACACCGGTCGGGCCACTCACCGGCATGGATGCAAAACGCTGCCTGCGCTTCAACTGGGAGCAGCGCCTCGGCTATCTCGCGGTCAGCGACCTCGACGGCTCGCCTTACTTGCATCTTTGCGAGAACCGGCCCTACGAACTGCTCGACCGCGACGAGCTCGAGCGCCTGATCAACGAAGTCGGCCCGCTAGGCGACAAGCTCGAACAGGCGGTTTCTGCGGGCGGCGACGCCCTGTAACCCACCTCGCGCGGCCCACTTCCCTGGCGCCCCCGCCCCGAGCCGGCGAGCGCCGTGCCGTAGGGGCGCGATTCATCGCGCCCGACCCTCCCTCGCCACATCGGGTTCGATGAATCGAACCCTACGGCCAGATGGGCTGCATGCCAAGCCGCGCATCGCGCCGACTTCCCTCGACAAAACGGGTTCGATGAATCGAACCCCTAGGATCAGACAGGCTGCACGCCCAGCGCGATTCACGCGCCCGGCCTTCCTTGCCGCAACGGGTTCGACAATCGAACCCTACGGCCAGACGGACTGCACGCCAAGCACGAGGACGTAGGCGATCGCGCCGGCAATCGGAATCGTCAGCAGCCACGCCCAGACCATGCGCTCGACGACGGTCCATTTGATCGCGTTCGCGTGCTTGGCGACGCCGACGCCCATGATCGCGGCGGAGATGTTGTGCGTCGTGGATACCGGAATGCCGAGCGTCGACGCGGCGATGATCACGGCGGCCGAGCTCGTCTCCGCGGCGAACGCCATTGATCGGATGCAGCTTGACCATCTTGTGGCCGAGCGTGCTGATGATGCGCCAGCCGCCGGCCGCGTGCCCGCGGCCATCGTCAGGCGCAGACGACCTTGATCCACAACGCGATCTCGAACGACCTGTTCGCGTCCTGTTCGACGCGCAGGAAGTGGAGCCAGCCGGCAGATGGTCGAGCGAGCCGGCGCTCGTCGCGCCCGCGAGCGCGAGCGCGATGATGCCCATGGTCTTCTGCGCGTCGTTGAGGCCGTGCGAGAGCCCCATGCGCTCGACGAGACGATCTGCACCTTGCCGAAGAACGCGTTGACGAAACGCGGTCGGCCGAATCGTGCTGGATGCGCGGACTCTTGAAGTTGCCGATCCATGACATCAGTACGAACAGCAGGCCCATGACGATGAAGCCGAGCATGAAACCGGCGGCGGCGACATGATCATCGGCAGGATCACCTTGTCGAGAGGCCCTTGCCGAGCCACCAGTGCTCGCCGGGACTCGACCAGATCATGGCGTGCCAGTTGTTGTCGCGCGGCGGCGAGCGCCGCACCGCACAGGCCGCCGACGAGCGCATGCGACGAACTCGACGGCAGGCCCCACCACCAGGTGATCAGGTCCCAGATCGTCGCGCCGAGCAGCGCGCAGATCAGCAGCTCGGGCGTCATGCGCGACGACGCCGGAGTCGATCAGGCCCGACGAAATCGTCTTGGCGACCGCGGTGCCCCACATCGCGCCGACCAGGTTCGTGACTGCCGCCAGCAGCACTGCCTGGCCCGGCGTGAGCACCTTCGTCGCGACGACGGTCGCGATCGAATTGGCCGTGTCGTGGAAGCCGTTGATGTACTCGAAAATGAGCGCGACCAGCAGACGACAGCGAGAACGAGGGTCAGGGTCATGCGCGATATTCCGTGCTCGCAGTTGGCAATACGGCAGGTGAACTCGCCGATGGCGAGAAGGCTGCCGTGAGTGCTGGCGATAGCCTGCAGGCGGATGATTGGGCCTCGAGTTTCGCCCCCGACTCCACCGATCTCGCCGCGTAGGGCTTCGCGGCTTGCTCTCACTCATGAATTCTTCAGCACGATCGCATAAATCACGTTGCCCGCGTCGCGGCAACGGTCGATCGCCTTCTCGAGCAGCTCGAACAGGTCCTTGCGCAGGATCAGGCGCGATGCTCGTTCTCGTTGCTGTACAGGTCCTGGTACAGATCGAGAATCAGGCGGTCGGCCTCGCTCTCGATCGCCTGCATGCGGTCGTTGAGCGCCTTCATTTCGTCGAGCTTCATGCCCTTGCGCAGCTGCGCCGACCATGTCGACGATGACGCCGTCGGCTTTTTCGAGCAGGACCGCGCGCGACGCGTAGTCGATGTCCATGAGTTGGCTCGGCGAACAACGCGTAGCGTTCGGCGAATTTCTCGACGACTTTTGGAATCCTGTAGAGCGCCGCCGACAGCGCCTCGATGTCTTCGCGATCGAGCGCGGTGACGAACGTGTTGACCAGTGTCGGGCTGATCTGCGCCATGAGCTGCTTTTCGCGCCGGCGCGCGACGCGGAATTCGTCGAGCGACGGGCTCGAGCGATCTTCTGGTTCAGCATCGCGATGAGTGCGCGGGTGCTTTGGCGTGCGGCGTCGGCGCTCGCTTCGAGCAGTCCGTAGAATTTGTCGCCCTTGCCGAAGATCGTCTGCAGAGAAAACATGTCGGCGGTCCTTGTGCGGGGTGCCTGTCGCGCGGGCTAGACGGCGTGGCGAAGTTTACCGTTTTGTTACAGCGGAAACGGATGCCCCGGCCGATTTGTAACCGATTTCAGCCCCGGAAAGCACGGCGCGGACGCATACATGACGGCGTTTTCAAGGAATCGGCCCGCGTTGTCATAAAAGTTTCAAACTCGCCGCGTAGCCTGCGCCGGACTCGAGAAGGCCGCCCCCAGCGGCGGCCTCGCGCTGATTCACCTCACGGAGACTTCCATGCTCAATCGTATGCGTCAATCGCTGACGGCTTTTGCCATCGGCGCCACCCTGCTCGCCACCGCGAACGTCCATGCCATCGACATCACCGGCGCCGGCTCCACGTTCGTGCTAGCCGCTCGTCACCAAATGGTCGGCGACCTATCGCCGAAAAGACCGGCAGCCAGGTCAACTACGCGGTCGACGGTTCGGGCGGCGGCATCGCGCAGATCAAGGCGGCCACGATCGACTTCGGCGCCTCGGACAAGCCGCTTTCGCCGGACGAACTCTCCGCAGCGGGCCTCGGCCAGTTTCCGATCGTGATCGGCGGCGTCGTGCCGGTCGTCAACGTCGAAGGCATCAAGGCCGGCGACCTCAAGCTGACCGGCGCCGCTGCTCGCCGACATCTATCCTCGGCAACATCAGAACTGGAACGACCAAAGCATCGCCGACCTCAATGCCGGCGTCAAGCTGCCGGAAACTCCCGATCACGGTCGTGTCACCGCTCCGATGGCTCGGGCACGACGTTCAACTTCACCAACTACCTGTCGAAGGTCAGCGGCGAATGCAAGACCAAGGTCGGCGAAGGTACCTCGGTGCAATGGCCGACCGGCGTCGGCGGCAAGGGCAACGAGGGCGTCGCGGCCTACGTCCAGCAGATCAACGGACTCGATCGGCTACGTCGAATACGCCTACGCACTGCAGAACAAGATGGCCTACACGCAGGTGCAGAACGCACGCCGGCAAGTGCATCACGCCGAAACCTCACGAGTTTCGCGGCCGCCGCTTCGCACGCGGACTGGAAGAACGCGAAGGACTTCCAGCTCGTGATCACGAACGCGCCCGGCGACGACTCCTGGCCGATCACCGCGACCACTTTCGCGATCATCTACAAGACGCCGAAGGACGCCGCGCATTCGAAGGAAGTGCTGAATTTCTTCAAGTGGTCGTTCGACTCGGGCAGCAAGGAAGCCGAAGGTCTCGACTACGTCGCCGCTGCCGCCTGCGCTCGTGCAGCAGATCGAGGCCTACTGGAAGTCCGAGGTCAAGCTCTGATCGTCGCCGTCGCACACTGACTCTTTCCGCCGTCAGCAACGTCCGCCGGCGAGGCCCGGAGCCAGCCAACGAAGACTTTCATCTCCGCACTATCCGTCTCCCTCGTCGCTCGCGACGGGGGGGACCGCTTTCCCAGTCAAGAAGAACCGATGTCCGCCAACGCCAGCGTCTTCACAGGAATCGACGAGAAAGCGCGCCCGTCGCGACGCGCGGTGCCGACAACCTGTTCCGCTGGATCGTGTTCGCCGCGGGCATCTTCGTGCTGATCACGCTCGCCGCGGTCGCGCTGACCACGCTGTGGGGCGGCCGCGAGGCGTTTTCGACGTTCGGATTCAAGTTCCTCGTCTCGACGGAATGGGACACGGTCAATCACCAGTTCGGCGCGCTCGTGCCGATCTACGGCACGCTCGTCACTGCGGCCATCGCGTTGCTGATCGCGGTGCCGGTCAGCTTCGGCATCGCGCTCTACCTCACCGAGATCGCGCCGCCTTGGATGCGCACGCCGGTCGGCGCGGCGATCGAACTGCTCGCGGGCATCCCGTCGATCATCTACGGCATGTGGGGCCTGTTCGTGTTCGTGCCGATCATGGGCCGCTATATCATTCCGTGGCTCAACGCACACCTCGGCAGCTGGCCGATCATCGGTCCGCTGTTCACGCGGCCCGCCGCTCGGCCTCGGCATGCTCACCGCGGGCATCGTGCTCGCGATCATGGTCATTCCGTTCATTTCCTCGGTCATGCGCGAGGTGTTCCTCACGGTGCCGACGCGGCTCAAGGAATCGGCCTACGCGCTCGGCAGCACGACCTGGGAAGTGGCCTGGGACATCGTCCTGCCGTACACGCGCACCGCCGTCATCGGCGGCGTGTTCCTCGGCCTCGGCCGCGCGCTCGGCGAGACGATGGCGGTGACGTTCGTGCTCGGCAACGTGCATCGCCTGTCGCGTCGCTGCTCGATACCGGGCAACTCGATCGCGGCGACGATCGCCAACGAATTCGCCGAAGCCGACTCGGAAATCTTTCGCTCGTCGCTGATCGCGCTCGGCATTCCTGCTGTTCGTCGTCACGTTCATCGTCCTCGCCATCGCCAAGCTGATGCTGCGGCAGACTGGAAAAGCGCGAGGGCAAGTGATGAACGCCGAGACCGCGCGCATGAAAGACGCCCGCATGGAGATGGCCGATCGCCTGTATTTCCGCCGGCGCATCGGCAACGCGGTGGGACTCGTCTTCGCGACCGCGTCGACGGCATTCGGCCTGTTCTGGCTCGCGTGGATCCTGTGGACGACTTTGAGCAAGGGCATCGCCGCGATCAACCTCGACCTGTTCACGAAGATGACGCCGCCGCCCGGCGAAACCGGCGGTTTGTTGAACGCGTTCGTCGGCAGCGCGTTGATCTGCGGGCTCGCGATGGCGATCGGCGCGCCGATCGGCATCGCTGCGGGCACGTATCCTCGCCGAGTACGCGAAGAAGAGCCGCCTCGGCGAAACGATCCGCTTCGTCAACGACATTCTGCTTTCCGCGCCGTCGATCGTGCTCGGCATGTTCATCTACACGATCGTCGTGCGCCCGATCGGCCACTATCTCGGCCTATTCGGGCTCGCTCGCGCTCGCGCTGATCGTGATGCCGGTCGTCGTGCGCACCACCGACGAGATGCTGCAGCTCGTGCCGAGCGCGATGCGCGAAGCGGCGCTCTCGCTCGGCGTGCCGCAGTGGAAAGTGACGATGCAGGTGCTCTATCGCGCCGCCCTGCCCGGCATCGTCACGGGCATACTGCTCGCGCTCGCGCGCATCAGCGGCGAGACCGCGCCGCTGCTGTTCACCGCGTTCGAACAACCAGTTCTGGTCGACGAACATGACCAGCCGATGGCGAGCATCCCCAAGTACATCTACCACTTCGCGATGAGTCCGTACAAGGACTGGCAGTCCCTGGCCTGGGCAGGCGCGCTGATCGTGGCCATTTTCGTTCTGTACGCTCAGTCTCGTTTCGCGCGCAATTCTCCTGCGCAACAAGGTCGCAAATGACTAATCCCAACATTCCCCTGCGGCATGAGCCCGAGCAGCCGTCGCGACTTGTCACCGCCCCGCCGGGCGAAGCCGCCGCGGCGACGACGGCATCCGCGCCGAAAATGGCTGCGCGCAACCTCGAGTTCTATTACGACAAGTTCCACGCGCTGAAGACCGTCAGCCTCGACAGTCGCCGAGAAGCAAGGTGACGGCGCATGATCGGGCCGTCCGGCTGCGGCAAGTCGACGCTGCTGCGCATCTTCAACCGCATCTACTCGATCTATCCGAAGCTGCGCGCCGAAGGCGAGGTCCTGCTCGACGGCGAGAACATTCTCGATCCGCGCTACCCGCTGAACCGGCTGCGCAGCAAGGTCGGCATGGTGTTCCAGAAGCCGGTGCCGTTCCCGATGTCGATCTACGACAACATCGCCTACGCGATCCGCCACTACGAAAAGCTGTCGCACAGCGGACATGGACGTCCGCGTTGAGCAGGCGCTTGCGCCAGGCTGCGCTGTGGGAAGAAGCGAAGGACAAGCTCAAGCAGAGCGCGCTCGGCCTGTCCGGCGGCCAGCAGCAGCGCCTGTGCATCGCGCGCGCGGTCGCGCTCAAGCCCGAAGTGATCCTGTTCGACGAGCCGACTTCGGCGCTCGACCCGATCGCGACCGGCAAGATCGAGCAGCTCGTCGAGGAACTGAAAGAGCGCTACACGATCGCGATCGTCACGCACAACATGCAGCAGGCGTCGCGCATCTCCGACTACACCGCGTTCATGTATCTCGGCGAACTGATCGAGTTCGGCGACACGACGACGATCTTCGAGAATCCGACGCAAGAAGATGACCGAAGACTACATTACCGGCAGGTATGGCTGACTTTTTGCCTGTCGCTCGTCATTGCCGCGAACGCGGGGAATCCGGATGCCTTTCGCTTTACCATGGATGTGCAAAGTGCGAAGTCGCTGGATTCCCGCTTTCGCGGGAATGACGAGCAAAGAGATCCCCCGCCACCCAATCAATTGCTTTTGGCCCCCAAAATGTCCGAACACATCGTAAAAAGCTTCGACGACGAACTGACCCAGCTCGACTGCCGCGATCACGCGCATGGGCGGAATGTCGCAGTCGCAACTTCGACGCGACGATGCGCGCACTGCAGCGCGCGACGCGACGACTGCCGCGCAGGTGATCCGCGACGACGTAGAGGTCGACGATCTCGAACGCGACATCGAGGCGCGCGCGATCCGCGTGCTTGCCCTGCGCCAGCCGATCGCACGCGACTTCCGCGAGGTGCTGAGCGCACTCCGCGTCGACATCGAGTTCGAACGCATCTGCGACTTCTCGGCCAACATCAGCAAACGTGTCATCGCGCTGAATGCGCACTCGCCCGACGAATGGGTCAGCGAAATCTGCCGAACTCGGCGCTCTGGCGCAGCAAGCAGCTCGCCGACGTCGTCGCCGCGTTCACCGAGCGCAACAAGGAAAAGGCGATCACCGTCTGGGCCTCGGACGAACAGATCGACGACATGTACACCGGCATCTACCGTCGCCTCATCGACTACATGAAGAGTCGACTCGCAGCGCGTGCCGATCGGCGCGCACCTCATGTTCATCGCCAAGAACATCGAGCGCATCGGCGACCACGTCACGAACATCGCAGAGCAGATTTACTACATGGTCACCGGCAGCGTGCTCGATGCGCCACGACCGAAGGGCGACAAGTCGAGTCTCGACCACGTCGAGTCGCACGCCTGAGAAAAGCGGGTCGAAGCGCTTTCCTCCATTCCGCGGCGGCGCCCCGCGCAGGGAAGAAAACGTTTCGCTGCCGCTACGGCGACCACGCCGTTCGAGATACCTCGCTACGGTCCTACCTCAACTTCCTCGCGTCTCTAGCGAGGCCGGCGTACCTGCGGCCTTGGCGTGATCGTCCGTGCTTCGGCGAACTGAAGGCGCTCTTTCTTTCAGAGCACCAGCGCTCGCTCCGCTTCACGGCGATCGTACTCGTCGAGGCTTCCCGATACCTTGCGGTAACGCTCGACCGAGCCCGTGTCACGCGGCATCACGCGCGCGAGTTCGACGAGCACCTCGCGCCGTTCATAGCTCGAATCGATTCCCACCGCTGCATCGAGCACCGCATTGGTGCCGACCACGCCGACCTTGCCGCTGCGAATCAGCGCGAGCAGCGCCTCGCGCCGCTCGTAGGCCGAGCCGATTCCCTGCACCGCGCTTGCGTACGCCGGCGCAAGCTTCTCGGTGTCGTGCGCACGCCGGATAGTGGCGACGAGCAATTCGCGTCGCTCGTAGTCAGAGCCCATCGTGCTGCTCGCCTTGATGACGGCACTGAGCTGCGCGTCGTCCAGCGCGGGACGATCGAGCATCGTGGTCAGCGTGCGGCGACGTTCGTAGTCGGAACGCACGCCCAGTGCGGCATCGAGCCACGCTTGGCGCACATCGGGACGATCGACGAGCACTGGGGCGATCTCGACGAGCAGTTCGGCGCGCTCGTAGTCCGAATCGAAGCGCATCGCCTGGTGCAGGAACGTGATCTGCTGCGGCGCATCGAGCGCCTGCGTCTGGAAGATCGCCTGCAGCTGCTGGCGGCGCTCGTAGTCGGAACGCGAGGCCCCCGCAAGTTGCACAGCTCGATCGAGATCGGCCGACCCAAGGCGGCCACGAGCAAGCAGCAGTTTCATATAGCGCGAGCGGGCGTAGTCGTTCGGGATGTGGTCGATCTCATCGAGTACGCCTTTCGCGCCGCCCGCCGCGAAAAGTCGCTGCTCGCGCGCCTCGGCACCGACACCGGAACGCTCGACTTCGAGAATGAGTTTGCCCAGCCAGATGCCAGCCGTACTACCCCACGTGCGTTCCGTCCCGTCGACGAAGTAGCGCCTGACGATCTGACCACTCTTCTCGCTGATTTCGATACGCTGGGTCACGCCCCCTATCGTCTCTTCGAACGACGCCTTGCCACCCACGCTGAGACTCGCGACATCGGTCTCTTCGGTATTGAAGGCGATCTTGCCTTCGATCGTCGCGCGGAAGCGGTGATCGTCGTCGCTGAAACTGATGACCGTGGTTTCTTTGCCATCGTCGCCGTGGATGCTGATATGCGAGTTGTCCTTGGCCGCCTTGACCGGCGCCTTCGCATCCTCCGCGGCATAAGCGGGACTCGGGCTGAGCCCGATACCGGGCAGGCAAATGGCGCTCGCGACCAGAGCGCCGAATACGAGTGCGCGCACGGCGGAAGTCTTCGCCCTGCTTTCGATGTTGATCATGGGATTTCCTTCGAGCAGCTGCTCGATGCGTTGGATGAAGGAGGATTCGCGCACGGCCATTGCCGTCGCAAACATGAAAACGGGGTCTTGTTCGTGGCGCTCGGCACACGCCGCGAGGCACTCGGCCAGATCGCGTCCGTTGCCGACCGCTCGTGCGGCGAACGCATCGCAGGCGAGCTCGGCGATTTCATCGAGACGGCGTTGCGCGATGCGCCCGAACGGCACGAACCAGAACAGCGAAAGCCAGACGGCGACGACGAGTTTCCATTCGGGATCGAAGCGCGACAGGTGCGCAACCTCATGCGCCAGCATTGCGCGCAGCTGCGGACGATCGAGCGTGGAAATCGCCCAGATCGGCAGCACGATGCGTGCGCGCGCCGTCGCGAGCGGGCTTTCGAGCGCTTCGAGACTGAAAATGCGCGGCGATACCGAGTTCGCCTGCATTGCGAGCGCCGCCGCGTCGTCATTGGCCGCTTCGTCGACCACCGGCGCCGCCGCGACGAGCGCGCCGCGCAACGCGATCAGGTTGCGCAGAACGCGCGTGAGTGCGATCAGCGCGCCCGCAAGCCACGCGCAGACGAGCCAAGTCGTCCAGGAAAGCGCTGGCGAAGACGCAGCCACGCGCCCCGTGGACGCGCCGTCGGCTTGCCCGCTGCGCTCGCGTTTGCTGGTTCGGCGGCGAACCGACTTTTTCGCGCGGGCTCGGAGACGCGCGCGCGCTTCTCTGACGTCTCGCGCTTTGACGTCGCCGCGGACTCGGCATCCGCTACCGGCGCACGCACGGCTGCGTCATCCATCGCCACCTGGGCGGCGGACGATGCTGCTGGCACGAGCTGCCAACGCCCCGCAAGCATCGGCAAGCCCGAGGCAAGCTGCAGCGAAGCGGTCAGCGCGCCGCCGAACAGGGCCGCGCGCCACAGCGATTCACGCCACGAACCTCCACGCAGCACCTCGGCCTTGCTCTGCAGCAGGCGATCGACGATCCAGGCAAGGCCGAGGAAAACGCTACCGTGCATCGCGACGGTCAACAACCAGGCGGTCAGGATCGCGCTCATTTCTGTCTTCCGTCGACTTGTTGGATTGCGAAGGCGCGGCGACACCGCCCGCTTCGACGTGGAACAGCGGCTGCGCTTGTCATGTCATTCGACCCCAGGTCATTCGGCATCGGTGGCGTCCTTGCGCAGGCGTTTGCGCACGCGCGCGAGATCGCCCGGCGCGATTTCGCTTTCCGAGACGAGATGCGCCACGAGCGCGTGCGCATCGCCGCCGAACAGGCTGCCGACGAGATCGGCGACCATCGAGCGGCGCACCTGCGACTCGCTGACAAGCGCACGGTAGATCAGCTGGCGACCCTCGCGACGCTGGCTCACGACGCCGCGCTTCTCGAGCCGCGTGAGCAGCGTCGCGACGGTCGTGTGCGCGAGACCGCGCTCGGCGGCGAGCGTCGCGGCGATGTCGGTGACGCTCGCTTCGCCGCGCTCCCAGAGCACGCGCACGACGGAAATCTGCAGCTCGCTCAGCGCGACGTCATTCGCTTCGTCGGCGGTCTTCTTGTTCATCGGCGCGTTCTTCTACATTTGTAGTACTACAGTTGTAGTACTTTCGCTCGCGAAAAGCAACAGGCCGAAAGTCATGGAGGAGAAACGGTCAGGCGAAAGCGCCGAAGAATCCACTTCAGGTGCGCAATTTGTAGCCCGTGCGGAAGATCCAGCGGACGATCGCGAGGCAGACGACGAGGAAGACCAGCGTCATGCCGACGCTCACGCGCACGTCGACGTCGGACACGCCGTAGAAGCTCCAGCGAAAGCCGCTGATCAGGTAGACGACCGGATTGAACAGCGTGACCTTCTGCCAGATCGGCGGCAGCATGTCGATCGAGTAGAACGCGCCGCCGAGGAACGTCAGCGGCGTCACGACCATCAGCGGGATCGACCTGCAGCTTCTGGAAGCCGTCGGCCCACAGACCGATGATGAAGCCGAACAGGCTGAACGTGACCGACGTGAGCAGCAGGAACGCGACCATCCAGACCGGATGCGCGATCTCGTACGGCACGAACACGCGCGCCGTGATCAGGATCAGCACGCCGAGCATGATCGACTTCGTCGCCGCCGCACCGACGTAGCCGATCACGACCTCGACGAACGAAACGGGCGCCGACAGCAGCTCGTAGATCGTGCCGGACCACTTCGGCAGGTAGATGCCGAACGAGGCGTTCGAAATGCTCTCGTTGAGCAGCGACAGCATGATGAGGCCCGGGATGATGAACGCGCCGTAGCTGACGCCGTCGATCTGCCCATGCGCGAGCCGATCGCCGAGCCGAACACGACGAAGTAGAGCGAGGTCGACAGCACCGGCGAGGCGATGCTCTGCGTGAGCGTGCGGAACGTGCGCGCCATCTCGAAGCGGTAGATCGCGCGGATCGCGGGAAGTTGAGCAGCGCAGCGTTCATGCCTGCTTCCTCACGAGGCTGACGAAGATGTCCTCGAGCGAGCTCTCGCTCGAGTGCAGGTCCTTGAAGTCGATGCCGAGCTCGCCGAGCCGCGCGCAGCAGCGTCGCGATGCCGGTCTCCTCGTGCTGCGTGTCGAACGTGTAGACGAGCGACTGGCCGTCCGTCGGAGAGCTCGAGCGGCAGGTCGGCGAGCGCCGTCCGGAATGCGCGCGAGCGGGCTCTGCAGCTGCAGCGTCAGCTGCTTCTTGCCGAGCTTCGCGCATCAGCCGCGTCTTGTCCTCGACGAGGATCAGCTCGCCCTTGCTGATGACGCCGATGCGGTCGGCCATCTCCTCGGCTTCCTCGATGTAGTGCGTCGTCAGGATGATCGTCACGCCGCGCTCGCGCAGGCCGCGCACCATGCTGCCACATGTCGTGGCGCAGCTCGACGTCGACGCCCGCGGTCGGCTCGTCGAGGAACAGGATGCTCGGCTCGTGCGACAGCGCCTTCGCGATCAGCACGCGGCGCTTCATGCCGCCCGACAGCGTCATGATCTTGCTGTCCTTCTTCTCCCACAGCGAGAGATCGCGCAGCACCTTCTCGAGATGGGCCGGGTCGGGCGCCTTGCCGAACAGGCCGCGGCTGAACGCACGGTCGCCCAGACCGTCTCGAACGCGTCGGTGGGCAGCTCCTGCGGCACGAGACCGATCTTCGCGCGCGCGGCGCGATAGTCGCGCGACGATGTCGTGGCCATCGGCGACGATCGTGCCCGACGTCGGATTGACGATGCCGCAGACGATGCTGATGAGCGTCGTCTTGCCGGCGCCGTTGGGGCCCGAGCAGCGCGAAGATCTCGCCGCGCCGAATCGACAGATCGACGTCCTTCAGCGCGTGCTGCCCGCTCGCGTAGATCTTGCTGACATCGCGTATCTCGACGATCGTCGGGGCGCCGGTGCCGGCTTCGTCGGGTTCTCGGGTATCGGCGGCCATGCGTCGTCCTGGTTACTGTGAACTTTCCGCCAGCCGCTTCAGTGCTGCGAGCACGTCTGGGAAATCCGCGGTGATCATCGGGCCGAACTCGGCCGCTGCAGGTCCGGATACTTCGGTGCCGTAGGTCACGCGCGTCTTGCCGGAAGGCAGCCCGGTCAACGCGTGGCGGACCACGAAGCGTGTTCCGTCGATCACCGTCTCGTCGGTGAAATTCTCGTTTTCACTGACTTCGACGAGCGTGCTCGTGAATTCCTCGACGCCGGGCGGTTTCATCGAGAAGGTCGTGCCTGCGACGAACGGACCGTGGATGATGATGCTTTCGATGCCCGCGTTCCAGCATTTCCAGTTCGCCACGTCCGCGAACAGTTTCCAGACCTGTGCGGGGGTCGCCGCGATTTCGATGCTTTCTTCATGCTTCCACATGCTTGCCTTCCCTGTCGTTCGGTTTCGAAGCTCGAATATCGGACAAAAACATGACGAGCGGCAAGTGAGCCAGACTCTTTATCGACCAAGGCGAGAGAGGCGCGGACCCGACGGCGCCATCAGTGCGGTCTTGATGCGGCCGTTGCGGACGTGCAGGCCGCGACGCGATCGAGCAGCAGCGCGCGTTCGCGCGTGTTGCGCGTGAGCGCGGCGGCGCGCTCGAACTCGGCGCGTGCCTCGTCGAAGCGCCCGAGCTTCGCGAGCAGATCGCCGCGCACGCTCGGCAGCAGGTGGTAGTTCTTGAGCGCGGGCTCGTCGGTGAGCGCGTCGACGAGTTCGAGCCCGGCCTGCGGACCGAACGCCATCGCCACGGCGACCGCGCGGTTGAGCTCGACGACCGGCGAGCCGGTCAGCGCCGCGAGCGCGTCGTACAGCGCCGCGATGCGCTGCCAGTCGGTCTCCTCCGCGGCGCGCGCGCGCGCGTGGCAGGCCGCGATCGCCGCCTGCAGCGCGTAGGGTCCGAGCGGCACGCCGAGCTTCTCGGCGCGTTCGAGCGCAGCCAGGCCGCGCCGGATCAGCAGCCGGTCCCATTGCGCGCGGTTCTGCTCGAGCAGCAGGATCGGCTCGCCGCGTGCGCCGGTGCGCGCGCGCGTGCGCGACGCCTGCATTTCCATCAGCGCGACGAGGCCGTGCACCTCGGGCTCCGCGGGCATCAGCTCGGCGAGGATGCGCGCCGAGGCGCAGCGCTTCCTCGCACAGCGCGGGCCGCATCCAGTCGTCGCCCGACGTCGCCGAGTAGCCCTCGTTGAAGATCAGGTAGATCACGTCGAGCACCGAGGCGAGGCGCGCGGCGAGTTCGTCCTTGCCCGGCACCTCGAACGGCACGTGCGCCTCGGCGAGGGTGCGCTTGGCGCGCACGATGCGCTGCGCGATCGTCGGCTCGGGGACGAGGAACGCGCGCGCGATCTCGTCGGTCGTGAGGCCGCCGAGCAGGCGCAGCGTGAGCGCGACGCGCGCCTCGGTCGACAGCACCGGATGGCAGGCGGTGAACATGAGGCGCAGCAGGTCGTCGCCGATCGCGTCGTCGGCGGCGTCCTCGAAATTCGGGATCGTCGCGAGCAGCGCCTCGACCTCGCCGATGTCGTCGTGCCGGCTTTCGAGCAGCTGCCGGCGACGCAGGCGATCGAGCGCGCGGTTCTTCGCCGTCGTCATGAGCCATGCGCCGGGTTTGTCCGGGACGCCCTCGGCCGGCCACTGCTCGAGCGCGGCGACGAGCGCATCCTGCGCGAAGCTCCTCGGCGAGGCCGACGTCGCGCAGCATGCGCGCGAGACCCGCGATGAGCTTCGCCGACTCGATGCGCCAGACCGCTTCGATCGTGCGATGGACATGGTCGTGGTCCGTCGCCGTCACGTCGCGTCCGTCAGGTGAAGCAGGGGCCGATTTCGCGCACCTCGACCGTCGCCCACTCGGCCGCGGGGCACGCTTCCGCGATCGCGATCGCCTCGTCGCGGGTCGCACAGTCGAGCAGATAGTATCCGCCGACCATTTCCTTGGCTTCGGCGAACGGGCCGTCGAAGCGCTGCTTGCGGCCAGCGCGCACCTGGACGCGCACGCTGTCGTGTTCCGAACGCAGCGATTGCGCATCGCCGAGGAGTCCACGCTCCCTGAGCTGCACGCCGTATTCGAGCATGCGCGCGTAGCGCGAGCGCCCTTCGGTCTCGCCGACGCTGCGGCGTTGACCCACGGGTTCGACGATCAACATCATGTAAGCCACGTAGACCCTCCGTTATCGTTGTTGTATCGATCCGAAACAAGAAAGATGACGACGCATGCGGTCGCGCGGTCGCGATGCACGCGGGTGCCCGCAGGACGATCAATGCCGCTGGGAGGCCGCCTTCTCGCGGAGCTGACGCTCCTTCTCGCGCATCTCCGGCGTGAATTCATCCCCGAAGTCCTCCGCCTCGAAGACCTGGCGGATCTCGACCTCCGACTCGCCGCCCTCGAACGGATTCGGGCAACGCTTGGCCCACTCGACCGCTTCCTCGAGCGATTTGACCTGCCATATCCAGAACCCGGCGATCAGCTCCTTCGTTTCCGCAAACGGCCCGTCGACGACCGTGCGCTTGCTGCCGAGATACCTGACCCGGGCGCCCTTCGAGCTCGGCTGCAGGCCCTCGCCAGCGAGCATCACGCCTGCGTTCACGAGGTCTTCGTTGAACTTGTTCATCGCCTCGAGCAGCGCCTGGCTCGGCATCACGCCGGCCTCGGACTCCTTGCTTGCCTTGACCATCACCACGAATCGCATCGCCGTTCTCCGTTGCCTGGAAGATGAGCCTGCAGCGACCTGCAGGGCCGTTTCTGCCGCTCTCGAGGTTATACGACGAACGGGCAAGAGCGGAATCGACCCTGCGCGCACAAAAAAGATCAGGGCCACTTTTTCAACAATGAGGCGCGTCCGCCGTCGCCGCCCGAGAAAACGACTGACCCTGCTTCTTCAAAGAAACGTCGCCCCGTCCGGTTACTGGTTCAGGGAATCGCCTGTTTGAGCACGTCGGACAGCCACTCGGCGTAGATCATCGCGATCTCCATCGTCTTGCTCGCAGCCCCGCGCTTGGCGATGTCTAGCGCATGCTGCAGCTGCTTCTTCTGCGCGTCGGTCTGCGCCTCGTCGTGCAGGGCACCGCCCGACGAACCCATGCTCGCGCACGGGTTGCCCGCGCGCAGTTCGAACAGCTTGTTGTCGGGATCGACGATGCAATTGATCACGTGATGGAAATGCTGATGCGCCGCGTTGAGCGAGTCGGCATTGCGCGCCATCTCCGCGTGCACCTGCGCCGTGATCGTCTCGATATGCTGCTGCGGCGCGGCCGCGACCGCCGAACCCGCAAAAAGAACCGCGCACGCGAACGAAATTGCTGTCTTGCGAAACATGCGTCTCTCCCCTTTTGTCTGTCCGATGCGGCGCTTCGAACGATGGATTCGACCCTTCGTCAGCGAAACTGCTTACAGCTCTTCAACCGGCCGGCATTTCATCCGGCGGCGTCGCCGCGTTCCTGCCACAGATCCTTCGCCAGCCTCACCGCGTCCTCGGTGCGTTCATAGTAACCGGAGGCGAGCGCGAATTCCTTGTAGCCAAGTTTTCGATAGAAGGCGCGCGCTGCAGTATTTGCGCTGCGCGCTTCGACGTACGCAACGCCGATCCCGGCGGTCAGCGCGCAGTCCTCGAGCCATGCGACGAGCGCGGTCGCCGATGCCCCGCCCTGATAGGCAGGACTGGACGGCCAGAAGGTTCAGGTGCGCCTCGTTTTCGCGATATTTCATGATGCCGAAGGCGCATTGCCGCGCCTGCACGCAGGCGACCGCGACATTGCAGGTCCGGTCGCGGACGCACTGGTCGACGCGCGCAGCGTCCCAGCGCCAGCGCAGCCCATGCTCGATCAGGTCGCGCGACATCATCGCGATCGCCCGCGCGTCGGCGGTCGTTGCCAGGCGAATCCGGTACTCGTTCGACACGTTGTCTACGTCCGGGGCTACCGATGCATCGTGCACCATTGTAGCCTTGCTTCGCGTAATCTTGCTTGCGCCACATTCCTAATGGAACTGCACGCAGAAGCGAGCGTGGAAAGAGCGTCCACCTCGTTCCGCATTCGCACCGAATGCGGGCGACGATACGCTACGAACACCGCTGCAGCTGCGGAACAGCCGACGCGGTTATTCGTCCTCGTCGAGCACGAGGTGGTCTGGAATATCGCGCTCACGCGCGTCGTCGTTGTCGTTGTCGTTGTCTTCGTCGTCGGTCGCGGGCAGCGCGCCGCCAATGGCGTTGCGCTCCTCCTCGTCGATCAACTCTTCGGGTTTGTCCGGCTCGTCCGGAGCGAAGCCCGAATGACCATGCAACGGCAGCGCATCGTCGAGCGCATCAGGGGAGCCCGCGATGACACCGTTCTTTTTCGCAGCAGACTTTTTCTCGACAGATGATTCCGGATGTGCCGACATGTCGCGAACTCCTTCGATTGAACAGCCAATAGAGAATACTCCCCTCGAGAACTCGTTCGGGAAACGCTCTGACGCCACGCAATGTCCGTGCCACGGTACTTCGTGGTGCCCTCAGCGCGTCTTTGCGCGCTGCGCATACCGCATTCGTCGACATGCCCGGCCGATGTTTGCAAAGCGCGCGAATGCGGACCGCGTATCGTGCGATACGCGATTCGACTCGCGCATTTCTCGCCAAAAAGCGCCTCCGTGGCGTGTCGGCAGTGGCGCGCGGATTGCTTGTAAGTGATGAAGCCACTCGAAGGAGCAAAAGATGAATCATGGACTCACCGCAATGGCCACGACGCAGATCGCGGCGAGTACGAGCGACGTATGGAGCGCGCTGACCCGTCCCGACGCGATCAAGCACTACATGTTTGGCGCCGATGTCCGATCGACATGGAAGATCGGCGATACGATTACCTGGTCGGGCGAGATGAACGGCCGGAAATACAAGGACAAGGGCGAGATCCTCGCGATCGATCCCGAGCGCAAGCTGTCCTACAGTCACTACAGCCCGCTATCGGGCGCGCCCGACGAGCCCGAGAGCTACCATACGGTTACGATCCGGCTCAGCGGTGGCGAAGGCGCCACGCATGTGACGTTGACGCAGGACAAGAACCCAGACGCGAAGAGCAGGTCGGAATCAGAAAAGAACTGGAACGCGATGCTCAGCGGCCTCAAGCGCTACGTCGAGCAGAAGGCGTAGCCTCCGACATTAACCGCCTGCGTCGCGTCGCGGCGAACGTGGCGCCGTTTAGGCACGCGCGGGGAATGCGGATATTCTCGGTGGCACCGCTTCCCTTTGCCGGGCCACTCGACGATGGCGACTCAATCGGACGTCCACCGCATCGCACTCGCACTTCCGCAGACGCGCGAAGAACCGGGCCACTTCGCGTTCCCGGTGCGAGCGCGCACGAAGCGCCAGGGCTCACCTGGGTGTGGATGCAGCGTGCCGGTCCGCGCGAGCCGCGGGTGCCGTGTGCGGATGTCCTCGCGGGCCGCGTCGCCGCGCGACGCCAAGGAAATACTGTTGATGGCCGAGCCGCAAAAATTCTTCACCGAGCCCCACTATGACGGCTTTCCGGCCGTCCTGGTCCGGCTCAAGGAAGTAGGCATGCGCCGAGTTGCGCGAATTGCTGACGCAGGTCTGGACGGCGCGAGCGCCGAAGGCCTTGCTCGCGCAATCCGCCAAGAAGCGGGCATAGCGTGGCGCGGCGCGCGAACAGGCTCGCACCGGTGCTCGCTGCGACGATGCTGCTGACTGCGGGCGCCGATGTGCACGCGCGAACGATCTGGCGCTGCCTGCGCGACGGTACGGTGAGTCTGTCGACGGCGCCCGAGCCGGGCTCGCAGTGCACTGCGAAGACGCTCGACGATGCGTCGCCATCGCTGCCGAATCTGTGGGGCGCACTCGGCGTGTTCCACGGCACGCTTTACCAGCGCGAGCAGGACGGCAAGATCGTCTATGGCACGCGCGACCTGCCCGGCTCGACCAGGATGCAGGCGTTCACGGTCGCGACTCCGCCTTCGTCGCCGGCGCATGTCGGCTTCGGCAAGGTCGGCCAGCCGCAGCTCGACGTCTATCGCCGCGAATTCGCGAGCGCGGCGCGCGCGACCGGCCTCGACGAGGCGTGGCTGCGCGCGATCGCGCATGCCGAAAGCGCCTATGCCGCCGACGCGGTGTCGCCGAAAGGCGCGAAAGGCGTCATGCAGCTGATGCCGAACGTGATCGGCGACTATCGCGTCACCGATCCGTTCTCGGCGAAGCAGTCGATCCTCGCAGGCGCGAACTATCTGAAGGCGCTCGAGGCGCGTTATGAGGGCGACCGTATCCTCGCTGCGGCTGCGTACAACGCGGGCCCCGAAGCCGTCAGCAAGTACGGCGGCGTGCCGCCGTACGACGAAACGCGCGAATACGTGGCCAAGGTCGACGAGTTGTACGCGCGCTACCGCAAGGCGATGGGTCTCAAGCCGCGGCCGATGCAACTCGTTCCCGCACGCTGAGCCAGATGCGATGGGCGGAGCGCCCGAGGCGCTACCGGCGACGATCACGACCGTCCGCGCAAGAGCAGATCACCGAAATGCGCTGTGCTAGTCTTTGTCCCGGGGGCATTTGCGGTCCCACTGAGGCCCTGGGGATGGTTTCTTCCGGAACGGCGAGTCGATCTGCTTCGAACGCGTTGCGCGCCTCGAATCGATCACGCTCAGCCATGAGACGCCGTTACCTGTCACCAGATCGGGCCCGCCGCACGCGTCGAGGGGATGTCGATGGGTACGTTCGAATACGTGATGGCGCTCGTTTCGATCGTCGTCGGTCTGGGCCTTACGCATATCCTGAAGGCGCTCGGCGCGGCGATTCATCGCCTCAAGAAGCACGATAAGCCCGTTCGCCTCGAAGCGGTATATCTGCTGTGGATCGCATTCGTGCTGATCTGGCTCGTATCATTCTGGTGGTGGGAATTCAAATTCAAGACGATCGACCTGCAATGGACGTTCGAAAGCTACCTGTTCGTCCTGTTCTACGCCATCGTGCTTTTCCTGATCGCTGTGATCCTCGTTCCAAACTACATGGAGGGGGTCGAGGACTCGTACGAATACTTCATGTCGGGTCGCCGCTGGTTCTTCGGCATGGTCATCCTGGCCAATTTCGTCGATGTCGGCGACTCCATGCTGAAAGGCGTTGGCTGGGCGCTGCGCCCTGCGTCGATCGTCAACTGGGTCGTGTTCTTCGCGGCCGGCGTCATCGGCATATTCGCCAAGCGCCGCAGCATCCAGCTTTCCCTCGCCATCGTGATGTTCTTGTTTCAGATCGTGTTTAGCTTGCTCTCGGTGGACACGCTCGGCGCCTGGTAGCGTCGTCGGGTACAACATGAGCGCCGCAGGCGGCGAGCGGGCGCGAATCCGTCCATTCACGGCGCTCCGAAAAAAAAGAGGCCCGCACACATGCGGGCCTCGGAAAGCCTTCATTCTGAATTCGTCAGAACGGAATCTCGTCGTCGTCGAAACTGTCCGCGGGCGCCGATGCCGGGGCACTGCGCGCGGGCGCCGATTGCGGGCCGCGCGCGGGACCGCGCTCGCGACGCTCGCCACCGCCGCCGTAACTGGCGCCACCGCCTCCACCACCGCCCTCGCCGCCACCTTCACGGCCACCGAGCATCTGCATTTCGTCGGCGATGACTTTCGTCGAATAGCGTTTCACCCCGTCCTTTTCGTACTCGTCGGTGCGCAGCTTGCCTTCGACGTACACCTGGCGGCCCTTCTTGAGGTACTCGCCCGCGATTTCCGCAATCCGCCCGAAAAATTCGACGCGGTGCCATTCGGTGCGTTCCTGCTGTTCGCCAGTCGTCTTGTCCTTCCACGACTCGCTCGTCGCGATGCGGATCGACGTGATCGCCGTTCCGCTCGGCGTGTAACGCGTTTCCGGATCGGCGCCGAGATTGCCGACGAGAATGACCTTGTTGATGCCGCGCGCCATGTAGCTACCTCATGTTCAAAAACGTTGGAATTCAGGGCGACAGAATACCATGACACCGCGCCGCATCCTTGTCGGCGCGGCGCGCGAGCCCGCGTAGGAAATCGGCTCGCGGCGCCTGCACCGCCCGGCCGCCGCCCCACGGATGGCGATCGCAACGCACCGCGCGGGGACAGCTCTCGATCGCCCCTGAAGGCGAGCGGCACGAACCGCTCGCCTCGTCGCCTCGGCGATTCAGCCGCCCGGCGCCACCGGCAAGTCGATGAACGTCGCGTTCGCACCCGCGCGATACACGCGCTGCGTCGCCTTCTGATAGTCCCCCGGCTTCGCGAAGAAGATGTTCGGCGACGAACGTCTGCGGGTTGCGGTCGTAGAGCGGAAACCAGCTCGACTGGATCTGCACCATGATGCGGTGCCCCGGCTGGAACACGTGATTCGACCGTCGGCAGCGCGAAGCGGTAGACGCAGCGGCTGGTTCGACGCGATCGCTTTCCGGGTGCTCGAAGCTCGTCGCGGTAGCGGCCGCGGAAGATGTCCATCGAGATCGCCAGCTCGTAGCCGCCCATCTCCGGGCGCGACGGCATCGTTTCCGGGTAGACGTCGATCAGCTTGACGACCCAGTCGCTGTCGCGTGCCGCTCGTCGAGGCGACGAGATTGACCTGCGGCGCGCCGCCGACGCGCACGGGCGCGGTCAGCGGCTCGGTCTCGTAGGTCAGCACGTCGGGGCGGCCGTCGACGAAGCGCTGGTCGTCGACGAGCCAGTGCGTCCACGCGTCGTGGTCGGCGAAGTGCACCGGGCGCGGCAGGTACGGCACCGGCTTGGCGGGATCGGAGACGTACTCGTCGAACGCGTCCTCGCCGCGCTGCGGGCGCGGCGAACGACAGCCCCTGCTTCGCGCTGAGGTAGAGCGGCTTCGACGCCGCGGCGCAGCCTTTCTCGCAAGCGAGCGGCCACGACTTGAAACGATCCCAGTGGTTCTCGCCGGTGTTGTAGATCAGCACGGGCGGCGTGTTCGCCTTCGGCGCGCCTTCGACGAGGTACTGGTCGAAGAACGGCTTGAGCACGTCGCGGCGGAACTGCAGCGCCGTGTCGCCGTCCCACTTGCAGCGGGCCGAGCGACGAGCCGTCGTAGTTGACCTGGCTGTGCCGCCACGGCCCCATCACGAGGAAGTTCATGTCGTTGTTCGTGTCCTTGGGCTCGATCGCCGCGTAGCTGTGGATCGCGCCCCACATGTCCTCCTGGTCCCACAGCCCCTGCTCCCACATGCGTCGGCACCTTGAGCGGCTGCGCGGCGATGACCTTGTCGAGCGCCTGGTCCTGCCAGAACGCGTCGTACGCCGGATGCTCGCTGACCTTGCGCCAGAACGGCGAGCTGCTCGAGCCCCTGCGCATGCGCGTAGTCGCCGGCCGAACCCGCGCGCAGGAAGTTGTCGTAGTCGTCGAACGCCGGGCGCGGCACCTGCTTGCCCTCGCCGCGTGCCGTCGTCTGGCCGGTGAAGTAGTCGAAGTTGGTCTGGCGGAACGCGCCGTAGTGGAACCAGTCGTCGCCCATCCAGCCGTCGACCATCGGGCTCTCGGGCGCGGCGACCTTGAGCGCCGGATGCGGATTGACGAGCGCCATCACGACCGTGAAGCCTTCGTACGACGAGCCGATCATGCCGACCCTGCCGTTCGATTCCGGCATGTTCTTCACGAGCCAGTCGATCGTGTCGTACGCGTCGGTCGAGTGATCGACCTTCGAGTTGTTGAGCGGCCCGAGCAGCGGCCGCGTCATCACGTAGTCGCCCTCCGAGCCGTACTTGCCGCGCACGTCCTGGAAGACGCGGATGTAGCCGTCAGCGCACGAAGACCTCGTCGCCCTGCGGCAGCGCGCCGAGCATGCTGCGGCTGATGCTGCGCTCGCTGCGCTTGTCGGCGTTGTACGGCGTGCGCGTGAGCAGGATCGGCGCGTTCTTTGAATCGGTCCGTCGCGCCCTTCGGCATCACGATGACCGTGTGCAGCTTCACGCCGTCGCGCATCGGGATCTCGACGTCGCGCTTGACGTAGTCGGCGGCTTCCATCGGTGCGACGAACTTCTGCGCCGGTATGTCGGGGGTGAGCGGCGGGGTGTCGGCCCATGCGTTCGCGCAGCCTATGAGTGCACCTATCAGGAGCGCAACGCGGCGCCCGCGCAGTAAACCTCTCCGCATGATTTCGACTCCACTGGTTTCAGACCGCTGATACTAAGGGCATTCGCTCTTTCGGCGCGGACGGAAAACGGAACCGCCGTCACAAGCTGCGCTATACGCAGCATGAGCCGGCCCAAAGTCACGCGGCTCGCTGGCGCACGATCTCGGCTGCGATTTCCGCAGCGAGGCGCGCGTTGGCGAGCACGAGCGCGATGTTCGCGGCAAGCGAACGACCCTGCGTCAACTCGAACAGGCGCGCCAGCAGAAAGGGTGTCACGGCCTTGGCCGCTATGCCCTGGCGCGAGGCATCGGCCAGCGCCGCCTCGACCGCGGGCACGATGACCTCGCGTGGAATCTCAGCCTCACGCGGTATCGGATTGGCGACGAGCTGGCCGCCGGGCAAGCGCAGGCGCGCGCGCAGCAGGTGCGCAGCCGCGATCTCGCGCGCGCTGTCGAGACGCAGCGGCGCGGCGAGTCCCAGACGAGCGCGACCAGAACGCCGGAAATTCCTCCTGCCCGACCGCGATCACGGGCACACCCAGCGTCTCCAGCAGCTCGAGCGTCTTCGGCAGATCGAGGATGGCCTTGGCGCCGGCGCTGACGACGGTGACGCGCGTCTGCGCGAGTTCCTGCAGGTCCGCGGAAATATCGAACGACGACTAGGCGCCGCGATGCACACCGCCGATGCCGCCCGTGGCGAACACATCGATGCCGGCGAGCGCGGCGGCAATCATCGTTGCGGCAACCGTCGTCGCACCGGTGCGCCCGCTGGCGAGGCAGACGGCGAGGTCGGCGCGCGACAGCTTCATCACGTCGCGCGCGCGGCCCAGTTTTTCCAGCTCGTCATCCGACAAGCCGACGCGGATACGCCCGGCCATCACCGCGATCGTCGCCGGCACGGCACCGGCCGTGCGCACCTGCGCCTCGACGCGGCGCGCGGTCTCGACGTTCTGCGGATAGGGCATGCCATGCGTGATGATGGTCGACTCCAGCGCGACCACAGGACGGGAGTCGCTCAGCGCCTGCCGTACCTCGTCGGCATAGGCCAGCGGCGGCGTCACGCGCCGACCTCGCCTGCCACGTGCCGACCGGCCGCGGCGACTGCCGCTGCCAGCGCAGCCTCGCGACTCGCGCCGTGCAATTCCGCGGCGATGTGCGCGGCCATGAACACGTCGCCGGCGCCGGTCACGCGCGCCGCCGCGACAGGGAAGGCGGCGAGGCCCGGACGGGCGCCGCGCCGCGCACCGCGTCGCAGCAGAACCGCTCACCGTCGGTCACGAGCACGCGGTACGCACCGCGATCGAGCAGACCCCGTCGCCGCGCACTCGGCATCGGCGAAAGTCTCCGCACAAAGCGATCGCTGCTTCGTCGCGATTGAGATGGAAGGTCGCGCGCGGATGCGCCGTCAACGGCAGCAACGACCGCGCCTTGCCCGAACTTGCCGCCACGATGCGCAGGTCGGCAATCGCGAAGGCCGGCGAGCTCGCCAGTGTCTGCATTGTCTCGTCGTCGACATTCCCGTCCACGATCAGCGTGCCGCGCCAAGGGCGATCGACGCCGCCAAGGCGGCCATCGAGCAGCGGTTCGAGCAAACCCGCGCCGATCGCGCCGAGGCAGCGCACATCCGCAATCGCGCCGACGAGCCCATGCGCATCCTCGATCGCGACGTACCGGTCCGTCGCCATGCCGGCGACGCGCCGCACGTATTGCGTCGCAATGCCGAGCGCGCGGCAGGTGTCGACGAGTTCGTCACCTGCCCCATCGTCGCCGACGGCGGAGAGCAGCACCGGCGACAGGCCGTGATGCCGCAGCGCGACGGCGACGTTCATCGCCACACCGCCGGGTTGGCGCGCGATGCGACCCGGTACGTCGCTGCCGCGCGTCAATGGCGTGTCGGTGCGACCGAGGCAATCCCACAACACGGCACCGATGCAGACGACGTCGAGCGTAGCGGCCACCGCGGCCGCCGATGCGCGATGGCGATGATGAACTTGCGGTATCAGGAGCCATGTCCAACGATACCGTGCCTCCCGCGGCGCGAACAGCTCCGAATAATGCCGCCGTGCCGAGGATCCATTTCGTCTCGACCACAGACGAGTCGCGGGGGAGCTATTTCAGGTGAAGTCGCTTTCGACGCCGAGCTCGCGCAGGATCGCCGCGCGCAATTCCTGCACCGGTGCGCTCGAAAGCTTGCGCGGGTGCGGGAACGGAACATCGAAGGTCGCCTTGATCGTCGTCGGGCGCGGTCGAAAGCACGATGACGCGGTTCGGCGAGATGGATCGCCTCCTCGACGTCGTGCGTGATCAGCAGCACCGTGTGGCGCTCCTGCGTCGAGGATTCGCAGCAGCTCGTTGCGCATGCGCAGGTTCATCAGCGCGTCGAGCGCCGAGAACGGTTCGTCCATGTAGAGAATCTCCGGCTTCACGACCAGCGCGCGCGCCAGCTCCGCGCGCTTGAGCATGCCGCCGGAAAGCTCGTGCGGGTAACGCGACTCGAAGCCCTTCAGGCCGACCATCTCGGCGTAGTGATCGGCGAGCTGCTTCTTTTCGGCGAGCTCGCGGTCGTTCAATCCGAACATCAGGTTCTGCTGCACGGTGAGCCAGGGGAACACCGAACCCGCCTGCGAGATGAGAATGCCGCGAGAGCTGGGCCTGCGCTGCTCGACGCCGTCGACGCTCACCGAACCGCGATCGGGGCGATCGAATCCCGCGATGATGCTCATCAGCGTGGACTTGCCGCAGCCCGAGGGACCGACGATGGCGACGATCTCGCCGTCGCCCACGTTGCAGGCTGACGTTGTCGAGTACGTGCAGCGTGCCCTGCTCCGTCGCGAAACTCTTGCCGACGCCGTCGACAAGGATCTTAGTGGGCATAGCGCCACCTGACCACTTTGAGGCCTTCGAGCAGGCGCATGAGTCCATCCAGCAGCAGGCCGATCAGGCCGATGATGATCATGCCGGCGATCACGAGATCGTAGCGATTGCCGGCGTTGCGCGAATCCATGATCAGGTAGCCGAGCCCGGAACGCAGCGCGATCATCTCGGCGGCGACCACGACCAGCCACGCCACGCCGAGGCCGATGCGCATGCCGACGATGACCTGCGGCAGCACGGCCGGAATCACGACCTGCCGGAACAGCGTTGCGCGCGAGACGCCGAAGTTCGCCGCCGCGCGCAGGTAGCGCTTCTCGATCGTGTGCACGCCCGCGACGGTCTGCACGATCATCGGAAACACGGACGAGATGAAGATCAGGAAGATCGGCGACACATTGCCGACGCCGAACCAGAGGATCGCGATCGGAATCCACGCGATCGGCGAAATCGGCCGCAGCATCTGGAACAGCGGATTGAGCGTGACGTACGCGCCCTGCACCCAGCCCATCCACAGGCCCAGCGGCACGCGCGACGAACACCGCGAGCCCGAATCCGACGCCGACCCGGAACAGCGAGGCGCCGATGTGCTCCCACAAGGTGCCGTCGCGAATCAGCTCGACGGTGCCGGTCACGACCTGCCACGGCGTGGGAAACACGACACTTGCCGTCGCGACGACCACCGACCCACCACACGCCGATGATCAGCGCGATGACCGCAAGCGATGGCAACACGCGCCTTCGGACCGCGATCATGTGACGCGCGTTCCACAACGTGACCGCGCGCCAGCGCAGGCGCGCCCACGGCGACACCGGCTGCGGCTCGACGACGATCGTCATCTGGCCGCTGGCGTGCGCCGTGCAGGCGAACGAATAGCTCGAAGCGACCTCGAATGGCAGGCGGAAACTCTGGCCCGGCATCATCAGCGTCGGACCGAAGACCTGCGGCACGTCGTCCAGGTTCCGCAGCAGCAGCACGTCGTGCACGCCGAGCGTCAGGCGGATCTGCGCGGCAGGATCTCGACCTTGTCGCCGGACATGCGCCGCGCCCAGGTGCCTTTCGGAATCTCGAAGACCTCGTCGCGCGACGCGAACTCGCACCGGCGCGAGCGCCGCCCAGGCGAGCAAGCACCGAGCACGCCGGCAACGAGTCGGAATCGCAAGCGATGCGCGAACGATCTTCACGGCGAGGCCAGCAGGATGCGCGACGTCGTGGACGTAGTCGTCGGCGAGATGGCCGAAGGGCATCAGCGCACGCAGGCGACCCTCGCGATCGATCAGGTAGATGAAGGACGAATGGCGTGTAGCTGCCGTCAGGGCCCGCCACTTTTTCGGCGGCGACGCCGTAGTCCTTGCGCACCGCGGCCAGTTGCGCGTCGCGTGCCGGTGCCGCCGACGAACGTCGGGTTGAACGCCGACAGATATTTCTTCAGCTGCGCGCGCATCGTCGCGCTCCGGGTCCACCGTGACGTAGATCACCTGCAATTCGCTCGCCTGCGCGCCGAGCTGCTTCTGCACCTGCGCGAGCGTTGCCGAGCGTGATCGGGCAGACCGCGGCGCAGGACGTGAAGCCGAAGCCGAGCAGCACGACCTTGCCGCGATAGGTGCTCAGTCTCAATTCCGAGCCATTCGAGCCGTGCAGCGAGAAATCCGGCGCCGCACGCGGCGGATCGAACACGCCGGCTTTCAGCGCCGGCGCCGTCGTCCGCACGCGCGGACGCAGCGCCGAGGAGCAACGATGCGAGCAGGACGATCATGCGGTTCATGGGTCTCGCATCCCGGTCAAATGGCGATCGTGCGCCGCGCTCGCCTTGCGCGCGAACGTCTCGTCGACGTAGGTCTCGTACGCGATCGGGTGCTTGATCGTGCCGGCCTCGACCGACAGCTGCATCAGGTCCTCGAACTCCGCGCGGATCATGCGCAGGTCGCCATAGGTCACGCGATCGGTCGGATTCTCCATCACGAACGTCAGGATCTTCGGATCCTGGTTGAAGAACTCGCGGCCGGCGGCGATCGCGACCGCCTTGTCGCGGTTCTGCCTGCTGCTGCATCGAGCCATTGGCCCGCGCCGAGCACGTGATTCACCAGATCCTGCACCAGCGCGGGGTTCTCGGCGATGAGCTCCTCGCGCACGGTCAGCACGCAGCAGATGTAGTTGCGCCATTCGTCGCGCGTCATGCGCAGCGGCCGCGCATAGCCGGCGCTTTGCGCGGCGGCGCCGAACGGCTCGCCGGTGCAATAGGCATCGACGGCGTTGGCGTACAGCGCCGCCGGCATGTCGGGCGGCGCCATCTCGACGATCTGCACGTCCGCCGGCGTCATGCCCTCCTGCGCGAGCATCTTGCGCAGAAACAGGAAATCGACGGCGAACCGGCTCGGGATCGCGATGCGCTTGCCGGCGAGTTGCCGGAAATGCTGGTACGGCGAATCGGTGCGCACCATGATGACCGCGCCGGAGCGGTGGCCGAGCGAGACGATCTTCACGGGAATCTGCTTGTCCGCCAGATCCATCACCAGCGGCGCGAGCATGTACGCCGCCTGGATGCGCCCGGTCATCAGCGATTCCTTGATCTCCGGCCAGCCGTTGAACTTGCTGTAGTCGTATTCGAAAACCGGCGCCGTCCCGCCGGCCGGCCTTGTTCGCGGCGTCGCGTGCCACGCAAGCGACCGGCAGCGTCAGGTTGCACGTCACCGGCAGCCCGCCGACTTGCAGGGGTCCGCGTTGGCGGTCCGCGCACGAGAGCAGGCCGAACGGAAGCGCGGCGCGGCCAAACCGGCCTGCAACAGCTGCCTGCGTCCAATCGCGTTTGCGATCACTCCATCTCTGGTCACTCCAAACGCCCCACCGTTTCTGCCATCAGCCCCGGGGTGATTCTAACGGAACGCGATGGTCCGGCGGGAAGCGGCGTGCCCGGCCCCGAACTCGATTGCGTGGATTTGCCGTCATCGATGCGCCAGCGAGCGACTCCGGACATCGCGGACCGACGCAGCGACGAGCCTCGCTTGCTGCCAGGGTCTGCCGCGAAAGCAGCGGCGAACGGATCCTGCGATGCGGTATGCGTCGGCTACAGCAAGCGCATATCGGCGGGCGGACTCTCGTAGCGATCGTGCTTGCCGTCGATGTAGTGCAGCCCGCGCGCGAGCACGTCGGCGTCGGCGTCGTCGAGCAGCGCGACCGGGATGAAACAGAACGGCCCGCCGCCCGGCCCGTGCTCGCCGAAGCCCGGGGTCCGCACGCCGCAGGTCTTGCAGAAGCGGAAGTGCAGGTTCGCGGCTGGTCGCCCCGGCGGCACCCAGGTGTATTCCTGCTGCGCGTATTCACCTGCGAGGAGCGTCAATTTCTCCGGCGCGATCAGCGTGAACCACGAGCGTGCCTTCGCGCAATGGGAGCAGTTGCAACGCGTCGTGCCGGCATCGAGGTCGATCTGCGCCTCGAAACGAACAGCGCCGCAATGACAACTTCCGCAATAGGTTTTCTCGGCCATGTTCGTTCCTCAGAAGTATTTATGCCGCGACGTGCAGCGCGAGTTTGTTGAGTGCGCTCTGCCAGCCGCCGATGTGGCTGTCGCGCAATTCGGCGGTTGGCAGCCCTTCCTGGCGCAAGGTCAGTTCGGTCCTGCCGCCGAGGTCGCGCAACGTGACAATGACGAGCGTGGTCTTCCCGGCGTCCTGCGCGCTGCCCCATGTGAACGAAAACTGCTTGTCGCGCTCGATGCTCTTGAACACGCCAACGACGTTTATCGTCTCGCCCGATGGCAGGTGCATGACGAGGCGATAGCGACCTCCGACGCGCGGCTCGAAATCGGGCAGGTCGCAGTGAATGCCTTCCGGCCCGATCCACGCCTGCCATTGGTCTCGTTCCAGCCACGCGCTGAAGACATCCGCGCATGACGCGTCGAAGACGCGCTTGATCTCGAGCGGGAATTCGTTGCCGATCATTTTCCAGTCCTCTTTCGTTTCAGGTGCGTGTCGAGACGGTCGAAGCTGCCCGACCAGAAACGACGCTGGTTCGCGATCCAGTCGGACGCACGATCGAGCGCCGCGACGTCGAGCCGGCAATGCCGGTGCTTGCCCCGCCGTTCGTTGACGATGAGCGACGCATCCGCGAGCACCTTGAGGTGCCGCGACACCGCCGGCAAAGACATTTCGAACGGCCGCGCCAGCTCGCCGACAGTCGCCTCGCCCCGCGCGAGATGAGCAAGGATCGCGCGGCGCGTCGGATCGGCAAGGGCGGCGAAGGTAGTGTCGAGGTTCATTTAACAGTCATTTTAATTAACTTATCGGTTAAGTCAAGAAGAAATTTCAATGCGCCTTGTCGAATACGACCCAAGGTTCAGCGATAGCCCGCCGCCTGCAGTTCGAACAACTCGGCATAACGCCCCTGCGTCGCAATCAGCTCGTCGTGCGTACCCGACTCGATGACGCGGCCGCCATCGAGCACAACGATGCGGTCGGCCATGCGCACGGTGGAGAAGCGATGCGAGATGATCGCCGCGCTCTTGCCCGCGGCGAGGTCCTTGAAGCGCTGGAACACCTCGAATTCGGCGCGCGCGTCGAGCGCCGCGGTCGGCTCGTCGAGAATCAGCAGCTGGGCATCGCGCATGTACGCGCGCGCGATCGCGATCTTCTGCCATTCGCCGCCCGACAGATCGACGCCGCCTCGAAACAGCTTGCCGAGCATCTGCTCGTAGCCCTTCGGCAGCTTCGCGATCACTTCGTCGGCGAGGCTGCGCTGGGCCGCGGCAGCGATGCGCGCGCGCGTCGTCGCGCGCCTCGATGCGGCCGACGGCGATATTCTCGGACGCCTTCAGGTAATAGCGCACGAAGTCCTGGAAGATGACGCCGATGTTCGCGCGCAGGTCGTCCAGCGAGTATTCCTTGAGATCGTGGCCGTCGAGCAGGATGCGGCCCTCGTCCGGATCGTAGAGGCGCGCAGCAATTTCACGAGCGTCGTCTTGCCCGCGCCATTCTCGCCGACGAAAGCGAGCACCTCGCCCGCGCGCAGCGTGAAATCCGACATTGCGCACCGCCCAGCGCTCGGCGCCCGGATAGCGGAACCCGACATTCTCGAAGACGAAGCCTTCGCGTATCGGCGACGGAAACGGCAGCGGGTTCGACGGCGAAAGTATCTCCGGCTCGATCGCGAAGAACGAAAACAGGTCGTCGAGGTAAAGCGCCTGCCCCGCGACGTTCGAGAATCCGTAGAACAGGTTCTCGAGCAGGTTGCGCAGGCGGCGGAACGAGTTCGACAGGAACGTCAGGTCGCCGATCGTGAACACGCCCGTGACCGTGCGCCAGGCGATGAATGCGTAGGCGGCGTAGTAACCGATCGTGCCGATCGTCGTGAAGACGCCGCCCCAGCCCGCGCGGCGCAACGCGACCGCCCGGTTCGCTGCGTAGATCGACTGCGACAGCACGCGATAGCGCTCGATCAGGAACGCATTGAGACCGAAACTCTTGACCTCCTTCGCCGTCGTCGTGCTCGCGCCGACCATGCGCAGGTAGTCGAGCTCGCGCCGTTCCGGCGTCCACTGGTAGTTGACCGCGTAGCTCTGCGCGTTGAAATGCAGCTCGCCGACGAATGCCGGCACGACGGCGAGGAACAGCAGCAGGATCAGCCACGGCGCGTAGACGACGAGGCCGATCGCGAAACTGACGATCGTGACGATATCCTGCGCCTGGCCGAGCAGCTGCGTGAGCAGCGCGCTGCGGCCCGCGACCTGGCGCCGCGCGCGATCGAGCTTGTCCTGCAGGTCGGCGTCCTCGAAGTCCTCGAGATCGAGCGAAGCCGCGTGCTGCATGAGGCGAATGCTCGTCGCGTTCGAATAGCGCTCGGACAGCAGCGAATCGATCAGCGAGACGATGCGGCCGAGGATGTCCGACGTCACCGCGAGCGCGAATTCGACGCCGAGCAGCACCCATAGCCGGTCCAGATCCGCGCTGGCGAACCACTCGTGCCAGTCGGCATGCTGCACGCCCGCATGCAGCAACCGCGTGACCTCGTCGATGATGAGCTTGCCGACGTAGAGCGTCGCGACCGGCAGCAGCGCGCGGCCGAGGCGCAGGACGATGCTCGCGATGCACAGCGGCGGGCTCGTGCGCCACACGCTCGACAGGAACGGCCCGACGTTGCGCAATGCGGCGAGGCGCTCGCGGACGCTCTGCTTCGGCGGCGGCTCCTGATGTCCGCGTGGCCTGCCACCGGGTCGCTCCGGCTGCGACGCGTCCACCGAGACTGTACTGACGCGGCATGACTCTCCTTCGAACATTCGATCGGCGCACGATTCTGCGCTGGAAGCGCGCCGCCTCGCAATGCACGAGGGGTCGCTATAAAGCGGCGCAAACGCACGCTACACTAGTGCCATGTCGAGTGCTCCCGTCCTCCATTCTTCTTCCGTCGTGAACTTCGCCGGCGTGCAGGCGCTGATCGCTCCCGAGATGGCGCAGGTCAACACGCTGATCCGCCGCTCGCTCGCCTCCGACGTCGTCCTCATCAACCAGATCGCCGAGCACATCATCGGCGGCGGCGGCAAGCGCCTGCGGCCGATGCTGCACCTTCTCGCTGCCGATGCTGCTGGCTACAGGGGCGATGCGCATCATCAGCTCGCCGCCGTGATCGAGTTCATCCACACAGCCACGCTACTGCACGACGACGTCGTCGACGAGTCCGACCTGCGCCGCGGCCGCAAGACGGCAAACGCGCTCTGGGGCAACGCTGCGAGCGTGCTCGTCGGCGACTTCCTCTACTCGCGCTCGTTCCAGATGATGGTCGCGCTCGACGAGATGCGCGTCATGCGCATCCTCGCGGACACGACCAACCGCATCGCCGAGGGCGAGGTGCTGCAGCTGCTCAACATCCACAATCCCGACGTCGACGAAGCCGCCTACATGCGCGTGATCGAGCGCAAGACCGCGGTGCTGTTCGCCGCCGCGACGCGGCTCGGCGGCGTGCTCGCCGGCCTGCCCGCCGCGCAAGAGGAGGCGCTTGCGGACTACGGACTGCATCTCGGCTACGCATTCCAGATCGCAGACGACGTGCTCGACTATGTTTCCGACGCCGGCACGCTCGGCAAGAACATCGGCGACGACCTTGCCGAGGGCAAGGCGACACTACCGCTTATCTACGCGATCGAACGCGCCCCCGCGGCGCAGGCCGCGAGCCTCAAACGCGCAATCGAAACCGGTGGCCTCGATTCGCTGGCCAACATCATCGATGCGATTCGCGACACCGGCGCGATCGAGAGAGCGCGCGGCGCGGCGCAGAAGCACGCCGACGCCGCCAAGGCGGCGCTCTCGTCGCTGCCCGACAGCGCCGCCCGCGACGCGCTGCTCGTCCTCGCCGACTACGCGCTCGGACGGGATCACTGAACATGCGTCGATCGGGTGCGCTGAACGCCTCCGACCTCACATTCGCTGTCGCCGTCGCAGCCGGCGTTTTCTGCGCGGCAGCCTTCGCCGGCCCGCCGAAGAGCACGGTGCCGCCTGCCGCGGTCACCATCGAAGTGACCGGCGTGGACGGCAAACGCGCGACGCTCGATGTCGCCGCACTCGGCAAGTTGCCGCAGCACACCGTACATGCCGAAGCGCATGGCAAGTCGCTGACCTGCACCGGCCCGACGCTGATAGACGTCGTCGACCCTTCGGCCACGGCCAGCGGCGATAAACTGCGCGGCAAGAACCTTGCGCTGTACGTGCGCGCGAGCGCGGCCGACGGTTATCGCGCCGTCTTCTCATTCGCGGAACTCGACCCGGGCCTTGGCGGTACCGACGCGCCTATCGTCAGCGCGAGCTGCGACGGCCACGCGCTCGATCCCAAGGACGGACCGCTGCGCATCGTCGCCCCGCGCGACAAACGTCCCGCGCGCTGGGTGCGCCAGCTCACGGCGCTCGAAGTGCTCGGCGGGAGTTAGAGCGCCGATCCATCCTTCCTGCGCTGTTTTCGCAGGCTCGATAAGACACGTCGCGTTGGACTGCGCGGCCTTTCACGCAGTCGAATCCCTATCGCTACTTCGCGGCGAATACCTCGCCGAAGAACACATGCATCTGCGCGAACGCACGCTTCGCCACCGGCGCGTCGTACTTGCAGCCGGGGACCGCGCCGTCGGCGGTCGGAATCGCGAAGCAGTGCACTGCGCCGCCGTAGCTCAGGAACTGCCAGTCGACGCCGGCGTCGCGCATCTCCTTCTGGAACGCAACGATCGAATCCTCCGACACGAACTTGTCGTCGCCGCCGTTGAGCGCGAGCACCTTGCCCTTGATGTTCTTGGCAAGTGCCGGATCGTCGGTCGCGAGATTGCCGTGGAACGAGACGACGCCCTGCACGTCGGCGCCCGTGCGCGCCAGATCGAGCGTCGTCGCGCCGCCGAAGCAGAACCCGATCGCGCCGTAGTGCATGCCGTCGAGCGGCGCCTTGCCGGCCTGCGCCTTGAGCTGCACCAGTGCGGCGCCTATGCGCGCGCGCAGGTCGGCGCGATGGGCGTACATGTTCTTCGCCGCGGCGCCGGCCTCGTCCGCATTCTTCGGCCGCACGTCCATGCCGTAGACATCGGCGACGAGGATCACGTAGTCCTTGCCGGCAATCTGCCTGGCGAGTTCGACCTGGTCGGGATTCATGCCCATCCAGTCGGGCGTCATCACGATGCCGGGCCGCGCGGTTTTCACCGCATCGTCGTACACGAGCACGCTCTGCATCTTCTTGCCGCCGACGTCGTAGTCGATCATTCTTCGTCACCACGGCGGCCTGTGCGGACACGGCGAAGGCAGCGAGCGCACACAGTGCAAGCAATCGTTTCATGGGTCGGTCTCCTGAAGTACGGGCCCTGATCCAGGGGGGAAGGCAATGTCTGCCAACCCGCATGATACTGCGGCACAGGGTCTGGCCGGTTTGTTAGACTGGATCAAATCAATAATTCTTCCATCGGAGGTTCCATGTCGAAGCTGCGCTTTCTTGCCCTCGCCGCGTCTGCCGTCGTCGCGGCGACCGCATTTGCACACTCCAAGGAAGACGCCGCCATCGACTATCGCATGGGGCTGATGACCGTCGTGAGCTGGAATTTCGGCCCGCTCAGCGCGATGGTCAAGGGCAAGGTGCCGTTCGACGCGAACGAGTTCGCCACGCACGCCGATCGTGTCGCCTACCTCAGCGACCAGCTGCTCGAGGGCTTCCCGAAGGGATCGGACAAGGGGTCGGACAAGGGCGAACACACCGAGGCCAAGGCCGCGATCTGGGCCAATTTCGACGATTTCACCGAGAAGGCGAAGACGTTCAGCAACGAAGCGAAGGCGCTCGCCGAAGTCGCGAAGGGCAAGGACGAAGCGAAGGACAAGGAGCAGTTCAAGAAAGTCGCGGCCGCGTGCAAGGCCTGCCACGATAAATACAAGAACGACTAAAGTCGCGACACCGAATCTGCGCGGCGCGGCGCTCAGTTGCCGAAATAGCTCAACAGTGCGACCGCCGCGATCGCGATCGTGATCAGGATCGCGGCGCGCCAGCCGCCGGCAAAGCGCAGCGGCGGCGCCTCGTCGATGGCCTTGCGCCCGCTGAGCATCGGCGCGACCAGATTGTCGCGGTGCAGGAGCCAGTGCAGCAGCACGGCGACGACGTGCAGCGCGATCATCAGTAGCAGTGCCGTGTCGCCGAGATTGTGCAGCCGCGTCATCCATTTCACGGCGGCATCGCTCGCCGCGTCGACGAACGGCCCGTCCGTATCGATGCCGTCACTCGCGAACAGCCCGCTGACCGTCTGCGCGAGCAGCAGCGCCAGCATCGCCAGCACGGACCAGCCACCGAGCGCGTTGTGGCCGATCGCGAGCGGCGCCCGCCCCGCGAACAGAGCCTGCACGTAACGCGCGACCGCGACGGGGCCGCGCACGAACTCCGCGAAGCGGCTCGTCTGCGACCCGGCGAATCCCCAAGCGATGCGGAACAGCAGCAGCCCGAGCGTCGCGTAGCCGAAGCGCGCGTGCCACTCCATCGACAGCCAGTGAAAATCCGCCGTCGCGAACTGCAGCGCGACGAGCACGACAAGCACCCAGTGGAACAGGCGCGTCGGCAGGTCCCACACGCGCACGCTGCGCTGCCCGGACATCGTCGGCTCGGTCAGTTCAGGAATGCCGGAAACTTCGGCAGCGCGGCGAAATCCTCGAGGCTGTGCTGAATGACGAAGCGGGCATGCGTGTTCTGCACGATCTTCTCGATGCGATCGAACGAGGCAAGCGTGTCGGCGCGACTCGCGTTGAATTGCGGCACGCGGCGGAACTGGCGGTTCGCGAGCGTGTGGTAGAGATCGCCCGAGAGCACGACGACGCCGGTCTTCTTGAGCCTGATTTCCAGCACCTGGTGACCCGGCGTGTGCCCCGGCGCCTTGAGGATACGCACGCTGCCGTCGCCGAACACGTCGTAGTCGTTGTCGATCATCTGCGTCTTCGCGACGTTCTTCACAGCGGCGGCGATGTTCTCGTCCACGCCGAACGCCACCGGCGTCTGCTGCGCGTTCGCGAGCTCGGCCTTGTTGACGATCCAGGTGGAACCCGTGAACTCACCCGCGTTGCCGGTGTGATCGAAATGGAAGTGCGAGAAGGCGACGAACGTCACGTCAGCCGGCGCGACGCCGAGCTGCTTGAGCTGGTCGACCAGCGTGACCTTCTGGCTCAGGTGCGCGAAGCCCCCCGGCGGGTCGACGCCGTTCGGTGCTGCGGCGATCTTGTCGCCGAGGCCCGTATCCCAGAGCAGCGTCCCTTTCGGGTGGCGGATCAGGAAACATGGCGCGCCCAGGCTGCCGGACTTGCCGTCGTACTCGCCCGTGTCGGCGAACGCCGCTCTCGTCCTTGAGGTCGATGCGACCGCAATCGAGCGCATAGAGACGCACCTCGGACACCGCATCGGCGGCATGTGCGGAAAAAGCGGAGAACGCGAGCAGCAGGCCAGCGGAAACGATCGGTGCGATGCGCGACATGGGCGACTCCAGTTGCGTGGGGGAAATGCAGGCGGACAAAGCTTGGGGCCGGCAGCGAAAGTTTTCCAGTCCTCTCGTCGCGCGGATGGCGATTAGGCGATGCCGAGTCCTTCGATCTGCGCGATCGCCGCGGGGTCGAAGCCGGCGAGCCGCGCGAATTCGCGGCCGCGCTCGGCATAGTCGCGGAACTGATCGAAGCTCGGCGCGCCGGGTGACAGCAGGATCACGCCTCCCGCGCGCGTTTGCGCGCGCGCGCGCGCGAAGGCCTCGGCGAGCGTCGGCGCCGATTCCAGGGCAAACGCGTGCGGCACGATCGTCCGCAACGCGGTTTCTATCACCGCGCGGTTCGCACCCATCGTCACGATCGCGCGCGGCGAATGCGCGGCAACATATTCCGCGAATGGCTGCCAGCTCGAGGCCGCGATCGAAACCGCCGACGAGGATCGTCGTTTCGCGAGTCGCCAGGCTGCGCAACGCCTCGATCGCCGCGTACGGCGTCGTCGAGATGCTGTCGTTGACGTAGTCGATGCCATCGCGCGCGCCGAGCGGCTGCAGCCGGTGCGGCAGCGCCTTGAACGTCGCGACGTGCGCCGCGAGCGCGCGGGCGCCTTCGCCCGCCGCGTCGATCGCCGCGAGCGCGGCGCAGACGTTCTGCGCATTGTGCAGGCCCGGCAGCGGGATCGATGAGAGCGGCAGCACGCGCTCGGCGCCGCACCAGATCGCATCGTCGCGGACGTACCAGCCACTGTCGACGGCGAAGGCTGAACGCGCGGCCGCGGCGCCGACGTTCGCGAGCTCGGGCTGGCCGCCGTTGATCACGACGTGGCGCGCGTGCGCGGCGATCGCGAGCTTGTCGGCCGTGTAGTTCGCGCGCGACGCGTGCCAGTCGAGATGCTCTTCGTAGACGTTGTTGATCACCGCGACGGTCGGCGCGCCGTCGAAATCGCGCGTCTGGAAGCTGGACAGCTCGATCACCCACCAGTCCGGTTCGGCCGCCGCGCCCGCATCGCCGACGTCGGGCAGATCGAGCAACGGCAAACCGATGTTGCCCGCGAGCGCGATGCGTCGTCCGCCCTTGCGCAACAGATGCGCAATCAGTGCGGTGACCGTGCTCTTGCCCTTCGTGCCGGTCACGCAGATCGTCTTCGCGGCCGCGTGCCCGGCGAACCACAGCGCGCTGCCCGACGTGAAGCGCACGCCGCGCTGCACCGCTTCCGGATAACGGCGCGCGATACGGACTGATGCCGGGCGACTTGATCACGACGTCGAAGCGCGCGAGCGCGGCCGCGTCGGGTGGCGCGGTGACGACATCGACCTCCGCAGCCGGTGCGGGCGACGCTGCGGTCGGAAGCTCGATCGCGCGCGCGGCAGCAGCCTCCGGCTCGCTACAGAAAAGCGTCAGCGCTTTCGCCGGAAAGCGACGCCGCAGCGCTCCGACCGCGGCCCTACCCTCGCGGCCGTAGCCCCAGACGGCGACGCGCAGGTCCGCAAGGTCGTCCAGGCGCATTTCCTATTCGCCTGCGGCCAGCAGTCCGGCGAAACGCGCCGGCAGGAAATGTTCGGGCGCGGGCGCCAGCAGCGATTCGATCGCCAGCGCGGACGCACCGAGCTGCGGCAGGATCTCTTTCGCGAAGCGCGCGACCAGCGCGTCCTCGCGCCACTCCGCACGCTGCGCGAGCGCGTGGATCGCGGCGCGCGATTCACCGCCCTCGCCGACGCACTCGAACGGCTTGTGGTTGCGGTACTCGAGCAGCGCGTCGAACCCGGGCGCGAGCGTCGCGTCATCGAGAAGGTTCCTGCCGAAGATGCGCAGCAGGCGCGGCTTGGCCATGAACGGCGCAAGCGCGAGGAACACGAAATGGCATTTCGGACACTGGCCGCACCAGCGATCGGCCGGGTGCGCACCGAGGATGCGGAAGTTGCGGTTGCAACTCGAGAACGCGTCGTCGTATTGCGTCGCCTTCACGAATGCGCGCGCGACCGCAAGTTCGGACCACGGCCGCAGCAGCGAGAAATAGTCGAGATCGGCGGCGACATGCGCCCGCACGTACGCGCGCAGGCGGCGCTCGAAGTCGATGCCCTTGCTCCACTGATGATTGACCTGCTGGCCGTCGTACTCGAGCGTGGCGCTCGAGGCCGAGCGTTCGTTCGAGAACGCGATCGCATCGAATCCGTACAGCACCGCCGCGCACAGCAGGATGGCGGAGTTGATCGCGGTCACCGGCACGTGGCCGTTCCACGCACCGGTACGGTTGTATTCGAACAGTTCGGGCGCGAGCTGGCGCTTGATGTTGAGCAGCGGCAGCCCGGTGCGCGCCGCACACGCGGCGATCAGCGCCGAGTCGCCGATCCAGACCGCGGTCGCGGGTTCCCCGATCGCCTTGCATCTGCTCGACGCTGACCAGCGAATCCTTGCCGCCGCCGATCGGCAACAGCGTGCGGCGCGGCAGGCCGAGCGAAGGCGCCAAGTTCCTTTGCGCGTCATTCCCGCGAACACGGGAATCGATTTGCGCGTCATTCCGGCGAACACTGGAATCCACTTGTCCGTCATTCCCGCGAACGCGGGAATCCAGTTCCTTGCTCGCGTCGGAATGCGCCGTATCCCCGCTTTTGCGCGGATGACGAGCAACAAACGGGAAGCGGATGCGCTCGCGCAGATCGATGCCGATCCGGTGAAAACCGTTCTGATAAGCGAACTCCGCGAGGCCGTGCACGATAGACCTCGTCGGCCAATGCCGCCGTGTCGGCATCGAGCGGCTCGCCCTCGACGCGGATCTCCGCCGGCACGCCCGCCTTGTAGTAACTGACGCCGGCGACGAGATGCAGCAGACGCAGCGCGGCGCCGAACGCAGCCTCGCGGCCGGCGGCGATCGCCGGCGCGGCCGGAAAGACGATGCGTTCGACGAGTTCGACGCCGTCGTCGAACGCGTAGCGCAGTGTCGCCGTTCCGGTCGCGGCGTCGAAGCCGCAACCGACGAAACGGAATGCGCGAGCCTGGCGCGGATCGCTCACAGCAACGTCTCCTTCGCCCGGCCGCGCAGGTTGTAGTCGGACGCCATGACCGCGCCGTACGCGCCGGCCTGCGCGACGAGCAGCACGTCGCCCTCGTGCGTCGCCGGCAGGCGCCGGTTGTTGCCGAGCACGTCACCCGACTCGCAGATCGGGCCGACGATCTGCGCCGGCCGCTCGGCCGGCTCATGCAGGCGCGAGAGATTGACGATCTCGTGGTACGCGTCGTACAGCGCCGGGCGGATCAGCGTAGTGCATGCCCGCGTCGACGCCGACGTAGCGCATGCCGCCCTTGCGCTTGGTCTGCGTCACGCGCGCGAGCAGCACGCCCGCGTCGGCGACGAGGAAACGGCCCGGTTCGCTCCACAACTCGAACTGCGGATAGGCCGCCTTGACCTCGGCCAGGCCCGCCGCGACCGCGTGCAAGTCGAGCGGTGCTTCGTCGGCACGCGACGGCACGCCGTAGCCGCCGCCGATGTTGAGCGAGCGCACGCTGCCGATCTTCTCCGCGAGGCTCGCGAGTTGCACGTAGACCTCTTTCCAGTGCGAGGCGTCGAGAATGCCCGAGCCGAGGTGCGCGTGCAGTCCGGTGATGCGCACGCCATGCTGCGCGGCGAGCCGCTGGAATTCGCCGAGTTCGTCGAGCGAGAGGCCGAATTTCGAGCCGGCGCCACCGGTCTTGACCTTGTCGTGATGGCCGCGGCCGACGCCGAGGTCGAGGCGCAGCTCGATGCCGTGGCCTGCGAACAACTCGCCCCAGTGCGCGAGCGGGTGCAGGTTGTCGAGCGTGACGTGCGCGTTCTGCGCGAGGCCGACGGCATAGTCCTCACGGCGGGCGAAATTGAGCGTGTAGAGCAGATTGACCGCCGGCACTCCGGCAGCCATCTCTGCATCGCGGTGCATCCGCGAGCGCTTCGTGCGCACGCGCGAGTTCGCCCGGCGAAACGCATTCGAGCCCGAACCCCTGCGCCGCGATCTCGCGCAGAATGCCGGGCATGCGAATTGGCCTTGATCGCGTAGTACCAGCGATCGACTGCGGTCAGCGTCCCGCGCAGCGCCTGCGCCTGCGCGCGCACGGTCGCGAGGTCGTAGACGTAGTGCGGCGTCGCCTCGTGCGCGAGTCGCAGCAGGTCGTCGCGCCGCGTCTGCCACCACGGCGTGCCTTGCGGCTGCGCTTTCTTGTACAGGTCGCTCCAGCTCGGCCCGAACACAGCGCCGTCCTCGACGCGCATCGCCTCGGCCTTGATCAGCAGGTCGTGCAGCTGCGGCACGAGGCTCGCGCCGACCTGCTCGTCGACGACGAACGTGAGGTTGAGATTGTTCGACGACTGCGAGATCAGGTGCACGCGCAGCGAACCGAACTCGGCGAGCACCGACGACAGCTTGTGCAGCATCGAGCGCATGCCGCGGCCGACCAGCGTGATCGCCGCGCACGGCGCGATCACCTTGACGCGGCAGACCTTCGCGAGGTCCTCGCACAGCGCCGACAGCACGTCGGTATTGACGAGATTCTCGCTCGGATCCAGCGAGACGGTGACGTTGGTTTCCGCCGTGCCGACGAGATCGATCGACAGCCCGTGGCGCTTGAACTGCTCGAACACGTCGGCGAGGAAGCCGACCTGCTGCCACATGCCGATCGACTCCATCGAGATCAGCGTGATGCCGCTGCGCGAGGTGATCGCCTTGACGCTCGGCGCGGCATCGCTCGCGCTCGCGCCGATCTCCGTGCCGGCGAGGTCGGGATAGTTCGTGTCCCTGATCGCGAGCGGCACGCGCGGCCTCGCGCACGGGGTTGATGCAGCGCGGATGCAGCACCTTGGCGCCGGTCGTCGCGATTTCCTGCGCCTCCTCGTAATCGAGGCGCGAGCAGCAGACGCGCATTCGGCACCTGGCGCGGATTCGCGCTGAACATGCCGGCGACGTCGGTCCATATTTCCACTTTTTCGGCCGCAGCAGCGCACCGAAGTAACTCGCCGACGTATCGGAGCCGCCGCGGCCGAGGATCACGGTCTCGCCGTCCTCGTTGCGCGCCATGAAGCCCTGCGTGACGAACAGCTCGCCGAGCGTCGGCAGATGCGAGATCAAGACTGCGTCGCGCGCGGTCGGCACCGACGCCGAGAGATAGCGACCCCATGCGTTCTGGTTCGGCAGCGGCGTCGCGAGCAGGTGCTCGCGCGCGTCGAGCCAGCGCGTCGCGTGGCCGAGCGTGTTGAGATAGGCGACGCCGAGCGTCGACGACATCAGTTCGCCGAGCGCGAGCACTTCGGCCTGCCAGGTCAGTGCGCCCGCGGCGCGACGCGGGTCTTCGAGCAGCTGCGTCCAGGCGGGCGAGCCAGCTCTCGATACCGCGCGTATCGGTCAGGCCGAGTTCGGCGAACATCGCGCGGTGGCGCGCCACGATCTCGTCTGCGACCGCGCGGCAGCGCTGTGCGTCGGCATGACCATCGCGGCTGTATTCATCACAGATCGCCTTGAGCTTGTCGGTCATGCCCGACAGCGCCGAGACGACGATGAGCACGTGCCTGCCCTGCGCGCGCCAGCTTCGCGGCGATCGCGGCGATCTTGTCCCAGCGCGGGCGCGTCGACACGGAGGTGCCGCCGAATTTGAGCACGATCCAGGAGGGGGACGGCGTTGCCGCCGGGTGTGTCTGGGCCACGAGCGAGGATTCCGACGATTGGCTTGAGATGGGACGCAATGCGCCTAAGGGCGCCGATTATCGCCAGTCTCGCCCGCCCGGGCGCGGACGCGCGGGCGGGAAAATGGCGAAGCGCAGGCATTTTGCCGACAGGCCGGCAGAAAAAGATAGAAGAATTCGCCAGTTTGGACGTCCAGACGTCCAATCTTCTCATCCCGCGACACAGAGCTTTAACGCGGATTACGCGGATGAAGAGCAAAGAACGCGGATCAGAGCCATTTCGCGTCCTGCTGGATCCGACGACAATCCGCGTCGATCCGCGTCGAATGCCGTCGGCCGGCATGCCATGGCACAACAATGCGGGCGCGAAGAACACGGATCACGGCAATACCGATCCCCGCGGATTCGTCGCAAACCGCATGAATCCGGATTACGCGTCCGAGGCGCCGACGAATTCGCGGTCAGAGCATTTCAGGTCCGGCAGATTCGTCGACAATCGGCCATCCGCAAAATCCGCGTGATCCGCGTTGATCCGCGTCCAGCACTTTCTGGCTGGCGGTCCAGGCTTCCCCTGCTCGACAAGCCAGATGCGCTTCGGCGATGCTCCGCTGTCGTCCGCAACGAGACCAGCATGAGCGAATACGCAGAAGGTCGACTACGTCCGCCGCCTCGGCGTCTGGGACACGAGCATGATCGTGGTCGGCGGCGTGATCGGCTCGGGCATCTTCCTCAATCCGAAGATCGTCGCCGAGCGCACCGAGACGAGCGCGGGCGTCATCGCGGCGTGGGCGTTCGGCGCGTTCGTCGGCGTGATCGGCGCACTGTGCTATGCCGAACTCGGCGCACGCCGCCCGCAGGCCGGCGGCACCTATGTGTACCTGCGCGAGGCATTCGGACCGCTCATCGCATTCCTGTTCGGCTGGACGATGCTGCTGATCAACTACTCGGGCAGCATCGCGGCCGTCGCGGTCGTGTTCGCGACCTATGCGTGCCGCGCGATCGGCCTTGCCGACGGCGTGATCAAGCCGCTCGCGGTCGGGGCGATCGTGCTGCTGACCGGGATCAACTACACCGGCATCAAGTCGGGCGCGATCGTGCAGAACGTGCTGACCCTGCTCAAGCTGTGCGCGATTGTCGCCGTGATCGTTGCGGGGCTCATCGTCGCGGCCCCGGCCCTGCCCTCTGCCGTCGCCGCGCCGCCGCCCGCGGCTGGAGGCGGTTTCTGGCGGTTCGGCGCGATCCTCATGCCCGTGCTGTTCTCGTATGGCGGCTGGGCCTACGCGAACAACATCGCGGGCGAGATCCGCGAACCGCAGCGCAACATCCCGCGCGCGCTGATCCTCGGCATGCTGCTCGTCGCTGCCTGTTATCTGCTTGCGAACCTGGCCTATCTGCACGTGCTCGGCCACGACGGACTCGCCGCGAACAGCGCGCCCGCCGCCGCCGTGATGCAGAGTGCGTTCGGCGACACCGGCGCGACGCTCATCGCGATCGGCATCGCGATCTCGACCCTGGGTTTCTGCAACATCTCGATCATCGGCGGCGCACGCGTCTACCAGGTCATGGGCGCCGACCGCGTGTTTTTCCGCGCGGCGGGCCACCTGCACCCGCGCTACCGTACGCCCGACGTTGCGCTGATCGCGCAGTCGGCGTGGGCGATCGTGCTCGCGCTGTCCGGCACGTACGGCCAGCTGCTCGACTACTCGACGTTCGCCGACTGGCTCGGCTACAGCGGGGCGGTGGCAACGCTGTTCTACTACCGCAAGCTGCAGAACGAGGCGCCCGCGTTCCGCGCGCCCGGATTCCCGATCCTGCCCGGCCTGTTCGTCGCGGTGACGCTCGCGACCGTGATCAGCAACGTGATCGCGAGCCCGCGCGACGCAGGCATGGCCCTGCTGATCGCGCTGATCGGCGTACCGGTCTACTTCTACTGGACACGGGTGCACCGTAGTCCGTCCTGAGTCGTCCTGATTGGACTCAGTCCTTGATTGGATCAGTCCTGATCGGATCAGTCCTGCTGGAAATCGTCCTGCTGTCAATCGTCGAGCCGGAGTCGTCTGCACACCACGGATATCGGTGCCCAACGCGTCCACGCGTAGTGGCCGCGGAGGCAATATTCGAAACAGAGGGCACGCACACGCGCTAGAATGTCGTCGTTTTGCCCGCCGCCTGCTACCGGAGACGACGTACATGCCCGCCGAGATCAAGTACAAGCGCATCCTTCTGAAGTTGAGCGGCGAGGCGTTGCTGGGCGACTCCGACTACGGCATCGATCCCAAGGTGCTCTACCGTCTCGCGCGCGAAGCGCTCGAGGTGCGCCGCGCGGGCGTCGAGATCGGCATGGTGATCGGCGGCGGCAACATCTTCCGCGGCGAAGGTCTCGCCGCAGCCGGCATGGACCGCGTCACTGGCGACCACATGGGCATGCTCGCGACCGTGATCAACGCGCTTGCGATGCAGGACGCGCTCGAAAAAGTCGGCGCGCGAGGCGCGCGTCATGAGCGCGATCAAGATCAACGAGGTCTGCGAGGACTTCATCCGCCGCCGCGCGATCCGCCACCTCGAGAAAGGCCGCATCGTCGTCTTCGCGGCGGGCACCGGTAACCCTTTTTTCACAACCGACTCGGCGGCGGCGCTGCGCGCGATCGAGATCGGCGCGGAACTCGTGCTCAAGGGCACGAAAGTCGATGCCGTGTATTCGGCCGATCCGAAGAAGGATCCGACCGCGCAGCGGCTCGAGCGCGTGTCGTACGACCAGGTCATCGAGCGCAAGCTGGCCGTGATGGATACCGCGGCGATCGCACTTTGCCGCGACAACAAGCTGCCTCTGCGCATCTACGACATGGGCCGCGAAGGCAATCTGATGCGCATCGTCCGCGGCGAAGCCGTCGGCACGCTCGTCGATGCGGGCAAGTAACCCCGCCGCGTCTTCCCAAAACGCGTCTTCCTAGGGCTCGTCCTCCCAACACCCGCCTTCCGCAAACCTGAGTGCGTGCCATCCAGACGGCACGCACGGCATCGTATTGCCGCAATTTTTTCCTCCCGGTAATCCTCGACCGATCGTCCTGAATAGTAGTGATGAAGGCCAACAACCTTCCCCCACACGGACGAACACAGGTCAGGGTGCGGATGCGGCCAATGGAGTGTCCGCATCCGCAATCAACGGTCCCATCATCCATCGAGGAATGAACCATGAAATCGCATCTGCTCTTCATCGCCATCGCCCTGTTCGCGAGTGCCGCCATCGCCGCGGCCGCCGAACCGCAATCGTCACTCAAGACCGTCACCGTTCATCCCGGGACACCCGCCGCGAAGACCGCAGTGCACGGCTACACCCTGGACTGCACGCCCCCGAACACCGCCGTCGAATGCGCCGCGTTCCACCGTGAAATCCGCCGCAACTTCTCCGACCGGGAAATCGGCATGTTGTTCGGCGCGTCCACGGCCTATCCGGAGTCGCGCAGCGCGTACCCGCAGGTCGCCGCGCGTTACGACGGGTTTTCGCGCACCTACGATCAACAGCACCTGACGGCCTTCGCGTCGAAATGACGAAACGCTCTTACTCGCCTTCCTGCCACGGAATTGCCCCGCCCCGCGCGGGGCTTTTTTTGTCCGCCAGGCGCGGCCTGTAATCGCGGGCGCGATTTCCGCAATTTGAAGGTCGAGCGGCATGCAGATATGGCAAACTGCGGCCGTGCCCCCTGGCAGGAGCGCACCATGACCCGATTCGACACGACGCACTGGAGCATCGTCCTGCGCGCCCGCGGCAGTGCAGACGCTGCCCGCCCGGCGCTCGAGACGCTGTGCCGCACCTATCGTCCGCCCGTCCTGGCCTATATCCGCGGGCGCGGCTATCCGCCCGAGGCGGCGGAGGATCTCGCGCAGGCCTTCTTCACGCGCTTCCTCGAGAACGCCTACCACGCAGACGCCGATCCGGACCGCGGCCGCTTCCGCGCCTTCCTGCTCACCGCGCTCAAGCGTTTCCTGATCAATAGCGACATCGAGAACCATGCCCAGAAGCGCGGCGGCGGGATGCACTTCGATGCGCTTTCGACGAACACGAGCGACATCGCAATGATCGACCTCAATGCCGCGCCCGACGTGGAATTCGAGCGCAACTGGGCGATGACGATCCTCGATTCGGCCTTGCGCAAGCTGCGGGCGGAAGCCGAGCATGCCGGCAAGCTCAATCTGTTCGAACATGTGCACGAATTCCTCACGGAGCGTCCCGACGACGCCGAGTACGAGCAAGCCGCCGCCGCACTGGGCATGCGTCGCAATACGCTCGCAGTCGCCATTCACCGCATGCGCCACCGCCTGCGCGAACTCGTGCGCGAGGAAGTCGCGCAGACGACGCTCGACCGCGATCAGCTCGATGCCGAACTCTCGGGATTGCACAACGTGCTGGGCGCCGCCGTCGTGCAGTGAGCGGTGCTCGTCGGCGGTCGATGCCGATGCGTTGAAGTGCGGCCGCGGCGCGCGCGCCGTGTCCCGACCGTGCCATTTCGCGACGCGTGCGCCAACGTCCCGGCGCCGCCAAAGGCACGCCGCGACCGCACATACTCGCTTTCGCGACGCTGCTATACTTTGCGGCCTTCCGATAGGCAATGCGGAGCCGCCATGCTCAACGAGATCAAACAGGATGCCCAGCAGCGCATGACCAAGAGCGTCGATGCGCTCAGGCATGAATTGCAGCGCCTGCGCACCGGTCGCGCGAGTACCGCCCTGGTGGAACACCTCAAGGTCAGCTACTACGGTTCCGACGTGCCGCTCAGTCAGGTCGCGAACCTCGCCGTCACCGATGCGCGCACGCTCACGATCACGCCATGGGAAAAGAACATGGTGCAGCCGGTCGAGAAGGCGATCATGGCCGCCAACCTCGGCTTCACGCCGAATACTGCCGGCACGACGATCCGCCTCAACGTGCCGCCCCTGACCGAGGAGCGGCGCAAGGAATTGTCCAAGCTCGTTTCGCACGAGGGCGAGAACGCAAAGGTCGCTGTCCGCAACGTGCGCCGTGACGCGATGCACCAGATCAAGGAACTGCTCAAGGACAAGAAGATCACCGAGGACGAGGAACGCCGCGCCGAGGAGGACATGCAGAAGCTCACCGACAAGTTCGTCAAGGACGTCGACGGTGTCGTCAAGAGCAAGGAAGACGAATTGATGGCCATGTAGATGGCGCCGTCGCGCAACGCGCGACGGTCACCCCCCCTCGCCCGCTTGCATTGATCCTGCTCGCGGCAGAGGACAACGGGGTCGGACAGCCCGACACGTCAAGCGCCACTCCAGCCCGCTCCTTCGTCGAACTTTCTCCCGCCGAGGAGAAAGAACAACAACCGCAGAATCCGTGGAGACCGTTCTGAGCCGACCGCAGCCAACCGCCGAAGCGTACAATGTGGAAATTTCCACAATGCGCAAGCCGCGGCATGTCGCCATCGTCATGGACGGCAATGGGCGCTGGGCCAAACAACGTCATCGTCCGCGCAGCTTCGGCCATCGTGCCGGACAAAAAGCCGTACGCGCCGTGATCGAGGCATGCCTGCGCCGCGACGTCGAGGCGCTCACACTGTTCGCGTTCTCTTCGGAAAACTGGAATCGGCCACAGGAAGAGGTCGGCGCACTCATGGAGCTGTTTCTCAAGGCGCTCGACCGCGAGGTCGACGAATTGCACGGCCATGGCGTGCGCATCCGCTTCATTGGTGAGCTCGACGCGTTCGCGTCCGCGCTGCGCGAGCGCATGCTGGCGGCGATGGCGAAGACGCAAGGCAACGGCAAGCTCAGCCTCAACATCGCGGTGAACTACGGCGGGCGCTGGGACATCGCACAGGCAACGCGCCGCGTCGCGACGGCTGTGCAAAGCGGCGAGATGAATGTCGACGAGATCGACGAAACGCGCCTCGCGAGCTATTTCTCGCTCGCCGACCTGCCGCCGCTCGATCTTTTCATCCGCACCGGCGGCGAACGGCGCGTGAGCAACTTCCTGCTTTGGCAGCTCGCCTACAGCGAACTGTATTTCAGCGACGTGCTCTGGCCCGACTTCGACGCGCGGCATCTCGACGCGGCGCTGCTCGATTTCGCCGGGCGCGAACGCCGCTACGGCAAGACCAGCGAACAGGCAGGCACGCCACATCCATGAAGCAACGCATCATCACCGCCCTGCTGATCACGCCGCTGGCGATCGCATTGATCCTGTACGCACCGGTGCTGGTGTCGGCGGCCATTATTGGGGCGCTTTGCCTGACCGCCCTCTGGGAGTGGACACGTCTTTCCGGAATGCGCTCGCGCCCGCTGCGCGCGGTCCTCGTCGGCCTGGCCGCGCTGGCGATGGTCGTGCTGTGGTGCAGCGAGAGCCTGCCCTTGTGGTGGACGCTGATCGGCGCCGGCTGCCTGTGGTGGCCCGTGGCCTTCCTCTGGCTGCGCAAGTTTTCCTTCGCCGCCTCGCCGACCAACGAGAACACGGCGATCAAGGTCGTCGCAGGCGCGCTCACGGTGCTGCCGGCCTGGGCCGGCCTCATGCGCATTCTCCTGACGCAGGACGCGCCGCATACCTGGGCGCTGTATTCGCTGTTCCTCGTATGGGTCGCGGACTCGTTCGCGTATCTCACGGGCAGCCGCTGGGGCAGGAACAAGCTCGCGCCGCAGGTCAGTCCAGGCAAGACATTCGAGGGCCTTTACGGCGGATTGATCGGCTGTGCCGTCATCGCCGCGATCGGCGGCTGGCTGCTCGACGTGCGCGGCCTCACGCTGCTGCTGCTCGTGCTGTTCTCACTCGTCGCAGCGGTATTCTCCGTGATCGGCGACCTGTTCGAGAGCCTGCTCAAGCGGCATGCCGGCGTGAAGGATTCCGGCACGCTGTTTCCGGGCCATGGCGGCGTCTGCGACCGCCTCGACGGCGTGTTCGCCGCGCTGCCTATATTCGCGCTGTGCAAGGCGCTCCTCGGTCTATGAGCGGCCTCGCGAAAAACATGCGGCGCCCCGTGCTTTTCCGGGCCGCCCCGTCACCCGCTCCGACGAAGCGCGTTTCGCGCGGCGAACCCGCGCGCCCGCGACGCCCATGAATCGCGTTGCCGTGCTCGGAGCGACCGGCTCGATCGGCGCCAGCGCGCTCGACGTCGTCGCGCGGCATCCCGGTCTCTTTCGCGCGAGCGTGCTTGCCGCGCATCGCAAGGTCGACGAGCTCGTTGCGCTTTGCGCACGCTTCGAGCCCGACCTCGCCGTCATCGCGGACGCTTCGCTCGAGATGCCACTGCGCGACAAGCTCGCTTCGGCCGGCCTGCGCACGCGCGCGGCCGCGGGCCCGCGTGCACTGAGCGACGCGGCCGCGGGCGAATTCTGCGACACGGTGATCGCGGCGATCGTCGGCGCCGCGGGACTCGACTCGACGCTCGCCGCCGCGCGCGCGGGCAAGCGCCTGCTGCTCGCCAACAAGGAGTCGGTCGTGATGGCCGGCAAGCTGCTGATCGACGCGGTGCGCGCGGGCGGCGCCGAGTTGATACCGGTCGATTCCGAGCACAATGCGATCTTCCAGTGCCTGCCTTCGTCGGCGGACGGCAAGAATGCCGGCGCCGACGGATCCGGTGTACGGCGCATCCTGCTCACCGCCTCGGGCGGTCCGTTCCGCGGCCGCTCGCGCGAGCAACTCGCCGCGGTGACGCCCGACGAGGCCTGCGCGCATCCGAAATGGAGCATGGGACGCAAGATCTCGGTCGATTCGGCCACGCTCATGAACAAGGGCCTCGAGGTGATCGAGGCGCACTGGCTGTTCGACGCGCCGCCCGAGCGCATCGAGGTCGTCGTGCATCCGCAGAGCCTCGTCCATTCGATCGTCGAATACGCCGACGGTTCGATGCTCGCGCAGCTCGGCAATCCCGACATGCGCACGGCGCTCGCGCACGCGCTCGCGTGGCCGCAGCGCATCGATGCCGGCGTGGCGCCGCTCGACCTCGTTCGCGCCGGCAGCCTGCAGTTCGAGGCGCCCGATCGCGCCACCTTCCGCTGCCTCGATCTCGCCTATCGCGCGCTTGCGGCCGGCGGCACCGCGCCGACCATACTCAATGCGGCGAACGAAGTGGCCGTCGGCGCCTTTCTCGAAGGCACGCTGCCGTTCCTCGCGATCGCCGACCTCGTCGAGGCGACGCTCGACGCGCTGCCCACCGAAGCGGTAGAGGGCATCGACATGCTCCTGCGCGTCGACGCGGCTGCCCGCGAGACCGCGCAAGCGCGCATACGCCGCGCGTTCTGCTGAGCGAAGCCCGAAAACAGGCCGCGTCCACGCCAGCGATGGACGCGTCGTCATGCGCAATCGGGCCGGCAACAGGCGTCGCGCCTACCTTCGTCGAATTTCGGCCCAGGCGCGCTGCCGCGAGATGGTGCAGGTGAGCGCGCGGGCCCGTTTTCGCGCTCGCACAGACTCCCATCGCACTGTTTTTACGGCGATTTAACGGCTCGCAGCGGCCGCGCAAAGTAAGATGCACCCGGATTTCTGCGAATCCCAGCCGGGTGTCGCGACTTTCGGCCCGTTGCGGTTAAGCATCGACGCCCTACCATTGGACGGCGCGCTTGGTTCGCCGCAGGCGATTCTGCGCATATATGCAATTCACAGGGCAGGTACTGACATCCCATGAGTGAGTTTTTCGGTTCGATCTGGTGGCTGCTCGTCACGCTGGGCGTCCTCGTCACCTTCCACGAGTTCGGCCACTACTGGGTGGCGCGCCGCTTCGGCGTCAAGGTGCTGCGCTTCTCGATCGGCTTCGGCAACCCGATCTGGTCGCGCATGGGCCGGGACGGCACCGAGTACGCGATCGGCGCGATTCCACTTGGCGGCTACGTCAAATTCCTCGATGCGCGCGAGGCCGACAATCCCGAATACGTCGCACGCCAGCCCGGCGAGTTCTACTCGAAGCCGGCGTGGCAGCGCATCCTGATTTCCGTCGCGGGGCCTGCGTTCAACATCCTGTTCACGATTGCCGCGTTCTGGGCGATGTTCGTGATCGGCCGGCCGGACTTTCAGCCGGTCATCGACGCGCCGAAAGGCCTGGCCGCGGAGGCGGGCCTCCACAGCGGCGACCGCATCGTCGCGGTCAGCGGCGAGAAGGTCGATTCGTTCAGCCGCGCGCTGATGGCGATCACCGAGGGCGCCGCGCTGCACCGCGATCTCGTCGTCGACGTGACCGACGCGGGCGGCAACGCGCGCTCGGTCACACTCGCGCTGAGCAAGCTGCCGCCGGGCGCGCCCGACAACGAAGCGGTGTTCGAGCAAATCGGCATCTACGGGAAAGCGCCTCCGGCCATCGTTGGCGCGCTGAACAAGAGCGATCCGGCCGCGCAGAGCGGAATGCTGCCAGGCGACCGCATCGTGAAGCTCAACGACACGCCCATCGCGGACGCCGGCGAATTTTCGCGCCAGCTGGCGGTCGAGGCTGCGAAGGATCCGCATATCCGTGTGGTGGTCGAGCGCGGCGGCGAGACGAAGTCGCTGGCGATCACTTCGGTGTCGCGCGAGGTCGAGGGCAAACCCAAGTGGATCGTCGGTATCGGCTGGCAGGCGCCGGTCCGCGATGCGATCGAAAAATACGGCCCGGTGCAGGCCGTGCCGGCAGCGTTCGCCGAGACCTGGAATACCACGCGCAGCACCCTCGGCATGATCAAGAGCATGCTCGTCGGCGAAGCGTCGGTGAAGAATCTTTCGAGCGTGATCTCGATCGCCCAGGTCGCCAATGCCTCCGCCCATCAGGGTGTCGCGTGGTTCCTCGGCTTCCTCGCGATCATCTCGTTGAGCCTCGGCATCCTGAATCTGCTGCCGATTCCGATCCTCGACGGCGGCCACATCGTCATGTACCTCGTCGAGTGGATCAAGGGCAGTCCGGTCAGCGAACGTACACTGATCGCCGGCCAATATGTCGGCCTCGGGCTGCTGGTGACCTTGATGAGCCTCGCGTTCTACAACGACATCATGCGTCATCTGAGCCCGTGAAAACGGTGCGGTTGCCGTGTGTCGCGCCATCCAGGGGTTTCCTTATGCAGCGCGGACAGCGGATAATCGCGGTTTGCCCGGCCCCTGACGGCCGGTAGTCGTCGTATCCCGGCTCGGGCCGGGGTAAGCCTGTTCCAAGCGTTCCTAAAAAAACCAGTCCGGAAGTGACGATGAAGCGTATCGCCGCCCTTGTTTTGCTCGCCTGCCTCACGGCAAAAGTTCACGCCATCGACTCCTTCGTCGCCTCGGACATCCGCATCGACGGCCTGCAGCGCATTTCGGCAGGTACCGTGTTCACCTATCTCCCGGTCGAAAAGGGAGACAACGTCACCACCGAACGCGTGCAGCAGGCCGTGCGCGCGCTGTACAAGACCGGCTTCTTCACCGACGTGCAGGTCGGCCGCCAGGGCGACATCCTCGTCATCACGGTGAAGGAGCGCCCGGCGATCTCGAAGATCCAGATCAAGGGCAACAAGGACCTCAAGGAAGAAGACCTGCTCAAGGGACTCAAGGAGATTGGCCTTTCCGAGGGCGAGCCGTTCGACCGCCTGTCGCTCGACCGCGTGACGCAGGAACTGACGCGTCAGTACTACAACCGCGGCAAGTACAACGTCTCGGTCAAGCCGACGGTCATCAACCTCGACCGCAATCGCGTCGAGCTGTCGATCAACATCGCCGAAGGCAAGGTCGCGAAGATCAAGAGCATCGACGTCGTCGGCAACAAGGTCTTCACCGAAGGCGAAGTGCGCAGTGACTTCGAGTCCAACACGTCGAACTGGACTTCCTGGTACTCGAAGGACGACCAGTATTCACGCGAGAAGCTCACGGGCGACCTCGAGAAACTCAACTCGTACTATCTCGACCGTGGCTACATCGACTTCAACGTCGATTCGACCCAGGTCACGATCAGCCCCGACAAGCGCGACATGTACCTCACCGCGGCCGTCAGCGAGGGCGAGGTCTACAAGGTTTCCGACATCAAGCTGTCGGGCGTGCTCGTCGTCAGCGAAGACTCGATGCGCAATTTCATCACCTTCAAGCCCGGCGAAGTGTTCTCGCGCGTGAAGGTGCAGAAGACGTCGGAGCAGATGACCGCGGTACTCGCGAACATCGGCTACGCGTTCGCGCAGGTCACGCCGATTCCGACTCCCGACAGGGACAAGCGCGAGGTCGGCATCAACTTCTTCGTCAACCCCGGCAAGCGCGTCTACGTGCGCCACGTCGGCTTCAAGGGCAACACGCGCACCGAGGACGAAGTGGTCCGCCGCGAAATGCGCCAGCTCGAAGGCGCCTGGTATTCGCAGGCCGCGATCGACCGCTCGAAGGTGCGCCTGCAGCGCCTCGGCTACTTCAAGAAGATCGAAATCACGACGCCGCGCGTCCCGGGCACCGACGACCAGGTCGACCTGCTCGTCACGGTCGAAGAGACCAACTCGGGCAGCTTCACGTTCGGTATCGGCTACTCGCAGGTCGAGAAGCTCATCGCGAGCGTCTCGGTATCGGAGAACAACTTCCTCGGCACGGGCGACAAGGCCGGCGTGACCGTGTCGAAGAGCTACTACCTGACGCAGTACTCGGTCAACTACTTCCAGCCGTACCTGACCGACAGCGGCGTGGGCCTCGGCTACGACGCGCGCTATTCGAAATACGATCAGGGCCAGGCGAACATCGCCAACTACACGAACAACACCGCGGCCTTCTCGATCAACCTCGGCCTGCCGGTCAGCGAGAGCGATTCGGTCAGCACCTCGCTCGGCATCAATCGCACGAAGATCATCACCTACGACGAGCAACCGACTTGCGGCGTTCGACGTTAACGGCACCGAGATCCTCGATTCGAACGGCAACCCGGTCTACTCGCTGCTGCCCGACGGCAGCGTCGCGACGGTGCGCTCGTACGTCTCGCCCCCAGAGATCATCGACTACATCAATGCGGTCGGCCACTACACGTTCCACGAACTGACCTGGCAGACCGGCTGGGCGCACGACACGCGCAACAAGTACTTCAATCCGACGCACGGTTCGCTGCAGCAGTTCGGCGTCGAAATCGCGCTGCCGGGCTCGACGGTCGAGTACTACAAGCTGAGCTATCGCTACGCGCAGTATTTCCCGCTCACGCGCTCGCTGACGATCGAGACCTCGGCGTTCCTCGGTCTACGGCGACGCGTTACGGTACGCACAAGGATCTCGGCCTGCCATTCTTCGAGAACTTCTACGCCGGCGGCCTCTCGGACGTGCGCAACTTCCGCGACAACACGCTGGGCTCTGCCGCGACGCGCTCGCTGTATCCGACCTGCACGTCCTTTGCAGAGGCGAACTACTGCCGCAGCCGCTCGGCGGCAACGCTCAAGACGACGGGCTCGGTCGAGCTGATCATCCCGACGCCGTTCGTCAAGGACGATTCCGCGACGCGCCTTTCCTGGTATGTCGATTTCGGCAACGTCTACAAGAACCTCAACGACTTCTCGCTCACGGGCGACGACGGCTTCCGCGTATCGACCGGCATCTCGCTGCACTGGCAGGCGCCGGTCGGTCCGATCGTGATCAACCTCGGCCGCCCGATCATCAAGAAGCCCGGCGACATCTCGGAGACCCTGCAGTTCAACTTCGGCACGACGTTCTGAGGCACAGCAACCGGCGCTGCGTTTTTTCGCGGCAGGCCATCGCGTCGACGCCGCCGCAGTCGACGCGAACCCCTCGTGTCGGGTTAAGATTCGGAGATGGCCGCCCCGGCGACGGGGTGGCTCGCTCGCGGAGGTCCGTTGCTTGAAGCTCGAAGCCGGCAAATTCCTGTTCTGCAGCCGTTACTTGCTGCTTTCCGGCCTCGCCCTGGCGAGCATGGCTCACGCCCAGCCGTCCCCGACGACGGCGCCGGCCAACATCAAGATCGGTTACATCGACGTGAAGCGGCTCATCGACAGCTGCGCCGCAGATGGCCGAAGCCATGGCGAAGATCGAGCGCGAGTTCGCGGCGCGCGACGACGCGATCAAGACCGACGACGCGAAACTCGCGGCGCTCAAGCAGCGCTACGAACGCGACAACGCGATCATGACCAAGGACGACGCCGAGGCGCTCAAGCGCGAGATCGACGCGACTCGAACGCGCCAACAAGCGCACGAAGGACGAGCGCGAAGCCGAACTCAACACGCGGCAGGACCGAAGCGAGACCGTGTCCTGCGCCTGATCCAGGACACCGCGATCGAATACGCGCGCGCGCAGGGCTACGACATCGTGATCGGCAGCGAGTCCGGTGCTGTTCGCAAATCCGCGCATCGACATTACCGACGCGGTGCTGCAGCGACTGAGACAAGCCGGCGCCGGTACGGCGAAGCCGTGAACGGCCCGACTGCGGCCTACTCGCTGGCGGATCTCGCCGAGCGCCACGCGCTGCAGCTGCGCGGCGACGGCGGGCGCCGCATCGACGGTGTCGCCACGCTCGCGCGCGCGACGCCGTCGCAGATCGGTTTTCTCGCGAATCCGCGCTATCGCGCCGAGCTCGTGCAGAGCCGCGCCGGCGCCGTGATCGTGCGCGAAGCGGACGCCGCCGACCACGGGGGCGACGTGCTGATCGCGGCCGATCCGTACGTCGCATTCGCGAAGATCGCGGCGTTGTTCGAGCCGGCGCGCGCCGCACCTGCGGGAATCCATGCGAGCGCGGTCGTGTCGGCCGACGCGCGCGTGGCTCCCGGCGCCAGCATCGGCCCTTTCTGCGTCGTCGATGCCGGCGCAAGCATCGAGGACGGCGCGACGCTCGGGCCGCACTGCCAGGTCGGCGAGGACTGCGTCGTCGGCGCCCAGTCGCATCTCGTCGCACGCGTGACGCTGGTCAAGCGCGTGCGCCTCGGCAGGCGCGTGCTCGTGCACCCGGGCGTCGTGATCGGTGCGGACGGATTCGGCCTCGCGTTCGACAAGGACCATTGGCTCAAGGTGCCGCAACTCGGCGGCGTCGTCATCGGCGACGACTGCGAGATCGGCGCGAACACGACGATCGACCGCGGCGCGCTCGAAGACACCGTGCTCGAGGAGGACGTGCGCCTCGACAACCAGATCCAGATCGCCCACAACGTCCGCATCGGCGCGCACACGGCAATGGCCGGCTGCTCGGCCGTTGCCGGCAGCGCGACGATCGGCCGCTACTGCCTCATGGGCGGCGGCGCCGGCATCCTCGGCCACATCACCGTGGCCGACAAGGTCACGATCACGTCGATGACGCTCGTCACGCATTCGATCCGCGAACCCGGGGAGTATTCATCGGGTACACCGATCCACGATAATCGCACCTGGCGCCGCAATGCCGCGCGCTTCAAGCATCTGGACGAACTCGCCCGGCGCGTGCAAGCGCTGGAGAAGGACCTGAAGAAATGAATACCCACACAAAACATGCCCTGCCGCTCGAAGCGCGCGACATCGTGAAACTGCTGCCGCATCGCTACCCGTTCCTGCTCGTCGACCGGGTGCTCGCATACGAGCCCGGCAAGAGTCTGACGGCGATCAAGAACGTCTCGATCAACGAGCCGTATTTCCAGGGCCACTTCCCTGGCTACCCGGTCATGCCAGGCGTACTGATCATCGAAGCGCTCGCGCAGGCCTCGGGCGTGCTCGTGAATCTGTCTTCGGAGCATCCGCCCGGCTCGCAACCGCTGTATTTCCTCGTCAAGGTCGACAAGGCGAAATTTTCGAAGATCGTCTCGCCCGGCGACCAGCTGCAGCTCGATATCCAGCTGAAGCGCATGATCCGGCGCATGGCGATCTTCCACGGCCGCGCTTCGGTCAACGGCCAGCCGGTCGCCGAGGCAGAAATGATGTGCGCAGAGAAAGCCGATTGAGAATTTCAAATATCTTTGGACGCGGATCAACGCGGATTCCGCGGATGGCGCAGAAGCCATGCCTGATCTGCGTCGATCCGATCTGCGTCGATCCGCGCAAATCCGCGTCGAAAATTTTCCTTCCCGGCTGCGAGCAGCAATGATCCATCCCACCGCGCAAATCGATCCGACGGCGAAACTCGCGGCAGACGTGCAGATCGGCGCCTACAGCGTCATCGGCGCGAACGTCGAGATCGGTGCGGGCACGCAGATCGGCCCGCACGTCGTGATCCAGGGGCCGACGCGCATCGGTCGCAACAATCGCATCACGCAGTTCGCGTCGATCGGCGGCGACCCGCAGGACAAGAAGTACCACGGCGAGCAGAGCCTGCTCGTGATCGGCGACGACAACCTGATCCGCGAGTTCGCGACGATCAACCGCGGTACGGCGGACGGCGGCGGCGTGACGCGGATCGGCAACAGCAACTGGATCATGGCCTACGTGCACATCGCGCACGACTGCATCGTCGGCAACCACACGGTGTTTTCGAACAATGCGACGCTCGCGGGTCATGTCGAGATCGGCGACTTCACGATCCTCTCGGGATTCAGCGGCGTGCATCAGTTCTGCCGCGTCGGCGCGCACGCGTTCCTCGGCATGCACTGCGTGAGTCAACGGCGACGTGCCGCCGTTCGTGATGATGGCGGCCGACTACGGTCGGCCCGCGCGGCATCAACAGCGAAGGGCTCAAGCGGCGCGGCTTCTCGGCCGAGCGCATCGCCGCGATCAAGCGCGCCTACCGGGCGCTGTACGTGTCGAAGCAGCCATTCGAGGAGACGCGCGCCGTACTCGCCGGCGCGCGCCGTCGAAGCGCCCGACGTGCGCACGATGCTCGAATTCATCGAGCGTGGGCAGCGGCCGCTGGCGCGGTAGCGTTCGTAGCGGCTCGGTAGCGGGTTGCGGCGCGGTAGCGTCGGTTCCCCTGGTCAACGTTGGCCAGAGCGATGAACGCTGCGGCTCCGCGCGTGAGCGCAAACCGTAACAGCGCTAGAATGTCTGTCATTCCCGCGAACGCGGAAGCGCTTTACAACAGCGGAGCTGGTCAATCCAGCGTCTTCGCTGCCTTGTCGTAAAAAAGTCTCTGGATTGCCTGCGTTCGCGGGAATGACGAGCCAGGAAGTGCTATGGTTCCCGGCATCCGCAGGAACAACAGGCGCTAGCAAGCAGTGATGCAGCCAACGAATCATCCAGCCGGAAGCGCGAAAGTCGACGGGCCGCTCTTCGTCCTCGTCGCGGGCGAGGCGTCGGGCGACCTGCTCGGCGCGGACCTGATCGCGGGCCTGCGCGCGCGCTACCCGGCCGCCCGCTTCGCTGGCGTCGGCGGCCCGCAGCATGCAGGCCGCGGGCATGCAGATCTGGTATCCGGCCGAACGCCTCGCCGTGATGGGCCTCGTCGAGGTGCTCAGGCATCTGCCGCAACTGCTTGCGCTGCGCCGCGACGTCTACGCGCGCACGCTGCAGGATCGGCCGGCAGTGTTCATCGGCATCGACGCACCCGATTTCAACCTCGGCCTCGAACGCAAGCTCAAGCGTGCAGGCATGAGGACCGCGCACTACGTGAGTCCCTCGGTGTGGGCCTGGCGCGAGAACCGCGCAGAGAAGATCGGCCGTAGTGCCGAACTCGTGCTTTGCCTGTTCCCGATGGAGCCGCCGATCTACGCGCGCCACGGCGTGGCGGCGCAATTCGTCGGCCACCCGCTCGCGCGATCGCTGCCGCTGCACCCCGACCGGGTGGCCGCGCGGCGCGCGCTCGGCTTGGCCGACGACGCGCTCCTGCTCGCGATCCTGCCCGGCAGCCGTCTCGCGGAAATCGCGCGCCTCGGGCGCGACTTTCTCGATACCGCGAGCCTGCTGAAGGCGCAATTCCCCGAGCTGGCGATCCTCGCGCCCATGGCCAACGCACAGTGCCGCGCCGCGTTCGAGCAGCAGCTCGTCGCAACCTGGGGCAGCTCGCTCGATGCGGAATCATCGGTGCGCGTGCTGGATGGGCGCGCCCACGAGGCGATGATCGCCGCCGATGCGGTACTGCTCGCATCGGGCACGGCGGCGCTCGAGGCGATGCTCGCGAATCGGCCGATGGTCGTCGCCTATCGCATTTCGCCGTGGACCTACCGCATCGTCAAGGGCTTCGGAATGCTGCGCACCGATGTCTATTCGCTGCCGAATATCCTCGCCGGCAAGACCCTCGTTCCCGAACTGATGCAGGACGCCTGCACCCCGACCGCGCTGGCCGCGGCGCTCGCACCGATGCTGCGCGCGCGCGCGTTGCCCGCGGAGACCGAACTGGAATTCGAGCGCATCCACGAATCGCTGCGCGGCGACGCGGCGCACGATGCGGCCGCGGCGATCGCGGGCATGCTCGACGCGCAGCCCACGATGCAGGCCGGCAGATGAACGCTCTCGCATCGCAGCAACGACTTTCGTTGACGCGCCGGGCCATCGCGCCGTAACGTTGCAGCGTGCCAGCGCTCCCGAGGGGTTGAAGATTCCATGTCGTTCGTTGCGATAGCGAAAGCGGCTGCGCCGCGTTTGCGGAGATCGCCGTGCCGCCGCGACCTTCGCAGGGCCGAAATCCCCCGCGTTGCCTTACTGCAGTCCGGTTCGCGCGAGGATTCGCCAACTTGATCTGCGGTATCCACGTACGCAGCGCTGCCGCGTCGAAGCAAGCTATTCGCCGTCCTCGTCATCGTCGCTTTCCTCGCGCTGGTCGCCTTCGGACCGCTGAGCGAGGCGACCGGCATCGAGCGTGCGTTCTCGCTGACCTTGCTGCTCGCGTTCATCACGCTCGTCGCGATGCTCACGCGACGGCTGATCTTCGCGCTCGCGCTTGCCGCCGTGATCTTCGGCGGCGTGCTGATTTCGAGCTACATGAAATTCCACTATCTGACGACGCCGCTGCTCGCACCCGACCTCGTCTACTTCGTCAACCGCGATCTGCTCGAAGTCGCGACGCGCTATCCGACCATCATGATCGCGATCGTCACGGCCGTGATCCTGATGCCCGACGCTGCTCACGCTCGCCTGGTGCTGGGACCGGCCGACGCTGCTCGACGGCATCGCGCGACCGCGCCGCCGCTATGCCCGCATCGGCAGCGCGCTCGCTGCGATCGCGGTGCTGCGTGCTCGCCGCGTGGCCGCGCGGACCGTTCGCCGCCGTGTTCGACAAAGGCATGTGGCAGGCGATGAACGACAAGAGCTACATCACCGATTTCTACACGTCGTTCTACCAGACCCAGATCGTCGTGCCGCCGTTCGTCGCAGAGAAGAGCGGCCTGCAGTGGACGCAGGCCGACAGCGACAACCCGCCGCGCTGCACCGGTGGACGCCTGCGCCCCCGCGCAAGCCGTTGAAGGACGCGCAGGAACACCCGGACATCGTCGCCGTTCTCGAGGAGAGCACGTACGACCCGACGATGCTCAAGGTCTGCACGCTGCCCGAATGCAAGCGCAAGATGTTCGAGCCGGACGGCCGCACGCGCGCGCATGGCTACCTGACCGTGCACGTCTGGGGCGGCGGCACGTGGACGAGCGAATTCGCGCTGATGACCGGGCTCGACCACCAGAGCTTCGGCGACGCGGGCCTGTACGCGCCGTACAACCTTGCGCCGCGGGTCAGCTACTCGATGCCGCGCGTGCTGCACGAAGCCGGCTATCGCACGATCGCGATCTATCCGATGTCGGGCAACTTCATCAACGCGCGCAATGCCTATCAGAATCTACGGCTTCGACGCGTTCTACGACGGCCAGGACTACGGGTTGTCGTGGGAATCGCCCGACAGCGACCTGTTCCAGGTGTTCAACCAGATCTACGACAAGGAGAAGCAGATCAACGGCAAGCAGCCGCTGTTCGTGATGATGCTGACGCTGCGCCAGCACGGTCCGCACATGACGCCGCTGAAGACGTTGCCCGCGCCGTACGACAAGCCCCTGTTCCCGCGGCAAGTTCAAGCCGAAGGCGCTCGACGAATGGATGAACCTCAACCTCGGCAACTATCTCAACCGGCTGAACGGTTCCGACATCGCGATGAGCAATCTCGAGAAAAAGCTGCTCGACAGCGACCGCCCCACACTGCTGTTCCATTTCGGCGATCACCAGCCGTCGTTCGACGGCGCGATGCGCACTCTCGACAAGAATCTGCCCGGCTGCCGTCGGCGATCCGAATTTCATCACGTACTACATGCTCAAGACCAACTACACGACTCCGCGCAAGTACGACGAGGCGGAGACTGGACCTCAGCTTCGCCGCCGTCGCTGATCCTCGACGTCGCCGGCGTGAAGAAGGACGAGTTCTTCGCAGGCGAATGCGCTGATGCGCGAACGCTGCGACGGCTTCTACCTGAATTGCGCGAAGAAGCTGCTGCTCGACTCGTATCACAACTACCTCTTCTATCAGCTCGGGGCGTTGCACGAATGAACGTTCGCGCGCATGAATCCGGTGCTCGAGCAACTGCTGATCGCCGGTGTCGACGAAGCCGGGCGTGGACCGCTGGCGGGGCCCGTCGTGATCGCCGCGGTCATCCTCGATGCGAGCAAGCCGCGCATCAACGGACTGGCCGACTCGAAAGTGCTCAGCCTCAAGCAGCGCGAAACGCTCGACGCGCGCATCCGCGAGCGCGCGCATCGCGTTCAGCGTCGTCGAGATCGATGTCGACGAGATCGACCGCATCAACATCCTCCAGGCGACCTTGCTCGGCATGGCGCGCGCGCTCGCGCAGCTGTCGCCGGCGGCCGATGATGGCATTGATCGACGGCAACCAGCTGCCGCGCAACCTGCCCTGCGCCGCGCGTGCGATCGTCGACGGCGACGCGCTCGAACCCGTGATCAGCGCCGCGTCGATTCTCGCGAAAGTCGCGCGCGACCGGCTCATGTACGGCGAACTCGATGCCGAGCATCCCGGCTATGGCTTCGCCAGGCACAAGGGCTATGCGAACCGCCGAACACCTCGAGGCGATCGAACGCCTCGGCCCGTGCGTCGCATCACCGCCGCAGCTTCATGCCGGTCAAGCAGATGCAACTCACGTTCGGCTGACGACGACGCGGCCCGGAACCCACACGCCGGTCGTCCGGCGCGAAATGATGCCGATTCCGGACCGCTGATCGGGCCGCCGGGCGCCGGTTTTCGGCCCACGGCGCAGCGTGCGGATGCGCGTCGATGCGCGCCGCGTGTCAAGCGTTTTTTCCATTTCGCCGCGCCCGGCCGCGAAAGCCTTGCCGCCCCGGGAGCGCGCCGCTACTCTCGCGGAACCGCTCGTTTCCCGCCATGAATCCCAGCTTCGTCCATCTCCACATCCACAGCGACTTTTCGCTGGTCGATTCGACGATCCGTCTGCCGGAAAAGCCCGAGTACGGCGATCCGGCGAAGGCGGCCGCATCCGAATCTGATCAGTCGCGCCGTCGAACTGCGCGCAGCCAGCGCTGGCGCTGACCGACCAGAGCAACCTGTTCGCGCTCGTGAAGTTCTATCGGGCCGCGGAGGCGAACGGCATCAAGCCGATCGCTGGCGCGGACCTGTGGATCGCGAATGCGGCACGATCCGCGCGCGTCCGACGCGCCTGACGCTGCTCTGCCAGAACCGCCCCGGCTATCTGAATCTCGCCCAGCTCATTTCGCGCGCCTACATCGAAGGGCGCCACGGTGATCATCGCGATCGCGCAGCCGCAATGGTTCGCCGGCACGAGCAGCGGGCCTGATTGCGCTCGCCGGCCGGCAGAGCGACATCGGCCAGTTGCTGCTCGCGGACAAGACCGAAGCGGCGGTAGCGCGTACGCGCGAATGGCTGCGTCACTTCGAGAGCCGCTGGTACTTCGAGCTGACGCGCACCGGTCACGCCGACGAGGCGCATTTCATCGACGCGGCGCTGCAGCTCGCCGCACGGCTCGATTGCCCGGTCGTCGCGACGCAACGACGTGCGTTTCCTCGACCGCGACGACTTCGAGGCGCACGAAGCGCGCGTGTGCATCCATCAGGGTCGCCTGCTGAACGATCCGAAGCGTCCGCGCGACTACACGCCCGAGCAATACCTGAAGTCGCGCCGACGGAAATGGCCGCGCTGTTCGCCGACCTGCCCGAAGCGCTGCGAGAACAGTGTCGAAATCGCCAAGCGCTGCAACCTGGAACTTTCGTTCGGCAACTACTACCTGCCGGCATTTCCGGTGCCGGCAGGCGCAGACGATCGAATCGTTCATCCGCGAGCAGTCGCGCAGGACGGGCTCGAAGCGCGCCTCGCGCAAGCACGCGCCTGCGCCGAAGGCTTCAGCGCCGAGGACTACGCGCAGCGCCTGCGACCGCGAACTCGACGTCATCGTCAAGATGGGCTTCGCCGGCTACTTCCTGATCGTCGCGGACTTCATCAACTGGGCCAAGCAGCAACGACATTCCGGTCGGACCGGGGCGCGGCTCGGGTGCCGGTTCGCTCGTCGCCTGGAGCCTCGGCATCACCGATCTCGATCCGCTGCGCTACGGTCTGCTGTTCGAGCGCTTCCTCAATCCCGAACGCGTGTCGATGCCCGACTTCGACGTCGACTTCTGCATGGACGGCCGCGACGAGGTGATCGACTACGTCGCGCAGCAAATACGGTCGCGACAAGGTCAGCCAGATCATCACCTACGGCACGATGGCCGCCAAGGCCGTGCTGCGCGACTCCGGCCGCGTGCTCGGCATGGCCTACGGGCAGGTCGACCAGATCGCCAAGCTGATCCCGATGCGTCCGCTCGATCTCGACGCTCGACGGATGCGCTCGGCCGCAGCGAGAAGTCGCGCAAGGAGCCCGAGCGCATCGTCGCCGGAATTCTGACGACGCGTACGAGACCGACGACGAGGTCCGCGACCTGCGTCGATCTCGCGCTCAAGCTCGAAGACCTGACCCGCAACGCCGGCAAGCACGCCGGTGGCGTCGTGATCGCGCCGAGCGCGCTGACCGATTTCGCGCCGCTCTACTGCGAAGGCGGCGGCGACGGCGTCGTCACGCAGTTCGACAAGGACGACGTCGAAGCCGTCGGCCTGGTCAAGTTCGACTTCCTCGGCCTGCGCACGCTGACGATCATCGACTGGGCGGTCAAGGCGATCAACGCGCGGCGCGCGCGAAGCCGGCGAAGCGCCGCTCGACATCGCCGCAGCTGCCGCTCGACGACCCGGCGGTCGTACGCGTTGCTGAAGAAGGCGCAGACGGTCGCCGTGTTCCAGCTCGAATGCGCGCGGCATGCAGGGCATGCTCAAGGACGCCGAAGCCCGACCGCTTCGAGGACATCATCGCGCTCGTCTCGCTGTACCGTCCCGGGCCCGATGGACCTGATCCCGAGTTTCTGCGCGCGCAAGCACGGCACGCGAGGCGATCGAATATCCCGATCCGCGCGTCGAGCCCGTACTGCGCGAGACCTACGGCATCATGGTCTATCAGGAACAGGTCATGCAGATGGCGCAGATCGTCGGCGGCTACTCGCTCGGCGGCGCCGACCTGCTGCGCCGCGCGATGGGCAAGAAGAATGCCGGCCGAGATGGCCAAGCAGCGCGTCGATCTTCCGCGAAGGCGCCGCGAAGAACGGCCTCAGCGCCGCGCAAGGCCGACGCGATCTTCGACCTGATGGAGAAGTTCGCCGGCTACGGTTTCAACAAGTCGCACGCGGCCGCCTACGCGCTGGTCGCGTACCAGACGGCATGGCTGAAGGTGCACTATCCGGCCGAGTTCATGGCGGCGGTGCTGTCGTCGGACATGGACAACACCGACAAGGTCGTGACCTTCCTCGACGAATCGCGCGCGATCGGCTTGATCGTGCTGCCGCCGGACGTCAACGCGTCGCGACTACATGTTCGCGGCGCTCGAGCGAACGCGACGCACGCAGCAGATCCGCTACGGCCTCGGCGCGATCAAGGGCGTCGGTCGCGGCGCTGTCGAAGCCATCGTCGAGGAGCGCGAGCGCGGCGGAGCGTTCACACGACCTCGCCGACTTCTGCCAGCGCGTCGATCCGCAGCAAGCTCAACAAGCGCGTGCTCGAAGCACTTGATCCTGTCCGGCGCACTGGATGCGCTGGCGACGAACCGCGCGAGCCTGATGGCGCAGCTGCCCGAGGCGATGAAGGCCGCCGAGCAGCAGGCGCGCGACGTGCAGGCCGGCCAGAACGACATGTTCGGCGCGATGGGCAGCCCGACGTCGGACGCGAATCGAGCCTCACGCCATTGCGCGTTCAGTCGTCGCCGAATGGCCGCTCGAGCAGCAGCCTGGCCGGCGAGCGCGAAACGCTCGGGCACTACCTGTCCGGCCATCCGACCGACGCGTGGCGCGAACTGATCGCGCAGCTCGCCAACTGCCCGATCGGCGAGATCGCGAAGCACTACAAGCCGCCAGCCGCCCGAACGGCGCCGCGCGCCGCTTCAGCGAGCAGCCGTTCATCGTCGCCGGCATGGTCACGAGCCATGCGCAAGCGCGGCGACAGCCGATGGCGTTCGTGCAGCTCGAGGACTGGCAGCGGCAAGCATCGAAGTGAGCCTCTTCCGCGAGGCCTACATCGAATTCGGCGCCGCTGCTCACGCGCGACGCGATCCTCGTCGTCGAAGGCGGGCTGTCGCTCGACGAGTTTTCCGGCGGATTCCAGCTGCGCGCGCGCGCGTCTCGACGCTCAACGCAGCCTGCGAGCGCCAGGCGCGCGTGCTGCGCGCTGACGCCTCAACGGCGTCGACGCCGACGTTCATCGCCACGCCTGCAGCAGCGCCTCGCCGGCCACATCGGGCGGCAAGACCGCGTGCGTCTGTCCTGCGCAACGCCGAGGCGCGCGGCGACTCGAACTCGGCGCCGGAATGGCGCGTGCGGGCGAGCGCCGACCTTAAGCGCAGGCGCTGGAACGCTGCCTGGCGTGCTCGACGCCGAACTCGTGCTGAGCAACGGCGAGTGCCGACGTCCTAGCGCGGCGCGCGAGGCACTCTTCGCATCCATTGCCGCAGTTGGCCATCGACCCCGTCACTGATTGCGGCGGATTTCCGGCCTGTTTCGCGCCCTACCACAGTGCCATTCGCTATAATGCCGCAACCTTGCGCGCCTTGCGCCCTGCATTGCGATTCATGAATCCGAATTTCCTCGATTTCGAACAACCGATCGCCGAACTGGACGCGAAGATCCAGGAGCTGCGTCACGCCAGCCACGGGCAGGCGTTCAACATCGAGGAAGAAGTCGCCCGGCTCAAGGACAAGCTCAAGCGCAAGACCGCGGACATCTTCCGCAACCTGACGCCCTGGCAGATCGCGCAGCTCGCGCGGCATCCGGCGCGGCCGTACACGCTCGACTACGTCCAGACGATCTGCGAGGAATTCCACGAACTCGCCGGCGACCGCGCTTTCGCCGACGACGCGGCCATCGTCGGCGGCCTGGCGCGCATCGACGGCCGCGCGGTCGTCGTCATCGGTCATCAGAAGGGCCGCGACACGAAGACCAAGATCCGGCGCAACTTCGGCATGCCGCGTCCGGAAGGCTATCGCAAGGCGCTGCGCCTGATGAAGATGGCCGAGCGCTTCAAGCTGCCGATCCTCACCTTCATCGACACACCCGGCGCCTATCCCGGCGTCGGCGCCGAGGAACGCGGCCAGAGCGAAGCGATCGCGCGCAACCTGCTCGAGATGGCCGAGCTCAAGGTGCCGATCGTCTGCACCGTGATCGGCGAAGGCGGCTCCGGCGGCGCGCTGGCGATCGGCGTCGGCGACGTCACGATCATGCTGCAGTATTCGACCTATTCGGTGATCTCGCCCGAAGGCTGCGCGTCGATCCTGTGGAAGAGCGCCGACAAGGCGCAAGCGACGCCGCCGAGGCGCTCGAGCCTCACCGCGCCGCGCCTGCTCGAACTCGGCCTGATCGACAAGGTCGTGCGCGAGCCGCTCGGCGGCGCGCATCGCGATCCGCACACGATGGCGATCCGGCTCAAGGCCGTGCTGCTGGCGCAGCTCGACGCCCTCGCCCCGCTCGATGCGGGCGCGCTTCTGCAGCAGCGTTACGAGCGGCTGCGCAAATACGGTGCGTTGCGCGCGGCGTGACATCGTAGGGCTTTTGCGCTGATTCACGCGAATGGACGCGGATTGACCGGATCTGCGCTCCGCGTGGTGCTCAGCAGATCGGCTTGCACACGCCATCGCCGGCGATGATTCGAATTCTGATCCGGCGTTATCCGCGATCGAGATCGCTTCCGCCCGTCGCGTACGCAATCCTACGCCGCGCGCTGGTGGCGCATCAACAGCCCGAACAGCGAAGCGAGCTTGTCGCGCATCTCGCGACGGTCGACGATCAGATCGAGCGCGCCGTGCTCGACGAGGAATTCCGAGCGCTGGAACCCTTCGGGTAGCGTCTCGCGGACCGTCTGCTCGATCACGCGCGGGCCGGCGAAGCCGATCAGTGCCTTGGGTTCGCCGATGTTGATGTCGCCGAGCATGCCGAGGCTCGCGGAAACGCCGCCGGTCGTGGGATCGGTCAGCACCGAGATGTACGGCACGCCCGCGCCGCGCAGGCGCGCGAGCGCGGCCGACGTCTTCGCCATCTGCATCAGCGAAAACAGGCCTTCCTGCATGCGCGCGCCGCCCGTGGCCGAGAAGCACACGAACGGGATGCGATGTTCGAGCGCGTGCTCGGCGGCGAGCGTGAACTTCTCGCCGACGACCGAGCCCATCGAGCCGCCCATGTACGCGAACTCGAACGCGACGCGCGACGAGCGGCCGCTCCTTGAGCGTGCCGCGCATCGCGATCAGCGCGTCCTTCTCGCCCGTGTTCTTCTGCGCCGCGACGATGCGCGCCTTGTAGGCCTTCGTGTCCTTGAATTTCAGCGCATCGACGGGCTCGAGCGAGGCGAACAGTTCTTCGCCGCTGTCCTCGTCCAACAGCGCAACGAGGCGCTTGCGCGCCGCGATGTAATGATGATGCCCGCACTTCGGGCAAACCTGCAGGTTGCGCTCGAGTTCGGGGCCGTACAACACGGCGCCGCAACCGTCGCACTTGCCCCAGAGACCTTCCGGCACCTTGCCCTTGGACGTCGTGCCTTCGGTACGGATGCGCGACGGCATCAGTTTTTGTAGCCAGCTCATTTCGTCGTCGTCTCTGTCTTCGTCGGATGTCTTCTGTTCGATGCCATCGGCAGGCGCTTGCAACCCGCCTTCGATCGAGGGCTCGTCGGAACCGCTGCCGGGGATTTCACGCGGCATGCGGGGTGGATCGTGCGTCCAGCGCACGGCGAATCGGAGCAAGAAACTCGTGCGCCGAACGCACGACCGCTTCAGTTTTGACCACGCCGGCCCCCGCAGAGTTCAACAGATGTTCGACGAGCGCGCTGCCGATCACCACGGCATCGGCAAAGTCGGCGATCGCTGCAGCCGAAGCCGCATCGCGGACGCCGAAACCGACCGCGACCGGAACGGTCGTCCGCCGCTTGATCGCGGCGACACGCCCGCGCACCGGTTCGAGGGACAGGCGGTTCGCACCGGTCACGCCGCTGAACGATACATAGTATAGAAATCCACTCGCCGCGGCACATACGCCTTGCAAGCGTTCGTCGCTCGTCGTCGGCGCAGCCAGGAAAATGCGCCGCAGGCCCGCATCGGCGAGCGGCTTGATCGTCTGCGACTCCTCGAGCGGGCAGTCGACGAGCAGCATGCCGTCGACGCCGGCGGCGACCGCCTCGCGCGCGAAACGCGCGTAGCCGTGGATCTCGATCGGGTTGAGATAGCCCATGAGCACGATCGGCGTGCCCTTGTCCTGCGCACGGAACTCGGCGACCCAGGCGAGAATCTGCGCGAGGCCGACGCCCCTGCCGAGCGCGCGCTCGCTCGAGTGCTGGATCACCGGTCCGTCGGCCATCGGATCGGAGAACGGCACGCCGAGTTCGATGAGATCCGCACCCGCGGCGACCAGCGCGTGCATTAGCGGCACGACGCTTTCGGTCGACGGATCGCCGGCCGTGATGAACGGGATGAGGCCTTGACGGCCCGCGACCTTGAGATCGGAAAAGCGTTGATCGATACGATTCATGTCGAGCGCGTCAAATTTCAGGAACGGGTGGGAACTGAACTGATGAAAATGGGACCGACGAAGAGTGGCGCTTCCGCGTCCCGCGCGGTATCGCGCCGGTCTGGGCTACGGCCCAAACCATGCCAATGAAGCGAATGTCGCGCCTCGCGCGCAAAGATGCTCCGCGGCGACTCATGTGCCCGCTCCTCGCGCGCTGCCGAGATACGCGCTCGCCTGCTGCGTCTCGGCCTCGGTGCACAACCGCTTGACGAGCACGACCTGCATCTCGTCGACGGCACGCGGCGTGCGGAACAACTCATCGCCCGCAACGCCACGCTGGCGCAGCGCCTCGCCGACGGCGCTGAGCTTCATGCCCATCTCCCGCATGTCGAAGCGCGCCTCGGTCCAGCCGAGGTACCAGTGCCAGTCGGTATAGTAAAGCCAGCTGCGCTCGTTGAACGCACGCACGTGAGTGGGATCCTGCCACGCCCCCCAGGAAAGGTCGTACGGCACGACGATGCGCATCGTGCCGCCGACGCGCAGCAGATCGAGACAACGCGTCATCATCGGGACGAGGTCCGGCAGGTGTTCGAGCACGTCGATCGTGCTGATCTCGTCGAACTCGCCGGGCTGCAGGCGCACGAGGCCGTGCCGCCGGCTGAAGAAAATCTGGCGCAGGCCGTCCGCCGCGCAGAGATCGCCGACGATATCGGGATTCCACTTCGCGTCGATGTCGATGTTGAGCCGTTCCGGATCGTAAGCCTTGCCGCTGCCGAGGTTGATGCGGCGCGGCAACGGCTGCGACATCCGCTGCAGGGCTTCGAGCAGCAGCGGCGCCTGTTTGCGCTGGGAAAACCGCTCGAATCCGGCCTGTTCCACCTTCTTGCGGCGCGCGTCGTCGCGCACGAGCGCGACGCAGGTCTCGACGAGCTTCGCGTACGGCACGGCGACGACGGATTCGCGGATGTCGTCGTCGATCTCGGTCTCGTCGTCGCACTCGCTGACGACGGCCTTGCGGTTGCCGAGCAGGTACGAGGTGCGGACGAGCTCGTGGATCTTGTCCTCGTAGTAATGGATATTGAGCACGACCTTGCTGCGCGCGATCCAGGCATCGCGATCGCGGCCGTAGACACCCGGCAGCGCCGTGACCGCCAATCCGGCCGACGACGAGCGCATCGAGAATCGCCTTGCGGCGATCATTGACGACGCCGTAGAACAGTACGTCGATGTCCTGCTGCGGCGCCGCCCCGATGCGCGAAAGCGCCGGCATGTAGCCGATCTTGAACTGCTGCACGTACGCATTGCCCGTCAGCTCGCGCGATCGCGCGACATTGCGCGCAGAGTAGTCGATGCACCGGATGGCGCTTGAGCAACTCGATGTAGTACGGCTTCGCGAAATACCCGTATGCCCATCTGCTCGAGATTGACGATGACGCAGTTGGCCGGAAGCGCCATGTTCGGCGCGATGAGATGGGCGCCGAAGATGACGTTGACGCCTTCGTTGCCGATCGTCTGGTTGCTAGCCGTATCGACAATCTGCACCCGAGCTCCGAGAACGCAGCGGCGAATCCGTCCACGAGTTCGTCGAAGGCGGCGCTATGCGGATAGTCGGGCGGCCGCACCGTGACGACGCGCACGCGCGCGAAAAGGTTCGGTAGCGATGTCGTCGTCATGCGCTCTTCACCCACCAGGCGCCGATGCCGTCGATGTCCTCGATCAGATCATCGATGCCGTGTTCACAGCGGAAATCGGTGATCGCCTGCTTGCACGCCGCGACGGCGCCATAGTCGTCGACGATGACTACGCCACCGACGGAGACCTTCGCGTACAGCGCGTTGCAGCGCATCCATCGTCGATTCGTACATGTCGCCGTCGAGACGCAGCAGCGCGAGACGTTCGATCGGCGCGGTCGGCAGCGTATCCTTGAACCATCCCTTGAGAAATCGCACCTGCTCGTCGAGCAGCCCGTAGCGTTCGAAATTGGCCTTGACCTCGCCTAGCGAAATCGCCAACGGCGCATGCGTGTGGTGCTCGTCGCCCGCGTCTGCCGGATAGAGCGTCGCATTCGGCTTCGGCAGACCCTCGAACGAATCCGCGCACCAGACGACGCGGTCGTGGACGTCGTGGGCAGCCAGAACTGCACGCATGAAAATGCAGGCGCCGCCACGCCACACGCCCGTCTCGATGAAGTCGCCGGGATCGAATTGGATAGTGCGTGCTCGACCGCGAAGTGGAGATTGTCCATGCGCAACTTGCCGATCATCGAATGCGCGCGCAACGGCCAGTCGCGACCCATCGTGCGCTTTTCAAGATCGAAATCCGCGCCGTTCCAAGGGTCCTGCGAAGGGTCTTCGTAGAGCAGTCCGAGCAGGCAACGCTGCATCAGATCGATGTAGCGAGATCGAGTGTCGCGTTGCGCATGCACCTGCACGGAGCCGTAGGTCGTCACGGTCACAAATTGATTCCCTCGCGTGCCGCAATCGTGTGCACGTCCTTGTCGCCGCGCCCGGAGAGGTTGACCAGGATGAGCTTGTCCTTCGGCATGTCGCGCGCGAGCTTGATGCCCTGCGCGACCGCATGACTCGACTCGAGCGCCGCGAGGATGCCCTCCGTGCGCGCAAGTTCGTGGAACGCAGCGAGTGCTTCCTCGTCGGTGATGCCGGCGTAGGTCGCGCGGCCGAGGTCCTTGAGCCAGGCGTGCTCGGGGCCGACGCCCGGATAGTCCAGCCCTGCAGAGATCGAATGCGTCTCGGTGATCTGGCCGTTGTCGTCGCAGATCACGTAGGTGCGGTTGCCGTGCAGCACGCCCGGACGCCCGGCGGCGAGCGACGCCGCGTGGCGGCCCGTCTCGATGCCGTCGCCCGCGGCTTCGGCGCCGACGATCGCGACGTCGCGGTCGCCGAGGAACGCGTGGAACAGGCCGATCGCGTTCGAGCCGCCGCCGACACAGGCGACGAGCGTGTCGGGAAGACGGCCGTACTGTTCGAGCATCTGCGCGCGCGCCTCGCGGCCGACGACCGCGTTGAAGTCGCGCACCATCATCGGGTACGGATGCGGCCCCGCGACCGTGCCGATGATGTAGAACGTGCTGTCGACATTGGTGACCCAGTCGCGCATCGCTTCGTTGAGCGCATCCTTGAGCGTCTTCGATCCCGACGTGACCGGCACGACCTCAGCGCCGAGCAGTTTCATGCGGTAGACGTTGATCTTCTGCCGTTCGATGTCGACCGCGCCCATGTAGACGACGCACTCGAGCCCCATGCGCGCGGCGACCGTCGCACTCGCGACCCCGTGCTGCCCCGCGCCTGTCTCGGCGATGATGCGACGCTTGCCCATGCGCCGCGCGACGAGCGCCTGGCCGATCGTGTTGTTGATCTTGTGCGCACCGGTGTGGTTGAGGTCCTCGCGCTTGAGCAGGATCTGCGCGCCGCCGACTTTCTTCGACAGGCGTTCGGCGTGATAGATCGGACTGGGACGGCCGACGTAGTGCTTCAGATCACGATCGAGTTCCGCGATGAACGCAGGATCGCTGCGCAGGCTCGTGTACGCCGCGGTGAGTTCGGCGATCGGCTGCATCAAGGTCTCGGCGACGTAGATGCCACCGTAGTCGCCGAAGCGGCCGTGCGCGTCGGGGTAGTTAGAGTAGTCGACCGAGCCCGCAAGACTGGTCTCGGTGAGGGTTTTTGCCAGCATGGAATTCTCCGGAACGATTTACGCAGCACCCGAGCAAGACAGATCGGGCGCCTGTGCATCGACTCGACTTGACTGAAACGACGGCATCTCGGCGCGCGGATGCGCCGCCTCCGCCGCTAATGGACAGCGGCCGCGAGGACGCGACGCCAGCAGCGTAGAGAGCGACCGGAACGTGGCGGTTTGTATAGTCGAAGAAGAGAATTCATGACCGCCATAGGCTACAACAAAAGGAGCGACGCACCAATTGGTTTTCAGAACACAGGCGGCCGAGGCGGTCGGGTGTGGAACTTGGCTTGTTGCGCTAACATTCCATGCAATACAGCCCTCAAGAGCTACGGCATGGTGCGCGCAGTCAATTGCCTTTTCGTCGCTATGGCTGTTGTACTCCTGTCGTTTGTTGCACAGGGTGCCTTCAGAAAAGACTCCAATGCGCCTGTTCATCCAACGCTCGCAGAGGCGTCCTCGACTCCAGACGCGTCAAAGGCAGCCGACTATGCGTCACAGGCACTGGCCTACTACAGTGCGGCACGCATGCAAGAAAGCGTCGACGCCAGCCTGCAAGCGATTCGGTTCAATCCCGGCTCGGCGAGCTACTACAACACGCTCTGCGCAGCGTACAACAACTTGCAAAAGTACGATCTCGCGCTGGCGGCATGCGAACGTGCGCTGCAGCTCGATCCGACCTTTACGCTTGCCCAAAACAATCGCACCTGGGCATTGAGCCATAGGGGCAAATAGCATGTTGCACAAGGGACAACTGCGCACGCAGAGATATGTTGCAGTACTGCTGATCACGATATTTGTCGTCAGCGCAGCCTTGAGCGTCTACAAGCAATCGTCGACCTGGGACGATCCCCTGCATTTGGTCGGTGGCGTAGCGCAATGGCAATCGGGAGATCCCCGGCTCAATGCCGATCATCCGCCTTTGGCTCGCCTCGTGGGGGCGCTTCCTTCGCTGTTTCTCGATATGCCCAAGGTTGCCGATTCCTCTCCCAAAGACTGGGAGGCGGCTGAGCTGTCTGCCCTGAGCAGTTACAACTTCCGTGCGATCGAAGATCGTTTGCTCTGGCCGGGTCGGTTGTGCATGCTCAGCTTTTCCGTTCTGCTGGGTTGGTTGCTGTATCGCTGGTGCGCCGAGTTGCATGGTGAGGAAGTCGCGTGGTTCCCGCTTACCTTGTTTGCATTCTGTCCGCCATTGCTGGGCAATGCGGCTCTGGTGTACACCGACATGCCCGCGACTGCGCTCTTTTTTGCATCGGTGTACTCGTGGTGGCGCTATCTCAGAGTACCGACCTGGAAAACGCTCGCAATCGTCAGTTTGAGCGTAGCTGCGGCATTCGCAACCAAACACAGCGCGTTGATGCTGGTGCCGTTGCTCGTGATCCTCGGAGCAGCAGGCGTGTTGTCCAACATCTCCGGTATCGACGGCATAGGCGAGCGCTGCAAGATCGTTGGACGCGGGTTGCTGTCGATCGCGATCACGACAGTCCTGCTTTTGAATCTCATCTATGGCTTCGATGGCACTGGCCTTACACCTCCGCAATATCTGCAGCGGGGACAACTACATCCCGGCCCGGACGGTTTATTGCTAGCTGCCGCGCAACAGGTACCGCGTGTCTGGCCGTCCTGGCTGCCCATCCCGTTGCCGTTTTACTACGTATGCGGCGTTTTTTATGTTTTCGACAATATGCAGAACGGCCAAGGTAGTAGTTTCCTCGGCGAAGTGGGATGGGGGGGCTGGAACAACTATTTCCCCATGTTGTTCCTGGTCAAAATGACTATCCCATCGCTGATATTCATCATTGCCGGCGCGAGCAGTGCATTTGCGAGAATTGGCAAGACGTGGGCGAATCTGCTGTTTGTTGCCCTGCCGCCTGCGTTGTTGGTGACCTCTGGATCGCTGGGCCATATTCAGATCGGCTTCCGGCACATGTTGCCGACGTTGCCCTTTCTTTTTCTGCTCGCGGCGTATGCACTGAAGCACTGCAGGACAATCGTGCACTGGCTAGCAGTCGGATCACTCGTCATCTGGAACGAAGCGGCGAGTCTGGCGATCCATCCGGACTACCTGATGTACTTCAATTTCATAGGCGGTGGCGCGGAACAGGGCTGGCGCATTTCCGCAGCTGGAGACGATCAGGGACAAGGCGACGCCGATTTGCTGCGCTGGTTGCAGGCACGCGGCGTGCGCGAGCTGGCTTTCGGCGCGAATGGGTGGGGCAACGTGATCCTCAATCGCAACGGAATTGCAACCAAGCCGTTGCCCTGCGAGGACACCGGCGGCCTCGTCGCGGCGCATTTGGTAAGCTTCATCGTAGCAGCAAGAGGACTGGAAAAAACCCGTTGCTACGACTGGATGCGGCTACGTCCTCCAGACGTGAAGATCGACCACAACATTTTCATATGGAATGCGGGGGTTGCCGGGGAGCCTCATCCAACGGGGCCAAAGCCCTGATCCAGCATGCGAGGGTTTTCCCCGCGTCGTCCAAACCGAATCTAACGATGCACCGCGGCGACGAAACGCTGCATCTTGCCTGCGTCCTTGATTCCGGACCCACTTTCGATACCGCTCGACACATCGACCGCGTAAGGTCGCGCCGCGCGTATTGCAGCGCCGACGTTCTCGGCGGTCAGCCCCCCGCCAGCACGATGGGCTTGCCGAACATGCGGTGCCGCCGTCGACCAGTCGAAGGTCTTGCCGCTGCCGCCTTGTTCGCCTTGCGCATGTCCATCGAGCAGAAATCCTCTCGCCTGCGGGTGCGCCTGCGCGATACCGGCCGGCCCGGCGCCGTCGCCCATCGCGACGGCCTTCAGATACGGGATGCCATAGCGTACACAATCGCGCTCGGTTTCGCTGCCGTGGAACTGCAGAAGGTCTGGCTGCACGGCCGCGACAGCTTCGGCGATGAAGCCGGGCTGGTCGTCCATGAACAGCGCCACGAGGTCGACGAACGGCGGCAGCGCAGCCCGGATTTCGCGCGCGCGTGCGATCCCCGCGAAGCGCTTGCTGCGCTCGGTCAGCACGACGCCGATCGCGTCGACGCCGAGCGTGGCGGCCGTGAGCGCATCCTCGACGCGCGTCATCCCACAGAATTTTATCCGTACGCGCTGCTGCATCGTCATGCCTGCACGGTGACTTCGTCGGGCAACGCGTATTCTGCCGGATAAAGCGGGCGCAGGAACGTCAGGCCCTGGGAGGGCGCAGTCGGGCCCGCGCGGGCGCGATCGCGCCCGTCGAGCAACTCGCCGATCCAGCGCGCCGGCCGCTCCCCGCGACCGACTGGCAGCAGGCTGCCCATGATGTTCCGGACCATGTGGTGGAGGAAAGCGTTGGCCTGGATCTCCATGATCACGCGGTCGCCTTCGCGGACGATCGATATCGCGTGGACATTGCGCATCGGCGAACGCGCCTGGCAGGCGACCGTGCGGAAAGCCGTGAAATCGTGTTCGCCGACCAGCGCCTGCGCCGCGGCGTGCATCGCGGCAGCGTCGAGCGGCACGCGCTCCCAGGTGACGTAGCGGCCGTCGAGGGCGGGTCGCACGCGCCGGTTGAGGATCGTGTATCGGTAACGGCGTGCGATCGCGCTGAAACGGGCATGCAGATCGGCACGGACGACACAGGCCCAGCGCACTGCGACGGCCGACGGCAGGTTCGAGTTGCTGCCGAGGACCCAACCACGCTCGCTGCGCTCCGCTTCCGTGTCGAAATGCACGACCTGGCAGCGCGCATGCACGCCCGCGTCGGTGCGCCCGGCGCAGGTGACCTCGACGGGATGCGCGGGGTCGGCCCCGGCGACGGCCGACAACGCTCTCTCGAGGGCCGCCTGCACGGTTTGTCCGTGGCGCAGGCGCTGCCAGCCGAGGAAATCGGTGCCGTCGTATTCGATGCCGAGCGCGATGCGCAAAGAATTTTCTTCCGCTAGCCGAAAAGGCGTCTATTGTAGCCCCCGGCGCGCGCCGGCCCGGCGCGGCCGGCGATGCGCCCGCGCAAAAAAACAGGCCGGGCGAACCCGGCCTGTTCGATACCTGCGTGGGGCGTCTTGCTAGCGCAGTTCCGCGAGCAGCTTGCGCGCCTCTTCCTTCTGCGCAGCGTTGCCCTCGGCGAGCACTTCGTCGAGCATCGAGCGTGCGCCCTCGGGATCGCCCATGTCGAGGTAGGCGCGAGCGAGGTCGAGCCGCGTGCTGATCGTGTCTTCGCCCGTGAAGAACTCGGTCGCGGCGGCTTCGTGATCCATCTCGGCGTCCTCCGCGTGATGCACCGTTGGCTCGGCATGCGCGGCCTCGTGCGCGTGTGTCATTTCGACCTCGTGCGCATCGTCCTCATGTGCTCCGTCGTGAACGTGCGCGCCAGCGTGATCGTGGACCGCGGGTTCCGCTTGATCGGCGTGGGCATGGAGGTCCTCGAAGTCGAAATGCTGCGTCTCGAGGTCCGGGCGAGGCTTGTCGACCATGGTCTCGTACGGCTCCTCGGCCGCCTCTGCGGCGCCTTCGTGCGTCTGCGCGGCGAACAGGGGGTGATGCGGTGCGAGGTCTTCGCCCATGGCGACCACCTCGGCCCACTGCGGCGAGTCTTCTGCGAGCGCGTGCTGCAATGGCTCGGCGACCGATTCGAACCGCTCGGCGTCACCTTGCACGTAGTAGTGGCGCAGCAATTCCATCGATGCGTCGGTGTCGTCGGGGTGCTCGGCGAGGTGATCGAGCAGCTGCTGCTCGTTCGCGGGCGGCACCGTATCCGGCGAGGGTTCGGCACCCTCCTCGGGATCGCGATACGCGGGACGCACGGCGGTCTTGGGCTTGCCGAACATCTTGCTCGCGGCCCAGAGGCCGAGCAGCACGAGGACGGCGCCGATACCGTAAAGCGGATAGGGGCTGTCGCCGAGGTAGTCGGACCACCAGGCCTTCTCGGCCTTCGGTGCCGGCTTCGGCGTGGGTTTGGCTGCAGCAGGTGCAGGCGGCGGCGTGGCAGGCGCTGCTGCGGGGGGCGTCGAAGCCGTCGTCGATGAAGTATCGGGCAGCGGCGTCACGGTCGTGGTGGACGGCGTTGGCGTTGCGCTGGCGGCCGGCGCGGGCGCGGCCTCCGGCGCCGGCGCCGCAGCTGGCGGCGAAACAACGGGCGGCGGCGGCGTTTCCGTCTTGGCGGCGGTATCGCTGGCGAGCTTGCTTGCCGCGGCGACCTCGACGGCCTTGCTCGAACTGGCCGACGCAGGTGCAGGCGCCTCGGCCTTCGGCGGCAGTGCCGGTGGCACTTCGACCGTTTTCGCGGGCGCAGTCGCTGCCTTCGCCTGCAGCTCCTTGAGCTTGTTCTGCAGCTCGGCGATTTCCGAATCCTTCAACGAGATCAGGTGCTGGCCCTTGTCGTTGATGTCCTCGAGTTGCTTGACGCGCGACTTCAGCTCGGCGGATTCCTGCTCGCGTGTGGCGAGCGTCTCCTTGGTGCGTGCGAGTTCGGCGCGCGCCTCGGCATCCTTCGCGCCACCCGATCCCGATCCGCCGCTCCCGGAACCCGATTCACCCTTGCCGCTCTGCGGTGGAACGAGCGAGAGGTGCTCGGGCTTGGCCGGCGCCGACGGGCTGGACGGCGGCTCGGATGCTGCGGTCGAGGTCGGCGCGCCGACCTGGTTGACCTGCGTGGGCTTCGCGATATCGGCCCAGGACTGGTTCTGCGTCTGCACGGCGACGGCCGCTTCCTTGAGCGAACCCACCGCAGCGACTTCTTCGGACGTGGGGATGCGCAGCACCGCGCCGGACTTGAGTGCGTTGACATTGTCACGGTAGAACGCGCCCGGATTCGCCTTGAGCAGCGCGAGCATCACCTGATTGAGATTTGCGGGGGTCGTCACATCGAACCCGCGCGCGATCGTCGACAGCGCCTGGCCACGCTGCACGGGGCCGTATTCGCCGACTGCAGCCGACGTGCGCCGGGGCGGCGGAACTTGCCGCAGGGGCTGCCGGCGCGGGCGCGGGACTCGCCGCGATCGGCCGCGTCTCCGCGGGTGCCGGTGCGGGCGCCGCAGGCCGCTCCACGGCAGCCGGCGCGACCGGATGGGCGGCAGGCTTGCTCGTCGTCACGACCGCGGGTGCAGTGACCGGCGGATCGAGAAGCACCGTGTACTCGCGCAGCAGCTTGCCTTTGCTCCAGTTGACCTCGATCAGGAAATCGAGGAACGGTTCGCGCACGATTTCCTTGGTCGTCACCTTGATGACGGACTGGCCCTTGCCGTTGCTGCTGATCGAGAACTCGAGCGGCACGCCTACCCGGCCGCGGCTGAGGCCGACGCGCTGGAAGTCTTCGGCGGACGCGAGGTCGACCCGTAGCTCATTCGCTTCGGCCGGCGTATCGGCGAGCACGGGGATTTCCGCAACGAGCGGTTGATTCAATCCCGACCTGACCTGGATCGGCCCCAGGCCGAGCGCCATCGCCTGACCCGTAGCCAGTGCCAAGGCCGTAGCCAATGAAGTTTTTACCAGACCTTTCATGGATTTGCCCCCGAAATAGCAACGTACGCGGCGCGATGCGGTGCCAAAATGACACCCGAAGCGGACACCACAACCTAGAATCCGCCTCATTATCGACGCGTAACTATGAAACGCAGAAGCACTTTTCGCAAGGGCTTATGCAAAATTTTCGTGAAATTGAACGTGCCGCCCGTCACAGATAGGACTGGACGAGCAATTCCCCTATCTGCACGGCGTTCAGCGCGGCGCCCTTGCGGATGTTGTCCGAAACGATCCACAGGTCGAGCCCGCGCGGGTGGGACAGATCCTCGCGGATACGTCCGACGAACACCTCGTCCTTGCCCGCGCCGTCGCTGACCGGCGTCGGATACCCCCCCGCCTTGCGCTCGTCGATCACCTTGACCCCGGGCGTCCTCTCGAGAAGCGCCCGTGCGGCCTCGGCGCTGACCTTGTCGCGGGTCTCGATGTGCACGGCCTCGGAGTGGCCGTAGAACACCGGCACGCGCACCGCGGTCGGATTCACGAGGATCGATTTGTCCTCGAGGATCTTCTGCGTCTCCCAGACCATCTTCATCTCTTCCTTGGTGTAGCCGTTGGCCTGGAACTCGTCGATGTGCGGGATCACGTTGAATGCGATCTGCTTGGAGAACTTCGCCGGCGGATGTTCCTGGAAATTGAGCAGCGAAGCCGTCTGCCTGGCGAGCTCTTCGGTCCCGGAGCGCCCGGCACCCGAGACGGACTGGTAGGTGGCGACGTTGATGCGCGTGATGCCGAATTCGCGATGGATCGGTGCGAGCGCGACGAGCATCTGCATCGTCGAGCAGTTCGGGTTCGCGATGATGCCGCGGTTCGTGTACTGCGCGATCGCGTGCGGATTGACCTCGCTGACGACGAGCGGGATGTCGTCCTGGTAGCGGAACTCCGACGTGTTGTCGATGACGACCGCGCCCGCCGCTGCCGCACGCGGCGCGTGCACCTTCGACACGCTGCCGCCGGCCGAGAAGAACGCGATGTCGACGCCCGTGAAATCGTAGTCCGCGAGATTTTTTACCGTGATCGATTTGTTGCCGAACTCGACCTGACCACCGGCGCTGCGCTCGCTGGCCAGCGGCACGAGTTCGGAAACCGGGAATTTGCGCTCGGCCAGAATCGAAAGCAGTGTTTCGCCGACGGCACCCGTGGCGCCGACCATCGCGACCTTGTACTTCTCTTTCTTGCTCATCTTTCGTCAACTCACAGGATCGGGGAAGAAAATTTCGCCAGGGTTTCCGCCGATTGCGGGAACTGGCTCTTCTGTTGTTTTGCTGCTCCGCAGCATAGCATGCGAGACGCACGCGCAAAATCGTATGGACGTCCAAATTCGCTGTTGTGCCGTCCGAAGGGTCGCTCTGAACAAGGCCATTCAACTCCGCAGCGAAGCGTTTGATCCGATGGCATTTGGCGGCCTCCCCGCGTTCGGACCGAAGCCGAGAGCCGCAATCAGATTGTCGACCGCGAGCGCAGCCATGGCACGCCGCGTCGCCAGGCTCGCGCTGCCGATGTGCGGAGTCAGCACGACGTTGTCGAGCGCCAGCATCGCTGCCGGTATCATCGGCTCGTGTTCGAACACGTCCAGACCCGCGCCGGCGATGCGCTTCTCCTGCAGCGCTGCGATCAGCGCATCGTCGTCGACGACGCCACCGCGCGCGATGTTGATCAGGTATCGCATCGCGCTTCATCGACGCCAGTTCGGCGGCGCCGATCGCATGCCGTGTCTGCGCCGTCATGGGCACCGTCAGGACGAGAAAGTCCGCCTCGCGCAGCAGCGTGTCGCGATCGACATAGCGCGCCTTGCAGTCGTCCTCGATCGCCGCATCGACACGCGAACGGTTGTGGTAGATCACCGGCATGCGAAAACCGCGCGCGCGCCGGGCGATCGCCTGGCCGATGCGGCCCATTCCCAGGATGCCCAACGTGCGGCCGTACACATCGCCGCCGAGCATGATGTGGAACGACATGCCCTGCCACTGTCCCGCGCGCAGGAAACGTTCGGCCTCCGTCACGCGACGCGCGGTCGCGAGCATCAGCGCCCAGGCAAAATCCGCCGTCGTTTCATCGAGCACGCCGGGCGTGTTCGTCGCGACGATGCCCGCCTGCGCGAGCGCGGCGACATCGAGATTGTTGTAGCCGACGCCGCGATTCGCGACCGCGCGCAGCAGTGGCGCATGCGCGATCACGCTCGCGTCGACCGGATCGGCCACGCCGAGGATCGCGCCGGTCTTGTCGCGCAGCTTCTGCGCCATCTGCTCGCGGCGTCCAGTCGCGATCGCCGTCTTCGACTTCGACGTCGAAATGCGCGCGCAGGCGATCGAGGATGTCGTCGAACAACGGGCGTGAAACCCAGACTCGTGGCCGTGGCGATCTTGCGCTCATCGAACTACTTCTTGGCGATCGTGCCCGGAATCAGCGGCGCGACGGCGCCCACATCGGCGCACTGCGCGCGATGGCGCAGCGCGTGGTCCATGAGGACGAGCGCCACCATCGCCTCGGCGATCGGCGTCGCGCGTATGCCGACGCAGGGATCGTGGCGCCCCTTCGTCACGACTTCGGTCGGCTCGCCCGCGAGGTTCACGCTGCGGCCGGGCTTGAGGATGCTCGAAGTCGGCTTGAGCGCCATCGAGGCGACGACCGGCTGTCCGGACGAGATGCCGCCGAGGATGCCGCCCGCGTGGTTCGACAGGAACCCGGCGCGCGTCATCTCGTCGCGATGCTCGCTGCCGTGCTGCGCGACCGCGGCGAAGCCGTCGCCGATCTCGACGCCCTTGACCGCGTTGATCGACATCAGCGCCGCGGCGAGGTCGCCGTCGAGCTTGCCGTAGATCGGCTCGCCCCAGCCCGGCGGCACGTTGTCGGCGACGACGGTGACGCGCGCGCCGACCGAGTCGCCCGACTTGCGCAACGCGTCCATGTATTTCTCGAGTTCCGGCACCATCGCCGCGTCGGGCCAGAAGAACGCGTTGTCCTCGACCGCATCCCAGTCGAACGCGCCGCTTCGCGGCAGTGAGTTCGCCGATCTGCGCGAGATAACCGCGCACGAGGATGCCGAAACGCTGCGCGAGCCACTTCTTCGCGATCACGCCAGCCGCAACGCGCATCGTCGTCTCGCGCGCGGACGAACGCCCGCCGCCGCGCGGATCGCGGATGCCGTATTTCTGCCAGTAGGTGTAGTCGGCGTGACCCGGACGGAACGTCTGCGCGATGTCCGCGTAGTCCTTCGAGCGCGCGTCCGTGTTGCGGATCAGCAGCGCGATCGGCGTTCCGGTCGTCCTGCCCTCGAACACGCCGGAGAGGATCTCGACCTCGTCCGCCTCGCGGCGCTGCGAGGTGTGGCGCGACTTGCCGGTTGCGCGGCGCTCGAGATCGCGGCGGAATTCATCAGGCGCGAGCTCGAGTCCCGGCGGACAGCCGTCGACAACGCAGCCGATCGCCGGACCGTGGCTCTCGCCGAAGGTCGTGACCGTGAAAATCTTTCCGAACGAATTGCTCGACACTTCTGGCGTCTCTCTTCGTCTTTGCCGTCATTCCCGCGAAGGCGGGAATCCAGCGTCCTTGCTGCTATCTGCAAGCATGGCCGACGATGGACTCGCGCTCGACGGGCTTCGCGGCGATGGCGGCGCGGATAAAGAGCGCAGATGCAGGCGCGTCACTTCCGCTTCGCCAACAGCCGCCTTGATCGACTTCGCGTGCTCGACGAGATCGCTGCGCGCGATCGCGAACACGCCCATCTGGCCGACGTCGAACTCGATCCAGTTGAGCGGCAGGCGCGGCAGCAGCTCCTGCAGCGCCCGCTCGCTTTCGCCGACCTCGACGATGAGCCAGCCGTCGGCGTTCAGGTGCTTCGGCGCGTCGTCGAGGATGTGCAAGGCGAAGTCGAGCCCGTCGTCGCCCGCGATCAGGCCCAGCGCGGGTTCGTGGCTGTATTCGGCCGGCAACGCGGCAAATTCCTGCTCGGTGACGTAGGGCGGATTGCTGACGATCAGGTCGTAGACCTCGCCTTTGACTCCGGCGAACAGGTCCGACTTGATCGCGCGCACGCGCTCCTCGACATTCTGGAAAAGTATATTTTCGCGGGCGAGCGACAGCGCCTCGTCGCTGATGTCCACGAGGTCGACGCTGCCATTCCGGGTTGTGCACCGCCATCGCGATGCCGATGCAGCCGGAGCCCGTGCACAGGTCCAGCGCACGGCGCACGGGCAGGCCGTCCAGCCACGGCGAGAATCCGTTGAGGATCATCTCGGCGATCGGCGAACGCGGCACGAGCGCGCGTCCATCGGACTTGAACTTGAGGCCGGCGAACCATGCCTCGCCCGTCAGGTACGCAACCGGCTTGTGCTCGCTCACGCGGCGCTCGATCAGCGCGAGCACGGCGACCTTCTCGGCGGCGGTGAGGCGCGCATGGCCGTAGTTCGGCGACAGGTCGTGCGGCAGGTGCAGCACGTGCAGGACGAGATGCGTCGCCTCGTCGATGGCGTTGTCGTAGCTGTGGCCGAAAGTCAGCCCGGCGCCGCCGAAGCGGCTCGCTCCGTAGCGGATGAAATCGATGATCGTGGCGAGTTCGGCGGTCACGTTGGCTGCGCAGGGAAGACGGACCGCGAGTATACCGAAAGCGCAACGCTATAATGGCGTGATGAACACGCCGAAACCGGCCTCGCGCCTCAATCTCACGACCCTGATCCTCATCGCCGCTCTCGCCGCCGCGGTCGGGCTCTGGCTCGGCAACCGCTATTTCGGCGCGCCCGCGCAGCCGCGGCTGGCGACCGCCCTGCTCTATCCCGAACCGCGCCCGCTGCCAGAGTTCACGCTCGCGCAGGCGAACGGCCAGCCGCTCACCCTCGCCGACTGGCGCGGGCACTGGAGCATTGTATACTTCGGCTACGCCAGCTGCCCCGACGTCTGTCCGACGACGCTGCAGACATTCAAGGCGGTCTGGGCCGACCTCGGCAGGCGCGGCATCAGGGACAAGGTGCGCATCGACTTCGTCTCGGTCGATCCCGAGCGCGACTCGCCCGACATACTCGGCAGATACGTCGCCTTCTTCAGCCCCGACTTCGTCGCCGCGACCGGCAGCGACGAGCAGCTCACGCGCATCACCCGCGCGCTCGGCCTCATCTATTCGCGCACGAAGAACGCCGACGGCGCGATCGAAGTCGATCACTCGGGCTCGGCCGTGATCATCGATCCGCTCGGACGCCTGCGCGGCATTTTCCGGCCGCCGTTCGCGGCGCAGGAGACCGCCGACGACATCGCCGCGCTCGTCGCATGGCCCGACGGCAAGGGAAACTGAAACGATGTCGCCTGCCGTCTTCCTGCAGTACGTCCTGCCGCACCGCGCGCTGTCGCGCATCGTCTACTGGGCGACGCGCTGGACGTTCGCGCCGTGGAAGGATTTCCTCATTGCCACGGTGATCCGCAACTACAGCGTCGACATGAGCGAGGCGCTCGAGCCCGACCCGCGCGCCTACGCGAGCTTCAATGCGTTCTTCACGCGCGCGCTCAAAGCCGACGCGCGCAGCGCGCCGTCCGACCCCGCCGCGATCGCCTGCCCCGCGGACGGCAAGATCAGCCAGCTCGGCGCGATCGTCGTCGACGCCGCGGGCGAGGCGCGCATTTTCCAGGCGAAGGGTTTCGATTTCTCGGCGGCCGAACTGCTCGGCGACGAAGCGGCCGCGCTGTCATACGCGAACGGAAGCTTCGCGACGATCTATCTCTCGCCGCGCGACTATCACCGCGTGCACATGCCGCTCGCTGGCACGCTGCGCGAGACCGTGCACGTGCCGGGACGCCTGTTCAGCGTCGCGCCGTTCACGGTCGACGCGGTGCCGCGCCTGTTCGCGCGCAACGAGCGCCTCGTCTGTCATTTCGACGGCATCGGTTCTGATGGAGGCGGAGCCGTTCGCCGTCGTGATGGTCGGCGCGATGCTCGTGTCGAGCGTCGAGACCGTGTGGAGCGGCCTCGAGATTCCGCCCTACGCGAGCGCGATCACGCGCAAGAGCTGGCGCGACAAGCAGATCCGCCTCGAACGCGGCGCCGAAATGGCGCGGTTCAACATGGGTTCGACGGTGATCGTGCTCAGCGCGGCGCCGCTCGATTTCGCCGAAGGCGTCGGCAGCGGCGCCGCGGTACGCGTCGGCCAGGTGCTTGCGCATCCGCGCTGACGTTTCGTTTCGCGCGCGCGCGGATAAAAAAACGCCCGCTTGTGCGGGCGTTTTTCGACGTTCGAAAAAAAACCATGAGATTACGGCGTCGGTACGCTCACCACGCCCTGCGCCTCGAAGTCGTAGGTCGTGCCGTTGAAGCGCAGGCTGTCGATCTCGCCGTGCCATGCGTAGTCGCGGCCCTTGCCGACGCCGACACTGAGGATCGTCGCGTTGGGCAGCAATGCCAGGACTTGGGCGAGGGTGCAGCGCGGGCCATTGATACCGCAATTGGCCGTTGTCGCCGGGCTGTTGTAATAGCCGCCGGTGAGACCCCATGCGGCGCTCGGATCGGCAAACGCGTCGACGTACGTCCACGCGCCGGCCGACGTATTCGCGGTCGGCGAATAGTTCAGCGTAGAGTAACTTGCATGGCCGTCGCCCGGATTGATCTCGATCAAGATCGCCGGCATGTTGGCCGCAGCAAGCGCATTGTTCTCGTTGGTGGTCTTCACGGTAAAGCCGACCGCCGTCAGGCCGGACAGGGGCTGGCCGACGAAATCGACTTCGTTGCCGAACTCGACCTTGTCGCCATTGGTGATCTTGGGTTGGAGAGATCGTAGACGGGGCCGCCGACGTTGATCTCCAGCGAACCGGTACCCGAAGGCGCGGTGCCGTCGTTGCGCAGCTGCGCGGTAGCAGTGCCGATCGTGTTGCGCGCGATCGTGCCCCAGTTCAGCCCCTGGCCGACCGACGAGGCCTGCGGATCGGAAGTAACCGGATACATCGACCACGAGATCGAGACTGGCGTTTTCCGCGTAGACCTTGAATTCACCTGACGCCGGGCAACTCGAATGGCAGATCGGAATGATCGCCGACGAGCCATTGAACGTCACGCCAGTACCGGTCTCCGAGCTGAAGACGCCGACGCGCAGCGTTCGGCATCGTCTGATCTGTCGCCCACATGCGCACATCGCCCTCCGCTGTCGTGTTCAGCATCGCGATGTTGATGACGATCGCCACCGCATCGGCCGTGACGCCGCAGTCGGCATTCGCGAACCGCCCTGCGCTGCCAACGAAGAGCCGATCGCATGGAACGGCGTCGTCGATCCCTTTGATAGGGGGCCGTATGCGCGCTGGCTGTCGGGCGTGTGTCGACGAGGCGGCACGGCGTGAGCGGGACGAACGTGAGTTCGGCGCTGCTGCTCGGGACTGCGGCGGCGACTAGCGCGACTGCCGCTTTCTGACCCTTTATGACACCGGTGGCAGGCGTCGGCAATGAGCCGGCTGCGAACGCACTGCACGCACCGACAGAGAAACAACGTACTTCCTAACAAAACTTTACGCATTTGACATGGTTCAGGGGGTGAATTCGAATGCAGATATGAGCATAAATCATGCCAGGCATAACGTGCACGATTCACTGGGTGCAGACACCCACCTGCAGCACGCGCCCGGGACGGATACTCGAGTACTCCTGGGGCTTGATGCCATTGGCCTTGGCGAGTTCGTCCGCGCTGTGGCAGCCAAACTTGCGCGCGACGGCAGCAAGCGTCTCTCCGTGCCGCAGCACGTAGGTCGCACTGGCCTTGCCGTGCGCGTGCGGCGGTGGCGGCGCAGCGCGCCCGTTGCGGGAAGCCGTCGTCTGCGGGGGCGGCGGCGGCGGCGCGCTGAGCGCGGCTTGATGCAGGTCATTCGCGACCGCGGCCCACACACCGTTGACGCAATTGCGTTCGTACGCCGCGACGATCGGCTGGGAAACGTGCAGGCGCGTCGACGCGGGCAGCATCTCGCGCGGGTCGATCGCCGGGTTGAGATTTCGCAATGTGCGGAACCAGCCGTCGTGCATGTTGCCGTCCTGACCCAGACACACCGCGACCTCGGTCAGCGACGCGTTCTTCTGCAGGATCAGGACGCCCGGACGCCCATCGATCTTCGGGAACTGCAGATTGTATTTTTCGGGGTGCAAGTACAACCAGGCAGCCGCGAGCACGACCGGCACGTAGTCGCGCGTTTCCGGCGCGAGTTCATAGAATATCTTCGGATCCCAGAAGCTCGCATCGGGCGCGCCGCGGGCGAGGCGCTGCATGCGGCCCTCGCCGCCGTTATACGCGGCGATCACGAGTTCGAGGTTGTTGTTGAAGATTGCGAGCTGCTCGTTGAGATAGGCCGCGTTCGCGCGCGCCGCGAGTGCCGGGTCGTAGCGTTGGTCGAATCCGTCGACGACGCCGAGACCGAAACGCGCGCCCGTCGCCGGCATGAATTGCAGCAGCCCCGCCGCACCCGAGCGCGAGACCGCATGCACGCGGCCGCCCGATTCCTTGGCCATGATGCCGAACAGGATCGCCTCGGGCAGGCCGGCCTTCTGGTATTCGGGCCACATCAGGTGGCGCAGGTACTGGTAGTTCTCGTAGGTATCCATGAGGTTCGGACGCAGCGAGGTGAGCCATTCCTCGAGCGCAACCTTGACCGGCCCGTTGAGCGTCATCACCTCGGACAACTCCTTGCCCTTGAGCAGCGTGATCGAGCGGCCCACCTCGGGCAATGAGGTCGCGACGGGCGAATTCTCACCGGCGTTCGACGTCGCCTCGGGCGTCATCGGCGTGCCGTTGTTCTCCACCTCGGCCGTGGCACCCGCAGCGCCGGTCATGCGTGCGAACGCCGCGTCGAAGCGCGCGCCGTCGCAGCCGTGCGTCTTCGCGCATGTCGCCTGGGCATCCTGTGCATCGTCCCACGCCGCCTTGTACTGCGCGGTCGCCGTCGCGGCGTCCTTGTTGTACGTCGCCGGATCACGCGCCGCGAAATACTTCTTCTCGTCCGCATCGAGTCGCGCGTACAACGCCGTGGTGGCGGCGCTCGGCGCGGGCGCCACGGCATTCTTCTTCGCCGGCGTCGCGGCGCAGCCGCTCAGCGTCGAGCCAACGAGCGAAACGCAGAACGTGGCGGCATAAAAACGAAAATTGAACATGTACCGCCGCTCCTGGATTGAAAACGCACCCACGTTAGCGAGTGCGGCTCGACATCACAACCCTGTCGCGCGAAGTTCGCTCATGCGATTATTCTGCGCGCGGAATGGATCGCGCGGACGAAATCGGGAAACGCATGAGCAACGACATCCTGCTTGGCAAGAGTCAACTGCAGAACGTTTCGCGCGACGTTTTCCTGCAAGCCAGATACGGCAATCGCCACGGCATGATCGCGGGCGCCACCGGAACCGGAAAGACCGTGTCGCTCACCGTGATGGCCGAGGGTTTCTCACGCCTCGGCGTGCCGGTGTTCCTCGCCGACGTGAAGGGCGACATCGCCGGCATGTCGCAGGCGGCCGTGGTCGGGGACAAGCTCAAGCCGCGCCTCGACAGGCTCGGTATCACGAACTTCGTTCCCGCGGCCAATCCAGTCGTGTTCTGGGACATCTACGGCAAGCTCGGCCATCCGGTGCGCGCGACCGTCAGCGAAATGGGCCCGACGCTGTTCGCGCGCCTGCTGGAACTCAACGACGTGCAGTCGGGCGTCCTCGAGATCGTGTTCAAGCTTGCCGACGACAACGGCTGGCTGCTGCTCGACCTCAAGGACCTGCGCGCATTGCTCACGCATGCGGCCGACAAGGCGAACGCGAAGGACATCGCCGCGAAATACGGGCTCGTCAGCGCGACTTCGGTCGCCGCGATACAGCGCTCGCTGCTGACGCTCGAGAATGCCGGCGCCGAGCAGTTCTTCGGCGAGCCCGCCCTCGACCTCGCCGACTTCATGCGCCAGGACATGTCGGGCCGAGGCATCGTCAACATCCTCGCCGCGGACCAGTTGATCCTGAAGCCGCTGCTGTATTCGACATTCCTGTTGTGGCTGTTGTCGGAATTGTTCGAGCGTTTGCCCGAGGTCGGCGATCTCGACGTGCCGAAGCTTGTGTTCTTCTTCGACGAGGCGCATCTGCTGTTCGACGACTGTCCGCCGGCGCTGCAGAAGCGCGTCGAACAGGTCGTCCGCCTGATCCGCTCGAAGGGCGTCGGCGTGTACTTCTGCTCGCAGAATCCCGACGACGCGCCCGACGTGATCCTCGGTCAGCTCGGCAACCGCGTGCAGCACGCGCTGCGCGCGTTCACGCCACGCGACCAGAAAGCCGTGCGCAGCGCGGCCCAGACATTTGCGCCGAACCCGAAGCTCGGCGATGTCACGGCCGTGATCACCCAGCTCGGCGTCGGCGAGGCGCTCGTATCGACCTTGCAGGAAGGCGGCGTGCCGCTGCCGGTCGAGCGCGCGATGATCGTGCCGCCGACGTCGCGCATCGGCGCAATCACCGACACGGAACGCGCGACGGTACGCTCGCGCTCGCCCGTGGGCGGCAAGTACGACACGGCGATCGATCGCGAGTCGGCCTACGAAATCCTCGTCCAGCGCACCGGCGTGACGGCGGCGACGCCCGCGCCCGCCGGCGCACCCGCGCCAGCATCATCCGCACCGGCGCCCGATTCGGGCTGGGGCAAGGCCATCAGCGACGCCGTGTTCGGCACGACGCGAAGACAGGGCATGATCGAGTCGATGGCCAAGTCGGCGATGCGCAGCGCGGGCAGCCGCCTCGGCACCGCGCTCACGCGCGGCGTGCTCGGTTCGATACTGAGGAAGTAGGACATGGTCGAGACCACGCCACTCACCGAGTCGCCGCCACTCGCGGAGCGCGCGTTGCAGGTGCTGCGCTACCCCGCGCAATCCGGCCCGCTGTCGACGATACTCGCGCTCGCCGTGAGCGCGGTAGTCGCCGGCTGGATACCCGTGCTCGGCGGCATTCTCGATCTGCTCGTCTGGGCGGCGCTCTTCAAGTTCGGATTCGAGGTGCTGCGCTGGAGCGCGAACGGGCGTCGCGAGGCACCGGAGATCAGCTTCACGGTCAGCGACACCGTTGCGATCTACGCGGTGTTGTTGCTGATCCTCGTCAACCTGACCCTGGTCCTGCTCGGCAAGTTTTACGGATTGCTGCCGGCGCTGGTCGTCGGCCTGTTGCTGATGGCCGCGATGCCGGCGATGGTCATGATCCTCGCGCTCGAGGAAGGCTTGGGCCAAGCGCTGAATCCGCTGGCCTGGCTGCAACTGGGTCAGCGCCTGGGCAAGCAGTACCTGCTGCTGGTCGGCTTCTTCTGCGCGACGCTGATCGTGCAGAGCATCGTAGCGATACCGCTCGGCGCGATCCTGCCGGGATTCATCGCGACGTTCGTGATCGCCTGCGTGGTCGACTATCTGATGATCGCGAATTTCCATCTCATTGGTCTCGTCATCTATGACCATCGCGACGAACTCGGCTACGCCGGGCATCTGGAACTGCAGGAAGAAATGCAGGCCGGAGACCGCGGCGGCCCGGTCATCGTCGCCGCACGCGAGCGCGCGGCATCGGGCGATGCCGCAGGCGCCGCAGCGCTGCTGCGCGAGGAAATCCGCGCGCAGCCAGAGGTGGTCAGCCTGCACATCGAGTATCGCCACTGGCTGCGCGAATGCGGTGACAAGGTGGAACTCGCGGCACACGGCAAGCGTTTCATCCCGTTGCTGCTGAGCGTCGACCAGGATTCGCGCGCAGTCGACGTCGCGCGCGAATCGCAGCGCTGCGATCCTGCGTTCGCGCTGGACCAGGCCGGCGACATCACGCGTGTCGCAACAGCGGCCGCTGCCAGCGGCAACTCGCAAGTCGCGCTGTCACTGCTCGGCGGTTTCCACAAACGCTTCCGCGGCCATGCCGAGGTCGTCGGCAACTACCTGCTCGCGGCCAAGCTGCTCGCGGAACGCATGAACAAGGAAATGCCCGCGCGCGCATTGCTGCAGCAGATCAAGCTCGAATTTCCGAACGACCCGAGGATCGGCGAGGTCGACACGTACATTGCGTTTCTCGATCGCCTTGCCGCGACGAAGGCGCCCGCCGCGCGCTTGCAATGAGCCGCTGGCGCCCCGCCCAGCCCGCGTCGACGGCGCTGATCACCGGAGAAGGCCAGGCGAGGCTCAAGGCGGAACTCGATGACCTCTGGCGCGTGCGCCGTCCCGAGGTCGTCAAGGCGCTCTCCGCCGCCGCAGCGGAAGGCGACCGCTCCGAGAACGCCGAGTATATTTATCGCAAAAAGCAGCTCGGCGAGATCGACCGGCGCGTGGGGTATCTTTCCTCGCGCCTGAAAAAGCTGCATATCGCGCCTGACCGGCCTTCCGACCCTGGAGCCATCTACTTCGGTGCGTGGCTCGCGATCGAGGACGATGAAGGCCGCACGCAACAACTGCGCATTGTCGGACCGGACGAGACCGACGCGGGACGCGGCTATATCAGCATCGACTCGCCACTTGCGCGCGCGGCGCTGAAGAAGCACGTCGACGACGAATTCGAAGCCGAGCTGCCGGGCGGGCGCCGGCGCTTCGTCGTGGTCGCCGTCAGCTACGACGGGCCACCGGCAGCGGGCTGAACGGCGCGCCGCACGCTGCCCTCCCCTCTCGATTTTCCATCGGGGGAACACGCAGCGGCGGTGGATAGCGGCGATCCGCGCGGCGCGCCCGGAAACACGGCGCCTCGCGATAGAACGATTCACGTTCGTTGTCCACGTGCCAGCCCGGAATGCCCGAGAGCGGCAGCGGGCGCAGTTCCTGCGGGTCGTTGAGCAGGTCCCCGGCGGCGATCGCCGCGACCGCGCCATCGACGGCCGCGTCGTTCGCCGATACGACGAGCGCCTTGCCGACGAGCAGCTGGTGCGGCCGCAGTGCGTGCTCCAGCAACGCATGGCCGAACACGACGACATCAATACGGCCGTCACGCCACGCTTCGCGCTCGCGCCAGAAGAGCGCGTGCCAGTCGTGTGCGTCCCACAGCGCAAGCAGGGAAGCATCGCGCGTCACGACGATGACGCCGGCTTCGTCGAAATGGGTCAGTGCACATTGCGCGCGCGAGCGCGCCTTCGTGCCGACCTTGCTGATCTCGCCGACCTGGCGCGCGTTGAGCGCCGACTTCAGTGCGGGATAGCGCAGCCAGATCAACGCGTTGATGAGATCGTGCCAGTTCTGCGCGCGCGTCGCGACTTCGCCACGTTCGGCGATGCGCTGTTCGTAATGCAACCCGTCGCGCAGCAGTGCCGGTGTCTGCTCGACGAAACGCGGCACCCGGCCGGCACCCGTCGCAGCACCCTGTGAGCGAAGCGCGTCGATCTGCGTGACAGTGGGCCACGCGGCGCCATGCAACGTCGTGGCGAATTCGTCCCAGGCCGCCAACGGCTGGCGCGAAAATACCGCTGCGTCGACTTCATCGCGCGCGGGCGAGACGAAGCGCATCAGTGCGCGCTGCGGGCAGCGATACGGACGCGCATGACCGGCTTGGTCGCCAGGGTCAGCTCACGAGCGATCCGCGCAGGTCGTGTTCGTCTGCGTCGTCGATGCGCACCTCGACGAACTGTCCAGGCTTGAGTTTCTGCCCGTCGACGATACGCAGCACGCCGTCGATTTCCGGGCGCGTCGGCCGCCGTGCGCGCAACCGCCCCGTCGCGATCCACGTGATCGACGAGTGCGCGCAGCGTCCTGCCGATCTTGCGCTGCAGGCGCGCCGCGCTGATGCGGGCCTGCCTCTGCATGAACCGTTCGAGGCGATCCTGCTTGACGTCCTCGGTCACCGCGTCGGGCAGGTCGTTCGCCTTCGCGCCGTCGACCGGCGAATAGGCGAACGCGCCGACGCGGTCGAGCTGTGCCTCGTCGAGGAACGCGAGCAGGTCCTCGAACTCGTCGTCGGTCTCGCCGGGGAAGCCGACGATGAACGTACTGCGCAACGTCAGGTCGGGGCATTCGCGCCGCCAGGCATGCACCCGTTCGAGCGTCTTCGCGCTCGCGGCGGGCCGCTTCATCAGCTTGAGGATGCGCGGGCTCGAGTGCTGGAACGGGATGTCGAGGTACGGCAGAATCCGCCCATCGGCCATCAACTCGATCACCTCGTCGACGTGTGGATACGGATAGACGTAGTGCAGGCGCACCCACGCACCGAGGTCGGCCAGCGCCGCGCAGAGTTCGGTCATGCGCGTGCGCACGCTGCCGTCTCTCCACGGACGCGCCGCATATTTCACGTCGACACCGTAGGCGCTCGTGTCCTGCGAGATGACGAGCAACTCGCGCACGCCGCCTTTGACCAGCTTCTCGGCCTCGCGCAGCACTTCGTCGACCGGCCGCGACACGAGGAGGCCTCGCATCGACGGGATGATGCAGAAGGTGCACTTGTGATTGCAGCCTTCCGATATCTTCAGATACGCGTAGTGCTTCGGTGTGAGCTTGATTCCCTGCGGAGGCACGAGGTCGATGTGCGGGTCGTGGCGCGGCGGCAGTTGCGCGTGCACCGCGTTCATGACGCTCGCATAGTCCTGCGGGCCGCTGATCGCGAGCACGTCGGGATGGGCCTCACGGATCAGGTCGGCGCGCTTGCCGAGGCAGCCCGTGACGATGACCTTGCCGTTCTCCTCGAGCGCCTCGCCGATCGCGTCCAGCGATTCCTGCACGGCCGCATCGATGAAACCGCACGTGTTGACGACCACGACGTCCGCTGCGCCATAACTCGGCACGATGTCGTAGCCCTCGACCCGCAGTTGCGTGAGAATGCGCTCGGAGTCGACGAGCGCCTTGGGGCAGCCCAGGCTGACGAAGCCCACTTTCGGGTTGGCACGATTCATGACTCTAAACTCGGTGACATACTGGGGTTTCGGCACGGCGGCAGCAAATTATAGAGCCGCGTAGCCAGCAACAGTCGAAATACCCGGCCGTTTACCGCAGATCACGCGATCGTTTGGGGGATTCTGAGTGTCTCGAGCATCACGACCGCCGACGAGTCCGGACGGTGCGGCGCGCTTGGCGTGCGGGCGCAGCACCGACCATCGCACGCTTGATGTGGAGAGTGCGCTGTGGTCCGCGCGAGCCCATTCGGACATTGGCTTTGATGGCTTCTACGCGGTCCGCTACACTGCGCCGGCCCACACCATGGACTGGCGCGGCTTTTGCATCATTCATTGCGACAAAAGGTAGGCGATGACGGGGCGCCACCGAATGAATCACAAAATGCACTGCCGTAACGGTTTGCGAAGGCGTGCCGGCATTTTGCTGGCTTGCGCCGGGCTTGTCTGGGCGAACGCCGCCCGTCCCGAATCGCCCGTCTATCCGCGCGCGCTGGCAGTGACGACCGCGCAACAGCTCGCCTCGGCAATCGACGACTGGGCCAATGCGGTCGCACCCGCGACTCCCGCACTGATCGGCCGGCCCGGGCAACTCGCGTTCGAGGACCTCGTCGGCAACGTGCTGCGCGCGCTCGAGGCGTACGACTCCTCCGACGCACACTGGGCCCGCGCGCAGCAACTGGCGCTGGCCGAGGGCGACCTCGCAAAAGCCGCCAACATTGCCATCGCGCGCGGTGAGATAGCGCTCATCCGCGGCGACTACGCGAGCGTCGAGCGGCTCTCCACCTTGTTGACCGAACTCGGCGAACGCGCGCATCTCAACTGGGCGGAAGCCTCGGCGGAGGAATACTCGGGCGTGCTCGACCGCCGCCACGGCAAGCTCGACGATGCGACGCGGCACGAGCAGCGCTCGATCGAACTGATGCGCGAGCGCGGGGATGAATCCGGCGTCGCGACCGTGCTCACGAATCTCGGCACGATCGCGCGCGACCGCGGCGACTATGCGAGCGCGCTCGACTGGTTCATGCAGGCGCTCGCGATCCGCGAACGCATCGACAACCGCCTCGAACTGACCTTGCGCAACCTCGCGCTGATCTATCGCGACCTCGGCGACGACGCAGCGACACGCAGGTATTTTTCACGCGCGCTCGAAGTCGCCGGGCGCAAGGGCGACAGCGCGAACTACGCGGCGACGCTCGGCACGTTCGCGAGCTACCTGGCCGACGTGCGCGAATTCGAGCCCGCACTCGCCGCCGCCGAGGAGTCGCTCGCGATCGGTCAGGCCACGGGCAATCGCCCGTCAGTCGGCTTCAGCCTGCTCGACAGCGGGCGCGCGCTTCTCGGCCTGGGCCATCTCGACGAGGCCGCCGCGCGGCTCAACGAGGCGCTGGCAGTCGGACTCGGCCTCGATCAGCACGAAATCATGGCCCGCAGCCGCGTCGCGCTCGCCGAGACCGCGCTCGCGAGCGGCGACCGCAAACGCGCGCGCCAGTTTCTCGAGGACACGTTCGCGAGTCCGCAGGCCAGCGATTCCAAGCCGCTGCTGATCGAGGCGTACGCGCTGCGCGAACGTCTCGCGAGCGCGGATGGCGACAGTACCGCGGCGCTCGGCTACGCGCACGCGCAGGCGACCTTGCGCGAGGAGCTGCTCGGCACACGCGCCAACCGCCGCCTGTCCGCGCTCGAAACGCAGTACGCTCGCTCCGCGTCCGAGCAGAAACTCGCTCTCGTCACCAAGGACAACCAGCTGCAGGCCGCGCGCCTCGACCGCGAACGGCTTGAGCGCCGTTACGGCATCGCGATGCTCGCTGCGCTGACGCTGCTGCTCGGGCTGCTCGCATGGCGTTTCTTCGGCGTGCGCCGCCTGAACCGCGTCCTCGCCACGCGCAACATCGAGATCGAGGCGAAGCGCGCAGCGCTCAGCGACGCCAACGAACGACTCGAACACCAGGCACAGCAGCTCTACCAGGCGGCGATTTCCGACCCGCTGACCGGCGTGTTCAACCGCGGACACCTGATGCGCCGGCTCGACGGGCTTTTGACCGACTGCCAGCGCGACGGCGAGGAGCTGGCGCTGCTGCTGATCGATTTCGACCACTTCAAGCAGGTCAACGACACCCAGGGCCACATCTTCGGCGATCGCGTCCTCATCACAGGCGTGCACGCGATGCGCGAGTCGCTGGAACCCGAGGACGTGCTCGGCCGCTACGGCGGCGAGGAGTTCGTCGTGGCGGTGCGCGGACACGACGAGAACGAAGTGCTCGCGATCGCCGAACGGCTGCGCACGTGCGCTGCCGATGCGCTGAGATCCTTCGCGCCCCAACTCGACCCGAACGCAACGATCAGCATCGGTATCGCGACGCTTTCGCACCTGCCGCTGCCGCACAAGGTCACCGCGCTCATCGATGCCGCGGACCATGCGGTCTACGCGGCGAAGCGCGCGGGCCGCAACCAGGTGGTGAAGGCGCAGCAGGCCGCCTGACGGCGTCTTGTGCAACCGAAGCGCCGCAGCGACGTGGCTGCGCGGCGCTTGCGGACAGGGACATGGTCAGCCCACGTGCAGCGGGTCCGGGTTAGGTTTCCGGTGTCGCCTGCAGGCGAAATGGAGGAAGCAGCGATGGGCGAGCATATCCAGGTCAACACCGCGGGCACGCAGTGCATCGGCGCGTATCTGGCAAAAGCGCAGGGAAGATCGCGCGGCGGCATCGTCGTCGTGCAGGAAATCTTCGGCGTCAACGCGTGGGTGCGCAGTGTCGTCGACCGTTTCGCCGCCGCCGGCTACACGGCGATCGCGCCCGCGTTCTTCGATCATGTCGAGACCGGTGTCGAGCTCGACTACGCGGAAACTTCGTTCGCGCGCGGCAAGAAGCTCGTCGGCGAAGTCGGGTTCGATCGCGCTCTCGCGGATGTGGCCGCTGCGGCCCAGTCGATCGCGTCCGCCGGAAGAATCGGCGTCGTCGGCTATTGCTGGGGCGGCACGATCGCGCTGCTGTCGTCGATCAGGCTCGGCATGCCGGCTGTCAGCTACTACGGCGCGCGCAACGTGCAGTTCCTCGACGAAGCACTCGCGGCGCCGGTGCAGTTTCATTTCGGCGAGCAGGACGGCTCGATTCCCGCGGCAGCCGTGCAGCGGCATCGCGACACGTACGCGAACGAGATCATCGCCGGCCGGGTCGAGGTCTACACCTATGCCGACACCGGTCACGCGTTCGACCGCGACGTCGATCCGGCCCGCCACGTACCGGCGAGCGCGAAGATCGCACGCGAACGCACGCTGGCCTTTTTCTCGCGCCACCTGACCGGCGCGGACGCGTGACGTGAGCGCAACGCCCTTCGTGCTCGACGCGACGCTCGCTTCCGACGGCCGATTCGTGGGCGATCTGCCGCTGTCGACCGTGTTGCTGATGGACGACGCACGCTTCCCCTGGCTCATCGTCGTGCCGCGCGTCGCAGGGATGCGCGACCTGATCGACCTGTCGCGGGTGCAACAGCAGGCGCTGCTCCAAGAGGTCGACGTCTGCGCACGCGCGCTGCGCGAACTGCATGCGCCGCTCAAGCTCAACGTCGCCGCGCTCGGCAACATCGTCGCCCAGTTGCACGTGCACGTGATCGCGCGCCACGCCGGCGACGCAGCGTGGCCGAGACCGGTCTGGGGCGTCGGCGAGCGCGAGCGCTACCCGGCCGCGGCGCTCGACGTGGAACACGCGCGTCTGCGCGCGGCGCTCGGCCTCGCCGCGGTGCGATGAACGCGATCGCCGTCGACTGGCTCGGTGATCGCGCGCTGTTGTTGCGTTTCGGTGACGCCATGGAGCGTGCCGCAATGGACCGTGCGACGAACGAGCGCGTCCACGCCGCCGCGCGGAAGTTGCGTCGCGCGCGCATTGCGGGGGTCGAGGAAATCGTCCCCGCGTATGCGAGCCTGTGCGTCCACTACGATCCCGCTTCGCTCCGCGCGCCGAACGAAGCGGCGCGCGCCGACACTCGTGGCACGCGTACGCGAGCAGATCTGCGAGGGCGACGGTGGCGAGGAAGGCGTTGGCGAGACCGCGGACCCGACCTCGCAACCGCCGTCGGCTGCAACGGCGAACCCGCCGAAATCGAAATCCCGGTCTGCTACGGCGGCGACTTCGGTCCCGATCTCGCCGAAGTCGCGGCGCTCGCCGGCCTCGACGAAGCGGCCACGATCGCGGCGCACGCGGCAGCCAGCTACCGCGTCGCGATGCTCGGCTTCGCGCCGGGTTTTCCGTATCTGCTCGGACTCGATCCACGCCTGCACGCGCCGCGTCGCGCGCAACCACGCACGCGCGTGCCCGCGGGCTCGGTCGCGATCGGCGGTGCGCAGACCGGCATCTATCCGCGTGCGTTGCCGGGCGGCTGGCAGATAATCGGGCGCACGCCGCTCGCGTTGTTCGATGCCGCGCGCACCGCGCCGGCACTGCTCGCGCCGGGCCAGCGCGTGCGCTTTCGTGCGATCGACGCGCAGACCTTCGCGACGCTGCTGCCGTGAGCATCCGCGTCCTCACCCCGGGTCTGCTGACGACCGTGCAGGATGGCGGTCGGCCCGGCCACGCCGCCGTCGGCGTAGGCAATGCCGGTGCGATGGATCCCGTCGCGCTGCGCATCGCGAATCTGCTCGTGGGCAACGAAGAAGGTGCGGCGGCGCTCGAAATCACGCTGCGCGGTCCGCGACTGAAGTTCGACGTCGATGCGCTGATCGCGATCGCCGGCGCAGAGATCGACGCGCACTGCGGCGAGCAGGCGCTGCCTTGCTGGCGGCCGACCGTCGTCCGCGCGGGCAGCGAGCTCGCACTCGGCGGCATGCCACGCGGTGCGCGCGCCTATCTCGCCGTCGCGGGTGGCATCGCGCTGCCGCTCGTGCTCGGCAGCCGCAGCACCGACGTCAATGCGGGCATCGGCCCATTCCCGCGCACGCTGGCCGCGAACGACGTTCTGCCGTGCGCGCCAGCGCCGCGAAACCTCTGCGGCGCGCTGTGGCGCAGTCTCGATGCGTCCCGGCAGGGAGGCCATCGCGAAATCCGCAGCGTCGTGGCGACGAATTGGTCTGTCGACCCGGAGAACTGGTTCGACTACGCAGGCGAACGCCCGATCCGCGCGCTCGCCGGCGCGCACTTCGATCTTCTCGACAGCGACGCCAGGCGACGGCTGTTCGGCGCCGATTTTCGCGTTGGCGTCGACTCGAACCGGGTCGGCTGCCGCCTCGAAGGTCCGGTACTCGCACTGCGTACGAAGCTCGAATTGATCTCGACGGGCGTCGCGAGCGGCACCGTGCAACTGCCGCCCGCGGGCACGCCGATCGTGCTCGCCGCGGAAGGACCGACGACCGGCGGCTACCCGCGCATCGCGCACGTGATCGCGGTCGACCAGGGCCATCTCGCCCAGCGTCGGCCGGGCGACGTCGTGCGCCTCGCGCAGACCGATCTCGACGACGCACAGATGCGCTATCTCGAACGCGAGCGTGCGCTGGCGCGGCTTGCGGTCTACCTGCGCGAGCGGTTACTGCGGTCCTGATGGGTTCTCGACAGAGAATTTTCGGACGCGGACTTGACGCGGATAAACGAGGATTGACCGACGATAGTCATGGTCGCTAAAAATCCGCGTTCATCCGCGTAAATCCGCGTCCAAATCTTTCGTTGGACTTCACTCGCGGTGTTCCTGCACCAAACTTGTGCGTTTCCCGGACGCGTTTCCTCAAAAGAATTTCTAACGCGGATTTACGCGGATTCGCGCGGATTTCTGCCGAGTCGTGGTCCGCTTGATCCGCGCTCATCGGCGTCAATCCGCGTCCCAGGTTTTCCCGCCCGTCGCTGCATAAAGAAGCCTCAGGGCAGCGTCTGGCGTGATCCGTGTTTATTTGCGTTAATCTGCGTCCAATCTGAGACCCATTCTTTTCGACCGCGATGGCAACGATCGATCTCAATTGCGACATGGGCGAATCGTTCGGCGCGTGGCGCATGGGCGCCGACGCCGAGGTGATGCCGTGGATCAGCTCCGCGAACATCGCCTGCGGTTTTCACGCGGGCGATTTCGCGACGATGCAGCGCACGGTGATCCTCGCCGCCCAGCACGGCATCGCGATCGGCGCGCACGTTTCACTTCCGGACCTGCAGGGTTTCGGCCGGCGCGAGATGCGCATCACGCCCGTGGAGGCGCACGCGCTGACCCTGTATCAGCTGGGTGCGCTCGAGGCGTTCGTGCGCGCCCAGCGCCAGCGCCTGCATCACGTCAAGCCGCACGGCGCGCTCTACAACATGGCCGCGAAAGACGCGAGGCTCGCCGAGGCGATCGCGGGCGCCGTGCGCGATTTCGATGCGCGCCTGATTCTCGTCGGCCTCGCCGGCGGCGCGCTCACGCACGCGGGCGCGAACGCCGGACTCGTAGTCGCCAACGAGGCATTCGCCGACCGGCGCTACCTCGCGGACGGCTCGCTGATGCCGCGCGGCGAAGCCGGCGCCGTGATCGAAGACGTCGACGTGGCCGTCGCGCAGGCGCTGCGGATCGTCCTGCACGGCAACGTGGATGCGTGGCGCGACGGCAAAGCGGACGGTGCGCACGTCCTGCGCGCCGACTCGATTTGCGTCCACGGCGACCGCCCCGATGCGGCGACGTTCGCGCAACGCCTGCGCGAGGCGCTGAACGCCGCGGGCGTGCGCGTCGCCGCGCCCGCGCAGCGCGCGGCGTAAAAGGGACTGACGCGAACCGCGCCAGCGCCCGCCCGAGGCTACTGCCGGATCGAATCGATCAGCGCCTTCGGATCGTAGACCACGCCGCCCTTGATCACGCGTTCCGCGTGCGAGAGATTGCCGACGTCCGCGAGCGGGTCGGCGTCGAGCAGGACGAGATCGGCGAGTTTTCCCGCTGCGATCTGTCCCGAGATCGTCGCGTCCCAGCGCTTTCGCGCCGTTCGTCGTCGCGCTGCGCAAAACCTGCAGCGGGGTCAGGCCCGCCTGCTGCATCAGCGCCATCTCGCGAAATACCGAGGGGCCATGCAGCGTGCCGATATTGCCCGCGTCGGTGCCCATGACGATCGTGATGCCGGCGTCCGAGAGAATCTTGAGGTTGCGCATCGCCGGTGCCGGTGCCGCGACCGCAGCGTGAGCGGCCACACGCGCGGCGACGCGCGCGGGAATCCTGTCCTTCGGCATGCGTTCGAGATCGTGCATCGCGACGACGATCTGCGGATCGGCGAGACGCTGCTCCTCGGGCGTCGGCTGCCACTGGTCCGACAGGGCGAGCCCATAGCCTGCGTAGACGAACAGGGTCGGACAGAGCAGCGCGTGATTGGCGCGCATCAGCGCGACGAATTCGTCGTCGATCGGTTCCTCGAACACCGAATGGACGAGATAGTCCGCACCCGCGCGCAGCGAGGCCTTGGCCACGTCGAGCTCGGTCGCATGCACCGCAAGGCGCACGTGTGCCGCGTGCGCGGCATCCGCGGTCGCCTTGACGATCGCGACCTGCTTCGCCATGTCGTCCTCGGGGCGATGGATGAACCAGATCTTGATGAAGTCGGGCTTGCGCGCGAGTTCGCGCGCGACGAGTTCGCGCGCGGCGTCGGGCGAATCGATGCGGACGATCGGCGGGTCGCCGAGATCGAGCTGCGGCCGCGCGACCATCGAGATCAGCGGACCGGCCACCTCGACGCGCGGCGCCGCGTCGGACTTCTCGGCCGCGGCGCGCACGTCGAAATTCCAGAACGGGCCGCCGATGTCGATCACGCTCGTCACGCCGCTCGCAAGCCAGACCTTGAACGTCGCGGGCAGGCGCGTCTTGTTGCGCGCGACTTCCTGCGCGTAGGGCACGACCGCGTTGAAGTCCACGACGTCGGGCCGCGTGTAGAGATTTCCCGACTGGAAGAAGTGCACGTGGCCGTCGATCATGCCCGGAATGAGCCATTTGCCGTGGCCGTCGATGCGTTTCACGCCCGCGGGCACTGGGGTCGTTGCGGACGGACCGACCCTGACGATGCGCTCGCCCGAGATCAGGACCGTCACGTCGGCCTCGACCGCCTGCGCGCCCTCGCGCTCCGGGTGCACGACGGTGACGCCGACGATCGCGAGCGAGGGCGTGCCCTCGTGCGCAGCGTTCGTCGCGGTGCATCCGGCCGTCGCGGCCAGCAGCGACGAAAACAATATCCGGCCCAAACGACGAAAGTCCATGCATCTCTCCGGTTGAAGGGGAAGCGAAGCGGAAGCGCGACAAGCATATCGGACAGGTTACGCGGAGGCATCTTTCGCGCTTGGCAGGCGCACCCTCGCCGCTCACAATGCGGCAACGTCTTCGCAGAGCGAGCGCATGAACTACTGGCCCCTGATCGGCGTGGCGGTCGTGATCGCCGGCTTCGCCACCAAGCGCAACGCCGTGCTCGTCGTCGTTGCCGCGGGCGTCGCGAGCGCGCTCGCCGTCGGCATGGACGTCGGCGACCTGCTCGCGCTGCTCGGCAACTCGTTCGTCAGCAACCGCGCGCTGCTGCTGTTCACGCTGACGTTGCCGGTCATCGGCCTGCTCGAACGCTACGGCCTGCGCGAACGCGCGAAACGCTGGATCGAGGGCTTCGAAGGCCTTTCGCTCGCGCGCCTGCTGATCGCGTATCTCGGCGCGCGCCAGCTGCTTGCGATGTTCGGCCTCATCGATCTCGGCGGCCATGCGCAAACCGTGCGTCCGCTGCTCGCACCGATGAGCGAGGCGGCGGCGGCACGCGAGGGCAGGCGCGACCCAGCGGCCGAATCTGCCAGCGAGGCGACGCCGAACGAGCGCGAGCCTGCGCGTGAACTTCCCCTCGACGAGCGAACGCGGGTGCGCGCCCTGGCCGCGGCGACCGACAACGTCGGCCGCTTTTTCGGCGAGGACGTATTCCTCGCATTCGGCGCCGTGCTGCTGATCCAGGGTTTCTACGAGCGCAACGGCATTCACCTCGAACCGCTCGCGATCGCACTGTGGGCGCTGCCGACCGCGATCGCGGCATTCGTCATTCACTCGATCCGCATCGTCTTCGCGCAACGTGGCCTTCGCGCCCGCGCGCGCGAGATGCCATCGCGTCGACGCGCCATCGGCACCGTGAGACGAGCCTGACGGGATGACGATACGCATCGACTACGTCTACTGGCTCGTCGGCCTCTGGCTGGCGATCTGTGCCTGGCAGAACCTGCGCGACCGGCGCTGGCCGATGGCGGCATTCTGGGCCGTCGTCGCGTGCGCATTCGTGTTCGGCGATGCGATCCGCGCGGCGACCGCCGCGGGATCGCGTTGGCCCGCGCAGGCGATGGGCGCCGGCGTGATCGCGCTCGGCCTGCTCGCGATGGGCGGCGGCGCGAAACGATCTGCGACCACGGCGACCGCGGAACCGGCCGCCGAGCCGATGGGCAACCGGCTGTTCACGCCTGCACTCGCGATTCCGCTCGCGACGCTCGCGATCGTGCTGATCGCGCCGCACGTGAACCCGTTCGGCAAGGCGCTGATCGATCCCGCCCAGCCGACGCTCGTCGCGCTCGGCGTCGCCTGCGTGATCGCGCTCGCCGCCGCGTTGCGCACGACGCGCGCGCCGCTGCGCGAAGCGCTCGTCGAGGGCGGCCGCCTGCTCGATTCGCTCGGCAGCGTCGCGCTGCTGCCGATGGTGCTGGCGACGCTCGGCAGCGTGTTCGCGGCGACGGGCGTCGGCGACGTGATCGCGCACATCGTCGGCGCGGTCATTTCAGTCGACAACCGCCTCGCCTGCCTCGCGGCCTTCGCACTCGGCATGGTGCTGTTCACGATGATCATGGGCAACGCGTTTGCGGCGTTTCCGGTCATGATGGCCGGCATCGGACTGCCGCTGCTCGTCGAGAAACATGGCGCGCTGCCGGCCGTGCTCGGATCGCTCGGCATGCTGACCGGTTACTGCGGCACGCTGCTGACGCCGATGGCGGCGAATTTCAACATCGTGCCCGCGGTGCTGCTCGAACTGCCCGACCAGTACGCCGTCATCCGCGCGCAGGTACCGACCGCGCTGGTGCTGCTGGCGGTCAACGTGATTCTCATGGCCGCACTGGTGTTCCGATGAAACGAGTGAAGAAGACGGCGCCACGCAAGGCATCGCGCGCGACGGCGCCTGCCGAGACACAGGCGCGCCACGCTGCCGGTCGCGCTCGTGACCGGGTTCGAGCCGTTCGACGGCGATACGCTCAATCCCTCGCTCGAAATCGTTCGCGCGCTCGACGGCGAGGTCATCGCGGGCCATCGCGTCGTCGGCGCAGGATTGCCGACCGAATTCGCGACGTCGCTGCCGATCCTGCGTGCGCTGCTGCGCAAGCATCGGCCCGTGCTCGTGATCGCGCTCGGCCTCGCGAGCCGGCGCGCGGAGATCTCGCTCGAGCGTGTGGCGATCAACCTCATCGACGCCCGCATCGCGGACAACGTCGGCGCGCAGCCGGTGGATCAGCGCGTCATCGCCAATGCGCCGGCCGCGTATTTTTCGACGTTGCCGGTCAAGGCGATGCTCGCGCGCCTGCGCGATGCAGGCATCGCCGCGTGCCTGTCGCAGACCGCGGGGACGTTCGTCTGCAACCAGGTCTTCTTCGGTCTCGCGCACGCGCTCGCGCGCAACGCGCGCGCGCGCGGCGGCTTCGTGCACGTACCCCCGCTTCCCGAGCAGACCGCGCGCTTCGACGACGTGCCTGCGATGCCGCTCGCGATCATGGTCGAAGCGATACGCCTGTGCGTCGAGACCGCGCTGACCGTGCGCCGTGACCTGCGTTACGCCGCGGGCGACACGCAATAGGCTCATTGCTTGCGGATATCAGGGCTTGCGGTACATCAGGCCAGTGGTCATGCCGGACCAGGCGCCGCGCGCATTATTGCGGCGACAGCGAACTGCGGTGCCTGCTCCGTCAGTGCCTTCCCGTCAGTGCTTGTTCGGATCAGCTGCAGGCGCGGGCGCCGCTGCGGGCGCTGGCTGGGCGGCGGCATCGGCGGTCGGCGCGGCTTGCGGCGCCGGGGCTGGCGCGGGTGCCGGCGCGGCCTCGACGAGCGGCTGCTCCTTGCCGTCGATCTCGATGAACGCGTCGATCTTGAGCTGCTTGGCCGTGACGTACACGATGTGCTTCTGCTCGGCCGTCGCGTTCTCGCCCTTCTTCAGCAGAAGGCCGGCGACGTGCTTGCGCTCCCACACCTCGGCCGCGACGCCGTAGAACGTGACCTTGTCGCCGATCACGTCGGTGACCTTGTACTTGCCGTCCTTCATCGGATAGACGAGCAGCTTGTTGTCTTCGATGTCGCGGGCGAGGGCGGCGCCGGCGGCGCCCAGACTCAACGCCACGACGAGGGCTTTGGTGACGAAACGCATGATGCTTCTCCTGAAAACCTGTGACTACTTGGCGGGTGCGGCGTTGCCGTCTTCGATCCTGATGACCTTGAGCTTGCCATCGTTGTCCTCGACGAACGCGAGCACCTTGAGATCGCGCGCGATGCCGGCGAGGCCGGTGACCTGCGCGTTCGTGACTTTCTGCTTTTCGCCGCGCTTGAGCAGAATGGTCTTGACGGGCTGGCCCGTCTCGTTGCGGTAGCGGATGTGTCCGCGCAGGTCCTCGGCGTTCAGGGTCGCGCCCTGCAGCTCGAACTGGCCGTCCTTGTCCGCGAGCACCGTCAGGTCGTACTGCGTGGGCCCGCCGGTGGCGTCGGCCGTACTGCTCTTGATGTCGTCGCGACCGCAGGCGGCCAGCAGCGCCATGAACGCAACGAGGGCGCAGGTGCGCAGCAGGCGCGATAAATACACTTTGTTCATGTCGTCATCCGGAAGAATCGTGAGAATCGTGGTATAGGCCGGCCACGGTGGCCGCTTGGAAGGAGGCTGCGATTTCAGGCCTGCGGCAATGTGACGCCGCGCTGCCCCATGTACTTGCCGCCACGGTCGCGATAGCTTACCTCGCAGTCCTCGTCGGACTCCAAGAATAGCATTTGCGCAACGCCCTCGTTGGCGTAGATCCGCGCCGGCAACGGGGTGGTATTCGAGAATTCGAGGGTTACGTGACCCTCCCACTCGGGCTCCAGCGGCGTGACGTTGACGATGATGCCGCAGCGGGCGTAGGTACTCTTGCCGAGGCAGATCGTCAGCACGCGCCGCGGGATGCGGAAATACTCGACCGTACGTGCGAGCGCGAACGAGTTGGGCGGGATGATGCATTCGGCCGCGCGCACGTCGACGAAGCTGCGCGCATCGAAGTTCTTCGGGTCCACGATCGTCGAGTTGATGTTCGTGAACACCTTGAATTCGTCGGCGCAGCGCACGTCGTAGCCGTAGCTCGACGTGCCGTACGAGATCATCTTGCCGCCGCTCGCGTTGACGCGCAGCTGGCCCGGTTCGAACGGCTCGATCATGGCGTGTTCGGCGGCCATTTGGCGAATCCAACGATCGGACTTGATGGTCACTGCGGCTCCGCTTCGTGTCTGTGGGGGCCGCCATCATACGCGTTCGGCCGCAGCGGCCAAAATGCATGCCATTCGTGGCGCCGATCGGGCCGATCTGCGTCGAAAACCGGGCCGCAGCGCCGGCCAGGCGCGACTACGTCGTGCCGGCAGCATCAGCACCTCTGCGTTGGAGCACCCCTGCCGCGGCGGGCGAGGTGTTCAGATTCAGGTGTTCTGGATGACGATCTTCGGAAACTGGATGGACTTGCTGCGCGCGCGTTGCGACAGCTTCGCCGCGGCCCTGCGTGCGATGTCGCGATAGCGTTGCGACACCGCGCCGTCCGGATCCGCCGCGACGGTCGGCTTGCCGTTGTCGGCCTGCTCGCGGATATGGATGTCGAGCGGCATCGAGCCGAGCAGCGGCACGCCGTACTCCTTCGCCATGCGTTCGCCGCCGCCGGCACCGAAAATGTGTTCGGTGTGCCCGCATTGCGAACAGGTGTGCAGCGCCATGTTCTCGACGATGCCGAGCACGGGCACGGAAACCTTCTCGAACATCTTGAGCGCCTTCTTCGCATCGAGCAGCGCGATGTCCTGCGGCGTCGTGACGATGAGCGCACCCGACACCGGCACGCGCTGGCACAGCGTCAGCTGGATGTCGCCCGTGCCCGGCGGCAGGTCGATGATCAGGTAATCGAGATCGGACCAGTTCGTCTCGTTGAGCAGCTGCGTCAGCGCCTGGGTCACCATCGGCCCGCGCCAGATCATGGGGGTGTCTTCCTCGATCATGAAGCCGATCGACATCGTCTGCACGCCGTGCGCGATCTTCGGCTCGATGTGCTGGCCGTCCGGCGATTCGGGCTTGCCCGAGACGCCCATCATGCGCGGGATGCTCGGTCCGTAGATGTCGGCGTCGAGCAGGCCGACCTTCGCGCCTTCGGCCTGCAGCGCGAGCGCGAGGTTGGCGGCGGTCGTCGACTTGCCGACGCCGCCCTTGCCCGAGGCGATCGCGAGGATGTTCTTCACGCCCGGCAGCGGCGTCAGGTCGTTCTGCACCTTGTGTGCGTGCACGCGCGAGGTCACGCTGACCGCCGCCGAGGCGATTGCCGGATCGGCCTGCAGCGCCGCGCGCACCTGCTGCGCAAGCGTTTCGGTCCAGGTCGCCGCGGGATAGCCGAGCACGATGTCGATCGCGACCTTGCCGCCGTCGGCGCCGATGCCTTTCACTGCGCCGCTTTCCGCCAGCGAAAGTCCGGTGTGCGGGTCGACGATCGACGCGAGCACGCGCTCGGCCGATTCCTTGGTGCTTTGCGTCATGGATGAGGCGGGAAGATTGAGTAGGATCGCGATTGTAGCCAAGCCGGCCCGTCCGCGCATCGCTATTCGTGCGATGCTCTCGCGCTTGGGCCCTTGGGTCCACGGGTCGAAGGCCCGCCGCACATCCAACCAGACACATCCAACCAGGCAAGGGGAATGAAGATGCGTTCGTCTACTTTCGTTTTGGGCGCTCTCGCCGCCCTGTTCGCTGGCTCGATCTTCGCGGCCGAAATGACGCCGATCGGCAGCTGGAAGACCGTCGACGACAAGACCGGCAAGCCCAAGTCGATCGTCGAGATCAGCGACGCAGGCGGCGGTCAGCTCGTCGGCAAGGTTGCGCAGCTCCTCAATCCGGCGAGAGGTCCGAATCCGTTGTGCGACGCCTGCAGCGGCGACCGCAAGGACAAGCCCATCCTCGGCATGACGATCATGTGGGAAGTGCAAGCATGACGGCGACGTGTGGGATGGTGGCACCATTCTCGACCCGGACAACGGCAAGACCTACGGCGTCAAACTCACGCCGATGGAAAACGGCGCCAAGCTGCAGGTGCGCGGCTTCATGGGCTTTTCGTGGCTGGGCCGTACGCAGGTCTGGGAGCGCGTGACGCCGTGAAGCGCGATCGCGCGGCCTGATACGCCCGCACGCCTCTGAACCTGCGTTGCGGACGCGACGCAGGTTTCCCTTGGTCAGCGCGGATCATTGCGGCCGCACATGCACCGCGCGCGCCGACTCGGGCTGATGCCAACTTGAGCAAACGCAGCTGCCTGCGGATTCACGGCCCGACCGCCCGGTTACCGCCAGAATCCACGCGCAGCTGCTCCGCGTGCGCACGCTCGGGCCGCGCATGAATCGTTCTCGCATGATCGTCGCGCTGGCGCTGATCTTCATCGTCTTCGCGATGCTGCTCAACAGCGTCGGCACGGTGATGCTGCAGTCGATGGCGACATTCGGCGTCGACAAGGCAGCCGCGGTTGCGCTCGAGCGCTACAAGGACCTGACGGTCGCGTTCGTCTCGTTTCTCGTCGCCTCGTTCCTGCCGTTGCTCGGCTACCGGCGGGCCATGATGCTCGCGCTCGTCATCGTCGGCGCCGCCTGCATCGCCATGCCGCTCTACCCTTCGTTCGTCACGACGAAAATCCTGTTCGCCTGCACCGGCGTCTCGTTCGCGCTCGCCAAGGTCGCGATCTACTCGTCGATCGGCCTGCTCACGACCGATGAGACGGCGCATTCCCGCCTGACCAACACGATCGAAGGCATGTACATGGTCGGCGTGCTGATCGGCAACTGGACGTTCAGCGGATTCATCGACTCCGGGAATCCGGGCAACCCGGCGTGGATGAATGTCTACTGGCTGATCTCCGCGCTTTGCGCCGCAGTGTTCCTGCTGCTCGCCACGAGCCAGCTCGATGAACGCGCCGCGCATTCGGAAGGTCACAACAATTCGGTCTCCGACTCGTTCATGGAGATGGCGCGACTCTTCGTCCGCCCGCTCGTCTACGTCTTCCTCGCCTCGGCGTTTCTCTACGTGCTGATCGAGCAGAGCTTCAGTTCCTGGCTGCCGACGTTCAACAGCGAGATCCTCAAGCTGCCGAATACGATCAGCATCCAGTTCGCGAGCATCCTGCCGGCCATGACCGCGCTCGGCCGCCTCGGCGCGGGCTTCGTGCTCAAGCGCGTGTCGTGGTACTCGCTGCTCAACGTCTGCGTGCTCGGCATGGGCCTGCTCATCGTCGCGGTGCTGCCGCTCGCGCATGACGTCGTCGCGCGCGCCGGTGCAGGCTGGTTCAACGCGCCGCTCGCCGCCTACCTGATCCCGCTGATAGGCCTGCTGCTGGCGCCGATCTATCCGGTCATCAATTCGGTCGTGCTGAGTTCGCTGCCGAAGCCGATGCACGCGGCGATGACCGGGCTCATCGTCGTGTTTTCCGCGCTCGGCGGCACGCTCGGGTCGTACATCACGGCGCGCGTGTTCGCCGCCTTCGACGGCATCGCCGCGTTCTATCTGCCTCTCGTGCCGATGATGCTGCTGCTGGCGATGCTGCGCCTGTTCAAGCGCGAGACCGCACGGCGGCCGGCCGCCGGGCCTGGCGAGGGGCCGACGGCCGCGGCGTAGCCCGCGGCATCGACGCCGCGTCACAGGCTTGACCCGCATGCGATAATTCGCGCTTTCCACGCAACGTTCGGAAACAGCACGGATGAGCCAGCGCAAGACCCTCGTCACCCACGCCCTGCCCTACGCGAATGGCCCGCTGCACATCGGCCATCTGCTCGGCTACATCCAGACCGACATCTGGGTGCGCGCGCGGCGCATGGCCGGCGACACCGTGCATTTCGTTGCAGCCGACGACGTGCACGGCACGCCGATCATGCTCGCCGCCGAGAAGGCCGGCGTCGCGCCAGAGGAATTCATCAAGGACGTGCAGGTCAGCCACGAGCGTGATTTCGCCGACTTCGGCGTCGCGCACGACTACTACTACACGACGCACTCGCGCCGAGAACCGCGAGCTCGCCGAGCTCGTCTACGCGCGTCTGCGCGCGGGCGGGCACATCGCCGTGCGCTCGATCCGCCAGCTCTACGATCCCGTGCGGCAGATGTTCCTGCCCGACCGCTACGTCAAGGGCATCTGCCCGAACTGCGGCACGCCCGACCAGTACGGCGACAACTGCGAGAACTGCGGCGCGACGTATTCGCCGACCGACCTCAAGGATCCACGCTCGGTGCTGTCCGGCGCGACGCCCGAGTTGCGCGATTCCGAACACTACTTCTTCAAGGTCGGCGACTTCGCCGCGATGCTGCGCGACTGGCTCGCGGGCAAGCTCACGCACGATCAGCCCGTGATGCATTCATCGGTCGCCGCCAAGCTCAAGGAATGGCTCGACGCCGAAGGCGGCGTGCGCGACTGGGACATCTCGCGCGATGCGCCCTACTTCGGCTTTCCGATTCCCGACGCGCCGGGCAAGTTCTTCTACGTCTGGCTCGATGCGCCGATCGGCTATCTCGCGAGCTTCAAGAAATACTGTGCGAGCGAGCTCGGCGCGAAGAACGGGCTGACCGCCGCATCGTTCGACGAGTTCCTGCAGACCGACAACGCGAAGTTCGACCCGAATGCCGAGATGCACCATTTCATCGGCAAGGACATCGTCAACTTCCACGGCCTGTTCTGGCCCGCGATGCTCAAGGGCGCGAAGCTGCGCACGCCGAACGCGCTGCACGTCAACGGCTATCTCACCGTGAACGGCGAGAAGATGTCGAAGTCGCGCGGCACGTTCGTCATGGCGCGGACGTATCTCGACGCGGGACTCAACCCCGAGTATCTGCGTTACTACTTCGCGACGATGCTCAGCGGCTGCGCCGACCGACGTCGACCTCGACCTCAAGGCGTTCGAGGAGCGCGTCAACTCGCATCTCGTCGGCAAGTGGGTGAACATCGCCAGTCGCACCGCGGGGTTCGTGAACAAGCTTTTCGGCGGCAAGCTTGCCGCGGCGTTGCCGCCTGACGAAGCGTTACGCTACGCACAAGCGCGCGACAAGCTCGCCGCGTGTGTCGCGCTCTATGACGCGTGCGATTTCGCGGGCGTGACGCGACTCCTCGTCGAGGTCGCCGACGAAGCGAACGCGTACGTCGCCGAAAACGCGCCGTGGACGCTGGCGAAGAGCGAAGCGCAGCGCGAAAAATTGCATGTCGTGTGCACGCTCGCGCTCAACTATTTTCGCCTCCTCAGCGTGTATCTTGCGCCCGTGGTCCCGTCGATCGCGCAGCGCGGCCTGGCGCTGTTCAGCTGCCGATGCGGCCGGTTTCGCAGCGGCCGACGAGCCGTTGCTGGGCGATCGCGATCCGTGAATTCAGCCGCGCTCGCGACACGCGTCGACCCCAAACAGATCGAAGCCATGATCGAAGCCTCGAAAGAATCGCTGCAACCGAACGCGCCTGCGACGACGCCACCGCTCTCCGCGAAACCGCCTGCAGGCGCGAACAAGAACGAAAAGGCGGCCACCGGCAAACCCGTGGCGGCGCAAGCCGCGAGCTCACCCGCCAAGAGCGACGGCTTCGTCTCGATCGACGACTTCGCCAGGCTCGACCTGCGCATCGGCAAGGTGCTCGCGTGCGAGTTCGTCGACGGCTCCGACAAGCTGCTGCGCTTCGAACTCGACGCGGGCGAACTCGGCAAGCGCCAGATCTTCTCGGGCATCCGCGCGAGCTATGGCGAGCCTGCAAAGCTCGTCGGCCGCAACGTCGTGTTCATCGCCAACCTCGCGCCGCGCAAGATGCGCTTCGGCGTGTCCGAAGGCATGATTCTCTCGGCTGCGTCGGACGGCGGCGGTGCCGCGCCCGGCGCGCTGTTCCTGCTCGATGCCGACGACGGCGCACAACCGGGCATGGCTGTCCGCTAGTTCAGTTCCTCGCCGACGAACTCCACCAGGATCGACATGTCCGCATCCTCCGACGAATCCCGCCTCGCCGCTTTCACGCGCATCTTTCGCGAAAACGTCTGGGGATCGCCGGAGTCACACTCCGGCCTCGGCTCCAACTTCGGACTGACGAGCCGCATCCGTTTCGTCCTGCCGATGCTGCTGCGCGGGCTCAAGATAGCGTCGATGATCGACGCGCCGTGCGGCGACTTCAACTGGATGCAGTCACGTCGATCTCGGCGATACGCGGTACCTTGGCTGCGATATCGTCGAGGACATCATTGCGATCAACCGCTCGCGGTTTCCTGGGCGCGAATTCCGCGTCCTCGACCTCGTCAACGACGCGCTGCCGCAGGTGGACCTGATTTTTTCGAGGGATTGTCTGCAGCATCTCGTCGCGGACGACATCCGCCAGGCGCTGCGCAACTTCAAGCGCTCCGGGGCGAAGTGGCTCTTCACTTCCAGCCACACGACGGCGCAGCAGGACATCGCCGTGGAGGCCGGCGGTTTCGGCTTCCTCAACCTGCAGCTGCCGCCGTTCTCGCTGCCGCTGCCGCTGCTGACGATGCCCGAGGACCACTACGCCTCGAAGGCGATGCACCTCTGGGACCTGGCGCAGATCGAAACATGACGGGTCGCATAACGATCGCGATTCTGGCCAAGGACAAGGCGCACACGTTACCGCTCTACCTGCGCTGCATCGAACGGCTTGAATGGCCGAAGGACAAGCTGTTCCTCTACGTCCGCACGAACAACAACAATGACGCCACGGTGGCGGTCTTGAACGACTGGCTCGATCGCGTGCGTGGCGCGTATGCCGGGGTGTACTTCGACGCTGCCGACGTCGACGTCCCTGTGCAGAAGTACGGGCAACACGAGTGGAATCCCGAGCGTTTTCGCGTGCTCGCGAAGATTCGCCAGGACTCGCTTGCCTGGGCGCGCGCACACGGATCGCACTATTTCGTCGCCGATTGCGACAACTTCCTCCACCCCGGCACGCTGAGGGCGCTGACGTACACGAACCTGCCGATCGTCGCGCCGTTGCTGCATTCGAGCACGGCCTATTCGAATTACCACGCAGCGATCGATGCGAACGGCTACCTGGCCGAGTGTCCGCTCTACTACGACCTGCTCGACCGCAGGATTCGGGGCCTCATCGAAGTTCCGGTCGTCCACTGCACCTATTTCGTGCGCTACCAGGTTCTGCAGTCGCCTTTCGTACGTTGACGAAAGTGGCCGCCACGAATACGTCAGTGTTCAGCGACTCGGCGCGCAGGAATGACATTCCGCAGTACCTCGACACGCGGCACTCGTATGGGCGTATCAGTTTCGCCGAGGACCACGCCGCGCTCGTCGCCGAGCCGTGGTTCGCCGAATTCCAACCGCCCATGCTCGATGAATGACGCGGTCGCAGCCGCGAAGCCGCAATTTCCAAAGGTGTCGGACAAAGGTATGATCGGCCAGTCAGAGTCGACCGGCTCGTCAATTCAGGGGGAATTCGATGCATTTCCGGCAGCGCCTCGCGTTGGGCGCGATTCTTTCCGCGTCCGCCGCGTCTGCGGCAGCGCAGGTGACCGTACCGGCCGCCGCCTCGCTGCAACTCGGCGGTGGCACGCTCGAGTCTCGGCGGCACCGACCTGCAGGTCGGCGGCACGTTCGGGACGGGTTCGGGCATCGTCGCGAACGCACGCAACATCTCGATCCTCGCTGGCGGACTCATCGACGCCGGCAGCGGCGCCGATCGGCGCTGTCGGGCAACTGGTCCAACCTCGGCAATTTCGTCGCCGGCTCGAGCGTCGTGAACTTCGTCGATGGCGGTCTCGCGCAGACCCTGGTCGCTGGTGCGACCACGTTCCATGACGCGAGCTTCATCAGTACGATCGGCAAGAATTACGTCTTCCCGGTCGGAGCGACGCAGACGTTCACGAACGCGCTGACGATCCTCGGCAGTGCGTCGGCAGGCATCGAGTTCCGCAGCACGACGCCGGGACTGGTCGGCCTTCGTCGACCTGCTGCCTGGTGGCACGCAGAACATCGATTTCGTCGGCGTGTCGAACGTACACGCAACAGGACAGATTCTCGCGCCGACGAAAACCAATGACGGCGGTACTGGCGACGACACAGGCTGGTTCGGCGCGGCCATCGCCGTGCTGGCCGCGGTGCCAGCGCCGATGCTGACGACGTTCGGCATGCTGCTGCTCGTATTCGCGATGATCTATCCGGCGATGCGCAGATCTCGCGTGCGTCCTCGCCGCACCGTGTCCTTCTGAAACGTGTCCTTCCGACCTGGGCAGTTCCTGACAGGGGCGATCCGCCGGCCAGGTGCATGGCAACAGCACAGACTCGAACCGGCGCAATCGAACGCAACGGCTCGGGAACGAAGTACTGATCGAGAACGAAACGTCCAGCGCGAAACGTCGAGTTCAAGACGCCCTGCGCGAACGTCCAGCACGCAGGCAATGCATCGTCTGCACGAAAGCCCGATGCGACACCTGGAAGGGCTGTCATGTATTCACAGGGGAGTTTCAAGATGACCCGCACCGCCTCACTGCATGGTTCCGTGCTCACGTTCGCGATAGCCACTGCGCTCTTCGCGACGCCAGGCGCCGCCCAGGACGTCACGGTCACGCCGCAAGCCGGCGGCGGCTTCGTCGTCGCCAACGCGGGCGGAACGGTCCTGTTCAAGATCGACGCGAGCGGCCACCTGACCCTGCCCGGACTGACGATCGCGGCGCTTCCGGCCGAAGCACTGTGCTTCAACATCGCGAGTGGCGGGGTCGGAACCTGTGCGACACCCTCCGGTGCAACGGGCGCAACCGGCGCCTCTGGACCGGCGGGTGTCACCGGATCAACCGGCGCTACCGGCGCGGGTATCACCGGAGCGACCGGCGCTCAGGACCTGCTGGTATCTACCGGCGCGACAGGCCTGACCGGCGCGGTGTCACCGGCCGGCGCGCCCGCACGACCGGCGCCAATGGCCTGCCGGGATCGACGGGCACGAATGGCGCGACCGGGGCGCAAGGCGCAACGGGTCCGACCGGCAGCACCGGCGCGCCCGGACCGACGGGCGCTACCGGCGCGACGCCGACGATCGCGATCACGACGACGACGGCCACCTTCGTTCCCCGCGAGCACGAGCATCAACAGCGTCAGCGCGACCTGCCCGCGGGCGCCGTGATCACGGGCGGCTGCGAAACGTCGGATACCGGCGCGAGACTCGAGTCGTCCTACCAGAGCGGCCAAAGCTGGGCATGCACGTTCTTCAGCACCGGTGGCCTGGAAATCACCGCGTTCGTCAATTGCGCGACGGGCGTATCGGGCGGCACCGGCCTCGCCGGCGCGACTGGCGCCACGGGCCCAACCGGTCCGACTCGGCGCGACCGGGCTCACGGGACCGACCGGCGCGACCAGGGCTCACGGGCGCGACAGGCCCGACGGGGCCCTGATCCGAAGCGCGCGGCGCGCCTTCGTCTCCGGTCGACACGCGCGCTTCGCGGTAAGATCGGATCATGGACTTCGACCACGGCATCACCGCGATCGACACGGGCTTTTTTCGTCCGCGCTTCGACGCAAGCCATCTGATCGTCGAACGCGGCCGCGCGGCCTTCGTCGACGTCGGCACGAACTATTCGGTGCCGCACCTGCTCGAGGTGCTCGGGCAAAAACGGCATCGGCGTCGACGCGGTCGACTACGTGATCCTCACCCATGTGCACCTCGATCATGCGGGCGGCGCGGGGTTGATGATGCAGAAGCTGCCGAACGCGAAGCTCGTCGTGCATCCGCGCGGCGCGCGCCACATGATCGATCCGGGCCAGCTGATCGCTGGCGCGACGGCGGTCTACGGCGCGGAGGAAATCGCGCGCAGCTACGGCACGCTCGTGCCGGTGGCCGCCGAACGCGTGATCGAGGCGCCGGAAGGCCACGTCGTCGATCTCGCCGGCCGCGAGCTGGTCTGCTTCGACACGCCCGGACACGCGCGCCATCACTTCTGCCTCCACGATGCGCGCAGCCGCGCGTTCTTCACGGGCGACACGTTCGGTCTGTCGTATCGCGAGTTCGACACGATGAAAGGCGCGTTCATTCTGCCAACGTCAACGCCCGTGCAGTTCGAACCCGATGCGCTGAAACATTCGATCGCGCGCATGCTCGAACGCGATCCGCAGCAGATGTTCCTGACCCACTACAGCCGCGTGACCGGCGTGCCGCGTCTCGCGCAGGATCTCTTCGAGCAGATCGACGCGATGGTCGCGATCGCGCGCGCGCACGCACGCGATGAGAACCGTCACGCGCGCATCGCCGACGATCTCGCGGATTTGTATACTTCGCGCGCGCAGACGCACGGCTGCGCGTTTTCGCCGGCGCAGGTGCGCGAACTGCTCGCGATGGACATCGAGCTCAACACGCAAGGCCTCGAGGTCTGGCTCGACAAGCAGAAGTCCGGCTAGCCGCGTCGCGCGGCGCGAGCGCCAGGGCCGCTGCCTCGCCGTCGTGCGGTGGGGTTGCAGCGATGCCGATGTCCGACGCGCCGCTTCAAGACTTCTGCAGGATCTCGTCTGCTGCGCGGCGAAGAATCTCGGCGATGCGTGTTTTTTCGTCGCCGGATGCGTGGCGCTTCTCGCGTAGCGCCTGCTTGAGCGCGCGGCGCGCATGCCAGACGTCGCGCGCCTCGCGCGAAGCGCCTTCGTCGTCGCCGACGTCGTCGTCGAAGCCCGAGAAGACTTCGCGAACGCGTCCCATCCTGCGACCGATCTGCTCGAGCTGATCGAGCATCGCCTGCGCGGCCTCGCGATGCCGACCGAGGTACTCGCGTCCCGCGTCGGTGATGCTGTAGAGCTTCTTGCTGCCGTCGGCCGCGACGCTCGCGTAGCCGATCTCTTCGAGATAGGTGAGCGCGGGATAGATCACGCCCGGGCTCGGCGTATAGAAGCCGCCCGATCGCTCTTCGAGCGCCTTGATGAGTTCGTAGCCGTGGCTCGGCTGCGTATCGAGCAGCGCGAGCAGGACCAGTTGCAGATCCGCGGCGGCGAACTTGCGTCCCGTCCGGAAACCGTGGCCGCCGAGGCCCGCTCCACCCATGAAGCCCGCGGCGAAGTGGCCGAAACCACCGTGGCGATGACGGCCCGCCGCGAAAGCCTCGTGGATTTCCTCGCCGCAGCGATGCAGGCGATCAAAGAAATGGCGATGCATAGCGACTTTTCCTGATTTGTTGATATGTAAGACATATCTTACGATATGTTTTGCAATAGTCAAGCTCCCTGACTTTCCGAGTTCGCGAGGCGCCGGTCCACGTTGCGCGCGCGGCGACGGCCGGATCGAAATGAACGGGATTTTTACGCGCTTTTTATGCAGGCGATGCAAATCCCTACGCGTTTCTTATGCGCCGATTCCTAGAGTGGCGACCTTCCCACACGGGCTTGCCGTCATGGATTTTTTCTATTTGCTCCTGCTCGTTCTGCTGATCGGCGCGACTGCCGCATTCCTGCGCCTGTGCGCGCGGCTGGAGGAACGGAAGTGATCTGCCTCCTCGCCGCCATCGGCACGATGACCGCCACCATCGTCGGCCTGTATTTCGCGCTCTGCATGGACAAGACCCGCAAATGAACCTCACCTACTGGATCGCCGCACTCATCGCCGTCGCGCTGAGCATCTATCTCACCGCCGCCCTGCTCAAACCGGAGTGGTTCGAATGACTGCGAACGACACTCTGCAGATCGGCCTCTATCTGGTCGTGCTGCTCGCGCTCGTGAAACCGCTCGGCGCGTTCATGGCGCAGGTGTTCTCCGACGTGCCGAACAAGATCACGCGCATCGGCGCGCCGATCGAACGCGCCCTCTATCGTTTGAGCGGCGTCCGCGCCGACGAGGACATGAGCTGGCAGCGTTACGCCGCCGCGATGCTCGTGTTCAACGTGCTCGGGCTTCTCGTCGTCTACCTGCTGCAGCGCACGCAGCAATGGCTGCCGCTCAATCCGCAGGGATTTCCGGCGGTCACGGCGGATTCGGCGATGAACACCGCGATCAGTTTCGCCACCAACACGAACTGGCAGGGCTACGGCGGCGAATCGACGATGAGCTATCTGACGCAGATGCTCGGTCTCGCCGTGCAGAATTTCCTGTCCGCCGCGACCGGCATCGCCGTGCTGATCGCGCTGATTCGCGGATTCGTGCGCAAGACCGCCAACGGCATCGGCAACTTCTGGGTCGACATGACGCGCAGCACGCTCTACATCCTGCTGCCGCTGTCGTTCGTCCTCGCGCTGGTGCTCGTCTGGCAGGGCGTGCCGCAGAACTTCAAGCCGTACGAAACCGTGCCGCTGCTGCAGGCGACGACCGCGACCGAAACCGTGAAGGACGCCGACGGCAACACCGTCAAGGACGCCGCGGGCAAGGACGTCACGAAGGAATCGACCGTGACCGAGCAACAACTGCCGCTCGGACCGGCCGCGTCGCAGATCGCGATCAAGCAGCTCGGCACGAACGGCGGCGGCTACTACAACGCGAACTCGGCGCATCCGTACGAGAATCCGACGCCGCTGAGCAATTTCCTCGAGGTGCTCGCGATCCTGCTGATTCCGGCCGCGCTCTGCTACACCTTCGGTGCGATGGTCGGCGACCGGCGCCAGGGCTGGGCCCTGCTCGCCACCATGTTCGTCGATCTTCGTGCCGCTGCTGCTCGCCTGCACGGCGGCAGAACAAGCCGGCAATCCGGCACTGAGCCATCTCGATGTCGACCAGCTGGCGTCGGCCGTGCAGGCCGGCGGCAACATGGAAGGCAAGGAGGTCGCGTTTCGGCATCGTCAACTCGACGATCTGGGCGAGCGCGACGACGGCCGCGTCGAACGGCTCGGTCAACGCGATGCACGACTCGTTCACGCCGCTCGGCGGACTCGTGCCGATGTGGCTGATCCAGCTCGGCGAGGTGATCTTCGGCGGCGTCGGCTCGGGCCTGTACGGCATGCTCGCGTTCGCGGTCGTCGCGGTGTTCATCGCCGGGCTCATGGTCGGGCGCACGCCCGAGTATCTCGGCAAGAAGATCGAGGCGTACGAGATGAAGATGGCGAGTCTCGTCGTGCTGATTCCGTGCGCGCTCGTCGTGATCGGCACGGCGATCGCCGTGCTCGCGCCGGCGGGACTCGCCGGCATCGCCAACCCGGGCATCCACGGCTTCAGCGAGATCCTCTACGCACTGTCGTCGGCATCGAACAACAACGGCAGCGCGTTCGGCGGACTGTCGGCGAACACGCCGTTCTGGAACATCGCTGCTCGGCATCTGCATGTTCCTCGCGCGATTCCCCGCTGGCGATCGGCATGCTCGCGATCGCCGGCTCGCTCGCGGCGAAGAAGCACGTGCCCACCTCTGCGGGGACGCTGCCCACGCATACGCCGCTGTTCGTCGTGCTGCTCGCGAGCACCGTGATCGTGATCGGCGCGCTGACATTCCTGCCGGCGCTCGCGCTGGGGCCGATCGCGGAGCAACTCGCGATGCCCGAGCCACTGATGTCTTCTGCTCGTCATTCCCGCGCGCTCATGGCGGGAATCCAGCGACTCGTCACTCCACTGCAGTGGCACTGCATTGACCAGCTCCGACTGTCGCTGGATCGCTTCCGCCTTCGCGGGAATGACGAGCCAAGAAGCAACGCACACACTCACAGCCGGATCAATTCACATGACCGCTCATACAACCCCAGCGCGCTGAGCCGGAAGCTTGCTCGTTCCGGCAATCGCGGACGTCATTCCGCAAGCTCTCTCCGCGCGCGCAATTCCGCAACCCGGTCATGTTCGTCGTGTTCGTCTGCAGCGTGCTGACGACGGCGCTGTGGCTGCAGGCCCTCGGCGGGCACGGCGAGGCGCCTGCGGGTTTCATCCTCGGCGTTGCGCTGTGGCTCTGGTTCACGCTGCTGTTCGCGAATTTCGCCGAGGCGATCGCCGAAGGCCGCGGCAAGGCCCAGGCCGCATCGCTGCGCGGCGCCCGCAAGGACGTCATCGCGCACAAGATTCCCTCGCGCGAGCGCCGCGACGCGGTCACGCTCGCGCACGGCCAGCGACTTGCGCAAGGGCGACCTCGTCATCGTCAAGGCCGGCGAATTCATCCCCGGCGACGGCGAAATCATCGAAGGCGCAGCGACGGTCGACGAATCTGCGGTGACCGGCGAATCCGCGCCGGTGATCCGCGAGTCGGGCGGCGACCGCAGTTCGGTCACCGGCGGCACGCGCGTGCTGTCGGACTGGATCATCGTGCGCATCGTCAGCAATCCCGGCGAGAGCTTCCTCGACCGCATGATCGCGATGGTCGAGGGCGCGTCACGGCGCAAGACGCCGAACGAAATCGCGCTGACCATCCTGCTCGCGAAGTTCTCGCTGATCTTCCTGCTCGCCTGCGCGACGCTGCTGCCCTACTCGCTCTATGCCGTGCAGAGCTCGGGGCACGGCGCAGCCCGTGACGATCACGGTGCTCGTCGCGCTGCTCGTCTGCCTGATTCCGACGACGATCGGCGGCCTGCTCTCGGCGATCGGCATCGCCGGCATGGACCGCATGATCCAGGCGAACGTGATCGCGATGTCGGGCCGCGCGGTCGAGGCCGCCGGCGACGTCGACGTGCTGCTGCTCGACAAGACCGGCACGATCACGCTCGGCAACCGCCAGGCGGTCGCATTTCATCCCGCGCCGGGCGTCGACAGCCAATGCGCTCGCGAACGCCGCGCAACTCGCCTCGCTCGCCGACGAGACGCCCGAAGGACGCAGCATCGTCGTGCTCGCGAAGGAGAAATTCGGCCTGCGCGAGCGCGAACTCGACCGGCAGCGGCATCGTCTTCGTGCCGTTCACCGCGCAGACGCGCATGAGCGGCGTCGACATCGGCCAGAGCAGGATCCGCAAGGGTGCACTCGATGCGGTGAAGAACCACCTCGCGGCGCTCGGCGGCGAGTTGCCCGCCGGCGTGACGAAGGTGGCCGAAGACATCGCCCGCAAGGGCGGCACGCCGCTGATCGTCGCGAGGACGACGCGCGCGCTCGGCGTGATCGAGCTCAAGGACATCGTCAAGGGCGGCATCCGCGAGCGCTTCGCCGAACTGCGCCGCATGGGCATCCGCACCGTGATGATCACGGGCGACAACCCGCTGACCGCCGCTTCGATCGCGGCCGAAGCCGGCGTCGACGACTTCCTCGCCGAGGCGACGCCCGAGGCGAAGCTGCAGCTGATCCGCGACATCCAGGCCGAAGGCCGTCTCGTCGCGATGTGCGGCGACGGCACGAACGACGCGCCCGCGCTCGCGCAGGCCGACGTGGCCGTGGCGATGAACAGCGGCACGCAGGCGGCGAAGGAAGCCGGCAACATGGTCGACCTCGACTCGAATCCGACCAAGCTCATCGAGGTCGTCGAGATCGGCAAGCAGCTGCTGATCACACGCGGTTCGCTGACGACGTTCTCGATCGCCAACGACGTCGCCAAGTATTTCGCGATCATTCCGGCGGCATTCGCGACGACCTATCCCGCGCTCAACGCGCTCAACATCATGCATCTGGCGACGTCGCAGAGCGCGATTCTCTCCGCCGTGATCTTCAACGCGCTGATCATCATTTTCCTGATCCCGCTCGCGCTCAAGGGCGTGGCCTATCGCGCGGTCGGTGCGGGCGAACTGCTGCGACGCAATCTGCTCGTCTACGGCTTGACCGGCCTCGTCGTGCCGTTCATCGGCATCAAGATCATCGACATGTTGCTGGTCCTGCTCGGACTGGCCTGAAGGAAACCATGCGCGCCCGTTTGCCCAGAACTTTTATCCGTCGCCCGCGAAGATCGATATTGCTCTCCATAAGAAGGAACGCATGAAAAAATTGAACTATCTTTATTCCGCGACGCTGCTCGCGCTGTCATTCGCGAGCATGGCCACAGAACCCAGCGACGCGCAGAGCGGGCCGGTGGCATCATCGGCATCCTCTCGCGACTGCGACCCATACAACAATTTCGACTGCCTCAATGACTATCTCGGGACGGGATTCTGGGAGCGCGTGACGAACTACTACAAGCTGGAGTGGGCCAGGCGGCGCACCGGCAGACCCGAAGGCGCCTGCATCGCGGCGGGCGGATTGGCCCGCCGCCGCGCAGACGACGCCGCCGATGCCTTTCACCGAATGGCCCTACGGCGGCGCGACGTCGCTCGGCGTGACGCGTCCGGCTTCTGTCGATAGTCCGTTGATGAATGCGCTAGGCAACACGGCTTCGGTGACTGGCTCAGCAGGAACAATCTGCAGATCTACGGCTGGGTCAATGTCGGCGGCAACCTCAGCACGAGCTCGACGAAGCCCGGCGGTAATGCGCCGGCGGCCTATCTCTACACACCTAACACCGTGCAGCTCGATCAGGTCGTGCTGTACCTGGAGCGTCTGCCGGATACCGTGCAAACCGACCATGTCGACTGGGGCATGCGCCTCTCCGCGATCTACGGTGTGGACTACCGCTATACCACGGCTTACGGTTTTGCCAGCTACCAGTTGCTGAAGGACAACAAGGTCAACGGCTACGACTTTCCGATGCTCTATGGCGAGCTCTTTTTCCCGCAGGTCGCTTCCGGACTGTTGTTGCGGCTCGGTCGCTTCATTTCGATACCGGATATCGAAGCGCAGCTCGCACCGAACAACTACATGTACACGCATTCGATGACCTATACGTTCGACAACTATACGAACACCGGTCTCGAAGGCACGTTGGCGCTCAACAAGAACTGGACCGTGCTGCTCGGTGCGACGGTCGGCACGGAAGCGTGGCCGACGCACCTGAACCAGCGTCGCGACAATCCGTATCCGAACGTCTCAGGCACGGGCCCTGGCGACGTCGGCTACAACCCGCTCTATCCGAATGCGACGTTCAAGAAAGATCCTGGTTCAATGCCGTCTGCTTCGGCTTGTATCCGCTATGTCACCGACGACGGCAAGACCGACATCATGCCGTGCGCGGACGCGATCAACTCGGGCAACGTACGGCTACAACAATCTGCAATGGTACGGCTTCACGTTCTACCACACGTTCAACGAGCACTGGCATCTTTCGTATGAGGCCTACAACCTCTTCCAGAAAGGCGTTCCTAACGCAATCAACAGCGACGTTCAGACCATTTACGCCAACGGCGGCTCGCCGTTTTCGTCGCAATTCCTCCCGTTCAACGCACCTGGCTCGGCGGTCTGCGCAGATCCTACCGTGCTGAAGTGCAAGGCCAGCGTGCTGGCGAGCGTCGCCTATCTGAACTACAGCCCCGATCCGTTGAACAACTTTTCGCTCCGACCCGAGTACTACTGGGACAAACAGGGCCAGCGTACCGGCGTCGCGTCGCGCTATGTGACGTTGGCGCTCGGCTGGCAGCACTGGTTCTCGCCGCAAATCGAGATACGGCCGGAAATCGCGACGTATCATTCACTGAACGGCAACGCATTCAACGGCAACGGTAACGCGGGCATCGCGCCGAACAAGTCCCGCGAAACGATCCTGTCCGGGGACATCATCTTTCATTTTTGAACAGGATGAAATTCGGACGGACCAGTGTTGGTCCGTCTGAACTCCGATTTTCCATCTAGTGGTGAAGCCATGATCAATCTACTACGCCCCGCTTTCACGCTGTTGCTGGCAATGACCGTAATCGCTGGGGTGGTCTATCCAGCGATCGTCACTGGCGTCGCGCAGCTATTGTTCCCACACGCCGCCAACGGCAGCGTCATCGTGAACAACGGCAAGAGCGCCGGCTCCGAACTGATCGGTCAGCCGTTCGTCGATCCGAAGTACTTCTGGTCGCGGCCTTCGGCAACGTCGCCATTCGCGAACAACCCCGCCTCGTCCGGCGCTTCGAATCTCGGGCCGACGAACAGCGCGTTGACCGATGCAGTCAAGCAACGCATCGACGCGTTGCGCGCCGCCGATCCGGGCAACGCGGCGGCCGTCCCGGCCGATCTCGTCACGGCTTCGGCCAGCGGACTCGATCCGCACATCTCGCCCGCCGCAGCGCAATACCAGATCGCGCGTGTCGCGCGCGCGCGCGGGATCGACGTGGAGACCGTGACGAAACTCGTTGCCGCCGCGACCGAAAGCCGTCAGCTCGGCGTGCTCGGCGAGCCGCGCATCAACGTGCTGAAACTCAATCTCGCGCTCGATGCCCGCTGAAGCAGCCCAGGCACGCCCGCCACCAGGCGTGCGGCGATCCCGGACTCGAACGCAATTTTGTGCGCAGCGCAATGCTTTGGCGATTGCCGGCGCCTATCCTTTCATGACTGCTTCCTTGGACGTTTCCATGCAAACCCGTAAAGCAATTTCGCCTGGCATGACGGCCCTCGTCGTCGCGGCGCTGATTTTTCCCCACCAGACTCGCGCGGAGCAGACCATCGTCGGTCGCGTGCACAATGTTGTCGGCGATCAGGTACAGGTCTGCTTCGACGACAATGCGACGGCTGCGATCGGCCAGGAATATCGCGCCGTCCGCCACACGATCGCCGCGCCGGCAAAGAGTCCCGCCGCATTGCGCTCGCAGCATGTCGGCGCGATCCGTATCGCCGAAACCGGCAGCGATCATTGTGCGAAAGCCGTGGTCGTCGCCGGCGAGGTGCGCGCGCTCGACTGGATTGAACGCGGCGACAAATAGGCGCGATACCGCCATGCATCGCTGCGGCACGCGAAAATCGCGTCGACGGGTTGCTGCGTGCGACAATGAGGCATGGCATCCCCGGCCGACGATCGTCGCCTCGATCCCAATGAGCTTCTCGCGCGCATGCGCCGCGAGGAAGCGCGCGCGCGTCGCGGCCTGCTGAAGATATTCCTCGGCGCAGCACCAGGCGTCGGCAAGAGCTACGCGATGCTCGAAGCCGCGCGCCGACTCGCCGCCGAGCACGTCGACGTCGTCATCGGCTATGTCGAACTGCACGGGCGTCCCGAGACCGAAGCGTTGCTCGAAGGGCTCGAGGTGCTGCCGCCGCAGCAGCTCGAACACCGCGGCGTTGTCCTCGGCGAATTCGACGTCGACGCGGCGCTGCACCGTCATCCGCGCGTCATCTGCGTCGACGAACTCGCGCACAGCAATCACCCGGGCGCGCGCCATCCGAAACGCTGGATGGACGTCGAGGAACTGCTCGACGCGGGCATCGACGTCTACACGACGGTCAACATCCAGCACGTCGAGAGCCTCAACGACGTCGTGGCGCAGATCACGGCCGTGCGCGTCCGCGAGACCGTGCCCGATCGCGTGTTCGACGCCGCCGCAGAAATCGAGCTGATCGACCTGCCACCCGACGAACTGTTGCAGCGATTGCGCGAGGGCAAGGTTTATTCGACCGAAAAGACGGGCCAGGCGCTCACTTCGTTCTTCCGCAAGGGCAACCTGATCGCGTTGCGCCAGCTCGCGTTGCGCGCGACGGCGGATCGCGTCGACGCGGCGATGCATGCGTATCGCGAGAGCCACGCGATCCGCGAGACCTGGGCCGCGGGCGAACGCGTGCTGGTCTGCGTCGGCCCCGACCCGCTGTCCGAGCGCCTCGTCCGCGCGGCGCGCAGGCTCGCAACGGCGCTGCATGCCGAGTGGATCGCGGTGTACGTCGAAACGCCCGCGCTCACGAACCTCAAGCGCCCGGCGCGCGATCGCGTGCTCGCGACGCTCAAACTCGCCGAATCGCTCGGCGCCGAGACCGCGAACCTGTCGGGCGAATCGGTCGCGACCGCATTGCTCGATTTCGCACGCCGTCGCAATGTCAGCAAGGTCGTGATCGGCAAGCCGAGCCGCAGCCGCTGGCACGACCGCCTGCTGCCGTCGCTCGTCGACGAGGTAGTGCGCGGCAGCGGCAAGATAGACGTCTACGTGATCAGCGGCGAACACGGCGACGAGACACCGATGCGGCCACATCTGCCGCGCCGCACGAGCCAATGGCCGTCGTACGCCAAAGCCGTGGCCATCGTCGCCGCGGTCACCGTCGTCTGCGCGCTCCTGTACGGACACATCGAGCGCACGAACCTCGTGATGCTTTACCTGCTCGGCGGCGTGCTCACGGCCGCGCGCCTGGGGCGCGGGCCTTCGACCGTCGCCGCCCTGCTCAGCGTCCTGCTGTTCGATTTCCTGTTCGTGCCGCCCGAGTTCTCGTTCGCGGTCTCCGATCTCGAATACCTGATCACGTTCGTCGTCATGCTGATCACGGGGCTCGTGATCAGCCACTTCGCGACGCGCGGCCGGCGCCAGGCCACGGTCGCGCGTGCGCGCGAGCGGCGCGCGTCCGAACTGTACGCGTTGAGCCGCGAACTGGCGCAGACGCGCAATGTCGCCGAGCTCGGCGAGATCCTCCGCCGGCACTCGCTCAGCGGCATCGACGGAGACGCAGCCGTATTGCTGCCTGATGCACAGGGCCACGTGCAGGATCCAACCCATTTCTGCACGCGCGGCCGCGCAAGCGCGAGTTCCGCCCGCTACCCGGTGCCTGGCAATGACCTCGGCATCGCGCAGTGGGCCTACGACCACCGCCAGAAGGCCGGCCACAACACCGATACGCTCGCGAGCGCCGACGCGATCTACCTGCCGCTCAACGCACTCAAGCGCTGTCTCGGCGTGCTCGGCCTGCGACCGACCGATCCGACGCAACTCGACGTGCCCGAGCAGATGCAGCTGCTCGAATCGTTCGTGAATCAGACCGCGGTCGCGATGGAACGCGTGCAGCTCGCCGATACCGCGCAGGCCGCCGAAGTCGAGATCGAGGCCGAGAAGATGCGCAACGCGCTGCTCAGCTCGATCTCGCACGATTTCCGCACGCCGCTCGCGAGCGTCATCGGCGCGACGTCGTCTTTGCTCAGCGACGACGACAACGCGATTCCCGCAGCACGGCGCACCGCGCTCCTGCAAACCGTGCTCGACGAAGCGAGCCGCCTGCACCGTCTCGTCGACAACCTGCTCGATCTCACCCGGCTGAACGCCGGCACGCTGCCCCTAAAGCGGCAATGGACGTCACTCGAGGAAATCGTCGGCGCGGTGCTCAATCGGCTGCGGGATGCGCTGAGCGGCCGCCGGGTCGACGTCGACCTTCCGGACGATCTGCCGCTCGTGCATGCCGACGAGGTGATGCTGGAGCAACTGCTCTTCAATCTCGTCGACAATGCACAAAAATATACTCCGTCCGGCACGGCCATCCGCATCGCCGCCCAGGCACTCCGCGGCGACATCGTCGTGAGCGTGCGCGACCACGGCCCGGGGCTGCCGCCCGGCGAGGAAACACGCGTCTTCGAGAAGTTCCATCGCGGCCGCAGCGAGGCCGCACAGAGCGGCTTCGGCCTCGGCCTCACGATTTGCCGCGCGATCGTGGAAGCGCATGGCGGCGAGATCTCCGCGCGGAATCTTCCGGACGGCGGCGCCGAATTCCGTTTCACGCTGCCGGCAGACGAGCCGCCGCCGGCATGACGCCGCGCGCGCGCCTTCTCGTCGTCGAGGACGATCCGCAGATACAACGCTTTCTTGCGACCGCGCTCGAGGCGCACGGCTACGAAATGCATATCGCGGCAACGGGTGCCGAAGGCCTGCGACTGGCGACGGTGCACCTGCCCGACATCGCGATCATCGACCTCGGCCTGCCCGACATCTCCGGCCTCGACGTGATCGTGCGGCTACGCGAATGGTTCAGCGCGCCGATCCTCGTCCTCTCCGCGCGCAACCGGGAGAGCGACAAGGTCGCCGCGCTCGATCTCGGCGCCGACGACTATCTGACCAAGCCATTCGGCATCGGCGAACTGCTCGCGCGGCTGCGTGTCGCCGAGCGGCATCGCAAGAACCACAACGACAGCGGCGCCGAGCCGCGGATCGAGATCGGCGGCCTCACGATCGACGTCGCGGCGCACAAGGTGCAGCGCGACGGCATGGATGTCCATCTCACGCCGATCGAATACCGCCTGCTCGTCGCGCTCGCGCAGCATCGCGGCAAGGTGCTGACGCATCGGCAGCTGTTGCGCGAGGTATGGGGCGCCGCCCATGTCGAGTCGCCGCACTACCTGCGCATCTACATGCGCGCGCTGCGGCACAAGATCGAGCCCGAGCCCGCGCGGCCGCGCTACCTGCTGACCGAGGTCGGCGTCGGCTACCGTTTGATCGATGCGTCGCCCGAAGCAACCGCCGACCCTGCCTACGCCGACGAGCCAGCACCGCGCTGACCGCGGACCGATGCGCGCGCGGAGCGAAACACTTGAAGCGCATGACGCACTGGCGGACGTGCGTGTGTGCTGTGAGTGTGAATCGGCATCCATGATTTGCTGAGCGGCATGTACAACGACCCGCCGCGTCTTGTATGTTGCTGCATGGTTCAGGTACCGGGAGCAACCACATGAAACGCCTGATTGTCGCGCTACTCCTTTGCGTGTTCGCCTTTGCAGCTCACGCGGTGGACGTTGCGAAGCCGAAGGTCCGCGCGATCACGGCCTTCGTGCGCCTCGATCGATCGGGCTACGAAAAGCAGATCGCCGAAGCGATGGCGGTGCTCAACGCCGCCAAGGCAGACTTCGCGAGCCGCGGCTACGAGACCCAGACCGTTAGAATCGTGACGCAGCCGTTCGCGGATCTGGTGAAGGGCCTGTCCGACAAGGAAGCGATGTCGTTCCTCCGCGCGCTCGATGACTTGTCGCAAAAAGAGGGATTCATGCCGAACGTCGGTCCGGCGATGCTGCATGACACGGACGATCCCGCAGCGATGCACCTGCTCGCGCAGGTACTCTCGACATTGCCGCACCTCAACGCGAGCGCGATCATCGCGGATGACGACGGTATTCACTGGAAGACGATCCGCGAGAGCGCGAAGCTCGTGCGCTTCGTGACAGACCACAGCGCGCGCAGCCAGGGCAACTTCCAGTTCGCGGCCACCGCGATGCTCAAGCCGCTCGGTCCGTTCTATCCGGGCGCGTATCACACCGGTGCCGGCAAACAATTCTCGCTCGGATTCGAGGGCGCCAACATCGTGCAGGATGTCTTCGGCAAGACCCACGGCGACTTCGACGCGTCCGTCGCCGAGCTCACCCGCCAATTGACGATACCCGCGCAAATCGGCGAGGAGGTGGGAACCAAGGTGGCAGGATCCAGCGGCTGGACCTTCGCCGGCGTCGATCCCACGCCAGCACCGCTCGGTGATGCATCGATCGGCGATGCGATCGAGCGCTACACCGGCTCGAAATTCGGCACGAATGGCACGATGACGGCGGCGCTCGCGATTACCTCGGCGGTGAAGGCCGTGAAGGTGAAGCAGATCGGCTATTCGGGGTTGATGCTGCCGGTGATGGAGGACAAGCGGCTCGCGCAACGATGGGCCGAGAACGCCTACGAGATCGATTCCCTGCTCGCCTATTCCGCCGTCTGCGGCACGGGCCTCGACACGGTGCCCCTGCCCGGCGACGTCAGCGAGGAGCGCCTCGTGAAGATCTTCGGCGACGTCGCCGCACTCGCGTGGAAGTGGCACAAGCCGCTTTCCGCGCGCCTGCAGCCCGTGCAGGGCAAGAGCGCGGGTGACAAAACCGACTTCGACAGCCAATACCTGTTCAACACGACGCTGCACCCTGGCGGTTGACGCTGCCGTTCCGCGTGGTCTGTTTACGCCCGTGCGCACCCGTCATCGCAAGACGGTGTTCGCGCAGGGAGCACGGCGCGCATCCAATGCACCGCCGGACCGCCGGATCACGCCTCGATTCCAAACCGCGAGTGAAACTCCCGCTGTCCCCTTTTCGTCAGCGTGAGCGCCCGGCTATCGAGGTCCGGAATCAGCCAGCGTCTGGCGTGCGCCAGTTGCAACAGCGCTGCACCGACGGCGCCGCCGAGGTGCGGTCGTCTCTCGCTCCAGTCCAGGCAGCCGAATGCGAATCGACGGCGTTGTGCGCGCAGGCCCTCGACCTCGACGCCGAGTCGCCGCAGTTCGGCCGCGCCGTCGCGGGTGACGTCATAGTCTTCCGCCTCGATTTGCGCCAGCCAGTTCATCCCCATCAGGCGATCGTGCAGCGAAATCGCCAATGAACCCGCGATGTGGTCGTAGCAGCTGCGGGCGAATCGCAGGCGCGGCGGCGCCGTCGGGACGAACGGCTTGCGCTGCGCCCCCGCGACGACGGCCAGCGCCTCGAGTGCCGCGGCCGTGTCAGCACTGTGCAAGCGGTAGTAGCGATGTTTCCCCTGCGCCACGGAAGTCACGAGTCGCTGCTGTTTGAGCCGCGCGAGGTGCACGCTTGCCGTCGACGGACTCACGTCCGCGATCGCGGCCAATTCCGTACCCGTGCGCGCGCGACCGTCGAGCAGGGAAAGAAGCATGCGCGTGCGCGCGGGCTCGGCGATCGCCGCTGCAATCGCGGAGACGTTCACGTCGGCACGATCGACATCCATGGTTTGATGGTAAACGAAGTGTGGGCGAAACGCACCTGGCAGACTCTCCGCCACCGATCGCAAGGGCCATAACGACAGCGGGAGTCTGCATGACAACACATGATCCTGAGCAATCACCCGGCGGCATCAGCCGCACGACGAACCGGCGCAGCGCGCTCAGGACACTGGGCTCCGCGGCGACGCTGCTGATGGCGGCGTCGGCATCCACCCGCGCCACGACGAAGGAGAATTCGCGCATGACGCTGACCTGCTTCATCCGCTACGAGATCGACCCGTTCCAGCTCGAGGCGTTCAAGGCGTATGCCGAGAACTGGGGACGCATCATTCCGCGCTGCGGCGGCCACCTGATCGGTTACTTTCTTCCAGACGAAGGAACGAACAACGTGGCGTGGGGGCTGATTGCGTTCGAGAGTCTCGCTGCCTATGAACGCTATCGCGCGCGAATCAAGGCGGACCCGGCCGGACGGGCCAACTTCATTGCCGCGCAATCGAAGCGGGTGATTCTGCGCGAGGAACGCAACTTCGTAAGCATCGTCGAGGGCACGTTTGCCGTGCCGGCCGCCATCGCGCCCTGAGGCTGGGGCGCTTCAGGCCAGCGCGGCATGGAAGGCACTACGCGCGGCGCGCCGTCGACCGCGCCGGAGCGACGACATGCCACGTCGCCTCGAAACCTGCGAAAATTGCCGGCATGGCCGCCGCCAATTCCCCGACCACACTCGCACAGCGCATCGACGCGCTGCTGCCGCAGACGCAGTGCACGCGCTGCGGCTACCCGGCCTGCCTCGCCTACGCCGAGGCGATCGCGCGCGACGAGGCGGATATCAACCAGTGTCCGCCGGGCGGCCACTCCGGCATCGATCAGCTCGCGGCGCTATTGGACCGCGCGCCGAAACCACTGAATGCGGAAAACGGCATCGAGAAGCCTGCCGAGGTCGCCTTCATCGACGAGGAAGCCTGCATCGGCTGCACGAAATGCATCCAGGTCTGTCCGACCGATGCGATCGTGGGCGCGCAGAAGCTGATGCACACAGTCATTACTGACGAGTGCAACGGCTGCGAGCTGTGCATTCCGGCCTGTCCGGTCGACTGCATCTCGATGCGCGCGACACAGTACGAGAGTGCTTCGGCGATGATGCGTGCACCGCAATACCGTCGCCGCTACGAAGCGCGTAACGCGCGTCTCGCGCGCGAACGCGAGCGGCGCGAGGAAGCGATCGCCGCGCGCAAGACAGAGATCCATTCGACGTCGATCTCACGCAATGCCGTACTCGAAGCGATTGCGCGCGCGAAGGCCCGAAAGGAAAGCGGCGCCGCACGATGACCGCCTGTTGCATCGCTGCAAACCACACGACCTACGCGCAATCCCGTTGCAGACCCCGCAGCGGAGGCGCGCGATGAACGCGGCGAAACGCGCCGAACTTTTCCGCCGCCTGCGCGAGATCAATCCGACCCCGCGCAGCGAGCTCGAATACGCAACGCCGTTCCAGCTGCTGATCTCGGTGATCCTCTCGGCGCAGGCCACCGATGTCGGCGTCAACAAGGCGACGCGCAAGCTCTATCCGGTCGCGGGCACCGCGCAGGCGATCCTCGCGCTCGGCGAGGAGAAACTGAAAAAGTACATTTCCACGATCGGCCTGTTCAACGCGAAGGCGAAGAACGTCATCGCGACCTGCGGGATTCTCGTCGAGCAGTACGGCGGCGAGGTGCCACAGTCGCGCGAGGCGCTCGAGGCGCTGCCGGGCGTGGGCCGCAAGACCGCGAACGTCGTGCTCAACACGGCATTCGGTGTGCCGACGATCGCAGTCGACACGCATATCTTCCGCGTCGCCAACCGCACGGGCCTCGCGCCGGGCAAGACCGTGCGCGTAGTCGAGGACAAACTCGAGAAGGTCGTGTCCGACGAATTCAAGCTCGACGCGCATCACTGGCTGATCCTGCACGGACGCTACGTGTGCAAGGCGCGCAAACCCGATTGTCCGCAATGCGTGCTGCGCGACCTCTGCGAATTCCGGCACAAGACGCAGAGCCCGTAGGGGCGCGATTCATCGCGCCCGTTCCTTCTTGCGGCGCTCGGCCCGAGAGTCGGGCGCGATGAATCGCGCGGCCACGGTGGCCAGCGTATGATACGAATTCAACCAAAGACGAAGAGAGAAGAAGGAAGGGAAATGAATATCCAATCACCTGAATTGAAGACGCGCCAGATCAACCACTTCATAGGCGGCAGCGAAGTCGCGGGCACGAGCGGCCGCTTCGGCGACGTGTTCGACCCGGCGCACGGCTCCGTCGCCGCGCGCGTCGCGCTCGCCAGCAAGCAGGAGGTCGACGCCGCGGTCGCTGCCGCGCGCGCAGCGTTTCCGGCATGGAGCGAGACGCCGCCACTGCGCCGCGCGCGCGTTCTTTTTGCGTTCAAGGCGCTGCTCGACGCGCACGCGCGCGAGTTCGCCGAACTGCTGACGCGCGAGCACGGCAAGGTGCTGTCCGATGCGATGGGCGAGGTCACGCGCGGCATCGAAGTCGTCGAGTTCGCCTGTGCGGCCCCGCAGCTTCTGAAAGGCCAGTACAGCGACCAGATCGGTGGCGGCATCGACAACTTCAGCCTGCGTCAGCCGCTCGGCGTCGTCGCGGGCATCACGCCGTTCAACTTCCCGTTCATGGTGCCGTTGTGGATGGTGCCGATCGCGCTCGCGTGCGGCAACACGTTCGTGCTCAAGCCGTCCGAGCGCGATCCGTCGGCCTCGATCCTGCTCGCGAAGCTGCTCAAGCAGGCCGGCCTGCCCGACGGCGTATTCAACGTCGTGCACGGCGACAAGGTCGCAGTCGACGCGCTGATCGAACATCCCGACGTCGAGGCGCTGTCGTTCGTCGGCTCGACACCGATCGCCGAGTATATTTATGCGCAGGGCACCGCGCGCGGCAAGCGCGTGCAGGCGCTCGGCGGTGCGAAGAATCATTTGATCGTGATGCCGGACGCCGACCTCGAACAAGCCACCGACGCGCTGATCGGCGCGGGCTACGGTTCGGCCGGCGAACGCTGCATGGCGATCTCGGTCGCGGTCGCGGTTGGCGACGTCGCCGACAAGCTCGTCGAGCGGCTCGTGCCGCGCGTCAAGGCGCTCAGGATCGGCAATGGTCTCGACGCCGGCGTCGAAATGGGGCCGCTCGTCACGGGCACACACCGCGACAAGGTGGCCGGATACATCGATGCGGGTGTCGCCGAAGGCGCGAAACTGCTCGTCGATGGGCGTGGCCACAAGGTCGCTGGCCACGAGGACGGCTTCTACCTCGGCGGCTGCCTGTTCGACGACGTCCAGCCCGGCATGAAGATCTATCGCGAGGAAATCTTCGGGCCCGTGCTGAGCATCGTCCGCGTGCCCGATTTTGCGAGCGCCGTCGAGCTCGTCAATGCCCACGAATTCGGCAACGGCGTGTCGTGCTACACGTCCGACGGCGGCATAGCACGAGCGTTCGCGCGGCAGATCAAGGTGGGCATGGTCGGCGTCAACGTGCCTATCCCGGTGCCGATGGCGTGGCATTCCTTTGGCGGCTGGAAACGCTCGCTGTTCGGCGACCACCACATCTACGGCGAGGAAGGTGTGCGCTTCTATACACGCTACAAAAGCGTGATGCAGCGTTGGCCGGACAGCATCGCCAAGGGGGCGCAGTTCACGATGCCCGTGGCCCACTGAATCGGAAGTCCAACCGATTGCACGCGCCTTTCCCGTAGTCTGAAATGAAAATTCCGTTCGCCCTGAGGTACCGAAGGGTGAACGGTCCGGGCGGATGCCGTTCGTAGTTCGATACCTGTGGTTCGATACCTCACCACGAACGAAATGCCAGTCTCGAACCGAGGCACTGCCCGGAAGCGGTGGCGCACCTGCACACCGATCCGAAAAAAAAGAGGGCGCATTGCGCGCTGCGGACTGTTAAAAAAGAAGGGGGGTGCATTGCGCGCTCCGGACTGTAAAAAAGGGGGCGCATTGCGCGCCCCCTGTCTATCGTTGCCGGTACGCTGCGAGCGCAGCGCTCGGATCTCAGTGTGCGTTCACCTGGATCGGGATCACGGCCTTCGGGATCGAAGTGCCAAGCGACGGCTCCTGATAACTCGTGGCGAGGCAGATATACGCGGACTTCGGTGGCGTGCTCGTCGAGTTCGCGAAGTTCGCGCTGAACTTGACGGGTGTGCTCGATCCCGAATTGACCGCGCCTGCCGACGGGCTGAGGCTGAGCCAGTCCGGCATCGAGCAGGCTGCGCCGCCCGTCAGCTTCATGGCGAGGCCGAGGCCATACGGTTGGTTCTGCTCACCGTTGTACCAGGTGTAGCCCGGGGCGGTCAGCGCCCAGGTGCTGCCGCTGCCCTGCCAGCTGTTGAGCCAGTACCAGCCCTCGGTGCAACCGGTGTTGTGCGTGTCGTTGCACGGCAGGTCGGGGTAAACGACGAGCCAGTAGTGGCCCGCCGGCAGCGCCGTGGACTGCTTCGCCGCGACGAGGTCGAGGCTGATCGTGTCGCCCGTGAGCTTGACGCCGACGTTACCGGCGGTCGTGTCGAAGCTCCATACCGCGGGACCATTCTGCGACGGATCGCTGCTCGGCACGCCCTGGTCGTCCGAGTAGACGCGCCAGTGCAGGCCGAGGGCCACGCCGAACGACAGCAGGCTGTGATTGGCCGTGAAGCCCGGCGTCACGATGCTCGTCAGGTTGACCGGATCGCTGCCCGTGATGACGAAGTCATCGGCCGAGTAGTAGTCCGTGTCGTCGGCACCGACTCCAGCAGTGTAGTGAACGCTCGGTTCACCGTAGTAGTTGCCAGCGATCTGGTTGATCCAGACAAACGGCTGCACGGTGCCACTTCCCGATGCCGCAAAGGTCATGATGCCGGCGCCCGGATTCGAAACCGGGAGCGTGCTGGAGCCGGCCTTCGTGCCGTTGAGCGCAATGTCGACGGCACTCGTGCCGATCGTGACGGTTGGATTCGGCACCGACACCGCAAGCGGCAGGTTCAGATCGGGTTGCGTCACCGCCTGTCCGAAGCCCTGCGAGACCGAGCCGATCGTGACCGTGGCGAAGTGGAACCCGCTGCCTGGATTGAGCAACGCGCTGTCAACGTCGATCGTCAGGTCGACTGTGTCGCCCTTGGCGACCGAGAACGAAGACGGCGATACGGTCACCTTGCTCGCGAGCTCGCCACTGACAGAGACCGCGAACTGGCCCGCGGCGGTCGCCGTCACCTTGCGCGTGAACTCGCACGATACCGCGCAGTTCGAACTCTGCAGGCTCGCGAGGTTGAGCGTCGACGGATCGCCACCGCCGTCGGGATACGCAGCGAGCATGTTGTCGGCGGTCTCGTCGAGAACGAGTCCGGCCTTCGTCGCCTGGAACGCCTGCACGCGGCCTGCGCCGACGTCGAAGAATCCCGCGGCGGTCGTGCCGTCGGCCTTCGTTACGCCAGACGTCAGCGACGTCATCATGATGGCCGACTTGACTTCCATCGGCGTCCAAGTGGGATGCATGCCCAGAATCAGTGCGCCGGTGCCCGTAATGTGCGGGGTCGCCATCGAGGTACCGTCATAGAACGCGACGAGGTTCGGGCCGTTGCTGCTGCCGTCGTTGGCGACGGCCGCGAGCACCGCCACGCCAGGCGCGGCGACGTCGGGCTTGATCACGTCGAAATCACCCGGGCCGAGCAGGCTGAAGCTCGCGAGCACATCGGACTGGCGGACAAGGCGCCTGTCGCTGTAGCCGAGCGACGCGGTGCCGGTGTTCTTGTTGGGCTTGAGGAACACCTGCATCGCTATGCCGTTGGCCTGCGGGATCGAGAATACCGGCACCGAAACCTGCGGCGGACCGACGGTGGGACTGAACGGGCCTTCGCTGCGATTGTCGGAAATGATCACCGCGATGGCGCCTGCGGCAATCGCGTTCGGCACCTTCACGGCGAAGCCGCAGGTGCCGCGGCTGATCAGCGCAATGGCTTTGCTGAAAGTGCCTGCCGGATAGCTCGTACAGCCGTCCGTTCCGTTCAGGTCGGAAGCGTCGAATTGCGGGCTCAGCACGATCGGTCGTCGTGCTCGGCAGCGGCGCGCTGAGCGGCGTGTCGTACGTGCCTTCGGTCGCGACCACCTTCTGCGTCGATGCAGGCGGGCTGCCGGGACCCGTCAGCGACAGGTACAGCGGCGCGATGTCACCGGGCGTCGTCGTTGCGGCGACGGTGGCGACCCACGGTTCGAGGTGGTTCGCGGTGCCGGGGATCTGCGCCGGGACGCTCGTACCGGTATTGCCGGCGGCCGCCGCGATGAAGATGCCCGACTGCTCGGCGTTGAGGAACGCCTGCGAGACCGGGTCGTTCCACGGACGATTGCCGCCGCTGATCGAATAATTGAGCACGTCGACGACACCGTCCTGGACGGCCTGATCGACGGAACCCGCGGTGGCCGAATCCTGGCACTGCACCGGATCGGGGGCGCACGCGTAATAGATGACGAGGTTCGCGTGCGGAGCGAGGCCGGAGAAAACGGCGTTGAAACCCGGGAACCCGCCCTGGCGCGCGTTGCCCGCGATCGTGCTGGCGGTATGGCTGCCGTGGCCCTGCGTATCCTCGACCGACGTGCGGCGGCATCGCCGTAGTACTGCACGCTCACTTCGTCGTAAACGCCGATGACCTTGTTGTTGCAGCCGCCGAGGCTGATGCCAGTGACGTTGCAATCGCCCAGATAGTGGCCGCTGCCGAGCGGATTGGTGATCGCGTAGCCGCTCGAATCGGTCGCCTGGAACGATGGGCTCAGGCTGTTGTAACCCGTGTCGATGTCGCCGACGACGATACCGTCGCCCTTGAATCCGCCGAAGTTGGAATTGAGCTGGCCATACAGGCTCTCGATCGTCGGGAACGTGTAGCCCGGAAGCGTGTCGCTGGCGGGACCGCCGAGCCACACCGCGTTGGCGCCGATGAAGCGCGTGCTCACGTCGTCCGCAAGCGCGCGGGCGCGATCGGGCGAGATCGACGCGACGCCGGACAGGCGCGCGACTTTGTCCGCTTCGAGCGGCGACAGCGTCATGACCGCGCCGTTCAGCGCGTGGCGGAACGTGCGGATCGTCTGCACCTGGCGGCCGATCGCCGACTCGATTTCACGCTGATGCTGCGCCTGCTTCTGGCCCAGCTCAGCGATGTAGGCTTTCGCCTCGTGGCTCTGCGCATCGAGCTGCGCGCGGCCGTTCGCCTTCACCCGCATCGGGATCTGCCCGACGCCGCCAAGGCTCTTGGCGTTGCTGGTCCTGAGCGAATGGTTGTATGCGGCGAGCGCAGGCTCGGTGAAGCGCACGATATAGCGTTGCGTTCCGGCCTGAGCCGGCTGTCCGGCCTGTGGCTTGAGGGCGGGTGCAGCCCAGGAGTTGTCGACGACGACTGCGCCGGCGGCGAGACAGACAGCGATGCTGGCCGCGAGAGTGCGCGGCAGCGGAAAACGGGACTTCATCGGATATTCTCCCTATCGTTAGTGACCCCGGCCCTTCGCCGCGATGGCGACAAGACGGATGGCAGAGGCGAAACTAGGCTTGCTCACGACCGACCGCGCAGGGTAGACGGGCACTACGCACATGTCCCTCGCGCGAGCCGTGGACTGTATAACTTCCTGTACGAATATGGCAACCCGGTCACGAAGTCGACAGTCCGGACAGCTTTACCAGTGAATGCGGCGTGCGCGCCGGGCGGTTCAAGTTCGCACACGTCTGACATCGCGCCTTGTGACAGCAGGCCTCATGGCAGACGAAATCAAGGAACGAGGAGAATCACCCTTGGGAGAATCAGACTTGCAAGAATCGCGTTTGCACGCAAAAGGCCTGTTGCTCTACTGCCGCGCGGGTTTCGAGGGCGAATGCGCGCAGGAAATCGCCGCGCTCGCAACGGTGCGCGATTTGCATGGCCACGTGCGTGCGCAGCGTGACAGCGGTGTCGTCGAATACGTCCTCGCCGAGCCTGCAGACGCGATTGCGCTGACACGCCGGGTCGAGATGCGCGCTCTGATCTTTGCGCGCCAGTGCATCGTGATCTTCGCGCAGTTGCAGGCGCTCCCCGCGCATGATCGCCTGACCCCGATTCTCGCCGCGCTGCGCGACGCCGGCCTGCGGTTTGCCGACGCGTTCGTCGAAGGCGCGGACACCAACGAAGGCAAGGCGCTCGCGCCGTTCTGCCGCAGCTTCGGCAGCGCGCTGATCGGCGCGATGAAGCGCACCGGCCTGCTCGACGCGGCGTCACCGCACCGGCTGCATGCATTTTTTTCACAAAGCGACAAAGTATCCCTGTGCGTCGCCGACATCGACAACAGTGCACCGTGGCCGCAGGGCATCCCGCGCCTGAAGTTTCCGCGCGAGGCGCCGAGCCGGTCGACGCTGAAACTGGACGAGGCGTTTCTCGTCCTCATGAGCGAGAGCGAGCGCAGCGCGCTGGCTCAAGGCCGGCATGAGCGCAGTCGATCTCGGCGCCGCGCCGGGTGGCTGGACCTGGCAGCTCGTGCGTCGCAGCGTGCGCGTCACGGCGGTCGACAACGGACCGATGGATGCCGCGCTGCTCGACTCCGGCCTCGTCACCCACCTGCGCGCCGATGGTTTCCGCTTCCAGCCGAAGAAGCCGGTCGACTGGCTCGTCTGCGACATGGTCGAGCAGCCGCGCCGCGTGGCGGAACTCATCGCGCACTGGCTCGCGCAGGGCTGGTGCCGGCGCGCGATCTTCAATCTCAAGCTGCCGATGAAGAAGCGCTACGAGGAAACGTTGTCGTGCCTCGGAATCGTCAGCGACGCACTCGGCGGCCGTGCGGACATCCGCGCGAAACAGCTTTACCATGATCGCGAGGAGATCACCGTTTTCGTGGAGTCGGGCGACTGACGGCATCGCTCCGCGGAGAACGCCGCATTCCCTCATCGCACTGGCTGCCGAGAGAAGCCGCCGCGATGGATTGACCGCCACGTTGTTGTCAGGGCGCTTTGACGCTCGCGGCGATCGCCGGCGAAGGCCGTCCAAGGTTACGCCTGACGCACCATCCAAGCTATGCTTCCGGGCCATTTGCCGGCTCGCCGCGTCCGCACTTTCGCTGTCCTGACCCCTTGATTGCCTTGTTTCGATGAAACGCTTTCGTTCCTTCCTGCCGCTGATCGTCCTGCTGGCGATCGGCATCGCGCTGCTTTCGACGGGCGTTCTCGATCGCTTCCGTCCGCAGAATCTCGCGCACGAACAGGCCGCACTGCAGGCGCAGATCGCGACGCACCCGTTCGTCGCAAGCCTCCTGCACGTGGGCCTGGTCACGCTGGTCATCGCGATCGGCATACCGGGACTCGGCGCCCTGATGATCATGGCAGGCGGCATGCTGTTCGGCGTCCTCTGGGGCGTTCCACTCAGCATCACGGGCGTGACCCTGGGCGCGCTGGTGCTGTTCTTCGCTGGTCGCCACGCGTTCGGCGATCACACCCATGCGAGCGCGCCCGGACTCGTCTCCCGCCTGCGTGGCGGCTATCTCGCGCATCCCGTCAGCTACACATTCTTCCTGCGCCTCGTGCCGTTCTTTCCGTTCGGTGGCATTACCGTGGCGCTCGCCTGGCTGCGCTGTCCGTTGTGGCTGTTCGTCACCGCGACGGCGCTCGGCGGCCTCGCGATGACGGGCGTCGAGACCTTTCTCGGCGACGGACTGGCGAAAAACATCGGCGGACAAGGCGAGATCAACCTGAGCCTGATGCACGACCCGGCGGTCATCGCGCCTCTGCTCGGCATGGGACTGCTCGCGCTCATCCCGATCCTGTTCAACTGGTTCAGGAATCGCCGGAAGCGCGTCTGAATCGCCGGTCCCGGGCGCGTATTGTCGGCACGCCGGCAAACCTTCGCGCGACAGCCGGCGCCGCGTGCATTTATCGTCGCCCGCGCATGGGCTATCCTGCACGATCATTTCGGCCCGCCAGCAGCGGTCTGACCCCGAGGTTTCGATTTGACGCTCACTGCAAGATCCGCGTCCGTTCTTTCGTTCTGGCGCGCGCTATTCATTACCCTCCTGATCGCTGCCGCGAACGTCGCGCTGTGGGCCTGGCTGAACCGGCCGGTGCAGGTGCCCGAGTGGGACGGCAAGATCGGCGGGCTTCGCCTACGTTCCCTACCTGCGTTTTCAGAGTCCGCTGCGCGAGATCTTTCCGACCGTCGATGACGTCGACGCCGACATGAAGCTGCTGTCGACGCGCACGAACCACATCCGCACGTATTCGTCGCTCGAAAATCCCGTCCATTCCGGCGATCGCCGCGCAAATACGGCATCAAGGTGCTCGGTGGCGTCTATCTCGATCACCGTCTGCAGCGCAACGAGGACGAGATCACCGCGCTGATCGATTCCACCCGGCGCTACGACAACGTCGATCGCGTCATGGTCGGCAACGAGACGCTGCTGCGCGGCGACATGAGCGTCGATGCGCTGATTGCCTACATCGACCGCGTGCGCGCCCAGGTCAAGGTGCCGGTGTCGACCGCCGAGCCGTATTGGGTGTGGCGCAAATATCCGCAGCTGGCCGACCACGTCGATTTCGTGACGATCCACCTGCTGCCCTACTGGGAAAAATTCGCGCCGCAAGGACGCCGTCGGCATCGGATGTCCTCAAGAATTACTACGAGCTGCAGAGCGAGTTTCCCAACAAGCACATCGTGATCGGCGAAGTCGGCTGGCCGTCGGCGGGCGATCGCATCAGCGTGGCCACGCCTTCGCTGGAAGACGAGGCCCAGTTCATGCGCCAGTTCGTCAAGGAAGCGAACTGGCGCAAGATCGATTACTACCTCGAGGAAGCGTTCGATCAACCCTGGAAGGAAGGCATCGAAGGTCGCGTCGGTGCGTACTGGGGCGTCTACGGCGCAGATCGCCAGCCGAAGTTCTCGTTCACGGGACCGGTGACCCAGGATCCTTCCTGGCCGAGCCAAGGCGCTGATCGCCTGCGCTGATCGCATTGCTGCCGATGTTCTTCTTCGCGCGCCATTTCATGCGCTTCCGCTGGATGGGCATCCTCTTCTTCTGCGTGCTGATCCAGCTGTCGGCATCGTTGCTCGTGTGGTCGGCGACATTGCCGCTTGCGTTCTACCTCGAGCACGTTCGACTGGACGATGCTCGTGATCCTGTTCCCGGCACAGTTGGCGATCATCTTGATCCTGCTGATCAACGGCTTCGAATTCACCGAAGTCGTCTGGCGCAAGTTCTGGGTGCGCGAGTTCGGCCTGCTGACGCCCGAACCCGGCGAGAAGCAGCCGTTCGTGTCGATCCACCTCGCCTGCTGCAACGAGCCGCCCGAGATGGTGATCCTCACGCTCGACTCGCTCGCCGCGCTCGACTACGAGAACTTCGAAGTGCTCGTGATCGACAACAACACGAAGAACGAGGAAGTCTGGCAGCCGGTCGAGGCGCATTGCGCAAAGCTCGGCCCGAGGTTCCGCTTCTTCCATCTCAATCCGTGGCCCGGGTTCAAGGCCGGCGCGCTCAACTTCGGCCTGACGCAAACCGATCGCGCGCGCCGAAGTCGTCGCCGTCGTCGATGCCGACTACGCCGTGCGCGCGGACTGGCTCAAGGCGCTCACCGGCTATTTCCTCGACCCGAAGGTCGCCGTCGTGCAGTGCCCGCAGGCGCATCGCGACTGGGAGCACAACGCGTTCCGGCGCATGACGAACTGGGAGTACGACGGCTTCTTCCGCATCGGCATGCACCATCGCAACGAGCGCAACGCGATCATCCAGCACGGCACGATGACGATGGTGCGCAAGGACCTGCTGCAGTCGACCGGCGCAATGGTCCGAATGGACGATCTGCGAGGACGCCGAGCTCGGCCTGCGCCTCATGCACGCGGGCTACGACCTGGTCTACGTCGACGAGGTCATGGGCCGCGGCCTCACGCCGGCCGATTTCACCGCGTACAAGTCGCAGCGCTATCGCTGGGCGTTCGGCGCGATGCAGATCCTCAAGGGCCGCTGGGGCTGGATGACGCGCAAGGGTCCGCTCACGGGCGGCCAGCGCTTCCACTTCCTCACCGGCTGGTTCTCGTGGTTCGCCGACGCGCTGCATCTCGCGTTCACGATGCTCGCGCTGATGTGGACCGCGGGCATGATCGGTATGCCGCACTATTTCGCGCTGCCGCTCGACCTCTTCATCTACCCGATTCTCGGATTCTTCGTGTTCAAGGCGGCCATTCGGCATAATTCTATACCGCGTCCGTGTCCCGTGTGGCTGGAAGGACACGCTGATGGCGTCGATCGCGAGCATGGGCCTCAGTCATGCCATCGCGCGCGGCATCTATCTCGGCCTGTGGAAGAAGAAGGGCGAGTTCGTGCGCACCGCGAAGAGCCGGCGCCTGTCGAAGAAGCCGAACCCGTTCACCGCGGTCACCGAAGAACTGCTGATGTTCATCGCGATCGTGCTCGCGATCGCCGGCATGCTCAACCTGCCCGGTCTGCTCGATCACTGGCTCACCGGGCACGCACGAATTGCCCGGCACGCTGCACCTGACCGACTATCGCGAAGGCAAGCTCTGGATCGCGATACTCGCGGCGCAGGCCATTCCGTACTTCGCCGCCCTGATCGGCGCGACCGTCGCGGGACGCGCTGGCGAGACGACGGGCTGACACGCGCGGCAGCGAAACGCGGTCTGGCCTGCGTCGATCCCCGTCGGCATTTTACGAGTCCCTAACCCGCGGTCCCGGATCGCCATGTTATAAAACGGTTATGGATGCGAGGACGCGCGCAAGAATGTGCGGCATCCCGACGCTGCTCGCGCGGGTCGGACTGCTGCTCGTTCTGCTGCCCTCGATCGCGCCCGCCAGCGTGCTGACGACGCAGACTGGACGGCGTCGACGATCCGATGAAGAGCGCGCTCGCCGCTGCCGCCGAGATCACCCAATACGAGAAGAAAGACGTCAGCGCGGCGCAGGTCCGTCGCCTCTACAGCAAACGCGTCCGAACAGATCGTCAAGGCGCTCGAGGGCTACGGCTACTACAACGCGAAGACCGACGGCGAACTCAAGGAAACCCCGCAGGGCTGGACCGCCGTCATCCACGTGCACCCCGGGGAGCCCATTCGCGTCAGCGAATTCACGCTCGACCTGCCCGAGCCTGCACGCGACGAAAAGCCGGTCGCCGCCGCCATCGCCGCGTTCACGCCGAAGAGCGGCCAGCCGTTCGACAGCACGACCTATGACAAGAGCAAGGCCGCGGTGCAGTCGGCGCTCTACGCGAGCGGCTATCTCGATGCCGTGAACACGGAACACCGCGTCGAGATATCGCGCAGCGACAGCCGAGCGACGGTCACGCTCAAATGGCAGACCGGAACGCGCTACCGCTTCGGCGAGGTCGTGTTCAAGGGCAGCCAGCTCGACGACGGATTCCTCGACCGCTACATCCCCTTTCATTCGGGCGATTTCTACGACCAGGGCAAGCTGCTGCGCCTGCAGCAGAAGCTCATCGATGCGGACTATTTCGGTGTCGTCGACGTCATGGCCGACAAGGAACACGCGCACGACGACATCATCCCGATCAACGTCACGCTCGTGCCGGCGAAGCGCAATATCTACACCGCGGGCATCTTCGTCGATTCCGACATCGGCGTCGGCCTCAAGGGCGGAGCTCACGCGACGCTGGGTGAACGGGCACGGCCACAAGCTCAAGATCGAGGCACTACTCGCCCAGCGTGAGAAGAGCCTCTCTGGCACCTACACGATTCCGCTGCCCGGCGAGAACGACCGCAGCTACAACCTCGGCGCGATCTACGCCGATACGAACACGCAAACGACGCAATCGAAGACGCTGCGCCTCGTCGCGAACGAAACGCAACAATGGCTGGGCTTCACGCGCGTACTCGGCATCAACGTGCTGACCGGCGACTTCTACGTCGCGACGTTCAAGAACAGTTCGACGCTGCTCTATCCCGAGGCGTCGCTCGAGCGCAAGCGCATGGACGATCCGACGTTCGTGCGCGATGGCTATTCGATCACGCTCGACGCGCGCGGCACGCCGGGGGCGCTCTCCGACACGAAGTTCCTGCAGGTGCGCGGCGACGCCAAATGGGTGCACGGCATTGGCGACAATCAACGCTTCATCGCACGCGGCTCGCTCGGCGCGACATCGGTCGACGATTTCAGTGCGCTGCCGCCCGAGTTGCGCTTCTTCGCGGGCGGCACCAGCTCGATTCGCGGCTACGCTTACCAGACAATCGGCCCACCGCTGCCGGCCGCGCTCGTGCCGATAGCGCAAGAGAACTGCAAGAGAAATTCGACCTTCGACTGCGACGCGCTCATCCTCGGCGGCAAGTACCTCGCCATCGCTAGCGCGGAGTACGAATACTATTTCAACCGGAACTGGGGTATCGCAACGTTCGTCGACGTGGGCGATGCGTTCTCCCAGGTGAACGCGTTCAGCACGCACATCGGCACCGGCATCGGCCTGCGCTGGCGCTCTCCCGTCGGCCCGCTGCGCGTCGATCTCGGCGTGCCGGTCAACGACCCCGAGGGCAGGCACGGCGTGCAGCTGCATTTCGTCATAGGGCCGGACCTGTGAACGCACGCGCGAAAAAATGGCTGAAACGGCTCGGGGTCCTCCTGGTCGTGCTGTTCGTGCTGCTCGGCGTGCTCGGATTCTGGCTGCTGCGCACCGAATCGGGCACGCGCTTCGCGCTCGAGCGTGCCAAGTCGACGCTGGCGGGAAAACTGCTCGTCGCAGAGGTGAAAGGCACTCTCATCAGCCCGCTCGAGCTGCATGACGTCGAGTATCGCGACGCCACGAGCGGCATCGACGTCAAGGTCAAGTCGCTGCACATCGAATACGAGTTCTTCGGACTCATTCATAGCAATTTGCGCGTGCAGAACGCGCGGATCGAGGGCGTCGAGGTCGCGCTGACGACCGTGCCGCCGGTAGCGATGCCCGCGGTGCCAGCGCCTTCGCTCGAGACGCTGCTGACCCCGCCGCTCGATATCGTGGTCGACGCCCTGCACGTCGGCGCGATGCACGTCGTGCAGGACGGCAAGCCGGTCTTCGCAAGCGACACTCTCGACGCCGCCATGACCTGGACGAGCAAGGCGCTGCACGTCGGCAAGCTTGCGCTGCGTGCGCCGGACGGCAGGATCGACCTCGTCGCCGCGATCGATTCGTACGCAGACCTGCGCGGCAGCGGCAAGGTCGACCTCGACTGGAGCATCGCCGACGAGTCCGACAAGAACGAGTCCAACACGAGCCGGCGCGCCATCGCGACGGTCGGCATGGACGGCGACGGCAAGCAGACGCGTTTCGTGCTCGCGCTGACCCAACCGCTCGTCGCGAACGCGCATGGCACGATCGCGCCGACCGACAAGGCGCTGCCGTGGACCGTCGACCTCGACGTGCCCGCGTTCGATCCTGCCACGCTGTCGAAGGGTGCATCGCTGAAGTCGCTCGCGCTCTCGCTCAAGGGCGGCGGCGACAGGAGCGGCGGCACGCTCACGGGCTCTGTCGACGCCGACAAGCACCGCGTCCTGCTCGATCCGTTCAAGTTCGTCCACGACGACAAGACGTTCACCGTCGAAACGCTGCGCCTGCGTTCGCCCGAGGCGACGGGATCGCTCAGCGCGCACGCGAAGGTGCAGCTCGACGCGAAACCGGTCGGCGGCGACGCAACCGTCGACTGGGCGGAGGTCGAGCTGCCCGCCGAACTCGCGGGGCAGGCGCTCGCGACGCACGGGCATGTGGAGGCGAGCGGCAACGCGCAGAAGTTCGCCGCGCACGGCGCCTTGAGCCTCGGCCCGCCGCAGCAGCTGGCGGACGTGAATTTCAAGCTCGACGGCACGCCCGACAAGATCACGCTGCAGCAGTTCGACGTGACGCAGTCGCAGAAAGCGAAGACGCGCGGCGTCCTGCACACGACCGGCGACGTCGTGCTCAAGCCCAAGCTCGGCTGGGACCTCAAGGCGACCGCAGAGAACCTTGACCCCAGCACGGTCGCGAAAGACTGGCCCGGCGCGATCGGTTTCGCGCTGTCGACGAGCGGCACGATGGAAAAGGAAGGCGCCGCGGGCAAGCTCAAGCTCGAGCGCCTCGACCGGCACGCTGCGCGAGCGCAAGCTCGCCGGCACGGCCGATCTGTCGTTCGCACCGCCGCTGAAAATCGACGGCAAGCTCGAGATCGCATCGGGACAGAGCCACGTCTCCCTCGTCGGCAAGGGCGGCACACAGACCGACGTGCAGATCGGACTCGCGATCGCGAGCCTCGGCGACTGGCTGCCGAAGGCGAGCGGCAGCATCAACGGCAATCTCGCCGCGCGCGGCACGTGGCCGAAGCTCGACGCGTCGGGCAAGATCAGCGGCGCGAAGATCATCAGCGGCGACACGCATGTCGACAGCTTCGTGCTCGACCTCGACGTGCGCGACCTGTCGGCGCCCAGCGGCAGCGCCCGCCTCGACGCGAAAGCATTCGCGCAGGGCAGCTATCTGTTCGACACGGTGACGCTCGATGCGAAGGGCACGCAGGCAGCGCATCACGTTGAATTTGCTGCACACGGCGAGCCGCTCAAGCTCGACCTGGCGCTCGACGGCGCGATGACGCCGCGCAAGAATGGCGGCAGCGACTGGCGCGGCACGATCAGGTCGCTCGCGCTCGCGAGCCAAGGCCAGCCGACATGGAGCCTCGCCCAGCCAACGACGATCGCCTACGTCGACGACCTGCTCCACCTCGACGAACTTTGCCTGCGCAGCGGCGCGTCGGCGCTGTGCGCGGGGGCGAGCCAGAATGCGAAGGCCGGCACGCAGGCCAAATTCACGATCGAGCACCTGCCGCTGAAGATGATCGCGCGGCTCGCGAGCCCCGACACGCCGCTCACGGTCGAAGGCGAGATCAACGGCAACGGCGACATCGTGCGCTCCAAAGACGGTGCGCTGACGGGCCAGGCGACGATCGCGTCGGCGTCGGGCACGTTTACCTACCCCGATGCCGCCGCGCAGACGCTGCTGAGCTACAAGGGCTTCCATATCGACGCAACGCTGTCGCCGCAGCAGCACGCGATCACGATCGCGGGTGACCTCAACGACGGCGGCCGCATCGACGGCCATATCGTCATCGGTGCAAGCGCGACGAACGCGCTGCCGCTGTCCGGCAACATTGCTGCGAATCTCGGCAACCTCTCGTTCGTCGATCTGCTGACGCCGAAGCTGTCCGGCACGAAGGGCAAGGTCGAGGCGAAGTTCACGCTCGGCGGCACCACCATGCAGCCGGTCGTCGACGGCGCGCTCACGCTGGCCGACTTCGCCACCGAGGTCCCCGCCGCCGGCCTGAAGCTGCACGACGGCAACATCGCGGTGCGATCGCGCGACGGCGTGACGTTCGACATCGACGGCTCGATCGCCTCCGCCGAGGGCAAGCTCGCGATCAAGGGCAGCGCCGGCACGGGGACGAATGCACCGGTCAGCATCACGATCAAGGGCGAGGATTTTCTCGCGGCCGACGTACCGGGCGCGCGCGTGCACATCTCGCCCGACCTCAAGATCGAACGCGACGCGACCCGACTCGACGTCACGGGCACGCTCGGCATCCCGCAGATGCGTATCGATCTCGCCAAGCTGCCCGGCGGCGGCGCCGCGAAGGCGCGCTCGCCGGATGTCGTCATCATCGACGAACCGCCACCCGAGGCAACGGCATCGATTCCCGCGACGGTCGACATCACGCTCACGCTCGGCGCGGGCGAGAAGCTTGCGATGGACCTGCGCCAGGGCAAGGAAGTGCATCTCGTCGGCTACGGTCTCGATGCCGACTTGAGCGGCCAGCTCGTCGTGCACCAGTCGCGCGGCGCCGAGCCTACCGGGCGAGGGCAACTGCAGTTGAACGGCACCTTCAAGGCCTACGGTCAGGATCTCAAGATCGAGCAGGGACGGCTGATGTTCGCGGGCACGCCCGTCGAAAACCCGAGCCTCGACATCCGCGCGACACGCGCCTTCCCCGACGACAACGTCACGGTCGGATTGCAGGTGCGCGGCACCGCGCTCGTGCCGCAGCTGAGCGTGTTCTCGTCGCCGGCGATGGAACAGTCGGATGCGCTCTCCTACCTCGTCACGGGCAAGCCGTTGTCGCAGGCGAAGGGCAGCGAAGGCAACGCGGTCGGCAACGCGGCGTCCGCGCTCGGCACGGCGGGCGGTGACCTGCTCGCGAAGAGCATCGGCGCGAAGATGGGCATCGATGACATCGGCGTCGCCGACAGCACGGCGGTCGGCGGCGCCGCGCTCTCGGTCGGCAAGTATATTTCTCCACGTTTATACCTGGGCTATGGCGTCGGCCTGTTCAAGCCAGGACAGGTCGTGACGGTGCGCTACAAGCTGACGCACCTGTTCGATTTCGAGATGCAGAGCGGCTCGCTGTCGAGTCGCGCGGGCGTCAACTACCGCATCGAGAAATGAATCCGCGCGCGAGTGAACTCATCGGCCTGCTCGATCTCGAACCGCATCCGGAGGGCGGCCTGTTCGCGCAGACGTTCCGCTCGAAGCTCGTCGTCGCGCCTGCCGACGCGCGCGGCACGCGCGCCGCACTGACCGTCATCTATTTCCTTCTCGTCGAAGGCGCGCGCAGCCGCTGGCACCGGGTGACGTCCGACGAAGCGTGGCACTGGTACGAAGGCGCCGGGCTCGAGCTGCTCACCGCCCCCGGCGAGGGCGGTATCGTCGCGACCGCGATGCTGGGCCCGCTCGGTGGCGCGTCCAGGCCGCAGCACGTCGTTCCCGCGGGCTGCTGGCAGGCAGCCCGTTCGACCGGCGTCTACACCCTCGTCGGCTGTTCGGTCGGGCCCGGATTCGAGTACGCCGATTTCACGCTGCTCTCTTCGCTGGCGGAAAACGACAGGCCGCAGCTGAGCCCCGCTTCCGTCTTCGCCGAGCTGCTGTAGGCACGCGGTCGAATCCGACAGCGGCGATTCGCGTCAGAGCAAACCGAGCATGCCGAGCAATTGATAGAGCGCGAGGATCAGGCAGGCGAAGCCGAGCCCGATCTTGAACGGGCCCACGCGGTCCGCGACGCGCGCGAGCGAGTTCGTGAAATCGTTGGCTCCGAACAGGGCGCGCAACTGGCTCATCGCGAGGATCAGCGACAGCGCGGTGATCACGAGTGCAACGACCAGCGCGATCAGCCAGGCGCCGGGCGACAGACCGACCGCGCTGGAGGCGGCGAGCCAGCGCAACAGAAGGATGATTCCCCAGACGAGGCCCGCGATGCCTATCCAGCCTTCAAAGGCTTCGAGCTGGCCGATCGGCCCGTTCAAATCGCTGCGCCGGCTCTTGAGCCACGAGGCGATGCCGAGCACGCCGAGGACGATGAGGAATGCGATGACGATGATGCGCACTGGGGTTCTCCCTGAGGTGATGGCGTGGTCGTGGCGGATGGAAAGGATCGGGCGGAACGAACTACACGTCTGCAGAACTACACGCCAGCGGCGTGACGCGCGAAAAGTCGTTTGAGCGGCGCGATGCGATCGACCGTCGCCAGGCCGAGGCCGCGCAGCGCCGCAAGCGCGATCGAGTCGCCGCCGAAGCCGCGCTGGATCGCGTCGAACGCATGCGCCGACAGCGCGTTGTCGCTGCGACGCCGGCGCTCGTAGCGGCGCAGCACGTCCGCACTCGCGATATCGCGCTTGTCGTCGCGCGCAGCGGCCAGCACTTCGGCGAGCAGCGCCGCGTCGCGCAGGCCGAGATTGACGCCCTGCCCCGCCAGGGGATGCACGACGTGCGCGGCGTCGCCGACGAGCGCGAAGCGCGGCGCGACGTAGCGTTGCGCGAGGCGCAGGCGCAACGGAAATGCCGCGCGCGCGCTGGTCGCCGTGATCGCGCCGAGCCTGAAGTCGAACGCGGCACCGAGGTCCGCGCAGAATGCCGCATCGCTCAGCGCGAGCACGCGCGTCGCCTCGGCGTCCGGCAGCAGACCAGACGATCGAGCTGCGGCCATCCGCGAGCGGCAGGAACGCGAGCGTCGCCTGCGGCAGGAACCGCTGCCATGCGGTCGCCTCGTGGGCGCGCTCGGTCGTGACATGCGCGACGACCGCACGCTGCGCATAGTCGCGATCGTCCGTCGCGATGCCGAGCATCTCGCGCAACGCGGAGTCGCCACCGTCGGCCGCGACGACGAGGCGCGCCGCGAGCCGGCTGCCGTCGTCGAGCACGAGCGTGCGCTGCGCCCTGGTACGCTCGCCGTCATCGATTTCGGTCGCGTCCACGCGCGCGGGGCAGCGCAGCGTGATTCCCGCGTTGCGTTCGATCGCCTGCCAGAGAACGGACTGGATCAGCCTGTTCTCGACGATGTGGCCGAGCGACGCGGCGCCTTCGTCGGCCGCATCAAAAGTGAGGCTGCCGGGCGCGAGCGCGTCCCACACGTGCATGCGCCCGTAGGCGCTTGCACGCGCCGCTTCGATCACCGGCCATACATCCAGTTTCGCCAGCAGCACCTGCGACGACGGCGCGAGCGCGACGACGCGCAGGTCGACGTCGTCCTCGGCGCGCCACGGCGTCGGTGCGCGCGACTCGATCATCGCGACGTCGAAACCGCGTGCGGCGAGGTCGAGCGCGAGTGCCGCGCCGACCATGCCGGCGCCGACGATCGCGACGTCATGGATCTGCCGCCGCGTCATTTGCGCGATCCCGCACTGCCGCGCGAGCCGCGCATGCCGCCGCGGACCGCATCATTCCCCGCGAAATCCTCGTCGTCGTGGTTGCCGGAGCCGCCCAGCGCAAGGCGCGGCACCGATCCACGGAAGCCCATGCCGCGGCGCACGAACATCTCCTGCAGCGGCGCGACGCGATCGAGCGCGACGAGACCAAACGAACGCAGGATCCTGAGCGGCAGCGCCTCGCTGCCGGTCCAGCGCACGAGGCCGTCGCTGAGCGCGGCCGTGCCCTCGCGGTCCTCGCGACGCCGCTCGGCATAGCGCGCCAGCAGGCCGGCGTCACCCGGATCGCCGTCGCCGCGTTCGCCGACCAGCATCTCGGCGAGCGTGAGCGCGTCGCGCAAGCCGAGATTGAATCCCTGCGCCGCGATCGGATGCAGCGTCTGCGCGGCGTTGCCGACGACGACCGTGCGCGGCGCGACGAGGCGCCGCGCCATCACGCGCCGCAACGGATACGAGACGCGCCGGCCGAGGCGCGAGAAGCGGCCAAGCCGGTAGCCGAAGCGTTCGTGCAGCAGTTCGACGAAGTCGTCGTCGGCCAGCGCAGCGACGCGCGCGGCATCGGCGCTCGGCACCGTCAGCACGATGCCGCAGCGCCGGTCGGCGAGCGGCAGCACGGCGACCGGCCCCGTGGCCGTGAAGCGTTCGTAGGCGATGCCGTCGATCGCGCGCTGCGGCGCCGCAGTGCAGACGAATGCGGTCTGCGCATAGTCGATTTCCTCGGCGTCGATCCCCGCGGCGCCGCGCACGAACGAATGCGTGCCGTCCGCACCGACGACGAGGCGCGCGCGCAGCTGCTGCTCGCCTGCGGGCGTCGTCAGGCGCGCGACGACGGCATCGGCCTGGACATCGAGCGAGGCGAGCGTCGCCGGCGCATGGCGCAGCAGGTCCGTGCACGCGGCCAGGCGCAGGAACAGTCCGCGCCCGAGTTCGCTTGCGGGCAACGTCGCGCCGAATGCGTCGACGCCGTGCGCGGCCGCGTCGAACCGGGCGACGCCGAATTCGCCCTTGCGGCTGACTCGCACGCCGCGAATCCTGGTCGCACGCGCCGCCACATGCGGCCAGACGCCGATCGCGGTCAGTGCATTGACGCTTGCGCGCGCGAGCGCGAGGTTGCGCTCGTCGTGACTCGGCGGGACGGCCTTGCCCGTATCGACCTGCAGTGCGGTGCCCTCGACGAGGGCGACGCGCAGCTTTGCGCCGTGCGCATTCGATTCGTCGCTTATTCGCGCACGTTCGATTCGGACAGGGCGATCGCGAGACTCGTCCCCACGAGCCCGCCACCGACGATGAGCACGTCTACTTCGTTCATGCCTTCCATAATACCCGGTCGCATCGTGCCCGGTCGCATCGGGGCCGCGGTCCAGACCGACGCAAACACCCGAGCGCTTGGCGATTGCCGGTATAATCGCCGCACCCTCCGAGGATTTTTCTGCGATGAACACGACCAACCCATCGACCCAGGCGACCGATCAGGATTCCGGTACGCTCGTGCGCTACGGGATTTTCGCCGTACTCGCGCTCGTCATGGCCGGCACGCGCATCAACCATTTCGCGCCGCTGCCCGACGCGTCCTGGGTCGTGTTCTTCGCGGCAGGCTTCTACCTGAGCGGCGCGTGGCGCTGGGTGTTCCCTGTCCTGATCGCCGAGGCGGTGCTGATCGACTACCTCGTGATCTCGAGCCAGGGCATGTCGTTCTGGCAGCACTACTGCGTCTCGGCTGCCTACTGGTTCCTCGTGCCGGCCTATCTCGCGATGTGGTACGGCGGCGCCTGGCTCGCGCAGAACTATCGCACCCTCGGACTGCGCGAACTCGGTCTCGCCGTCTTGGCGTTCTTCGTCGCGGTGAACCTGTGCTATCTGATCTCCAACGGCAGCTTCTACTGGCTGTCCGACAGCGTGCCGCTGCCGCGCAGCCTCGGCGCGTGGACGGAAAATCTCGGCGACTGGTACCTGACCTATCTAACGAGCCAGAGCGTCTACTTCGGCATCGCCGTCGCGCTGCACGCGCTCGCAGCGCAGATCGGCAATCTGTCGGCGGCGCGCAACGCGGTTCAACGCTGAGCAGCGAGCGACGCGATCGCGCGTCCGCGAGGTTCTGCCGACGTGGGTAATCGTCTTTCGAAGATCTACACGAAAACCGGCGACGACGGTACGACCGGTCTCGGCGACGGCGCCCGCGTCGCGAAGGACGCGGCGCGCGTGTCGGCCTACGGCACTGTCGACGAACTCAACAGTACGATCGGCGTCATCCTCGCGCAGGAAATGCCAGCCGGCGTGCGCGAGGCGCTCGTCCAGATCCAGCACGACCTGTTCGACCTCGGCGGCGAACTGTGCATTCCGGGCATGGCGATGATCCACGACGCCGATGTCGAGCGGCTCGAAGCGACGCTCGACGGATTCAACGCCGGCCTGCCCGCGCTCAAGGATTTCATCCTGCCAGGCGGCGGCATGGCCGCGGCGAGCTGCCACGTCGCGCGCACCGTATGCCGGCGCGCCGAGCGCGAAGTCGTCACGCTGGCGCGCGGCGAAAGCGTACGACCCGAAGCGATCCGCTATCTCAACCGCCTGTCCGATCTGCTGTTCGTGCTCGCGCGCGTGCTCGCGCGCGAGTCGGGCCACGGCGAAGTGCTCTGGCAGCACGAACGCCGAAAAAAATAGTCACTCCGATCGCGTAACCTCCATCGCGCAAATCAGCCCGCATTTTCGCTCGCCGCACCCTCGATATCGATGCTGCTCTACACGCACCCAGCCTGTCTCGATCACCTGCCCGGCCCGGGCCATCCCGAGTCCCCGGCGCGCCTGCGCGCGGTGCTCGAAAGCCTCGACCACGACCGCTTCGCGACGCTCGACCGCGTCGAGGCGCCGCGCGCGACGCGCGCGCAGCTCGCGCGTGCGCACGCGAATGCGATGATCGAAGACGTCACCGCTGCCGCGCCGAGCGACGGCTTCTGCCAGCTCGACGCCGATACGATCATGTCACCCGTTTCGCTCGAGGCCGCGTTGCGCGCGGCGGGCGCGGTCTGCGCGGCGGTCGACGCATTGATCGACGGCAAGGCGACGCGCGCATTCTGCGCCGTGCGCCCGCCTGGGCATCACGCGACGCGCGACACCGCGATGGGTTTCTGCCTGTTCAACAACGTCGCGGTCGGCGCCGCGCATGCGCTGAGCCGCGGACTGGCACGCGTGGCGATCGTCGATTTCGACGTGCATCACGGCAACGGCACGCAGGACATCTTCTGGAACGACCGCCGCGTGCTCTACGCTTCGACGCACCAGATGCCGCTCTATCCGGGCACCGGCGCAGCCGAGGAAACCGGCGCCGGCAACATCGTCAACGCACCGCTGCCGCCCGCGGCGAACTCGGCCGTGTTCCGCGACGCGTGCCGCGCGATCGTGCTGCCCGCGGTCGAGCGCTTCCGCCCGCAGCTCGTGATGATCTCGGCGGGATTCGATGCGCACTATCTCGATCCGCTCGCGAACGTCAACCTCGGCGCCGAGGACTACGACTGGATCACGCGTGAACTCGTCGACATCGCGTGCAGGCACGCGCAGGGCCGAGTCGTCTCGAGCCTCGAGGGTGGCTACAGCCTGACGGCGCTGCGGCAGTCGACCGTGGCCCACGTCACAGCGATGCTGGACTAGCGTCACGAGCGCCTGCGGCGGCGCACGAGTACACTGTTCCGCCGGTCTTCTGATCGCCGCTCTTGTGCCGATTTCCCCGGGGGAACCGATGCGTCGTACCTGCGTGACACTGCTCGTTGCGCTGATCGCGTCGTTTCAAGCGCAGGCGCAAGCGTCCGCGGCGGCCGCCGCAGCGAAGCCTGTGCTCGCGGTCATGAAATTCCAGGACGAGACCGGCGCCATGGCGATGCAGGGCGGTATCGGCCGCGTCGTCACGAACATGCTCGCGAGCGAGGTCGCCGCACGCAACGAATTCACGGTGGTCGAGCGGCGCAAGCTCGCCGCGGTCCTCGAGGAACAGGATCTCGCCCAGTCAGGCCGGCTCAGGCCAGGCGATGGCGCGAAGATCGGGCAGCTCACGGGCGCGCAGTATCTCGTCATGGGCACGGTCACGGCGTTCCAGCCCGACACCGAGACGAAGGTGAGCGGCGGCGGCCTGTTCGGCCACGCCAAGATAGAGCAGACGAATCACGGCGCCTATCTCGCGGTCGACCTGCGCATCGTCGACACGAGCACAGGCGAGGTGAGCTTCGCGCGTACGGTCGAGGGCCACACCGACGCTAGCGAGACCAAGATCGACCTGGGCGCGCCCGACGCGGGCTACCGCATGATGAACACGCAGGCCGACGCGAAGGCGGTGCGCGGCGCGATCCTCGAGATCATCGACTACCTTGCCTGCGTCATGGTGCGCAAGGACGCGTGCGTGGCGGACTATGCCGCGAAGGACTCGCAACGCCGCGAGGGCACCAAAAAGACGTTCCGCACTGGAGGAACACGGCAATGAAATCGCTGCGCGGGCCCATTTGCCATGTCCGCAATGTCGTATTCGTCTCGTTCCTCGGCGCGGCCGCGATAGCGCACGCGGACGTGACGCTCGACTACCAGACGAGCGGCCATGACTGCCGCGGCGACTTCGAGCGCATGCGCGTGAAGGGCCCGGCGCTGCGCGTCGACGCGAACCTGGGCGGACGCGAAGGCAGCTTCGTCTACGACGGCGTCGAGAAGCTCGCCTACGCGCTCGATCATCGCCAGCATCAGTTCATGCAGCTCGAAGTCGACGAGGACGCCGCGGAGTTCAATGCCGATCGCATGGCAAGCGTGCGGAAGATGGTGCGCAACCAGACCGGCGTCGATCCGTTCGAGCAGGCGCGTGCGCTGTGCCCGGGCATCGCGAATGCGGACGCGAAACCCGGACCAGCCGGTGAACTGCGCGGCCGCCGCAGGTTCGCAGACCGCCACGCAGGCCGGCCCCTGCGCCCGGCGCGCCCGCCAGCGGGCGTGCCCCGAACATGCCCGGATGAGCGCGGAAAACATGCAGGCGATGCAGCAACTCATGCAGCAGCAAATGGCCAGGATGACGCCCGAACAGCGCGAGCGCATGCAGCGCGGCATGGCCGCATCGGGCGTAGCGGGATATGGCGCGATGGCCGGCGCGCCCGCGTTGCCCGAAAGCGATCGCGATCTCGGAGCCGCGACCATCGCCGGCATCGCCTGCACGCGGCGACAGCATCTGCGCGGCGACGAAATCGTGCGCGAGGAATGCCTGACCTCGCTCGCGGGCCTCAAGCTCGCCGCCGCGGATAGCGCGCGCATCGCGCGCATGGCAGGCGTGATGGCGCGCTGGCGCGACAGCACGATGCCTGGCGCCTTTGCAGCGCGCCACGGCGCTGCGCTCGACAACGTCGTCGTCGAGCGCGTCTGCTTCGCCGGTGCCACCGAAAGCGGGCGGGCGACGCTGCACATCGCGTCGACGCTGATCGCGGATGCCGAATTCGTCGTACCGCCGCCGGGCTACTCGCAGATGGGCATGGGCCTGCCGGGCCAGCCAGCGCAGCGCTGAGTCGTGGGTGGGACAGCCCGCAGCTGCTCTGCCGGATTTTGTCGTTCGTAACGCACGGCGCGCCAACATCGCCAGTGTTTGCCGAAAATGCGCGGCCGATCCGCGTGTGGCCGCACCACGACATGAACGGCCGGCGCGCTCGGATTGCCCCTACCGGGCGTTTCGGGCAAGCTTGCCGCCCTTACGTTTGCTTGCGACTTCGACGTGCAGCCATTGCCGACTCACGCTAGACCGCTCTTGCATTTTTCCTTGCGTCTCCTGCCGCTGCTGCTGTCTCTCGCACTGGCCGAGTCGGTCCCGGCGCAAACCGCGGTCGTCACCGACGCCCTGGTCGCGCCGGCCTGCCCGGTCGGCGTTCTTCACTGCGCCAAGCCGGCCAACCCGTACGCGAAGTGCAAGCGCAACGACCTGCTCGACTTCTTCACGGCGGGCCTGCCGCCCGCAGGCGACCGTTCGAAGGCGCAGACGACGGCCGACGCGCTCAAGGTCACCTGGACCGACCGCACGCACGCGCAGCTCGAGGGCGACGCGCAGATTCAGCGCCTCGATGCGCTGCTGAAGTCGGATTTCATCACCTACGAAACCGAGACGACCGACTACGTCGCGAACGGGCACGTGCGCTACCAGGATGCGGGCACGCTGATGGCGGCAGAGCGCGCGCACGGCACGACGACGCCGAGCGTGACCTATCTCGACACCGTGCGCTACCAGATGCTCGATCAGCGCGGCAATGGCGTCGCGGCGAGCGCGAACCAGACCGACCCCGACCACTCCAAGCTGAGCCAGGCCACGTATTCGACGTGCGATCCGAGCGATCGCCAGTGGGAGATGCGCGCCAGCGACATCGAAATCGATCGCGTGAAGAACGAAGGCTCTGGCCACGGCGTCACACTCGCCTACCAAGGCGTGCCGTTTTTCTGGCTGCCGTACATGTCCTGGCCGATCGACGACGAGCGCCATTCCGGCTTCCTCGCGCCGAGTCTCGGCTACAGCAGCCGGCGCGGTTTCAAGATCGGTATCCCCTACTATTTTGACCTGGCGCCGAACTACGACGCGACGCTGAAGCCGATCGAATACACCGACCGCGGCACGATGCTCGCAGGCGAATTTCGCTATCTGTCGACCTGGGACCGCCTGCTGGTCGATTTCAGCTGGTTGCCGCACGACGACCAGAGCACCGAGACGAATCGCGGCTACCTGCGCCTGCAGGACTGGGCCCAGTTCTCGCAGAACTGGGGCGCGACGGCCGACATCCACGAAGTGTCCGACAACCGCTACCTGCAGGATTTCGGCGACAGCTTCCTGACGACCGCGGTCAGCCTTCTGCAATCGAATGCCTACGTCAACGGCCATGGCGACTGGTGGACGATGAGCGTCGGCGGCGACACCTGGCAGGTGACCGATCCCGGACTCGAGCCGTACTGCGGCACCCCGGGCGTACCGCTGTCACAGTGCACGAATCCGGCCGTGTTCAAGCCGTACTCGCGCCTGCCGCACGCGACATTCAGCGCGTTCAAGCGCGTCGGCGGGTTCGAATTCGGCTTCGAATCCGAATACGCCAACTTCGACCGTCCGTACTCGATCACGGGCCAGCGCCTCGACCTGCATCCGCACGTCGCCTATCCGATCGAAAGCGCGGGCTACTTCCTGCGCCCCGAGCTCGGCCTGCGCTACACCGGCTACGACCTCAGCGACTTCTACTTCGCCAACAATCCGCTGATCAACAAGACCTCGCCCTCGCGCACGCTGCCGATCTTCAGCGTCGACTCGGGGCTGATCTTCGAGCGCGATCTGAAGCTGTTCGACAGCGAACTCACGCAGACGCTCGAACCGCGGCTGTACTACCTGTATGTGCCGTACCGCAACCAGGACAACCTGCCATCCTTCGACACGTCGCTGCCGACTTTCGACTTCCCGAGCCTGTTCCGCTCGAACGCGTACGTCGGCGGCGATCGCCAGGTCAATGCGAACAACCTCAGCATCGCACTGACGTCGCGCATCCTCGATGCCGACAGCGGCGACCAGATCCTCAGCGGCGGCATCGGCCAGATCCGCTATTTCGACACGGTCAAGGTGCAGCTCCCGGGCTATCCGGATCTCAACCTGACCGGCAAGGACATCGTCGCCCAACTGGCGCTGCGCCTCGGCAAGAACTGGGACCTGACCTGGGAACAGCAGTGGAATCCGCACCCGCAGACGCAGGATCCGCTGACCGGCAAGTACTTCGAGACCAACCAGCACACCGACCTGTCGGCGATCGGCATTCAGCACCGGTTTGGCAGGGAAGGTGTAGTTAACGTCTCCTATCGTTTCCGCCGCGGCTTCCTCGAGCAGATCGACAGCACGGCCCTCGTGCCGCTGGGCGATCGCTGGAGCTTCGTCGCACGTTATTACTATTCCCTGCAGGACAGCCGTCTGCTCGAGGCTTTCGGGGGTGTGCAATACGACAGCTGCTGCATCGCCGCGCGCCTCGTCGAACGCCGCTTCATCAACAACGTGACCTACGGTATCAACAACACGATCGTCGATGCGAAACCCTCCAATGTCCTGTTCTTCGAGATCGAGTTCAAAGGTATCGGGTCGAGCGGCCAGCGCACCGAGAACTTCCTGCGCCGTGCTATGCTTGGCTATCAATAATGCCCGCGGAAACGCCGGATCCGCCGCTTTTTGGCCGGGATCCGAGCCGGGCTCGCGTCTGCGAACGTGACGCCCAGAACCCGCCCGGCCACACCCCTTTTGATCGACCCTGGATTTTTTCGATGAACAGACTTGTCTTCCTCGCCCTCGCCCTGTTCGGCGTGTTCGCCGCCCAGTCCGGCGCGCAGGCGCAGATCGTTGCCACGGCACCGCTCGACCGCATCGTCGCGATCGCCGAAGACGACGTGATCCTGCAGAGCGAGCTCGACGCCACCGTGCAGCAGATCCTCACGCAGTACCGCAGCAACCCGCAGCAGCTGCCGCCGCGCGAAGTGCTCGAGCGTCAGGTGCTCGACCGCCTGATCATGGTGCGACTGCAGGTGCAGCGCGCGCAGTCGACCGGCATCCGCGTCACCGACAACGACGTCGACCAGACGATCCAGCGCATCGCCGAGCAGAACCACGTCGATGTCGGCCAGCTGCGCGCATCGCTGCAGCACGACGGCGTCGATTACGACGAATTCCGCAAGACGCTGCGCGAGCAGCTCATGGTCGACCACCTGCGCCAGCGCGTCATGGCGGGCGCACCGCAGGTCACCGACGCCGAAATCGATTCGCTGATCGCCAGCAACAGCGTCAAGACCGGCGAAATCCATCTCGCGCACATCCTGATCGGCGTGCCCGACAATGCAAGCGCCGCGCAGATTGAAGAATCGCGCGTCAAGGCCGACAACGTGAAGAAGCAGATCGACGGCGGCATGGACTTCGCCGCGGCCGCGATCCGCTTCTCGAACGCGCAGGACGCGCTCGACGGCGGCGACCTCGGCTGGCGTCGCATGGACGACGTCCCGCAGGCGTTCGCCGATCTCGCCGAACGATGCAGCCCGGTCAGGTGTCGCAGGTGATGCGCGCGCCGAACGGTTTCCATATCGTCAAGGTCGTCGAGAAGCGCAACAACGCCGGCAAGCAGCTCGTGACCGAATACCACGGGCGCCACATCGAGATCGCGACGACCGAACTCGTGTCGAGCGACGATGCGCAGCGCAAGATCAACGATATCCGTCGCCGCATCGTAGACGGCCACGAAGACTTTACCGCGCTCGCCAAGCAGTACTCGAACGACGCGCCGACCGCGAACCTCGGCGGCGAGATGGGCTGGTTCGTGATCGATCAGTACGGCCCGAAGGTCGCCGAAGTGCTCGCGAAGATGAAGGACAACGAAGTCTCGCCGCCGTTCCAGACCGATGTCGGCTGGCACATCCTGCAGCTGCTCGGCAAGCGCGACGCCGATCGCACCGACCAGCTCAAGCGTGAACAGGCGCGCGAGATCCTGCGCACGCGCAAGTCCGACGACGAATACGAGAATTTCCTGCGCTCGGTGCGCTCGGATGCCTTCATCGAAATCCGGCTCCCGGGCGCCGAGAACAAGCCCGCGACCGCCCAGTGACCGCAGCGCGCGTGGCCGCATCGTTGCCGCGCATTGCCGTCACCGCTGGTGAACCCGCCGGTGTCGGACCTGAGCTGGTCGCGGCGTTGGCCGCGACCGGCATCGCCGCCGACCTCGTCGCGATCGCCGACGCGGATCTGCTGCGCAGCGCGGCCGCCGCGCGCGGCATCGCGCTCGACATCATTCCCTACGACGAAAGCCGCATCGCGACGCGCCCGGCCAATACGCTGCGCTGCCTGCACGTGCCACTGCGCACGCCGGCGACACCCGGACGGCTCGACGTGCGCAACGCGAGCTATGTGATCGACACGCTGGCGCGCGCATCCGACGGCTGCCGCTCCTCCGAGTTCGACGCGCTCGTCACCGCGCCCGGTGCAGAAAAGCATCCTGATGGACGCCGGCTTCGCCTTCAGCGGGCACACCGAATTCCTCGCCGAGCGCGCGCATCGCGACGTCGTCATGCTGCTCGTCGCGCCCGACACCCGTGAAAACGCGCCGCTGCCGTTCTCCGGCGAGCGGCAGAAGGCAAAGGGCGAGGGACCAGCCGCGCCGGGGCTGCGCGTGGCCCTGGCGACGACGCACCTGCCGCTCGCGTCGGTGCCCTGCGGCAATCACGCAGGCGACGCTCGTGCGCGCGCTGCAGATCATTCATCGCGACCTGCAGCAGCGCTTCCGCATCGCGCAGCCGCGGATCTGCGTACTCGGACTCAATCCGCACGCCGGCGAAGGCGGCCATCTCGGCCGCGAGGAAATCGACACGATCGCGCCGGCGGTACGCAGCGCGCGCGCCGACGGCATCGATGCCGACGGACCGCTGTCGGCCGACACCGCGTTCGTGCCGACGCTGCGCGCGAAGTACGACGCCTATCTCGCGATGTACCACGACCAGGGGCTGCCCGTGCTCAAGGCGCTTGGCTTCGGCGACTCGGTCAACGTGACCCTCGGCCTGCCCTATGTGCGCACGTCGGTCGACCATGGCACCGCGCTCGATCTCGCGGGTACAGGGCGCGCGGATCCGGCCAGCCTCATTGCCGCCACGCGGCTCGCACTCGAGCTGATCGTCTAGCGCGCCGCGTCTTCGGCATCCTCGCGCGCCGCGAGCGCGCGCGCCACCGCGGCGTGGACATGAATCGCGGCCGTGTCGAACAGCGGCACCGACGCATCTGCCGCGCCGACGAGCAAAGCGATCTCGGTGCAGCCGAGCACGACGGCCTGTGCGCCCTGCTCGACGAGGCCTGCGATGATCCGCCGATACTGCGCGCGCGACTCGTCGCGTATATTGCCGACGCAAAGCTCGTCGTAGATCACGCGATGCACCAGCTCGCGGTCGGCAGGCGGCGGCACGATGACGTCGATGCCGAAGCGTTCGTGCAGGCGCTCGCGGTAGAACGCCTCTTCCATGACGAAGCGCGTGCCGAGCAAACCGACGCGCGCGTGGCCACCCGCGCGAATCGCCTCGCCCGCGGCATCGGCGATGTGCAGCAGCGGAATCGCGACCGCCGATTCGATCGCGTCCGCGACCTTGTGCATCGTGTTCGTCGCGAGCACGATGAAATCGGCGCCGGCGAGTTCGAGCGCGCGCGCGGCGATCGCGAGCAGTTTTCCGGCCGCGTCCCAGTCGGCGGCCATCTGCATGCGCTCGACCTCATGGAAGTCGACGCTGTACAGGACCACCTTCGCCGAGTGCAGACCGCCGAGCCTTTCCTTGACCAGTTCGTTGAGCGAACGGTAGTAGACGGCCGTCGACTCCCAGCTCATGCCGCCGATCATGCCGATCGTCTGCATGCTCATCGCCGCGACTCCGTGGCCATGCGCAGCGCCAGCAGCGACAACACGCCGCCCATGAGCCAGCGCTGTGCAGCAAGCCAGCTCGGCCGTGTGCCGAGAAAACCCGCGATCGATCCTGCACCGAGCGCGATCATCGCGTTGACGGTCATGCTGATCGTGAACTGGACGAGGCACAGCACGAATGATTGCAGCAAGACGCTGTCCTCGGGCCGGATGAATTGCGGCAGCAACGACAGATACAGCACCGCCGCCTTCGGATTGAGCAGGTTGGTCAGGAAGCCCATCGCGAACAGGCGCCGCGGCGTGTCGCGCGGCAGTTCGCGCACCTCGAACGGCGCCCGCCCGCCCGGCTTGAGCGTCTTCCACGCGAGATACGCGAGGTACGCGGCGCCGGCCAGTCGCAGCGCGTCGTAGGCGTACGGCACCGTCAGCAACAATGCACTGATGCCGAGCGCCGCGCAGATCATGTAGATGACGAAGGCGCACGCGATGCCGCCGAGCGAGATCAGTCCGGCCAGCGGACCCTGGCAGACCGAGCGCGAGACGATGTACATCATGTTCGGCCCCGGCGACAGCACGAAGCCGAGACAGACCGCAGCGAAGGCAAGCAACGTCGTTGTGGTCGGCATGACGAAGTTTTTCCTTTTTTCTTTCGACGACGACCAATCGATGATGATCAGTCGACGATGAAGAGTCTCGCACCGGACGGCGCGGACGACCGATGCGGCTCGGCCGCGTCCGCCACGTGATAGCTCATGCCGGGCTTGAGGACGAAGTGCCGGCCGTCGGCAAGTTCGGTGTGCAGTTCGCCGTCGAGGCACAGCAGGATATGCCCTTTGCTGCACCAGTGGTCAGCCCGGTACCCGGCCGAGTATTCGACCATGCGCACGCGCACTTCGCCGAACTGACGGGTACGCCAAAGAGCCGTCCCCGGCTCTCCGGCGTGTTCGCTGGGTTCCACTTCCGACCAGTCGCAGATGCCGAACGGAATGTCGCTAAGGCGCATCAGCTGCACTCGCGCGGTAGCATCTTCACCACCACGGGCACCTTGCGCTTGAAGCCCGGCAGCAGCTCGAAGATCAGCGCGACGGCGAACAGCACGAGCGCAGAGCCTATGGCACTCGCCCACGTCACGTGCTCGCCGAGGAACAACGCGCCCCAGAGCTGCGCGAAGATCGGGACGAACAGCGTGACGGTCACCGCACGCTCGCTGCCCGCTTCGCGGATGTTCTGGAAGTGCAGCGCATACGCGAACGCCGTGCAGACGACGCCGAGCGCGACGAGCGCGCCGATCACGCCGAGCGACGGCACCTGCGCCGGCAGAGACCACACCGCGAACGGCAGCAGCGGCAGCGTGCCGCCGATCAGATTGCCGCTGGCGACGACGAGCGGATCGGCATCGGCGAAACGTTTCTGGATCGCGCGCGCACTGAACGCATAGCAGAAGGCGGCGAGCAGCACCGCCGAGAACGCGGCCACGCTTTGCAGGTTCAGCCCGATCGCGCCGAAGCGGGCGAGCGTGAAGACGCCGAAGAATCCGAACACGACGCCCAGCCATTTCGACGTGGACGGCTGCTGTCCCGCCATGCCGGCGAGCAGCACCGTGAACATCGGCGTCGTCGCGTTGACGACGGCGAGATAGCCTGCGGGCAGCACGTACGCGCCGAACGCGAAGCACAGGAACGGCACGGTCGAGACGATCGTGCCGATCAGCACGTAGTCCTTCCAGCGTCGACGCCACTGCAGCGGCTTGCGCATGACGACGAGCACGAGCGCCATCGTCAACGCCGCGAAGACCATGCGCGCCCCCGCCGTCGCGCCGGCGCCGACAACCGGCACCGCGATGCGCTGGAACAGGAACGACGCGCCCCAGATCATGCCGAGCAGGAGCAGGCGGATAAGGACCGTGGTATTCATTTGCTACAAACCTTGCGCGTGCGATTGCCGCGACGATATTTGAGGAGGCGCGCAGTGTAGCGCTGGCGCAAAGCGCGCAAAAACGCTATTTTTTCCTCCGACCTGTGAATTCAGCTCACACTTGGAGCCTTCGATGGACCCCTGGCACCGGCTACCTCCATTGCGTTCGCTGCGCGTGCTCGAGGCCGCGGTACGGCATCAGAACTATTCACGCGCCGCGGGCGAGCTCAGCCTCACGCACAGCGCGGTGAGCCACCAGATTCACGCGCTCGAGGACGCTCTCGGACTGCGTCTGTTCGAGCGTGTCGGCCGGCAGATGCGCGCGACCGAAAGTGGCATCGCGCTCGCCCAGGACGTGCGCAACGCGCTCGACATGCTTGGAGCGGCGGTCGAGCGCGTGCGCGGGCTGGACAACGCGAACCTGCTCACGGTCAGCGTGCTGCCGTCGTTCGCGGCCGCGTGGCTCGTTTCGCGGCTCGGCAGTTTCCTCGAGCGCCACCCCGCGATCGAGCTGCGTCTCGAAAGCACGTCGGCGGTCGCGAATTTCCGCAACGACGGCGTCGACGTCGCGATCCGCTACGGCGCTGGCAACTACGAGGGCATGACCAGCGAAAAGCTGTTCGACGACGAACTCTTCCCGACGATGAGCCCTGCCCTGCGCCGCAGCGCGCGCATCAAGACGCCCGCCGACCTCGCGCGCGTGCCGCTGCTGCGCATCCGCCAGCAGCCCTGGGCGCCGTGGTTCGCGGCCGCGGGGCTCGACATCACCGAGCCGCGCAGCGGGCCCGTGTTCAACGATTCCGAGCTTGCCTTGCAGGCGGCGATCCAGGGCCAGGGCGTCGTGCTCGCGCGCGGATCGCTGACCGTGCTCAAGCTGCGCGCGCGGCGTGCTCATCGCGCCGTTCGCGTTGCGCATCCCGTCGCCGATGACCTGCTACCTCGTCTATCCGCCGCAGCATGCGCGCAAGCCCGCGCTGCAGCTGTTCCGCACCTGGCTGCTCGAGGAACTCGAGGCGTCGTCGCCGATGTACGACCCCGCGAAGCTTGCGGCCGGGTTCCTAGAAACGCAGAAACGGGGTCAGGTTGATTTTCCGTGGCGGCGTGCCGCGTCCTCGCGCCAGGTACAACGAGTGGAAAATGAACCTGACCCCTTTTTTTTGCGAGACAATGAGGCGATGAACTTCCCGCACCCCGCGACCGGCGCGCACGTCACGAAGAAGCGCTTCGGCCAGCACTTCCTGCACGACAAAAATATACTTCGCCGCATCGTCGAGGCGGTTTCGCCGCGCGCGGGCGACCGCATCGTCGAAATCGGACCCGGCGAAGGCGCACTGACCTTCCCGCTGCTGCGGCTGCCGGCAACGCTCACGACGATCGAACTCGATCGCGACCTGATCGAGCCGCTGCGCGCGCGCGCGGCCGGCGTCGGCGAACTCACGATCGTGCACCGCGACGTGCTGAGCGTGGATTTCGGCGCGCTCGCCGAAGGCGGCGTGCTGCGCCTCGTCGGCAACCTGCCGTACAACATCTCCACGCCGATCCTGTTCCACTGCCTCGACCACGCGGCCGCGATCGAGGACATGCACTTCATGCTGCAGAAGGAAGTCGTCGACCGCATGGCGGCGCGGCCCCGGCAGCAAGACCTACGGCCGCCTCAGCGTGATGCTGCAGCTGCGCTGTTCGGTCGAACCGCTGTTCGGCGTGCCGCCGGGCGCGTTCCGGCCGCCGCCGAAGGTCGATTCCGCGGTCGTGCGGCTCGTTCCATTCACGCCGTCGCAGCTGCACGCCGCGGGTTTTCTGGCGCCGCCTTCGCGACGATCGAACGCGTCGTGCGCGCCGCGTTCGGTCAACGGCGCAAGACGCTGTCGAACGCGCTGTCCACGGTCGCCGATCGCGGGCCAGATCGCCGCCGCCGGCATCGACCCGCGCGCGCGCGCCGAGCAGCTCGCGCCCGCGGAATTCGTCGCGCTCGCGCGGCATCTCGACGCGGCGGCTGGCCAGGCACGTTAGCGAGTCGGGCCGTCGCATTTCGCATCGTCCGCCGTCAGGGCCCTGTTGCCAGGGCTTTCCGATCTTTGTGCAGGTGGCCGCAGCGGAAGGTCAACGAGATGCTTGCTTCCGCCGCCCGCGCTGCGCAAAATCCCTGCATGACCGAGCAAGACCGCTATTCGATCACCGTCGCCGTGCAGACGCAGTTCCTGCAAGACCAGTCTGCGCCCGACGACAACCGTTTCGCGTTCTCGTACACGATCAAGATCGACAACGTCGGCGCCGTGCCCGCGCGCCTGATCTCGCGCCACTGGATCATCACCGACGCCAACGGCAAGGTGCAGGAAGTGCGCGGCGACGGCGTCGTCGGCGAGACAGCCCTGGCTGCGGCCCGGCGACGATTTCCAGTACACCTCGGGCGCGGTGCTCGAGACGCTCGGTCGGCACGATGCGCGGCAGCTACCACATGCTCGCCGACGACGGCCGCCGCTTCGACGCGACGATTCCGCAATTCACGCTCTCGATTCCGCGCACCGTCCACTGATGGATGCGGATGAGACGCATCGATGGCTTCACCGATGGCGCTCTGCGCTGCGATGACCCCGCTCTGATGGCGACGGCGCCCTGATGGCCACCTACGCGATCGGCGACGTGCAGGGATGCTACGACGAACTCGCGCGCCTGCTCGAAAAACTGCGCTTCGATTCCGCGCGCGACAAGCTCTGGTTCTGCGGCGACCTCGTCAATCGCGGCGGCCAGTCGCTCGCCGTGCTGCGCCTCGTGCATTCGTTCGGCGCGAGTGCGATCTGCGTGCTCGGCAATCACGATCTGTCGCTGCTCGCGGTCGCCGAGCGCGAAGAATCCGCGCAGGCGAAGACGAATCCCGAACTGCGCGAAGTGCTGTTCGCGCACGATCACGAGCCGCTGCTCGCGCTGGCTGCGCACGCGGCCATTGCTGCACGTCGACGCCGCGCTCAATTTCGCGCTCGTGCATGCCGGCTTCGCGCCGACGTGGACGATCGATCGCGCCCAGCGTGCCGCGCACGAGGTCGAGCAACGCCTCGCGGGCGAAGGCGCGCATCGGCTGCTGCTCGCGATGTTCGGCAACAAGCCCGACCAGTGGACACCGCGCCTGCGCGGCATCGACCGCCTGCGCGCGACGATCAACGTGATGACGCGCCTGCGCTTCTGCGACGTGCGCGGCCGCATCGCCTACGGCGAAAAAGGCGCGCCCGGCACGCAGAAGGCCGGCCTGTATCCGTGGTTCGAAGTACCGGGCCGCGTGCAGCCGCAGATGCGCCTCGTCTGCGGGCACTGGTCCACGCTCGGCCGATTCCAGGGCATGGGCGTCTACGGCATCGACGGCGGCTGCGTCTGGGGCGGCGAGCTGATCGCGCTGCGCCTCGATGAGGAAGAGCCGCAGTTCATCGCAATCAAGTCGACGCGCAAGAAGCCGGCTGGCGCGGCGGACTAGTCCGTGCCGGACCAATCTTCGCCCGACTGAATCGGCGCGGAGCACATCGCGGGGCTGCCGTTCGAGGCTCGATGCCCCAGCGCGAACGGACCATCATCCTTACCCACCCTACGGCGTCACCACGAACATGGCCCGAGAAAAGGCATCAGAAATATCAAAATAGATTAGCATTGACTAATCAATTAGTATTGACTAATGTAACGTTCATGATGCAGACCGCCCATCTCGACACCGTCATGCGCACGCTCGCCGACCCCACGCGGCGCGCCGTCTTCGAGCGCATCGCACACGCGCGCGAAATCAGCGTCGTGGAGCTCACCCAGGGCAGCGGTGTCACGCAGTCCGCGATCTCGCAGCACCTGGGCTCGCTCAAGCGCGCGGGACTTGTGGTGCACCGCGCGCAGGGCCGCAACGTGTTCTACCGCGCCGACCCCAAGGGCCTTGCGCCGCTCGCCGACTGGATGGGCCACTACGGCGTGTTCTGGCGCAAGCGCTTTGCCGACCTGCGAACCCTCCTGAACGAGATCGACCCATGAACGACGCCGCCGTGAAATACGCCACGCAGGACATCGTGGTGGACGAAGTCTTTGCGCACGCGCCCGAGACGATCTGGAAGACCCTCACCACCGGCGCGCTGATCGCGCGCTGGCTGATGGAGCCACGCGGCTTCGCGCCCGTGCCGGGCACGCGCTTCACCTACCAGACCAAGGCGGCCGGCGCCTGGGACGGCACCATCCACTGCGAGGTGCTCGAGGTCGTGCCGAACGAGCGCCTCGTCTACGCCTGGAAGGGCGGCCACGAAAGCAACCACGGGCTACGGTTCGCGGCTCGACACGGTCGTCACGTTCACGCTGACCAAGTCGCGGAAGGCACGCGCCTGAAGCTCGTGCATTCGGGCTTCGTCACGCCGATCAACGACACCGCATTCCAGAACATGAGCGATGGCTGGCGCAAGGTCGTCCCCGCCCTTGGCAACTTCAGCAACGGGCCGCACTGACGAGCGACCGCGAACATCGCCTCGACAGAGGAGAGAACATGAGCGATACCTACACCGGCGGATGCGCCTGCGGCGTGATCCGCTACGAGATCCCCGGCGAACCGGTTTTCATGAACCACTGCCAGTGCCACGACTGCCAGCACACGAGCGGCACCGGCCACGGCTCCTACCTGACCTTCGCCGCCGCCGGCGTGAACCTTGCCGGCGAAGCAACGCAATGGGACGTCGTCGCCGATAGCGGCAATGTGAAGACCCGCGGCTTCTGTCCGCGCTGTGGTTCTCCGGTCTACCTGCGCTTTTCGGCCATGCCGCAGATCTTCACCGTCCACGCGGCGAGCCTCGACGACCCGAGCCGCTTCAGGCCGCAGGTCGTGACGTATCGCATGCGTGCGCAGGCGTGGGACCACCTCGACCCCGCGCTGCCGGCATTCGACAGGATGCAGCGGGGATAAGCTAACGCCGGTCGTAGTCGACGAAACGCGAACGCGAACTCGTGCTTCGCGTCGGCGGCGTGCGCCTCGCGGAACGTCTCGCGCCACTTCGTGCGATCGAAACGCGGGAAGAATGCGTCGGGGTCGGCGGCGATCGTGTCGATCCAGGTCAGGTGCAGGCGCGTCGCGCGCGGCAGCGCGAGCGCGTAGACCTCGCCGCCACCGATCACCATGAGGTCCTGGCCGCCGGCGATGTCGAGTGCGGCGTCGATCGAGGGCACGGGTAGCTGGCCCGCGAACGCGGCGTTCGAACCGCGCGTCAGCACGAGGTTGATGCGTCCCGGCAGGATCCGGCCGATCGCGCGCGCGGTCTTGCTGCCCATCAGCACGTGCTTGCCGAGGGTCAGCGCCTTGAAGCGCTTGAGATCGTCGGGCAGATGCCACGGCATCGCGCCGTTGCGGCCGATCGCGTAGTTGCGATCGAGCGCGGCGATCAATGCGATCTGCGGCGACTCAGTCACCGATGAACCAGCCGGTCAGCGCGTAGCGCGGCATCTGCGCCCACGCGGCGACCTGCGACACGCAGTGGAATTGCGGCACCTTGAACAGCGACAGCGAGTTGAAGCGCGGCACGAACGTGTCGACGACGCGGTCGTCCTCGGAGAGGAAATGCAGCAGCCCGCCCCAGTCTGCCTGCCAGTCGCGACCGAGGTTGAACACGAACGCGAAGCGGCGCTTCTGCGCGTCGTAGCCGGTGTCGTCGTGGCGGCGCAGGAAATGCCCCGGCAGATAGCGCGTCGCCTGCACGCGCACGCGCGCGATGCCCGCGTCGCCGGTCAGCATGCGGATGAAATCGAGAATCGGATCGTAGTGGAACACGTCGACGAGCTTGCGCAGCAGGTGCTCGGAACGCGCCTCGTCGTTGTAGCGATTGACCATCGAGTAGTTCTCGAACGCATAGGCATACCGGCCCGCCGCCTCGCGCGCGCAGTTCGCGACGAACTCCGTGCGCTGCGCGGGATTCATCGCCGCGTACTCGGCATGCGCGATCACCTTCGCTTCGCCGCCGACCTGGTAGGCCAGTTCCCACTCGGATTCCTGCGCGAGCGCGTCGTGGAACTGCGTCGCGTAGGTGTCGTCGAGGATGTCCGGAATCTGCACGCGCTGCTGCGCGAGCAGGCGCTCGCGATAGGGGGCGTAGTCGACGCGCGGGCGGAACATGAGCGTTGCGAACCCCTGGATTGGGACGGAAAAAGCGGAGTCGGTATACCCTTTCGCACGCGTCATCGTCAGCCAAAAAAAAACCGGTCCGACGTGTCTACGTCTGCCACCGGACTGCGACGATGTATTCTTGAAAAACGAGCGAAAAAAACGCGTTTGCGACGCGCGCCTCTTATCTTACACCGCGATCCATTTACACCGCGATCGGCGCCTTGATCGCCGCGTGCGACCGGTAGTTCTCGATCGCGATGTCCTCGTATTGGAAATCGTCGATCGAGGTCACCTGCGGATTGAGCTTCAGCTGCGGCAGCGGCAGCGGCTCGCGCTGCAACTGCTCGCGCGCCTGGTCGACGTGATTGAGGTAGAGGTGCGCGTCGCCGAGCGTGTGCACGAAGTCGCGCGGCGCGAGCCCGGTCTCCTGCGCGACCATCGGGGTCAGCAGCGCGTAGCTCGCGATGTTGAACGGCACGCCGAGGAAGATGTCGCCCGAGCGCTGGTAGAGCTGGCACGACAGGCGCGGTCGCGCCGCGTTGGCCGGGCGCGCGACGTAGAACTGGAACAACGCGTGGCACGGCGGCAGCTTCATCTTCGGCAGGTCGGCGACGTTCCACGCGCTGACGATGAGGCGGCGCGAATCGGGATTGCGCTTGATTTCGTCGACGAGCCAGGCGATCTGGTCGATCGTGCGGCGCTCCGGTTGAGAAGTGCCGGCAGGGATGCCGGCTTCTTGATCTTCGCGCGAAGGATTCGCGCAAGAAGAAACCGCCCATGCGCGCCACTGCTTGCCGTAGACGGGACCGAGGTCGCCGTCTCGTTGGCCCACGCGTCCCAGATCGCCGTGTTCCTTGAGGTCGCGTATGTTCGTGTCGCCGCGCAGGAACCACAGCAGCTCGCGCACGACCGCCGGGAACAGCTTCTTCGTCGTCACGAGCGGAAAGCCGTCGCGCAGGTCGTAGCGCATCTGCGAGCCGAACACCGACAGCGTGCCGGTGCCCGTGCGATCGGACTTGCGACGCCGTGGTCGAGCACGTGGCGCAGCAGGTCGAGGTACTGGCGCATCAGGCAGCCTTCTTTTCCTTCACATCGGCGGATTGTGCCACCGCCGCGGGCGGAACGGGCTGCAGGGTCGGCGCGCGCCGCGACAGCCACAGCAGGAACAGGCCGACGAAAATCAGCGGCAGCGACTGTATCTGCCCCATCGTCAGCCAGCCCCACGCGAGATAGCCGAGCTGCGCGTCGGGCACGCGCACGAACTCGACCGCGAAGCGGAAGACGCCGTAGAGCACGCCGAACAGCCCCGACACCGCGTAGCGCGGCCGCGGCTTCATCGAAAACAGGAACAGCACCGTGAACATCACGACGCCTTCGAGCGCGAATTCGTACAACTGCGACGGATGCCGCGCCTCGCCGTTGAGCTGGCCCGCGAGATACATCTGCTGCAACTCCGCGCGCGTCTTGCCGAGGCCTTCGAGCGCGCCCGGGAAGATGACGCCCCACGGCCCGTCGGTGACCTTGCCCCACAGTTCGCCGTTGATGAAGTTGCCGAGGCGGCCGAGGCCGAGGCCGATCGGAATCAGCGGCGCGACGAAGTCGATCGTGTCGAAGAAGTGGATGCGATGGCGGCGCGACCACAGCCAGCCCGCGAACAGCACGCCGAGCAGGCCGCCGTGGAACGACATGCCGCCGTCCCAGACGCGGATGATCGCGAGCGGATCGTGCACGATCCAGTCGAGCGAGACGTACGAGAGCATGTACCAGATGCGCCCGCCGAGGATGACGCCGAGCATCACGTAGAACGCGAGATCGGAGAATGCTCTCGTAGGACTGCGCCTCGTCGCCGAGCGGCAGGCGCCCCTGCCGGCGACGGCGATTGCCGACGAACCACGCGCCCGCGAAGCCGAGCAGATACATGATGCCGTACCAGTGCACCGTGAGCGGGCCCAGCGAAAACGCGATGGAATCTATGTTGTGGAAATACGGCATGCGGCGCGGTGGCGGCCTCGGGATTTTGTGCTTGGGTATTGTCGCAGAAAGGTAGGAGGCAGTGTGCGGACGCATGCGACGCTCAGCGCGCCCCCGAGACGAAGGATTACGAGATTGCTGGCATAATCACTACCTTGATCCTCGGGGGAGGTAGATCAATGCGCTGCTATTATTCGTCGCGTCGCACTGGGCATCGCGTACGCGAGTATTTTTTTCGCTAGCGTTTTTGCATGCGCGCAGTGACGAGGCGAAGCCTGTCACCTGCCGACCGTACCGGTTGTTCCGAAGCGGATTTCGCGAAGCAGTCGCCTCTAGGTCGCGCCATCTATTTCTCCAGATGGCCAATTCATCGCCGTGTCGGTGCACAGCGAAGATGGTGGCGAAAGCAAATATCAACTCGCGGTCCTGCACTTGCCTGACCTGAAGTTCATTAGTCGACTGGACATGACCGAACACCATCTGCCCATCGACATCACATGGGTGGACAACAAGCGGCTAGTGATGGGAGTCGGTAGAGAGACCGCTTTCTCCGAGGCCCCTTCACCTACGGGCGACATCATCGCCGTGGACATCGACGGAAAGAACAAGCGCGTTCTCTACAGCGACCGCGCGCGCGGATCACTTGGCGCACAGCAAAACATTTTGAAGATTCCGATCGGATTCGGATCAATCAGCGGTACGCCGGACAAGGCGAACGGTCACTTTTATCTGACAGTGAATCCGGCACCAGAAAGTGGTGGCACGGACGCACAAGCCAACAAGACTTTGCTTTTCGACGTCGATGCCGGCAATGGAAACGTCAACGAAATCGCTTCGATACGCGCTGATGGCTATGAATTCGTCGTGCACGATGGCGTTGCTCGCTATGCGTTCGGATCAGACAACAATCTGAGAGATCATGTCTTCTACCGCGCGTCAGCAAATGTGGATTGGATGGAGTTGCCGCCAGCCGTGATCGGTAAACAATTCGTTCCCAGAGCAATAAGTGCTGACGGGAAGAAAGTCTATTCCACAGGCAATCCGACTGGCGGTCCAAACGAACTCGCGATCAGTAATCTAGACGGCAGTGAGCGCAGAGTGCTTGCCTCCGATTCGCGCGTGAGTGTTAGCCGTGTGTTCTGGACACCGGCACCGCGATCGCCGTATGCGGCGGTAGTAGCTGCCGGCAAGCCAGTCATCACTTACCTCGACGACAGCAAATACGCTCAGGTCTTGAAAGCGCTGAACGCAAAATTCTCAGATCACTTCATCGACTTTGCAGATCTGAGTGAAGACGGCTCAGTTGCGATCGTGTTCGCGAGCAGCGACCGTGATCCCGGGACGTATGCGCTTTTCGACCTGAAGACAAACAATATTCGGCCTCTCTATCAAAGCAAGCCCTGGTTCAAACCCGAGGAGATGGGCGAGCGCATGCCATTCTGGTTCACGGCTTCCAATGGCGCGGAACTTCAGGGATTCGTAACCTTTCCACCCAAAAGTCAGAAACAAAATCTTCCGGCCGTACTCATTGCTCACGGGGGGCCACTCGGCATCAACGACGGCTGGAGCCTCGCTGGAGGATGGGAAAACATGGAAGCCCAGTTTCTCGCCTCTCGCGGCTATGCCACGGTACAAATCGAGTATCGCGGGTCTGGTGGGCGCGGTAAGAATTTTCAAGATTCGGGCAAGCTGCAAATGGGCACCGGCATGATGCAGGACATGCTTGATGGCCTCAACTGGACTGCCAGCCACGGCTACATCGAAAAGAGCCGCGTTTGTGTCTATGGCGCGAGCTACGGAGGCTATACCGCGTTCTTCCAACCGGTCTATGCTCCCCAAGGCACGTTCAAGTGTTCTGTGGCGATTGCCGGCGTGTCCGATATTCGCGTCCAGGCAGAACGAAGCGACACTCGTCGCTCACGAGGAGGTCGCAATTTTCTGCGCGAAGCTTGGGGCATGGATGATCCGAACTATGTCTCCGCGAATTCAGCAATCGACCACGTCGACAAGTTCAACGTTCCTGTGTTGATAGTTCACGGCGAAGACGATCAACGCGTGCCGATAAAGAATGCCGAGGAGATGCGCGATGCGCTTCAAAAAGCAAGTAAGCCGGTCGAGTACATGACTCGACCAAAAGAGGGGCATGGCTTTTTCAAGGAGCAAAACAATATTGAGCGCTACGAAATTACCGAGGCATTCCTTGCTAAATATCTCGGCGGCAAGGCAACACACGAGTGATTCTCGAATGTAAAGGGATGCCGCTTTGGATCACCTCACTGCGAGGCGGGTGCGTCAGCTTCGGTCAGGCCTTCGTACCTGCCTCAGCAAAAGGCCGATTACTCGACCTCTCAGACCTAGATATGGCTCCCCCGCCATAGCAAATCCGGCTCCATGGAGAGTGGCTCGCATCGGTAGATTGTCCGCTCGGACCGTTGCGAAGACGCCCGCGCCTTCGCTGTGTGTGAGAGCCTCTGAAACTAGCCGATGTGATAGACGATGTCCTTGTAGGCCTGGCTCGATAAAGATATAGCCGAGCTCATATGGAAAGTCCGATTTTGGAAGTGCAACATCAGCGCGCTTCACGATCTTTTTTCGATAGCTGTCCTGCGGCCGCTTGAGTGCTGCGACTCCCCGCACGATCCCTTCGTGCTTAAGCATGACGAGAACTCTCGCGCGTGCGATGTTTGTGGTCAGTGCCCCGCCTCCAACTTCGCCGGCATCTTCTACGAGTTTTTGAAACCTCGCTCGTTCGCTAGAGGTGAAATCACAAGGTGACTTCGCAGTGAACTCGATCTGACTGACCATTGACATAAGTCATCGCCTGCTATTTCTGTACACTGTCGCGCGCCGGTCGAATGCCTCTCGCGAGCCTTCAAGGATGTTGCAGGCAGCTTCGCAGGTTTCCGCGTCATCAATAGAACCCCGTGCAACTATTGTTGCTTTCTCAGCTGTCGCCTTCAATGCGACAATCAACTCGGCATCTCCGAGCACTGCGATGTTGGCGTTATGCGTAACGACTATGACCTGCCGTTTTCTTTGGCAGCTCGAATAACGGGAACCAGCGTCTTGTAAATGAACTCGCTGTCGAGATTGTCTTCTGGTTGATCGACGATTAGTGGCGCACGGCTCTCACTGGTCAGCATCAACGCTAGCAACACGGACTGCTGCTGCCCGAGCGAAAGGCGCTTAAAATCTCGAGGAATAAATCGGGCGTGCCCATCGGCGTTCTCAATCCTCTTGGTGACACTGAGCCGTGGTTGATCGTGGACGGCTACCGTTTCGAGCTGGCTCAACAGGTCAGGATCCGCAATGCGATCCAACAGCAATTCCGCCTCATTCTGCCCAAAGATAGTTTGGTTGGTATCGCTGTTCCGCAACGCGACGACTGGTTTTACATCACGGCGTCGGACGCACTCCAGCAATGCCGGAAGCGTCAACGTATTGATCAAGGCGCGCGCCTTCAATTGCTGCAAAGTGCGCCAACCCATAGCTTCACTGATGAGACGTTCAGCGTCCGGTGCTAGTGCGCTTTCGTCGAATTTCAGCGTGACGAAGAGGTCCGACAACGTTCCCTTAAGAGCTTCCGACGCCCGCGCCGCGAAGGCGATTCTGCGTCTCGCAATCACTTGCCGCGCTGCCCATCGCTGGCGGAGCAACTCAAGGTGCTCTTTGCGCAAGCGTGTTAGCTCGGCGATCCATCTACTGAGGTTCTTCACATGCTCCTTCACGCGCGCTTCGTCGGAGACGAGCTTTTGGATAAATGGCATATCGAGTCGAATCCCGTGCTTCAAGAGATCCTGCTTCTTGAGCTCGATCTGTGCTGATGTCTGCGCTTCTTTTTTCTTCCATTCGCCAATCTGTCCGCGAACGGCCGCGACGTAGTCCGCTGTCGCTCTGCGCAGAGTATCAGTCGACCCATTTATGTTCGTTTCATAAATGCCGGTATCCTCCTTGATTTGCTTGGCCTCCGGCGCTCCCAGTTCGATGATGTGGTCTTCGACGCGTGCACGAATGTCGGTAGTAATTTGAGTGATCGCCTCGCTACTGATCGCGCCCGCTAGCTTCGCGAGTGCCTGCTCGATCGCACCGCGTGCCTGCCTTTCGCCCTCTAAACGCTGCTGCAGTTTGATAATTTCCTCACCCTTGCCGTCGCGCAGGCGTTGGAGCTGATCGCTCTTCAACTTGAGCTCCTTCTCGTAACCTGGGATTCGGTAACGTTCGCTGTGGCTCTCGCGATTTTCGGCGCCAGTTCTGCCAACGCATCGCGTTCACCGTCTTCAACTTTGATTTCGCCTTCGACTAGGATGAGGCGATCGAGAAAGGTCAGCAGAGCTAGTGGATCGTCCTGCACAGCCTTGCTTATCTCGTTGGTCGCACCCTGTCGGTAGCTCTCGATCGGGAAGGTAGTCGCTCCGCTGACAGGATCATCAAGATTCTCGGTGTCGCTAAGCTTGCTCCGTGCGAGGCTATAAGTCTCGATGCTCCTTATCAACGTAGACCAGAGAGATGATGTCCGGCCATACATCGCTGTCTACTACTGTCACTTCATCGGAAGGCGGGCCTCCGATGAGGCAAACGCTTTCAAATGCCGTGGACTTACCACTGCCACGCCCGCCGATAATGCAGGTGAGATTAGAACTAAAGTTGATGGCCTCACCATCCAGGAATCCACCTTGAAGTGGGCGCATTGAACCATAGGCACTATCGCAGGCAAACCGTCCTCGATCCGGACACGCGTGTCGGCTGTCTTGAAGGCCAGACGTAGCCCCTCGAATGTTGGTTCTTCCATCTTGTATCGCGTAATTCGCTGATCGCGATTCGCATTTCTGCCTACAACGTTAACAGTGTGGGCGTCGCTGTTGAGGACGCGCGCGAGATATTGCTCGGACCCGAGGTTCAGGCGACGAATCCGCTCTATCGCAGCATTTTTTCTTCTTCGTCAGTATCGCTACGATCGTACAGAACCGGGCAATCCGCTCGCGCCACTTCAAAACCTTCCAGCGCGGGATGACATAGGATGTCAAGCTTTGCGGGCGTGAACCGCGGCATGTTCATCTCGAACGCGCCGTCTTTCTCCACGTGCGCCAGAACGCCAAAACCGCCTTCTATTGCAATGAGTTCGAGACATTGCAGGGCGCCGGTCTGGCAGCGGCAGTGGGAGGTGCGACGGTCAGCGATCTGCAGCCGATTAAAAAAACGCTCCAACGCATCCGGGGTCGGTGCGTAGCAAAGCAGGTGGCCCTCCGGCGTCGACAATTCGACACCCGGAATGACGAGCACGCCAGTAGCACGGCCGGCGGCTACGGCAGCTGGAACGTTCGCTATTTCGTTATGGTCAGTCAGCGAAATGATCGCGAGACCTTCACGCTGAGCGGTTTCCACAATGGATGCAGGTGTAGCCGCGACATCTTTGACGTCGTGCGACGCCCCGAAACTATGGATATGAAGATCGGCTCTGAAGAACTTGGCCCCGCAGCTCAGGGATGTAAGCGCCTTGGAATCCATGCCTCGCCCTCGATCATATTAGTGAAAGCGCCTTTATAGCAGGCACCTAGCCGGCCGTCTGGGATTGGTGTCGGACGCCCTGGTAGTACCTTCAACGTTCGCCAGCATCTTTACTCGAAAATGAGACAGGTCGTTTTCTCAATTCGGGGCCGGGTAGTGTCATTGCCTTTGGTGAATTTGCTGGCCGAAGGCAGACATCGGGCACTCGGCGTAAACTGCTACCACCCCGGTCAAAAGCCGGCCCTGCCACTCCGGAGATCACGATGAAACCGATCATCACCACATTTGCCGCCCTGACCTTCGCCGCGGCGCTCTGCGCCACCTCAGCTTTCGCCGCTGAAACGAAAACCCCGCAGCAGCAGAAGTTCGGCGACTGCGCGACGGCCGCGCACAACAAGGGCCTCAAGGGCGACGAATACAAGAGCTACATGAGCACGTGTTCGAAGGCCGATGCGGCCGCGCCTGCCGCGCCCGCGAAGCCGATGACGCAGCAGGAAAAGATGACCGCGTGCAACGCCGACGCGGGCAACCAGCACTGACGGGTGACGCGCGCAAGACGTTCATGAGCACCTGCCTCAAGGGCAGCCCGGCGCCGGCGGCTGCCGCGACGCACTGACGTCGCGCAATCATCGACGTTCACCGTGAAACCGGGTCGAAGCCCGGTTTTTTTTTGTGCGTCGCTACGACTGACCGCGTCTCGATCAGCGAAACCGATCGGTCGCGCTGATCAGCTCGTGCGTGATGCCGGGCTCGAACGCCGAGTGGCCCGGCGTCGCCGACGATCCGCAGGTCGGCCTCGGGCCAGGCGCGATGCAGGTCCCACGCGCTGCGCATCGGGCAGACGACGTCGTAGCGGCCCTGCACGATCACCGCGGGTATATTTTTCAACTTGTGCGCGTCCCGCAGAAGCTGGTCGTCGCGCTCGAAGAAGCCGCCGTGGACGAAGTAGTGGCATTCGATGCGCGCGAACGCGAGCGCGAACTCGTCGGCGCCGGTCGAGGCGATGTAGTCGGCGCTCGGCGCGAGGAAGCTCGTGCCGCCTTCCCAGATCGACCAGGCCTTCGCGGCTTCGAGCTGCACGGCCGCGTCGGGGCTCGTGAGGCGGCGGTAGTACGCGCCCATCAGGTCGGCGCGTTCGACGGCCGGGAATCGGCTTGAGGTATTCCTCCCACGCGTCGGGATAGATCGCGTCGCAGCCGTCCTGGTAGAACCATTCCATCTCCCAGCGGCGCAGCAGGAAGATGCCGCGCAGCACGAGTCTCGCTCACGCGCGCGGGGTGCGTCTGCGCGTAGGCGAGCGCGAGCGTCGAGCCCCACGAGCCGCCGAACACCTGCCAGCGCTCGATGTCCAGATGCTTGCGCAGGCGTCTCGATGTCGTCGACGAGGTGCCAGGTCGTGTTGTCGGTCAGTTCCGCGTGCGGCGTCGAGCGCCCGCAGCCGCGCTGGTCGAACAGCACGATGCGGTAGTGCGCCGGATCGAAGAAGCGCCGGCTCTTCGCGTTGCAGCCCGCGCCGGGGCCGCCGTGCAGGAACACGACCGGCTTGCCGTGCGGATTGCCGCATTGCTCGTAATACAACTTGTGCAGCGGCGAGACCTGCAGGAAACCGCTGTCGAACGGTTCGATGTCGGGGTACAGCGTGCGGCGGGCGGTTGCGCTCATGTCGACTCCGGATGACGATGCGCAATTCTCGCCCGGACGCGGCGGAATGTCATGCGCGGGCGGATTCGGCGTCGCGCCCGACGTCATTGGCGCGACTGTCATCGGCGCGAACTGTCGCCGGGCGGCCTACGCGCATGCGGTGGCGACGATACCTGCGACGCGGAAATTTTTTTATTCGTCGTGTCGATTTACGCCACTTTCGTTCGTCGAATACTCCGAAGCGCCGAAAGCACGCGGGTTCGGCGACGAGATGAGGCACAGCCTCGCTGATTCATTCCGTAATGATTCATTTCGCGATGACTCATTTGGTAATGATCCATTCCGCAATGATCGATCTCCCATGATCGATTCGAAACACAGTTTGGGGGGACAATCCCCGCAATCCACACAGGAGAAACACGCATGAAGTATTTCAGCATCTACGTCCCCGGCGCGAATAACCGCAAGCCGCCCACCCCCGCGCAGCAGGAGGCGATGGGCAAGTTCGTCGGGGATGCGGCCGCGCGCGGTGAATTCCTCTCGGGCGGCGGATTCGCCTCGCTTGCCAAGGAAGGCCTCGTCGTGCGCCGCACGAACGGCAAGGCGAGCGTCGTCGACGGCCCCTATGTCGAATCGAAGGAGCTGATCGGCGGATTCGCGATGCTCGAATACGCGTCGCACGAGGCGGCGCTCGAAGGCGTCAAGCGTTTTCTCGAAGTCGCGGGCGATGGCGAGTGCGTGACGTATCGCATTGACGAAGGTCCGCACCAGGAAGCGTAAACGCAGGCCAGCGGTGCGTCGCGCGTGGCGGTCGATCCGCGCCACGCGCGACGTACCGATCAGCACCGGTCGACGACCGGGTAACGTCGACAGGCCGAGCGCATCGGCCCACGCAGATGCACAGTACCCGCTCATTTGCGCCCGACAACGCCTACAATCGCCGCTCTTTCCGGCAAAAGGCGTGCGCATGGCGCTCACCGCGACCACCTACAAGACCGAGCTCGTCATCAGCGACATGGATCGCCACTACTACGCGACCCATGTCCTGACACTGGCCAAGCATCCGTCCGAGACCGACGAGCGCCTGATGGTGCGCCTGCTGGTATTCGCGCTGCGCGCCGACGAACGGCTGCTGTTCGGCAAGGGCCTCAGCAGCGACGACGAACCCGACCTGTGGCGCAAGGACCTGACCGGCGACATCCTCGAATGGATCGAACTCGGCCAGCCCGACGAGCAGCGCATCCGCAAGGCCTGCGGGCGCGCGCGCCAGGTGGTCGTCGTGAACTACAGCGGCCGCGGCGCCGACATCTGGTGGGAGAAGAACCGCTCGCAGCTCGAACGCGTGAAGAACCTCACCGTGATCGACATCGACGCGGCCGCGGTCGGCGAGCTCGCAGCACTCGCCGAGCGCAACATGCGCCTGCAGTGCCTGATCCAGGACGGCCAGGTGCAGATGCTCACGGCAAACGCGGCGGTCACGATCGACCCGGTCGTGCGCATGGCGCCCGCGCAAGCCGCGGGCTGATTTCGTGGCGGAGCCGTTCGATGTCCTGATCATCGGCGGCGGCGCGGCCGGCCTCATGTGCGCGATCGCCGCGGGCCGGCGCGGCCGGCGCGTGCTCGTGATCGAACATGCGAATCGCGTCGGCAAGAAGATCCTCATGTCCGGCGGCGGCCGCTGCAACTTCACCAACACCGGCACGACGGCCGGCGAACTTCATTTCGGCGAACCCGCATTTCTGCAAGTCGGCGCTGGCGCGCTACACGCCGGCGGACTTCATCGCGCTCGTCGAACGCCATCGCATCGCCTACCACGAGAAGGAACTCGGCCAGTTGTTCTGCGACGACTCGTCGAAGCAGATCGTGCGCATGCTGCTCGACGAATGCGCGGCGGCGGGCGTGCGCGTCGAGACGGGCTGCGCGGTCGCGCGCGTGCGCCATGGCGACGCAGCGTTCCATGTCGACACCGCGATCGGCGCGTTTGCCGCGCCGGCGCTCGTCGTCGCCAGCGGCGGCCTGTCGATACCGAGCATGGGCGCCAGCGGCTTCGGCTACGACCTCGCGCGCCAGTTCGGCCATGCCGTGCTGCCGACGCGCGCGGGGCTCGTGCCGCTGACGTTGAGCGGCAAGCATCAGGAGCGCCTCGCCGATCTGGCGGGCGTCGCGCTGCCGGTCGAGGCGCGCTGCAACGGCGCGAGTTTCCGCAACTTCATGCTGGTCACGCATCGCGGCATCAGCGGGCCGGCGATCCTGCAGATTTCGTCGTACTGGAATCCCGGCGACGACCTGCGCCTCGATCTGCTGCCCGACGGGTCTGCGCACGAATGGCTGCAGGCGCAGCAGGCCGAGCGCCCCGCCGCGGAATTGAAGACCGTGCTCGCCGAGCGCTGCCCAAGCGCTTCGCGCAGCGCCTCTGCGAACACTGGCTGCCGAACAAGCCGCTGCGCCAGTATCGCGACGCCGAACTGCGCGACGATCGCCGCGCAACTCGCGGACTGGCCGCTCGTCGCGAGCGGCACCGAGGGCTATCGCACGGCCGAGGTCACGCTCGGCGGCGTCGACACCGACGAACTCTCATCGACGACGATGCAGTCGAAGCGCGTGCCCGGGCTCTACTTCGTCGGCGAAGTCGTCGACGTGACGGGCTGGCTCGGCGGCTACAACTTCCAGTGGGCCTGGGCCTCGGGGCATGCGTGCGGCGAGGCGGTCTGAGCGCGGTCGCTACGCGACGTGACTTGAACGCATGCTGAGATGCTTCGTCGCCAGTACGGCGCGGAAAACAACCTGACGACCAACGCGCCAAGCGGCTTCTACGACCTCGGATGCAGCCACACCGGCAACAGGCTGTACGGATCGACGCGCGCCTCCATGTCGAACGCGACGCCCTGCTCGACGAGGCGCCGTTGCAGGCTGCCGTCCTTGAACGCCTCGAACGTTTCGGTGCAGCCGCCGATGAATTCACCGCCCGCGAACACCTGCGGAATCGTCTTGACGCCGGTGCGCTTGTGCAACACGGCGCGGATCTTTCCGCCGAGGTCGTCCTTCTGGTACGCGACGGAATCGAGATCGACCGATCGATACGGGATGCCGCAACTCGCGAACAGCTTGCGCACCGCCCAGCAGAACTCGCACCACTCGAGCGCGAACAGCACGAGCGGCTGCATCGGATCGCCGATCACTTCGGCGACGAATGCCTCGGCATCGGCCGCGACGGCCGGCGTGGGCGCCGCGGGCGCGGGCGCGACCGACTGCGGGCGGCGCCGGGATCGTCGGCGCATCGAAGCGCGCGCTCGGCGTCGAGCGCGAGATCTCGAGTTCCTCGTCGGTCATGTCGACGCCGATGTTCGCGAACAGCGGCGTCGTCAGGTAGCGCTCGCCCGTGTCGGGCAGCATGCAGACGATGTTCGCGCCGGGCGCCGCGTCTTTCGCGATCTCGAGCGCGCCCGTCATGGTCGCGCCGCCCGTGATGCCCGTGAAGATGCCCTCCGCGCGCGCGAGCGCGAGCGCGCAGTCGAGCGCGTTCGCGCCGTTGATCGGCACGATCCGGTCGACCAGCTTCGAGCGCGACCGCGTCCTCGGTCAGCTTCGGGATGAAGTCGGGCGTCCAGCCCTGCATCAGGTGCGGGCGGAAGCTCGGATGGCTGTCGGCGGGGTTGCCTTGTGCGTCGCGCGCCTGCGCGATGCCGCTGGCGAGGGTCGGCGAGTTGTCGGGTTCGCAGACGACGATTTGCGTCTGCGGCCGGCGCGCCTTCAGCACGCGCGCAACGCCCTTCAGCGTGCCGCCGGTGCCGCAGCCGGTGACCCAGTAGTCGAGCGGTTCGCCGTCGAACGCCGCGAGGATCTCTTCCGCCGTCGTGCGCGAATGGATGTCGGCGTTCGCCTCGTTCTCGAACTGCCGGCAGAGAAACCAGTCGTGTTCGTGCGCGAGCTCGACCGCCTTGGCGAGCATGCCCGAGCCCTTCAGCGCGGCCGGCGTCAGCACGACCTTGGCGCCGAGAAAGCGCATCATCTTGCGGCGTTCGAGGCTGAAGTTCTCGGCCATCGTCACGACGAGCGGATAGCCCTTGACCGCGCAGACCATCGCGAGGCCGATACCGGTGTTGCCGCTCGTCGCCTCGATCACGGTCTGCCCGGGACGCAACGTGCCGCGGCGCTCGGCATCCTCGATGATGCCGAGCGCGAGGCGATCCTTGACCGAACCCATCGGGTTGAACGCCTCGAGCTTGGCGAAGACGTTCACGTGCGCGGGCGCGAGCTTCGAGAGCCTGACCAGCGGCGTGTTTCCGATCGTGCCGAGTATGTTGTCGAATTTCGTGGCCATTTCGTAGAGGCCTTGTCAGGGCGTGGGACTTCCCGCTCCACCACCTTCGCGGGCGAGCTGCGACTGCCGGTCCGCTTTCTGCTTGTCGCAGTCGGCGAAGGCCTTCTTCTGCCTGTTTGTCGTCTCCGCGAGTTGCGCGGACTTGCGCGCTTCTTCCTGGCGGACGTATTCCTGCAGGCTGTCCAGGCGCGCCTGGGCTTCGTGCCTCCAGGCCTCGTTTTCTTGCGGTGTGCCGTGGTGCGTGCTCTTCGTCAGCGCATCTATTTCGGCCTTCGCCGTATCGATTCCCGCATCGTTGGACCTGACAGCGATATCGCTCGCCGCGCGGCGGCAGTTCGCGTCGGCGCGATCGGCTTCCTCGTTCGCCGTGGGTGCCCGGTAGGTCGTCGCCTTGGCGTCCTTGCCGCAGGGCTCCGAACTGAAGATCCTCACGCCGTCCCGGCTCGTGCACTTGTAGACGGTCTGGGCGCAGAGAGTGTCGGAAAAAGCGGCGAGAGCGAGCGTGATGCCCATCAGGGCAGAGAGCTGCATGTATTTCTCCATCAACCGATCGACGGAAGGACGCAAAACGACGACCAACTCGATCCGGCGAGGATCGATGTGCGAGATATACAACGATTTGCGTCTGCGCGCGACTGACATCACGCGGTTCTCTATGCCGCGGTTGCTACGCGGGCCCCGAAATGGCGTCGTGCGTGACATTTGCGCGACGCAACGGCATTTCGATTCGAACGCGCCTGCCCTGCCGTCTCCGCACCGAATCTGCGACGGCCAGCGCCGCCGCGAAGCGGCTCAGGCCGCGACGCGAGCCGACTCGGCGACGGCGACAGTGTGACGCGGTCCGTTCAGCAGCGCCTGGCGCACGCCGTCGACGATGAGGTCGATCTCGGCGCTGTTGACCGCGAAGTGCGGCGTGAAGCGCAGCGAATTCGTGCCGCCGTGGATCACGCGCGATGCCGCGCTCGCGCATCCATTCCTCGGTGCTCCCGGCGCCGAAGCACTTGAACTGCGGCGCGAGTTCGCACGAGAACAGCAGACCCGTGCCCTGCACCTTCGTGATGAGGCCCGGCAGTTCCTTCTGCAGCTTCTGCAACTTGTCGATGAATTCCGCACCCTTCGCGCGGATGTTCTCGCGCAACGCCGGCGTGATCGAGCCGAGCACCGCGCAGGCCGCATCGAGCGCGCGCGGATTCGTCGTCATCGTGTTGCCGTAGATGCCCTTCCGGTACAGCGCGGCAGTCGATGCGGACACGGCGAGCACCGACAGCGGATACTGGCCGGCGCTGAGCGCCTTCGAGTAGGTCTCCATGTCGGGCGGGTCGAGCTTCTCGAAGCCCGGATAGTCGACGACCGAGAGCACGCCGTGCGCGCGCAGGCCCGCCTGGATCGAATCGACGAGAAAGAGCGAACCGTGAGCGCGCGTGAGTTCGCGCGCGGCGGCGTAGAACTCCGCGCGTGACCGCGCGACCCGGATCGCCCTCGCCCATCACGGGCTCGAGGAACATCGCCTCGATGAACCAGCCGTTCTTGTCGGCGTCGGCGAAGGCCTGGCGCAGCTGGTCGACGTTGTACGGCTCGACCGTGATGAGGCTGCGCTCGTCGCGGAAACTCGCGAGATGCTGCTGGTAGGCCTTGCGCGACGAATCGGAATAGATCGCCGGCTTCTCGGTGCGCCCGTGGAACGCGCCCTTGACCGCGAGCCGCTTGATCGTGCGACCCGCGTAGCGCGCGCCCGTGTCGGTCAGCAGCTTGGAATTGACGTCGGCGAAACGGCACGCGAGCGTGACCGCTTCCGAGCCCGAGTTGAGGCAGAGGAATTTCGCGTACGGCGAGCCGCCAGCGCGTTCCTGCCCGATCTCGCGCTTGAGCGCCTCGGCGAAACGCAGCTGCGACAGATTCGGCGTCATGACGTTCGCCATCACCTGCTGGCCGGCGAGCGCGTCGATCACGGCCTGCGGCGCGTGACCGAGGCCGAGCATGCCGTAGCCGCCGACGTCGTGCACGACCGCGCCCTTGAGCGTGACGACCCACGGACCGCGTCCGGCGAGCGCGACGTACGGATTGATCGCATCGTCCGCATAGAAGTTGACGAAGTCGGCCTGCACGCGCGCGAGTTGCGCGGCTTCGTCGAGCTGCAGCAGCTCGGGCATTTCGTCGCGCAGGCGGGTGAACGACGCGTGCGCCTCGTCGATCGCGGCGACGAGATCGGCATCGGTGGCGGCGAATCGTTCGATCACCGCATCCGCAAGGCCCGTGGTGCGCGCGGCGCCGCCGTGACGGCGCAGTTCTTCGAGTTTGGCGATCGGCGACATGGCGGGCTCCAGATAAACACGAAACCGAAAGGCGCCGACAGGCAGCGCCAGGTTAACGATGATGGCAGTCAGACTAGCTGGCGCATTTGGTATTGTGGAGTGCCGATTGTTTGCAAATTTTATGGAGCCACTCGGCGGAGGCACGGAGAATCCTGACAATCGTCACGCGCAAAGGGTGATGCTCGCGACTGCCGCTTCGGTTGCGCGGCAACGCAGAATCGTGCGCAGTCACAGGAGAAGCGCATGAGGCATTCCGCATGAACCGCCCAGCCGACGTCGTCGCCCGCCTCGACAAGGCCAGCAAGCGCTACGGCGCGGTGCTCGCGCTCGATGGCGTCGATCTCGAGGTGCGCCGCGGCGAGGTGCTCGCGCTGCTCGGGCCGAACGGCGCCGGCAAGACGACCGCGATCTCGCTGCTGCTCGGTCTGCTCAAGGCCGACACGGGCAGCGCCGTCGTGTTCGGCGAGTCGCCGAACGCGCTCGCGGCTCGACAGCGCATCGGCGCGATGCTGCAGACGACCGGCGTGCCCGAGACGCTGACCGTCGGCGAACTCGTCACCCTGTTCCGCAGCTACTACGCGAAGCCGCGCACGATCGCCGACATCGTCGCGCTCGCCGGCGTCGACGATCTGCTCAAGCGCCGCTACGGCAAGCTGTCGGGCGGGCAACAGCGTCGCGTGCAGTTCGCGCTCGCGATCTGCGGGCGCGTCGAAGTCCTGTTCCTGGACGAACCGACGACCGGCCTCGACATCGCCGCGCGCGAAACGATGTGGCGAACGATCCGCCGCCTCGTCGACGACGGCTGCGCGCTCGTGCTGACCACGCACTATCTCGAGGAAGCCGAGGCGCTCGCCGATCGCGTGGCCGTGATCGCGGCCGGCAGGATCGTCGCCGAGGGCAGCATCGCCGCGATCCGCGCGCGCGTCGCCCAGAAGCGCATCCGCTGCATCTCGCGCCTGCCAGCCGACGCGATCGGCCTCTGGCCCGAAGTGCGCAGCGTCGCGCGCGACGGCGAGCGCATCGAGATCGTCACCGATACGGCCGAAATAGTCGTGCGCCAGTTGCTGTTCGAGGACTCGGCGCTCAGCGAACTCGAGGTGCGCCGTGCCGGGCTCGCCGAGGCGTTCGTCGACATCACCAACAGCGTGAGCGGCGAAGCCGCCAGGGAGGCCGCGTGATGAATGCCGTCGTGATTCCTACCGACACGCTGCCGTCGCTGCGCGCATCGCTGCCAGCCTACGTGCTCGAGGCCCGATTCGAGTTCCTGCGCGTGCTGCGCACGCCCGCGTTCGCCGTGCCGACGCTGCTGTTTCCGCCGATGTTCTATCTGCTGTTCGGTATCGTTCTCAACCACGGCAATGCAGGCGCCGCGCAGTACCTGTTCGCGACCTACAGCGTGTTCGGCGTGATGGCGCCGGGTCTGTTCGGTTTCGGCGTCGGCGTCGCGATCGAGCGCGAACGCGGCTGGCTCGCGCTCAAGCGCGTCGCGCCGATGCCGCCGGGCGCCTACCTGCTCGCGAAGATGGCGATGGCAATGCTGTTCGCGCTGATCATCTACTGCGTGCTCGCACTGATGGCGGCGACGCTCGGCGGACTGCGCTTCGGAATCGGACAATGGCTGCTGCTCGCGCTGATCACCGTGCTGGGCGTGCTGCCCTTCTGCGCGCTCGGCCTCGTGATCGGCAGCCGCGCCAATGCGGCGGCGGCACCGGCGATGGTCAACTTCATCTATCTGCCGATGGCGTTCCTGTCCGGCCTGTGGATGCCGCTGTCGATGCTGCCGACGTTCCTCGCGCAAATCGCGCCGCTGTGGCCGCCGTATCACCTCTCGCAGCTCGCGCTCGCCACGATCGGCGCGGGTGACGGCAGTGCGCTGCTTCCGCATGTTGCGACACTGAGCGTATTCACCATCGTCTGCTTCGCGATCGCGCGGCGCGCGCTTGCGCGCAGTGCGTGAGTGGACGAAGTACTGCGCGTATCCTATTCATCGACACGCTCTCGGGCCGACCCATGCTGCGCGACATCTTCGTACCGTCGGAAAACTCGCTGCTCAACATGCGCGGCATGTTCGACGCCAGGCGCAAGGGCATCCACTGGTTTCCGTGGCTCATGCTCGTCTGGTCGATGTGGATCTTCATCACGCCGATCTATGACGCGGGCGACGCCTTTCCAAACTGGAAGATTCCGACGCTCGCGAGTTATGCGGTCTTCCTGCTTCTTTTCTATCGCGTCTATTACCGCAGCCGCGGCCGGGTCACGCTCTGCGCTCTTGCCATAGCGGTGCTGGGCTTCGCCGTCACGCCATTCAACCCGGGCGCGCAGGGCTACATCATCTATGCCTGCGCGTTTCTCGGCATGCGCAACAGCACGCGCGAATCGCTGCGCAGCATGCTGCTCGTACTCGCTCTGTATGCGGCCGAATGGATCTGGCTGGACTTCACCTCGATCTATCTGCTCAACGCGATCTGCGTCGGCCTCGCGATCGGCCTCATGAATACGAACTTCATGCGCAAGTACGAGCGCGAGATCGAGCTCAAGCTCAGTCACGACGAAGTGCGCCGCCTCGCCGCATTCGCCGAGCGCGAACGCATCGGTCGCGACCTGCACGATCTGCTCGGACACACGCTGTCGCTGATCACGCTGAAGTCCGAACTGGCGAACCGGCTGTTCGACCGCGACCTCGCCGCGGCGAAGCGCGAGATGGCCGACGTCGAACGCGTCGCGCGCGACGCGCTCGCGCAGGTGCGGCGTGCCGTGACCGGCATACGCGCCGCCGGATTCGCGGCCGAACTCGCGTCGGCGAAGCTGCTGCTCGAATCGAATGGCGTGCGCCTCGACTACGAACTCGCCGATGTGCCGTTGCCGGCCGAGGTCGAGACCGTGCTCGCGATGACCGTGCGCGAAGCCGTCACCAACATCCAGCGCCACGCGCGCGCCGATCGTGCGCACGGGTGCGCATGAGCGTGCAGGCGGGCAGATTGACGCTGTGCATCGAGGACGACGGCCGTGGCGGCGCGATCGTGCCGGGCAACGGCCTCTGCGGGCATGCGCGAGCGCCTTGCCGACCATCGGCGCGGACCTGCGCGTCGAATCGGAACGCGGACGCGGCACGAAGGTGATCGCGAGCCTGCCGCTGCCCGCGGTCGAGCCGGTCGCGCCAGCTGCCGAGGTTGCGTTGCGCGAAGCGTGACACGAGCCGTGAGGCTGAGGCTGGCCGCGAGTTGCACACCTTTCGCGTTCAGCTCAGTGATTTCCGGCTGCGCCGGCTCGCGACAGTGCGCAATTGACTTCCCCTCGCGCTCTCTTCACTCTCGCAGCATGACGATCGCCCTGGCCCGCCCATGATCCGCGTCGTGCTCGCCGAAGATCAGGCGATGGTGCGCGGCGCGCTGTCGGCGCTGCTCAAGCTCGAGTCCGACCTCGACGTGATCGGCTGCGCCGCCGACGGCGAAGAGGCGTGGCAGATGGCGCAACGCGCCGCAGCAGAGGGGCATGGACCCGATGTCGTCGTCACCGATATCGAAATGCCGCGCCTCACCGGTCTCGAACTCGCGCAGCGCATCCGCGAACGCATGAGCGAATGCAAGGTCGTGATCCTGACGACGTTCGCGCGACCGGGTTTCCTGCGTCGCGCGCTCGATGCGGGCGTCAGCGGCTACCTGCTCAAGGACGCGCCGGCCGACCAGCTCGCCGAGGCGTTGCGCAAGGTGCATCGCGGCGGCCGCTCGATCGATCCGCAACTCGCACTCGAGGCATGGTCCGGCGACGATCCGCTCAACGACCGCGAGCGCCAGGTGCTGCGCCTCGCCGGCGACGGCCTGTCGGCCGGCGACATCGCCGAGCAGCTGCACCTGTCGCAGGGCACCGTGCGCAACTATCTGTCCGAGGCGATCGGCAAGCTCGGCGTCGGCAACCGTATCGAGGCGTATCGGCTGGCGCGGCAGAAGGGCTGGTTGTAGCGAGCACGTTTACGCGATGCGTCGAAGCGCATCGCGTGCGCGAGCAGAAGGTCAATCAGGGACGGCTGCCTGATTGGGTTCTGGTTCGATGAGCAGAATCGCATCGCTTGCACTAGTGAAAGCCGCATACAATTGCGCGGTGAAAAAATCCGATTTCCATTTCGACCTGCCGCGCGAACTGATCGCGCAGGCGCCGCTCGCCGAGCGCTCGGCGAGCCGCCTGCTCGTCGTCGATGCGCCGGCGAAGTCCTTCGACGATCGCCACTTCCGCGACCTGCCCGACCTCGTGCGCGAGCATGACCTGCTCGTGTTCAACGACACGCGCGTGCTGCAGGCGCGACTGTTCGGGCGCAAGGACACGGGCGGCGCGGTCGAGATCCTGATCGAGCGCGTGCTCGGCAGCCATGAGGCGCTCGCCCAGCTCGGTGTCAGCAAGAAGCCGCGCGCGGGCAGCAGGATCATTCTCGGCGACGGCAGCGAGATCACCGTCCTCGGACGCGAGGGCGAGTTCTACAGGCTGCGCTTCGAGGCACCGGAACCGCTCGAAAAACTGCTCGCGCGGCTGGGCCGCATGCCGTTGCCGCCGTACATCGCCCGTGACGCGGGCGCCGAGGACGACGCGCGCTACCAGACCGTGTACGCGCGCGCGCCGGGCGCGGTCGCCGCGCCGACCGCGGGCCTGCATTTCGACGCGGCGCTGCTCGATGCGCTGAAGAAGCGCGGCACGGATTTCGGCTACGTCACGCTGCATGTCGGCGCCGGGACGTTCCAGCCCGTGCGGCACGACCGTCTCGAGGAACACGTGATGCACCGCGAGTGGCTCAACGTCGGCGCGGAACTCATCGAGAAGATGCGTCGCGCGCGCGCGCGCGGCGGCCGCGTGATCGCGGTCGGCACGACGGTCGTGCGCGCACTCGAATCGGCCTTGCGCGACGGTGAGGTGCAGCCGTTCGCCGGCGAGACGCAGATCTTCATCTTCCCCGGCTATCGCATCTCGAGCGTCGATGCGCTGATCACCAATTTTCATCTGCCCGAATCGACGCTGCTGATGCTCGTGTCGGCCTACGCGGGGAGGGATTTGATGCTCGATGCGTATCGCCATGCGGTCGAACAGCGCTATCGGTTCTTTTCGTACGGCGATGCGATGATGATCTTGCCGGGCGGCACGACCGCGCCCGACAAGCCAGAAACGTGACGACGCCGTCGATTCCGCGAAAGCGGAGGTGCTCCACGACGGCACAGCTGGTGAATCCAGAGAAATTTCTTCTCTGTAGTGAACGATAGAACGAAAGACACTGGATCCCCGCCTTCGCGGGGATGACGAGAAAGAAAGCACAATTCGATGACCTCGATGCAATTCCAGCTTCTCTCGACCGATGGCGCCGCGCGCCGCGGTCGCATCACGTTTCCGCGCGGCACGATCGAGACGCCGGTATTCATGCCCGTGGGCACCTACGGCTCGGTGAAGGCGATGACGCCGCGTTCGATCAGCGAGATCGGCGCCCAGATCATTCTCGGCAATACATTCCATCTGTTCCTGCGGCCCGGGCTCGACGTGATCGCCGAATTCGGCGGCCTGCATCGATTCATCGGCTGGAACAAGCCTATCCTCACCGACTCGGGCGGCTTTCAGGTGTTCTCGCTCGCCGAGCGCCGCAAGATCAGCGAGGAAGGCGTGCGCTTCGCCTCGCCGGTCGACGGCTCGCAGGTGTTCCTCTCGCCCGAGGAATCGATGCGCATCCAGCGCACACTCGATTCCGACATAGTCATGATTTTCGACGAGTGCACACCGTATCCCGCGACCGAGCAGCAGGCGTCCGATTCAATGCAGCTCAGCTTGCGCTGGGCCGAACGCTCGCGGCGCGCATTCGACGACCTCGAAAATCGGAACTCATTGTTCGGCATCGTCCAGGGCGGCACGTACGCCGCGCTGCGCAGGATTTCAGCGGACGGATTGCTGAACATCGGCTTCGACGGCTATGCGGTCGGCGGACTCGCGGTCGGCGAGCCCGAGGCGGAACGCAACCGCACACTCGAGGAAACCTTGCCGCTGCTGCCGCAGGACCGTCCGCGCTATCTCATGGGCGTCGGCCGGCCGCAGGACATCGTGGAAGCCGTCGTGCGTGGCATCGACATGTTCGACTGCGTGATGCCGACGCGCAATGCGCGCAATGCGCACATCTTCACGCGTCACGGCGTGCTGCGCATCCGCAATGCGCAGTACGAACGCGACACGCGCCCGCTCGACGAGGCCTGCGAGTGCTACACCTGCCGCAGCGGCTTCTCGCGCGCCTATCTGCGCCATCTCGACAAGTGCGGCGAGATGCTCGGGCCGATGCTCGCGACGATCCACAACCTGCACTACTACCAGGATCTCATGCGCGGCCTGCGCGAGGCGATCGGCGCGCAGCGGCTCGGCGATTTCGTCGACGCGTTCTACGACGGCCTGCGCCAGAACCGCAGCGCCGACGGCTAGCGGTGCGCGCCTCGCAGGCCGCGGCTGGCGCTTGCCAGCGCGGCGCCGCTCGCGCATCCTGAGGCGAGTCGAATCCTGCCCGATTCCTCCCATGCCAACCGCCATCGCCGAAATATCGATTGCCGGCCAGCCGGTCGTACTGCACGAAGTGCTCGCGCGCGCGCAACCGCTCGTGCTGCGCGGGCTGTGCCGCGACTGGCCGCTCGTCCGCCTCGCGCGGCAGTCGGACACCGCGTTCGCGCAGGAACTCGCGCGCCACGACAACGGCACGCCGGTCGATGCGCTGCTGATCGCGCCCGATGCGAACGGCGTGATCGGTTACGACGCGCAGATGGCCGGTTTCAACTACGAGCACTTCCGCGTTTCGGTGACCGAAGTGCTGCAGAAGCTCGCCGCGTACAGCCGTGGCGGCAACGAGCGCGGTGTCGCAATGCAGAGCGCGCTGATCTCCGCCTGCCTGCCGGGGCTGCTCGAAACGCATCGCGTGCCGCTGCTCGATGCGTCGGTGCAGCCACGCCTGTGGATCGGCAACCAGGTGACGACGCCGGCGCACTTCGACAGCTACCACAACATCGCGGTCGTCGCCTGCGGGCGGCGGCGCTTCACGCTGTTTCCGCCGGAGCAGGTTGGCAATCTGCATGTCGGTCCGCTCGACTTCGCGCCGACGGCAGCGGCGATGAGCCTGCCGCTGCTCGACGCCGCCGACGATCCGCGCTGGCCGCGCCTCGCCGAGGCGCTCGCCCACGCGCAGGTCGCCGAGCTCGAGCCGGGCGACGCGATTTACGTGCCGCCGGTCTGGTGGCACAACGTCGCCTCGCTCGACCAGCTCAATGCGCTCGTGAATTTCTGGTGGCGCAGCGCGGCGTTCGAGGGTCATGTCGCCGAACCTGGCCTCAATGCATTGATGCACTGCCTGCTCGCATTCAAATGGATGCCCGCCGCTGAGCGCGAAGCGTGGCGCAGCCTGATCGCGCACTACGTCTTCGACGAGGCGGATCCGGCCGCGCACATCCCCGTCGAGCGACGCGGCGTGCTCGGGCCGCTGACGGCGGAGACCGAAGCGAAGCTTCGCCGCCTCATCCGCCCCGGCACCTAGACGCGGGTTGAATCTGAAAAGGGGGTCAGGTTCATTTTTCTCTCGCAAGCGCGATAAAGTAATCGCTCAACGTTGGAACATGAACCTGACCCCTTTTCCTCTCAGTCGAACAGCTTGCCCGGATTCATGATCCCCTGCGGATCGAACACCGCGCGCACGCCGCGCATCAGCGCGATCTTCGGCGGCGCTGCGCGTGCTGCCGAGATAGGCTTTCTTGACGAGACCGATGCCGTGCTCGGCGGAGATGCTGCCGCCGTGGCGCGGCGAGCGTCGTCGCGAGCAGCTTCGTCACGCGTTCGCACTGCGCGATGAATTCGGCGTCCGGCAGATCGGCCGGCTTGAGCACGTTGATGTGCAGGTTGCCGTCGCCGATGTGGCCGAACCAGACGACGTCGAACTGCGGGTACTCGCGCTGCAGCAGCGCCTGCATCTCGGCGAGGAACGCCGGCACGGCCGAGATGCGCACCGCGATGTCGTTCTTGTACGGGCGATGCGGCGCGAGGCTTTCGGTGATGCCGTCGCGCAGCCGCCAGAGCGCCGCGGCCTGTGCGTCGCTCTGGCTCATGACCCCGTCGGTCACCCAGCCTTCGTTGACGCATTGCTCGAACACCGCGAGCGCCGCGTCGCGTTGCGCCTCGGTCGCCGCGTCGAACTCCGTGATCACGTAGTAAGGCGAGACTTCCGCAAAGGGCTTCTGCGCGCCGTGCGCGACGACGTGATGCAGCGCGCGGTCGGTGAAGAATTCGAACGCGCTCAACGTCGAGGCGCGAGCGGCAGACCGCGAACACGCGCATGAGCGATGCCATTTCCGCCACCGCGAACACCATCACCTGCGACGGCGGCGGCGGATCGGTCAGCCGCAGCGTCGCTTCGACGACGAAGCCGAGCGTGCCCTCGGCGCCGATCACGAGCTGGCGCAGGTCGTAGCCGGACGAATTCTTGATCAGGCCGCGGTTGAGTTCGAGCAGCTCGCCGGTCGCCGTGACGAGCTTGAGCCCAGCGATCCACTCGCGCGTGTTGCCGTAGCGGATCACGCGGATGCCGCCCGCATTGGTCGAGATATTGCCGCCGATCGAACACGAACCGCGCGCGCCGAAATCGACCGGGTACACGAGGCCGTGCTCGCGCGCGGCCTTGTGCACCGCCTCGAGGGCGATGCCGGGCTGCACGGTCAGCGTGCGGTCGACCGCGTTGAAGTCGAGCACGCGGTTCATGCGCTCGAAGCTCACGACGAGCTCGCCGTTCGCCGCGACCGCGCCACCCGACAGGCCCGTGCGCCCGCCCGACGGCACGAGCGCAACACCGTTCGCGCCGGCCCAGCGCACGATCGCCTGCACCTCCTCGATGGTCGCGGGTAGCGCGATCGCGAGCGGCGCAGGCGTCCAGCGCCGGGTCCAGTCGCGGCCGTAGTGCTCGAGATCGGCCGGCGTCGGTCAGCAGACGCAGCGCAGGCGCGGTCTCGGCGAGATCGGACAGTGGCGTGGAGGTCATCGGGCTGGCAAAGAATGGCTGCCGCGCAGCGTGCCAGCGTCTGGCGCAAACGTCCAGTGTTGCAGTGCGACAACATGGCGCTTTTTCTGGCATAGTTGGCGCCCCCGCAGGGATACCAGAATGGCCGCCTCACCTCGACCCCACACCTCGTTTCCGAAACAGGACATCAAGGTATTGCTGCTCGAAGGCGTCAGCCGCAGCGCGCTCGACGTCTTCGCGGCGGCCGGCTATACGAACATCGATTTCCACGAGAAGTCCCTGCCCGAGGACCAGCTCAGGAAGCGCATCGCCGACGCGCACATCGTCGGCATACGCTCGCGCACGAATCTCACCGCGGGCGTGTTCGCCGAGGCCAAGCGGCTCATGGCGGTCGGCTGCTTCTGCATCGGCACGAACCAGGTCGACGTCGAGAACGCCGAGGCGCTCGGCATCCCGGTGTTCAACGCGCCGTACTCGAATACGCGCAGCGTCGCCGAACTGGTCGTCGCCGAGGCGATCATGCTCGCGCGCGGCATCCCGCAGAAGAGCGCACAGTGCCATCGCGGCGGCTGGTCGAAATCGGCGGCGGGCAGCGTCGAGGTGCGCGGCAAGATGCTCGGCATCGTCGGCTACGGCCACATCGGCACGCAGATCGGTGTCCTCGCCGAAGGTCTCGGCATGCAGGTGATCTACCACGACATCGAGCCCAAGCTCACGCTCGGCAACGCGCGCGCCGCGCACGGCCTCGACGACCTGCTCGCGCGCGCCGACGTCGTGACCCTGCACGTGCCGGAAACGGCGCAGACGAAATGGATGATCGGCGCCGCGCAACTCGCGAAGATGAAGCAGGGCGCGATGCTGATCAATGCGTCGCGCGGCACGGTCGTCGACATCGACGCGCTGGCGGCCGCGCTCAAGTCGGGCCACATCGGCGGCGCGGCCATCGACGTGTTCCCGGTCGAGCCCAAGGGCAACGACGATCCGTTCGTCTCGCCGCTGATCGGCATGGACAACGTGATCCTGACCCCGCACGTCGGCGGCAGGACGCTCGAGGCGCAGGACAACATCGGCATCGAGGTCGCCGCGAAGCTCGTGCGTTACAGCGACAACGGCAGCACGCTGTCGGCGGTGAATTTCCCCGAAGTCTCGCTGCCCGAGCATCCGCGCAGCCAGCGCCTGCTGCACATCCATCGCAACGTGCCGGGCGTGCTGTCGCGCATCAACGAGATCTTCTCGCGCGAGAACATCAACATCGACGCGCAGTATCTGCAGACCGACGCGAAGCTCGGCTACGTCGTGATCGACGTGTCGACGTCGGCAGCCGATGCGACGAAGCTCAAGGATGCGCTCGCATCGATTCCGGGCACGTTGCGGACACGCGTGCTGTACTGAGCGCCATACGCATCGCTTCGCCGTCACGGCGCTGATTGTGTGAGCAATTGGCTGTTTGAGTGGGCGACCGGTGGTGGTCTTGCGCCCGCGAACGCGCTACGGTACGCCTACCTTCCTGCGAGGAACGCCGATGACTGCCTTCTGGCGTCTCGTGCGATCGCGTTTAGTGCTGCCACTGGGGATGGCGTGCGCAACGATTGCGAGTGCACAAACGAATATCGATGCTGCGCAGCCTGCGCGCCGGCACTACCCGCCATATCCGTGGCTTGCGGCCGAGGTCAGCGACAACGACGCCGCGCGCTTTCTCGCGCAGTCCACATTCGGCACGACCGATGCCGACATCGCGCACCTGCATTCGATCGGCTATGCGGCGTGGCTCGCCGAGCAGTTCGATCCTGCGCGGACGCCGCCGACCCTCGAGCTCGACTACTTCAACTGGGTGACCAACACGCTGCATGAGCCCGCGACCGGCGACACGCTCGCCGAAGCCTGGTTCCTCGGCGCGCTCGGTGGCCCCGATCCGCGCAACCCGGTCGTCATCCGCAAGGATCAGTTGCGCCAGCGCGTCGCGTTCGCGCTCAGCGAGATCTTCGTCGTCTCGCGCAAGAACCCGCTGATCGACGATTTCCCGAACGGCTCGGCCTACTTCTACGACATCCTCGTCAACGATGCGTTCGCGAACTACCGCAAGCTGCTCGAGGACGTGACGCTGAGCCCCGCGATGGGCGTCTACCTCAACATGATCGGCAACCAGCGTGCCGATTCGACGCAGAACATCCATCCGGACGAAAACTTCGCGCGCGAGGCGAACCAGCTGTTCAGCGTCGGCCTCGTGATGCTCAACGCCGACGGCTCTGCGCAGCTCGCGAACGGCCAGCCGATCCCGACCTACACGCAGGACACGGTCAAGGCTTTCGCGCACGTGTTCACGGGCTGGAACTGGTCGGACTGCGATGCGAGCGACGGCCAGTTCGTCTACTGCGGTCCCGACTGGGATACCGGCGCGAACTGGATCCAGCCGATGATCGCGTTCGACGCGTACCACGACAACGGCACGCACGGCGCCGATGATCTGTCGAACAAGCAGCTGCTCAAGTATCCGAACGCCGCGAACGGCGGCGTGCTCGCGAACGGCGGCACGCCTGCATCCGACCTCAAGTTCGCGCTCGACAACATCTTCAATCATCCGAACGTCGGGCCGTTCTTCGGCCGCCAGCTGATCCAGCGCCTCGTCACGAGCAATCCGAGTCCGGCCTACGTGCAGCGCGTCGCGACGGTGTTCAACAACAACGGCGCGGGCGTGCGCGGAGACCTGCAGGCGGTCGTGCGCGCGATCCTGCTCGATCCCGAAGCGCGCGCGCCGCTGTCGGCGCAGGCCGACAGCTTCGGCAAGCTGCGCGAGCCGCTGCTGCGCCTCACCCACGTCTGGCGCGCGATGGGCGCGCGGCATACCTGCGGCAACAACACGACGCGGACGAACGACGACGGCTCGACGACGACGTTCCACTACGCAGCGCAACCCTATCGTTACGCCGGATACAACTCGGCCTGGGGCACCGACTACTACATCGGCCAGACGCCGCTCAACGCGAATTCGGTGTTCAACTTCTTCCGTCCCGCGTTCGTGCCGCCCGGCGAAATGACGCAGCGGCATCTGTTCGGCCCGGAGTTCCAGATCACGACCGACTCGGGCATCGTCCAGGTCAGCAACGATGCGTACGTGCGCAGCATGTATTACGACGTCAGCGAGACCTGCGACAAGGACGACGACTACGGCGACGTGCGCATCAACCACGCGCAGGACGCGGCGCTCGCCGGCAGCGCGCACGGCGGGCCGAGCGATCCGTCCGACCGTCTCGTCGACGCCTACAACACGCGTTTCATGTCGGGCCAGATGTCGAGCTACATGCGCCAGATCCTGATCGAGTATCTCAACCGCATCGACTCGACCTGGGCGGACCAGGGCGAGGACTGGCGCCTCGAACGCGTCAACCGCGCGCTGTACCTCGTGCTGACATCGCCCGAATATGCGATCCAGAAATAGGATGACACGCATGCAAACCGATCGCCGCCGTTTCATCTGCAAGACGCTCCATGCCGCGCTCGGCGCAAGCGTCTATTCCGCGTTCGGCAACCTGCAGCTCGTGCACGCGGCCGCGCACGCGAAGGCCGCATACGCGTTCAACGACTACAAGGCGCTGATTTGCATATTTCTGTACGGCGGCAACGACAGCTTCAACATGGTCGTGCCGACCGACAGCGCGCACTACGCGCAGTACAGGACCGTGCGCCCCTCCCTCGCTGTCGCGCAGGACCAGCTGCTGACGCTCAACGCACCGGGCAGCGGACGCGGCTCGCCGGGCGATGGCGGACAATATGGCCTGCATCCGGCGATGACCGATCTCGCGGCACTGTTCAACCAGGCGCAGAGCCCCGTGGCGATCCTCGCGAATGTCGGCAGCCTCGTCGGCCCGGTGACGAAGGCGCAGGTCGAGAACAGCAGCGCCGCGTTGCCACCGCAATTGTTTTCGCACGCCGACCAGCTCGCGTACTGGCAGTCGTCGCCGCCGAGCAACGCGCCCGCCACCGGCTGGGGCGGGCGCATCTGCGATCTGCTCGCGAGCGTCAATCCCGCGGGACTGCCGATGCTCACCTCGCTCAACGCCGAAGATGCGTTCATCCGCGGCGAGAACCCGAACAACTACATCATGGACGCGAACAGCGCGAGCACGCTGCAGCTGCCATACGACCCCGCCGGCCCCGGCGTGCAGAGCGCGTTTCTCGCGCTGCAGGCGGCAGGCACGCAGGCGAACGTGCTCGAACGCACGTACGCTGCAACGATGAACCACTCACTCGCGACCGCGGGCATCATCAACGGCGCGATCAGCGCGACAGGCGCGCCCGACTTCGCCGGCTTCTTCCCGAATCCATCCGGCTACGACGTCGACACGCAGCTGCTCACGGTGGCAAGACTCATCTGGGCCGCCAACAACAACGTGTCCGGCTACAGCGGGCAGAAACGCCAGGTATTCTTCGTGACGACTGGCGGCTTCGATACGCATTCGGGTCAGCTCGACACGCAGCCCGCGCTGCTCGGCCTGCTGTCGAGATCGCTCGCGGGTTTCTACAAGGCGCTGCACAGCGTCAGTCTCGACCAGAAAGCGACCGCATTCACCGCATCGGATTTCGGTCGCACACTGTCGACGAACGGCAACGGCACCGACCATGGCTGGGGCGGCCATCATCTCGCCGTCGGCGGCGCGGTCGCGGGCGGCAAGTTCTATGGCGACGACGCCACGGGAAGCGGCAACGCCGCGATGCCGAGCCTGTTGCTGTCGGACAACAATCCGAACGATGCCGGCTACGGCCAGATCATCCCGACGACGTCGATCGATCAGTACTCGGCCACGCTCGCGAGCTGGTTCGGTGTCGCCGCGAGCGACATCCCGCTGCTGTTTCCGAATCTTGCGAATTTTTCGACGAAGAATCTCGGTTTCGTCTGACGCGGATATTGGCGGTCGGATCAGCGCTCCCAGCGCAACCCGACGCCGACGGTGCGCTGTGGCGCGAGCGTGCCTGCTGCACCGGGAAAGAGCGCGACCGTGGCGAAGCCGAATGTCGCGCTCGTGAAGTAACGGCGATCGGTCAGGTTCTGGCCGAACAGATACGCCGACCAGTTGGCGCCGTGCCAGCCGAGCTTGGCGTTGAACACGGCGTAGCCCGGCACGCGTTGCTCGCGCACGGCATGCGACACCTCGTCGTAGTCGTGTACCTGGAACGCACCAGCGTCGGCGATCTCTGCACGCGCCAGCCATGGCCCTTCGCCGTATTGCACGTGCAGGTTGGCGTTATGGCGCGGCACCTGTCCCAGCGCGTGGCCATCCAGACGCACGCCGCTCGTCGCATCCACGACGTAGTGCACGTACTCGGCGTGCACACTGCCGATGCTTGCTCCGAGCTGCCAGCCCGCGGCTGGCCGCCAGGCGAATTGCGCTTCGAGACCTTGCGTGCGCGCACGCGGCGCGTTGGCGATGAAACTTTCCAGTTGCGTCGCCGAATAAACCAGATCCTGGTAGTCGCGGATGTCGTTGCGAAATGCAGCCAGCGCATAGGTGGCGGCGCCTTCTGCCAACTCGCCCTTCACGCCAAGCTCGTAGGCGTTTGTCGTCTCGGGGCGGTACTGCGCGTTCGTCGATACGAATGCGGTCGTGTTGAATCCGCCGGGCTGCCAGCCGCGTGATGCGGAAAAATATACGAGTTGCGCAGGCGCGATGCGGTAGTCGAGCGTGAGCTTTGGCAGCAGGCGCGCATCGCTGCGTTCGAATTGCGCAGGCTGCGGATCGACCGTATTGCCGTGGAAATCGAGCCCGCTGCGCACTCGCTCCACACGCGCGCCGAGCGTCACGCCAAAACGCTGCGCGTCGCCGAAACGTTGCTCCGCCTGGCCGAACAGCGCCAGTGAGCGATCGCGCAAGGTATCGGACGCACGCGGATACGCACCGATCGGCAGATCCCAGATATTGCCGGGCCCGGCGTGGAACACACGCAGCAAATCCGTGTCGCGATGATCGGCGCTGAGGCCAATCAGCCAACTCGTGTGCGCATCGTCGTCATCGCGCGACTGCGCGCGCAATTCGGCATTGCCCTCGTGGATGCGATAGTTCGCGTCCATGTAGAACCACGGCTGCGGCGACAAGTCGTAATCGGTCGAATTGCGCGCGTCGTGGCTGCGCCACGATGCAACCGCGCGCAGCTGCAAACCCTCGCCGAGCCAGGCGCCCTTCAGCGCCGCGAGCGTGCTGCGCGCGTGGCTGTCGCCTTCGTGATCGAGTGCCTGATCAAACTTGCCCAGGCGCGCACCGCCGAGCGACGGCAACTCGTTGAACGAGGCGAGATCGACTGGCACGAAAATCTCGCCGCCGCGATCGTCGATGCGATGTCCGAGCAGCATTGCCTCGAATTCGAGGTGTTCGTCCGCACGCCAGATCAGCCGGCCGCGCAGGTTCTCGCCCGTGCCCCCGTTGTAGGGCTGGTGGCCGACAACATTGTCGATGTAGCCATCGCTGCCATCGCGCGCAGCGGCGAGGCTCGCGTATACATTGGCACCGAGCGCGCCGGAAACGCCGGCACCGGCGTCGTAGCTGCCGCGCGAGGCGAGCGAAGCATCGACGAACGCGTGTGAGGTCGCATCGGGACGGTGCGTGACGATATCGATCACACCCGACTCGCTGTTCGCGCCATACACCGCGCCTTGCGGCCCCTTGCGCACTTCGATGCGCTCGACATCGAACAGATGCTGGTCAAATGCGTAGAAATCCGACATCGGAACGCCGTCGACGTACATTACCGCGGCCGAGTGCGGCGCACCGAATGGATTGATGAAGCCGCGCAGCGACACGAACCACGGACTTGCGCGGCCGCCTTCGCTCGCGATGCGCAGGTTTGCGATCTGATCCTGCAGTTGTGCGACGTCGCGCAACTCGGCGTCGGCGATTGCGCGCGCATCGAGTACTTCGATGGCCGCCGGTGTGCGTTGTGCAGACTCGCCGGATCGCTGGCCGGTGACCTGCACCGTGCCGAGCGTGCTGGCCACCTGCGCGTCGGCATCCGCCGCTTGCGCGAAGCCTGCATAGAACCACAGGGATGCAGCCACGACGACAGGCGCGCGCAAACGCGAAACGAAAACCGACATGAACCCCCTGTGCGCCGCCGGCGCAACACTACTGCGCCTGGTGCAGGTAGTTTCCTTTTTACCAGGTGCGCGTCAAGTGCCGCGACTCAACGCAACACCGAAAGGGAGCGCAACCCTGCGCGTGATGCGCCAAATCGAAGGGCGCCGATCGCCATTCCCGCATTCTTTTGGCGGGAATGCAGCGTCCCTGCCCTTCAGGCCGAGGCGCGCGCGCGCGTCAGGCTCATCCGCACGAGCGCGACGCAAGTCACGAATCCGCCGAGCAATGCGAGCATCCAGCTCGACAGCATCGGCGCAGGCTCGACCGGGGCCGCCGCACCGACCGCCTGCGTGATCGTGGCGCTCGCCGCCGCAATCGCGGCGTCGCCCCCGTAGCTCACGGTGATTGTGTGATTGCCCGGCGTCGTGAACGGTGTAACGAATATTGCGGTGCCGTTGCCCAAGGCGATCACGCCGAGCGTCCTGCTGCCATCGGCGAAGCTCAGCGTGCCGGTCGCTACGGCCGCGATGGCCTGCGCCGATCCGCTGCCTCGCGCTGCCAGCCCGCTCGCCGGTCCGATGCCGCCCGGACTCGCCGCCGCGCTCACCGTCACGGTGAACGCCACCCAGCTGCCGAGCTGCGAGGGATTGGCCGAACTCGTCAGACTTATCGTCGGCACGTCTTTGCCGATACTCAACGTCTGCGTTTGCGTCGCACTCGCATAGGTGCTGTCGCCGGCTTGCGTTGCGGTGATCACACAGTTGTTGCTGCCTGCACTGATACCGGCAACCGCACCGGCACCGGTTACGGAGCATGCACTCGATGATGTAGTTGAGAATGTGATCGGATAGCTCGCGCCGGGCGTTGCCGTAGTCGTGGCGGTCACCGTGCCGCTGCCATTGACGAATATCGTCGGCGCCGCACCGAAAGTGATCGACTGGCTCAGTTTGCCGACTGCGATCGTGCCAGACCCGCTGATCGAAACGGCTGCAGTGTCGCCGGCAGCAATGGTCTGGTTGCCCACGGTTTGCAGCGTGGCTGAAAATGCCTGCACGCCAGCGTTGCCGGCAACGAAGGTGTAGTTGATCGGCAGCGTCGCTGCGCTGTCGCTGCTGGTGAAATGTGCCGTGCCTGCGTACGCGGGCGTGACGTTGCCGTAAATATCAGTGGCCGTTACGCTGAAGTTGAAAGGCGTGCCTGGAATCGCGTTCGCCGGAGCAGCGACGACGAAGCGCGCCGTTGCACCGGGGCTGACCTGAATCGGGTTCGATTTGCCGGCGATCGACGAGGTTGCCGTGTCCGTTGCAGTGATCGCCTGCGGACCCGCTTGCCTGAGGGCGAAATTGAAGGTGCCTGTACCACTGCTGAGAACGCTGTCCGCCGACAGCACGGCGCCGGCGTCAGTGCTCGTGAAGTGCACGGTACCGGAGTATCCGGCGACCGTCTGGTTGCCGGCATCGAGCGCAGTGACGCTCAGCCCGTTTGCGTTGTTGACGCCGGATGTCACTGGCGTCATCGCCGTAACCGCGAAATGAGTCGGAGGGCCGACGACGGTCGCCACCACGCTGGTCGGGTTGTAAGTGAGTGCGAGCGACTGACCTGCCGCGAGCCCGCTCGCGCTGATTGTTGCAAACGCGCCGCTGACGGCGCCGGTCGCGTTCAGTACCGTGAAGCTCTGGCCGGGACTCGGTGCCGGAGAGATGTTCATCTGAAGTGTGCCGCCCAGCCTGGCGTTGCCGGTCACGCTCAAGTGCGTGCTGCAGCCGCTACCGGTCGCGTAGATGTTGAGCTGGCCGCCCGTCTGCGTGTAGGTTCCAACGCTGAGTGAGTTTTGCGCTGCATCGCAACTGTTGCTGTTTACCGCACTGCCTGGCAGAACCACGCCCGAACTCAGGTTCACCGCGCCAGATACCGCGCCGTTACCTACCAAATTGCCGCCGCTGACGGCTACCGGCCCACTCCCCGTCGCACTGGTTCCGCTGACATTTGAAACAAGTAGCGTGCCGGCGGAAATGGTCGTGCCGCCAGAGTAGGTGTTGACCATTCCAACAATCAGCGCGCCAGTGAAGTTGTAGATGACGGCGCCTGCGCCGGTGATGGTATTCGCCAGAGTCTGTGTGCCGGCTTGATTGAAGGTGAGCGTCCCCGCCTCGACCGCGATATTTCCGGTGAGCGAACCGCCGTTCAAGGTCAATGTATTGGCGCCGCTGACGAAGGTGATCGCGTTGGCACGGTTCGCGCCGCCCAGGCCACCCGACACGCTGCTGCCCGCATCGAGGGCGACCGCGATGTTCGATCCTGCTACGCCTGCACCGCCCTGACCGGTGACGCCACTCGTTCCGCCGCTGATCGAACCATCGTTGGTCAGGGTGGCACCGTCGCCCAGGCTCACGCCAATGCCACCAAATCCATCGCCGCCGGGGCCGGGACTGCCGCCTCCGCCTGCGCTTCCTCCCTGAACCAAAATCGAGGTCGGCACATGGGCATTGACCCCATTGCCCACGGCGGCTCCACTGCCGCCGCCACCGCCGCCGCCGCCGCCGCTCGGGCGCGGACCACTAACACCCGATCCTCCGGGGCCACCGTTCCCGCCTTGCGACGAGGCAAGATCACCCGAGGCACTCAGTATCTGTCCTTCACCACCACCTGCGCCGCCGCCGCCGCCGCCCTCTTGCTGTGCGCCCCCGCAGCTGCCGCCACCGCCACCTCCGCCGCTATCGCTACCGCCACCACCACCGCCGGAAGTGTAAGGACCAGCGGCACCCGCCGCATTGCCTTGTCCCGAGCTTCCATTGCCGCAGAGGCCGCCGTTGCCGCCATTGCGTTGCGTAGCGCTGCTCGTCCCGCCGCTACCGCCAGATCCGATGTTTCCGTTTCCGCCATTGCCACCATCCGCGCCGCAGACAAACCCCGCGGGGCATGCGGCATAGGCCGAAGGGCCGAGGCACAGCGCCAGGCTCATCAGAACACGCGATAGTGAAAGGCGGTCGGTTACTTTTTTCGACGTGGTAGTGCTCAACGTTTGCATGGTGAAGGCTCTGTGGAGGCTCGAAAATGAGTGCACGGCGGATGCCGGACGGTTACCGATCGCGCACGCGCATCACGCGCACAAGCGCGGTGCCGCCGAAGATGCTGCCGAGCAGCGCGAGCATCCACGTCGACAGCATCGGTGCTGGCACGACCGGATCAGCCGCACCGACCGCCTGCGCGATCGTGATGCTCGCCGCTGCCGTGACCGCATCGCCCGCGTAGCTCGCCGTGATCAGGTGACTGCCCGGTGTCGTGAACGGCGTTGCGAATGTCGCGGTGCCATTGGTGAGACTCACCGCGCCGAGCGGCGTGCTGCCATCGGTGAAGCTGACGGTACCCGTCGCCGCCGCCGCGATCGCCTGCACCGATCCCGTGCCTTGCGCCGCCGCCGTGTGCACGGATGCGCTCGCCAACGTTCCCGCCGGTGCGATGCTGCCCGGAGTGGACCCCGCGCCCACCGTCGCGGTGAACGTCACCCAGCTGCCCTGCGCGGATGGATTGGCCGAACTCGTCAGCGTGATGCTCGCCGGCGTCTTGCCGATCACAATGTTCAACGTGATCTGCGATGCGGCCGCGTAGTCGACATTGCCCGTCTCATTGGCCTGCACCGAACAGGTGCCCGCGCCGAGCATCGTGATCGTCGCGCCGTTCGTGCCGCCCGCGCTGCACACGCCCGCGCTCGCTGGCGCGATCGAGAACGTCACCGCGTTACCGGAGGCGCCGCCGGTTGCCGATACCGTGAACGTGCCGTTCGGGACGAAGGTGGGGCTCGCCAATGCCGCAATGAAGTTCGTGATCGTCTGGCTGGCCAAACCGATCGCGATGTCCTGCGATGCCGTGGCAGCGAGGTAGTTGTTGTCGCCAGCCTGACTTGCCACGACCGTGCAGGTACCCGTAGCGAGGATTGCTACGGTTGTTCCACTGACGGTGCAGACGCCAGAGGTCGTCGATGCGTAAGAGATGGCGTTGGGCGTCGCGCTGGTCGCGAGCGGATTGATCGCAAACGTGCCACCGCTCGAATAGGCCTGCACCGGTTGTGCGCTGAACACGATCGTTTGGCTGGCCTTGTTGCCGATGGTCAGCGTGCCGTTGACGAAGGTGAAGCCATAGTTGGTCGCAGCGAGCGTGCCTGGTGCAATCGTGATGGGGTACGTCGTATTCACCGCTGACGTCGGCGTGTCGGTCGAACTCAGGATCGGCGTGCCGCTCAACACCGAATTCGTCTCGCTGTTGACGAAGCCGCTTGATGTCCAGGTGAACACGGGATCGGCCTGGCCATAACCACGGCTCTGGTTGCTTGCCGTGATGGTCAGCGGCGCCCTGGTGATCGTCAGCGTTCCGGTTGCATAGCTGATCGTGTAGTTCGCAGCAGCCGCACCGCTTGGCGTGATTGTGTAGCCATTGCCTACCGGTGAAGCCGATGTGGCAGTGCTGCTGAAGCTCGGCAGCGTGGTCAGATTGGCCGTCGTGTCGTTGTTGACGAAACCGCCATAGCTCGCGGAGAACGCCGGATTCGCTGCGCCATACGCGCGCGACGTGCTGTCGGCTGTGATGGTCAACACGGCCTGGCGCACGGTCAGGGGCACATTGTTGAGAGCACTCGATGCGAAATCGCTGTTGTTGTTCGATGCATACGTATAGGTCAGCGTTTTTGTACCTGCGCTGGTTGGCTTCAGCGAACAGCCAGTCGATGTGGGCACGCCGTAGCTGCACGACACGGTGCCATCGCTGATAGTCAGCGTGCCGGTCGGCATCTGCGACGAAGCCGGGCTGGTGGACACGTTGGCCGTGAAAGTTGCTGACTGACCATAGGTAATGGTGGGCAGAGCGCCGGCGATTACGACCGTGTCCGCCGCGTTCACCATTTGCGTAAAAACAGGCGATATTGAGGGCGCATAGTTTGAGTCGCCCGAATACTGCGCCGTGACGACATGCACGCCGCTGGCCAGAGAGCTCGTACTGCAGGTTGCCGGACTCGGCGCGACGCCACTGCACAAGACGGTACCGCTCGCGCAGAAGCTGGCGTCGCTGGCGTTGCCGCCATCGCAGAACGTCACCGTGCCGCCCGGATTGCTCCCAGCAACCGTCGCGGAAAAGGTGACTTGCTGCGTGAATTTGCTTGGACTGGGGGATGCGGAGAGTGTCGTTGTCGTTGCTTGCTTCACCACGAATTTGAACGTGGCCGTGACCGTGGCATCGCCCTTGCTGGTAACCGTAAGCGTGCGTGGGCCGGTCGAGGAGAAGGTCACATTGAACGCGTGTGAGCCGTTCGTCTGGGTAAAGTCCGCCGGCATGACGTCGCCGGCATCGCTGCTTGTGACGTGCCAGTCCGTCGTGGTGTCGATCGCCACCGGATTGGTCGCGGTCACCGAATCAGCGACGTTTAGCGTAAACGGTCCGACAACCGACGGTTGACCGCTCGGTATTTCAACGATCGCTGCGCCGGTGAGTGACGGCGTCGGCAGCGGCAGATTCGTGAACGTCAGCGTCGTGCGGCGATTGTGACCCATCATGCTTACGACGACCGGATAAGTTCCGACGACGCCATTTGCCGTGGCAGTGACCGTGTAGCCGCCTTGGTCGCTGCATGTTCCGCACGTATTGAAATAGAAATCGCTTGTGTCGAAATCCGCTTGCGTCAATACCGCGCTGGCTCCACTGGCGGGTGTGAGCACGCTTATCGGCATCGCTACGAAGACGTGGCTACCCTGAACCGCGGGAAGGTCGGCAAGATAAAAAATTGGGAATGGTTGTCCGATTCTCACGCTGAACCCGCTCGTAGTCAGGTTGAAATAGGTATAGGAGTAAGTATCCGTTGACGCATAGAAGGTGTGGTCGCCACTGTCGTTGGGGATGGGCGAAATAATTCCCATCGCGTTCAGAGGGCTTACCGCCAGGTTGATCCTGGGTGGATGGCTGGTGTCGGTCGAAGCCGTGCCGTCCAAAGTGACAGCGGAGCCAGGATTCGTCGAGACGCCGGTCCACAGAGGTGGAGAATCCTGACCCGCGTTGGCAGCATCCAGAAACGCCTTGTCAAAAGGCCCGCTGACATCGGCTGTGACGACCTGATTCTGTGCGGCAGGATTGGTATCAACACTCGCCGAAGCAAATGGAATTGATGATGCGATCTGCGGCTGCAGAGAATTCCAGGTAGCGGCAGACTGATCACCAGTTCCAGGGTTAAAAAACTGCAGCGCCGGCGCGGGGCCGGCTGCAACTGGGCTATTTATGTGAGCGATGAGCTTTGCGTTCAGTGTAGTTCCGGACGTGAGGTCAGCAACAGTCAAAACCGACATCGCTTGGTTGGTGCCGAGCAACGCGACTGCCGGCTGTGCTGCGTTCGTAACAAGAAGGTTGGTGGCGGTAGTATTGACCGAGTCTGGTTGCGACGCCTGAATATCGTTGCTCTGCCTCAGCCGCGAGGACGTACCAAACGCATCATTCAGCGTGATGAGCAGATGCGCGTTATGCTCAAGAGCGTTCTCGCCAGTGGCGGTCTCCTTGCTGGCAATTCGAAATGCGCCATTCGCGCTGTTTGCCCTGAGCTGGACTGCCGGTAATTGAGCAGTGATCGCAGCCTTCACCGCGTCCGTTACGTCGAAGCTGTAAAATCCGCGATCGGTGACTTGCAACGGGGAAGTCGGATTATCCGCATCGTTCCCGCCATATCCGACATCTTGGTTGCGGGCGCACGCGGGTACGGAGTATTCGCTCCACAAACAGTTCTGCGCGCTCAGTCCCAAGTAGAAGGGTTGGAAGATCGAGACCGAGCCGGCAGTGTCGACGCGATCGACATAAAACACCAGACGCGCACTCACGACTTTGTCTGCCGTCAACTGGTAGTTGCTCTGTGTCGGCTGATAATCGGCCGTCGTGGCGGGATTGCTCGAGTTCGGGAGTGTGCTCAACGAAAACTGCAGAAACGCGGAAGAACCAGCATCGAGCGATAGGTCACTGCCAAAGCCCTGGTAGCCGCTGGCGTCGGTTTGCCCATCGGCGGTCAACGGCGCCTCGATCCACTGGGGATGATCCGCTGGCTGGCTACTAGTGAGACCGCAACCTGCAAGCAGCAGCAAACTGCAACTCGCGAATAGAGGCGTCAAGACCCTTAGCGGTCGCCGATTTTTCATTGTGTCCCCTGTCGCGAGTAGTAAAAATAGAACCTGAAGCGCCCTGGAAAGATTTCCTACGTGTCGAAACGCGCGTTCGATGCGGAAACGCGTGGAATCTAGCAAGTCCATTCGGGCTTGTATGTCCCCTAAATGAGCGATATATGGCGCGGCGCTGCACTGTGCTAGCGTGCGGGGTCTTAACGAGCCCGCGCCATGTCTGAAGCCATTCTCATCGTCGACGACGAACCGCCCATGCAGGCGCGCTTGCGCCGCATCCTGGCCAGCCTGGGCTATGCGGACGAGGCACTGCATTGCGCGGGCGGACATCGCGCACGGCAAGGCGCTCGCGGGCAATGGCACAGCCTCACCGGGAAAGTTCGTGATGGCGCTGGTCGATCTGGGCCTGCCCGACGGCAACGGCATCGAGATGATCGGCTGGCTGCGCGCGCGCGATGAGACTTTGCCCGTTCTCGTGATCTCGGCCTGGAGTACGGAGGAGATGATTCTCGGCGCGCTGCGCGCGGGCGCGAGCGGCTATGTACTCAAGGAGCGCGACGATCTGGAAATCGCGATGTCTCTCAAGAGCGTGCTCAAGGGCGGCGCGCCGATCGATCCGTTCATCGCGCGGCGCATTCTCGGACTGATCGGCGAAGGGTCGAGGCTGCAACCGGTCGCCCATGCCGAGGCGCTCAACGAGCCACTGAGCGATCGCGAACTGGATATTCTGACGCGCGTTGCGCAGGGCATGAGCAACCGCGAGATCGCCGAGGCGCTGACAATTTCAAAATGGACGGTCGGTACCCATGTGAAGCGCGTCTATCGCAAGCTCGCCGTCAACTCGCGCACGCAGGCAGTGCGCGAGGCGCGCGCGCACGGGTTGTTGCGCTGACTGCGAAAATGCCAAATCGCATCAGCGTGCAAATTCGACGGGCCGCGTTGTTGCTGTTGCTCGGTTTTGCTTGTGCGTTCGCCTATGCCACCGAAACCGCTGTGCCAACGTGGCCCGGCCGCATCGAGGCCGTGCGCGCCGCGGACTGGAACGCGCAAACACCACCGGATTCCGGCTGGGTCGATGTCACGCTGCCGGATGACTGGAGCAAACGCTGGCCGCAGCTTGACGGCGTGGTGTGGTATCGGCTGATCTGGAACCAGCAGACTCCGCTCGACGACACCGCGCTGTTTCTCGAATATCTCACCCTGGCCGGCGAGATCCGCGTCAACGGTGCGCTGCTCGAACGCGACGCGAGCCTGGTGGAGCCTCTTTCGCGGATGTGGAACGTGCCGCGCTACTGGCGGCTGCCGCCACCGCTGTTGCACGAAGGCGAGAACATCGTGCTCGTGCGCGTGTCGGGGCTCGCCCAGTACCAGCCGGGGCTGGGTCCGGTGCGCGTCGGGCAAGCCCTGCCGTTGCGCCGGGACTACGAAGCCGCGCGCTGGTTGCGGCAGAGGCTGGGCATCATCGGCATGACGATCGGCATGACCGTAGGCCTGTTCTTCCTCGTGCTGTGGCTGCTGCGGCGGCGCGAGGTGGCGTATGGGTGGTACGCCGCCAATCAGCTCACGTGGTTTCCGATTGCGTGGAACATGATGGCCGCAAGTCCGTGGCCGTTCTCGGCTACCGATGCGTATCAGAATCTCACCGAGATCGCCGTGCCGCTGTCGTCCGGCTGCTGGGCGATGTTCGTGCTGCGCTTTTGCGAACGGCGCTGGCCACGGCGCGAAATGGCCATGTGGGCGGTGTTGCTGCTCGCATCGCTGTGGATCGTGCTCGCTCCGCACGATGGCAAACAGGCTGCGCGCGACGCGGCCAACCTGCTGTCCCTCGTCGTCGTCAGTGCTGCTGACATCCTGTTTTTGTGGTTCGCGTGGCACGGTGGCACGCACGGACCAGCGCGTGCTGTCGCTGTGCGGCGCGGCCACCCTCAGCGCAGGCATCCACGACGCGCTGGCCGTCTCCGGCGTGCTGCACGACAACACGAACTACGCCACCTTGACCGAGCATCTCACCGTGATCGGCGTGGCTATCGTGCTGGCCTGGAATTTCGCGCGCAGCTTGCGCCGCATCGAAGGTTTCAACGTTGAGCTGCAACAGAATGTCGCCGATGCGCGTGCGGAACTTGCGAGCACGCTTTCGCGCCAGCATGATCTCGAACTCGTGCACGCGCGCCTGGGCGAGCGCGTGAACCTCGCGCACGATCTGCACGACGGACTCGGCGGCATGCTGATCGGCAATATCGCCGCGCTGGAGCAGGCATCGGACAGCATGCCCTCGCGTGAGGTGCTGGACATGTTCCGCGAGTTGCGCGACGACCTGCGCCTGATCATCGACACCGCTTCCGCGCAGCACTACGGCGAACACTCGCTGGCCGAACTGCTCGCGCCGCTACGGCATCGCACGACGCGTCTGTTCGAGGCGCACGATATCGACGTCAACTGGCATCTCGGTGATCTGGGAAAAGTATACCTGACCACGACGCAGAGCCTGGACCTGATGCGCATCCTGCAGGAGGCTCTCGCCAACGTGCTCAAGCACAGCGGAGCGAATCGCGTCGATGTCGAGATCGAGAACGAGGCCGCGGCGCTGCGTCTGGAAGTGACCGACAACGGAAGCGGGATGAAAAGCACTGGCAGCGAAAATTTCGGCACGGGCATGCGCAGCATGCAGGCGCGTGCGCGACGCCTCGGCGCGTCGCTGACGATTGGATCACAGACCGGCGGCACGGTAGTCCGGCTGCATCGACCGTGGCCGGCGTAGCAATCTTGTGCCAAGCGATTGGGAACGGTGATGGTCGGGGCGACAGGATTTGAACCTGCGACCCCCTGCCCCCCAGGCAGATGCGCTACCAGGCTGCGCTACGCCCCGACGTTTTGCCGAAAACCCAATGTGAATCGAATTATAGCAGATGCGACCGCGGCACCGGCCAGGATGCCGCTCATCGCCAAAGCGCTGAGCGTACGCAAAAGTGGAAATTCTGGAAGAAGGGTTGGGCGCCGATTCGCGTACCGAGGGTTGAGGCCGATCTGGACCCGGGGAGCAACCCTTCCGATCAATGACAGATGCGATCAATGACGAAGAATCTGCAGCAGCTCTTCGAGTTCCATCCGCACCTGGCGCACGATCTGGTTGGAGATCGAGTTCTCCATGCGCGCCTGCTGGCCTTCGAGTCGCTGGCGCGCGCCGGTGATCGTGAAGCCCTGGTCGTAGAGCAGCGCGCGGATCTGCCGGATCATCAGCACGTCGTGACGCTGGTAGTAGCGGCGATTGCCGCGGCGCTTGACGGGCTTCAGGTTCGGGAACTCCTGTTCCCAATAGCGCAGCACATGCGGCTTCACGCCACATAGCTCGCTGACTTCACCGATCGTGAAGTAGCGCTTTGCCGGAATGACCGGCAGTTCGTTATTGCTGCCTTGATCCAGCATAGGATTCGACTCGAATCTTCAGTTTCTGGCCGGGACGGAACGTTACCACGCGGCGGGCGGAAATCGGAATTTCCTCGCCGGTTTTCGGATTGCGCCCAGGTCGCTGGTTCTTCTGGCGCAGATCGAAATTGCCGAAGCCCGACAGCTTGACTTGCTCCCCCTTTTCCAGTGCCTCGCGCACGGCATCGAAAAACGCGTCGACGAACTCCTTGGCCTCACGCTTGTTGAGACCGACGTCGGTGAACAACCGCTCGGCCATCTCTGCCTTGGTCAAAGCCATGCTTATCCCCTTAATCTTGCCTGGCACTCGCGCTCTAGTGCGGCGACCGCCTGAGCGACGCAAGCATCAGCGTCGGCATCGGTAAGAGTGCGTGAATCATCCTGTAAAATCAAGCCGATAGCGAGACTTTTTACGCCAGTTCCGAGATTAGGGCCGCTATATCGGTCAAATACAAAGATTTCTCGCAGAAAAGAGCCTACGGCGGCGCGTACGGCGGCTTTTACTGTGATATAGCTCACATTTTCAGGCAATTCGAACGACAGATCCCGGCGGACGGAGGGGAATCGCCCACCGGCGTGCTGCGCGGCACGCTTCGGGCCAACAGCGGCGCCAGATCGAACTCGAACGCGTAGATATCAACGTCGATATCGAGCGTCTTGAGCAGGCGTGGGTGCAGCGCGCCGAGCATGCCTACCCGGGAGTTCGCACGCGTTATGCCGGCACTGCGGCCGGGATGCAGCCACGGCGCCGTGGTCGCCTGCATATCGAACTCGCCTGCGGCGCCGCTCAACGCAAACAGCGATTCGACGTCGCCCTTGAAGTCGTAGAAGTCGACGGGCCGCTTCTCGGCGGCCCATTGCAATGCGTTCGCCGTGCCGCAAACCACACCGGCCGACGCGCGTCGTCTCGACCGGCGCCTTGTCCGCACCGAAGCGGAATACGCGTCCGATTTCGAACAGACGCACGCGCTCCTGCTGATGACGACGGTTGGCCCTGAGCGCGTTGACGAGGCCCGGCAGCAGCGACGTGCGCATGACGCCGAGGTCGGCGGTGAGCGGATTGGCGAGCGCGATCGCACCCGCATCGACCTGCCAGCGTTGAAGTTCCGCGGCGTCGAGGAAGGCAAACGTCACGGCCTCGTGATAGTCGCGCGCGGCGAGCTGGCGGCGCAGCGTGCCTTCGTCGACGCGCGTCTCGCTCGGTGCAGCGATACGGATCTCGCCGGCCGGCATCGTCGTCGGAATCGTCTCGTAGCCATGCACGCGCGCGATTTCCTCGATCAGGTCTTCTTCGATCGCGATGTCGAAGCGGGCGCTCGGCGGCGTCGCCTGCCAGCCCTTGTCGGTCGATTCGATGCGCATGCCGAGCGCGCCGAGAATGCGTTCGACCTCGGCGTCGGCGACGCCGATGCCGAGCAGGCGACGCACGCGCGCGCGCCGCAAAGCGACCGCGTCGCGTTTCGGCAGCAGCGCCGGCAATACCGCCTCGGTCACCGGCCCCGGCTTGCCGCCTGCGACGTCGAGGATCAGTCGCGTCGCGCGCTCGATCGCGATGCGCGGCAATTCCGGATCGACGCCGCGTTCGAAGCGATGCGACGCGTCGGTGTGCATGCCGAGCTTGCGCGCGCGGCCGCTGATCGCGGTCGGCGCGAAATGCGCGGCTTCGAAAAATACGTTCGTCGTAGCGTCGGTCACGCGCGTCTCGTGGCCGCCCATGACGCCGCCGAGCGCGACGGGCCGGCCTTGGCCGGTGGCATCGCCGTCCGTGATCAGCAGGAATTCCGGATCGAGCGTCACTTCACGGTCGTCGAGCAGCTTGAGCGTCTCGCCCGCGCGCGCGCGGCGCACGCCGATCGTGCCGTTGAGCTTGTCCGCATCGAACGCGTGCATCGGCTGGCCGAGTTCGATCATCACGTATTGGGTGACATCGACGAGCAGGCTGATCGGGCGAATGCCGCTGCGGCGCAGACGCTCGGCGAGCCAGAACGGCGTCTTCGCAGCGGCGTCGATGCCTTCGATCATCCGCCCGCAGTAGCGCGGACAATCGGCGTCTGCGTGCAGTTCGATGCTGCGTTCATGCGTCGTCGCCGCAGCGACGGGGTCGATTGCCGGCAGCGCGAGCGGCGCCGAGAATACCGCGGCCGCGTCGCGGGCGAGTCCGTGCACGGACAGACAGTCCGGCCGGTTCGGCGTCAGCTTGAGCTCGATCGCCGCGTCGGGAAGGCCGAGAATCGTCGCGAGCGGCGCGCCGACCGGCGCATCCGCGGGCAATTCCATGAGACCCGACGCGTCGGCATCGACTGCGAGTTCCTTCGCCGAGCAGAGCATGCCGCTCGACTCGACGCCGCGCAGTGCGGCTTTCTTTATTTGTATACCGCCCGGCAACGTGGCGCCGATCGTGGCAACGGGCGCCTTGAGGCCGGCGCGCGCATTCGGTGCGCCGCAGACGATCTGCAGCGGCTCGCCGCCGCCGATCGACACCGTGCAGATGCGCAGCTTGTCGGCGTTCGGATGCGGCTCGCAGGCGACGATCTCGCCGACGACGACGCCGTCGAGTGCAGCGCCGATCGCTTCGACCCCTTCGACCTCGAGGCCGGCCATCGTCAGTCCGTGGCAGAGTCCGTCACGGTCCGCCTTGATCGCGACAAGTTCGCGCAGCCAGTTTTCGGAAAATTTCATAGGTGTCTTTTTTACCCGTGCTTTTTCTTGCTCGTCATTCCCGCGCACGCGGGAATCCAGTGTCTTTCATCGCTGGGTTGACCAGCGCCGCTGTCAAAAGAGCACCTCGTGGGAACAATGGATATGGTCTAGGCGAACTGCCTGAGGAACCGCACATCGTTCTCGAAGAACGCGCGCAGGTCGCCGACGCCATAGCGCAGCATCGCGAAGCGCTCGACGCCCATGCCGAACGCGAAGCCGGTGTAGCGCTCGGGATCGATCCCGCACGCGCGCAACACGTTCGGATGCACCATGCCGCAGCCGAGCACTTCGAGCCAGCGATCGTGCTGCCGTCCTCGCGGTCCCAGCGGATATCGACCTCGGCGCCCGGTTCGACGAACGGAAAATAACTCGGCCGGAAGCGCATCTCGAAATCGCGCTCGAAGAACGCGCGCACGAATTCGGCGAGCGTGCCCTTCAGATCGGCGAAGCTCGATGTCTCGTCGACGAGCAGGCCTTCGACCTGGTGGAACATCGGCGTGTGCGTCTGATCCGAATCGCTGCGGTAGACCTTGCCGGGCGCAATGATGCGCAACGGCGGCTGTCGCCCGGTCATGGCGCGGATCTGCACGGGCGAAGTATGCGTGCGCAACAGGCGGGCGCCCCGCTCTCGTCGGCGGAAAGTAGAACGTGTCGTGCATCGCGCGCGCCGGATGGTGCGGCGGAAAATTGAGCGCTTCGAAGTTGTGCCAGTCGTCCTCGATCTCGGGACCATCGGCGACTTCGTAGCCGAGGCGCGCGAAGATGTCGATCATGCGCTCGAACGTGCGCGTGATCGGATGGAGGCTGCCGCGCGCGCCATTGCGGCCAGGCAGCGTGACGTCGATGCGTCTCCGAACCGAGACGCTTGTCGAGCGCTGCCTGTTCGAGCACCTCGCGGCGCGCGGCGATTGCTGCGTTGAGGCTTTCCTTCGCGCGGTTGACGCGTTCGCCCTGCGCCTTGCGTTCGTCCGGCGACAGCTTGCCGAGCGCCTTGAGCTGCTCGGTGACGAGGCCCGACTTGCCCAGCAGGGACACGCGCAGCGCATCGAGCGCGTCGAGCGCAGCTGCCGACGAGATCCGCTGCAGGGCCTGGTCGATCTGGCTGTCGAGGTCACTCACGGTGTTTTCGTACCCCACTGCCTTGAATTGCGGCCATCAATGATGGACGCGTTTTTCGATCTGTCATCGAATCGACGACGAACACAACACATCGACTCGAACAAAAAGTGCCGACGCAAACAAAAAGGGGAGCCAGGCGAAGGCCTGCTCCCCAGGTAATCAAGCGCCGCGCAGAAACGCGACGCGGATTGTTTTGCTGCTGATTACGCCGCGAGGCTGGCTTTCGCTTTTTCGGCGAGCGCACCAAACGCCTTGATGTCGTGCACGGCGATGTCGGCGAGCACCTTGCGGTCGACCGTGATCTCGGCCTTCTTCAGGCCGTTCATCAGGCGGCTGTACGACAGGCCGAACTGACGCGCAGCAGCGTTGATGCGCACGATCCAGAGCGCGCGGAACTGGCGCTTCTTCTGCTTGCGGCCGATATAGGCGTACTGATGCGCCTTGATGACCGCCTGCTTGGCGACGCGGAAGACCTTGCGACGGGCGTTGTAGTAGCCCTTCGCGCGGGAAAGAATTTTCTTGTGCCGACGACGTGCGATGACACCACGTTTTACTCGTGCCATGGTTTCGTCTCCTTATGCGTACGGCAGCATGCGCGCAATGCGACCGGAGTCTTCTTTGCGCACGATGTTGGGACCACGGAGACCGCGCTTACGCTTGGTGCTCTTCTTGGTCAGGATGTGGCTCTTGAACGCGTGACCGGCCTTGAATTTGCCGGACGCCGTCTTGCGGAACCGCTTGGCAGCGGCCCGATTGGTTTTGATCTTGGGCATGGCCCAACTCCTTAGGTTGATTTTCTATACTCGCTCGAGCGGCAGTTGCCTGCACTTTCCGTCCTGCTCGGGCTTAGCTTGTTTAAGCCCATCGAAATGGGCGGGTTCCACTTGCACACTCGCCGAAGCGAGCGATTCTTTCTTGATCCTCTTCCGCGGCAACTTCACCGTGGAAGCGGACTGGGCCGCGACGCCTCTCGCGATAACTTCAGCGACGCCACCCTGAAATTCCTTCGCTCCGAATTACTTCTTCTTCGGAGCGATCATCATCACCATCTGTCGACCTTCGAAGCGCGGGAAGCTTTCGATCACCGCTTCTTCGAGCACATCGCCCTGGATGCGCTTGACCATCTGCTCGCCCAGTTCCGTGTGCGCCATCTCGCGGCCCTTGAAGCGCACGACGATCTTGACCTTGTCGCCTTCCTCGAGGAAGCGCCGCAGATTGCGCAGCTTCACCGCATAGTCGCCGTCTTCGGTCGATGGCCGGAACTTCAGTTCCTTGATTTCGACCTGCTTGGTCTTGCGCTTGGCGGCGTGAGCCTTCTTCTGCTGCTCGAACTTGAACTTGCCGAAATCCATGATGCGGCAGACCGGCGGGTCCGCCGTCGGCTGAATTTCGACCAGATCCAGGCCCTGTTCGATCGCCATGTTCAGTGCATCGTCGCGCGTCAGCACTCCGATCTGTTCACCGTCCGCGCCGATCACGCGCACCCGCGGAACCCGAATTTCGAGATTCCGGCGGTTAGTCTTTTCAGTGGCGATGGTTCAGCTCTCCGTCATGCCTTGTCGACCAAGCATTCGGCGTTCAGGCGGCGTCGAATGTTATAAAAATCAATGGCTTATACTCTCGCTGCGCAGCCGGTCGGCGAAGGCCTCGGGCGTCATGCTGCCAAGGTCGTCGCCGGAACGCGAGCGCGCTGCAACAAGGCCGTTTTCCTTCTCGCGATCGCCGACCACGAGGAGATACGGAACCTTTTGCAGCGTGTGTTCGCGTATTTTATAGCCAATCTTCTCGTTACGCAAATCGGCCTTTACGCGGAATCCTTGTTTTACAAGGGCTTGCGCAATCTGGCCGGCCGTGTCGGCCTGGGCATCCGTGATATTCATCACAACCGCCTGAATTGGCGCGAGCCAGGCCGGGAATTGCCCGGCATGGTGTTCGATCAGGATGCCGATGAAACGCTCCATCGAACCGACGATCGCGCGATGCAGCATGACCGGATGGCGGCGCTGGCTGTGCTCGTCGACATACTCGGCGCCGAGGCGGCCCGGGCATCATGAAATCGACCTGCATCGTGCCGAGCTGCCAGGTGCGGCCGATCGCGTCGCGCAGGTGGTATTCGATCTTCGGGCCGTAGAACGCGCCCTCGCCCGGCAGCTCCTGCCACTCGACACCCGCGGCGCGCAGCGCCGAACGCAGCGCGTTCTCCGCCTTGTCCCAGGTCGCATCGTCGCCGAGGCGCGGATCGGGGCGCAGCGCGATCTTCAGCTGCACGTCCGTGAAGCCGAATTCCGTGTAGACCTGCATGGCCTGGCGATGGAACGCGGTCACCTCGGACTCGATCTGGTCTTCGGTGCAGAAGATGTGGCCGTCGTCCTGCGTGAAACCGCGCACGCGCAGGATGCCGTGCAGCGCGCCCGAAGGTTCGTTGCGATGGCACGCGCCGAACTCGCCGTAGCGGATCGGCAGGTCGCGGTAGCTGTGCAGGCCGTGGTTGAACACCTGCACGTGGCCGGGACAGTTCATCGGCTTGAGCGCGTAGGTGCGCTTCTCCGACTCCGTGAAGAACATGTTCTCCTTGTAGTTGTCCCAGTGGCCGGACTTCTGCCACAGCGACACGTCGAGCACCTGCGGGCAGCGCACCTCCTGGTAACCGCGAATCGACGTACACGCGGCGCATGTGCTGCTCGACGACCTGCCAGATCGACCAGCCCTTCGGATGCCAGAACACGAGGCCCGGGCCTTCTTCCTGCAGATGGAACAGGTCGAGCGCCTTGCCGATCTTGCGGTGGTCGCGCTTGTCGGCTTCCTCGAGCTGCGTGAGGTAGGCCTTGAGATCCTTGTCGCTGAGCCACGCGGTGCCATAGACGCGCTGGAGCATCTCGTTGTTCGAATCGCCGCGCCAGTAGGCGCCCGCGACCTTCATGAGCTTGAATGCGCGCAGCTTCGCCGTATTCGGCACGTGCGGGCCGCGGCACAGATCGATCCAGTCGCCCTGCCCGTACAGCGAGATCTCCTCGCCCGGCGGGATGATGTCGTCGATGATCTGCGCCTTGTAGATCTCGCCCTTGTCCTTGAAGAATCTGATCGCGTCGTCCTTCGCCATGACGCTGCGCTCGACCGGCAGCGCCTCGGCGACGATCTTGTGCATCTCGGCCTCGATCTTCGCGAGGTCGTCGGGCGTGAACGGCGTCTTGCGCGCGAAGTCGTAGTAGAAACCGTTGTCGATGACGGGACCGATCGTGACCTGCGTGTCGGGGAACAGCCGCTGCGTCGCCTGCGCGAGCAGGTGCGCAGTCGAATGACGCAGGATGTCGAGCGCCTCGGGGCTCTTCTCGGTGACGATCGCCAGCTGCGCGTCGTGTTCGATGCGGAAACTCGTGTCGACGAGCTTGCCGTCGACCTTGCCGGCGAGCGCGGCCTTCGCGAGGCCGGCGCCGATAGACGCGGCGACGTCCTGCACCGTGACAGCGTGATCGAACTGGCGCTGGCTGCCGTCGGGGAGCGTGATGTTGATCATGGGCGTTTCCAAAAATCTCAATAAAAAAGGCGCCGCGGCGCCTTGGTACAAAGCGGTCGGCGGCAGCGGATTCAGGTTTGGAAAGTTCGCGTCGACATGTCGCACTCTCGGCCGGCGTTCACCGCAGGCCACCCGTTCGTGGATGCACTATCTGAATTCTCGCACGCGCGACATGCCGCATCAACGATTGCATGCCAGGATCAGCAGAGACCCGGCGGTTGCCGCCAGTATGGAAGGGGGTGTCACATCGGCACACCGACCTGCCCATGCCGTTGGCGGCGACCGTGCCCGCAGCCACAGCGGGCGCTCGGCGCTCAGCCGCAACCTCAAAAGACGGCGCGTCGAAGCAGGCCTGCGCCTCGCCCATGGGTTCGCGCAGTTTGCGCTGTCGTTGCGCGTCGAAGAGCTGGCTTCGGCGCAGGAGTGCCGCGGCATGAATCGGCGCTGTGCCACCCGCTATGCCAAAGTCGACTGCGACCTGAAGCGCCGTGCGCACGAGTGCGAGGTTTCCGCGCACAGCCGCTCTGCGCAGCAATATGGCCAGCGCGAAAGGTGCGAGTGAATCCTGCTGGCGCTCGCGCAACGCCCGGAAGTGGCCTCCCCAGCACGATTCCACTTCGCTACCGTCGAGCAGCCGCAGAATGCGCGCCGCTGCTCCTCGCTTGGCGCTCTCGGGCACGGCTGCCGGAAGCATCGGCGATGCACGCAGGGCGGCGGCGCACAGAAAGCCCATGACGTAGGCCGAATGATACGAGTGCGCGAGCATGTATCCGGATCGCTCGCCAGCCGGCAACGCACGGTAGCGTGACAGGTCCATGCCCAGGACCGGCAAGAAGCCCTCACGATCCTCGACGGCGGCGAGAACGTGGAATGCAAAAATGGCCGGGGCGCTCCATGCCGCCCGCAGCAAAGGACCGGTCAAGGCCAATTCAGCGCTCAAATCGAGATCGCCGGCATCGAGGCTGACCGCGAGAGCGGTATCGGCATCGGCTGCGATCGCGCCGCGACGGCGCGCAAGGCGCGCGCGCGACAATCCGAAATCGCTGGCGAACATCAGCGCGTGGCGTGAACGCGTACAGGTCGAACGTCGAGGCGGTCAGGATATCCAGTGGCCGACCGAGCATCGATTCGGCCACGAGCCGGGCATCGCGAGGCCCGTCGTGATCCAGCATGCGCGCGAGCCATTCCCGCTCCATTCTGCGAAACGGCGTCTGTTCTGGTCTGAACGCGGCGTTCCAGCTGGCGAGCAGTACTTCGTCGAAGTCCCGGTCGGGGAAGCCCATTCGCTGGAGCACGATGTGCGCGACCGCGTAAGCGTCCGCCTGACCAGGGTCGGCGCAAATGGCGCACAGGACCTCTTCGTTGCGCGCCAACGCCACGAGCCGCATCGCCGCCGCACGGAAACGTTCGGCAATCTCCTTGTCTGCGCTCGCGGACGGGGGCGACAAACCACAGCAACATCGCCGTTTCGGCAACGGCTTTCTGATCGGCGTGCCAGCGGCCGGGCGGGATCGAGGCGACGCTGCCGAAATCGCCAGCATCGCCCCGAGTCATCGCCTGCATCTTGAGAAGCGCAAAATCCAGCGCCCTGATCACGCGCCGGATCAGGTCCGGGCGATCCCAGCAGAGTGTCGATTCGCTCAGCACGATGACGGCCTGCGCTCCATCGCGGATTCTGGCGGATGCGCAGGTTAGCCTGCGATTTCAAGCTGCCGTGCGCCGACCTCTGAGCCGTACGGCTCAGGCGGGATGCAGATGTCGCGAACGAAATGCGAGTTGACGACAAAGCTGAGGCCGTCACCTGAACGCGCCGCGCGTTCGCCGAACTTGGCGAGGACGCTACCCACGGATTCAAAGTTGACCGCCTTGCTTACGATCAAGGCATCCACTACCGCCTGTTGCAATTCTGAACGTCGATTTGACATGACGAGCTCCTTCTTGGGAATGTGAATTTTCGACGGGCACGCTGTGCCGTCATCCAATCACTTCAAGTTTCTCGGAGCCCGAATACAACGCTGCCGACAAATACTCGCGGCCCCCTCGCCTGACATTCACCACGACGACCCTGAACATTTCGCGTCGCCCACATCGATCGCGACGCGACGTTTTCGCGACGAGCGGCTACGATTGGCGATCCGTTCGCAGCAGGAATCGACCATGGCGCAAGGCACCCACGAATTCGTCGACGATCCGCGCAACGCCGGAATCCAGATTTACGTCAACGGCGACCTGAAAGCGCGCAACCGAGGCCGTCGTGTCCGTGTTCGATTCTGGCTTCGTGCTCGGCGACGGCGTCTGGGAGGGTCTGCGCGTGCACGCGGGCCGCATCGCGTTCCTCGATCAGCACCTCGATCGCCTCTACGAAGGCGCGAAAGCGATCGACATGGACATCGGCCTCGATCGCGACGCGCTGACGCGCGCGCTGTACCGCACGCTCGCGGCGAACGGCATGAGCGACCACGCGCATGTCCGCCTCATGGTCACGCGCGGCGTCAAGCGCACGCCCTACCAGGACCCGCGCATGACGATCGGTCCGGCGACGATCGTGATCATTCCCGAGTACAAGAATCCGAAACCCGAGACGCTCGAACGCGGCATCCGCCTGTTCACCGTGCACGTGCGCCGCGGCGCACCGGACGTCCAGGACCCGAAACTCAACAGCCACAGCAAGCTCAACTGCATCACCGCGTGCATCCAGGCGACGAAGGCCGGCGCCGACGAGGCGCTCATGCTCGACCCGCACGGTTTCGTCGCGACCTGCAATTCGACCCACTTCTTCATCGTGCGCAAGGGCGAGGTATGGACGTCGACCGGCATGTACTGCCTCGGCGGCATCACGCGCGCGAATGTCCTGCGCGTGTGCCGCGAGAACGGCATCGTCGCGCACGAGAAGAATTTCAGCCTCACCGACGTCTACGGCGCCGACGAGGCATTCGTCACCGGAACCTTTGCGGGCGTCGCGCCCGTCGTCGAGATCGACGGGCGCAAGATCAGCAGCGCGCGCGGGCCGGTGGTCGAGCGCCTGCAGAACCTCTATCGCGAACTGATCGCACGCGACGTCGCCGCGCGCAGGCTGCCGGACTGACCCCGTTGCCAGCGACGACAACGAACACCGCGCCGACCATGCCGGTGACGACCGCTTCGAAAGCGCAAGCGCCACTGCGCATCGCGATGTGGTCGGGCCCGCGCAACATCTCGACCGCGATGATGCGCGCGTTCGAGAACCGCGGCGACTGCGCGGTCGTCGACGAGCCGTTCTATGCGCACTACCTCGCGCACACCGGACTCGATCATCCGGGCCGGCGAGAGGTCGTCGCGAACGGCGAAACCGACTGGCGCCGTGTCGTGGATATGCTCACCGGCGCGGTGCCGGGCCAGCGCCCGTGTTCTATCAGAAGCACATGACCCATCACATGCTCGCGCACATCGGCCACCAATGGTTCGACGGGATGCGGCACGTGTTCCTGATCCGCGATCCGCGCGAGGTGCTGGTCTCGTATCTGAAGAGCCGCCCGCATGCCACGGCTGAAGACATCGGCGTGCCTGCAGCAAGCCGATCTGTATGACGAAATCGCCGCCCGCGACTGACGCCGCGCCGCCAGTCATCGATGCGGACGAATTCCTGAAGCGCCCCGAAGCGCATCTGCGCGTGCTCTGCGCGCATCTGCGCATCGCGTTCACGTCGCGCATGCTCGACTGGCCGGCGGGACCGCGCGACAGCGACGGCGTCTGGGCGCCGTACTGGTACGACGCGGTGCTCAGGTCGACCGGATTCGAGCCCTGGCGCGAGCGCGATCTGCGCGTCGCTGAGCATCATCGCGACGTGATCGACGCCTGCATGCCCGTCTATTTTCGCCTGCGCGAGCGGCGACTGAGCGTGTGAGCAGCGCCCCGCGACGCCGGCATCGCGGCCGTTCCTGCGAACCAGCGCACGAATCGAATGTCGGCAATATCGCTTTATCCGCGACGGCGACTCGCCTAGCATGCGCGGCGAGCGTCGCCTGTCGGAGTCCTTTCGCAGGCGCCGCCTATCCCTGAGTGCGCAAGCGGAACCAGAGATGAGTGCAACCAGATGAGTGCAAAGAAGGAAGCAGGCCGCGTTTTCATCACGGGCGGCGCCTCGGGCCTCGGTCGCGCGCTCGCGTTGCGTTACGCGCGCGCAGGCTGGCGCGTGTGCATCGGCGACATCGATACCATCCGCTGTGCCGAGGTCGCGAACGCACTTCGCGGGCATTCGCCAGAGAGTCACGCACTCGCGTGCGACGTGACGCGCGAGGAGGATCTTCTCGCGGCGGCGACCTGGCTCAAGCAGAACTGGGGCGGCGTCGACGTCGTCGTCAACAACGCCGGTGTCGCCCTCATGGGCGGTATCGGCGAGACGTCGGTCGACGACTGGCGCTGGATCGTCGACATCAACCTGCTCGGCGTCGTGCGCGGATGCAAGGCGTTCACACCCATGCTGCGCGCGCAGGGCGGCGGACAGCTCGTCAACATCGCGTCGATGGCGGGCCTGATCCATTTGCCGCACGCCGCCGCTTACAACGCGACGAAGGCTGCGGTCGTCGCGCTGTCGGAGACGCTGCAGCTCGAACTCGAAGCCGACCGGATCCGCGTCAGCGTCGTCTGCCCCGCGTTCTTCCGCACCGATCTCGCGAAGAACATGCGCGCGACGAACCGCGAGCTCGAAGGCATGACGAAGCGCCTCGTCGAACGCGCGCGCATCGGCGCCGACGAGATCGCGGACCGCATCTTCGCCGGCGTGGCGCGCGGCGAGACGCACATCCTCACCCACCCCGAGGGGCGCAAGGCCTGGCGCCTCAAGCGCTATCTGCCGTATCGCGCGTATCTCGCGATGGCACGCAGGCAGTTGCAGAAGGTGCAGGAGCGCATGCTGCGCAAGCCCCCGATTCGCACGGTCTGACTCACACTTATCTGATCATTGCGATCTGATCATTCCGATCTGATCATGGCGTCTCGTCATGGCGATCTGATCACGGCGATCCGAGCTGGAGGAGCCACGTACCATGGCAGTCATCTACCTGATCCGGCACGGACAGGCCTCATTCGGCGAGGCCGACTACGATTCGCTGAGTGATGTCGGCGTGCGCCAATCGCAGATTCTCGGCCGGACGCTCGCCCGCGTCCTCACGCGGCCCGCGACGGTGACCTGCGGCGACATGCTGCGCCACCGGCAGACCGCCCGTGCCTGCATGCAGGCGGTCGACCTCACGACCGAATGGCGCACCGACGCGCGCTGGAACGAGGTCGACCATCAACGCATCATCTCGGCCCATCGTCCCGACTATAAAAGCCAGGACGACATGCACCGCGAAATGAAGAAAGCCGCGGACCCGCACCAGGCGTTCCAGAGCATGTTCGAGGCCGCCGTCGCGCGCTGGGTCAGCGGCGAACACGATGGCGACTACGTCGAGACATGGCCCGCGTTCCGCACGCGCTGCCGCGAAGCGCTCGAACACCTCGTCGCGCGCCTGCCCGCCGCGACCGACGCGCTCGTGTTCACCTCGGGCGGGCCCATCTCGACCATCGCGATAGACCTTCTCGGCATCCCCGAAGGCGGGCGCCTCGATTTCGGCATCGTCAACGGCAGCATCACGAAACTTCTCGTCGGCAAGCGCGGCGTGACGCTGTCGACGTTCAACAACTATGCGCACCTCGAAGGCGAGCACCATTCGCTCGTCACGTATCGATAGAATCGCGCGCATGGCGAAGAACATACTGATCACCGGCGCGAGCTCGGGTCTCGGCGCCGGCATGGCGCGTGAATTCGCGAAACGCGGCGACCACCTCGCGCTGTGCGCGCGCCGCCTCGATCGCCTGCAGCAGCTCAAGGACGAACTGACCGCTGCGCATCCGCAGATCAGGATCGCAATCCGTGCACTCGACGTCACCGATCACGCGGCGGTATTCGACGCATTCCGCGCGTTTCGCGATGACCTGGGTTCGCTCGACCGCGTGATCGTCAACGCCGGCATCGGCCAGGGCGTGCCGATCGGCAAGGGCGATTTCGCGCGCAACAAGGCGATCGTCGAGACGAATTTCATCGCCGCGCTCGCGCAGTGCGAGGCCGCGATGGAAGTCTTTCGCGCGCAGAAATCCGGCCATCTCGTCATCGTCTCGTCGATGAGCGCGGTGCGCGGACAACGCGGCGGACTCACGGCGTACGCCGCGAGCAAGGCCGGCGTCGCGGCGCTCGCCGAGGGCATCCGCGCGGACATGCTGCGCAAGCCCGCGATCAAGGTGAGCACGCTCTATCCGGGCTACATCCGCACCGAAATGAACGAGCATGCCGACCCGAAGCACACGCCCTTCATGATCGATGGCGAACGCGGCGCGCGCCTGCTCGTCGAGGCGATCGAGCGCGCGCCGGCGAAAGCCTACGTGCCGTGGTGGCCGTGGGCGCCGCTCGGTTACCTGATGCGGCGCCTGCCGTTGTCGTGGGTCGCGAAACTGATCTGACGCGCATCGCCACCCCGGCCGCGCAGTGGCGCGATCGGCGCGCGACGCAATCGAGATCCGCCACGCGATCCACCGCGCGAGACCCGCGAACGGAGCGAGCGCGACGGATCGAACCTCGTTATCATTTGGCCGTGCCCAGTTCACCCAACCCCCCTGTCGCCGACCGCGGCGGCACGCGCAGCAAGCCGCCCGAGGATCCGCGCTATACCGCCGCGGTGATCCCGACGACGATGCTCGCGGTGCTCGCCCATATCGCCGACGCCGAGCACGTCGCCGTGGAACCGTGGCTCGCGGGCCTGGGCCTCACGCGCGCGCAGATCGACGATGCCGCGGTGCGCGTCTCGTTCCGCCAGGCGAGCGTGATCATCCGCCGTGCGATCCGCGCGATGCCGCGCAAGGACATCGGGCTGCAGGTCGGCACGCAGCAGTCGGTCGGCACGTTCGGCCTCATGGGCCTCGCGATGATGACCGCACGCACGTTCGGCGAGGCCGTCGCGATCGGCGTCGAGAACGCCGCGATTTCGGGCGCGCTGATGGACGTCGAGCTCGATGCGGCGAACGGTCACGACGTCGCGCTCGTCGCCCGGCCGCGGTTTCCCGACGACGAGATCCTCGTCTTCCTGTGCGAGGAGTTGTTCTCGAGCACGCTGATCCTCGCGCGCACGCTCGTCGGCCCTGCGTTCAAGCCGGCGCGGCTCGAGCTCACCTATCCCGCACCGAAGTATGCCGATGCGTACCGCGCGCCTGTTCGGCTGCGAGGTGCATTTCGGCGCGAGCCGCAATCGCGTCGTCGTCGAGCGGCGCTGGCTCGACTTGCGCATTGCCGACGCACCATCCGGTCAGCGCGCAACAGGCCTTGACGCTCTGCCGCGACCAGGCCGCGCAGATCAAGAAGCAGAGCGAGATCGTCGCGTCGGTCGAACGCATCCTGCGCCGGCGCCTGGCGGAGCAGCCGACGCTGGCCGAGGTCGCGCGGAACCTGCACCTGTCGCAGCGCAACCTGCGCCGCCACCTGTCTGCCGTCGGCCAGGGCTATCGCGAGATCCACGACCGCCTGCGCATCGAGCGCGCGATGGAACTGCTCAGCGCCGGCGCGCTGAGCATCGCGGACATCGGCAGCGAGGTCGGGTTTTCCGACGCACGTGAATTCCGGCGCGCGTTCAAGCGCTGGACCGGTACCGCGCCGCTCGCCGTCCGCCAGGCGCAGGCGCGCTAAAGCGCGGTGGCCCAAGCGGCCATCGCGGTTGGCCGATTTGCCCCCCATGTCGCGCTGATACCGCCCTTTACCGCTGGCGCGCCGTTGCGCGCTAATGACGCGCCGCCGACCGCGCGGCCACTCTGGGAGTCATATCTTGCGTCTTTTCGCCATCGCAGTTCTCTGCGCGTCCGTCGCCGCGTGCGGCAATGCGCCTCCGCAGGCGCTGTCCGCGGACGCCATCGCTTTCCAGAAGAAACTGCAGGAGCAGTTGCTCGACGCCAAGCCCGGCACGGTGATCGAAATTCCGCCGGGCAAGCATGCGCTCGATCGCGTCCTGACGCTGCGCGCGAACGGCGTGACGATCCGCGGCGCCGGCGCGGACAAGAGCATCCTCTCGTTCAAGAACCAGATTTCAGGCCCCGAAGGCATGCTCGTCTACGCGAGCGACTTCACGATCGAGCACGTCGCGATCGAGGACAGCAAGGGCGACGGTCTCAAGATCAACGACGGCGAGAACATCACGATCCGCGACGTGCGCGTCGAATGGACCGACGGCCCGAAGACGACCAACGGCGCCTACGGCATCTATCCGGTCAAGTGCAAGAATGTGCTGATCGAGGATTCCGTCGTCGATCGGCGCCTCGGACGCGGGCATCTACGTCGGCCAGTCGAAGAAGGTCATCGTCCGTCGCAACAAGGCCGAGAAGAACGTCGCCGGCATCGAGATCGAGAACACGATCGACGCCGACGTCTACGAGAACACCGCCACCGGCAACACCGGCGGCATCCTCGTATTCAACATGCCGAACCTGTCGCAGCCCGGCCACTCGACGCGCATCTTCAAGAACAAGGTCCGTTCGCGAACAACCTCGGCAATTTCGCAGCGAAGGGCGCCGCTGTCGCGAGCGTGCCGGCCGGCTCCGGCGTCGTCGTCAATTCGAATCCGCAAGGTCGAGATCTTCGACAACGACATCGCGGACAACAAGACGGCGAACCTCATCATCTCGAGCTACTTCTCGACGAACTACTGCAACAAGCCCGGCGTCGACCCGAAATACGATCCGTACCCGCGCGCGATCTACGTCTACGGCAACCGCTTCAGCGGCGGCGGCGACTCGCCCGACGGCATGGACCTGAAGACGCTCAAGATCGCGATGTTCGGCCTCAGCGGGCATTTCCCCGATGTCCTCTGGGACGGCTACCAGGACTCGAAGAATCTCGTCAACGGCGTTCCGCCTGCCGACGAGCGCATCTGTATTCGCAACGACAACGTCGACGTGCTCAACGCCGACGGACCGAACAAGTACAATAATCCCAAAGTGGACAAGACCTCGTTCCAGTGCGAATTGGCGAAGCTGCCTTCCGTCGAGTTGCCCGGTAAGGCCTGATGTCGCGGGGTTTGTCGCAAAACTCGCTGCTGAGCGGCGCTTTCCTGCTGCTCGGCGCGTGCGCGCGCGTACGCGCAGCCGGTGCACTACTTCGCCGAAGGTCGGCCCGCGAAGCTCAGCGACTGGCAGGTCGTCTACGCAGACGGCGGCCGCCTCGCGCTGAACGACGGTGTGGTCCCGTACGACCTCAACACGCCGCTGTTCACCGACTACGCGCACAAGCTGCGCACGGTCTGGATGCCGAAGGGCGTCAGCGCGAAGTACGACGCCGACGCGACGTTTCGACTTTCCGGTCGGCACGATCATCACGAAGACGTTCTACTACCCGCTGCCCGAGCGTGCGCAACGGCGGCAAATCGCCGTCGCGCGCACCTACGACCAATCGCACGACTTCGCCTCCGGCATCGCGGAGAGCGGCCTCGACCTGCATCAGCGTGCGCCTGATCGAGACGCGCGTGCTCGTGCGCCGCGAACACGGCTGGGACGCGCTGCCCTACGTCTGGAATGCCGCGCAGACCGAAGCCGAGCTCGCGCGCACCGGCGATGCGCTGCCGCTCGACCTCGTCGGCGACGACGGCACGCGCGAGCCGTTCACCTACGTCGTGCCGAACGAGAACCAGTGCGCCGGTTGCCATGTCGTCGATGTCAAGGCCAAGGCGATCGCGCCGATCGGACCGAAGGCGCGTCATCTCAATCGCGACTTCGCCTACGCCGATGGCAGCGAGAACCAGCTCGCGCACTGGAGCAAGCTCGGCTATCTGACCGGCGCGCCCGCGGCGAGCGCCGCGCCACGCAATGCAGACTGGCGCGACGCGAGCGCACCGATCGCCGACCGCGCGCGCGCCTATCTCGACATCAACTGCGCCCATTGCCACAACCCGGCTGGACCGGCGAACACGACGGCACTGGACCTGAGCATCTCGCGCGCCGACCGACCGTCACCTCGGGCTGTGCAAGCCGCCGGTCGCGGCCGGCCGCGGCACCGGCGATCACTTCTTCGACATCGTGCCCGGCAAGCCGGACGACTCGATCCTGCCGTACCGCATGGCCTCGCACGAGACCGGCGTGATGATGCCCGAGCAGGGCCGCAGCACCACGCATCGCGAAGGACTGGAACTGATCCGGCACTGGATTGCATCGCATGCCAGGGACTGCGTGCAGCGACCGACGCCGATACGCACTGAACGCACTGAACATCGAATAAAAAAATCAAAACATGAGAGGCAGTACCTGACATGATCCACCACACTGCGCACGTAGACCCCTACTCCGCACGCGCTGCACGTGCGCACGCTCGCGTTCTGCTGCGCGGCCGCACATGCGCGCTGGCCGACCCCGCTCGGCGATCCGAACCGCGGCCGCCAGCCCGCCAGCCGACGCTGCGAGCGCGCAGGCGACCGAGCTCGGCAACATCACGGTCACCGCGCAGAGCCGCACGCAGGAGGCGCAGGCGGTGCCGATCGCGATGCAGATCGTCACCGCAGAAGCAGATCGACTCGCTGGCGGCGACCGACCTCTCGCAAGCATGAACGGCTACATCCCCGGCCTGTCGGTCGACGGCTCGAACAGCCGACGCAGCCGGGCTACTCGCTGCGCGGCATCAGCAGCAGCGACTTCGGCATCGGCACCGATTCGCCGGTCGGCATCTACGAGGACGGCGTCTACACCGGCAAGACCGGCGGCGCGCTGCTGACATTCAACGACGTCGAGCGCATCGAAGTGCTCAAGGGCCCGCAGGGCACCCTGTTCGGACGCAACAGCGCGGCCGGCGCGATCTCGATCGTCACCAACGATCCGAGCGACGCCTGCGAAGACGACGCGCGCGTGCGCCTCGGCAACTACGGCACGCGTTACGGCGACGGCGTGCTCAACCTGCCGCTCAGCCAGGACCTGGCGTTCCGCCTCAGCGTCGTCGACAACCAGAGCGACGGCTGGCTGCAGGACGCCGCCACCGGCCAGCATTACGACAAGAACGACGACTGGGGCACGCGCGCGGCGCTGCGCTGGAACGCGCCGGGCGACACGACCGTGCGCCTGTCCTGGGAACACGAAGAGCTCGAACCAGCCCGCCCGTCCGGCCATCGGCATCGTGCCGCTGCCGGCATTCCCGGCACGCCGCCGTATCCGGCGGATCCGAGCTACGATCCGTCGAATTCCTCGATCCGCTGCATGCCCCGTCCTACAACGACGTGATCGACGGTCGCGAAACGCGCCGCTTCGACGGCGTCACGCTGCGCGTCGAGCATCCGTTTTCGGCTCGGCGACTTCACCTCGATCACCGCGTACCGTCACTTCGACACGTACAACCGCGAAGACGACGACGGCACGAACCGCCAGTCACCTGTATTTCGACACGCCAACATCGAGCAGAACACAAGCTGGTACGCAGGAATTCAAGCTCTCCGGCAAGACCGACCTCGCCGACTGGGTCGGCGGCGTCAGCTACTACCACGACAGACGCGCACCAGGACAGCCAGCTCAACCTGTTCACCGACAGCGATCGATACGCTGATCGCGAACTGTCGCCGGGCCGGTTCAGCCGGACGGCCCGCTCTCACGGCTTCCTGACGACACGGTTCTCCAGTACTCCGCCTGCTCGGCGATCCGTGGCAGGAGACGATGTTCAACAACAGGCAAGTTCAAGGCCTACGCGGCGTACGGCGACGTGATCTGGCACCTGAGCGATCGCCTGAACCTGACGACCGGCGTGCGCTTCACGCACGACGAGCAGGAGTTCAGCTGGTACAACCCGCCGCGCATGGCCACCCAGCTCGACAAGACGCTGGCGGCGCTGCAGACCTGTCGGCCTGCTTCGACGTCCGCCGGCGTGCCGCCGATCGAAGTGTTGCAGCCCGCTGCCAGCAGGACCAACGCAATATCGAATTCAACACGCTCGCATCGACGTTCGCGCCGCTGGTCGTCAACAACTCCTGGAACGACACCAGCCCGCGCGTCGTGCTCGATTACAAGCTCTCGCCTGACACCGATGATCTACGGTTCGGTCGACCAAGGGCTACGAGGCCGGCGGCTACAACTGCGTGCTGTCGGCTCGCACTACGAGCCGGAAACGTGTGGAACTACGAAGGCGGCCTCAAGAGCTATCTGCCCGACTACCACCTGCTGCTGAATGCGTCTGTATACTATTATAAATATTCCAACCTGCAGTCGCTGTCGCTGGTTTCGAACGGCAATGGCACCTGCCGCTGTACCTCGTCACGATCAGCGACCAGGAAGCCAAGGGTCTCGATTTCGAGGCGCACTGGCAGGCCACCGCAGGGCCTGCGCCTGAATTTCGTCGCCGCCTACATCGATTCGGAGTACAAGAAGTACATCGCCTCCGACGGCGCCGATCTTTCCGGCCAGCCGACCGGCGAACCGAAGTGGTCGATGGCCGGTCGGCCTGGACTACGTCTGGCACAACGTGGCGGGCGGCGACCTGGACTTCACCCTGCAGCATGCGTACCGCGGAAAGGCACGTTGCAACAACGATTCGCTACGTGCAGGGCGCTGCGTCGACGATCCCGGCGTTCAAGATCGGTACCGCGACGAACCGCACCGACCTGCGCCTGGGCTGGTCGGCGCCGAACACGCCATGGAGCTTCGCCGTGTTCGGCAACAATATGTTCGACAAGCGCTACGTAACCGGCATCAACAACATCACCGCAAGCACGCTCGGTACGGTGTTCGCCAATCATCACCCACCGCGTCCTCTGGGGCGTCGAGGCGGCCGTACACTTCTGACAACGGTTTTCCGGGGTACCACCATCCCGGCCTCAGCTGGCCCGGGCATGACTTCACGGCGATGACCTAGCTCATCGTGAAGGTTATGCTCGGGCACTTTTTTATGCCCAGGAGCAATGCATGCGTCTCATCCTTTCCGGACTGGTTTTCGTCGCCATGGCCGCACATGCGCAGGGCCCACGCGTCGACAGCACCTACGCACGCGATCCGCAGCAATCCGTCGACGACGCCTACGGCAGAAGATCGCGCGAATACACCACCGATCCGCAGTTCAACTCGCCGCTGACCAACTACCTGCCGGCATCGGCGACGGTGCCGACGCCGGCGAAAGTGCTCGGCGACGTCGCCGGCGCGCCGAACATGCTGCCGTACTCGAAAGACGTCGTACCGCTACTTCGACCTGCTCGCCGCAGCGAGTCCGCGCGTGAAGGTGTTCCGCATCGGCAAGAGCGAGGAAGGCCGCGACATGATCGCCGTCGCGATCGCCGACGAAGCGTTGCTGGCCGACCTGAAGGACAACGACGCGCGTCTCGCGCAGCTCGCCGATCCGCGCACGCATCGGCATGGACGACGCCAAGGCCGAGCCGCTCGATCGCGCAATCGACGCCGGTCTACTACATCACCGGCACGATCCACTCGCCCGAAACCGGCGCGCCGACCGCGCTGATGGAGCTGGCCTATCGCCTCGCCGTCGACGACGCGCCGTACATCAAGAAGATCCGCTCGCACGTGATCACGCTGATCACGCCGGTCGTCGAAGTCGACGGCCGCGACCGCATGGTGGACCTGTACAACTGGCACCGCGCCAATCCGGGCAAGACGCCGCCGCCACTGCTGTACTGGGGCCACTACGTCGCGCACGACAACAACCGCGATGCGATGGGCCTGACGCTGAACCTGTCGCGCAACGTGCTCGACACCTACCTCGGCTGGCACGCGCAGGTGCTGCACGACCTGCACGAGTCGGTGCCGTTCCTGTACGACAACACGGTCGGCGACGGTCCGTACAACGCCTGGGTCGATCCGATCCTGGTCGGCGAATGGCAGCAGCTCGGCTGGGACAACGTGCAGGAGCTGACGAAGTTCGGCATGCCGGGCGTGTTCACGCACGGCGACTTCGACACCTGGAGTCCGGGCTACCTGATGTTCATGGCGGCGATGCACAACGGCATCAGCCGCCTGTACGAAACCTTCGGCAACGGCGGCGCCGACACGCGAGGAACGCATCCTCGACCCGAGCGAATACGCGCGCACCTGGTATCGGCCGAACCCGCCGCTGCCGAAGGTGCTCTGGTCGCAGCGCGACAACAACAACTACGAGCAGACCGGCCTGCTCACGGCGCTGAACTACTTCGCCGACAACGGCAAGACTGTTCCTGCACAACTTCTACCTGAAGAGCAAGCGCTCGATCGAGAAGCCGGCGACGGCCGGCCCGGCGGCCTACGTGCTCGCCGGCCGACGACGCGCATCGCGACGCGCAGCGCCAGCTGCTGCAGCATCCTGCAGCTGCAGCACGTCGAAATCAGTCGCGCACCGCGCCGCGTTCACCGTGCAGGTAGCCGCGCCGCCCGAGAAGCCGAAGGACGACGACGACGACAAGAAAGATGCGAGCCGGCGACAAAGCGCAGCCAAGCCGAAAACGTCGCGCGTACGTTCGCCGCCGGCAGCTATCATCGTGCGCATGGACCAGCCGTATTCGCGCATCGCCGACGCCCTGCTCGACCGCCAGTACTGGGCGCCGGACGATCCGCAGAAGCACCCCTACGACGACACCGGCTGGTCGTTCGGCGACCTGTTCGGCACCGAGGTCGTGCGCGTCACCGACACACGGTGCTGAAGGCGCCGATGGAAACGCTGCGCGAGCCGGTGCGCGCGAGCGGCGCGCGTGCAGGGCAGCGGTAACGTCTACGTCGATCGACAATCACGCCGATGCGTCGCTGATCGCGCTGCGCTACGCACTCAAGGACGCCGACATCGCCGTCGCCGACAAGGCGTTCGACGCCGCCGGCCACCACTTCGACGCCGGCACGTGGATCGTGCGCAAAGTGGACAATGCGGCATTTTCGCGAAGAAAGTCGAGCGAATTCGGCCTCGACGCCTGGGCCGTCGCCGTCGGTGCCGGACGTCGCCGACGCACCGCATCGGCACGCCGCGCATCGCGCTCATGCACACCTGGCTCGAGCACGCAGACCGAAGGCTGGTGGCGCATGGCGCTCGACAAGCTCGGCGTGCCGTACAGCCTACATCAGCACGCAGACCGTCGCGCGCGAGGACAACCTGCGCGGCAAGTACGACGTGATCCTGTTCGCGCCGATCGGCGTCGGCGACTCGCAGCTCGATGTTGAACGGACTTGCCGATGTGGGGCAACGCGATGCCGTGGAAGGTGACGGCGACGACGCCGAACATGAACATCGACCAGACCGACGACATCCGTCCCGGACTCGGCGCAGCGGGTCTCGCGCACCTGCAGCGCTTCGTCGATCAGGGCGGCCTGCTCCTCGCCGCCGGCGACGCGGCGAAGTTCGCGATCGACACGGGCCTCGCGCCCGGCGTGTCGGTCACGCCGCCGAAGGACCTCAAGGTCGTCGGCAGCGTGCTCAAGGCCGTCGGTCGTCGATGCGGACAATGCCGTCGAGCTACGGCTACGGCAAGGATCTCGCGATCTACAGCGCCGACGGCCTGTCGTTCAAGCTCAGCAACCTGCTGACCGGCGACGACGGATCTGCCGAACGCGAAGGACTTCAAGCGCCCGACCGGCCGCGGTGGTCCGCGCGACACCGACGCGCCGGAGGGCCGCGTCGCCGTCGAGGCGGCGGAGCTGCCGATCGCCGAAGGCCTGGGAGGCGACGCCGCTCAACGTCGACCAGACGCACACCGAATCCGTTCTTCCCGTACACGGTGATTCCCGAAGACTAGCGTCCGCGCACGGTCGTCCGCTTCGGCGACGCGAGCGATCTTCTGGTCTCCGGACTGCTCTGCGGTGCCGGCAACATCGCCGAGCGCGCTGCCGTCGTCGATGCGCGTTTCGGCAAGGGTCACACGCTGCTGTTCGCGATCAATCCGATCTGGCGCGGCGAAACGATCGGCAGCTACGGCGCTCGTGTTCAACGCGATCCTCAACTTCGACCGGCTGACGCCGGGACGTTGACCCGCAGCGCATAAAAAACCGTCCGCGACGGGATCGCGGACGGGAGGGGCGCGCGAGGGGGAGCTCGCGGCGAAACCGGCGACGCCATCGCGCCAGACAGCCGATGACGCCGTAATTTTCTCGTCGATCAATCGGGCAGGCGCTGACCCTTCGTCTCCGATCGCAAACGGAATCAGCGCGAGACCGACGAGGAATGCAAGCGACGTGAGCGCGACCGGTTTGCCGATCGTGCCCATGTTGACAACCAGCGCGGCGAGACCGAAGTTGACGCCCGCGCCGATGAAGCGGCCGATCGACGTCGAGAACGCGAAAGCGGTGGCGCGCACGTTCGTGTCGTACTGCTCGGGCAGCCACAGGCTGAACACCGCGAAGTTGCCGCCGAAGAAGCCGAGCAAGAACAGCGTCGCGATGAACGGCCAGAGTCCGTTGTCGAGATAGAACGCCCAGCCGAAGCTCGTCGCGATCGTGACGAACATGCCCGCGAAGTAGATCGCGAGCGTGCGCTTGCGGCCGATGCGTTCGGCGAGCAGCGGCACGCAGAGGCAGCCGAGGATCGTGCCGATAGAGAGAATGCCCGTGCCGATCGAGGCCATCTTCACTGCATCCGGCTGCGCCATGCCGGCTTTCTTCGCGAGGAGGATGATCGCGCTCGGCTCGTAGACGGCCGCCGGCCCAGAGGCCGATGATGGCGACCGTCAGCAGCGCGGCGTTGACGAGCGTGCGCTTGCGATACTGCGTGACTGAATATTTCCGCGAGCGGCTTGACCGCCTTCGCTTCGGCTCTCGTGCTTCTTCCAGCGCTCGGGTTCCTTCACGCGCAGCAGTACGGCGATCGCGACGAGCACCGGCGTCAGGCCGCACAGGAACATCGCGCGCCAGCCGAACGTCGCGCCGACCGTGTAGTTGAGCGCCGCGGCGAGGAAGAAGCCCGCGTAGTAGCCGGTCTGCAGGTAGCCTGCGCCCATCTTGCGGCGGTCTTCGGGCCACGCTTCGGCGACGTAGGTGCCGGCGAGCGCCCACTCGCCGCCGATGCCGATGCCTGCGAGGAAGCGGAACAGGCCGAGCTGCCAGACGTTCGGCGCGAGCGCCGCGGCGCCGGTGAAGATCGCATACACGAAGATCGTGGCCGCGAGCACGCGCGTGCGGCCGAAGCGGTCGGCGAGCGGGCCCCAGATGAACGAGATGCCCCAGCCGACGAGGAAGATCGCGAACAGTACCGAGCCGGCGAAGCCGACCGTGGCGGGCGTCGCCTCGATGCCCGACTTCGGCAGCAGCTCGGTCAGCGCCGGCGCGAGCACGAGCGCGTAGATGAAGGAATCCATGCCGTCGAGCGTCCAGCCGCCCCATGCGGCCCAAAAGCCCGTGATTTGCGATTTGTTCAACGGCGTGCGCGTCTGCGCCACTGCGGAGGCAGAAGTTTGCATCGGAGACCCTCCCGAGTCTGATGGATTCGCGACCCATGGCGCCTCTGCCGTGTCGCCCTCGTCGTCTGTCGGGCGATCAGCGTGGCGCTGTTTTTTGTTGCGGTATTTTGTATATCATATATGAATGAGCATGGCTATCCGACGAATGAACAACCCGCTCGTCAAGCGGGTCAGCACGACCCAGGCGATCTCCGACGAAATCCGCGACGCGATCGTCCAGGGCAAGCTCCTGCCCGGTCAGGCGCTGCGCCAGGACCACCTCGCCCGTCATTTCGCGGTCAGCCACATCCCGGTCCGCGAAGCACTCAAGCGTCTCGAGAGCGAAGGCTGGGTCAGCTCCGAACTGCACAAGGGCACGGTCGTGACCGGGCTCGACGCCGACGAGGCGCGCGAAATCTACGAGATGCGTGCGGTACTCGAATGCTTCGCGCTGAAACATGCGCTGCCCGCGCACACTACAGGGACGCTGCGCGTCGCGCGCAACGCGCTGCTGGCGGCGCTCAAGGAACGGGATTCGTCGCAGTACATGAGCCGCAACGAAGAGTTTCACCTCGCGTTGCTGCTCCCGGCCGGACGCACGCACCTGCTCGCGGAAATCGAGCACCTGCACCAGCGCAGCGAACGCTATCTGCGGCAGAAGTACATGCAGGCCGCACTCAAGCACGAGTCGGATCGCGAGCATCAGGAGCTGCTCGAAGCCGTCGAGCAGCGCAATCTGCGCCGCGCGACCGCCATACTGTCGCACCATCTGTTCGACACGGCCGAGCTGCTCGCGCAACACATCAGCGACATGCATCGTGTCGACGCAGAGAAGTCCCGACGCGCGGCGCGGAAGCCGAAATAGCGATGCGCCCGGCCGCAGCGACGACGAGAAACTGGTCGACACGGCGCGACAGGAAGCGCGAGCGCCTCGCGCGCGTCGGCGCATTCGCGAATGGGCGCGTGCTCGACACGAAGCGGCTCGTCGACGCACTCCACGCCCTCCTCGAACCCGGCGACCGCGTCGTGCTCGAAGGCAACAACCAGAAGCAGGCCGATTTCCTTTCGCGCAAGCTCGCCGAAGTCGATCCCAAGCGCGTGCACGACCTGCACCTGCTGCTGTCCGTGCTCGGCCGACCCGAACACATGGACCTGTTCGAGCGCGGCATCGCGGGCCGCGTCGATTTCTCGTTCTCCGGGCCGCAGAGCCTGCGCCTCGCGCAGATGGTCGATGACCGGCGCGTCACGATCGGGGCCATCCACACCTACCTCGAACTGTTCGCGCGCTACTTCGTCGATCTGACGCCCGACGTCGCGCTCGTCGCGGCGGACGCGGCCGACGCCGACGGTAATCTGTATACCGGCGCGAATACCGAGGAGACGCCGCTGATCGTCGAAGCGGCGGCCTTCCGCGACGGCATCGTCATCGCGCAGGTCAATCGTCTCGAGGAGAAACTGCCGCGCGTCGACATTCCGGGCTCGTGGGTCGACTTCGTCGTCGTCGCCGACCGGCCGTATGCGATCGAACCGTTGTTCACGCGCGACCCCGCGCTGATCACCGACGTGCAGATCCTCATGGCCATGCTCGCGATCCGCGGCGTCTACGAAAAGCACGGCGTCACGCGACTCAACCACGGCATCGGCTTCGACACGGCGGCGATCGAGCTGCTGCTGCCGACTTACGCCGAGAGCCTCGGCCTAAAAGGCAAAATCTGCACGCACTGGGCGCTCAATCCGCATCCGACGCTGATCCCGGCGATCGAGACGGGCTGGGTCAAGAGCGTGCACTGCTTCGGCGGCGAAGTCGGCATGGAGCGCTACGTCGCGGCGCGCCCCGACATCTTCTTCACGGGTGCGGACGGTTCGCTGCGCTCGAACCGCACGTATTCACAGATGGCCGGTCTCTACGCGACCGACCTGTTCATCGGCTCGACCTTGCAGATGGACGCGAGGCGCCAATTCGTCGACGGCCACGCGCGGCCGCATCGCGGGCTTCGGCGGCGCGCCGAACATGGGCAGCGATCCGCACGGTCGCCGGCACGCGAGCGGCGCGTGGCTCGAGATGCGCGGCGAAACCGGCGCATCCGCACGCGGTCGCAAGCTCGTCGTGCAGCTCGTGCAAAGCTTTCGCGATGGCATGGCGCCGACGTTCGTCGAGACGCTCGACGCGGTCGAGGTCGGCAAGACCGCCGGCCTGCCGCTGCCGCCCGTGATGATCTACGGCGACGACGTCACCCACGTCGTCAGCGAGGAAGGCATCGCGTACCTCTATCTCGCCAGCGATGCCGACGAGCGCCGCGCCGCGCTCGCCGCGATCGCGGGCGTCACGCCGCTCGGCATGGAGAGTTCGGTGGACAAGGTCGCGCAACTGCGCAGGCGCGGCGTCGTCGCGCTGCCCGAGGACCTCGGCGTGCGCCGCGTCGACGCGCGCCGCTCGCTGCTTGCCGCGCACAACATGCGCGAAATCGTCGAGTGGTCGGGCGGTCTCTACGATCCGCCCGCGCGATTCCGGAGCTGGTGATGGACCCTTGCACGAATATCGCGATCGATGCGCGCGAACGTCGCGCAACATCCTGGGCGATCGTCGCGCCATTCGAGGCACGGCCGCTCGACGCGCGGCGGCTCGGCGCGCTCGCTGCGCAGACCCTCAGGGAGGAGGCGATGCTGACGCCGAAGCCCGGCCTCGTCGATCGCCGCGGCTCCGGCGCACACGCCGACATGGATCTCGCGCTGTTGCTGCGCTCGGCCGATGCGCTTGAGCCGCATTTCGTGCGCGTCGCCGAATGCGCCGCGACGATGCCCTTCGGCGCGCCGCTGCGCGCGCGCCTCGGCCTCATCGGCCGCGAAGCCGAAGTCGCGATGCTCGCGACGACTGACGGCGTCAACACGCATCGCGGCGCGATCTGGGCGCTCGGACTGCTCATCGCGGCGCACGCATCGTTGACCGGATCGCTTTTCAAATCCGGCCGGACGAAGGACCCCGGTTCAACGTCATTCCCGCGCTTTCGACGGCGGAGCCGGTCAAACGGAAATCGAGTGCCATTTGTCCGGCCAATGGGAATTCAGGATCGAAGCCGCTGGATTCCCGCCTTCGCGGGAACGACGAGCTGGAAGCAATCTGCCGCAGAGCTGGCCATATCGCGCGCATTGCGACGATCGCCGAAGTGTCACGCGGCCACGGTGCTGCAATGCACGAACATTTCGGCGCGCGCGGCGCGCGCGGCGAGGCGCAGGACGGATTTCCACACGTGCGCAACGTCGCGCTGCCGGCGCTGCGTTCAGCACGACGCCGCTACGACGACGAACCGACCGCACGCCTGCACGCGCTGGTCGCGCTGATCACGACGCTCGACGACACCTGCCTGCTCTATCGCGGCGGCGCCGAGGCGCTCGCGTTCGCGCAAGGCGGCGCACGGCGCGTTCTCGACCGTGGTCTCGACAGCAAAGACGGCTGGCGCGCACTCGATGAACTCGACCGCGGCCTGCTCGCACGCAACGCCTCGCCGGGCGGCAGCGCCGACCTGCTCGCGGCCGCGCTGCTGCTCGAGCGCATCGAATCGCTCAAGGTCGAATCACTGCACCGCCAATCTTTCCACGCCGAATCGGCCCATGTTGAATCGCTTCGTCGTTGAATCGCTTCACGTTGAAGCGGTCCGCGTCGAATCTGCCACGGAGGCGACCGATGGAAACGCTTGAGTTCGCACGCCCCGTCGGCAAGCGCACGCCGCCGCGCCGCGTCCACGTCGGCGTCGTCGCGTCGGGCAATCTCGAGGTGCTGCTCGAACCCGCGACGGCCGTGCAGTCGCAAATCACCGTACGCACGAGCGCCGACGGATTCGGCGACCGCTGGCGTGCCGTGATCGATCGTTTCTTCGCGCGCCACGACGTCGCCGTGCGCATCTCGATCAACGATTTCGGCGCAGCGCCACCGACCGTGCTGCTCCGTCTCGAGCAGGCGATCGAGGCGGCTTTCGCGTGAGCGGCGCCGGCGCGAGCTTCTCCGAGCTCGACGCGCGCGAGCGCGCGCAAGCGCTGCTCGACGCCGGCACGTTCCGCGAACTGCTCGATCCGTTCGAGCGCATCGAGTCGCCGCACCTGCCGCCGCAAGGCATCGTGCCGCAGAGCGACGATGGCGTCGTCGTCGCGCGCGGCCGCATCGACGGCGTCGACGCAGTCGTCCTGTCGATCGAAGGCAACTATCAAGGCGGCTCGATCGGCGAGGTCAACGGCGCGAAGATCGCCGGCGCGCTCGAACTCGCGCTGCGCGATGCGCGGCGTGGCCGCATCGTGCGCCCGGTGCTCGTGCTCGACACGGGCGGCATCCGCCTGCAGGAAGCCAATCTCGGCATCCTCGCGATCAGCGACATGCATGCGGCGATCGTCGCGTTGCGCGAACACGTGCCGGTCGTCGGCATCGTCGCAGGGCGCATCGGCTGCTTCGGCGGCATGGGCATCGCGGCGGGGCTGTGCAGCACGCTGATCGGCACCGAGATCGGTCGGCTCGGCCTCAACGGCCCCGAGGTCATCGAACAGGAGGCAGGCAGAGCGGAGCTCGACGCGCGCGATCGACCCGCGCATCTGGGCGACGATCGGCTGCCGCCGCCGGCGCGAGCAGGGCCTGATCGACATATTCGTCGAAGACGACGCGGTCGCGATCTCGGCCGCGATGCGCGACGCGTTCCGCGAGCCGGCGAATGCATTCCGCTCGCGCGACATCGATGCCTGGCGCAGCCGTATCGCCGAATACGCACTGCCCGCGACGGAGCTGTCACGATGAGTCGCGGTCTCGTCTGGCTTCGCGCGCTCAGCGACGGCAGCGACGGCGGTGCCGGGGCGGTGCGCAGCGCAGACGTCCGTTGGGGCGACGAACGCGTGCGCCTTGTCTGCGTCGTGCCGGATCCGCAGGCGCGTTTCCCGCGCGCCCGCGCAGGCCAGGTCGGCGTCGAGGAAGGCTGGAACATTGCCGCCGCGGTCCGCGCCGCGATCGACGCCGACCAGGGCAAGCAACCGCGCGCGATCGTCGCGGTCGTCGACGTGCCGGGCCAGGCATTCGGCTATCACGAGGAAGCACTCGGCCTGCACGAATCGCTCGCCGCGGCAGCCGATGCGTACGCGAGCGCGCGCCTTGCGGGTCACCCGGTCGTCGCGCTGATCGTCGGCAAGGCGATCTCGGGCGCGTTTCTCGCGCATGGCCTGCAGGCCGGCGCATTGATCGCGCTCGACGACGACAGAATCGAGGTGCACGTCATGTCGCAGGCTTCGGTCGCGCGCGTGACGCGGCGTAGCGAGGAGGAAGTCGCCGCGCTCGCGAAGGTCGTGCCGGCGACTGCGCGCGACGTGCATGCGTTCGCACAGCTCGGCGCGATCGATCGCCTGCTCAGGGTGGAAAACGCGGACGCACCGACAGCGGCGGATGTGCAGCGCGTGCGGTCCGGTGCTGCTGCAAACGTTGCACGATTTGCGTGTCGAGAATCGCGGGCCTGCGGATCGTCTCGGCAACGCCGAGGCGAAACGCACGCGCGCGATGTCGATCCGCGTACGCCAACTGCTCGAGGCGCAGTGGGATGCGCCCGCATGACCTGCTGCGGCTGACGCCGCATGCCGAGTTGATTGCCGGCGACGTGCCCGACTGGGTCATGCCGTCGCTCGCGCGCGCAGCGTTTGTCGTCGTGCGCCGCGCGGAGATCGCCGGCGATTTCGTGCCGGTCGGCGTGCGCGGCACGACGCGCGCGGAGCGCTTCCCGGCCCTGCTTCGTCGTCGCGACATCGCCGAGACGATCACGCCCGAGACGCTCGCCCGCTCGACCACGCCTCGAAGAGACCTGCCGGCCTTCGCCGCGCTCGCGGCAGTCGCAAGCGCCGCCGCAGCGTTCGACCTCGTCTGGGGACCCGCGGGCAGCGTCGGTTTCGAACTCGCGAGCGGGGCGCCCGTCGTCACCGCGCAGAGCGATCTCGACATCGTCCTGCGGCCGCACGCGCGCAACACGCGCGAGCAGCTCGAGGAATTCGTCCGCCGCGTCGATGCAGCGGACGTTCGTGTCGATGCCACGATCGAAGCGGACGTCGGCGCCGTCGCCGCGCGCGAATGGCTGCTGTCTCCCGACCACGTCCTGATCAAGACCCGCTCGGGCCCGCGACTCGGCGCGTTCGCCTGGTGAGCGCCGAGTCGAAAATCGCGTTCCTGTTCCCGGGCCAGGGTTCGCAGAAGCCGGGGATGCTCGCACGGCTGCGCCAACATCCGGCGGGGGCCGAGCTGCTCTCCGAGGCCGGGAACGTGCTCGCGCAGGACCCTCTCGAGTTCGACAACGCCGAAGCGCAGACCGGAACGCGGGCGACGCAACTCGGCCTGCTGATTGCCGGCGTCGCCAGCGCGCATCTCCTCGCTGCGGAACGCGTCATGCCCGACTTCGTGGCGGGGCATTCGGTCGGCGCGTTCGCGGCGGCGGTCCATGCGCAGGTGTTGCGCTTCGCCGACGCGCTGCGCCTCGTCGACCTGCGCGGGCGCCTGATGGCGGAAGCGTATCCGCACGGTTACGGCATGGTCGCGATCTCCGGTGTGCCAGAGCGGACGCTGCAGGACTGGATCGACGCCGCGCGCGCGCGCGACGCAACCCTGCACCTCGCCAATCGCAACGCGCCGCGGCAGTTCACGGTCTCGGGCGCCGATGCCGACCTCGCCGCGTTGCTCGCGCACGCGCGGGCGCACGGCGCCGGCAACGCCGTGCGCCTCGCGGTCGCGGTGCCGTCGCATTCGCCGCTGATGGCGGGTGTCGCGGCGCGCATGGGCGAGGCCATCGGCGCGGTACGCTCGACGATGCGCACATTCCGTTCGCGACGAATCGGCGTGCGCGCATGGAAACGGATGGTCGGACGATCGGCGAAGACCTCGCCAACAGCGTTGCGCATCCCGTCCTCTGGCACGAGATTGTCTGCGCGCTGTACGAGCGCGGCGTGCGAACGTTCGTCGAAACGGCGCCCGGCAACGTCCTCGGCGGTCTTGTGCAGGCCACGCTCGACGACGTGCGCGTGCAGGGGGCAAGCGACGATGTGCGCATTTTCGCAGTCGATCGGACGGACGCAGCGGAAATCTCGGCCTCACTGCGCCGCGCACGCTGACTCCCACGACTGATCTGCACGAGCGCCGAAGATCGCCAGAGTTTGCGGTCGCCCCGTTCGGGTATGCTTGCGCCGCATAATTCGACGACCACGCGTGCTGCCCGCCTCCCCGCAGCCTGCGACGTGGCGTCGTCGCAGGGGAGTCACCGAACATGCCGCGTCCGGAAGTACACTCGTTCTTCGACACCGCTACGCGCACGATCAGCCACGTGGCCTGGGACGGCGCAACCCTGGCGGCCGCGATCATCGACAGCGTGCTCGACTACGACGAGACCGCGGGTCGCACGAGCCGCGCGAACGCGGACGCGATCGTCGCGTTCGTCCACGCGAGGCAGCTCAAAGTCGAGTGGATCATCGAGACACACGTGCACGCCGATCATCTCTCCGCGGCGCCGTACCTGCGCGCGCAGCTCGGCGGGCGAATCGGCATCGGCGAAAAGGTCGGCATGGTGCAATCGGCGTTCGGTCGCGTGTTTGACCCCGGACCGTCCTTCCGCGCGGACGGCACCCAGTTCGATCACCTGTTCGCAGACGGCGAGGCGTACGCGCTCGGCACGATCGCCGCAAGCGCGCTAGCGACGCCGGGGCACACGCCCGCGTGCATGACGCATCTGATCGGCGACGCGGCATTCGTTGGCGATACGCTGTTCAGTCCCGACTACGGCAGCGCGCGCTGCGATTTCCCGGGCGGCGACGCGCGCGCGCTGTACCGGTCGGCGCAAACGCTGTTCGCGTTGCCCGACCCGACGCGCGTCTTCCTCTGTCACGACTACCCCGTGGCTGGCCGCAACGGCGTGATGACACGAGACGACCATCGGCGCACAGCGGCAAGGCAACATCCACCTGCATGCGGGTATCGACGAGGACGCGTTCGTGCGCATGCGTGTCGCGCGCGATGCGACGCTGTCGATGCCGCGCTTGCTGTTGCCGTCGGTGCAGGTGAACATCTGCGCGGGCGAACTGCCGCCGCCCGCGCCGAACGGCATCCGCTATCTCAAGATACCGCTCGATACGATCTGATTGGCGCCGGCAAAATCCGCCGACGCCTCTCGACGCCGAACGGCATCCACCATCTCAGGATCCCGCTCGATCCGATCTATCTGACCGGCGCGATCTGGTCGACGCCGGCAATCCACCGAAGCAGGTCGCCGACAAGCGCATTGAACACTACTTGCCGACCGCCGCATTGCACTGAACCTCGACGCGCGCATTGAGCGCGAGGCCGCTCGCCGCGAACGCCATGCGCGCCGGGTAGTGCTTCTTGAAGTAGCCTTTGTATACTTCGTTGAAGGCAGGCCACTCGGCGATGTCGGCGAGCGCGACCGTGCATTGCACGACGTCGTCGAACGACGCGTGATGGCGCGCGAGATTCGCGCCGATGTTGTCCATCGTCTGCTTGGTCTCGGCCTTGATGCCGCCCGCAACGACCTTGCCGCCGTCGACGCCGATCGCGCCTGCGAGATAGAGCATGTTGCCGGCGCGCACGGCCTCGGAAAACGGCGGGCTCAGGTTGCCGACCGGCGCGGCGGGGAAGAATTCCGTGTCCGCGGCGAGTGCCGGACCGGACAGGACGACCGCCGTGACGAGCGCGATCAGGGATTGACGCAGCGCAACCTTCATTTCGATTCTCCTCGATTGAGACGTGGACTGAACCATCGGAGCGGAAAAAGCGCAGACGACATTCGAACGCGAGTTCGCGCCGTCGCGCAGTGCATCACACGACGCCGCGGACGAGCAGAACCAATTCCCGACTTTTCCACGGTGCTGCTCGCGATCCGCCGCCGGCTAGGCGCCCCACACATCCTTGAGCAGGCGCGCGAAATTGCCGCCGAGGATCTTTTCGATGCGCGCGGACGAATGCTTGCGCTCGGCAAGCAGGTCGGCGATGCGCTGGAAACGGTCGGCGCGATTGAGGTCCGGGACGAACGTGTAGACATCGGGATCTTCGCCCGGCGCCGAGATACCGCGCTTGCGCCGCTCATTGACCTCGTCGGCGAACTTCTTCTTGAACTCGGGCGTGACCGCTACGGGCGAAATCACGCCATCGCTGCCGATACCGACGTGGTCCTCGCCGCAGACGTCGACCGCATGCTCGATGTGCGCGATCAGGTCGGCAGCCATCGGCTGGCCCTTGCTGCGCAGGAACGGCATCAGATAGATGCCGACGTAGCCGCCCTTGTCGGCGAGCTGCTTGAGCTCTTTGTCGGTCTTGTTGCGCGGCAGCGGCGCGAGCGCCGCGCAGCCGGTGTGCGATATCGCGATCGGCTCTTTCGAGGCGGCGATCGCTTCGAGCGTCGTGCGCTCGCCCGCATGCGAGAGGTCGACGAGCGACTTCGTCGCATTGAGCTTCTCGACGAGTTTCCTGCCGAACGTGGACAACCCCGCGTTACCCGGTTCGAGGCAGCCGTCGCCGACGAGATTGCGACGGTTGTAGGTGAGCTGGAAGATGCGTACGCCGAGGTCGCGGAACGTGTCGACGCGGTCGAGGTCTTCGGCCATCGGGGTCGCGTCCTGGAAGCCGTAGATGAGGCCCAGCTTCTGCGAACAATGCGCGGCGTCGAGGTCGGCGATCGTACGCACCTGCAGCAGGCGATCCGGATGCGCGGCGATCTGGCCATTCCAGTAGGCGATGTTCCTGATCGTCTCGTCGTAGTTCTTCGCATAGCTGCCGACGCCGCTCACCGTCAGATTGACGGCGATGAGGCCTGACTTGATGGCGTCTTCGAGTGCCTGCGGAGCCAGTGGCGCCGAAGTGTCGTCCGTGTAGCCGCCGGGCCCCCCGAGCGTATCGATGTGCACGGGTCTTGAGCATAGTCCATCGTTTTGCACGTAGACCGCGCGCGCGATCGACACTGGCAGCAACGCTGCGGCGCCACTCAGGGCCCCCGCATGCGTAAGGAAGCTGCGACGGGAGAATCCTGTTGTCATGGTCGTGCACCTGCGTGTCTGGGCGGACCCGCAGTTTGTCAGCAAAAAGCCCTTTCTGGAATGTCTTTTCTTAACAAAAAAAGCGGCAAATATCCGTCATTTACCGTATCCTTCGCGGTTATCGTCGGAGGCCCCGGGTCTTCGACAGCGATGATTTCGAGAGCCATGATCTGCACAGGAGTCTCCCAACAGTGTTAAGACGCGATTTCGTTCTGCATTCGCTGACTTTTGCCGGCGCCGCACTGCTGCTGCCGCGCGCCTTGCGTGCCGAACCGGCGCCGAGCAAGGTGCCGGTGGCATTCACGTTCGACATGACGCCGCCGCTCGCCGATCGCGACGCGTTCGTCGCCTGGGGCGTGAAGAACCGCGGCGAAGATCCGAAGTTCCTCGCCCAGCGCTGGAACCGCCTGCACGCGCTGATCCGAACAAGGACGTCTGGGACGACAAGGACAAGATCGCGTTCGCGCTCAATCCGCGCGAGGAATTCTGCCGGCCGGTCAACAAGCCGCACGCGTACGAAAGCGCGTTCCTCGACATCGGCTACGGCGTGACGATCTCCGGCCCGCACGCGGTCGCGCGCATGACCTCAGTCGCTCGACGTCAAGCGCGGCGACAAGGTGCTCGAGATCGGCACGGGCTCGGGTTACCAGTCGTCGTACCTCTCGCGCATGACCGACAAGGTCTTCACGATCGAGATCATCAAGCCGCTCGCCGAACGCACGCGCGGCGTCTATGACGACCTGATCGCGCGCGGCTACAGCGAGCTCAAGAACATCTCGACGAAGCAGGCCGACGGCTACTACGGCTGGGAAGAGAAGGGCCCGTTCGACAAGATCATCGTCACCTGCGGCATCGACCACATCCCGCCGCCACTGCTGCGTCAGCTCAAGACCGGCGGCACGATGGTCATCCCGGTCGGCCCGCCGGGCGCGCAGCGCGTGCTCAAGGTCGTCAAGGCGCAGGCCGCCGACGGCACGATCACGGTCACGCGCAGCGACATCTTCAACAAGATCGTGCCATTCGTGCCGTTCACGAAACTCGAGGGCGACGTGATCAAGGGCGCGCACAACGGCGAAGCGAAAGACAAGTAGTAACTACGCGCACGTCGTCCCCGCGAACGCTGGGATCCAGCGACTTTTCTTTGAGGCATCGGAAGCAAAAGACACTGGATTCCCGCCTGCGCGGGAATGACGGCCAAGAGAAAAATCCGAGATGACAGTAACCAATGTGTCCCAGCCGGCCGGATCGCAATCCCGGTCGGCTTTTCTTTTTTATCTGGCCGTGGGCCTCGTCTCGGCCGCCGTGATCGCGCTGCAGATCGTGATCATGCGCATCTTCAGCGTCGGCAGCTGGGCGCACTTCGGCTCGATGGTCGTGAGCCTCGTGATGATGGGCTTCGGCCTGACATCGGTCGTCATGTGCGGCGCGAACGCGTGGTTCGAACGTCATTGGCAGGGCGTGGCCAACGTCGCGCTGCTTGCGTTCGGCCCGCTCATGGTTGCGGCGAATCTGCTCGCGCAGCAGATTCCGTTCAACGCGATCTTCCTGATTTCCGATCCGGTGCAGAAGTGGAAGCTGTTCGGCAACTTCGTCCTGTACCTCACCCCGTTCCTCGCTGGCGCGTTCTTCCTCGGCGCAGTATTCCTGCGCATGAAGGACGTGTTCGGTCGCGTCTATTTCGCCGACCTCGTCGGCGCGGGCATCGGCGGCCTGCTGCTGCTCGGCTGCCTGTATCTGTTCCCGCCGGAAAATCTCATCGTCGTACCGCTCGCGATGTGGTTCGTCGGCAGCCTCGTGTGGTTCGCCGCGCAGGCGAAACGCAACGCGATGATTTCGGCATTGGTGGTGCTCGCCGTGGCAAGCGTGGTCTCGCATTTCTGGCTGCCCGGCGCGCTCGGCATCCCCAAGCTCGCGGTCTCCGACTACAAGGGCGTGTCGTACGCGCGCAAGTTTCCCGACAGCGAGCGTGTCTACGAAAATGCGTCGCCGTTCGGCTATCTCGAGGTCTATTCGAGCTCGTATCTGCACTTCGCGCCGGGACTCTCCGACAACGCCGCGTTCAACCTGCCCGAGATTCCGCCGAACGCCTATCTCGGCATGTACATCGACAGCGAAGGTCCGTTCGGCGTGATGCGCAAGCTCTCCGAAAGCGAGAGCGCGTATTTCCGCTACCTGCCGATGCAATACCCGTACGTGCTCAAGCAGAACCCCGAGACGTTCGTCGTGCAGTTTGGCGGCGGCATTTCGACGCGGGTCGCGCTGCACAACTCCAGGCACGTGACCGTCGCCGAGGGCAATCCGGCGATCCTCAACGCATTCCGCAACGACAAGGCGCTGCGCGATTTCACCGGCGACATCCTCAACGATCCGAAATTGAGCGTGATCGACTACGACGGTCGCCTGTTCCTCGCGAACACCGACAAGCGCTACGACGTCATCGACCTGTCGCTTGCCGATTCGGCGGGCCTGTCGAATCCGGGCGGCTTCGCGATTGTCGAAAAGTACGCGTACACGCGCGAGGCGATGGCCGCGTACATGCGCGCGCTCGCCGACGGCGGCGTGCTGTCGGTAACCCTGTGGAACAAGGAAGAACCGCCGAAGTCGGTGCTCAAACTGTTCGCGACGATGGTGCAGGCGGCGCACGACGCCGATCCGCAGACTGCAGATTCAAAGGAGCGCATCGCGAACGAGTTCTACGCCTCGTCGAGCTATCTTTCGACCGCGACCGTGCTGTACAAGCGCGGCGGCTTTTCGGCCGACGACGTCGCGAAGCTGCACGCGCACTCGCACGCGATGTCGTTCGACGAGCTGACCTATCCTGGCTTCGAATTCGACACGACGCAGATCGCCTCGACGCTGACGTCGTATCGCGAGGGGATCTTCGGCACCGACGCGAACGCCGTGACGACCAAGCCGGCAGCGAACGTCGACAGCACGGGCGCGCCCGCGAACCCTGCGACGAACGCCGTCGCCGCATCCGCCGAACCCGCCAAGGCCCCCGCGGCGGATCCGACCGCACCGGCCGAGCCGACGAGCGCGCCCGCCGCCGATCCGACTGCACCGGCGGAAGGCGGCGGCACGGTCATGGCCGATCCTACGGCACCGGATGACGCAAACGCGGGCGCCGACCCGAACGGCCCCGCGCCGAAACAGGTTCCGGCGACAACGATGGGCCAGCTCGCCTGGTACGCGCTGTTGCACGGCGACTGGAAGACCGTTGCCGACGGCTACGTGTTCGACACGCGCGCGCTCACGAACAACCGTCCCTACTTCGCCGCCTACGTCAAGCCGGCCGACCTCACGCGCGTGACCGACCGCCTCGAGCTGTTCCAGGACGAATGGGGTTACCTGCTGCTCTGGGCGACGCTCGCCATTGCCGCGATTGCGGCTGCCTTCCTCGTCGCGATACCGGTCGTGCTGAGCTGGCGCACGATCTTCTCGCACTATCCCGGCCGCTTCCGTACCATTTTATACTTCGCCTGCCTGGGACTGGGCTACATCATGGTCGAAGTGTCGTTGATCGCGAAGTTCGTGCTGCCGCTCGGCAACCCGACCGTGTCGGCGTCGATCCTCATCACGGGCATGCTCGTGTTTTCGGGGCTCGGCAGCCTCGCATCCGAACGCTTCATGGAGCGCGCGCGCCGTACGATGCCCGTGATCTTCGTAGCGATAGGGCTGCTGCTGATCGGCTACGGATTCATGATCGATCCGATCCTCAACGCGATTGGCAGCCTGCCGTATGCGCTGCGTCTGGTCTGCTGCTTCGCGCTGATCGCGCCGCCCGCGTTCCTGATGGGTTTCCCGATGTCGACCGCGATGACCTGGCTCGGACGGCTCAACAAGAACGCGATGTTCCTTTGGGCCTGGGGCATCAATGGTTCGTTCTCGGTGATTGGCGCGGCGATGGTGCCGATCATTGCGACGTCGTTCGGCCTCGCAAGCGTGCTGCAGATCAGCGGTATCGCGTATCTGATCGCTGCACCGGCGTTCTTCGCGATTTTCCTGCCGTTGAAGGGTTCGCCGGAAACCGCTTAGAGCAGGATTCAGTCCGCAAATGAACGCAAATGAACGCGAATAAGAGCAAAGGCGCAAGACGCCATGGTTATTCTGCTTTCCATTTGCGTTCATTTGCGTTCATTTGCGGACCATTGATTTTTCTTGGCTCTGCCTTGAGCGCAATCGCTGCACCTGCCACTTCGGCGGCGTCCGCCGCGCGCGTTCCGATCGCGCCACTGCGCGAGCCGATCACCGCATTCGTGCCGTTCGACAACGCGCCGTTTCCGTTCCGCGGGCTCATCCCCGACTCGGGCAAGCATTTTCTCGACCACGCAGACGGGGACCGCCAGGGCCACACGTCGCCGCGCGACGGCTCGGTGCACTGGGAAGACGAGACGTTCAAGGACAACCGGGTGTTGCTGTACTTCCCGAGGGGCTTCGACATCCGCAAGCCCGCGCTGATCGTCGTCTTTTTCCACGGCAACGGGGCGACGCTGTCGCGCGACGTGCTCGACCGCCAGCAGGTGGCCGCGCAACTCGATGCATCCAGGCTCAACGCCGTGCTCGTCGCGCCGCAATTCGCCGTCGATTCGGCGGACTCGAGCGCGGGCCGTTTCTGGCAGCGCGGGACAGTTCGGCAAGTTCGTGGCAGAGGCGGCGGGCAAGCTCGCCGCGCAATACAACGATCGGCGCGTGGCCGCGGCGTTCGTGCACTCGAAGGTCGTCCTCGTCGCCTACAGCGGCGGCTACCTGCCGGGCGCGTGGTCGCTCTCTGTCGGCAAGGTCGACGCGCGCATCGCCGGCGTCGTGCTGTTCGACGCGCTGTACGGGCAGATCGACAAGTTCGTGGACTGGCTCGAACACGCGCACGCGAGCACGTTCTTCCTGAGCGCCTACGGCAAGTCGACGCACGAGGAAAACGAAGCGCTCAAGCAGGAACTCGACGACGCCAACTTGCGCTACAAGACTGCGCCGCCGAAAAAAATGCTGCCAGGCTCGATCACGTTCATCGATGCCGGCGCCGAGGTGAAGCACGAGGATTTCGTCACCCAGGCGTGGACGCAGAATCCCGTGGCCTGGGTACTGTCGCGCATTCCGGGCTATCCGCGCGGCGACGCCTCTGCGGAGAAAGCGACCTCGCATACGCGCTAGCGCGCGCCGCGAATGTTCGCGAGACCGCGTACGCGGCAGGTTGCGACGAAACGCCTTCGCCCCCGTTTGCGCCGACGCAGATTGCGCCGTCGCAAACCCTTGGAAGTGCGAAAGCTAGAAGTGCCAACTCACGTTGAAGCTCGGTCCGGCGAGCTGGAGGTTCTTGACCAGCTGGCTGGCGCTGTCCTGGTTGTACCAGACGCTGCGATAATCGAGACTCATGTCGCCCCAGCCGAACCGGTAGCCAATGCCGACATCGACCTGTGCGGTCGAAGTCGAATTCGTTCCTGCTCCGATGTCGCCATAGTAAGGCACATACCAGTTTCCATCGCCAAGATACCACTTGCCTCGTAGACCGATGACGGCATCGAACGCCGTGTCGTTCTGCGCAAGATGACCCGAATTGGCGATGTTGAAGCCGTTGTTGCCCGTGAGGCCGAAATCCCAGTTGAGGTTGCCCTTGATCCAGAGGTAGCGGCCGCCGAACAGGAGGTCGGTGTAGCCCGACTGGCTGTGCGACAACGCGTACGTACCCGCGAGCGTGAACATCCCGCCTTTCAGGTTCCATCTCGTGTCGAGGTTCGCGTCTCCACCGATGTTATCGCCGCCGATCTGGCGGAAACGCCCTTTCTCGTTCGAGAATTTCACCACGTCGAGGTCGCCGGTCCAGCCCCAGTCGCCCTTGCGCTGGTCGAACCGGACCATCAGGAAACCCGAGAGATTATTGAAAATGTCAGTGTCGGACTTGCTCTCGAAGTCGCCACCCGGCGCCTTGAAGCGAAGGTCGGCGCTGACGCCGGGCAGCCAGCCGTAAAGCGTGAGGGTGGAATGCCAGTTGCCGTCCCACGGATCGGCCGTTTCGGCGGCCTGAGCCAGGGAACCTCCTGTCGTCGCTGCGAGCAATACCAGTGCAGAGAGGATCTTGCGATTGTGCGACGTCGTAGCTTTTGAGGCGACCATATTGTTCAACCTTTTTGTGAAGCCGGGGGCGCCCCGATTATTGGGTGCGGGGCAAGAGAGCCACAGGGAACTAATACGGTAGCCAACTAAGTAAAACTACGTAGCCGCGGCCGCGCGCATGTCCGTTAGGGCTAAGTACTTTTGCTTACCGACAAACAGCATCAATGCATTGTCTAATGGATACCCTAGAGATGCGAGTGCGTTGTATTGGCCGTTGCGGAGGAATGACATGAACATTGCAAAGAAGGACTGGCTATCGTGGCTGTGTCTGGCGCTGCTCTTTTTTTCGGCGAGTGCCAGCGCGCAGGACACGCCAGCCAAGCAGGTGCTGTACCAGAAGGAGCAACTCGATCAGATGCTCGCTCCCGTGGCGCTGTATCCCGATTCGCTGCTAGCGCAGCTCCTCATGGCGTCGACCTATCCGAGCGACATCGCCGAGGCGGCGGAATGGTCGAAAGCCAATCCGAGCCTGAAGGGGGAGGCAGCAACCAAGGCGGTCGAGAGCAAGAATTGGGACCCGAGCGTGAAGGGGCTCGCCTCCGTTCCCCAGGTGCTCGCGCAACTGAAGGACAAACCGGACTGGGTGCAGAAACTTGGCGATGCGTTTCTCGCGCAACCCGATGACGTCATGGCGTCGGTGCAGCGGCTGCGCGCCGCGGCGCAGAAGGCAGGCGCGCTGAAGACGACCGAGCAGCAGAAGGTCGTCGTCGAGCAGGAGCCAACGACGAACACGACCGTCATCCAGATCGAGCCGACGAATCCCGAAGTCGTCTACGTGCCGAGCTACAACCCGACGACCGTCTACGGCACGTGGGCCTACCCGAGCTATCCACCGTATTACTGGCCACCGCCGTACGGCTACTACTATCCGCCCGGGGCCGGCCTGGTGGCGTTTGGAGTCGGCGTTGCGGTAGGCGCCGCAATCTGGGGCAATTGCAACTGGGGTGGCGGCAACGTCAACATCAACGTCAATCGCTACAACAACATCAACACCAACAATCGCATCTCCGGCAACGGCAATCAGAACTGGAATCACAACGCATCGAATCGTCGCGGCACGCCGTACGCCGACAATCGCAGTCGCTCGCAATATGGCCAGGGTGTCGGCGGATCGCAGCAGCGCGGTGACTATCGCGGACGCAACTCGGCCAACGATGCAAGTCGCCAGCGCGCGCAGCAGAGCTTCAACAACAGTACCGGCTTCAACGGCGGCAACAACGCTGGGCGCGGCAGCAACGCCGGTAACGCCGGCAACGCCGGCCGCGGCACGGGTGGAAGTGCCAGCGCCGGGAATCGTGCGAGCGGCGGCCAGATGAACAGCGGGATGAGCAGCAGCAAACTTTCGTCGTCTGCAAGCGGCAACGCCTTCAGCGGTGCGAAAACGCCGCAGAACACCTCGGCTCAGCAGTCGCGCGGGCAATCGAGCAGGCAGACATCCTCGCGTTCGAGCGGAAGCGGCAGTGGCGCTGGCAGGCAGGTTTCGCGTTCTTCGCCGCAACGCAGTAGCGGCGGCGGCCGTCGTCGCTAAGGAGAATGATCATGAATCGCACATTTATTGCACGTTGCACCATCACTCTCGGTCTCGGCATCGCCGCGATATTTCCGCTTTCGCTGACGGCACAAACCGTCTTCGCGACGCCCGAGGAAGCCTCCGTCACTTTGGTCAAGGCGGTGCAGGGCCACGACCAGGCCGCACTCGCGCAGATACTCGGCGCGAACTGGAAACTGGTTCTCCTGCCGGAAGACATCGACCCCGAGGACGTCGACGCATTCCTGACGCAGTACAACAGCAGCCATAAGATCGAGAAGGACGGCAAGACCGCGCATCTGGCAGTCGGACCGACCGACTGGACGTTCCCTGTTCCTATCGTGCAGGGCGCATCGGGCTGGTCCTTCGACCTGGTCGCGGGGCACGACGAGATCATCACGCGCCAGATCGGCAGGAACGAGATCGATACGGTGCAGGGAGTCCTCGCCTACTACGATGCGCAGCGCGACTACGCAACGGAAGACCGCAATCACGATGGCGTCCGCGAATACGCGCGGAAATTCCTCAGCACAGCCGGCAAGCACGACGGTCTCTACTGGGCGGTGAAAGAGGGCGAGCCGGAAAGTCCGCTCGGCCCCGCGTTTGCGGCCGAGCCGCCCGTCGCGGGCCAGCCACTCCACGGCTATCGCTATCGCATCCTCACGGCACAAGGGCCTTCCGCTCCCGGCGGCGCGTACAAATACGTCGTCGGCGGGCGCATGCGCAACGGCTTCGCCGCGATCGCATGGCCCGCGCGTTACGGCGAAACCGGCGTGATGAGCTTCATGGTCAGCCACGACGGCGAGGTATTCGAAAAGGATCTCGGCAAGGACAGCGCGAAAATCGCGATGGCGATGACGACGTTCGATCCCGACGACAGCTGGCACGAAGTGGAGTAGCTACCTCACCGCAAAGTGCAGGTTCGCTTGTTCGCGTACACCCCTTCGAGATGCAGCTCGGTGGATTGAGTGCGGTATGGCTTTTCTTCGGTTCAAATGAAACAGCAATCAAAATCGCAAAGGAGAAACTCGTGAAATCCTACGTACTCGCAATGGTCACCCTGCTCGTTGCGCTCAACGCAATCCCCGCTTCCGCGGCAGGCCTCGATTGCAGGCTGCGCTTCGACCTTTCTTCCTGGTCGATCATCTACAAGCGTTCGACCGGCAAGGGTACTGTCACCTGCACGAATGGCCAGTCGCTGAAGGTCAAGCTCACCGCCAATGGCGGCGGCCTCAGCGTCGGCAAGACCGAGGTAAAGGGCGGCACCGGAAACTTCAGCGACATGCGTACGATCGACGATGCACTCGGCACGTATGCCCAGGCGGCAGCAGGCGGCGGTGTCGCCAAGACCGGCGAAGCGCAGGTCATGGTGAAGGGCAATGTCTCGCTCTCACTCGCGGGCGCGGGTTCGGGAGGCGCGGGCCTCGGCGTCACGATCGGTGGGTTCACGATCGAAAAAGACGACGGAACCTGATCTGCCGGCGTGCCGCGTCGCGGGATTCGACGCGGCACGCCGTTGATCGGAGCTGGACCGATCGAACCTGACCGATCGAACCTGATCGATTTGAACTGATCAAGTCGAGCGTGGAGCAATTCCGATACCGCGTAACCTTGCGTGCCGCACATCGATATTTTTAGACGCGACACGCATGAAATCCCTCAAGCTCGCCACATACAACATCAATGGCATCCGCTCGCGCCTGCCGCGTCTTCTCGAATGGCTCGAACGTGAATCGCCGGACATCGTCTGCCTGCAGGAACTGAAGGCGGCAGACGCAGCGTTTCCCGTCGCGGCGCTCGCGTCTGCCGGATACGGTGCGCTCTGGTCCGGGCAGAGCGCATGGAACGGCGTGGCGATCCTCGCGAGGGATGCAGAACCGGTCGAAATCCGCCGCGGCCTGCCCGGCGACATCGCGGATACGCAGAGCCGCTATCTCGAAGCGGCGGTCGACGGCATCGTCATCGCCTGTCTCTATCTGCCGAATGGCAACCCTCAGCCGGGACCCAAATTCGACTACAAGCTCGCGTGGTTCGAGCGGCTGATCAAGCACGCCAAGACGTTGTATGCGTCGGGCCATCCGGTCGCACTTGCTGGCGATTTCAACGTCGTCCCGACCGACTTCGACATCTACAACCCGAAGTCCTGGCTCAAGGACGCCTTGCTGCAACCCGCGAGTCGCGCCTGCTGGCAGCGCCTGCTCGCGCAGGGCTGGACCGACTCGATCCGCCATCTGCATCCCGACGAACGCATCTATACGTTCTGGGATTACTTTCGTCAGCACTGGCAACGCGATTCGGGACTGCGCATCGATCACATCCTGCTGAATGAGGAATTGAAGCCGCGCCTCGAATCGGCCGGCGTCGACAAGTGGGTGCGCGGACAGGAAGGCGCGAGCGATCATGCGCCGACGTGGGTGGCCCTGAAGCCCGCATCTCCTCGCAAGCGTGCGCGCTGATTTCGCGCGCATGGGACGGTGACAATGCAACGCCGAACAGAGTCAGAAGAACCAGGAATGGCGCCGCGGGCCAGCCTGAACTAGGTAGAAATACGCGGATGTCGTGCGCATAATTGCGCTGTCGGCGTTTCTCGCCGGGCCGCATCCTGTTCCGGAGATGATCGAATCGACCTTGCGTACTTCCATCGCCCTGCTGCTCCTCGCAGGCGGCCTCGCGGCCGCGCATGCGCAGGAAGGCGGCCCCTCGATTGCCGCCGCCGCGTCGGGCAACCCCGTCAGCGCCGACGCACCCGCGAATTCGGGCGGGGCTGCCGCCGACGAATCATTCTGGGACAGGCTGCACGATGCGCAGGACGGCAAGCTCGACATGTCGCGCTACCTGCTCGAGCACAGCGGATTCCTGCTCGTCCCGATCATCATCACCGAGCCGGCGGTCGGTAACGGCGGTGGCGCGGCGGCGCTCTTCTTCGACATTCCCGAGCAATCGCAGGCATCCAAGGACCGCGGCGAGCACCTGCCGCCGAACATGTACGGATTCGGCCTGTTCAAGACCGAAAACGGCAGCGAGGGCTTCGGCGCCGCCGGATCGTTCCACTTCAATGATGACCAGTGGCGCTACGCCGCCGCGCTCAGCAAGGCGTCGGTGAACCTCGATTTCTATGCGCAGAGCCCGATTCTCGGCGAGCACAAGATCGGCTACAACCTCGACGGGAAATTCCTGTTCCAGGAAGTCGCACGTCGCATCGGCTTCTCCGACATGCTGGTCTCGGCGCGCTGGATCTATGCCGATATCGACAACAAGCTCAACGTCGAAAGCGACCAGCAGTACTTTCAGCCAAAACAGCTCGACAAGATATCCTCTGGCGTGGGATTCGGCTTCGAATACGATTCACGCGACAACACTCTCAGCCCGAAGCAGGGATGGCTGAGCAAGGTGGATGCGACGTTCTACCTGCCCGCGATAGGCAGCGACGACGCCTACCAGATCTATCGTGCGCACTCACTCGGCTACTACTCCCTCAGCGAGCGCTGGGATCTCGCCGTCCGTGCCGACTATCGCAGCGCGCAGGGCGACGTGCCGTTCTACCACCTGCCGTCGATCGACCTTCGCGGGATCGCGTACGGACGCTATATGGCAGAGAACGTCGGCATGCTCGAAGCGGAGCTGCGTTTCAACATCACGCCGCGCTGGACGATCCTCGGTTTCAGCGGTGCGGGCCGCGCCTGGGGCGGCGATACGGCGTTCGACGACGCGACGACGCGGACGACGCGCGGCGTCGGCTTCCGTTACCTCCTCGCCCGCGCGCTGGGCCTCGATGTCGGCGTCGACTGGGCCTGGGGACCGGGCAGCAATGCTTTCTATATCCAGGTCGGTACCGCTTGGCGCTGAGCGCACCCACGCGCGAAAGAAGCCGCTCGACAGCGGCAAGCTGCCCGCGATTCTCGTCAGCAGCAAGCCCGCCGACCCGCGTGCAAATGGCTAACGGGTTGGCAGTCGATGAATAATCGAACGCGGTCGCGATCGGGAAAATGAAGTCGTCGACTCGCGCGGAGGGAGTCCGTCATGAGCGATAACGAGAGCCCCGGCAAAATTGCGACCGCAGCGGACGGACATGTCCCGAAGAGCCGGTAGCGCTGGTTCCTGACATCGACTTGACCCTGGCCGATCAGGCATCTATCACCTTTCCGCAATATTGCACCCTGGGAGAGATGTCGTCCATTCAATTGCTCTCGTTGGGCATCCAGGTCAGCATGGCACTGATCGTATTCTGTGTTGCGTTGCGCGCGACGCCGAACGACATCGCTTCGTTGCTTCGGCAGCCCAGCCTGCTCGTACGATCCCTGTTCGCGATGAACGTCATCGTACCATTGTTCGCGATAGCGCTCGTGCTGCTGTTCCAGTTACGCCACGAACTGGCGATCACGCTCATTGCGCTTTCGGTATCGCCGATCCCGCCGTTCGTGCCCAAGAAACAGATCAAGGCTAGCAACGATGCATCCTATGTCATCGGCTTGCTAGCTATCGTCGGCGTCGTTTCGATCGTCTTCGTTCCGGGGGCCGTCGCCTTGCTGGGATGGTTTTCCGGACACCCGCTGAACGTGCCTGTCGAAACGATCGCGTGGATTATCGGCACGTCGGTGCTCGCACCGATTTTCGCGGGCATGCTCGTGCACGCTGTCGCGCCTCCTCTTGCCGAGCGGATCGCAGACGGACTCTCGCTTGCATCGACGATACTGCTGCTCGCTCCGCCTGCTTCCGGTTCTGATCTCTATCTGGCCCGCGATCTGGGCATTGATCGGCAACCTCACCCTCGTCGCGATCGCGGTTTTCGTATTGTTTGGCCTCGCTGCCGGCCATGTCCTCGGCGGCCCCAGCCCCGGCAATCGCACGGTCCTCGCCCTTTCCGGCTGCGACACGTCATCCGGCCGTTGCGTTCGCGATCATCAAGGCTAACCTGCAGCCCGGCGCCACCGATATGAACGAAGTGCTGGCCGCAGTCATTCTCTACCTGCTCTTCGGGGCGATCGTGTCACTGCCATACGTGAAGTGGCGTCGCAGCCTGCTGCAGGCCGAGACGGCCGTCACCGACGCCGGGCCTGATCGCCGGAGCACCACATGAACAAATGCAGGTATTCGTCAGCGAATGCACAGTGGCCGTCGTTGACGGAATGGCTAGCGCGTCATGGCGACTTCCTGGGCGGCTCACTACCAACGAAATCCGGTCAGCGCAGGACGCCGTCCGCTTTCATCCGCGGGATCAGCGCCTGTGCGAGATCCCGCGTCACACCAGGTATGTCCCTCGATGAGATGCCGTGGGTCGACACGGCCCAGACGAGCTTGTCGGTGATCGTGTCCCACAGGTCGGTCTCGAGCGTGACAACGTCGTACTGCGTGACCATCGGCGTGGAAGCCCAGGCCGAACCGTACCATCCGTAGAAACCACCGTAGACCGGTGTCGGTGAAGCGCTCACGTTGACTTTGTGCTCCACGCGTGATGCGCGTGACGAGCACCGCGTTCGCGCCACTGGACTTGACGAAATCACCGAGTTTGACCGTGGTCTCGCCCGGCGGGATCTGGCTATAGCTCGATGTCGCGGTGACACCGGAGGTCTGCAGCTGCTGTGCGAACGTATCTTCGAAAACGCGACGCGTCGACTCGCTGCGCGCGATGCCGACGACGACAACATTCGTCGCGGGCGTGCCGTGCCAGGACGGGTCCCTCCACTGGTTGCTGACGCTGATCGAAGAGCACCCCAAGATTGCGAGCGCGAATACAAATGCGACTGCCGTGATTCCCTGTTTCATGATCGGTTCCTCGTGAATTGGTCGATTTAAGCGAATTTCCACCCGGACCCCTACAGTAAAATTACGGTGCGACTGCGATTCCGACCCGCGGTCACTGCTCTTGCCGTAGCAGCGATCCGAACGTGAGGTACAGGGCGTTGTGCCCGCCCTGCGCGTAGCCATAGCCGAGGAAGACGGGCCCGATCGGCGTCTTGACGCCCGCGAACAGGCTGCCCGCGTACAGCAGATTCCCAAGGCTGACGTCGCCCGTATTTCGCCAGGTGTTGCCGGCCTCGAAGCTTGCCCCGATGTAAAACGGTGTCGAAAACAAAGTGTCGAGCGCGCCGGTGCGGCGATACAACACGGCCCTTCCGAACAGGGACTGGTTTCCGTACAACGCGCGCTCGTTGAACCCGGACAGGTTGAGGAATCCGCCCAGAAAGCTCTGTGTTTCGAAGAAATTGGCGTTGTCGGTCGCGCTCGAGAGGCTCGTTCCGAGCAGCAGGTGATAGCGCCCGTCCCACCAGTTGGGCACCCAGTCCATCCTAAGCCTGACGACGTCGCCGTTGTTGTCTCCGCCGAGAAACGGCCGGAACATGTTGTAGGTGAACTGGACGTGGGAACCCTTGGTCGGAAACTGGGCGTCGTCGAACGTATCCCAGTCGAAACCCATTCGCAGCACGGAGAAATCGGTCGATGCGGTCGGAAAGGTCGTCGGGTCGCCGATGCGCAAATCGCCCTTGTCGTGGCCGCGCTCCACGTCCGCAAAAATGCGCCAGTACGAACCACCGCCGCCTCAGTCCGGCATCCCAACGATGCACGCGGTAGTCCGCAAGCTGCTTGCCGCCACTCTCTTCGAAGATCGGAATGTCTTCGGTGCGGTTCAGTACGAACGGCATCAGCGAAAACGCGGCGCCTTCGCCCATTGGCTGGAACAATTCGGTGCGAATGCCGCCGATGCGGCCGGTCCAGATCGACGTGCGCCACCCCGCTCCGTAACGGTTCACATTCGTCACATTGATCTCGGCCGACAGCATGTACTGGTTGAGCCCCTGGAAATCGTTGTCGAGCTGCAGACCAAAGCGGCCATAGACGGGCCCCCATGGCTTGTCGACCGGCATGATCAGCAAACCCCTGTTGTCGCCATCCTGCGCGAGCCGATAGTCGATCTGCTGGTAGTTTCCACGACCGTAGATCGAGCCGATTTCCTTTTCGAGCTTGTCCGCGTCGAGCGGCTTGCCGACGTCGGGCTGCATCTTCAGCTTCACGTACTCCGCTGTCTGCGTCTGTGCAGGGTCCACCTTGAGGAAGGCGACGAGGCCCGGATCAAATCGGCGCTGATGCCGCGTCGCCATGTAACGTTGCCAGGCGTCGGGCGATGCCGTGAAAGCGCGCAGCTGCGGCAACACCGCTTCGGCCGCGGCATGCCCTATGTCCGCCGCATCGTTGCAACGGTTGAACTCGTTGGAGCCGAACTTGCCCAGCGCTGGCGTGATCAGCAGGTCCTTGTCGCCAAGCGTGCCGAGCATCGCCTTCGTCTTGTCATTCATCAGCGTGCCGACCATCTGATTCAGCAGCGCGACGGGATTCGAGAGTTGTTCGCGGTCGAGCAGCGGCGAGCCCACGTCGACGACGATGAGGCGATCGGTACCCATCGTGCGGATGACGTCGATCGGCACGTTGTCCATCACGCCGCCGTCGACGAGCAGCTGGCCGTCAACGTTCGTCGGCGCGAACGCGCCCGGCACCGACATGCTCGAGCGAATTGCAAGCGGCAGGTCGCCGCTGCCGAAAATGACCGCGCGGCCATCGGCGATGTCCGTCGCGACCGCTCGGAACGGAATCGGAAGTTGATCGAAATCCGTGACGTCCCACGTCGAAATCAGAAGGCGCCGGAGCAGCAGCAACAGTTTCTGTCCCTGCACGACACCGGTCGGCGTGACGACGCGCCCGTCCTTGTCAAGCCGTCGCAACAATCTTGCGCATCTCCTCCGGGCTGTAGCCCGCGGCATAGAGCCCGCCGACGATCGAGCCCATGCTCGTGCCGGCGACGCGGCAGATCGGAATGTGCTCGCGCTCGAGCACTTCGATCACGCCGATGTGCGCGGCGCCGCGCGCGCCACCACCGCCGAGAACGAGGCCGATACACTGGCCGGGCGCGGTCTGCAGCTGGGCGGCGGCGGGAGTTGCCAGAGCCATGGCGATCGTGAATAGCGCCCAGGCAACAAGAAGTCGCCTGGAAGATCCGCGCGTCGCTGCCCTGCCCATCTTTCGGCCCCGTGTTCGCCGGAAAGTGGTCCGGCAACGCAGTGTCGCGGCGCGCCGACTCGAACGGGAGCGAAGAAGCCATAGGCCCGTATAGGTAGAAATACTTAGTGACAGCCGAGCGATCGCGGGCATATTTAGCGGGCCTGGTTTTCGACCGGTTAATGGAAATTCCCGATTCGGATCGACGCAGGTCCGAATCGGAGGGGAGTGCGCATGCTCAGGCTAGAGCAAGTCGTGGCGCCAGTCTCATTCATTTGGGGCGCGGCCGTCTGCGTGTGTCCGCGTTTTTCGCTCAAGTGGCTTCCACGCTCTTCGCTTCGCCGGCTCGCGGGGGGGACCTCGTCTGGCTTCCGGGCGGCCTTCTTCTTGCCGCACTGATGATCCTGCCGCAGTCGCGCTGGTTCGGCTGCGTCCTCGGCGCGGGGCTCGGCGTCGCCGCCGCCACGATGCTCGACGGCGAATTCACGCTGTCGAGCGACTTGCGCATGTTGCTGGCGCTGACGATCGTGCCGATAGGCGCCAACCTGATGCTCGTGCTGCGCCGCCGCGTGCCGCAGCGCCGCGCATTCGTCAATGCGTTGTGGTTCCTCGCCATTTTCACGATAACGGTACCCGCCATGTCCGCCGTTCTGCCTGGCCACGAGCCGCATGACGGTTTCGCGCGATCTGTTGGAGTTGCAATGGCTGCATCTGTCGATCGCGCACGCGCTCGGCTATCTCGTGTTCGTGCCGACCTGGTTCAAGCCGGCGCCGCGGTGGTCTTCGGTGCGGCATCTATTCGAGGCAAGGTGGTGGGCACTCGTCGAAATTCTCGGCAGCACGATGCTGATTGCGCTCGCCTGGCATTTTTTTGGATCGCTGTCCTATCTGCGTCCCCTGCTGCTGGTCGCACCGATTCTCATTGCGGTACTGACAACGCTGCAGGGCCGCATAGCCAACACCTACGTTGTCATCATGCTCCTGTCGGCGATCGCGCTCAGAATGACCTTCGAGGGCAGAGGACCGTTCATCGAGGCCGATGCTTTCCTGACCGCGCTGAGCGTGAAGTCCTGGGTCTTCATGAACGCGACGGCGTCGTGGTTGTTGACGATGTTCGTGATGCAGCGGATCAAGATGCAACGCGCGCTGCACAATTCCGGCCGCGCGGTTCGCGAACTCGCTGGTCGCGTCTTCGAGGCGCAGGGACCAGGAACGCTCGCGCATCGCCCGCGATCTGCACGACGACGTCAACCAGCGCCTCGCGCTCGTGTCGATCGGTCTCAGCTCGCTGCGTCTGAACATCGGCGACATCCACCAGGGCGAACTTCAGCACCTGCAGGACGAACTGATCGCGTTGTCCGACGATGTGCGCCATATTTCGCACAGCTACTCGACGATGCTGCACGAACTCGGCCTGCAGGCGGCGCTCGGCGGGTTGAGCAACCTGGACCACTGTCTCGTGGCCGAGGGGATCAAGCAACTGCTCGTCGCGGGTATCGATCCGCTGAAGTCGTCAGCGACGTGAACATGGCCTCCAGACCGCGCGCGCCTCGACCCATGTTGACGATTTCCGATATCAGCATGCGGGGCTCAACGGCTTGAAGCGCTGGAAGTACCGCGCTCTCGAGGGGATCGCAACACCTTCATCTTCCTGACGATGGATGCGGAACTGGGGTTCGCCGCGGCAGCTCGACGCGCGCAGGAGCGAACGGTACGTCCTGAGCTTCGAGGCCGGCAAGGACCGCGGTAGCGACGATCCGTCAGGCCGCCCGGCCGGCATCCACCAGCGCGCTCAGTTGCTGAGCCATCCGAGACCGTCGAGGTCGAGGAAATCCACCATCTGACGAACAAGCAGCGCGAGGTGCTTCGCCTCGTCGGCCTCGATCTGCGTTTCGAAGCAGATCGCCGCGGAGCTGGGCCCTCCGGTACGTATGGTCGAGGCGCACAAACGACAATGACGCAAATCCTGCGGTCACTCGACCCTGAGCCGTGCCGCGCGCCGAGAGCTGGGGCGCTCTTCGAAGAATCATTGCTGCCTACCCCAGAGTAGATCTACCAGCAAAAGGCACGTCCAATTTGCAGCGCTGTGCGCCCGCTGGGCGCACGATGTACGCTTCCCCGAGGCCAGCAGTTCGATGAGCCGGGCAGCCGTCGTACTCCCAAAGGATCACCGGGTGTCGCAGGGATGCTCGGCGCTCTTCTGCGCAGCGCCTTCGATGTCGTGGCCGTAATGGGCGACGGCGAGGCACTCGTCAAGACCGCCTTGCGGCTGCGGCCCGACGTCGTCGTCACGGACATCGTCATGCCCGGCATGGACGGCATCAAGGGAGCCGCGGACCGGCACCGGCCCCTGCCGTTGTCGGAATCGTCTTCGTCACCGTGCACGACGGCGGACATTGGCCGGAAGGCACTCAAGATCGGCCTGGCTACGTGCCAGAATCGGCGGCGAAGACCTCACTCCCCGCCGTGAATGCGCCGTTGTCCGCGCGGCGCTTCGTCGCATCCTCGGCGGCCGATCGACGACCCTGCTCGGCGAGCGGCAGACCTAGTGCGGCGACGCTCGCGTTTGCTTTCACCCCCTGCGGCGACAGCGCGAAGCCGCCACGCGCTGAACCGCTTCCCACCCACGCCTCGGCACGGTCCGATACCGCGCATGCCGACCGGGACCGGCTTGGCCTTCGGCCATCGGCCCCACGGCGATGTTGCTGTTCGCCTGGCGATCGCCGCACGGTGTTCGCCGCGCTCGATTGGCTCATCTGGCTCGGCGGCTACTCGCTCGAAGCAAACGTCGCGCTCGCGCCCACCGTCGGCGTGCTCGGCACAGGCAACGTCGATCTGAATCGGGCCACGAAAATGTAGGGCGCGCGCGCATCCACTTCCTCCTCTTCGACACCAGGGCTTCACGTCTCGATTACTTCATGCTCAACGTCGCGCATCGCAGACCCTTGACAAGCCGTTCACCTACCCCAAGGCGAGCCTGATCAGCTCGAACTGGGAGCTGCACGCAAGGCACCCCATGCGGCAGCATGTCGTACCAGTGCTGGTTCGGCGGCGCGAGAACCACATGATCGGCATCTGGGTATCGTGCAGGAACAAGGCCAAGCTCGGCATCACGGCATGATCACGGTCAACAGGTTCGCCGCCGGGTGGGGCCAGTTGGGAGTACGCCGCGGCTGCACCGCTGGTGACGCTCGCCGACAAGCACGCGCTCTCCGAATCGCCTGCGCGCCGACGTCGACACCCTCGGCGAGGAAGAATGCCGGAAAGCTTACTGGACACCTGGGCCACCATCCCGGCGTCGGCGCTCAACGGCTTCCGTGGCAGTATCTTGGTTTCGGCGCCGAGCACGGCGATCTGCATCGGCCTGGATCACGACGGTCGATCCCGACGACGCGAGTCTCGATTCCAGACTGGAGGCGGGTCCCTGTCCGCCCGCGCACGGTTTCGTAGCCGCCCTGATCCGTCCGGCCAAGCCAAGCGACGAGCGCTCGACTCAGTGTGGCGTTTCATGCAAGCGCGCGGCGAGCAACGTCAGCAAGTCGCCATCGGAATCCCTGCTGTTCGGAGCACACACATCATGCCGCCGAGGGCGTGTGCCTCGACCAGTCCGCCTTGGCCTGGAAGCGACTTCATCATAACTGATGAACGGACGCGCCCGCGCATTCCACAGATACGGCACGTGCGCGACGTCGTCCCAGTAGCGCACGTAGCCGTCGCGATCGATCAGCCCGGCGACGTAGCTGCGGCCGATGTGTTCGCGATCGTAGTGTCCGATACGAGCTTTGATCCAGGCCGTGATTTAGTGGCTGCACATCGGCAAACGCACGCCCGTAGAATGGAACGCCCACGACGAGTCTCGCCGTGCCCGCGGAAACGCCTGCCGCGAGGGAACTGGTCGACGGCATGTCTTCGACGCTGCGCTCTCCGCAGCCGATGTGGATGAACGCGCCAGGGCGGAGTGATGTCCGGTGGTCGGCGTCAGGCTCGTCGGTGGAGTTGACGTCATGAGATTGATCCAGTTCGAGGTGACGGATGGAGCGACCGAGCTCGATGTGCTACGATTTCCCTGTCGGCGAGCGCCGCGGTCAGCAGATGCGGTCGCCCGGCTTCCGTGGATGCTGGGTCCGTGCAAACGTGTCGAGACTTGTCGCAGCTCGCGCAACAGCAGCGTCGAAATTGCGTCGTCCTCGCTGCGATGTACGAGGCCGGCGCCGGGCAGTCCGCGGATATTCCCAATCGAGATCGATGCCGTCGACGCCCGATCGTCGAGATCAGTTCGACGGCGCTCTGCGCGAATCTCGCCCGCGCCGCTACATCGGCGGCGGCATCGGAGAAACCTTCCGCGCCCCAGCCGCCGACCGAAACGAGTAGCGCAAGTTGCGGATTGCGCGACTTGAGCGCGCGCAGACTCGCCAGACTTTGCGCGGCCACGGGCATGTCGAGCGCGATCCTGCCGCCGGCATCGATATGCGCGAACGCGTAGTTGATCGCCGTGAGCTTCTCTGCGTCGACACGCGGCAACACCTCCGCCGCGGCGACGTAGCCCACGAGCCTGTAACGCGGCGCGGTCCGCGTGTGCGCCTGGTCCAGCCGTCGACGCGAGAATCGAGAGGATGCAGATGCGGAGGAAGAATCGCCGATTCAACATTGCGGTCCTCGTTCGATGCGAGGACCGCATTGTGTCAGTTTCCCCTGGCCGCCGGTCGACGGCCGATCGAGCTCGTTATGCCGAAATCGACCTCGCGCCGAACTACGCGAGCGTGCGGGCGACCTTCCTTGCCGCATCGAGCGTCGCCGCCACGTCTGCGTGCGTGTGCGCGGTCGAGACGAAAAGATTTTCGTAAGCGCCCGGATGGAAGAGTACGCGGTGGGCGAGCATGCCCTCCCACCAGCGCCTGAAGACGTGTTGATCGGCGTGACGCTCTGCGTCGCGATAGTTGTGTATCTCTTCCGTCGCAAACCATACCTGCATCAAGGGGCCGAGGCCGACGACGTTGACGGGCAAGCCCGCGTCGCGGAATACCTGGCCAAGACCGAGGCGCAATTCGTCGGAAACCGCATCGAGTTTCTGATAGAGGCCCGGGGTGGCCAGTTCGTCGAGCGCGGCATTCGCCGCCGCCACGGCGATGCCGTTCGCGGTGTACGTTCCCGCCATCGAAACCGTGCCGTTCGCGACCAGCCCCATGATGTCGGCACGCCCGCCCATCGCCGCCACCGGAAAACCACCACCGAGGCCTTTGGCGAAAACGGACAAATCAGGCTTGATCCCGAGGCGCGCCTGCGCGCCGCCGAGGCCGAGTCGAAAACCCGTGATCACCTCATCGAAAATCAACACGATGCCGTGGCGCTGCGTGAGCTCGCGCATCGCCTCGAGGTAGCCCGGTTTCGGCAGGATGCAGCCGGTGTTGCACATCACGGGCTCGGTGAGCACGGCGGCGATATTTTCGCCTTCGCGTGCGATCACATCGGCCAGCACATCCGCATCGTTCCAAGGCAGGATGATCAGGTTTTCTTCAACGCCTTTCGGCATGCCGGGCCCTTGCGCCACTGGCACCGGCCGATTGTCGGGACCGGCCTTGGCAATCGCCGGGTGCTTGCTCCAGTACACGCCGTCCGAAAAACCGTGGTACATGCCTTCGAAGCGGACGATCTTGCGCCGTCCCGTGAATGCACGCGCGAGGCGCGTGGCATACAGCACTGCCTCGGTGCCGGTGTTGCACAAGCGCACCTGATCGACGCTCGGCACGGCAGCGATGATTTTTTCTGCGAGGCGCGCCTCGTCGGCCGTCGGCAGCGCGAAAACTGTGCCGCGCTGCTGGATGAAATCGACCACCGCCTGAGTCACGCGTGCCGGCCGATGGCCGAAGATCATGGGCCCGAGGCCCAGCAGATAGTCGATGTATTCGTTGCCGTCGGCGTCGCGCAAGCGCGAGCCCTGGCCGCTCTCCACGAAAAGCGGATAAGGCGTCCAACCCGACCATGTTGCGCGCGCCGTGCTGTTGACGCCGCCGGGAATGACCCGGCATGCGGCCTCGAACAGTTTGGCGCTGGCGCTCGTGTCAACACCGGCGATCAGGGTATCAATTGCTTTCATGAGAGATTGCCTTTCGTACGATAATTTATGGGTTGGCGCGTATGCCGAGTCGTGGCGCATCGACGCCAAAACGGCATTGGGCGATAGTGGCGGGAATGCGCTCTATCGCAGGTCAGGCCGAGACCGCGTTCGGCAATGGCGGCGCAATGCGCGGCGCCGCGACGAGTTTCCCGGAGACGAGCGCGGGCAGCAGCGCGAGCGCGTCGGCAAAGCCGGCGATCGGTGCGTGCGGAATATTGTTGACGCGACAGTACTCGATCAGCTTGCCCTTCGCGAACACGAAATCGGCCGCGCGCGCTACACAAAAATCCGACGCGCCGTCGCCGATCATCAGCACGCGTTTTTTCCGCTGCCAGGAGGTAGCCGACGCCGCGCCCTGAAACCGCGCCGCGCGCGCGCACTTGCAGGTGCCGCTCTGCGCGATGCAGGCCGTATCCGCATTCGGAAATGCGAGGCGCCAGGCGCGATCGCCGGCTGCCTCGAGCCTGTTCGCCGTGATCGGCAGATGATCGAGCGCGTCGCGCGCAAGGATCGTGCGGATCGCGTAGTCGAGTCCGTCGCTGAGAATTTCCACGTGCATGCCCTGGGCCTGCGCGTCGCGGACGAAATCCGCGAATGCCGGGTCCATGCCGCGCTCAGCCAGGTGCGCATCGAGTTCGGCGCGATCCATGTCGAGCAATGCCACCTGCCCGGCCATGCAGTCGCGCGAGCCGATGCGCCCCGCGCGCCATTCGTTCTCCAGCACTTCCCAGCCGGGCTTGCCGAAGCGTTCGAGCAGCGTATCAGTAGTGTCTTCGACGGAAATCGTACCGTCGAAATCGCAAAGCAGAGTCCAATCGGACACAGGTTATCCTTCTAATTTCTCTGTAATTTATTGTAATCGGGCGCAGATAAAAACGGGCGCGGCAGATTATCGATTTTGCCACGATTCTGCCAATTCATCTGCCAATCTCGGCGCTGCGTTCAGGCTCGGCCATTCCCCTCGTAAGTTATTGTCGTGGAAATAGTATTAAGGAATCCTCAAGGGCGTTTGTTCAGACCATCGAACACCTCGCCCGCGCCGCGACCAATAACATTTCTGGATCACTGCTGACTTAGAATCGGTCGGCATACGAGCCCGCATTTCGGCTCGTGGCGGCAATCCAACGGAGTGAACGATGAAGAATGATCCACGCCAGGCAAGGCACGTCTCTACCGCTCGGCAGCACGCAACACGTGCGGCGAGCGCGGGCATCCTGCTGCTCGCGCTCGGTGCGCTCGCGAACGCGCAGCCCGCCATTGTGCCGGCCGCCGCGCGCAACCTCGTCACGGCACAGGTCGATTCCTCGCAGCGCTTCATGCTCGCCGACCGTCGTCCGGCCTGGACCACAGTGCAGAACGACCGCGGCGCGGTGCCGGACGATCTGCCGCTGCAGAGCCTCACTCTGACACTCAATCGCTCGCCGGAACGCGAGCAGGCGTTTCAGCAGCTGCTCAAGGACCAGCAGGATCCGACGTCGCCCGACTACCACCGCTGGCTCACGCCGGTCGAGCTCGGCGAGCGCTTCGGTGCCTCGCAGCACGACCTCGACGCGATCGGCGCATGGCTCTCGGCGCAGGGCCTGCATGTCGATGCGATCGCGAACAGTCGCACGCGCATCAGCTTCAGCGGCGCGGCCGTCTCGGTCGGCAAGGCGTTCTCCGCCCCGCTGCACTACTACGGCGTGGACGGTGAGACGCGCGTGTCCAACGCCGTCGACCCGCAGATTCCGGCTGCGCTGGCAACGGTCGTGCAGTCCATTGCGGGCCTGCATAGCGTGAAATATCACCCCGCGCACCGGATGACGCAGCCGCAGCGTACCGCGCCAGGGCCGGTCGTGCAGCCGCAGGCGAGCAACTGCTCGGGCGGATCGTGCGACTACTTTCTGTTTCCGGGCGACTTCGCGAAGATCTACGATCTGCCTTCCACCTACACGGGGACCGGGCAAAGCATTGCGATCGTCAGCCGCGCGCGTGTCTACGACGGCGACAACAGCAACTTCATGACGCGCGCCAAGGTGACGTTCGCGGCGCCCACGGTGATCGTTCCGCCGGGCGGCGTCGATCCCGGACCGCCAGCGACGACGTGCACGACGACCGGCACCACCGACACATGCACCAACCCCAGCGACGCAGTGAACGACCAGGGCGAGGCGACGCTCGATGTGCAGCGCGCGGGCAGCGTCGCGCCGGGAGCGACGCTGAAGCTCATCGCGAGCAGCGACAAGGGCCAGTCTGACGGCATCGTCATCGACATCGAATATGCGATCGACACGAACCCGGTCCCGGCGCCGATCCTCAGCATCAGTTTTGCCTCATGCGAGAACGACAACGGCCGCTCGTCCAGCGTCGCCTTCGACCAGCTCTATCAGCAGGCCGCCGCCGAGGGCATCTCGGTGTTCGTCGCTTCGGGCGACGGCGGCGTCGCGGGCTGCGAGGCGCTCGACGCGACGCCGAGCACGACGCAGATTGCCAGCACCAACACGCTGTGCGCGTCGGGTTACGTCACCTGCGTCGGCGGCACCGAGTTCGGCGATCAGGCCAATCCGACCGCGTACTGGTCATCGTCGAACAGTGCGGGTTTCGTCTCGGCGCTCGGTTACATACCAGAAGGCGCGTGGAATGATCCGATCAGCAGCGACAGCGGCAAGACGCAGTTCGCCGCAACCGGCGGTGGCTTCAGCGCCTATATCGCGACGCCGTCGTGGCAGACCGGTATCGGCGTGCCGGGCACGCAGGGACGCTACTCGCCGGACGTGTCGTTCGCGGCCTCGACGCGCGAAGGATATTTCACCTGCATCGCAGCGCAGGGCGCGAGTTGTGTGTCTTCGAGCGGCGGCAGTTTTACGTTCCTTGGATCCGGCGGCACGTCCGCGTCCGCGCCGAGCATGGCGGGCATCGCCGCACTGCTAAACCAGAAAGTCGGCAGCACGCAGGGCAATCTCAACCCGCGTTTGTATACGCTCGCCGCGAATCCGGCCAACGGCGTGTTCCACGACGTGACCGTCGGCTCCAGCGGCGTATCGAATTGCGACGTCACCGTGCCGAGCCTGTGCAACAACTCGACGCCCGGGCCGAGCGGATTGTCCGGCGGCCTGCAGGGTTTTCTCTCGGACCGGGGTTCGATCTCGCGACCGGTCTCGGGTCGATCGATGTCGGCAATCTTCTCGAGCGAGTGGAACAACACGATACCGAGCGTGTTCAACCTCGACCAGCACGGCCTCACGGGCGCGTGGTACAACGCGGCAACCGGCGGCCAGGGCTTCCTGATCGAGGCGTACAAGGATCTCAACGGCGCCGGCAAGGGTTACTCTCGCTCGGCTGGTATACGTTCGACGTCACCGCCGCCGGCGGCCAGCGCTGGTACACGCTGCAGGGCCCGGCCAACAGTGGCGATGCGTCGTCGGCCTGACGATCTACGCCGCGACCGGCGGCAACTTCAACGCGCGCCGAAGATCACGGCCAGCGGCGCGGTCGGCACCGCGACGCTCAGCTTCGCCGACTGCGCGACCGGCACGCTGAACTTCATTTTCAGACGACGGCCGCACGGGCTCGATCCCGATCAGCCGCATCGATCCGAACATCACCTGTTCGCCAGCGGGCGACAACGGCAATGCGACGCAGAACTTCCTGCTGTCGGGCGCACTGGTACGACCCGAACACGAGCGGCCAGGGCTTTTTCTTCGACGTCAATCCGGCGATCAACCTGATGTTCGCGGCCTGGTACACCTATGCGCCGAACGGAGCGAGCGCTCGGCGGCGGCGCGAGCCAGCGCTGGTACACGATCCAGGACAACGCGTTCGCGCCGGGCACGACGAGCAAGAGCGGACTCAACATCTACGAGACGACCGGCGGTGTGTTCAACTCGGGCAAGGTCAGTGCGGGGCCGCCGGTCGGCACGGCCACCCTGACTATCCACGAGTTGTACGTCATGACGCTCGCCTACAACTTCACGGGCGGCACGAACGCGGGACAGAGCGGCACGATCAATCTCGGTCGCGTCGTCGGTGCGCCGGCGGGGTGCAGCTTCTAGCGCGTATCCCGCCCGCGGCGGCGCGAAGGACGCGCAGCGAATACAGCGCTGCGACAGCACCTCAACACGACATAGTTGAGCGCGAAAAGCGCTCACTAAAACGAGAGCTCATCGCGCATCCCCCTCCGATCATCTTCGGCAAATTCCACGAGCACCGCGCGATCGTAGCTCAGGACGCATTGAGCACCTCGAGAAACGACGTGCCATAGCGCGCGAGCTTGGCGGCGCCGACGCCGCTGACCGCGCTCAGCGCGTCGATGTCTCGCGGGCGATCGCGCAACATCTGCAGCAGAGTGGCGTCGTGGAAGATCACGTAGGCGGGCACGCCCTGCGCGCGCGCGAGTCGCGCGCGCGTGTCGCGCAGGCGTCCCACAGCACGGATTCATGCGGCGCGATGTCGAGATTCGCCGCGCTTCGCGTTCGCCGCGCTGGCCACGCTTCGCGGCGCGCCGCTCCGTCGCATCGACCGGTTTGCGCAGCGCCACGCGCGCCTCGCCGCGCAACGCGCCGCGACTCGCCGCGGTGAGGCGCAGCACGCCGTAGCCATCGGCATCGGTCGCGAGCAGACCGCTTGCGACGAGCTGCCGGAACACGCCGCGCCACTGGCGCTCGTCGAGTTCGCTGCCGACGCCGAAGACGCTCAGCGCCGACGTGACCGAGCGAGGTGCACGCGCTCGTCGTCCTCGCCGCGCAGAACGCGCGATCAGATGACCGACGCCGTAGCGCTGCCCGGTGCGATAGACGCACGACAGCGCCTTCTGCGCGATCTCGGTGCCGTCGATCGACAGCGGCGGATTGACGCAGTTGTCGCAATGGCCGCAGTCCGTATCGAGCGTCTCGCCGAAATACGCGAGCAGGTGACGGCGACGGCAACCGGTGATCTCGGCGTAGCCGAGCAACGCATCGAGTTTGGCGCGCTCGACGCGCTTGCGCTCCTCGCCCGACTCCGACTGCGCGATGAACTGCGCGCAGCGTCGACGACGTCGCCAAGGCCGTAGCACATCCATGCGTCCGCCGGCAGGCCGTCGCGACCGGCACGGCCGGTTTCCTGGTAGTAGCCCTCGAGGCTCTTCGGCAGATCCAGATGCGCGACGAAACGCACGTCGGGTTTGTCGATGCCCATGCCGAATGCGATCGTCGCGGTCATGACGATGCCGTCCTCGCGCAGGAAGCGCTGCTGATTCGCGGTCCGTCGTCGCCGCGTCCATGCCCGCGTGATAGGGCAGCGCGGTGAAACCGTGTTCGTTGAGCCACTCGGCGGTGTCTTCGACCTTCTTCCGCGACAGGCAGTAGACGATGCCCGACTCGCCCGCGCGGTCGGCGAGAAATTCCTTGAGCTGACGGCGCGCATTGTCCTTCTCGACGACGCGATAGAAGATGTTCCGCCGATCGAAGCTCGACACGAACGTGCGCGCGTCGCCGAGATTGAGCCGCTCGACGATCTCGACGCGCGTCGGCGCATCGGCCGTCGCGGTCAGCGCGATGCGCGGCACATCGGGAAAACGCTCGTGCAGGATCGTCAGCTGGCGGTATTCGGGGCGGAAATCGTGTCCCCACTGCGACACGCAATGCGCCTCGTCGATCGCGAACAGCGAAACTGGCGTTCTCGCCAGAAGATCGAGGCAACGTTCGGTCAGCAGGCGCTCCGGCGCGACGTAGAGCAGCTTGAGCTCGCCGGCGGCGAAGCGGCGCTCGACATCGAACTGCGTCGCCGCGTCCTGGCTCGAATTGAGGAACGCCGCCGCGACGCCGAACTGGCGCAGCGCCTCGACCTGATCCTGCATCAGCGCGATCAGCGGCGAGACGACGATCGCCGTGCCGGCGCGCAGCAGCGCCGGAATCTGGTAGCACAACGACTTGCCGCCGCCCGTCGGCATCAGGACGAGCGCGTCGCCCCCGCCCGTCACGTGTTCGATGATCGCCTGCTGCTCGCCGCGAAAAGCGGCGTAGCCGAACACTCTCTGTAGCACCTGCAAATTCGATTCCATGGCCGAATGCTAGCAGGGCCTGCGCGGGCCCAACGCGGCGATATTCGCACCTGCAGGTCGGCCTGGACCGAATCGAGGCGCGGTGTCCCGGTGCAGCCATGCGGCGGGGCAGCTTTCACCGGCCAAGCGTTTTGGCTAATGTAGCGGCTCGCCAACCCCGGGTTCGCTCAATGATCCGCTTGCTGCGCAATGCCCTTGTGATCTTCGGTTTGTCCCTCCTTGCCGGCTGCGGTGGAGCGACCCACCCGATCAATCCGCCGAACGCGTCCATCCAGCAGCTCGATGTGCTGCCCGACGGGCGCTGGAAACTGCAAATCCGCCTCGAGAATTTTTCCGACAAGACCGTCCACTACGCGACGCTGAAGGCGACGCTGCGCGTGAGCGGCGCCGATGCCGCGGAGATCTCGCTCAATCCCGACATGGATATTCCGGGCCAGAATGCCGACATCGTCGAGACGACCGTTAGCGCGAGCGCCGACGCGCTCAAGGGCTTCGCGATCGAGTCGAAGGCACCGAGCGGGGCGCCGTATGAACTGAAGGGCACGATCAACATCCCCGCTGCGGGCAAGGACTTCAAGTTCGAGCACAAGAGCCATCTCTCGCCCGTGCCGGGCATCGCCAACGAGTATCGCTGAGCGCGAACCACGACATGCTGCGAACCAGGGCCAGGCTTCCCTTTCGGGGCTGAAGTCGCAAAGGACCGACGCGCGCAGCGAATCGCATCGCCGACGCCAGACACTACCTCCGTCGCACAAGAGAATCCGCCATGAGCAAATACAGCGCCCCCCTCGCCGACATGCGCTTTGTGCTGTTCGACCTTCTCAAGGCGGATGCGCTGTACGCACGGCTGCCTGGCGGAGATGTTGCGACGCGCGATACCGTCGAGGCGATTCTCGACGAAGCGGCGAAATTCGCCGAACAGGTGCTTGCTCCGCTCAACGCGAGCGGCGACGAGGAAGGCTGCAAGCTCGACAAGGCGACCGCGAGCGTGACGACGCCGAAGGGCTTCAAGGAGGCCTACGCGAAATACGTCGAAGGCGGCTGGCCGTCGCTGACCGCGCCGGAGAAATACGGCGGCCAGCACCTGCCCGATTCGATCGGCGCGCCGCTCAAGGAGATGCTCGATTCGGCAAACCTGTCCTGGGGCAACTTCCCGCTGCTCTCGCACGGCGCATCCGAAGCGCTGAAACAGCATGGCGAGGAATGGCAGCGCGAGGCGTTTCTCAAGCCGATCGTCGAAGGCCGCTGGACCGGCACGATGTGTCTGACCGAACCGCATTGCGGCTCTGACCTCGGCCTGCTGCGCACACGCGCCGAACCCGTGCTGGATGGGAGCGGCGCCGAAGGCACCTATCGCGTCAGCGGCACGAAGATCTTCATCACCGCGGGCGAGCACGACTTCACCGAGAATATCGTTCACCTCGTCCTCGGCCGTCTGCCCGACGCGCCCGCGGGCGTCAAGGGCATCTCGCTGTTCATCGTGCCGAAGTTCAAGGTCGGCAAGGACGGCAAGATGGGCGAACGCAACGCCGTCACGTGCGCCTCGATCGAGCACAAGATGGGCATCAAGGCATCGGTCACCTGCGTCATGAATTTCGACAACGCCGAAGGCTGGCTGATCGGCCAGCCGAATCGCGGCCTCATGGCGATGTTCACGATGATGAATACCGCGCGACTCGCGGTCGGCATCCAGGGCCTCGGCCTGATCGAGCGTGGCTACCAGGCCTCGCTCGCGTACGCGCGCGACCGGCTGCAGGGGCGCGCGCTGTCGGGGCCGAAATTCTCGGACAAACCGGCCGACCCGCTGATCGTGCATCCCGATATCCGCCGCATGCTGCTGACGCAGAAAGCATTTGCCGAAGGCTGCCGCGCGATGAGCTACTACGCCGCCACGCTCGTCGATCTCGTCGAACGCGCGCCCGATGCGGAAGAGCGCAAGCGCGCCGACGAACTGCTCTCGTTCCTCATCCCGATCGTGAAGGGCCTGCTCACCGAGCTTGCAAACGAGTGCACCTACCACGCGGTGCAGATCCACGGCGGTCACGGCTACATCCACGAGACCGGCGTGGAACAGTTCGAGCGCGACGCGCGCATCACGTCGATCTACGAAGGCACGACCGGCATCCAGGCGCTCGATCTGCTCGGACGCAAGATCATGCAGACGCAAGGCGTCGGCCTGCGCCACTTCCTCGAGGAAATCAGCGCGTTCTGCCATGCGAATTCGACGCAGCCCGCGCTCGCGGAGTTCGTCGGGTCCGTCGCCGTCGTCACAAAGGAATGGAGCGACCTCACCCAGAGCCTCGGCAAGCGCGCGATGGGCAACGCAGACGAGATCGGCGCCGCGGCGGTCGACTACCTCTTCTATTCCGGCTACGTCGCCCTCGCCTATTTCTGGGCGCGCAGCGTCGCGGCGGCCGATGCGTCCAAGCAGACGGACGAATTCAAGCAGGCCAAGCGGCACACCGCACGCTTCTATTTCGCGCGCATCCTGCCGCGCACGCAGGCGCACGCCGCCGCGATCCGGGCGGGCGCGGACAGCGTGCTCGCCATGACCGACGCGCAATTCGGCTGAACCGTTCTTCGTATAGCCGAACCGCAGCCGTGACCGAGCCAGCACCCGCGTCGTCCATCTATGTCCGGCTAGCGCATGCGGATGACGACGATTTCATCCTCGGCCTCATACCGCGTTTCGTCGAATTCGATCTGCCCGCGTGGCGCAGGCGTGGCGAGACGGCAGCCGGCATCCGCCGCGACATCGAACACCAGCTGCGCACGCTGCCTGCAGGTTCGCACGTGTACGTGGCCGAAGACGACGCCGGCGAACGTCTTGGCTTCCTGCACCTGCAGACGCGTACCGATTTCTTCACCGGTGCGCAGAATTGCCATATCTCCAACATCGTCGTCGCCACCGTGCACGAAGGTCGTGGTGCGGCCGGAGCGATGCTCGATTTCGCCGAGGGCTGGGCGAGGGAACACCGCTGCCGTCATCTCACGCTCGGCGTGTTTCCGGGCAACGAGCATGCGCGTGCGGTCTACGAAAAGCACGGGTTCGACGTCGAGATCCTGACGATGGCCAAGGTTGTACAGTAGCGCCACGATTCACGCAGCAGACGATCCGTTGAGCGAGCAGCCTCTGACAAGCCCGGCAAGCCCGACAAACCCGCCTCCGGCGGCCGTGCTGCAGGCGATGCAGCGCGCATCGGCGCTGCTGCAGGCTCGCAATTTCACGCTCGCACGTAAGACGCTCGAGCACGTGCTGCAGGGCGAGCCGGGTTTCGTCGAGGCGCATCGCCTGCTCGGTGCTGCCCTGATCGGCCTCGGCGACTACGCGGCTGCCGAACGCGCGCTGCGTCGGGCGATCGCGCTCGATCCGGCGTGGGCGCCCGCGCAGACGTCGCTCGCCGAACTGCTTCTGAATCTCGGCCGCCCCGACGAAGCCGAAGTCGCACTGCTTGCCGCCGTGGCCAGCGGCAGGAACCACCAGCGAGCCGCATTGCTGCTCGCCCGCCTGCTCAACGATACGGGCCGCGCGGAAGAAGCGCTCGACGTCTGCGTGCGCTATGGGAATGCGGCGCAACCCGATCTCGACCTGCTCACGCAGCAGGCCGCGGCGCTGAGCGCGCTGCGCCGTCACGATGAAGCGATCGCGCTCTATCGCCGCATCCTCGACGCCGCGCGAGGCAATCCGGTCGCCGCGACCAACCTCGCCGCAGCGCTCGAAGCGGCGGGCGCATACGTTGAAGCGGAGAACAACCGCGCGCCGCGCGATCGCGAGCGGCGCGACGAGCGCCGAGGCGCACTTCGTGCACGCACGCAGCCTGATCGCCAACAATCGTTTCGACGAGGCGCAGGCGGCGCTCCTGCAGGCGATCGCGCTGCGCCCGGCATTCGCTGACGCGCAGCGCAATCTCGCGCAACTCATCTGGATGCGCGGCGGCGATGTCGCGGCCGCCGGCGAATTCATCGATGCGGCACTGGACCGCTATCCGGACGATGACGTCCTGCGCGTCATCAAGGCAAGCCTGCTCGATGGCGCGGGCGACGCGCGTGCTGCGCACGCCGTCCTCGCGGATCGCGCGCAGCGGCCGACCGCCGGGATCGAACTGCTGGTGACCGCGAGCCAGGCCGCGCTCAAGTTCGATCCCGCGCTCGCGCTCACGCTACGCGCGTCGTGCCGTGGCGGCGGCGCCGCTGCACGTGCTCGCGCAGCGCCTGCTCGCCGACTCGCTGCTCGCGACCGGCGAGCCGCAGCAGGCAGCCGAGCTCACGACGCGCCTGCTCGAAACGTCGCCGAACGACCAGCACCTGCTCGCGGTGCAGACGACCGCGTGGCGCATGCTCGGCGATGCGCGCCACGGCGAATATTGCGACTATGCGGCGATGGCGCGCGGCTGGGTCATCGACACGCCGCCGGGCTGGAGCGATCTTCAGGGCTACCTGCACGACCTCGCGCGCAGCCTCAAGGCCTTGCACGGCCTGCACACGCATCCGCTCTATCAGTCGCTGCGGCACGGCTCGCAGACGACGCAGAACCTCATGTATTCGAACGATCCGGCGATCCGCGCGTTCTTCGTCGCGATCGACGGACCGATCCGGCGCCACATCGAAGCGATCGGCCGCGGCGGCAACGACCCCCTGCGCCGCCGCAACGAAGGCGGCTACCGCATCCAGGGCATCTGGTCGGTGCGCCTGCGCAGCCAGGGTTATCACACGAACCACGTGCACCCCGAAGGCTGGCTGTCGTCGGCGTGCTACATCGAGTTGCCGCGCAGCATGCTTGCCGCCGGGCGCTCGACTTCGGATGGACGCGTCGCGGCAGCCGTCATCGCAGACAGCCGTCCTAATGACAGGCGCCCCAATGACGATCGTCCTGATGACAATCATCGCTGGCGCCAGTCATCCCGATGACAAACGCGGCAATACCGGCGGCTGGCTCAAGTTCGGCGAGCCCGGCATCGCGACGAGACCGCCGCTGACGCCCGAGTTCCTGATCCGCCCGGAACCGGGCCTGCTCGCGCTGTTTCCGTCCTATTTCTGGCACGGTACGGTGCCGTTCGAAGGCGACGACACGCGCCTGACGATCGCCTTCGACCTCGCTCCCGCGGCGCTCTGACCGCCGCTACGACGGCCCTTCTGTCATCGCGGGTTCGCAAAAATCCATTATTTTATTTATGCTGTGGCTTGACTAAGCCAAGTACCCCAAGCCAAGTACCCGTAGCGAAGTACCGGATACGATCCGTCTGGCAGCGAATCGCCCAAGCCCACGACACCGCCCCTGTGGCGCCTTCAGTGAGTAGCGGATGCCGATCGACACGAGTCTGATTCATACGAGTCCGTTCAAGCCGGGAATGGTCGAACCCCGCGTCGTCAGCGATATCCATGCGACCCGCATACTGTCCCTCGATTCGAGCGGACGCATTCTCGATTGGATCTCCTGGCAGGACGCGGTCTGCCTGTACGTGCGCGACGCAGTCTCGTGGACGCTCGGCTCGCCCTGCCTCACGATCCACGGCGGCAGCAGCCGGCTCACGGGCGAACAGAGCACGCTCGACCTGCACCCGATCGTCGCGAGCCGCGGGCACGCGCGCCTGCACGTCATCGACCCGGCGCCCGCGCTGACCAATGCCGCGCTGTTCGCGCGCGATCGCATGCTGTGCCTGTATTGCGGCGACCATTTTCATCGCGGCGAACTGACGCGCGACCACGTCGTGCCGCTGTCGAAGGGTGGCCGCGATTCGTGGGAGAACGTCGTCACCGCCTGCCTCGCCTGCAACATCCACAAGGGCAGCCATACGCCTGCGCAGGCGAACATGCCGCTGCTCGCGGTGCCGTACCGGCCGAGCTGGGTGGAGCACCTGATCCTGTCGAACCGCAACATCCTCGCCGACCAGATGGAGTTCCTCGTGAACCATCTGCCGAAGAACCGGCGCAGCGCCTGAGGGCGACAAACGCATTTTGCGGTCGCGTATTCGGCTGCTCTTCTCGTCCGCATCACCGGCACGTGTCTGCCTTGCGGACTATGCGAATATCGAGCAGATCGTCTCGGGCGGTTTCAGCCTGTCAGCAGTTGATCCGGCTGCGAATGAGATTCGTGGCGAGGCCGTGAGCAACGGGTGGGTCATTTGTGGTCGGGGTCGCCGGTTTGCGGTTCACCGCACGTCTTCTCCGGCGTCACCGACGACGATTTGCTCTTGAGCGACTGAATGACGTCTTCTTCGAAATGCAGTACCGACGCCGAGTGCGGGCTGTCCTTGTAGCGCTGCGCGGCCTCCTTCTCGATATCACGGCCCTCGTACCTCGCATCGCCGAAGAGGTGGCGCACCCTCTGCATCCACGGCACGTCGAGGAGCCGCTTCCGGGTTAGCGCGAAACGCGCTGTCTGCACATACGCTGTGAGAAAGGTCTTGCCGAGGAAGTAGAACGCGAGATAGAGCAACGCAGCGCGGAACGCCAGGTCCACGCTGGGCACAGGAACCCACGCAGCAAAACGCAAGCCCGGCGCTGCCGGCCCAGGCCAGCAAGCCGTAGGCCGGCAGGATCAGGAACGGCAGCCGGAACAGGGCGACACTGAGCCAGTCGATAGAATCGTCCGCGACGGCCTGCAGTCGCGCAGCCTGCAACTTGGGATCGCCGCTGAAGGACAGAACACCGAAAATGCCGTCGACGACCGCAATCAGTATCGGAAACCCGAGGAATTTGTAGAGGTACGGGCTTGCCAACAGACTCAGACCGTCGCTGATCCCTCCCTCGAGAATCACGTAGCCGATACAAAGCGCCAGCAGTATCGCCACCGAGATCAGAAAGGTTTGCACGACCTCGAGCGGGTTGCGCCCGGTCTTGTAGGCATCAGCGAGAACGGAAATGATCAGTGCGCGAATGAATTCGAGCGGAATCAGTAAGAACATTCCGACGACCCATCCTTCCAGGTCGGGTAGTCCTTCCGAAACGAGCGCCCGGTAGGCGAACCCGATCACGACAAGCATCGGCACGAGCGCCGACAGGATCACTCCCTGCCAGTTCGTCCGCTCTGCATGCTCGATCGCAGCCATCGCTCCTCCCGCGCTCGTCGCCCGCCCCGGCCTGCCCAGAAAAAAGACCTGCAAATGCCCGTAACCCGTGCAAACTTGCTGCAAATGCCACGATAACCGAAAATACAGGAGGTCTGGCGCCCTATCCGGCGTACGATCAAGCCATGACCATCCTTGGTCACACCCACCCAAGAAACACCGAAATGATCGACCCCCAGCGCTATCCGCGCATTTCCCGCATCGACTCGCCTGCCGACCTGCGCAAGTTTGCCGAGAGCGAACTGCCCGAGGTGGCGCGCGAGCTGCGCGAGTACCTGATCGAATCGGTCGCGAGCGCCGGCGGCCATTTCGGCGCGGGCCTCGGCGTCGTCGAACTGACCGTCGCGCTGCACTATCTCTACGACACGCCGGTCGACCGCCTCGTCTGGGACGTCGGCCACCAGTGCTATCCGCACAAGATCCTGACCGGCCGCCGCGACCGCATCGCGACGATCAAGCAGAAGGACGGTCTCGCGCCGTTCCCGCGTCGCGACGAAAGCGAATACGACACCTTCGGCGTCGGCCATTCGTCGACGTCGATCTCGGCCGCGCTCGGCATGGCGATCGCGGCGCAGCACAAGATCCGACCCGCGCAAGATCGTGGCGGTGATCGGCGACGGCGGCCTGACCGGCGGCATGGCGTTCGAGGCACTGCACCATGGCGGCGACGTCGATGCCGGACATGCTCGTGATCCTCAACGACAACCAGATGTCGATCAGCGAAAATGTCGGCGCGCTGCCGAAGATGCTCGCTCGCCTCATGACGAGCCGCACGCTCAACGCGATGCGCGAGCGCGCGAAGAACAGCATGCGCCGCAATGGTTTCCTCTGGCGTTTCTTCAAGCGCTGGGAAGAGCATCTCAAGGGCATGTTCGTGCCGTCGACACTGTTCGAGGAGTTCGGCTTCCACTATTTCGGGCCGATCGACGGCCATGACCTGCCGATGCTGCTGCACTCCCTGAAGACGCTGAAGAACCTCAAGGGTCCGCAGCTGCTGCACGTCATCACGACCAAGGGCAAGGGCTACGAGCCCGCCGAGCGCGAACAGATCGAGTACCACGCGGTCGGGCCGTTCGATCCGGTCAAGGGCATCGTCAAGAAGGCGCCCGGCAAGCAGAGCTACACCGAGGTATTCGGCGACTGGCTGTGCGACATGGCCGCAGCGATGAGCGCCTGCTCGCGATCACGCCGGCGATGCGCGAAGGCTCGGGCCTCGTGCGCTACTCGAAGGAATTTCCGCGACGCTACTTCGACGTCGGCATCGCCGAGCAGCACGCGGTCACGCTCGCCGCCGGCATGGCCTGCGAAGACGCGAAACCCGTCGTCGCGATCTACTCGACGTTCCTGCAGCGCGCGTACGACCAGGCGATTCACGATGTCGCGATCCAGAATCTCGACGTCACGTTCGCGATCGACCGCGCGCGGCGTCGTCGGCCCCGACGGCGCCACGCACGCAGGCAGTTTCGATCTCACCTATCTGCGCTGCGTGCCGAACCTCGTCGTCGCGGCGCCGGCCGACGAGAACGAATGCCGCGCGTTGCTCACCACCGCGTTCCTGCATGACGGCCCGGCCGCGGTGCGCTATCCGCGCGGGACTGGCCCCGGGGCAAAGATCGACGCGGAACTCAAGCCGTTGCCGATCGGCAAGGCCGAAGTACGCAGGCGCGGTTCGCGGCTCGCGATACTCGCCTTCGGCAGCCCGCTCACAGCGGCGCTCGCGGTCGGCGAGGAGTTCGGCACGACAGTCGTCAACATGCGCTTCGTCAAACCGCTCGACGAAGCGCTGATCGTCGAACTCGCGCGCACGCACGACGCCTTCGTCACGGTCGAGGACAACGCGATCGCCGGCGGCGCAGGCGGCGCGGTCGCGGAGTTCCTGTCGGCGAAAAGCCTGCTGAATCCCGTGCTGCAGCTCGGCCTGCCCGATGCGTTCCTCGAACATGCGAGCCGCGAGCAGTTGCTGGCCGAGGCGGGGATCGATGCGGCGGGGATTCGCAAGGCGATCCTCGCGCGCTGGCCGCAGTTCGAGAGCAAGCCGCAGGTTCGCAGCGCGATCTGACACGGTCGCCATCGATCGGCCAGGCCGCACGACAACGGCACTCAACTGCGCCGCGCGGCTCATTTTTCAAGTCGCGAACTGATGAGGACACCGATGACCCATCGCGTCCAATTCGATTTCGAGATCGACTTCACGAACGGCGGCGGCATCCAGGGCCAGGATTTCCGTCTCGACATCGCGGGCGACGACATCTCCGACGCCGAACTTGCCGACGCGATCGTGCGCGACATGCGCCTGCTGATGGTCGGGCCGGTGCGCATCCTCAACAAACGCATCATCGCCGAGGCGCACAAGCGCACCCCCGAAAGTTCGCTAATGCACGGCAGCGCATTCGTCGACCTGAGCCACACGATCGAGCATGGCGTCGTCACCCACAAGGGTCTGCCCGCGCCGATCATCTGCGATTACCTGAGCCGCGAGAAATCGCGGGAGATCTACACGTCGGGCACCGAATTCCAGATCGGCAAGATCGAGATGGTCGCGAACACCGGCACGTACATCGACTGCCCGTTCCATCGCTACGCCGACGGCAAGGATCTGTCGGAGGTCGGCATCGAGGCGATGTGCGATCTCGACGCGATCGTCGTGCGCGCCGTCCGCCGCGAAACCGGTCATCAAGAGGCGCAGGCGATTGGCGTCGAGTATTTTCGCGACCGCGAGATACGCGGTCGCGCCGTGCTCGTGCACACCGGCTGGGACGCGCACTGGAACACGCCTGCCTATCTGGAGGGCCATCCGTTCCTGACCGAAGACGCTGCCGCCTGTCTGCGCGATGCTGGCGTCAGGCTCGTCGGCATCGATTCGCACAACATAGACGACACGAGCCGTGACGGCACGCACGGCAAATCGCGCCCCGTGCACACGATCTTGCTCGGCGCGGGCATCCTGATCGTCGAACACATGACCAACCTCGCCGCATTGCCCGATGCGGGATTCACGTTCAGTGCCGTGCCGCCGAAGTTCAAGGGCGTCGGCACGTTCCCGGTGCGCGCGCTCGCGAAGTTGCGCCAGGACAATCGGGTGCCCCGCAGGCCGGGCTGAAGCGCTACGGCACGCGTCCACCGCTCACGCGATCGCGACCTTCGAGATCGACGGCGGTGAATACATCGAGATATCGCGCGTGCTCGAGCAGCGCACGACACGCGGCACCCTGATCGTGACCGTGTTCGAACAGCAGCGACCCGCCGCTTTTCAGGTGCGCGCGCGCGTCGCGCACGATGATGCGGATCGCGTCGAGGCCATCCGCGCCCGAGGAAAGCGCCGCTGCGGGCTCGAAGCGCAGGTCGCCTTCGCCGAGGTGGCGGTCATCGGCGGCGACGTACGGCGGATTCGAGACGATGACATCGAAATGCCGCTCGCCGAGTGCGGCGCACCAGTCGCCCTGCGCGAATGACACGTTGCCCAGCTGCAGGCGTGCGGCATTGCCGCGCGCGACGGCGAGCGCCGCGTCGCTCGCATCGGTCGCATGCACGCTCGCGCGTGGGCGCGCGTGCGCGAGCGCGAGCGCGATGGCGCCGGAGCCTGTGCCGAGATCGGCGATGGCCGCGCGCGACGTCCGCATCGACGCGCGCGAGCGCGAGTTCGACGAGCAGCTCGGTCTCCGCGCGCGGAATCAGCACGGCCGGCGTTACCGCGAGATCGAGCGAGAAGAACTCCCGGCGTCCGCTGAGATAGGCGATCGGCTCGCCTGCGCTGCGCCGCTCGATCAACCCGCGAAACGCCGCCGCGGCGTCTGCCGGAACCGCGTCGCCGTCGTGCGCGTAGAGCCAAGCGCGACCGACGCCGAGCGCATGCTGCAGCAGTTGCTCGGCCTCGCGCCGCGCTTCGGCGCCGGACAACGCACGCGTCGCCTCGACGAGCAACGCGCGCACGCTCGTCTCGCTCATCGGCTTTCGCCGCTCGGCGCGGGAGCAGGCGCGCCCTGCGGCGCAGCGGCCGCGGCGAACGGCGGCTCGACGACGGCTTGCGCCCGCCAGTAGCCACCGCGCGTCCACGCGGCGAAGCCATCGCGCAGCCAGCCGATCAGCGCATTCGCGAGCCACAGGGCCCACGCGAGCATGAGTACTTTGTATACCCACAGCGGGACGGAGATGGCCATCGCCTGCGGCAGTGCATCGCTGCTGCGATCCGCGAACCAGCGCAGCGCGGTCGCGACCGAACCGTTGCCGATCACGTGCATGTCGGGTTCGCCGAGCAGGCCCTGCGGGATCGCCGAGATCAGCGCAACGAGCGCGAGCGCGGTCAGCGCGACGAGTCCGATCTGGATGCCGTTGAAACCCCAGCGGCTCGCCGAGACCTGCGCGCGCGCGCGCCAGTCGAACGCGAACAGCCAGGCGACGACGATCAGCAGCGCGCCCCACGAGAACGTCGAGAACCCGAGGCCGAGCAGCAGCCAGTCGACGAAGCGCAGCTTCGTGCGTCGCGTGCGCGCGAGCGCCCAGGCAATCGCGACCAGCACGACGAGTTCGCCCCAATAGAGAACAGCCGGGCCCGTCGCGGGACCCGTCGTCAGCAACAGCCAGCGGTCGGCAGGCACGTGCAGGCCGAGGTCGATGTTCGCGGCCGGCAGGCCCAGCGCGAGCGCCGGCGTGCGGGCGACGAAGCCGGCTTCGCCGCCTTCGCGGAAGACCACTTCGAAGCGCTGGCTGCCGGGCTTGACCGGCAGGCTCAGCTTGCCGGACTGCGCGCGCAGGTTGAGCGTTTCGGCGTCGCGCCTGACCGACAGCACCTCGGCAGTAGCAGGCAGCGTGATCGTCTGCTCGCCTCCCTGGCTCGCCCGCATGGAGAACGCGAGCGTCTGCGTCGCGCTGCGCTGACCGACTTCGCTGTTGATCGTCACCGCGTCGATCGCGCGCACGGCGCCCTGCGTCGGATCGGGACGCGTGATCTTGAGGGTCAGCGTCTCGCCCGGCAGCGGGTAGAACTCCAGCGTGCGGAATTCGTAGCGATTCCCGCCCGCTTCGCCGCCGACCACCGGCACGCCGGAGACTTCGACATGCCAGGTCGGGCTCACGAGCACGCGCCACACTTCGGCGTGGTCGCTCAGCGCGGGCGCAGTCAGCGTGAGCGAGCCGTCCTTGTCCAGAGCAGTCTTGTCGAGCGTGCTGTTCCATGTCGCTTCGGGTGCGCTGTCGGCGACCGCAATTGTTGCTGTCGCACCCTTGCCGTCGGCGTTCTGCACCTTGATGCCCGGCGTCGACACATGCTCGCCGGCGATCAGCGGCAGGCTCAAGGTGAAGCCGCCCGTGGCCGGGGACAGGCGTTGCGCCTGCGTCTCGACGCTCCAGTCGAGGCCCAGCGAAAGCGAACGCACGACGCGCACGTACGGCGCGAACTGCTGCGCGCCGGATTCGGGTTTGTCGCTGCCGCCACTCTCGCTCTTCGCCCGCGCGATCGACAGCGTGCCCGAGAGAAGACGGTCGTCCTCGATGCCGCTCGCGCTCCAGCCCTTGCCCGCGAACAGCGCGCGCGCGGGCTTGAGGGCGAAGTTGAGCGAGAGCCTGTCCGCGTCCGCGCCGTAGACGAGTTCGACGCGATGGACGCCGCGATCGATCGCGATCCATTCCTCGCCGTTCGCGCGCGCGACGGGCGCGTCGGCGACATTGTCCACTTTTGCACTTTTCAGCGACGCGCTCGCGTCGGCGGTCGGCAGCGGCAGCGCGAGCCGCTCGCCCGCATGCACCTCGAGCACGACCGTGATCTGGTCGCCGTTCGCATCGACCTGTGCCTGGGCGATCGCCGCGCAGGCCGGCGCGCATTTCGGTGCTTCGGTCAGCCGCTCGCGCAACTGCTTGAGCAGTTCGTCGCCGGGCAGCGCCTGCGCCTTTGCGGCCGGCGTGATCGTCATTGCGAGCGCCACGAACAGCGCCGCTGCGGCCGCGCCGGGCAACGGGCCACGCGGCCGCGCCGGCAGCGCGCGGAAGACGCGGAACGCGAGCCAGACCAGCAGCAGCGCGAGCACGATGCGCAGCGGCCGCACGACCCACGGCGGCGCGACCACGAGGCGAACGCTCTGCGCAGGCAGCACGGGCCCCGTCCAGCCGAGATACACGGTGCTGCCGAGGTTCCAATGCGGTTCGCCCGCGCCGGTCTGCATCACGGTCGACTGGCTGTAGTGGTCGATCGTCGCCGCCCTGGACAGCTTCGATCCCGGTGACCGTGATCGATTCGAGCGGATTCGGTCCTGTCGCGCGCGACTTTGGCGGGCGCCGCGTTCATCGCCAGCGACATCGGCGCTGGCGCGGGCGGTGGCGGTGGCGTCGACATCGGCCACCCCGCCCCGCACTTCGCGCATCCTTTCTTCGCTCTCGGCATAGCCGTATTGTTGCGGCGCCAGTTGCCGCTGCCGTCGGCCTTGAGATAGGAGCCGCCGCTGTACGGCAGTCCGCGAACACCGAGGTGTGCTCGAGTTGCGGATACAGCGCATAGCGCACCTCATCGGCGACGAACGGCAGCGCGACGAGCACGAACACCGCCCAGGCCGCGCGACGCAGCCACAGCCCGGCGCCGTGCAACCTGCCCGCGGGCAGCGCACGCACGATCAGGCTCAGCGCGAGTACGGCCAGCAGCGTCCAGGTCGGCGCTTCCTCGTGATAGCCGAGCAGCAGGTAGAGCGTCGCCGCGAGCGCGCCGGCGATGCCGAGCAGCCGCCAGGCAAGCAAGGCGATGATCGCCGCGACGAACACATCGAGCAGCGTCCAGCGCGATATCCAGCTGCCGCGCACGCTGTCGGCACCCGGCGCGGCGAGCAACTGGTAGCCGTACGGAAGATGCAGGGTCGCGTCGATGCGGTCGAAGGTCTGCTGCCAGCCGCTGACCGGCAACGACGAAGCGGCAGCGATGCGCACGCCGCTCGAAAGACCCACGGCAGGCATGCGCCATTCGACGCCGCTGAGATTCGCGCCGGCGCCGTGCGTGATCAGCAGCGATTCGCCGCGGCTGCCCGGGGGCCGCATACGCCTCGGCGCGCTCCAGCGCATAGGGCGCCGCGACGTCGAAGCGCCAGCCCTGCACCATCGTGCCGGCGACGAAATCGCGCGCGTACCAGCCGCTGCCGTCGAAATCGAGCCACGCCTCGCGGCGCAGGCTCAGGCGGTTGCCTTCGTCGGGCGCGAGTCCGCGCGAACGCTGCTCGATCGTCAGCATCTCGGCGTCGGCGAGCGCGAAGGCCGGCAGCGCCACGCCATTCGTCCGGGCACCTGCGCCTGCTTCGGATCGACCGCGACGGCGGCGCTCGCGCTCGTCACGCGCAGACGCGACGTCGACTGGTAGCTCCAGATTTCCTGCTTCGGCCACGGCGTCGCCGGGCACGCGCGCGGCGACGGTCGCCAGCGGTGCCGACGCGCGTGCGCGCACCGTCAGCGTCGGCCGACCCGGGCTGCACCTGCACGTGCAGGCGGCCGTCGTTGTCGAGCCGCGCGGGCCATTCGCCTTCGAGTGCGATCGCGGCGAATCCGGCCGGCAGCACCGGGCCGAGAATCTCCTCGCGCGCCTGGCCCGACACCGCGAGGCGAATCTGCGTCGTCAGTTCGGCCGGCACGCCGTCGACGAGCAGGCGGAACACGCGCAGGTCGAGACTGTCCGCTTCGGGCGCGGCGGCCGCGCCGCGGCCGAGCGTCACGGCATCCTCGTCGCGTTGCACGGGCGCGACCGTTTTGCCGTCGACGCTCAACGCGACCAGGCCGATCGCCGCAGGCACGTGCAGGGATTGCGGCCGGTCGTGCCACGGAATCCGTCCCGCAATCTCGTAGCTGCCGGTCGCGAGCCACATCGCCGGGCCGCCATCGTGGCTGAGCACCGCCTGGCGCTGGCCGTTCACACGTCACGGCCTGCGGCCAGTTCTCGTCGTCGCCGGGCAGTGCTATCCACGAAGGCGCGTCGACGCGCCAATGCACCGAGAACGTCGCGCCGTCGCTGGTCGCGGCGAGGGCGAGGCGACCCGGCCACGCGCAGACGTAGCTGTTCGCCTCGTTCGCGGTCTGCGTCGAGAAGAACGGACAGGCGTGATAGTCGAGATCCTTGAGCACCCACGCTCGCCAGTCGCGCAGCACCGCGGGCAGTGGGTCGTCTGCGGCCGCGGGCGCGGCCCAGGCAACCGTGCAGAAGCAGAGCAGCGCGAAAGCCAGACGCAGCGGTCGAAACATGATGCACTCCGTGTCGGAACCAATGTCCCCGATGCAACGCAGAGACGGCGTGCACGGGGTTAACGGATCAGTTCGGCCTGATCTGGCTGTCCCGCAGCTTCAGTCGCGCTGAGTTTCAATGGAACGCGATCCGCCACATCTGCTCGAGCAGCGCCGCAATGAAACCCGTGAGAAAGCTCAGGTAGCTCAGGCGCAGGTAGCGGTATTTGTAGCGCGAGAGATAGCTGCCGAGACTGTAGATGTCGTTCGCGAGCGCGGCATAGACCGACCCGTCGGGCCGCATCGAGCGCGCGACTTCGGCGAGGAAGCGATCGCGCGACAACTCGGAGAAATGGCCCATGAAGAACAGGTTGAAATGCGGCGGCAGTTCTTCCGAGTCCAGGCGCATCGGCCGGTATTTCGGCAGCACCGCGAGAATCGCGAGCAGAAGGGCGAACAGCGTGAACGCGCAGAGCGTGAGCACGGACAGGCGCAGGTCGGGATCGCCGAGTTTGCCGAGGCTCAGGGTCAGGACGATCGACGACACCGTGATCACGATGTTGGCCTTGGTGTCGGCCATCGCGCTCAGGGCGACGTGGTGCTGCTGGCTCGTGCGCAGCAGTACGTCGCCGGTATTGCGCTCGGGGATGTCGGCGAAGTAGTCCTTCGCGCGTTTGATTTCGGACTCACTCATCGACCGTTCCCCGTGCCACAATCTCACCGATGATAGGAAGCCGACCGCGGAATGGCAATTCGGGCCGACTATGGCGCGCCGCGCGCGCCACTGCGACCGGCGCGGCGCGCGCTGCTTCTCGGTGCCTGCGCGCAGATCTACTACGCGACGATAGGCAGCGCCGACAGCGCGCACAACCTCGAAGTGCACCGCGGCATCGTATTCGATTCCGCCCACAGCCTCGCGCTCGACGTCTACGCGCCACACGCGGCCGCGAACGCGCCGGTCGTCGTGTTTTTCTACGGCGGCAGCTGGGAGGGCGGCCGGCGGCGCTGGTATCGCTACGTCGGCGAGACACTCGCGAGCAACGGCGTCGTCGCGGTGATCCCGGACTACCGCAAATTCCCGGACGTGCGCTTCCCCGAGTTCGTCGACGACGCCGCAAACGCGGCGAAATGGGCGTTCGACAACGCCGCCCAGTATGGCGGCGATGCGAAGCGCATCTTCGTGATGGGCCACTCCGCCGGCGGGCATATCGCGGCCCTGCTCGCCTGCGACAAGCGCTATCTCGCGAAGGCCGGCCTGAGCCCGAAGGATCTCGCGGGCATGATCGGCCTTGCGGGTGCCTATGCGTTCCTGCCGTGGGAGGACGACGAGGCCGATATCTTCGGCGACGACCCGAAGGGCCGCTACGACTCGCAGCCGATCAACTTCGTCGACGGCGACGAGCCGCCGATGCTGCTGCTGCAGGGTCTCGATGACGACGAAGTGCCGCCGAACAACGCCGAGGTCATGGCCGAGCGCGCGCAGGCGATGGACGGCACCGCGGTGCTCAAGCTCTATCCCGATGTCGATCACGGTGAATTGCTGCTCGCGATCGCGCGATCGCACGCCGGCGCGGCGCCGGTGCTGCGCGACACGCTCGCATTCATCGCGCATCCGCCGTCGCGGCCTGCGCAGCCAGCCGTCACGCCTTGAGCCCATCGGCAGGATCGACCCGAACCGCACGAGGCGACGGCCGAGCTTCGTCGTGGTCGGCCCAAGCAGCCGGTGCGGCGGACGCTTCCCTCCGTTCATGGATCGACGAGCTCGCGCCACGAACAGCAGGGAGAGTGCGCCGGTCAGCGTGCGGAATGCGCCTCGGCCCACGTCGCCAGCGACTTCTCGCCGACGTGGTCGTGCAGCGACGTGCATTGGCCCACGCCTTCGAGCGACTGCGCCAGTGCGCGCTCGCCGCCGATGATGTCCTTGATGCGCGGCGCCATCCACTGCTGCATCTCGTCGGACTCGGTCTTGCTGCAACGGCCGATCGCCGCGAATCGCGGCAGCACGCTCTGGTACGCATCGGGCAGGCGCGCGCGCAGCGTGTCGTAGTGCGGCTTGAACCATTGCCAGAAAGCGGCGCGGTTCTCCGGTTCGGCGACGTGACTGCGGTAGATGTAGAAGATTTCGCCGACTGCGACCGCGGGCGTGAGGCCATAGTTGCGTGCTTCCTCGCCGAGCTTCGCATCGCGCGTGCTGCCTAGCGCCGCGAGAAGCTCATAGCGCTGCTGGGTCTCATGGCTCGTCTTGAGTTCGCCGACGATCGCGTTGTACGCGGCTGCCCCCGATTCCTGCACCGCGACCTTGAGCGCCGCGCCGCCGGGTATCGGGATCGAGCTTGGAAAGATCGACCTTGCCGCTGCCGTCGAGGCCGAGCGCCGCGCGACCCTGTTCGTCGAGCGCCTTGCGCAACGCCGGGTTGCGCGCATCGAAAGCGAGGAAATCGACGATGCGCACGCGCAGGCGACTCGTCGCATCGCTGTCGCCGGGCCTGCGCCGCAAGCCCAGCTGGTCCAGGCGCGGCCCGTAGAGCTTCGCGGCGTAGGCGTCGAGCGCAGGCCGCGTCGCGTCGGTGGCGAGATGTTCGCGGATCCAGGCGAAATCGCCCAGGAGCGCGCCGGCGACCTGCGGTATGTCGGAACCCGCGAGCGCCGGCATCGCATCGAGCACGACCTCGGGCTGCAGCGTGCCGCGCGCGAACGAACTCGAGATCGCGTCGGCGTAGAGCACCTGCTCCGCCGGCGCGAGTGTCGCGACCTGCGCCTTGAGCGCGGCGAAGTCCTTGTCCGCCATCGTGAAGCGGTAGTAGCCGGCCGCTTCGGCATTCGGCATGTACCAGTCGGCGACAGCCGCTCCCGCCGCTACCCGGCGCGACAGCGAATTCGCGTTTTGGCTGATCGAGCAGGAAACACTGCGTTCTCGGTCTTGCCTGCACGGCCGAAACGCGTGCACACCGGCACCTTCCACTGCAGGTTGTCGCCGCTCATGACGCCGAACGGCAGGTAACGCGTCTGCTCAGAGCGCGAGCGAGGCCTTGCCCGCGTTGCACTTCAGTTCGGCGTGGACGAGCGGGATGCCGGGCTGGTCGAGGAAGCTGCGCATCGCGGTCGTGAGCGTGTCGCCCTTGCCGCTGACTTTCGCGATCGTCGCAATCAGATCGTCCGAACTGCCGCTGCCGAACGGTGCTTGGCAAGATAGTCGCGCATCGCGTCGCGATAGATGTCCTCGCCGATCCATTCCTCGAACATGCGCAGCACGGCTGCGCCCTTCTGGTAGGTGATGCCGTCGAACGCGTTCTCGATGTCGCCCTGGTCCACTGATCGGCTGGCGGATCTTGCGCGCGGACAGCAGGCTGTCGCTGTGCATCGCGCCGAGGGTGCCCTCGAGCCGCGACGAGATCGCCGAGATACTCGGGCTTGAGCGCGACGGTCGCCTTGCCCTGCGCCCAGGTCGCGAAGGCCTCGTTGAGCCAGATGTCGTCCCACCACGGCACGGTGACGAGATCGCCGAACCACTGGTGCGCGATCTCGTGCGCGTTGACGTTGAAGCTGCTGCGGTACGTGTCGGCCGACGAATTGCGCGTCGATGCGCAGCAAGGCGTCGCGGAAGACGATGAGGCCCGCATTCTCCATCGCGCCGGCGCGAAGTCCGGCGCGCCGAGCAGGTCGAGCTTGTCGTACGGATACGGCTGATTCGTGTAGTCCTCGTAGTACTTCACGATCGCCGGCGTCTGCTCGAGAATCCACTTGCAACTGCGGGCCGGTGCCGCGCGGACCGATGCCGCGCAGCGGCACCGGATTCTTGCGCACCGCATTGGCGGCAAGCGGTCGGCCCGTCGACGACATCCCACGGTCCGACCGCGATCGCGACGAGATAGGTCGGCAGCGGCCTGGTCGTCGCGTACACGAGCGTCTTCCACTTGCCGTCTGCCGACAGCCTTCTCCGACGTCGGCCGCGTGTTCGCGATCGCGACCTCGTCCTTCGGCACCGTCAGCGTGATGTCGAACGGCGTCTTGAAGCGCGGCTCGTCGAAGCCGGGAAAGCGTAGCGCGCGCTGATCGCTTCCATCTGCGTGACGACGTACGACTCGTCGCCGAGCTTGACCTTGTACAGGCCTTGCAGCTTCGCGTTGAACGGCGCGGAATAGTCGAATGAGAGATCGATGTTCTGCGCGGGCAATGTCGCGCCGAACTTCACCTCGATCACGCCTGAGGGATCGCGCTCGGCGACTTCGACCTTGCGCGTCTTGCCCGCGGCATCGGTGAGCTCAGCCTTGGCGATGTCGATTTCGCGTGAATGCAGCCATACATGATCCGCGGGTTGCGCGAGCTTGATGCGGATATGCGTCTGGCCGCTGAAACGGTCGGCGTGCGGATCGATCTTGAAGGCCAGCGAGTAGCCGAGCGGCTGCGCTTCGGCCGGCAGCTTGCCAGTCGGCACCTGTGCAGAAACCGACTGGACGAGGGCGGTGAGCCCGGCCAACACTCCGCACCACTGTCGCACCTTACGCATTCGCTATCCCCACCGAAAAGAAGCGGCAAGCTAACCATGTCGCCGCCGTGAATAACAAGTGGCCGAAGTATCTTCGGCCATTGAAACCCGGCTAACTCGCCTCACATAGGCTAAACCTATCAATACAATGTAATCAATCGATTGGAGTAATCAGTCGCCGGGCCTTAGATTACGCGGCGTCACCTTCCCTCACCCGCAACCTAGGAATCACGATGTCCCTGATCAACACCCAAATCAAACCGTTCAAGGCCACCGCCTTTCACAACGGCGAGTTCGTCGACCGTCACCGAGGCCAACCTCAAGGGCAAGTGGTCGGTGTTCGTGTTCTACCCGGCCGACTTCACGTTCGTCTGCCCGACCGAACTCGACGACCTGGCCGACCACTACGCCGAATTCCAGAAGCTCGGCGTCGAAATCTACGGCGTGTCGACCGACACGCACTTCGCGCACAAGGCCTGGCACGACACGTCGGACGCGATCAGGAAAGTCGCGCTATCCGCTGATCGGCGACCCGACGCACACGCTGTCGCGCAACTTCGACGTCCTGATCGAGGAAGAAGGCACTGGCGCTGCGCGGCACGTTCGTGATCAATCCCGAAGGCCAGATCAAGCTCTGCGAGATCCACGACAACGGCATCGGCCGCGACGCGAGCGAACTGCTGCGCAAGGTCAAGGCCGCGCAATACGTCGCTTCGCATCCGGGCGAAGTCTGCCCCGCGAAGTGGAACGACGGCGCCGACACGCTGAAGCCGTCGCTCGACCTGGTCGGCAAGATCTGATCGCAACGAAGTAGAAGATCGCAGTCGTGTCACAGCCGCGAACAACTGCGAGCACGACAGCGACAAGAAGCTGAAATCTCTCCGGGCGCAGCGACGCGCCTGGAGAGATCCACTGACACATCCGGCCTGGCGTCATTCCCGCGAAGGCGGGAGCCTATTCTTGATCTTGTCCTGATCTTGCGCACGATGTCCTGGCGCCAACTGCTTCGCCGTTTCGTGGAGCGCCTCCGCCCCACCGGAGGATCGGCGGCGCAGGCAATCCTCCCACGATTTCCATCAGAGATTCCCCCTACTTCGGAGCCGACACCATGTTGGACGCGCATCAAGACCCAGTTGCGCGATCACTTCGCGAAAGATCAGCCGAGCCGGTCGAAATCGCGATGGCGCTCGACGACGGCGACAAGTCGCGCGAGCTGCAGCGCATGCTGAACGACATCGCCGCGCTCTCCGACAAATTCACGCTGACCGAAAGTCGTGACGGCGCCGAGCGCGGTGCCGTCGTTCTCGCTCAACCGTGCCGGGCGAGCGACATCGGCATGCGCTTCGCCGGCCTGCCGATGGGCCACGAATTCACGTCGCTGGTCCTCGCGCTGCTGCAGGTCGGCGGCCACCCGTCGAAGCTCGCCGCCGAGACGATCGACCAGATGCGTTCGCTTCCCGCTGATGCGGAGCATGGCGACTACCACTTCGAGACCTACATCTCGCTCACCTGCCAGAACTGCCCGGACGTCGTGCAGGCGCTGAACCTGCATGGCGATGCTCAACCCGCGCATCCGCGTCGAGATGATCGACGGCGGCTCGTTCCAGAACGAAGTGGACGAGCGCCAGATCATGGCGGTGCCGACGGTCTTCCTCAACGGCGAGGTGTTCGGCCAGGGCCGCATGGGCGTCGAACGAGATCCTCGCGAAGCTCGACACGCGGCGCCGCGGCGCGCGATGCCGCGAAGCTCGATGCGAAGCGCGCCGTTCGACGTGCTGATCGTCGGCGGCGGTCCCGCGGGCGCGGCGGCGGCGGTCTACGCGGCGCGCAAGGGCATCCGCACGGGCGTCGTCGCCGAACGCTTCGGCGGACAGGTGCTCGACACGCTCGGCATCGAGAACTTCATCTCGGTCAAGGAAACCGAAGGACCGAAGTTCGCGGCCGCGCTCGAGGAGCACGTCAAGCGCTACGACGTCGACATCATGAACGTGCCAGCGCGCCGACGCGCTGTCGTCGTCGGACGGCATTGCCTCGGTGCAGGCTCGCGAACGGCGCGACGCTGAAGGCGAAGATCGTCGTCCTCGCGACCGGCGCGCGCTGGCGCGACATCAACGTGCCGGGCGAAAAGGAATACCGCAACAAGGCGTCGCCTATTGCCCGCACTGCGATGGCCCGCTGTTCAAGGGCAAGCGCGTCGCGGTGATCGGCGGCGGCAACTCGGGCGTCGAGGCGGCGATCGACCTGGCCGGCATCGTCGCGCACGTGACGCTGCTCGAATTCGACGCGAGAACTGCGCGCCGACGCCGTGCTGCAGCGCAAGCTGCAGCAGCCTGGCCAACGTCGACGATCGTCACGAGGCGCAGACGACCGAAGATCACCGGCGACGGCAGCAAGGTCGACGGGCTCGTCTACACGGACCGCGCTCGGGCGACGTCGCACACGCGCGTCGACTCGAAGGCGTGTTCGTGCAGATCGGCCTGGTGCCGAATACCGAATGGCTCAAGGGCACGATCGAGCTGACGCGGCACGGCGAGATCGTCGTCGACGCGCACGGCGCGACGTCGGTGCCGGGCGTGTTCGCCGCCGGCGACGTCGACGACGGTGCCGTTCAAGCAGATCGTCATCGCGGCCGGCGACGGCGCGAAGGCGGCGCTCGGCGGCGTTCGATCACCTGATCCGCATGCCCGTGGCCGCGACGCAGGTCGCCGAGGCGGCCTGAGGACGGCGAAATCTTTCGACGCGGCGTCGTGCAGATAAAATACATGCAATCGCGGACCTGAGCAATTTCGCGCCGGGCCGGGCGTGTCATTGGAAAGGAAATGCATTTGACGCGGATTTGCGCGGATTTGCGCGGATCAGGAACACGCCGCACGGGCGAAGCACGAAATCCGCGTTATCCGCGTCGATCCGCGTCAAAGTTCTTTCGCTCCTCGCAGGCACATGACTCACCCTGTACGATCCGTGGTAAATAGACACGCATGAACCTGCGCGACCTCCGCTACCTCGTGGCCCTCGCCGAGCACAAGCACTTCGGCCGGGCGGCACAGGCCAGTTTCGTCAGCCAGCCGACGCTGTCGACGCAGATCAAGAAACTCGAGGAAGAACTCGGCGTCGCGCTCGTCGAGCGCACGCCGCGCAAGGTGCTCCTGACCGAGGCCGGCAAGGAAATCGTCCAGCGCGCGCGCGACGTGCTGACCGAGATCGAGCAGATCAGGGCGATCGCACGCCGCACACTCGATCCCGAATCGGGCACGCTGCGGCTCGGCATCTTCCCGACGCTGGGGCCGTACCTGTTGCCGCACGTGGTGCCGCACATCAGCACGCGCTTCCCGCGGCTCGAGCTCCTGCTCGTCGAGGAGAAGACCGAGGTGCTGCTCAAGCAGCTTCGTGAGGGTCGGCTCGACACCGCGATTCTCGCGCTGCCGATCCACGACGACCAGCTGCACGCGGAGTTCCTGTTCGAGGAGCCCTTCCTGCTGGCCGTGCCCGAACGGCACGAACTGGCGCGACGCAAGACGCTCAAGCTCGACGACCTCTCCAACCAGAGCCTGCTTCTGCTCGAAGACGGCCATTGCCTGCGCGACCAGGCACTCGAGGTATGCCAGCTGTCGGGCGCAACCGAAAAGTCGGGATTCCGCGCGACGAGCCTCGAGACGTTGCGGCAGATGGTCGCCGCCAACGTCGGCGTCACGCTGCTGCCTATACTCGCGGTCAAGCCGCCCGTGGCGCGCTCGGAGAACATCCACCTCGTGCAGTTCCGCGGCGAGGCGCCGAGCCGGCGCATCGCGATGCTGTGGCGCAAGAGTTCCGCGCTCGCGCCGTTCCTGAAGAAGATCGCGCAGGTCTTCCGCGAGTTGCCGCGCGCGCTGCTCGATCCGCACATGCCGGAGCCCGTGTCGCGCGCGCATGCACGGGGCGACAACGCTCGCAGCCGGGCCTGAGCGGCTGATCGGATGGGCTCAAAAAACCGCACTACCCGGCGAGCACTGCGACGCCGTCGATCAGGCAGTGAGCAAGAATGCTGACCCAAAGGTTGCGGCGCCACATATAGAGCCCGGTCAGCATTGCGCCGCCGAACGCAGCGACGAGGACATGCGACCATCCCCACGGCCCGACATGCGCGAGCGTGAACGCAACCAGCGGCACGATGAAAGCGATGAACCGGTTGCCGCTCAGCTCCTGCAGACGCTCGACCGGGTAGCCGCGGAACAGCACCTCCTCCGACACGCCCGCGCGCACGACCGAGATCGCAAGCCACCACGCCGGCGCGCTCATGAGCTTGTCGATCTGCTGATCCTCGCTGATGTGCAACGCAGGAAACACGACGAAATACATGACTGCGAGCCCGGCGACGGTCGCCGCAGCCACCGCAAGCGCGGCCGACGCATCGCGGACCGTGGGCCTGCGGAAGCCGATCGAGCGCAGCGGCATGCGCTCGACGCCGACGACGTACGCCAGCGTCGCGGCGACGAGCACCCAGTAGATCAGCTCGTTGCCGACGAGATGCGCGGTGTCGGCGAATTCGTTGTCCCAGACCGGAAAAGGCAGGCTGCCGACGATGAGCGTCAGGCTGAGGCCAATGAGAATCTGGACGAGGCGTTTCGAAGTCATTTTTTGATTCCATCGACGGATGAGCGCGCAGCAGCGGCCCGTGCGCCTTCACTTTTCTGTGTTCGTGGGAAATATCAGGCGCCCGATCTCAGCCTGAACTCGGATTCGCGCACAAGCATCGCGATGAAATCATCGAGAGCGCGTGTCGTGCGGCGCAGGTCGCCGGTGCTCAACAGCTCGATCAGCAGGCCGTCGAAAACCGCGGCGCACAGCGTCGCCGTCGCCTTCGTGCGCAGCGCGTCGGGCAACCTCACCTCGATGAGCTCGATCCAGTTGAACGATGCCTGCTGCAGGTAACGCGCGTAGACGCGCGGGTTCTGCATCGCGATGAAATGCACCTCGTACATGAGGCGCAGATAAGGCAGGTTGCGCCGGTTCGTCGCCCACAGCCAGAACAGCTTCATCGGCGCGACGGGGCGCGACCGTTTGGCCGTGAAGATCGACACGAACGACGCCTGGATGCGCGACTGCACTTCATCGAGCACCTCGCCGATCAAGCCTTCCTTCGACTTGAAGTGGAACACGAGCAGACGGGCGCTCGTGCCGATCTTCGCGGCAAGCGGGCGCAGCGACAGGTCGGCAAGGCCGTTGTCGACCAGATAACGGATGGTCGCATCCAGGAGTTCTTCCTTGCGTTCGCTCATGTAACGAACGTTACATGGAACATTCGTTTCAGTCAAATGCTGCCGTGAGTGGACTCACCAACGGGCGCCATCGCGACGGCAAAGGAACCCGATGTGTCTGACTTTTTTGATAGGTATCCACTATCGCATTGATCAAAACAATCAATTTCATACTGCCATGATTCTGCGTTACGCTCATGCGATCCGCAGCGCAGGCTGCGGTCGGTACGTCTCCAGCCAACCCAAGTAGCAAGAGGTGTGTCATGAGCAATCTGAAAGGTTCCAAGACCGAGGAAAGCCTGAAGGCCGCATTCGCGGGCGAGTCGCAGGCGAACCGCCGCTATCTCTACTTCGCACAGAAGGCAGACGTCGAAGGCTACAACGACGTGGCGGCCGTATTTCGCTCGACCGCCGAAGGCGAGACCGGCCATGCGCACGGCCATCTCGAATATCTCGAGGTATCCGGCGATCCGGCCACCGGCCTGCCGTTCGGCGCGACGAAAGACAACCTGAAGTCGGCGATCGCCGGCGAGACGCACGAATACACCGACATGTATCCGGGCATGGCCAAGACCGCGCGCGAGGAAGGCTTCGGCGAAATCGCCGACTGGTTCGAGACGCTGGCCAAGGCCGAGCGCTCGCACGCGAACCGGTTCACGAAGGCGCTCGGCGAGCTCGTGTAGCGATTTCGTTTTTGCAGGGCGCGATTCGTCGCGCCCGGCCATTCTCATCCAGGCAACCAGCGCGGTTGATCGCGCCGCCAATTCCGGGGCCCGATTCATCGCGCTGCCATTTCTCATGGGGCGCGAGGCAGCATCGCGCCGCTACGCGAACGTGCACGGAGAACCGATGAGCAGCGTTCCCACGCCACCGCGCGAAGGCAATCTCGAAGCGCCCACGCGCCATCCGCTCGACTGGCGCAATCCCCGGTTCTACGATCAGGCCTCGATCGACGAGGAGCTCGAGCGCGTCTTCGACATCTGCCACGGTTGCCGTCGCTGCGTGAGCCTGTGTCAGGCGTTTCCGACGTTGTTCGATCTCATCGACGAATCGAAGACGATGGAAGTGGACGGCGTCGCGAAGGCCGACTACGTCAAGGTCGTCGAGCAGTGCTATCTCTGCGACCTGTGCTACCAGACGAAGTGTCCGTACGTGCCGCCGCACCCGTGGAACGTCGACTTTCCGCACCTGATGCTGCGCGCGAAGGCCGCTGCGCACGAGCGCGGCGAGACGACCGCCGCGGCGAAGATCCTGTCGGCGACGACCGCAGTCGGAAAACTGTCGACGATCCCGGTCGTCGTGAACGTCGTCAACGCGCTCAACCGCAGCCCGGGCGCGCGTGCGCTGCTCGAAAAGTCACTCGGCGTGCATCACGAGGCACGCGTGCCCGAGTACACGTCGAACACCGCGCGCAAGCGGCTCAGGAGCCTGCGCGGCGACGGCGCGGCGCAGGCCGCGGGCCGCACGCGCGGCAAGGTCGCGATCTTCGCGACCTGCTACTGCAACTATGCGGCGCCGCAGCCGGTCGAGGATCTCGCCGCCGTGTTGCGCCACAACGGCGTCGCCGTGAAGCTCGTCGAACGTGAAGTCTGCTGCGGCATGCCGAAGCTCGAACTCGGCGATCTGAAGAGCGTCGAGAAATACAAGCAGGCGAACATTCCCGTGCTCGCGGCGGCCATCCGCGACGGCTTCGACATCACCGCGACGATTCCCTCGTGCGTGCTGATGTTCAAGCAGGAATTGCCGCTGATGTTTCCCGACGATGACGACGTGCTGCTCGTGAAGCGGCACACGTTCGACCCGTTCGAATACCTCTGGCAGCGCCATCAGGGCGGATTGCTCGACACATCGTTCAGGAATCCGCTCGGCAGGATCGCCTATCACGCGCCCTGCCACCAGCGCGTGCAGAACATCGGGCCGAAGACGCGCGAGGTGCTCGCGCTCGTTCCCGGCACCGAGATCCAGGCGATCGAACGCTGCTCCGGACACGACGGCACCTACGGCGTGAAGGCCAAGACCTACGCGTTCGCGCGCAAGATCGCCAAACCCGTCGAGACGCGCGTGCAACAGATCGCGCCCGCGCATTTCGCGAGCGATTGTCCGATGGCGGGCAGTCACCTCGCGCATGGCATGGGCGATGCGCCGCCTGCCGAGAGTCCGATCAGCCTGCTGCGTTTCGCGTACGGCATCTGAACGACAAGAAATACTTAACACGGATTGCACGGATTCAGGCGGATAAGAGCGGATAGAGTTTTTTGTGCGTTTTTCTTATTTCGAATATGTTTCTTCTGAGACCTTCTTGATCCGCTGCTATCCGCTTCTATCCGCGAAATCCGCGTCCAACGCCTTGGCTTGAAAAATAGTCATGAACAAGCTCACACCCGCCGATCTCCACACGCTCGAAGCCTATGCGCGCGAACGTTCAGCGTTCCGCGCGCGCGTGCTCGCGCACAAGCAGCCGCGCGTCATCCATCTCGGAAGGCATCTGACGTTCGTGTTCGAAGACAGGCTCACGATCCAGTATCAGATCCAGGAGATCCTGCGCGTCGAGCGCATCTTCGAACCCGCCGGCATCGCCGGGGAACTCGAGGCCTACAATCCGCTGATTCCGGACGGCGGCAACCTCAAGGCGACGATGCTGATCGAATATCCCGACGCCGAAGAGCGCGCGCACAAGCTCGTCGAGCTGCACGGCATCGAGAGTCGTGTCGTCCTGCAGGTTGACGAAACCGCGCCGGTAGCCGCGATCGCCGACGAGGACCTGCCACGCAGCACGGATACGAAAACCTCCGCCGTGCACTTCCTGCGCTTCGAACTCACGCGAGATCAGATCGCCGCCTGGCGGCGTGGCGCCGACGTCGCGCTCTCCGTCGATCATCCCGGCTATGGCGCGCGGCAACCGTTGGGGGCGGGCACCCGCGCCTCCCTGGCGGCCGATTTCGACTGAGCCGCGCCCGATGCGCGCGCGGAGTGGTCCAGCCCACGTCGCAGCTTTGCACCGTGCCCACTTCTCGCCGTGTACCCGCGTTCGGCCAGCGGGCGACGATGCCGGTAGAATGGCGCCTTTCTCACGAACCGCGCCCGCATGATCCTTCCCCGCTACCACGTTGCCGCATCGGGAATACCCGGCGCGGGCAAAGGCCTTTTTCTCGACGTCCCGGTCGCGCGCGGACGCCTCGTCACGGCGCCAGACGATATCCGCAAAGTATACAAATGGACCGAGATCGAGGCGTTGCCGAACGCGGATGAACTCCTGCCTGCGACCGTGCGCTGGTTCGAGGACCGCTATACCGTGACACCGGAATGGCCCGACGAGTGCTACATCAATCATTCGTTCGCGCCGAACGGCCTGTGGCATCTCGGCTTCGTGTTCGCGCTGCGCGATCTCGCGCCCGGCGAGGAAATCACCGTGGACTACCGTCACCTCCTCGCGCCTGGCCAGGAAGAGGATTTCCGTGACGCCACGACCGGCGACCGCATCGTCGGCTACGGCTGGGCGGAGAGCCTTGCGCTGTCCGCCTCGCAACTGCGCGACATCGTCACCGCTGCGACGTTCGCGCACAGCACCGGAGACTGCGGCTGATGCGCGTGCATCATCTGCGCGAAGCGGACTACCGGCGCCAGCGCTGGAAGAACGGCGGCGGCTGGACGACCGAGCTCGCCGTCGGCGGCGATGCAGGACGACTTCGACTGGCGCGCCAGCATCGCCGAGATCGAAAGCGACGGCCCGTTCTCGGCTTTTCCGCAATGCGACCGCCACATCGCGCTGCTCGACGGCTTCGGCATGCGCCTCGAATTCGACTCGGCGCAGCCGGCGTTGCTCGAGCAGCGCCTGCAGTTCGTTCGCTTCGCCGGCGAATGGAAGACCTACGGCGCGCTGATCGACGGCCCCGTCCGCGACTTCAACCTGATTTCGCGCCGCGATCGCGTGCGCGCCGAAGTGCTGCACCGGCCGCTCGTCGGCACGATGGTCTTCCTGCGCGCAGCCGCGGACCACCTGGTTCGTCTATGTCGCCGCGGGCCACGCGACCTTCAAGTACGCGGGCGGCAAAGCCTCGATCGAGGCACGCGAGTCGCTGCTGCTGGAACCCGACGGGGCGAAGGAGAACGGCATCCTCGACGGCGGCGGCGAGCTCGTCCTGATCAAGCTCGAGCAGCCCGAAGCCGCGAGTTGACGTTCAGGCCACCGCCATCCCGCCGACGACCAGCACGATCAGCACGGCCGCGCCGACCGCGCTGAAGACCATCTGCCTCGCGCTGCGACCGCGCGCCCACAGCAGCAGATCCTGTGATCCCGAGCGCGAGCATCGCGAGCGCGAAGCTGTCGGTCAGCAGGATCCAGGCGATGCCGCCGCCGACGCCCTTGTGCAGCCGCAGCAGCGTCGCCAGCGGACTCTGTTCGGTGTTGCGCACGTCGACCGTGGCATTGCCGGGCGTGTATTCGGCGCTCCAGGTCACGACGCGCGTTGCCGCCATTGAACATCCAGCGGCCCGGCTGACGCACTCTCTGCCCGTTGAGCTCTCCGGCGCGGCCAGGCTGCGCGCGTACGCTGTCGACCGGAACATGCTGCGTGTCGCGCAGCCAGTCGCGCAGCGCATCGGGCGTCGCGCGAGCCGCATTCGGGCACCTCGATCTCGACCTTCGACAGCTCCGCGGAATCGCCCTGCGGCAGCTTGAGCAGCGCGCGATGGTTCTGCACGAAGCCGGTGAAGCCGAACAGGATCGCCGCGAGCGCGCCCCACGCGCCGATCCACAGGTGCAGTTGACGGATCAGCGCGTTGCGCTCGCGTGCGTCCGCTGCGCAGGTCTGATGCGTGTGGAATCCATGCTCACGATATCGGCCCATTGGCGCAGCAGGTTGTGATAGACGCCGGTCAGGCTGACCAGCGCCGGATCGTCGGCGACGCGCGCGTTCAGCCGCTGGATCGACCGATCCAGGTCGAACAGCAGCGCGCGGTCGCGCATCGTCGCGCACCATGCTCTGCACCCAGAAGAACCACGCGACGCGCGCGCCGCGCGTGACCGGCGCGACGCGGTGCAGGCTGGTCGCCGGATAGAGCACCAGGTCGCCAGCGGCAAGCTTGACCGAGTGCGTGCCGTAGGTGTCCTCGATCAGCAGTTCGCCGCCGTCGTAGGTTTCCGGCGGCGAGAGAAACAGCGTCGCCGACAGGTCGGTGCGGATCTTCTCGCCGCTCGCCGCGGCAACAGGCGCACGGCGCCGTCGACGTGGCTGCCGAACTGCATGTCCGTCCTCGTAGCGGTTGAACAGCGGCGGATAGACGCGCTGCGGCAGCGCAGCGCTGATGAACAGCGGATGCCGTTCGAGCGCCGCGAGCACGACGTCGCCGAGTTCTCGCGCGAGCGGCGGACGTCTCCGCGATCTGCTGGTTGTGCTTGACGCGCGCGCCCTGATGGCCGGCGGTCACGCGGCCATCGACCCACGGCGCGTCCGGCCGCATCGAGCGCGGCAGCGCATCGCGCGCACCTGCTCGTCGCTCAGCAGATTGCGGGAATTTGCACGAGCATCGGTCGGTCATCCGGCGCTTATCAGAACTTGTAGTCGAGCGTCGCCAGCAGCGTGCGCCCGATGCCGGGAATCGAGCGGCCGCCATCGGACGGGATCAGTGCATCGAAATACTTGCTTGTCGCCGACGTTGAGCAGGTTCAGGCGCACGTCGTACTTCGGTTGATGCCAGGCGACCATCGCGTCCCAGCGCGTGTAGCCGCCGCACCGAGACGGTATTCGTGTTCGCCGCGTAGCGTTGCGACAGATAGGTCGCGCCGCCGCCGACTTCCCATTCCTCGACGAGATGCGATAGCTGTTCCACAGCGAGGCGCTGTTCTGCGGCGTGTTGGCGGGAACGTTGCCCTGCGTGCCGTCGCTGCGCCTTGACGATCAGCGCGTTGAGGCGGGTGTAGCCGGCGAAGACCTGCCACGTCTTCGGTGATGTGGCCGGCCAGGCCGATCTCGCCGCCGCGCACGCGGATGTCGCCGGCAAGCGCGTATTCGGTCGGCGAGACCTGCGTGCGCGCGTTGGTCTTCTCGACCTCGAACAGCGCCGCGGTGAGGTCGAGCTTGTCGTCGAGCAGATCCCACTTGCCGCCGAGCTTCGTAGGAGCGGTTCGACTCCGGCGGCAGCGCCTGCGTGTTGTTGGTCACCGTGAGCGTCTCGAGCGACGGATTGAACGAGGTGCCGTACGACACGTAGTAGGACTGCTCGTAGCTCGGGCTGGTAGATGACGCCCGGCGCGCTTGCTCGTGAAGTAGACCGTCTGCTCGGCATGCGACGTGGCAGCGAGATCGTGTTGTCGAGCGTCGCCGCGTAGCGGTCGCGGCGCAGTCCGGCAACCGCCTGCCATTGGTCGTTGAACTTGATCGTGTCGTTCACGTAGACGGCCGCGTGTTCGGCGCTGCCGTTCGGCGAGGTTGCCGATGCGTCGACGTCACGCTCGGGCCCATCGGCAGGTAGGCCGGATCGACCAGCGAGACCAGCGGCAGATCCGCTGCGCGTGTACGCCTGGTTCTTGTACGTGTCGTGGCCGAGTTCCAGGCCGGCGATCAGCGTGTGCGCCCAGGAGCCGGTGTTGAACTTCGTCGATCAGATCGGTCTGGTTGTCGAGCGACGTGTCGTGGATCACGCGGTCGTGGCTCGCGAGCTGCACGAGGATCTCGTCGAGCGGCGCGTCGGTGTAGTTGCCCGTCGTGCGGTCGAGCGGCACGCCGGCCGTCGGTGACGAGATTGTTCGGCGCGGTTTCGAGCGCGTCGGTCTTGTAGCCGTTGTACTGCAGCTGATCCTTGAGCGTCAGGTCGTCGCTGAAGTTGTGCTCGATGCGCGCGCCGAACATCGCGACGTCCTGGATCGTGCGGTCGTCGGTGAGGCCGTAGAAGTTGTCGTGGTCGACCGGCGCGGGCTTGCCGTTGACCGGCGGCAGGCCGTAGTCGGGCATGTCGTGATTGTGCTGCAGCAGCGCCGACAGCGTGATCTCGGTCGGCGTGCCGATGCCGAAGCGCAGGGTCGGCGCGATGCCGTCGTCCTTGTTCGTACATGACGTCGCGCGTCGAATGGTTGTCCTGCGCGAACACGTTGACGCGGAACGCCGATGTGTCCGACAGCGGCTGGTTGAGGTCGGCGGTGACGCGAAGCGGTCGTCGGTGCCGATCGTCGCGGTGACTTCGCCGAGGTCGTGCAGCTGTCGGCTGCTTGCTGACCTGGTTGATCACGCCGCCGGTCGAGCCGCGGCCGAACAGCATCGACGACGGCCCCTTCAGCACCTCGATCGACTCGAGCTCGAAGGTGTCGCGGTAGTACTGGCCGCGGTCGCGGAAGCCGTCGAGGTAGATGTCGGTGCGCGCCGTGAATCCGCGCAGGTTGATGTTGTTGCCGATCTGGCCGCCCTCGGCGCCGCCGATCGTGATGCCGGGCACGTTGCGCAGCGCGTCGGCGAGCGAGGTCGCGCCCTGCGCGTCCAGCAGCGCGCGATTGATGACGTTGACGGTCTGCGGCAGGTCCTTCACGGCGGTCGGCAGCTTGCCTATCGTCGTCGTCTCGTTGTCGTAGTTCGTCGTGCTCGCGTTGACCTCGACCTTGCCGAGCACCTGCTTGTTGTCCATGGCGTCGCCCGGCGTCGCCGGGACGCCCGCAACATCGGCATTTTCGCCGGCCATCGACAGCGCCGGTGACGCGAGCGCCACGAGCAGCGCGGCGCAGAGGGGTTTGAGCTTTGCGGAACGACGGGACACGGCTGTGGCACTCCTGATTGGCGAGACGTCCCTGGCATTGCCGTCCGGGAACGGCATGTCGCCGGAGCGACGTTTTGCGGGGTAAGACTGACGGATACAAATGATAATGATTCTTATTATGTATATTATCCGCGGACCGCGCAAGACCCCGGGGCGTGAGTCTTCGAGGGCCCAGCGCCCTGCCGCCCGCGCGATCGCGCCGCAAATCAAAGTCGGCGACGAACATGCCTGCAGGCGTATCGCGCACTCAGGGGCTTGGCCGGACAAGGGTCCGGCCTATTGGCCCGCCAGGAGACGACTCCGGGAGCGCCGGGAAGTCCTGGATCGAGGCGGCAAATCGTCGAGAGCCTTGCGCTACGACACCGGCGTGTTTCCGCACGCGGCCCGCGGGCATGATCGCCCCGGGCCGCATCCGCATCCGGCGGGTCAGTACTTGAGACGAAGCGTCACTCCGTACGTACGTGGCGCACCGAGAAACGCGTTGATGGAACCCGTCTGCAGCGGCGCGTCGAATCCGACCTGGGTATAGGTCTTGTTCGTCAGGTTTTCGATCCAGAATTCCAGTCCCCAGTGCTGATCCTTCGCGCCGATGCCGATGCGCGCGTTCACGAGCGTGTAGGCGTCCTGCTCCTTGT
>CAVYXI010000014.1:0-62605 GCA_963772435.1 uncultured Gammaproteobacteria bacterium | reverse complement strand
GCCCAAGGGGGGACTCGAACCCCCACACCTTACGGCGCTACCACCTCAAGGTAGTGCGTCTACCAATTCCGCCACCTGGGCATTGTTCGTTGCATGAGACCGCAGGGCGGTCTCGTCTAGGCATATTTTGCAATACTCGGCGCGAGCGCGCGAGTGCCTGATTCAATTTTTCGCGTGGACGCGATCAGTGCTTCTTCGCGTCGTCGCCCTTCTTGTCCGTCGCTTTCTTGTCGTTGGCCGTCGCGGCCGGGGTGGCCGGCGCAGGCATTGCCGCCGGTACATCGGCGGCCGGTGCGGATTGCTGCGCGGCTGGCGCCGTGGCGCCAGCGGCCGGCGCGGTCGGCACGTCGCTGTTCGCTGCCGGAGGTGCCGCGGGAACAGTGATCGTCGCCTTCGGCGCAGCCGTCTCGACGCCGCTCGTGACACCGAGATCGTCGCTGGTCTTGGCCACGCGAGCGTGGCCGAGATACCAGGCCATCGCGATGCTCAGGACGAAGAACACCGCCGCGAGGATCGCGGTGCTGCGCGACAGGAACGTCGACGCACCGCGCGCGCCGAAGACCGTGCCGGAGGCGCCGGAGCCGAAGCCCGAGCCCGCCTGCGCACCGGCACCGCGCTGCAGAAGAATCAGCGCGATCATCGCGATGGCGACGAGGACGTAGATGATGTTGAAAACGTTCAGAAGCATATTCAGTTGTCCACTCGCGACCGCGCCGCAGCGCAGATGGCGAGAAAATCCGTGGCTACGAGCGAAGCGCCGCCGATCAGGCCGCCGTCGATGTCCGCCTGGGCGAACAACTCGGCCGCATTGCCGGGTTTGACGCTTCCACCATATAGAATTCGTACCGAGCCGCCGATTGTAGCATCGATTCCTGCCAGTTTGCTACGGATGAACGCGTGCACTTCCTGCGCCTGGGCAGGCGTCGCCGTGTGCCCCGTGCCTATCGCCCAAACCGGTTCGTACGCGATCACCGCTTTCGAGAAGGCAGTCACGTCATTGCGCGCCAGAACGGCATCGAGCTGACCTGCGATCACGCTTTCGGTCTCGTTGGCATTGCGCTGCTCGAGCGTCTCGCCGATGCACAGGACCGGCACGAGGTCCGCCGCAAGCGCTGCCGCGAATTTCAGCGCGACCTGATCGTCGCTCTCGACATGATACTGGCGGCGTTCGGAATGGCCGACGAGGGTGTGCGTCGCGCCGATGTCGCGCACCATGCCGGCCGCGACCTCGCCGGTATATGCGCCCAGAGGATGTTCGCTCACTTCCTGCGCACCGAAGGTGATCCGCGACTTCGCATAGCGGGCGACGAGTCCGCCGAGATAGACGTATGGCGGGAACACCGCGATGTCGACATCGCCCGTGTCGCCGGCGAGCTGAGCCGCATCGATCGCGTCGACGAGCGACTGCGCAGACACGTGCGTGCCGTTCATCTTCCAGTTCCCAGCGACGAATTTGCGGCGCGGCATGATCATGGTTCCTGTCATGTTCTCTCGGAGGCGCGCGCAGCATACACGGATCGCAAACGGGCGCGGCAATTCACCCGGCCATTGGCGCAGGTACGCACGCGGTGTACTCGACCGTCCGGTATTCGCGTTCGCGCGCATGCGGGCAATCGCAGCGATGCTGATATCCTTCGGCCCATGACCGGACCAGACATGAATGCTGCGCCGCATGGCGACCGGCCGCGCCGAGCGCTCGTCACGGGCGCCTCCGCCGGCATCGGCGCCGAATTCGCGCGCCAGCTCGCTGCGCACGGCACGGCGCTCACGCTGACCGCGCGGCGCGGCGACCGCCTCGCTGCGCTGGCCGACGAATTGAAGGCGGCGCATGGTGTCGACGTCGACTGGATCGAGGCCGATCTCGGCGACCCCGCGGCGCCCGGGGTCGTCTGCGACGAACTCGAACGGCGGGCGCACCGCATCGACATTCTCGTCAACAACGCGGGCTACGGCGTCACCGGGACGCTGCTCGCGAACCCGTGGCAGGTGCATGCCGCGCAAATCCAGGTCATGGTCGCCGCCCCGACGGAATTCTGCCATCGCCTGCTGCCGGGCATGCGCGAGCGGCGCTACGGGCGCATCCTCAACGTCTCGTCGCTCGCGGGCCACGTGCCCGCGCCCGCGGGACATACGCTGTACGCGCCCGTGAAGGCCTATCTGATCAAGCTCTCGCAGGCCCTTGCGCTCGAGAACGAGGCATTCGGCGTCCACGTGACGGCGCTCTGCCCCGGTTTCACGTATTCCGAATTCCATGACGCCAACGGCACGCGCAGCACGGTCTCGCAGAAGATGCCCGCCTGGGCGTGGAGTCCGGCCGATTCGGTCGTGCGCGACGGACTGGCCGCGGTCGAGCGCGGCGACGCGGTCTACGTCAGCGGACGCATGAATCGCGTCATCAAGGGTTTGTTCAAACTGATTCCGGACTCGCTCGCGCTGCGCCTGATCGCGCGCCAGGGCCGGAAATTCCGCGTGGTCGAAGAACCCGCGGGCAACCACTGAATCGGCCTCGCTCTTCATGCCCGACAATCATGCCCGACTCAATCATGCCTGCGCCCGACTCAACACACCCAATCACACCTCGCCCACCATCACTGAACTCTTCATCTATCGAAAGCCATCAGTGAACCACTTTGCCTCATCGGGAACCATCATGTCCGTGCTGAACAAATCTGCGTTGAACAAGATTCTGGCCGTGGCGCTGCTCGTCGGCGCCGCGCCGACGACGTGGGCCGAGTCGCCACCGGCCGCGCCGGCAGCGAATGCAGCATTCGCGTCGCTCGCCGACGACTTTTTCGACAACTATTATTTTCCGAATAATCCGACCGCAGCCACGTCGGCCGGCATCCACAACTTCGACGCGCAGCTCGAGGACTATTCGCGCACGCAAGTCGACAGGGAAATCGCCGCGCTGCACGCGTTCGACAAGCGCTTCGCCGCGGTCGATCCGAAATCGCTCGACGAGATGACGCGCGGCGATCTCGACCTCGTGCTCAACTACATCCACGGCACCCTGCTGACGCTCGAGACCATTCGCCCGTGGGAGAAGAACGCGGACATCTACTCGAGCGGCATCACGAACAGCGCGTTCACGATCATGGAGCGCAAGTTCGCGCCGCCGGCCGATCGCCTGCGCGTGCTCATCGCGCGCGAGAAGCAGATGCCCGCAGCGTTCGCCGCAGCGCGCGCGAATCTCAAGAACCCGCCGAAGATCTACACGGAGATCGCGCTGGAACAGCTGCCCGGGCTGGTCGCGCTTCTTCGAAAAGGACGTACCGGAAGCATTCAAGGATGTCGCCGACGAGTCCCTCAAGAAGGAATTCGCGGCGAGCAACGCGGCCGTGATCGCCGCGCTCAACGACTACGCCGGCTGGCTCAAGACAAGACGTGCTGCCGAAATCGAACGGCGACTTCAAGCTCGGCGCTGACACCTACGCGAAGAAGCTCCGTTACGACGAGATGGTCGACATTCCGCTCGACGCAGCTCGTCGATATCGACATGGCGAACCTGCGCCGCAATCAGGCGCGAGTTCGCGCGGGTCGCGAAGGAACTCGATCCGACGAAGACGCCGCAGCAGGTGCTTGCGGACCTGCGCCAAGGATCATCCGGACCCGGAGAAGCTGCTCGACGCGTTCCGCGACACGTTCGACGGCCTGACGCAGTTCATCAGCGGACAAGCACATCATCACGATGCCGTCGCGACGTGCGTCCGATCCTCGAGGAGACGCCGCCGTTCATGCGCGCGATCACGTTCGCGTCGATGGATACGCCGGGACCGTACGAAACGCAGTCGCCAAGGAGGCCTACTTCAACGTCACGCTGCCCGAAGCAGGACTGGGACCAGAACACGCGTCGATGGATTCATGGCGCAGTTCAGCTATCCGGTGATCAGCTGTCGATCGCCGCGCACGAGGCCTATCCGGGCCACTACGTCCAGTTCCTGTGGATGCAGCAGATCCACGACCGCGTGCGCAAGCTGCTCGGCGCGAACACGAACGTCGAAGGCTGGGCGCACTACTGCGAGCAGATGATGCTCGACGAAGGCCTCGCGCAGTCGCATGTATCCCGAACGACGCGCGCAAGCAGAAACTGCTGCGCCTGGGCCAGCTGCAGGATGCGCTGCTGCGCAACGCGCGCTTCATCGTCGGCATCAAGCTGCACACCGGACAAGTTCACGTTCGACCAGGCCGTCGATTTCTTCGTCAAGGAAGGCTATCAGTCGCGTGCCGTCGGCACGGTCGAAACCAAGCGCGGCACGGCGACCCGACCTATCTCTACTACACGCTGGGCAAGCTGCAGATCCATGAAGCTGCGCGCGGACGTCGCAGGCGAGGCAAGGCGAAGCCTTCAATCTGCAGACAGTTCCACGACGCTTCATGCAGCAGGGTTTCGCGCCGATCAAGATCGTGCGCCATGCGATGCTGCAGGACGATTCGCCGACGCTCTGACGCGCACAGGCCTGCGCGCGGCAATGCCCGCGCGTAGTACCACACTGCCCACGCACCCATGACCGACTTCTCCTCACTGTCACTTTCGCCGCCACAGCTCAAGGCGCTGGAGACGCTCGGCTACGCCGAGATGACGCCGGTGCAGGTGCGCAGCCTGCCGATGATTCTCGCCGGCACCGACGTGATCGTGCAGGCGCCGACCGGCACCGGCAAGACGGTCGCGTTCGGCCTCGGCCTGCTGCACCGCCTCGATCCGGCGCTGCTCAAGGTGCAGGCGCTGGTCCTGTGTCCGACGCGCGAACTCGCCGACCAGGTCGCGCGTGAAATCCGCCGGCTCGCGAGCACCGTGCCGAACCTGAAAGTGCTGACGCTCACCGGCGGCATCGCGCTCGGACCGCAGCTCGCGTCGCTGCGCAAGGACCCGCACGTCGTCGTCGGCACGCCGGGCCGCATCCAGGAAATGCTTCGCAAGAACGCGCTGCAGCCTCGCCAAGGTCACGACCCTCGTGCTCGACGAGGCCGACCGCATGCTCGACATGGGCTTCGAGGAGGCGATCCGCGAGATCGTCGGCAAAACACCACCCAAGCGGCAAAGCCTGCTGTTTTCGGCGACGTATCCCGAAGCGATCCGCGCGATGGCGCGCGCCACGCTGCGCGATCCGGTCGAGGTGACCGTCGCCGACGCGATCGAGCAGCCCGCGGTCGAACAGCTGTTCTTCGAGGTCGACCTCGCGCACAAGCCGGCCGCACTCGCCGCGCTGCTGCTGCACTATCGTCCCGAATCGAGCGTCGTGTTCTGCAACACGCGGCGCGACACGCAGACGGTCGTCGACGCGCTCGCCGAGTTCGGCATCGCCGCGCTCGCGCTGCACGGCGACATCGAACAGCGCGATCGCGACGAAGTCCTGGTCCGTTTCGCCAATCGCAGCTGCAGCGTGCTCGTCGCGAGCGACGTCGCGGCGCGCGGCCTCGACATCAAGGATCTCGGCGCCGTCATCAACTACGAACTGCCGACCGACCTCGACACCTACCTGCATCGCATCGGCCGCACGGGGCGCGCGGGCCGCAGCGGGCTTGCGCTGAGCCTGTGCACGCCGCGCGAGATGCCGCGCGCGCTCGCCCTCGAAAAGCAGCAAGGCGCGCGCGCTGCGCTGGCAGAAAGTCCCGCCGCTCGACGCGAAGGCGAAGAACGCATTGCTCGCCGCGATGGTCACGCTGCGCATCGACGGCGGCCGCACCGACAAGATGCGCCCCGGCGACGTGCTCGGCGCGCTGACCGGCGACGCGGGCCTGAGCGCCGACGCGGTCGGCAAGATCGACGTGTTCGCGACGCGTTCCTATGTGGCGATCGCGCGCGACCTCGCCGACAAGGCGCTGAACCGCCTGCGTGCCGGCAAGATCAAGGGCCGCAGTTTTCGTATCGCGCGAATCTGAGCGCATGAGCGGACCTGCGACGCCGATGATCCCGTCCGCGGCCGACGGCGAAAGTGCAGCCGACCTGCTGGTGGTCGAAGCGGTCATGAAGTGGCTGCAGCGTGCCGTGATCGGACTGAATCTGTGCCCGTTCGCGCGCGCGCCCTACGCGCAGGGGCGCGTGCGTGTGCGCGTGAGCCGGGCGCAGGACACCGACGCCCTGCTCGTCGATCTTGCGGAGGAACTGGTCGCGCTTCAGGCTGCCGACCCCGCCGTCGTCGAGACGACGCTCATGGTCCATCCCCGACGTGCTCGAGGATTTCTTCGAGTACAACGATTTCCTCGACGTCGCGGACGAGTGCCTGCGCCAGCTCGACCTGGACGGCGAACTGCAGATTGCCAGCTTCCATCCCGATTATCAGTTTGCCGACGCGTCGGCGCACGCGATCGAAAACTACACGAATCGCTCGCCGTATCCGATCCTGCACCTGCTGCGCGAATCGAGCATCGAGCGCGCCGCAGCCTCGATGCCGGACACCGGCGACATCTACCGCCGCAACATCGAGACCCTGCGCGAGATCGGCCTTGATGGCTGGCTGGCGCTGATGGCGAAAGAAGAGCAATAGCGCGGCCGCGCGCGAATACAGGCGCCCACGATACGCTGCGGGATGCGCGGCAGGGACCGGCAAGACTGCGGGACATCGCGCGGCCGGTTGCCTTTACAATGAGGCTCGATCAGCGCGCGGTCTTCATGCTTACTTCACTGCCTCTTCCGATCCGCCTGCCCCTCGTGTTTCTCCTCGTGGGCATCAACGTTGCGTTGCATGCAACCGTGCTGTTGTTGCTTGCGCTGGTCAAGGCCGTCGTGCCGATCGCCGCGTTCCGCACCGCGATTTCGCGCGTGCTCGTTGCGATCGCCGAACAATGGATTGCCGTGAACGGTTTTCTGTTCGCGCTGCTGACGCGCACGCGCTGGATCGTCGAAGGTCTCGAAGGACTCAATCGCGAGGGCTGGTATCTCGTGCTGAGCAACCACCAGAGCTGGGTCGACATCCCGGTACTGCAGAGAACGCTCAACCGGCGCATTCCGTTCCTCAAGTTCTTCCTCAAGCAGCAGCTCAAATGGGTGCCCGTGATGGGCCTCGCCTGGTGGGCGCTCGACTTCCCGTTCATGCAGCGCTACTCGCGTGAAACGCTCGAGAAGCATCCCGAACTGCGCGGCCGCGACAAGGAGGCGACACGCGTCGCCTGCGAGCGCTTTCGCGATACCCCCGTTTCGGTGATGAATTTCGTCGAAGGCACGCGCTTCACGGCGCAGAAGCACGCGCAACAGGGTTCGCCGTTCGCCAACCTGCTGCGGCCGCGCGCGGGCGGCGTCGCATTCGTCCTCGATGCGATGGGCGACATCCTGAAGTCCGTCGTCGACGTGACCATCGTCTATCCCGGCGGCACACCGACGCTCGTGGACATGCTCGCGAACCGCGTCGCGGAGATCAGGGTCCAGGTCCGCCAGTTGCCGATCCCTGCGGCGCTGCTCCACGGCGACTACGAAAACGACGAGGCCTTTCGCGAACGCTTCCAGGCCTGGATCAACGGACTATGGGCGGATAAGGACGCGTGCATCGAAAAAATGAAAAGCGCCACCGCGGCATCGGTGCCAGTCCCGCAAAATGACGGAGCCCCATAGTTGACACGAGCCGCAGAAATCGTATGATGGTGGGCTCGCGCGGGAATAGCTCAGTTGGTAGAGCACGACCTTGCCAAGGTCGGGGTCGCGAGTTCGAGTCTCGTTTCCCGCTCCATTTTCATCGGCGAAGGCCGGCGCTGCGGCGCCACCAGAGCCGCAAAACCTCGGCCCGCCGGGGTTTTTTGTTTTTTGTGGAAGCCGTTGCTACGCTTTCGCAAGCCATCGATGCTGAGGCGGGGTGGCAGAGTGGTCATGCAGCGGCCTGCAAAGCCGTGTACGCCGGTTCGATTCCGACCCTCGCCTCCACATCGCTTCCGCGCCACTGCGCGGTGGCGCCAGGCAGTCACCTTCGTCGACGGTTGAAGCACAGCGCCCTGCTGTGCTGAAGTACCCCTTTTCGATCCCCACGCCCGGATGGCGAAATCGGTAGACGCAAGGGACTTAAAATCCCTCGACCGCAAGGTCATGCCGGTTCGATTCCGGCTCCGGGCACCACGCGGTAATTCAGGACACTCCACCTCGTCCCGCCGCATTCGCACCTAAGGCGTGGCGGCAGTCGTGATGACTGAAGCACGATCGCGCTGGATCGACCTTACCGCTTCTTTAAGTTCAGCAATGTCGGATGCTTGCGCCGCTACCTGCGATTTCAAAGCCTCGTTCTCATGTTCGAGCTTTGCATTGAGCCCCTGGATCGTACGTCCGCGCGGCGCACCTAGAGGTCGCGTGACAGTTTCGATCGGCAACGTTCCCGCTTGATTCGTCAGGCAGGCATACCTACGCTGGGAGGGCGCTCTACAGGGGGACACGTAGCGTGAATGAAACCAAGCCTTCGCTTCTGCAACAGGCTGATTCCTTCGGTGATCGCGTTAGCGATTTCTTCAACGGCATCTTTCTGAACTTCCTGCTGCTGCTTTTTGGCCCCGCGTTGATTCTGATAGGCGTGCACTCGTTGCCGCCGCAATGGCGGCCCGGGCTGCATTGGCCGATCCATGGTGAAACTGCGCCGGCCAAGATCGAATCGCTGCATCTGGCACTGAGGCATGTCCAGCAGGATCCGACGATTCACAATGTGCAGGCGAGCGTCACTGTCGCACTGGCTTATACGGATCGCGCCGGAAAACCGCAGCGCGCTTTCCTGACGGGTCCCTGGTTGCTGCAGATGTCTACGCAGTGGACCGGTGATGCAGCCTGGTTCTATCTTGATGACATCGGTAGCGGTTTCGGTGCCGGACCGCTCGATATCGATATGCCACGCGACGTCGCGTCCCAGTTGGCAGTGCCGCACGCGGAATTTGGGATAAACGAGAAGACCGCGGCGAATCTCGACCGCCCACTGCGCTGGGTCGCGTTCGACTGGCTCGCGCCCGAGCATCCGCTCATCGTGCGCTACGATCCACTGCATCCGGAGATAGCAATCCCCGAGTTCCTTGTCGAACGCGAGTCGACGCGGCTGCAAGGCGTCGGCGTGCTGCGCGTGCTCGGATTCGTGCTCGGCTGTATTTTGGTGGCCGCGTTCGCGTGGCGCACGCTGGCGTTCTCGAACCGGTTCCTGCGCATGGGCACGACGTTGCTTGTTGTGGCCACCGTATTGCAGTGGTCGCCGTATGCAAGCTCGCTCATACGCTGGTTCGTACCGGGCATCGATATTTGGTCGGGACTCAATATCGACGAGGTCGTGGCCGATCCGATTGGCATGTTCTACGACGAGTTCAAAGCCGGCCCGGGTTATGTAGTCGCGAAGACCGTACAGCCTGCACAGGGCGTCCATTGGACCGCCGACAAGCTTTCGGCGCACGCGCTGACGCAATGGTTGCGCAGCATACCGGTAGTGCCCGAAGGCGGCGGCCTTGACGATGCGGAGGCCGCCCTCGCGCAGGCAGCCAGGCTGGCTTTGCCCGCTCTGGACAATGCGAATCTCCATGCGATCTACGAAGAGTTGCAAGAGCCCGCTCTGCGAAAGTATTGGACGGGTGCCAAACATTACGTCGAACTGCGCGATGCAGCGAGGGCCGAACTTGAACGGCGCGGGCAGTCCTCTCTTTGAGAAAAGCGCCGCAAGCCTCGCGAGTAACGGGTTTGCCCTGGGAAAGCGCACGTGGCGTATTTGAGGTGGCTACAGTGAGTGACAGACATTCTGCAAAACTGCGCAACATCCCCGAAACAGCGCAGTTTTCTATTCCGGCTCCGGGCACCATGCAGCAGAAGCACGTGACGCCCCAGTGACGACGCCAGGAAACGCATCAGCCTCCACGCCGCGCACCATTCCTTCGCTCAACTTCTGCGACACTGCTGAGAAGGGGGAACACGTCGTTCGCGAGCGTGGAGCGGCCAAAGCTGCATCAGCGGCAGCAAAACGCGCGAAACACGCATGAGTGCGCGCCTCGCCCTCTGCGCCGACGTTCGCGCCCTCCCTGACTGGTCGCAACGCCACGCGCTCTAGGCATCACCGCCGAGTGCGACGTCTACTATCCGCGCCAGCGCGAGCCTGCGTTGCTCGACCGCCTCGACGTCGTCGCGAGCTACCACCAGGACGCCGATTTTCCGCTCAACTACACGAGCCCCACGCGTCTCGCCGATTTACTTGCACCGCCGCCCGAAAAAGATGACGCGCTCGTCTGCGCGCTGATTTCCAACGGCCATTCGCGCAGCGATCGCGAAGCGAATGTAGTGGCGCTCGAACAGCATCTGCCCGTGCACCACTACGGCCGCTGGCGCAGCACGCACCGCGGCTTCGACGCCGGCCGTAAAACCAAGCTCGACATCCTGCGCCGCTATCGCTTCAACCTCGCCTACGAGAACTGCATCGACCGCGACTACGTCACCGAGAAGTGGTTCGACTGCCTCGCTTCAGGTTGCGTGCCCGTCTACCTCGGCGCGCCGAACATCGCCGACTTCGCGCCGTCGTCCGACAGCTACATCGACGCGACGAAGTTCGCGGACGCCGCGGCCCTCGCTCATCACCTGCGCGAACTGGCGGCTTCGCCACAGGCGTACGCGCACCATTTCGACTGGAAGCAGCGTCCGTTGCCGCCGGCATTCACGCGCCTGTTCGAGGGCCAGGAAATTCCATTCCTGCGCCGCCTTTGCGCGTGGCTCGATGGCGAGCGCGCGGGCGAGCGTTGAGGCGCCGCAGGGCGAACCGGGCATCATGGCGCGCGCAGCCACCCCGATCCCGACAGGGTCGCTGGGCACGCGTGCTGCTACGGTACCGAATCAAAACACTCGTGCTTGACATTGCCTGCCGACAGGGGCTCGATACGCCCGTCTAGGACATCATGCGACACGGGAATAGCAAACCAGGCAGGCATTCAGGCAGGAGCACTCGATGGCTGGGAAATTGACGGTAAGACGCGACGGCAATCTCTGGACCTGTTCCGGGGATGGCAAGCCACTCGAAGCGGTGGGCTTCATCGACCTCATGATCCGCATTCGCAAGGATCTCAATCTGCAGAAATTCGTCGTGACGTTCGACAGCGAAGGCAGCGAGATCGACGGCGCGGTCGCATCGTTCGACTTCGGCGAGCCCGACACATACGTGCCGGGATGAGATCAGGCCCGAACCGGGCCGGAGAGGGCTCGACGGCGGGCGGTCCGTCTACGTGCACCAGGGGACACATGCGCCGTGCACGCCGAATCGCCCGCGTTCAATCTCGGTCGACGAAAGGCTCCTCTTCCCTCGCGAATCGCGTTGCGAATCGCGAGGGCTTCAGTCCTCTCCACTCGATCACTGGCAGGAAAATGCGACGAAGTAACTCGCCTACCAGCGGTAAGAGATCCCGGATCAATCACCAGGGCGGTGCCGGGTGCGACAGAACTGCTTGCCGTGGCGCTGCACTGCGTCAGGGTACTGCCCGTTGCCGCGGCAGCGTTGCAGGAGGCGCCGGGCACCGCGGCTGCGGGCGTAATGGTTATGCCCGTCGAAGCAAACGTCGCCGTACGCAGAGTGAACGTGTTGGACTGGGGGACGTTCGACCAGATCGTCATGCTTGGCGTGCAGGTGGAGGGGGCAATCACCGTATCGAGTGTGTTCGGGGAGAGACTCCCTGCTGAAGCCGCCGGATTGGCATAGATGATTGTCGTCGACTCGACGTGCCCGCTGACGGTATATGGAATGCCGGCCGGAGCGAGCCCGCTCGGTAGGATGGCGAAGGGCCCCGTCGGGCCGGTCGGGCCTGGCACCGTGCTTATGGGGCCGGTGGCGCCGGTCGCACCCGTGGACCCGGAACCGGTCGCGCCCGTCGGGCCGGTTGATCCGGTGGCGCCGAAGGGACCGGTGGGGCCGGCAATACTGCTCGCTGCGCAGGTCGCGCCAGTAGGCCCGGTTGATCCGGTGAGGCCCGTCGCTCCGGTAGGCCCGGCGACAGTGCTCGCTGCGCCGGTCGCGCCGGTTATGCCGACCGGCCCAGTCGATCCAGTCGCACCCGTGACGCCCGGTGCGCCGGTCGCTCCCGTCGGTCCAAAAACAGCAGGGAGAGAGGTCCAGTAACCGGAGACGTCGACCACGATGTCCGTTGACCCGCTATCGGACCACAGGTCGAACTGACCGTTCGAATCGACCTCAATATCTGCAAACGTGCCGGCGAGGCTGACCTCTCCGAGTGACGAACGGTCGAACACGCCGATGGCTGCAGTAGGCTTTGCCAATCCCGCTTTCCAGGCACGCAAACTACCCGTTGCAGACGGGTTGAGCATGAAAACATTCGCGCCGATCGCGACGACGCTACTGTCGCCCGGAATACCGCAGTCCACGTCGCTACCGCCTTGTGCGGCCAGCAGCGCAGAGCCGCTGGTGCCGAACGTGTAGACCGTCGTAGGGCTGAGGCTTCCGGAGCCGCTCCTGGTGTCAATGATCCGGCACGGATAGATCGGCGTGTAGATGAGAGGCACTGCCGCCGCAGCGTGTGCCTCGGCGGTTGCAGCCAACAACAAGGTGATTTGGATCGCGACGACGAGCGAGCGTGGTGCGTTCATGGATTTCCCCTGAGGACGAGAGCGGCCAGCGTTTTGTGCGCCTTGCCCGTGCGACAATTTGGGCGAAGAGGCGGAGTGAGGTACCTGTCTTTGACAATGCCCTTCTAATGGCAATAGAGATTTACGCTGATGCCGACAGGGGTGGCCGTTGTTGCTGTGCCATCCCACTGAATGCTGTATCCATCGCCGGCTGCGAACACCTGCGTTCCAAGGCCTGTGCAAGTCTGGCTGGCGCTGCTGATCGAGCAGGTGGCGCCCAGGGTCGAGACACCAGCCCCCGTACCGCCCGCATGCAGACGCACCGTGAACGTATAGGTTCGACCATCGGCCGTCACAGGCCCTTGCGAAGCAACGCGCAGCGTTTGCGAAGAGCAAGCGGCCGAGGCGAGATAGGTCGCGTTGGTTTCACTTTGGCTGATTCCCGACTGCGTTAGCCAGACAGGGACCCCCTCTCCGGCACCGGCGCCGCCATTCAAGGCCGTGTTGTGAAAAAAGCTTCCCCCGGCGGCCGGTCCCGTCGGCCCGGTCGGCCCCGGCACCGTGCTTATGGGACCGGTGGCACCCGTAGCACCCGTCGAACCGGTCGCGCCTGTCGGGCCGATTGATCCAACAGAACCTGTCGGTCCGGTGGGCCCGGCGACACTGCTCGCTGCGCCTGTCGCGCCCGTTGGCCCCGTTGCGCCTGTAGCGCCCGTTGCGCCGACCGGACCAGTCGATCCAGTCGCACCAGTGACGCCCGATGCGCCGGTCGCGCCCGCTGCTCCCGTTGCGCCGACCGGCCCAGTCGATCCAGTCGCACCCGTGACGCCCGGTGCGCCGGTCGCGCCGGTCGGTCCCAAACCCGCTGGGAGAGCGGTCCAGTAACCGGAGACGTCCACCACGACGTCCAGTGACCCGCTGTCTGACCACAAGTCGAATTGACCAGTTGTCGAATCGACCTGAATATTTGCAAACGTGCCGGCGAGGCTGACCTCTCCGAGTGACGACCTGTCGAACACGCCGATGGCGGCAGTGGGAATCGGCACTCCCGCTCTCCATGCACGCAAGCTGCCCGTTGCTGACGGGTTGAGCATGAAAACGTTGGCGCCGATCGCGACTACACTGCCACCGGACGGAATACCGCAGCCCGCCAAGTTACCGCCCTGTAAGGACGGCGCTGGGTCGATGGCGCCGAACGGGTAGGGCGTCGTAGCGCTGAGGCTTCCGATGGACCTGGTGTCAATGATCCGGCAAGGAGTGATCGGCGTGTAGACGAGAGGCACTCCCGACGTGGCGTTTACCTCGGCAGTTGCAGCCAACAACAGAGCAGCATGGATGGCGATGGCGAGCGAACGCGATGCATTCATGATCTTCCCCCTGGGCCGAGAGCGGTTGGCACATCGTACCACTACGATTGTTCCAAACTGGCTGCCTCTGCGCGACGAATTCCCCCGAACCCCTACTCGCCGACAGTACTTTGCATCCGTCCACTTCGACAAGCCGCGCTGCCAATTCTGGACGTCTTTACGTCCTTACGAGCAGCGAAATTGGCGAGGCTTTGAATTTGTGACACGTCCGGGACGAGCGCCGCATCGCGCGGCTCAATTCTGCATTTCTTCCTTGCTGCGAGGCGTCGCAGAAGACTCGGCAGCCTGGGCCAACCACAGCGTATAGAACCGGGTGCCGGGCAAATGCGCTTCGTTGTACGGCGGAATCTCGACGAACCCCAGCTTGCGATAGAGCGACTGGGCCGAGAGCATGTCCGCCAGCGTGTCGAGCCTGAGCTCGCGGTAGTCCGCGCCACGCGCGGCGACGACTGACGCCCGCGATCAGACGCTCTGCAATGCCGAGGCCGCGAAACGCCGGACGAACGTACAGTCGTTTCATCTCGCCGGCATTGTCGTCCAGGCGCCTGAGCGCGACGCAGCCGGCAACATCGGTGCCGACTTGGGCGACGAGCAACGCGCCATGCGGCGGCGCATACGGCGACGGCAGCGCAGCCAGCTCCCGGGTGAACCCCTGATACTCGAGGTCAACGCCGATCGCATCGGCGTATTCGCGAAACAGTTGTCGTGCGATGGCCACCTGCTCGGCGCGGTGCGCAGCAACGATTTCGACCACTACGGACATGCTTGCCTGACGCTCCGGATGAGGCTGCCAACCGGGTTGGGTTGCTGCCGACACTGCACCCTGCCGATCGACCTATGACGAAGCAGAAAACCGGATCGTCTCAGCGCCTGTCGCGCAACGCCGGCCACGCCGCACGCAGGTACACGATCGCCGACCAGATCGTCAGCGCCGCGGCGAGCACGAGAATCATCTCGCCGACGTGGAACAGGCGCAGGCCTTCGAGATCGTGCTGGTAGAGCAGTACTTCGATCGCGACGATCTGCATGACCGTCTTCACCTTGCCGAGCGTGGCCACGTTGACGCGCGTGCGCTCGCCGATCTCGGCCATCCATTCGCGCAGCGCGGAAATCGTGATCTCGCGGCCGACGATCACGGCGCTCGTGACAGCCAGCAACGGGGTCGGATTCTCCTGCACGAGCAGGAACAGCGTCACCGCGACCATGAGCTTGTCGGCGACAGGATCGAGGAACGCGCCGAACGCAGACCACATGTCGAACTTGCGGGCGATGTAGCCGTCGAGCCAGTCCGTCAGGGCCGCCATGAGGAAGATCAGTGCCGCCGCGACATTCGCTCCTGCGAACGGGGCGTAGAACACGACGACCATCACCGGCAGCAGGCCGATGCGGAACAGCGTGAGGACGGTCGGCCAGGTCGATGCTTCATCGATGTATCGTTCGTCGTGGACCTCGATCTTCCGCCTGGAACCACACCGTCTCGGCACGCCACGCCGTTCACCCGCTACGGTGCCGATCCGCGGAAATCGCTACCCGGCGCGGCGCATGAAAGCACGTGTGTCGTGAAGTGTGACACAGGCGGGCAGCCCGAGTTCAACCGTGGAATAGCGCGTAGATGCGTTCGGCAAGGTCGCGGCTGACCCCCTTGACCTTGGCAATCTCCTCGACGCCCGCGTTGACGACGCCGGCGAGCCCGCCGAAATGCTTCAGCAACGCAGTCCGGCGTTTGGCGCCGATGCCGGCGATGTCCTCGAGGCGGCTCGTCTCGCGCGCCTTCTGCCGGCGCGCGCGATGTCCCGTGATCGCGAAGCGATGGGCCTCGTCGCGCACCGCCTGGACCAGATGCAGCGCCGGCGAGTCGGGCCCTGGCCACAGGCTCTTGCCGCTGGCGCCGAGGATCAGCGTCTCGTGGCCTGCACGTCGTTCGACGCCCTTGGCGACACCGACGACGAGCACGTCGCGGATCGCGAGATCGGCGAGCACGTCGATCGCCTGCTGCACTTGTCCCTTGCCGCCGTCGATCAGCAGCACGTCGGGCAGATTCGCGGGCTCCGTCGCCCTGGTCGCCGCTGCCTTCGCACCATCGATATCGATGCTGACGATATCGGTGCCGGGCGCATGCGCGGCCTCCTCGTCAGCGGACTTGACGTCGACGTCGGGCGCGGCGCGACGGAAGCGGCGCTCGAGCGCCTGCTTCATCGCGGCATAGTCGTCACCCGGCTCGATGCCGGCGATGTTGTAGCGCCGGTATTGCGACTTCTCGGGGCCGTCGGGGCCGAACACGACGCACGACGCGACGGTCGCCTCGCCCATCGTGTGGCTGATGTCGAAGCATTCGAGCCGGCGCGGCAACTCGTCGAGCGCGAGCAGGTCGCGCAGCGCCTCGAAGCGGTCGCGCTGCGTCTCGTTGCTTGCGAGCCGCGCCGCGAGCGCCGCCTCGGCGTTCTTGCCCGCGAGTTCGAGGAAGCGCGCGCGCTCGGAGCGCACGCTGTGCTTGATCTCGACGCTGTGGCCGCTCTGCGCGCCGAACACTTCGGCCAGCAGCGCGGCGTCTTCGAGCTGATGTTCGACGATCAATTCGCGCGGCACCGGCTTGTCGAGGTAGTACTGCGCGATGAACGAAGTGAGGATATCGGCCTGGCTCGTCTCGGAATCCTTTCTCGAATCGGGCAGCTTCGGGAAGAAATCGCGCGAACCCAGGTTGACGCCATTGCGGAAATACATGACCGAGACACATGCGATGCCACCCGCGATGCGGCAGGCGATCGCATCGAGATCGGCGCTCGCGCCCTGCACGTAATTCTTCGCGAGCAGCTTCTTGAGCGTCGCGATCTGATCGCGCACGCGCGCCGCGCGCTCGAATTCGAGCGCCTTGCTCGCGCGTTCCATCGAGGCGACGAGCTCGTCGGTCACCACTTCGCTCTTGCCATCGAGGAACATCGCCGCATGGCGCACGCTGTCGCGATACTCGTCGACGCCGATGAAGCCGACGCAGGGCGCGCTGCAGCGGCGGATCTGATACTGCAGGCACGGTCGCGAACGGTTGCGGAAATAGTTGTCCTCGCACTGGCGCACGAGGAACAGCTTCTGCATGTGGTTGAGGCTCTCGCGCACGGCCCACGCGCTCGGAAACGGGCCGAAATAGCTGCCCTTGCCGGACTTCGCGCCACGATGAAACGCCATGCGCGGAAAGCGGCCCGGCGGGATCCTGTCGACGTCGTCGGCACCGTCGACGGCGGCCGACAGATAGATGTACGGATAACTCTTGTCGTCGCGCAGCAGGATGTTGTAGCGCGGCTTCAGCGACTTGATCAGCTGCGCCTCGAGCAGCAGCGCCTCGCCTTCCGTGCGCGTGAGCGTCGTCTCGATGCGCGCGATCTGCGAGATCATGCTCGCGAGGCGCGGATCGAGCTTCGGCTTGAGGAAATAGCTGCCGACGCGTTTCCTGAGATTGCCGGCCTTGCCGATGTAGAGCGGTTCGCCGCCCGCGTCGAACATGCGGTAGACGCCGGGCGACCCGGTCAGGGTGCTCACGAACGCCTTGCCGTCGAACGGCACCGCCGGTTCGCCGGGAGTTTGTGCGGACTCGCTCATCGCTTCGGATATGCGTCGCGAAAGCGCGCGATCAAGCCGTCGACGCCCTGCTCCGCGAGATCGATCACGCGCTCGAAGTCCGCGGCGTGGCCGTAGTACGGATCGGGCACGTCCGCCGGCGTCGCCAACCCCGCCTCGTGCAGGAACATCGCGACGCGGTCATGTCCTTCGCCCGGCGCCATCGCAAGCAGCGCGCGCAGGTTCGTGCGATCCATCACGAGCAGGCGGTCGAAGCGCTCGAAATCCGCGGCGGCGACCTGGCGCGCGCGGTGCATCGACGCGTCATAGCCACGCGCCCGCGCGCTCGCGAGCGATCGCGAATCGGGGCGTTCGCCGGTGTGGTAGTCCTCGGTGCCCGCGGAATCGACGTCGATGTCGAAGCCCGCGCGCGCGAAACGCGTGCGCGCGACGGCCTCGACCACCGGCGAGCGGCAGATGTTGCCCATGCAGACGAACAGGATGCTTTGCGTGCGCTTCGTCATCGCGCGGCGAGCAGCGCCTCGACGTGATCGAAGTCCGCGGGCGTATCGACACCCGGCGGAAACGGCTCGGGCGCGAGGCGCACGGCGATGCGGTAGCCGTGTTCGAGGGCGCGCAATTGTTCGAGCGACTCGGTCCGCTCGAGCTGGGTTGGCGCCAGCGTCGCGAACTTGCGCAGAAAACCCGCCCGATACGCGTAGATGCCGATGTGGCGAAGGAATTCGACGCCGGGCGGCAGCTGCACCCAGCTCGCGGCTCCGGCGTCGCTGCCGAGCATGGCGAACGCGTCCCGCGGCCACGGCACGGGCGCGCGCGAAAAATACAGCGCGCGTGTCATCAACCCCGCGGACGACCTTGACGCAGTTCGGATTGAAAAACTCGGCCGCGTCGACGATCGGCGTCGCGAGCGTCGCCATCGGCGCGCCGCTCGTCGCAAGCGCGTCAGCGACCGCACGGATGCCGCTCGCTGGCGCCAGCGGCTCGTCGCCCTGCAGATTGACGACGATCGCGTCGTCGCGCCAGCCGAGGATCGTCGCGCACTCGGCGAGACGGTCGCTGCCCGAAGCGTGATCGGCACGCGTCATCACGACCGTCGCGCCGCTGTGCGCCAGCGCGCTCGCGATGCGCTCGTCGTCCGTCGCGACGGCGACATGCGCCGCGCCGGCGGCCAGCGCCCGACGCACGACGTGACGGATCATCGGCTCGCCCCCGAGCGGCAGCAGCGGCTTGCCCGGCAGGCGCGTCGACGCGTAGCGGGCGGGAATGGCGACGAAGAATTCGGTCACGGGATAGACGGCAGCAGCGGGAGCACCAGCCTAACCAATTCGCGTGAAAACGAGAAGGCGGGTCGGCGACAGGCCCTTACGGCTGCGGCAACACGCTGATGCCGCGCTTCGCCTTTTCGTCCGCCACCATCTTGCGCACGTCGGCAAGCAGCTTCTTCGCGTCGTAGACGATACCGTCCTTGATCGTGTACTTGACGCCGCCGACGCGCTGCGTCTTGCCATCGGCGCCGAGGCGGATATGGCCCGTGCCGTAGAGCACCTTGAGATTCGCGAGCGGGTTCTCCTCGAGCACGACGAGGTCGGCGAGCTTGCCCGGTTCGACCGAGCCCAGGCGATTCTGCTCGCCCAGCGCCTGCGCGCCGTAGAGCGTCGCCGAGCGGATCACTTCGAGCGGATGGAAGCCCGCCTCGCGCAGCAGTTCGAGTTCCTGGATCGTGCCGAAGCCGTAGATCTGGTAGATGAAGCCCGAGTCGGAGCCGACCGTAACCCTGCCGCCGCGATTCTTGTAGTCGTTGACGAACGCCATCCAGCGCGTGTAGTTCGCTCGCCAGCGCGACTTCGTCTTCGGTGCCCCAGTCGAAGAAGAAACTGCCGTGGTGATCGCGGTTCGGCGTGAAGTAGTCCCAGAGCTGCGGCAACGTGTACTCGTCGTGCCAGTCGGCGCGGCGCGCACGCATGAGATCGCGCGATGCGGCGTAGATCGTGAACGTCGGATCGATCGTGAAGTCGAGCTTGAGCAGTTCCGCGATCACGGCCTCGTACTTGTCGCTGCCCTTCTGCGCCGCCTGCGCCCAGAGGCGGCCGGCCTGGCCGAAGCGGTCCGCCTCGTTGTTGTAGTTGTACGCGGGCGGATAGTTCTGCACGGTGCGGTCGTCGAACAGCGCCTCGGGCAGGCCGTACCAGTGTTCCATCGACGTGAGGCCCCAGCGCGCGGTCGTCAGCGCGTTGACGCGCGCGACATCGGTCTGCGAGTGGTGACACGCGCTGCGCATGCCCTGCTTCTTCAGCTCGTCGAACGCCGCCTCGAGCACGTCGGGCCGGTAGCCGAAGCATTTCATGCCGAGGATGCCCTTGGCCTTCATGTCGCGCACCCACTGGCGCCCCTCTTCCGGCGTCGTCATCGGCGCTTCGCGGCCCGCGCCGAACACCGCGTACGGGAAAATGCGCGGCGCGGTGATCGCATTGGCGAGACTGCGGCGGTATTCGCCGAGGCACCAGTCGACGCCGTTGAGGCAGCCCGGTTCGCGCACCGTCGTGATGCCGTTGCCCATCCACAGCTTGTAGACGTATTCGGCCGGCACGCCCTGTTCGCCGCCGCCGATATGCCCGTGCATGTCGATGATGCCGGGCATCACGTATTGGCCCGCGAGATCGATTTCCCTGCCGCCCTGCTTGAGCTTCGGCCGCTTGCTGGCCTTTATCGGCGCACCCGGATTGCCGACCGCCTCGACCTGCACGATGCGGTTGCCTTCGATGACGACGTCGGCGGGTCCGTACGCCGGCGCGCCGGTGCCGTCGATCACGATCACGCCGCGCAGGATCAGCTGGGTGTACGGACCGTCGCCTTCGCCGCGCGGCGGCGCGGTCTGCACGGACGACTTGTCATTCGCCGCCGGCAGCGGCCCGGCCCACGCTGCATCCGATCCGACCACTGCAATGGCGACGAGCACGCTCGCAGCCAGCGCGCGCGCAACGCGAACGTGCGGGAAGCGGGTGCGTCCGCTACGAACGGTCGCGACAAGGATGCCCGCGATGAGATCGAGGCGTGAAAAGCAGTTGCGGCGCATATCGTCTCCCCCAGGTGACAGGCGATGGTACATGCAGGTGGCTCCATCATAAACGGCGCGAGTGGCAGGGGCCGGACGCGCCGGTTCGACTACAATAGGGCATGCAAACCGCTTCGGCAGCCGCTCCACCCGCGGCCGCAACGTCTCCCGCGACCTCGCTGCAGACTCCCCTCCGCTCCGCGTTCTACGCCCCGGCACTGATGGCGACGAGTGCGGTGCTGTTCGCCTTCATGGCGGTCACGCTGCGCCTCGCGACCGCTCACGTGAGCGCGTTCGAGGCAGGCTTCTTCCGCAGCCTGTTCGGTCTCGTTTTCTCGCTGCCGCTGCTGGTCAAGCCCGGCTTCGCATTGCTGCGCACTGCCCACTTCAGCCTGTACCTGCTGCGCAGTGTATTCGGCACGCTGGCGATGCTGTGCAGCTTCTGGGCGGTCGCGCACCTGCCGCTCGCGACCGCCGTCTCGATTTCCTATTCGACGCCGCTGTTCGTCACGATAGGCGCGGTGTTCCTGCTCGGCGAGATCGTGCGCGCGCGGCGCTGGACCGCGGTCGCGATCGGATTCGTCGGTGTCATCGTGATCATGCGTCCCGGCGCGACGACCGAGCTGATCGAGCGCGATTCCTTCGACATGCTCATTGCGCTCGCTGGCGCGGCGATCGCCGCGGGGTCGTACATCAGCATCAAGTTCCTGTCGCGCACCGAGCCCGCCGATGCCGTCGTCATCTACATGAGCCTCATCATGACGCCGCTGTCGCTGATACCGGCGCTGTTCTTCTGGACCTGGCCCGATGCGACCGGCTGGTTCTGGGTCGTGCTGACCGGCCTTCTCGCGACGCTCGGCCAGGTGTTCATGACGCGCGCATACCAGGCTGGCGACGTGTCGGCCCTGATCCCGATCAATTTCGTCCAGCTGCCAATCGTCGCGGTCGTCGCATTCTTCGTGTTCGGCCAGGCGCTCGACGCGGGCACGGCGATCGGCGCGGGCATCATCATCGGCTCGAATCTCTACATCGCACGCCGCGAGGCGATGCTCGCACGTCGCACGGCCAGCGATCCGCTCGTTGCGGCGAGCGAATCCGGGCAGGCGACCTAGCGCCGCCGGCTGGCAGCCGCGCGAGCGTGTGCGGTACATTTCGCCCGGGCATTTCTTCGATATTCCTTCGAGCGCGGCATGAGCAGAGAACGACACGCAAGGCGAAATGCAGGGCGACCGCGCCGCGGCGCGCGCGAGGGAGCGTTCGCAGTTCACGCAGATCGGCACGGTGTCCGCGCTGGCGTTCAGCCTGCTGGCGCTCGTCACGAGCATCTACCAGACGCGCCTCATGCAGGCGCAGACCGAGCTGATGCAGAAGCAGTCGCGCGCGAGCGTATGGCCGTATCTCAGCATCGCCGAGAACGACATCCACCGGCAGGGCCAGGAGTCGTTCACCTGGCGCGTCGACAACAACGGCGTCGGGCCGGCGAAGATCGAGTCGGTCGTGATCAGCCTCGACGGAAAACCCTACAGGACATGGCGCGACATCTTGAATGTGCTGCGACCCGGCGTGCCGTTCCACGCGGCGCAATCGTCGATCAACGGCATGGTGCTGCCGCCGAGCCTCAATCGCGAAACCACGGTCGAGATGATCAAGCTCGACGAAACCGCAACGGCCAACGCATTCCACGACGCACAGGAACGCTTCCAGATCGAGATCTGCTACTGCTCGGTGTACGACGAGTGCTGGATCGCGCGCAAGGACGTTCGCTTCGCGGAGCCGGTCGCGCGCTGCGAGATCGCAGGCAAGACGGAATTCGAAGAGTAGTTGCGGTATTTGGACCGCCTTCGATACCTCAGGGCGAACGGGAATCGAAAAATACTTTCCCAGTGTGGTGAGCCACGAGCGGCAATGCCGAACTTTTTTTCCGTTCGTGGTGAGGTATCGAACCACGAGCGGCGATCCCTCAGGACCGACGGGATTTTCGAGTGTCAGGCCACGCTGCGCGGCGTGAACTTGCGCGCGACGTAGTCCTCGACGATGCCGACGAACTCCTGCGCGATGTGGTCGCCGCGCAGGGTCATCGCCTTTGCGCCGTCGATGAACACGGGCGCTGCGGGCGCCTCGCCCGTGCCCGGCAGCGAGATGCCGATGTTCGCGTGTTTCGATTCGCCCGGACCGTTGACGACGCAGCCCATGACCGCGAGCGTGAGGTTCTCGACGCCGTCGTACTTGATGCGCCACTCGGGCATCTTCGCGCGCACATGTTCCTGCACCGTCTTCGCGAGTTCCTGGAAGAGCACCGACGTCGTGCGTCCGCAGCCCGGACATGCCGTGACGAGCGGCGTGAACGCGCGCAGACCCATCGTCTGCAGCAACTCCTGCGCGACGATGACTTCGCGCGTGCGCGATTCGCTGCGGCTCGGGCGTCAGCGAGATGCGGATCGTGTCGCCGATGCCTTCCTGCAGCAGCACCGCGAGTGCCGCGCTCGAGGCGACGATGCCCTTGCTGCCCATGCCGGCTTCGGTCAGGCCCAGATGCAGCGCGTAGTCGCAGCGCGCCGCGAGATCGCGATAGACCGAGATCAGTTCCTGCACGCCGGAGACCTTGCACGACAGGATGATACGATCACGCGTCATGCCGAGTTCCTCGGCGCGCGCGGCCGAATCGAGCGCCGAGCGGATCAGCGCCTCGCGCGCCACGTGCGCGGCGTCCCACGGCTCGGCGCGCGCGTGGTTCTCGTCCATCAGCGCCGCGACCATGGACTGGTCGAGCGAGCCCCAGTTGACGCCGATGCGCACGGGCTTGGCGTGGCGCAGCGCGATCTCGATGATCGTCGAGAACTGCGTGTCGCGTTTCCTGCCGAAGCCGACATTGCCCGGATTGATGCGGTACTTCGCGAGCGCCTCGGCGCAGGCCGGTTCGGCGGTCAGCAGCTGGTGGCCGTTGTAGTGGAAATCGCCGATCAGCGGCACGCCGACCGCCCATCATGTCGAGGCGTTCGCGGATCTTCGGCACCGCAGCGGCGGCCTCGGGCGTGTTGACCGTGATGCGTACGAGTTCGGAGCCGGCGCGCGCGAGCTCGGCGACCTGTTTCGTCGTCGCGGCGACATCCGCCGTGTCGGTATTCGTCATCGACTGCACGACGATCGGCGCATCGCCGCCGACGCGCACGCCGCCCACGGTCACGCCGACTGTGGTGCGTCTGGCGGCCGTGCCGATCTGGTCGAGTCTGCTCATGGAATGTCGCGCCTGCATCTACAGGCGCGAAGTTTACTCAATCGCGATGTATACCAGCTAATCGCGGCCGGCGGGCATGCCCCAGGTGTCAATCGATCAGGGGTCAACCCATGCGTTGCGGGAACGTCACGAGCCGCGCCAGCGCCGCGTCGTTGGCAGCGTCGGTCGCGTCGGCGCCGTGCGCGGGCAGGACAACCGCGAAATAGACGCCGCCGTTCGGCCGGATGCGCATGTCGGAAACTTTCTCGGTCCGCGCGCCTTCACGTGCGGCCGGCTCAATGCTGCTCATCTCGACGGCGATCGCGTCGCGTCCGAACAGCAGCGGCACGAGGACGTACGGATCGAGCTTGCCGTCGTCCGCCTTGCTCGGCACGACGAAGATGCCGCGCATTGGGGGACGCGCCATGCCGCGGATGTCGAGGCTCGAGATGCTGACGGCGCGCGCGTCGTGGCTCAGCGTTTCGATGCCGACCTCAACGGTGCCGAACGCATCGACACGCAGCCAGCGCAGCATGCCGACGGTCCAGATGCGCGTCGCAGCGCCGCTCGGCGCGAGCGCGACGACTTCGCCGACGCGCGCGCGGATGTCCTCGTTGCTGTCGAAACGCAGGCGGAATCCGCCGATGCTGCGGTCGACGACGCGCGCGTGCGCAGGCACGACCGTTACGCCAGCCTGGGCGAAAATCGCGTTGCGGTCGTCGCCTGCGTCGTCCACCGCGCGTGTGCGATTGTGGAACGTATCGAAATCGACCTCGCCCGCGAGGACGTAATGGACCGCCTGCAAACCGATGACGGCGTCCATCGGCGCCACGTCCGACGTGCGCGGGTAGGCGCGCTCGCGGCGCCCGCGCCAGGTTTTCGACAGGCGCTCGACCATCTCCACCGACAGCTCCGCCTTGCCCGCCGGCGAGGAGACACACACGCTGATCGCATCGGTAGCACGGCGCTCGAACTCGTTGTCGAAGGTACTCAGCAGCGCGCTCACGTCGAGCTGCCAGAGCGATTCGACCGCAACATGGCGCCCGCGCACCGGCCCCGGCGGCGACGCGTCGCCGTCGGTGCAAACCGCAATCGCGCCTTCGGGCGCGTAGCCCGGGCGGAGCGCGCACAGCGACACGAGCACGGGCAGCGCGGCGCGCAACTCGGCGTTCTCTTTCTGGATGAAATGGTAGGGCTTTGCGAACGCGTGCAGGAGTGCCTGCATGTACGCGGTGCGCGCATTGATCTTCGCGCCCCCGGGCAGCGGGTCATCCTCCGCCTTCTCGTCACAGCGCAGCGAAACGGCGAGCAGAAAGAGGTCGTGCAGGCTCTGCCACACGCCGACTTGCGGCACGCAATGGGTCTGGTAGGCGATCCAGAGCCGCGCCGACTGGTGCTGGATCGCTCGCGTCAACGCGAGCGCGACCGTCTTGCCGCGCAGGAATGGTACCGTGCCGTTCGGCGCGCAGATGCCGCACGCGACCGCGATGTAGCCGGTCGTCAGCTCGCGTTCGAATTCGAGGATCGTGTCGCTCACGCGCATGCGTGCTTCGGGCATCGGGAAGGAATCGCTCAGCAGCTGCGTACCGAGACGCTGAACGACGTCGTAGACTGGACGCCGCAACATCTCGAGTGCTTCGACACGGCGCAGCGGATCGACGCGCGCCTCGTTCATTTCGCGCAGCACGCCAAGCAGCTGCTGCGCAGTCAGGTTCTGGTTCGCCAGCGGCAGATTGGCGAGCCACTCGCGCAGCGCCTTCGCGTTCTGGTACCAGGCGTTCGCGCCATGATCGGCGCGCTCGGGCAGCAGGCTTTGGAGTCGTTCGAATTGCTTGTTCATGACCTTGGAACCTTCGCTACGCTGCGGTTGCCACGTACCTCGAGCGCAACTCAGTTCATCGTCGCGAGAATCACCCGTCGCGTGATGCGCTCAAGCAGGGTACGTGGTTGCTGCAGATCCAGACGCGCGAGCAAGGCACCTGTCTCGTCGTCGATCTTCAGCTTCTTCACCAAGGACTTAAGCAAGAGGTTTGCCAAGCCGAATCGCGTCTCCGATGCGGCCTTCAGCCGCCCCAACGCCGGCAGCAGTTTTAGCTCGACTTCGCTGAAATCGCTGCCGAACGGAAACCGCGGGAAGAGTGCCTGCATGGATGAGGAAGTCAATGCAAGCTTAAGTTTTTGCTCGTTATTTTCTCTCCATTTCAGCGGAATGATGAAGTCGCGACGCAGCTTGCCGGCCGATTTGGCGCGCTCGGCGAGCTCGTCCTGGAATTGCGCGTCGGCAATCGCCAGCATCGCGATGATGCAGTCCTCGTCCGACTTGCCGCGCAGATCGGCGGTGCCGTATTCGGTCACGTAGATGTCGCGCAGGTGCCGGGGAATCGTCGTATGGCCGTAGTTCCACAGGATGTTCGACTGGCGCCGCCCCTTGTGCATGCGCGTACTGCGCAGCATCAGCACCGAACGACCGCCGGCGAGCGCGTGCGCCATCGCGACGAAGTTGTACTGGCCGCCGACGCCACTGACGACCTGGCCGCTTTCGAGCGCGTCGGACACGGCCGCGCCGAGCACAGTCGCCATCATGCAGGTATTGAAGAAGCGCGCGTCGCGGCGCTGCAGCGCGTCGAGCTGCTCGTGGCCGCCGTAGAGCTGGTTGATGTCCGACACGCGCGTCATCGACAGGCCGTCGAACTCGTCGCCACTCAGCCCGCGCAGCCAGTCGTAGAATTCGGTCGAACCGAGATAGAACGCCCCGCGCAGGTAGCGCCCGCCGCGCAGGCGCCTGCCCGCGAGGACGCGATTCCACTGCGCGCGCGTCTCGGCCGCCGGTCAGATCCGAGCCGAGCGCTGTGCCGTCCGGCAGGCGCAGAAGGCCGAGCGCGAGACGCGTTCCGTCCGGGATCAGCCCGAAGCGACGTCAGGCGGGCCAGTTCGCGTTCGTCGACGACGTCCGGCAGCGCGCCGGCCGCGTGCAGTGCGTCGGCGGCGTGCGCGTGCAGTTCGTCGTCCTCGATGTTGCCGTCGGCGAGCGCGCGCTCGATCCCGATGTCGTCGTAGATGCGGCGCGAGAGGATGCCGGCGCGCGCAAGATGCATGAAGCCGTCCATGACCATCTCGCTCGCGCCGTAAAGGCCGCGCCGCAACGATTCGAGGCCGCCGATGCGCGCCGCGAGAGTGCCCGGCTCCGCCGCGTCCGAGCCCACGGCAGGCGAGCGCCTCGCGGTACGCCCCGTTGTCGCGCTGGCGCAACAACAGCGCATGCACGAGCGCGTCGGACAACGCGCCGATGCCGATCTGCAGCGTGCCACCGTCGCGCACGAGCGTGCTCGCGTGCAGGCCGATCGCGAACTCGACCGCGTCGACCGGTTCGCGCGGCAATGCGAACAGGCGGTGACGGCAGCGCTGATCGAACAACAATCCGTCGAAGAAATCGGCACCTACTTCGGCTTCGTTGCCGACGAACGGCAGATCGGGGTGGACGACGCCGATAACGTACGGGCGTTCGACACCGGCTTCGCTGCATCTGGTCGAGCAGGTCGGCGGTCACGTCGGGATTGCACGCGAGGCTGTAGCGGATCTCGCCCGCCTCTTCACGTGCCGCGATCAGCTGGACGACGAGATTGATGCGGCGATCGACGAGATCGCGCGCGACGTGCGTGTAGTTCATGCTCGCGTAGTTGCGCTGCGCCGACTCGACGCCGAGCATCGCTCCTGACATCAGATAGAACTCCTGCACGCGGATGTTTGCGGGCAGCCTTTCGTCCTTCTGCGCGGCCACGTAGGCGAGATCGGGGTAGTCCGCGCCGAAATGGCGCGCGAGGAACGGCCCGAGGAAGCGCCGCTCGAGATCGGTCTTCGCCTTCGGCACGGCGAGCGACAACGCCGTGTACAGGTCCAGCCGCAGTGAAGCATCGCCCGCGACGCGCTCGTACAGCGCATTGATGAGGACGTTCGGCTTGCCGAGCCCGAGCGGCGCGGCGACGCGCAGTTCGGCGCCGCAATGCGCGAAGAGGCGATCGACGCACGAGGCTACCGTCGTAAACTGTTCAGGGCTGCGGCTCATGCGGTTCTCGGGCAGACTGGTATCGACCGTGCGCATCTTCGCAGATTGCTGCGGCCACGGGTCACAATCGCGGCGTGATCGGACACCCGCGCCGCGATGGCGCGAGTTGCTATGATTGCGCTGCAGCGACGGTGCTGAAGTGATCGTGCTGCAATGAATCGTGGCATCGTAGGCAGGATGCGAACAGGTGCGCAGCGAACGGCCCGCTCGGCGAGCCGTGGACACTGCATGCGCTGACAGCAAGGCCAAGGTCGGGAGACGGACATGGCGGAGCGCTTCAAGATCGCGATAGTCGGTTCGGGCCCGGGCGGCATCTCCGCCGCGGCGCGCGCGGCCGAGCGCGGCGAGTCGCACGTGCTGCTCGAAGCCGAAGATCACCTGTCGAACACGATCTACCGCTACCAGAAGGGCAAGTTCGTGATGGACGAGCCCGGCATCCTGCCTCTGCGCTCGCCGGTGCCGTTTAAGGCCGCGAGTTCGCGCGAGACGATTCTCGGCGGCTGGGACGAGGCGGCGAAGCAGCCTCAAGATCAACGTCAAATACAAGCACGAAGTCAGCTCGATCAAGAAGGCCGGCGCCGGCTTCGAGCTCAAGTGCGCGAACGGCGCAGACGATCGAGGCCGATTTCGTCGTCATGGGCATCGGCCTGCAGGGCAACATCCGCAAGCTCGGCTGCCCCGGCGAAGACCTGCCGTTCGTCCAGTACCAGCTCGACGATCCCGACGAATACGAGGGCGAGACGATCGTCGTCGTCGGCGCCGGCGACGCCGCGATCGAGAATGCGGTCGCGCTCGTCGAAGCAGAACAACGTCGTCATCGTCAACCGCAAGGACGAATTCGGCCGCGCGAAGAAAGGCAACGAGACAGGCGATTCTCAAGGCGATCGAGGACGGCGTCATCGAGTGCTACTACGACTCGGCGCCCGAGCGCGTCGACGCGCTGACGGTCGGCCGCAAGAAAGGCCGCATGATCCTGGCGACGAAGAACGGCAAGGCGCAGATCCTGCATCGACCGTGTCATCGCGCGCCTCGGCGCGACCGCGCCGCGCGGCTTCGTCGAAGGCTGCGGCGTCGACGTTTCCGAACAAGGATCCGGCCTCCGTGCCGGCGATCAGCTCGCAGTACGAATCCAACGTGCAAGGGCCTCTACATCGTCGGCGCGCTCGGCGGCTATCCGCTGATCAAGCAGGCGATGAACCAGGGCTACGAGGTCATCGAATACATCCTCGGCGGCAAGGTCGAGCCGGCCGACGAACCGCTGCTCAAGGCGAAGTTCGTCGCCATGCCGGGCTTCCGCAGCGTCGACGAGGCGCTGCACGCGCGTGCAGAAGAACGTGCGCCTGCTCGCGCACATCACGCCGCTGCAGTTGCGCGAATTCATGCTCGATTCGGAGATGCGCACGCCGAAGGCCGGCGACAGGATCTTCGAGCGCAACGACTACACGAACAGCTTCTTCAGCATCGTCGAAGGCGACGTGCACGTGATCCTCGACGAGGCAGCGAAAACAGCGCGTCACGCTGCGCAAGGGCGAATTCTTCGGCGAGATGAGCCTGATCTCGGGCCGGCGCCGCTCGGCGACGGTCGTCGCCGGCGCGAACTGCGTGCTGATCGAGACGCCGCGGCGCTCGATGAACCGCCTGATCAATTCGGTCGAAGGCGTCAAGCGCGAGATCGACGAGGTGTTCGTCATGCGCGCGATCCAGTCGCGCTTCGCGCCAGAGGCCGATGCGAACCAGCTCGCCGATATCGTCGCAGACGTCGAAGCTGCAGAAATTCCAGGCCGGCGACGTGCTGTTCAACGAAGGCGAGGCCGGCGACTGCCTGCACCTGGTGCGCATCGGCTCGCTGACGATCTCGCGCAACATCGGCGGCAAGGATGTCGTGCTGAGCTACGTCGCCGCCGGCAACTACGTCGGCGAGATGGCGCTGCTCGGCGAAGCGAAGCGCTCCGCGACCGCGAAGGCCGCGATCGCGACGCGAAACGATCCGCCTCGACGGCGAGCGTTCAAGAAGCTCGTCTCGCGCATCCCGATGCTCAAGCTGCGGCTGCAGGCGGAATACCGCCAGCGCACGACCGCGAATCTCGCGATGCAGGCGCTGTCGAACGGCGGCGACATCATCTCGTTCCTCGTCGCGCAGGGCGCGGGCGAAGCCACCGACATCCTGCTGATCGACGAATCGCTCTGCGTGCGCTGCGACAACTGCGAGAAGGCCTGCGCCGAAACGCACAACGGTACCTCGCGGCTCGACCGCGAAGCCGGGCCGACGTTCGCGAACGTGCACGTGCCGACCTCGTGCCGGCATTGCGAGCACCCGCACTGCATGAAGGACTGCCCGCCCGACGCGATCCATCGCGCTCCCAACGGCGAGGTGTTCATCGCCGACAACTGCATCGGCTGCGGCAACTGCGAGCGCAACTGTCCGTACGGCGTGATCCACATGGCGTACAAGCCGCCGAAGAAGCCGGGCCTGCTGCAATGGCTGCTGTTCGGCCGCGGCACGCGGCCCCGGCGAGGCGCCGTACGACTCGCACGACCACGCCGCCGGAGAGGTGAAGAAGGCGGTCAAGTGCGACATGTGCAAGGGCATCGACGGCGGACCTGCGTGCGTGCGCTCGTGTCCGACGGGCGCTGCGATCCGCATCAGCCCCGAGGAGTTTCCGAGCTTATGCGCAATCCCGGCGCTGAAGGAAAGGCCATGACGAATATTCCTGGTCACGAGCGCTACGAGTTGTGGGAGGACCGCTACGGCACCGCCTTCTTCGTGTCGACGAATCAGGCGGCACGAAGGCTGCTGCCGGCGAACTCGAAACTGGTCTGGACGTGCGATGCGGTCTCGTATGTGGATGCGCATCGACAGAAACATCGTTACCTCGGCCGGGAGCCGTACGAGCCGTTCCTCGATCCCGAAGACGGCTGAGCGCGATGGCCAGCCACGATTCCATCCTGACCTACGCGAAGTCGCGCTACCTGTGGATCTGCGTCGCGCTGACCGGTGCGTCGCTGACTGCGTACCTCTGGCACGATCCGGGCGGTCCGCCGAACGGCGGCACATGGCTCGGCTACACGCTGGGCACGATCGGCGCGCTGCTGATCGTCTGGCTCATGCTGTTCGGCGTACGCAAGCGCAGCTACCTCGACAGCGCGGGCACGCTGCGCGGCTGGCTGTCGGCGCATATCTATCTCGGCACGTCGCTGATCCTCATCGTGCTGCTGCACGCGGGGTTCCAGGTCGGCTGGAACCTGCACACGCTCGCGTTCGTGCTCATGCTGTCGTGATCTTCTCTGGCTTCTTCGGCGTCTACGCGTACCTGCGCTATCCGACCCTGATGACGCGCAACCGCGAGAGCGCGACGCGCCAGGCGATGCTCGAGGAGATCTCAGACATCGACCAGAATGCGCTCGCGCTCGCCGACGGCATCGATCCGAAGATCCACGCCGTCGTGCTGCGCTCGATCGAGCGGACTCGCCTCGGCGGCGGCGTCTGGTCGCAGCTGCGCGCGCGCGACGGCTCCGACCTCGCGCTGGCCTCGCTCACGAAGGCCATGGAGGAGCGCGAAGAAAAAGAGTCAGATCTCCGACGAGAGTTCCGGCGGCAAGACCGCGACGATCTTCGCGATGGTCGATTTTCTCGCGAGCAATGCGAACGACAAGCAGACCGAAGCGCTGCGCAAGCTCATCGACATGGTCTCGCGCAAGAAAGGCCTCGCGAGCAAGGTCGCGCGCGACATGCAGTATCAGGCGATCATGGAGATCTGGCTGTACTTCCACGTGCCGGTTTCGTTCGCGCTGCTCGCGGCGCTGATCGGGCATATCGTGTCGTCGTTTTTTTACTGGTGACTTCGGTATGACATTGCATTTGCGTAAGCGTTTTGTGTTCCCTACAACTGCGGGAAGCGAATCGTTGTGTTATTGCCATTCCCGCGAACGCACCGCTCTCATTGCTCGTCAATTCCGCGAGCACGGCACTGTCTCGTCATTCCCGCGAAGGCGGGAATCCAGTGCCTTGGCTCTGCTTTTGTATTTCAGGAGCAGGGGCTTCCACTCGCCTGCGGAGAGCGGGTTACTTTTTGGCATGACTACGGGCATCCTGCCCTTCGCCGCTTCGCGGCCAGCTCCGCTGTTCGCGCCGCTCCTGCGGCGCAGTGCCCAAAAAGTAACCAAAAAGGCTAGGCGCCAGGCGCGACGTTCCGATTCGCTTCCTGCGAATCGGAATACCCTGCGCTTCTCGGCTGTCCCGGGGTCGGCTGACAGTACATCCATGTACAGACAGCCGACGCGTGCGCATCCATGCGCACGCCCCTACGGGCGTTTTCCGGCCCTCCCTGCGATGCTCGGCGCCGCGAAGGCGCCGGGTTTGCTTCGTCGACCGTCCATCCTTGGACTACGTCGTGAGACGAATTTTCGATTTGCTCCGTGGCGCGGGCCGAAAGAGCACCACTCTGAGCTGCTGCTCTGGCTCTTGTTCTTGATCTACGCTCTCGGGTCCCCTTCGCGTTGCGGCGGCAGCGGGCCGCGATGCCCGAAGGGGCGGCGCGAGGGATCGCGCCGATTCCGACGTCTGCACAGGGATGTGCAGTCGGCGGAACACAGGAACGCAGACGCGGACTTTTCGGGCCTTGGCCCGAAAAGCGCAATGCCAAGGGCGTGTTCTTTCGGTTACCTTTCTTGCACGAGCAAGAAAGGTAACTCGCTCGTCCAAAGGACGAGTGAAAGCTTCTGCTCCAAAAACAAAAGACAAAGCCAAGGCGCTGGATTCCCGCCAAGAGCTCGCGGGAATGACGAGTGGGAGGGCGTTCTCGCTTTCGCCGGAGAGGCATGGAAGAACCACCAGCGGAGCGCCCGGTCGTGAGATGGCTCATCCGCAGAGTCCTCAAGAAAGGCAAAGGCGCCATCAGCTACGAGGAGGACGTCCATTACGGCGACGTGCTGACGATCGGCCGCGCGGCCGACCAGGCGATCTTCCTGCCTGACCTGCGCGCGGCGCTCAATCACGCGCGCGTCACGCTGTTGTCGAATGGCGAATACAAGATCGAATCGCTGATCCTCGCGGGCATACGCGTCAACGGCGAGATCGTCTACACGACGACGGCGTCGGTCGATGCGGTGATCGAGATCGGCAACACGCGGCTCATGCTGCTGACACCACCGGCCGACTACGACGGCGGTATCGAAGTGTCGACGCTCGACAAGGGCGAGCAGAAAGCCGAGAAGGAGAAACGCTCGAAGCCGACGCGGCTCACGCAGACGTCGCTGCGCAAACGCGCGCCGTCGTGGCTATTGTTCACGGGCATCCTGCTGTTCGGCCTGATCCTGCCGATGATCGGCCATTTCAAGCCGGGCTTCGGCGAACTGCTGCGGCGCGTGCCGCTGCTGCCGAGCACGCTGAGCTGGAATCCCGGCACGATCGATGCCGCGCATCACTTCTTTTCGGAGGACTGCACGAAGTGCCACCAGACCGCGTTCCGCACGGTGCGCGACAACGCGTGCCTCACCTGCCATGCGAATACCGCGGCGCACGCCGATCCGGTCAAATTCAACCTGCCCGAACTCGGCAACGCGGAATGTCGCACGTGCCACCAGGATCACCAGGGCCTGCGCGGACTCGTGCGCCGCGATCAGCGCCTGTGCGCGGACTGCCACGCCGACCTGAAAGCGCACACGAAGAACGCGAGCAGCTTCGACGACGTGAAGGACTTCGGCAAGGCGCATCCGGAGTTCAAGATCAACCTGCCGAACTGGGATGCCAAGGGCCAGTTCGCGCCGCAGCGCGTGACCGTCGCCGCGAACCTCAAGGAAAATTCCGGCCTCAAGTTCAATCACGAGAAGCACCTGAAGGCCGAAGGCCTCAACGCGCCGAAAGGCCATCGCACGCTCGATTGCGCCGAGTTGCCACGTGCCCGAGCCGGGCGGCGCGAAGATGCGCCCGGTGGACTTCGAGGTGATGTGCCACGACTGCCATACGCTCGGCTTCGACACGCTCGCGCCCGCGCGCGAGGTCCAGCATGGCAAGGTCGCCGCGGTCCTCTACGAGGTCAGCGAGTACTACGCGAAGTTCGCGCTCGAAGGCGGCTATCTCGACGCGAAGGCGCCGACGATCGTGCAGGAACGCCGCCGTCCCGGCCAGCCGCCGCTGTCGCAGCAGGAGAAAGCGGAAGCGCTCGCGTGGGCACGCGACCGCACCGCGCAGGTGACCAACAACCTGTTCGGCGGCGGCAGCAATGCGCCAGGCACGGCGGGCCAGACCGCTTCGGACGCAACCGGCTGCGCGCTCTGCCACAAGGTCACCGCGCCGAGCACGGCCAATCCGGCGTGGCAGGTCGCGCCCGTGCGCGTGTCGGGCGTGTGGTACGCCGAAGCGAAGTTCACGCACGCGAAACACGTGACCGTGAAATGCGAGGACTGCCACGACGCGCGCAAGTCGAAAGAGTCTGCCGACGTGCTGATCCCGGGCATCGGCAACTGCCGCGCCTGTCACGGCGGCGCCTACGTCAAGGACAAGGTCGCGACGACCTGCATCGCGTGTCACAACTACCATCAGTCGGCGACGCTGAAACTCGGCAAACCCTAGTGGAGACGACGCCTGCCTCGCGGACAGCCACCGATGCCAGCGCAAGTCGCCGCACTATGGCGCCACGAGCGCACCGTACGAATCCGGCCGCCGGTCGCGATAGAACGGCCAGATGTTGCGCACCTCGCGGATCTTGTCGAAATCGAGCTCGGCCGTGATGAGCTCGCTCTTGTCGCGCGAACCCGTCGCGAGGAAGCTGCCCCGCGGATCGCAGAAGTAGCTCTGCCCGTAGAATTCGCCGATGTTCCACGGCGCCTCGGTGCCGACACGGTTTATCGCGCCGACGAAGTAGGCGTTCGCGACCGCATGCGCCGGCTGTTCGAGCTTCCACAGATATTCGGACAACCCGGCGACGGTCGCCGACGGATTGAACACGATCTCGGCACCGCCGAGCCCCAGCGCGCGCGCGCCTTCGGGAAAATGGCGGTCGTAGCAGATGTAGACGCCGACCTTGCCGAACTTCGTCTGGAAAACCGGATAGCCGAGATTGCCCGGTCGGAAATAGAATTTCTCCCAGAATCCCGGCAGGCAGTGCGGAATATGGTGCTTGCGGTACTTGCCGAGGTAGCTGCCGTCCGCATCGATGACCGCGGCGGTGTTGTAGTAGACGCCGGGCTCGTCCTCCTCGTAGATCGGCACGACGATGACCATGCCGTGGCGTCGCGCCTGCTCCTGCATCAGCCGCACCGTCGGCCCATCGGGAATGCGCTCGACCGCCTCGTACCAGCGCGGGTTCTGCTCGGCGCAGAAATACGGACCGGTGAATATCTCCTGCATGCACAGCATCTGCACGCCTTCGCGGCCGGCCTGTTCGATGAAACCGAGCGTCTTCTCGATGTTGGCGCTGCGTATCGTCTCGATGGATTCCTCGACCCTGCACGCCATGGAGGTCTGGACGAGCCCGCACTTCACGATCCGAGACATGATGCGATCCTTCCGATATCGACGGAAGAGGCATCATCCCACGTGTCCGCTTTCGACGGAAAGCGGGCTGCTCGCGCACGTATGACAAGGTTCGCCTCGCCGCGAGGTTGCACGTCCCTTTGTGTATCATTCCGCTGACGCGCGCCCGCGCGCAGATCGGCATCCGGATTGCAAAAGGCGAAGCATGGCCGAAACCTATTTCACGACGAAGAGTCTCGCGCTCATGCGCGAGTTCGCGCGCAACAACGATCGCGAGTGGTTCACTGCGAACAAGACGCGCTTCGAGGAAACGCTGCGCGATCCGTTCCTGCGCCTGATCGGCGATCTCGCGGCACCACTCGCTAAAATCAGCCCGCACTTCCGCGCTGATGCGCGTACGCAGGGCGGTTCGATGTTCCGTATTTACCGCGACACGCGTTTCTCGAACGACAAGACGCCGTACAAGACCTGGCTCGGCGCACGCCTCTATCACGAGCGCTCGAAACAGGTCACCGCGCCGACGTTCTACATGCACATCCAGCCTGGCCGGCATTTCGTCGGTGGCGGCCTGTGGCATCCCGAGCCGCCGACGCTCGCGCGCGTGCGCGACTTTCTCGTCGACAATCCGGCAAGCTGGAAGAAGGCCGTACACAACAAGCGCTTCGCCGCGGCATTCGAGATCGGCGGCGACACGCTGAGCCGGCCGCCGCGCGGCTACGATCCGAACCACGAGCTGATCGATGACATCAAGCGCAAAGACTTCGCAGCGTGGCGCGAGTTCGGCGACCGCGAGGCCTGCTCGACTGAATTGCGCGGCATCCTCGTCGACGGATTCAAGGGCGTTGCGCCGATGATCGACTATCTGTGCGCCGCGCTCGACCTGGAATTCTGAGACCGCGCCGCAGGACATCCGCGCCCCATGAAATCCGTGCGGCTCCCCATCGCCGCATCGCGCTTCGTCCCGGTTGCCGGTTTGCCCCGCTCTCCACGTACACTGTGGCTCCCGCGCTCGACGCGGAACTTTCCTTCGCCGTGCATCGAGGACGGATTCGAATGACGAAACAGGGTCACCCCGCGCTCCGCTATATCGCCGCCTACAAGTTCATCAAGGCGCTCGGGCTGCTGCTGGTCGCGGTCGTGGCGTTCGGATTCGTGCATACGCCCTGGCTCGAGTCCACGGCGAACTGGATTGCCGAATTGCCGCTCCGCGCCGGCCATGGCGTCTTCATCCGCTGGATGAACCAGCTGCTCGACTTCGGCCCGCGCCGCTTCGTGGCGATCGGCGTCGCCGCATGCATTTACGCAACCTTGTTCGCGGTTGAAGGCTGGGGGCTCTGGCGCGGCAAGCGCTGGGCGGAATACCTCACGGTCTTCGCGACGGCTTCGCTGATTCCGTTCGAGGTCTGGGAACTCGCGCGCCACGTCACCGGGCTGAAGATCGCGGCCATCGTGCTCAACGTCGCGATCGTGGTCTATCTCTGGCACCTCGTGCGGCGCGAATGATCGTTGTCGGCGGTGGACGGTCATCCACTGCCCCTGCAGTACGGGAAGCCCGACGTCGGGAAACCGTGGCCCCGCTCGCGCCTTTTCGAGGCACGAGCGGCGCGGGCCTGCACCAACCGGGGACGATCTGCGCGTCAGGCCTCGCTGAATCCGAACGCGAGCACGTCGCGGATATCGTCGGTGGCGAGCATCGCCATGAGCAGCCGCTCGATGCCCATCGCGACACCTGCGCAGGCCGGCAGACCGATGTTCCAGCGCGGACAACAGCCGCTCGTCGACCGGCATATCGGCGAGTCCGCGTTCGCGCCGCCGCGCGTTGTCGCGCCCGAAACGCACGCGCTGTTCGGCCGCATCGGTCAACTCGTGATAGCCATTGGCGAGTTCCTGCGTGCCGAGATACAACTCGAAGCGTTCCGCGACGGGCGGATCGTCCGGCACGGACCTTCGCCAGTGCGCACTGCGTCGCCGGATAGTCGTGGATCAGCGTGATCCGATCGTGCGGGAAAGCCGGCTGGATGCGATGCGTGAGCAGCAGATCGAGCCAGTCGTCGCGGCTCAGCCCGTGCGCATCCACACGCACGTCCGCTAGCGCGGCGTGCAGATCCTCGCTGCGCGCGGCGAACGGGTCGATGCCTACGTATTGCACGAAGAGGTTGCGGTACGAGAACGCCTCGAGCGACGACGACCTGCCGACGAGGGCAAGCGCCGCGCGCACGAGTTCGACGGCCTCGTCGGCGAGCCGGTTGTGATCCCAGCCGACGCGATACCACTCGAGCATCGTGAACTCGGGATTGTGCCGGCGCCCTGCCTCGCCGTTGCGGAACACGCGGCCGAGTTCGTAGCAATCGCCGATTCCCGCCGCGAGCAGCCGCTTCTGCGGAAACTCCGAAGACGTGCGCAGCCAGCGCTCGCGCGCGCCCGCGTCGACGTGACCTGAGAAGCGCGCGGCGAAACTCTCGATGTTCGGATCGGTGTTGCCCGCCGCGGACAGGATCGGCGTCTCGACCTCGAGGACGTCGCGCGCGGCGAAGAACTGCCGGATCAGCGCATACAGCCGCGCGCGCAGGCGCAGCGCGGCGAACGGTGCGTCAGCCGCCATGCTTGGTGAGGAATGCCAGTGACGCGTGCTTCGTCCCACACTTCGACGCCGAGCTCCTGCGCCTTGTCGAGCTTCGACCCGGCCTCGGCGCCCGCGACGACGAAATTCGTCTTCTTCGACACGCTGCCCGCGACTTTCGCGCCGAGCGCCTCGAGACGCGCTTTCGCGTCGTCGCGCGTCAACGTCGACAGCGTGCCCGTGAGGACGACGGTCTGCCCCTCCAGCGGCCCCGCCGCACCGGCTGCAAGGCCTTCGGTGGCCTTGCGCAGTCGCGCTTCCGCCTTCGCGCAGCGCGCGAGCAGCGCGCGACGTTCGGGATCGGCCAGATAGGCCGTCAGCGCCACGAGCGTGTCGCCCGGCAGGCCGATCGCCTCGAGCGCCGCCGGTTTCGCATGCAGCAGCGCCTCGAACGAATCGATGGCCTGCGCGATCTGCCCGGCGCGCTTCGTGGTGACTTTCGGGATCTCGACCTCGGAGAGCAGCGCGGCGAACGCGAGCTTGCCGCGCAGCTTCGGCGACGGCGCGTGCGCGTCGGTGATCGTCACGCCGCCGCGCGAGCAGGTCGTCGATGACCTTCTGGTTGCCGGGCTGCGAGAAGAACGCGTCGACCGCGCGCGCGACTTCGCCGCCGATGTCGGGCACGACCTTGAGGATCGGCCAGGGCTCGTGCCGAACGAGCTCGAGCTCGCCGAACCAGGCCGCGAGCGCCTTTGCGGTGCTCTCGCCGACGTGCTGTATCCCGAGCGCATAGAGAAAGCGGGTCAGCGTCGTGCGCCGGCTGTGGTCGATGGCCTCGATCAGGTTCTCGGCCCATTTCGTCGCGACCTTGCCGGACCTCACCGTCTCTGGCGTCGTGCCGTCGCGTTCGTCGGCGCGGCGCTTCATCTCGAGCAGATCATCGAGTTTCAGCTTGTACAGATCGGCGATCGTGCGCACATAGCCGAGATCACCGAGTTCCTCGATGTAGCGTTCGCCGAGACCTTCGATGTCCATCGCGCGGCGCGAGGCGAAGTGGAAGATCGCCTGCGTCAGCTGCGCGGCGCACGACAGACCGCCCGTGCAGCGCGCGACCGCTTCGCCCTCCTCGCGCACGATCGCCGAGCCGCAGACCGGGCAATGCGCCGGCATGTGCCACGGCTTCGTGTGCGGCGGACGCTTGTCGTGGACGACGCTGACGACCTCGGGAATCACGTCGCCCGCGCGGCGCACGATGACCGTGTCGCCGACGCGCACGTCGAGACGCGCAACCTGGTCGGCGTTGTGCAACGTCGCGTTGGTCACGGTGACGCCGCCGACGAACACGGGCTTGAGCTTCGCCGCCGGCGTCGCCGCGCCCGTGCGGCCGATGTTGACGATGATGTCCTCGACGGTCGTCGTCTGTTCCTGCGCGGGGAACTTGTGCGCGATCGCCCAGCGCGGCGTGCGCCCGACGAAGCCGAGTTCGCGCTGCAGGGCGAGATCGTCGACCTTGTAGACCACGCCGTCGATGTCGAACGGCAGCTTGTCGCGCTGGTCGCCGATGCGCTTGTAGTAGTCGAGGCAGCCGTCGGCGCCGGTCGCGGTGTCGACGAGCGCGCTAACGGGCAGGCCCCACTCGCGCAGCGTGCGCAGCATCTGCGCGTGCGACGCGGGCAGCGTGCCGCCTTCGACGACGCCGACGGCGTAGGCGAAGAACGCGAGCGGGCGTCGTGCCGTGATCGCGCGGGTCGAGCTGGCGCAGCGAACCGGCGGCGGCGTTGCGCGGATTGATCAGCAGCTTGATCTTGCCGTCCGACTTGCGCGCCGCCTCGTTGTATTTCTCGAAGCCCGCGCGCGGCATGTAGACCTCGCCGCGGATCTCGATCACCGCCGGCACGTCGCCGCGCAGGCGCAACGGAATCGTCTTGATCGTGCGCAGGTTGGCGGTCACGTCCTCGCCGGTCTCGCCGTCGCCGCGCGTGGCGCCGCGCACGAGCGCGCCTTTCTCGTAGCGCAGGCTGATCGCCAGGCCGTCGAATTTCGGCTCGACCGAAAATGACAGCGGCGCGTCGCTGTCGAGGCGATCGCGTATGCGGCGCACGAAGTCGCCGACCTCCTCCGCGCTGAACGCGTTCGCGAGCGACAGCATCGGCAGCGCATGATGGACTTCGGCGAACTCGCCCGAAGGCGCGGCGCCCACGCGCTGCGTCGGCGAATCCGAGGTCACGAGCTCGGGATGCGCGGCCTCGAGCGCCTCGAGCTCGCGCATGGCCGCATCGTATTCGGCATCGGTGATCGTCGGCTCGGCGAGCACGTGATAGCGGTGGCTCGCTTCGTCGAGGCTCGTGCGCAGCTCGGCGACGCGTCGTTCGAGTTTCTTGAGCGAAGTCATGCCGTGATTCTAGAACCTATCGCGAAATCGACAAGATGCTCCTTTGCCGTTATTCCCACGAAAGCGGAAGCGCTCTACAACAGCGGAGCTGGTCAATCCAGTGACTTTGCTCCGGAGAGTGACTTTGCTCCGGAGCCAGTCGGCTATCGGAAACCTGCTTCCGCGGGAACGACAGCGTGTTCACGATCGCCTGTTACCCAAATGTTGCGGATTCGATCTCGAGGGCTGTTCCGATCGACTTGCACGAGCTACTCGGCGTCGCATGCGCCTTGCAACTTGCGTTGCCTTCGCCGATGCTTGCCGGGATCACCGGAGGCCGCCATGGCGAAATCGAGCTGGAAAGCGTTTGCGCACGCCGACAAGAACTACGACTACGCCGGCGACAAGCTCGCCAAGGCCTGGGCGAAGCTGCATGCGGGCGACCAGGAGGCCTTTCCGGACGAAAAACACGTCGCGAGGCTGCTCAAGGGCAACTCGAAGCTCGGCAAGGACGCGGGCAAGATCGCGACCGCGTTGCAGGACGCATGGCGGGCTTTCCACCGCGGCGATTTCCACGAGGCGCACGAGGGTGGTATCGCGCTGAAGGCGCTCGGTGCGTCGGTCGCGATCAAGGCCGGCGGCATCCACGCGACCTATCTCGTCGACAGCGACAAGGACAAGACCGCGCGCTACGAGGCGCTCGCGAAACTCGCCGACGAAGCGATCGCGGCGCTGCCCGACGAAGCGAACTCGCACTACCGACGCGCATTCGCACTCGGTCGCTACAGCCAGACGATCTCGATCACGAAGGCGCTCGCGCAGGGCATCGGCGGCAAAGTCAGGGAATCGCTTGACGCGACGCTCAGGCTAGCGCCGAAGCATGCCGAGGCGCGCACCGCACTCGGCCTCTATCATGCGGAGATCGTCGGCAAGGTCGGCGGCATGCTCGCGAAGCTCACCTACGGCGCGAGCGCGAGTGAAGCGGAAAAGCAGTTGAAGGAAGCGACGAAGCTCACACCCGACTCGCCGATCGCCTGGGTCGAGTACGGCAACGCGCTGCTGCTGCTGCACGGAGACGCGCGAGAGGACGACGTCGCCGCCGCGTATGCGAAGGCCGCCAAGCTCAAGCCGCACGACGCGATGGAAGCGCTCGATGCGGCGTGGGCGAAGGATCAGATCGAGTAGTCAGGCAAGCGGGATAGGCCCGTCGAAGCGCCGCTTCGTTTTTGACCACCCGCAAAGGACACTCATGCGGACCCTTTTTGTGTGGATTCTTCTCGCTTCGCTGCTTCTACTAGCCGCGGCCTACGCATCGGCCGCCACGGGTTTTGCGTTCACCGAAACGCCCGGCCCATACGGCGTCGGCTTCAGGGTCGTACGGCAGTACGACTACACGCGCGCCTATCGCGGGCCGTACGATCTCTTCACGGGCGAACGTACGACCGGCGAACGCGCCCGGCCGATCCAGACGCTCGTCTGGTATCCGGCGCCAAAGTCCGGCGCGCCGATGCGCTATGCCGATTACCTCGCACTGATTGGCAGCGAGGAGCGTTTCGACCGCAGCCCGACCGAGGAAGCCGCTTCCGCGGCAGACTCGCTTGCGTGGCTCGTGCCACGCACGATGAAGGTCGCCGATGTCGAGCGTGAGAAGGCGCATGCAATGTGGGCGGTGCGAGACGCCACCCCGACCGCGCAGCGCTTCCCCGTCGTCGTCTACGCGCCGAGCTTCAATGCATCAGCATTCGAGAATGCAGACATCTGCGAGTTTCTCGCAAGCCACGGCTACGTCGTCATCGCGAGTCCGTCGCTCGGCGCGCGCGGCCGCGACATGACCGACGACCTCGAAGGCATCGAGACGCAGGTCGCCGATATCGAGTTCCTGATCGGCTACGCGCAGGGACTTCCGAATGCCGATGCCTCGAAAATCGCGGTCGCGGGCTATAGCTGGGGCGGCGTATCGAACGTGTTTGCCGCCGCACGCGACAGCCGCATCGGCGCGCTGATTGGGCTCGATGGCGGCATCCGCTTCGTCGGCAAACTCGTCGCCGCGGCGAAATACATGGAACCGAAGCGCATCGCGGTGCCTTTCCTCCATCTGCAATCGCCGATGCCGACCAAGGCAGAAATCGCCAAACGGCACATGGACGACTCCGACGATTTTCTGCTGCGCCTGCGCTATGCCGACGTCTACGACGTGACGTTCCCGCAACTAGTCCACTATCAGTTCGCGTCCGAGCATCTGCGCTTCCTCGACACGAGCGACAAGGTTGTCTTCCCCGGCGACCATTCAATCGCCGAGATTTCTCGCATTTACGACGCGATGGCGCGTCATATCCTCGCATTCCTCGACGCGAAGCTGAAAGGCGATGCATCAGCTGGCCAGTCGCTCAAGAAACCCCTGACCGGTCTGAGTTCGGTCGAAACCGTCGTGAGACCGGCCGACGGATCGCCACCGACGCGTGAAGCGCTGGCGGCCGAGCTAGGCAGACGCGGCTTCACCGATGCGACGTCCGTCTACGAGGCGTTCCGCAGCAAGGACGCGACGTTCGCGCTCACACCGTTCGAGTTCATGACCTGGATCGGCAACCTGCAGGAACTCAAGCGGTTCGACGCGGCCGTCCAGATCGGCCGGCTGTTCGTGAAGATCCATCCCGAGATGCCCGGCGCGTACGTGTGGCTCGCCGATTCCGAGCTGATGAGAGGCGATCGCGCGTCCGCCCTTGAGAATTACCGAAAGGCGATGCGGATCGATCCGGCGAACGCAAACCTCGCCAAGCGCGTGCAGCGGATCGAGGCCGGTGCCGACAAAATTAGTTGCGCGCGCGATGTCTGCACTTCGGTACCGAGGCCGAAGCGGCTGCAGGCGTGTGCTGACCTCGGCAGACATGCGCTATCGTACGCGGCGTAACCGCAGCGGGAGAGAGCAGCCATGGCGCAACCCAGCGAAAAGCACAACGACCGCCTCGCCGTCCTGATCGACGCGGACAACGCTCCCGCGTCGATCGCGAGCGAGCTGCTCGCCGAAATATCGCGCTACGGTACCGCGAGCGTGAAACGCGCCTACGGCGACTGGACGACGCCGAACCTCAAGAGCTGGAAGGACGTGCTGCACAAGCTCGCGATCCAGCCGATGCAGCAGTTCAGCTACACGTCGGGAAAGAATTCGACTGATTCCGCGCTGATCATCGACGCGATGGACGTCCTGCATACCGGCGATCTCGACGGCTTCTGCCTCGTCTCGTCCGACAGCGACTTCACCCGCCTCGCCCAGCGCATCCGCGAATCCGGCCTCAAGGTGTACGGGTTCGGCGAGAAGAAGACGCCGCAACCGTTCATCGCCGCCTGCGACAAGTTCATCTTCATCGAGATCCTGCGCCCGCAACCTGCGTCGGCTGCGCAGGACAGACCCGCGACCGACGCGCTGCAGCCGATGATGCGCGCAGCCCTCGACGCGACGGCGAAGGACAACGGCTGGGCGTCGCTCGCGGCGATCGGCTCGTTCCTCGTCAAGAACGACCCCTCGTTCGACCCGCGCAACTACGGCTTCCAGAAGCTCGGCGAACTCGTGCGCAAGCAGGGCTATCTCGAAGTCAGCGAAGTACCGGCGGCCGACGGTTCGACGAACGTGCACATCCAGGTTCGCATCAAGCCACGGCCGCGCGGGCGTGCTGCGAGCTGACGGCTCGATCGACTCAGTTCGTCGGCAGCGGCGGCGGCTCGGAGTTCGGCAAGGGCGCCGCATTCGGATCGGCGACGATCGGCGCTGCGACATTCTGCATCGGCACGGGCTGCATCGGCACTTCCGGCAAAGGCGCGGCAACGCAGCCCCATTCGGGCGACGGCACGCTCGCAAACGCCTGCTTGAGACCATCGTTCCAGCGCTTGCCGAGGTCGCGGAAATATTCGTCGTCTTCCTCGATGCGGTGGCGCTGGTCCGCGTTGAGACAGTTGGCCGGATAGACGAGCACGTCGATCGGCAGTCCGACCGAAATGTTGGACCGCATGGTCGAGTCCATCGACACGAGCGTCAGCTTGATCGCGTCGGGGATCGGCAAGTCTTTGCGCAGCACGCGGTCGATCACCGGTTTGCCGTATTTGATCTCGCCGTTCTGGAAAAATGGCGCTTCGCCCAAGGCCTCGATGAAATTGCCTTCCGAATAGACGAGGAACAGGCGCGGTTCTTCGGTACCGATCTGGCCGCCTACGATGAAACTCGCCGACGCGTCGATGTTCTGCGCGCGAAGGTACTCGCCGTCGCGATTGCGGACTTCGCGCAAAATGTTGCCGATGAGCTCCGCGGCGTCGTACAGCGTTGTGACCGAATAGATATTGGGCGCGCCCGGATTTTCCTTTGCAGCCCGTTCGATCTGATTGAGCGCATTTTGCGTGATCGACAGATTGCCCGCCGAAAGCGCGACGATCACGCGATCGCCCGCCTTGTCGAACACGTGCATCTTGTCGACGCGGGAAATGTTGTCTACGCCCGCGTTGGTGCGCGTGTCGGATGCGAACACCAGGCCGGCATCGAACTTGAGGGCGACGCAATAAGTCATCGACGCGCGTTCTCCGATCGAGTGGCAGCAAATTCTAGCATTGCACGACGCGCAACCCGCGCATCCGATCGTGCGGAGATCACGCCCCGTTCAGTTGCAGGGCCTCGCGCGTGAGGAGGAAATGGCGATCGATCTGCACTGCGACGCTCTCCAGCCGCGAGAGGGTGCGGGTGAGAAATCCACCCATGCCTTCACGCAGCACATCCTCGATCCGGCCGAAACGCATCTCGGACATCAGCGAACCGGCCTGGCGCACGACTTCGTGGTTGCCCGCGCCCGTGAGCGTCACCAGCACATTGTGAACGGCTTCGCAGCACGTTGCGAGAGAGCGCGGGGAGTCGCGATTGAGGATGACGAGCTCGGCCACGCGGCCGGGAGTGATCGTTTCGCGATAACGGCGTCGATACACTTCCATCGCGGACATCGCGTAGAGCAGTGCGCTCCACTGATAGTAGTCTCTCGCCGAATTCGCTTCGGCCGCTTCCGTACCTGCTGATTCGCTGTACTTGATGTCGAGCAGGCGTACGCACCATTCGGCGCGCTCGATGAACGTGCCGAGCCGCAGGAAGTGATAGGCATCGTTGCGTCCCATCGTACCGATCGTGACGCCGCGGAACGACGCCGACCGGGTCTTCACCCACTCGATGAAATGCGGCAGCCCCTCTTCCTCGAAACGCACTTCGTCCAGCAACCGCATCTCGAGCCACGACGCGTTGAGGTCTTCGTACATCTCGAGGGTCACGGCGCCGCGCTGGGCGCGCGCCGACTCGCGCGCGGCACGCACGCACGAGAGGATCGAAGACGGATTGCCCGGATCGAGGCAGAGGAAACGCAGCACTTTGGGCGCGGCAACGGTTCCGTTCGTCTGCGCGTACGCCTTCAGCAACCCGAGCACGTCGAGCGCGCGATGCCACGTGCCCGAATCGTGGCGCCAGGGGTCGAGGCGTTCGGGCAGCAATGCGATGCGCTGGGTGACGTCGATGAGGCGCGCCGTGTTCTCGGCCCGTTCGATGTGGCGTCCTGTCCAGTAGAGGTCGTTCGCGGCCCGGCAAAGCATGGCTAACCCTCGAGTACCCAGGTGTCTTTCGTGCCCCCGCCCTGCGAGGAGTTGACGACGAGCGAGCCTTCGGCCAGCGCCACGCGCGTAAGGCCGCCCGGCACGATGTGTATCTCGCGCCCGCTGAGGACATACGGACGGAAATCTACGTGACGCGGTGCCAGTCCCTGCGCGACGTAGGTCGGGCACGACGAAAGCGCGAGGGTCGGCTGCGCGATGTACTTGGCCGGATCGGCGACGATCCGTTCGCGAAAATCCGCGATCTGCTGCTTCGTCGACGCCGGGCCGATGAGCATGCCGTAGCCGCCAGCGCCGTGCACTTCCTTCACAACCAGTTCGTGCAGGTGATCGAGCGCATAAGCGAGATCGTCTCGTTCACGCAATTTATACGTTTTGACATTGTATAATATTGGTTCTTCGCCGAGATAGAACCGTATCATCTCGGGCACGTACGGATAGACCGACTTGTCGTCCGCGATGCCCGCGCCGATCGCGTTCGCGAGAGTCACGCGACCCGCGCGGTAGGCCGAGAACAGACCCGGCACGCCGAGCATCGAGTCCTTGCGGAACACCTGCGGATCGAGGAAATCATCGTTGATGCGCCGGTAGATCACGTGCACGCGCTGCGGCCCCTGCGTCGTGCGCATGAAGACGGTATCGTCGCGCACGAACAGATCCTGGCCCTCGACCAGCTCGACGCCCATCTGCTGTGCGAGGAACGCGTGCTCGAAATACGCGGAATTGTGGAAGCCCGGCGTCAGCACGGCCACGGTCGGCCACTCCACCGCCTCGGGCGCCACCGAGCGCAGCACCTCGAGCAGCAGATCGGGATAGTGCTCGACCGGCGCGACCGGATGCTGCGCGAACAATTCGGGGAACAGCCGCATCATCATGCGCCGGTTCTCGATCATGTACGACACGCCCGACGGCACGCGCAGGTTGTCCTCGAGCACGTAGTACTCGCCCTGCCCCGCGCGCACGATGTCGACGCCGGAGATATGCGAGTAGATGCCACCCGGCACGTCCATGCCCTGCATGACCGGCTTGTATTCGGCGTTGTGGAGGATCAGGTCTCTCGGCACCTTGCCGGCCGCAAGGATTTCCTGATCGTGGTAGACGTCGTTGATGAAGAGATTGAGTGCCTTGACGCGCTGGCGCAGTCCCGCGTCGAGCATGCGCCATTCGGCCGCGGGAATGATGCGCGGCACGATGTCGAACGGGATCAGGCGCTCGGCGCCCTCTTTTTCGCCGTACACAGCGAACGTGATGCCGACCCGATGAAACAGCACCTCGGCCTCGCGCCGTTTCTGCTCGATACGCGCCGACGCGGTCGCCTTGAGCCATCGGTCGAACGCCAGATAGTGCGGCCAGGGCGCGCCGCGGGCATCGAGCATTTCGTCGTAGCTGACTGACATCGATCGTCCTGTTTGGTCTGCGACTCGTTCGTCTGCGACTCGAGCACCGCGCCCGTCAATCGCGCGGCTGCTTGCTTTTTGCACTGCAACAAAGAAATGCGATCTCGTCAAGAGTGCGATAATCGAAGGCGATGAATCCGCTTTCGCAGAACGAGGCGCCCGAGCCACTAAAAGGCGCCGTCGCCGCCGAACTGCCAGCCGCTGCCGCGCCGCTGCCTCCGCCGGCTCCCTCTGCCCCGGATTCGCACGGGGGCGATCCTCTCGGGCGCGATCCTCTTGAGCCGGGCCCGCTCGACGCGCGCGCAAAGAGCCGCCTCCTGTGGCTTCTGGCCTCGTCGTTCTTCATGCAGATGCTCGACTCGACGATCGTCAACACGGCGGCGCCGAGCATCGCGCGCGCGTTGGCAGTAGAACCGCTGAGCCTCAAGACCGCACTGACGAGCTACACGCTGAGTCTGGCCGTCTTCATCCCACTGAGTGCGTGGCTCGCCGACCGCTACGGCACGCGCCGTGTGTTCTGGGGCGCAATCGCCATTTTCACGGCGAGCTCGATCGCGTGCGGCCTTGCGCAGGACCTGCCGATGCTCGTGCTGTCGCGTATCGTGCAGGGCTTCGGCGGCGCGATGATGATGCCCGTAGGGCGCCTGGCCATCCTGCGCAGCTTTCCGCGCGCGGAATTCGTCGGCGCGATGGCGTTCGCGACGATTCCAGGCCTGATCGGTCCGACGATAGGCCCCTTGCTCGGCGGCCTGTTTTCGACCTACATCAGCTGGCGCATGATTTTTCTTGTCAACCTGCCGTTCGGCCTGATCGGTCTCTGGATGACCCGCAGGCACATGCCCGACTACCGTGCGCCGACGCGCGTGCCGCTCGACTTCGGCGGATTCTGCCTGTTCGGCCTCGGCGTCGGCGGGCTCTCGTGGGCGCTCGAAGAGTTCAGCGACGGCAGCTACCGACAGGGCGGGGTTGCGATCGCGATCGCCCTGCTCGCGCTGGCCGTCTACACCTGGCGCAGCCTGCGCATCGCGGCACCGATCGTCGATCTGCACCTTTTGCGCTTGCCGAGTTTCCGCATCGCGGTCAATGGTGGATTCACGACGCGTCTCGGTGTCGGCGGCATGTACTTCCTGCTGACGTTGCTGTTCCAGATCGGCTTCGGCTACTCGGCGGTGACCGCCGGCCTGTTGCAGATGCCGCAGGCGATCGCGATGCTGTCGACGCGATTCTTCGTCGCGACGATCATCCGTCATCTGGGTTACCGCCGCGTCCTGCTCGTCAACACGGCGCTCGCCGGGATCATGATCCTGTCGTTCGTGACATTCGACCAGGCCACGCCGTTCTGGCGCATCTGCGCGCAGGTATTCGTCTTCGGCGCCGTGATGTCGATCCAGTACTCGGCGATCAACACGCTGGGGTTCGTGGATATCGGCCCGGCGCAGGCCAGCATGGGCTCGGCGATGAGCAGCACGGCGCAGAACCTGTCGATCAGCTTCGGCGTCGCGTTCGGCTCGCTGCTGATGGCGGCGTTCCTGCCCAGCGGTCCCGCGCAGGGCGAGCACTACATCAGCGCATTCCACGCCACCGTTGTCGTGCTCGGCCTCGTGACGCTAGCGTCGTCGCTGATCTTCCTGCGCCTGCCGCGCAGCGCGACGGGCTGAACGCGGCCCCGCGCGCTCCTCCGCGCGCGGCGGCGTGCCCGCAAGCGGCGTCGGCGCGGTGGTTCTCAATGTGACCGCGGTCAATCCGACGGATGTCGGTTACCTTACGGTCTGGCCGACCGGCGCGGCGCGCCCATCGGCGGCGAACCTCAACCTCAACCCAGGCCTCACTTTGCCGAACCTCGTCATTGCCAAAGTCGGCAGCGACGGCAAGGTGTCGATCTACAGCGGCGGCCTCGCCCCCACCGATATCGTTGTCGACGTGCAGGGTTGGTTCGCGGCGGCGCCTTAATCTCGCTAAGGCCAAAAGCCGATTTCAACGGACCTCGCAAGATCAGAAGGCGCAGATTTCTGCGCCTTCCCTTCTTGAGCCGCGAAGTATCCGCTGGCGGTGTCGGCCTGTTGTTGCTACTGCGCTGGCTCCTGCCACACGTCAGTCGGCGACGCTGCGGATCGTCCAGAAATCGCTCGCCAGCTGCGGGTCGGCGAGGTACGAGTAGGGCATGTAGAAGTAGCCCTTCGCGCCGACGCTCGAACCCCACGAGTTGCGGAACAGGAAGCAATGCTTCGTCTCGTCGTAGCCGACCGCGAGCACGGCGTGGCCGCCGACGACCGACTCGTGCGCGCCCGGCAACGGCAACGTCGTGGTCGGGTTCTCATACCATTTTTCGTAGACGGTGAAGCCGAATACGAATGGGTAGCCTTCGGCGAGGCAGCCCTTCATCTGCGAGAGGCTCTGCTGCACGCGCAGGTACGCGGTGACGGTATACTTTTTTGCATCCGTGTAGCACGACGCCGGCGGCTTCTGTCCGGCCGGTGCGTTTGGCGGGAACGGCGCGTCCTCGGTCGGCGGTGCGATGTCGACGTACGGCCATTCCTTTTCGGAACATACGCCCTGCTTCGCGACCGCCTTGATGCCGTCGCGCAGTTGCGCGCCAGCGTCGTACTTCGTGCTGTGCTCGATCACGCGCTCGTTGTAGTAAATGAAGAGGCGCGACGGAACGAAATCGGGTTTCTGTTTGGTCTTGCGCCGGTCGAACTGGACGGCGCCGGCGATGGCGTTCGCCGTGCAGCTGCCGAGACTGCCCTGGTTGTAGACCGGCGGACAGCCTTTGCGCAGGTCGACTTTCGGCGGCATCGCCCTGAGCTTCGCCAGGGACGCCGAATAAAAGAAGTCGCGGTGATCGGGCAGGTCGCGATGCCAGCCCAGGGAGAGTCGTTGCTTGGCCATGGCCGTTCCTCGTCGTAGCCCCCTGTTCGAAGACTATGTCCGAATTGGGCCGACCCTGCAAATCGGCACATGCCGACCGTTTGCGTAGGAATTCGCCTACGTGAAATGTCGCAGTGTCGCCTCGGCATCGCCCGCTGCAATATCGCCGTTCCCAGTCTTCCATCAGCGTGATCAGAGCGAGTTTTTCAAACTCGCTGGCGAAGCGCTGCACGATCGGATCGGGATCGGGCACGCGCGTTCCGTCCGCGATCACGCCGAAATGGACGCGGCCGTTGTACGACAGGATCGAAAGACCCATGCCGATCGAACCGTTCTGCGGCACCCAGAACATGAACTCGTCGACCTTCCGGCCAGTGAGGTAGAGCGGCATCTGCGGACCGGGCACGTTGGTGGCGACCGTCGTCGCCTTGCGGCTGAACAACTCGAGTGCCATGCGCTGCACGGCCTGCGGTGCCATGCCGACGGCGGCGAGCAGGCCGAATGTGAGCGCGGCCTGCTTCGAGCGCTTGAGATCGCGCATGCTGGCGGCGACGCGTTCGAGGCGGCGCAGCGGATTGCCTTCGCCGATCGGCAGTTCGAGGAATACGAGGCCGAAATGGTTGCCGAGCTTCTTCGCGTGCTCGAGCGGACGCAGGTTGACGGGCACGGTCGCGCGAATCGTCACGCCGTCGACGCGCTCACCGATGTCGAGCAGATAGCCGCGCAGCGCACCCGCGGCGCACGCGAGCAGCACGTCGTTGACCGTGCAGCGCAAGACCTTGCCGACCGCCTTGACGTCCTCGAGCGGCAATGGCTCCGCCCAGGCGCAGCGCTTGGTCAGGCCGAGCGGGCCATCCTTGAAAGCGGTCGGCGGATCGTCCGACAGGCTCAGCGCGATCGCCAGTTCGCGCGCGATCTCGCCACCCTCCTTCGCCATCGCTGCGGCGAGCGCCGGATCGTGTACGAGCTGTCCGCCCTTGCCTATTGCCTTCTCGCCGAGCGCGATGATCTTCGCCAGACCCGCTCGCGTCGGCTCGAGCAGGCGCTCGAGCACGCTGCCCTGATCCTTCTTGAGCCAGACCTTGGCGAGTTCGACCTGTCTCTTTTCCTTCGGCGCGGCATCGGTGAGCGACAGCATCACCTGCACGAGGGCGAGACCGTCCGCGTAGCAGTGATGGATGCGTCCGAGCAGGACGCTGCCAACTTTGCCGTCCTCGAGCACGTAGTTGTCGACGACATGGAACTGCCAGAGCGGACGCGCATGATCGAGCGCAGTCGACGCCTTGTCGCTGACCCATTTCTCGAGAGCGCGCTTGTCGGCCTTGCCCGGCAGCGCGGCGAGGCGGACGTGCCAGTCCATGTCGAGGTCCGAATCGGTTTCCCAATACGCCGCGCTCGCGGTATCGACCGCGCGCTGACGGAAACGGCGAAAGGCCAGCCAGCGCTCGCGCGAGCAGCTTGCGAACCTTGGCGACGTCGAGCCGGTCGCGGAATATCAGCACGCCCGTGATCATCATCAGGTTGGACGGGCTCTCCATGCGCAACCAGGCCGTATCGACCTTCGACATCGGCTCGCGTTCTGCTCGCTTCGCTGCGGCCATGCCGCCCTCCCCGTCATTTTTACCCGCGTATCTTCGGGCGAAGACCAAGAACGTCCTGCTCGCATTTTCTCAATATGCGGTAGCATCCGGCTTGCCCACAAAAAACGCAAACAACACCATGCCGCACGGTAGCGACATCCTGCTAGCGCTCGTCGTCGTCTTCGTCGCCGCACAGATCGGAGCGTTGCTCGCCCGCACGCTGAAGCTGCCGGGTGTCGTCGGCGAAATCGCCGCGGGCTGCGTCGTCGGGCCGTCGGTGCTCGGCTGGGTCACTCCCTCCGTGTCGCTCGAAGTGCTCGCCGAAATCGGCGTCGTGCTGCTGCTGTTCTCGGTCGGCCTGGAGACGCGCATCGACGAAATGAAACGCGTCGGTCGCAGCGCCTTTCTCGTCGGCGTTCTCGGCGTCGTCGTGCCGTTCCTGTTCGGTTCGCTGTGGGCGCACGGCTCCGGGTTCGACTGGGCCAAGTCGCTGTTCGTCGCCGCCGCCTTCGTCGCGACGTCCGCCGGCATCACCGCACGCGTATTGCAGGAACTCGGCGTGCTGCAGCGCGAGGAGAGCCGCGTGATCCTCGGCGCCGCCGTGATCGACGACATCCTCGCGATGCTGCTGCTCGGCATCGTCACCGCGCTGCAGGCCGGAGAGGACGTGCAGTTCCGCCGGCTCGCCTTCGTCGCTCGCCGAAGCGGTCGGCTTCGTCCTCGTCATCGGACTGCTTGGGGACGCGCATCGCCCGCGCCTCGTCGCGCCGCCGGCTGCTGCCGTTCAAGATCGGCTCGCCACTCCCGATCGCGCTGGCGCTGTGCCTCGTGCTCGCCTTCCTGTCTCGAAACTGGGACTCGCCGCGATCATCGGTGCGTTCCTCGCCGGCATGGTCGCGTCCGAGACCTCCGCACGCGAGGAGCTCGAACAGCAGACCCGGCCGTTGCTCGCCCTGATGACGCCGTTCTTCTTCGTATTGACCGGCGCGAAGATCGAGCTGGCGCAGCTCGCCGATGCGCGGCGCATTGCTCACGCTCGCGCTGATCACGGCTGATCGCGCTCGCTGTCGAAACTGGCCGGCGGTTTCCTCGGCGCGCTCGCGCTCGGCAAACGCAGCGCGCTCATCGTCGGCGTCGGCATGATGCCGCGCGGCGAAGTCGGCGTCCTCATCGCCAGCCTCGGTCTCACGGCGGGCGTATTCTCGCCGCGCATGTATGCGCTGATCGTGGCGATGTCGCTGCTCACGTCGGTCGTCACGCCACCGCTCCTCCTCGTTGCTGTTCAGGCGGGAGGCGACGGCGGCGCGCGACGACCCAGCGCAATAAGGATCGCCGCGACGACCGCGAATCCCGCCGCGATCACGACGGCGTTGCTCAGGACGCGCACGAAACCGAGCGCGCCGACGTCGATGAACGGGTAGGCGTAGGCGTCTCCGCCGAGCCCGCGCGCCAGCGCGTAGACGAAATACGCCAGCGGATAGACGTCCACGTGGCGATCGCCGAATAGCTCATGGCGCCGTTCCGGCCTTCCGACCACCAATAGCCGAGGAACAACACGGGATCGAGGCTGTGGAGCAGCGACATCGGCCAGCCAATTCCAGCCCTCGGGCTGCCAGGTGTGGCGCAGCAGCAGATGGTAGGCGATGCCGACAAGCAGCATGTAGGCCGACAAGGCAGTGACAACGCCCGGTCGCGCAAAGAAAACGCCGATCCGGCTACGCGGCGCGAGCAGCCGCAGCGCAAGGGCCGACGCGGCAAGCAGGTTCGTCAATATCGTGAAAAAGGCGAAATAGGCCCAAAGCGCCTGCAATATGCCCGTTCCACCGGCGTACGAGCGTTGCAGCGACAGGATCAGCTGCAGGATCAGCGCGAACCAGAACGTCAGCGCAGCGAATCCGGTGTACCCTGCCTTCCAGCGCGATTGCGACGAATGGTTCACACTCTGCCCCGTAGCACGTCAATGAATCCTGTAGGCGTCAAACGCGATCATTTGTAGGAATTTTCCGACCCGTTCCGCCAGGCCATTGTAGGCAATGCGGTCAGGAATATAATCGGGGCTTGCATTTACGCCTCTCGTCTCATTGGCCGCTCCAGGAGAGTCGTCATGGAACAGCTGGTCCGCATCCCTGCGCCGCCTTCTTCGCGACGCCCCAGAGGCTTCCGGTCACTCGCTGCGATGGCGTTGAGCCTCTTGGCCATCGAAGCGATGGCGACCGGCAGCGGGCAGGTCGATATCACGGCCTCCGTGTCGCCGAATCCCGTCGTCGTCGGCGTGCCGGCGAAATTCTCGGTGGCGATCACCGCGCGGCCACCATCGACGGCGACGCCGACCGGGACCGTCGACATCGAGAACGGCGCCGACACCATCTGCACGATCACGCTGCCTGCGAACAGTTGCACGGGCAAGGTAACGGGTACCGGATCGCAGAACCTCACCGTCATTTACAATGGCGACAACAACTACGGCATCTTCGGCATCACGAAGACCATTTCCGTCGTGCCGCAGACGACGACGGCGCTGAATGCAACGCCGAATCCGAGCACCGTGGGGCAGATGGTCACATTGACTGCGACGGCGCTCGGCGGCACCAATCCGAGCGGGACGATGACGTTCAGGGATGGCAGCAGCAGTCTCTGCGCCAACCTCGCAATGAACAACAGCCGGGCGACGTGCACGACGAATTCGCTCGCCGCCGGCAGCCACTCGCTGACCGCCGTCTACTCGGGCGACAACAACAATGGCGGTTCGACGTCCGCGGTGGTGACCCAGACCGTGCAGGGCTCGGTGCTCAACCTCAACCAGTTCGGGCTCACCGGCACCTGGTACAACAGCGCGACCACGGGACAGGGCTTCCTGCTCTCGTTCTATCCCGACCTCGTCGGCCCCGGAACCGGGTTTCTCGCAGGTGGCTGGTTCACCTACGATGTCGCGCCAGCAGGCGGCGCCGACAAGCAACGTTGGTACACCTTCAGCGGAAATGCGCCTTCCGGCGCGGCATCCGCGCAGGTCACGATATACGCGGCGACGGGTGGCAACTTCAATGCGGCGCCCAAGGTACCTGCCGTCGAGGTCGGCCAGGGCATGCTGCAGTTCGCCGATTGCGGTTCCGGCACCTTCTCGTACACCTTCAGCGACGGCAGCGGCAGAACCGGCAGCATTGCGCTGTCGCGACTGACTTCAAACGTGACATGCGGCACCAGCGGAGCGAATGGCACCGCACCCGGCGTCTTCCAGTTGTCGGGGGCATGGTACGACCCGAACACGAGCGGCCAGGGCCTGCTCTTCGACGTGAACTCGGTCGGAGAACTACCTCGCCGCGGCCTGGTATACATTTACCCCGGGCGGCTCGTCGATCGGCGGCGGTGCGAGCCAGCGCTGGTACACGCTGCAGGCCCCTTCTCGGCTGGCAGCAAGGTCATCACGAACATCGGCGTGTACACAAGCACCGGCGGCGTTTTCGACAACCCGACGAAACCCGCGCAATCGCAAGTCGGCACTGCGACCCTGACGTTCCAGAACTGCGTATCGGCGACGCTCGCGTTCACCTTCACGGCGGGTAGCAGTGCGGGCACGAGCGGCAGCATCAACCTGCAGCGGGTAGGAGCCGCGCCGGCTGGTTGCAATCTCTAAGGATGAACTGCCCGACGGAGCGAAAGTACGGCTCCCTGTCGAGGAAGGATGTGCGAGGAAGTGTGATGGGAATGTACCGGGCCATCGCGATTTCGATTGCACTCGCCTTTTGCTGCGCGTTTGTCGCGGACGTGGCCACGGCGGCCATTCCGGCGGGCGAACGCGCAGTGCTCGACGCGCTGTACAAGCAAACCCAGGGGCCGGGCTGGACGAAGAATACCGGCTGGTCCGGCGCCGCGGGCACCGAATGCACCTGGTACGGCGTGATCTGCGACTCTGAGGGAACGCACGTCGTCGCACTGTACCTGTCGGGTGACAATCTGCGTGGTCCGTTGCCCGCTCTCAGCGGGCTGACCCAGCTTCAGCTTCTCTATGCCGGGCAGAACGCGATCACTGGATCGATTCCGACGTTGAGCGGAAACTCACTGCTCGTCACGCTCTATCTCGACGACAACCAGCTGACAGCCTCGATTCCCGATCTGGGCAGGCTTCTCGCGCTGCGCGGTTTCGTCGTCAACGGCAACCGGTTGACCGGTTCGGTGCCGACGCTGGGCGCTTTGAAGAATCTGCAGTATTTCGATGTCAGCGACAACCGTCTCGTCGGTAGCCTGCCTGCATTGAGCGGCCTTGCGAATCTGCAATATTTCAGCGTCGAATCGAATCAGCTGGGTGGCACGATTCCGTCGCTCGCGAACCTGCCGGCGCTCGAATACTTCGACGTCGGCAGCAACCAGCTCATCGGCCACCTGCCCTCGCTCGCGGGCCTCTCGATGCTGGAATACTTCGGTGCGGATGCGAATCAGCTGAGTGGCCCGATCCCGGCGCTAGACGGTCTGGCCGCGCTCGAGTATTTCGATGTCGGCGGCAACCAGCTCACGGGGTCGTTGCCTTCGTTGAGTGGCCTTGCGAGTCTCGAGACATTCGAAGTCGATTCGAATTTCCTCACCGGTCGTGTCCCCCCGCTTTCCGATCTGGTCAATCTCGAAGAGATCGATCTCAGCAACAACGGTTTCACCGGCGAAGTGCCCGCGCCGCCCGGCAAGCTGCAGGCAGGCGGTTCGAGTCTGTGCACGAACGCGTTCGTGCACACCGCAAACACGGCCTGGGATGCCGCGACTGCCAGCGCACCCTGGTACGCGAACTGTACCGCGGCGATTTCGAGCCTCGCGCTATCGGCGACGGATGCCATCGTTGCAACGGGCACGCGCACGACGTTGACGGCGAAGATATCGACGGCGAAATCGCTGATCGCGCAAGGCACGACCTGCGGACGGCACGACCAACATGGGCACGGTCAGCGTCACGGACGATCAGGGCGACATCGTCTGCTATATCAAGCTCGACGGCACGGGCAGCGGGTTCTTGCGACGTTCTGCTGCCCGGCGGCACGACGACGAACCTGACGGGCGGCTATTCGGGCACCCCGAACATCGCGCCCGCCAGCACGCAATTCAGCAAGACCACGCCGCTCACGGTCTCGGGCAACCTCGACCAGCACGGCTGGACCGGCACCTGGTACAACCCCGCCACATCGGGCCAGGGCATCGTCTTCGAGGTCTATCCCGATATCGGCGGCATCGGCACCGGCCTGTTCGGCGGCGGCTGGTTCACGTTCGACACCGCCGCAGGCGGCGAGGACAAGAAACGCTGGTACACCCTCACCGGCCCCGTCACCAGCAGCAGCGCCACCGCCACGCTCGACATCATTTCGCCGACCGGCGGCAACTTCAATTCTGCACCCGTGATCAATTCCGGTGACGGCGCCGACAACGTCGGCCACGCCACGATCGCGTTCACCGACTGCACGCACGGCTATCTCAGCTATTCGTTCACCGACGGCAGCGGCCGCGTCGGCAACATCCCGCTGTCGCGACTCGACACCAACGTCACCTGCGATCCCACCAACGGCGCCGGCAACGGCACCGCGCCCGGCAAGTTCCTGCTCTCCGGTGCCTGGTACACGCCGAGCACGAGCGGCCAGGGCGTGCTCTTCGACATCAACCCGCTGCAGAACATCACGTTCGCCGCCTGGTACACCTATGCGCCCAACGGCCAGAGCGTCGGCGGCGGTGCGAGCCAGCGCTGGTACACCCTGCAGATCGCCTCGGCCAACGTCGGCGCGAGCACGCTCAGCAACATCGGCATCTTCTCGGCGCAAGGCGGCCTCTTCGATGCCGCCGCCACCGTCAGCGACGCCGCAGGTCGGCAGCGCAAGCATCGTGTTCGGTAATTGCAATGCGCTAACACTGAACTACACCTTCACCACCGGCACCAACGCCGGCCAGACCGGCAGCATCAGCCTGCAGCGCGCGGGCCCGGCGCCGGCCGGATGCAGTTTGTAAAGGCGCAGTTCGTAAAGGCCCCGGCCTAGTCCACGGCCGGAAAAGTGCGACGGACATCGCAGCTTCCACGTGTCTTCGTCGCACACGGTGTTCGAATCAGATCGGAGTTTGCACCGACCGCTCGCACTAGATTCACACTGATCCTCGTCCTTGAGGTACCGCTCATGAAGACACATCGCAAGAATCGAATATTTCTCACCGTGCTGGCCGCGCTCGCGTGCGGCATGGCGCAGGCCCAGACCCCGACCATCCCTGCCAGCGAGCGTGCGGTGCTGGACGCGTTCTACCGGCAAACCGGTGGCCCGAACTGGATCACCAACTTGGGCTGGGAAGGCCAGCCGGGCACCGAATGCGACTGGTTCGGCGTGCTCTGCGACACCGATTTCACGCACGTCATCGGCATCGTCGCAGCCAGTGGCGCTACCGATCAGAATATCATCGGCAACAATCTGGTCGGCACCCTGCCGTCGTTGAGCGGGCTTCCGTTCCTGGTGTACTTCAGCGTCCCGGGCAATCACCTGACGGGTGCGATTCCATCCCTGGCCGGTCTCTCCAGATTGCAGATATTCAACGTCGGCGACAATCAGCTGTCGGGCAACATTCCCTCGCTGGCCGGCTTGTCGTCGCTGCAATACTTCGTCGTCGGCGGCAATCGGCTCACTGGCAACATCCCTTCTCTCGCCGGTCTTTCCAGCTTGCAGGTACTTTCGGTCGGATTGAACAGCCTTACCGGAAGCATTCCGTCCTGGCCGGGCTCAACCAGCTCCAGCTCTTCGAGGTTGCAGGGAACCAGCTCACGGGCGCCATTCCCAGCCTGGCCGGACTGACCAACCTGACGGTATTCTCCGTGGCCGACAACCGCCTCTCGGGCAGCGGTCCCAATCTGACCGGGCTCGCCGTGCAGAATCTGGTGCTTGGCGGCAACGGACTGAGCGGCGAACCGCCGGTTGCGACGACGTCCCTGGTCGCGAGCGGGTCCTCCTTGTGCAACAACGCCTTCAACCACACCGCGAACGCGGCGTGGGATACCGCAACCGGAAGCACGCCGTGGTATTCGGCCTGTACCGAGGTCGCTTCGACGCTGTCCCTGTCCGCGACCGACGCGGCCGTCGCCACCGGCACGCGCACCACGCTGACGGCCAAGCTGATCGCGGGCAAGGCGCTGATTGCCGATGCGGGTTCGAGTAACGGCACGGTGACGATCACGAACGATCAAGGCAAACCCGTGTGCTATATCCGCATCGATGGCACGGGTACGGGTTCGTGCGACGTTCTGCTGCCCGGCGGCACGACGACGAACCTGACGGGCGGCTATTCGGGCACCCCGAACATCGCGCCCGGCCAGCACGCAGTTCAGCAAGACCACGCCGCTCACGGTCTCGGGCAACCTCGACCAGCACGGCTGGACCGGCACCTGGTACAACCCCGCCACTATCGGTCAGGGCATCGTCTTCGAGGTCTATCCCGATATCGGCGGCATCGGCACCGGGCCTGTTCGGCGGCGGCTGGTTCACGTTCGACACCGCCGCAGGCGGCGAGGACAAGAAGCGCTGGTACACCCTCACCGGCCCCGTCACCAGCAGCAGCGCCACCGCCACGCTCGACATCATTGCGCCGACCGGCGGCAACTTCAATGCTGCACCCGTGATCAATTCCGGTGACGGCGCCGACAACGTCGGCCACGCCGACGATCGCGTTCACCGACTGCACGCACGGCTATCTCAGCTATTCGTTCACCGACGGCAGCGGCCGCGTCGGCAATATTCCGCTGTCGCGACTCGACGCCAACGTCACCTGCGATCCCGACCAACGGCGCCGGCAACGGCACCGCGCCCGGCAAGTTCCTGCTCTCCGGTGCCTGGTACACGCCGAGCACGAGCGGCCAGGGCGTGCTGTTCGACATCAACCCGCTGCAGAACATCACGTTCGCCGCCTGGTACACCTATGCGCCCAACGGCCAGAGCGTCGGCGGCGGTGCGAGCCAGCGCTGGTACACCCTGCAGATCGCCTCGGCCAACGTCGGCGCGAGCACGCTCGAGCAACATCGGCATCTTCTCCGCGCAAGGCGGCCTCTTCGATGCCGCCGCCACCGTCACGACGCCGCAGGTCGGCACCGCCAGCATCGTGTTCAGTGACTGCAACCATCTCGCGCTCAACTTCAACTTCACGACCGGCACCAACGCCGGCCAGACCGGCAGCGTCAACCTGCAGCGCGTCGGACCGACGCCGGCGGGCTGCAGCCTGTGAATACGCGCCCGGCAATACCGACGCCTCGCCGCGGAGGTGTACTCTATTGGCGCCGTCGAGCTTTTCCGTGAAATCAACTGAGTGGGGATTTTTTCGATGAATCAGCGCCTTTCACTTGCAATTGCCTGCGGGCTCTCCGGTTTCAGCCTCCTGCTCGCGAGCGGTTCGGCATTTGCGATAACCGACCTCGAATCCAACGCGGCGATTCCGTTCAGTTTCTCGAATCCCGGCGCTCGCAGCCTCGGCATGGGCGGCGCTTTCGTCGGCCTCGCCGACGATGCGACGGCCGCGTATACGAATCCCGCGGGGCTGACCCAGCTCGTGCAGACCGAAATCTCGGTCGAAGGCCGCCGCGTCGAGACCAACTCGCCGTACACTTCGGGCGGCAGTGCGACCTACAACCCGTACGTGCTGACGGATGTCGCGTTCGGCAACACGAAGAACACGAACAGCTCGCCCTCGTTCATTTCGCTCGTGCTGCCACGCGGCGACTGGTCGTTCGCGTTCTATCGCCACGAGCTCGCGAAATTCAATACGAGCTTCTCCGCGGGCGGCACGCTACTGACGAATTTCCTCGTCGACGGCGTACCCCAGGAAGTGACGCCGTTCGGCGCAACCGCCGACCTGCACATCGTCGACTACGGCTTCGCGATGGCGCTCAAGGCGAATGACCGCATCTCCATCGGCCTGGGCTTTTCGTACTACGACTTCACTCTCACCGCGTTGCGCGGGGCATTCTTCAACAACAACCTCACGAATGCCGTCTCCGACGACGGATCGGATCACGGCCTCGCCGCGACGCTCGGCCTGCGCCTGCGCTTCAACGATCAATGGAGCGCGGGTCTGGCATATCGCGTCGCGCCGAAATTCAACTACAAGGAAACGGTGTACCTGCCGACCGCGTCCGGCGGCATCACGCCTGTGCAGACACTCAACGCGCAGTTCAAGGTACCCGACGTCGTCAGCGTCGGCGTCAGCTACCATCCTACCGACCAGCTCGTCGTCAATGCCGACCTCGATCAGGTGTACTACTCGCAGCTGACCGGCAAGCTCAACTCGAGCTTCGATATCCCGGCGTCGACACTCGACCATCTCAACGTGCCGAACGGCACCGAAGCCCATATCGGCGCGGAGTACACGTTTGCCAGCATGTCGAGTCCGCTGAGCCTGCGCGCCGGCGTCTGGTACGACCCACGCCACACGATCCAGTTCGACACGGCGCCCAACAACGGGCTCGACCTGACCGAAGCCGTCGTGTTCGCCGGGGGTTACGGCGCCAAGACGCATTACTCGTTGGGCGGCGGCATGGTGTTCACGAGCCTGCACAACCTGCAGCTCGACGCGGCTTACGACTATTCCGAGAAGATCAAGACCGCGTCCCTGTCGGCGGTCTACCGGTTCTGATCGCCGCGCTCGCGTTGCGCCTGCTCCTGACGGAGCGGGCGCGACGGTGTCAGCGCGTCTCCTTGTAGAAGTCGCGGAAGCGCGGTGAGAACACCACCGCGTCGGGCATCGCACCCGCATTGAGGGTTTTCGCCGCGCGCGCATCGGCGCGCGCCGACTCGAGCAGGCCCTGATCGCCGCTGAGTTGCGCGAGCGTGTAGCGCGCACCGCTGCGCACGAGATAAGCGTGGTAGCGCGCGCGCGCGTCCGCATAGGCGTCGGGATTGATTCGCGCCACGTCGCTTAGGCGCCCGTTGAGAAAACCGTCGAACGCCGCGACGAGCTGATCCGGCGGCGCAACCTTGTCGGGCGCCGGTTTTTCGGTCGGCGCCTCGCTCGCGGGTTTGCTCAGCAGGCTCGTTCGGCTTGTTGACGACCGCGACCGTCGGTGGCGGCGGCGCGGCCACGACCGGTTTGCTCGGCTCGCTCGGCGCCGGCTTCTGCGGCGTCGCGGCAACGGGTGCGCTCGCGGGCGCAGGTGCAGGTGCCGCCGCGGGCGGCGGTGGCGGTGCGGCGGGTTTGCTTTGCGCGATCGCACCACCGCATTTCGCGGACGCACTCTGTTCCTCGGCTGCGGCGTCACCGATCTTCGCGACGACCTCGGCGTTGCCGGCTGTGCCCCACTGCGCCCGCGCGCGCCCGCAATCGCCCGTCTGCGCTGCGATGAGACCGAGGTAGTGTTGCGGCAGATAGGGTTCGAAGCGCATGCCGTAGAGCTTCGTGCGCTCCGCGGGCTCCGGGTGCTCCGCTGCGGCCTGCGCGAACAGCGTCTGCGCCTCGGCGAACCGCCCCGCCTTGTAGGCCTCGAGCGCGTGCGCGTAGTCCTGTTTGTAGTCGGCATGTACGAAAGACGGTGCGAGCGCGAGCGCGAAGCGCGACGGGCGCGAGCCAGCCTCCGCGCCGACGCGGTGCCTTCGACAGCAGCGATGGCGCGCTACCAGCCCGCACGGTTGAAATAGTCCTTGGCGTTCAGGGTCGGGAACGATGCACTCGCCGTATTGCGCTTGCCGGCTTCGACTTTGGCGATGACTTTCGTCGGCTTCGCGTTCGGATGACGCACGGTGACGATGTAGCTGCCGGCGGGCAGCGCGAGCGTCAGCGGCGTCACGGTTTCGGCGGGCAGAGCGACCGGCTTGCTGTTGGCATCGAGCACCGATTCGACCTTGCCCCACGGATACGCATTGAGCACGAGCTCGCCGCGTTCGGCGTCCGCACGCGCCTGCTCCGCGGTGGCGATCTTCGCGCGTAGCCCGGGCAGCGCAGCGACCAGTGTTGCATAGCCCGGATCGGCGGCGAGCGCGG
>CAVYXI010000013.1:0-127451 GCA_963772435.1 uncultured Gammaproteobacteria bacterium | reverse complement strand
CGACATCCAGCAAACCCTCGAGAGCCTGAACCAAGAGCTGCGCGGCAAAGTCGAAAAGATCGCCGAACAGCAACGACGGATCCTGATCCTGCAGGATCAACTCAGGGATCGGGCCGAGCGCGAGCGTGAAGGGTCAGGTCCGTCGGCCGCGAATTGGTGGCGGATCAGCCGCCCGAGCCACGGTGGCCTGGCGGTCTTCGACGCGATCGAAGGGCTCGAGCGCCGCCGTGCGGAGAGATGATCGTCATGGCCCGCAAGGTCGCCGCCACGCACTCGGCGGTCCTGATCCGCGGCGAGAGCGGCACCGGCAAGGAGCTTCTGGCCGCGGCGATCCATCAGGCCAGCCCCCGCGCGGCCCGGCCGTTCGTCAAGCTCCACTGTGCGCCGCCTTGTCCCAGAGCCTGCTGGAAAGCGAGCTCTTCGGCCACGTCAAGAGTGCCTTCACCGGTGCAGACCGCGACCGCGTCGGTCGGTTCGAGCAGGCCAACGGCGGCACGCTCTTCCTCGACGAGATCGGCGACATCAACCTCGAAGTCCAGACCAAGCTGCTCCGCGTCCTGCAGGAGATGTCGTTCGAGCGCGTCGGCAGCTCGCAGCCGATCACGGTCGACGTCCGGATCCTGGCCGCGACCCATCAAGACCTCGAGGCCTTGATCCGAGCCGGGCGGTTTCGCGAAGACCTGTACTACCGGCTCAACGTGATCTGCCTGCACGTGCCGGCCCTGCGCGAGCGCGCGGAGGACGTCTTCGAGCTGGCGGTCTACTTCCTGAACCTCCACGCGCAGCGGACCGGCAAGCTGGTCACCCACATCGACCCGGAGGCGGTCGAGGCCCTGGTGGCCTACGACTGGCCCGGCAACATCCGCGAGCTCGAGAACGTGCTCGAGCGGGCCGTCGTGCTGGCCGACGGACCGGCCGTCACGCTCGACGACTTGCCGCTCGAGTTGCGGCAGCCCGGCCGTCGCCGGCTCGCCCGCGGCTGCCCGCCAGTCGCCGTGGCCGACCGGTCGATCGCCCGCATCGCGGCCGGTCGGTCCGGCCGGCCTCCCGCCGCCGGCCAGGTCCTCGGAGCGTCCCGTCCCGCGCATCGTCCCGGCGTTCCGCCTGGAGCGCCTCCGATGCGGAGCCGCCTTGCCGGGCGAAGACTGGAACGCCGAGTTCGTCGCCTACGAACGCCAGCGGCTCATCGACGCCTTGAACGAAGCAAACGGCAACAAGAGCGTCGCCGCTCGGCTGCTCGGGCATGCCCCGAAGCACCTTCTTCAGCAAGGTGAAGAAACACGGGATCGTCTGAACGGCGCGACCGTCTCGCCGCGTCGCAGAGCAAGGCGCTCGGCTCGATTGAGCGTCGCGCGGCTTGGCGGTGGCACCCATCGTCACCGGCGTCGGCTTACGGCACGAGCGTCATCGTCGAGGTCGTCTCGGTGATCTGGTCGATTTCCTGGCCCATCACGGACATCGCCATCTCGGTCTTCTGAGTGAGTGCGGCTCGCTGACGATGCGGCCGGCCTCGGCGTCGAAGGTCAGGCTCCCCTTGCCCTCCTGGGCTGCGAATCTTGGCCGCAACGTCCTCCGCGGGCTCGAGAGTCACTCGGCCCTCCATGCCGATCAGCATGAGCTTGGGATCTTTGGGATCGGGTCCCTGGAACGTGAAAACCTTGTCCATCACCAGGGTCCCCTGCGGGATGGCGAGCTTGGACGGCTTGCTCGACCAGCTCTTGCCGGGCTCGACCGGATCCTGGGGAACGGCGGGGGACTCGACTGCAGCAGCATGTCCTTCAATCCCTGTTCGGAAAATCCGCCCTGCGGCCGGCCTCCTCCTGGGCAGCGCGTCGCGCAGCTTCTTGAGGGTCGGCCTCGGGAATCCTGATGTCCGCGATCTCGCCGCTCGGCTTCATCTTGAACGAGAACTCGGCGCCGATCGTGGCCTTCAGTTGCTGCATTTCGGCCTTCGAATGGCTCGGGCACGTCCGCGTTGGGCTTAGTTCGAGTCGAACTCGAAGGGCATGTAGCGGCGGTGCCTCGACCTGCATGCTCAGGCGGTCGATCCTCTGCACGATCTCAGCGACGCCGTTGGTGGAGACGTCCTTGACGTTCCAACTGTACTCGATGCGTCTGGCGTTCGGGTCTGCTTCTGCTCTCGACCCATCCGCTTGACAGCTCATCACCATCTTTTGCTCGGTCGAATACTTGAGCACGTCGCCCGTCTTGAGCTTCCAGCGCAGGACCTCTTGGCGGCCCGGCATCCGGTGCCAGGCGAGCATCGGCAGCCACGACCGCCGCGACGTCGCCCGAGTCTTGAGATCGTCGAGCCGAGCCGGCCGGCGGCGCCGCTTCCCGATCAAGGTGTGCCGCATCCGATCATCCTTTCGCGAAAACGAGTGAATTGCATGGCCGTTCGCGTGGCAGGCATCACGCTGATCGGGCGAATCACGTCTGCCGTGAGCGATGGCCTGGCTCGCGATCATCGGCCGCGACCGAAGCAGAAAGTCGCCGCCTTGGAGCGCCATCGACCTGAGTCCGATCAGGTCGATCCCGTCTGCGCCAGCATAGCCGCTCGTCCGGGCAAAATCATCACGAGTTGGGCGGCTCGGCGAGTCGCGTCGTTTGCCGTCGTCGGCTAGATTCAGTCGGATTTCGCCTTGATTGCCTGGCCGGATGCGGAGCAGATACGCCGAGCGCGGCGAAATCATAGAGGGCGTGTGTGACCATGACCGTCGAGCAGGTTGCCGCTCACGATCCAGACCGCACCCGAGGTAGAGGCCGAGAAATGCGGTGATGACCATGTAGGTGATCGAAATCGGATGCAGCAGGCCGAAGAGCACGCTCGCCAGGCCCAGCCCCCAGCGGACGCCGAGCCAGGCGCTGAGCGAGGCCTGCACCACGCCGCGGAACAACATTTCCTCGCCGACACCCGCCGACAAGGCGATCAAGGCGATCTCCGACCAGGAGCTCTTGTCCAGCATCGGCACGACCTCGTTGTCGCAGAACTTCTTGACGCGCGCCAGCGGGCCGATCGGCCACCGCAGCATCGCCAGGAACATCAAGAACAGAGGGAATCGCCGCCACGACTCCCCAGAGCGCGTCGCTGGCGGCTCCAGGCGAAACGCTCGAGCGGAGGGTGACCCAGCAACCAGCCCAGAACCAGCGACAACGGCGCCAGCCCCCCTCGAAGAAGACGGCGAAGATGATGATCACTTCCCGGCCCGGCTGATCATCTTCGGGCCCCTGGAGGAGATCTTCCTCCATCATCGACTCCTGTTCCTCGCGTGTGCGCTCGATCTGTGCGCGTATCCCCGGGCCTGCGATCACGCTGCCGATCAGCGATCAGCGCTGACGCCGATCCATGAAACAAGCTAGCCGGTTTCGCTCGCGGATGTCGATGCCCTTCCGATCCCGGGCGAGCGCTTGCCGCCGCGACGCGCTCGCGCACCGGCCGCGGCATGCGGTAGAATCTGGTCTTGTGAAGCTTTCTCGCCAATAGGAGCCGTGATCATGCTCAGCGCTCGCAATCAGTTCCAGGGGACGATCAAATCGGTGAGCTCGGGAATGTCATGGCCGAGGTCGTGATCGACGTGAAGGGGATCGAGTTTGTGTCGGCGATCACGCGCGGCTCGGCCGAGTCGCTCGCGCTGGAGGCCGGCGATGCGGTCACGGCGATTATCAAATCGACGGAGGTGTTGATCGGCAAGGACTGACCGATCGTGGCGGCCGGCTGCTCGAAGGATGGCGATACGCTGCGCCGCCCGTTACAGCCTATCGGCTCAACATCGACTGTGTGACGGAGTCGGCGAGGCTGATCCGCCGCGGCTGAATGCCGTTGCGGCGGACGACGTAGAGCAGGGCGCTCTGGGTCTGGGACGGTTTCGGGCTGGCGGAGGACGTAGAGGATGTTGTCGGGCCGGATCGTCTCCCAGTGGCGGGTGCCGACGTTCATGCCGACCAGGATGTCGCCCTTCTGGATGGCGGCCTGGGCCGCGGGGCTGCCCGGCGAGACGGCCTGGACGTAGAGGCCGCCGCGGAGCTTGGGCGAGACCGGCGGCGACGTACTCGGTCGAGACCGGGCAGGGTCTTCAGGCCCAGCAGCCGCCAGACCAGGTCGTCGGATCGTGCCGGCGGCCGTCGTGCGCGGCAGCGGCTTGACGTCGAGGGGCATGGCGGTCTCGGTGCTCGCCGCGGCGGATCGTCACGGTCGCCGGATGGCCGGGGCGGACGTCGAGCAGGCCGCGCTCGATGTCGAGGGGGCTCGCGATCGCCAGGTCGCCGACGCGGACCAGCTCGTCGCCGGGCTTGAAGCCCGGCGGCTTCCGCCGGGCTGCCCGGCTGGACCTCGGAGACCACGACGCGCGACGCTTCGCCCCGCGCGCTGCTCGCCGGCGACCAGGCCGTGCCAGGTCGACGGCCAGCCGCCGCGTGCTCATCATCTCGGCGGCGACCCGCTTGACCTCGTCGATCGGCAGGGCGAAGCCGATCCCCTGCGCCCCGGCGCGGACCGCCACGTTGATGCCGATCAGCTCGCCGTCGATGTTGATCAGCGGGCCGCCCGAATTCCCCGGGTTGATGCAGGCGTCGGTCTGGATCAGGTTGCGGTAGACCTGCTCGTCGGAGAGCGTCACGTCGCGGTGCAGGGCGCTGACGATCCCGACCGAGACCGTGTTCTCGTAGCCGAACGCGTTGCCGATCGTGATCACCGTCTCGCCGACCATCAGGTCGCGACGACGTGCCGATCGCGATCGCCGGCAGCGGCGTGGTCGGCGTCGACCTTGAGCACCGCCAGGTCCATCACCGGGTCGTACTGGAGCACCCGGGCCGGGTAGCGTCGTGCCGTCGAACAGCTGGACCTCGATCCCCTGGACCTTGTCCACGACGTGGTGGTTGGTCAGGATGTAGCCGCGGCCGTCGATGAGCACGCCGCTCCCCATCCCGCTGACCCGCGGCCGCTGATTCTCCTCGGCGGAGAACGGCCAGCGGCTGTGCGAGGCGGCCTTCTTCTCGCTCGAGATGCTCACGACGCACCGCTGAACCTTCTCGACGGCCTCGACGACGGCCGTCCGGCGCGACTCTCGGAGCCCGCTCGAGCGCTCGGTGACAGCGGCGCCAGCGCAGCCGCCAGCACAGCGAGAACAAAACGAGCTTTCCCGAGAACTCCCTCTCTCCGACTCATCAAGGGCGTTGGCACGGCGGTCGTCCCCTCAGCGATAGACAGAGGCTGCACTCAAGTCGATCCGGTTCCGATCAGCCCGGCTCCCGGTTCATCCACCCTCCGTTGCGGCTTCCGGCTTGGTTTTGGATCGGTTACCCTGTTTCCCAGCTTGAGCTTAGTCGCCCTGATGTTCCCTAGCTTTCCCTGGCTTCGTAATTATCCGCAATTCCCTCCTACCTTATCAGCTCGCCGCGACGCTCCACGGTCGAGCAGGCCGGCGACCCTCGTGTCGTTGGTCCGACATCCGAACGAGACGTCCCTGGCATGCGTACGATCCGACTGGTGAGCGAAGGATTGCATTGACTTGTCGAAGTGACGGAGCTGCTTATAGCTTACTCATGTGAGGACAGTCTACGGACGCCGGATCGCCGGGCAGGTTGCATCGTTGGCACCCGATGCACGTAGACGTAGATGCTAGTCGGCGTGCCCGGACGGGACTTCGCTGCATCGCCGTGACTTGGCTCACAGGGGGTGGAAATCCGGGACGGCGATCGATTCCACCACAGGGTTTCGATGGCCGAGAAATCACGCCGTCGCCTGATGCTCGAACAGAGCTTGGCGGAGGATCCGGCCGACAAGTTCCTCCGCTACGGATTGGCCGTTCAATGCCTGCGCGAGGGTGACGTCGCCGAGGGCCGCGAGCGGCTTCTGGCGCTGATCGAGGATGATCCGGCCGAGCAGGTGGCCGCCTACCAGCAACTCGGCCAATCTTATGCGGAGTCCGGCGAACTCGAGGCAGCCGAGACCACGCTGCGGGCGGGTATCGCCAGGGCGCAGGCTGGCGGCGATTCGCACGCGGCGGCGGAGATGGCACAACTGATCGCGACTTTGAGTTAGGAATCTCGCTTCCGGGACGATGTACACAGCCGAGGAGCATGGGTTTTGACACCGACCGGCTCGACGACAATCGCCGCGCAATCAACTGAGCAGTCGGTGCCGTTGTCGCGGCCTGGGACACGCGGATGGTAGCACGCCTTCGGGCTCAAGGTTGACGCTCGGCGCCCCGACCTTCACTTTTCCGAACCGCATCTTTTTCGGCGCGGGCACTCGCGGTCTGCTTGGCCTGGAGCTGGCCCGACTCGGCATCGCGCATCCCCTGGTGGTGACCGATCCCGGCTCTGGTCGAACGCGGCCTGGTCGCGGAAGTGATCGCGCCGGTCGGGCGACGAGCTCTTGTCTACAGCGAAGTCAGCTCCAACCCGACCGAAGCCGACGTGTTATCCGGTCTGGATCGCTTCAAGGACGCCGCCTGCGATGGAGTCATCGGTATCGGAGGCGGCAGTCCGATTGACGCCGCCAAGGCGATCCGGCTGCTCGCCACGCATCCCGGCCGCCTCGCCGACTACGACATCACGCGGGGGGGCCAGGACAAGATCAAAGATCGCATGCCCCCGATGGTCGCCATCCCGACCACCGCGGGAACCGGCAGCGAAGCAGGCCGAGGCACGCTCATTCAGCTTCCGCAGACGGGTCGCAAGACGGCGGTGCTCAGCGCGCATCTCCTGCCGAGCGCGGCGATGTGCGACCCCGAGCTGACGCGCGAGCTGCCGCCGGTCTTGACGGCGGGAACCGGCATGGACGCGTTCACACATTGCGTTGAAAGCTACCTATCGACGACGTTTCACCCGATCTGCGACGGAATCGCCGTGGAAGGGCTGAGATACGTATCCCGCGGACTGGAGACCGCCGTTCGAGACGGGTCCAACTCCGAAGCGCGGACGGCGATGATGATGGGGGCGCTGCTCGGCGGAATCAGCTTCCACAAGGGGCTGGGAGTGGTCCACGCGCTCTCGCACGCGCTGGGGTCTTCCGGGCGGGTTCACCACGGGACGCTGAACGCGATCCTGCTTCCGCATGCGCTGCGGTTCAACCGCGAGGCGGCCGGTCCACGGATGGCCGATCTGGGCGCGCGACTGGGATTGGGACGCGGCGGCGACGCCGCCGGCCACCTGATCACGCTAACCGAGCTCGTCCTGGCGCGATTGCCGCTTCCACGCCGTCTCGGTCAGCTCGACGGGCTGCGGCGCGATCGCATCTCCGAATATGCCCGGCTCGCGATGCTCGACCACTGCCATCCCACCAACCCGCGTCCGTGCACCCAGGCCGACATGGAAGACTTGCTCGATCGCGCCTGGTGATCCAGTCGGCCGTGCGTGATACTCGTATTTCTCGTCGTCCGGTCCTCAGCGTGTCGCGCCGGCTCGCCCGGGCACGATGCGGCCGGCTCCCAGCAGGCATTCCACGAGCGGTGACATGCCATGGTCAGCGACCTGACGGCCGATCCACTTGATCGCCGTACTCCTGCCGCAGCGGCAGCTGCCCTGATGGCGCGATTCTTATCGTGGCCTTCGGCGGCCCGGAAGCTCGCGAGGACGTTTTGCCGTTCCTGGAGAACGTGACGTGCGGCCGAAACGTCCCGCGTGCGCGCCTCTGGAGGTCGCGTACGCGCGTATACACGACGACGCCGAAGAAGCCGAACTCGGCTCTGCGCAAGGTCGCCAAGGTGCGTCTCACCAACGGCTTCGAGGTCATCAGCTACATCGGCGGCGAAGGCCACAATCTGCAGGAGCACTCGGTCGTGCTGATTCGCGGCGGTCGCGTGAAGGATCTGCCGGGCGTGCGCTACCACACGGTGCGCGGCTCGCTCGATGCGGCTGGCGTTGCCAAGCGCAAGCAGAGCCGTTCGAAGTACGGCGCGAAGAAGCCGAAGGCAGGCTGATCTGCCCGAACTGATCCCCCCAATTTTGCAGGCGCTCTGCGCTTGAGTATCAGGCGGTCTCCGGACCGCATCATTGAGAAGAGAATATGTCACGCAAAGGCAATACACCCACCCGCGAACTTCTGCCGGACCCCAAGCACGGCAGCCAGCTGATTTCCCGCTTCATCAACATGGTGATGCAGAGCGGCAAGAAGTCGGTGGCCGAAGGCATCGTCTATGGCGCGATCGCGCACATCGGCGAGAAGAGCGCCACCCCGATCGAGCTCGTCGAGAAGGCGCTCAGCAACGTCGCTCCGGCGGTCGAAGTGAAGTCGCGCCGCGTCGGTGGTGCAACGTACCAGGTGCCGGTCGAAGTGCGTTCGTCGCGCCGCGTGGCCCTGGCCATGCGCTGGGTGATCGAAGCGGCGCGCAAGCGCAGCGAGAACTCGATGCCGCGCAAGCTCGCTGCGGAACTGCTCGAAGCGGCCGAAAACCGCGGCGGCGCCGTGAAGAAGCGCGAAGAAACGCATCGCATGGCCGACGCGAACAAGGCCTTCTCGCACTACCGCTGGTAATGAATTTTCTGGGTTCGCCCCCATATATGCGGACTCTAAAAAAGGATTGAGGAATTTAAAGTGGCTCGCAATACGCCAATCGAACGCTACCGTAACTTCGGCATCATGGCTCACATCGATGCAGGGAAGACCACGACCACGGAGCGCATCCTTTTCTACACCGGCGTCAATCACAAGATTGGCGAGGTGCACGAAGGTGCGGCGACGATGGACTGGATGGAACAGGAACAGGAACGCGGCATCACGATCACGTCCGCTGCGACGACCTGCTTCTGGACCGGTATGGACCGTTCGTTCCCGCAGCATCGATTCAACATCATCGATACGCCGGGGCACGTCGACTTCACGATCGAAGTTGAGCGTTCCTTGCGCGTGCTCGACGGTGCGGTGTTCGTGCTGTGCGCGGTCGGTGGTGTGCAGCCGCAGTCGGAAACCGTATGGCGTCAGGCCAACAAGTACGGCGTGCCGCGCGTTGCGTTCGTCAACAAGATGGACCGTGCGGGCGCGGACTTCGACAAGGTCGTCGGCCAGCTCAAGGCGCGTCTCGGCGCGAACCCGGTCGTGATGCAGATGCCGATCGGCGCCGAAGATCATTTCGAAGGCGTCATCGACCTGCTCAAGATGAAGGCGATCCAGTGGGACATGGAATCGCAGGGCATGAAGTTCGAATACATCGAGATTCCCGCGAACCTGGTCGAGAAGGCCAAGGCGGCGCGTGAGCACATGGTCGAGTCCGCGGCGGAAACGTCGGAAGAGCTCATGAACAAGTACCTCGAAGGCATTGAGCTTTCCGAGGAAGAAATCATCGCGGGTATCCGCGCGGGCACGCTTGGCAACAAGATGATCCCGGTGTTCTGCGGCTCTGCGTTCAAGAACAAGGGCGTGCAGGCGATGCTCGATGGCGTGGTGCGCTATCTGCCGGCTCCGTCCGATCGTCCGCCGGTCAAGGGTGTCGACGAATACGACAAGGAAGACACGCGTTCTGCAGGCGACGAGCAGCCGTTTTCGGCGCTCGCATTCAAGATCGCGACCGACCCATTCGTTGGCGCGCTGACGTTCTTCCGCGTCTATTCGGGCACGCTGAACTCGGGCGACACCGTGTACAACCCGATCAAGGGTCGGAAAGAGCGCATCGGTCGTCTGCTGCAGATGCATGCGAACAACCGCGAAGAGATCAAGGAAGTGCGTGCGGGCGACATCGCCGCGGCCGTCGGTCTGAAAGACGTGACGACCGGTGAGACGCTGTGCGCCACCGACAAGGTGATCATGCTCGAGAAGATGACCTTCCCGGAGCCGGTCATCGCGATGGCAATCGAGCCGAAGACGAAGAGCGATCAGGAAAAGATGGGTCTGGCGCTGTCGCGTCTCGCCCAGGAGGATCCTTCGTTCCGCGTGCGTACGGACGAGGAATCTGGCCAGACGATCATCGCCGGCATGGGCGAGTTGCATCTCGACATCATCGTCGACCGCATGCGGCGCGAGTTCAACGTCGAAGCCAACGTCGGCAAGCCGCAGGTCGCGTATCGTGAAACGATCCGCAAGGCCGCGGTGGACATCGAAGGCAAACACGTCAAGCAGTCGGGCGGCAAGGGCCAGTACGGTCACGTCGTGATCACGATGGAACCGCAGGAGCGCGGCAAGGGCTACGAGTTCGTCGATGCGATCAAGGGCGGCTCGATCCCGAAGGAATTCATCCCGCCGATCACCAAGTCGCTCAACGAGAATCTGGTCTCGGGCGTGCTGGCAGGCTACCCGGTTGTCGATATCAAGGTCACGCTCACGTTTGGTTCGTACCATGAAGTCGACTCGAACGAACATGCGTTCAAGTCGGCGGCATCGATCGCCTTCAAGGACGCGATGCGCAAGGGCAGCCCGGTGCTGCTCGAGCCGATCATGAAGGTCGAGGTGGTGACGCCGGAGGACTACATGGGCGACGTGATGGGCGACCTCAGTCGACGTCGCGGCGTGCTGCAGGGTCAGGACGATTCACCGTCTGGCAAGACCATTGCCGCGCAGGTGCCGCTCGGTGAGATGTTCGGTTACGCGACCAGCCTGCGCTCGTTGAGCCAGGGTCGTGCGACGTTCACCATGGAATTCGATCATTACGCCGAAGCGCCGACAAACATCGCCGAAGCCGTGATGAAGAACTCCTGAGCGTGCTGAAATCAGTCATTCGTATACAACTTTGAAAGTTTGAGGAAATAGCCATGGCAAAGGGCAAATTCGAACGAACCAAGCCGCACGTGAACGTAGGCACGATCGGTCACGTGGACCACGGCAAGACGACGCTGACAGCGGCGCTGACGAAAGTGGGCGCGGAGCGATTTGGCGGCGAGTTCAAGGCGTACGACCAGATCGACGCAGCGCCGGAAGAGAAGGCGCGCGGCATCACGATTTCGACGGCGCACGTGGAATACGAGAGCCCGAATCGTCACTACGCGCACGTGGATTGCCCCGGACACGCGGATTATGTGAAGAACATGATCACGGGTGCGGCGCAGATGGACGGCGCGATCCTGGTGTGCTCGGCCGCTGACGGCCCGATGCCGCAGACGCGCGAGCACATCCTGCTGGCGCGCCAGGTCGGCGTGCCGTACGTGCTGGTGTACCTGAACAAGTGCGACATGGTGGACGACGCCGAGTTGCTCGAGCTGGTCGAGATGGAAGTGCGTGACTTGCTGAGCAAGTACGAGTTTCCGGGCGACAAGACCCCGATCATCCATGGATCGGCACTCAAGGCGCTGGAAGGCGACCAGAGCGAGATCGGCGTGCCGTCGATCATCAAGCTGGTCGATGCGCTGGACAGCTTCATTCCGGAGCCGGTGCGCGTGCTGGACAAGCCGTTCCTGATGCCGGTGGAAGACGTGTTCTCGATTTCGGGCCGCGGCACGGTGGTGACGGGACGCATCGAGCGCGGCATCGTCAAGGTGGGCGACGAAATCGAGATCGTGGGCATCAAGCCGACGCAGAAGACGACGTGCACGGGCGTGGAAATGTTCCGCAAGCTGCTGGACCAGGGCCAGGCGGGCGACAACACGGGCATCCTGCTGCGCGGCACGAAGCGCGACGAAGTGGAGCGCGGCCAGGTGCTGTGCAAGCCGGGTTCGATCACGCCGCACACGGACTTCGAAGCCGAGGTGTACGTGCTGTCGAAGGAAGAGGGCGGCCGTCATACGCCGTTCTTCAAGGGCTACCGCCCGCAGTTCTACTTCCGCACGACGGACGTGACGGGTTCGTGCGAGCTGCCGGAAGGCGTCGAGATGGTGATGCCGGGCGACAACATCAAAATGGTGGTGAGCCTGATTCACCCGATCGCGATGGAAGAAGGTCTGCGTTTCGCGATTCGCGAAGGCGGCCGCACCGTCGGCGCCGGCGTCGTGGCGAAGATCGTCAAGTAAGGGCAAAAAAGCGCCGGCTCGTGTTTCGCGGGTCGGCGACTGTAAACGGGGTCGCGAGTATTCCATTGCGGAATACTTCCAGCTATACTAGACGACCCCTCGCAGATCTAGTCTCAGGATTGATCGGCAAACAGCGAAATGAGGCGCAGGACGTGCTTCGACTTCGCGGACACGGATAGTCGACCGTCTTCAAGGCCTGTGGGTTTCCGTTGGCGGCGGAGGCGAAGAGAAATTCAAGTTTGGGCGAGCCAGTGACGGCTCGCCCAAACTTTCGTATTCGGCAACAAGAAAGTTTAAAAATCGATCCGAAATCGGATCGCCGCTGCGGGGCAAAGTGTTTCGCGGTGGGCAGGCAACGTTCTTTCAGATATTAGGACACGGCAATGGCTGACCAGAAGATTCGAATTCGGCTCAAGGCGTTCGATCATCGCTTGATCGATCGTTCCGCGAGCGAGATCGTGGAAACGGCGAAGCGTACGGGCGCGCAGGTGCGCGGACCGATTCCGCTGCCGACCAAGATCGAGCGCTACACCATCCTGGTTTCGCCGCACGCCGACAAGGACGCGCGCGACCAGTACGAGACGCGCACGCACAAGCGGGTTCTGGACATTGTCGATCCCAACGACAAGACCGTAGACGCGCTGATGAAGCTCGACCTCGCCGCCGGCGTGGACGTGCAGATCAAGCTTTACTGATCCGCGCTTAGATAGAGATAACGAAGATGACTATCGGAATTGTTGGCCGCAAATGCGGCATGACGCGAGTCTTCACCGACGCGGGTGAATCGATTCCGGTGACGCTGATCGAAGCGACGCCGAATCGCATCACCCAGGTGAAGACGGTCGAGAACGACGGCTACACGGCAGTGCAGGTCACCGCGGGCACGAAGCGCGCCGCGCTGGTGAGCAAGCCGCTCGCCGGCCACTACGCGAAAGCGAAGGTCGAAGCGGGTCGTGGCCTGTGGGAGTTCCGCGTCGACGCGAAGGAAATCGGCAAGTACAACGTCGGCGGCGAGCTGAAGGCCGACGAAGTATTCAAGACCGGCCAGAAAGTCGACGTCGCGGGCGTGACCAAGGGCAAGGGCTTCCAGGGCACGATCAAGCGCTGGAACTTCACGATGGGCGACGCGACGCACGGTAACTCGTTGTCGCATCGTTCGCCGGGCTCCATCGGTCAGCGCCAGACGCCGGGCCGCGTGTTTCCGGGCAAGAAGATGGCCGGTCACATGGGCGCCGAGAACCAGTCGGTGATGAATCTCGAAGTGGTCAAGATCGACGCCGAGCGTCATCTGATCGCAGTTCGCGGCGCGGTGCCGGGTGCGCCGGGCGGCAACGTCGTGATCAGTCCCGCGTCGAAGGGTTGAGGAGTAGATCATGGAACTGCAAGTCGTAGGCGCGAAGAAGGGTCTGTCGGTTTCCGACGACATCTTCGGCCGTGAATATTCGGAAGGCCTCGTGCATCAGGTCGTCGTTGCGTATCGCAACGCGGGCCGTTCTGGCACGAAGGCGCAGAAGTCGCGTTCGGACCTGTCCGGCACGACCAAGAAGTTCAAGAAGCAGAAGGGCGGCGGCGCTCGTCACGGCGATTACCGCGCTCCGATCTTCGTGGGCGGTGGCCGCACGTTCGCAGCGCGTCCGCGCAGCTTCGAACAGAAGGTCAACAAGAAAATGTACCGCGGCGCGATCCAGGCCATCCTGTCGGAACTCAACCGCCAGGGCCGTCTGCAGATCGTCGAGTCGTTCGGCGTCGAGAAGATCGGCACGAAGGCGCTCGCGAGCAAGCTCAAGGATCACACCGGCCGTACGCTGATCGTGACCGAAGACGTCAACCAGAACCTGTATCTGTCGGCCCGCAACCTGCACCGCGTGGCGGTGGTCGATGTGGCCGCGATGGATCCGGTGACCCTGGTCGATGCGCAGCAAGTGGTCATGACCGTCGACTCGGTCAAGAAGATCGAGGAGTGGCTCAAATGAGCGAGATCAAGAACGAGAATTTGTTTACCGTCATCCGCGCCCCGCACATCTCCGAAAAGAGTGCGCGTGCGCAAGAACACAACCAGTACGTGTTCGAGATCGCCGCGGGTGCGGACAAGAAGAAAGTGAAGGACGCCGTCGAAGCCTTGTTCAACGTCAAGGTCCAGTCGGTCAACATCGCGAACGTGAAGGGCAAGGTCAAGTCGTTTCGTCAGCGCGCGGGTTCGCGCAATGGCTGGCGCAAAGCGTACGTGCGTCTGCACGACGGCCAGACCATCGACGTCACGGCCAAGCCTTAATCACTCGCTCAAGCAATTCGGACATCCACGACAATGGCACTGATTACACTCAAGCCAACATCTCCGGGACGCCGCGCCATGGTGCGCGTGTCGACGCCGGGGCTGTACAAGGGCGACCCCTATGCCCCGCTGACCGAGGCGCAAGCCAAGACCGGCGGCCGCAACCACTATGGCCGCATCACGACGCGCCATAAGGGCGGCGGTTCGAAGCAGCATTACCGCGTGATCGACTTCAAGCGCGACAAGGAAGGCATTGCCTGCCGCGTCGAGCGCATCGAATACGATCCGAACCGCACCGCGCACATCGCGTTGCTGTTGTTCGTCGACGGTGAGCGCCGTTACATCATCGCGCCGAAAGGCGTCGCGGTCGGCGACCAGCTGATGGCGGGTCGCGACGCGCCGATCAAGGCCGGCAACTCGATGCCGCTGCGCAACATCCCGATCGGTGCCACCGTGCACTGCGTCGAGATGAAGCCGGGCAAAGGCGCGCAGATTGCGCGCAGTGCCGGCGCCTCGGTGCAATTGATCGCGCGCGAGCAGGGCTACGCCACGCTGCGTCTTCGCTCCGGCGAAATGCGCAAGGTGCCGGTGGACTGCATCGCGACGATCGGCGAAGTCGGCAATTCCGAACACAACCTGCGCAAGCTCGGCAAGGCCGGTGCGAAGCGCTGGCGCGGTATCCGCCCGACCGTTCGCGGTGCGGCGATGAACCCGGTGGATCACCCGCACGGTGGTGGCGAAGGCCGCGCCGGACAGGGCAACCCGCATCCGGTTTCGCCGTGGGGCCAGCCTTCGAAGGGCTACAAGACGCGCAAGAACAAGCGCACCACCCAGTTCATCGTGCGCGATCGCAGAGGTTAAGCAATGGCACGTTCACTCAAGAAAGGACCGTTCGTCGATCTGCATCTTCTCAAGAAGGTGGAAGCGGCGTCCGCGAGCAATACCAAGCGCCCCATCAAGACGTGGTCGCGTCGTTCGATGATCCTGCCGGAAATGGTGGGCCTCACGATCGCCGTGCACAACGGCAAGGCGCACGTGCCGGTGCTGGTCAACGAGAACATGGTCGGGCACAAGCTCGGCGAGTTCGCGGTGACACGCACCTTCAAGAGCCATTCCGGCGACAAGAAGGCCGCCGAGGCGAAGGCGTAAGGTGAACCCATGAGTACTCTGCAAGCAAAAGCGATTCTGCGCAGTGCGCGCATCTCGGCCCAGAAGGTCCGTCTCGTCGCCGATCAGGTGCGCGGACTGCCGGTCGGGCGTGCGACGAACCTGCTGACGTTCAGCGACAAGAAGGCGGCACACCTCGTGAAGAAGGTGCTGCTCTCCGCGGTCGCCAATGCCGAGAACAATCTCGGCGCAGACGTCGATGAACTGAAAGTCGCCACGATCATGGTCGACGAAGGCCCGCACCTCAAGCGCATGCATGCACGCGCCAAGGGCCGCGGTTCGCAGATTTTGAAGCGTACCAGCCACATCACTGTGGTCGTCGGCAGCTAACGGGTCAGGAAATCACTATGGGTCACAAAGTTCATCCAACCGGTATCCGCCTCGGCATTTCCAAAGACTGGAATTCGAAGTGGTATGCGAACAAGCGTGAGTACGCGCAGTATCTCGCCGCTGACCTCAAGGTCCGCGAAATGCTGCGCGCAAAACTCGCCCAGGCCGGCGTGTCGAGGATCCAGATCGAGCGTCCTGCGAAGACCGCGCGCATCACGATCCACACCGCGCGTCCGGGCGTCGTCATCGGCAAGAAGGGCGAGGACATCGAGAAGCTGCGCAAGGACGTGAGCAAGTTGATGGGCGTCCCCGCCCACATCAATGTCTCCGAAGTGCGCAAGCCCGAGATCGACGCGCAGCTGGTCGCAGAGTCGATCGCGCAGCAGCTCGAGCGCCGCATCATGTTCCGCCGCGCGATGAAGCGCTCGGTCGGCAACGCGATGCGCCTCGGTGCGCTGGGCATCAAGATCAACGTCGGGGGCCGCCTCAACGGCGCCGAGATCGCGCGTTCGGAGTGGTACCGCGAAGGTCGCGTGCCGCTGCATACGCTGCGCGCCGACATCGACTACGGCTTCGCCCAGGCGAAGACGCAGTACGGCATCATCGGCATCAAGGTCTGGATCTACAAGGGCGAAGTGTTCGACCTCGCAGCCGCAAGCGCGGAGACGAAGGATGACTCGCCGCCGCCACCGCGCCGCGAGCGCGGCGAGCGTGAACCCCGTGGGGACCGAGCCGATCGTGATCAGCGCGAGCCGCGTGAACCGCGTGCCGCGAAGTAAGGAAGAGCCAACATGCTGCAACCTAAACGCACCAAGTACCGCAAGGTACACAAGAGCCGCAACCGGGGCATTGCCTTTGTAAGCAACAAGGTGAGCTTCGGCGAGTTCGGTCTCAAGGCAACGACCCATGGCCATCTGACCGCGCGTCAGATCGAAGCCGCGCGTCGCTGCGTGACCCGCTTCGTCAAGCGTGGCGGCAAGCTGTGGATCCGCGTGTTCCCCGACAAGCCGATCACCAAGAAGCCCATCGAAGTTCGTATGGGTAACGGCAAGGGCAACGTGGAGTTCTGGGTCGCCGTCGTGCAGCCCGGTCGCATGTTGTATGAAATCGAAGGCGTGTCCGAAGTCGAAGCACGCGAGGCCTTCCGCCTGGCTGCGGCCAAGCTGTCGGTGCAGACCCAATTCGTGAATCGCACGGTGCTGTGATGGAACTCAAAGATATCCGCAAACAATCCGCGCAGGAACTCGACTCGCAGCTGATCGAGCTGCGTCGCGAAGAGTTCAACCTGCGTATGCAGAAGGGTGCCGGTCAGCAGACGCAGACACATCACTTCAAGCGCGTGCGTCGTGAAATCGCACAGATCAAGACGCTGCTGACGCAAAAGTCAGCGGCGGCGAAGTAAAGGCTTGAGCCATGACTGAACAAACCAAAGAAACCGGCAAGACGAAGCGCACGATCGAAGGTCGCGTCGTCAGCAACAAGATGCAGAAGACGGTCACCGTCCTGCTCGAGCGCCAGGTGCAGCATCCGTTGTACGGCAAGATCATTCGCCGTTCGACGAAGGTGCACGCGCACGACGAAGACGGCCAGTGCAAGGAAGGCGACCTCGTGCGCATCGTTGAATGCCGCCCGCTGTCGAAGACCAAGAACTGGCGTGTCGTTGAAGTGCTGACGCGCGCCGCGCAGTAACGTGGAAGGATAAGGAGACTCAACATGATCCAGACGCAATCCACGTTGGCTGCGGCGGACAACAGCGGTGCGAAGCTGCTGTTCTGCATCAAGGTGCTCGGCGGCTCGAAGCGCCGTTACGCCGGCATCGGCGACATCATCAAGGTGTCGGTGCGTGATGCGATTCCGCGCGGCAAGGTCAAGAAGGGCGAGGTCTACGACGCCGTGGTCGTGCGTACGCGCAAGGGCGTGCGTCGTGCCGACGGTTCGCTGATCCGCTTCGACGGTAACGCTGCTGTGCTGCTCAACAACAAGCTCGAGCCGATCGGCACGCGCATCTTCGGACCGGTCACGCGCGAACTGCGCAGTGAGCGCTTCATGAAGATCGTTTCGCTGGCGCCTGAAGTATTGTAAGGAATGATAAAGAATTGCTTTCGAGCCCCTTTAAGTTAAGGGCGGCAAAGCCAGGGCTGTGGAAGTGCTACAGCGTGGGTCGAAGTGAACGAGACCCGTGCTCCATTGAAACGGAACGATTGTCATGAACCGTATCCGCAAAGGTGATCAAGTCATCGTGATCACCGGCAAATACAAAGGCCAGAAGGGTGAAGTGCTGCGCATGGCGGACGATCGTGTCGTCGTGCAGAACATCAACCTTGTCAAGCGCCACACCAAGCCGAATCCGCAGGCCAACCAGCCTGGCGGCATCATCGAGCGCGAAGCCTCGATCCACCTGTCGAACGTGGCGCTGGTCGGCACGAACGGCAAGAGTGATCGCGTCGGCTTCAAGACGCTCGATGACGGTCGCAAGGTCCGCGTGCTTCGCCGTAGCGGCGAGCAGGTAGACGCCTGAGGAGAATGACATGACGACCCGTTTGGAAAAGCATTACAAAGATGTCGTGGTTCCGAAGCTCACCGAGCGTTTCGGCTACAAGAACGTGATGGAAGTGCCGCGCATCACCAAGGTCACGCTCAACATGGGCGTGGGCGAGGCCGCTGCGAACAAGAAGGTGCTCGAGAACGCTCTGGCCGACATGGTGAAGATCGCCGGTCAAAAACCCATTGCGACGCTGTCGAAGAAGTCGATCGCGACGTTCAAGATCCGCGACGGCTGGCCGATCGGCTGCAAGGTCACTCTGCGCCGCGCCAAGATGTACGAGTTCCTCGACCGCCTGGTCAACATCGCCCTGCCGCGCGTGCGCGACTTCCGTGGCGTGTCCGGTCGCGCGTTCGATGGCCGTGGCAACTACAACATGGGCATCAAGGAACAGATCATCTTCCCGGAAATCGATTTCGACCAGGTCGACGCGATGCGCGGCATGGACATCGCGATCACGACGACGGCGAAGTCGGATGAAGAAGCCAAAGCCTTGCTCGAAGCTTTCAGCTTTCCATTCCGTAATTGATCCGTCCGTAACTAATTTCGACAAGAGAAAACAGTAATGGCCAAGACCTGCATGGTGATGCGCGAGAAGAAGCGCGCGAAGATCGTCAAGAAGTACGCGACGAAGCGCTCCGAGCTCAAGGCAATCGTGCTGAGCCCGAAGTCTTCGTACGACGAGAAGATGGCGGCGCAGACCAAGCTGCAGAAGTTGCCGCGTGATGCGAGCCCGACTCGCCAGCGCAACCGCTGCGAGCTGACCGGTCGTTCGCGTGGCGTCTACAGCAAGTTCGGCCTCGGCCGTCACAAGCTGCGTGAAGCGACCATGCGCGGCGATGTGCCGGGTCTGCGCAAGGCAAGCTGGTAAGAAATTTGCGAGCCTTTCCCCCGCGGGGAGGGCGCGAAGGTGGGACGCCTGACACGATAGTCGTCGGAACGTCGAAACCTCATCCGGCCCTTTGGGCCACCTTCTCCCGGTGGGAGAAGGAAACGAAAGAAAGAACGAAATCCATTTTTGGATATCGATGCTGAAGGAAATGAATCATGAGCATGACTGATCCCATCGCCGATATGTTCACACGTATCCGCAACGCGCAGGCCACGGCCAAGCCGACGGTGCGCATGCCGGCGTCCAGAGTCAAACAGGCGATCGCCAAGGTCCTCAAGGACGAAGGCTACGTTCGCGACTTCCAGGTCACGAAGGCGACCAACAACAAGGCCGAACTCGAGATCGCGCTGAAGTACTTCGAAGGCAGGCCGGCGATCGAAACGATCAACCGCGTCAGCAAATCAGGTCTGCGCGTTTATCGCGGCAAGGACGCGCTGCCGAAGGTGCTCAACGGCCTCGGTATCGCCATCGTCACCACCTCTGCCGGCATCATGACCGATGCGCAGGCACGCTCAAAGGGCGTCGGCGGCGAAGTTATCGCCACCGTGGCGTAATCTTTTCTAAAAGTCCGGCCCGGATGGCCGGTCTAGTTTCGGTCAGGAAGACCGATGGAGATACTATGTCACGTGTAGCAAAACAACCGATTACGCTGCCGAAAGGCGTCGAATGCAAGGTCGCCGACAACTCGGTGACCGTGAAGGGCCCGAAGGGCACGCTCATGCTTGCCACACGGCAAGGCGTGGGCATCGACATACAGGGCAGCGAGATCCAGCTCAGTGCGCAGAATCCTGGCGAAATGAAGTTCGCCGGTACGACGCGTGCGCTGCTGGCGAACATGATCAAGGGCGTCAGCGAAGGCTACGAGCGCAAGCTCGAGCTCGTCGGCGTCGGTTATCGTGCGGCGCTGCAGGGCAAGGACCTCAACCTTTCGCTCGGCTTCTCGCACCCGATCGTGTTCAAGTCGCCGGAAGGCATCACGATCACTGTGCCGACGCAGACCGAAGTGCTGATCGTCGGCGCGGACAAGCAGCGCGTCGGCGAAGTCGCCGCGAAGATCCGCGCGTTCCGTCCGCCCGAGCCCTACAAGGGCAAGGGTGTCCGTTACGCCGGCGAGAAGATCACCATCAAGGAAGCCAAGAAGGCGTAATGCGCTTCCCTTCGTCGAAGAGCGGCTGTTCCTGACCGCCCTTGGCGAAAGAGCCAAACCTTCAGCTTTCCGGAGATACGAAAATGTCAGAGAAGAACGAATCCCGTCTGCGTCGCGCGAAAGCCACGCGCAGCCATATCCGCAAGCTCAACGTGCCGCGCCTCACGGTGCACCGCACCGATCAGCACATCTACGCACAGGTCATTTCGGCCGACGGCGCCACGGTGCTGGCTGCCGCATCGACCGTGCAGAAGTCGATCGCCGGTGAGCTCAAGGGAACGAAGAACAAGGCTGCGGCAGCTGCCGTCGGCAAGGCCGTCGCCGAAAAGGCGAAGGCTGCGGGCGTCGAGAGCGTCGCGTTCGACCGCTCGGGTTTCCGTTATCACGGTCGCATCGCCGCATTGGCCGATGCAGCGCGCGAAGCGGGTCTCAAGTTCTGAAGGAGCAATAGCGAATCGCAAATCGGAATGGTGCAATTCGCCATTCACGATCTGCATACCAACAATTCTAAGCGGCAACGCCGCAAGCAAAAGTCCGCATCGCATCCGCGCCGCGGCAACAAGGTGAATAGAGATGTCCAACAACGAACGTGAAAACAGCGACGGCATGCTGGAAAAACTCATCGCCGTCAACCGCGTGGCCAAGACGGTCAAGGGCGGCAGGCAGATGAGCTTCACCGCGCTGACCGTGGTCGGCGACGGCGACGGCAAGGTCGGCTTCGGTTACGGCAAGGCGCGTGAAGTGCCGGTCGCGATCTCGAAGGCGATGGAACGTGCGCGTCGCGGCATGACGAGCATCAAGCTCAACAACGGCACGCTCTGGCATGCCGTGAAGGCCAACCACGGCGCGGCGCGTGTGTACATGCAGCCGGCGTCCGAAGGTACCGGCGTCATCGCCGGTGGCGCGATGCGTGCGGTGCTCGAAGTGGTCGGCGTGAAGAACGTTCTCGCGAAGGCCCAGGGCTCGCGCAATCCGATCAACCTCGTGCGCGCGACGATCAAGGGTCTCGAAGCAATGGCGACGCCGGAGCGCATCGCTGCCAAGCGTGGCAAGAAAGTCGAAGAGGTGACCGGTTATGGCCAAGGCTAAAGCGACAACTAAAGCGAAAGAAGACAAGGCGGGCACGATCCGCGTGCGCTTGTACAAGAGCGTCAACAGCTGCCAGGCGCGTCATCGTCTGAGCGTCAAGGCGCTGGGTCTCAACAAGCTCAACGACGTGCGCGAACTGAAGGACAGCCCGCAGGTGCGTGGCCTCGTCAACAAGGTCAGCTATCTGGTCCGGATCGAAGGCTAAGGTGCGGATGGAAGACGCCTGGCGTCTTTCCGGTCTGCAAGTTCCAGGGTCTTGGATTTTCAAGTTACAACACCAATTTGGATGTGAACCATGCGTCTCAATACACTCAAGCCAGCCAAGGGCGCGCGTAAAGAACGCGTGCGTGTCGGTCGTGGCATCGGTTCGGGCCTCGGCAAGACCGCAGGTCGCGGCCACAAGGGCCAGTTTGCGCGCTCCGGCAAAGGCAAGGTCAAGCCGGGCTTCGAAGGCGGCCAGATGCCGTTGCAGCGTCGCCTGCCGAAAGTGGGCTTCCGCTCGAAGCGCGCCCATGAGGTTTCCGAAGTGCTGCTGTACCAGCTCGAGGCCGTGAAGGCCGATCTCGTCGATTTCGCCGCGCTCAAGGCCGCCGGTCTCGTCGGTACGCGCGCCGAGCGCGCGAAGATCGTCAAGAAGGGCGAAATCACGCGTGCGGTCAAGCTCAAGGGCATCGCAGTCACTGCGGGCGCCAAAGCGGCGATCCTCGCGGCCGGCGGCAGCGTAGAGTAAATATGGCGGCTCCCCAAGCCAGCATGCTCGCAGGCCTCGGCAAACTGACCGAGCTCAAGCAGCGCATCCTGTTCCTGATCGGCGCACTGTTCGTCTATCGCCTCGGCTCGTTCATTCCGGTTCCCGGCGTGAATTCCGAGCAGATGACCAAGCTGATCGAAGGCCAGGGCGGCGGCCTGATCGACATGTTCAACATGTTCTCGGGCGGCGCGCTCGCGCGTTTCTCGTTGTTCGCGCTCGGCGTCGTGCCCTACATCTCCGCGTCGATCATCGTGCAGATGTTCGCCTCGGTGATTCCGTCGTGGCAGGCGCTGCGCAAGGAAGGCGAGTCCGGACGGCGCAAGCTGACCCAGTGGACGCGCTTCGGCACGGTCGGACTGGCGGGCTTCCAGGCTTTCAGCATCGCAACCATGCTGGGGCATCAGCCTGGCGTCGTCTATGCGCCGGGCCCGGGCTTCGTCTTCACTGCCGTGATCGCGCTGACCTCAGGCACGCTGTTCCTCATGTGGCTTGGCGAGCAGATCACCGAACGCGGTATCGGCAACGGCATCTCGATGCTGATCTTCTCGGGCATCGTCGCCGGTCTGCCGAGCGCGACCGTACGCACGCTGCAGATGGCGCAGAACGGCGAACTCAACTTCGTCAAGGTGCTGCTCGTGTTGCTGATCGTGCTCGCGGTAACGGCGTTCGTCGTCTTCGTCGAACGCGGACAGCGCCGCATCACGGTCAACTACGCGCGTCGCCAGGGTGGCGGCCAGGCGTACATGAACCAGAGTTCGCATCTGCCGCTCAAGCTCAACATGTCGGGCGTGATTCCGGCGATCTTCGCATCGTCGCTCATCATGTTCCCGGCGACGGCCTCGTCCTGGTTCAGCAACGGTGCCGATATTCGCTGGCTGCAGCAGATCACCGCCGCGCTGGCTCCGGGCGAGCCGCTGTACGAACTTCTGTATGCCGCGCTGATCATCGTCTTCGCGTTCTTCTACACCGCGCTCGTGTTCAACTCGAACGAGACGGCGGAGAACCTCAAGAAGTCGGGTGCGCTGATCCCGGGTATCCGTCCTGGCAAGTCGACCGCCGAATATATCGACGGCGTGCTGACCCGCCTGACCGGCGCCGGTGCGCTCTACCTCGTGCTCGTCTGCGTCGTGCCGACCTTCATGCAGCAGTATTTCCATGTGCCCTTCTATTTCGGCGGCACTTCGCTGCTGATCGTCGTCGTCGTGGTCATGGATTTCACCGCTCAGGTACAGGCCCACCTGGTCTCGCACCAGTACGAAAGCCTGCTCAAGAAGGCGAACCTGAAGGGTTATGGCCGCGGCGGTGGCTCGCGCTGAGCCGCCGCCGTCGCCAGCCTGATTTTGTTGAAAAACTGTTGCCGTAGACCTGTTTAGGCTTCCGTGAAGCAGGGAAAACCAGCTATAATTAACAGTTCCCTACGGAATTTTTGCGGGAATGCACCGGAAAAAGCCCGTTAGGCGCTTTTTCAATCGAATTTTTGGAGAAAGAAAGATGGCGCGCATTGCAGGCGTTAACCTGCCGGTCCAGAAGCATGTCGTGATCGGCCTGCAGAGTATTTTCGGTATCGGCCGTGCGCGGTCGAAGCAGGTCTGTGTCGCGGCGGGCGTCGCCCCGACGACAAAGATCAAGTCTTTGACCGAGGCGGAAGTCGAGAAGCTTCGCCACGAAGTACAGAAATATCACGGTCGAAGGCGACCTGCGCCGCGAAGTCGGCATCAGCATCAAGCGTCTGATCGATCTCGGTACGTTCCGCGGCCTGCGTCATCGCCGTGGTCTGCCGGTGCGCGGTCAGCGCACGCGTACCAATGCGCGCACGCGCAAGGGTCCGCGTCGCGCGATCAAGAAGAATTAATGTCGCAAGGGCGCGATGAATCGCGCCCTTGCGAAGACCACCTGATTTATTTCGGAAATATCCATCCATGAATAAGCCGGTCGCTGCCAAGACCAAGAAGAAAGCCAAGCGCGTTGTCACCGATGCCATCGTGCACGTGCAGGCCTCGTTCAACAACACTGTCGTGACGATCACCGATCGCCAGGGCAATGCGCTGTCGTGGGCCACCGCCGGCGGTGCAGGCTTCCGCGGTTCGCGCAAGTCGACCCCGTTCGCGGCGCAGGTTGCGGCGGAGAAGGCTGGTCGCGCGGCGCAGGAGTACGGCGTGAAGACGCTCGAAGTGCGCATCAAGGGCCCGGGCCCGGGTCGCGAATCGGCCGTGCGCTCGCTCAATGCGCTTGGCATGAAGGTCACGAACATCATCGACGTGACGCCGATCCCGCACAACGGCTGTCGTCCGCCGAAAAAGCGCCGCGTCTGAAGAATAGGTAGAGAGAATACTCATGGCACGTTATATCGGACCCACCTGCAAACTTGCGCGTCGCGAAGGCGCGGACCTCGAGTCTCAAGAGCCCTGCTCGTGCACTCGATTCGAAGTGCAAGCTCGAGCAGAAGCCCGGCCAGCATGGCGCTGGCGGCGGTGCGAAGAAGTCGCGCCTGTCCGACTACGCCGTACAGCTGCGCGAGAAGCAGAAGGTCAAGCGCATCTACGGCGTGCTCGAGAAGCAGTTCAGCAATTACTACGTCAAGGCTGCCGGTACCAAAGGCAACACCGGCGAGAACCTGCTGCGCATGCTCGAGAGCCGTCTCGACAACATCGTCTACCGCATGGGTTTCGCGGTGACGCGCGCGCAGGCGCGTCAGCTGGTCGCCCACAAGGCGATCGAAGTCAACGGCAAGAAGGTCAACCTGCCGTCTTACGCGGTCAAGCCGGGCGACCTGGTTGCGATCGTCGAGAAGTCGCGCAACCAGCTGCGCATCAAGGAAGCGCTGACGCTGTCGCAGGAAATGGACCTGGCGCCGGGCTGGCTCGAAGTCGACGCGAACAAGTTCGCGGGCACGCTCAAGGCGCTGCCGGAACGTTCCGATCTGCCGAGCGACATCAACGAAAGCCTGATCGTCGAGTTGTACTCGAAGTAACAAAATATATGCCGCTCGCGGAAAAATCCGCGGGCGGTGCAAAGGGTTGAAGAATCGCCCATTTGCACAATTTAGTTATACCTCCCTCAAGCCTCTAATTTCGGAGAGCGTAGTTCATGGCAAATTCGCCTACTACCATCCTGCGCCCGCGCGGTCTGCATGTCGAACACATAGGTGCGAATCGCGCCAAGGTTTCGGTCGAGCCGCTCGAGCGCGGTTTTGGCCACACGCTCGGTAACGCCCTGCGTCGCGTCCTGCTGTCGTCGATTCCCGGTGCAGCAATCACGGAAGTCGAGATCGACGGCGTGCTGCACGAGTACACGACTCTCGAAGGTCTGCAGGAAGACGTCATCGAAGTGCTGTTGAACTTCAAGGATGTCGCGATCCGCATGCACAACGTCGACGAGACGACGCTGACCCTTTCCAAGAAGGGCAAGGGCGTCGTCACTGCGGCCGACATCAAGGTCGACCACAACGTCGAAATCGTCAATCCGGACCACGTGATCTGCCATCTCACGAAGGACATCGCGCTCAACATGCGCCTGAAGATCGCGCGCGGCGTCGGCTACCAGCCGGCCACCGTGCGTCGTCGTCCTGACGAAGAGAGCCGTCCGATCGGCCGCCTGCAACTCGATGCGTCGTTTTGCCCGGTCCGTCGAGTGGCGTATGAAGTCGACAGCGCGCGCGTCGAGCAGCGCACCGACCTCGACAAGCTGATCCTCGATATCGAAACGAACGGCACGATCGATGCGGAAGAAGCGGTGCGCAAGGCCGCCGAGATCCTGCAGGATCAGCTGACCGTGTTCGGCGATTTCACGCGCCGCGAGAGCGAGACGACGAAGACCGACAAGGCCGGCGTGGATCCCGTTCTGCTGCGTCCGATCGACGACCTCGAACTCACGGTTCGTTCGGCGAACTGCCTCAAGGCCGAGAGCATCTACTATATCGGCGACCTCGTGCAGCGCACCGAAGTCGAGTTGCTGAAGACGCCGAACCTCGGCAAGAAGTCGCTGACCGAGATCAAGGATGTGCTGTTCTCGCGCGGCCTCTCGCTCGGCATGAAGCTCGAGAACTGGCCGCCGTCGGGTCTGCAGCACGGCATGCAGCTGAGCTGAGTCCGGCTCGGCCGCAAGACAGCAAAAGTGTCACCGAACCGGCCGATTGGCCGGTTCTGCAACAAAGAGGCCGAGGCGGATTTTCCGTGGACGCCGAAAAAAAATAGCGGGATTCATCCGCGGGCTCCGGTCGTAGATCGCCCGGTTCTCATAACAGTCAGATAGAAGGAATATCACCATGCGTCACCTGAAGTCGGGTCGCAAACTCAACCGCACCTCGAGCCATCGCGAAGCGATGTTCAAGAACATGGCGGCGTCGATCATCAAGCAGGAACTGATCCGCACCACCTTGCCGAAAGCCAAGGAACTGCGTCGCGTCGCCGAGCCGCTCATCACGCTTGCGAAGGTCGACACGGTGGCCAACCGTCGCCTCGCGTTCGCGCGTCTGCGTGACAAGGTCGCGGTCGGCAAGCTGTTCGTCGAGCTCGGTCCGCGTTACCGCGAGCGCAAGGGCGGCTATACGCGCATCCTCAAGTGCGGCAATCGCGTCGGTGACAACGCGCCGATGGCGTACATCGAACTCGTCGATCGTCCGCGCAACGAAACGGCTCCGGCCGAGTAGCCTCTTCATACCTACCGGCAGCGATAGCTTCATGTGCATCGCTGTCGTGCCGAATGGCTGGCCGCTGTGACAACACAGCTGGCCCTCGACGACAAGACGCGAATCCGGCTCCTCTGGGCCGGATTCGCGTTTCTGTATGTGATGCTCGCGGTTCTGCTCGGGTCGGTGCACCCGAGTGCGGACGAGATCGTGCACTACGGCCAGATCAATCGTTTCGATCACGGCGATTTCCGCGTCGCCTACAAGTATCTGACGATGCTGCCGGGCTATCACCTCGTGATGAGTTCGGTGTTGTGGGCGACCGGCGAGCGCTCGCTCGAGGCGGCGCGGCTGCTCAACGCCATCTTCGGCGTGCTGGCGATTCTCGCGTTTCACCTGCTGCGCAAGAGAATCTGGCCGGAAGAATCGTCCTTGTTGACACTGCAGTTCGCGCTGCTGCCGATTCTTCTGCCCTACGACTTCCTCGTCTACACCGATGTGATGTCCCTCGGCCTCGTGCTTGCGGCCACAGCCGCGACCGTGCGAAGTCGTCATGTCCTTGCCGGCGCGCTGATGATTGCAGCGATGGCGGTGCGCCAGACGAATGTCATATGGCTGCCGTTGCTCGCGGGAATCGCGACTGTGGCCGATCTGGCCGCTGCCTTCATTGCGCGTCACGCTCGCCCGGACATGGCCATTGGCGATCGGTTTGGCGCTTTTTTTCGCCTACTGGGTGTGGAACGGCCATATCTCGCTGTCGGCGGAGCAGGCAACGATGCATCCGGACTTTTCGTTGCACATCGGCAATCTGTACCTCGCGCTGTTCATGTGCGCGGTCTTCCTTCCATTGCACGTCCTGGCCGGACTGCGCGCATTCACGTCACAAGTTGCTTCGAGGCCGTGGCTGATCGCGCTGCCGGTCATGGCGCTCGCGCTCTTCCTGCTCGCGTTTCACGTCGACCACCCGTACAACCTTGAACCCCGAGCCGCTGTTTCTCCACAATTTTCTGGTGCAGCAGTGCGAAGCGCACCTGTCGGTCAAGATCGTTTTCGGGCTGCTTGCCGTCGCTGCGGCGTGCGGGCTTGCGGGTACCCCGCTGAGACCGGGCGGGGCCGTATTGCTGTATCCGCTCGCGTTGGTCGCCCTCGGCGCATTCTGGATGGTCGAGCATCGCTATGCGCTGATCCCCATGGCGCTCTGGCTGGCGTTTCGCCAACCTCTGGCGCGCCGCATCGAACTGGCGACCACGGCACTTTGGCTGTTGATCGCGGTCTGCTTCTGTCTGGGCATCTACGGCGATCGTTTCACGCTGTAGTGCCGAACGACAAACAACCCAACAAGGTGCAGCAATGACAGACGCCATTTTCAGGTCCTTCCGCTTTCAGTATCTGCTGGGCTTCGTCGTTTGCGTCGGGCTGCTGTCGTACGCGTACTACGTCCAGTTCGGGATCGGCCTCGAACCGTGTCCGCTCTGCATCATCCAGCGCATCGCTGTGATCGCGATGGGCATCTTCTTCCTGATTGGTGCCGTGCACGCGCCGCGCGCGGGGGGCCGGAAGGCCTACGCGTTGCTCGTGCTGCTCAGTGCCACGGCGGGCGCCGGCGTCGCGGCCTACCATCTCTGGGTGCAGCATCAGCCGCCTGATCCGATGGCCGGCTGTGCGCCGGGCTTCACCTACATGGTCGAGAATTTTCCGATCAGCAAGGTCCTCAAGATGGCTTTCACGGGGCACGCGGACTGCGCGGAGATCAGTTGGACCTTCCTCGGCCTCGCGATGCCGTTCTGGACGCTCGTTTCGTTCATTGTCATCGGCGCGGCTGCCGTCTGGGCAGGCTTTCGCGGAACGGGCTTGCGCAAACGCGTCTGACGCTCAGCGTGGCCTCCGCCAGCGGCCATTGGTTGCAGTGCAGCATCGATGTGGCATCATGGCTTTTCCCAGAGGTGCTGAGCTGAATCCAAGCCCATGAATGCAAGCGAACGGTCACTGACTACGGTGCGCGAGGCCAAGGACTGGACGCCCGAATCGTGGAAGCGCAGAACCGCCGTGCAACAACCGGTCTACGCCAACCGTGCCGCGCTCGACCGCGCCGTCGCCGGCCTGCACGAGCTGCCGCCGCTCGTCACTTCGTGGGAAGTGCTTGCGCTCAAGCGCAAGCTCGCCGATGCCGCGGAAGGCCGCTGTTTTCTGTTGCAGGGCGGCGATTGCGCCGAGAGTTTCTCCGACTGCAATTCGCCGCTGATCTCGAACCGGCTCAAGGTGCTGCTGCAGATGAGCCTCGTGCTCGTGCACGGTCTCAAGCTGCCGGTCGTGCGCGTCGGCCGCTTCGCCGGCCAGTACGCGAAGCCGCGTTCCGCGGATACCGAAACGCGCGACGGTGTGACCTTGCCGTGCTATCGCGGCGACATCGTCAATGCGCCCGAATTCACCGCGAGCGCGCGCGAGCCGGATCCGCAGCGGCTCATCGAGGCGCACTCGCAGGTCGGCGCTGACGATGAACTTCGTGCGCGCGCTGATAGACGGTGGCTTCGCCGATCTGCACCACCCCGAATACTGGGACCTTGGTTGGGTCAAGCACTCGCCGCTGCAGGAAGAATATCAGCGCATGGTCGAGGCGATCGGCGACTCCGTGCGCTTCATGGAGACGCTCGCAGGCGAGGCGCTCGGCAGCTACAGCAAAGTGGATTTCTATACTTCGCACGAAGCACTGCTGCTCGACTACGAGCAGGCGGTCACGCGCCAGGTACCGCGGCATTGGGGCTGGTTCAATCTTTCCACGCATTTCCCGTGGATCGGCATGCGCACCGCACAGCTCGATGGCGCCCACGTCGAGTATTGCCGCGGCATCCGCAACCCGATGGGGCTGAAGCTCGGCCCCGGCGTGAAGCCCGACCAGCTCCTGCGCACCATCGACGCACTCAACCCCGACAACGAACCCGGCCGCCTCACGCTGATCACGCGCATGGGCGCGGCGAAAGTGGAGGCCGAGCTGCCGCAGCACCTCGATGCTGTGAAGGCCGAGGGCAAGCGCGTGCTCTGGTGTTGTGATCCGATGCACGGCAACGGCGAGACGCTTGCAAACGGTGTGAAGACGCGGCGCTTCGAGAACATTCGCGGCGGAACTCGATCACGCTTTCGACATTCACGCGGCGTGCGGCACGCGCCTCGGCGGCGTGCATCTCGAGCTGACGGGCGAGGACGTCACCGAATGTCTCGGCGGCGCGCGCGACCTGACCGAAAGCGATCTCGCGCGCGCGTACAAATCGACCGTCGACCCGCGACTCAACTACGAACAGTCGCTCGAAATCGCGATGCTGATCGTGCGCAAGCGCGGCGGCGCGACGCGCGCACCGCTGTAGTCATCGCGAACGACGATGCGGTGTCGCCCGGACTGCCTTCGTTGCAGTCTTGTGTCCCTGGAGTCGCTAAGACCCGGGTCCGACGTGGGGCAGGAATGCCGGGGCCTTGCGCGCATGGGTCGCCTGCTCGAACGCATAGGCATAGCCGATCAGCTTCGCTTCGCTCCAGGCCGCGCCGAAGAAGGTGATGCCGACCGGCAATTCGTGCACGAATCCCATCGGCACGGTCACTGCGGGATAGCCCGATACCGCCGCAGGCGACGAGCTGCCGCCGCCGAAGTGGTCGCCGTTGAGGAGGTCGGTGACCCAGGCCGGGCCACCCGTCGGTGCGATCAGCACGTCGAGCCTGTCCTTCTGCAGCGCGGCATCGATCCCCTGCGGACCGGCCAGCATTTTCGAACGGGCCAGCGCGTCCTTGTATACCTGATCGGACAGCGTGCCACGGGCCTGCGATTTCTCGAAGATTTCCTGTGCGAACCACGGCATCTCGCGTGCGGCCTGATCGCGGTTGAACGCGATGAGATCGACGAGACTGCGCGTGCGCACCTGCGGCGCAAGCTGTGCGAGATACGCATCGAGATCGGTCTTGAACTCGTATTGCAGCACGACGTTTTCGTCGTCGTCGTACTTGCCCTGGTTCGGCAACTCGACCGGATCGACGACGATCGCGCCGGCAGCTTTCAGCGCCGCGATGCTCCGATCGAACGCGATGTCGACATCGGGATTGAATCCCGCGAGCTTGCGCACGACGCCGATGCGCACACCGTGCAACGCGTTCTCTGCTAGCGATTTCGTGTAGTCGGCGCGATGCGCCTTGGCCGCCGCGCTCTCTGCATCGCGCGCATCGCTACCGGTGAGAACATTGAGCAATAGCGCGGCATCGCGCACGCTGCGCGCCATCGGGCCGGCGGTGTCCTGGCTGTGCGATATCGGCACGATACCCGCGCGGCTCACGAGCCCGATCGTCGGTTTGATGCCGACAAGGCCATTGACCGACGAGGGGCAGACAATCGAGCCGTCGGTCTCCGTGCCGACGCCGACGACGGCGAGATTGGCCGCGATCGCCGCGCCTGTGCCCGAGCTCGACCCGCACGGGTTGCGGTCGAGTACGTAGGGATTCTTCGTCTGGCCGCCGCGTCCGCTCCAGCCGCTCGTCGAATGTTCGGAACGGAAGTTGGCCCATTCGCGACAGATTCGTCTTGCCGAGGATCACCGCGCCCGCGCCACGCAGCTTCGCGGCGACGGTCGCGTCCCTGCCCGCGATCGATTCGGCGAGCGCCAGCGAACCGGCCGAAGTGTGCATCGCGTCGGCCGTGTCGATGTTGTCCTTGATCAGGACGGGAATGCCGTGCAGCGGCCCGCGCAGCTTGCCGTGTTTGCGTTCGGCATCGAGCCGGTCGGCGATCGCGAGTGCGTCGGGGTTGAGCTCGATCATCGCGTTGATCGCTGGGCCGGACTTGTCGAGCGCGGCAATGCGATCGAGGTAGTGCTGGACGAGCGCGCGCGAGGTGAGTTCGCGGCGCTGCATCTGTTGCGCAAGGTCGGAAATCGTCGCTTCGTCGGGGATGGTCGCCCGCGGCAGCTCGCCGGCAGAGGTCGCACCGGCGATGCAGAATGAGAACGAAAGGAGAATCTGGCGACGGCGCAACGGAGGTCTGTCCATGCGCTGATTCTATGTCAGCTGTGGCCTGCGGTGTCCGGCGGCCTCAAGGCTGCGTCACCTTGAGGCGCCTGCATGCCCGGCGCATTGCGCCGGGAGCAAACGCTCTGGGCCGCGGCGTGCCGCCGGCCGTGGCCCTGACGGAGACCTACGCGACCTGGCGCGACGCCTTCTTGCGATCGTTCTCGGTGAGGTACTTCTTGCGCAGGCGGATCGCGACTTCGGCGTCACCTCGACGAGTTCGTCGTCCTCGATGAACTCGAGCGCCTGCTCGAGCGACAGCTTCACGGGCGGCGTCAGCTGCACGTTGTCGTCCTTGCCGGCCGCGCGGAAGTTCGTCAGCTGCTTGGCGCGCAGCGCGTTGACCGTGAGGTCGTTGTCCTTCGCGTGGATGCCGACGAGCTGGCCTTCGTAGATCTCCTCGCCTTCGGCGATCAGCAGGCGGCCGCGTTCCTGCATGGCTACTGCGCGTACGCGGGCGACAGGCCCGTGCCGTTCGAGATCATCACGCCGTTCTGGCGCTTGGCGATCGTGCCTTCGGCACTGCGGACCGTAGTGGTCGAACACGTGGAACAGCAGGCCGGTGCCGGCGGTGATCGTGCGGAACTCGGTCTGGAAGCCGATCAGCCCGCGCGCGGGGATCAGGTATTCGAGACGCGACGCGGCCCTTGCCGTCGGGCTCCATGTTCTTGAGCTGCGCCTTGCGCTCGCCGAGACGCTGCATGACGCCGCCCTGGAACTGCTCTTCCAGGTCGACGACGAGCTGCTCGAACGGTTCCATCGAGCTGGCCGTCGATGTCCTTGATGATGACTTCGGGGCGCGACACCGCGAGTTCGTAGCCTTCGCGGCGCATCGTCTCGATCAGGATCGAAAGATGCAGTTCGCCGCGACCGGACACCTTGAACTTGTCGGCTTCCTCGGTGTCCTCGACGCTTCAGCGCGACGTTGTGCATGAGCTTCGCGCATCAGGCGATCGCGCAGCTGGCGGCTCGTCAGGAACTTGCCGCCCTGTGAATTCCTTGTCGCCGGCGAACGGCGAGTTGTTGACCTGGAACGTCATGCTGATCGTCGGTTCGTCGACGGTCAGTACCGGCAGCTGCTTCGACGGTGTGCCGGGCGCACAGACGTGTCGGAGATGCCGAGCGCTTCGATGCCGCTGATCGCGATGATGTCGCCGGCCTGCGCCTCGGGCACTTCGCGGCGCTCGAGGCCCATGAAGCCGAGCACCTGCAGCACCTCTGCCGTTGCGCTTCTTGCCTTCGCGGTCGACGATCGTGACCGGCATGTTCGTGCGCACCTTGCCGCGCTGGATGCGGCCGATGCCGATGATGCCGACGTAGTTGTTGTAGTCGAGCTGCGAGATGCGCATCTGGAACGGGCCGTCCGGATCGACCGGCGGCGCGTGCACGTGCTGGATGATCGTCTCGAACAGCGGATCCATGTTGCCTTCGCGCACGTCGGGCGAGTCAGGCCCGCATAGCCGTTCAGCGCGGAAGCGTAGACGGTCGTGAAATCGAGCTGTTCGTCGGTCGCGCCGAGGCGATCGAACAGATCGAACGTCTGGTTCGAGGACCCAGTCCGGACGCGCGCCGGGGCGATCGACCTTGTTGATCACGACGATCGGCTTGAAGCCCATCTGGAATGCTTTCTGGGTCACGAAGCGCGTCTGCGGCATCGGGCCGTCGAACGCATCGACGAGGATGCAGCACCGAATCGACCATCGACAGCACGCGCTCGACCTCGCCGCCGAAGTCGGCGTGTCCGGGCGTGTCGACGATGTTGACGCGGATAGTCGCGTTCCAGCGGATCGCGGTGTTCTTCGAGAGGATCGTGATGCCGCGTTCCTTCTCGAGGTCGTTCGAGTCCATCACGCGATCGGGGACGACCTGCGCGTTCGCTCAATGTGCCCGACTGCTTGAGCAGCTGGTCGACGAGGGTCGTCTTGCCATGGTCGACGTGGGCGACGATGGCGATATTGCGGAGGTTTTCGATAGACATGGGTATTAGCCCACCGTAGGGCGAGCGGCCTGAAAAAGGAATCCGGTAATTATACCCTGATTTTGCTCGGATTTCCGCAATGCAACATCAAAAGCGCCCGCGCGGGCGCAGAGCTTGGGCCGGTGGGGGCGTGCGCACCCGGACGCCTGCTGAAAATGCGGCAGGACATAGCGGGGTGGCGATTTTGCCGGCGCGCGGTTACCGGCTGCCATCAAGGCGGGTGCCATCAACCAGGTGCGCGGCATAGACCCAAGGATCCTGCGCGGTCGGATACGCCGATGCGATGACGGGATATCATAGGCAGGCCCGCAAGATCGCGGGCCCCTCCCGCTACATCGTCCAGGGCACTGAGCGGGCAGGGGCGATGTTACAAAATCGCAAGCGGTGAAGCGCTGGCCGCCCATGAAAGGCCGTCTGGATTGCGGTTTTCAGGTACTGGAGAGCGGACGCTCGATGGGTTGGTCCTGTGCGCGGCACAATTTTCAGGGGACAGACGAGTGGGATCGATGAGACATCCGGCGAATGCACATGAGTTCGAGCCGGCGTTCGGGGACTCGGCATGATCTACGTATGCACCGTCCATCACGAGACGGAAAAGTGGATAAGTCCGCAGACGCATTTTCTGAACAAATACCTGAATTCGCCGTCGAAAGTGTTTGCCTGCGTGCCCAAGGGGCGTGCAACGAGGAATTTCTATCTCGAGACCGTCTTCGAACCCGCGTCGAAGGCGAGCCAGAACCATGCAGACAAACTGAACCATCTCGCGAATCTCGTTCTTCTCGAAGCTGCGCCGGGCGATATCCTGATTTTTCTGGACGGCGATGCCTTCCCGATAGCGCCGCTCGACGGCTTTCTCGAGACCACGCTCAAGAAATTTCCGTTTGCAGCGATTCAGAGACTCGAGAACGACGGTGACATGCAGCCGCATCCCTCGTTTGCGGCGACGACGGTGCAATTCTGGCGGGACTTGAAAGGGGACTGGAGTCCGGGACACCGGTGGACGGACAAATTTGGCAACAGCGTGACGGATAGCGGAGGAAACCTGTTGAAGGAATTCGTCGAAAAAGACGTTCTCTGGCATCCGCTTAGGCGAACCAACCGACGCAATCTGCATGGCCTCTGGTTCGGCATCTATGACGATTTAATCTACCATCACGGTGCCGGATATCGGGTTCCCGTCTCGAGACTAGATGAAAACAGTAAATTGATACCCGAAGTCGCATTTGAGACGACTTCGTCGTTTGAAGAGATGAAACGTCTGCACGAGCGCGTCTTCGAGATCCTGACAGTCAACGACGATTTTCACTACGAACTGGGTTTCAGCTAGCAGGTGCGGATTTATTCGCGAGATTCAGGTCGCAATCAATACGAAGAAACGCAGCGGGTCGTGAGCAAGGTCGTGTCGTCCACGTCGACTTCTTCGCGAACAAGCTCCGAACGAGGAGACATGGGCGAGGCGGGCGATGAAGCCGCCTGCTCGGACGAGCAATTGAAATAGCCACAAGGTGCTTTAGAGAGAAAAAATGAAACAGTCGGTTGATCATGGAAGAATATTGTTTCTGGATTATCTCAGGGCCGTGGCGTGCCTACTGGTCGTATTCGGCCACATTTACTTGATCGGGCTTAATGGGCAAAAAGAGATCGCACCTTGGGTTCCCAGTGTAAAGCAACTGATTTTCGGACCAGATGCCGCGCAGCGGAGTATTTTTTCGATTCCGATATTGTTTGTTGGAATCAAGACGGGCATCAATGTCGGTGCTCTGGGAGTTTCGATTTTCTTTTTGATCAGCGGTTTCGTGATATTGAGAGCCGTCGAGAGAGAGTCGTCCGAAGAGTTTGTCATTCGCCGATTCTTCCGCATATACCCCGTAAATGCCGTTGCAGTTTGCCTAACGGCTCTGGTTACAGCCTATTACTGCAGCCTGACAAATTCGGTCTCCCCGCACACGCCAGGCAGCATCATTTCGTCAATCTTCGTCACCAACGGCTTTGTTCATGAATTTCCTACCGTACCTGTACTTTGGTCGCTGGAAGTGGAATTATTTTTCTACGCTCTAATGGCCTTGCTGGCGTACGGAGGGCGTCTCGGATTCAACGCTCTAATGGCACTGAGCCTTTCTTGCGCGTTGTTTACCGTAGTGGCGAACTCGGCGATCGTATCCAGGATATTTCCGCCGGGTGTCACCGCGACTTTTGTTCACATTAGTTTTGACACGAATCAAATTACGTTTCTGCTGGTTGGAGCAATGTTGTATAGATTTTCCACGGACGGAAGATTATTTCAAGGCGCAGCGTATGTTGTGGCTAGTTTTTTGCTGTTCTTGGCCACCCGTGGGCCTATCTCGTAGAACACGGCAATAGCGGTGGTGTCGACTTGCCTAACGGAGTCACGGCGCTGGTGCTGTTTGTCTTCGCACTCTGGTCCGGAATGGGATGGCGATGGATCAAGCCGTTGAAATGGATAGCCGACATCAGCTATCCCTTGTACCTGGTCCATATTCCCTTAGCCTGGATATCTCTGGCGTGGCTTGCAAGCTTGGGCTGGGGAATGCTCAGTGCCGGAATCGCCAGCGGACTCATGGTCCTCACAGTTGCATGGCTCATTCACGCGACCGTGGAAATTCGCGCCCAGAAATTTGGGGGTGTCGTAGCCAAGATGTTTAGGGCAAAATTTCGGACCGCTGAACGTACTCGTGATCGGGGAGCGGCCTCGCAAAACACAGTCAGCAATGAAGAGTCATTTGTTCGCGAGGTAGGGCATGGCGTCGAGAACCTTCAAAAAGTCACGCCCTGACAACCTTGCCCGAATCCGGTGCGACAGGGCGCGGTAAAATTCCGAACGCCACAAGGGTCTTCTTTTTTTACGGTTAAACTAATTCCACGGAGTTGCAATGAGCCAAGATATGCAAGCCCACATCAAGACCGCGCGCGGAACGATCCACATTCGTCTGTTCCCGGAACACACGCCGATCACGGTCGCCAATTTCGTCAACCTCGCCCAGCACAAGTTCTACGACGGGCTCGCGTTTCATCGCGTGATTCCCGACTTCATGGTCCAGGGCGGGTGCCCGGAGGGCTCGGGGCGCGGCGGTCCGGGTTATCGGTTCGGCGACGAATTCGTCGCGCATCTGAAGCACAACAAGCCGGGTGTGTTGTCCATGGCGAACGCGGGCCCCGGCACAAACGGGTCGCAGTTCTTCATCACCCACGTCGTGACACCATGGCTCGACGGCAAGCACACGGTATTCGGCGAAGTGCTCGGTGCCGAAGATCAGAAAATCGTCGACAGCATCCGCCAGGGCGACAAGATCGAGTCGGTCACGATCGTCGGCGACACGTCGGCGCTGTTCGCGAACCCCGCGGTGCAGCCGCTCGTCGAGCAATCCAACAAGGCGCTCGCCGCGCGATAGTGTCCGATTGCCGCACTCGTCGAGGTGCAGATGAGACAGATCGTCGAAGGCGGACTCGATGATGCGCGCGTGGTGTCGCTGCTGCAGACGCATTTGATCCAGGCGCGTGCGCAGACTGCCGCCGGCAGCGCGCACGCGCTCGATCTCGACGGATTGCGCGATCCGCAACTGCGCTTTTGGTCGTTGTGGGACGTAGGCGCGGTGCTCGCCGTTGGCGCGCTCAAGCAGCTGTCGTCCGATCATGCCGAAGTCAAGTCGATGCACACCGATGCTGCGGCGCGTGGTCGCGGCATTGGCGGCGAGATGCTGCGTCACATCATCGGTACGGCGCGCGACAGCGGCTTCAGACGTCTCAGCCTCGAGACCGGCTCCTGGGACTATTTCGCGCCGGCGCGTGCTTTTTATAGCAAGCATGGCTTTGTCGACTGCCCGCCATTCGCGGGTTATGTCGACGATCCGAACAGCGTCTTCATGACACTCGTGCTTTGACAACTTGTGCCAAGAAAAAGGCCGCCCGAAAAAGGCGGCCTTCTTGTTTGCGTGCGAGGGCCTCGCTTACATGAAGTCCCGCTTTACATAAAGCCGAACGTCTTCGCGCAGAACAGCAGGATCACCGAGCCGATGATCGACATCAGGAATCCCGCCGGGTGGAAGGCCGCGCCCGGTGCGGGCCTGTTGATCAGCGAGCCGATCAGGCCGCCGACGATGGAGCCGCCGATGCCGAGCAGCACGGTCATGATGAAACCCAGATGGATGGCGCCGGGATAGAAGAAGCGTGCGAGCAGGCCGACGATGAAACCGATGATGATGGACCAGATAAGACCGAGCATGCTTGCCTCCTTGAGAGCGGCGATCGACGAGTCTGTGTGGCGGCGCGGAACGAGGCGAGTGTAGCAAACAAACCCGTCGCAAATCCTGCAAAACGCCTGAGTCAACGCGAGCGCGAACATGGCTGCAAACTGCCCCGGGAGGCATCGCGGAGCGCTGTTTTCGCCGCCATCGGCCCTCTTCTGCAACGCAGCAAATATGTTAGAATTTCGGTCCGTTTTTGCCACGTCCAGGAGTCGTCGATGCCGTTGCTTGCCGAACGCATGAGCCGGGCCAAGCCCAGTGCGATCATGTTGGTCGCCGACAAGGCGAAAAAGCTCAAGGCATCGGGGCGCGACATCATCAGCTTCTCGATCGGCGTGCCGAATTTCCTGCCGGGGCCGCACGTCTACGCGGCAGCGAAGGACGCGCTCGATCACGACAGCGGCCAATACGGTTCCAATCGCGGCAGCGACGCGTTGCTCGACGCGTTCATCAAGCATCTCGCCGACAGCGGCCTGCCCGGGTACGAGCGCAACAACCTCGTCGTCGGCGTCGGTGCGAAGCACACCTTGTACAACCTCGCCGAAGCGCTGCTCGATCCGGGCGACGAGATCGTCTTCCCGACGCCGTACTGGACGAGCTATTACGACATCGCGGAGATCCTCGGCGCGAAGATCACGACGCTGCCGTGTCCGCCGGAACAGCAGTACAAGCTCAAGCCCGAGCAGCTCGACAGGGCGCTCGCGTCGAAGCCCAAAGTGTTTCTGTTCAACAATCCGTCGAATCCGACCGGCATGGTCTACTCGCGCGACGAAATCGCCGCGCTCGCCGACGTGGTCGCGAAGCATCCGGATACCTGGATCATCTGCGACGACATCTACAACCGGCTCACGTTCGACGGCATCGGCTATCACAACTTCCTGCATGTCCGGCCCGAACTGCGTTCGCGCACGATCGTCGTCGATTCGTTGTCGAAGACCTACGGGATGCCGGGCTGGCGCGTCGGTCTGATCGCGGCGCCCGACAGCGTCGCGCAGGCGCTCGTGACGCTCAACTCGAATCACATCACGAACCTTCCCGAGGTCGTTTCGGCCGCCGCGATCGCCGCGCTGACGGGGCCGCAGGACATCACGGCGCAGAAGTGCGCCGAGTTCGCGCTGAAACGCGACGAGGTGCTCGCCGTACTCGATTCGATTCCGGGCGTGCGCTGTCCGCGTCCGCAGGGCGCGTTCTATGCGTTTCCGGACATCTCGGTCGCGTTCGGCAAGAAGCACGGTACCGCCGTCGTCGCCAACGACGTCGATTTCTGCAGCGCCCTGCTCGATGCCAAGGGCGTCGCCTGCGTGCCGGGCTCGGCGTTCGGCGAGCCGCGTGCGTTGCGCATTTCGTATACCTGCAAGGCCGCCGAGTTGACCGAAGGTCTCAGGCGCATCAAGGAATTCTTCGCGGAACTGGTCTGAGTGATTCGTCGCGATGAACGGCAAAACGCTCCTGGTGCTCCTTGCCGCAATCGTCGCCATGATGTTTTTTTCACACAAGGCACAGCCTGACAAGAACGATCCTCGACTGAATACTGGCAATGACGGCATCGTGCTGTTGAGCGCGCAATGGTGCGGCTACTGCAAGGCGTTGCGCGCTTCGCTTACCGCGCATTCCGTGCCGTTTCGTGAGATCGATGTCGAAACCAGTTCGGAAGGCCAACGCGCGTACCGATCGCTGCGCGGGAGCGGTATTCCGATCACCGTCATCGGCCAGAGGGTCGTTTATGGATACGATGTTCAACGTGTCGACGAATTGCTCAAGCCGCTCGGATTTCAAATCCACTGATTTTGTGCGTCGCCACCAGGAAGTGCCTTGTGGCTGCCGCTTTATCCATCGCTACTCTTTGATTGAGGACTTCGCGTTATGAAAACCCCCGTCCGCGTCGTAGTTACCGGTGCCGCCGGTCAGATCGGTTATGCGCTGCTCTTCCGCATCGCCTCAGGCGACATGCTGGGCAAGGATCAGCCCGTCATCCTGCACCTGCTCGAAATCACGCCCGCGCTGCCGGCACTGAACGGCGTCGTGATGGAGCTCAACGATTGCGCGTTCCCGCTGCTTGCGGGCACTGTCGCGACCGATGACCTGTCGGTGGCTTTCAAGGACGTCGACTACGCCCTGCTCGTCGGCGCGCGCCCGCGCGGCCCCGGCATGGAGCGCAAGGACCTGCTCGAAGCGAACGGCGCGATCTTCTCGCCGCAGGGCAAGGCGCTCAACGAGCACGCCAAGCGCAGCGTGCGCGTGCTCGTCGTCGGCAACCCGGCGAACACCAATTCGCTGATCGCGCAGCAGAACGCGCCCGACCTCGATCCGAAGTGCTTCACCGCGATGGTGCGCCTCGACCACAATCGCGCGCTGTCGCAGCTCGCCGAGAAGACCGGCGCGCACACGACCGACATCCGGAAGGTCACGATCTGGGGCAACCATTCCTCGACGCAGTATCCCGACCTGCATCACGCAACGGTCGGCGGCAAGGCTGCGATGAGCCTCGTCGACGCGGCCTGGTACAAGGATACGTTCATCCCGACCGTGCAGCAGCGCGGCGCGGCGATCATCAAGGCGCGCGGCGCCTCGTCGGCGGCCTCGGCGGCCTCGGCCGCGGTCGACCACATGCGCACCTGGGCGCTCGGCACGGCCGAGGGCGACTGGGCGTCGATGGGCATTCCGTCCGATGGCAGCTACGGGATCGCGCCGGGCGTGATCTACGGCTATCCGGTCACGGTCAAGGACGGCGCCTACAGCATCGTGCAGGGCCTCGAGATCAACGAGTTCTCGCGTGCGCGCATGGATGCGACCGAAAAGGAACTGCGCGAGGAGCGTGCGGGCGTCGAGCACCTTTTCGCGAAACGCTGATTCCGTTCCGCGCGTCCAGAAGCCGGCTGCGTTCGCGCGGCCGGCTTTTTTGTTGGCCATCGGAACGGGACACCGATCGTACAGGCGACGTCGAGAAACCGCGGGAGTCACCTTCCTTCCGCTCGATCCGCGCAAATCCGCGTCGATCCGCGTCCAAAAAAATGCCGCCGGCTTGGGATCGGAGCAACGAGGGCAGGCGTAGGCGTTTGTTGCAAAATTTGCGCATCCGCGTGTGTTTTGTTGCAGACGCACAGCGCCGCCGTCGGCTAGACTCGCGCGACTTTTCCCAACCGACCGGCCGCCGACATGAAAAGAATCGCCATCGCGAGTTGCCTGCCTCGTTTTCGCCACCGGCGCGATCGCCGGCGAGGGCATGTGGACGCCCGACAACCTGCCCAAGGCGCAGCTGCAGGAAAAGTACAAATTCGCGCCGGACAAAAAATGGTCCGAACACGCGCAGCATGCGGCGTTGCGTCTCGCGGGGGGCTGTTCCGGATCGTTCGTGTCGCCGACGGGCCTCGTGCTGACGAACCATCACTGCGTCAACTCCTGCGTGCAGCAGCTGTCGACCGCCGACAAGGATTTCATCAAGTCGGGCTTCTACGCGAAGGAAGAGAAGGACGAGATCAAGTGTCCCGAGATCGAGCTCAACCGCCTCGACACGATCAGCGACGTCACCGCGCGCGTGAAGCAGGCGACCGAGGGCAAGACCGGCGAAGCCTATAGCAAGGCCGAGAAGGGCGTGAAGTCGGACATCGAGAAGGAATGCGTCGGCGATGCCAAGGAGACGACGCGCTGCGACGTCGTCGATCTCTACCACGGCGGCGTCTACGATGTATACAAGTACCATCGCTACCAGGACGTGCGCCTCGTATTCGCGCCGGAACTCGCGATGGCGTTCTTCGGCGGCGATCCGGACAACTTCAACTTCCCGCGCTACGACCTCGACATGGGCGTGTTGCGCGCGTACGAGGACGGCAAGCCGGCGAAGGTCGCCGAGTTCTTCCCGTTCTCGAAGAACGGTGCGGAAGAAAAAGAGCTGACGATCGTCGTCGGCAATCCGGGCGGCACCGACCGCCAGCTCACGGTGGCCCAGCTCGAGTCGACGCGTGACGTCGACACGATCCCCGCGCTGTTCATGCTCGCCGAGCGTCGCGGCATGCTCGAGCAGTTCCGCAGCGAGAGCGCCGAGAACAACCGCATCGCACAGAGCGACCTGTTCGGCATCGAGAATTCCTACAAGGCGCTGCGCGGGCGCCTGCTCGCGCTGCAGGATCCCGCAGTCTTCAACCTGAAGCGCAGTCAGGAGGCCGAGCTGCGCGACTACGTCAATGCCGATCCGGCGCGCAAGGCGAAGTACGGCGCGGCCTGGGACGAGATCGCCAAGGCGCTCGTGACCTACCGCAACCTCGAGACGCGCTACAAGTACATCGAGCGCGCCCAGGGTCTCAGCAGCCGCTATTTCGGCTACGCGCGCGCACTCGTGCGCGGCGCGGACGAGCGCGGCAAGCCGAATGCCGAACGCCTGCGCGAGTTCACCGAGTCGCGCCTGCCGAGCGTCACGCAAAGCCTGTGCTCGACCGCGCCGGTCTATCCGAACTACGAGAAGGTGAAGCTCGCGTTTGCGCTGACGAAGCTGCGCGAGAATCTCGGCGCCGATGATGCGTTCGTCAAGCAGGTGCTCGGCAAGGAATCGCCGGAGGCGATCGCGAAGCGCCTCGTCGACGGCACGAAACTCGGCGATCCCGCGGTGCGCAAGGCGCTGTGGGACGGCGGCGCGGACGCGGTCGCGAAGTCGGACGATCCGTTCATCGTGCTCGCCCGCGACGTCGATCCGCAGGCGCGGGCGGTCCGCAAGCAGCTCGAGGATGACGTCGAGTCGGTCATCGACAAGAATTCGGAGCTGATCGCCGCAGCGCGCTTCGAGAAGTACGGCACGAGCGTCTACCCCGACGCGACGTTCACGCAGCGTTTCTCGTTCGGCGAGGTCAAGGGCTGGGAAGTGAAAGGGCAGTGGGTCAAACCCTTCACCGACATCGCGGGCGCGTTCGCGCGTGCGACCGGATTCGAGCCGTTCGCGTTGCCGCAGACGTGGCTCGACGCGCAGAAGACGCTCAACATGCAGCAGCGCTTCAATTTCGTCACGACGAACGACATCATCGGCGGCAACTCGGGCAGCCCGATGATCAATCGCAACGCCGAGATCGTCGGCCTCGTGTTCGACGGCAACATCGAGTCGCTCGGCGGCGATTTCTGGTTCGACGAGCGCGTCAACCGCACGGTCGCCGTACACTCGGGTGCGATTCTCGAAGCGCTGCACAAGGTCTACAAGGCCGATCGCCTTGCGAAGGAACTCGAGGCCGCGCGCAAGCACTAGCTCCTGCGTCATTCCCGCGCAAGCGGGGCTCTTCGAAGCGGACTGCGCAGCGACTTTTGTTCTTGCGCTTGGCAAGAGCCGAAGACACTGGATCCCCGCTTGCGCGGGAATGACAGTGTTTCACAATGATCGCATGGTTCGACGAAAAGGCGCAGCCTCGGCTGCGCCTTTTTCATTGGCGTCAGCCGATCTTCGCGGGCGCGGGCTGCCAGAGCTCGATCTTGTTGCCGTCGGGATCGACGAACCAGCCGAACCGTTCGTCGTCGTATTGCTCGACGTTGCCGAAGACCTTGCCGCCAGCCGCGGCGACCTGGCGCAACGCCGCATCGACGTCGTCGACGACGAGGTTGAGCATGAAATCCCGGGTCGAAGGTTCGAAGTATTCGGTCGTCGCCTTGAACGGCGACCACGCGGTAGCACGCCTCGGCCGGCAGCGCGCGCGGGTCGAAGCGCACGCCGCCGAAGTCGTCGATCTGCATGCCCAGATGCGCCGCATACCATTCGGTGAGACGCTGCGGATCGTCACTCCTGAAGAAGACGCCGCCGATGCCGAGTGCCCTGGCCATCACGCCGCAATCTTCGCCAGGCGTGGCGCGAGGTCTTCGAGGAACTTCGTCCAGCCAATGCGGTGCGCATTCGCCCTGTCTTCGTTGGGCAGACCGTCGTGCGTGAGCTTGAGGTCGGTGTGCTTGCCGTTGCGATTGATCTCGATCAGCACGACCGACTCCAGGCCCCCGGTATGTTCGCTCACCCAGGTGAACTCCAGCACAGCGCGGCGACTCGACGCGCAGGTAGCGGCCGTAGTGCGGGACGACCTTGTCGTTGATGGGCATGCCGATGTAGAACAGGCCGTCCTCGCGCGGGTCGACCACGGTCAGTCCGCCCATTCCGAGCCAGGTGCGCACGCTGGCGGGATCCGTCCAGGCGCGGAATACCTGTTCGGGCGTGGCGTCGTAGCTGCGCGAAACCAGTGCTGCGAAAGCCGCCCATCGCTTTTTCATTTCTCCTGCTCTCATTTTTCGTTGCCATTGCCATTCTCCTGTTGCGTTGACAGAAATTCGCCCAGTGCGTCCAGGCGCTCGTTCCAGAAACGTTCGTACTGGTTGGCCCAGCGCACGACCTCGCGCAGCGGCGCAGCGCGCAGTTGCAGCCAGTGCTCGCGGCCTAGTCGCTCGCGCTTCACGAGACCCGAACGCTCGAGCACCTTGAGATGCTTCGACACGGCGTTGAGCGACATGTCGAAAGGCAGCGCGAGATCGGTCACGCGCGTGCGCCCGCGCGCGAGACGCGCGACGATGCGGCGGCGGGTCGGGTCGGAGAGCGCAGCGAAGGCCAGATCGAGATTTGACATGGGTTTATTATTCAACCAAATAGTTGAATATGTCAACACCCGACGCGCAGGTCTCGCCCAGACGCAGTGACGATGCGTCGCGTCCGCTTCGCGGAGCCGGGAGCAGCTGCCGCGACGATGACGCCCCGCTGGACCAAATACCGATGGCACGGCTGCTCCCGCGGCGCTACAGTCGTTGCGCCGCGCATCCGAGCGGCAGCCTTCGTGGGGCATCGATGAGCTACGAGTCAGAATATCGACGTTCGATTGAACAGCCGGAGGACTTCTGGGCCGACGCGGCGCGGGCGATCCATTGGCACGTCCAGCCGCAGAAGATCCTCGAGTACGTCGATCCGCCGTTCCGCCGCTGGTTCGTCGGCGGCGAGACGAACCTCTGCTACAACGCGGTCGATCGCCATGTCGCGGCGCGCGGCGAGCAGAACGCGCTCGTCGCGATTTCGACCGAGACGGGCGTCACCCGCGAGGTCACCTATAGCGAGCTGGCGCGCGAGGTGAACGCGTTTGCCGCGGTGCTGAAGTCGTTCGGCGTCGGCCGCGGCGAACGCGTCGTCATCTACATGCCGAACGTGGCCGAGGCGGTCTTCGCGGTGCTTGCCTGCGCGCGGCTCGGCGCGATCCATTCGGTCGTGTTCGGCGGCTTCGCCGCGCACAATCTCGCGTTGCGCATCGATGACGCCAAGCCGAAGCTGCTGATCGCCGCCGATGCGGGCATGCGCGCGGGCAAGGTCATTCCCTACAAACCGCTCGTCGACGCGGCGCTCGTCGAGGCGCAGTTCCCGCCGCCGCATGTGCTTTATCGTGTCGCGCGGACTCGATGCCGATTTCAGGCCCGTGCACGGGCGCGACCACGACTACGCGCAATTGCGCGCGCAGCATCGCGACGCGACGGACATTCCCTGCGAGTGGCTCGAATCGAACGAACCGAGTTACCTGCTCTACACCTCGGGCACGACCGGCAAGCCCAAGGGCGTGCAACGCGATGTCGGCGGCTATGCGGTCGCGATGGCGTTGTCGATGAAGACGATCTTCGACGTCGGTCCCGGGCAGACGATGTTTTCGACATCGGATGTCGGCTGGGCCGTCGGCCACAGCTACAACATCTACGGTCCGCTGATCGCGGGCGCGACGGCGCTGCTGTACGAAGGGCTGCCGATCAGTCCCGACGCGGGCATCTGGTGGCAACTCTGCGAACAATATCGCGTGCGCTCGATGTTCTCTTCGCCGACCGCGATTCGCGTGCTGAAGAAGCACGACGCGGCCTGGTTGCGGAAATACGACCTTTCGCAACTCGCGTACCTGTTCCTCGCGGGCGAGCCGCTCGACGAACCGACCGCGAAGTGGATCAGCGAGGGCCTGGGCAAACCCGTGATCGACAACTACTGGCAGACCGAGACCGGCTGGCCCGCGATCTGCCTGCATCCCGGGCTCGATCTCAGGCCGATCAAGTTCGGTTCGCCGGGCCTGCCGAACTTCGGCTACAAGTACCGCGTGATCGACGAGACGACCGGGCAAGGACGCCGCACCGAACGAGAAGGGCGTGCTCGTCGCCGAGCCGCCGCTGCCGCCGGGCTGCATGACGACGATCTGGCAGGACGACGCGCGCTTCCTGCAGAGCTACTTTTCGCATTTCAAGGAACTGCTCTACAGCTCGCTCGACTGGGCCATTCGCGACGAGGACGGCTACACGTTCATCCTCGGCCGCACCGACGACGTGATCAACGTCGCCGGCCACCGCCTCGGCACGCGCGAGATCGAGGAGTCGGTCGCGACACATGCGAGCGTCGCCGAAGCCGCCGTCGTCGGCGTCAGGGACGAGATCAGGGGCCAGGTGCCCGTCGTGTTCGCGACGCTCAGGAACGCGGGTGCCGACGCGCAGGCGAAGTCGTCGGCCGCGGCTGGCATGCGGCAGCGCGTCGTCGAGTTGCTCGGCAGCATCGCGAAACCCGCGCGCGTCTATATCGTCAACGCGCTGCCGAAGACGCGCTCGGGCAAGCTGCTGCGACGCTCGCTGCAGGCGCTCGCCGAGGATCGCGATCCGGGCGATCTTTCGACGCTCGACGATCCGAACGCGCTTGCGGACGTGAAGAATGCGCTGACGCGCGGCCCCGATCTCGGTTAGTGCGGCTCAGTGGGGCATGATCTCGCGTGGTGCACGAACGAACGCGCGGAGCAGCTGCGCCGCGCGTTCGAGTAGGGCGTCAACAGCCCGGGTTTGCAACCACGCTCGCCAGCTGCGACAGCTTGAGGTTCTGCGTGCCGTCGGGGCCGCTGAGCGTCGCCGTCGCCGCGCGGCAGCTCTGGAAGTTCAGCGTGAGCGTGCCCCAGTCCGCATGGTTGTTCTGCGGGTTGTTGAACGTGCCGCCCGTCGTGTACGACATCTTCAGCGTGATGGCCGTGCCGTTCGTGACGGTCGGCGGCCCGATCTCGGACGTGAGCCACATCCGCTGGCCGGCCGCGTCCCAGCCGTAGTAGGTCACGAGGAAGCCGACGCCGGCGTTGATGAAATTGAAGCCGGAACCCGTGAAGGACGGGTCATACCAGAGCCCCGAATAAGACGAATAGACGATCGATCCGGCCGGATCGGTGTTCGTCGAGGAATAGTAGGCGGTGAACGTGCCGCTGTTGTTGGTGGAGCCGAAATCGCTGCCCCATAGGCCCGACACCGAGATGCCGACCGAGCTGCTGTTGTTGCTGTCCGCGGTCCATAGAAAGGACGAGCCCGCGGGCGTCGTGCAGGTGAGGACGAAAGGCGAAGTCGTGTGGACGGTGCCGGCGGAAGCGTAGTGCGTCGCCGTGATCGAGCTGTAGAAGTCGCAGGTCACCGTGTTGTCATCCTTGACAACGATCGTGACGGTGCCGCTGTCGCCGCCCTGGAATATGCCCGTATACGTGCCGGCGATGCCGGCTGCCGCCGAGGCATTCACGCCGAAACCGAGGCTTCCCATCGCCACGGCGGCAAATGCCGCCAGCCATCGTGCTCCATGATTCTTGTCGCGCATGATCCGTCTCCCTGCATAAGTTCGTACCGGATCGCTCATCGATTCGGTGAGCCCATCATAGGTAACGGATTCTTAATTGCAGGTGTCTCCAGCCTGACCGGCAGGTAAACGAGTCGTCGAATTGCCCGATAACGACCTCATCAGGCGAGAACACGATTTTCTCTGTCGGGCGACCGTCGCTTGGCGCCGCGACGCGGCGGAAAGCAAAACCGCCTTTGGCGACGCTTGTCGATTGCGCGTGAAATGATCGCGGCAACGGAGTCATCGCACCTTGACGGGACGTTTCGGATGTTCTCCGCCGACGCCTAGCGGCCAGCCATTCGCCAGGCGGCCGATGAGACCGTCTGAGCGCGCGACATCCACGTGCTCGATCTCCCCGGCGCATTGCGGATGCGCCAGAGTGTCGCGGCATCGCGCAGACGCTCGAGGTGTCGAAGTCGGCTCGACGGGTGTAGTGGACGCGTTGGTCGCAGGAGGCCGACGAGGCCGCGTTTGCGGGGACGTCGGGAGCAAGCACGGCCGAGTCGACCGCATCGAGCACATCCCCCCCGACGTGCGGGGGGCCCGGGAAGGCTGCGAAACCGCGCGCAATGCTAAAATAGCCGTCTTTGCGGAGGTGTCATGAATCCATCAACGAGCCCCGATTCCGGCACGCCATTGGCGGGTGCGCGCTTTCGCGCGGCGCTCGCCGCCGAGCAGCCGCTGCAGGTGATCGGCGCGATCAACGCCAATCATGCGCTGCTCGCGCAAGCGCGCGGGCTATCGCGCGATCTATCTTTCCGGCGGCGGCGTCGCCGCGGGTTCGCTCGGTCTGCCGGACCTCGGCATCAACACGCTCGACGACGTGCTGACCGACGTGCGCCGCATCACCGACGTCTGCGATCTGCCGCTGCTCGTCGACATCGACACGGGTTTCGGGCCGAGCGCGTTCAACATCGCGCGCACGGTCAAGTCGCTGATCAAGTTCGGCGCTGCGGCCTGCCATATCGAGGATCAGGTCGGCGCGAAGCGCTGCGGCCACCGTCCGGGCAAGGAAATCGTGAGCCTGCACGAGATGGCCGACCGCGTGAAGGCCGCGGCCGATGCGAAGACCGATTCCGGATTTCTTCCTGATCGCCCGCACCGACGCGATCCAGATGGAAGGCGTCGATGCGGCGATCGAGCGCGCGATCGCCTGCGTCGAGGCCGGCGCCGACGGCATCTTCGCCGAAGCGGCCTACGATCTGCCGACGTACAAGCGCTTCGTCGACGCGGTGAAGGTGCCGGTGCTCGCGAACATCACCGAGTTCGGCAAGACGCCGCTGTTCACGGTCGACGAACTGCGCGCGGTCGGCGTCGGCATCGTGCTCTATCCGCTCAGTCGCGTTCCGCGCGATGAACAAGGCTGCGGAAAATGTATACACGGCGATCCGCCGCGACGGGCACCAGAAGAACGTGCTCGACACGATGCAGACGCGCGACGAGCTCTACGATCGTATCGGCTACCACGACTACGAGCGTCAGCTCGACACGCTGTTCGACCCGTCGCAGAAGCGCTGAACGATTCGCGCGACAACGATGAGCGAGTTGCCACAGCCGCCCGTGATGCGAGAGGCATCGATGAACTTCCCGCGCCGGCGCGATGGGAGCGGCGTTGCCGCGGTGATCGCCGCGTTCGTCGGCCTGCTCGCGCTGTGCGTGTCGGGCTATACGGCCTATCTGCAGCGTCAGCAGGTGCGCGCGCAGGTATGGCCGTACATCGAATTCGGTTCGTCGAATTCGCGCCACGAACTCGACGTCATCGAACAAGGGCGTCGGTCCGGCGATCATCCGCATGGTGCAGGTCTACGTCGACGGCAAGCCGCAGCACAACTGGAAGCAGGTCTACGCCGCGCTCGGGACTCAAGTTCGAACACCCGCCGCTGTTTTCGACGGTCAACAGCGTCGTCATTTCCGCCGGCGAACACATCCGCCAGGTCGTTGTTCGCCGACGAGGCGGATTTCAATACATTCGTCACCCAGGCGAAGCGTATCGACATGAGTCTCTGCTATTGCTCGACCCTGGGCGAGTGCTGGCTTATCGACGATCGCGAGAAGGATCGCGCGCTCCGCTTTCGCGAGATCAATACCTGTCCCGCCGAGAGCGCGGACGATTTCATAGACAACAATACGGCCGAGGCAGCGCCTGCGGCGAAACAGGAGGACAAATGAACGAACCCACCCCCATTCTGCCGAAGGCAAAAAAATCGGTCGCGCTGTCCGGCGTCGCGGCGGGCAACACCGCTCTGTGCACGGTCGGCCGCACCGGCAACGACCTGCACTATCGCGGCTACGATATTCTCGACTTCGCGACGCACAAGCGAATTCGAGGAAATCGCCCACCTGCTCGTGCACGGCAAGTTGCCCAACCGCGCCGAGCTCGCCGGTTACAAGACGAAGCTCAAGTCGCTGCGCGGCATTCCGGCCTCGGTCAAGGCCGTACTCGAACAGCTGCCGGCGTCAGCGCATCCGATGGACGTGATGCGCACGGGCGTGTCGGCGCTCGGTTGCGCGCTGCCCGAGAAGGACGATCACAATCATCCGGGCGCGCGCGACATCGCCGACCGCCTGATGGCGTCGCTCGGTTCGATCCTGCTGTACTGGTATCACTTCGCCGTCAACGGCAAGCGCATCGACGTCGAGACCGACGACGATTCGATCGGCGGGCATTTCCTGCATCTGCTGCACGGCAAGCAGCCGAGCGACCTGTGGGTGCGCGCGATGCACACCTCGCTGATCCTCTACGCCGAGCACGAGTTCAATGCGTCGACGTTCGCCGCGCGCGTGATCGCCGGCACCGGCAGCGACATGTATTCGGCGGTCGCCGGCGCGATCGGCGCGCTGCGCGGGCCGAAGCACGGTGGTGCGAACGAGGTCGCGTTCGAGATCCAGAAGCGCTACGACACACCCGACGAAGCCGAGGCCGACATCCGCGCACGCGTCGAGCGCAAGGAAGTCGTGATCGGCTTCGGTCATCCGGTCTACACGATCGCCGATCCGCGCAACAAGGTGATCAAGGAAGTCGCGCGCGAGCTGTCGGCGGCGCAGCGGAACATGAAGATGTTCGACATCGCCGTCGCGCCTCGAAACGACGATGTGGGACGATCAAGAAGATGTTCCCGAACCTCGACTGGTTCAGCGCGGTGAGCTACCACATGATGGGCGTGCCGACCGCGATGTTCACGCCGCTGTTCGTGATCTCGCGCACTTCGGGCTGGAGCGCGCACGTCATCGAGCAGCGCATCGACGGCAAGATCATCCGGCCGAGCGCGAACTACACGGGACCGGAAAACCTGAAGTTCGTGCCGATCGACCGGCGCTAGGCTCTTCGGCGACGGGGTCCTCCTGCTCGTTCAGGGGACGATCTCGGCGCGGGCGCAGGCCGGCGTGCGTGGCTCGTCGCCACCGCTCAGCGCGTGACGACGATATCCTCGAAGCGCACGTTCTGGATCGCATAGGATTTCCAGTCGCGATAATCGAAGTGCCACCACTCGAACTCGTAAACCGTGAAGCCTTCGGCCTCCATGGAGCGGCGCAGCAGGTCGCGGCGCGTGCGCGCGGCCTCATCACCGCCTGCGAAATCGGGGTAGGCGCGTCGGACATCTCGTCGTACAGGCTCGGCATCTCGACCGGCTCGGCCGGTCTTGAGATCGTACAGCGTCAGATCGACCGCGCAGCCGCGATTGTGGCGCGAGCCCGTCGCCGGGTCGGCGACGAAGTTGTGCTTGTCGGGCGGCGTCGCGTCCCAGAAGATCTTCGTGACGTACCAGGGCCGATAGGCGTCGTGGATCAGCAGGCCGTAGCCTTCCTTCGCGAGCGCGCGGTGGGCGCGCACGACTGCTTCGGCGCGCGGGCCGCTGCAGGAATGCGCGCGCCTGGCTGTAGAGCGGCGTGCCGAGGAAGTTGCGCGTCGTGGCGTAGCGGATGTCGAGCCTGATCGTCGGATCGAGCGTGGTCAGTTCGACGAGATCGGACTTGCGGAAATCGCCGGGCTCCGCCGGCGGCGTCGCGGCGAGCGCGACCGGCAGCAACTCGGCAACCGGACGAACCGGCGTGATGTGGAAGAACGCAGTCGCCGTCTGCGCCTGCGATTCGTGCGAAGGCGCCGGGGCGCACGCCGCGAGTGTGAACGCGGCCGCGCAGAGGCACGCGAAACGAAACGACGTTGTTGCGATCATGGGTTCTCGCTTGATGCTGATGCGATCGCCCGGCTGCAGGGTGCCGCGAAATTCCGGGCGTCGTTTCGACGACGTGACTTCGCCGTAGTGTAAACCGCCGTTGCGACGGCCGCGCGGGAGCGATACGCCGAAGCATGCAACAATTGCGCGCATGGGCATCACGAGCCATCGCATGGGCACTGCGCGCGCCGCGACCGTCGCGTGCGCAGGCGTCTGGATGCGCGCGATGCTCGTCCTCGTGGCGGCGTTTCTCGGTGGATGCTGCCACGTGTCTCCGCGCGGCACAGACGCGAGCGTTCAGCGCGTGGCGTTGCTCGCGTTGCTGCAGACGCTCAACGCCGACCTGCTGAGCCACGACAGCGCGACGCTGACGCTCGAGCGCTGGTGCGCCGACCATCGCCTTGCGGGCGATTCTTCGACCGGTCCCGCGCGCATCGTCGCGAGACGCCTGCGCGATGCACCGAAACCGGTTCCTGACGATCTGCGCGCGCGGCTCGAGGTCGGTGCGACCGAGCCGCTCGGCTACCGGCACGTGCAGCTCGTCTGCGGCGCGCGCGTGCTCTCGGAAGCCGACAACTGGTACGTGCCCTCGCGCCTGACCGCCGCGATGAATCTCGCGCTGGACACGACCGACGAACCATTCGGCAGAGTCGTCAGGCCGCTCGATTTCCGTCGCCGCACGCTGTCGGCGGAACTGCTCTGGTCGCCGCTGCTGGAGGGTTGGGAAATGTCGGCGACTTCCGACTTGGCGTCGGAGCGTCTGCCACTGCGAATACCCCACGCACTGCTGCGCCATGAGGCGATTTTGTATACATCTGCCCAAACCCCGTTCAGCGCCGTGGTGGAGACGTATACCAATCAGCTATTCGATTTCGGCGACTGGGCCGTATATCTGGATTCCGCGCAGAAGCGCTGAGCGGGCGCGAAAAGGCGCTGAGACGGCGCCGGTCGTCGCGCACGACACCGGAGTGGCGCGCAGCTTTCCGGGCTTTCCCCCCATGGCGGTATCCGTCTGCAATTGCGCGTATGCTGCGATGATGAGGATGACCCACTTGGCTATTCCCGGATCGACGCGCGCCGCGTTGCTCGGCGCGGCGTTGCTTGCTTCCTCCGTATGCAATGCGACGGATCGGATTGCGGGCGGCCAGTGGGAATACACGATGACCGGTGACGGCTCGCCACGCACCGTCAAGAGCTGCGTGACCGCAGAAGACGCGGGCGGCCTCAACGCCGATTCGAAGGAGGGCCGGATCTATACCGAAAAGAAATCCAAGGGTCGCTGCAGCATCAAATCGTACGAGGCAGTGGGCGACCGCATTTCCTATACGCTGGTCTGTGGCGGCCGCGAGATAGAGAGCGTCACGACATTTCACGGCGGCGACAGGTCGGAAGGTACCCTCTCGACCACCGTTGACGGCGAAACTGTGAAGACGCAGGTCAGCGCAAGGCGCCTGGGCGCCTGTCCGTAGCGCCGGATACGCATTTCCGCGGGACCTGAGCCTCAGCACTGGAAGCGGCTCGCTGAAAAAGGAATCAGAGCTGGAGCGCGAGCCGCGTTCCCTGCGCGATCGCGCGCTTGGCGTCGAGCTCCGCCGCGACATCGGCGCCGCCGATCAGATGCACTGAATCGATGCCTGCCGCCTTGAGCGCGTCGAACAGTTCGCGGCGCGGCTCCTGGCCGGCGCAGACGACGACGTTGTCCACCTCTATAACTTGTGCTTTGCCGTCGATGCTGACGTGCAGGCCGTCGTCGTCGATGCGCTCGTAGCCGACGCCGCCGAGCATCTTCACTTTCTTCATCTTCAGCGCCGCGCGATGCACCCAGCCGGTCGTCTTGTTGAGGCGCTTGCCGGGCGTGCCGGGCGTGCGCTGCAGCAGCCAGACCTCGCGCGGCGACGGTTCGGGCACGGGCTTGGCGAGGCCGCCGCGATTCGCGTAACGTCGTATCGACGCCCCACTCGTGCGACCAGCGCGCGATGTCGGTCGTCGGCGACGGCTCGTCCTGCGTGATGAATTCGGCGACGTCGAAGCCGATGCCGCCCGCGCCGACGATCGCCACGCGCTGGCCGACCGGCTTGCCGAGCAGCACGACGTCGAGGTAGCTCAGCACGTTTGCGCGATCGACTGCCCGGAATCTTCAGCGCGCGCGGCGACACGCCGGTCGCGAGCACGACGCTGTCGAAACCGCGCAGCGAGTCGACCGTCGCGCGCGTGTTCAGGCGCAGCTCGACGCCGGTGTCGTCGATCCGGTGTCCGAAGTAGCGCAGCGCCTCGCGAAATTCCTCCTTGCCCGGAATCCGCTTGGCCATGTTGAACTGGCCGCCGATTTCCGCTGCGGCATCGATCAGCGTGACGGCATGGCCGCGTTCGGCGAGCGTCGTCGCGCAGGCGAGTCCCGCGGGACCCGCGCCGACGACCGCGATCTTCTTCTTCGCCGCCGCCGCGCTGACCACGATCTCGGTCTCATGGCACGCGCGCGGATTGAGCAGGCACGACGCGCGCGCGTTCTCGAACACATGATCGAGGCAGGCCTGGTTGCATGCGATGCAGGTGTTGATGCGTTCGCTGCGCTGCGCCGCGGCCTTCCTCACCCACTGCGAGTCGGCGAGCAGCGGTCGCGCCATCGACACCATGTCGGCGTCGCCGTCGGCGAGCACCTTCTCGGCGACCTCGGGCATGTTGATGCGGTTCGTCGTGATCAGCGGGATCGCGACTTCGCCCTTGAGCTTCTTCGTCACCCACGCGAACGCGGCGCGCGGCACGCTCGTGACGATCGTCGGCACGCGCGCCTCGTGCCAGCCGATGCCCGTGTTGATCAGCGTCGCGCCGGCCTTCTCGATCGCCTTCGCGAGCTGCACGATCTCGTCCCAGCTCTGCGCGTCGTCGACGAGGTCGAGCATCGACAGACGATAGATGATGATGAAATTCGCGCCGACCGCCTCGCGCGTGCGCCGCACGATCTCGACCGGAAAGCGCTGGCGCTTCTCGGCGCTGCCGCCCCAGGCGTCGTCGCGCCGGTTCGTGCGCGCGGCGATGAACTGGTTGATGAGGTAACCCTCGCTGCCCATGATCTCGACGCCGTCGTAGCCGGCGTCCTGCGCGAGCTTCGCGCAGTTGACGAAGTCGCGGATCGTCCTCTCGACGCCGCCGCTCGACAACGCGCGCGGCGTGAACGGCGTGATCGGCGACTTGATCTTCGACGGCGCGACCGACAGCGGCTGGTAACCGTAGCGGCCCGCGTGCAGGATCTGCAGGCAGATGCGCCCGCCGTCGGCGTGCACCGCGCGCGTGACCTTGCGATGGCGCGCGACGTGCCATGGCATCGACAGCCTGCCCGCGAAAGGCTTGAGCCAGCCCGCGATGTTCGGCGCAAGCCCGCCGGTGACCATGAGGCCGACGCCGCCGCGCGCGCGCTCGGCGAAGTAGGCCGCGAGCTTGTCGTAGTCGCGCGCATGATCCTCGAGCCCGGTGTGCATCGATCCCATGAGCACGCGGTTCGGCAGCGTGACGAAGCCGAGGTCGAGCGGGGCGAGCAGGTGCGGATACTTCTGATTCGGAGCGGCGACGGTCATGGGTCGAACGACTGTTTGAATCGCGCAAGATGCCTTGGAATCCGCGCCAACGCAAGCGCACGGTCCGTTTGCGCAGCGCGGCTGGTTAGTGCTTCGCGGCGAACGGCTGCAGAAAATCGGGCGGCGCATCGGCAGGCGCGCTCGCCCAGTCGCGCGCGGGCGCGCTGCCGAGCTCGTAGCGGAGATGTCCGCCGTGGGCGAGGAAACTCGCCGGCAGCCACGCTTTCGTCGACGGCTTGTCGTCGACGCCGAGGCGCTGCACGTAGTAGACGTCGGTCGCGGCCTGCGGCGCGTCGATGACGATCGTGCCTGCGCTTGCGGCGGATCTCCGCGTGCGTGAACAGCGGACTCGCGAGCACGAGATCGGCGCGGCCCGGGTAGAGCGGGTACATGCCCAACGCGGACCAGACGTACCACGACGACATCTCGCCGAGGTCGTCATTGCCCGGAATGCCGTCGGGCGTCGGTCTCCACAACTGCTTCATCGTCTCGCGCACGGTGGCCTGCGTCTTCCACGGTTGCTGCGTGAAGAGATACAGCCACGGTGCGGCGACGGAAGGCTCGTTGTCCATCTCGGCATGCAGGGCGCCCATTCCGGTCAGTGCCCAGCCGCCGTCCTCGTCGTGGAAGAACGCATCGAGTCGCGCGCCCGCGCGCGCGGCGCCGCCGAGCATCTCGACGAGGCCGTGCGCATCGAACGGCAGCATCCACAGGTACTGCGCGCCGCTGCCTTCGACGAAGCCGTCGTCGCTCTCGGCATCGAACTTCGGCCATGTGCCGTCGGCGTTGCGATTCTGGATGAACCCGTTCTGGACAGTCGATCCGTCCTGCGGCGTCGCCTTCGCGTTGAACAGGTTGCGCCATTGCCGCGAGCGTGCGAAGAGCCGCTGCGCGTTCGCCCTGTCGCCGAGGCGTTCGGCGAGCGAGGCGAGCGCGAAGTCTGCGTTGACCTGTTCGAGCATCTCGGCGGCGCGCGCCCCACGCGTGTGCTTGCGCGGGGATGTAGCCGAGCTTCTGCCATTCCGCGAGCCCCGGGCGCTGGCTGACGCATTCGACCGCGCAACCGCGACCGAGATGGTCGTCGGGCGACGGCACGGTCGCGGCGTGCACGAGCGAGGCGAGCGCGCCTTTCGCGTCGAAGTTCGTCGCGCCGAACGCATGCAGCGCGGCAATGGCGATGGCCGCGGGATCGCCATTCATCACATGCGTGTTGCCCGTGTTGTGCGTCCAGCGATCCCAGACGCCGCCGCTCTGCTGCGCCTGGTGCAATAGCGATTGCGCGATGTCGCTGCCGACCTCGCCGTATCGAGCAGCGCGACGAGCTGCACTTGCGAGCGGTAGACGTCCCAGCCCGAGAAGTTCGCGTACTGCGCCTTCTGCGGCGCCGCGACGCGATGCGTCCTGCCGTCGAAGCCCGCGTAGTCGCCGTTCGTGTCGCTGAACAGGTTCGGATGCAGCAGCGAGTGGTAGAGCGCGGTGTAGAAGATGCGCCGCTCGTCGTCGCTGCCGCCCTGCACGGCGATGCGGCCGAGCCAGTCGTTCCAGCGCGCGCGTGCGGCGGCGCGGATTGCGTCGAAGTTCGCGTTCCACGAATCATTCGACGAGTCGTTTTCGCCGGTGCGCTGCTTCGTGCCGGGTTGTTCCGCGTCGAGATTGGCCTGCGCGTTCGCAAGGCTCACGTACGAGATGCCGACGCGCACGCCGACGCTGCGGTCCTGCGCCGTGTCGAAACGCAGCCACGCGCCGGATCCCTTGCCGGCGACCGGCCAGCCCTTGTCGTCGTAGCCGGTGCCGCCGCTCGCGTGCGTCGAGTTCGCGGCGAGCTTGTCGTTCTCCCAGGTGCCGTGCGCCGTGAATGCATGGTCGAACTGCGCGACGAAATACAGCGTGTAGTAGCTGCGCCGGTCTTCGCTTGTCGAGATAGCCGCAGAAGTTGCCGCTCGTGACCGAGCCGCGCACGCTGTTCGTGGCCGGGTCGATGTCGACGGTCGCGGCGCTGCTGCCGACTTCGGAATCCGACGTGCGGATCAGCAGGCCCGCGCTGCGGCCGCCCGGATAGCGGAAGCGTGCCGCGCCCGAGCGCGCCGCCGCGGTCAGTTCGACTTTCACGCGATCGTCGAGAGTGACCGCGTAGTAGCCCGGCTCGGCGATTTCGTTCGCGTGCGCGAAGTGGTTGGCGAAATTCTCGTCCTTCGCGTCGAGCGAAGGCGATGTCGCGGGCTCGCCGATGATCGGCATGAACGGCACGTCGCCGCTCGCGCCCGCGCAGCCCGTGCCCGACAGGTGGGTCAGGCTGAAGCCGCGGATCTTCGTCGTGTCGTACGCGTAGCCGCCCGGCGCGGTCGTTCGCAGATGATTGCCGCGCGTCGTCTCGGGGCTCCAGGCGAGCATGCCGAACGGCACGACCGCGCCCGGGAACGTGTTGCCGCCGTGCGCGCTGCCGATGCGTGGCTCGACCCAGGCGGAGAGATCGCGTGGAGCAGGTTCGATCGCCGGACTGCGCTCGACCGCTGCGGACGCGGACGCGCCTGGACTCGCAGCGATACCGGCCGCGTCGGTGTTCGCGTCAACTTTCGCCCCGGCACCGGCCCATGTCGCGCGCAGCGGATGCGCCTCGGTGTTGAACGTCACCGCGTCGAAATCGAGCTTCTGCGGCGCGAACAGCAGGTAGAAGTACTTGAACGTCTCGGCGAAGACGAAGCTCTCCATGCGGTCTTTCTTTTCCTTCGTCGTGACGTTCTTCAGCGCGGCGTAGCCGATGTCGTTGCGGCAGTATCTGACGAAGTCGCGCAACAGCGTGCGGCCCATCTCGAGGTATTTCGGGTCGTGGGTGAAGTGCGAGAGGTAGTAGGTCGACTCGACGATCTCGGGGCGCAGCGCGTAGCCCTGGTAGGCGATCTTGCGCGCACGATAGTCGTAGACCTCGGGCTCGATGCCGGTCCTGTTCCACATCGCGAACGACGAATCCTGCAGCCGCGCCGCGCGCGCCACGTCGCCCGACACGGCCAGCAGCGCCGGGAAAAAACGCATCGAGCGCGCCGTACCAGCTATGCGTGCGCTTGCCGTCGTTCATGTCGGCGTAGCCGTACCAGAGCCCGCCATCCACCTCGTCGGCGAGATACCGGTTCGATCGGGCCGATGCTCGCGTCTCCACATGTCGAGGCAATCGCGTCGCCGAACAGGCGCCAGCATTTCCACAGATATTCGTAGTAGGAATCGATGCCGCCGGCGACTGACGATTCGGGATCGAGCCATTGGCCGGTCTCGACGTTGATCGACGCGCCGACGAGACCGATCGCCGAACGCCGCTTGAACGTCTCGACCAGCGCGCGCTTGGCCTTGTCGTAGAACACGGGCTTGCCGGTGAGTTTCGCGAGCGTGCCGAACTCGAGCAGCAGCGTGCCGGTCTCGGCCGGATTCGTCTCGACGCCGCGCGTCTTGCCCGTGCGCAGGTTCACCTCGACGTAGGGCAGTCCGGTCGGCGAATCGAATACCGGCAGCAGGCGCGTGCCGAGATCCTCGGCCTTGCGCAGCAGACGTTCGTCGCCGGTCAGCTGGTAACCGGACAGCAGGCCGCCGAGCAGGCGGATCGTGATCTCGAAATTCTTGACGTAGATGTCCTTGTCGAAGTCGAGCTTCGTCGCGATCAGTTCGCGCGTCGGCGTCGGCCTCGTCGTTCAGGCCCATCACGATCAGCGTGTCGAGCGCATCGACCGGCGTCATCAGCAGCGACTGGCCGTACCAGTCGCGCGGCTTGCGCGCTCAGCGGCGACAGGTCGTCGTGGCCCCAGGCGTAGCGTCTTGTAGCCCGTTCCATGCGTGCAGGAACTCGCGCTTGACCTGCCCGGCGAGCTGCGCCGAATCGGGCGCCTGCGCGGCAGGCCTTTGCGCGCCGGTGGCCGTCGTCGCCGCGACGAAAAAGGCGAGCGCGAGGGACACGAGGAAGGAACGCTGGAGCATGGGGCCTGCCCGGATGGCTGCGGAGGCGCCATTGTCGCGGATCGCGCGGGCTGCGGGAACCTGCGTGGTCGGGCGTATGCGAAGCCCGCGCATGCGTTCCGGGACAGATTTCGCCTGGAGGGCCTCGCCAAGATGGACTTGCAAGCACGCTTGGTCGATCCTATCTCCTTGGCTCAGCCTTTTTCTCCCATCGGCCGCGCACGTTCGCGCCGGTCTACCGTTTTCAAGGAATTGCATGACACTGCTCGCCCTCGCCGAACAACGCCTGCTCGTTCCGGGTGGCCTCGCCGCGACCGACCTCGACCGCGTGTTCTCGCCAGCTGATGGGCCCGTCCGATCGATGCCGCCGATCTGTATTTCCAGCATTCGCGCAGCGAGTCGTGGGTGCTCGAGGACGGCATCGTCAAGGAAGGCAATCATTCGATCGAGCAGGGCGTCGGCGTGCGCGCGATGAGCGGCGAGAAAACCGGCTTCGCGTATTCCGACGAGATCGTGCTGCCGCAACTGCTGACGGCCGCGCGCAGCGCGCGCGCGATCGCGCAATCGGGCAGCGACGCAACGCGCACGCGCTGCGGCGAGCGACACCCGTTCGCTGTACCCGCCGATCGATCCGGTCGACAGCGCTGCCGAACGAGGACAAAATCGCCGTGCTGCGCGAAGTCGACAAATTCGTGCGCGCGCTCGGATCCGCGCGTCAGCCAGGTGATCGTGAGCCTATCCGGCGACGCTCGATACGGTGCTGATCGCCGCGACCGACGGCACGCTGGCCGCCGACGTGCGCCCGCTCGTGCGCATGAACGTGCAGGTGATCGCCGAACGCAACGGCCGGCGCGAACAGGGTTCGGCCGGCGGCGGCGGACGCTACGGTTATCGCGAACTGCTCGCGAACGGCCGCGCGCATGCGTTCGCGCGCGAGGCGGTGCGCCAGGCGCTGGTGAATCTCGATTCGGTGCCGGCGCCGGCCGGCAGCATGACCGTCGTGCTCGGCCCCGGCTGGCCCGGCGTGCTGCTGCACGAGGCGATCGGCCACGGCTTCGAGGGCGACTTCATCCGCAAGGGCACCTCGGCGTTCGCGGGCCGCATCGGCGATCGCGTCGCGGCGCCGGTGTCACCGTCGTCGACGACGGCACGCTGGCCGAATCGCCGCGGTTCGCTCAGCGTCGACGACGAAGGCACGCCGACCGAATGCACGGTGCTCGATCGAGGACGGCATCCTCAAGGGCTACATGCAGGACAAGTTCAACGCGCGCCTGATGGGCGCGCGTTCGACCGGCAACGGCCGGCGCGAATCGTTCGCGCACTGCCGATGCCGCGCATGACGAACACCTACATGCTCGCCGGGCAAGCACGATCCGGGCGAGATCATCGCGTCGGTGGAACGCGGTCTGTACGCCGTGAACTTCGGCGGCGGCCAGGTCGACATCACCAACGGCAAGTTCGTGTTCTCGGCGAGCGAGGCGTATCTGATCGAGAACGGCAAGGTCACGCGTCCGGTGAAGGGCGCGACCCTGATCGGCTCGGGCCCCGAAGTGCTGACGCGCGTCTCGATGATCGGCAACGACCTGAAGCTCGACGAAGGCGTCGGCGTCTGCGGCAAGGAAGGGCAGAGCGTGCCGGTCGGCGTCGGTCAGCCGACGCTGCGCATCGATGCGATGACCGTGGGCGGCACGGCCGTCTAGCATTCGCCGTGCGCGGCGTCGCATCGCGCGAATCCGCGGCTCCGGCCAAGGTGCGAAGGCGTCTTTGTCGGGTCGTGCCCGACGTGATCTGCTCGGCGTTCGCCGCGAAAATGTGCGCATGCAAGGGTGAGAGCGATGTCGAAGTCCGCATTCACGGTGCGCCGCAGCGCGTTGCGGCGATGTTCGCAGCAACGCTGATCGCGCGTGCCGCAACGGCGCACCGGCGCAGCCGATCGCTGCTCATGCCTGCGCGGCAATCGCAGGCGCGTCGATGCGGTCGCCGGCATGCCCGTGTTCTGCGCAGCTACGACGACGAACAGCGGTGCAGGCGCAGCCGGACGAACCCGCGCTGCGCACGGCCGCGTTCGTCTACGACAATGCGCTGGCGGTCATCGCGCTGCTCGCCTGCGACAAGCGCGCGCTGGCCCTGCGTATCGGCGAGGCGCTGCGCACTCGCGGCGATCGACCGATCCGCGTCTGCGCAACGTCTATCGCGCGGGCCCCGTCGGCGACAAGCCGCTGGCGAACGGCTGGTGGGACGCGAAGGCGAATCGCTGGGTCGAGGATGCGTACCAGCAGGGCAGCGCGACCGGGCAATGTCGCCTGGACCGCGCTCGCGCTGCTCGCGGCCTTGCGACGCGACGCACGATCCGCGCTGGCGCGACGCCGCGGCGAATCTCGCGCACTGGATCGTCGAACATGCGGCCGCGGACGATGCGCGCGGATTCAGCGGCGGCATCGATGGCTTCGACGCGCAGCCCGTGAAGGCTCACCTGGAAATCGACCGAGCACAACATCGACCTGGCCGCGCTATTCGACCGCCTCGCGCGCGCAGACCCGCAAGGCGGCTGGCGAGCGCGTTCGGACAACGCGCGCCGCTTCGTCGCTTCGCAATGGGATGCGGCGAGCGGGCATTTCTTCATCGGCACCTTGCCCGATGGCAAGACGCCGAACCGCGCGAATTCGGGTCTCGACGTGCAATTGTGGTCGCAGCTGCTGCCCGACGCGCCGCCGGAGTGGCGAAGCGCGATCGTCTACGTCGAACAAGAACATGCGGTGCCGGCGGCTTCGATTTCAACACGGACCGCGACGGCCTCTGGCTCGAAGGCACCGCGCAGGCCGCACTCGTCTATCGGACCATCGGACGCGACGCGGAAGCCGACAAACTGCTTCGCGACGATCGCGCAGCAGTTCAGCCACAGGCGGATTCGTCTACGCGACGCGCGAGCCGCGCATCACGACGGGACTCGCGATCGGCAGCGCGAGCACGTCGGCCGACTTCTACTACTATCGTCTTCCGCATCTCGGCGCGACGGCGTGGGCGGCGCTCGCGGCGACGAAGCGCAATCCGTTCGCCGCGATGTCGCAAGCGCGTTCGGCGCGGCCCTAGTCCTTCGTTCCACGCGGATCGCGCTCATTCCTGGCCGTCCGTTCGCGCCTGCCTTGGCGGGCGCGGTCAACGCAGTGTGCAAGCGGGCAGCGCCGAGCAGCGCGATGCCGAGCAGCGCGAGCAGCCAGGGCGAGTCGATCGGAGTCGGCACGGGCTCGGGCGGCGCTGCAGCCGCGACGACGAGCGTCGCGCTCGCCGCCGCGGCATTGTTGCCGAGATTCGTCTGCAGCGCGCCGCTCGCGAGCGTGGTCGCGTAGCTGTTCGCAGCCGTGCTCGTCACGCTGATCTGCACGACGCAGGTACCTGCCGCCGGAATGCCCGCGCCGCGCCGCGAGGCTGAGGCTCGTCGCCCCGGCCGTGGCGGTCTCCGCACCGGCGCTGCAGGTCGTCGACGCGTTCGGCGTCGCCGCGACGACGAGGTTGGCCGGGAAGGCCGTCGACCAGGCTCGCCGACAGCGTCGCCGCCGTCGCGTTGGGGTTGCTCAGCGTGATCGTCAGCGTGCTCGTCGCGCCGGCGAGGATCGATGCGGGCGCGAACGACGACGGAAAGTCCGGGGCGACGAGATAGGTGAAGGCGCCGGCGGGAACGGCCGGCGTCGTTCCGGACGACGTGGTGACTGTGACGTTCGCCGTGCCGCTGCCGGCGGGTGCGGTCGCGGTGATCTGCGTGTCGGACAGGACGACGACATTGGTCGCGGCGTTCGTGCCGAACGCGACCGTGAGCGCCGCCAGCAAGGAATCCCGTTCCAGTGATCGTCACCGACGTGCCGCCCGCTGCCGGCCCGCTGGCCGGGCTGATCGCCGTGAGCGTCGGCGGCGGTACCGGCACGACGACAAGCGTCGCGCTGGCCGCCGCGGCATTCGCCGTGGCATTGCCGTCGAGATCGTCTGCAGGGAGCCCGCCGGCAGTGTGTCCGTGTAGATGTTCGCCACCGTGCTCGTCACGGCGACCTGGAGGGTGCAGGTTCCCGCTGCCGGAATGGCCGCGCCGAAAGCGTGACGCTCGACGTCCCGGCCGCGGCCAGCACGACGCCGCCGCAGGTCGTCGATGCGTTCGGCGTCGCCGCGACGAACAGGTTGACCGGAAGCACGTCGAACAGGCTGCCCGACAGGAATGCCACGGCCGGGTTCGGGTTGCTCAGCGTGATCGTCATCGTGCTCGTCCGCCGCGAAGATCGCCGCAGGCGCGAACGCGATCGCCAGTCCGGCAGCATCGGCGGTGCCGGCGCGACGTCGAGCGACGCGGTTGCCGACGTGGCGTTGCTGCCGAGATCTGTCTGCAGCGCGCCCGCCGCGAGCACGTTCGAGTAGGTGTTCGCAATCACGCTGGTCACGTCGACCTGCACGGTGCACCTCCCGCGCCGGAATGCCTGCGCCCGCAATGAGCATGATGCTCGCCGCTGTCGCGATCGGCACGCCGGCGCTGCAGGTCGTCGATGCGTTCGGGGTCGGCGCGACGAACAGGCCGCTTGGGAACGAGTCGACCAGGTTCGCCAACAACGTTGCCGGCGCCGGGTTCGGATTGCTCAGCTTGATCGTCAGCGTGGCCGTCGCGCCGGCGACGATCGATGCTGGCGCGAACGCGATGGCGAGTCCCGGGCTGAGATAGGTGTAGGCGTCGGCGGGCACGACCGGCGTCGTGCCGAACGGCGTCGTGACCGTGACGTCCACGATGCCGGTGCCAGCGGGCGCCGTTGCGGTGATCTGCGTGTCGGATACGACGACGACGTTGGTTGCCGGCGTCGCGCCGAAATTGACCGTCGTGTTGCTGCTGAGGAATCCCGTGCCGGTGATCGTGATCGTGTTGCCGCCCGTCGCAGGTCCGTTTGCCGGACTGACTGCGGTGAGCGTCGGCGGACTCGGCGGGATGAAATCGAGCACGAGACCCAGCGCGGCGTCGTTGTGCTGGTCGAAGATCTTCGCAAGGATCTGGTTGAACTCGGCGAACGTCACATGGCCCGAGAGCAGGCCGTCGAACGAGACGGACTGCGTCGACGGCCAGATGTTGTGCGGCGATGTGCTTTCGGTGATGTAGTTGCCGGTGGTGCCTGCAAACGTGTCACTGCCCATCGTCACCTGCGGGCCGGTCGTCGTGACACCCGTGACGGACAGGCCCGTCTGTCCGCCGACGAAGTGGTTGCCCGACAGCTGGAACGGCTCGTCCGTGCCAGTGTCGTCGATGAGATCCATCGCGATACCGGGGATATTCGTCATCGTGTTCGCAGCGAGTGTGGTGAGACCCAACGTATCCTGCACGACGATGCCCTCGACCGGACTCACTCCCACGGCGCCCGTGAAGTTCACGGCATTGTCGCTGATCTGCAGGCCATCGCCGTTGTTGATCGCCGCGATCGCGATGTCGTTGTTGTCGAACGCGTTGCCCGAGAGCAGCAGGTTTGGTCCGGCGCCGAACGGAATGATTCCGGTCGCCTGCGTACCCGCTACGGTGCAGATGTTGCCGCTGATCGTGCTGTTGCTGACTGATCCGACGGCCCCGACGCTGAACTGGATGCCGTTGGGCACCGCAGTGATCGTGTTCGGCGTGAGCGTGTAGCCGCGATTGACGGTCGTGTTCGCGATATTCGCGGTGAGTGTCGCGCCGCGTACATCGATGCCCCCGCGCTGGTAGAAATCGACGAGCGAACCGGTGACATTGAACGTGACGGCAGCCGCGCTCGAGGCGTTGACGATGCCGCCGCCGGCGAGTTCGTTGAAATTCGCCGACTGCCGCGTATTCGTCGCATGTATGTTCGTGAGCGTGCCGCCCGCGTCGTGATAGCCGACCGCGAAGAAGCGGTCGCTGCTGCCGTAGAAGCCCGGGCTCGGCGCAGGCAGGATGGTCGTGTCCTGCTGGGTGCCGCCGTCGACGGTCAGCGCACTGATATTGACGCTCTGCGGTGTCGGCGCAGCCTGGTTGTCGATCATCAGCACGCACCAGAAGCGGGCGCTGTTGAAGCTGAAAAACTGCGTCAGGGCTGTCGCTGCGGCGGGCGCCTGGATGATCGTGGCGTTTTCGCCCGCGCCTACGATCGTCAGGCTCTTGGAGACGACCTGGACCTGCTGCACGTAGGTGCCCGCTGAGAGCTGGATCGTGTCGCCATTGCTGGCGCTGTTGATCGCTGTCTGGATGCTCGCCGGCGGCGGTCCGACCGGAATTGTGGCGGCGCTTAGCGACTGCGCGAGGAAGAAAAAGAAAAGTGGTAACGCAAAACTCCGCGAATGCGGCATTGTTCAGATCCCCTGTTGCCCCAGCCCCGAGTCTAGCGTATCCGGACGGCTACTCGTCGGCGCGACCTTCGACCAGTTCACGCACTTCGCGGAAAAGGTCGCGATACGCATGCAGCGGCTTGTTCTGCTCGCGCTCGCTGCGCGCCTGCCGCGCGAGCTGGCGCAGGCGCTGGCGGTCCGCCAGGGGAAATTCCGCGAGCAGTGCGTTGAGCGCGTCGTCGCCCTGCGCGATGAGGCGGTCGCGCCACTGCTCGATCTTGTGCAAGGCGGCGGTGTCGCGGCGTGCGTGGTCGCGGTCGTGCTCGAGCGATGCGCGGATGGCTGCGAGTTCGTCGTCCTCGAGCTTGCGCATCTGCTTGGCGAGGAACTGCGTCTGCCGCTTGCGCGCGATCTGCTGCTTCACGGCGCGTGTGCGCCTGACCTCGTCGCGCAGGTCGTCGGATATCGGTACGGCGGCGAGCTGTGCGTCCGAGAGGTCGGCGAGCGTGCCCGCGAGCTTGAGCACGTCGAGCGCCTCGCGGCGCAGCTGGCTCCGGCTTGGCGCGTCTTCGCCGCTGCCGTCCTGAATTGAATCGTCGTGGTTGAAGTCGGGGTCGTCGGGATGCATATTGCGGATATTAACCTTATCGACGTCCGCTCGCGCCTCCGGGTTCTACCCCGAAGCGGCGGACACTTGTCCTTTGGACGTTGGTGACGGTCATCGTCGCCGCATGTATTTGGGAAACCCGCATTGAACAACGCCGTAGCATCAACAGACGCCATCGCCGACGACAGCCAGGCGCAACTCGACCGACTCGCGAGCCTCGCCGAGGACGTCATCCGGCGTTGTCGCGCAGCGGGCGCGTCGGAAGCCGAAGTCGGCGCCAGCATCGATTCGGGGCTGAGCGTCAACGTGCGCCTCGGCGAGGTCGAGACGGTCGAGAACACGCGTGATCGCGCGTTCGGCGTCACGGTCTACTTCGGCAAGCGCAAGGGCTCGGCGAGCACGGCCGACCTGCAGCCCGATTCGATCGCGAAGACGATCGAGCAGGCGTGCGCGATCGCGAAATACACCGAAGAAGACCCGTGCACAGGCCTCGCCGATCCGCAACGCCTTGCCAGCGAATTTCCCGACCTCGACCTGTGGCACCCGTGGGCGCTCGACGCGCATGCGGCGATCGCGCTCGGCGTCGAGGTCGAGGACGCCGGCCGTTCGCGCGCGGGCATCACCAACTCGGAAGGCGCGGGCGTGCAGGCGGGGCAGTCGCTGTCGGTGTACGCGACGTCGCAGGGCTTCGTCGGCACGGAGCGCGGCACGCGCCACTCGCTGTCCTGTTCGCTGATCGCGGAGGACGCCGCCGGCATGCAGCGCGACTACTGGTACGAGTCGGTGCGCGCGGCGACGGATTTTCCCGACGCGGCGAGCATCGGCCGCAAGGCCGCCGAACGCACGCTCGCGCGCCTGGACGCACGCTCGCTTTCGACGCGCGAATGCCCCGTATTGTTCGCGGCGGAAATCGCGCGCGGCCTGGTCGGGCACCTCGTGTCCGCGGTCAGCGGCGGTGCGCTCTATCGCAAGTCGAGCTTCCTCGTCGATCATGTCGGTAAAAGTATACTTCCGCCGTTCGTCGACATCGTCGAGAAGCCGCGCATGCGGCGCGGACACGCGCTCGGGCAACTTCGATGCCGAGGGCGTCGCCACGCGCGAGAGCGCGCTGGTGCGCGCGGGCGTGCTCGAGCGCTATGTCCTCGGCAGCTATTCGGCGCGCAAGCTCGGGCTCGAATCGACGGCGAATGCCGGCGGCATCCACAATCTCGCTGTCGCGACCGGTGCCGACGACTTCAGCGCGATGCTCAAACGCCTCGGCACCGGCCTCCTCGTCACCGACGTGATGGGGCAGGGCGTGTCGATCGTGACGGGCGACTATTCGCGTGGTGCGAATCGGCTTCTGGGTCGAGAACGGGCAGATCGCCTATCCGGTCGAGGAAATCACGATCGCCTCGAACCTGCGGGCGATGTTCGCGGGCATCGTCGCGATTGGTGCCGACGTCGATCCGCGCTCGCACATCCTCACGGGCTCGATTCTCGTCGACCGCATGACCGTCGCCGGTGCCTGATCCGACAGGGGCAATTGCCGTTGCGCCTGCCGGGTCCTGCTGCTGACGCAGGCCGGTTGAGCCGCAGGCGAGCCCGCAGCGCCGGCAAGTTGTGGCGTCTCCGCCGCGTTCAAGAGTGACGTTCGTCGCTTGTCCGGGCGCCAAGGTTCGGGCAACACTAGGTTCATCATCCACCGCAGGAGAGTGCAATGAGCGTTCCCCCGAATGACGTGCTGACGCCGCCGCCGGCTCCGGTTGGCGTGCCGGCGCGGAGGAAAAGCAGTGGGCGCTGTTCGCGCATCTTTCGGCGCTGCTGGGCGGCGTCCTGACCGGACACCTGTTCGGCTGGGGCTGCTTCATCGGGCCCCTGATCATCTGGCTGCTCAAGAAGGACACGATGCCGTTCGTCAACGATCAGGGCAAGGAAGCGCTGAATTTCAATATCACGCTCGCGATCATCGGCGTCGCGCTGCTCGTGCTGTCGATCATGACGCTCGGTCTTGGCCTGCTCATCGCGATTCCGGCCGGCGTTGTCGTTGGCATCGGCTGGCTCGTGTTCACGATCATCGCCGCGATCAAGGCCAGCGAGGGCGTCGCGTACCGCTATCCGTTCTCGATTCGCCTGGTCAAGTAGTCGCAGGCACGAGACGTCGGGCATACGCGACGTCGATCTGCGCAACCGACAGGAACCGCGCCGTCATGGGCGCGGTTCCGCGTCTCCCCGATCTTCGAAACGCGTTACGGGCTTGCGCGGCTGCGCCGCGAGCCGCGCAACTGCCTGCGAGCGAACTTCAATCGGTGAAGGCGGCGGTTACGAGCGGCGCGCTGCGACGAAGCGCGCGAGCTCGGCCAGCGGTTCGAAACTTTCGCCGAGCGGCGCAGACCGCTGCGAGCGCGGCATGCGGTGAATCCGGCGAGCTGGCTGCGCGCGCCCTCCATGCCGAGGATGGCCGGATAGGTCGGCTTGTTGTCGGCGACGTCCTTGCCCGCGGTCTTGCCGATCGTCGCGCTGTCGCCTTCGATGTCGAGGATGTCGTCGCGGATCTGGAAAGCCAGGCCGATGGCATGGCCGTAGTGATCGAGCGCATCGAGGATGTTCTCGTCCGTACAACCCGCCGCGAGTGCGCCCAGGCGCACCGAAGCGCGGATCAGCGCGCCCGTCTTGTACACGTGCATGCGCTCGAGGTCGTGCGGCGAGAGAGGCTGGCCGACGGCAGCCAGGTCGAAGGCCTGGCCGCCCGCCATGCCGTGCGCGCCGCAGGCCGCGGCGAGCGTGCGCAGCATCTCGACATGCAACGCGGAGTCGTCGCCGAGACGGGTGTCGCCGGCAAGCACCTCGAATGCGAGCGCCTGCAGCGCATCGCCCGCGAGAATCGCCATCGCTTCGCCGAACGCGACGTGGCACGTGGGCCGGCCCCGGCGCAGCGCATCGTCGTCCATCGCCGGCAGGTCGTCGTGCACGAGCGAATAGGCGTGGATGATCTCGACGGCCGTCGCCGCCGAATCGAGTCGTGCCGGCGCGGCGCCGAGTGCGGTGCCGATCGCGTAGACGAGGACCGGACGCAGGCGTTTGCCGCCGCCGAGCACGGCGTAGCGCATCGCCTTGTGCAGGTCGAACGGCGGCTGGTCGTCAGGCGGCAGCGCCCGCGCGAGCGCGGCGTCGGCGCGTTCGCTCCATATGACGAGCGCGGCGGGCGTGGCGTCGGCCGGCGGGCCTGGCGAAATCACGGAAGGGCCCACGAGACAGGCGCGGATCGAAGTGATCAGGGCGTCTGCGGATCGAAGTCGTCGGCCTCGTCGGGCGACGCAGGATCGTAGAGCAGCTTGACGCGCAGTTGCGCCTGTTCGAGCGCGCTCTGGCAGTTGCGATACAGCGAGATGCCGCGCTCGAACGACTTCAGCGAATCGTCGAGGCTCTGTTCGCCCTGTTCCATCCGCGCGACGAGTTTTTCGAGCTCGTCGAGCGAGCTTTCGAACTCGGCGATCTGGTTGGGCTCGGTGGCGGTTTGCGGCATGCGCGAGAAGCTAGCGCAACTATGTTCAGGAATCAATCGCCCGCCGCGACGGACGGGCCGCACCGCGGGGAGCCGTCAGACGTCCACTGGCGATCGCTCGTGGCGCGAGCGGGCAGCGCCGGCGGCGATCGCGGCGTTGGCGGGATCATGACGATCCGTCCTGCGTCGCGGGCCATGGCCGCCACGCGAAGCGCACTTGATGCTCGATACAGAACGCCTCGCCCGCATCGCTCAGGACGAGATCGCCGACGGCGAGCAGTTCGTCGCCTCGCCAGACCAGCGGAATGCGGCCGCGTTGCCACGGCGGCACGCCGGCCTCCTGCAGCAGCAGGCGCAGTTCGCGCGTGTGCGCTGCCGCAACTGGCTTGATGCGTTCGCCACCCTCGCGACAGGTCACGCGCAGCGGTGGCGCGAACCTCCTCCCGGGTTGCGCGAAAAGCGTCCCGCCTGCCGGCAACGGCAGCGGCTTGCCGTGCCATTCCGCGTGCCATTCCGCGGGTACGGCCGGTGCGGGCCGCATCGCGTAGAGCAGGTCGCGGTAACGGCGCAGTTCGGTCTGCGCGAAAGCGACGCACGGAAGCCGATCGACGCCGGCCTCGCGCAGCTGTCTTTCGAGTTCGGCGATATGCAAGTGCGTCGGTTCGTCGAGGCCGAGTTCGCGCAGCCACAGGCGCAGCGCGGGACCGCGCAACGCATCGTCGAGGGCGAGCCAGCCCTGCCAGACGAGCGTCGATGCATCGAGTCCCTGCAGCTGCGCGAGCGCCTTGCGCGCCTCGACATCGATGAAATTGGCGGCGGCACGCAGCCATTGCGCGGAGTGCGCGAGCGGCTTTTCGACTTCGGGCCAGCGCTCGCGCAAGCGCGGCAGGACCTGCACGCGCAGGAAGTTGCGGTCGATGTGCGTCTGCGCGTTGCTCGGGTCGTCAATCCAGCGCAGGTCGTGGCTGCGTGCGTAGTCCTGCAATGCCGATCGCGGCAGGCCGAGCAAAGGCCGCCAAAGCCAGCCGCCGCCGCAGGCGCGCAGCGCGCGCATGCCGCCGAGGCCTTCCGGGCCGGCGCCGCGCAGCAGCTTGAGCAGTACGGTCTCGGCCTGGTCGTCGCGGTGTTGCGCGAGCGCGAGGAATTCGCCCGGCCGCAACGCGGCCGCGAACGCGGCCATGCGCGCCGTGCGCGCGGCCTCCTCGAGACCTGCGCCGCGCAGGCGGTCGACGTCGACATTGCGCACGTCGATAGGCAGGCCGAGCGCGTCCGCGAGCGCGGTGCAGTGCGCCGCCCAGCGCGCGCTGTCCGCGTGCAGGCCGTGGTCGACGTGGATCACGCGCAATCCGCGCGCGCGCGCGCCCGGACTCGCGGCGAGTGCATGCAGCAGGACGCATGAGTCCATGCCGCCGCTGCACGCGACCACGATCGGTCCAGGACGCCAGCGCGGCGAGCGCGTCGTCGATCGTCGACGTGACGGAAAGGGCAGTCATGCGCGCATCACGCCAGAGGCGGCGTCAATTTGCAACGTGTGTCGCCCCGGGGCGCGATCATCGGCCAGTGGATGCGATTGTCCGACTGTCCGTCGCGGGTATGTCGCGCGGCCCTTCGCAGCGTTTCACGCATGGCGCCTGCGTACCGGCGACGCCCTTCGTGCGCATCGGCACGTCGCGCCGGCGATGCGGCGCGCGCAAACAGGACACAGCCGGACCCATTGCGGCGCCGCCGCGCTGCCGTCACCATGCGCGCGCATGAGCACTGCCGATCCCTTCACACGAACATTGGACCAATGGCTCGACTACCAGCAGCGCGTGCATGCGCTCGGCGTCGACCTCGGCCTTGCGCGCGTCGGCGAAGTGTGGCGCCGCATGGGCGCCCCGGCATGCGCGCGGACCGTCGTCACGGTCGGCGGCACGAACGGCAAGGGCTCGACGGTCGCGTTCCTCGAGGCGATGCTGATTGCCGCCGGCAAGCGCGTCGGCTGCTACACCTCGCCGCACCTGCTGCGCTACAACGAACGCGTGCGGGTCGCGGGCCGCGACGTCGACGATGCGACGCTGATCGATGCGTTCGAACGCATCGAACGCGCGCGCAACGCCGATGCGGGTGCGATCGTGCCGTTGACCTATTTCGAGTTCGGCACGCTTGCCGCGTTGTGGATTTTTGCGCAGAGCGATCTCGACGTCGCGCTGCTCGAGGTCGGCCTCGGCGGCCGTCTCGACGCCGTCAACATCATCGACGCCGACGCGGCCATCGTGACGACGATCGATCTCGATCACATGGACTGGCTCGGCGACAGCCGCGACGCGATCGCGCGCGAGAAGGCCGGCATCTTCCGCAGGTCGAGCCCGCGATCATCGGCGACGAGAACGCACCGGCCGCGCTGCTCGAATCGGCCGAACAGGCTGGCGCGCACGCGATAGTCGCAGGTCGCGACTATCGCATCGCCGATTCCGTTGCCGCACCTTCGGTTGCCGGGTGGACGCTCGATTTCGGCGAAGAACGCGACGGCGAAGAACGCTTCGAGCTGCCGGAGCCCGCGCTGGCGGCCCCCGTCCAGCGCGCGAATGCCGCGGCCGCGATCGCCGCACTGCGCGCCTTGCGCGGTCGGGTCGCGGTCTCCGCGCACGCTTTCGCCGAGGGTATCCGCAGCGCGCGCGTCGCGGCGCGGCTGCAGCGTTTTGCCGCGCCGGGCAAAGCCGAACTGATCATCGATGTCGCGCACAATGCGCAGGCCGCGGCGGTGCTGGCGCGCTGGCTCGAAGCGCATCCGCCGCGCGGCCGCAACCTGTTCGTGTTCGGTGCGCTCGCGGACAAGGACATCGCCGGCATCGTCGCGCCGCTCGCGCCTCACGCGGCGCGATGGTTCGTCGGCGGGCTCGATGCGGAGACGCCGCGTGGCCTCGCCGCGGCCGAACTCGTCATGCGCATGGCCACGATCGCCCCGTCGCAGGAAATCTCGGCGCATGCCGGCATCTCCGCCGCACTCGCCGCGGCGGCTGCTGCCGCTCGCGAGGGCGATCGCATCGTCGCGTTCGGTTCGTTCTTCGTCGCGGCTGCGGCGCTCGGTTGGGCGGATGCGTACTGGCAGGCCTGAGGCAGCATCCGCGGGCGGACGGTGGTCGTTTCCTCTGCGGGAGTGTCGCGACAAGCGACGTCACTGTGCCAGCGTTCGAGGATCGAAAATGACTAACGAACTTCCTTCATCGTCCGTACTGCAACATTGCGTGTCCATGAACGGGACCACTCGCCGTCCCACGCAATCCGCCCGGATCGCGCACGCTGCCGGCTATAATGGTCGTCAACGCCGGAGACAGCCATGGATTCTGCTTTGAAGCAACGCTTGTTGGGTGCCGCCGTCCTGATCGCGCTCGCGATCATCTTCGTGCCGATGTTCTTCTCGAGTTCGCCGCCGAAGCAGGACAGCACGACGCTGAGCCTCAGCATCCCGCCGGCGCCCGAGCGCAATTTCGAGACGCGCAATCTGAGCGTCGACGCGACACCGAAAGGCAGCGCGGCGCCGAAGCCGGCCAAGCCGGTGCCGGCCGATCCGAACAAGGTCGCCACGGTCAATACGGGCGCGCCGTCCACTTTCGAGACGCCTGACCAGGCGCCGGCCACAGCGACGAAACCCGTATCCGCGCCGGCACCGCTACCCGCGCCGAGCGCGAGCAAACCCGTTGCGACGCCTGCGCCCGTGCCGCCGCCGGCCCCGGCGGCCGACAACGAAGGACGTTTCGTCGTCAGCCTCGGCATCTATGCCGACGCGGGCGGTGCGGCGGCGCTCGTGGCGAAAGTGAAGAAGCTCGGCTATCCCGCATTCGCCGAGGCGACCGAATACCAGGGCAAGGCTGCGCAACGCGTTCGCGTCGGTCCGTATGCCGATCGTGCCGCGGCCGAGGGTGTTCGTCTCAAGATCAAGCAGGCCGAGGACAAGGTACCGAGCAGTGTCGTCGATCTCGGCGATCACACGAAGGAGACGGCCAAGGCCGATGCCGGAAAGACCGATCCTGGAAAAGGCGATGCTGGAAAAGGTGATTCCGGAAAAGGCGAGTCGGGCAAGGCCGAGGCGAACAAGTCCGATTCAAGCAAGTCCGATTCGAAAGCCGAGCCCGCCAAATCCGGCGATACCCCGGTGCCGACCGTGCCGACCGATCGCGCCGGCGGTTACGCGGTGCAGGTCGGTGCCTTCAAGGCCGAGGACGAAGCGAACAAGTTGCGCGATCGCCTGCGCAACGGTGGCGTCGCGGCGTTCATCGAGAAAGTCGGCAGCGGCGAGCAGACGATGTGGAAAGTGCGCGCAGGCCCCTATGTCGACCGCGTCGGCGCCGATACCGCGCTTGCGAACATCAAGCAGAAGTTTCAGATCACCGGGATGATCACGACGCAACCATGATTGACGGGACTCGGGACCCGGGATTCGGAACTCGGCGACAAGGATTCGTCCGCCCGCGCTCTGGTCGTCTGCATGCCCGCGCGTCGCTACGTGGCCGCATTTCCCGAAGGCCCGAGTCCGGGGTCCCGAGTCGCGTAATGAACTGGGCCGACTACTGCATCGCCGGCATCCTCGTCCTGTCGATACTGATGGGTCTGTGGCGCGGCCTGATCGGCGAAGTGCTCGCGCTCGTCTGCTGGGCCGTCGCGCTCTGGGTCGCGTGGCGCTTCGGGCCGCAGGTCGCCGAGCAGTTCAAATCGATCGATCTGCCAGCCGCGCGATTGCTGCTCGGTTACATCCTCTGCTTCGTTGCCGTGCTGATCGCGGGAGCGATCGTCGGGTTTCTTCTGCGCAAGCTCATCAGCGGCAGCGGCCTTCGGGCACCGATCGCCTGTTCGGCATGATTTTCGGTCTCGCGCGCGGCATCGTGCTCGTGACGCTGATCGTGCTCCTGCTCGGATTCACCCCTTTTCCGCGCGAGCCATGGTGGCATCAGTCGCAACTGCTGCCGAGTTTCCAGCAGGCCGCGCAATGGGCGGCGGCGCATATGCCGCCCGAGGTCACGAAGTACCTCGATCTGCGCGGGCTGTTGCCGGCGCTGCCCTCCGGGCTGCCGTCGCTGTCGCCGCCAGGCCCGGCGCAGCCCGCCCCCGTGCAGCCCGCTCCGATCCCATCTGGTCCGGCCCAGCCCGTGAAGCCGCAGCCGGCGCCGCCGAAAGGCGATCCGTCCAAGACGTTGACCGCCTGACGGCTCTGAAGCGACGCGGCCCGGCGGCCTGCGGCGCGGGTTGAACCCTGGCGGATCGGGCGCCATATCTTGTTCGAGGCGCCAGACCATCTGAGTTTGCGCCGCACAGACCGACCGAAACGACGCGTTTTCGGCAGTTTCCGATTCGATCGTCGAAAAACTTCTCGTGCCGATGAAACTTCGAAGAAGTATCATGGCGCCGCTTCGCGCCCTCGGGACAACAGGTTTTCCGTCGACGAGCGGCATTTTCTTCGTGAGAGCGATTAAGTCATGTGTGGAATCATCGGAATTCTCGGCAAGTCCGAAGTCGCGTCGGCGCTGTACGACGGCTTGACCGTGCTCCAGCATCGCGGCCAGGACGCCGCCGGAATCGCCACGGTCGACGGCAATCGCCTGCGCCTGCACAAGGGCGCAGGCCTCGTCGCCGACGTGTTCCAGCGCGAGGACATGCTCACGCTGCGCGGTCACATCGGCATCGGCCACTGCCGTTACCCGACCGCCGGTTCGGATTCGAGCGCCGAGGCGCAGCCGCTGTACGTCAATTCGCCGTACGGCATCGCGCTGTGCCACAACGGCAACCTGATCAATACCGAAGCGTTGCGGCGCGAAATGTACGAAGGCGACCGCCGCCACATCAACACCGATTCGGATTCTGAGGTCCTGCTCAACATCTTCGCGCACGAACTGCAGATCCAGGAGCGGCATGCGCTGACGCCCGACCATATCTTCAAGGCGGTCGCCGGCGTGCACGAACGCGCGCGTGGCGGCTATGCCGTCGTCTCGCTGCTGCTCGGCTACGGCATCGTTGCATTTCGCGATCCGCATGGCATTCGCCCGCTCGTGCTGGGCGAGCGCGAGACCGCCGCGGGCAAGGAATATGTCGTCGCATCGGAGTCGGTGGCGCTGGACATCCTCGGCTTCAAGTGCCTGCGCGATGTCGCGCCGGGCGAGGCGGTCCTGTTGAGCGCCGACGGACGCCTGTTCACGCGCCAGTGCGCCGAAGGCCGCGTGCATGCGCCGTGCATTTTTGAATATGTATACCTGGCCCGGCCGGACTCGATGATCGAGGACGTATCGGTATACAAGGCGCGCCTGCGCATGGGCGAACGGCTTGCGGCGAAGATCCTCAAGCTGCGCCCCGACCACGACATCGACGCCGTCATTCCGATCCCCGACACGGCGCGCACGGCGGCCAGTTCGCTGGCGCAGGCGCTCGGCGTGCCGATGCGCGAAGGCTTCGTCAAGAACCGCTACATCGGCCGCACGTTCATCATGCCGGGGCAGAGCGAGCGGGTGAAGTCGGTGCGGCGCAAGCTCAATGCGATCGGCCTGGAATTCCGCAAGAAGAACGTGCTGCTGGTCGACGACTCGATCGTGCGCGGCACGACCTCCAGGCAGATCATCCAGATGGCGCGCGAGGCCGGAGCCAAAAATGTGTACTTCGCTTCCGCCGCCCCGCCGGTGCGTTTTCCGAACGTCTATGGCATCGACATGCCGGCCGCCGCCGAACTGATCGCGCACGATCGCACCGAAGAGGAAATCCGGGCCTTCATCGGCGCCGACTGGCTCGTGTACCAGGACCTGGACGATCTCGTCGCCGCGGTCGCCGACGGCAACGAGAACCTGACGCATTTCGACACCTCGTGCTTTTCCGGCGAGTACGTCACCGGCGTCGATTCCAGTTACCTGAGCGACCTGGAGTTCGCGCGATCGGATACCGCCAAGCTGCAGCGGCGAACCCTCGTCAGCTGAGATCGGACGAGATCGTTCGAGTCTCTGTCGCGGCGCGCGCAATGCGATCGGCATGGGTGCGAATTTTTTGTCGAAGGCCTGACGTTTGCGGCCTGGCAAGCGCGGCTGTCGCGGTCCCGGCGGCATCGCTGCCGCCGTACAGGCGCCGCGCGCCGGCTTGGATGTCATCGCATCGAGCGTCAGCTGTGGTTTAATTCGCCCGTTGAGTCGCTCGCCGAGCGCGGACCGGGGATGGCGTAGTGTTGGTGCAGGGAAATTTGTTCGCATGCGCCGAGCGTTGTCTCGACTGCGTCAACGTCTCCGAGAAACTGTCCCTAACCGACGCCGCCGTCCGCGCGTTCGAAGCCGGTGAATTGAGCATCGAATCGGCCTCGCCCGCGCGGCCTATCGGCGTGCCCGGCCGGCCCGCGCGTCCGCTCCTGGTCGAGCCACGCAAGCTGCCGCGCCGCGGGCTGGGCACCGTCGCCGGACGCGCGGCGCTGATCCACGCCGTCGCGCACATAGAATTCAACGCCGTCAATCTTGCCTGGGATGCGGTCTATCGCTTCCGCGGCATGCCGGCCGCGTACTACCGCGACTGGATCGGCGTTGCCGGCGACGAAGCCCGGCACTTCCGTCTGCTCGCGGCGCGACTCGCGCAGCTGGGCTGCGCCTACGGCGATTTCGACGCGCATGACGGCCTTTGGGAAATGGCGGTAAAGACGTCCGATTCCTGCCTCGGGCGCATGGCCCTGGTGCCGCGCGTGCTCGAGGCCCGCGGACTCGATGTCACTCCGGGCATGATCGAGCGATTGCGCCTGGTCGGGGATGCGGACACCGTGCACATCCTTGAACTCATCCTGCGTGAAGAGGTTGCGCATGTCGCGGCCGGATCGCGCTGGTTCGCCTGGTGCTGCGCACGCGACGAGGTCGACGCGGAGACGACATTCGCAGCGCTCGTGCAGAAGTTTGCGCGCGGGGCGATCCGGAATCCCCTGAACGCCGACGCGCGCCGTGCCGCCGGCTTCAGTGACGGCGATCTGGCGCGTCTTGCGGTGCTGGCCGCCTGATGCGGAGCCTGCTCCTCGCCGTCGCCCTGATCGCGGTCTGGTTGCTGGTGCTCGGCACCGCCGCCGGCGTGCCGTGGTCGGCGCCGATGTCGGCGCGCGCGACGCTCGCTCTTAACGGGCAGGATTTCCGGCCGCTGGTCGGGGCCGGCGTCGAGGACGGCACGGCGCTCGGTATCGGCGCGATAGCCACCGACGGCTATGCGTTGCAGACCACGTCGCTGGAACACCTGCGCGCGGCGGAGATGCCCGTCCTGCGCTATCAGTTCGAGGACTTCCCGCGCACGCTCGAACTCGTGCTGGTGTTTCGCCGCGCCGATGCGCCGGACGACGTGCAGACGGTCGCGCTGCCGTGGCCCGGAGACGGCGGCGTGACGTTTGACCTGCGCACGGCGACCGAAGCCTGGCGCGGCGAAATCATCGAACTGGGATTTGCCGAGTACGCGACTTCGCAGTTGGTGCCGCCGAGCATTGCGTTTCGGCCGTTCCGGCTCGTGAGCGCGGGCCTGCGGTCGGCTGCCTGGAGCGCGGTGCCTGTGCTGTTGAGATCGGGCTGGTTCGGATATCGCCCCTGGAGCCAGGCCTCGGTCAACGTCGTCGCGCAGGGCGCCGAAGGCACGACATCGATGCCGTTGACGCTGGCGCTCGGCGCCATGCTGACATTCGCCGTGCTGGTGTGGTTGCGTCGGGAATGGCGCGGGCGACTGCTCAGGCTTGCGCTGCTGCTCGGCGCGCTCGCCTGGGTGGCGCTCGACTTGCGCGGTCTCGACGATCTGTGGGCAAAGCGCGAACTCACGACGTCGGTTTACTCCGGCAAGTCATGGCAGGAGCGCGCGCGCCTGCAGCCGGATGAGGACATTGCCGGATTTGCCCAGTTGAGCCGCCAGCAGGCCTCGGCCGCCGGATCCGGTCAGCGCGTCCTCGTCGCTTCGGATTCCATCTACAAGATGCTGCGGCTGATGTACTTCCTGTTGCCGCTCAATATGGCGCCGCTGGAAACGGCGATGGCCGAAGGTTCGCCATCGTCCTTTGCGGCCGACACGCTGATCGTGATTTGCGCCGGCAAGGCCTGGCAGTACGACGATGCAACCTCGACGTTGCGCTCGGGCACCAAAGCGGTGCCGGCCACGCCGCTGTTCATCGGCGGCGACCTTGGCATCTATCATCTGCGTCGTCCCGGATCATGAGCATGGCCTATCCGCTCGCATGGTTCGTTGCGATCGCAGCCGGCATGCTGGCGGTGTTTGGACTCAGTGCCGCGATGCGCGGCGGCCGGACGGCAACGGTGTGCGGTTACGGCATCGTGTTCGGCATGCTGCTCGCGGCGACGGCGACCGCGCTGACGGCGCGCGCCGACACCGCACAGGCGTGGGTGCATGCGGCGCCGTGGCTCGCTGCGTTCGCCGCTGCGTTCGCGGCGCTTGCGCATTGGCTGCAGCGTCGCGTGGCGGTCGAGCCGGCCGATGCTGACGACGAGACCCGCAGTTACTGGCCAAGGATCGCGGCGCTCGTGGCGCTCGCGTCGCTGATCTGGCGCGGATCGATTCTGGCGAGCGAAGTGCTGTTGCGACCGACGTTTCCGTGGGATGCATGGGACGCGTGGGCGGTCAAATCGAAGACCTGGTACCTCCTCGGACACTATGTCGCGTTCGTGTCCCCGACCGAGTGGCTCGCGCATCCGGATGCGAATTTGTATACCGGGCCGGCGTGGGCCTATCCGTCCGCCCTCGCCTGGATGCAGGTGTGGTTTGCCAGCGCCGCGGGCGACTGGATCGAGCCACTGGTGAACCTGCCATGGGTCGCGCTCTGGGTCGGCCTGCTGCTCGGCCACTACGGGCAGTGGCGCGCGCTCGGCCTGGATCGGACCCGCGCCCTGGTTTTCGTTTACGTGCTCGGCTCGCTGCCGTTGCTGACCACACACGTTGCACTGGCCGGTTACGCCGACCTTTGGGTCGCCACGATTTTCGGCTTCGGCGTGCTCTCCTGGCTGCGCTGGCAGGAGCAGCGGGATCGGGGCCAGCTTTTCCTGGCAGTGGTGTGCGCGGTGACACTGTCGCTGTTGAAGCACGAAGGAATCGTCTGGTGCCTGACGCTGCTGCTCGCGATCGGCTTTGCCGCGCTGCCGTCGCGCTGGCGCTGGCGCAGTGCCTGGATCGCGGCGGCCGCACTGATCATCGCCGCGGTGATCGGCCAGGCGCATGTTCTGTTTGCGGCCATCGGATGGGTGCGCAGCGGTTCCCGCGTCGTCAATCTTCCGGTCGTCGGCTCGCTGACGCTGGCATGGCACGGACCGGCGGCCCTCGGCATCGCCCGCAGTTTGTTCGTGCAGTCGAACTGGAATCTGTTGTGGTGGCTGGTCGGGCCGGTCATCGTGTGGCGCTGGCGCACTCTGCGCGCGAGCGACGCGTTGAGCGTGTGTGCGCTGCTCTTGCTCGCCTGCTTCGGATTGCTGGTCTTCCTGTTCGTGTTTACCGATGCGGCCGAATGGGCCGAGAGTTATACGGCGGTAAACCGGCTGATCATGCACATCACGCCGGCCGTGGTCACCCTGCTCGCGTTGCTGTTGCGCGAACCGCGTGTTGCGCCAGCACCGATTCGTACAGACGCAGGACCTGATCGGTTGCCCGATCCAGCGTGAAATGCTCGCGCCAGCGCTCCGCGCCGGCGCTGCCGAACCGCTCGCGTTCCGCACGATCGGCCGCCAGCCTGCGAAGCGCCACCGTCAGCGCCGCCGCATCGCCGGGCGCAACCGTCAGACCGGTGCGCCCGTCCTGAACGACAAATCCGACGCCTGATCCCGGAATCGCACTGGCGACGACTGGAAGGCGTGCGCGCATGGCCTCGAGCAGCACGAGGCCGAACGATTCGGCGCGCTCGGTCGAGGGCAGACAGAAAATATCCGCGTTCGCACGCGCCGACGGCAATTGCCGCTACGCCGGGTGCATCCATGTCGATCCGGCCGGCGAAACGCACGCGTGACGTCGATGCCCAGTTCCCTGGCGAGTTGCTGCAGCTGCGTGCGGCATTCGCCGTCGCCGATCAGCAGCAGACTGGCATCTTCGACGTTGGCGAGCGCGCGCAGCAGCACGTCGAAGCCCTTGAAGTAGCTCAGTCGGCCGACGGCGAGGATGCGGACGTTCCACGCTGGGGGGCTGAGGGCTGAGGGCTGGAGCGTCTCCCGCTGGCGGGAGAGGCTGAGGGCATTGTCCGGTCTCCCGCTGGTGGGAGAGGGCTGAGGGCTGTTGCCCCCTCTCCCGCTGGCGGGAGAGGGCTGGGGTGAGGGTGGCACATCAGCGCGCGAAGTCGTGTCAGCAGGCTCGACGCCCTGCACCGGACCGATGCCCAGCGGAATCACAGCCGTTCTCGCGCCACGGCGCCAGCGCTTCGCTCGAATCCAGGTAGGGCTGCGACGTCGCGATCACGGCGGTCGCGCGTCGCAGCAGCGCCTGCTCCCACGGCCGGTAGATGCGATAGGCTCAGGCGCAGGCTGCGCTTGCGCGTGTCGAGTGGAATGTCGGCGTGCCAGTGGACAACCCACGGCAGCTTGCGCGCCTCGGGGATCAGCAGCGCCGAGAATACCGCCGGATTCGGCACGTGCAGGTGCAGCAGGTCTGGTTTGAAGCGGCGAATCGTCTTGCGCACAGCCACGGAAAGCCAGGGCTCACCGGAGTGTGCAACGCAAGTCCATGGCACGCGGCGAGGGTGACGTCGATGCCGTCGTGGTCACGGCGCTCCGGCGGTCGCGTTCCCGGTTCAGCGTGCGCGAGCAGCGCCGTAGCGATGCCGCGAACGCAAAGCGCCGCGCACAGATCGCGTGGAACAACGTTCGATCCCGCCGGGTGGGGCGGATGGAATTTGCCGACGTGCAGTACGCGCATCGCGCGATGCGGTGTCAACGTCGGACGGTTTCGACAGCGCAATCACCTGGGCGCTCTTGATGCGCGGCGCGGCGGACTTGTCTGCGGCGTCGGATGCGCGTGAATCGGACGCTGGTCCCGGCGCACGATCGACAATTCCTGCTCGAGGATTGCCAGCTTCTGCGCAAGCCGGCGCAACTGGCGTTCCTGGCGCGAGCGGTCGATGTCGGTCGCAACATGCGGATCAGGATCATGCCAATGCCGACGATGATCGGCAGAACCGGCGGGTAGCTGATGCCGGTGATGCGTCCGAGCCAGTCGATGACGGCGGAAACACGCCGAGGACCAGGATTGCAGCGGCGATCGCCAGCCACCACAACGCATACGAACCGTGCATGTGATCGCGGCGAACCAGGTACAGGATCGTGCCGGCCAACAAAGCGCCGATCACCGCGGAGACTGGACTGTTCATGCCGTGCCGCTCCGCGCGGCCTGCGAGCGGAACATGACGCGCGAGCGCACTCCGAGCTGGGCGAAGCACAGCACGGTCGTATGCAGCATGTAGCGAGCGACGAGCAGCCACGACGCGAACACGCGCGACGCTCCGGCGCGGCGTGTCGACATCAGCGTCGGCACTTCGTGCAGAATCAAACCCTTTTTGCTCAGCAGCATCAGCACGCCCATGTCCTGATAGTCGAGCAGGCTGGCGTCGCGCGAGGCCAATGCGCACCGCGCGCCGATCGTAGGCGCGCAATCCGGAGGTGAAATCCTGCACGTTCATCTGGTCAACAGGCGGAAGTACCGTCCAGCCAAGCGCCGCGCCGCGCTCATGCGCGCGGCATAGGTGCCGATGACGACGTTGGAATCGACGCGTTGCAGGCCTCAGCAGCAGCGGCAGTTCTTCCGGATGGTGCTGACCATCGGCATCGAGCGTCACCACCGTGCGGTAGCGATTGCGCTGGGCGTAGCGCATGCCGGTCTGGGTCGCGCCCCAGGCGCCGAGATTCAGAGGGCAGGTCGATGCACCGTCGCGCCGGCCGCGCGCGCGCAAGGCGGAGGTGTCGTCGGTACTCGCATCGTTGACGACGAGGACGTCGCAGCCGAGCGTGCAGGATACGCCGCGGACGATGTCGCGACCGTCGGCGACTCATTGCGCGCCGGTATCACCGCGAGTAACGGACGGAGCCAGATTTTTCGGGACAAGTGCCGGTACTCTTTGTAAAACAGGGCATTGTCCCGGCCGCCCCGCGGCCTTGTCAATGCAGAACCGGGGTCGATGCGGGAGAGGAGTGCGCGGCGTGGGTGCCGGCGCAGACCTGCGCGCTTGAAGGGCTGTCGAATGGCTGCATCGGAACGTGCGATGCATACGTCCTGGATCAGGCGCCGCACCCGGCCGTACTTTCCGGCGACACGAGCGGAAGAGTCAGGTCGCCGCGTCAGCATGGGTCTGCTCCCGCCTGGACGCTCAGACGAGTTCGATGTTCGCGAGCATCACATCGGGCACCCAGAGCGTCGACCAGCGCGCGATCTTTTCCTCGCGCATCGAGTCTTTGCGGCGAGGTCGCGACCGATTCGCCGAACCCCGCAGCGTCGAGACACCGCACGTTGACGGCGCCGAAAGTGCCGGCGTCATTCCTGCTGACGACGGCGACGAGAATGCCGCAATGTCCACAAACGAGAAATGCGGCATTGTTCGACCCCTGGCGATAGACGAGCGCGTCGCCAGTCGCCATGGCCGTTATCGACAGCTTCCCGCGAGGATCGGAAACGTACGCAGCCGCGTGCCTCGTGCAGAACGAACAATCGCACGCGCGCGGCGAGAGTTCGGCGATATCGAGCGCGGTCTCGAATGCGACGCGCAGCGCGCCACAGTGGCAACTGCCGGGAAGCATCATCCGCTTCGCCTTACGCGCTGTAGTACATGCCCGCGGGCGGCTTGGCGAACATGGCCGCCGCTTCGCCAAGCTTCTCGCGCGGAATCGCTTGCGCAGCCTTCTGGTGGGATTCGATGTTGTCCCATTCCTCGATGATCGCGAGGGACGCAGGGTTTTCCGTGCTGCGCAGCAACCGGCAGGAAATGCATCCGGGACACTTCTCGATGACCGCGATGACGGATTCGAGAAATGCGTAGAGCGCGTCTTCGGCGCCGGCCTTCGCTTCGAACTGATTGATGCGCGTGATCGCCATTCGACCTGTCCTCCATGCGGAAAGTGTACCTGGCCCATCGCGTCGGCGTGCGCCGACCATTGCGCCTGCGCGCGCCGGTGAGGATAGCCGAAATGCCGACACTCTCAATGGCATCGCGTCGCAATGCGTGCGCGCGTCGCCGAGATCATGCGCGTTTGCGCAGGAAAACGTGCGTCGCTCTTTCGCCGGCAACATGCCGCGTGCACTCGTAGCCGAGCACGCCCATGTCGATGCCGTTCCAGAGATTCTCGCCCGCGCCGAGCAGGACAGGGCGGACTGCAAGATGCAGCTCGTCGATCAGCCCGGCACACAGGTACTCGCGAACGGTGGCAACGCCGCCGCCGAGTCGGACGTCCTGTCCCCGGGCCGCTGCGGTTGCCTGCGCGAGCGCGGCGTGGATGCCTTCGGTGACGAAATGGAACTCGGTACCCCCGGCCATCCGCAGCGGCGCGCGAGCGTGATGCGTCAGCACGAAGACCGGCGTGTGATAGGGCGGCTCGTCACCCCACCAGCCTTTCCAGTTGTCGTCCGGCCACGGCCCGCGAACCGGGCCGAACATGTTGCGGCCGAGAATCCACGCGCCGATTCCCGCGAAGCCCTGCTCCGCAATGCTGTTGTCGACGCCTTCCTCACCGCCTTCACGGCCATGCATCCTGCACCACATGCGGGAATGGAAAAACCATTCCATCAAGTCGGCGCCGCCGATGCCGAGCGGATTCTCAAGATCCTGATTCGGCCCGGCACCGTATCCGTCGAGCGAGATCGTAAAACTCTGGACGCGAAGTTTTGACATTGCATTCCTCTTGGTAGTGGGAGCGAGCGCTCGGCCATGCACGTACATGCGGCTACGAATAGAGTTCGAAGTGCTGCACGCCGGGTTCGAATTCGAGGAGGAAATCCGAATCCTCCGAATAGTATTTCGCACGCGAAATGTCCGCGCCAGCGAACGCCTCGATTGCTTCGAGCGATTCCCAGTGCGTGAGCGTGATGAAGTGGGTGACATCACCTTCGGCGCGCGCGAGAACGAAGGCGGCGCAGTTGCCGTTCGTCGCTCTTGTAATCCGGGAGGGCCCGCTCGCGCAGGAAGGAGAGGTACGCGGCGGGCTTTCGCCGTCAGCGTTCTACCATGCCAGATGCGTGCGATCACGAAAATCTCTCCGCCAGTGAGGTTGCCAGAAAGCGGACGAAGCAAAGCGAATAACCGTCGCAAAACACGTTGCACGAGAGCATCAGTGCCCGAGAGCGATCGAGCCTCCTGCCCACGGCGAGCCGAGGCGGGCGCTACGCCAGTTGGACGCAAAAGTCACCGAAGATTTCACTGCAGACGATTCCACGACAGAACGGTTGATCATGCTGATGGCCACGCGGTGGCTCGCCTGACCGGAATACGCGCAATCGCGTCCGAGTCGCGTTCATCCGATCGTCCAATGGCGAACCCGCGGGGGAAGATCCGTCGTTCGGCACGGTTTCGACTTCGCTCCAGGGTACGAACAACTGCTGCGGAAACGAAACATGAAAAGCAGTGACAGCGCGAAGCCGCGTTCTGACGCATAGACGTCAACCGGTTACGCGGCCGCATGCGCTGCGGGGTCACTTCCCCGCTCATCGGCGCGGCGAGGGAGTGGCACGCTCGCCGGCTTCACAGCGAGAGACTGAAATACCAGCGCCATCGTGGTCGCGCACAGGGCGCCGGCGGCAGCCACTTCGAACCAGATGGTCGCATTCATGGCGAGCGTATGCGCGATCGGCCGCTACCCAATAGTGGTCGAGGCCGGCGAAGCCCAGCGCGGCGTAAGCTGCGATCAGAAGAAGGCCGGGCAAGCGAGCCCCGAGTCTGACGACGAAAATGCCCGCTGCGCCCACCGCCGTGATGGCGAGCCACGCGAGATAGACCTTCGAGCGCGTGAGCCCGGCCGGCAGGTTCGGGTACGCGGAGACGAACTCCGCGTTGTGGACGAAGTGGATCAGGCTGGCCGCGCAGTAAACGGCAAGCAGCGCCAGCAGGTATCGCGGGATGCGCGAGGATGTGTTGCTTTCCTGGTTCGACGTCTGACGCGGAATGGTGGGCACCTGATCCTCCATGCAAGCGGCTTCATGTGAAGCCGCGATCGCGATGATTGAACAGCCGTGCGGCGTGCAATTCACGGTTCCGCTAGGCGAGCATCACTGTACCCGTGACTATCGACAGCACGCCGAGACACCACGTACCGATCACGGGACGATACAAGCCCGCCCGCTCGAGCGCGAAGAAAATATAACCCGGCAAGAACAGCGGCCGACAGAAGCCGCCTGAAAACCAGTATGCAGCCGATCGCCTGCGCCGCAATCGCGACGAGCAGTCCAGCTGTATGCACAGGCGCTCGAAAGAGTAATGGCGTGCCGAGGTGCAACTTGCGCGGGAACGACATCCGCATAGATCGCGGCTGCGGCGCATGCGGCGACAGCGAGAAGACAAAGGACGAGAGTGCCAAGCAGGTCGGGCGCCGAATCTCGCTTTCGGTGCATGTTCGCTATCCTGCGTCGTTGCCTCGCCGATTGTCGGATCTGTGGCGAGTTTGGTGCTCACCGATCGTTGGCTCGGATTCGTCGCATTGGGCCCTGACGCTTGCAGACAAGGTGGCCGCGGCCACATGGCCTCACGATACCGAGATGCACTGCGGTGGTCCGCGGGGTCGAGCCGGGTTTCGGGGTTCTGTGACCTTTCGCGGCGATCCACTTGGCTGGATCGTCATGACGTGTTCGCGGCGGCGAACGGATCGAGGATGAGTTCCTGCGCGCTTGGCGGTCCACTCGATCGAATCGTCATTCGGTGCCGCGCGCTACTCTGCCTCGAGGCGCCGTTTCATGTCGTGGTAGGCGATGTGGATGAGCTCTCTCAAAGCCGCATCATCGTTCTTCTGGCCGGGCCTGAGCTTGACGTGCCGCATGAACCTGCCGGTACCTTCCAGCAAGCCGTCTGCATCGGGGAGTTCTGCACCGCGGAAGAACCCGACGTTCACGTGACCCCTGAACGCATTGACGTAGCCGAACGCGGCATCTGCCAATGCATGCCGTGGGATGACCGTCGTGCAACAGCTCCCGGACGTCGTCTCCGCAACTGCGCATGACGTCGAACCAGCGTTGCGCGATCAGCCCCAACTCTCCGGAGTGCTCTTGCATCCAGATCTCAATCGATGGTTCTAGCAGACCGAACCGGAAAACCGTAGAACCTTGCCCATTGCGATACTCCGCTTTCGGCATCATCCGCATCGAAGATGCAGCCTCACCCGCGGCGCGCCGCCTCGATGGCAGCGATGTCGATCTTTCCTCATCTGCATCATCGCATCGAACGCGCGCTTGGCGGCGGCGGGATCGGGATCGGTGATCGCCTGCGTCAGGGCGACCGGTGTGATCTGCCAGGACAATCCCCATTTGTCCTTGCACCAGCCGCATGCGCTCTCCTGGCCGCCGGAGCCTACGATCGCGTTCCAGTAGCGATCCGTTTCGGCCTGGTCAACGGTCGCGACCTGGAACGAGAACGCTTCGGTGTGCTTGAACGCAGGGCCGCCATTGAGCCCGAGGCAGGGAATGCCCATCACGCTAAACTCGACGGTCAACACGTCCCCCTGCTTCCCCAAGGGGAAATCTCCGGGTGCGCGGTGCACCGCATCGACGGAAGAATTGGGAAAGACCTCTGCATAAAACCGTGCCGCACTCTCGGCGTCGCCATCGTACCAAAGGCAAATCGTGTTCTTTGCGGGGTTCACCATATTGCTTCTCCATCGAGATGAGCAGGGCTTCAGCGACGTGGCCGCTGCCGCAGCGTCAGATTGACGCAGTTTGTAGCTGACAACGCGAGTGAATGGACATGCTACTCACTTGACCGTCGCGTGGTACGTCGCGACATCATGTCCACCTCTCATGCCGAACGTGTAAATTTCGCCCGTTGACGAGCCATTCGCAGAGACGTCGCCGCTCATCAACAGGTAAGCGTCGCAAATGCCACCCGTAAGGTCGATTTTTATCTTGTCGCCAGTGAATTTGGCGACGCCGTACGACGCGACGGATATTGTCGGCGAGAGCGTTTCTTTTCGAGTGAAGTTCACGCGAACGCCGTCGTTCATATCGCCAAGACACGAGGCCGCCCGATCTGACGTAATGAGCATCTCGAGCGCACCCAGGTTCTTGCCATCGACGCCGAGAATCTCGACTCTCCAGGGAATGCCGTGGGGAAACCTGGCACGCAGCGATTCTATCGGCGATCGATCACCTGCGATGGCGCAGCCAACGGCGAGCGCAACAAGAAGAACGAAGGTTGCCTTGCACCACGTCATGACTGACCTGACGTCTGAAGCAAGTGGCCGCTGCCACAGTGTGTATGAGATTACCGCTGTCGGTTGCGGCGGTCCACCTGATCGTCAGTCATCGGGTGCGAAGTTTTGACGCAGCCGCAAGAACCGAAAGACCGACGATGTCATGCTGAGCCCGACCGCACTGATCATTGACCGACAGGCGGTTGCCAAAGTTCGACCTTGTTTCCTTCCGGATCGATGACCCAGGCGAATTTTCCGTACTCGGAATCGTCGACCTTTTCGAGAACGTTGCAGCCCTCTTCGCGCAGGACTCGGACGAGGGCATGCAGATCCTCCACCCGATAATTGATCATAAAAGGTGCAGTGCTGGGCGCAAACTGGTCACTTTCCGCCGAACCGATGGACCAGACGGTTGTTCCAGCGACCGGCTTGCCTTCACCGTCGGCCCAGGTGAAAGCCGTGCCACCCCATGCCTGAACATCGATTCCGAGGTGTCGCTTGTACCAGGCCTGCAGTGCCGGCGCGTCCTTGGCTTTGAAGAAGATGCCGCCGATACCAGTGACTCGCTTCATGGGACCTCCGGGGACGGGAATGGTGATTGGGGGGAGCCTTCTGCGGCCTGATGCATCGCTTGAAGATCTCGACGTGATGGTGTTCCAGATCGGATTGGCGAAGGCACATCGCAGCGGTTCACCTGAGCGAGCAGTCAGGCGACGGCATCGACAAACACGGTTTGCGCACCCGCTTTTTCATAGGTGACGGTGACTGTCCGCCCGATGGCACGTGTTCGATGCACCGTACCTGCCGGAATGACGACGCTTTGCCATTCGGCAAGTTCGATACGATCGCCACCCGCGAGGTCGATCTGCAGCGTTCCCGCCACTACCAGGAACAACTCGTCGGAATCCGGATGGTGATGCCAGCGATACTCGCCCTCGAACACGGACAATCGCATGCAGTCGTTGTTGACGTCGACCAAGACCTGGTTGCGATAGGACTCGGTTACGGCGGCCTGTTCTGCGTGAATATCGACGACAGCCAAAGCAGGATAGCGCGCGGTCTGCGTCGAGTATTCCTGCGCGGAAGGGAACTGAAGGTTCATGCGAACACTCTACCTCGACAGATGCGTGCGGCTGCCCGACCAGCCAGCAGCCTATTCATCGTCGTCGCGCTGGGATTCGGTCAGTGCCCTCACGGCAACGGCTGCAATGAGCGCTGTCATCAAGACGCCGCATATGCCGATGGCGATTGCGAGCGCACGCCCGAGCATCGACTTGGGGGCGAAGTCTCCGTAACCGATCGTCAGCCCCGATACGAAGGAGAAGTAAATCGATTCGGTCAGGGACCAGCCTTCGCGCAAACCGGCAACCACGCCGAGCGAGATGATCAGCAAAAGCAGGCCCGACAGGATCGGCCACACGACGCGCAACTCCCTGAGGAGTTCGGTGACGAACTTTTCGCGCGAAATGCGCGGCATCCGTGCTCGCTGTGAGAGCTCTTTTCTTGGTGCGGGAACCAGGTTTCATGATGCCACCGCTTGGGTCCGGTGGCCGCTGCCACCCGTGCGTGTCAGGTTACCGCGGTCGGTGGCAGCGGTCCACTTGACCGCGAGCTGGCAGCGCACGACAGCATGAATTTGCTGCCACCGACCTCACGGCCAGTTCCGGTCCCAACGAACCCGAGCTTCTCGAGTACGCGCACGGACGCGGGATTGGCCCACTCCGTCTCCGCGACGATAGTTGCCACTGACCTCTGTTGCCACGCCCACTGCACCAGCGCGAAAGCGATCTCTGTTGCAAACCCCGAGCCCTGGAATTGAGGCAGAACGGAGTAGCCGATATCTACCTGTCCTTCTTGCGGTGGTCCGAGAAAGCCGCCCCCACCGACCAACACCGGTGCGGTCGCGCCTTCATCACGACGAAGCGCATACCACCCGAACCAGCCTACTTGATCGCGGGCTGCCTCCAGCCATTGCAAAAACACGGGCAAAGCATCAGCACTACTTTCCGGAGGCCAGTTTTCCGGGACTTTCGCATCCAGCAGATTGGCGAAATCTGCGAGGTTGCTTATTTCGGCGCGGGCATGAGCGAGCGTTGCCGGGACTAATGTCAGACGCGGCGTTTTGATTGCTGATGTCATCAGATCTGCTGTCCGAAGCCGGAATCGAGCCGCGCCACGAATCGGCGTCCGCTTGAACGCATGTCGCGCAGCCAATCGGTGGGCGGCCGAACCGAAAATACTATCCCGCCGACGTGATAATGGAGTTTTTTACCGATCCCTACGGTGCCAGCGTTTCTGAACTCACGTTGTTCCAAAGCGGCTCAAACGAACTGCGAAAGCACCAGGCCAGCGCGAGAAGCCATGCGAGGTTGAGCGTGCCCCAGGGCCATTGCCCTGACAGCGCGACGTGGAAACAGAAGATGCCAATGACTACGGGCGTGAGGATGGCGATACCCAGCGGCGCGGTCCGGCGCATGAGCAGGGCGCCTCCACCGATCAGGTATACGCCTGCGATCAGCGGGTCGATAAACCCACTGTCGTTGAGCGCCTTGGCGAACGCGCTTGAGGCCGGCGTCGGCTGCTGGGGAGCAGAGCCCAGCCCGAATAGACTGAAGACAATGGCGACGCCAGTCGCGAAGTAGAACAATCCGAAGACCCAACGAGCAGCGGTGATGACATGTCTGCTATGCATAGAGCCTCTGGGTCCGACCGTTGAGGTAGTGCCACTTTCGTGTCAGGTTACCGTGGACCGCGGCAATGGTCCACCGGACCGAATAGTCAGGTGCCACCATCCGGAGGCTCAGTACTCTCGCGATCGTAGTACTCGACGTCCGTCTCCGCGCGGAACATTTTCCGAAGTTGCGGCGTATCGGGCTCGTTTGCGCAGATGAGGACCTTGTTGGAATCCGGATACTCGCAGGCCTCGATGTCGACGAGATTCGACAACGCAAGATAGCGCATGTCCGTGGTGCCTGTGTTGATGATCTGGTGGGCGACCTCGAGGACCTCCGGTAGGGCAGGCGACAACGTCGTGTTTGCGGATTCGGTAGCGCTGATTGCCGAAGCGAAGCTCGCCTTCGCCCTCGAGGATCAGAAACATCTCTTCCTCACCTCGATGTGAGTGAAACGGGCACTGGGCTTTGCCCGGGGGTAGAACGGTAAGGTTATAGCCAAGTTTTCTGGCTCCGATGTCGGCGCTGAATTGCGCGCGCCGCGATGTGTAGTAACCGTTCTCCTCGATGTCGGTAAACTCAACGTCATCGAGGTTCACGAAGGGCTTGATCATGAGGACTCCCGAGTGGGAAAGATGACTGCAGAAACATCACGCCAGCGCGCGTCATTCTGTGGGCCTGACGATTGAGGTACGCGGCGGCTATCACAATTCATCAAGTTACCGATGACCCATCGCATCGATCCACTTGGCCAATACTCGGACCGCGCGGTCGTCATCGCTGATGCTCAGATTTGTCGGGCGAAAATTTGAATAAATCGGGATCTTCTTTTCTTCTTCGACGCCTCTTCCAACAGCCAATTTCTTCGTGAAGAAATCGTGGAGAGGCATGAAGCAATGAGATGTCTCACCGTCTCGTCTGGAGTCAGAAGTGAATCCGCTTCCCGCTGGCAGAGGCCTCGCCTCCCCCCGGCATCGCCTTCCCGTCCTTGTTGAACAGTTCAAGGGTGATCCTTGATTCGAACGAATTGCCGTCAGCGGAGAGTGTGATCTTCTGCGCCAGCGTCCCGTACCCATCAGGCGCCCAGCCGCCACCCTTGACAAGCTCGTCGGCGGATGCCGCCGCCTTCGATTGATAGAAACGGTACTTCGCCTCGTACTTCCGGACGCCAACCTGCTTCCACACACCATACGCGGGAGGGACGGGTGGCGTGGCGTCGTAGTTTGAAGACTCGGTCATGGTTCCTCCCGCGGCAAACGCATACATGAACTCAAGATCCTTCACTTCGGCAAAGGCGCCGGCTGTGAACTGGACTTTACCCTCCCATGCCCCGGCCAGATTGTCGCTGCCCTTGGCTGCCTGAGCTGGGCAAGTACCCGGTGCCACGCTTGCAAACAGAGCGATCGCGAACGCGATCAACATCGCTGGTCTGATGGACATTGGGTATTCCTTTCGGAGCTGGAATGTTTCGGCGCGGCCGTACGCTTGAGGGGCCGCTTGGCTGAATGGCTATGGCTCAGGGCGGTCCAAGGACTTTGACAAATGCGCCGGACGAGTTGCGCTCGAACGCTGAGCCGGCAGGCGATTCCAGTATCGGAATTATTTCCGGATCGTAGTTGGCGATGGTATTGACGTCGTACAGCCCCAGGTTGGCGGGATTGTCCAGATAGTTTTGATTTTCGTTGCCGGCCAGGAAGCGCCATCCGCTATCGTGCGTGGAGTCCGGTGGCTCGCGGTAGCAGTAGCCCACCTTTTCTCCGTCTACGACAATACGATCCGTAGCCAAACAGCTGCCGTGGCCTGTGGCTAGAGGCCGAATTTCCGCAGACGTAAAGCGGAATTTTTTCTGAGGCATAACACTCAAGGTAAGTGGCCGCTGCCACAGCGCGTATCAGATTACCGCGGCCTGTCGCAGCGGTCCACCTGACGGAATGATTTGGACGATGCGGTTTTCAGGGCTGATGCTCAGCTTTGTCTTGCGATTGCTTGAAGTAAATCGGAATCTTCTTTTCCTCTTCGATGCCTCTCGCAGCAGTCCATTTGTTAGTGAAGAAATCGTAGAGAGCCGTCACTTCCGCGTCAGTAAAATGGGCGAACTGTTCCTTTGCGACGAAACCCATCACGCTACCCTCTGACGCCATGTCACGCCCCGCCTTCGTCATGCCGGTCTTCATAAGCCTACGAAACTCCTCGATGGAATAGGCTTTGACGACAACCAGGGGCGGCGCGTTGATGATGTGCTTGTCTGTCTGGTGATGACAGTTGATACACCCGACCGTGTATGCGAGGTGTTCTCCCGACGGGCTCGCGGCGTGAAGTGTTACTGCAAGGATAAGCGCGAAGAGGAAAATGAGATGTTTCATTGTTTCTCCTAGCGTCGTCTGACGCCAAAGCCAAGCGGACCGTGCGGGCCGCGGCGCATGATGCAGCGGAAACTTCAGGTCCGCGTGAGCACCTGGTCGGGATCGCCCAGCTAGCGAAGAAGTGGGCTCGTTGCGCTTGGCGAGCAATGCATCCACGTCAGAGACGAATCCTGGAATGAAGCCTCTGTGTTTGGAGCTTTGCCACCAGGTTCTACCTGCCGTCGTGCTGAGCAATTCGCCCATCGCTACCCCAGCCGTCACTTCGAAAGTCCCTTTGGGAAAGACGCCGCGCTGCGTTCTGTCCCAGATATGAAAGGACGCCCAGACGTATTCTTGCAGCACGAGTGAGGATTGTAACGCCTAGACTATCCTTTCCTCGCGACAGACGAGGAAGCGTGTCTGCTCCATGTCAGCGAACAAGCGCTCATCCGGTGCGACTATGGCCAGATAGTCAGGATCAGAGAAGAAAGCGTCCTTGTCCTCCACCGAGTCGAACCAGAGTTCAGCAGTGCCATCATAGGCGGGCGTGCCCGTGGCGTATTCCGCGTCGATCGAGTGGGCCTGAACGTAGCGACGAATGTACTTCGCACACGCCGGGATGGACTTCACCTTTCGGGCATGCTCGGTACTCCAGTAGTCATGGAATTGGGTTGGCGACATGGCCGCGTTGCGCTTGACGACCACAATCAGCTTGATCATACGGACCCTCCAGGAAGTAAATCTTTGCCACGGTGAGTGTCAGATTATTGTGGCATGTAGCAGCGGTCCACTTGACCGAATGGTTAGGCGCCAACGCTCTGTTTGAGGATGGCTGCGATAAGCCGCTCAGCGGGAACGAGATTGGACGCCATGTCGGACGGTAACGAATGCCGCTCAATGATCTCTGATGCAGTGGTAAATGCCACAGTGACTTGGTCGGACTCAGGCTCGCAAACGAGTACCTTGAGCGGTAGGTCGACGCCAACTTGCGGGTTGGCAAGCATGAGTGGCGTACCCGCCTTGGGATTGCCGAAGATGATCACCTTGGTAGGCGGCATCGCCAAGCCCACGGCCCGAGCCTCAGCTTGCTGATCAATGGTCGCAAAAACCTTGACGCCTTTTTCGGCGAAGGCAGCGAGTAACCGCTGTAAGGCGTCTGCGAATGAGTACGGACTTTTCAAGCTGACGATGCCGCGAGATGGCACGGGACTTGTTGGGCGCCTAAGGCTTGAGGGAAGTGGACGCTACCGAGATGGCTTAGTCTACACCGCGGTGATTCGCAGCGGTCCGCTTGAGCGAGCAGTTACGCCTGGCTCGGAAGAGTTCCAGCACTAGCTAGGCTGAAAGTCTCGCCAGCGTTTGGCTTGCTCTTCTGGCGATAGGTCCTCGACATGGGTCGCAATCCACCAGATGTTTCCGCAAGGGTCCTTTACCCCGCCGTATCGCTCGCCTGACGGCAAGTCCATGACTTCAAAGACAGAAGTTCCGCCGGCTTGCATTGCTCGTATGTAGACCGCGTCGCAATCTGTCACGTACAGATAGATTGAGGTCGGCATGGGTCCGAAATCGCTACTGGCCTCTCCCATCATGAGCATGGAGTCTCCGATCCGCACTTCCGCATGCATGATCGTGCCATCCGGCCGTATCTCACGAGCAAGTACTTGAGCGCCGAACGCTGCGGGCAGAAACGCAAGTAGTTGACTAACACCTTTGACCAACAAATAAGGTGTGATCGTATTGAATCCTTCGCGGACTGGATTTACAGCCATACAATGGTCTCCACCTCGTTGATACTGCTGACCTCGAGCGATGCCGCCTCGGCATGACGCATCAGTGAAGCTGACCCGCGAAGCAAGTTTGGCTTGAATGGTCCGGCGGGCCTCGATTTTAGCCAGTCGCACCTATCCGTGCGCGGAGTAATTCCGCGTGACCCGAAGGCGTCCCGCATAGTCATGGATATACCTGAGTCCGGGTGAGTTCAGCTGACCCTCATCTGAAGTGGCTTTTCTGGCAGCCATACTAGATGGTTGTCTGGCTAATGCCATATCGTATTGCTGCTTCAAGCGTCTCTATCCTTATATCGCTCAGCACTTTGAACTTGATGCAATACCCGCTTATTTTTGCCTTACCAAGGTCCTTTCCATATGCCTGCGCCAGATAATTCCTGTCTTCTATTCCAAGGATGTAGACAGAAACTCCCGTTGTGTTCGCACTGATGCCAATCTGGTAGAACTCCCTGGTATTTCCGTTGGCGTACTTAATCGTCTGAGTTCCGTACCCTACATTAGGGTTGGAAACCGTTTTACCCAAATCGTCCTTGCCATCCAGAAACCACAATCTGCACTTCGGCATTACATTCAGAATGATGCGGTGCAATTCCTGCATATCGCCGCGCTTTGGTTCGGCCTGAGCGGCGATATATTGTTTGATTTGCTCCTCAATGCTCATACAGAACCCCTTGCCAACGTGCGCATCTGGTGGTGTGTGCGGAGGCTTGTCGTGCAACGGCTGACGCCTACAAGTCGGCGAAGGGTTGCCCGGGCGGAATGAACGATGCGATTTGAAAGTAAGGCTCACCGACGTGCGGACGGTTGCAACTTGCGCTCACGGCAGTATATCGGGCAGTGAACAATTGCTGTTTGGCCTCGATAGACGGAGGTAGCCCATCTTCAGAGCCGACAAGAGCCAAAGGCTGTCCCGAAGTATTTGCCTTAACGCTCGGCTGCAAAGAAAGGTGGTGTGGAACGGATGGGCACCCACTCAGAGGACAAATTGCAAGGAACAAGGCAAGTCGGCGCATCGCACGCACCCCTAACGCTTGAGATAAGTGGCTGCTGCCACAGGGAGTGTCAGAATACAATTGCACATCGCAGCGGTCCACTTTCCGTTGTTAGCGTCTACCCTTCAAGACTAAGCACTTGATAGCGCGACGATCCATCTCCTCATGAGGTCCATTGCCGCTGTGCATTCGAACTACCGAAGACTCGCTACCGTACCGTTGACTGTAAGTCGTTGGTCCACCCCATGCCTCACCCCAGTATGCGGCCAGCCGCTCGGTATGCTGCGGGTGAAAGCCATGGCTGAAAGCGTGAGCCACAATCTCGTCGGCCATAACGAGCTGATGCCAAGCGCGAGCAAGGTGGAGGACACCTTGCTCGCCTCCAATCGCTTCGAACAAGGTTCCATGTCGCATTGCTTGCTCCACGCCGAACGAGATGACGCGATTTGCGGTCTAACGCTTGAGGCAAGTGGTCGCTGCCACAGTGCGTGTCAGATTACCGTGGCCCGTCGCAGCGGTCCGCTTGACCGAATAGTTAAGCATCATGTTTTGTGACGTCCTCTCAATGGACGGATTAGGCGTGGCCTTTCGGCGGCCTTGACCGATGAGTTCCCGTGCTTGGACCTCGCGGACCCCAACCAACCGCTGACAGTGTCTGCTGCAAGGCTGCGCCATGAACTGTGAAATGTAGTTCGGTGCCATGGGAAACCTTCAGATTCAGTAGCACTTCACGTAATACCTGCAGGCCGGAGTCAAGTTCAGTGAGTTCAACGTCGATTCGATGAAAGCTACCTGGAGCGATCTCGGCGGCTCGTGCCGAAGGCAGCGAAGTGCCCCAACCCACGAGGGTCCCCCTTTGAGTCGACTCGAGTTCTTGCTGCAGCGCGTGGTGCAGAGCATGGTGCGGAGCATCGAAAGCACGCCCCTTCGGACGCCCCAACGGCACTTTGATGTAGACGAAGTGCATGCCTAGCAGTGTGAGCGCTCAGCCTTGCAGCTGCAAGAGAGTGCCGTTGCGCGAGCAACCGAAAGCTGAGACGGCGTTCATGCCTAACGCTTGAGGCAAGTGGCCGCTGCCACAGTGCGTGTCAATTTACCGTGGGCCGTCGCAGCGGTCCACTTGACCCTGCATGGTTAGGCGTCATCAGGACGAGGAAAGTACAAACGTATTGCCCTCAGAATCTTTGAACTTGGCGAACATGCCCCACGGCTGTTTTGTCGGAGGATCGACGAACTCAACTCCTCGTTGCTGGAGTTGGCGGAAAGTCGCCTCCACGTCGTCACAGGCGAGTGATCCGTTGAAAAACGTGCCAACGCGGTCCTCGTGTCCGGGGGGCGTGAAGAGGACGAGTCGAGTCGTCGAATGGGCGATTCGAAGCTCAATCCATCGCATTCCCTGGTCCATGCGCTGGTCGGTTGCGATCTCGAAGCCGAGCTTCTCCGTGTAGAAAGTCAGGGCTCGTTCTTGATCCTTGACCGGTATGCCAACAAACTTGACGTGAGTGATCATCGAAGACTCCTATTGGGGTACGTCCAAATGGGCTGTGGCTAGAGCCTCGAATTCTAGTCGGGTCGGTGTTGTGCTTCGTGATGACAGCTGCTATAGCATTCGTTACTATGAGACGATTCTCAATTGATGCCTATGTCCTTGATGTTCTGTTGCCTGACCTGGTAGGCCATGACCGCAAGCCGGCGGCCTTTCTTGTCTATCTGTATTTGTTGGTCGCGTCGGAACGCAGCAACAGAGCGTCTTTGGCGATCAGCTTGCAGGAGATTGCTGTGCGGACGGGGCTGGCAAAGTCAACGGTGCAAGGCGCCATTCGCCACCTAAAACGACGGGGGCTAGTCGATGCAAAAACTGTTGCAACGACCTCGCAGCCTATTCGTCGCATCATGAAACCTTGGACGAAGTGAATTTCGGGCCAGTAGATGGCGCCTAACGCCTGAACTAAGCCGACCCGCGAAGCGGGTTCGGCTTGAATGAATTGTTAGGCGTCTCCCGGGGCGGTTTACGTGCCATCCTGATTGCGGGCTATCATTGCAGATGATGACAGACCTCACCACGACGCTTCGAGAGCGCCTAGGGCTTGCGGACCCTGTTCCGGTGGGGTTCCAACGAGGCGACATCGAAGAGGCCGACGGATTCGACCGAGAACGGATCGAGTACCGGGGACTCGAAGGTGACCTCATTCCGGCTTTCCTGTTCACGCCGAGGGGTCGCGATACGCTCGGCGGAGTGGTTGTCTTTCACCAACACAATGGGGAGTTCCACTTCGGCAAGAGCGAGGTAGCCGGCGAGGTGGGCGACGCGTTTCAAGCCTTCGGGCCGGCGCTCGCTCGTAGAGGCCTCGCAGTCTTGGCCCCGGACTCCATCACTTTCGAGGATCGACGAGGATCGGTTCAGGGGGTGGAACCGGGTTATTACGATTGGCTTCAGCACTACAACGCCATGAGCTACCGGTTGCTAGATGGCGACCTGCTGATGAGGAAGTGCTTGGATGACGCCCAACGAGCCCTGAGCGTTCTGCTCCAAGCCGCTGAGATAGACCAGCGGCTCGTGGGCGTGGCAGGACACTCGTACGGTGGTTACACGGCACTCTACCACGCAGCAGTTGATGCACGATGCAGGTTCGCATGCGTCAGCGGTGCCGTGTGCAGCTTCGAGACACGCCGCCGAGAAGACACCGGGATCACTCTTTTCGAGGCTGTGCCCGGGCTCGCTCGCCAGATCGACACACACGATGTTCTTTCAGCAATCGGACCTCGGCCGACAATGGTTGTGTCGGGTACCAAGGACAAGTATTCGCGGGATGCAGACCAGGTCGTGGCCAAGGTCGCCGGCGACTTCATCACCGAGCTTCGCGTCGACCGCGGACACGCTCTCGATCAAGAAAGATTCGATGCGATCGTCGAGTGGATCGTCAACCGCGTATCCGATCAGTGAGAAGGGACGCCTACCACTTGAGACCAGAGAAACTGACGGCTCTTCATGAGTGGAACGTTTCATGACTCTCCAGCATTTGGACAAACATTTGAATTCGTTTGGCGCGGGTCTCAGCCTTCCTGGCAGTTTGTATTCTGAACAACACGGCGTATCGATTTTGACCGTTCAACGTAGCGAAGAAGGCCTTCGCCTTGGCGTTGACATCTAGGGCTGCCTGCAGATCGCTCGGCACCGTGGCGCTTCCTGCCGAATCATAGGCGCCCTCCCAGCGGCCGTCGCTCTTGGCGCGCTCGACTTCCTTGAGCCCGGCGGGCTTCATTTCACCACGTGCGATCAACGAGAGCGCTTTTTGACGGTTGATCTTCGACCAGATGCTCCTTCCCTTTCTCGGGGTGAACCTCTGCAACCAGTGCTGTTCGCTATCGCTCTTCTTCTGTCCATCGATCCATCCGTAGCACAGAGCCACGTCGATCGCTTCCGCATATGAAACAGACAAGGCGCTCGAAGATTTCTTGGCCAGTCGCAGCCACACGCCTGACGAAGCACCATGATTCTCGGCTAGCCAAGCGGCCCACGCGGCGTCGCTCTCGAACGACAAAGTTGTCTCAGGGTTGGTGGACAAGCTCATAAGAGGCCTAACGCTTGAGGTACGTGGCCGCTGCCACAGTGAGTGTCAGATTATCGTGGGACGTCGCAGCGGGCCACTTGACCGAATAGTTGGGTACCACTAGCCCCTATGCTCGCTCCCAAGGCGCGACAGCCCCGGCGGTGACACGAAACAACGGATGCGCCTGCGGGTTCGTGATGTCCTGCAGATTCGTAAAGAGCTTGGGACTGCGCTCTCGCAATTTACCGAGCAAGTGGCGCCATTCATATGCAACTTGGCCGGTTGTTGCAGGAAGCTCAACCCCGCTTCGAATTGGGCCAATCTTTCTGGAGTTGAAGGAATAGCCTCGCGATTGCGATTCTTCAAGCACAGCGACTAGATATGCATTGATGGCTGTGCGAGGCGCAGAATGCATGCGAAAACGATCCAACTGTGGATGATGACGGTAGCCAACAGTCTCTCCGCGCAAGACCGCGCGTGCCAGTAAGGCTTCACGCCACAGAGCTACGAGTCCCTGCGGATCGAGATACGTCGGGTGAATGGTCCACAGCCGCATGAAGGTTTCCGGTGGGACCTAACGCTTGAGCTAAGCGGCCGCTGCCGCGAATGAGTTTGAGTTTACACCGTGCCGATTCGCAGCGGTCCGCTTGAGCGAATAGTTAGGTGGCACGCCTCTCACCACCAGCGCCCATCACCTGCGCAGCCATCCATAGAAACAAACCTGCACAAACCGCATACGGAATCCTGCGTAGCCAGAAGTTGGTTTTTATCAGGCGCTCAATAAGCTCGACCGAGAGACCATGCTCACTCAGTTGGAGCTGGATCGGTACTTGTATCGTCACGGTGGAGACCCACACGACGGCTTGCGCAGCAACGGCTACCCATACGGCCCAAGTTGGAATCGCAGCAGGCCGTGACCAAAACATGAGGATCGTAAACGCGGTGCCAAGAAGCAGGGGCGCAACCAATAACATCAGCACTCGCGGCGCGATGAACTGATGGTATGCGATGAACTCTTCAGCTCCGATTAGATGCCAACTCGAGTAGTTTACAAAGCCTTCAATGAAAGCCGCGCCGGTGCCGTAGAACACGAACGCAAACGCAATCAAGAAAATCCAGCGTGGTCCCATTTCTCTCTCCTTGCTGAGTTCCACATCGACATCGCTCGTGCCGCCTAACGCTTGAGGTAAGTGGCTGCTGCCGCTTGCGATGCCAGATCCAGCGCAGCCGACATCGGCAGCCCGCTTGACCGAATAGGAAGGTAATATCCGGATAACTATTTGCTAGGTAAATGAGATAGATACTTGCGCTCGAAATTTCCTGGATTTTGGTCACGCTCATGCTTGCAATTGAGAGCAGCGTTTAGGAACTCAACTTTGGTCATAGTATCCGTCGGCGGAAAGTGCTCAAACTGACATTGGCAACTTGCCTGGGCAGTTGACAAATTCTCAGTCGATTCTTTACTTGCTAGGCAAAGCTGCATGTGATTTGGGTGATCTGGTACGGCCGCAGTCTCTTGAGAACTTTCAGTATGGGGGTCCTTAAACCGCACTATTGGAGGTGGCCTTTTGGGACGTGGTGGACCAAATTTTAGGCCATCCGGTGTTGGAATTGAGGTTGTGGAAAGCGATGCAAACTTTTCGCACTCAGCAACATCTTCGGAGCAGTATGTCGTTACACCGATTCCCTTCCAGGAATCGCCATCGAAGAGCTGTCGATATCTAACAGCTTTGGTTCCAGAGACAAAAATCCATCTGGAGTAGTGCGGATCGTTGGATTCATAGACCTTCTCCGTAGCGGACGTGCTCTTCTCCTTGTCTTTCGCAAAATCAGGGACTATGTGGTTTTTTGCGACTTGAATCTCGAGATCATGAATAGATGCCGCATGCATATGCGCGCAGTCCCAATAAAAGAACTCGTGTTTCGGCTGGACGCCGTCCGATTGACCACAATATTCGCGTACCGCGTCTCTTGAAGTGTCGCGCTGGTTGTCGCGTGTGGAGCCTGCGGTCGGAAATATGCACAACAGAAGGAGCAGTATCGTGGATTTCATGGATGGCCTCCGGAATGTAAGTACGTGGCCTAACGCTTGAGCGAAGTGGCCGCTGCCGCGTGCGTGTCAGGTTACCGCGGCGCATCGCAGCGGTCCACTTGACCGAATAGTTAGGCCGCGTCGATTCACATACTAAGTGCAACACCTCCAATCTGAGGCGGGTGAGCGGTGATACTGACCGCTACCTTTTCCGGCAAGAAGGGGTTGCACCCATGTATCACCAGCTCGCCCATGGATCTGGGGGGCAAAAAAATGAGCGCCAAATGCCAATAGACGAAATGCGCAAGATCCTGCTAAGGCATGCCTTTCTTCGTGATTCGTTGTTCTCGTGTTTCAGCGATCCGCAGGGCATGCCGGCGCCGGAGTGATACACCCGTCATTCGTGACTGACGCCTCAGGGTCGACTTTTGCTACCAGTTCCCCGAGGCTCCGCCACCAGCGGACTCACCGCCGCCACCACTGAAACTACTGTCGTTGGAACTACTGCTGCTGTCATTGGAACTGCCTGCGCTGCTGTCGCTTCCCAAACCGGAGCCGGTGTCTCTGACGACGATTAGACCAAGCGGCTTAGCGAAAACCGCCAACAGCACTACACCCGCCATGGCAGCGAGCGCTTGCCAGCCGAACCACCGAAACACCAACAACCCAGACACCGCGACAATCGCGCAAATGAGCACGGTGGTCGCGAAACGAAAAAGGTAAAGGATTCGGACCGAACGCTCGTTTCGAGAGCCTTTCCCATAAGCGTTGACCAGCCAGATCAAAAGCGAAACCATGAAAAACAACGAGAGGATTAGAATAAACGTATCCCCTATTCCGTCCCACGTCTTGCGTGGCGGCGGCAGGGGTTCGCCATCGATCAATTGGATCAGCATGCCTGTCGCAGCTTCGATGCCGCCGTAGAAATCGCCGACGCGGAATTTCGGCGTGACGTACTCGCGGATGATGCGGTCGGCGGCGGCATCCGGAATCGCGCCCTCGAGGCCGCGCGCGACCTCGATGCGCACGCGATGGTCATCCTTGGCAGCGATCAGCAGCACGCCGTCATCGATTCCTCTGCGACCGAGCTTCCACGCGTCAAACACACGGATCGCATATTGGGCGATATCCTCGGGCTGCGTCGTCGGCACGATCAGCACGCCGATCTGCGAGCCCTTGCGCCGTTCGAGCGCGGCAAGTTTGGATTCGAGGGATTGACGCTGGCTCGTGTCGAGTGTACCGGTGAGATCGGTGACGCGCGCGCTGAGTGACGGAATCGGCTGCAGCTTCGCCTGCGCTACCGCGGCTATAAGCGACAGCGGCAATGCAAGCAGCGCCAGTTCGGCGATAAACAGGAAGCGACAGATGTTCCTTGAGGCCATGAATGGGCGCTAACGAACGAGGCGAGTGGCGGCGGGCCACGGATGCCGTAGAAGATACCGCCACTGCCCGCCGCGGTCCACTTGACCGAATGAGTAAGGGCGCTCGCTGCGAACGATTCGAGAATGAGTGGCGTGGGTTGATCAGCCAAGCCAGGAGCAGCAGGTCGGCAATAGCGCCGAACAACCATTACAAGCCGGTGACGCAGGTCGGCCAGGAAGGTGCGTCCATGGCGGCGAAGGGATTGACGTAGCCGACCAGCGCTAACAGCGCGCTACAACGAGTCTAACGTCGGCGGCCGCGCTACTCGTCCCCAAGCGCATAGTTACGAGCCCAAAACCACGCGCCATAAGACAAAACGTAAGGACGATTGCGCCAATAGCGTTGCGCCCCTCAGCGAAGGAAAAGTAGGCGATGCTCGCAGCAAGGAGAAAGCATCCAAGTCCGGTCAGGGGCGCAAGATCGCACAGGAAGATGTCGGCGGCATCGCGCTCGCCATCTGGTAGCAGAGTCCCGGATTCGTGTCCGGAGCCACAGCTTGACAGGGCGCACCGTGACGCGCCCGACTACGCGCCCTAAGAAGGAACGATATCGCTGACGACGTTTCCCATGGCTACTTCTTTGGCGCCGCAGCGGGCGTGTGCACCCGATCATTGTCGAAGCACCACTGGCCGTTTTCCTTCTTCATCGTTACGGTGACGAATATCGGGGGGCCCGGGGTGTACTTGCCATTGCCGTCGGTTGTCCCTTGGCTGCGTTCGCCCTTGATTTCCATGGTGGCCACGTCGCCATTCATGCGCCCGCTGACGAAAACAACGTCATTCGAACTTACGCTCCTGTTGTCGTGGGGAACATCGGCCCACATCTTTTTCAACACCGCCAGTTGTGCTTTGTCCAACTCCCCGTCGCCCTTACCCGCGCTTTGCGCGATCTGGTTCATGGCTTTGATACGGGCATCGGTCAGAGTGTTTGCCAGCGCTTGCACTTTTTCGTCGTCGAGTTCCTCGCGTGTTGCGGCGGACGACAGCGCCGAAACGTATTTCCAATAACCCTTGAACGGCGCGCCGCCATCGGGTGGCAGGCCCGGACCGAACGCCGGCCCGCTCGCGACTCTCAACGCAAAATGTAAGTCGTAGTAGTCGTTGTACTTGCCGGCTGGTTTCCTTTCGTCCGTGGTGCGGAACGTGCCTTCGATCCGCTTGCCGTCGTTTTGCTTTAGATCGAGCACGTATGACGCCCACGTCCCCGAAAAATGCTGGCCCTCGCCAGCCAATATGTCCACATCGATGGCTCTGATCGGTTTGTCCTTGGCTGGACCGATCTTCAAGGTAACGGTGGTCGGCTTGTCTTCATTGTTGAGTTCAAGGGTGTTTCTGATCGCTTTGGCGCGGTCCTCCGCGGCGTCGTATGTGGCGGCGTCGATCGCAGCCGTGCTCAGCACGACCACGACCATTTGCTTCGAGTCGTCGAACGCATCGGGTGCCGCGTAAGCGTAGGCGCTGGTGAGCCGGGTCGCGACGCCATTGTTATAGAGAGTGCCACCGCCATCGGCATAGGCAGTGCTACAAGCGGCAAACAATCCGATCGTCGAAAACGAATTCAGTAATTTCATATCGTTCTCCGGGTGTAAGGCATGTCGAGCCAGTGTGGAAACCGGACAATCCCCTCACATCGCGTCGTTATATCTACAGCGCCTGGATCAACCGGCGCGCGCTTGTCCGCCTTGGTCAGCGGCTTGCTAACCGGCGTCGCGAGCAAACGGTGCGTAGTACCATTTTTGGATGCCGTCGTGCGGGAAGAATTGCCGGGGCAACTGGCGTTGCAGAGACGATGCGAAAAATCCTTGCCATAGACACATAACGCTTGACGTAAGTGGCCGCTGTCACAGTGAGTGTTAGATTAGCGCCGCACATCGCAGCGGTCCACTTGACCGAATAGTTAGGCTGCAGCAGAGGTCGCCGGGATGTACGTTCGTTCATTCGCGGAGCCAACGGAGCATTTTTGGATATTGAACTGGCCCGCAGTCCTTCTGAAATCTAGACGCCATTGTCATGCCAGATTTGCATAAGCCGTCTAAACCTGGGTAGATGCCAAAGGAGTACATCTGCATGAGCGCTTGCGGCCGACCGTTGTAGCCTCCTTCATGAATGAGAATTCCCAGAGGCAGGTCGAGCTCGACAATAGCCGCATACGCCCACGCCATAGCTTCTATTTCACCAGCAAACTCGGCGCCAACTTCATTTGAGAGATCCTCGTTTGCGCGATGTCTGAGAGAGCAGGGCAAGACCGCAATATGTCCTGCTTCGTGAAGAATATCGCCAGGCCATTTTAGGGTTGCAGTATCGACAGAAAGCGTACCCCCAACAATCGCTACGCCTGGAAGGAAGCTATCATCGGCTACTGGTTCCATGCGTACGATGACACCGATGCTCGCAAGGAACCTAAGTATCTGCGGTAGACATTCTGGATGATGCATCTGAGCCGATTGATGAAACCTAACGTTTGAGATGAGGGCGGCGCCCGACTTGCCGGGTGATGTCCTCTCGATTGAAGGGTTAGGCAGCCCTGCGAGCCGGTTCGCTTTGATGCAGGAATTTTGTGTATAGATCACGTGGTGGTGCGACCGAGATTGACTTGAGAACTTGCCCGACATTTCCTCGGTGATACCCACCGTGCGTGATGACGTGGAGGAGGATCTCTTCACGAGACATGCGCCCTTGATCGCCATCGGCGAAAGTGAAATCCAAAACGTTTGGTGCCTCTTCTGAGGTAAGAGTTGAGACGTAGTTCTGATACCAAGTATCGGTGGTCTGGACCTCTTCTCGAAGTTGATTGAGTGCCGGAGTTTCCTTCGTATTCGTTGCCGAAAACGGACTGGGTTTTCCGTTAAGGCGCGCACGAAATAGCCTGTCAACTACATAGGTGTGGTTGAGAATTCGGATGCATGTGTGCAACTCTTCAGTCCGTTCTTTCGGGAGAGTACTCAAAAGGTTGAACAGTTCGGAATTGGCCCAGGCTTTGTAGCCGAAGAGAGAGATCAAGGCTTTGGTAGACATGGCGAACTCCTGATTTCTGGGCCGCCTAACGTCTGAGGCAAGTGGCCGCTGCCACAGTGAGTGTCAGATTAGCGCGGCACATCGCAGCGGTCCACTTGACCGAATTATTAGGCCCGTTACTGAAAGATTTTGCAGCTACGAAGTGAGGTCTATTGGGACCGGCGAATTGCTACGACCAAGCCTGCGCCAGCTGCAAATGCGGACGCGAACAGGCCAAACAGATCTACCAGTCGTGCGGGATGTCCGACAAGCGCGGTGATAGCAAGTAGCGGAAGGCTATCGAACCAGCGACAGCTGCACCTATTGCGATCCTCCTCTTTGTTACCGACGTTGGTGACATAGGCAAAATTCGCTCGGTGCTGGGTGTGCGGTAGTAGTGGCTCGGATCGGCAAAGTGGTTAAGTTCTTTGAACGATTGGCCTAACGCTTGAGGTAAGTGGCCGCTGCCACACGAAGTGTCAGATTAGCGCGGACTCGCCGCAGCGGTCCACTTTACCGAATAGTCAGGCACCAGATCGCTAAACTGGTTGCTGCTTCTGCCGATATGCCTTCAGAAGCTCCGCTGGATTCTTGGCATACAACTCCACGAAGCCGCACTGGCCGCACATTGTGGATGTCAAAATGCTTTCATGAACGCCTTTGTCGACCCAGGCTTCTGCGTTTTCTACGATCTCAACCTTGAGTTTGTGGTCGTGAAAGGCTCCTCGAACCTGGACATTCGGAATTACATCTTCTGACCCACACTTCGCGGCATCGACTACCCAACATAATCTATTCCTCGAAAATAAGGGAGTGAACCCCGTTCTGGCGCCTAACGCTTGAGGTAAGTGGCCGCTGCCACAGTGCGTGTCAGATTACAGCGGCCCATCGCAGCGGTCCACTTGACCGAATAGTTATGCGCCCCGGGACGTTACCCACGGCGTACGGCCAGAAACACACCGACGGACATGAGAATGAGACCGATAGACCTCTCCAAAGTGAGCGTTTTCGTCGCGGCGCCCAACAGACCAAATTGATCTATGGCAGCCATTGATATGAGTTGACCGAGAAGCACAAAAGCCACGGCGTTTCCGATACCGAACTGTGGAGCTACCCAGGTAATGCTGAGCACATAGAACGCTACGAACACGCCGCCGAGGTAGAAATAGAATGGCAGTGAAGTCTTCGGGAACGGCTTGAGTCCGCCCTCGACAACGAAAAGGAAAGCAACTGAAATAGACAGCGCCACCAGAAACAATACGGACGCGGCAAACGCAGGACTTCCATACCTAGCGCCCAAGGTTCCACTCAGTGCCGCCATAATCGGGATACCGATGCCTGTGGCAAGCATGAGACATGAGAAGAAAAGTTGGTTCGCCATACGATGAGGGGCGCATAACGCTTGAGGTAAGTGGCCGCTGCCACAGTGCGTGTCAGATTACCGCGGCACGTCGCAGCGGTCCACTTGACCGAATAGTTAGGCGGCATTTTGAGGCTTGCGCCGCGGGCGCTGCTTGGTTGAAATAGATTGAATAACTGTACGACCAGTTCCCTTGAGCGAAAGCGGGACCTTGGCTTGTGCTATTGCAGCGTTGATGAGTGCAAGTGCTTCAGGCGAGCGAAGGGTTGTGATACCGGGCACACGGATGAAGCGGTTCTGCTTTCCGCTCCCTTGGAGCAACTTATTCGGGTCGGTCAGTGTGGCGCCGTGGTAGAAAGAAATTCCGACTCCGTTTGCTGCCGCTGCAATAGAAACAATGCAATCGGAGGCCCGCGGGGTTGTGCAGTAACCGATGACGAAGAAGTTGTAGTTGTCGTAGACCAACTCGATGGCGGTGGGCATGAGCTTGCGGAGATCGACTCGGCACTGTCGAATAAGCTTGGCGTGGGCGGGTTCGAACTTATCGACAAATTCGGCAAGTCGCTTTTCGATGCCCGAATCAGTCGCGGTAGCCACAGGTGACTTCATGATTCGTGTTCGCCGAGTCGAAAGGTCGCCAATGCCACCTAACGCTTGAGGTAAGTGGCCGCTGCCACAGTGCGTGTCAGATTAGCGCGGCCCATCGCAGCGGTCCACTTGACCGAATAGTTAGGCTGCGCACGAGCCGCAATGCAGCCAGCGCTAGCAAGACGCCGCAGCGATACCCTGCAAGACGAAAGCGACCCTGAGGAAAGCTGCGCACGAGCCGATACTGACCATGCGCGAACGCAAGCCAAGCTACGAGGCGACGCCAGCTGTACGTCCGATCGCGTGTCGGCAGATAAGCGAAGCCTCGACGCAAGTGGATGCCAGCGCGAGCCTACGTAGCTACGAGATGCATGCGAGCCAAACGGCCTACGCGATGCGCGCCGAAGCGTCTGCCGTCGGTGCGCCAGCAGTCGATGGACATAGCGCCACGACGCTCTGTATCTGATAGCCTAACGCTTGAGGTAAGTGGCCGCTGCCACAGTGCGTGTCAGATTAGCGCGGCACATCGCAGCGGTCCACTTGACCGAATAGTTAGGCACGCGGTGGGTGAACTGAAAAGAAGACCCACGCGCATAGAAAAATAGCGACGGCAAAGCCGGTGAAGAGAGCTATGCGCTGGGAAGGCGAGACCCTCGACCAAATCGGTGCAATCGACGCAGTCGCCCAGAGAGCTCCAAGGACTGGTGCAATAGATGAAAACGGACGGACGACTCCATAGAACAAAGGGGAACCATCGGGCGGATCTCCCTTCGTTGCAAAAACACACACCAAGGTTGCGGCGGCAAGCAAAAGCCAAACGTAGCCGATTACGAGATTCACCGGCGGTGCCTTCACAAATGACACTGTCCATTCAAGGTTGAGTGCCTAACGCTTGAGGTAAGTGGCCGCTGCCACAGTGCGTGTCAGATTACCGTGGCACATCGCAGCGGTCCACTTGACCGAATAGTTAGGCCCCGCAGGTCAGCCTGAAGACAGCACTGAACAAATACGTAGAGCACGGCCAGTGCAAGCAGAACTATGCCGACAGTGCAGAACCCAATTCGGCTCACGTAGTCAGACGCCAAGGTATGCCGCTAGTGCACAAGCGAGCTTGGACTTGCCAATAGCATAGGCCCAAAGCTACACGTGGAAGACGACATTGTCGCAGCATAGTGCCATGTACGTCATCAATTGCTGCCTTAGATGTTGCGGTGCCTAACGCTTGAGGTAAGTGGCCGCTGCCACAGTGCGTGTCAGATTACCGCGGCACATCACAGCGGTCCACTTGACCGAATTGTTAGGTTGCAACACGTAGCTAAGCGTAAAGCTAACTCGCTACGAACCGCCAATATGAAGACCATAGCCAATATGACGATGAATCCGCCGATACTTTTGTGCCATTGACCTGCACCAAGCGCAAGCAGCACGCCGGATACGACAAGTAGCAAGCCAATGCCCTCATTTTGCGCCAGCCCGTTTGGGAAATTTGATTTGCATACCACAGCAGGGCAAGTTACGGCGATGCTCAAAGATTTCCTTACCGCACTCTGCACATCCTATAAGTGCCATTCAAACCTCCTTCGCTTATGCAATCCGGTGAATCGCGCACGAACCAAAATATGGCAGCAATTGCGATCAGCTCCAATGGACCTAACGCTTGAGGTAAGTGGCCGCTGCCACAGTGCGTGTCAGATTACCGTGGCACATCGCAGCGGTCCACTTGACCGAATAGTTAGGCTACACGTAATGCTTTGCTGAGCCAGTGCATGATGGGAAACCCGAGCACGGCGGTTACGAATGCATGTGCCACGAGTGCATTGAACTGTGGGCTTGGAAAAATTGAACGCTCGCTCCTAGAAGGATTGAACACATCGTTGGCTAACGGGAAAGCAAATGAGCTCAAGCCGGCGAAGACGAGCACGGAGATGACGAGAAACAAAGTGCGATGTGAGACAAACCGCCAGGCGAATGCAGTTGCAATGAATGCGAAGATAAAAGGCGCTCCAAGCATTCCGATAAGCTCGAAAAGCTGCCAGTGAATCGTATCCATGGATGGAGCCTAACGCTTGAGGTAAGTGGCCGCTGCCACAGTGCGTGTCAGATTAGCGCGGCACATCGCAGCGGTCCACTTGACCGAATAGTTAGCGCGCGCAGGACGCTCGGCGCAGTGTGACGGCCAGAACTACGGTAGCTTGACGCTGGGCGCGGTAGACGTCTTGATACCGACCGCTTCGTCACCGAACTGGCAAGACTTGCGTCGCATGCTCGGTACCGAGAGCTGAACGCACGGATCCTACGCATTGGATAGCTCTCCAGAACGGCTGAGTCACGAACGTCAACGTGCGTGATGAATGCACGCCCGCAAGCTTGCAGGCTACAGCGATCGGCAAGCAATTGGTAGATAGCGCCATGATAGGTGAGCGAAGCGCTCTCCAGCGCTGAACGCTGCGAGCGACATAGCGCGAGAAGCATCGAATAGCATCAGGCTTGATTCATCATAGGGACGCTAACGCTTGAGGTAAGTGGCCGCTGCCACAGTGCGTGTCAGATTAGCGCGGCACCACCGCAGCGGTCCACTTGACCGAATAGTTAGGCGGCAGGGGCCGCGACTGGACCGAGCAGAAGCAACGACGCCACGTCGAACGCTGCAAAACCAGCACGACCTTGCCGGCCTGCGCCGATCCCGAACGAAAGGCAACTCGATCCGCTCAGGCTACGCGTGCCCGCGCGCACGCGCGCGAGGCAAAAAGCCGGTGCTGGAGCAGGAATGCCAGGCGCAGGCCAGAACGACGTGCGGCGAAAGAAAAGGCAATCGGCAGAAGTGCGGCGGTGGTGCGCCGAGCAGGACGTGCCTCGTGCCGATAGACTTTGCTTTTTCTGCTGCCTAACGCTTGAGGTAAGTGGCCGCTGCCACAGTGCGTGTCAGATTACCGCGGCCCATCGCAGCGGTCCACTTGACCGAATAGTTAGGCGCCACTTGTCGCGACTGATGTGATAGCGGCGCTTGAGAACCAACTTGGCGTGAAATAGGTTGCGAGGCTAGCAGCCCAAGCGCCGACGAAGTGACGTGAACGCAATTGCCACAAGGCAGCGGCAAGTAGCGGAGAAAACATTGCCCGTCGGACGATGGCCGCGAAGGCGCTATGTTCGAACGTAAGCATGATCGGATGATGGACGCTTAACGCTTGAGCGTAAGCGGCCGCTGACGCTGACGTTCCGATGCTTAGCGCAGCCGCAGCGAGCAGACCGCTGACCGATAATTAGCGCTCACCGCAGTAGCGCAAAAAAACGCAGCGCAAACTCAAGCCGGAAGCGCCTACGGTTAGCCAGTTGTCGACCTACACACTAAAAAGACGACTGACGCCACCCGAACAACCGACGACAACCACCCGAACGCTGCAGTCGTGCCTAGTGCCGGTAGCGATCAAGGTAATGAGGCCCAAGACTTGAATAAGAGCGCACCGCTGCCAAGGCCCAAGCTGCGAATAGACGCTGCTCATCAACAAGAACACTAGCGAACGAGCGCCGTAGTCTCCTCCGGGCAATCCGCTATCCCATTCATGACAGGAAGAATGCGGCGATCGTAAAGACGACCCAATGAAGCCAAAGCAAACGCGAAGATATTTTCCTGAGCCTAACGCTTGAGCTTAGCGGCTGCCGCCGCGGACGTTGCGATCTTAGCGCAGACCGACATCGGCAGTCCGCTAGAGCGAGTAGTTAGGCGCCAGGGGCCGCGACGAAGTTGGCAGAACGAACGCCGCTGCGCAAAACGATGGGGCGAAGATGTGCGATGACAAGCCTGCGCCGCCAGACCGGAGAGCAAACCGGCCGCCTCGCGCCTGTGTGCCCGCGCGTACGCGCGCGAGGCTGAAAACCCGAACATGGAGAAGGAAGGCCAAGGCGCAAGCGTGAAAAGCGCGGAACGAAGGATGAAGCGATCGTGCGAAGCCAACCGGTGGTGCGCCGAGCAGGCAAGCCTAGGCTCTAGCCGGACAAACGCTTTTACTGGTGCCTAACGCTTGAGGTAAGCGGCTGCCGCCGCGGACGTCGCGATCTTAGCGTAAACCGACATTGGCAGTCCGCTTGACCGAATAGTTAGGCACTACGCTTTTTGAGGTATTTGACGCATTGCACGATCGCCGCTAGAAAAACAAGACATGCAGTGAGCCACCAGCTAACCATGCTAGGAATTGGACGACTCACGGCGAGATAGCGTGTATATAGCCCCTGCCATGAGAAGAGAGAGACCAGAACAAAAGATGATGGCGTGAACGACCAGAAGCATGTATTCGAGCGAGTCTCCGAGCCGTATTCACGTGCTCTGCGCGTTCGCCTTGAAGGAGCGCCTCTGATACAACGTCAGCTTGATTTTTACTGAGCATGAATCTCTCCGACGCTTCGTAGTGCCTAACGCTTGAGGTAAGTGGCCGCTGCCACAGTGCGTGTCAGATTACCGCGGCACATCGCAGCGGTCCACTTGACCGAATTGTTAGGCCGACGATGCGTTATTTAGCGGCAAACTCTGACCGCGCATAGGCTTCCAAGAAGCCGCATACAGAACATCGGAAAGTTCCAACCGGAACACACTTCTCCGCCGGGACTTTCGTGTTCTGCCAGAAGGAACTCTCGGGCGCTCCTTCGACCCAACTGCTCACCTTGCGCAAGTGGCCATCAATATCGAAAGCTGAAGCCCTGCACCATTTTGCCATTGCACTTGGGGCACACAATCGATTGCAAGCTCATGCCTAAACCTCCGAAGAAGATTGCCCAAAGCTCTCAGCAGCCTCTTGCTTGAGGCCTAACGCTTGAGGTAAGTGGCCGCTGCCACAGTGCGTGTCAGATTACCGCGGCACATCGCAGCGGTCCACTTGACCGAATAGTTATGCGGCAACTTGCCAGCCCGGGAAAACAAGCACTGCAGGATGGCAATGCAGAGCAACAGCTAATGTTTTGGCCCGCTCGACGCCAAGATTAACGCGTCCGGTTTCAATGCCAGAAATTGTGGTCTGCGGAATGCCGCATAGCTCCGCAAGCTGGGTTTGGGTGAGACCTTGCAGCTCGCGAATGATGCGCACCGATTCTCCCGCAGAAACCTCGACACGCTTTTTAGCTGGAATGAAATTACGCATATTCAAGACCTCCGATAGTCATGCGGAGTGACTCGCACTACCCGGACGAGCAGGACCTCCGCGACGACTTGGTATATGACCCGCCATTGCTCATTAAGACGCGAAGAGCGGAAGCCTTTCCACTCACCCGACAACGCTTCGTCGCGAAAGCCTTTGATTGCACGAAAGCCTTGTGGGCCAGAAAGAGCGGCAATGTCTTTCCATTTTTCGTAGCGCTTCAGGATTTCGAGCGGAACACGACGAGACGAAAGCTCTTTATCGACGTCCCGGTGTTCTTCGATGCGCCACATGCCATATTATAACTAGTACATATATGAACTGTCAACGCCAGCACTTGCCGCATAACGCTTGAGGTAAGTGGCTGCCGCCGCGGACGTGTCAGATCTTAGCGCGGACCGACATCGGCAGTCCACTTGACCGAATAGTTAGCTGCCGACTACGCCAACCATCCGCGAGCGATTGCCGCTCGGCTCAGGAACACCAACCCGATGGCGATTGCCAGCACGAGCAATTGCAGGACAACAGCAACAGATCCCGCCAGGGCTACGCCATTTGCCAAAACAAACAGCCCGAAGTCTTGCACTAGGACACTTATGACGGAGAGCGAGAACAAAACAAACGCCCACTTCTTGCGCAAAAGCAGGCCGATGCTGCCGATAGCACCACCAAAGACTGCAAGTGCCGTCGCAGCAATGGCCCAGCCAGGGCGCGCGTTGTACAACGATTGTTGTGCCGCACTTAGCTTGGCCAGGTCTTCAGGAGAAAGCCGCAAGTCCGAAAAAAAGGCCAAGCAACCGAGAAGATTCCAAAGCAATGCAACGATCGCGACAGCGACGAACCATTTTGGCACTCTGTTCATAGTTCACCCGGTTGGTGAGGCGCTTGGGCGGCAGCTAACGCTTGAGGTAAGCGGCTGCCGCCGCGGTCGTTGCGATCTTAGCGCAGACCGACGTCGGCAGTCCGCTTGACCGAATAGTTAGGCTTGCCACCTCAAGGAATTGATTTGCGCAACCGTGAACTCGCGCCTGCGACGATGACAACTAGAACGATAAAAAGCAAAGAGCTTGGAAGTGTTATCGCTCTGGTTTGAATAGTGGATACCTGACCTGCTCCCCCTAAGCCGTACCACGGCGAAGTTAGTAAAGTCCGTCATCCACAGCGAGGACGGATATGCGCAAGAGTCGATTCACCGACGAACAGATCATCGGGTTTCTCAAACAGGCTGAGGAGGGGATGCCGGTCGCCGAGTTGTGCCGCATGCAGGGATTCAGCGATGCGACCTTTTACAAGTGGCGGGCGAAGTTCGGCGGCATGCAGGTCGAGGAGGCCAAACGGCTGCGTGAACTGGAAGCCGAGAACGGCCGGCTCAAGAAGCTGCTGGCCGAGGCGCACTTGGATATAGAAGCGCTCAAGGTCGGCTTCGGGGTAAAACGCTAGCCCCGCAGCGCAAGCGCGAGGCAGTCGTGGGCATGCTCGCCCTTCCGGGTGTGAGCGAGCGCCGCGCCTGCCGCCTTGCGGGGCTGTCCCGCGATGCATTCCGCCATCCGCCGATGGCGACGGAGCACACGATCGTGCTGTCCCAGAAGATCGTAGATCTGGCGCGTGTCCGTCGTCGCTTCGGCTATCGACGGATCCATGACCTGTTACGCCGGGAGTATCCGACCGTGAACCACAAGAAGATCTATCGTCTGTACACCGAATCGAACCTGGCGGTGCGGCGCCGCAAGAAAGCCAAGCGGCCCATGGCCGAGCCCCGGCGGTTGCAGGTTGCCCAGAGTGTCAACGAGGTCTGGAGCATGGATTTTGTTTCCGATGCGCTGGCGAACGGCCGGCGCCTGAAATGCCTGACGATTGCAGATGACTTCAGCCACGAGTGCATCGACATCGCGGTGGACTACGGGATGGGCGGTCTGTACGTGACTCACATCCTCGACCAAGCAGCGTGCTTTCGGGGCTACCCAAAAGCCGTGCGCACCGACAACGGTCCGGAGTTCACCAGTCGCGCCTTTATGGCTTGGGCTCACCAGCACGGCATCGAGCACCTGCTCATCCAGCCAGGTCGGCCCATGCAGAACGGCTACATCGAAAGCTTCAACGGCAAGTTCCGCGACGAGTGCCTCAACGAGCACTGGTTCACGGCACTCGTCCAAGCGCGTGAATCCATCAACCGATGGCGTCGCGATTACAACGAAGTCCGGCCGCACAGCAGCTGCGGTCGCATTCCACCCGCTCAGTACGCGGCCCTGCAGAGAAAGAGAACCGACAGCAAGAACGAAAGCCAGCAACCAATGCAGTAACCTTCAACCCAGGGCTTTGCTACTTAAACTTGGTACGGCGGTTGGGGGCAGGTCACTCTCCAGAAGGCTGGACCACAAACTCAACAGCCACGACGCATGCTCGCAAGGCTCCCTCGCAAGCGTCGGCAGGGATAGGAGAAAGCTCCATGTAGGTAAGCGATGGCTCTTCGGCTCCGGCTGCGGCAGATAGTGCGAGAAGCAAGAACATTGCGAAGCTTGCGTTCATAGGTAGCTAACGCTTGAGGTAAGTGGCCGCTGCCACAGTGCGTGTCAGGTTAGCGCGGACCCGCCGCAGCGGTCCACTTGACCGAATTGTTAGGCGCCCGGTTTGAGAGGCCAGACGCGACTAGTATGTCGTCGATTTCGAGTGCTGCCGCGCTGGCGTTCGGCTGATGCCCCTTCGCGATGACGCGGAACTTGCGAGCCGATGCGTGCAGCGCAAAGGCACGCACTGCTCAAGACTACTTCGCCGTATTCGATGCTAAATCGAACGATCTTGCAGGGCACTGCGTTGCTGCGTTTCAGCGAGCGCAGCATTGGCGATGATCTCACGTCAGGCTTTAGTCATCCCGCCGGACGAGCGGCCATCACGTTAAACCCAGCACTGGCGTGTACGAGCCGCAGTAGCCCAGAAAGCGCGGTCTTGCAGCAGTGCCAATGGACTGATGAAGTCCGCCACGACTACGAGCGAGTTAGGTCTGTCGTTAATGCAAAATCAGTGCAGCAACGCACAGCTGCAGCTGACGAGTTGCGCAGCACGCGCATGACAGAAAACCGCCACGAATGCATCTTCACTCTGAGCCCTAACGCTTGAGGTAAGTGGCCGCTGCCACAGTGCGTGTCAGATTACCGCGGACACATCGCAGCGGTCCACTTGACCGAATAGTTAGGCGGCCGACCGCAGCGGTTAGCCGAACGAGCTGACAACTGCTGCGAAGCTTGAAGCCGCGCTCAGCGCGCAGTCTTGAAGATGAGCAGCGCAGTGCAGACTGCCAGTAGGCCGATGGCTGAGCAAAGCGCCGCCCGCTGTAGTGGAATCCAATGCTGCAGACCGATTCAGCATGCGCAACGGTCGAGACGCGTCGCGAAGACAATGCGACGGTAGCACCTAGACAGCACTCGGTTCGAGACGACTAAGCATCATGATAGCCTAACGCTTGAGGTAAGCGGCTGCCGCCACAGACGTCACGATCTTAGCGCAGACCGACATCGGCAGTCCGCTTGACCGAATAGTTAGGTTGAACGAAACCCTGATGTTGCACGCGAGGCTAGCGACGCAGCCCGAAGCAGACGAGAACGCAAGTCGGCACAAGGCAGACGAGCTGCGGTGGCCTTGCTGCACGAACGACGTGCCGCGGGCTTTCGAGACGGAAGAGGAAAGTTGCAACCGTTCGCGCTGCCACAGGAAGAGAAAACCGGAGTATTTGACCTTGCCCGCGTGAAGCCTAACGCTTGAGGTAAGTGGCCGCTGCCACACTGAGTGTCAGATTACCGCGGACACGTCGCAGCGGTCCACTTGACCGAATAGTTAGGTGTGGGCCTCGATTTTCATGATGAAACGCCCCCATAGACATCTATGACGTGCCAACCGTCTTTGTCTTGGCGCATGCGCGCACTCGCGCCGCGCCCTTGGACTGGGCAGTTCGCGCACTCCGGGCCGAAATACCCGTACGAAACCTCAAACGTTCCGTCTTTCCGCCGTTGGGGTTGGCCGAATGGAATGCGCCGATCGCAACCTGCCTGCGAAAGCGAAATCTTAAGGCCCGTATCTTGGATGTGAGTTATGAAACTCGCTGGCACATCATGACCGGCAATGGAAATGCACAGCGTGCTCTTAGGCGAGATCGCTCCGGTTGATAACTCGTAGCGAACGATTGCTTCTGCGTATTCGGTGTCTTCACTCGAAATTGCGCTCTGCGAAGCAAACACTCCGACTACTAACACGCTGATACTCGAAAGACGCATGGCAGCTCCATTGGATTCAGAGCTTAGGGCTAAGCAGGGCGCGAAAGTTCCGAAGGAACACCTAACGCTTGAGGTAAGTGGCCGCTGCCACACGAGTGTCAGATTACCGCGGACACATCGCAGCGGTCCACTTGACCGAATAGTTAGGTCGCCTAGGCGCCAGGCCGCGAGAAGGAATCGCTCGCCATTCGTGCTGCCACGTAAGAACGCGCGCGACCATGCAGAGCGCCTGAACGTCGGAGCGCAGATACGAACTGGCAATGCGCGATCCTGCGATACGCAGTGCCCTGCGCTCACGCGCGCACGCTTGCGATGCTCGGCGCTGCAGCTGTCGAAGCAGCGCAATTTGGCCAGAATACGAGCTGCGGCGGCAACGACGATAGCGATCTGCTGGCATCGAGCGCAGGAGCGCCGACCGCAGACGTGCTTACCCGACAGCTGTGCGTACTTGCTGAGCGCCTAACGCTTGAGGTAAGTGGCCGCTGCCACAGTGAGTGTCAGATTACCGCGGCACATCGCAGCGGTCCACTTGACCGAATAGTTAGGCGCCGCAGCGGCAAGTGCGGACTGAAGATACGCAGTTGAGCTGTAGCCGGTAGATTGTCGATCCGCCACTTCGCCGCGCATAACTGCAACGGTTTGGCCGCATGCGCGGAACCAGAAGCTTCGCGAGCACAACATTCGTGCCTCTCCAGAATGGCTGCACCGCAAACGTCATCGGCGACAACGCACTGCGCGCAAAGCTTTCGCAACGTCCGCAGGATTGGGAAAGCCCATGTGGCGAAGCGATGGCACTCCAGAGCGTGCGGCGATACGCCGAGAAGCAGAATGCACGATAGCTTACGTTCATGAGGGCCTAACGCTTGAGGTAAGTGGCCGCTGCCACAGTGCGTGTCAGATTACCGCGGCACATCGCAGCGGTCCACTTGACCGAATAGTTAGCCGCGCGAGGCTCGCTTCGCGCCGATACGCTGACGTAGCGCCATTCTGCGCGAGTCGAAGCCGATCACGAAGTAGACCTTCGTGCCGCAGACATTACAGTGCCAGACTCATTCGACCGCTCCGGCAAGCGAGTACGGCGATTTCTGCAAATTGCGCGCCAGAGCAACGCTTGCGGTGACCGGAGCTTCTGCCGCAGAAGAGCCCGGGACTCCAGAAGTCCGCCAAACGATTCATGCATTGGCGAAGAGTTGTGCCACGCTACGCGCTGCAAAGCTAGCGAGCTGAAGCACGAATCGCAAGTGTTGCGCAGCAAGATACGACGACTTCCATGAGGCCTAACGCTTGAGGTAAGTGGCCGCTGCCACAGTGCGTGTCAGATTACCGCGGCCCATCGCAGCGGTCCACTTGACCGAATAGTTAGGCCACCAGCCACTGCTCGCAGGAATGGACTGAGTCAGTTCAGAAACTCGCCAGCTGCTAGAGCCATGTTAACGCAGCGCAGTTCAACGAAAACTGTGAGCCAAAATACAGCGCGAAAGCAGGCTTCTTCGGCTCGTGGCGAAGAACGCTCTTGAGCTGAGCATAGCCCCAGGCCACACCGAATAGTGTCAGAGATTGAGGCTTCTAGCGTACGCTAGTGATTGCGCCACGGCGTGCAATACTTAGTCGACGCCTACAGCGCATAGCAGATCACGCTTGTACGACGTAATGGCCAATTGAGCGTGGAATTGCATTAGCCAACAAGCGCAGCGATGCTTGAAATAGCTGCGAACGGCCTGTAGCAAGCGAGCGCTGAACTGCCTTCTGACCTGCAAACGTCATCGCACCACGCGTTCGACGTACGCTCGCATCGCTAATTAGCTCGTTCGACAGTAGCCATTCTACAGGCGCAGCGAGTGCATCGAGGCTGATAGCACAACCTGCGAAGCGTCGACGCCGCCGGAGTGCAACTCAATCCTGCGTGAATTCCAAGCGTCACGTTCGCATTGTGAGCGCCTAACGCTTGAGGTAAGTGGCCGCTGCCACAGTGAGTGTCAGATTACCGCGGCACGTCGCAGCGGTCCACTTGACCGAATAGTTAGGCTGCCACGGACTCACCGGGTTTGAATGCTGCCAGCTTTGGCTTGGATGAGCGCCCGGCATGTCCAGAGCTGCACTGCTCGTCGAAGGTCTGGACTCGACGATCTGGCGTACTCGCATCCCAGTGCGACAACCTCTGCTACAACCTTGCGCTCGGCGTCTGCTCGACAGCTAGAGCGCGACGAGCAAGCGCTGCCGATAGCGTCGGTGTTTTCGAGGCTCGTACACGTAGCGATGTCGAGGCCTCAGCTTCGACAAGATCCAAGTTCTTCTGGCGCCTAACGCTTGAGGTAAGTGGCCGCTGCCACAGTGCGTGTCAGATTACCGCGGCACATCGCAGCGGTCCACTTGACCGAATAGTTAGCGCCGTCGACAGCGCGCGCCCATTGAGAATGAGCTAGCAGTGATTGAGTCGCCGAAACGCTAGCTTCGACTTGCGAGCGCAACGCGCAGCGCAGAATTGCGACCGAGTGACTATCTGGCAGACCACTTCACTGGCAGTCCTTCGTAGCCTTCGCGATGTTGCTGCTCGCGAAGCGCTGCCGAGCTCAGAAACGGTGCTGCCCAGGCGGAAATGCTCGCAGCGACTGCGCAGATGAACGCGTTGCCGTACTCGAAGCCATCCGGTCTGTAGAGCAACGCGTAAGCGAACGTCCTTGCGCCGATCAGTCCGCACAGCTGCCAAGCAAAGGAGAGTTGGCAACATCAGGATTAGCTTCATCGCGCGCCTAACGCTTGAGGTAAGTGGCCGCTGCCACAGTGCGTGTCAGATTACCGCGGCCCATCGCAGCGGTCCACTTGACCGAATAGTTAGGACCCATCACCGAGGACTGCCCCGACGACTGCAATAACCGCATTGCGCCTTTACATCGTGGGCCTTCTGTTCGCAAGCGCTTGAAGTCGCGTGCAACGGTAGAACGCTGACATAGTCGTGCAACGTGACGGGCGACCAGACAAGGTACGCAAACATATTTCGGACCGATACACCGAGTATACGAACCGCTCCAATCGCGGCTCCTCGAAGACCTCGCGAACGATCGGTATGCATCCGCTTTTAGCTTGTATGGGGAACTATCGGTTAGCGAGCGGAAGAGCGCCGAAGTGAGCTCCGAACTCCGGGATACCCTTGTCGCGGTTTGCTATCGCTGACGCAGAGATTTCCAAAGAATCTCGAGGCAAACCTTTGGCATTTGCATCCGACTTCCCGCAGGATCGTCCGATTGCGCAAGCGCCTCGGTGCTCCATAAGAGCGCGACCACAAGTATGAGAATGGTCATCTTCATGGGGCCTAACGCTTGAGGTAAGTGGCCGCTGCCACAGTGAGGTGTCAGATTACCGCGGACCCATCGCAGCGGTCCACTTGACCGAATAGTTAGGCTCGCCAGCTGGAGCCACGTCGCCAAGCTCGATGGCTAGAGACTCGCGTCAGTAGGTGTTGCATGATGCACGCGACCGGCTGAAATAACGTCGAGTCGCACCGGACGGACCATTTCCACTGCAGGCCGAATGCATGCGCGACCATTGTCTTGAGACGGCTGAGATAAGCTCGAAGCGATGAATCGCAAGCGAAAGTCTGAAGACGTCGCGGCCAAGACTTCGATGCGTTGCCGTACGAGGCTCACGGCGTCGACGTAGCGAGCAAGATTGAGCATTGTCCGAAATGCGCTGAGACTCGTTGCACATGCCGTTCAGGCCTAACGCTTGAGGTAAGTGGCCGCTGCCACAGTGAGTGTCAGATTAGCGCGGCCCATCGCAGCGGTCCACTTGACCGAATTGTTAGGCTCGTGCGCGGTTGGGGGAGAAAGCCCGCGAGCGCCCAGCGGAGACCTAAAAGTAGAACGGGCTGGGACAATGATGCCAGCGATGACAAGTGCACCAACACCTGCGCCAATATTTGCGGCCAAGAGCATGGGAGGCACAGCCGCCATTCGAAGGAGAAGAATTGCGAGCCATAGTGCCCAAAGCACAATGTAGACCCTAGTAATGCCACGAATCCAAGTGGGTTGCATACGTCTCCATAGACGAGCCTAACGCTTGAGGTAAGTGGCCGCTGCCACAGTGCGTGTCAGATTACCGCGGCACATCGCAGCGGTCCACTTGACCGAATAGTTAGGCCGCACTGGCACGCGAGAACTGACGCAGATGCGCAGAACGCGCTGACGATTGCGCTGCAAGCGACGATAGCAGACTGGACGCACAGCCATGCATTGGCAGTACTCCGCTGCGACGATGACAGACGTGCCGGACACTGCATTCGATGCATGATGACAGAAGCTCGTGAGTACTCAGCGCTCGACGCGGACTCGACAAAGCCTGCTGCAACTTCGAGCAAGGCATCGCATGTCCATGCTGCCACGTAGCGATCGAAGCGACCAGCGCTCGGCAAGCGCGCAGCGGCATGCCGAGCAAGACGAGCCAATACGTCGACATAGACTGCGTTCTGAGGCCTAACGCTTGAGGTAAGTGGCCGCTGCCACAGTGCGTGTCAGATTACCGCGGCACATCGCAGCGGTCCACTTGACCGAAATGTTAGGCGGCAGGGGCCGCGACGACCGAGCAAATAGCTAGAGCGCCGCGCCGAACGCTGCAAAACCAGAACGACCTTGCCGGCCTGCGCCGATCCCGAACGAAAGGCAATTCGATCCGCCGGGCTACGCGTGCCCGCGCGCACGCGCGCGAGGCAAAAAGCCGGAGCTGGAGCAGGAATGCCAGGCGCAGGCCAGAACGACGTGCGGCGAAAGAGAAGGCGATCGGTAGAAGTGCGGCGGTGGTGCGCCGAGCAGGCGTGCCTCGGCCGATAGACTTTGCTTTTTCTGCTGCCTAACGCTTGAGCTTAGCGGCTGCCGCCGCGGACGTTGCGATCTTAGCGCAGACCGACATCGGCAGTCCGCTAGAGCGAGTAGTTAGGCGCCAGGGGCTGCGACGAAGTTGGCAGAACGAACGCCGCTGCGCAAAACGATGGGGCGAAGATGTGCGATGACAAGCCTGCGCCGCCAGACCGGAGAGCAAACCGGCCGCCTCGCGCCTGTGTGCCCGCGCGTACGCGCGCGAGGCTGAAAACCCGAACATGGAGAAGGAAGGCCAAGGCGCAAGCGTGAAAAGCGCGGAACGAAGGATGAAGCGATCGTGCGAAGCCAACCGGTAGTGCGCCGAGCAGGCAAGCCTAGGCTCTAGCCGAACAAACGCTTTTACTGGTGCCTAACGCTTGAGGTAAGTGGCCGCTGCCACAGTGCGTGTCAGATTACCGCGGCACATCGCAGCGGTCCACTTGACCGAATAGTTAGGGCGCACTAGTGGAGCGTCGTACCTATCCACAGTTTGATCTTTTGAATCTCAACAACCTGGGGGCCTTTGTACTGCCCATAAATGCGAAGCTCTCTCGGGTAGTCGGCGGCGGGCTTCCCCTCCAGCCGAAGTTTGTAGCATGCGTGATAAAGGGCAATCTCATCACAATCAATTGTTGTTGCCTCGGCGATCAAGTCACCCGAGATTCGCTTGAGAAAGTCACGTGAGCCTCCTGTGCAGGCGCCCGTGCACTCGAAGTCGTAATGCCCGCTTCCCGATGGTCCCCTTCCAGCAAGAGCGTCGAGGTACGCGACGATTGTCAAAGCAGCTTGTGCGTCGGGTGCTGGAAAATACGACCGGGTACTTTTGGCGGAGCTGCACAACGACGTAAATTGTTCATAGGTCCAATCTTCAGATTTCGTGTAGATCGAGCCTTCAACCCCGTAACGGTGTTCACCGGTTATTGACCTCACCGCACCATTTTTGTCGAGGCGAAGAGTTGTCCACTCAGAGGAGCAGATTCCATACTGACTTCCCGGGGCAAATGCGTGGCTGAAAAATCTAAACTGCCCGGGCAGTGCCAACGGACGCTCTACATCCATCATCAGCTTTCCGGCTTCGCCCAGCATGCGTATTGCCAAGCGAGGCAGCGGAAGACTCTCGGTCTCAGAGTAACTGAGATCCTTCGCGTAGGCCGTGGCGAATGCCCCAAAAAATACAAACAATGCGAGCAATCGTCCCATGCGCCCTAACGCCTGAGCTAAGCGGCTGCGGCCGCAAACGAAACAGGAAACGCCGTAGCTACACCCGCAGTCCGCTTGAGCGAATTGTTAGGGTGCACGGCTCGGAAGAACGATAACGCTCGGAACCGGGCGTTGCAACAGCGCCGAGCGGTGACGGCCTGCGTGCGATGCGCGCCAGGAAGTGAGCAAAAGCGTTTGGCTTGCCGGCGCGCAACAACGACGGAGCGAGAAACAAAACCCGCAGGCCAGCGAAGTGGAAAACGAAGCAAAAGCAACTATGCGGAGCCGGGCCAAGATGCTGCGAAAGCCAAACACTGAATTTGAGCTTCTGTGCAGCCTAACGCTTGAGCTAAGCGGCCGCTGCCGCGAATGAGTTGTGAGTTTACCGCAGCCGACTCGCAGCGGTCCGCTTGAGCGAATAGTTAGCCACCGGTCATTCGACGTGCAACGCCCTTGAGGACGCGAATATGTCTCTGTCACTCTCTTGTATTTGTGCCGAATCCGTCAACGTGGCCTGCTTTTGCAGACTGAAATATATGTCAGTCAGCTCCACCGCTCGTGAACCTCTTGAAGGCGAATGGGTGTATGCGCAACCAAGTCCTGGTATGTGGAAGCCATAGCTGACGCCGTCGATTGCAATGACTTCTCGCGGGCGGGAGTGCCTGATGTCTTCGGTGAACAGAGAGACAAGCGCTCGACTTGTTTCGACCGAAATGGGTGAAGTTGACACCTTTGGCGGTACCTCTGCGTTGAACTCTTGCATTGCCTTGTCGCGCTTCTTGTATAGCGGATAGAAGTCCAGAGTGAATATTCTTTCCCCTACGATTTGGACAACACGCGCCTCATTCCTTAAGGCGGGAAACTCACGAATCTCGAGACTCGCCACTTTCGGTTGATACTTACGAATGAGCGCATCCATACCGTCGTCGTTTGCGCCACAAGGCACAAGCCCGGTCGAGTAGATTTCGGTCAGTTTCTTTGCATGATCTGCCGCGGCAGAAATTTTTGCTGAAGGCATGAGAACCATGCATGCCAAGACCGCTGTCAGTAGAACCGACATAGACAGGACTGCAAGCCAACTGAATTGTCTCATGCGGTGGCTAACGCTTGAGGTAAGTGGCCGCTGCCACAGTGCGTGTCAGATTACCGCGGCACATCGCAGCGGTCCACTTGACCGAATAGTTAGGCGCCAGGTCTGGGGTCAAAGCATGGTCATTTGCAGTACAAACGGAACAAACGGCGGAATTGTTGTTGGGACACCATTGTAGGACTTCTTGAAGCATCTAGCCTTTGCGCTATCTGTATCCGCCAGCACTTGCCCCACCACCCCGGATTTCTCATTGTTCGCGCGCGTGATGACCAGCATGAGTTCTACGGGCTCCTTGCCTAAGGCATAGCAACCGTCTTTTGTGTCGAGTCGGAGCCGATTGTTTAACTGAACGAACTCACTTGAGAAGCCCTGATACTCCTTTCGGTCCCTCGACCCTTCCCAAATTGCTTTTGCATCCGCGAACGACAAGCCTGACGCCGCATATGCGGAGCCAGACAAGATGAAAATCGTAGCACCGGTCAGTAATTCTAGCCTCAGTTTACGAAATATAGCGAGGGATTTGCGTGAAAGCCGCATCAGAGCTTGTTTTGCGAGGCCTCGGCTTGTATAGCCTAAATTGACGTAATCAGGTGTGCCGGTAGCGATCCAGGGCGAGGAGGCGAAAAAGCGCCTGCTGCGTGTCATCCATTTCCGTGAGGGTCGTCTTCACGTGGGGCCGCCCAGGCGAGCCGGGCTTGCCCGCGGGCGGGAACACGTTGGTCACTTCTTGGATTCCGTTGAGAGCCTTGAATAGCGCCTGCAGGCTTAGGGATAAACCGTTCTGCGCCGCCCGGCGCTGGAGCAGACTTCCCAAAACTAATGCCAACACACAGTAGAAGGCATGGACCCGGATCTTGGAATCGGTCCAGTGGAACATGGGCTCCCAGCTCAGGAAGTGGGGATCTTTCATATCCGCAAACGCACTCTCGACCTGCGATTGACTGCGATAGGCGAGGATAATCTGCTCATTGCTCCAGCTCTTCTGGTCGGTGAACAAGATGCGTTTCCCTAATTGATGTTCCTTGATTTGCGCGAAGGCGGAGGCATCGGTCCGATAGAAGAGCTGCAGCTTGCGGCGTTTTTCGATCACCGAAACGCGCAGAATTTTAGAGATGTGCTGACCCGAACATATCTGTCGCACTCGCTTGGTGAGGCTTTCGCGGCTATAGCCTTTACCTTTAGCGCCCGGCTGCTGCGAGCGCCGCAGCTTGGCTTGGAGTTCTTCTAAGGCCCGCCGCTTTTTCGACAGGTGCTGCTCGATACCACGAATCTGCTTGCGTTGCAGTTCCGGACTGAAGGTGATCACCAGGGTGCGTTCCTGCCCCCAGACCTGCCGCGTGACGCGCCAGGCCCGAGTTGGTTTGAGGCGCGCATCTTCGAGCTCCTGAAATTTCTCGACCGGGAGAGCCAGCAGATCGGCGAAGTGGGTCGGTACCAGCGAACCAACGAAATGGAAATGGCTAGCGTCAAGAATCTCCTGATTGGTGGCGGAGTTGTTGCCCTTATCAAAGATCAAGGTGATGGAGCGGCAATGGCGGGACAAAACCTGGTACCGCTTGGTGAGTTCTTGCAAGGCCTGGGCAAAGGTGATGCTGTCATGCTGATTGCCCGGATAGACCTTCCAGAGTAAAGGAACGTGAAAGTCGACGCTCACTAATAGAGCCAGTCCCACGATGCGAAGATCGGTCCGTTTGCTTTTGGCATGACCTCGCTGAGGCAGTCGGCTGTGGTTTTCCGTATCGATGAAGGTATCGAAGTTGGTGCAATCGAAAACCAAACTGTTCACATCCAGCTGGCAGGTGGCTATCAAACGCTGAGCGAGCGCCTCGCTAATGGCGGCGATCTGTTTCTTTCCCAAGAGTTCCATGTTGTCCCAGAAGCGCGGAGCAGAAAACTGTGCGGCGGAAAGACCCAACCAACGCAGCAGCGGGGTGCTGCGGAGCCACGCGGGCATCTGCAGTTTGCTGGTAGGCGCCAGACAGCGGTTGATGGCGGCCACCAGCATGTAGTGACCAAGCGAAGGGCCCTGGTGACGTTTGGAGGCGTGCTCATCGATGAGTTCGACCAAACGGAGTTGCTGGGCGAGGTCATAGAGGGCAGCGACACCGCCAAACTGAGAGAGACGAGCACGGGTAGGCTCCGCCTGGGGCTGCTGAAGGCGTTGGAGCAAGGTATCGGCCGAGCCCAAGTACTGCACGACGACAGGACGAGGTCGTCCGTTCACGCGCCGAGACTCGACGAGGTAGTAGTAGGGGCGTCCATGGATGATCTTGCGCTGGAGGCTGGCCACGATATTTAGTGTATACAACACATTGTTGCTGTCAAGGGCAAACTACCATCGGTAGCGTATGTGTTGCAGCCCTATCATATATAACGGCTGTAATGCCAATGCCACTGAACATCCAGGTGGCAGGGTCCCCGGAGAGTATCGATCTTATTTTAGTGTATACATTTTTTGAAACTCAGAACTTTGCCTCGACAACGCGCCGCCAGACGCAGCAGGCTATCGAAATACCCGCATTGGACCGGCGTTTTCTGTGTTGCGAGGTTGGCGGGCCCGGTTAATGGATTAGATCACTGCAGAAATTGTCGGTGCTATTTCGTAAACTGAGGCTAGAATACTCTTGGCGGATTCATGGAGGAAATGAAGTACACCGAGGAAGATCGTTGGGCGGCTCAGTATTCTGAAAGTGAATTTCACACTCCTGTCTGGCTGTTTTACGAACAAATCAAAAACGATCCGTCATTCATTTCCAGAGTTGAGACTCTACGAGCTATGCGGAACCATTTTCTGAAAGGATGCTTCGTCCAGCCAATCCGGACGAAATGCTTCTTCAAATGGTGGCGGTGGATAATTCCATAGTCTCGCTCTGTGAAAGGGTTTCACCGAACGCCTACTACTACGTCGCACCGATCGCCAAAGTGAGGATCGGCAGCACCATGCCCAACTCATTGAAAAACATTTGCTTTGGTACCATTGCCAGCAACGCGAACAAAACGGAATTCTGCGCTGGAATGTCGCCAACCGACCATTCCAGTCTTTCAAATCCTTACCTCACGAAGGAAAGATGCGAAAAGAACATTCGCGATTCAGTCAGAGCCGGTATACGAAGTCACCTTCGGCCGGATACATTTCTGAGAATGAAAGACTTTGTTACCAGCTTGCGAAAGCTGGGCTACGGCCCAAGAATTGGAACCTTCCGGGGCAGGGCATGTCCGTA
>CAVYXI010000012.1:0-378458 GCA_963772435.1 uncultured Gammaproteobacteria bacterium | reverse complement strand
TCCCTGCATGGGAGTGCGTTCATACAACTCGCTCAGGATAGGCGCGACACGTTCATTCTTGTCGATGCCACCGAGCGCGCACAGATTCCCGCTGTGCGTGTCGTAGGCAAACATCTTCGTATTGGCGTCCTTCAAGGCGTTTACCACGGTATCCAGCTCGTCGTTGAACCAGATCTGGCAATGTCCTGCCGCGGCGAGCGGATTCGGCTGGTCGAGTTTGAGGGCGACGGCATATGCGTAGGGTGCAATAACAAAAAGGCGATCCGAGGGCGCTTGCCGAATGCCGTCGAATTTCTCGACGACGCGGTCGGCCATCATGTCCAAAGTTGGCAAATCGCGATGGAGATAGGCAGCAACCCCGCGCCCCGGGAGCGGGGAGCTCGCGGCATAGAGAAAGACCGTGGAGCACAGGGGCGCCCACGGCAGCGGCCACGTATGCCGAGATTGAATCTCCGACAGCGCCGGATTTTCGAAGAAGATATCCGCAAGGAAGCCCAGACAGAAGATTGCGGGAAAGGTAACGAAGCAGAGCGGCAATGCCAAGCTTCGCCCTTCGTAGTATCTCAGCCACAGGATTCCCAAGACGGCAACCGAAAGCAACGCTGCTCCTTTTTTTGTCCCGCAGACATTTCCGCCGTCTCGAAAAGCGCTCTGATACCGACGAAGATCGAGATTCCGTAGATCAGAAAATGAAAAGCCCATGCACCCAAAAACGGCATGGGTTCGGATCCTACGCCCACTGAATAGGCAAAGATGATGCGGAGCTGTTCACCAATGCTCGGAGCCGCCCCAAATCGCATCCGGTAGTACTCGCGAACCACGAGATATGCAAGAAAAATGGAGGCGGTCAGAAAGGCGGCCTGCTTCATTGCGAGTGACAGCATGGCTCGCCAAGAAGGCCGGAACCGTGCTGCGATCACAAAGACAGCGAACATGGCCAAGCCGACCACACCACTCTCGAAATTCCACACCCAGCCAAACGCCAACGGGAAATAGGCGAGCTCGGCAAAGCGCATGTGGCGAGAAGCCACGCACATGAGAATCATCGCCAAAGACGGGAAGAAAAGGCGAACAGGGAAAAAGGGAAAGAGTCCCTGGGCCAGAACGGAAAGAAAAGCAAAGAGAACGTTACGCCCGCGAGACAGAACATTGACGTGAGCGTCTTTCTATCGCTGAATCGAAATATGAAAATGCTCATGAGCAGGTTCGAGATGAAGAGCAACGCAGACATCACCGAGCTCACGGCAAGTATGCTGAAGCCTCCGAACAGCCCCCATAGGGGCCTCAGAAAAATGGGATAGTTTCCATACTGCGATTTCTGATTCAGGTAGATTGCTTTCCCCAACCAGTCTTGCACCATCGGATAAATGAACACCTCGAAGTGCGTCGTGGTTGGGTACCCATCGTTGTTGCCGAAAATGACCAGCGAAGAAAGGACCGGCTAAAAAAGCAGTGCACACAAGAAGAATGCACAGCCTTGCCGCAGGGCTTCGATCACGTGTGGCGAGGAAATACAGCCCCGCGCCGCATAGCAGCAACAGCACAAGGAATGGCACTGGCGCGCGTCTCGCTGTCAGGAGCAGGGCGTCCGCCGATGGCGGAGAAATCGAGTCCCATTGCATGAAGTAAAGCCCGACGATTAGGAGAAGAAGCGATATCAGCACTCCCGGCAATACATACCTTCTCGCATCGAACTTCTTTCGAGAAGACAGGAAGCCGCCAATCGCCATTATGGCCAAGCCGAGTAATATGGAAACAGTGAACGTCATTCGTTCGACAGGCTTTGGCCGGACGAGTCCCCACCCGATCAGATTGGCCTTTCGCGACTTGCATGGGTGAAGGCGTCACGATCGTATTGGCCGCGATGAAGTAGACCAGGCTGGCCAGGAAAATGATCGCCACGGCAGCGACTACAAAGACACAGAAAGCGCGGGCGAAGTCATTTTTGATCCGAACTGACATTCCTGTTGCCCTCAAATGATCTGTACTGCTCTGTCGGGAACCCGTCGGCAAGCTGCTTCGATTCGATTCGCGCGAGCGTTGGCGTCGGGTCTGCTGTAGTGGACCGTCAACGCCTTCGGAATCTCGAGAACGGCCACAGGTTCCTGAACTTCAGCCATGCTCGATAGAAGGGGCGCAGCACGTTGATCAGCTGCCTGCAACGCAGGATCGGCGTAGGCCACGGGCGGCAGGTCGTAGCCATATATCCGGTTGATCGCAACCACCGCATCGGTGCGCTCGTGGAACGCGTCGTAGAGGCGGTTGATCTCGTGCATGCGGTTGCTCAGAAGATTGTATTGCTGCGTCCAGAAGCCCTTCGTGTCGTTTTGCGCGAAGGCATCCAGGTAGCGGTGGTAGTAACCGTACGCGACGCGCAACAGCAGATGGCGCGAACGGTGGATACACAGCGCCTTGCCAGCGGTCTCGATCAAAAGCGCGACCGGCAACAGTGACGTCGAACCGCGAGACGCTCCCAATCGAGTCGCTCCAGCGAGCCGCGCGAAAAAAGGAACTGGCCGAACTGATGCTCGGCGATGCTGTTCTGCGACCAGCGATACATGCTGTTCGAGGAATTGTTGCGCAATATGAACTGGCTGCTCGGCGGCGCAGGCTCGGCGAGCGGATTGACGAAGAAGCCACCGACGTGAACTGCAGGGCCGGCGAGCCGGTCGCGCGCCGCGAGCCAGTTCAGCGATGTGCTGAGGTAGTCCTGCTGCGGGAAATCCCACTGGGTGAAGAATGCGACACTTTCGGCCTCGACGCGCTTCGCGAGATGCGCGACCTTCTCGCCGAGCAACATTTTGTTCCAGACGGCGGGTGCGGGCAGCCTTTCCGCGACACTGATCCACTCGACGCCTTCGGTCGTCGCGGGAGCGATGAAATCATGGTTCGTCGCGGTGTGCAGGATGCGAACGCGCACAGCGTTCTCCCGGACAGCCTTTGCTGCTGCCGCGGCGATGTGTTCGGCGTTTGGAAAGAGCGCAGGGGCGTCGTCTGCCGGCGCGTAGGGATCGTGACCAATGAGCACCACGTCAACTGACACGATGTAGTCTGACTTGATGTCGACAGAATGGACGGATGGGACCGGCGCCGCCGCACGGACCAGCCCCTGCGTTTTCCCGCGCACATGGGTCGCGAGCGCTTCGAGCGTCGCCTCGTAGCAATAGGTTTGCGAGATCAGGGCCTGCGCCGCGCGCACGCGATCGGCGGCTTCCGCCGGTTGACGCAGGATCTGCTCGAACGCGACCTCGATCGACTCGGCGCGTTCCTCTTCCGTCTCTCCCCTGAAATAGTACACGAGGTCGCCGAATTGCTCGCGCACGTGCGGGTTCTCGTCCGAGATCACGGGAACGCCGGCCGCGAATGCCTCGATGCTGCGGCTCGACGACGTCCGCGATTTCATGTGTGCGGGAGACGAGACCGCGAGCGCTGCCCGATAGCGATGGATCGCGCTGAAAATGCCGGAGCCGTCGAAGGGAATTTCACCGCGATAGGAGGTGAAGCCGGCCCAGGGATCGATGTGGAGCAGCGTCTTCGGCCCGTAGAATTCGGCGATTTCCTTCGCCTGCAGCAGGTCCAACAGGCCTTGGGCGCGCCCGCTCTGGTCGGTTGTCCGTTCCCAGTTGACGCCGCAATAGAAGATCTTGTCGATGCCGTCGGCATCGCCGACGCGCCTCGGCTCGATGATCGCGCGACGCGAGCAAGCGCCGAAAAAGCTCAGGCCGGAGTCACGCCACTCGTGCCCGACCGCAGCCTTGATCTGGTTCTTGAGGAACCCGGAGCCGTTGTAGAGATAGTCGTCGTAACTGCGAATGTTGTGAAAGATATGCGTGCGATAGGTGCTCTGCGCATGCATGAACTCGAGCGGGTTTGCCACCCAGAGAAACGTCGGCAAATTGAGGAACTTCGGTGTTTCGTAGTGTAGCGAAATCGCGAAGTCATAATCGGCGCCGAGGTTCGCGGTATTCAGGCACTCGCCGGTCTCGACTTCGAATCCGAGAAGATCGGTTACCGCGATCTTGAAGCCTGTTTGCCGCGTGCGCTCGATGAGCTCGTATTCTGCATTCTTGATTTTCGGCCATTGCGAAATGAAGATGACGCGGGGAGCGTCACCGGTACTCATATCGCAGCTCCGTCACCATGCTCCGAGTACCAGTCCCAAGTTTCCTCGAGCGCGCGGCGCGTCGAGTATTCACAGGAAAAACCGATCGCATTCATTTTCGACAGGTCGTAGCCGAGGTACTCGCGACCATTCGGCTTCTGCTCGTCCCAGACGACGCGTCCTTTCATGTCCGTGATGTCGGCGATCGTCTCGACGATTTCGCGGATAGTGTAGACATTGCCGCTGCCGATGTTCACGGGTCCCTTGATGCTGTCGTTGATCATCGTCGCGGCACGCGCCGCGTCGCGCACATACATGAAGTCGCGTTGCGCCTTGCCGTTTCCCCAGACGACGACATTGCCGCCGCTGCGTTTTGCGTCGTGAAATTTTTTGATCAGTGACGGAATGACGTGGCCATTCTCGGCGTCGAAGCGGTCGCACGGGCCGAACAGGTTGCATGAGACGATATACGCCCAGTCGAGGCCGTAGCTTTCCTCGTATGCGCGCAGCATGCCGAGCATCGCGCGCTTGGCGTGGGAATACGAGTCTTCCGAATGATGGGGTTCTCCCATGAAGATCATGTCTTCACGGAACGGCAGCCCCGGGGGCGGGTAGGGATATACCGCGCCGGTTCCGAAAACCGTGATCTTCCTTACGCCACACCGGTGTGCGGCATCGACCACGTTCGTGTTGATCAGGATGTTGTCGTAGAACGACAACGCCTTGTTCTTGAGGTTGCCCATGATCCCGTATACGCGCGCGGCCGCGTGGAACACATAGTCGGGGGCATGGCGCTGGAAGAACTCGCGCGTGCGCAGCGTGTCCGTCAGGTCGCAGGTTTCGCGGCCGACCTCGATGAGGTTTCCGAATCCCCGTGTGGAAAGATGCTCGAGCAGGGCAGAACCGACCAGTCCCTTGGCGCCTGTGACGAGAATCCTGTCGTTCTTCTGCATTTTTCCATCCACTGCGCGATGCGTTCGAAGAAGGCCGCTGAATTGTGCAACGGACCTTGACATAATTGTACCGCGACGAGGCCGTCAAAGGGCCTCGGCGTGCCGGCTTCGTCCGCCGGTCAGCGCGATTCGCCGCCCACGCGGCGCCGAGAACCGCACTGGGAAACCGCTTTGCAGCGCGATAATGGCGGGTCAGTTCGCTCTCGAAGCCAGTTCGGCCCTCGCCGCATCGACCATCTGCTGCAGACCTTCCGCGGTGTCGATCGCCTCGCTGTAGCACGCCTGGAGTTCGGCGAGCGCCTGATCGCGTTCGAGCAAGGCCTGATTGGCATGTTCGAGGGCGGCGACGTGCTGCTCGAGCAGCGCATGGGTGGAATCCAGGTGCGCGGTGCGTTCGCGCAGGGTGTCGCTGACTTCCTGCAACGTGTTCGTGCGCTCGACGAGAAGCGCGCGCGTCGCTACGAGGTCGTTGGTCCGATCGACGAGGTCCTGGCTCCACTGTTGCGTTGCGCGTACGTGATCGTCGTAGGCCCTGTGGGCGCGGTCCAGTTCCCGCACATGCTCGTGGAGGTGTCGCGTCGCTTCCTCGAGCGCGACCGTGCGCTCCTCGAGCGTCTCCCGTGTCGTCATGACATCGAGCGTCCGCTCGACGAGACCCTGCGAGGCGCGCTCGAGGAGCTGGTCGCGCTCGCGTAGCGCGTTTTCGAGCAGGACGGTGCGCGTCTCGCCGGTCGACGGCGAATCTTCGGCGATTTCGAGGAGCGCGCGGTTGGCAGCCAGTTCGCCGCGAATCACGTCCAGCATCCTTGCCTGTTCGCTCTCGTTCGACTGCAGAAGCGCGAGGACGTTTTCGTGACGCCGCCTGATCCCGTCGAAGCGCGAGCGGAACTCGTCGCTGTCGACCTCGCATTTGTCAGTCGCCAGGTCCTTGAGCAAGGCGTAAAGCTCTGCGGTGTCGGACGGCACGTCATCGTCGCTAGCGGCGCGGCCATCGGCGGCTCTTCGAAGACCAGTATTGAGGAACTGGTCCCGGTAGAAGGCGAACGCGTCGCTCGACGCATCGAAATGCAGATCGAGCTTCGTTGCTATGCGGCGCAGCTCGATCTCCGGCTGTTCGAGCAACTGGTCGTACTGGACGACGACGACGGTGTGCCCTTGCGTGTGGACGAGGCCAGAAATGACGAATTCGTTCCAGAGGAAGTAGCACTTCTGCAGATCGAAGCCCGCGAGTTTGGCGAGGGACTGCGCCATGCTCCTGGGACTGCGACAGGAAATCAGAAAGTCACAGCGGACGCCGAGGTCGGAGAAGACGGGCATCCAGAACGGCAGGATTCGCGTGATGTGCAGATCCTTGAACCCGAAGAGCTCTTTGCCGTGCAATTTCGTCTCGAGCAGTTGTACGGCCTTCGGTCGCAGCTCGGAGCCGATGACCTTTTCGAGCCCGTCCTCTTCGATGTCGGTGATCTTGTGCCACTCGTGCTCAAGGGTTTTGTATATTTGTACATTCAGGGCGGATATGTCGAGGTCTTCCCAGAAACCTTCGTCGTTGATCCCTTTTTTTGCCGATCTCAGGGCGTTGCCGAGGTCGATCCCGAGGACGTTCAAGCCACGCGTCAGGGCGCTCGTGCCGCAGCGAGGCGGTCCGACTACTGCAAACAGACGTTTGTTGGAAGAATTGTTCATGTCACGACAAACCAGATGTGCATATTGTATGGTTAAACGACTCGAAGACCGCGGTGCGGTACGGTTTGTTTCCGCCAATCGCCGTCGGATCAGGATGGCAACTCGTCCGCATAGTGCGGATTCGTGGAAAAGCCCCAGCGGACGCCGGGCGAGAAATTGGGATTGTAGTAAGGATCTCCCCGGGCAAGCACGGCCGCATGGCGCTCCTGCATGTAAGCGAACTCGGCCTGCAGGCGCGCGAGCTTCTCTGGGCTGTGGTCTTTGCCGCGTGACTTCGACTCGAAATGACGGAGTACCGCATACGGCGTATAGACGACCAGATAGCCGGCCTCGCGAGCCCGCAAGCAATAGTCCACGTCGTTGAAGCAGATCTGAAGCCTGCTCTCATCCAGGCCGCCGAGGCGGTCGAACACCTCGCGTCGGCTCATCGCGCAGGCGAAAGTGACCGCGCTGAAGTTCTGCGGCAGATGAGGGCGGATCGCGTAGCCGGGATGCGCACTCGGGACGAACTTGTGATGATGCATCGCGACCAGCACCCGATCGAGTATCACGCCCGCGTGCTGCACGGTATCGTCGGGATAGAGAAGTCTTGCGCCCACGACGCCGACGTCATCCCGCTGTGAATATTCGAGCATCGATCGCAGCCATTCCGGCGTCAATACTTCCGTGTCGTTGTTCAGGAAGAGGAGGTGCGTGCCGAGCGCATGACTCGCGCCGAAATTGTTGATCGCCGAATAGTTGAATGGCAGCTCACAGCGCACGAAACGAACGCGCGAATCCTCTGTCTCGAGCGTACGCAGCAACTCCAGCGTCGCCGGATCGGCGCTGCCGTTGTCGATGCCGATGATCTCGTAGTTCCCGTAGTCGGTCTTCTCGCGGATCGAACGGATGCATGTCGCGAGAAGCTCGGGCTTGTCGCGAAAAGGGATCAGGATGCTGACGAGCGGCTCGGCACGCAGCGCGTAGCGGACGCGATAGGTACTTGGAAAGCTACCGTGTTCCGCGTGCGCGCCCGCATCGCCCAGCGCGAGTCTTTGTTCGAGAGCCTGTAGTCCGGCCTCAGCGCTGCGCGGACTCTCGCCCGCGCGCGCGTGATGGAGAACCAGCGGAACGTGCGCGATGCGCTTCGTCTGCGCGGTGGCGCGCAACACGAGATCGAAGTCCTGCGCGCCATCGAAACCCTCGCGGAATCGACCGACTCGGTCGAAAAGCCCGGCGCGAAGTACGGCGAAGCGACCGATGTAGTTGTTCGCAAGAAGGTAGTCCGGGCTGTAGTCGGGCTTGTAGATCGGATCGCGACACACGTCGTCGGAATCCCTCCGGTCCTCGTCGGCGTAGATGAAGTCAGGGCCCTGGTCGACGATCGCCCGCGCCATCTCGAGCAACGCATCGCGTGTCAGCTCGTCGCCCCGATCGAGCAAGGCCACGTATTCGCCGCGGGCCAGCGCGATCGCCGAATTCGCGGCCGCAGCGGCGCCTGCTTTTCCCGGCAGGCGAACGATCCGGATGCGTGGCTCGTTCTCGCGCTCGAGCGCGGCCAGCGCATCGCGGATCGCGGCATCGGTCGATGCGTCGTCCGCGATACACAACTCCCAGTTCGGATAGAACTGGCGGCGCACCGAATCGACTGCGCTGCGGAAATGGCTCGCGTCGCTGTCGCCATCACCTGTCAACGCGATTGAGATCAACGCGACGGAGATCAGCGGCGGATCGCGCCATGTCGATATCAGCGCGTCCGCTTTCTGCTGGCTCATGCGCGGCGCCACTTCGCGCCTGACCTCGCCGGCCCCGGGCGTGGCGGTCTCGGGTGTGACGGCACCGGGCGTGGCCGGTTGCAGCTCGCCGGGGAGCGCGCGTTCGCGGAGTTCGTACGACGCCGTTTTCCTCGTCAGGAATCCGGCATGGCGATGCATCCACAGGATCAGTTCGCGCTTTCGCGCCGCGTTCGCTCCCGGCAACGCGTAGAACGCGCGATGCAGCCATTGCTCGAATCCGCCGCCGCGCTGTGGGTCGGCGGGCTTGCGGCGCAACCTCAGCAATGCAGTGATCTTCCATGACCACGACGCGCGGATCGCCTGCAGGTCTTCGTCGCGCTGCCGCGTGCCGGCATCGAGTGCGGCGATACGCGCCTGCGCCTCACGCATCTCGTTCTCGAGCTCCGCGCTCCGGCTCGCGCGTGCCCTGCCTTCTTCGGCGATACGCGCCTGCGCCTCACGCATCTCGTTCTCGAGCTCCGCGATCCGGCTCTCGCGTGCTCTGCCTTCTTCGGCGATACGCGCCTGCGCCTCACGCATCTCGTTTTCGAGCTCCGCGCTCCGGTTCTCGCGTACCCGGCTTTCTTCGGCGATACGCGCCTGCACCTCACGCATCTCGTTTTCGAGCTCCGCGATCCGGCTCTCGCGTGCCCGGATTTCTTCGACGATCCGCGACGTGAAAGCCTGCTTGTGTTCGAACGCCAGACGCAGCAACTCGAGCCCCGCCTGTGCATGCTCAGGTTCGAAACCGGCGCGGTTTGAATCCGCGGGCGATTCGCCGTCGGTGGAACGCGGCGAGAACTCGCCATCAGCGTCGCGCACGCTTTGGTGAAGCGCGGAGATCTGCGCGGCGAGCTCTCGACGCGATGCCTGCTCCGCGTTGAGCGCGGCTTCAAGCCGTTGCGCCTGCGCGGCGAGCGCCGCGACGTTGGTATCGCGCTGCTGCAACTTGGCGGCAAGGTCGGCGAGACCTCGGTGCACCCACGCTGCATGCTCGCCAAGCGTGCGTTCATCGGCCGAAGGGTCAAGCGAAGGATGGGCGAATCCGGCGCTGTTCAGCGCCTCATCGAGCCCGCCCACGACTGAACGAAAGATCTGCAGGCGCGTCGCCGCGATGGCCGATGCCGTAGTGAGTTCGCCCTGGAGGCCCCGGTTCAGGTCCGCGAGGACAGCGCGGCTGCCCAGATAGGAAAAGAAATAGCGCGTCGCCGAGGCGCCTGCCTTGTCCAGGGCCAGCAGCGGAGCGAGTGCCGCCGGGCTGTCGCGGCCGACTGCGAGGACACCGAGACCGTTGCAATGATCGAACGTGAACGAGGGAAACTGTTCGCGCAGCTCGTCCCAGTATCGCCAGACGCTGAAGCCGCGCACGCGCAAGGCGGTGTTGTGGAAGAGCACGACCGCGCGTGTGCTCAGCTTCGGCCGCCAGGTCTCGAAGTCGTGCCTGACCGTTTCGTAGGTGTGCAGACCGTCGATGTGCAGCAGATCGATACTGGCGTCCGCGAAGTCGCCGACGGCCACATCGAACGTGGAGCGGATCAGCCGGGAAAAGCCGGCGTAGTGCTTGTCGTGATACGCCAGCAGTTCCGGGTAGATCGTTTCGTCGTAGAAATCCGCGTGCTGATCGCCGGCCCACGTATCGACGGCATAGCATTTCGTCGGCAGGCACAAGGCTCCGACGGCCTGACAGAACGCGAGATAGGAGTCGCCTTTGTGTGTGCCGAGTTCGACGAACGTGCGCGGCCGCAGCATCTGCACGAGCGCGAACGCGAACGGAATGTGCTGTTGCCAGGAACGTTCGTCGCTGACTTTTGCCGGCGAGAAAAAACAAGTAGGATACTGGAGCGGGTTGAAGACGGGAGCCACTTCAGGGCGCGCCGGCAGCGAGGTGTTTTTTTGTTTCTTCATGTTCGATGCAGAAAGAAGGGCAACTCGCCGTCGCAGGGCCAGGGCAGTCCGGCGGCCCGAAACCGTTGAACGGCATTCTCGCTGCTTGCCATGGCTCAATGATAGAGCAGTGCCGCCGGTCCTTCGATCCTTCGTGTCGCAGCGGCTGCCGGATCAGTTCCGCCCAACTGCGTGCGTCGTGGCACGCCGAGTCTACCCCAGGGATCGACGCTAAATGGCAATGTCTTGTTAGGAAGCCGACGTCTTGATCTCGATACAATGGAATTTCGTCGCGGACCATGCGTACTTTCACAAGGCGCAAGTTCGGGCGAGCTTTCCGGGATATGGCGCAACGTTACGAGGGGTCGAAGGCATGACGCGTTCGATCTCGATTGGTGCAGCCGGCCGGGTGCGCCTGGTGCGCGCGTGACGGTTATAGTCGGCAGCGGATTGATCGCGCGCGCTTTCAGGTCCGTTCGGCAGCAGATCGACGATGCGTGCATTTTCGCGTCTGGTGTATCGAACTCCGCGTGTTCGGATGCCGCGCCGTTCGAACGCGAGCGCAGCCTGCTCAGCGAAGCGCTCGTGCGGCATGTGGGCAACTCCAGCTTCGTCTACTTCAGTACGTGCAGCGTCGACGATCCCGCGTCGCGAGACAGTGCATACGTGAAGCACAAGCTCGAGATGGAGTCGCTCGTGCGCCGTCACAACGGCCATCTGATCGTGCGCCTGCCGCAGGTCGCCGGGCACACGCGGAACCCGCACACGCTGCTCAACTATCTGCGCGACCGCATCGTTCGGCGCGAGCATTTTTCGGTGTGGGGCGCCGCGCGGCGCAACATCATTGATGTCGACGACGCGGCGCGCATCGTCACGGACTTGCTTGCGGTCGAAAGGGCGCGCGGGGAAACGCTGAACGTCGCCAATGTGCTCGATGTATCCGTGCTCGACATTGTGGCGGCGCTCGAGGAGGTACTGGGCGCGAAGGGCGACTATGCGGTGGTCAGGCGCGGCCAAGGCTATGCGATCGACACGCGCCGTGCGGCCGCGGCCGCTGGCCGAAACGGTATAAGATTCGACGAAGGCTACCTTCGAGCCGTTGTCCGCAAATATTACGCAGGCCATGACGCAAACGCCGTGTGAGGTTTCGATCGTCGTTCCGGTTTACCGCAGCGAGGCGATCCTTCCGCATCTCGTCGAGCAGGTGCTCGACGTCATGCGGGCTGCGCATTTGCAGGATCGCTTCGAGCTCGTGCTGGTCAACGACTGCAGCCCGGACGGCAGCTGGCGCGTGATCCGCGAACTTGCGGCGCAGCATGCGTTCGTGAAGGGCATCTCCCTCGCGCGCAATTTCGGCCAGCACAATGCGACGATGGCGGGGTTGAACCGCGCATCGGGCGAAATCGTCGTGATCATGGACGACGATCTGCAACATCCGCCTCGCAGTATTGTCGACCTCGTCGATGCCATCCGCGGCGGCCGCGACGTGTGCTACACCCGGTACGTACACCGGCAGCACGCCTCCTGGAAAAAATGGGGAAGCTGGTTCAACGACAGGATCGCATCGTTCCTGCTCAAGAAGCCGAAAGGGCTCTATCTTTCGTCATACAAGGCGATGCACGGCCGCATCGCTGCGGAGATCGTCAAGTACGACGGACCGTATGCGTATGTCGACGGACTGATTCTCGACGTGACGCGCGATATCGCAGTCGTGCCCATAGAGCATCAGGCGCGGCTCAGCGGCGAAGGCAACTACAACCTGCGCCGATCGATTTCGCTCTGGCTGAAGATGGCGACTAGCTTTTCGATCGTGCCGCTTCGCGTCGCCTCGCTGGCGGGATTGCTGCTTGCCGCGATCAGTGTATTCAGCATGATTTTTATCGTGGTGGGCAAGTACCTGCATCCCGAGGTGCAGACGGGGTGGACCTCGCTCATGACGATCGTCCTGTTCATGGGCAGCCTGCAGTTGCTTTGCCTCGGCCTGCTCGGCGAGTACCTCGGGCGCGCATATCTCAAGATCAATCGAAAACCCCAGTTTTCGATCAAGGAATGCATAGGCCTGTAGACATGGCAAGCGAGTTCGACCGCTGCGCGAAAACCTATGACGCGGACCTCATGAAGGCCATGCCGTGCGGCATGGAGGAAGGAGAGTACTTCGCGCGCTACAAAGCGGAATACGTCTAGCACGCGCGGCGGAAGCGTGCGCACGCTGGAGCAATACCTGCACCTTGCTCGCACGAAGTTCGCCGAGGTCGAGGCATTCGAGGACAACGATCCGCTACGTGTTCCGTACACGGGGATCGTGCTCCGGTGCCGCAAGAGTGCAGCCCAGAGCCCACCTGTTCATGGGTAGACTCACTCCGACATCAACCTGCCGCTACGCTGATGACTCGACGTAGCGGCGTCCTCAGCGCGCCGCCCGAAACGAAAGGTGCTTGTGCCCGAGGAAGCTCGTGACGATCGGCGTCACGATGCCGAATGCATGCGCAATTTCCTCCGCGTGCCAGGCAATGCCCAGCGAGGCAGCACGTAGCGCAGGAATACGAGGCTCACGAGCAGCGTCTGTGCCAGCGCGAGCCCGTTGACCGCCACGAACCAGAACATCTGATGATGCAGACGGTTCGTCGCCTCGGTGAAAACGAATCGCCGGTTGAGCAGGAACGCGGTGACCAGTCCGATCAGATACGCGAGGACGATGGCGGTGGCAAACGGAAGCCAATGGCTCAGGACGATGCGCGAACCGAAATTGAGCGCGGCGGCGAAACCGCCGACCATGAGGAACCGGACGAACTGCCTGGGGTTCGCGCGCGTCGCCGGCTGCGCGGAAGCAGGGCATCGGCGGCTCGATTGCAAGATTCCGCCGCGACGATCCCGGACGAGCCGATTCGTTCATGGCGGCGAGAGAGCGACTTGAGCGAGGTCGCGCCCGACCTTGACGCTTTCCGAAATCGAGCGATCCTCGGGGTAGTAGTAGGACGTGTCGGCCATGTACAGCCCGGCAATCGGCGTGCGCATCGGCGGCAGCATCGCGGCGAAGCCGGGCGGACTGATCGTCTGCGCGAAATCGTAGCGATGGCAGTGCGTGGCGATGATCCAGTCGCTCTGGAACCGCGGGTTCAGCCGTGGCAGATAGCCGATCACCTCGTCGATGAACGCCTGGTTGTCGCGTGCATATTTCGGATGCGTCTTCGGCATGTAGAACGGTGCGTAGACGATCGTCGGACCGGCGCCACTGCCATTGTCGAACATGTTGAGGTTGGAATACTCGATCACGCCGGGTATGTCGATGCCGTCGTCGCAGATGTTCATCCAGAAATTTTCGCTGAGCGGCTGCTTGAGCTTGAGGATCACGCAGGCGACGGGGATGTTCCTGATCGCGCGGATGCGCGCCGCGAACTCTTCAGGCAGGTCGGGCACGAGCGCCGGGACGTATTGTATCGGCGCGGTGCTGACGACCTGGTCGACTGCGGTTTCGGTGCCCGCGACGACGATGCCGCGCACCTTGCCGGCGCCGTCGGTGACGACCCGGTCGATGCCCGACCTGAGCAGGATGCGGCCGCCGAGCGACTCGATGCGCAGCACGCAGCGCCGCGAGCAGCGTCGCCGATCCGCCCTCGAGATAGCCGAGCGACTCCTGCAGCAGGTTGCGCCGCGACAGCGCGACGCGCTTGATGCGCGTGCCGAGCCACGACGCCGAGAGCTGGTCGCTGAGCTCGTAGAACTTGAGCCAGAACAGACGATGCCAGAGCACGTCGTAGGCATGCTGGCCCAGCCATTTCTTCAGCCACGACACCGCGCTGACCTTGTCGAGCGCGGTCCAGTCGCTGATGTTCTTCGTCTTCATCACCTGCAGCGCGTAGCGGAACTTCTCGATCAGGCTGAGCCCGTCGAAGCGTAGCAGCGCCTGCGGCGTCCCCCATTTGTAGAGGCGGCCTTTCCAGAAGAAACCCATCTTCGTGTCGGTCCACTTGAGCCGATCCGAGAGGCCGAGTTCAGCGAGCAGCTCGAACAGCGGATAGTCGGTCTTGCAGATGAAATGGTAGAAGCGCTCGATCGCGAGTCCGTCGAAATCGAACGACGCCGACATGCCGCCGATGCGGTCGTCGCGCTCGTAGATGTCGACGTCGTGTCCGGCCTTGAGCAGTTCCAGTGCGCACATCAGGCCCATCGGGCCGGCGCCGAGAACGGCAGTCTTGGTCTTCTTCATCGGGCGAGCAGCGTGGCGACGATCAAGTATCTGAACACGGTGTCCTTTCGTTCGGTCATATCATTCACCGCTTGAGGACGATGCCGCTGTAACGCGGATCGCAGTAGCTTTCCCTGACCGCTTCCTCGAACGGCGTTTGCGCAACGCCGAACGTCGCGCGCGTGTCGACGCCATGGAATTCGTCGCCCGCGCTGAGCGCCTTGAGCTGATCGGCGGTGAACGGCGGCTTGCCGCTGAACAGCGCGTACACCTTCAGCAGCGCGTAGAAGAGTCCATAGGGGATGTGCACGATCAATGTGCGCAGCCGTTTCACGCGCTTGATCGTGCGGATGATGTCGACGTAGTCGATGCGCGTATCGCCGCAGACGTCGAACGCGGCGCCATCCGGCTGCGTTTCGATGCATCTGACGATGCAACGGCAGAAGTCGCGTTCGTACAGTGGCTGGCGCATGTACTTGCCGTCGCCCGGTATCGGGAACACCGGCGTCTTCGCCATGAAGCGCGACAGCCAGCCGAGGTGCTTCGGGTCGAACCAGCCGAACATCAGCGTCGGCCGCAGCGTGCAGTGGCGGACCGGACTGTCGGCGACGAGCTTCTCCTGCGCCTTCTTCGTGTTCGTATAGTCGTCGTCGGCAACCGAGTTCACGACCGACGACGAGATGTGCACGAGATAGGGCACGCCGTGGCGTACACACTCCGCAAGCACGCGCCGCGTCGCGTCGACATTGTTGCGCACGAAGATTTGCGCCTGCTTGCCGGTTATCTGCGCATGCAGCTGCACGACGCAGGCTGCTTCGGCGATGCGGTCCTGCCAGTCGCCCGGTTCTGCGAGATCCGCGAGAATCGTCTCGACGCGCGGATGCAGGCGGCGCAGGATGGCGAGGTTGTATTCGTGCTTGTCGATCGCGACGATGCGCGTGTAGCCCTGCGCTTCGAGCTCGACGACGAGATTCTGGCCGACCAGGCCGGCCGCGCCGGTCAGCACGATCTTGGCATCCTTGGCCAGCATGGGCTCGCTCACAGTTTGAGCTTCTTGAAGACGAATTCCGGAATGTGGCGGATGATCTGCATGATCCCCCACCAGAACCACGGCAGATAGACGACATTGCGGCGCTTGTCGATCGCATGCACGATGCCGTCGGCGATCTGGTCGGGTTTCGCCCACAGCGCGCCCTTGTTCGCGATCGCCGCCGTCATCGGCGTGTCGACGAAGCCAGGCTTGATCGTGAGCACATCGACATTCGATTTCGCGAGGCGCTGGCGCAGGCCGCTGAGGAACGCCGTCACGGCGGCCTTGGCCGAGCCGTAGACGTAGTTGCTTTGCCGTCCGCGGTCGCCCGCGACCGACGAGATGACCGCGAGCGTGCCGCGCCTGCGCGCCTCGAACGTGTTCGCGAGCGTCGTCAGCAGGCTCATCGTCGAGAGCGCATTGATGTCGAACTCGCGGCGCAGCGCGTCCACCGATTTCTCGCACTCGCGCCTGGTCGGACAGCGTGCCGTGCGCGATCAGCGCGACGTCGAGGCCGCCAAGTTCGCGCTCGGCGGCCTCGATGATGGCCGCGTGCGCGGCGAAGTCAGCGACGTCGAGTGTCGCCGTCGCCGCGCGTGCGGCGCCGCGGACGCCGAGATCGGCCGCTATCGCTTGCAGGCGTTCGGCGTTGCGTGCGACGAGGAACAGCGCGTCGCTGCGTTGCGCGTACTTTCTGGCGACCGCTTCGGCGATCGCAGACGTGGCCCCGATGATGAGGATCTTCTGCATCGTGTGTCCTATGCGGTGACCCGGCGCCAGAAGCCGGAGGAGAAGCGCGGGTCGATGTGCGCGAGCATCTCCTGCCAGCGCGGAAAGTAGGCGCGGAAGCGTTCGCCGGGCATGCGCGCGTCCTTGGCCGGATAGACCGCGCCGCCCGCGGCCGCGACGATGTCGTCGAGACGGTCGAGCAGCGAGAAGGTCTCTGCGCCGTTGTTGGGGAAGTCGAGCGCGAGCGTCGTACCGGCGCGCGCGAACGACAGCAGGCCTGCGGGCGGACGGTCGGCGAAGACCTTGAGCACGCTGAGGAACGAACCACTGCGGCTCGCCGCGATGCGCTCGAGCAGCGCGCTCGTCGTCTCCCGTGCGCGTGCGGGCGGCACCACGCACTGATACTGCAGGAAGCCGCGCGGACCGTAGATGCGGTTCCACTCGCCGATTGCGTCGAGCGGATAGAAATACGGCGCGTAATGATCGATCGACGGGCCCGTGCGTGCCCGGTTGAAGTACAGCTCGTTGAACGCGCTCAGCGACAGCGAATTGACGAGCGAGATCGGCGGCGTGAACGGCACGGCGAGCACGCCCTTGCGCGGCGGTCCGCACCGACGCGCCGGCCGGCGCATGGTCCGCGCTGATGAACACGCCGCGACCGAGCGACTTGCGCGCCGCACAGTCGACCCAGGCGACGGTGTAGTCGTGGTCGCGTTCGGCTTCGGCGGAGAGCGCGAAGAACTCGTCGAGATTGCCGAAACGTCGCGTGTCGGTCGCCATCCAGGGGCCGGCGATGCGCTGCAGCGAGAATTCCGCCCAGGTGATGAGGCCGGTCAGGCCGAGGCCGCCGATCGTCGCGGTGTACAGCTCTGCGTTCTGCGCGCGGCTGCATTCGCGCCGCGAACCGTCGGAGCGCAGCAATTCGAAGCGCAGCACGTGCTCGCCGAACGTCCCGGCGCGATGGTGGTTCTTGCCGTGGACGTCGTTCGCGATCGCGCCGCCGACCGTGACGTAGCGCGTGCCCGGCGTCACCGGCAGGAACCAGCCCTTTGGCACGATCAGGTCGAGGATCTCCGAGAACAGCACGCCGGCCTCGCAGCGCAGGATGCCGCGTTCGGCGTCGAAATCGATGTAGCGGTCGAGCCCGCGCGCCGCGAGCAGCGTGCCGCCGTCGTTGAGGCAGACATCGCCGTAGCTGCGACCGTTGCCGTACGGCAGCATCGAGCCCTCGCCGTGCGGCAGCGCTTCGTCGCGCCAATGTAGCGGCGCGATCTTCTGCTGCGCTCGCGGATAGCGTCCCCAGGACGAACCGGCCGCGGGCATCAGATCGCTCCGATGACGACAGCGGCGCAGATCGCGAGCACGACGCGGCTCACGCCGTCGGTCAGCGCGAACACGACGGGATCGTCGTGCATCGCGCCGCGGTGCGCGATCAGCCAGACGCGGCTGACCCAGTAGAGCAGCACCGGGCAGAGCAGCCAGAGCACCTGCTGGTGCCGGTACAGGACCTCACTCGCGGTGCTGTTGATGTACAGCGCGAGCACGAGCACGGCGAGGTAGCCGCTCGCGCCGCCGAGAGACTGGATCAGCTGCAGGTCGTCGACCTGGTAGCCGCGTCCTCCGGCGTGGTTGCGACCCTGCAGCAGCAGCAGGCGCAATTCGGTATAGCGCTTGACCATTGCGAGGCTCAGGAACAGGAACATCGAGAACGCGAGCAGCCAGAATGACAGGGCGGCCTGGATCGCGACCGTGCCAGCGACGATGCGCACGGTGTAGAGCCCCGCGAGCACGACCATGTCGAGCATCGCGATGCGCTTGACTCCGAACGAGTAGCCGAGCGTGAGCACGTAGTAGCCGAACAGCACGAGCGCGAAGCGCGGTCCGACGAACAGTGCGAGCGCGAACGCCGCCAGCGTGAGCAACGGCGCCAGCATTAGCCCGGCCGTCAACGGCAGCGTGCCCGCGGCGAACGGGCGCAGGCGCTTGCGCGGATGGGCGCGGTCGGCTTCGAGGTCGAGCAGGTCGTTGAGCAGGTAGACGCCCGACGCGCACAGGCCGAAACATGACGAAAGCGAGAAGCGACAGCACGCACCGCGTCGCCATCGAACGCAGCGGTGCGAGGCCAGCAGCGGCAGGAACGACGAGCAGATTCTTCAGCCACTGATGCAGACGCAGCGCCTTGATCCACGGACGAACGCCGCTCGCCTGGCGTGTCGAAAACGCGCTCGATCTCGCGTTACCTGCGCCGCGCGGTCGTTCAAGCGCGGGCGAGGCGTTGACGACGATCGCGCGGCGTGCGTGCCGCCAGACGGCGAGGTCGGGCGCCGCGTTGCCGGCGTAGTCGAAGCCGCGTTCGCCGAAGCGTTCGCGAACGCCTGTCGCCTTGTGTCGCGCCGGCGAGATTGCGCTCTGCCGTCGCTCGCGAGCACATCGTCGAAGCCGCCGACGTGCGCAGCCACCGCGTCGGCGAATTTCCTGATCCGACGCGGTGCACAGCACTCGCCGACGGTGCGCCGCCTCGCCACGCAGCCACTCGACGACGCGCGGCTCGTACGGCAGCAAGCTCGACGTCGATCTCGGTGCGCTGTCGCGATCTCGTGCTTGAGCGCGGCCTTGCCGCGCAGCAGCCACGCAGCCGAATGCGCAACACATACAGCGGGATTCCGGCGCAACAGCGCCAGCGCGGACTCGAGCAGCAGGTCCGAACGGATCAGCGTGCCATCGAGATCGACGCAAATCGGGGTAATGTCGCGCGCCCGCACCGTATCCATCGCCATTGTTTCACTCATGCCGCTGCATCTGTCGCGATCGGCGTATGCGCGCGCAAGGTGGTACGCCGCGAATACCTCGTCGACGGCGCCGTGCATGAGGCTGCGGCCGTGTTCGATCCATACCGCATGCGTGCAGATCTGCCGCACTGCGCTTTCGTCGTGCGAGACGAAGACGACGGTGCAGCCGCTGTGGATGCGCTCGCGCAGCGTGGCTGCCGGATTTCTCGCGGAACTCCGCATCGCCGACGGCGAGCACCTCGTCGATCAGCAGGATGTCCGGATCGACCTGCATTGCAACCGAGAAACCGAGCCGCGAGCACCATGCCGGTCGAGTAGGTCGAAATCGGTTCTTCGAAGAAATCGCCGAGTTCGGAGAATTCGAGAATCTGCGGCAGACGCTGTTCGATTTCGCGTTGCGTGCAGTCCGAGCATGAGCCCCGAGAGAATCGCGTTGTCGCGGCCCGACAGGTGCGGCAGGAAGCCGAGCGCGAGCGAGAGCAACTGGCAGCTCGCCTTGGTGCGCGTGACGCGTCCGCGATCGGGCGCAAGGATGTCTGCGATCACGCGCAGCAGGGTGCTCTTGCCGGCGCCGTTGCGCCCGATGATGCCGAGGCGGTCGCCGCGACTGAGTGTCAGGCTCACGTCTTCGAGCGCCCAGAAGCGCGAACCGCCGATGCGCAGGCGCATGTCGAAGGCGATGCCGACGCTGTCCAGTGTGACGAGATGCTCGCTCATTTTCAGCCGGCCAATTTGACGTAGCGAGGGGTCAGACGATGAATTACGTACAGGGAGACCAGAAAGAGCGTCGGTGAAATCACGCTCACGCGCAGCAAAGCGATCCAGTCAGGCCATTGGCCGTGCATGAGTATGCCGCGCACAGCATCGACGAGCGCGAGCATCGGATTGAGACTCAGCCAGTCTCGCAGCGGCGGCGCCACGTCCTGCACCGAAAAAACGATGCCGGAAACGAACATGAAGATGAAAAGGATCTGCTCGATCACGAAGCGCAGATCAGGCAATAAGCGGCATCAGCGACGCAACTGAAATAACCGCAGGCAGCAGCGAACAGCAGAATCAGGACCAAGACCAGCGGCAGCGCCGCGTACGCGGCGTTGGGCGGATAGCCGGCGAACCAGAGAATGACGAGAAGCAGCGCCAGGATGAAAAGGAACTTCACCGTATCGGCGAGGATCTGCACGCTCGGAAATACCATCGCGGGCAGCTTCACCTGGCGGATCACCGGGAGGTTCTGCCAGATCGCGTAGCCGCCGTGGCTGACGCACGACTTGAACCATTGCCAGACGGTCAGGCCGATCAGCAGGAACGGCAGGTAGTCGGGTTTGGCGGTTTTCAGGATGACCGAAAACACGAGGTAGTAGATGCCCATCTGCAGAACAGGATCGAGCAGCCACCATAAAAAACCAAGATACGACCGCGCACGTTCGGCTCGGAGTTCAGCGTAGGTGGAAAACCAGATCAGTTCGAGAAGGTGCAGGCGCATGGGAAAGATAACGGTCCATAGACGAATTGGCGCGGCTGCACCGTAGTCGTATTGCGAAGAAACGTAAGACTTGAATTCAACTCCGCAGCTCGGCCAGGTCCTGGAAACAGGCGAGCGCCTGCGGATTGGCGAGTGCGTCGGTGTTCTTGACGGGCCGTCCGTGGATCGTCTCGCGCACCGCGAGTTCGGTGATCTTTCCCGAGATCGTGCGCGGAATGTCGGCGACCTCGAGTATCTTCGCCGGCACGTGCCGCGGCGTCGTGTTGTCGCGGATCTGCCGGCGGATGCGTTCGCGCAGTTTGTCGTCGAGCGAGATGCCTTCGCGCAGGCGCACGAACAGGATCACGCGCACGTCGCTGTCCCAGTCCTGGCCGACCGCGATCGATTCGAGGACTTCGGGCAGCTGCTCGACCTGGCGGTAGATTTCCGCGGTGCCGATGCGCACGCCGCCCGGGTTCAGCACCGCGTCGGAGCGGCCGTAGATGACGATGCCATCGTGTGCGGTCAGCAGCGCGTGGTCGCCGTGGCACCAGACGTTTTCGACTTTGCTGAAGTAGGCGGTCTTGTACTTGCTGCCGTCGCCGTCGTTCCAGAAGCCGATCGGCATGCACGGGAACGGCGCGGTGCACGCGAGCTCGCCTTTTTCCTCGCGCAACGGCTTGCCGTCGTCGTCGAGGATCTCGACCTTGAGGCCGAGGCCGCGGCACTGCAGCTCGCCGCGATACACCGGCAGCAGCGGGTTGCCGAGCGCGAAACACGACACGATGTCGGTGCCGCCCGAAATCGACGACAGCAGCACGCGCTCCTTCACGTCGCGGTAGACGAATTCGAAACTTTCGTCGGAGAGCGGCGAGCCGGTCGACAGAATCGTCTTCAACGTCAGCAGCTTGTGCGACTCGCGCGGCTTGATGCCGGCTTTCTCGATCGCGGCGATCCATTTCGCGCTCGTGCCGAACACGCTGATGCCGACCTCGTCGATCAGGTCCCACAGCACGCGGCCGTCGGGATGGAACGGCGAACCGTCGTAGAGCACGACCGTCGCGCCGACCGCGAGGCTCGACACGAGCCAGTTCCACATCATCCAGCCGCAGGTGGTGTAGTAGAAGATGCGGTCTTCGCGCTTGAGGTCGGTGTGCAGTACGAGTTCCTTCAGGTGCTGGATCAGCGTGCCGCCTGCGCCGTGCACGATGCACTTCGGCACGCCGGTCGTGCCCGACGAGTACATGACGTACAGCGGATGGTCGAACGCGGTCTGCACGAACTCGATCTCGTGCGGTTCGTCGCCGACAAAGTCGTCCCAGGCGACCGCATTGGCGATGCCTTCGAGATTGAGTTCGTCGCCGCTGTACGGGATGACGACGAGCTTTTCGACGCTCGGGATCTTCTCGAGCACGTCGCGAATCTTCGCCAGGCAGTCGAAGCGCTTGCCGCCGTAGCCGTAGGCGTCGGCCGTGAACAGCACTTTCGGGGCGATCTGGCCGAAGCGGTCGACGACGCCGTTGATGCCGAAATCGGGCGAGCACGACGACCAGACGGCGCCGAGCGACGTCGTCGCGAGCATCGCGATCACGGTCTCGGGAATATTCGGCAGGAAGCCGGCGACGCGGTCGCCCGCCCTGACCCCGGCTTCGCGCAGCGCGTGCGCGAGCTTGCCGACGATCTCGTGCAGCTGCGCATAGCTGTAATCTCGCGCTTGTGCCCCCATTCGTTGCGCGCGATCAGCGCGATGCGCTCATCCTTGTGGCGCAGCAGGTTCTGCGCGAAGTTGAGCCGCACGTCAGGGAACCAGCGCGCGCCCGGCATCTTGTCGCCGTCGACGAGCACCTCTTCGAAGTCGCCGGTCGCGCGGATGCCGCAGAATTCCCAGACCGCGCGCCAGAACTGTTCCGGGTGGTGGATCGAGAATTCGTAGAGACTCTGGTAGTCCTCGACCTGGAAGCGATGCGCCTGGCCGACGAAACGGATGAAACGGGAGAGATTCGCGCGCTCGATGCGTTCCTTGCTGGGTTCCCAGATAGGCTGGACGATATTCACGCGGTGTTCCCTCGCGACGACAAAAAATTCTACCCCCGGCGCAATTATAACCGGTCGCCGTGCTCGTTCGCCGCATTGGGCGGCTGATATTCCGGCTGCGTCACCATTGAATACATTGCGCTTTTCACGGGATGCGCATGAAAGAGAGCGAATCGGCGGTGCCAGGACGCCGTGGCACGCTGCCGCATCCCGCAACGCGAGCAGCCTGCGGCGACCATCCGCGATCGCGTGCGCGCCGAGGAAGCGCGGGAGGAATTCGACGCCCCGCATTCCCCAAGCCGCGCCGCCCGATGCGGACCGAGTCTGCGGCGGGTTTGCGCCGGCGCCGGTCGTGCTCGTCAGGCCAGCGCCTGCTCGAGCTCGGGGATGATCTTGAACAGGTCGCCGACGAGGCCGATGTCGGCGATCTCGAAGATCGGCGCTTCGCCGTCCTTGTTGATCGCGACGATCGTGCCGGCGTCCTTGATCCCGGTCAGGTGCTGGATCGCGCCGGAAATGCCGATCGCCATGTACAGCTCGGGCGCGATGATCTTGCCGGTCTGGCCGACCTGCAGGTCGCTCGGCACGTAGCCGGCGTCGACCGCCGCGCGCGACGCGCCGACCGCCGCGCCGAGTTTGTCGGCGAGCTTGAAGATGACCGCGAAGTTCTCGGCCGAACCGACGCCGCGGCCGCCCGGAGACGACGCGCGCGGCGCTCTGCAGGTCGGGGCGGTCGCTCTTGCCCTGCGGCGAGTTCGACGAAGCGCGTATGCGTCGGCAGTTCGGCAGCAAGACTCAACGCCTCGATCGGCGCGCTCGCGGCGCCGTCGCCCGCGGCGGCATACGACGCGGTGCGCACGGTCGCGACCAGCGTCTGGTCCGGCCGGCGCCTGCACCGTGACGATCGCGTTGCCGGCGTAGATCGGTCGCTGGAACGTGTGCGCGTCGTCGACCTTCATGATGTCGCTGACCTGCGCGACGCCGAGCAGCGCGGCGACGCGCGGCACGACATCCTTGCCGAACGTCGTCGACGGCGCGAACACGTGCGTGTAGCCGTTCTTCGCCGCGGCGACGACCTGCGGTGCGTAGACCGCGGCGAGCGGATGCGCATTGGCCGGCGTTCGCCGCCGTGAGCACCCTGGTCACGCCGTCGATTTTCGCGGCTTCGGCAGCGATCGCGTCCGGCGCGTCGGCGAGCACCAGCACGTCGATCGCATCGGCCTTCAGGTCGCGCGCACAGGTCACGCAGCGCGCGGTGCTGGAATTGAGCTTGCCGTTGAGGTGCTCGGCGACGATCAGAATCTTGGACATGATGTTCACTCCGCTTTCGTCATTCCCGCGCCAAGCAGGAATTCATCTTGTTCGTCATTCCCGCGGAAGCGGGGTTCTCAACAGCCGAATGGCTGGTCATCCAGTGCCTTGCTTCTGCGAGATAAGTCGCTGGGTTCCCGCTTCCGCGGGAACGACGGGCAACTACAGCAGTCCCTTCGTCTTCAGCGCCGCGACGAGTTCGGCCGCGTCCTTGACCATCACGCCCTTGCTGCGCTTCGCCGGCGAGCGCATATTTCGTCGTCTTCAGATGATCGCCCGATTCGACGCCGAGATCGGCGAACTCGATCGTCTCGAGCGGCTTGGACTTGGCCTTCATGATGTCCGGCAGCTTGATGAAGCGCGGCTCGTTGAGGCGCAGGTCGGTCGTGATCACGGCCGGCAGGTCGACTTCGATCGTCTCGAGACCGGCGTCGACCTCGCGCGTCACGCGCGCGACTGTCGCCGTTGACCTCGACCTTCGACGCGAACGTCGCCTGCGGCCGGTTCCACAGCGCGGCGAGCATCTGGCCGGTCTGGTTGCAGTCGTCGTCGATCGCCTGCTTGCCGAGGATGACGAGTCTGCGGCTGCTCCTTCTCGATCAGCTTGAGCAGCGCGCGCGCCGCGGTCAGCGGCTGGACGGCGTCGCGCGGTGACGACGTGGATCGCGCGATTCGCGCCCATCGCCAGGCCGTTGCGCAGATGCGCCTGGGCGTCGGCCGGGCCGATCGTGGCGACGACGACTTCGGTCGCGACGCCCTTCTCGCGCAGACGCAGCGCTTCTTCGAGCGCGATGTCGTCGAACGGGTTGGCCGAGAGTTTCACGCCTTCGGTGACGACGCCCGAGCCATCCGGCTTGACCTGGATGCGGACGTTGTAATCGACGACGCGCTTGTAGCCGACCAGAATTTTCATGCAGTGCGATTTCCGGGGGGCGGCAGGCGCAAGGGGGAGCGCAATTCTAGCCGATTGCAGGGGTCGCGTGGCCTGCAGGCCGGGCTTTCTCGGCCCGTCGAAGTTTCGAAATCGACGCGTGTTTGCCGCCGGAGTCCACGACGGCCGCAGCGGAAGGGCGAGGCGTCGCGTTGCGGGTTTGCCCGACAGCCCGAGCGGCCAGGCCCCGGTTCGTCGTGCTGTTAATCGATGCAGCCCGGCACGGAAGGCTCGCGATCCTGCTTGACGCAATGCCGGAAGTCGGAGGGCAGGCCTGCGACGCGCTTCGATTCGCCTTTGGCCAGCGTGAAGCGGTTAAGGACGCGCGTCGTGCAGGTGGTCGTGCTCGCGTCTTTCGCGGTCGTGCAGTCGTTCGTGAATACCGCGTAGTTGCAGCTGCCGGTCGCGCTCTGCGCGCATTCGAAGGTCGCGCTGCCGGGCGCCTGAACGCTGACCTCGGAGTGCAGCACATCGGCACCATTGACCGTGGTCGTCGTGATCGACGTGCTCGGCGCGTAGTTGCAGCCAGCCAAGCAGAGCAGGGATGCCAGAAGAATCGCGGTACGCATGACGTTTCCTTCAGGTAAGAGCGGCACGTATGAGCGGGCAGGTATGAGCGACACGCATGAGCGGTTACATCGAACGGAACAGCGGCATGAATGCCTGACTGACAGTCAGTGTTTCCTGCCGTTTCTTCAATCTGACCGTGCCCCGGCCCGTCTCGTCGCGGACGATCGAGGCGATCGCCTTGAGATTGACGATGGTCGAGCGATGGATCTGCTTGAAAACGGCGGGATCGAGCAGGTCGAGCAGCTCGCGAATCGGCTTGCGCAGCAGCGCCTCGCCGTCCGCGGTCACGACGACCGTGTATTTGTTGTCGGCGTGGAAGTAGACGACATCGTCGACCAGGATCAGGCGCGTCTCCTTGCCCGTGCTCGCGGTGATCCAGGCCAGCGGTTCGGCGGTGCTGCGAGGCAGCGCCGCGCCGAGCTGGCGGATCAGTGCGGCGAGCGCCGCCGGGTCCTGGGCTCCCGCGGCCGCCCGCGCCTGCACGCGGCGAACGGTCGCGACGAGCCGGTCGCGTGCCACGGGCTTGAGCAGGTAGTCGACCGCGCCTTTCTCGAACGCGTCGATCGCGTACTGGTTGTACGCGGTGACGAAGACGATCTGCGACGCAGGGCTCGCCTCCGCGGCCGCGGCCGCGACTTCGAGCCCGGTCATGCCCGGCATGCGGATGTCGAGAAATGCCACGTCGGGCCGATGCTCCGCGATCGCTTCGAGCGCACCGCCGCCGTCCTCGCACTCGGCGACGATGTCGAGTTCCGGCCATGCCTCATGCAGCAGCGCGACGAGCGATTCGCGCAGCAGCGCTTCGTCTTCGGCGACGACGCAGGTGGTCATTTCTTGTCCTCGCCGGCGGGCAGCGGAACCGTGATCGTCGCCGCAACGCCGTTGGGGAAGTTGGCGACGATCGCGAACGAAGCCGCATCGGCGTAGGCGAGACGCAGGCGCTCGCGCAGATTCTTCAAGCCGATGCCGGTGCCGCTCGATTGCGTGTTGAGACCGAGTCCGTCGTCGGCGACGGTGACCTTGAGTTCCCCGCCGTCGGCGCGCGCGATGATCCAGATCGAGCCGCCGCCATACTTCGGCTCGAGGCCATGCTTGATCGCGTTCTCGACGAGCGTCTGCAGCATCATGGCCGGGAACGCGATCGAGTTGAGGTTCTCGGGTGCCTCGATCTTGAGATTCAGGCGGTCGCCCATGCGGATCCGCAGGATCTCGAGATAGGCGCGCGAGCGCTCGATCTCGTCGCCGAGCGTCGATAGCGAATTCTCCGCGCGCGGCAGCGAGTGGCGCAGGTAAGAGATGAGATTGCCGAGCATTTCGTCCGCACGCGCCGGATCGCTGCGCGTGAGAATCTGCGCACTCGCGAGCGTGTTGTACAGAAAGTGCGGTTCGACCTGGGCGTGCAGCAGGCTGAGCTTGGCGACCGCGAGTTCCTTTTCCGTACTGGTCTGGCGAGCGCTTGCCTGTTCGTCGCGCCGCCGTTCGGCGATGCGTTGCGTGATCGTGCGCGTCAGTGTTTCGGCATTTTCGAGCGTGCTGCCGTCGTCGAACTGGAACCAGTCGCTCCAGACGCCGCCGTCGGGCTCGCAGATCAGCGTGACGCTGCTCGTCTCCGCGCCCGCAACGATCGTCGCGAGCACCTGGTGGCTGCGCACGATCAGAAAGCTGAAATCGAGGTTCCGCAAGCGATAAGACCCGGGTGGCAGCTCACGCACGGTGCGCGCGCGGATGCGCAGGCCTTCGCGTGTGCTTTCGACGAGGCTCACGTTCGGCAGCTGGCGGATCGCCGCCTCGACGATCGCGAACGCCTCTGCCTGCCCGCACGGCATCTCGATCTGGCGGCGCTGGCGATGGCTCAGCGCATCGGCGTCGATGTTGCCGGTGATCAGTTGCACGCGGCGCAGATGCGCGATCGCATGCACGACTTTGGCCGCCGTGAAAGCGATGACGATGACGACGAACAACCAGTTGAGCGGCGCGATGCGCGGGAAACCCACTGCGTGCCAGAGCGCCGTTGCGCCGAGCGCAGCAAGCGACCAGGCGATCGCGGTGCGTACGATGAAGAGCAGGCTGGCCATGGTGATTCGAGCGACCGTTCCGAGGTGCGGGCAGAATAGCCGCACGCACGGACAATGTGTTCCGCGAGGCGACGAAACGCGGAATCGGGCGACGAAGGGCGGGCAGAACGGCGTGAACGGGCGCGACCGTCGCGCGGACGCAAAAAAAAGGGGGCTGCGACAGGAGAGGAGCAGCCCCCAAGCGGGGTCACCACATGAAGCGATTCGTCAGCTCGTGGGTTGCGCGTCCTTGCCGTGCGACCGGCGGTGGCCGCCGCCGTCGTTCACGTCGAGATAGCCGTCGCCCGTTCTTGTCGAGACGGCTGAAGCGTGTCTTCGCGCCGGCGAGGTATTCGTCGAGGGAAACGACACCGTCGCCATTCGTGTCGAGCTTCTTGACGACGTGCTGGGCGAACTCGAGGTCGCGTTTCTGCGCGACCGCCGAGGTGGCGATCTGCTGCGCCGTCAGCTTGCCGCTGTTCTGCGTGTCCATCGCGGCGAAGCGGCTCTTCGCGGCTGTCGTGAATTCGGCCTGCGTCACGACGCCGTCGCCGTTCGTGTCGAGCCTGGCGAACTCGGCCTGCGCGAACTGCTGGCGGAATGCCGCGCGCTTGTCCTTGCCGGTCGCTGCGACCGCATCGGTGCTCGCCGGCGCGAACGCCGCGTGGCCGAAGCGCGCCGCGGGTGCCGCGCTGAACTGCTCGAGCGTGACCTTGCCCGTGCCCTGCGGATCGAGACGGGCGAAGCGTTTCTGTGCCTCGGCGACGAAATCGTCGGACGTGACATAGCCCTTGTGCGCGGTGTCGAGCCGGTTGACGAGCCTGTCGGCGCTGCGCTGGTTGTGCCGCTGTGCCTGCGGCGAAGAAGCCAGCTGTGCGGCCGAGAGCATTCCGGCGTTGTTCGCGTCAGCTTCCTTGAAGCGCGCGCTGGCGCCGGCGAGGTACTCGTCGAGCGAGACGCGGCCATCGCCGTCGGTATCGAGTTTCTTCAGCGCATGCTCGGACATGCCGTGGTGTCCGCGCGGCATCGGGTCGGTGGTGGGAGCCGCCGTCTGTGCGAGCGCGGCGACGGAAAGCAGCGCGCTCGACAGGGCGATCGCGAGCTTGGTGAGACGGATCATGTGCTTCTCCAGTGGAAGGGGGAGTGTTGCTATGACCACTAGAACGTCCGCGCACGGTCGGCGTTTACCGACTGGCAGTAAACGAATGTAATGAAGCAGCGTATTTTCAGCGCAGGGAGCGGAGGTCCGGCGACGCGAGTCGGTGACTGGCGAAGGGCGCCGCCCGCCTCCGCCAGCGGGTCGCGACTAGGGCTGGATGCGCGTCGCGATCGCCTGCACGAAACGCTGTACAGCGCCATCGCCGTGCGCGAAAAACAGCGACGGCTCGGTGAGTTCGAGTTCGAGCACGCACGGCGAATCGGTGCCGTCACGGATCAGGTCGACACGCGCATACAGCAGCGGCGTCACGAACGGGATCGCGGCGAGCGCCGATGCGGCGACGCGCAGTTCATCGGCGGTCGGGACGCGCGGCGTGATGTGCTCGGCTGCGAATAGCGCGCGGGTCGGCCCTTCGCCACGCCGCAGCAAGGGCCCCTTGCGGATCGCGTGGCTGAACACGCCATCGAAATAGACGAGCGCCGTCTCGCCGTGGTCGTCGACGCGGGCGAGATAGGGCTGCAACAGCACGCTGCGGCCAGCTTCGAGCAGGCGACGCGCATGCCCGATCGCATCGGCGAGTTCCGCGCGGCCGTAGCGCTGCGCATCGCGAGAGCCCGCGCCGACGCTCGGCTTGACGACGAACTCGTCCGAGGCGTGCGCGACGAGGAATCGATCGAGCAGATGCGCCGCATCTTCACCCGGCTCGATGAAATGACTCGGCACGGAGGCGACACCCGCGCGCGCGAGATCGCCGAGATAGTGTTTGTCGGTGTTCCAGCGGATCACGTCGAGGGGATTGACGAGCCGCGTCGCGTGACCGGCGCGATCGGCCCAGGCGAGGAATTCGGGCAGGCGCGACGTGTAGTCCCAGGTCGAGCGCAGCACGGCGAGATCGAACTGCGACCAGTCGGCCTCGGCGTCGTCCCAGTCGACCACCTGGAATTCCGTTTGGCCTTCCCGCAGCGCTGCGACGAGTGGCGGCAGATCTTCATCGAGATCGCGCGCGGCGCGCGCCGTTACCAATGCAATTCGAGACATGAGGCAGACGATTCGTGCAATTCCGCAAGCATAGCCGAATGCCATGCTTTGCAAACGGATTACATCGATGAATGTGTCCTGAGCGCGCCGTGACGCAGCTGCCTTAGTTAGAAGGACGTTCATCGACGCGCGCCTATGTTGGTTTCCACGCAAGCGAAGACGGATGGTCGCTTCTTTGCGCCGAAGACTTTCTCGTTCTCCAGGAGGAAATATGTCGATAAAAACTACGCTACTTTGCGCCGCTATCGCGGTCGGCTCGACTTTCGCCCCCGTCGTGACGTTTGCGGGCGTCGATGTGGACATCAATATCGCGCCGCCTGCGTTGCGCACCGAAGTGGTTCCTGCACCTCGTCCGGGCTACGTCTGGATCAACGGTTATTGGGACTATCGCGGCAACAAGCACGAGTGGGTCGAGGGCCGCTGGGAACACGAGCGCCCGGGTCACCATTGGGTCGCTGATCGCTGGGAACAGCACGGCGACAAGTGGCACCACGAGCGCGGTCATTGGGAGTAACCCTTGCGCGTTCACGCCCGCGCCGGTCGGAGCGGGCTTCAAGAGCGGGCGCCTAGTGCGCCCGCTTTTCGTTTCTGCAGCAGGCTCGTTCGGATAGGGGCATTCTTCGCTGCCATACTGCTGTGAGCACGCGGAAAATTTCGTAGGGGTTCGATTCATCGAACCCGGCTTTTGTAGATATCCGCACGGGCGCGATGAATCGCGCCCCTACGATCGGACAGGTCGCTGAAAGGAATTGCACTACATATGCGTCGAATAGGCATGCCGATTCGTCCCGTTGCCATGTCTCGTCGCAAAGCCGTCTTCACCGCCGCCGTCGCCAGCGCGCTTCTCTGCGCGTGCCCCACCGTCCGTGCCGCCTGTGTCGCCGACTCGGCGCCGGCGCGGCCGCATCTCGTGGAACTGTATTCGAGCGAAGGTTGCAGCAGCTGTCCGCCGGCCGAGAGCTGGCTGCGCACGCTGCACACTGGCGCCGACGTCGTGCCGCTCGAATTCCACGTCGACTACTGGGACGACCTCGGCTGGAAGGACCGCTTTTCCGACTCGCGCTATACGGCGCGGCAGAACGAGCACGCGCGCCGCGACGGAGGTACCTCCGTATTCACACCACAGGTCGTGCTCGACGGCCGCAACTGGAGCAGCTGGTATCGCAGCGGGCATCTGGCGCCGCCTGCACAGGCGAACGTTGCGATGCACCTGAGCATCGATACGGGAGCCGGGCATGTACACGCGGAATCGACAGCGCGCCCGATGGCCGGACAGCAATTCGACGGATATCGCAGCTACATCGCGCTGGTCGAGGATGGCCTCGCGACGCAGGTGCGCGCCGGCGAGAATCGCGGGACCCTGCTCAAGCACGATCATGTCGTGCGTGCGTTCTCGGGGCCGCTGCCGCTCGCGCGGGCGAGTATCGATCTGCCGATTCCGTCCGACATGAATCTCGAGGATGCGATGCTGGTTGCATTCGTACAGAGTCCGCGCACTGGCGACGTTGCCCAGGTCGTCGTTCTGCCCCTGGCACAGTGCCGCAGATAGCCTCGCCGTGCGTGCCGCGGACTTCGCCTTTCGGCACCGCCGGAAGTGCGATATCGTGGGCGTGAAGTGGAGGTTCCGAGGTACTGCAAGCTCAGAGGAGCGGACATGGTCAACCAGGGGAAATGCCCGAAGTGCGGCAAGCCGGCCTTGCACGTCAGTGTCAACGACGTGGTCGGCCTGATCGACGGCGAAAGCAAGGCACGCTGCATGAGTTTCAGCTGCATCCATTGCAACGCGGTGCTCGGGGTGCAGTTCGATCCGCGCACGAAGGTGCGATCTCGGCGCAATCCGCGGCCGGCCGCTGCAGCTTCCAAGTAGTTTCGCGGCTCACACAGGTTCTTCGGGGGCGCGTTCTCGTCGGTGAGGTGGGGCTTGGCGCGACCGCGCTCGCATATGCCGGTCCCCTGTCTCGTCATTCCCGCGACCGCGGACGCGCTTCTTTCGGCTCGTCATTTCCGCGAAGGGGAGGTCAACCCTATTCCGTCATTCCCGCGAACGCGGGGATGACGAGCGAGGAGCGGTCCCCGCGTTTGCCGAGATGACGAGAAGCACGACTTCAAGAGCGCAGCGCGCGAGCAACTGGCAACAGGAAGACAGCGAGCAAATCTACAAATTCTGATAGTTCGGCCCCGACCCACCCTCCGGCGTCACCCAGTTGATGATCTGGTACGGATCCTTGATGTCGCAGGTCTTGCAGTGCACGCAGTTGGCAGAGTTGATCTGCAGTCGCTTGCCTGTGGGTGTGCCGGCGTCGGCGACGATTTCGTAGACGCCGGCGGGGCAGAAGCGCGTGCAGGGGTTCTGGTATTCGGCTGCGCATTTCGTCACGCAGACATCGGTATCCGCGACATGCAGATGCACGGGCTGATCTTCGTCGTGCTCGGTTGCGGCAAAGTATACTTCTGCGAGGCGGTCGCGTGGCGCGAGAGTGCGTTCGACGTAATCCTGCTTCGACGCCTCGTACGGCCGATCTTCGCGAGCGACGAATAGTCCGCGTGATTCTTCAGCGTCCACGGCGACAGGCCGGCGGTAATCGTCTCCCAGCCTGCATTGGCGAGGCCGAGCCAGAGCCCCTTGTTGAAACCCGGGCGGATGTTGCGCACTTTCTTCAGTTCGCTCATGACGACCGAGCCGCGCAGCTTCGCGTCCCAGCCTTCGGATTTGCCCGCCGCGACGACGTGTTCCGCGGCGAGCATGCCCGAGCGGATCGCCTGGTGCGTCCCCTTGATCTTCGGCACGTTGACGAGTCCCGCGCTGTCGCCGATCAGCATCGCGCCAGGCATCTCGCACCTTCGGCAGCGACTGCCAGCCGCCTTCCACAATGGCGCGCGCACCCGCCGAGACGATGTTGCCGCCTTCGAGCAGCGGCTTGATCGTCGGATGGTGCTTGAGTTGCTGGAACGCTTCGAACGGCGACAGCATCGTGTCGGCATAGTCGAGTCCGGTGACGAACCCGATCGCGACGCGATCCTTGTCGAGGTGATAGAGAAAACTGCCGCCATAAGTGCGCGTTGTCGAGCGGCCAGCCGAGCGTGTGCACGACCTTGCCCGGGGTGACGCGCCCCGCCGGCAGTTGCCAGAGTTCCTTGATGCCGATGCCGTAGGTCTGCGGATCGCTGTCCGCATCGAGCCGGTACTTCGCGATCAGCTGCTTGGACAGGTGTCCGCGGCAGCCCTCGGCGAGCACCGTGATCGGCGCGACGATGTCGATGCCCTGCGTGTAGCCGGGCTTGTGCGATCCGTCCTTGGCCACGCCCATGTCGCCGATGCGCACGCCGCGCACGGCCCCCGCACTGTCGTACAGCGGTTCGGCGGCCGCGAAACCCGGATAGATCTCGACACCCAGCGCCTCGGCCTGCGGCGCAAGCCACGCGCACAGCGCCCCCAGCGAGACGATGAAATTGCCGTGGTTGTGCATCTGCGGCGGCGTGACCGGCAGTTTCGTCCCGCGCATCGTGGTCGCGCAGCCACCAGATTTCGTCCTGCGTCACCGGCACGCAGATCGGCGGTGGGGACTTGCCCCACTCGGGCAGCAGCTCGTTGAGTGGCTGCGGTTCGATCACGGCGCCCGAGAGGATCTGCGCGCCGATCGTCGAGGCCTTTTCGATCACGCAGACGCGGATGTCGGGCTTGAGCTGCTTGAGCCGTATCGCGAAACGCGAGCCCCGCCGGGCCGGCGCCCACGGTGACGACGTCGTATTCCATGACATCGTGTTCGATCGCTGCTTCTGTCTGGCTCATCGGGTGGGTCCGGTGTGGCAAGTGGGCTCGATCGCAAAACCTGCGAAATGCGGGCGCGAGCGAAGACGGATTTTACACGCGCATACCCGCGTGTTCCCCGGTCACGGGAGCGCATCTGGCTCGAAGGCCAGCGCAATACGTGGGCCCAGGGGCGCATTCGGAGGCGTCCGCCATTTTGCGACTTCGATCGCCTTGCGGCAATTGTGCGCTCGCACTTGGCCGCAACGAACTCAGGTGGGCCATAATTGGACGTCACGCAGGAGTAGCGATGAGTAGCGCAGAGAATCGAGTGGACCTCGCCGAAGACATGTTGCCGCCGCCGGCGCGCGCGCGCTACGCGGTGCGAGCCTGTGCCAAACCCTGCACTGGCTCGCGAGCGGCAGGATCGCCGCAGAGGGGCTGACGCAGGCCTATCTCGACGCGATCGCCGCCGACAATCCGCGACTCAACGCCTACGTCCATGTCAGCGCCGCGGCTTCTGCCGAAGCGCAGGCGGCAGAAGCCCGTCGGGCCGGCGGCAAGTTCGGCCGACTGGACGGCGTGCCCGTGGCGATCAAGGACAATTTCGACGTCGCCGGCCTGCCGACAGGCGTGGGGCTGCCTGCGCCGATGTCGCCTGCAGCGCGCGACGCGCATGTCGTCGAGAAGTTGCGCGGGGCCGGTGCCGTCATCCTCGGCAAGGCGCAGGCCTCCGAGGCCAGCCTCGGCGCGTCGAGCGCCAATCCGCACACAGGCGATGCGCACAATCCCGCACGCCACGGCTACCAGGCGGGCGGCTCTTCGGGCGGTTGCGCGGTCGCGGTCGCCGCAGGCCTCTGCACGGCCGCGATCGGTTCGGACAGCCTCGGCTCGATCCGCATCCCCGCCAGTTACTGTGGTGTCTTCGCGCTGAAGCCGACTGCGGGCGAAATCTCCGCGTACGGCATGGTGCCGGCGGCGCGTCGCCTCGACACGGTGGGGATGATCGCGCGCAGCGTCGACGACCTCGGCGTGCTGCTGCACGTGCTGCGCGGCCACGACCCGGGGGATGCACGCTCGCGCCGCCGTCGCGTCGACCTCGCGTTGCCCGACTGGGAGCCCGGCAAGCTCCGGGTCGGCGTGCTCGGCGATCTCGCCGCGTGGGGAACCGAACCCGGCGTCGCGGCGGCGTTCGAGCGCGCGTTGATGGCGCTGGAGCACGAGATCGGCAATCGCCGCGTCGTCGACTTCGGCGATTTTCCGTTGCAGCGTGCGCGTCGGGCGGCGTTCTTCGTGATCGAGACCGAAATGCTGGCCACGCATGCGGCGGCGCTCGCCGACAAGACGCGCCCGGTCTCCAGGGAACTTGCCAAACTGCTCGACTATGCGCGCGGCAAGTCGGCAACCGACTACGCCGATGCCGATCGCCTGCTCGATGCGGCGGTGGTCGAGTCGCGCCGGCTGTTCGCCGAGATCGATGTCCTCGTCACGCCGACGACGCCGCAGACCGCCTTCCCGCTCGAGTCCCCGGTGCCGGACAACAGCGGCGACTTCACCTGCTTTGCGAATTTCTCGGGCTGCCCCGCCGTGACGATCCCGATGGGCAATACGAGCGACGGGCTGCCGACCGGCCTGCAGTTCATGGGCCCGCCCGGTTCCGACCTGCGCCTGCTCGAGCTGGCCGAGGTCTGCGCTGCTGCCCTCGACGCGACGCCGACCTATCCCATCGGGCAGTGACCCTGCGCTGGCAAACGTTCGAGCTGCCCGACGCGGACGTGCGGCTGGCGCAGTTCTGCGATGAGACGGCAGCGAACGACTGGTTCTCGCGTTTGCACGACGAGATCGCATGGGAACGCCACCACCTGCGCATTTTCGGTCGCGAGGTCGCCGCGCCGCGCATGTCCTCGTGGGTCGGCGACGCCGACGCGGTCTATCGTTACTCGGGCACGCGCTTCGTGCCGCGTGCATGGTCTCCGGCGCTGTCCGAATTGCGCGGGTATCTTTTTGCGCAATGTGGAGAAGGCTGCAACAGCGTGCTCTGCAATCTCTATCGCGACGGTCACGATTCGATGGGCTGGCACAGCGACGACGAGGCCGAACTCGGCCCCGCACCGGTGATCCTGTCCTTCAGTTTCGGCGGTGTCCGCCGCTTTCGCCTGCGCCATCGCAAGCGACCCGAGCTGCGTCTCGAGCTCGAGCTGCCGTCGGGCAGCCTTCTGCGCATGGCCGGCACGACCCAGCGGCACTATCGGCACGATCTGCCCAAGACTTCGCGACCTGTGCCGGCGCGCATCAATCTGACCTTCAGGCGCGTGTGCTCGCGCGCGTGACGCATCGGCGATAATCTCGCCTCCGTCGTCCGCAAACATTCAGTGCATGCCGCAAACGTCGCCCAAGACCGAAACGTTCGACACGTTGCCCGCCGAGGTCCGGGCGAGCGCCGCGACGGAGTTGCGCCGGCGCATCGCGTTCGTCGCCGAGACTGCGCGGCGCCTGCACCAGTTCGGCACGGCGGCACCTCGGCTCGAAAGCGCGATCCATCAGCTCAGCGCGCGCCTGTGCCTCAGAGCGGAGATCTGGTCGAGCCCGACGGCGTTGATCCTGTCATTCTCGGATGGCCGCGACGACTCGAACCCGCTCGCCGAATTCACGCAGGTGATGCGCCTCTCGCCGGGCGAAATCGACCTGCGCCACCTCGTCGAGGTCAACGAGATCGCGGACCAGGTGACCGCGGGCAAGCTCAACATCGACCAGGGATTCCACCTGCTGCACACGATAAGCGACCGCCTCGGCTCGCACGCGCGCGCGCTCGAAGTCGCCAGCTACGGACTCGTTTCTGCGGCGCTGGCCGCATTGCTGCACAGCGCCTGGGCAGACGTCGCCGCGACCGGTGTGATCGGACTCGTCGTCGGCGTGATCGTGTTGGTCAGCACACGCAGCCCGCGCCTGCGCAATGCGCTCGAGGCGATTTGCGCCTTGCTGGCGACGGTCATCGCGACGCTGATCAGCCTCTACGTCACGCCGCTCACACTGAAATCGGTCGTCCTCGCGAGCCTCATCGTGCTTGCTACCCGGCATGAGCCTGACGACCGCGGCACGCGAACTGTCGACGCAGCACCTCGTTTCCGGCACCGCGCGCTTCGCGGGCGCCGTCACGACCCTCGTCAAGCTCGCGTTCGGCACGATCGTCGCGAACCAGTTGTGCAAAACACTGCAACTGGTGCCGCCCGACTCCGCACTCGCGGCCGTGCCCGCATGGGCGGAATGGATCGCATTGCTCGCGGCGTCCTACGCGTTTGCGGTCCTGTTTCGCGCCGCGCGCCGAGATTTCCTCCTCGTCATGGCGGCGGCGGTGCTCGGTTATCTGATCACGAACTACGGCGGTCGCATCTTCACTCCCGCGTTCGGCGTTTTCCTCGCGGGCCTGATCATGGGTGCGCTGAGCAACTTCTATGCGGCGCGGACCAACCGCCCCGGCGCGCTCGTGCGCGAGCCCGGCATCATCCTGCTCGTGCCGGGCAGCGTCGGCTATCTGAGCCTGTCGCTGATCGCCGAGCACGACGTCTTTCTCGGCATCAATACGGCCGTGTCGGTCGCGGCGATTCTCTCCTGTCTTGTCGCGGGCCTGATGTTCGGCGACCTGCTCGTGGCGCCACGGCGTTCGCTCTGAACGTTTACTCGCCGGCGTCGCCAGCGCAATGGCAGATCGACAGTCCGTGTCCGCGGACGCCGGCATCGGGCCTGAGGCGAACAGGCGATTGGGTCGTGCTTGGCCGTTTCCTGCGCCGACGGGCTGCGGCACCGCGCGTGTCGGGCGGTATGCTGAATCAGATCGTCAGGTCCTTTTCCTTCTTGCCGGCAGCGAGCGCCGCCGAGAACCAGCGCGGACGCTTGCCGCGACCCGACCAGGTCTGTGCGCGGTCCGCAGGATTGCAGTATTTCGCTTTTGCCGGTCGGCGTGTCTTGCGGTCGCCGCGGCTGCCGAACAACTCATCGATCGTGAACCCCTCGGCTTTGGCCATGGCGACGATCTTTTCGCGCACCTTGCCGATTTTTTCCTTCGTCAGCTCCTGCTTGCGCGATTGGGCGCGCTGAATCAGGTCGTTGAGCTGGCTCTGCGACAAGCTTTTCAGATCGATTGCCATTGTCGAGCCTCGCTGAGCGAGCGGTTCGGGTGTCGGCGAAGCATGCCACCGGCCATCGCGGAAATAAACCGCGCTGCGCGTGGAGAAATGATTTCCGGGAACCAGCGCGCATCGGGTCCGCGGCGCATGTCCCTGGCCCGGGATCGAAGTGCGGCGGAGCCGCGCCGCCGTCTTGTCGTGACGCTTCGCTCGCGCTACCGTGTCATCGGCGCGGGCGGTGGCAGGTCCGAGGGGCGCCAAGGAGGAACCACGGTGAGCTTGCTAGACGACCTCGAAAACGAAGCACAGAAGCGCAAAGCGACGGCCGACGGCGCGCAGCAGCGCAAGGCGGCGCGCGAAGAGTTCTTCAAGACGCAGATCGAGCCGCGCATGGCCGCGCTCGGCGACTACCTCACGAAGCTCGTCGCCAACCTCAAGGTGCTCAAGCCGGGGAAGCCCTGGATCTACAACCTGCCCGGATACGGCGAGATCGTCGCTCACAGCGATCACGACTACGAACTCGCGCAATCGTTGCAGGCGGACGGGCACGAAATCCGCCTGACTTTCGGCTGCAGCATCGCTCTCAACGATGCCGCACTGGTCGAGGTCGAGGGCATCAAGGTGAAGGCGCTGTCGGCGACGTTCCAGCGCTACAACCTGAGCGGTCAGGTATTCGACGCGAAGAAGGGCCCGGCGGGAGAAATTCTTTCGGCGAAGTTTCGCGCGCGCGGGCGTATCCCGTTGGTCGCGACGTTCCGCGCCGATGCCGACGGTACGTCGCTGAAGATGAGTTTCAGGAACTTCGAGATGCTCGGCGAAGTGCTCAAGACCGTTTCACTCGGGCAGTTGAACGAGACGCTGTTCGACGACATCGGCCGTTACCTCGCGCGCGAGGAAAATCATCTGTTCCGTGAAGAACTGCCGACGGACTACCGCGAGCAGCTACGTTCGACGGTGGAGCGCAACAAGGTCAAGCAGCGCTGGGAATTCAAGATCGCCGATCGCCGCAAGAGCGAGCTGGCGATGCTGCAGCGCCGCCATGGCGGCCTTTTCGGCCGCCTGCGCGGGCTCGGCGGCAAGGACAGCTGATAGCGGACGGCTGATTGCGCGATCGCCCGCGTTTGATCCGCAGGCGTACACGCGGCGCCGGCTGTCCTATCCGGAAACTTGCGAACCGCGTACCAGCTCGAGGACCTGTTCCCGGCTCAACTGACGGCTTTCGCTGTCGCGTCGGCCACGATACTCGAACGTGCCGGCGGCGAGGCCGCGCTCGGAGATGACGACGCGATGCGGAATGCCGATCAGCTCGATGTCGGCGAACATTGCGCCCGGGCGCAGTCCGCGATCGTCGAGCACCGCCTCGATACCCGCGTCGGCGAACTCCCGGTACAGGCTTTCGGCCGCGTCGTTCACCTTCGCATCGTTCTTCGGATTGATCATGCAGACTGCGACGCGCCACGGTGCCATCGGCGCGGGCCAGATGATGCCTGCGGCGTCATGGTTCTGCTCGATCGCCGCGGCGACGATGCGCGAGACGCCAATGCCGTAGCAGCCCATCTGCATGTGCCGGTTCTTGCCGTCGGCGTCGAGCACGGTCGCATTCATCGCCTCGGAATACTTCGTGCCGAGCGCGAACACGTGGCCGACCTCGATACCTCGCGCGAGGCGCAAAGTGCCTTTCCCGTCCGGTGACAGATCACCCGCAACGACCTTGCGGATGTCGGCGACGATGTCGGGCTCGGGCAAGTCGCGGCCCCAGTTCACGCCCGCGATATGGAAATCGGGCCTGTTCGCGCCGACGACGAAATCGTGCATCGCGGCGACGGTGCGGTCGGCGACGACGGTCACGCCGGGATTCTTGTTGCCGGCCGACGCGCCCGGCGCGATCGGGCCGATGTAGCCCGGCTTGCAGCCGAGCATGTCGACGATCTCCTGCTCGGTCGCAAGCCGGTATTCGGCGAGACCCGGCAGCTTCTGCAGCTTGACCTCGTTGACCTCGTGGTCGCCGCGCACGAGCGCGAGGACGAAGCCATTGTCGCCGACGACGCAGACCGACTTCACGGTGCGCTCGATGCCGATGCCGAGCAGTGCGGCGACGTCGGCGCAGGTCGTCTTGCCGGGCGTCGCGACTTCGTGCGACGTCTCGGTGGCGGCCGCGCGCGCGGTGGGCTCGAGCGCGGCCGCAAGCTCGATGTTCGCCGCGTAGTCCGACCCGTCGGAAAACGCGATCGCATCCTCGCCCGAATCGGCGAGCACCTGGAACTCGTGGCTGCGGCTGCCGCCGATCGCGCCCGTGTCGGCGCTGACCGCGCGGAACGCGAGGCCGAGGCGCGTGAAGATGCGTGCGTAGGTCGCGTACATGTTCTCGTATTCGTGCGCGAGGCCGGCGTCGTCGAGATGGAACGAATACGCATCCTTCATGAGGAACTCGCGGGCGCGCATCACGCCGAAGCGTGGACGGATCTCGTCGCGGAATTTCGTCTGGATCTGATAGAAGTTGACCGGCAGCTGCTTGTAGCTCTTGAGCTCGCCGCGCGCGAAGTCGGTGACAACCTCCTCGGCGGTCGGGCCGTAGCAGTACTCGGCTTCCTTGCGATCCTTGATCTTGAGCAGCTGCGGGCCGAACTTCTGCCAGCGCCCGGTCTCGTCCCAGAGCTCACGCGGCTGGATCGTCGGCATCGTCATCTCGAGCGCGCCGGCGCGGTCCATTTCCTCGCGCACGACCTGTTCGACCTTGCGCAGCACGCGCAGGCCGAGCGGCGCCCATGTGTAGATGCCCGCGCCGTGCTTGCGCAGCATGCCGGCGCGCAGCATCAGCTGGTGGCTGGCGATCTCCGCATCGGCGGGCACTTCCTTGACGGTGGCGAGGTGGAATTTGGACAGACGCATGGGAGATGGCGGGCGGGGAGGGAAACGGCCCGCGATTGTAGCGGCTGGCGCGCAGTGCGACCAATCGCAGGCAGCTTCAGGGCTGCGGTGGCGGCGACGTCACGCTCGGCACGACGTTGAGTTTGGGGTCGTAGCGCAGCGTCTCGTACGGCCGGTCGGCCGGTGGCGTGCTCGTGATCTGCAGGCGGCCCCTGGCGTCATGCCATTTGTATACTTCAGGTGACGCATTCGGCGAGACCGGCAGCGCGGCCTTCACCACGCTGGGCAGGGTCTGCGGGGCGGCATACCACCACGCTGCCGCTGCGGCGACGAGCGCTGCGAGCACCCAGAGCACCGCCTTGCCGTCCTGCGCGCGCCAGCTCGAAATGCGGTCGTGCGCCGACGCCACGACTAGACGATCAGGGCTTGCCGCAGTCGGAAACCGTTTGCTTCGCCTGTTCGGTCAGCGCCTGCCGCGTCTTGTCGTCGAGCGGTTTGCCCGACGCGTCGGCGACCGAATATTTGCTCTGCAGCAGGTTCAGGTTCGAGCGCGCCTGCTCACAGGCCGTATTGCGGTCCATCGGCGCGGGCGGCGGCGGGTTGGGCTTCGCCGCTTCCTTCGGCTTGTCCGCCTCGGCGACCGCTGTCGCGGCTGGCGGCGGCGCAGATTCGTCGCTGACGCCCGATTTGACGCGCACGCGCGTCGCGTCCGCATGGCCCGGCGGCGGGGTATCCGAATAGTGGAGGACGCCCTTGTCGTCGGTCCACTTGTAGAGGTCGGCGGCGTGCGCGACGGCAATCAGGCCGAAGGCGGCGACCAGGACGACGACGATAGGAAACTTGTTGACCATTTGTCACTCCAGAGAGAAATGCACAGCTATCGCGAACAATGTCACGACTCCCCCGCCGGCGATTCTAGCGCCGCGTTGGCTTGCGGTACACTTCCGTCACTTTCACTGGCCAGCCCGATCGGATGGAATCGTTACCCGAACTCGCGCCGAAGCGCCGTCGTGGCATATATCTGCTGCCGAACCTGTTCACGACGGCGGCCCTGTTTTCCGGGTTCTATGCGGTGATCGCGGCGATCGCCGGCCATTTCGTCGACGCGGCGATAGCGGTATTCGCAGCGGCGATCCTCGACGCGCTCGACGGCCGCGTCGCGCGCCTGACCAATACGCAGAGCGCATTCGGGGTGCAGTACGACAGTCTTTCGGACATGTGCAGCTTCGGCCTCGCGCCGGCGCTCGTGATGTACACGTGGTCGCTGTCGACGCTCAAGGCGTATGGCCCGCTCTGGGGCAAGGTCGGCTGGAGCGCCGCCTTCATCTACGCCGCCTGCGCGCGCGCTGCGACTCGCCCGCTTCAACGTCCAGGTCGGCGTGGCGGACAAGCGCTATTTCCAGGGACTCGCGAGTCCTGCCGCTGCGGGCCTGCTGATGTCGTTTCTATGGGCAGCGACGAAGCTCGGGCTCGACGGCACGATGGTGCAGTTCGTCACGCCGTTCCTGACCGTGCTGGCGGGCGCGCTGATGGTCAGCCGTTTCCGCTACTTCAGCTTCAAGACCGCGCCGACGTTCCGACAAGGTGCCGTTCCTCGCGATACCGCTGCTCGTGGTCGTCATCGTCGCCCTCAACGTCGGCACCGCGGTCGTACTGTTTCTGCATCGCCGCCGCATACGTACTGTCCGGGCCGCTGCTCACGTTGTGGGGCATGCGTCGCGTGCGCGCGCTGCGCGGCGTGCGCGCTGACGAGCCGCGCAATCCGGATCCGCCATCGGTGTGAACGCGAAGCCGGCCCGTGCAGAAAGGCGCGCGGCAACTCCGCCGTACCGCGAACGACGCGCGCTGGCGTTCCTCGCCGACCTGAGCCAGGCGCTCGCGCTGTCGCTCGACCTGCGCAAGACGCTGCCGCTCGCGGTCAAGCGCATCGCCGATCTACATGCGCGCCGAAGCGGCCTCGATGTTCCTGATCGAGCCGGGCAGCGCCTACCTCGAATGCAAGGTCTGCGTCGGGCCGGTCGACATCACCGGGCTCAAGCTCGAGGTCGGCCAGGGCGTCGTCGGGCGCACGGTCGCCGAGAATACCCCGCAGGTGGTGTTCGACGCGCAGAACGACAAGCGCGTCAACGTGCGCGTCGATGCCGAAACCGGCTTCATCACGCGCTCGATCCTCTGCGTGCCGCTCGCGACCGCGCACGGGCCGATCGGCGCGATCGAGGTGATCAACCGCCGTGGCGGCGGCCTGTTCGATGCCGCCGATGCGGAAATCCTGCGCCTCATCGCCGCGCCGACCGCGCTCGCGATCCACAACGCGCAGCTGGCGGGGACGATCGTCGAGCAGCAGCGCATCCGCCGCGAGGTCGATCTCGCGCGTTCGATCCAGAAGTCGCTGCTGCCGAAGCGTCGCCGCGGCCGCTTCCCGCTGATCGGCGTCAACCTGCCGGCGCACGAGATATCCGGCGATTTCTACGACTATTTCGACCTGCCCGACGGGCGCATCGCCTTCTTCATCGGCGACATCTCGGGCAAGGGTCTCGATGCCGCGTTCCTGATGGTGCGCGTCGCGAGCCTGCTGCGTTGGGCCGGCAAGGAGGCGCTCGCGCCGCGCGCGTGGCTCACGGGCGTCAACACGGAACTGTGCAAGACGTTGCAGAACGGCCGCTTCGTCTGCGCGGTCGTCGGCAACTACGACCGCCGCACGCGCCGTGTGCAGTTCGCGAGCGCCGGCTTCCCGGCCGCGCTGCTGCACGACGGCGCGCGAGTTCGAGCGAGATCGGCGCCGACGGGCCGCCGCTCGGCATCCTGCCCGAAGCCGAGTACGGCGAGCAGGCGGCTCGATCTCGGCGATCGCGCACTGTATTTCTTCTCGGACGGCGCGACCGATGTCCGCGATGCCGAGCAGCAGGACGCTCGGCAGCGACGGCCTGCGCGCCATCATCACGCGGCATGCCGACCTCGCGCCCGAACCGCGCCTGCGCGCGTTGATCGGCGAATTGAAGCGCCTGCGCCTGGTCGACGACACGACTTTGCTGCTGCTGCAGGAGCCGCGCGGCAAGACGATGCTGACGCTGCTCGACCTGAAGTTTCCCGCCCGCGCCGAGCAGATGCGCGAGGTGCGCGGCGCGCTGCGCGGCGCGCTCGACGGCCAGGACGTCGCGCCGGAATTGCGCGACCGCCTCGTTCTCGCCGTCGACGAGGCCTGCACGAACATCATCCGCCACGCCTATTCCAATTGCCCGGCCGGCAATATTTCGCTGCGTTTGACGCGCGAGAGCGATATGCTTGGCTTCGAGTTGCGCGACGAGGCGCCGCCGGTCGATCCGACCCGGGTCAAGCCGCGCGATCTATCCGAGTGCCGGGCGGGTGGGCTCGGCGTCAATTTCATCGACGAGCTCATGGATGCATGGCGCATCGAGCCGCTTCCGGGCGGGCGGGGCAACATGCTGTCGATGCACAAAAGGCTCGTGGTCAAGGCCGATCACGAATCGTGATGCGATTGGTCCGGCCCGAGCGACACGAAATCTTGCGGGCGCGTGCGCTAGCGTCGCGTTCGCATAGCGGGAGCTGAGGAATGCGCAGTGCAGAAAACCAGTGTGTGAGCGAATCGCTCGGCGACTATATCCTCGTGCGCCTCAAGGGCGAGGTCGATCTCTCGTGGTCGCGCGAGGTGCGGCAGTCGATCCTCACCGCGCTCGGGCAGTCGCGTAAGGTCGGTGTCGAACTGTCCGAGGTCAGCTACATCGATTCGTCGGGCATCGCGGCACTCGTCGAGGGCTTCCAGAATGCGCGCACGAAGAATCAGCAGTTCGGCCTCGTCGCCGTGAGCAAGGCGGTAATGGCCGTTCTGCAGCTCGCGCGGCTCGATCGCGTATTCCCGATCTTTCCCGACCTCGACGCGGCACGGTCCGCGTAGTTCCGACGCATCGCCGTGGCCTCACTGACCGGATTTCTCGAAGACCTCGGTCGCGCCACGCTGCAGTACCTGGCGGGCATCGGCCATGCCACGATGCTGTGCGTCGAAAGCCTCTGGTACGCGGCGACGGGTTGGCGTCGCGGCCAGCCCGTGCGCATTTCGGCGGTGTTCGAACAGATGCGGCAGATCGGCGTCGACGCGCTGCCGATCGCCGCGCTGCTCGCGTTCGTGATCGGCGTGATGCTCGGCATCCAGTTCGTCGCGGCGCTTGTCGGAGTTCGGCGCGCAGTCGCAGGTCGTCGTCGCGGTCGCCAAGTCGGTGACGCGCGAATTCGGTGCACTGATCACCGCGATTCTCGTCGCCGGACGCTCGGGCTCGGCGCTCGCCGCGCGCATCGGCTCGATGAGCGTGTCGCAGGAAGTCGACGCGCTCGAAGTGATCGGCATCGATCCGGTGCGCTACCTCGCCGCACCCGCGATCATCGCGATGCTCCTGATGCTGCCGATGCTGACGATCGTCGCCGACGCGGTCGCGATCGCTGGCGCGGCCCTGTATTCGGCATCGGCGCTCAACGTGACACCGACGGCGTACATCATGCAGACGCTCTCGCTGACGACGGCGGGCGACATCGGCCAGGGCATCGCCAAGTCGATCGTGTTCGCGGTATTGATCTCGCTGATCGGCATCAGCACGGGCTTCGCCGTCAGCGGCGGCGCCGAGGGCGTCGGTCGCGCGACGACGCGCGCGGTCGTGCTGTCGATCTGCTACATCATCGTCGCGGACATGATTTTCTCGTTCTTCCTCAACAGATGAAAAGCAGTTGGCCGCAAAGAACGCAAACGGACGCAAAAGCACTGATCGGACTCGATTCCTTTGCGTCTTTTGCGCCCTTTGCGGCCGATGAGATCTTGCACAGATGAGTGAAAATCCCCCGGCAATGTTGATCGAAGTCGAGAAACTCGAAGCCTGGTATGGCCGCCGGCGCATTCTCAACGGCATCGACTTCAGCGTGCACGCCGGCGAAATCCGCGTGATCATGGGTGGTTCGGGTTCCGGCAAGAGTACTTTGCTGCGGCACCTGCTCGGGCTGCAGCGGCCACGCAGCGGCGCTCGTCAAGCTGCTCGGTGTCGACATCGGCAACGCGAGCGAGGAGGAGCTGCTCGCGGTCCGCAGGCAGATCGGCGTTTCGTTCCAGGGCGGCGCGCTGCTGACGTCGATGAGCGTCGGCGACAACGTCGCGTTGCCGCTGCGCGAGCACACCGACCTCGACGTGAACACGGTCCGCATCATGAGCCGTCTCAAGCTCGAAGTCGTGAACCTCGGCGGCTTCCAGGACCTCATGCCGTCGCAGTTGTCCGGCGGCATGATCAAGCGCGCGGCGCTCGCGCGCGCGATCGTGATGGATCCGAAGCTGCTGTTCTTCGACGAGCCGTCCGCCGGGCTCGATCCGGTCGTCTCGGCCGAACTCGACGAGCTGATCCTGCGCCTGCGCGACGCGCTGCGCATGACGATCGTCGTCGTCACCCACGAACTCGAGAGCGCGTTCAAGATCGCCGATACGATCACCGTGCTCGACCAGGGCGACATCCTGCTGACCGACACGGTCGACAAGGTGCGCCACGCCGACAACGAACGCATCCAGGACCTGCTCAACCGCCGCCCGCGCGAGACCGTGGTCGATGCCGATGCCTACCTGCGCCGTCTGACCGAAGAACGCGCGGCTCCTGGCTGAGGGCGACGGTATGCGGGCAACCGCGCCACGCCGCGGCTCGGACGATCCCGCAGCGCAAACGTGCGAATGGACTCCAATGAAAGCTGGTCGAATGGGACGCGCGGGAAGCCGCGGTCGAATTCGCGCTACCGCAGCGCGTCTAGCCGATCCGCGGATTTTGTGACAGAGTGAACGGAGTCGGACGACAAACCGGTAGTGTCTTGATCTGAAAGCAAAAAGGGCGCAGACCCCGAGGGGAGAAAATGCGTTACGGAATCGTCGTAGATTCGTGCTGTGATCTGCCAACCCCGGTGTTCGAGGCGCACCGGGTCGTCATCATGCCGATCCGCATCCGCATCGGCGACCTGGTGTTCGATGACGATCGCAGTGCGGAAACGGTGGCCCGTTTCTTCAACGAGAACCTAGGCGCGCGCAGTCACAACGCGGAGACCGAGCCGTTTACGCCGGAGCAGGTCACCGAGCTGTTCCTGAGCAAGCTCGTGATCGACTACGACTGCGTGTTCTGCCACACGATCACCGCGTCGCGCAGCCAGATCCACGCCAATGCGAAGCAGGCGAGCCTTGCGATCCTCAATCGCTATCATTCGATCCGCAAGGACGCCGGCGTGCCGGGCCCGTTCGTGCTGCGCCTCATCGACAGCGGCACGCTGTTTGCGGGCCAGGGCATCGGCGTGCTCGAACTGATCCGCATGATCGGGCAGGGCGCGACGACCGGTGCGATCCGCGAGCGCGTCGAGTACATAGATCAGAACACCCACGCATTCATGATTCCGCGCGATCTCTACTACCTGCGTGCGCGGGCGCAGAAGAAGGGCGACAACAGCGTCGGCTGGGTCAGCGCGGCACTCGGCAGTGCGCTCGACATCAAACCCATTCTGCAGGGCTCCCGCGGTGAAACGAAGCCCGTCGGCAAGGCGCGCGGCTTCGACCAGGGCATCAGCAAGCTCTGCGCCTACACGCAGGAGCGCGTGCGCGCAGGCCTGCTCACGCCGAACCTGTGCGTGAGCTACGGCGGCAGCCTGTTCGAACTCGAGGCGATGCCGGGCTATGCGGCGCTCAAGCAGACCTGCGCCGATCACGACATCACGGTCCACGAAAGTCCGATGAGCATCACGGGCATGGTCAATGTCGGCGTCGGCTGCGTCGCTATCGCGTTCGCGTCGCCCGAGCACAAATTGCCGTTCTAGCAGCGAGAGGCGTCATGCGCTTCGGTCTCGTCATCGATTCACCCTGCGACCTGCCGGCGGATTTCATCGCCAAACATCGCATCATCAACCTGCCGGTCTCGATCCAGATCGACGGCGAAACGCTGCTCGACGAACGCAGCCCCGAGTTGATCACACGCTTTATTCGCGACAATCTTGCCCAGCGCAGCCACAACGCGGTGTCGGAACCGTACTCGGTCGAGCAGGTGTCGGAACTGTTCCTGAGACGGCTCGTCCTCGAATATGACTGCGTGTTCTGCATGACGACGATGGCCTCGCGCAGCGGCATTTTCGCGAACGCGCAGAAGGCGAGCTTCGCAATCCTCAACAAGTACCATCCGATCCGCAAGGGCGCCGGCGTGACGGGGCCGTTCATGATGCGCGTGATCGACACGCAGACCGTGTTCGCCGCGCAGGGCGTCTCCGTATTCGAGGCGCTGCGCCTCATCGCGCAGGAACAGCCGATGGGCGCGATCCGCGAGCGCCTCGACTACATCGTCAGGAACACGCACGGTTATCTGATCCCGCGCGACCTTTTCTACCTGCGCGCGCGCATCCGCTCGCGTGGCGACCGTAGCGTCAGCTTCGTCAGCGCCGGTCTCGGCACGATGCTCGACATAAAACCCATCCTGCGCGCCTACCACGGCGACACCGGCCCGGTCGGCAAGGCGCGCGGTTTCGAACAGGCTGCCGAAAAACTGTTCGCGTACGCGACCGAACGCGTGCTGGCCGGGCTCGTCGTACCGGTTCTGTGCATGAGCTACGGCGGCGACACGGCCGAGGTCGAGAAGCTGCCCGGCTACGCCGAACTGCTCGCAGCGTGCGCCGACCAGGGCGTCGAGCTGCTGCTGAGCCCGATGAGCGTGTCCGGCATGGTCAACATCGGTGTCGGCGGCCTCGCGCTGGGTTTCGCGGCGCCCGAGCACAAACTGCCGTTCTGACCTGTGCGCGTTTCGTACGGCCAGTGGCGCTCCCCGCGCCGAGGCTGCCCTTTGTGTATGATTCGGGCGTTGCGGACCGGAATTCCGCCGCAGCGGCGAATTCGACGTTGCGAAAGGTGAGGCGCGTGTGAAACGCGACAATATCAACTATGTGCTGGTCGGAGCGGTGGTCGCTGCAGCGTTCGCGTTGCTGATCGTCGCGCTCGTCATCATCACCGGGCGCGGCGGCGCGAGCAGCAACTACGTCGTGCACTATCGCAACGTCACGGGCCTGCGCTTCGGCGCCCCGGTATTCTACGAGGGCTACCGCATCGGCCAGGTCGGCGCGATCGATCCCGAGCGCAGCCTGCCGGCACCCAAGCCCGACGCCGACAAGACCGGCGACAAGCGGCCCGCCGAAAACTCGGGCACGCGCTACAAGGTCACGCTCGCGGTACGCCGCGACTGGCCGATCCCGAAGGACAGCATCGCGCGGCTTACCTCGAGCGGCCTGCTCGCCGACGTCGCGATCGGCATCAGCGAAGGCACGAGTCGCGACGCGGCGGCGCCGGGCAGCGAGCTGGCCGGCATGGAGAATGCCGACCTGTTCTCGTCGATGAGCGAACTTGCACAGCAGCTGAGCGAACTCACGCACAACCAGATTGCACCCCTCATCAAGAACCTGGCGCAACACGTCGATTCGATCGCCAGCGTGCTCGACAAGAACACGCCCGAACTCGTCGAGCAGTCGCGCATGCTGCTGCAGCGGCTCAACGTCGCCTCGGATTCGGTCAACGATCTGCTGAAGCCGCAGAATCGCGCCGCGGTCGGCACGATCCTCGCCAACGTGCGCGACCTGTCCCGCGATCTGCGCGCGACGCAGGAGCAGCTCAACAAGGCGATTGCGCGTATCGACAGCGTCGTGCGCGAGAACCAGCCCGCCGTGCGCGATGCGGTCGACGACCTGCGCGCCATCATGGCCGCGTTGTCGGGCCGCATCGATTCGATCAGCCAGCATCTCGAAGTCGCTTCGCGCAATTTCGACGAGTTCGCGCGCGAAGTGCGCCTGAATCCGAATCGCCTGCTCGTCGCGCCGAAGGGCGACAAGGTCGAGGAAGAACCGAAATGAAGCGACTGCGCCTGTCCTTACTTTCTCGTGACGCTGCTCCTCGCGGGGTGCTCGCCGCCGAGCGTGCCCGACGTGACGTATTTCCGCATGCCGCCGGCCGCTGCGCGGCCGCGTGCGGACAAACCCCTGTCGGTGCTGCCGATCGAGGTGGAAATATTCCGCGCCTCGGGCCTCTATGCGGAGCAGGCCGTGCTCTACGCGACGACGCCCGACGCGGGCGCCCTGCGCGCGTATCACTACCAGCTGTGGAGTGACCCGCCGTCGCGTTCGCTGCAGGAGCGCCTCACCAATCGCTTGCGCGACAGCGGCCTAGCGCCGCTTGTTTCCGATCGGCTGCCAGCGAGCGTGCAGGCGTTGCGCGTGCAGGGGACGCATCCTGCGCTTCGAACGCATCAAGACGGACAAGGGGGCGATGGCTTCCGTCGCGTTCGAGATGCGCGTCGAGCAGGGCAGCGGCGAGCCGTTGCTCGAGCAGAGCTATGCCGCCCAGCAGGCGGCAAGCGACGATACGATGGCCGCGACCGTAGTCGCATTCGCCACCGCGGTCGATGCGACGTTCGCCAAATTCGAGAGTGACCTCGTCGGGCTGCAGGGCGGCAAGGATGGCTGAGACGAGGCTCGATGCGCGTCGCGCGGGCATCCTCGCCGCGATGGGCGTCGAGGTCTACCGCCTTCGCGCGCACGACGTGCCTGCGTCGCCCGCGCTGCAAGCCGATCGAAGCGCAGGCCGCCGCGAACGACGCACCACGCGTGCTCGTGGTCTGTGCGAAGGGCGACCGCCGCGATTCGCGCCTCGCACGGCTGTACGCACAGTTGCCGCGTGCGCTGGCCGTCGAGGTGTCCGCGATCGGGTGGTGCGAGGCGGACGCGAGCGGCGAGCTCGCCGCGCCGCCGCCCGCGCCTGCGTATCTCGTTCATCGGCTCGCCGATGGCGCGCTCGCTCGGCGCGCAGCTGTCGACGTTGCAGCAGCGAGAGGCGGTGATCGCGGTGACCGCGGAAAGCGCGCAGTTGCCCGGCGGCGCGGTCGGCAAGCGCGCGTTGTGGCAGGTGCTCAAGCCGATCGCGCGACGCGCTGCACGGAGGGCGTGGCTGATGGTCGCGATGCTCAGCGAGGTGCATCCGGAACTGCGTGCTATGCAGCCGGCCGACCTCGAGAAAATCGTCTCGATCGAATCGGTCGCCTACGAATTTCCGTGGACGATCGGCATCTTCCGTGATTGCCTGCGTGCAGGCTACGAGTGCTGGACGCTGAGTCTCGCGGGCGAAATCATCGGCTACGGCGTGCTGTCGGTCGCGGCTGGCGAGGCGCATCTGCTCAACGCATGCATCGTGCCGGCGCAGCAGAGCCGCGGCTACGGCCGCCACCTCGTCGGACGCATGATCGAGATCGCGCGCTGGCACCGCGTGCAGCGCATTTTCCTCGAAGTGCGGCCGTCGAATCCGGCAGCGCTCGTTCTCTACGCCAGTCTCGGTTTCAATGAGATCGCGACGCGGCCGAACTACTACCCGGCGAAAGGCGGTCGCGAAGACGCGATCGTGATGGCGATGGAGTTGTTGCCGCCGGAGTGAGTAGCCGGCCCATGTGCCGGTCGCAACGCCGCACGATTCGCCTTCGCCAAAGTCAATCCTTCGCCGCAGTTGCCGCGGGTTTCCCGTCCTTCGGATTCTCATCTCTCAGCCAGCGCACGAGCCACGCGTGCACTTCGGCGAACCAGAAGCGGCTGTTCTCCCCGTCGAGCACCCAATGGTTTTCGTCGGGAAAGACGATCAGGCGGCTCTCGACCTTCTGCCGCTGCAGCGCCGACCAGTATTCGAGATCGTTGTTGATCGGGACGCGGAAATCGCGTTCGCCGCCGCTGATCAGCACGGGGGTCTTGAATTTCGCCGCGTAGCGGATCGGGTTCTGCTCGCGCCACACGGGGCCCTGCTCCCACACCGGGCCGCCGTTGCCGATCTCGCGGCCGTAGATCGTGTCCGACGTGCCCCATTGCGATTCGAGATTGACGAGGCCTGCATGGCTGACGAGGCAACGGTAGCGCGTCGTCGTCGCCTGCATCCAGTTGGCGAGATGGCCGCCGTAGCTCCCGCCCGCGGCGCACTGGCGCGTGGCGTCGATGAACGCATATTTCCTGATCGCCTCGTCGGCCGCCGCATTGATGTCGTCGCCGGGACCCTTGAGCGGATCGCCCTGGATCGCCTGCGCGAACACTTCGCCGTAGCCGGTCGACCCCACGTAGTTCGTCAGCACGACGACATAACCGGGCGCCGCGAGCAGGTGATAGTTCCAGCGCAGGCCCCAGGAATCGCGCCACTGCGAGAACGGGCCGCCGTGCATGACGACGAGCAGCGGATACTTCTTTGCGGGATCGAAATGCGGCGGCCGCACGAGCATGCTGTCGATGCGCTGCCCGCGCGCATTGGTGAAGGCGAAATGCTCGACCGGGCCGAGGTCGAGCTTGTTCGCCTGCGCGTCGCTGAACGCGGTGATGCGCGTGGCGTTGCCGTTCGCGTCGAGGCGCACGATCTCGGGCGGTTCGGTCGCGCTGTCGTATTGTGCGAGCAGAACGGGCGCGCGTGCGGCATTGCTGAGGTTCGCGAACACGCCGTGCGCGGGCGTCGCGACAAGCTTCGCTTCGCCGCCTTCGCGCGAGCCGCGGTAGAGCTTCTCCTGTCCACTGTCCTCGCCGGACAAATAGACCGTGCGACCGTCCGCCGACGGCGCGTAGCTCGATACGGACAGTCTGTTCGGCAGTTCGATGCGCGCGTGCGCCTTGGCGCCCGGCCAGTCGAGCACGGCGACACGTGTCGCGTTGTAGATGTGGCCGTCGTGTGGTGCGAACAGCGCATAGAGGACTTTGCCATCCTCGCTGAAGCGTGGCTTGCCGTAGTTGTCGCCGGCTTCGAGCGAATCGTCGTTCGTCAGCCGGCGTGGCTCGCCGCCGTCGACCGGCACGGCGAACAGGTCGGCGTTCGTGAACTGCCACGCCGCGCGATCGCGATTGCGACTCGCGACGAAGACGATAGAACGCCCGTCGGGTGCCCAGACGGCACCGCCGTTGTCCTCGGGCTCGGAGAACCCCGGCAGCTTCGCGAGCGCCGAGCCGGCGAGCAGGTCGCGCGCGTCGTTGACGCCGATCGTCTGCACGAATACGTGCGGCCGCTTCTCGTCGATCCAGTGGTCGAAGTTGCGCACGGGGAAACCCGTGTACACGCGCGCCTTGTATTTGCGCTCTTCGCGCTCCTTCGCGATGCGTTCGTTGTCTGCGGCGGTCTTGGCGCCGGGGAACACCTCGCTCACGAACAGAATGCGCTTGCCGTCGGGCGAGAACTGCGGTTCGGCGGCACCCGTGGACAGGGTCGTCGCCTTGATCGCCTCGCCGCCCTGGGCGAGGTCGAGAATCCAGATCTGCGGCACCTTGTCGTCGCCGCGCTTCGCCGAGAACGCGATGCGCTTCGAATCGGCGCTCCAGGCGACGCCGGTCTCGGCGGTCTTGCTCGCTGTCAGACGCCGCGCTGGCGCGCTGCCGTCGCTGGGCACGATCCAGAGGTGCGCAGCGGTCTCATCCTTCTTGTAGCTGGGCTCGGTCACCGAGAAAACCGCGAAGCGGCCATCGGGGCTCGCGAGAGGCGCGCCGACGCGCGGCATCAGCCAGAGGTCTTCGTGCGTGATCGTTTTCTTGTCGGCGGCGTGTGCGCTGAAGCAAAAAGCGAGGAGGACAAAAACGCACAGTCTTGGTTTCATACGGATACTCCGAACTACGATCGTTTTGCTTTCGCTTTACTTTTTTTTGTTGTCATTCCCGCGAAAGCGGGAATCCAGCGCCTTTGCTCTTCGTCGTATTGCATCTAACAGAAAAGCGGATTGACCAGCGCCGCTGTGCATTCCCGCCTTCGCGGGAATGACGCCCGTCTCTTCGCGGCGTTAGCGAACCGGCCACCAAAGTCGCAGTCAACGACGGATCGAACGCAGCAGCAAATAGCCGACGATTCACATCGGCAGGTCGTCGCAGCTCTCAAGCACCCGCGAGCTTGCCTGCCTGCTCCCGCAATCCGTTCAACGTCGTCGTGAACTCGGCGATGCGCTGCTTTTCCTGCTCGACGACGGCGGGCGGCGTTTTCGGACCGAAGTTGGCGAGCTTGGCGCTCGACTTCGCGATCTCTCCCTCGAGCCGCTTGATCTCCTTCTCGACGCGCGCCTTCTCGGCACCCAGATCAATGAGACCGGCAAGCGGTATGAGGACTTTCATCTCGCCGACGATCGCGGCCGCCGCGACCGGCTCGGCCTCGCCCGCTTCGAGCCAGCGTTGCGACTCGGTCCTGGCGATGAACGCGATCTGCGCGGAGAACTTGTTCGCACGTCGTGCGATCGCCGGCGCTGCCGTTCGCGAACAGCAGCGGAATGGGCTTCTTCGGCTCGATGTTCATCTCGCTGCGGATGCGGCGCAACTGCGAGAGCAGGGCGCGCAGCCATTCCATTTCCGTAATCGCGGCTGCGTCGTCCGCGGGCAGATCGGTCGCGCGCGGATAACTGCGCTGCGTGACGCTTGTCTCGCGCAGCGCCAGCAGCGGCGCGACCGCCTGCCAGATTTCCTCGGTGATGAACGGCATGATCGGATGCAGCGCGCGCAGCACGGCCTCGAGCACGAACAGCAGCGTGTGCCGAGTCGACTGCGCCGCGGCCTTGTCGTCGCCGGCGAGCGCGGGCTTCGCGAGTTCGACGAACCAGTCGCAGTACTCGTTCCAGACGAACTCGTACAGCGCCTGGGCGACGAGATCGAAACGGTACAGCGCGATCTGCGTTTCCACTTCGGCCAGCGTCGCGCGCAGGCGCGAGACGATCCATTTCTCGGCCTCGGTGGCATAAGCGGGTGCGGTGTCCGCGGCGGACGGTGAAGCCTTCGCAGTTCATCAGCACGAAGCGTGCGGCGTTCCACAACTTGTTGCAGAAATGGCGTAGCCTTCGGCGCGCTTGAGGTCGAAGTTGATCGTGCGCCCGTACGTCGCGAGCGCCGCGAACGTGAAGCGCAGCGCGTCGGCGCCGACCGCGGCGATGCCGTCGGGATAATCCTTGCGGATGCGTTTCTCGACTTTCTCGCGCACCTGCGGAATCAGCAGCGACGCGGTCGATTTCTTCACGAGATCGTCGAGCGTGATGCCGTCGATCAGGTCGAGCGGGTCGATCGTGTTGCCCTTCGACTTCGACATCTTCTGGCCTTCGGCATCGCGCACGATCGCGTTGATGTAGACCTCGCGGAACGGGATGCGATCGGCCGCATTCTCGCGGCCCGGCTCGTAGCTGCCGTCGGCGCGACGGCCGACGAAGTACTGCGTCGCCATGATCATGCGCGCGACCCAGAAGAAGATGATGTCGAAGCCGGTGACGAGCACCGCGCTCGGCAGGAACGCCTGATCGGTGCGCCCAGTCCGCGACGACGCGTCCGTCCTCGTCGCACGGGCCCGTGCGCGGGCCAGCCCATCGTCGAGAACGGCCACAGCGCCGACGAGAACCATGTGTCGAGCACGTCGTCGTCCTGGCGCAGCGCGCCCACGGGCGTCACGCGCGCGTGCGCGCGCGCGTCGACCTCGTCCTCGCCGACGAAGATGTTGCCGGCCTCGTCATACCAGGCCGGGATGCGATGGCCCCACCAGAGCTGGCGGCTTACGCACCAGTCCTGGATATTGTCGAGCCACTGCGTGTACGTCGTGCTCCAGTTTTCGGGCACGAACCGGATCGCGCCGCCGCGCACGGCGTCGAGCGCGGGCTCCGTGATCGCCTTGCGCCCACCGGGGCCTGGCTGGCCGTCGACACGCGTGTCGGATGTGAGGTCGAGGAACCACTGATCGGTCAGCATCGGCTCGATCACGGCATCGCTGCGCTGGCTGATCGGCACCTGCAGCTTGTGCTTCTTCGTCTCGACGAGCAGGCCTTGCGCCTCGAGGTCGGCGAGGACTGCCTTGCGCGCGGCGAAGCGATCGAGGCCGCGGTACTTCTCCGGCGCGGCGTCGTTGACCTTCGCGTCGAGTGTGAGGATCGTCAACGGCGTGAGCTTGTGGCGCGCGCCGACCTGCCAGTCGTTGAAGTCGTGCGCGGGCGTGATCTTGACCGCGCCCGTGCCGAATTCGCGATCGACGTAGTCGTCGGCGATCACGGGAATGTCGCGGTCGCAGAGCGGCAGGCGCACGGTCTTGCCGACCAGTTTCGCGTAGCGCTCGTCCTCGGGATGCACGGCCACCGCGACGTCGCCGAGCATCGTCTCGGGGCGCGTCGTCGCGACGACCACGCCTTCACCGCCGTCGCTCGCGGGATAGCGGATCAGCCAGAGGCTGCCGTCCTTCTCCTCGTTGTTCACCTCGAGGTCGGACACGGCCGTCATCAGCACCGGGTCCCAGTTGACGAGGCGGCGACCGCGGTAGATCAGGCCGTCGCGATACCACTGCACGAACACGCGACGCACGGCGGCCGACAGGCCTTCGTCCATCGTGAAGCGTTCGCGCGACCAGTCGACCGACGCGCCGAGGCGGCGCATCTGGCGCGTGATCGTCGAACCCGATTCGGCCTTCCATTCCCACACGCGCTCGACGAATTGCTCGCGGCCGAGGTCATGGCGCGTCTTGCCCTGCGCGGCGAGCTGGTTCTCGACGATCTTCTGCGTCGCGATGCCCGCATGGTCGGTGCCGCCCTGCCACAGCGTCCGGAAGCCGCGCATGCGGTGATAACGGCTCAGCGCGTCCATGACCGTCTGCTGGAACGCATGGCCCATGTGCAGCGTGCCGGTGACGTTCGGCGGCGGCAGCAGGATGGCGTAGGGCGTGCCGTCGCCATGCGGCTTGAAGTCGCCAGCGGCTTCCCATGCGGCGTACCACTTGGACTCGATCTGGGCGGGTTCGTAGCTCTTTTCCATGGAGTAATGCGGCCTGTGCCCGCTTGCGAGCGGGCGAGATGGGATCGGGATAGGCTGAAATTGTAGCGGGGCCGCGCGCCGCGCCCAAGTCTGATGCGGAAAACGACCCGGCGCGTGCACGAATCAGCGTGGCAGCCATACTGTCGGGTATGTCACAATCCCTGCGACCTGGGGGGATGAAGATGAGTCGTTGCGTGGCGCCGAATCTGCCGCCGCTGCGTCCGATGGATGCGGGTAAGGCCGCATGACCGCCGCCAACGGGTTCTTCGCAGAACTCAAGCGCCGCAACGTGTTGCGCGCGGCAGTTCTCTACATCGGTGCGGTCTGGGCACTCGTGCAAGGCATTTCGCAACTCAGGTTCCCGTCGCTCGATATTCCCGGGTGGTTCACGCGCTGGTTCATCATCGCCGGCGTCATCGGTTTTCCGTTCGGCGTTGCTGTTGTCCTGGTTCTACGAATGGACGCCGCAGGGCATCCAGCGCGAAAGCGACGTTGCGGCTGACGCATCGATCACGCAGCAGACCGGCAAGAAGCTCGATCGCTGGATCATTGCGGTCCTCGCGCTTGCCGTGATCCTGCTCGTGACCAATCAGTTCGTGCTGCACAAGGATGCCGATGCCGCGCTCGACAAATCGATCGCCGTGCTGCCGCTGGTCAACGAAAGCGGCGATGCGCAGCAGGATTATTTTTCCGACGGCCTGTCCGAGGAACTGATTTCCGCCCTGGGTCAGGTGCACGATCTGAAGGTGATCGGCCGCAATTCCTCATTCCAGTTTCGCGGCAAACTGCAGGATGACAGTGCGGCGATCGGCCTGAAGCTGGGCGTTGCCACGCTGCTCGAAGGCACCGTGCGCAAGTTCGACAGCAAGGTCCGTATCGTCGCCGCGTTGATCAAGGCTGCGGATGGCAGCCAGCTCTGGTCGCAGAGTTACGAGCGTGAACTCAAGGATGTCTTTGCCGTGCAAAGCGACATCGCCACGTCCGTCGCCGGCGAGCTGAAGGCAACCTTGCTTGGCAAGACCATCGAATCCACGGACAAGCCGCCGAGCGGAAATCTCGCGGCGTATGACGCGATGCTGCAAGGGCGTTTCTATGCCGAGCGCCGCACACGCGCCGACTACGCGAAGGCGGTGGACTACTACCAGAAGGCGATAGCGCTCGATCCCGGGTATGCGCTGGCCTATGCGCGACTGGCCATTGCGCAGCAATGGTTCAACGACTGGGTGGCGAACAACCAGGAACGCGAACTCGCCAGCGCGCAGGCCCGCGCGAATGCAAGGAAGGCGGTGGAACTGGCGCCGCAATCGGCAATCGCCCTGGGCGCCCTCGGCATCAACCAGGCGTGGTCGGATTTCGACTACGCAAACGCCGAGGCGACGCTCAAGAGAGCCGTCGCGCTCGATCCGTCCAATGCCGAGACGCTGTATCAATTGGCGGATGTCACCTGTTCCCAGGGACGAATGGATGACGGCATTGCGATGATGCGCAAGGCGCTGACGATGGAGCCGCTGAACGCCTCATTCCACTTCTACACCGGGACTTTCCTGCTGGCAGTTGGGCGCTTCGATGAAGCGCAGGTGGCACTAAAGAAAGCCATTGAACTGCAGCCGGGTGCCGAAGCCTACAGTGCCACGCTGGGATTGGCGCTGATGGAGCGTGGCCAATTCGATCAGGCGCTCGCAGTGACCAGAGCCGATCCGAATGTTCCGAACCGTCATCTTTCCTCGACGATGATCCTGTGGACGCAGGGCGACAAGGCGGGCGCGCGAGCGCAATTGGACGAAATGATCCGGCTCGATGCAGAGACCACGCCGGGCTTGATCGCCGCGGCCTATGCGTTTACGGGCGATGCCGACCAGGCGTTCGCCTGGCTGGATCGCGCAGTGAAAGCGAAGGATCCGACTGCGGCATCGATCTACGAAAATCTGCCCGAAGTCGTCGCAACGCTGCGCAAGGACCCGCGCTTCGTCGCGTTCAGCAAGAAGGTCGGATTGCCCGATCCGGCCACGGTGCCGGCTACCTGGGCGAAGCAGGAAGGCAAGCCATGAGCAGGCCGTCGTTTTTCGCCGAACTCAAGCGCCGCAACGTCCTGCGGCCGCACCCGACAAGTCGATTGCCGTGCTGCCGCTGGTCAATGCCGGCGGCAACAGGGACGAGCAGTTTTTCTCCGACGGCCTGTCGGAGAACCTGATCATCGCGTTGTCGCAGTTCGACGGATTGACCGTGATCGGCCGCAATTCATCGTTCCAGTTCCGCGACAGCAAGGACGACAGCAAGGCCATCGGCCTGAAGCTTGGCGTCGCCACGTTGCTCGAGGGCAGCGTGCAACACGCGGGCGATATCGTGCGGGTCAGCGCCGAGCTGATCAGCGCGGCCAGCGGGCGCACGTTGTGGTCGCAGCAGTACGACCGGCCGTACAAGGACCTGTTCGCGCTGCAGGACGACGTCACCCGGGCGGTCGCGACCGCGTTGAAAGCGAAGCTGCTGGCGACGGGCGACACCGCGATGCAGACCGATCGTCCGCCCGGTGGCAATCTCGACGCCTACTCCGCCTATCTGCGTGGCAGGTCGCACGAGGACCTCAGCACCGAGGCCGATCTGCGCCAGGCGATAGCGCAATACGCGACCGCCACGCGCATCGATCCGGCTTACGCGCTCGCCTGGGCCGCATTGTCGCGTTCGGAAGCATGGCTGGCCGGTGAATTCCTCGGTGGCGCGGAGGCGAAAGAACTGAACGCGCAGGCGCGCAAGCATTCGGACACCGCGCTGCGGCTGGAACCCAACCTCGCGGCCGCGCACGACGCGCGCGGCGAATTGCTCAGTGCCGTCGATTTCGATTGGGATGGCGCGGAAGCCGAATACCGCCGCGCCTTGCAGATTGCGCCGAACACCAACGAAGCGATGGAAAGCCTCGGCCTCCTGCTCGCTGCGCGCGGGCAGCCGGAACAGGCAATCGTGCAGACCCGACAGGCGCTGGCAACCGATCCGATGCGGGCGGTCACCTACAGGCTGCTGTCCCGCTATCTCAATGGGCTGGGCCGTTTCGACGAATCGGAGCAGGCGATCCGCAAGGCGATCGAACTGCAGCCGACAAAGAACGTCTTCGAAGCGGGCCTGGTCGAGGTCGAGGTCCTGCGCGGCGACGCGACAGCGGCGCTGGCGGCGGCGGAGCGGACTTTGCCCGGCAGCTGGCAGGACTTCGCATTCGCGCTCGCACGACAACTCGGCGGTGACCGCGCCGCCGCGGATGCGGCGTTGCAGGCACTGATCGACAGGCGCGCCGTCGAGATGGCTTACCAGATCGCGCAGGTGCAGGCACTGCGTCGCGATGCGGACAAGACCTTCGAGTGGCTGGACCGCGCACTCGTCAATCGCGATCCGGGCATCCAGTTCCTTCTCGTCGACCCCTTCCTGCTGCGCTACCGCAACGATCCCCGCTTCGCCGCGTTCTGCGCGAGAATCGGGCTGCACCCCACGACCACCGCGAAGGCGATGCCGTGAACATTGCACGATGAATACGTCTTCATCCTTCTTCGCCGAGCTCAAGCGCCGCAACGTGTTGCGCGCGGGCGTGCTTTACATCGGCGTCGTCTGGGCGTTGTCGCAGGGTTTCGCGCAGCTGTTGCCGGTGTTCGACGTGCCGAACTGGGTCGTGCGCGCGTTCGTGATCGCTGGCGTCGCGGGGTTTCCGTTCTGGCTCGTGTTCGCGTGGGTCTACGAGCTCACGCCCGAAGGCCTGAAGCGCGAGAGCGAAGTGCCGGCGGAGGTCTCGATCGCACGCCGCACCGGCCGCAAGCTCGATTTCGCCATCATCGGCGTACTCGCCGTCGCGGTCGTGCTGCTGCTGATCGAACGCGTCGTGCCCGGCAAGAGTGCCGTCGCGGCGGTTGCGGACAAGTCGATTGCCGTACTGCCGTTCGAGAATCTTTCCGACGACAAGGCCAATGCGTATTTCGCCGAGGGCATCCAGGACGAGATCCTGACGCGCCTCGCGAAGATCGGCGCGCTGCGCGTCGTTTCGCGCACGTCGACGCAGCAGTATGCGAGCAAGCCCGGCAACCTGTCGGAAATCGCGCGCCAGCTCGGCGTCGCGAACATCGTCGAAGGCAGCGTGCAGCGGGCGGGCGACGCCGTGCGCGTCAACGTCCAGCTGATCCGCGCCGCGACCGACGCGCACCTTGGGCGGACATCTACGACCGCAAGCTCGACAACCTGTTCACCGTGCAGAGCGACGTTGCCGGCGCGATCGCCTCGCAGCTGCAGGCGCAGCTCACGCACGACGAGCGCAAGGAGCTCGAAACGCCGCTGACGACGAACCCGCAGGCGCATGACGCATGGCTGCGCGCGATCGTGCTCAACAACCGCCAGGGCGAGGACCCGGTCGGTGTCGAGCAGGCGATCGGGCAGCTCGACATCGCCACCCGGCTCGATCCGGGCTTCGCCGCCGCATGGGCGCTGATGTCGCGCGCGCACGGTTCGCAGTATTTCCAGTTGTTCGATCATTCGCGCCGCGCGCAAGGCCGCGGCCAGGGCCGCGCTCGACACGCGCAACAGCGCTCGCGCCGACGTCGCTCGACACGCAGTTGTCCACCGGCTACTACGAATACTGGATCGACAGCGACTACGCGAAAGCCCTGCAGACGTTCGGCGCGATCGTTGCGCGCGACCGCAACAACTCCGAGGCTGTTCTCGGCGCTCGCCTACATCGCGCGTCGGCAGGGTCGCACGGCCGACGCCGTGCGCTACATCGACGAGGCGGTCGACCTCGATCCGCGCAATGCGTTTCTGCTGACCGAGGCGGCATGGACGCACGGCCATCACCGCGACTACGAGGGCAAGTTGCGCCTCGTCGAGCGCGCGCTCGACCTGCAGCCCAATGACGGCAACCTCGTCGCGACGAAGGCACAGGCACTGATCGAGCTGGATCGCATCGACGAAGCCGTTGCCGCACTGCACGACGCGCATCCGGACGGTGCCTACCAGCAGCTCGTGCTGACGATCCGCATGCTCGCCTACCTCACGCGGGATTTCGCCGCCGCCACGGCACAGCTCGCACCGATGCTGCAGCGGATAGACGCAGAACCCGCGCCGACGATGCCGTTGTCCCAGCGCGCCGACTACGCCGGGATCGTCGGGGAACTGCAGTTGCGCGCGGGCGACGTCGCGAACGGCACGCGCAACCTGCGGCGCGCGGAAGAGCAGCTCGCACAGCTGCTGCACGACGAGCCGGGCAATTTCCTCGCCGCGATGGCGCTCGCCAATACGCAGTCGATGCTCGGCGAGTACGACGTCGCGATCGCCACGATCGACGCCGCGATCGCGGCCACGCCACGCGCACGCGACGCGCTGTACGGCGGGTTGCTCGAGGAATGGCGAGCGCGCATCCAGGCACGGCATGGCGATCGCGATGCGCCGATCGCTGCGCTCGGCGGACTGCTGCATACGACCTACGCGGCCGCAGTCACGCTCGGCAAGTTGCGCCGCGACGTCGACTGGGATTCGCTGCGCGGCGATACGCGTTTTCAGGCGCTGCTGAGTGGCGAGGCGAGCGCGAAACCCGTTCCAGCGGGATGCGAACGGACCCAAATAGACGGCTCGCCGCCGCCTTCCGTCATGAGGGAAGGTTCGCTGAGGTGCGTCCTCCGTCACCAAATCCAGAGCCGCCCGACGCCTGCTGGAAACGCTCTCAGACCCGGTCCGGCCGCATGGCGTCAATGTTGCGAGGTGTGCAACAATTTTCGCGAACGAAGGAACAAAGATGGCGAATCGCGTTGCACCGCATCTGCTTTGTCGCTCGACCGTCGCTGAATCGTGATCGGCAAACCGTCCTTTTTCGCCGAACTCAAGCGCCGCAACGTGCTGCGCGCGGGCGTCCTCTACATCGGCGCCGTCTGGGCACTTGCACAGGGCATCTCGCAGCTCGGTCCATCGTTCGACATGCCGGTGTGGTTCACGCGCTGGTTCGTGGTCGCGGGCGTCATCGGTTTTCCGTTCGCGATGCTGTTCTCGTGGTTCTTCGAGTGGACGCCGCAGGGCATCAGGCGCGAGAGCTGAAGTCGAGACGGACGCGTCCGTCGCCCACGCGCGGGCCGCAAGCTCGACTTCGCGATCATTGGCGTGCTGTCCATCGCGGTCGTGCTGCTGCTCGCCAACACCTTCGTGCCGCACAAGGACACTGCGATCGCCGTCGCCTCGATCGGTCAGTCCATCGCCGTGCTGCCGCTCAGCAACGCGAGCAGCGACAAGGACGAGCAGTATTTTTCCGACGGCCTGTCCGAGGACCTGATCACCGCGCTGTCGCAGTTCAGCGAACTCAAAGTCATCAGCCGCAATTCCTCATTCCAGTTCCGCGACAGCAAGGACGATGCGAAGACCATCGGCGCGAAACTAGGCGTGGCGCACCTGCTCGAAGGCAGCGTACGTCGCGTCCGGGCGACGAGGTGCGGATCAGCGCCGAACTGGTACACGTGGCCGACGGAACGACTTTGTGGTCGCAGCACTACGACCGTCCGTACAAGGATCTGTTCAAGCTGCAGGACGAGATCACCAATGCCGTCGCGACCGTCGCTCAAGGCCAGGTTGCTGACTGCGGCCGGTGCGGCGGTGCAAAGCGATCGGCCGCCGAGCGGCAACCTCGATGCCTACAACGCCTACCTGCAGGGCGTGTTCTACACGCGCCGCAACACGCTGGAAGACTTCCGCAAGGCGATCGAGCAGTATGCTGCGGCCGTCCAGCTGGATCCGCGCTATGCCTTCGCCGAGGCGCAACTATCGAGCAACCTCTCGGTGATGGCCTCGGCTTTCCTCGAGGCCGATTCGGCGCAACAGACCTACGCGCAGGCGCGCACAGCAGCGAACAATGCGCTGGCCCTTGATCCGAAGCTGGCCGCGGCGCATGTCGCGCGAGGCAACGTGCTGGCTTTCGCCGATCTGAACTGGGCTGGCGCCGAAGCCGAATTCCGCCTAGCCGTGCAGCTGGCGCCCCACGACGGCCAAGCAGCGTTCAGCCTCGGCACGATGGTCGCGACGCTGGGACACCCCGAGGAAGCCGTCGAGCTGACACGCCGTGCACTGCAGACCGATCCGCGCAACACCGGCTGGATCTACTGGCTGTCGAACTACCTGCAGTCGCTCGGACGCCTCGACGAGGCCGAACAGGCGATCCGCGGCGCCATCGAGATGCAACCGGCGGCGACCGTCACTCATCAACATCTGGCGACCATCGAGATTCAACGTGGCCGCGCAGAGCAGGCACTGCAGGCGGCGCAACTGGAACCGCCGGGCATGTGGCACGACATCGCGCTGGCGATGGCCTTGCAGATCGGGCCCGATCGCGCTGCAGCCGATGCCGCACTCGGCAGGATCATGGACAAGAATGCCGGATCGGCCGCATACCAGATCGCCGATGTGCATGCGCTTCGTCGCGATCCGGACCGCATGTTCGAATGGCTCGATCGCGCCTGGGCCAGTCACGACACCGGCGTCCATCGGCTGCTGTACGACCCGTTCGTCGCTCCCTATCGCAAGGATCCGCGCTTCGCAGCGTTTTGCCGCAAGGTGGGGCTGCCGACACCGGCCGAACTGGATTCCGCGGCCGGCGCTCCGACCGGATCGCCCGCCTCGAAGGAAGGAATCGTTGCGCCAGGGAAATCGCCTTGAGCGGGCGCGTCCGTTCCTCGTCGAACTCAACCGTCTGAACGTACTGCGTGCGACGACCGTCTGCGCTGCCAGGCGCACTCGCAGATGGCAACGCGGCTTTCCGTTCCTTCTCACTGGCGAACGGGCGTGCGCGCGCCTTGGATCGCAATTGCAGCAGCGGTCGGGGATTCTCGCGAAACTCGTCCCCGAATCGCCTACATATCGTGCTTGCCGACGTCGAAGCCCGCGGCCTTGTAGGTCTTCCAGCGCTCGCGCGAGCCCGCGCGCTCGGCTTCGTCCGCGGCGACGACCTCGAGCACGCGCTCGAACAGCCCGGGCGCACACTCGTCGCGCAGGTTGATCACGAGCTTGCGATCGGGCGTGGCCGTACCGGGCGCGACGATCAGCACCGGCGTGATCGCATCGTCGTCGTCGCCGGCGATCTGGTGCGGAATGAACGCATCGGCATCGAACTCCCACAGCTTCTCGTCGAGTTCATCGGCCTGCTCGCCCGAACGCACGAGGATCAGCGCGCGCTGCCCGCTGTCGAACGCACGTCGTGCCAGTTCGCAGACGAGCAGCAGCGGATCTTCGCGGAAGCGTGGCTTGTCGATCAGGTAGAAGTCGGCGCGGGGCATTCTCGGTGGTCGGGCGATGAGCGGTGAGGAAGCCTACTGGCGGACGATGTCGATCGGGCACGCGCTGCGGCCGGCGAATTCCGGCGCGGCCGCAGAACGCCCGCCCTCAGGCGCCCGCCTGGTTCGAGAAGGTACTGCACGAGCAGCGGCACCGGTCGCCCGGTGGCCGAACCCTTGCGGCCTTCGTCCCAGGCGCTGCCTGCGATGTCGAGATGTGCCCAGCGGAAACCTTCCGTGAAGCGCGCGAGGAAGCAGCCCGCGGTGATCGCGCCGGCGTACTTGCCGCCGATGTTGGCGATGTCGGCGTAGCCGGTGTCGAGCTGGCTCTGGTAGTCGTCCCAGAGCGGCAGGCGCCAGGCGCGATCGAGCGTTTCCTCGCCTGCGGCGAGCAAGTCGTTCGCGAGCGTGTCGTCGTGCGTCATCAGACCCGCTCGCATGCTTGCCGAGCGCGACGACGCAGGCGCCCGTCAGCGTGGCCGCGTCGATGATCACCTGCGGATCGAACTTCTGCACGTAGGTGAGCGCGTCGCAGAGGATGAGCCGGCCTTCGGCGTCGGTGTTGAGGACTTCGACCGTCTGGCCCGACATCGTCGTGACGACGTCGCTCGGCCGCTGCGCGTTGCTGCCGGGCATGTTCTCGACCGCAGGCACGACGCAGACGAGGTTGATCTTGAGCTTGAGCTTGACCGCGGTGAGGAACGCGCCGAGCACGCCGGCGGCGCCGCACATGTCGAATTTCATTTCCTCCATGCCGGCGCTCGGCTTGATCGAGATGCCGCCGGTGTCGAACGTGACGCCCTTGCCGACGAGCGCGTAGGGCTTGGCGCTATCGGCGCCGCCGTGCCACTGCAGCACGATGAGGCACGGCTTGTTCGCCGAGCCCTGTGCGACGCCGAGCAGGGCGCCCATGCCGAGCGCGCGCATCTGCGCCTCGTCGAGCACTTCGCAGGCCACGCCGGCGTGTTCGCCTGCGAGTTTCGATGCCTGTTCGCCGAGATAGGCCGGCGTGCAGATGTTCGGCGGCAGGTTGCCGAGTTCGCGCGCGAAGCGCACGCCGTCGGCGATCGCCTCTGCCGCGGCGAGCGGTGCTCCATCGCTGCCGGCGCCGGCGAACGCGATCGCGCCGAATTCCGGCACGTCCGACTTCTTGCGCGGTTTGAGCGTCGCCGTGTAGCGGTAGGTCTGCGCGTCGCTCGCTAGCGCGGCGGTGCGCAGCTTCCAGGCGTCGTCCTTGCCGGGCACGTCGAGTTCGGTCAGATACGAAACGGCGCCGTCGATCGGCAGGCCCTTGAGCGCGCGCGCGGCGTCCGCGTTCACGCGCGCGAAGCGCGCGGCGTCGAATTTCTTCGTTTCGCCCAGGCCAACGACCAGTACGCGCGGCGCGGCGACGTTCGCGAGGCCGAACAGCAGCTGCGTCGCGCCGGGCTTCGCCGCGAGGTCGTTCGATTCGATGAGGCGCGTCAGCGCGCCGCCGCTCGCGCTGTCCATGCGGGCCGCGGAAGCGCTGAATTGGCGCTCCTCGAACAGGCCGACGACGATGCAGGGCGAGGTCGTCGTCTCGGGAAGTGGGTCGTGCAAGTTGAATCGCAGGGTCATGTTTCGAAGGTTTCGCTGGGAATGAAAGGCCGGCGCCCGTTAGGTGCGGTCGCGGTGCTCGGCTACAATTAAGGTTCCTTGAACAGCGTGCTCGATTCAATCCGGCGCCGCCATTGCGCTTTTCGAACACTCCGGACCGCTAGTTTAACGCAACATGCGATTACCCACGCTGCGCATCATCGACCGCTACCTCGCCCGCGAACTGCTCATCAGTTTCGTCGCGGCGACGTCGATCCTGTTGCTCGTCAGTGTCGGCGGCACCGTGGCCGACCTGCTCAACAAGATCGCGCGCGGCCGCATCCCGGCCGAACTGCTGTTCTCGCTGATCGGCCTGCGCACGGTCGACGCGATGACCGTGCTCGCCCCGCTGGCCGTGTTCATCGGCGTGCAACTCGCGTATGGACGCCTCTATCGCGAGAGCGAGATGGCGGTCTTCCAGGCGTCTGGCCTGGCAGTCACCGGGCTGCTGCGGCCGCTGATGCTGTTTGCGGTACCGCTGATGATCGTCATCGCCACGATTTCGTTCTGGCTCGCGCCGGCGGCGGTGCGCAAGTCGCAGAGCCTGCTGCTCGAGGCCAACCGGTCGCTGATCATCGCGGGCCTCGAGCCGGGTCGATTCGTCGAATTGCCCAACAACGACGGCGTCATGTACGTCGAGTCGATGAACGAGGACGGCACCAGGTTCAAGAAGATGTTCGTCGCGAGCGAACGCACCGAGGCACCGGCAAAACCGCTCGATGTGACTGGAGCCAGCGCAAAGGACGCGGCAAAGAAAACCGACTCGGCGAAGGGCGACGACGCGAAGACGAACGCAGCGCAGGACGCGAACGCCGGTGCCGCAAGCGCCAAGGCCGCGACGCGGAAAAAGTCTGCAGCCGACGCGAGCGCCGCTGGCTCGACGACGCACATCAACGTCATCACGTCCGCTGATGGCGAGCTCTACCACGACGCGAACGGCGCCGAACGTTATCTCGGGCTCAACGACGGATTCCGCGTCGAGGGCGTGCTCGGCGAGGACAATTACCGGCTGCTCCGCTACGCGCGCAACGACATCAAGCTGACCGACCCGGATCAGGACACGAGCGCCGATTCGGCCAAGCGCGCCGCGCCGACCCCGGTGCTCTGGCGCAGCATCGATCCGGTGCAGCGCGCCGAAATCCACTGGCGGCTGGCCGCGCCGTTGTCGGTGATCATTCTCGTGCTGCTGGCGCTGCCGCTGTCCAAATCGAGTCCGCGGCAGCCGCGCTACGCGGGCCTGCTGATCGCGTTCCTCGCGTGGGCGGTCTACTACAACCTCATGACGATAGGCCGGTCGTTGCTCAGCCAGGGAAAGCTCAGTTTCGTGGTCGGCTTCTGGTGGGTGCACATTCCGGTGCTCGCGATCGCGCTGTTCCTGCTCTGGCGCAGCCAGAAGCTGCCGAAGCAGAAGCGCCCGCGCGCGGTTGCCGCGCTGGAGGCCGCATGATGGCTGTCGCTGCGATGAGGCAGCGACGGCCGACGTTCCTGCGCGGCGTGGTCGACCGTTGCGCTTCAAGAAGGTCGACAAGGTCGTCGCGCTGTCGGTGCTCGGCGCGGTGCTGCTCGCCTGGGGCGTCGTCGTTGCCCTCGACGCGCTGCTCGCTTTCGTCAACGAGATCAATGATGTCGGCACCGGCGACTACACGCTGAGCAAGGCGATCACCTACATCCTGCTGACCCTGCCGCGGCGCGCCTACCAGTACTTCGCATACGGCGGCCTGATCGGCGGACTGATGGGCATGGGCACGCTCGCCGCGAGCGGCGAACTGACCGCACTGCGCGCCGCGGGCCTGTCGAAACTGCGCATCTGCGCGTCGGTCGTGTTCGCGCTGACGATCCTCACGGTGATCGTGGCGATCATGGGCGAGCTCGTCGCGCCACGCGCCGAGCAGCGCGCCGAGGCGCTGCAGTTGTCTGCGAAGAACCGCGACGTGACGATCGGCAAGGGCGGCACGCTGTGGGCGCGCGACGGCGAGGCTGTCATCAACGCGAAGCACGGCCGCACGCGCCAGAGCACGGAAGGCCAGGTCGTCGAGCTCTCCGACGTGCGCGTGTTCGAATTCACGCCGGTGGGCCAGCTGCTCGCGCTGTCGATCGCGAAATCCGCGACGCACCTGAACGGCGAGTGGACGCTGCACGACGTGCGCCGCACCGAATTCGAGGGCCGCTCGGCGAAGAGTACGACGGCCACGCAGACGCAATGGAAGTCGGCGCTCGATCCGAACGTGCTGTCGGTGTCGATGATCCACCCCGAATACCTGTCGATGAGCGACCTCACGCGCAACATCGACTACATGAACCGCAATCGTCAGGACGCGACGAGCTACAAGCTTGCGTACTGGGGCCGCATCTTCTATCCGCTCAACGTGCTCGTGCTCGCGTTCTGCGCCGTGCCGTTCGCGTTCGGGCAACTGCGCACGGGCGGACTCGGCAAGCGCCTGTTCTTCGGCATGGTGCTTGCGATCAGCTACTACTTTTTCCAGAAGTCGGTCGTCAGCATGGGCGCGGTATACAATTTCAACCTCGCGCTGGTCAACGCGTTGCCCTCGCTGCTGCTCGCCGCCGCGGCGTTCGTCTACTTCCGGCGCAACGCGTAGCGCGCGATTCGTCGCGCAGGGGCGCCCACAAAACCGGGTTCGATGAATCGAACCCCTACGGTTTGTTGAGGCGCACTGCGTTCTTCCGTTTTCCGGCGCATGTAGGGGCGCGATTCATCGCGCCCGCTGCCGTGGTGCGGGCCAAGCCGGGTTCGATGAATCGAACCCCTACGGATTTTTGTCGAGGCGCACGAGCAGCGTGCGCGCGGCGATGTCGTGCCAGGCGCGACGGTCGCGGTCGACGAGACACCAGAGAAAACCGAGTCCGAGCGCTGCGATCGAGGCGAGCGCCACAGCGAAGCGCAGCACGGCCTGAGCGAGCGTTGACTGGCTGGCCGTCCGCGCGCACGACGCGCAGGCGCCAGGGACGCATGCCGACTGTCTGTCCGCCGCGCAGCCACGAGACGATGAAATATGTCGCGGTCACGAGCAACACGAGGCCCTGCACGATCAATTTGTCGACGAGGCGGTGCACGTCGAGCGCGCCCCCGCTCAGCGCGACCGCGAGCCCGGCGGCGACGAACCACAGCGCCAGCAGCGGCAGGGCGTCGTACATCGCTGCGAACACGCGCAGCGCAAGATGCGCGGGGGCCGCCGACGCGGGTGTGGCTGGGTGGCGCGTTGCGTTCATGCCTGGTTTTTTCGTCTCGGATGAATGGCGGGCGAGAGCCTCACAGTTTAGGCTTGTGCTTGCAACCCCGATCGAGCCTGGCAGTCGAGCAACGGTGAAGAAGAAGCGCAAACAGCCGAACATGGCGGCCGACGAACTGAACCGCGGCGACCGCGGCGCGATCGATGATTTCCTCGAGCGTGCATGGTCCGAAAGCGGCCTCGCCGAAAACTCGCTCGCAGGCTACCGGCGCGACCTCGAGGGCCTCGCGCGCTGGTGCGCGCATGCAGGCGTGCGTCTCGCGCGCGCGACGCGTGCGCACTTGCACGACTACCTCGGTGAACGCCTGCGCGGCGGCTACAGCGCGCGCAGCAACGCGCGCCTGCTGTCGACGTTGCGGCACTTCTTCCGCATGCAGCAGCGGCTCGGCGCGATCGATGCTGATCCGACCCTGCTGCTCGACACGCCGAAGCTGCCGCGGCCGCTGCCGAAGGCGTTGTCCGAAGCGCAGGTCGAGGCGCTGATCCGCGCGCCCGATGTCGACACGCCGCTCGGCCTGCGCGACCGCGCGATGTTCGAGCTGCTCTACGCCACGGGCCTGCGCGTGAGCGAGCTCGTCGGCCTGCGCGCCGATCAGGTCAACCTGCGCCAGGGCGTACTGCGCGTGCTCGGCAAGGGCGGCAAGGAACGGCTCGTGCCGCTCGGCGAGGAGGCACAGCACTGGCTCGAGCGCTACTACACCGCAGGCGCGCCCGGGTCTCGTCGGCGGCGCGATCGTCGATGCGGTGTTCGTGACCGCGCGCAAGGCGGGAATGACGCGGCAGATGTTCTGGACCATGGTCAAGCGGCACGCGCTCAAGGCCGGCATCGACGGCAAGCGCATCTCGCCGCACGTGCTGCGCCACTGTTTCGCCACGCATCTGCTCAACCACGGCGCCGATCTGCGCGCGCTGCAGATGCTGCTCGGGCACAGTTCGCTGTCGACGACGCAGATCTACACGCTCGTCGCGCGCGAGGGTCTGAAGCGCCTGCATGCACAGCATCACCCACGCGGTTGAAGCCAACGTGCAAGATTCGTGAGAAAATGACGGTCTGAACACAGGCGGGCACGACTGAACCATCGTGCCTCGCGCGAGGTCGCATCCGGTTCACCCGCAAACACCCCCGCCGCAGAGAATCATCATGCTCAAGATTTCCGCTCTCGCCGTCGCGCTGACCGGCGCCGCCACGCTCGCCCATGCGGACGACGCCGAGAACACCGTGCGCGCCGCATTCGCGAAACTCGCGCCCACGGCGAACCCCGAGATGATCCAGAAGTCCGAAGTCCCCGGGTTCTATCTGGTCCTGCACCAGGGGCAGGTCTACTACGTGAGCGCCGATGGAAAATATTTCTTCCGCGGCGATATCTTCAACATCCAGACCAAGGAAGACGTCATCGGCCACGATCTCGCCGGCCTGCGCCGCGCCGGACTCAAGGCCATTCCGCAGTCCAAGCGCATCGTCTTCGCGCCGCCGAATCCCAAGCACACCGTCGTCGTCTTCACCGACGTCGATTGCCCGTATTGCCGCAATTTCCACAAGCAGATCGCCGGATTCAACCAGATCGGCATCGCGGTGGAGTACGTGTTCTTTCCCCTCTCGATCCATCCGGGCGCCGATTCGAAGGCAGTATCGGTATGGTGCTCCGAGGACCGCAATGCCGCCTACACGGCCGCGATGAATGGTCAGGATCCGGGCAAGAAGCACTGCGACAACCCGGTTGCGGAGACCCAGGCACTAGGCCTCAAGATCGGCATTGCGGCGACGCCGACGGTCCTTACGGCCGATGGCCTGCAGGTCAACGGCAACGCAGCCGCGAATCCGCAGACGTTGCTGGCGGAACTTGACCGCATCGACAAGCCCGCCGCGGCCGTCGCGAACGCGCCGAAGTAGGCGCGTCCTGCACGCCGGATTGCGGCGCGGCGCCCGATCCGGCCTGAAGTGAACCGGCCTGATGTGATCCGGGCCGAGACGGGCGCTGGCGCCACGCATCGGCTAAAATGCGCGCCCCTCCCGCTGCGCGCCGTATCTCATCATGATGGTTCTTGACGGGCAAACCGCCCTGTCGGCGTTCCGTCTCGAACGCCTCAATCGCGAACTCGCCGGCATGCACTCCAGCGCAGCCGTGAAGGGTGCGCGCTACGTCTATTTCGTCGATGCCGAAGTCGGCGTGGATCAGGGCGTGCTCGCGCAGGTCCTGCGTGCGTCGACCGGACCGGCGCAAGGCGCGACATTGTGGGTCGTGCCGCGCCTCGGCACGATCTCGCCATGGTCGTCGAAGGCGACCGACATCCTGCGCGGCTGCGGTCTCGCGGTGCGTCGCGTCGAGCGCGGCGTCGCCTTCGATGTCCAGCGCGCGCCCGCGCCGGACTCGGCGCAATGGGCCCACTTCACCGGCGCGCTGCACGACCCGATGACGCAGTCGGTGCTCGCATCGCTTGCGGGCGCCGAAGCGGTCTTCCGCGCCGGGCGAGCCGGTCCCGCTCGAACGCATCGTGCTCGGCGCGCAGCCCGCGCAGAAGCTCGCGGACGCGAACCAGCGCCTCGGCCTCGCGCTCGCCGACGACGAAATCGAATACCTCGTCGCGCGCTACGCCGAACTCGGCCGCGATCCGACCGACGTCGAGCTCATGATGTTCGCGCAGGCCAACTCGGAGCACTGCCGGCACAAGGTGTTCAACGCAAGCTGGGTCATCGACGACAAGCCGCAGGAAAAATCGCTGTTCGCGATGATCAAGAACACGCATGCGCTCGCGCCGCAGTTCACGCTGTCCGCGTACTCGGACAACGCGGCGGTCATCGAAGGCAATGCGGGCCGGCGTTTCTTCGCCGATGCGGACGGGTCACTTCAGCGCGGTCAGCGAGCCGATTCCGTTCGCGATCAAGGTCGAAACGCACAACCATCCGACCGCGATCGCGCCGTATCCGGGCGCGGCAACCGGCGCCGGCGGCGAGATCCGCGACGAGGGCGCGACCGGCCGCGGCGCCAAGCCGAAGGCCGGCCTCGTCGGCTACACGACGTCGTACCTGCGCATGCCCGATCTGCCGCGTCCGTGGGAGAAGGAACGACCGTTGCCGCCGCGCATGGCGACCGCGTTCGAGATCATGCGCGACGCACCGCTCGGCGCCGCGGCCTTCAACAACGAATTCGGCCGCCCGTGCCTCGGCGGCTACTTCCGCACGTACGAACAGGACACGGGCGACAGCAGCTACCGCCGCGGCTACGACAAGCCGATCATGATCGCCGGCGGTCTCGCAAACATGCGTCCTGGCCACGTGCGCAAGGGCACGCTGCGCGCGGGCGACACGATCATCGTGCTCGGCGGCCCCGCGATGCTGATCGGTCTCGGCGGCAGTTCGGCGTCTTCGGTCGCCGGCGGCGACAGCAGCGAGGCGCTCGATTTCGCCTCGGTGCAGCGCGACAACGCCGAGATGCAGCGCCGCTGCCAGGAAGTGATCGAGCGCTGCATGGCGCGCGGCGACACGAATCCGATCGTCACGATCCACGACGTCGGCGCAGGCGGCCTGTCGAACGCGATTCCCGAAATACTGCACGACTCCGAGGTCGGCGGCCGCATCGAGCTGCGCAGGATTCCGTCCGCCGATGGCGCGCTGTCGCCGATGCAGATCTGGTGCAACGAGGCGCAGGAACGCTACGTGCTCGGCGTTGCCGCCGATCGCCTCGACGAGTTCGCCGCGCTGTGCGCGCGCGAGCGCTGTCCGTTCGCCGTGGTCGGCGAGGTGACGGCCGAGCCGCGCCTGCTCGTCACCGATTCCGCAGCGCCCGCCGCTGCCGCGCATCCGATCGACCTGCCGATGGACGTGCTGTTCGGCAAGGCGCCGCGCATGCAGCGCAATACGCGGCGCAAGCCGCCGCGCGTCGACATCGTCCCCGACCTCGACGGCATAGTGATCGAGGAGGCGATCCGGCGCGTGCTGCGCCTTCCGGCGGTCGCCTCGAAATCCTTTTTGATCACGATCGGCGACCGCACGGTCGGTGGCCTCTGCGCGCGCGATCCGATGGTCGGCCCATGGCAGGTGCCGGTCGCCGATTGCGCGGTGACGCTCAACGACTTCGACGGCTACGCCGGCGAGGCGATGGCGATGGGCGAACGCACGCCGGTCGCAGCGCTGTCGGCGCCCGCGTCGGCGCGCCTCGCGATCGGCGAGGTGATCACGAACCTGGCCGCGGCGCCGATAGCCGATATCGGCGAGATCAAGCTGTCGGCGAACTGGATGGCCGCGGTTGCCATTCCCGGCGAGGACGCCGCGCTCTACGACGCGGTGCAGGCCGTCGGCATGCAGCTGTGTCCGCAGCTCGACATCTCGATTCCGGTCGGCAAGGACTCGTTGTCGATGCATACGGTATGGCAGCTCGACGGACGCAAGCAGAAGACCGTGTCGCCCGTGTCGCTGATCGTAACCGGTTTCGCCCGCGTCGCCGACGCGCGCCGCGCGCTGACGCCGCAGCTGCGCACCGATGCGGGCCCGAGCGAGCTGTGGCTGATCGACCTCGGCGCCGGCAAGAACCGTCTCGGCGGCTCGGTGCTGACCCAGGTCTACAACCGCGGCGGCGGCCTGCCGGCCGATGTCGACGACGCGCAGCGGCTCAAGCAGTACTTTTCCGCGATCCAGGCGGCGAACGCGCAGGGCCTTCTGCTCGCCTATCACGACCGCTCCGACGGCGGCGCGATCGTCACGCTGATCGAGATGGCGTTCGCCGGCCGTTGCGGCATCGATGTCGAACTGACCGGCTGGGCGAGAATCGACGCTGTCGGCGCTGTTCTCGGAGGAACTCGGCGGCGTCGTGCAGATTCGCGCCGAGCGACCGCGCGGCGTTCAGAAAGTTGCTCGCCGACCACGGCCTCGACGAAGTTCGCGCATCTGGCCGGCACCCCGCACACGCGCAAGCGCGTGAAGCTCTGGCTCGGCGGCGAGGCGATCGCGCGCTGGTCGTGGCGCGATCTCATGACGGTCTGGTCGGAGACGACGACGCGATGCAGGCGCGCCGCGACAATCCGGAAAGCGCGAAGGCCGAACTGGTCTGGCGTTGCAACGACGACGAGCCCGGCATCTCGCCGACGCTGAGCTTCGATCCCGCCGAGGACATCGCGGCGCCGTACATCGCGACCGGCGCAAGACCGAAGGTCGCCATCCTGCGCGACCAGGGCGTCAACAGCCAGGTCGAGATGGCCGCTGCGTTCACGCGCGCCGGCTTCGACGCGTACGACGTGCACATGACCGACCTGCAGACCGGCCGCCACCGCCTCGGCGACTTCAAGGGCGTCGTCGCCTGCGGCGGTTTCTCGTACGGCGACGTGCTCGGCGCGGGCCGCGGCTGGGCGACGTCGATCCTGTACAACGCCTGCTGCGCGAGCAGTTCGCGGCATTCTTCGCCGACACGACCAAGTTCGCGCTCGGCGCCTGCAACGGCTGCCAGATGTTCGCCGCGCTCAAGGACATCATTCCCGGCGCGCAGAACTGGCCGAGCTTCGAGCGCAACGCCTCCGAGCAGTACGAGGCGCGGCTCGTGACGCTCGAAATCCTCGAATCGCCGTCGATCCTGCTGCGCGACATGGTGGGTTCGCGCATTCCGATCGCGGTCGCGCACGGCGAAGGCCGCGCGCTGTTCGCCGCTTCGGGCGATGCGCGCAAGGCGGGCGTGTGCGTACGCTTCGTCGACAACGCGGGGCACCCGACCGAAGCTTTACCCGCTGAATCCCAACGGCTCGCCGAAGGGCGTTACCGGCCTCACGGCCGCCGAGGGACGCGTGACCATCCTGATGCCGCATCCCGAGCGCGTGTTCCGCAGCGTGCAGATGTCGTGGGCGCCGCGCGCGTGGGCGGAGGATTCGCCGTGGATGCGCATCTTCCGCAACGCGCGCGCATGGGTGGCGTGATGGCGCCGTTGCGACACGCACCCCGCGCGCGACTGCGCGTGCTCCCGCTGCCGCCTTCGACTGACGATCTCGCCGCTGCGCCGGTTCATGCTTGCGGCCCTTCTCTGGCTGCCGTTCGCGTTCTTCATCTGGTTCGCGTTCGCGAGCCAGCTCGTCTGGCCGGTCGTGCAGGTCTGCAAGTATCGTGATGCTGCATGTGTGGCCCAGATTGTTCCTCGACGTCTTCCAGGGCGCGGACGTGATCGACCGCAGCAACGGCCAGCTGATCGCGCATCGCGGCTTCTGGATGCAGGTCAACACGAACGTTCTGTTCAACGCGTCGCCGCCGGGTCAGCCGGCGCGTCTGGCGTTCTTCGAATTCCCGATCAATCCGATGATCTACGGCTATTGCCTGCCGCTGTTCGCGGGCTGGTCCTGGCGACGCCGCTCGAGAAGAAGGCGCGCGCGATCCAGATTGCGATCGGCATCGTCGTCCTGTGGCTGGTACAATCGTTCGGTGTGATCGGCGAAGCCTTCAAGTCCGTCGCCCTCGACCTGACCGACGGGCCCGCCTCGATGGCGCAGCTCGGCTTGGCTATTCGCTCGACCTGATTGCGCTTTGCTACCAGTTCGGCTATCTGATCCTGCCGGCGCTGGTGCCCGCGGTGCTGTGGATCGTGTTCAATCGCGCGTTCATCGAAAATCCGCTGCGGACCCGTTCAGGTTGCGCGCAGGCCGGTGGAACCTATTCAGGGCGGCAAGGTCGAAGCGCAGCACCTGGGGATTGAAAACCGATGATGTCAGCCGTCCAGCCATTGCCCGAAACCTCGCAAGCCGCGCGAATGAATCGCTGGACGAGCGCATCTGCGAGTATCTCGTCGCGCGCGGCCGCCTGAAAGAGGCCGATCTCGTGCGCGCGCGGCGCCTGCACGAGGAAAACAGCGAAGGCAACCTGCGTTGCCGCTGCTGACGCGGCTCGGACTCGTCTCCGAGCGCGAGATGGGCGATGCGCTGTCCGAAGTGTCTGGGCTTGCCGCTGCTCAGCGCGAAGGATTTCCCGAAGCGCCGCCGCCGAACGTGCAGATGTCGATGCGCTTCCTCAAGCAATATCACGTCGTGCCGATCGCCGAAAACGACAAGCGGTGACCTGCTCGTCGCCGATCCGGCCGAGCACTACCCGATCCAGGCGGTCGAACTCGCGACCGGCAAGCCGGTCGAGATCAAGGTCGGCTTCCGCTCCGAAATCGACGATCTGATCGAGCGCTATCTACGGCTCCGGCCGTTCCGCGATGGGCACGATCGTCGAGAACCTGACCGACGAGGCCACGCGCAGCGAAGACGACATCGAGCATCTGCGCGACCTCGCGTCCGAGGCGCCGGTCATCCGCCTGGTCAACCTGGTCATCCAGCGCGCGGTCGAGCAGCGCGCGTCCGATATCCATATCGAACCGTTCGAGAACCGCCTGAAGGTGCGCTATCGCATCGACGGCGTGCTGCTCGAAGTCGAGTCGCCGCCGGCCGCATCGACCGCAGCGGTCATCTCGCGCGTCAAGATCATGGCGAAGCTCAACATCGCCGAGCGCCGCCTGCCGCAGGACGGCCGCATCATGCTGCGCGTGCAGGGCAAGGAACTCGACCTGCGCGTTTCGACCGTGCCGACGAGTTTCGGCGAATCGGTCGTCATGCGTATCCTCGATCGCGAATCGATCGTGTTCGATTTCCACAAGCTCGGCTTCACCGACGAGTTCCTGCCGCAGTTCATGAAGGTGCTCGAACTGCCGCACGGCATTCTGCTGGTCACCGGCCCGACCGGTTCCGGCAAGACGACGACGCTGTACACCGCGCTGTCGAAGCTCAACACGCCCGACGTCAAGATCATCACGGTCGAAGATCCGGTCGAATACCAGATCGAAGGCATCAACCAGATCCAGGCGAAGCCGCAGATCGGTCTGGACTTCTCGCACGCGCTGCGCTCGATCGTGCGTCAGGATCCGGACATCATCATGATCGGCGAAATGCGCGATCTGGAAACCGCGAAGATCGCGATCCAGTCGGCGCTGACCGGTCACCTGGTGCTGTCGACGCTGCACACGAACAACGCCGCCGGCGGCGTCACGCGCATGCTCGACATGGGCGTCGAGGACTACCTGCTCACGTCGACCGTGAACGGCATCCTCGCGCAGCGTCTCGTGCGCCGTCTCGATATCGAGCACGCGGAACGCTACGAAGCGATGCCCGAAGTCGTCGAGGAATTCGGCCTGCGCCGTTTCCAGCCGACATGGAAAGATCGAGTTGTACAAGCCGATGCCGTCGGCGCTCACCGCGACCGGCTACCACGGCCGCACGACGATCATGGAATTCCTCGTCATGACCGACCCGATCCGGCGCCTGGTCATGCAGCATGCCGACATGGGCAAGATCGAAGAGCAGGCGCGCCAGGAAGGCATGCGCACGATGTACGAGGACGGTCTCGTGAAATCGCTCGGCGGCACGACGACGATCGAGGAAGTGCTGCGCGTGACGTCGGAGTCGTGATCATGGCGATTCGCGACTTGCCGCTCTGATGGCCATCTACCGCTACAAAGCCGTCACGTCGGCCGGCGAGATCGTCGAAGGCCAGTTCGATGTCGCGTCGAACGACGAGGCGATCGCGAAGATCCAGGATGCGGGCAACATTCCGCTCGAGGTCAGCGCGGGCGATGCGGGCGCAGGTGGCGGCAGCCTCGCGGGATTGTTCAAGCGCAGCGCAATGGGCGCAACCCAGGTGCTGCAGTTCACCCAGCAGCTCGCGACACTGCTCGGCGCGGGCCTGCCGCTCGATCGCGCGCTGCAGATGCTGCTCGAATTGCCCGAGGGCGAGAAGGCGCAAGCGCATCGTCGAGCGCATCCGCGACCACGTGCGCGGCGGCGCGCCGCTGTCCGAGGCGCTCGAGACCGAACACGGCGTATTCTCCCGCCTCTACGTGAACATGGTGCGCGCCGGCGAAGTCGGCGGCTCGCTCGACACGACGCTGCTGCGCCTCGCCAACTATCTCGAACGCGCCAAGTCGCTCAAGGAAAGCGTCGTCAATGCGCTGATCTACCCGGCGATCCTCGTCCTGATGGTGTTTGCCGCGCTGTTCGTACTGTTGATTTTCGTGGTGCCCATGTTCGTGCCGATGTTCCACGACATGAACGTCGAACTGCCGTTTCTGACGAAGATGGTGCTCGCAGTCGGCACGACGCTGCAGGGTTTCTGGTGGCTGATCATCATCGTCGTCGTACTCGGCGTGATGTTCGTGCGTCGCCAGCGTGCCGATGTCGAGTCGCGTCTCGCCTGGGACCAGCGCATGCTGACGATGAGGTTTGCGGGGGCGTTGATAGCAAAGCTCGAAACTGCGCGTCTCGCGCGCACACTGGGAACTTTGCTCAAGAACGGTGTTCCATTGCTTACGGCACTCGGCATCGCCCGCAACGTGCTCGGCAATACCGCGCTGGCCGAGGCGGTCGACAAGGCGTCGGAAGAGGTGAAGACCGGCGGCGGTCTCGCATTTGCGCTTGGGCAAAGCAAGCGTTTCCCGAGGCTGGCGATACAGATGATCAGCGTCGGCGAGGAGTCGGGCTCGCTCGACGACATGCTCTTGAAGGTCGCCGACACGTTCGATGTGGAGGCGAAGAACACGGTCGATCGTCTGCTCGCGGGACTCGTCCCGGTGCTGATCCTCGTGATGACCTGTGTGGTTGGCCTGATCATGCTCGCGATCATGTTGCCAATTCTGAGTCTGAGTGGCTCGATTCAGTGAGGCGAGAAAAATTGTTTGGCGCCGACTATTTTTATTCCGCGCTCAGGTCGTGTACTCGGCCGAAGTCGATGCAGTTGGCGCGTGCTTTACAACCGATTCTCCGATAAGAGATCACTATGAAAATGTATAATTTTTCCAATCAGGCCGTTCGTTACGGATGCTGTCAGGCGCCTGTCGCTGTCGCGAGGGCTCGCGGCTTCACGCTGATCGAAATGATCATGGTGATCGTGCTGCTCAGCGTCGTGATGGGGATCGTCACCAACAAGATTTTCGAGAATTTCCAGAACGGAAAATACAAGGCCGGCAAAGCACAGCTGCACTCGCTGGAAATGAAGGTGCAGGCCTATTCGCTTGACAATGGCTCGCTACCGCAGAGTCTGAATGATCTGATCGTGCGTCCCGGCAATGCGGCGAACTGGAATGGCCCGTATGCCGAAGCCGGCCGATATCAAGGATCCGTTCGAGCATCAGTTCCTCTACAAGGCACCCGGTGATCACGGCGACTTCGACATCATCTTCCTCGGCAAGGACGGCGCGCCCGGCGGCGACGGTCTGAACAAAGACGTCGGCAACTGGGAATGATGATCCTGGGAAAGATGATCTGGTGAGCGGTGAACGGTGAGCGGCTGCCAGATGCAAGCGCGCGCGGTAGGCGAAGCGAGGGTCGCTCGCCGCTGCCCCGCGTCCGCACGCGCGCGTCGCGCGAGCGCGGCTTCAGCCTGATCGAAATCGTCGCGGTCATCGTGCTGATCGCGATCGCGATTGGCGTCGTCACGATCTCGTTCTCGAAGATCTTCAATGCAGCCAAAGTCCAGGCGGCGAGCCGCGACCTCGTTGCGGCGCTGCGTTACACGCGCGGCCAGGCGATCGTGAAGGGCAAGGAAGCGACCTTCGACCTCGACCTCGCCAACAACAGCTACCACGCACCCGGCAGGGCGCGCGGTGCAGTTGCCGAAAACGATGCGCCTGAACCTGTATACGGCCATGGAGGAGCAGACGAGCGAGACGTCGGGCGCGATCCGCTTCTATCCCGACGGCGCGTCGACCGGCGGACACATCTCGGTGCTGATGGACCGTACCGAATGGCGCATCAACGTCGACTGGCTCACGGGCGGGATCACGCGCGAGGAACTGCACCAGTGAGGCAGTGCTTATCGAACACGGCCGCCGCCGCGCGCCCGCCGTACCCGCGCGCGCGCCAGGGCGTGTTCGCGCGGCGCGCTGTGCCCCGGTTCGAAAGAAGCGGCGGCTTCACGCTCATGGAGCTGATCGCGGCGTTCGTCATCTTCGCGATAGGCTTCGGCGTGCTGCTGCAGATCCTCGGCGGCGCACTGCACACGACCGCGCCAGTCGGCCGACTACACCCAGGCCGCGCTATGGGCGCAGTCGCTGCTCGACATCCAGGGTGTCGGCACGCCGTTGAAGGAGGGTGGTCGCAGCGGCCAGTTCGACGATCAGTTCAGCTACGAGCTCAACATCAGCAAGTATCAGCCAATTCCGGTGACGAGCAACAACAACGTTCTGCAGGGTTCGCAGGTCGGCGCCGGCGCCGTCCTTACGCCGGGCCAGATGGAGCTTTACCAGCTCGAGCTAGTGGTCAGCTGGGGCAATCAATACCTCATGCATCATGCGCGTTTCGTCACGCTGCGGGTCATGGGCCCGCCGCGCAACGGCGGCCCCATTTCGCCGTTGCCGGGGTTCGGAGGTTAGGGATGCTCGCGTATCGACGCCAGGGCGGATTCACGCTGCTCGAAATCATCCTCGTACTCGTGCTGCTCTCGCTGCTGCTCGCTGCGGGTTTCGGTGGTATCGGTGCGAGCGTGCGCGGCATGCGTTCGGGCGAGGCCGCGATCGAGCGTGTCGACAAGGTGCGCACCGTGCAGGAATTCCTGCGCCATCAGATTTCACGCATTCTGCCGTTTCCGTACAACCAGACCCAGGGGGTGCAAGGCCAGCTGCAGCGCGAGCTCTTCGACGGCCGAGCCAACTTCATGCGCTTCGTTGCGCCGATGCCGGGCTATCTTTCGCACGGCGGTGCCTACGTGCAGACGCTCGAACTGCGGCCCGGCGACGACGGTCAGCAACTCGTGTTCACGACCACGCTCCTCAACGGCTTCAGCATGGACAAGGGCGGCGCGAAGGAGGCCGACACGGTCGTGCTGCTCGATCACATTAGCGAGGCCAAGTTCAGCTATCGCGGACTCGACCAGCAAGGCCAGCTCATGAACTGGGCGGACGCCTGGTCGGACCAGGGCTCCACACCGCTGATGGTCGGCATCGATCTTTCGTTCGCGCCGGGCCAGATAGGCTGGCCGTCGATGGCGATCGCGCTGCAGATGGATTCGACCGCGCAACGCACGTTCGGGGCGATCGCACGATGACGCGCGCCTTCGCTCCGGCGCGCGCGCGTGGCGTCGCATTGATCCTCGTCATGTGGATCATGGCGCTCATGGCGATACTGCTCGGCAGCTTTGCCTTGATCGCGCACACGGAGAATCTCGAGGCGCGGCACATGCTCGACATGACGACGGCCCGCTACGACGCGATCGCTGGCGTCGAGCGCGCGGTTTTCGAATTGCGCAATCCCGACGCGACAGCGCGCTGGATCGCCGACGGCCGTGCCTATGAATTCCCATATGAAGGCGCGCTCGTCCATGTCGAGGTCACGAACGAATCGGGCAAGATCGACATCAACGTCGCCGACGGCACGATCCTGATACCGCTGCTCCAGTCGGTCGGCGTCGACCCGGCACGCGCCGAGGAGCTTGCCGACGCGATCCAGGACTGGCGCGACGGGGACGACATCCCGCGGCCTCACGGCGCTGAAGCGCCGCAGTATGCGCAGGCGGGACTCGACTATGGTCCGACGAACAAGCCGTTTCAGGTCGTGTCCGAGGTGCAGCAGGTGCTCGGCATGACCTACGACATCTACCGGCGCATCGAGCCGGCGATCACGGTGTACTCGAATTCACGCATTCCGAACGCCGCATTCGCCCCGATCGAGGCGTTGCGGGCGATCCCGGGAATGACCGAAGCGCTGGCCGAACAGATCGTCGCGACGCGGCAGGCGACGCCGCAGGGAACCACTGGCGTGTTGAGCGGTCTGACCTTGCCGGGGGGCGCCGCAATCATGACAAGCAACGGCGGCCTCACGTATAGTATTAAATCCCGCGCCACCCTCCAGAACGGTGTCAGCATCGTGTTCGACGCCAGTGTTCGCGTGGGCGGCGTCGGCATAACGGGCCGACCGTATACCGTCCTGCGTTGGCGCGACGGCGAAAGTTCGTGACTTCCTGCGCGGCCCTCACCGGGAGCGGGAAGGGCACTTCAAGAAAAAGTTGCAGGTAATGACGCTCACCGATGCCATCGATACCCAGCTCGCCCGTCTGCGGGTGCGCTACGCAAAGACACCGCTGCCGCGATTCTTCTCGTGGTGGTGCGGCGAGCTCGTGGGCCTTTTGCCCGAACGCTGGCGCAGTCTCGTCGCGGAGCGCCCCGAGGAACTGCTGATCGAGGTGCGCGCGCAGGAACTCGGCGTGTGGCGGCAATCGAACGCCGGCTGCTCGGACTTCGGCCGCATTGCGCGCGACCTGCCAGTCGAGGAACAGCAGGCCGAATTCGCCCGCCTGCGCAGTCTCATCGACGATCCGCAGCTGCGCGTCTATTACTGCGTTGCGGCCGAACGTTGCCTGCGGCGCGAACTCAACATGCCGGCGGCCGCCGAGGACAAGCTGCGCCAGGTCCTCTCCTTCGAGATGGACCGGCAGACGCCGTTCAAGGCCGATCAGGTGTATTTCGATTACCGCGTCGTTGAGCGCGATGCCGTCGCGAAGAATCTCAAGGTCCAGCTAACCGTGGTGCCGCGCGCGCAGCTCGACGGCGAGTTGGCGGTGCTCAACGCCTGCGGCGTCGAACTCGACGGCGTCGATTGCTGGCGCAACGGACCGGGCAGTGCGCGTGCAGGCATGAACCTGCTGCCGGCGGAACGGCGCGTGCGCCGGAAGAACATGCGCATGCGGCTGAATCTCGCGCTCGCCGCGGCGGCTGCGATCATGCTCTTCGTCGCCATGCTCGAATCGCTGAGCAATCGCCAGGCGTCGGTCGAGGCCATGACGGCGGAAGTGGAGAAGGCGCAGAACGATGCCAAGCAGACCTCGGAACTCGCGAAACGCCTCGAGGAAAGGGCGGCGTCCGCGAATTTCCTGCTGCAGCAGAAGCGCGACACGACGACGATGACGGAGCTGCTCGCCGATCTGACCAAGCGCCTGCCGGACGACACGTTCCTTGAACGTCTCACGGTCGACGAAAGGGGCAAGGTCGACGTGCAGGGCCAAAGTACCAATGCGGCCAAACTGATCGATGGGCTGCAGAAATCGGAAGTGCTCGTCAATCCGGGATTCACCGGGACGATTCAGGCCGATCCGCGCACCCACAAGGAACGCTTCAACATGAGTTTCGAGTTGCGGCGCTCGCGCGACGCGGCGGCACGCAAGGAGGCCAAGGCGGCTGCCGCCAAGGCCGCCGAAAAGCACGTGGAGGGCGGTCATGCGCCTGATGCCTGAATCCGCACGCAACCAGCGCTTTCTTGCCGTGGTCCTGTTCCTGATCAGCATGCTGCTCGCGTACCTGCTGTTCATGCACTGGTGGTTCGTCGCGCCTCATCTGGCGATGACCGAGCAGCGCCGCGACCTGGCAGAGCAGCAGCACCACTTCGCCGAGCTCATCCGACGCAAGCCCGCGATCGAGGAGCGTCTCAAGGATGTCGCGGCGTTCGAGCGCGACAACCAGGCGTTTCTGTCTGACGGCGACGCGACGAGCGCCTTTTCCGATCTTTCGGAGCGTCTGAAGCAGGCCAAGGAAAAGAACATCGACGCGAACTCGCGCTGCCAGATCCAGGGCGTGTCGCCGGCGCCGGTAAGGGAGAAAGAGGTCTACCAGCGCGTGTCCGCCGCCGTCGTGATGAACTGCGAGCCGGAAAATCTCGTCAAGATTCTCTACGAGCTCGAGACGAGCAATCCCTACCTGTTCGTCGACCGCCTCGTCGTGTATCGGCAGCAGCCGGTATTCCTGCCCGGCGCGAAAACCGCTTCCCCTGCAACTTTGGTCGGCGTGCAATTCACGTTGTCAGGATATCTGCGACTGCCCGGCAGCAAGGTGAAGGGACAATGAAGTCGCGTTTTTCCCATCTGCTTACGATGGCGCTCGCAGGCGCATGTGGCTTGTTGCTGCTGCTCCTCGTCCTTGTCCAGTTCGGTGCCGGTCGGGGCTATCGATGGTGGTCAGCCGACACCGCGGATTCGATCGCGCCCAACGATCAGCTCGATCGCTCGACCTTCAAGCTGCCGGCATGGAGCGAATTCGCCGACGTGAACACGCGGCCGTTGTTCAACGAGGATCGCAAACCCACGCCGCCCGCGCCCCGCCAGATGCCCCTGCCGGCCAGCCCGCAAAGCCCGTGCCCAAGCTGAACGTGACGCTATCCGGTGTCGTCATCACGCCGAAAGTGCGCATCGCGATGATCGTCGAGAACGGCAAGACCACCCAGTCCTCGGCGATCCGCGAAGGCCACGCGCTGCCGGGAGAGCTCGGCGCATGGAGCCTCACCAAAGTCAAGCCGCGCGGTGCTACATTCAAAAGTTCGGCCGGCGAAGAGCTGGAATTGGAACTCATTGCCAAGGGTAATGGTCTCAAGCCCCCGCCACCTGCAGCACCCGCGGCATCGGCGCCCCCCGTCGTGCCGGCTTCCGCCCCGACCGAGGGCGAAGCGAAGCCAGGTCAGAATACTGAATTGCAGCAACGCATCGAGGCGCGGCGCAAGCAGCTGCAGGAGCAGGCGGACAAAGCCAAGCAACAGGGCAATCCACCGCCAGGCCAGCCGCCGCCGCAAACCGAGTTGTAAACTTTTCAAATTTGAATACAGAGGTAACACCATGACATCGAAATACCTGGCGCTGAGCCTCGCCGTCGCACTGGCCGCCCTGGCTGGTTGTGGCCGTTCCGAACCGCCGAAGCCCGCAGCGAAGAAGTCGGTCGCCGAGACGTTCTCTTCACCGGCCCAGGACGCGCCGGCACCATCGGCGCCGGAGATCGCTACGGTACCCGCCGAGATGAGACCGGTTTCGCCTGACCAGATTCCGTATGTCGGCACGGCTCCGGCCGGCCAGGTCGCGTTCGGTCCGTCGACGCCCAACAGCGGCATGGACCCTGCCGGCGATGCCGAACGCGCACGCATGATCGCTGACCGCGATGCTGCCATCGCGGCACGGAACCCGCCGCCGCAACCGCCTACGACGACGAAGAAGTCGCATCAGTAATGTTCAGCCGCATCGGCCGGGGAGTTCAAAACGTGACACTGCGCCTTCGAGTCATGGCAATTTTTCTCCTGCTGGCTACAGTCGCGGGTTGCTCGACCATGTCCAGCAAGCCGGACGCGATCGAGGCGGAGCTCGATCCCAAGCCGATCACCAGTGCTGTTCCAGTGCATTCCAACGTGCCCGAGGACAAGCCGATCACGGTCAAGCAGAGCGAGACGAACAAGTCCGGCGATGCCAAGTTCACGCCAGGCACCGGCCGTCTCATCAATTACGAGGCCGCTGCCGCCTCGCAGGCTGGCGGAGCACGCGCCGCTGAAGGTGAAGTCACGTTCAATTTCGAGAACCAGCCGATCCAGGCGGTCGTGCAATCGATCCTCGGCGCGTTGCTCAACGAGAACTACACGATCTCGCCGAACGTGACCGGCAGCGTGACGTTCTCTACTTCGAAGGCGATCACGGCGGAGCAGGCGCTGCCCGTACTCGAAATGCTGCTCGCGTGGACGAACAACGCGATGATCAAGAAGCAGGGGCGTTACGAAATCGTCCCGGTCAAGGAAGCCGTTGCCGGCAACCTGAGTCTCGGCATCGCCGGACAGCGGCTGACGCCGGGTTACCAGGTACGTGTATTCCCGCTCAAGTTCATCGCGCCGACCGAAATGCAGAAGCTGCTCAAGCCGTATGCGAAGGCGGATTCGATCGTCTCAGCGGACAACGCGCGCAGCATGATCGTCATGGCCGGCTCGGCGTACGAACTGCAGAACTACGAGCGCACGATCAACGTGTTCGATGTCGATTGGCTCAAGGGCATGTCGGTAGGCGTGTACGGCCTGCGCAACGTCGACGTCGCGAAGATCATGCCCGAGCTCGACAAGATTTTCGGCGAGAAGTCGGATACGCCGCTCGGCGGCATGTTCCGCTTCGTGCCGATGGAGACGACGAACTCGATCGTCGTGATCACCCCCCAGCCCGACTATCTCAAGCGCGTGCAGGAATGGCTCTATCGGCTCGATGTCGGCGTCGGCGAGAACGGCACGCAGCTCTACGTATACGACGTGAAGAACGTCAAGGCGGTCGAACTCTCGGAACACCTCAACGCGATCTTCACCGGGCGTTCGAGTGGCACGACCAAGAGCACGTCGGGCAATACCGCGCCGGGCCTGCACTCGACGAACATCGGCGGCATGGGCGGCGCCACGACGGGCGGCATCAACAATTCCAACTACTCGACCGGACTCACCTCGAGGCCGCAGCAGCAGACGAATGCCGCCACGAACCTCACGACGACCGGCACCGGCACCCCGACGGGCGCCGCGGGCAGCAAGGAAACCGACATCCGCATCGCCGCGATCGAGGAAAACAACCAGCTGCTGATCATGGCGACGCCCGGCGAATACGATTCGATCCTCGCTGCGATCCACCGCCTCGACGTCTCGCCACTGCAGGTGCAGATCGAGGCCAAGGTGCTCGAGGTGACGCTGACCGGGGATCTTCAGTTCGGCGTCCAGTGGTGGCTCGCGGGCTTGATCAACACGGGCGGCAACGCCACCGGTTATCAATACGGCCCGGACTACCAGGGCAACCCCGCTGACCGGCATCGCGCATCGGCCGGCGGCTCCAGTCCGCCGGGCGTCGGCGGCGGCGCCGGCCTGTTCTATTCATTCCTGAACAAGAACTTCCAGGTCGCCATCAACGCGCTGCAGACGAACGGCAACTCCAAGATCCTGTCGGCGCCGTCGATGGTCGTGCTCAACAACCAGGAAGCGCAGATCACGGTCGGCACGCAGATTCCGATCGTGCAGACATCGATCGTCGGCTATCCGACGACGACCGGAACGTCGACGAACGGCGAGATCACGAACTCGGGTATCGGCCAGGTTTCGTACATCAGTACCGGCGTCACGCTCGACGTGAAGCCGCGCGTCAATCCGGGCGGTCTCGTCTACATGGACATTACGCAGGAAGTCAGCGCGCCGGGCACGCCGGCTCCGGGCAGCGTCAATCCACCCATCAGCCAGCGCCAGTTGCAGACGCAGATCGCAGTGCAGAGCGGCCAGACGGTGCTGCTCGGTGGCCTGATTTCGGAGAACGACATCAGCTCCGATTCGGGTGTGCCTGGCCTCAGCAGCATCCCGTTGCTCGGCAAGCTGTTCGGCAATACCGACAAGAATCGCACGCGCACGGAAATCATCGTGCTGATCACACCGCAGGTAATAACGAACTCTGAAGACGCACGCCTGATGACCGAGGAATACAAGTCCCGGCTCGAGTCCCTCGCGCCGCTGCGCGCGCATCACGGTACGCCTGCGCAGCCGAACTATGTGCTGCCGCCGCCACCGCCACCGCAGCCCGCAAAGCAATAAGTAATGAGAACGAGGACATAAGATGAAAAATAGAAAAGTATTTTTTTTGGCATCCGCGCTGATTGCGGTAGTGGGGGTTGCGGGCTGTCAGAAGCAGGATGCCGCTTCGGTCGTGCAGCGGCGCGCGCTCGAACGCTGGAACTTGCTGGTCACGCATCAGCCCGTGAAGGCCTATGACTATCTGAGCCCGGGTTACCGGGCGACGCACACGCTGGACCAGTACGTCGCGTTCGTCGCGACGGCGCGCCTGAGGTGGAAAGAGGCGAAAATCGACGGTCAGAAATGCGACGCCGATACCTGCACCATCAACCTGACCATCAAGTCGGAGATACCGGGACAGCTCATCAGGGCGCCGCGCGACATAGAGACCGAAGCGCCCGTGATCGAGCACTGGATCGCGAGCGATGGCCAGTGGTATTTCCTGCCGGATTCGCGCATTCAGCCCGCGGACGTCAGCGCAACCGCCCAGCCGGGGGCGCCCACAGTGGCGCCCGCGCAGCCCGCCGCCGCACCGCCGAACGGCCACTGAGACACGGGAAAACGGCGTTTGGTAGGACATTTTGCGGGTCGAGGCGAATCGCTTCGGCAGAACAGCGTTGGAATAGCGCTCCGCAAGACCCCGACCCCCACGACGGGCTGGCGCTAGTAGTTGCGCCGAATTTCGGATTGTCGTAGGATTGACGCGCTGTTGCTTGGCCCCGTCGTGCCTCGTCGTGTTAGACACGGGTGCGAGAAGGGCGGGCCGGCAAAAAACATAAGCCCTGTGACCTGAGGAGTTTGAAATGAAAAGAACCAGTCTGACGACTGCCGTCATTGCCGGTATCGCTGGCGTGGCTGGCATCTCCAATATGGCGAGTGCCGTCTATCTGAATAACGATGGATTGGGTTCCGTTCTCGTCTATCCGTATTACACCGTAAATGCCGGTAATGCCACGGCCATCACCGTTGTCAACACCACGAGCCTGGGCAAGGCTGTCAAGGTGCGCTTCCTCGAAGCGTATGACAGCCGCGAAGTGCTCGACTTCAACTTGTACATGTCTCCGTTCGACCTTTGGACCGCGCAAGTGGTTCCGGTGGGCTCGGCGCTGGCGTCTTCTCGAATGACAACAGCTGCACCGTTCCCGCCCTGCCGAAGACCGCCGGCACCGCCGTTGCGTTCTCGACGGCTGCGTTCGATGGTCAGGTCACGGCGAACGACGGCGGCCCGAAGACGGTTACCCGTACTCTCGAAGGCTATGTCGAGCTGATCGACATGGGCTCGGTCACCAATGCTGTGCACAGCACGCTTGACGCGATCTCGCACAGCGGCGGCATCCCGGCCAGCTGCGCGCAGGTTGTCAAGGCGTGGAGCGGCGGTGGTTACTGGACGACCGACTCGACCGTTGACATCACGCGCGTCTACGGCGGTCTGTTTGGTTCGGGCACGATTGTCAACGTGAACCTCGGCACGATCGAAGGCTACAACGCCGATGCGATCGACCAGTTCTACGCTGCCAGCGACGTCCTGTTCCACCACACCTCGCCGAGCAGCCTCTCGCCGTCCATCGCCAGCGCCACGGCCAAGACGAGCTACGTCTTCGCGCCGATCGCTTCCGGTGCGCCGTCGACGCTCGCCACCACCCCGTACGCTCTCGGTATCGACGCGGTTTCCTCGCTGTTCATGGCTGACGTCGCTGTTCAACGAGTACTTCACCAGCGGCGGCACGGGCGCGAACTCGGAGTGGGTGATCACCTTCCCGACCAAGCGTTTCTACGTGGATCCGGTTTCGGCGATCACTGCTACCGTCAAGCCCTTCGACGTGAAGTTCAGCTCGGCCAACGGCGGTACGTCGTGCGCCCCGATCAACATCGCGTTCTACGACCGTGAAGAAAACACGTCGTCGACCGGTGTGACCTTCTCGCCGGCGCCGGTGTTCGGCAATGCGCTGTGCTACGAAGCCCAGGTCGTGACGTTCAACCAGGGCCTTACGGCTGCGCCTAAGGCCGGCGGCTCGTCCATCCTCGGTTCGAACCTCACTGCCAACATCGCGACCGGTTTCAACAACGGTTGGGCGACGATCGATCTGTACGGTGCGTCCACGACGAACCATCAGCTCGTCTCGACTGGGGCGAACACGTTCTTCGGTCTGCCGGTCACCGGTTTCTGGGTTGCCCAGCTGGTCAACGGCAACATCGGTGGCGTGCTCTCGAACTACAGCTCGCTGTACCGTCACAAGCTCCATCGCACCTGTACGGCAGCTGGGGCGGCTTGCTCCTGATCTAACGCCGTATGTTGTAAAGCTTCAACAGAAGGGAGGCCTTGCCTCCCTTCTGCTTTTATAGGGAATAGAATGTTGATGTCCGCGAAGGGCTATCGACTGGCAAAGTTTCAGGTTCGGCAGACGGGCGGTGGATTCGCCTCGTCGAGCGGTTGCGCGCTTAACAAGTTCCTGAGGACTGGAACGCTAGAATAGGCCGATTGTGCCAACACCCTGCGAAATTCGGAGTACCAAAGTGAAAAAAATAGCTTTTTATACGCTTGCGGCCCTGTGTGCATCGACTGCGATGGCTCAGGACACGACAACCATGAATTTTACCAACGGCACGCTCAATGTAGGTGGGTGTGTCATTGGTGGCGTCACCCAGCTCTCAGTGGCGGGCGGTAATGTCTCTGGGTCTGGTGCGAACGTCACGTTTGCTGGGACATGTTCGGCCGGTCCGTCGACAATCTCCGTTGCGACGATCAGCCCGGCCACGCAGACCTTCACGATCGGCACGACGACGGCTGCTCCGGCCGTCACGATCACGAGTACCGACCCAGGCGTCAGCTGCACGCTGACCGGCAGCGATCGTAGTACGAACTCTGCGGCCGCCGGCGGCACGATCACGTTCGCCGCACCGACCGCTGCTGGCACGATTACCTATACCGCTGCATGCACGCACATCGAAAAGCGGTTTCACCGCTATCATCCGTCTCCTGCAAGCGTCAGTGTCACCGCCGCAAACGGCGGCGGCGGCGGTGGCAATAACGGCGGCGGCGGCGTCGGCACCTGCGCAGCAACGGACAAGAGCACCTACATCGGCTCAGTCCAGTTGTCGCGCCAGTGTTCGGGTACCGCCACGTTTGGCGCCTATCACTCGGCGTGGAACGGCAACCTGTACAACCTGACCGACGTGCTTGGTGACAAGACCCATCCCGGTCCGTTCCCGAACCTGATCAGCGGCTACACGATGGTGATGCCGATCCAGACGGGCAACTACGTCTCGCTGGGCTTCGTTGCGGCCTCCGCCGGCCAGATGCAGTTCACGACCGATCCGAGCTACGGCGACGGCGGCATCATCTCGATCAGCACGACGCCTGGCGCGTTCAGCGGGTCGAACGTGGTGAGTGGCGGCTATGGCCAATGCATCTACTCGTACGGCGCAGCGAACAGCATGTGGATCGGCATGGGTGGTGCGGATTGCCCGCTCGTCACGGGCCAGACCTACTACGTCAACTTCGCCGCCGTGGACCTCAACGGCACGCAACAGTGCTTCAACTCGGGCGCGAACAGCTGCGCGAGCGACAAAGTGTCGTACCAGGTAGTTTCGGGCCACTAAGCACGGAACCAACCGGCGATTCGCTGGTCGAACGAGTCGGGTGCTGGTATAGCATCCGACTCACCGGGTAGGGCAGCGGCGACGCCATGGCGTCGCTTCTGCCAAGCAACTCAAACGCCGGAGTCCTTCCGGCGTTTTCTTTTTTCAAGTCTATGGAGATCCAAGATGCGCAAGATTCTTGCCGCCCTGTCGTTGGCCGGCGCGATGACGTTCGCTCATGCGGCCGATTCGGACGTGATCATCGGGCAAGGCGGCACTCACGGTTACACTCGGCGACATCGCTGCCTATCTGCAGCACATGCCCGAGGACCGCTGGGCGGGATTTCTCGATAGCCCGAAACGTATCAACCAGATGGTCATCGGCATCCTGCGGAACAAACAATTGGCGCGCCAGGCCACCGACCTGAAGCTCGACCAGGACCCGACCGTGAAGGCCGAAATCGAGTACACGACGCAGGAAATTCTCGCGCGCAAGCGTGTCGAGGCGTTCGACAAGTCGCTCAAGGTGCCGTCGATGACGATCGCGGCGAAAGAGGAATACACCGCCCACAAGGCCGACTACGTCAAACCGGCGAGCGTCGTCGTACAGCACATCCTCATCTCGTCGACCGGTCGCAGTGACGCCGAGGCCAAGGCACTCGCCGAGAAGATACATGGCGAAGCGCAAGCCGCCGGTGCCAACTTCGATCAACTCGTCGACAAGTATTCCGATGACCCGTCCAAGGGCAACAACCAGGGCGTCATTCCGAATGCGACGGCAGACAACCTCGCGCCGGCATTCGTCGCCGCGGTGAAGCAGCTCAAGCAGGTCGGCGAGATATCGCAGCCCGTCCGCACACAATTCGGCTATCACGTGATCAAGCTCGTCGAGAACACGCCGGCCAAGCAGGTCGAGTTCGCGGCCGTGCAGACGCAGATCGAAGAAAAGCTGCGTGATAACTACATCGCCGAGCAGCGCAAGACGCTTTTCGCCAAGCTTGACGAGGGTGCGCCGACTGTCAATCCGCAAATCATGGAGATGATGCACAGTCGCTTCGTGCCTGCAGGTGTCGTCACGCCCGCCGAAGCGGCGCGCAGCAACGCGCAATAACCCGCTCGAAGAAGGACGCCGTGGCGAGGCGCGATCGACGATCGTGCCTTGTGGCGGTATGGTGGCTGCCGGATAATGCCAGCCCCGATGGAAATGCACTGGCGGAAGCTGGCCGGGACGATCGTGCCGTGAACACTTCGATGTCCCTGACCGCGCATTTCGTGCGACGCGAGCTGCGCAACCGCTATCTCGGCAGCGTCAGCGGCGGCCTGTGGGCGCTGATCCAGCCGCTCGCCCAGCTCGCGATCTACGGTTTCGTCTGGGCCTACGTCTTCAGGATGCGTGCACCAGGGGGCGACGCCTCGCCGACCGCGATCGTGCCTTTCCTTGCTCTCGGCGTATGGCCGTGGAACGCGTTCAACGAAGCGATGACGCGCTCGACGACTGCGATTCAGGACAATGCCGGCCTGATCGGCAAGGTCGCGCTGCCGCGCTGGATTCTCGTCTTCGCGACGGCAGCGGCGAGCTTCCTGCTGCACGGTCTCGGCTTCTGCGCGATCCTGCTGCTGCTCAAGCTGCTCGGCATGCAGATCGATCTCCTCTGGCTGCCGGTCGCGCTACTCGTGTTCGCGCAACTGTTCGTGCTCGCGCTCGGGTTTGCTTTCCTGTTTTCCGCCGTGCAGGTCTTCGTGCGCGACCTCTCGCAGGTGCTCGCGCAGGTGATGCCGCTGTGGATGTTCCTTTCGCCGGTGCTCTATTCGCGCGACTACCTGCCTGTGTCGTATCGCGGCTGGTTCGATCTCAATCCATTCTCGTTCTATCCCGAGTTCCTGCGCGCGACGCTGCTCGGCCTGGGCGGTCCCGGCGCGTCCGGCGCGGCGCTCGCGTTGCTCGTCTCCGTCGTTATCCTAGTCGTCGGGTTCTGGGTGTTCCGCCGTCTCGATCCACGCTTCGAGGACTTCCTGTGAGCCCGGCGATCGACAGGCCCGCTCCCGCAGGCGCCGACGTGCTCGTCCGGACCCAGTCGCTCGGCAAGTCGTATCCGAAAGTCTTTCGGCCGCGCGACCGCCTGCGCGCGCTCGGCAAGCTGCTGGTCGGGCGCAGCGACATCGCCTCGGTGCCCGTGCTGCGCGACGTCAATATTCTCGTTGGGCGGGGCGAGTCGCTCGGCCTGATCGGCGAGAATGGCGCCGGAAAGTCCACGCTGCTCAAGCTGCTGACCGGCGTGCTGACGCCGAGCACGGGCAGCGTCGAGGTGCGCGGCAGCGTGGGCGCGCTGCTCGAACTCGGTGCGGGATTCAATCTCGAATACAGCGGACGCGACAACATCGCGATGTCGGCTGCGCTGTACGGCCTCGACGGCGAGGCGATGCGCGCGAAGCTGCCGCAGATCGTTGAGTTCGCCGATATCGGTCGATACATCGACGAGCCGGTCAAACACTATTCTTCCGGCATGGTCGTGCGTCTCGGCTTCGCGATCGTTGCGGCGCTGCGCCCTGACCTGCTGATCACCGACGAAGTGCTCGCGGTCGGCGACGAATCGTTCCAGAAGAAATGCGTCCGCTGGATGGAAGACTACCTAGACGGAGGCGGCACGCTGATTCTCGTATCGCACAGCATGTATCACATCCAGAAACTCTGCCGGCAGGCGTGCTGGCTGCGCGATGGCAGCGTTGCCGCCGCAGGCGACGTGTTCGACGTGACCCAGGCTTACCTCGCGTACCACGAGCGCAAGCTCGCGAGCATCGCCGAGCGAACGCGACGCATTTCCGATCAGGGCGTCGAGTTCTACCTGCTCGATCTCACGCTCAATGGCGTCGCGACGGAGACGCCGCATATTCGTCGACCGCGGCGGCAACGTTCGCGCGCGCGTGCGCGTGCACTCGCGCGACGGCCGCGCGCCGGTCGTCGCATTCGGCATCGCGCGCGCCGACGGCACCGCGGTCTACGGCGTCAGTTCGGAAATGGACGGCGTAAGGCCGGTCGCGGAAAGCAACAACGTCTACGTCGCCGAAATCGAATTCCATGACCTCGACGCTGTTGCCGGGTGCCTACGGCGTGAAGGCGCATCCGATGGACAGCGAAGGCGTGCGCCTGTTCGACACGCTCGAACGCGGGTTCGTCGTTGCGCGGCAACTCGCGCGAACTCGGCCTCGTGCGACTGACCCACCGCTGGCACGATGTCGAGCCGGCGCGCGATGTCGACCAGCGTGCCGCCAAAGAGGCACGAGGATGACCGAGCCAGCCACCAAACCCGCCGCCGGCCCGCGCTCGAATTCACCGGCGAGCGTTTCACGCCGGAATGCGTGCGCGAGATCTGGTACGAGCACTGGCATCGCTACGTATTCGCGGAAGCGTTTGCGAAGGGCAAACGCGTGCGTCGATGCGGCCTGCGGCGAAGGCTATGGCAGCGCCTTGCTCGCGCGCACGGCGCGCGAAGTGACGGGCGTCGATATCGCCGACGAGGCGGTTGCGCACGCCCGGGCGCGCTACGCCGGCATCGGCAACCTGCGTTTCGTGCCGGGCGATTGCACGAACCTCGGCGCTGCCCGACGCGAGCTGCGATCTCATCGTGTCGTTCGAGACGCTCGAGCATGTCGAGGCGCAGGAGCGGCTGATCGCGGGTTTCGCGCGCGTGCTGGCCGACGATGGCGTCCTGATCGTCTCCTCTCCGGACAAGCGCACCTACAGCGACCTCAGCGGTTTCCGCAACGAATTTCACGTGCGCGAACTGTATCGCGACGAGCTGCTGGCACTGCTCGCGCCGCACTTTCCGCATGTGCATCTGTACGGCCAGAAGCTGCTGTTCCAGTCGGCGATCTGGTCGCTGGCCGCCGGGGACGGGGCGACCCAGGCGGTCACGGCCCGGAGCGAGGGAGGCGACGTCGATTCCGGGTTACAATACGACCCCTTGTACTTCATTGCGGTCTGCTCGCGGCAGCCGCTGGCCGGTTTGCCCGCCGTCGCGCTGTTCGGCGACCGCGAAGAATCGGTCTATCAGCACTACAACCACGAAGTACGCAAGAACATGGCCGCGGGAGGGCGAATCGCCGAACTCGAAGCCGAGGTGGCCGCGTTGCGGGCCGAACTCGATCGCGCACGAGGCTAGCTGGAAACCCGCTGGCCTCGCGCCCGCACGTGTCCGACGACGCCGCGCGCCGCCCTCGAACGGAATGGAAACATGGAAAACACCCTGAACTATCAGTTCAACTACGCGGCGCCGTCGCTCACGCCGGCCGTGCCGAAGCCCGATCCCGAACGCGCCCACCTTCGCGTCCGAGGATGGCCTCGTCGCGTCGCTGTCGAGCCAGGAATGCGTGTTCCAGGTTCGCCGCACGAGCGAAACGCACGTGATGACGTTCCAGGTGCTGCAGGCGATGGATCAGTGCCGCGAGTTCCGCACCCTCGACGAACACGTGGCGCGCATCCAGTCGTCGATCCCCGCACTCGCGAGCAAGCGCGACGACGTCAAGCGCGTGCTCGAAAGCCTCGTGCAGCGCAAGCTGCTCGTCTCCGACAGCGGATTCGTGGAACAACTCGGCGCGGCAGTTCCGCGCGCGCAGGCGCCGCTGCGTGCAGTGTTCATCCGCGCATGCGACCGGCCTGAGCAGCTCGCCCACCTGATCGCTTCGCTGACCGAATACGAGCGCCGCTTCCGCGCCGATCGGCGCTATGTGCTGCTCGACGATTCCGTACTGGCGGCGAACATCAACGAACAACGCGACCTGCTGCGCGAGTTCGCGCGTACGACCGGCTGCAAGGTCAACTACGTCGGCAATGCCGAGCGCGCCAAGATCGTCGAGCGCTTCGTCAAGGGACAGCCGCAGACCAAGGGCGTTGCCGATGCGCTGCTGATGCGCGGCGGCCAGCAGGCTGCAGCGCTTCGGCGGCGGTCGCGGCTGGAACCTCGCGCTGCTGCTGTCGGCTGGTGCGCGCCTGGCGATGCTCGACGACGACCTGCGCCTGCGTCCGAAGCGTCCGCCGTTCGCCGCGGACGGCCTCGATCCGAATCCGAACGCGCCGCTGCAGGCGGCTTTCATGGGGAACATGGAAGAGGCATTCGGCTACGGCGAAGACGTTTCATTCGATCTTTTCTCGCAGCATCTCGACGCCTGCGGACAGACGCTGGGCACGCTCGCGCGCACGCTTTACCCGCTCGCCCATCAGTCGCTGCGCGGACTCAATCTGTCGCGGCTCGATCTGCTGTCTGGTTCTTCGCGTGTCGTCGCAACGCAGCTCGCGACCTACGGCAGTGCACGCAGCGAGACCGGGCTGTGGATGTACCAGCTCGAAGGGCGCAGCCGCCAGGAGTTCTGGAACGAACGCGCTGCCTACCTGCGCAACACCGAGGCGCAACAGATCTGGACCGGCATCGCGCAGGCGCGCGTGTCCGAGGTCACCGGCTTCACGCCGTTCACGTTCGACAACAGCCTGATGCTGCCGTGCACGAATCCGGTCGGCCGCGGCGAGGACAGTCTGTGGAGCGCGTTGACCCGCTACGTGCATCCGGACGCGCTTGTGCTCGAAATGCCCGAAGCGATCGCGCACGTGCAGGAGACCGCGCGCAAGCGCGCCGACCTCACGCGCAGCGCGTACGTCCCGCGCGTCAATCATTTCCTGCGCGACTACGTGCAGCGCCAGTTCGGCTTGTTCAAGGCAGCGGATCCCGCGCGCCGCTTGCGCCTGTTCGCCGAAGTACTGCGCGACCTCGCCGGCGCGAGCGTCGGCGATCGCGTGGCCCATCTGCGCGAATATCTCAGCTATTCGCGCGCCGATATCGTCGACCGCCTGCAGCATCAGCTCGAAGCGGCAACCGAAGCGCCGGTCTACTGGCAGGCGGACGTGCGCGCGATTGTTGAAGCGAACGCCAAGGCGTTGCTGTCGAAGTCGCCGCCGCGGCTCGGCGACTGGGCGGAAGACATCGACGATGCGGGTTGCGCGAAGGCGCTCGTGACCGAATTGAACGGCATGGCCGACGCGCTCGAGCATTGGCCGGCTTTGTGGCAGCACGCTGCCGAACAGGGCGAGAAACTGCTCAGCGCCTTGTGAGCACGGGCGCACACGCGCTGGCGGGAGGCTCTTCGGGCTCTCCCCAGCGTGGGACGACCAGCATCGTCATCGTCGCGGCGGACAGCGGCGACGGTCTCGCCGACTGTGTGGCGAGCGTGCTCACGGACAACGGCCAGACAGAACTCATCGTCGTGGACAACGATTCGCGCGACGGCAGCATCGAACGCCTGATCGCGCGATTCGCGCAAAATCCACAGATCCGTATCGTCCGCAACGGTGCCAACCTCGGGTTCGGCGCCGGTTGCAACCGCGGCGCCGAAGTCGCCCGCGGCGATGCGCTTCTGTTCCTCAACCCCGATTGCCTGCTCAAGGCAGGGGCGACGGCGGCCTTGCGTTCGATCCTCGATACGGATGCGGTCATCGGCCTGATCGGCGCGCTCCAGGTCGACGCGAGCGGCCGGGTCGATCCGGCTTCGCGCCGGCGCGACCCACTGCTGGGGCGTGCGTTGGCGACCGCGAGCGGGTTGGGTCGTCTTCTTCCGTCGTTCGAAGGTGTCGAGATCGCGGCACCGCCACGGGAGGCGGTCGAATCCGTCGATGCCGTGTCGGGGGCGCTGATGCTCGTGTCGCGCGCAGCATTCGCGCGGGTCGATGGCTTCGACGAAGGATATTTCCTGCACTGCGAGGATCTCGACCTGTGCCGTCGTCTGCGCGACGCAGGCTATCGCGTGGTTTGCGCAACCGAAGTGCGCGTCGTGCATGCCAAGGGCGGATCGAGCCTGCGGCGGCCGATATTCGTCGCCTGGCACAAGCACCGCGGCATGTGGCGCTGGTTCACCCGATTCGACCCCGCCGCTCGCAAACCGTTTCTGCGCGGGCTCGTCTGGTGCGGCATCTGGTTCGCGTTCGCGCTGAAGCTGCCGCTACTCGCCGCGCGTCGCGCCTTCCGCGCGTTTGCGTCGTAGCAGGTCCAGATTCCCCTGCAACCCGGCATGGCCGGGCAATCGCCGCAACGCTTCGCTGAACAATTGTTCAGCGCGGTCGAGATTGCCGGCGCGGAAATTGGCCATGCCGCCCAGATTGAGCGCGTTGACGTCGCCCGTGCGCACGTAGAGCACCTGATCGAAACACGCGATCGCGAGCGCCAGCTCACTGGCGGACAGATACTGCTGACCGGCGTACAACACCGCATCCGCATCGGCGAGCCAGCGCTCGAACGTCGCCGTCCATTTGCGCCGGATCATCTGCACGCTTTCGTGGCGCTGAGCGTCGTCGTTGTTCGCGCCGAATCCGCAGCCTGAGTCGCCCGCGTCGGCGTGCCACGTGCATGTTGCTTCGTCGACGAAACGGAACGCGGTACGCGTCGCGCAGGCCACCTGAAAGTCGTGGTCCTCGTGCACGCGGAAGGCGGGATCGAAGCGCACGCCCTCATCGATGAGACTGCGATGCAGCAAGGTCGCGCAGGTCGTCGCGCGGCTGTGGAAGTACAACTGTACGTGATTGCCCGCGTGGCTGATGTGGCCGAGCAGTGCAGCGCGCGCGTCGATGACGCGCGTGCGCGAGTAGATCAGGCGCTCGTGGTCCGCGCGTGGCGCTGCGAGCAACGTGTCGAGGTGCTGCGGCAGCAATTCATCGTCGTCGTCGAGGAAATTCACCCACTCGCCGTTCGCCGTCTCCAGCGCGAGATTGGCCGCCTGCGCGCGCGGCAAGCGGTCTCCGACTTCGGCGAAGACCAGTCGCAGCGGACGGCCGCGATGCTGCGCCGGCAATGGGCGGTGCGCATGGCCGCAAGCGGCAACGACCACGATCTCGAGATGGGACCAGGTCTGCGCGACGGCGGAATCGAGCGCACGCAGCAGCGTCGGCCGATCCATGCTGCGGATCAGGATCGAGACGAGCGGTTGCCCGGATGCGGTCATCCGCCGTTGGCTCAGGCGCGTGCGCGATTGATCGCGTCGCGCAAGTCGCGTGCGGCGCTCGCGGCAGCGGCGGCGAAGTCGTCGCCCGCGCTCGCGTAGAGGATCGCCCGCGACGAACTGATCATGAGGCCCGTGCCGTCGCGGCTCGCACCGTTGCGCACGACCGCGTCGATGTCACCGCCCTGCGCGCCGACGCCAGGCACGAGGATCGGCATGTCGCCGATCAGGTCGCGGACTTCGGCGAGTTGTCCAGGGTAGGTCGCGCCGACGACGAGCGCGCAATTGCCGTTGCCGTTCCAGTCACGCGAGATGCTCGCCGCGACGTGCTGGTAGAGCGGCAGTTCGCCGCCGTCGCCGCGCACGATCAGGTCCTGCAGGTCGGCGGCGCCGGGGTTCGACGTGTGGCAGAGCAGAATCGCGCCCTTGTCCGCGCGATCGAGGAACGGCTGCACGGCGTCGCGGCCGAGATAGGGATTGAGCGTCACCGCGTCGGCGCCGTAGCGGTCGAACGCTTCACGCGCATAGTGCTGCGCCGTGCTGCCGATGTCGCCGCGTTTTGCATCGAGGATGACTGGCAGGCCCGGGTGCTGCGCATGGATGTGCGCGATCACCCGCTCAAGCGGCTCTTCGGCTCGCTGAGCGGCGAAATGCGCGATCTGCGGTTTGAAGCAGCAGGCGAATTGGGATGTCGCGTCGACGATCGCGCAGCAGAACTCGAAGATGGCGTCTGGCCTGCCGCGCAGCGGCAGGGGCAGGCGCTCGGGTTCGGGGTCGAGGCCGACGCAGACGAGCGAGCGGTTGCGCGTCCAGGCTTGAGTGAGCGTTTGCGTGAAACTCATCGCCAATGTCCGGTTTGCTTGATGGTCATCCGCATCGCCTCGCTGGATCAGCGTCCCTGTTCTCACTTGCGGCAGCAGGCAAACTGAAAGCCGAAACCCGCAAGTGGCAGGACACTGGACTCCCGCTTTCGCGGGAGTGACCAAGTTGCAGGCTGTTGCGGCTCACGGCTCACCGATAGCCACTCAGAGTCACACCAGCTTGCGGTATTTGATCCGGTGCGGCTTCGCGGCTTCCTCGCCGAGGCGCGCCTTCTTGTCGTTCTCGTATTCGCGGTAGTTGCCGGCGAAGAACTCGACGTGCGAATCGCCCTCGAACGACAGGATGTGCGTGGCGATGCGGTCGAGGAACCAGCGGTCGTGCGAGATCACCATCGCGCAGCCCGGGAATTCGAGCAGCGCCTCTTCGAGCGCGCGCAGCGTTTCGATGTCCAGATCGTTCGACGGTTCGTCGAGCAGCAACACGTTGCCGCCGTCCAGCAGCGTCTTCGCCAGATGCAGGCGGCCGCGTTCGCCGCCCGAGAGCTGGCCGACGATCTTCTGCTGGTCCGCGCCCTTGAAGTTGAAGCGGCCGATGTAGGCGCGCGACTGCGTCTCGTACTTGCCGATCGTGATGATGTCGCGACCGCCGGAGATTTCCTGCCAGACGTTCTTCGAGCCGTCGAGCGCGTCTCGCGACTGGTCGACGAAGGCCAGCTTCACGGTCTGGCCGATCACGATCTCGCCCTTGTCGGGTTTTTCCTGGCCGGTGATCATCTTGAACAACGTCGACTTGCCCGCGCCGTTCGGACCGATGATGCCGACGATCGCGCCCGGCGGAACCTTGAAGCTGCAGATCGTCGATCAGCAGGCGATCGCCGAACGACTTCGACACATTCTTGAACTCGATGACGAGATCGCCGAGGCGCTCGCCGGGCGGGATGTAGATCTCGTTGGTCTCGTTGCGCTTCTGGTACTCGACCGAATTCAGTTCCTCGAAGCGGTTGAGACGCGCCTTGCCCTTGGACTGGCGGCCCTTCGCGCCCTGGCGCACCCATTCGAGTTCGCGCTGGATCGCCTTCTGCCGCGACTTTTCGCCGGCTTCTTCCTGCTTCAGGCGCTCGTCCTTCTGCTCGAGCCAGGACGAATAGTTGCCCTTCCAGGGAATGCCGCGGCCGCGGTCGAGTTCGAGGATCCACTCGGCCGCGTTGTCGAGGAAGTAGCGATCATGCGTGACCGCGACGACGGTGCCGGGGAATTTCTGCAGGAACTGCTCGAGCCATTCGACCGATTCGGCGTCGAGATGGTTGGTCGGCTCGTCGAGCAGCAGCATGTCGGGCTTCGACAGCAGCAGGCGGCAGAGCGCGACGCGGCGCTTCTCGCCGCCCGACAGCGTCTTGATCTTCGTTTCCCACGGCGGCAGGCGCAGGGCGTCGGCGGCGACTTCGAGCGTGCGCTCGAGCGCATGGCCGTCGTTCGTGGCGATGATCGCCTCGAGACGCTTCTGCTCGGCGGCGAGCTTGTCGAAATCGGCGCCTTCCTCGGCATAGGCGGCATAGACGGCATCGAGCTGCTTCTGCGCATCGGTGATGTCCGACACGCCTTCCTCGACCGACTTTCGCGCACGGTCTTTTCGGGATCGAGCTGGGGCTCCTGCGCGAGATAGCCGATCTTGATGCCGGGCTGCGGGCGCGCCTCGCCGTTAAATTCGGTGTCGACGCCGGCCATGATGCGCAGCACGGTCGACTTGCCGGCGCCGTTGAGGCCGAGCAGGCCGATCTTGGCGCCGGGGAAGAAAGACAGCGAGATGTCCTTGATGATCTCGCGCTTCGGCGGCACGACCTTGCTCACCCCGATCATGGTGTAGATGTACTGCATGGGAATCCTGCGGGGAATTTGAAGCGGAAGGCTGCGAATTATCGCCGAAGGCGCCCCGCGGCGCCATTGCGAGGGTGGGCCCGCCGGGGTTAAACCGCTACCATATGTGGTCTACCCACCGCCCCGCTTGTCTGGAGATCCCCCGGATGTTCGCCGCCAACCTCAAGATTGAAGGTTATGACCCCGAACTGGCCGCGGCGATCGCCGCCGAGAAGCAGCGCCAGGAAGACCACGTCGAGCTGATCGCGTCCGAAAACTACGCGAGCCCGCGCGTGCTCGAGGCGCAAGGGTCGGTGCTGACGAACAAGTACGCCGAAGGTTATCCGGGCAAGCGCTACTACGGCGGCTGCGAATTCGTCGACGTCGCCGAGAAACTCGCGATCGACCGCGTCAAGCAGCTGTTCGGCGCCGACTATGCGAACGTGCAGCCGCACTCGGGCTCGCAGGCGAACCAGGCGGTCTATTTCGCGCTGCTCAGTCCCGGCGACAAGATCCTCGGCATGAGCCTGGCGCACGGCGGACACCTCACTCACGGTGCGAAGGTGAACCTGTCGGGCAAGATCCTCGACGCGGTGCAATACGGCGTCAACGCTCAGGGTCTGGTCGACTACGACGAAATCGAGAAGCTCGCGCTCGAACACAAGCCGAAGATGGTCGTCGCAGGGTTCTCCGCCTACTCGCGCGTGATGGACTGGGCGCGCTTCCGTGCGATCGCCGACAAGATCGGCGCCTACCTTTTCGTCGACATGGCGCACATCGCCGGTCTCGTCGCCGCGGGCGTCTACCCGAGTCCGCTGCCGCACGCGCACGTCGTCACGTCGACGACGCACAAGACGCTGCGTGGTCCGCGTGGCGGCATCATCGTCGCGAAAGGGGCAGGCGAAGAGATCGAGAAGAAGCTGCAGTCGATCGTGTTTCCGGGCATCCAGGGCGGCCCGCTCATGCATGTGATCGCGGCCAAGGCGGTCGCGTTCAAGGAAGCGCTCGAGCCCGAATTCAAGACCTATCAGCAGCAGGTCGTGAAGAATGCGCAGGCGATGGCGAAGACGTTCGTCTCGCGTGGGTACAAGATCGTCTCCGGAGGCACCGACAACCACCTGATGCTCGTCGACATGATCGGCAAGACGATCACCGGCAAGGATGCCGAAGCCGCCCTCGGCAAGGCACACATCACGGTGAACAAGAACGCCGTGCCGAACGATCCGCAAAAACCCTTCGTGACCTCGGGCCTGCGCATCGGCACCCCGGCGGTGACGACGCGCGGCTACAAAGAGGCCGAGTGCGTCGCCCTCGCGAACTGGATCTGCGACGTGCTTGACGCGCCGAGCGACGAGCGCGTGATCGAAGCCGTGCGCGAGAATGTGACCAGCGCAGTGCAGGAAGTTTCCGGTTTATGGCTGAGAAGACCGTCAATAAAATTGCAGGGGCGCGATTCATCGCGCCCTGCTCTCCAGAACCTGCAATAGACAGGCGCGATCAAGCGCGCCTCTACAGAATGCATTGTCCCTTCTGCCAGCATCCCGACACCCGCGTGATCGACTCGCGCGTCGCCGAAGACGGCGCGACGATCCGGCGGCGGCGCGAGTGCGAGAAGTGCAGCGAGCGCTTCAACACGTTCGAGACGGTCGAGATCAAGCTTCCCGCCGTCGTGAAGAGCGACGGCCGGCGCGAGGCGTTCGACGAACGCAAGCTGCGCATCGGCGTCGAGCGCGCGCTGCACCACCGCCCGGTCGAAGCGATGCGCTCGACAACGTCGTGCGCGAAGTCGTCAAGCAGCTGCGGCAGAGCAACGAACGCGAGGTCGTCTCCCGTCTGATCGGCGAATGGGTGATGAACGAACTGAGGCGGCTCGATCAGGTCGCCTACGTGCGCTTCGCTTCGGTCTACCGCCGCTTCGAGGACGTGCAGGCATTCCGCGAGGAGATCGAACGGCTCGAACGCGATCTGCCGGCGCTCGAAGGCCTGCAACTGCCGCTGCTCGGCGAAGTCGTGGCGTCGCAGAGCAGCAAGAAGCGCTGAAGGCGAAAAGGGGTCGGCGTCATTTTATCCGTCGCAGTGTGGGCAGCTTGAAAGCATGACACTGACCCCTTTTTCCTCGTTCGACCACGCGCACATGGCGCGCGCGTTGCGTCTCGCCGAATTCGGTCTTGTACACGACGCAACCCAATCCGCGTGTCGGCTGCGTGATCGCGCACGGCGACGAGATCGTCGGTGAAGGCTGGCACCAGCGCGCGGGCGAGCCGCATGCCGAAGTTTTTGCGCTGCGCGCCGCGGGCGAACGCGCGCGCGGCGCGACCGCGTACGTCACGCTCGAGCCCTGCTCGCATTTCGGCCGCACACCGCCGTGTGCCGACGCGTTGCTTGCAGCGGGCATCGCGCGCGTCGTCGCGGCGAGCGAGGACACGAACCCGCAGGTCGCCGGCGGCGGTTTCGCGAAGCTGCGCGCAGGCGGAGTCGTCGTCGAAACGGGCCTGATGCGCGACGCCGCGCGCGAGCTGAACCGCGGATTTTTCTCGCGCATCGAGCGCGGCCGGCCGTGGCTGCGCGTGAAACTCGCGACGAGTCTCGACGGCCGCACCGCGCTTGCGAGCGGCGAATCCAAATGGATCACGGGCGAGGCCGCGCGCGCCGACGTGCAGCGCTGGCGTGCGCGCAGCTCGGCGATCATGACCGGCATCGGCACCGTGCTCGCCGACGATCCGCACTTGACCGTGCGTTCGCAGGAGCCAGCCGCTCCCCTGCAGCAGGGAATCGGCGCAGAACGCGTCAGACCTGTACGCGTCGTGCTCGACCGTCACTTGCGCACGCCGCAGGGTGCGAATCTGCTCGACGCCGCTGCGCCGACCCTGATCGTGCACGGAGAGGGCGCACGGCCGGGCGACGGGCGCTTCGACGGCGTCGAACTCGCCGCGGTGTCGGCCGATGCCGAGGGCAGGCTCGCGCTGGCCGAAGTCCTGGCACTGCTCGCAGCGCGCGGCATCAACGAGTTGCAGGTCGAGGCGGGACCGACATTGTGCGGCGCGCTGCTGCAGGGCGGATTCGTCGACGAACTGCTGCTGTATGTCGCGCCGGTCGTGCTCGGCGACCGCGCCCGGCCGTTGCTCGCGTTGTCCGGGCTCGCGGCGATGCCGCATGCACGCCGCCTGCGCGTCGTCGATCGGCGCAACGTCGGCGACGACGAACGCATTCTCTTTCGGGAGTAGTCGATGTTCAGCGGAATCGTCCAGGCTGTCGGCACGATCGCCGAACTGCAACGGCGCGAAGGCGACGTCCGCCTCGTCGTCGACGCGCCCGGCTTCGGGCTTGCGACCTCTGCGCTCGGCGACAGCATTGCCGTGTCGGGAGTCTGTCTGACCGTCGTCGAGGTCGACGCGGTGCGCGTCGCGTTCGACGTTTCGGTCGAAACACTTTCGCGCACGACGCTCGGTGGCCTCGCGCACGGCGACGGCGTCAATCTCGAGAAGGCGCTGCGCATCGGCGACAGCCTCGACGGCCATCTCGTTTCCGGCCATGTCGACGCCATCGGCCGCGTCGTTGCGATCGAGGCGGATGCGCGCTCGCAACGCTGGACGTTCGAGGCGCCGCCCGAACTCATGAAGTACATCGCGAGCAAGGGATCGATCTGCGTCGACGGCACGAGTCTCACCGTCAACGAGGTCGACGCGGCTGCGCTTCGGTGTAAACTTGATCCCGCACACGATCGCCGTCACGACGTTCGGCAACAAGGGCGTCGGCGCCGCGGTCAACCTCGAAATCGATCTCGTCGCGCGCTATGTGGAACGTCTCCTGCGCGGTTGAGGAATTCCGGGATTCTTCCTTCACTTCGTCGCGTGGATCCACAGGTCAAAGCATGAGCGCCAGCCGATGACGACCCTGCCGGCGGAATCGCTGCGCGGTTCAGCGCCACCCGCACGGCAGCACTGGGCACGCTCGCTGCTGCTGCTCGTGGTCGAGTTTCTCGTGCTCGCAGTCCCGTTCAACCTCGCCTACGGTTTCGCGATGCGCACCGTCTATCGGTCGACGCCGGTCGCAGGAATGCTGTTCGCGATCGTCGCGGGCGTGGTCCTCTGTCACGCCTATTTTCTCTGGGCACGATTCGTCGCACGCCGCGACCCCGTGGAACTCGCCGTCGGGCGCATGGCCGGCCTCGCCGCCGGCGCAGCGATCGGTGCGGGCCTGATGTGCGCGATCGTGGCTTGCATCGCGCTCGGCGGCGACCTGCGTCTGAGCATCGGCGACGGGCCCGCGCTCGCCGGGTTGCCCGGCGTCGCGGTGCTGGCGGCGACGGCCGAAGAACTGATCGCCCGCGGCGTCGTCCTGCGCAACCTCGAGAACTGTGTTCGGCAGCGCCGTCGCGCTGATACTCACGGCCGCGATGTTCGGCGCGATGCACCTCGGCAATCCGCACGCGACCGCGCTCAGCACGGCCGCGATCGGCATCGAGGGCGGCGTCATGATCGCCGCTGTCTACTTCGCGACGCGTTCGCTGTGGTGGGCGATAGGCCTGCACATGGCGTGGAACTTCACGCAGACGACGGTTTTCGGCATCGCCGATTCGGGACACCCCGGGCGCGGATTCCTCGCGAGCGAAATCAGTGGTCCCGAGTGGCTGACCGGCGGCGTGTTCGGCGTCGAGGCCTCGTTGCTGAGCGTCGTCGCGTGCTCGATCGTCGCGGCGCTCTTCCTCGTTTACGCCTGGCGCAAACGCCGCCTTGTTGCACCAATCTGGAGTTTGAACCGATGAGTTCCGACCGATGAGTTCCTGCCGATGAGTTTCAGCACGACCACCGAGATCGTCGACGAGATCCGCGCGGGGCGCATGGTCGTGATCGTCGACGACGAGGATCGCGAGAACGAAGGCGACCTCATCATGGCCGCCGAGAAAGTACGGCCCGAGGACATCAACTTCATGATCCGCGAAGGGCGCGGCCTCGTCTGCCTGGCGCTGACGCCGGAGCGCTGCGCGCAACTCGATCTCGCGCCGATGGTCGCGGTCAACACGTCGTCGTTCGGCACGAATTTCACGGTCTCGATCGAGGCGGCCGATGGCGTGAGCACCGGCATCTCGGCTTTCGATCGCGCGCATACGATCCGCACCGCTGTCCGCGCGGATGCGCGCGCCGAACACCTGACCCGGCCAGGCCATATTTTTCCGATCATGGCCAACGCGGAGGGCGTGCTCGGCCGTGCCGGCCATACCGAGGCTGCGAGCGATTTCGCGCGTCTCGCCGGCTGCGCCCCGGCCGGCGTGCTCGTCGAGATACTGAACGACGACGGCACGATGGCGCGACGCCCGCAGCTCGAGGTCTTCGCGCGCAAACACGGACTCAAGATCGGTTCGATCGCCGACCTGATCCAGCACCGGCGCGCGGCGCGCTGAAGCGTCGCGGACGCGTTTGACGTCGCTGGCGGCCTGTGGCGGTGAGCACGAAACCAGTAGCGCACGAGCGCACCAGCGTGCGACGCGATCGCAGCGCGGGCTTGTCGGCTAGACTATGCGCACCGCAAACCCGTCTGCCGGTTGAAACGACATGCCGCACTACTCAGGTGAATTGCGCAGCCCGACCGCCGCGCGTTTTGCGATCGTCGCGAGCCGCTGGAATCCGGGCATCGTCGACGTGCTCGTCGACGGCGCGCAGCGCACGCTTATCGAACACGGCGTCGATGCGGCGGCGATCGACGTCGTGCGCGTGCCGGGCGCCTGGGAGATTCCCCTCGTCGCGGCGCAGCTCGGTCGCGCAGGCAGGCATGCGGCGATCCTCGCGCTCGGCTGCGTCGTGCGCGGCGATACACGCCACTACGAACACGTCGCGGACAATTGCGCGCAGGGCCTCATGCGCGTTGCGCTCGATCACGGCGTTCCCGTGCTCAACGGCGTGCTCGCGGTCGAACTCCACGCCGACGCGCAGGCGCGCGCGGGCGGCGCGCACGGCAACAAGGGTGCGGAAGTCGCACTCGCGGCCCTCGAAATGGTCGACTTGTTGCCGAAGCTCTGAAACGGGCCCAGCGCTCGCGCGCCCGCATGTCACCGCGGCGCGCGGTGGAGCCGGGCTCGTCCGGGCGCCGGTCCATTCGCGCCCGAGACTCGTTTGGTCCGGGCAGATTGATCGCCTTCTCCGTCGTTTCGGGCGCGCCGCGCGGTCGATCCCTGTCCGGACCGCGTGAGCGCCGCGCTCTCGGGTAAACTAGCGGCATGACCAAGCATCCCCGTCCCGACGGCGTCGACCTCGCCGCCCGCTCGCGCGCCCGCCGCCGTGCCCTGCAGGCGGTCTACGCGTGGCAGATCAGTGGCAACACGATGGCGCGCGTCATCGACGAATTCCGCCACGAGCAGGACATGGAGGTCGCCGATCTCGACTACTTCGAGGACCTGCTGCGCGGCGTGAACGAGCACTGTGGCGAGCTCGACGAAGGGCTCAAGCCCTTCCTCGATCGCGAAGTCGCCCAGGTCGATCCGATCGAACGCGCGGTGCTGCGTCTCGCCGCGTATGAATTGAGCCATCGACTCGACGTGCCCTACCGCGTCGTTATCAACGAGGCAATCGAGGTCGCAAAGCGCTTCGGCGCAGAGCACGGCCACACGTACATCAACGGCGTGCTCGACAAGTTCGCCGCGCGCACGCGTCAGGCCGAATACGCGGCCGCCAGCACGCGCAGCTGAAGCGGATGCGCGAGCACGGCGCACAGGACTCGCCGCCGCGATGGCCGAATTCGACCTGATCGAGCTGATCCGCGCCCGTTGCGCGCGCGCGCGCGCGGACGTGCGCCTCGGCATCGGCGACGACGCCGCGCTGCTGGCGGTACCGCAGGGCCAGCTGCTCGCGGTCAGCACAGATACGCTCGTCGAGGGCGTGCATTTCCCGCGCGACACGTCGGCATACGACATCGGCTGGAAGGCGCTCGCGGTCAATCTTTCCGATCTCGCCGCGATGGGAGCGACACCCGCATGGGCGTCGCTGGCACTGACGCTGCCCGCCGCGCAGAGCGCAATGGGTGGCCGAATTCGCGGACGGATTCGCCACGCTGGCCGGCCAGTTCGACGTCGCGCTCGTCGGTGGCGATACGACGCAGGGGCCGCTCAGCATCACGGTGACCGTGCACGGCTTCGTCGCGGAAACGGCGGCGCTGCGTCGCGACGCGGCGCGCATCGGCGACGGCATCTTCGTGACCGGCACGCTCGGCGATGCCGCCGCTGGACTCCGCTGCGTTCAAGGCGATCAAAAACACAGCGAAGCGGCGAGGCTGGCGGCGATGCCGGTCGCCGCGCGCGACGCACTGATTGCGCGCCTCAACCGCCCGAGTCCGCGCGTGGCTCAAGGCCTCGTGTTGCGCAGCCACGCCAACGCATGCATCGACGTGTCCGATGGCCTCGTCGCCGACCTCGGTCATGTCTGCGCCGCGAGCGGCGTTGGCGCAGTGGTCACGGCGGATCGTCTGCCGGCTTCGTCCGCGCTGCTCGCGCTGCCCGACGTTTCGCATCGCCTCGCGTTGCAATTGACTGGTGGCGACGACTACGAACTGTGCTTCACGGCGTCGGGCGCCGCCGAATCAGACCTGCTTCTCGATCTCGCGCGCAGCGGCTGCGGCGCGACGCGCATTGGCACGATCGTCACGGGTTCGGGTGTCGCGGTGCACGACGCAGCGGGCACGAGGATCGATGTCGCTCGCGCCGGCTGGCAGCACTTCGCATGAAGCTCGATCGCGGGCAACCGAACCGCGGTCGCAAGCAGCGCGGTCGCGTGTTGCGTCATCCGGCCGGATGGATCGCCACCGGCTTCGGTTCGGGACTGAGCCCCGTTGCGCCGGGCACGGCGGGTTCGCTCGCCGCGCTGTTGCCGTGGCTCGCACTGCGGGAACTGCCGTGGCCGGTATACCTGATCGTCGTCGCCGCCGCATTCGCGCTCGGCGTGTGGGCCTGCAACTGGCTCGTGCGCGAACTGCGCATCGACGATCCCGCCGCTGCCGTCTGGGACGAATTCGTCGGGCTCTGGATCGCGCTGCTGCCGCTGCTCTGGGCCGGCGCGCGGCTCTGGCACGTCATTGCCGGATTTATACTTTTTCGCATTTTCGACATTGCGAAACCGTGGCCGGTGTCCTGGGCCGACCGCCGCATCCCGGGCGGATTCGGCGTGATGCTCGACGACGCGCTCGCCGGTATCTACGCGGCCGGCGCGCTGGTTGGCTTGACGTATTTCATGCAATAGTCGAAGCGCCCCCGCCCCAAGGACGCTCGCCATGGCCGAAGGCGAAATCCGCGAGGAATTCGCTCGCGATACCGATCGACAATCCGGCCTGAGCGATGCGTGCGCCGCGCTGGTTGGCTTAACGTATTTCGTGCAATAGTCGAAGCGCCCTCCGCCCCAAGGACGCTCGCCATGACCGAAGACGAAATCCGCAAGAACGCATTCGCGATGCCGATCGACAATCCGGCCTATCCGCCGGGTCCGTATCTGTTCGTCGACCGCGAATACCTGATCATCACCTATCGCACCGATCCCGACGCGCTGCGCCGCGTGATCCCGGCGCCGCTCGAGATGACCGAGCCGCTCGTGAAGTACGAATTCATCCGCATGCCCGACTCGACCGGCTTCGGCGACTACACCGAATCGGGCCAGGTCATCCCGATCAGCTACAAGGGCGAACCCGGCGGCTACGTGCGCATGATGTTCCTCGACGACCACCCGCCGACCGCGGGCGGCCGCGAGATCTGGGGGTTCCCGAAGAAGATCGGCGAGCCGACGCTGCGCGTGCATCGTGACACGCTCGTCGGCGAGTTGAAGTATTCCGACATGCCGGTCGCGCGCGGAACGATGGGATACAAATACGCGCCGATGGACGAGAAGAAGGCGATCGCGGGACTCGAGGCGCCGGCGTACCTGCTCAAGATCATTCCGCACGTCGACGGCACGCCGCGCATCTGCGAACTGGTGAAATACTCGATGCAATGCAGGAAGTTCAAGGGCGCATGGACGGGGCCTGGCGCCCTCGAACTCCACGCGCACGCGCTCGCGCCCGTGAGCGATCTGCCGATCCTCGAGGTCGTCTCCGCCGCGCATTTCAAGGCCGACCTACTGTTGCCCTACGGCGAGGTCGTGCACGACTACCTCAAGTAGTCTTTTTCTGTCATTCCCGTGAAAGCGGGAATCCAGTGTCTTTTCTTGTCGAGCCAACAAAATGAAGTCGCTGGATTGACCAGTTCCGCCGTTGTAGCGCGCTTCCGCGTTCGCGGGAATGACGAGTTTTGGAAGCGACGGAAACCGCGGTTTAGTCTGACGCGCTTTCCGCCTGCGCCTTGGGCTCGCTGTATTCGAACACCTTGACGACCTTGTCGACGCCGCTGAGATTGCGCACGACTTCCACGGTGGCGTCCGCTTCCTCGTGACTGACGAGACCCATGAGGAAGACGGTGCCGTGCACCGCAGTGACGTTGACGCGCGTCGGATCGAAGCCGGGGATGCTCGTGACGTCGAGCAGGGCGGCCTTCACGCGCGCCGTCATCGCATTGTCTTCGCGCCGGCGCCAGAAGCCCTGCGGCTCGTCGACGACGCCGATCTCGTTGACGACGCGCGTGACGCCCTCGAGTTGCGCGACCTTCGCTTCCGCGCGCTGTTTGAGTTCGGCCGTATGCACTTCGCCACAGAGCAGCAGCGTGCCGTTGTAGGCGACAATCTTCACGTAGTTGTCGTTCGCGACGAGGTCATGGTCGCGATCGATCGCGTCGCTCGCATTGAATGCGATCGTATGGTCGGAGAGCTGCGTCGTCGTGTTGCGGCGATCGTGTGCGACGTCTGCGCCGACGACGACCGCGCCGCCAACCGCGAGGAGGCATCCGTGCAGCAGCGGGGCGGCGAGCAGGAGCAGCAGTGCGATGCGGGGAAACGTCGGATTCATGGAAAGGTGGGTGAGATCGGGTGAGTGCGACGATACATTCGGATCGGAACCATGAACAGATGCTTTACCGGGTTTCGTCGAATGCGTCGAACGCGTTACGCGTCCATTCGAAATGCGGCCGGGCGAGCGTGCCGCTGCAGCCGATCACGTCGAAGCGGCACGGTTGCGAGGCATGACGCGGATTCTGTTGCAGCCAGACCTGCGCCGCGCGTACGAGCTTGCCGCGCTTCGCGGCGCCGACCGAGGTCGTGCCGTCGCCGCGCGCATTCGCGTTGCGGTAACGCACCTCGACGAAGACGATGCTCTCGCCATCGTGTCGGCCTGGATCGTGTGCCTGCTTCGATCCTGCATCAAGCCTGCCTCCATCAAGCATGATCAGGTCGATTTCGCCGAGACGGCAATGGAAGTTGCGCGCGACGAGGCGCAGCCCCGCCGCCTGCAACCACGCGAGCGCTGCGTCTTCCCATTGAATGCCGATATCGCGCGCTTCCATGCGCTTTGCCCTCACTGCGCGGGCGGCGCCGCACTCATCTGCAGGCTGCCGTTGATCGGCTGCGCGACGCCATCCTGGAAACGCGCCCAGACGAGAACGCGCTGCACGCGGCCGTTGGCATCGGTCGTGAGCTGGCCCGTGGCGCCGGGCAGGTAGCTGTCATGGTGCTGCGCCGAGCCATTCGAGGTAGGGCACGAGGCCGTAGGCATCGAGGCCCATCGCGAAAAGCCGCGCGCCGGCGCCGCGCGCGGAGTCGAGCGAGGCGGCGATGTCGCTATGTCGCGGCATGCCGAGTACCGCATCGAACAGCCAGGGCGCGTCGCAGAATTCGACGCCGTCGAGATCGTGATCGAGCCCGGCATTGAGTACGCCGCTGAAGATGTGCGACGTCGCGAAGACGCGGTCCGCCTGGTTGACCAGTCTGAGCTGCGGCAGGAGCAGGCGCGCCTGCTGCGGCAGCATGCTGATGAAGATGCCGCTTGTTTCCGCGTTCGCGAGCCCGCCGACGGCCTGGCGTATCGTCGCGGTGAAGTTCACGTCGCCCTCGCGCAACCGAACCTCACCGACGATCGCCCCATGCTGGGCTTCGAATTGCGCACGAAACGCCGTAGCGGCACGTTCGGCCCAGTCGGTGCTCGCGATGATGATTGCGGCGTGCGTGATGCCGCGGTCGATCATGTGCTGCGCGGCCTGCGTGGCCTCGGTGTCGGGTATGAGGCCGAACGCGGCGCTGCCCGCCGGTGCGCGGCTCGCCGTGTTCGGGCTGATTGAGAGCGAGCACGGGCACCGGCAGTTTCGCCTGCGCGAAGACCGCGGAAACGGCATCGCGCCGCAGCGGCCCGACGACGTGGTCCGCGCCTTCGTTCACGGCGCGCTGGTAACTCGCGACCGCGTCGGCCTCGTTCGCACCGGAGTCATACACGCGGACCTCCGGGCGCGGCAGGTGCGTATCGGAGAAGAGGCCAGCGAAGAAGCCGTCGCGGATCGCCTGGGCGACACCGCGCAGCTGGCCGCCGACCGGCAGCAGCAGCGCGATGACGCGGGCCGGGCGATAGCCTTCGCCGCCGGGGGCAATTCGGCTCATTGAGCGTGCCGACGGGCTGATTCGGATTCGCGACCGGCGACGCGAGACCCTTCTTGCACGAGCGCCTCGTCGACGAACGGGCGCAGCGGATCGTTCGGCAGCATCGATGCCGCCTGCTGCTTGAGCGAATTCGGGATCGAGCTGCGCGAGTGTCGCGACGATCTGGTGCGCGTTCTGCGAGCGGTCCTTGCCTTCGAGCAGGATGCCGAGCGTCGCGCGCGTGCGTGCGCTGCCGAACGCATCGCCCGCGCTCGCCTGCGCGCGCGCGCGCAGCTCGAGCACGCGCAGGCGCTGCGGCCGCGTGAGGTCCTTGTCGGGAATCGTGAGTAGCGTCAGCGCGCGTGCGCTGTCGTGCTTCGACAGCGCGACCTCCGCTTGCAGCACGTCGACGCGCGTCTGCTCGTCGCGCGTGAGATGGCGCATCTGCACGCCTTCCAGTGCCGTCGCGACGGCATCGAGATCGCCCTCCTCGCGGAACGCTTCGGCCGCACGCAGGCGATAACGGTCGCGCGCGTCGCGATGCGCGTCGGCGAGCGCGATGAAGGCATGCCCCGCGCGCTCGTATTCGCCATTGCGGTACCACTGTTCGGCGTCGGCCTCGGCGCTCGATTGCGTATCGGTTCGCGACAACCCCTCATCGACGCAGCCCGTGGCCAACGCGCAGAGGAACACGAGCGCTATCGCGCGCAGCAGCAGGCGAATGTTCGCGGGCATAATCCTTCCGGCGTGAAGATGGACGAATGATAGCGGAAGCGCCGCGCGCCGACGCGTGTCGCTACACTAGGCGCAGAGGGAGGTCGTGCACGATGAGACAGCGGGCGAGCGACGAGACGGTCAGGACTGCAGCGGCGCCTTCCGCCGCGGGCATGCTGTACGTCGTGGCGACGCCGATCGGCAATCTCGACGATCTCTCGCCACGGGCGCAGCGATCCTGCGTGACGTCGACCTGATCGCCGCCGAGGACACGCGTCACAGCGCGGCGCTGCTGCGAGCATTGCGGCATCGCGACGCGCTGCATCGCGCTGCACGAACACAACGAGCGTGAAGTGAGCGTCGATCTCGTGCGACGGATGCTCGCAGGTAGCGCATCGCACTGATCAGCGACGCCGGTACGCCGCTGATCAGCGATCCGGGCTTCCGGCTCGTGCGCGCCGCGCGAGAGGCCGGCATCGCCGTCAGTCCGATTGCCGGTGCGTGTGCGGCGATCGCGGCGCTTGTCGGTGGCCGGCTTGCCGTCGGACCGTTTCGTGTTCGAGGGCTTTCTGCCGGCGAAGTCCGCGGCGCGGCGAGCGCGCCTGCAGGAGCTCTGCAGCGAATCGCGTACGCTGATCTTCTACGAATCCAGCCATCGCATCGTCGATCGCTGGCACGACATGTCGCGGTCTTCGGTGCGGAACGCCACGCTCGTGCTTGCGCGCGAACTGACCAAGCTGTTCGAGACCGTGCTCGACGGTCACGCCGGCCGACCTCGCTGCGCGCGTCGACGCCGACACGGACCAGCAGCGCGGCGAATTCGTGCTGCTGGTGAGCGGCGCCGGATGAAGCCGACGCGTCCGCGCGCCTGGTCGAGGGCCGGCGCGTGTTCGATCTGCTCGCGCGCGAATTGCCGCCGAGCCGCGCGGCGAAACTCGCCGCGGAAATCACCGGCGCGCCGCGCAAGGCGCTGTATGGCGCACGCGGTTCGGACGGCGACTAGGAACTCGGATACCGCTGCGGACTGCTGGCGTGAAGCCGCTCGACCGCGAGGCAGTAGTGTCTGGCCCGGATTTGTCAGCCGACGATCGAGCCGAGTTCGGAGCGTGCATGAACGCTTGCTTGAAGACGTTGCCGTCGCGCAGCGACTATCTCGATGGCCTGGCGCGCGCAAGGTGGCGCCCGATGCGGACGCAGTCGCTGCACTCGATGCACTGGACGGCGCGCTGCCCGATGCACCGAGCGATCCGCATGAGGTGCTCGAATTGCTCGATCGTCACGGTTCGCCGGCGACGATGGCGATGGCGGGCCGCGCTTCTTCGGCTTCGTCATTGGCGGTTCGCTGCCGGCGGCGCTCGCGGCGAACTGGCTGGCGTCGACGTGGGACCAGAATTCGGCGCTCTACAATATCACGCCCGCGACGGCACGGCTCGAACAGATCGCGCTGCGCTGGCTGCTCGACGTGCTCGAGCTGCCGCGCGGCTGCGGCGGCGCCTTCGTCACCGGTGCCACGGTCGCCAACTTTGTCGCGCTGGCCGCGGCGCGCCATGCCGTGCTGGCGCGCGCGGGCTGGAACGTCGAGGCCGATGGTCTGTTCGGCGCGCCGCCAATCACGGTCGTCGTCGGCGATGAAGCGCATCCGACGCTGATCAAGTCGCTGGGCATGCTCGGACTCGGGCGCAATCGCGTCGTGCGCGTGCCGGTCGACGGCCAGGGACGCATGCGCGTCGACGCGCTGCCGAGCGCTTCCGGCCCGACGATCGTCTGTGCGCAGGTCGGCAACGTGAACACCGGTGCGTGCGACGACGTCGCAGCCATTCGCGCGCGCATTGGCGCGGATGCCTGGCTGCACGTCGACGGTGCGTTCGGCCTGTGGGCACGCGCCGCGCCGTCACGCGGCGGCCTTGTCGCAGGGCGTCGAGGTCGCCGACTCGTGGGCGACCGACGCGCACAAATGGCTCAACGTGCCGTACGACAGCGGCCTGGCCTTCGTGCGCGACGCCGAACGCGCTTGAGCGCCGCGATGGCGATCACGGCCGACTACCTGCCGACGCGAAGCCCATGGCGCAATCCTTCCGACTTCACGCCCGAACTCTCGCGCCGCGCGCGTGGCGTCGAAGTATGGGCGGCGCTGCGCAGCCTCGGCCGCAGCGGTGTCGCCGAGATGATCGAGCGCAACTGCCGCCAGGCGCGGCGCTTCGCGCGAGGCATTGAGCGGCCGGCGGGATTCGAGGTGCTCAATGACGTCGTGCTCAACCAGGTGCTGGTCGCGTTCGGCGATGCCGAGCGTACGCAACGCGTCATCGCCGCGCTGCAGGCCGACGGTACCTGCTGGTGCGGAGGCACCGTCTGGCAGGGCCGCACGGCGATGCGCATCAGCGTTTCGTCGTGGGCGACGACCGACGCCGATGTCGAGCGCAGCGTCGAAGCGATCGTGCGCGTCGCTGCGGCGACGCGCTAGGCGATCGCTGGTTTCGGGGAAGGCGTCGCGGCATCAAGCGCAATTCGCACGACTCCGCAGTTGCCCAGGTGCGCAGCGCGCCGCGTCCCGCGGTTCCGTGACAATGACCTGCTGCGCATGCGATCACGGTAGAATGGTGGCGGAGTCGGCCAGACAGTCGCGTCATTCGATCAAGCGAATGCCGAGGAAAGTCCGGGCTCCACAGGGCAGGGTGCCAGGTAACGCCTGGGCGGCGTGAGCCGACGGAAAGTGCAACAGAGAACAGACCGCCGATGGCCCGCAAGGGATCAGGTAAGGGTGAAACGGTGCGGTAAGAGCGCACCGCGCGCGGGGACAACGCCGCGTGGCATGGCAAACCCCACCCGGAGCAAGACCAAATAGGGGAGCATTGGCGTGGCCCGCGTCGCTCCCGGGTAGGTTGCTTGAGCCTGGCGGCGACGGCGGGCCTAGAGGAATGACTGTCCACGACAGAACCCGGCTTACCGGCCGACTCTTTTTTCCATTCACGGTCGCGCCGCCGATGGGCGGCGCGACTTTCCCCGGGGTCGCGTGCGGGATCCGGTCGAATTTTCGCCTTTCGTCGTGCGGCGCCCGCGAGCCCGACGAGGTGCATTGCATGCCGTCGCCCGCGACGTGGTCGTCGATCCGTTCGGGATCCAAAACACATGCAATAGGCTGGATCGCCAGATTTGACGCCATTTCCCGCGAATCGACCACGATGACGTCACCTGTATCGAATTACACTTATATAAATATTTATTTGTATAGATGACGTTTATGGCGGGACCGTGGAAAGCCGCCGAGAGGCAGCGAGGCGAATTCGGCCCGCGTTTCATCGAACAAAAATCCAACAAATTCAATTGTCTTTTCGAGACTACCTCACAAGTCACGCGAATTTTTAACAAAAGCGCGGCTTTCCCCTTGATCTGCAAGCAATTTTCCCTTGACACCTCTGGGCGCCGCCGCTAATGTTCGGGCGGTGGGAAATTGTGGTTTTTTGTGGATATTCACTGTCGACGGTAGGGGACGATGTTCCAAGGCGAAACGCCAGTCACGCTCGACGACAAAGGCCGCATGGCGGTACCCACCGCTTACCGCGAGCTTGATGCGTCGGCGTGCGCGAATCGTCTGGTGTTCACCTACAACCCGTTCGAGCACGGCTGCCTCTGGCTGTTCCCGCATGCCGAGTGGGAAAAAGTGCGCGACCAGGTCAATGCGTTGTCGAGCGTCAAGCGCGTGCACCGCGATCTGCAGCTGAAGCTCGTCGGCGCAGCCGCGCTCGTCGAACCCGACGGCAACGCGCGCGTGCTCGTGCCGGCGAGCCAGCGCAGCGCGGCCGGCATCGAGAAGCGCGCGATCCTCCTCGGCATGAATGCGAAGTTCGAGTTGTGGAGCGAGCAGGCGCACCTCGCGAAGATTCGCCAGACGATAGGCGAGTCCGATCTCAGCGCGGAAATGCTGGACCTCAAACTGTGAGTGCGGCGACCACGTGCGCCCCTGCGATGACTGACAACGACGGCGCGACGCAATTCGAACACGTCCCCGTGATGCTGGCGGAAGTGCTCGCAGGGTCTGTGCGTGCGCGCCGACGGAACGTATCTCGACGGCACATTCGGTCGCGGCGGCCATGCGCGCGCCGTGCTCGCACGCTCGGACCCCAGGGCAGACTGCTGCTGATGGATCGCGATACGACGGCGATTGCGGCTGCGCGCCGCGAATTCGGCGATGACGCGCGCGTAGCGATCCGCCACGGCAACTTCGCCGACCTCGGCGACTGGGCGGAAACCGCGGGCGGCCTCGACGGCATCCTGCTCGATCTCGGCGTGTCTTCGCCGCAGCTCGACGATGCGGCGCGCGGGTTCAGTTTCCGCGCCGATGCGCCGCTCGACATGCGCATGGACACGAGTGCGGGAATGAGCGCCGCTGATTTTCTCGCGCACGCGGATGCGCAGGAAATCGCCGAGGTGCTCTTCCGCTTCGGCGAGGAGACGCAGAGTCGCCGCATCGCGCGCGCGATCGTCGAGACGCCGGCGCGAACAGCCGCTGACCCGCACGCGGGAACTCGCCGGACTGATCGAGCGCACGATCGGTCGTCACGACGGCAAGCATCCGGCCACGCGCAGCTTTCAGGCGCTGCGCATCCACGTGAACGGCGAACTCGATGCGGTCGATCGCGGCCTGCGCGCTGCGGTCGATCGGCTCAAGCCGGCGGCCGTCTCGCCGTGATCAGCTTCCACTCGCTCGAGGATCGCGCGGTCAAGCAATTTCCTGCGCGACGAGTCGCAGGCGCCGCCGGCGCGGCGCGGCCTGCCGCCGCCGCCCGAGACGACGCTGCGACTGAAGACGGTCGGTCCGGCGCAGTTTCCGGCGGACGAGGAAACCCGGCGCAATCCGCGCGCGCGCAGCGCCGTGCTGCGCGTCGCGGAGCGGCTCGCATGATGCGCACGACATGACCCGCGCAGCATGATCCGTACAATCGGCTATCTGATACTGCTCGCACTCGTTGCGGCGTCGTCGCGGCGATCGCTTGGCGTCGTGTACGCGCGCGCAGGAATGCCGCCGTCTGTTCGTCGAATACACCGAACTGACGAAGGAGCGCGACCGACCTCAAGTTCGAATTCGGCCGGCTCGAACTCGAACGGCGACGAAGGCCGAGATCAACCGCGTCGAGAAGATCGCGCGCGGCGACCTCGGCATGATCTCGCCGAGCGCGGCCAACAGCGTCGTGGTGAAACGATGACGCGACGCGAGATCCTGCAGCTCGACCTGCCCGCGTTGCCCGCACTGCGTGCGCAGCGCGAAGGCGCTTCACCGGCGGGTGCGCGCCGCCTGTTCGAGACGAACGACAAGCCGCGGACGAAGCTGCGGCCGGTCAATCTGAAGGGCACGCCTGTATCTCGTCCTCATGCTGCTCGCGCTCGGATCGGCGGCGCTTGATCGTGCGCGCGATCGACCTGCAGTGGTGCGCAAGGATTTCTATCGCGACCAGGGCGACGCAGCGCTACGTGCGCGACATCCCGATCGAAGTTCCGCGCGGCACGATCTTCGACCGCAACGGCGAGCCGCTCGCCGTATCGACGCCGGTCGAGTCGATCTGGGCCGATCCTGTCGACGGTGCTCGATCATGCCGATCGCATTCCCGAACTCGCCAAGGCGCTCGGCATCGATGCAGACGCACTCTCGCAGAAGCTCAACCAGCGCTCCGAGAAGCAATTCGTCTATCTGCAGCGGCATCTCAATCCCGACGAGGCCGCGGCGATTCGCGCGCTCGCCATTCCGGGCGTCAACACGCAGCGCGAGTTCCGCCGGTTTTACCCGAACGGCGAAGTCACCGCCCACATCCTCGGCAAGACCAATATCGACGACAAGGGCTCCGGAAGGCCTCGAACTGGCGTTCGACGACTATCTGGCGGGCAAGCCGGGCAGCAAGAGCATCATCCAGGACCTGCACAAGCGGGCCGTGGAGGCAGTCGACGTCGAGCTCGCGGTCGCGCCGCAGCCGGGACACGACCTGACGCTGTCGATCGACAGCCGCATCCAGTATCTCGCCTATCGCGAGCTCATGGCCGCGATCAAGGAGCATCACGCGAGCACGGGCTCGATCGTCATCCTCGACGTGAAGACCGGCGAGATCATGGCGATGGTCAACCAGCCGTCGTTCAATCCGAATTCGCTGACCGGCGGCAACATTCCGCCCGCCGATCTGTTGAGCCACATGCGCAACCGCGCGGTGACCGACGTCGTCGAGCCCGGCTCGACGATGAAGGCGATGACGATTTCCGCGGCGCTCGAGAGCGGCAAGTGGAAGCCCGATTCGAAAGTCGACACCTCGCCGGGAACCTACGAACTGTACGGGCACACGATCCACGACACGGCCAATCACGGCGTACTCACCGTGACCGGTGTCATCACGCATTCGAGCAACATCGGCGCGGCCAAGATCGCCGCGACGCTTGCCGCGCGACGCGATGTACGACATGTTCCATCGCTACGGTCTCGGCGAAGCGAGCGGCAGCGGCTTCACGGGCGAGTCCGCCGGCAATCTGCCGATCGCGAAGCGCTGGGGTCCGGTCGAGCAGGCGACGATCGCGTACGGCTACGGTCTGTCGTTGACGCCGTTGCAACTCGCGCGCGCCTACGCGGCGATCGCGGACGGCGGCATCCTGCATACGCCGACGTTCGTCAAGGGCGGCGGCGACGAAGGCAAGCGCATCGTCGATGCGAAGATCGCCGCACAGGTAAAGGCGATGCTCGAGACAGTCGTGTCACCCGGCAGCACAGCGCCGATGGCGGCCGTGCCGAACTACCTCGCGGGCGGCAAGACCGGCACGTCGCGCGTCGCCTCGCGCGGCGGCTACAACAGCTTCTACAACTCGGTGTTCGTCGGCTTCGTGCCGGCGTCAGACCCGCGCCTCGTCGCGCGCGATCGTCATCACCGGTGCGAGCGGCAGCAACATCGTCCAGTATGCGGGCGGCTTCGTCGCCGCGCCGAGTTTCAGCAAGATCATGCAGGGTGCGCTGCGCCTGCTCGACGTGCCGCCCGACAACGTGAAGACATGGTATGCGGGTGGGCCGGGGCCGAATCCGCTCGCGCTGCCGCGTGACCTGCCGCTGCCCGAGCCGGCGGGTCCGGTCGGCGAGGCGGAGGAGGTCGAGCCATGACGTTGCGCTCGCAGCGGCTCGGCGACCTGCTCGACGGCATCGCGCCCGCGCCCGCCCTGGCGTCGGCCCGCAGCATCGTCGTGCGCGGCCTCACCCTCGACTCGCGCCACGTGCACGCTGGCGATGCGTTCGTCGCACTGCGCGGCGGTACCACGCACGGCATTGCGTTTGCCCCGGCGGCGATGGCGCAAGGTGCTTCGGTGATCTTAAGCGAAGCGCCTGCGCCGGCCGCCTTTACGACATCCGGTTTTACGACATCTGCTTTCACGACATCTGCGATCACAGGCCGCGACGGGCCCGCTTCTTCCGATACTCGGAGAAGCGGGCTCGGAGCGTCGAACGATGGAAGCGTGGGGACGCCCATTATCTGGATCGACGGCCTGCGCGAACGGCTCGGCGAAATCGCAGCACGCTTCTTCGACCGGCCTTCCGCCTCGCTGCGCGTGATCGGCGTCACCGGCACGAATGGCAAGACCTCGATCGTGCAACTGCTCGCATCAGCGCTGCATGGACTCGGCGCGCGTGCGGCGACGATCGGTACGCTCGGCGCCGGCTTCGTCGGCGCGGTCCGCGCAGGCGAGCGCACGACGCCCGACGTGATCAGCGTGCAGGCGCTGCTCGCGGAATTCCGCGACATCGGCGCGAGCCATGTCGCGATGGAAGTGTCATCGCATGCGCTCGAACAGGGCCGCGTCGATGCGGTCGATTTCGAGGTCGCCGCGTTCACGAATCTCACGCGCGACCACCTCGACTATCACGGCACGATGGAAGAATACGGTGCGGCGAAAGCGCGCCTGTTCGCATGGCCGGGGTTGCGCGCGGCCGTGATCAACGTCGACGATGCGTTCGGCGCGGACCTCGCTGCGTCGCTGCCGGCCGGTGTGAAGCGCCTGCGCTACGGTATCGAGAATGCGGACGCGGATATCGTCGCGCGCGAAATACTCAGCGGCACCGACGGCCTGCGCTTCGCGCTGGCGACGCCGTGGGGCTCCGCCGACGTCGCCACGCCGCTGCTCGGCCGCTTCAACGTCGCGAATCTGCTTGCGGTCGCCGGCTGCCTCGGCGCGCTCGGCTGCTCGTTCGAGCAGATCCACGCGGCGCTCGCGCAGGCGCAGCCTGTCGTCGGCCGCATGAACCGCCTCGGCGGCGGCGAACTGCCACTGGTCGTCGTCGACTACGCACACACGCCGGATGCGCTCGAACAGGCGCTGTCGAGCCTGCGTGCGCACACGCACGGCAAGCTGATCTGCGTGTTCGGCTGCGGCGGCGAGCGCGACCAGGGCAAGCGCCCGCAGATGGCCGCCATTGCCGAAGCGCGGGCGGATCGCGTCATCGTCACCGACGACAACCCGCGCGGCGAGAACGGCGACACGATCGTCGCGCAGATCGTCGCCGGCTTCACGCGACCGCAGGCGGTAGAGGTCGAGCGCGACCGCGCGCGCGCGATCGCTTCGGCGCTGCGCCAGGCGCACGCGGGCGATGTCGTGCTGATCGCCGGCAAGGGTCACGAGCCGTATCAGGAGATTGCCGGTATCAGGCACCCGTTCGACGATCTCGACGTCGCGCGTCACGCGCTGCAGGCGGCGGCATGATGAGGTTCAAGCTGTCCGAAGTCGCACTGTGGACGCATGGCCGCCTGCAGGGCGCAGACGTCGAAGTGAACGGCATCGCGACCGATTCGCGCGTAGCGATGCCGGGTGCGTTGTTCGTCGCGATCAAGGGCGAGAATTTCGACGCGCACGATTTCCTCGCCGCGGCCAAGGCGCAGGGCGCGGTCGCCGCGCTCGTGGCGCGTGCGGTCGACGTCGATCTGCCGCTGGTGATCGTCAGCGACACGCTGCTCGCGCTCGGCGACCTCGCAAGTGCGGTGCGCGCACAGCGGCCCGCACGCGTCGTCGGCATCACCGGTTCGAACGGCAAGACGACGGTGAAGACGCTGCTCGCGTCGATTCTCGCGCTGCACGGCAAGACCCATGTCAATGCAGGCAATTTCAACAACGAGATCGGGTTGCCGATATCGCTGCTCGCGCTACCCGAGGACGCCGAATACGCCGTGCTCGAGATGGGTGCGGGCAAGCCCGGCGACATCGCCTATCTCGCCGCCATCGCGCGGCCGGAAATCGGCCTCGTCAACAACATTGCGGCGGCTCATCTTGAGCGCATGGGCACGATCGAAGGCATTGCCGAGACGAAGGGTGCATTGTACGCGGCGCTGCCGCCCCACGGGACGGCGGTGATCAACGCGGAAGACCCGTTCGCGAACACGTTCGCGAACACGAGCCGCGCGCAGCGCACGCTGCGCTACGGCCTCGAGCGTACCGACGTCGACGTCGGCGGCGAGATCCGCCGCCTCGGCGCGACGTCGCTGTTCGAGTTGCGCATCGGTGGCGATAGCGTCGATGTCGAACTTCCGCTGCCGGGCCGTCACAACGTCATGAATGCGCTCGCCGCCGCCGCGCTCGCGCATGCGATCGGCGTTCCGCTCGCGACGATCAAGCGCGGCCTCGAGACGGCGTCGGCCGTGAAGGGGCGTCTCGTGCGCCACGTGATGCCCGGTGGCTGGACGCTGATCGACGACAGCTACAACGCCAACCCGGGCTCGACCGCGGCCGCGATCGAAACACTCGCGCAACTGTCGCGTGCGAGCGGCGGCGGCGAGGGCTGGCTCGTGCTTGGCGACATGCGCGAACTCGGGCCCGACGGTACCCGGCTGCACGCACAAAGCGGCGCGCTCGCGAAGCAGCGTGGCATCGCGCGACTGTTCACGGTGGGCGAGCTGTCGCAGGCCAGTGCGCAGGCGTTCGGCGACGGTGCGCAGCATTTCGGCGATCAGCAGAGTCTGACCGCCGCGCTCGCTGCGCAGGTGCGCGCGGGCGTCAACGTGCTCGTCAAGGGTTCGCGCGGCTCAGCGATGGATCGCGTCGTGCGCGCGCTGCTGGACGGCGCCGGCAGCAACGGCGGAGGGAAGCGTCATGCTGCTTGAACTCGCCGCCCTGCTGCAGGGCAAGGTCAGCGCGCTGCACCTGTTCCAGTACCTGACCTTTCGCGCGATCATGTCGACGCTGACCGCGCTCGCGTTCTCGCTGCTCGCGGGCCCCGCCGTGATCCGCAAGCTCGCCGTGCTGAAGGCGGGCCAGGTCGTGCGCAGCGACGGTCCGCAGACGCACCTGGCCAAGGCCGGCACGCCGACGATGGGTGGCGCGCTGATCCTGCTCGCGGTCGCGATCGCGAGCTTGCTGTGGATGGATCTGGGCAGCCGCTACATGTGGATCGTGCTCGGCGCGACGCTGGCGTTCGGGGCAATAGGCTTCTACGACGACTACAAGAAGATCGTGCTCAAGAACAGCCGCGGCCTCGCCGCGCGCTGGAAGTACTTCTGGCAGTCGGTATTCGCGATGGCCGTCGCGCTCGGCGCTGTATACGACCGCGCACTCGCCCGCGGAAACCGCGCTGTACGTGCCGCTGTTCAAGCAGGTCGCGATTCCGCTCGGCGCGGCCTTCGTCGCCGATCGCCTACCTGATGATCGCGGGCTTTTCGAATGCAGTGAACCTGACCGACGGCCTCGACGGCCTCGCGATCATGCCGAGCGTGCTCGTCGTCGCCGCGCTCGGCGCGTTCGCGTACCTCGCCGGCAATCACGTGTTCTCCGAGTATCTCGGCATCCCGTCGATACCGGGGGCGGGCGAACTCGCGATCTTCTGCGGTGCGCTCGCGGGCGCCGGACTCGGCTTCCTCTGGTTCAACGCGTATCCGGCGCAGGTGTTCATGGGCGACGTCGGCGCGCTCGCGATCGGCGCCGCGCTCGGCACGCTCGCGGTGATCGTGCGCCAGGAAATCGTGCTGCTCGTCATGGGCGGCATGTTCGTCCTCGAAACCGCGTCGGTGATGCTGCAGGTCGCGAGTTTCAAGCTCACCGGGCAAGCGCATCTTCCGCATGGCGCCGATCCACCATCACTTCGAACTCAAGGGCTGGCCCGAGTCGCGCGTCATCGTGCGCTTCTGGATCATCAGCGTCGTGCTCGTGCTGATCGGCCTCGCAACGTTGAAGGTCAGATGATGTTCGACTCCGCACAAGCACGCCGCATCGACGAGACCGCCGGCCGCTACGACGTCGGCCTGATCGTTTCCGCGGGCGCGCTCGCGACGTTCGGCGTGATCATGGTTGCGTCGAGCTCGATTGCGACGGCGGACACGCAGCACCTCGGGCCGTTCTACTTCGTCATCCGCCACATGATCTTCCTCGGCCTCGGCGTCGCCCTCGCGATTTTCATGGCGCGCACCGAACTCGAGTGGTTCGAGCGCAACGCGTTCCTGCTGCTGCTCCTTGCGATCGGACTGCTGCTGCTCGTGTTCGTGCCGGGACTCGGCGTGCGCATCAACGGCGCGCGTCGCTGGATCCGCCTCGGCATCCTCGGCTTCCAGTCGGTCGAGGCGGTGAAACTGCTCTTCATCGTCTACCTCGCGAGCTACCTCGTGCGCCACCAGGAAGCGTGCAGTCGAAGCTGTTCGGCATCCTCAAGCCGCTCGGCGTCGCGGTCGTGCTCGTCGTGCTGTTGCTCGCTGCAGCCCGACTTCGGCAGCTCCGCGCTGATCATCGCGGTCACGGTCGGCATGGTCTGGCTCGGCGGCGCGCGCATGCGCAATCTCGTCTATCTGGCCGTTCCGCTGCATGCCCGCGATCGCCTGGGTCGGCGATGACGTCGGACTACCGCGTCAAGCGCCTGACCTCGTTCCTCAATCCCTGGGAGCATCCGTTCGACGACGGTTTCCAGCTGACCCAGGCCCTGATCGCGATCGGCCGCGGCGAATGGCTCGGCGTCGGCCTCGGCGGCTGCGTGCAGAAACTGTTGTACCTGCCCGAAGCGCACACCGACTTCATCCTCGCCGTGATCGCCGAGGAACTCGGTCTCGTCGGCATCGTGCTCGTGCTCGCCTGTTCGCGTTCCTCATCGGGCGCGCGCTGATGCTGGGCTTGCGCGCGGTCGAGCGCGGCCAGCGTTTCGCCGGCTATTGCGCATTCGGCATCGGCCTGTGGCTCGGCCTGCAGACGCTCGTCTCGATCGGCGTGAACCTGGGCGTGCTGCCGACGAAGGGCCTGACCCTGCCGCTGATCAGCTCCGGCGGATCGAGCGTGCTGATGACCTGCGCGATGGTCGGTCTGCTCCTGCGCATCAGCTACGAAGTCAGCCGCGCCGAACGCGAGACGCGCCGACAGCGTCGTGCAGGCGCGCGACCTGCTACGGGGTCATGCGCATGAGCGCCGACGCGAGCCCGACTCGCGCTGCGGCGCCCGTGCTGATCATGGCTGGCGGCACCGGCGGTCACATCTTCCCCGGCATCGCGGTCGCGCAGGCGTTGCGCGCGCGCGACGTGCCGGTGCTCTGGCTCGGCAGCGGCGGCGGTCTGGAGACGCGACTCGTGCCGCAGGCCGGCATCGCGATCGAGACGATCGCGATCTCGGGCGTGCGCGGCAAGGGCCTCGCGGCGCTGTTCGGCGCGCCGCTGCGCATCCTGCGTGCGCTGATCGCCGCGTGGCGGCTGATCGGCCGCGCGCGTCCGCGCAGCGTGCTGTCGCTGGGCGGTTTCGCGGCGGGTCCGGGCGGCCTTGCGGCATGGCTGCGCGGCGTGCCCGTGGTCGTGCACGAGCAGAACAGCATTCCCGGCGCGACGAATCGCATTCTGTCGCATTTCGCGAAGAAGAAGCTTTGTGGATTCAGCGATGCGCTCAACGGCGGCGCGTGGATCGGCAATCCCGTGCGCGGCGAGATTGCGCGCGCTCGCCTGAACCCGGCGAACGGCTCGCCGCACGCGAAGGTCCGCCGCGCCTGCTCGTTCTCGGCGGCAGCCAGGGCGCGCAGGCGCTCAACGCACGCGTGCCGCAGGCGCTCGCCGCGATGCCTGCGGAGCGGCGTCCGCAAGTACGGCACCAGTGCGGCGCGAAGCTCGCCGACGGCGCGCGCGCCGCGTATGCGCAGGCCGCCGTCGACGCGAGCAGTCGAGCCGTTCATCGACGACATGGCCGCGGCGTACGCGTGGGCCGACCTCGTGGTCTGCCGCGCGGGCGCGCTGACGCTCGCCGAGCTGTGCCGCGGCCGGCGTCGGCGCGGTGCTCGTGCCGTTTCCGTTCGCGGTCGACGATCACCAGACGCACAATGCGACGCAGCGCGGTCGCCGCTGGCGCGGCGCTGCTCGTTGCCCGAAGCCGAGGCGACGCCCGAGCGCCTGCGCGAGGTCTTCGAACCGTTGCTCGCCGATCGCGTGCGCACTGCTCGCGATGGCGCGAGGCGGCGCGCACGCTCGCAAAGCCCGACGCGGCCGACCGCATCGCGACGATCTGCGTCGAGGTCGCCGCATGACGCCGCAGCAGATCCATCCGACTTCCGACTGGATCCGCGACCGAGTTCGCGCCGCGTGCATTTCGTCGGCATCGGCGGCGCGGGCATGAGCGGCATAGCCGAAGTGCTGCACAACCTCGGCTACACGGTGTCCGGCTCGGACAAGTCCGAGTCGGCCGTGACGCGGCACCTGCACGAAACTCGGCATCAGAGTGCACAAGGCGCACGCCGCCAGGCATGTCGCCGACGTCGATGCTGCTCGTCGTGTCGAGCGCGATCAAGCGCCGACAATCCCGAACTCGTCGCGGCGCGCGAACGGCGCGTGCCGGTCGTGCCGCGCGCGGAGATGCTCGGCGAACTGATGCGCTTCCGCCGCGGTATCGCGGTCGCCGGCACGCACGGCAAGACGACGACGACGAGCCTCGTCGCGAGCGTGCTCGCCGAAGGCGGTCTCGATCCGACGTTCGTGATCGGCGGCCAGCTGCTCGCGGCGGGCACGCACGCGCGACTCGGCACCGGCGACTATCTCGTCGCCGAGGCCGACGAGTCCGACGGTTCGTTCCTGCTGCTCAACCCGGTGATCGCGATCGTCACGAACATCGACGCCGATCATCTCGAGAACTACGGCGGCGACTACGCGCAGGTGAAGAAGGCGTTCGACGATTTCCTGCACCGACTGCCGTTCTACGGCGTCGCGGTGCTCTGCGTCGACGATGCGGAAGTCGCCGAACTCGCGCAGGCGACGACGCGGCGCGTGCTTACCTACGGCATCGACGCGCAACGCCGACGTGCGCGCGAGCGCGTTCGAGCAGGACGGCGCGCGCATGCGTTTCGCGCTGCACCTGCCCGAGCGCAAGAAGGCGCTGCCGGTGACGCTTGAACCTGCCGGGCCTGCACAACGTCAAGAACGCGCTCGCCGCGGCGGCGGTCGGCTGGCAGCTCGGCATCGACGCGAAAGAGATAGCGCGCGCGCTCGAGAGAATTCCAGGGCGTCGGCCGGCGCTTCCAGTTGCGCGGCGAACTCGCCCTGCGACAAGGGCAGCGCGTTGCTGGTCGACGACTACGGCCATCACCCGCGCGAACTCGCTGCCGTATTCGCGGCAGCGCGCGGCGGCTGGCCCGAGACGGCGCCTCGTCGTCGCGTTCCAGCCGCATCGCTACACGCGTACGCGCGACCTGCTCGACGATTTCGCGAACGTCCTGAGCGAAGTCGACGTTCTCGTCCTGACCGAAGTCTATCCGGCGGGCGAGTCGCCGATCGCGAACGCGGACGGGCGCGCGCTCGCGCGCGCGGTACGCGCGCGCGGCAAGGTCGATCCGGTGCTGATCGAGCATCCGCGCGAGCTCACAGTCGATGCTGCCGACGTTGCTGCGCGACGGCGACCTGCTGCTGCGTGATGGGCGCTGGCGACATCGGTGCCGCCGCAAACGAACTCACCGAGACATCGTTGCGTCCGGCAAAGCGCAAGAAAGGGAAGAAGCACTGATGCGCGTCACCGATGCCAGGCAGTTCGGTCGCGTCGCCGTCGCCCTGGGCGGCAGCTAGCGCCGAGCGCGAGGTCTCGCTCGACTCGGGCCGCAACGTGCTCGAGGCGCTCAAGTCGCGCGGCGTCGACGCGCACGCGCATCGACGGCATTCCGGCGCTGCTCGACGCGCTGCGCGCCGGTCACTTCGCGCGCGTGTTCAACATCCTGCACGGGCGCGGCGGCGAAGACGGCGTGCTGCAGGGCGCGCTGCGATTCGCTCGGCGTGCCGTACACCGGTTCGCGCGTGCTCGGGTCGGCGCTGAGCGATGGACAAGATCCGCACGAAGCAGGTGTGGGAATCGCTGGGCCTGCCGACGCCGCGCTACGCGCGCCATCGTGTCGGCGACGACATCGGCGACGGCTATCGCGGCGCTCGGCATGCCGGTCGTCGTCAAGCCGTCGCACGAAGGCTCGAGCGTCGGCATCACGCGCGTGCGCACGCACGGCGATCTCGCCGACGCGGTCGCGCTCGCCGCGCGCTACGACGGCGAGCTCGTGATCGAGCAGATGATCGTCGGCGAGGAATACACGGTCGGCATCCTGCAGGGCGAGGCGCTGCCATCGATCCGCATCGTGCCGAAGGGCGAGTTCTACGACTACCACGCCAAGTATGTCGCCGACGACACGAAGTACATCTGTCCCGGTCTCGACGAAGCGGGCGAGCGCGAGATCCAGGCGCTCGCGATGCGCGCCTTCGACGCGATCGGCTGCGCGCGGCTGGGGCCGCGTCGACCTGATGCGCGATCGCGCCGGCAAGTTCTTCCTGCTCGAAGTCAACACGACGCCGGGCATGACGAGTCATTCGCTCGTGCCGAAGGCCGCGCGCGCGGTCGGCATCGAGTTCGAGGCGCTGTGCTGGCGGATTCTGGAAACGAGCTTCGACGGCGAAGCGCATGCCGCCACGGCAAATCGGGCGAGGCGGGGCATCGGTCATGAACCGCAGCATCCTCAAACTGTTCGCCTGGATGATCGCGATCGCACTCGTCGCGCTGCCGGTGGTGGGCGTGCTCAACGGCTGGTTCGCGGCCGACCGCTGGCCGATGCGCAATCTGCAGGTCGCAGGCCGAATTCAACCATGTCGAGCGCGGAACAGATCCGCGCGGCCGCGAGCAACTATCTGGGCACCGGCTTCTTCGCGCTGCGATCTGGACGCGGTGCGCGCGGCCGTCGTCGACGCTGCCGTGGGTGGAGCGCGTCGAGGTGCGCAAGCGCTGGCCGGACACGCTCGAGATGCGCGTGTTCGAACAACAACCGTTCGCGCGCTGGGGCGACAAGCGCCTGATCGGGCGCAATGGCACGCTGTTCGCGGCGCCGGGCACCGAGTCGATCCAGGGCTTGCCGCAACTGGACGGCCCGGACGATGCGCTCGTGCGAGGTCGTCGACTTCTACAACAAGTCGCAGCGCACGCTGACCGGAAGCGGCCTGACGCTCGCGGGTGTGGCGCTTGACCGAGCGCGGCAGCTGGAAGCTCGTCCTGGTCGACGGCGCCGAGATCGAGCTGGGGCAGCGAGACATCGACGAGCACCTGCAACGCTTCCTCGACGTGTTTCCGCGCCTCGCCGCGGGTCGCGGTTCGAACGCGTTCACGCGCGCGGACCTGCGCTACGCGAACGGCTTTGCGATCCGCTGGCTCGCGCCGGCGCCGGCGCCGCCCGCAGGCACGCCACCCGACAAACCCGCGCCGCCCAAGACGGCGGCCGAGAAACAGGCTTGAGCACACGACAGACAATGAAGAACAAAGGCGAAAAATCGCTGATCGTCGGGCTCGACATCGGCACCTCGAAAGTCGTCGCGATCGTCGGCGAATACTCGCCCGGCGAGCCGGTCGAGATGATCGGCATCGGTTCGCATGCGTCGCATGGGCTCAAGCGCGGCGTCGTCGTCGACATCGAATCGACCGTGCAGTCGATCCAGCGCGCGATCGAGGAAGCCGAACTCATGGCCGGCTGCGAGATCCGTTCGGTCTACGCGGGCATTTCCGGCAGCCACATCCTCGGCCGCAACTCGCACGGCACCGCGCCGATCCGCGACCGCGAGGTCACGCCAGGCCGACGTCGATCACGTGCTCGACGCCGCCTGCGCCGTGGCGATTCCGGCCGACCAGCGCGTGCTCTACAAGGAGCCGCAGGAATACGTCATCGACGGTCAGGAAGACATCCGCCATCCGATCGGCATGAGCGGCGTGCGTCTCGAGGCGAACGTGCACATCGTGACCGGCGCGGTGAGCGCGGCGCAGAACATCACCAAGTGCGTCAATCGCTGCGGCCTGCAGGTCGACGACCTGATTCCCGGCGGCGATCGCATCGAGCAAGGCGATCCTCGTGCAGGACGAACGCGAACTCGGCGTCTGCCTCGTCGACATCGGCGCGGGCACGACCGACATCTCGATCTTCACGCAGGGCGCGATCCGCCACACCGCGATCGCTGCCGATCGGCGGCGACCAGGTGACGAACGACATCGCCCAGGGTTTCCGCACGCCGACCGCGCACGCCGAAGAAATCAAGGTGAAGTACGCCTGCGCGCTCGCGCAGCTCGCGCACGCGGAAGAAACGATCCAGGTGCCGAGCGTCGGCGACCGTCCGCCGCGCCGGCTCGCGCGGCAGACGCTGGCCGAATGGGTGCAGCCGCGCTACGAGGAATTGTTCGGCATGGTGCAGGCCGAGTTGCGCCGGTCCGGCTACGAGAGCCTGGTCGCGGCCGGCATCGTGCTGACGGGCGGTGGCGCGAAGATGGAAGGCGTCGTCGAACTCGCCGAGGAAGTATTCCACCTGCCGGTGCGCGTCGGTCTGCCGCAGCACGTGACCGGGCTGGCCGATGTCGTCAGCAATCCGATCCATGCGACGGCGTCGGCCTGCTGCTGTACGGCAGCAGGCAGGACAAGCGCGCGCAGTTCGAGCCGCTTCGCGGAATGGCGGCGTCGGCAGCGCTGTGGGAGCAGCGTCAATGCACTGGTTCAAAGGCGAATTCTAGATTTGCGTACGCGCCTGCGCGTACGACGAGGACAGGTTCGAGGCGGTGTGCGGGATGCGCACCGGGGATCCGAAACGGATCCGGCCCGGCGACGGGCAAACGCGTGCGGACATGTGCCTGTACGCGCGCAAGCCGATGGGCGACGGGAACGCGCCGGCGGTGATCGATAACGACATTCAGCAAGAACGACTAGCGGAGGTAAGGGAACATGTTTGAACTGGTCGAAAAACTCGCACCGAATGCGGTAATCAAGGTGATCGGTGTCGGTGGCGGCGGTGGCAACGCGGTCGCCACATGGTCAATTCGCACGTCGACGGCGTCGATTTCGTCTGCGCCAACACCGATGCGCAGGCGCTGAAGAACAGCGGCGCCAAACTGACGCTGCAACTCGGCGGCAACGTCACCAAGGGCCTGGGCGCGGGCGCCAATCCCGAGGTCGGCCGCCAGGCCGCGCTCGAGGATCGCGAACGCATCGTCGAAATGCTCAGCGGCGCCGACATGGTGTTCATCACCGCCGGCATGGGCGGCGGCACCGGTACCGGCGCGGCGCCGGTCGTGGCGCAGCTGGCCAAGGAAATGGGCATCCTGACGGTCGCGATCGTCACCAAGCCGTTTCCGTTCGAGGGCCGTCGCCGCATGCAGGTGGCGCTGAAGGGCATCGAGGATCTGTCCCAGCACGTCGATTCGCTGATCACGGTGCCGAACGAGAAACTGCTCACCGTGCTCGGCCGCGAAGTGACCCTGCTGTCGGCGTTCAAGTCGGCCAACGACGTGCTGCTCGGCGCCGTGCAGGGCATTGCCGACCTGATCACGCGGCCGGGCCTGATCAACGTCGACTTCGCCGACGTGCGCACCGTCATGTCGCGAGATGGGCATGGCGATGATGGGCACGCGGCATCGCCCGCGGCGACGACCGTGCGGTGGCGGCTGCCGAGGCGGCGATCAACAACCCGTTGCTCGAGGACGTCAATCTGTCCGGCGCCTGCGGCATCCTGGTCAACGTCACGGCCGGACCGAACCTGACGATGCGCGAATTCGACGAGATCGGCCAGGTCGTCCACCAGTTCGCCTCGGAAGACGCCACCGTGGTCGTCGGCACCGCGCTCGATCCGGAACTGCAGGACGACGTGCGCGTGACCGTCGTGGCGACCGGCCTGAATCGGGCCGCCGATCGCGTCAGACCTGCGCCGGCGCGAGGAGCGCCGCAGCTCGTGCAGCGGCCGCGGATCGTCGCCCGCACCGGCACGGACAACATGCCGCTGACGACTATGCGCAGCCGGCACGCGCCGCCGTGTCTCGCGCTGCCGGTAAGCCGCCAGAAGGCCCAGCGTGGCCGCCGGAGACGCAGGTCGACTATCTGGACATCCCGGCGTTCCTGCGGCGGCAGGCCGATTGAGGCGCCGATCAAGGGCGATGACGGAAAGCTGGATCGACCAGGCTGATCAGGACAGCCGTACGGTTCATGACTTTGCGCGGCGGCGTTGTCACGTAACGCTGTCAGTTTCGGCATGCGCGGCGGCACAGCCGATGACGCCTTTCGTCGCATCACGCTTACTGCAGCCTTCGTGAAGGCACGAGAAGGGCAGTATGGTATGTTGTGTACAAGCAACAGTGTGGGGTTCTTACATCGTTTTACTTCTCTCGGCCGTTTACCCTGTGTTACGATTCCGCGCGTTTTGTCTGCTCCTGCCCCAGGGGACTAATAAGAAAATGATCAAACAACGTACGCTCAAGAATGTGATTCGCGCGACGGGTGTTGGTCTTCACACGGGTGAAAAGGTTTACATGACGCTGCGCCCTGCAGCGGTCGACACGGGCATCGTCTTTCGCCGCGTGGACCTGGCCAAGCCAGTGGAAATCCGCTCCTCGCTGCGAGAATGTCGGTGATACCCGTCTGTCCACGCACCCTGGTCAAGGACGGCGTACGCATCGCCACGATCGAACACCTGCTCTCGGCGATCGCCGGCCTCGGCATCGACAACGCCTACGTCGACCTGTCCGCGCCCGAAGTGCCGATCATGGACGGCAGCGCCGGTCCATTCGTGTTCCTGCTGCAATCCGCCGGCATCGAGGAACAGACCGCCGCCAAGCGCTTCGTCCGCATCAAGAAACCGGTGACGGTGCGCGACGGCGACAAGTGGGCGCGCTTCGAGCCGTTCGACGGCTTCAAGGTCGGTTTCTCGATCGACTTCGACCACCCGATCTTCACGCGGCGCACGTCCAGCGCCGAGATCGATTTCTCGACGACGTCGTTCGTCAAGGAAGTCAGCCGCGCGCGCACGTTTGGCTTCATGCGCGACATCGAAATGCTGCGCGAAAGCAATCTCGCGCTCGGCGGCTCGATGGACAACGCGATCGTCCTCGACGACTACCGCGTGCTCAACGAAGACGGCCTGCGTTACGAGGACGAATTCGTCAAGCACAAGATCCTCGACGCGATCGGCGACCTTTATCTGCTCGGGCACAGCCTGATCGGCGCGTTCTACGGCCACAAGTCCGGACACGAACTCAACAACAAGCTGCTGCGCACGCTGATCGCCGATGCCAAGGCGTGGGAAGAAGTCAGCTTCGACGGATCCGGCCAAGGCGCCGATCTCGTACGCGCATCCGGCGCAGGCAGTGTAATCAGACTTTCGAAAGCGGCAACGCGGCCGTCACGGACTATCGTGACGGCAACGGTCTGACACGCCCCGTGCTGATATAAACGACTGATCGATTCGGAAGGAAGATTACTCGGCAAGGGATGCCAGATCGCAGATAGACGGCCCGCAGTTCGGGGTCGGCGAGGGATCGAGCCGCTGTCTTGAGATGTTCCGCAGCGGCTTTGGAAAGGGGCTTACGCCTTGTCTGGCTCCGGGGGAACGGGGGGCAGGGGTGCCACTTTCACGGCAAATTTTTCGATCGGCAAGCCCGACATCACACGGGCATGGGCAAGAATTGCGTTCTGATACATGCGCAGTTTGGTCGCCCAGGCCGAAGAGCTTGCCAGAAAGACAATCCGACCGGATTGCACGGTCGCCAGACAACACTGGCGGCGGAGCGATTCCGGCAGCGGTTGGCGCAGTTGTCGATCCAGTGCATCCAGTGCCCGCGCGCGAGCTAGTCAGCGCGGCGACGGGGGCGCATTCACCAATCGGATTTGGCGGTGGATCGCTCTTTGTGGACGGGTACTGTCGGCTGCATGGCGAAAACCTTCGAATCGTCGGGGATCATCAGACGACATGAACATCATAATCGTCGCCAAACCCGATGCGACGCCGACCACCCTGGATCTTCAGTGCTGGCGCGACGCGCGGCAAGGCTTGCCGCCGTCTGTCGCCGCTTGTCGCCGCTCGGTTGCATGGTGTTCGGCTTCGTTGCCGCCCTGTTCATCGCCAACCCGCGCGATCATACGCTCGCGCGAAGTGCAGGCGATGCGCAGCAGATCGCCGCGCAGCAGCAGCAGGCGTCGACCAGCTCGAGACCGTCCTCGCATCGCGACCTCGACGCGCTGGCGCTGCAGCTCGGCGCACTTGCAGGCGCAGGCCACGCGGCTCAATGCGCTCGGCCAGCGTCTGACCGAGGTCGGCAAGCTCGAAGACGGCGAATTCGACTTTCAGCGAAGCGCCGGCGATGGGCGGCACCGGAAGACCCGAGCGCCGCTCGCATCGCGCTGAATTTCGACCTCGCCAGGCAATATCGCCGAGACTGCGCGACCAGTTCATCGCACGAGGAAACGCAGCTCGAGCGTCCTCGAGAATCTCCTGCTCGACCGCAAGCTCGACAATGCGCTGGTGCCGAGCGGCTATCCGGTGGCGAACGGCTACATCGGTTCGGCTTCGGTTCGCGCGCCGATCCGATCAACGGCTCAGGTCGAGCATCATCTCGGGCCTCGATTTCGACGCGCCGCCGGGCAGCCGACATCACGGCCGTCGCCGAGCGGCGTCGTCACGTCTGGAACGGCGAACGCCCCGGCTACGGCAACGTCGATCGAAGTCGACCACGGCAACGGCTACATGACGCGCTACGCGCACAATCAGCAAGAACCTGGCTGCAGCGTCGGCGAGCGCGTGCACGCCGGCGAGGTCATCGCCAAGGTCGGCTCGACCGGGCGTGCGACCGGGCCGCACTGCCACTTCGAGGTCTGGCTGCAACGGTCGCGCCGTGAACCCGCTGACCTACGTCAACGGGGCCGTCAAGCGCGCCTGAAAGCGCGCGACTGCACCATTCGTCTGGGCTTGAAAGCCGCTCGCGGCGCCCAAATCCACTATAGTGCGCGAGGCCGCCTGAGGCGGCCTTTGCATTTTGGACCCATCTTAAATTTGCTGCGTCGCGCATCTCGGGCGCGGGCCGGCGCCGGAACCCAAGGGTTCGCGGCCTTTCCCAATCCGAACTGCCTTGCCCGCGCCGATTCTGATGGGGACTCGCCGGAGTTGATGCGCTCGTCGCCGCGCTCCGTACCCAATCCCTTTCCAGATCAGACTTTCTAACTCATGTTCAATCGCATCCTCACGGGCATTTTCGGCAGTCGCAACGAGCGCCTGCTGCGCCAGATGAACAAAAGCTGTGGCAAAGATCAACGCCTTCGAGCCGGCATTGCAGGCGTTGACCGACGAGCGAACTGCGCGCCAAGACCGACGCCTTCAAGCAGCGACTCGCCGCCGGCGAGACCGCTCGACGAGCTTGTTGCCCGAGGCGTTCGCCGTCGTACGCGAAGCAGTCGCGCCGCGTGCTCGGCCTGCGCCACTACGACGTGCAGCTGATCGGCGGCATGGTGCTGCACCTGGGCAAGATCGCCGAGATGCGCACCGGCGAAGGCAAGACCCTCGTCGCCACGCTGCCGGTCTATCTCAACGCGCTGGCCGGCAAGGGCGTGCATGTCGTCACGGTCAACGACTACCTCGCGCGGCGCGACTCGGCGTGGATGGGCAAGGTATACAGCTTCCTCGGCATGAGCGTCGGCGTCGTCTATCCCGGCATGGACCACGGCGACAAGCACGCAGCCTACGCGGCCGACATCACCTACGGCACCAACAACGAATACGGCTTCGACTACCTGCGCGACAACATGGCGCTGTCGAAAGAGCAGCGCTACCAGCGCGGCCTGCAATTACGCGATCGTCGACGAAGTCGACTCGATCCTGATCGACGAAGCGCGCACGCCGCTGATCATCTCCGGTCCGTCCGACGATTCGCCGCAGCTTGTACGTGCGCATCAACCGCATCGTGCCGAAGCTGACCGCCAGGACGAAGGAAGACGGCCGCCGGCGACTATTTCGTCGACGAGAAGCAGAAACAGGTGCACCTGTCCGAAGAGGGCATGGAGCACGCCGAGGAGGTGCTGCGCGCCGAAGGCATCATCGGCGCCGACGAAAGCCTGTACGACGCCAAGCATCTGGCCGTCGTCCATCACCTGAATGCGGCGCTGCGCGCGAATGCGCTGTATCACCGCGACCAGGACTACATCGTCCGCGACGGCGAGGTGATCATCGTCGACGAGTTCACCGGCCGCACGCTGCCGGGACGGCGCTGGTCCGACGGCCTGCATCAGGCGGTCGAGGCGAAGGAAGGCGTGCCGATCCAGCGCGAGAACCAGACGCTCGCGTCGATCACGTTCCAGAACTACTTCCGCATGTACGGCAAGCTGGCCGGCATGACCGGTACGGCCGATACCGAAGCCTACGAATTCCAGCAGATCTACGGTCTCGAAGTCGTCGTCATCCCGACGCACAAGCCGATGATCCGCAAGGACAACCAGGACGTCATCTTCCTCAAGCAGAAGTACAAGTTCGAAGCGGTCATCGAGGACATCAAGGACTGCTACTGCGCGCGGCCAGCCGGTGCTCGTCGGCACGACCTCGATCGAGACCTCAGAGCTGCTCTCGAACCTGCTCGCACAAGAAGCAACCCGTGATCCCGCACGAAGTGCTCAACGCGAAGCAGCACGAGCGCGAGGCGCATATCGTCGCCCAGGCCGGACGGCCGGGCGGCGTCACGATCGCGACGAACATGGCCGGTCGCGGCACCGACATCGTGCTCGGCGGTTCGCTCGAGGCCGAACTCGCAACGCTACGCCGAAGAGACCAGCGACGCCGAGCGCGACGAGGTCAAGCGCGAATGGCAGAAGCGCCACGACGAAGTACTCGCCGCCGGTGGCCTGCACATCATCGGCACCGAACGCCACGAGTCGCGGCGCATCGACAATCAGTTGCGCGGTCGCTCGGGTCGCCAGGGCGATCCGGGTTCGAGCCGCTTCTATCTGTCGCTCGAAGATCAGCCTGATGCGCATCTTCGCGCCCGACTGGGTGACGCGCTGGATGCAGCTGTTCGGCATGAAGGAACACGAGGCGCTCGAAGACCGCATGATCACGCGCGTCATCGAGAAGTCGCAGCGCAAGGTCGAAGCGCACAACTTCGATATCCGCAAACATCTGCTCGAATTCGACGACACCGCGAACGACCAGCGCAAGGTGATCTACGAACAGCGCAACGAGCTGCTCGACTCGGACAACGTCGCCGAAAACATCAGCAACATCCGCTACGACGTGTTCAGCGACCTGCGTACGCCGCTTCGTGCCGCCGGACAGCGTCGACGAGCAATGGGACGTGGCCGGCCTCGATCGCGCGCTGCGAGACCGAGTACGGGTTCCAGTTCGACTCTGAAGCACTGGGTCGAATCGCAACACGATCTCGATTCCGACGGCGTGCGCGATCACGTGATCGACGAAGTCGACCGCTTCTTCCGCGAGAAGGAAACGACATACGGCTCGGAGATCATGCGCGCGGCCGAAAAGTTCTTCCTGCTGCAGGTGCTCGACCAGCACTGGAAGGAACATCTGGCCAGCATGGACTACCTGCGCCAGGGCATCTACCTGCGCGGCTACGCGCAGAAGCAGCCGAAGCAGGAATTCAAGCGCGAAGCATTCGAGCTGTTCCAGGCCATGCTCGAGCAGGTCAAGGCCGAAGTCGTCCAGCGTCTTGCGCGCATGCGCATCCAGACCGAAGCCGAAGTGGCCGCGCTCGAAGAGCAGCAACGCCGCGAGCAGAACGTCGCGCACTGGAATTCCAGCACGCCGAAACCGCCGCGCTGACGCAGGCCGCGGCAGCCGGAGCCCGATGCCGATGAGCGCTGATGCCGTCGCCGCCGCTGCAGACGCCGACGTGCGCGACCAGCCGAAGGTCGGCCGCAACGATCCGTGTCCCTGCGGTTCCGGGCAAGAAATTCAAGCAGTGCCACGGCAGGCTGGCGTAAGTCACTTCGATCACGCGTCGCATTGTCGATGACCTGCGTGTCCGCGACGTCCACACGCAGGTTGGCAACGGAAGCCCATTGCCGGAATCCGCTTCGGCCCGCTGCGATCTTCTTCGATTGGCGTCCTTGTCGACGCGATCCTCGTCGACACGCCGCCGGAACGGCTGCGGCGCGCGCAGCGTGACCAGGCCGGGCATCCACGTCGTCGCAGGTGTCCTCGTCGATACACAGGGACGCGTACTGGTTGCCCAGCGCGGCTCCGGCAAGCATCTGGCCGGCACGTGGGAATTCCCCGGCGGCAAGGTCGATCCGGGCGAGGACCCGCGCACTGCGCTGCGGCGCGAACTGGGCGAGGAACTCGGCATCGAGACCGGTGCCGTCGAGCCGCTCATCGGCGTTCCCTGGTGCTACCCCGACAAGACGATCTTCCTCGATGCCTATCGCGTCCTCGATTACGCCGGCGTTCCGCAGGGCCGAGAGGACCAGTCCCTGGCGTGGCATCGCGTCGGAGCGCTCGCGACGCTCGAGATGCCTCCCCCCGATCGGCCTATCGTCAACGCGCTGCGCTTGCCGACGCGCTATGCGATAACGCCCGAGCCTGATGTCGATGACGCCGAATTCGTGCAACGCGCGGAACGTGTCATCGTCGACGGCGCGCGCCTGCTGCAGCTGCGCGCGAAGCACATCGACGCGGCGCGTCTGCGCGAGCTCGCACACGCGCTGCGCAAGATCACGCAGATGCACGGCGCGCAACTGATTCTCAACGGTAGCGCCGTCAACGGCAGCAGCGAACTTGCGTCCGAGTGCGCAGTGGACGGCGTGCATCTCTCGTCTTCCGACCTGCTGCGTGCGGCAAGCCGCCCGCTCGGACCCGGCCAATGGGTCGCCGCGTCCTGTCACGACGAGCGTGAAATCCACAAGGCGAACGCATTGGGCATCGATTTCGGCGTGTTGGGCCCGGTCGCTGCGACGGACAGCCATCCAGGCGTCCCGCCGCTCGGATGGACGCGTTTCGCCGAATTGTGCGCGCTCGCGGCATTCCCGGTTTTCGCGCTCGGCGGCCTGCGGCCGGACGACATCGGTCGCGCGCGCGCGAGCGGGGCACAGGGCATCGCGGGGATATCCGCGTTCTTCGGCCAGCGCCAGGTCGTCGACCAGCGGCCCGCAACGCAGGCAACCTCAGTGGCCGTTCTGACGCTTCAGGCGTGGCGTTGGCGAGCTGCGCGCGGCCGCGCGGTAGAGCCCATGCAGGCGCGTCACCACCGCCGGAAGGTTCGCCGCTGAGCCGGCGTTGTCGATCGCGTCGTCGGCCAGCGCGAGCCGGTCGGCACGGCTCGCCTGTGCAGCCAGCGCCCGCTCGGCAAATTCCCGGGTCATGCCGTCGCGCAACATGAGGCGCGCGCACTGCGTCGCGCGCGGTACGTCGACGACCAGAACGCGATCGACCCATGCGTAGGCGTTCGCCGATTCGGCCAGCAGCGGGATCGCGAGCAGGCAGTAGTCAGCCGTGCAGGCGCGCGCGCGCGCGAACAATTCGGTGCGAACGCGAGGATGCAGGATCCGCTCGAGCGTGCGCTTTGCTTCGATATCCGCGAATACACGGTCGCGCATGCGCCCGCGATCGAGTTCGCCCTGCGCGGTGAGCGACGCCGGACCGAACGCCGCTACGATTTCCGCGAGCGCAGGCTGGCCTGGCGCGACGAGTTCGCGCGCGATCACGTCGGCGTCGAATACGGTGCTGCCGAGATTCTCGAGCAACTTCTGGACGGTACTCTTGCCCGATGCGATCCCGCCCGTCAGCGCGACCACGAAGCACGTGGGCTGTGCTTCCGTCGTGGCGGTCACGGCAGGCCGAACAATGCCCGGTACAGGTGTGAGATCTGTGCTCCGTAGACGAACTGCACCCAGCCCGCCGCCGCGAGGAACGGACCGAACGGAATCGGCGTCGCGCGATCGCGGCCTTGAATCGCCAGCGCACTGCCGCCGACGATCGCGCCGATCAGCGACGACAGCAGGACGATCGGCAGGAGCGCCCAGGGGCCCATCCATGCACCGAGCGCGCCGAGCAGCTTGAAATCGCCGTAGCCCATGCCTTCCTTGCCGGTCGCGAGCTTGAACAGCCAGTAGACCGACCACAGGGCGAGGTAGCCGATCGCCGCGCCGAGGATGCTTGCGCTGCCGTCGACGAACAGCGGAAGCAGGGAGAGAAGAAGGCCCAGCCACAGCAACGGCAGTGTGATCTGGTCCGGCAACAACTGCGTGTGCACGTCGATGCCGGCGAGCGCGATCAACGCCCAGGTAAATAGCAGTCCGGCTGCCGTCTGCCAGCCGAAGCCGAACTTCCAGGCAACGATCGCCGAACCGACGCAGGTCAGCAGTTCGACAAGCGGATACTGCACCGAGATCTTCGCGCCGCAGTGCTTGCAGCGTCCACGCAATACGACCCAGCTGATCACCGGGATATTTTCCAGCGCGCCGAGCGGATGTTTGCATTGCGGGCAATGCGACGCTTCCCAGACGATGCCGGGCGGTGCGGCTGCGTCGCTCTCGGCTTCGAGTTCGAGGACTTCCCGGCTCTGCACACGCCACGAATGCATCAGGCGCGCCGGCAGGCGCAGGATGACGACGTTGAGAAAACTGCCGACAAGCAGGCCAACGACACCGGCGAGCGCGATCACGCCGGCTGGCGTCTGCAGAAATTCAAGCATGCTGCGCGAGAAGAGGAACTGCGGTCAGCCGACCACCGAGCCGAGCTTGAAGATCGGCAGGTACATGCCGATGACCATGCTGCCGACGAGGCCGCCGATGATCACCATGATGAACGGTTCGAGCAGGCTCGCGAGCGCATCGACCGCATTGTTGACTTCCTGCTCGTAGAACTCCGCGATCTTGAACAGCATGGCATCGAGCGCACCGGCTTCTTCGCCGATCGCGACCATCTGCACGACCATGTTGGGGAACAGATTGGTCTGGCGCATCGCAAACTGGAGCTGGTGACCTACCGCGACGTCTTCCCGGACTTTCGCAACCGCTTCGTTGTAGATCGGACTGCCGGTCGCCTTCGAAACCGAATCCAGCGCCTCGACGAGCGGTACGCCGGCCTTGAAGGTCACGCCGAGCGTCCGCGCGAACCGCGCAATCGCCGACTGATGCAGGATCTGTCCAATCACCGGTAGCTTCAACACGGCACGCGCGCAGAAATGCGCGAATGGCGGCGAGCGCTTGTAGAGGAAAATCAGACCTCCTATCGCGCCGATGCCGATTCCAAGGATGATGTACCAGTTGCCTACCATGAAGCGCGACAGGTTGACGATCATCTGCGTGAATGCGGGTAGCTGCGCACCGAAGCCCTTGAAGACCGTCTCGAACTGCGGGCACGACGAAAATCAGCAGAATGCCCGAAACGACAATGGCAACGGCCAGCACGATGGCCGGATAGAACATCGCCTTCTTGATCTTGCCCTTCAGCGTTTCGATGTTTTCCTTGTAGGTGGCCACCGTATCGAGAACGGTATCGAGCACGCCCGCGGATTCTCCGGCCTTGACCAGGTTGCAGAACAGTTCGTCGAATTGCACCGGATATTTGCGCGAGCGATTCGGACAGGGTCGAGCCACCCTCGATATTCGTTTTTATGTCCACGAGCATGTTCTTCATGCGCGGGTTGGACTGACCACTCGCAATGATGTCAAACGCCTGCACCATAGGCACGCCGGCGGCCATCATGACTGCAATCTGCCGGCTGAACACGGAAATGTCACGCGCCTTGATTGCGCGTCCCGCGGCGCCGAACAACGGCTTGGCTTTTGGGCTTGACCGATGTCGGGTTGATGCCCTGTCGGCGCAGTTCGGCTTTGACCAGGGCAGCCGTCTTGGCCGAATATTCGCCCTTGAGCTTCTTGCCGCGCTTGTCGGTGCCAACCCACTGGAACGGAACCAGCTGGTTGACCTGTGCGCGGGCGCGTCCGACGTCGGCGGCCGAGGGTTTGCTGCGTACAGCGGTTGCGGTAGCCATGGTTCGGATTAATCCTTCGTGACGCGGTTGATTTCAGCGAGGCTCGTGATGCCGTTCCTGGCTTTCAGCAATGCGGACCCGCGCAAGTCGCGAATTCCGGCTTCGCGCGCAGCGTCGGCGATCTGGATTGCATTCGCACCTGCGAGAATGATTTTTGCAATCGACTCGCTCAGCGGCATCGTCTGGTAGATGCCGGTGCGGCCCTTGTAGCCTTCGTTGCAACTGCCGCAACCCACCGCATCGTAAAGCTGCATCGTGGCGACGTCGGCTTCGGAGAAGCCCTCGGCGAGCAGCGCCGCGGGCGGCAGTACAAGCAGTTTGCGGCAATCGTGAAGGCGACGGGCAAGACGCTGCGCGATGACCAGGCTCACGGATGAGGTGATGTTGTAGGGTGCGATACCCATGTTCATCAGGCGCGTAATCGTCTGCGGCGCATCGTTGGTGTGCAGCGTCGACAGCACCATGTGTCCGGTCTGCGCGGCCTTGATCGCGATCTCCGCGGTCTCAAGGTCGCGAATTTCGCCGACCATGATCACGTCGGGATCCTGGCGCAGGAACGAGCGCAGCGCGGCCGCGAAGGTCATGCCGCGCTTCTGGTTCTGCTGGACCTGGTTCACGCCGGGCAGACGGATTTCGACCGGATCCTCCACCGTCGAAATGTTGCGCCCCTCGGTGTTGAGGATGTTGAGCGCCGTATACAGCGAAACCGTCTTGCCCGAGCCCGTCGGGCCGGTAACGACGACCATGCCGTAGGGCTTGTCGATCGCGTCGAGGAAGAGCTTCTTCTGGTCGTCCTCGTAGCCGAGCTTCTCGATGCCGAGCTTTGCCGCCGACGCATCGAGAATACGCAGCACGACTTTTTCGCCGAACAAAGTGGGGCAGGTGCTGACGCGGAAGTCGATCGACTTCGTCTTCGACAGATTGAGCTTGATGCGGCCGTCCTGCGGCACGCGCCGTTCGGCGATGTCGAGACCCGCGATGACCTTCAGGCGCGAAGAGATTCGCGGCGTGAGCTTTACCGGCGGCGCGGCGACGGCGCGCAGGAGGCCGTCCATGCGGAAGCGCACGCGGTAAGTCGGACTCGTAGGGCTCGAAGTGGATGTCCGACGCGCCGCGCTTGATCGCATCGACGAGCACCTTGTTGACGAACTTCACGATGGGCGTGTCGTCGCCCGTCGCATCCACGCCGCTGGAGGTGTCGGCGTCATCGACGTCGGAAAGGTCTCCCGTGCTCAGGCTTTCCATGCCCGGGTCGCCCATATCCTCGACGGCGACGCCGGTGGAATTGAAAGCCTGCTCGATCAGCTTGGCGAGCTGCTGCTCGTCGACGAGGATGGGTTCTACGGCCGAGTTGGACTGAAACTTGATTTCGTCCAGCGCGCGCAGGTTGGTCGGGTCCGAGACGCCGACGAACAGGCGATTGCCGCGTTTGAACAGCGGAACGACTTTGTGCTGGCTGATCAGCTCTTCGTTGACGAGGCGGATCGGCAGCTGCGTCGGGTCGAGCGAATTGGCATCGAGCAAGGGAACGCCGAACTCTTCGGACGTGGCGATCGCGATCTGCGCACTGTTGACGAGACCCTGCTCGGTGAGGAGCGACAGAACCGGAATTTTTTGCCGGGCGGCCGTATCGAGAGCCTTGCGCGCCTCCGCTTCAGGCACGATGCCCTGCGCGACCAGACGACGGGTCACGCCCGTCAGGCCGGCCAGTGGCGGCGTACTCATTAGCGTTGCCATCGAATCTCCGGACAAATCCCCGAAACTAAAGGAGAATGTATCTCAAAATTCCCGCAGAGTGTATAACTTCTTTTGCACCCGCGCGACCGCCAAGACATCCATATGGCCATCCTCCGGAGGCAGAAGCTAAGCTTACGGTGGATTGGCTCCGGAAAGCATCGATTTCTCAGTCGATGGCACGGGAAAAGGGGAAAATGTGATCAGTGTCATCCTTCCAGCGAAAAATGAAGCTGCCGCGCTCACCGACCTGCTGCCCCGCGTGCTTGCCGCCACTCCACAAGCCGAAATTATCGTCGTAGACGACGGATCGACCGATGACACTCCATCGGTTTGTGCGCAATACAAGGTCAAAACGGTCCGCCAGGCCTACTCCATGGGGAACGGCGCCGCCATCAAGCGGGGCGCCCGCGAGGCGACGGGCGACGTCCTCGTCTTCATGGATGCCGACGGCCAGCACGATCCGGCCGATATCCCGAGGCTGCTGGCAAAGCTCGACGAAGGGTTCGACATGGTCGTCGGCGCGCGCAACTGGAGCGGGCAGGCAGGCATCGGCCGCGGTGTCGCCAACACCGTCTACAACTGGCTCGCGAGCCACATGACCGGCTTCGAAGTCGCCGACCTCACGTCCGGATTCCGGGCCGTGCGCGCCGAAAGGTTCCGCGAGTTCCTGCACCTGCTGCCGAACGGGTTTTCGTATCCGACGACGAGCACGATGGCGTTCTTCCGCAGCGCCTATGCGGTCGCGTACGTGCCCATCCATGCCGCGCAGCGCATCGGCAAGAGCCACATCCGGCCGCTGCGCGACGGCATCCGCTTTTTCCTGATCATCTTCAAGATCGCCACGCTGTACTCGCCGCTCAAGCTGTTCGTGCCCGTGAGCGCCGCGTTCTTCCTGCTCGGCCTCGGCTACTACTTGTATACTTTCGTGACCGTGCATCGGTTTACCAACATGAGCGTCCTGCTGTTTTCCGCAGCCGTGATCGTGTTTCTGATCGGACTGATTTCCGAGCAGATCACGGCGCTGACATATCGTCGCCTCAACGAGTAGGACTACATCCGTGAATTGGTACCTACTCGGTCAGCTGATAAAGCGCGACGTGCTCCTGCGCTATCGCGGGGCGATGTTCGGCGTCCTATGGATGCTGCTGAGTCCATTGCTCATGCTCGGGATACTGGCATTGGTCTTCAGTCAAGTGTTTCAGGCGCGATGGCCAGAACAATACGGCGGCGCCTCATTTTGGCTGGTGCTCTATAGTGGGCTGATTGCGTTCAACGTGTTTGGGGATACAGTGTCGCGAGCGCCAACGGCGGTACGAAGCTACCCGAACTTCGTCAAGAAAATGATTTTCCCTGTGGGAATCCTGCCCCTCGTGCCCCTCGGCGCCGCGCTAGTCCACGCGACATTCAACCTAGCGATTATGTTGTCGGCGCTCGCGTGGACCGGTCATCTGCATATCGAGGCGATGCTCTATCCGATCACGCTAGTCCCGTTGCTACTCGGCGCAATGGGACTATCTTGGTTTCTCGCAGCTTGGGGCGTATTCATTAAGGATATGACGCAGATCGTGCCGCCTTTCGTGCAGATGCTGATGTTTGTTTCACCAGTGTTCTATCCGGTCACTTCCGCGCCGACAATCCTTCGGCCGCTTTATCGATACAACCCGCTGGGAATCGTCATTGAGGCATGTCGATCGGCCATCTTCGGACTGCCCATTGATTGGGCAGCCTGGAGCGCTGCATTGCTCTGCGGCATTGCCACAGCCTGTCTCGGATGGTTGTTCTTCAAGCGCAATCGGGAGGAGTTCGCCGATGCGCTCTGACGATACGGTCATAGCGGTTGAAAACCTTAGCAAGACTTACCGCTTGTTCAATCACCCCGGCGATCGCGTCAAGGAGTTTTTGTGCCTCGGGTTGAAGCGATATCACCGCGATTTCGTTGCACTCAGAGACATCTCGTTTGAGATCGCGCGGGGCGAAACCGTAGGGATCATAGGGCGGAATGGCGCCGGCAAGAGTACGCTCCTTCAAGTTGTATGTGGTGTTCTCAAGGCGACAGCAGGAAGTGTCCGAGTCCATGGCAGGATTTCGGCGTTGCTAGAATTGGGCACAGGATTCAATGCAGATTTCACTGGGCGAGAAAACGTATTTTTTCAAGGCACAGTGTTGGGGTTTTCTCGAAGCGAAATGGAGAGACGTTTCGAGGAAATTATCGCATTCGCCGACATTGGTGAACATATCGATCAACCTGTGCGGACTTACTCGAGCGGAATGTTCCTGCGGCTGGCATTTGCGGTAGCAGTGCACGTGGATCCGGAGATACTGGTCGTGGATGAGGCATTGTCGACAGGTGATGCCGCATTTCAGGACAAGTGTCTTCGTCGCATGGAATTTATCCGCAGCGGGGGCTGTACGATACTCTTCGTCAGCCATTCGGCCGGGCAGATCGCACGTTTCTGCAAACGTGCTCTTTTGCTCGATCATGGACGATTGGTCTCCGATGGCCCGGCTTCCCGCACATTGTCACTTTATGTGAACCGACTTGATGGAGTGCAATATCAAGACACCAGTAGCGTGGACCGCACTCTTTCAGACGCTGTCGATGCCCTTGCTCAAAGGCCGTACTACAACGGAGCGGAGACCCGGTTGGGAGACCGGACGGCAACCATTTCCGACGCTCGAATGATTCAAGGTGGTATTGAAAATCCGTGTTCTTTTGTTCCCGGCCAGAACGCGGGTGCTCCTAAATATTCGATTCAACTCGGCGGTCGATCGGCCCGTATACGAGTTTTCCCTCAAGACAGCGCATGGCGCAATGCTGTTTGGCACGAATACGCTTGACTTGAATGCGACATATGTGGCGCAAGAGAAGGGCAGCGATGCTCTGGTTTGCTTCGATTTTGACCCTTGCCTTGATGCGGGGGAGTATTCGATTTCAGTCGGCGTATCGGGACAGACGCCCAACGGATTGGTCACATACGACCGCCGCTACGATTCGATCAATTTTCATGTTGCACCTCTTTTGGCGTCGGAGGACGCCTTGCCCTAAACGCAGAGTTTCACAAGCTTGACGGCGCAGTGCTGCAAGTAGGATCGGCATGACTACGAGATCGGAAGGATCCCGTGCAATCCTAGTGCTTGGCATGCATCGTAGCGGGACTTCCGCGATGGCGGGTGCATTGCATGCTTTGGGAGTCCCGCTGGGCTCCACGTTGACTCCAGCGGATCCGAAATCAATGCCAAGGGCTATTGGGAACACAGTATTGTAAATGATATCAACGAGCGAATCCTCCGCGCCTTTGGGTTCTCGTGGCTCGACGAGCGTGAACTTCCTGATGCGTGGTGGAGAAGCAAAACGAATTGCTCCACTTAGGACAGAGTTGGTCAGAACATCAAGCGTGAATTCGGCTCTTATCGCCTATGGGCGGTGAAGGATCCCGCGTCTTTGCCGACTTCTGCCTCTGTGGTTGGAAATCCTTGAAGAGATCGGCTGCACCCCTGTTGTAGTTGTCATGGCGCGAGATCCGCGTGAAGTCGCGCAATCTTTGTGGAAGCGCGACGGCATACGGCAATGGAAGGCTACTTTGCTTTGGTTGCGTTACGCGATCGACGCAGAAGTGGGTTCGCGTGGATGGCCGCGCATATGCATTGAGTATGCAGATTTGCTTCGTGACTGGCGCGCGTTGCTCCCGCTCATGTCGCAACGCTTGTGCTTTGACTGGCCGGTTCCTTTCGCTGAGGCAGAGCCGCTTCTTGCGGATTTTCTGGATGCTTCAATGGATCATGCAGTTGGACCGAACGGGTGTTGTCGAGTCGAGCGCCGGCGAGATTCTGGCTGATGAAGCATACAACGCAATACGCGTCGATATTTCCCACTTTACCGAGTTGCAACCAGACTTATCTATGCATCTCGACCAGGCTGTATCAATGTTTCAACCGGGTCTCTCTAACGTCAATGAGTGTCTTTTGAGAATTGAGAAACTAAGTGTGTTGAAAATCATTGTCGCCGCACATGAGCGCGAGATCGAAAGAATAAAGTCGACAGTTTCTTGGAGAATTACAAAGCCGCTACGCTTTGTCGCGAACCTCTTCCAGTCCCGAGCAAACGATGATTGAACTGAAGTCGCAAACTGCTGGTTTGAACGTCCTCGCGACGATATCCATGGCGCAATCGATCGAAATGTCTGTTGATCGCGGTGTATGCGCTTCCTGACGGCGAAGAGCGTAGTTGAACGAGTAGCCTTACTCATTCGTTGTCGATGAGCATCCAAAATTTGCCTACCAAGCGTGGCATCTTGCAAGATCGTTGCGCAGCCACTGCGAGGCGGATGCTGCAGATATTCACATTCAGATGACGCCAGAAGTGCCAGCCATCATGCGCAAGGTATTTGCAGCGGAAGGCTATCAGATACATGAACTAGTCAGATTCGGAGATGGGCGGTGGTGCAACAAGCTTGGTCAGTTGCCGAACCTTCTCAATCACGCTTTCGATCGGGTGGTATTGCTCGACACCGACATGATCGCAGTTTCCGATTTGCGTCCGTTCTTACGTGGCAGAGATGTACAGGCGAAGATAGTGGACGGAGCTATGCCTTCGATTGACGCGCTCCATCAAATCTGTCGGGCTGCTGGGAAGCAGCCGGCAGGTTCAATTCGCGTTGATGCTACGGATGAGTACACGATGAAGGGAAATGCCAACGGAGGCTTCTACGCCATTCCTAGAGCGCTGGTCATGCAGTTCTCTGCGGAATGGCGACGATGGGCGCTATGGCTGCTGGCAAATGACGAACCCTTGCGCCGCGAGGGGCGGCTTGCGAATGTCGATCAGGTTAGTGCAGCGTTGGCGTTCCATATCTCCGGAATTCCGTGGCTCGCCGCACCATCGAATGTGAACTACTTCGTGCACTTTGCGGGTAAGCACCGATACCTCGACCGTTCTCTCCCAATCGCACTCATTCACTATCATGATGTTTCGATGAACGTAGTAGGGCTCATCGAACCTCCTCCTACGCTCAATGCAGCAGAGGCAGCGGCCATTGCTCAGGCGAATCGGCAGATCACGCAAGGGTTCAACAATGTACTGTTTTGGAACTTCCGCTATGCAGCGTTTCCGGAACGTGGTTCCGGTATTGGCTCGCGCGGCGCGAGCTTGCATTACAAACGCGATCTGTTGTGCAGCGAAGGCATACAAGACGCCGAGTCTGTTCTCGATGTCGGCTGTGGCGACGGCGAAGTGCTGCGGGGTTTATTGCTAAAGAATTACCTGGGAATAGATGTCGCTGCGGGTGCTTTGGAGAAGGCGCGAATCGCGAGACCGAACGGAGAATTCATACTATACGAAGGACAACGCCTTGAGCCTCGCGAGATGGTGCTGTGCTTCGAAGTACTCATACATCAACCGACGGTGGTGCAGTACCGCGGACTGGTAGTTTTTGTAGCCGCCCATACGCGCAGGACGCTTTTTGTGTCCGGGTATGAGCATAAAAATCCACATCACATGGTCTATTTTTACGAACCATTGTCGCAGACCCTTGCTGGCACGGGGCACTTCAGTCGAATCGAAGCGATTGGGGCCCATGGCGACGTGACAATTTTTCGTTGCGAGGTTTGAGAATCGCTGTTAGACGACGGATACTTCTTTGCGCGTCAACGGTGCGGCCGCCTTCTCGCACGCGCGGGAACAGGCGAGACCAATTGCATGCGCTATTCCTTCTATTGTGGGCAGCAATATCCAAAGTTGATGCAACTTTCCCTCCGGTGGCGCTGGTTACGTCGCCGAAGCTGCCCATCGTTCGCCGAATCGCGAGCAGCGGCGCAAGCTGCGCTCTCTCTAGCTAAGTAAGATTCTACAGTGGCGCATCGAAAGATTTGCCCCTCAATAAGTAGTGATCCCCAATGTCAAACTTTCCTTCTGGAAGGCTACCGCTCCCTTTTTTTACGATAATCACATTATGATTTATAAATATATCTTCAATAAGATCACTCCGACTAGCAGCAAGCATAAACAACTCTATTAGCAGGTTACTTAATGCTTTGGTACCTCGAAATGGACGACGAGTCCAGAAATGCCATGGATTCGTTTGCCAAGGTTTTCCCGGCCAATGGGCCCACGCCCAATCTTCAATTATGTATTGACCTCCGGCTCTCAAGAAAGGGAAGGTGATGTTGAAGGCATCTTTGGTTTCTTTATAAAAATGTGATGCATCATCAACAATCAGATCAATATCGCGCCCTGGAAACTCGATCGTCAGAATTTTCTCCATGGCCGATCTATCCGCTTGGTTAATCCCATAAAATGGTTTTATGTCATCATTTTTCTTCTTTCTAGCAGCATACTTAGTCAGAGCATCAATTTGGTTCTTGTTGTAGTCGATGGCAACGATCTTTTCAGGCTGGAAAATCTGGTCATACAAGACAGCGCTTCCGCCCTTGAAGATTCCCATTTCGAATATTTTGTTAATCTTGTGTTGTTCTCCGATAGCAACAGATCTTTCAATCATATGCAGGCTCTTCCCGAGCACGAATAAATTTTCCGATGATTCTAATTGCATTAATTCGTTAGGATCCCACGTGACAAAAAATCTCACATTCATATTATTAGTAGAGTCTTATCGTCTTCCCAAATCAGTTTGGCAGGCGACATTTTGATTTCCTTATAAAAAAAATGAGTCGGACTAAGCAGCGACGATTTGCGAGAGTTGGTATTCTGATGCAGCCAGCACGGACGCGTAGCTTTTTGGGTTAGAGCGTCGACTGGAGCAGAGTACGCCTGATCGACCTGCGCTTTCTAGGGCAGATGAGACTGCGAGGCCTGGTGCAACGAGTTCGACAGACTCCTGTGCTTGGCCTGCGACGACCAAGCATGTGATCCCAGCACAAAGAAGAATAGCTATGAGGTGTGGGTGATATCCATCTCCGATTCAGAACTCCAAGAAGAAGGCAAGTACACTGGCATAAAACGGACACTCTTCAATCGAGGGCCCAATGAGCAGTCACATTGCAGAGACTAGACGGCATTATTTCAAATGACCAAGCAACGACACAAATACGAATATGCGCCCCCAGCCGAACTCGGCTCCCGCTAGGGTCGTGCGTCTCACTGGTCACAACAAGCGCGTACTCGAACTGGGACCGGGGCCTGGTGCCGTGACGCGCCTGCTTAAGGGTAACGGCTGTAGTGTTACCGCGCTGGAGGTCGATGATCAGGCCATAGCGATCGTCCGCGAGTTCTGCGAGCGCGTGTACAAGTGCAACTTGAATGATTCGCTTTGGCCGGACGTGCTGGAAGGTGCCGAGCCCTTCGATGTGATTGTCGCCGCCGATGTGTTCGAGCACCTGTACGATCCATGGACTGCACTGGCGCGCCTGCCTGCGTTGCTTGCGCCGGGCGGATGCGCCGTTGTGTCGTTGCCTCATGCCGGACACAACGCCGTGATCGGATGCCTGATCTCAGGCGATCTCGAATACCAGCCGTGGGGACTGCTCGACAAGACCCACATCCGTTTTTTCGGCGTAAAGAACATCCAGCGCCTGTTCGAGGATGCGGGGTTCAAGATCGTCGAGGTGGAAATGGTCGTCAAGACGCCCGAGCAGACCGAGTTTGCGCGGCGCTGGCGCAAGCTGCCGATCGAGTTGCGCACCGCACTCTCTGCGACGCCGTTCGGCACGATTTACCAGGTCGTCGTCAGGGCTGTGCCGAGGTCGGCCTCTGGGAAAGCGCTCGATCTAGCGAAAATCCCAGTTCCGGCGCCCGGCACGGGCACGTTCAGTGGCCGCGCGCGGCGCAGCCGCGTTATCGGCTTCGCCGTGTCGTTCCTGAGCCTGAAAACCCGTGACGGGATCGCCCGCGCGCTACGCCGCTTTGGCATCAAGGTCTGATTCGCCCGTGGACACGCCGAACGATCCGTCCCCTGAGGGCGAACGAGCGCCACGTCTCATTGCCTTCTATCTGACCCAGTTTCATCCCATTCCTGAGAACGACCGGTGGTGGGGTAAGGGCTTCACGGAGTGGACCAACGTCACCAAAGCCAAGCCTTTGTTCGATGGACACGAGCAGCCGCAGCTACCAGCCGACTTGGGGTTTTACGATTTACGCGTACGCGCCACGCGTCACGAGCAGATCAGGATGGCAAAGGAATACGGCGTCGACGGATTCTGCTATCACTATTACTGGTTTTCAAGGCACGCGCCTGCTCGACCAGCCGCTCGACGACATGCTCGCCGATCCGCAGAGCAACATGCCGTTCTGCGTGTGCTGGGCCAACGAGAACTGGACGCGCCGCTGGGATGGAGCCGAGCACGAGGTGCTCATCGCGCAGAACCACCTCCCGAATGACGACCTGGCTTTCGCAGCGCCTGCAGCCCCCTTCGCCGATCCCCGCTACATCCGCGTCGACAGCAAGCCTTTCCTCATTGTGTATCGCCCGCAGCACTTGCCTGATGCTCGCAGGACAGCCGCAGTATGGCGCGATTACTGCCGCTCTGCGGGCATCGGCGAAATCCACCTCTGCGCGGCATTTACGCACGGCAACGAAGACTATCTGCAGTTCGGCTTCGACAGTGGCGTCGAGTTTCCGCCGCACAACATGAAATGTCCCAATGTTGCTTGGTCTCTATCGTTTTATGAACCCTTCAGGGGATCGGTTATCGAGTATCCGGTCATCGCGCAGTCGTACCTGGAACGCCTGTATCCAGGCGGCAATGTGTACAAGAGCGTCTTCCCCGCTTGGGACAACACGCCGCGAAACCGGCAATCGGGCCGTGATTGTGCTGAACAGTTCTCCCGACAACTACGAGTATTGGCTGAGCGAAACGATCAAGCGAGCTGCGCGCGATTTCCACGGCGAGTCGTCGATGGTTTTCATCAACGCATGGAATGAGTGGGCCGAGGGCTGCCGTCTCGAGCCTGATCGTACGTACCAGCGACGCTATCTTGAAGCCACGCTGCGGGCGAAAAGCGGCAGGTCGACGGTGGCTGCCTTTGCCACGGGGTCGACGCCATCAGAGAGCAATAAGCAGCGTCGTTCGTTCTTCAGAGATTTGCGCAGCGTCGTCGATTACCACGGGTATCTTCGCTTGGCTGCAATGGCGACCTGGATAAAGCGCTTTCCGCGACTGCGAAAATTCCTAAAGCGACTGTTCCGTGTCTGAGGGGGCATCCGCTCAGCGAGCGATTCGTGGCATGCCGAAGCGTGCCAGCAGCACGATCTTGCGGGGCACGCGGCTGAATTGGGCGAAGTACTCTTTCGTGCTCACTTGGCGCGTGGCTTGCTTTTCTTTGCGCAACGTCCGTAGGCAAGCAAGATTTTTGGCAACGGTGGTGGGGGCGGCGAGGTAAATCTCCGACAGGATGCGCGGATCGAGCCGCCACAGGCTGATCGCTACACCCTCCATGAGCAGAAGGAACAGGTGTAGCACAAGCAGCGGCCACATGAGAGGCGTTGGCGTACAGATGAACAGCGCCGCGGTCTTGTTGCGCTCACTGAGACGGCGTCGGCGGAACGTCGATACGAGCTTCGCCGCATTGTTGCGTTCGCCGCTGAAAGTCGCCCCGCGCCGATGACGGTAGCCGCTCGCTGCGATCGCTGGAACGCGTGCGCCGCGCAGACGCGCAAGGCAGCAGAGGTAAAGGTCTTCCGCGATCGACTCCATCCATTCGGGAAAGCCGCCAAGTTCGTTCCACAGCGCGCGCGGCAGAAACAGGCAGGCGCCAATCGCCATTGCGACTTCGCTGGATTTCGTATCGAGATTCGGTACGGGGTTGTAGAAGGGATCGAGCAGGCAGCCCCGGTCAACAAGTTCATCACTACTCCAATCGTACTGGGGCAGTGTGAAAATGGTCGGCGTCGTGCTCGTGTGTGCGGCGTCGAGCAGTGACGTCAGCGCATCGGGAAGCAACGCTGCATCGTTGTTGAGCAACAGCACGAATTCGCCGCGCGCCTGCGCGACCATGCGGTTGTTGGAGACGCAGAAACCGACATTGGTGTCGCTTTGCAACACCCGTACCTGCGGATAGGTAGCGCGCAGCAGTGCGACCGATCCGTCGCTGGATGCGTCGTCATGGACGATGATTTCCACTGAGATGGCTGCGTCTTGCGCCAATACGGAATCGATGCAGTCGCGCAACATCGATTCGCCATTGTAGTTGGCGATGCAGATCGAGCACACGGGCCCGGATTTCAGTTCGTGCGTGGCTTCATCCATGCCCACGTCCGTGAGAGTCCATCATGGAGGCCCACCTTGGCCGACCAGCCATAGCGTATGGCCGCGGCGCCGGGATCGATGTTGATGTGCTTCGCGTCGACCGTGCGCGGAGCGGCGTACTCGCGGCGCAACTGTCGTCCGCTTGTCGCCTCGATTCCCGCGAGCAAATCGTGGAGGCGGGTCGAAATGCCGCTTGCGGCGTTGAGGATGTCGCAGGCGCTCGAGCGCGTATCATCGAGCACGGCGAGGCACAGCGCGATGAAGTCATCAATGTACAGATAGTCGCGCTCGGCGGAACCATCGCCCCAGATCGTCAATGGCTCGTCGCGAATGATGCAGCGCATCGCCGTCGGCACGATCGCGAAGCCGGTCCGCTCTTCCTGGCCTGGCCCGTACACGTTCGACGGACGCAGGATCGTCGCCCGCGCTCCATACTGCGCACACCAGGCGATGACGAACTGCTCTGCGGCGGCCTTGCCGGCGCCGTGGTAAGAGCGCGGCGAAGTAGGCAGGGACTCGGTCACGGCACCTGCCTGGTTCGGGTACAGATTGCCGCCGGAGGAAACGTACACCAGATGCACGTCTGGTCGCGCCTGCAGGGCGCGCAGCAGGGACAATGTCGAATGCAGGTTCGCATCGAGTTCCGCGAGCGGATCGCCAGCGGTGCTGGCCGGCGTCGAGGTTGATGCGAGGTGGACGATGATGTTGGAGGCGGCAACCAGCGGTAGAAACTGTTCGGTCTCGCGCAGCTCGCCGACATGGACTTTGACGTTGGCTGGTGCCGCGAAGGCGTTGCGGCTCGCAGCGATAACGGGGAAATTGCGCGAGGCAAGCGCGCGCAGCAGATGCGCGCCGATGAATCCCCCGGCGCCATGGACGAATATCGATTCAGCCACGAGCCAGTCCTGCCAGCAGGCGGTGGTGAATCTGCAGGTATCGCTGCGCGCAGTCGTCCCACGTGCCGTATTCGTCACGTGCCACTTTTCTCGCGGCGATGCCAAAGGCCGCGTTCGTCTGCGCGTCGTCCAGTCGTGTCATCGCGAGAGCATACTCTTCGCTCGAGCCGCAGAGGAATCCCGTGGCGCCTTCGCGTACGACGCTCGCGTGCGCCGGCATGTTCGAGGCAATGATCGGCAGGCCTGCTGCCATTGCCTCGAGCATGACCTGCGGGCGGCCTTCGGCGTGGCGGCTCAATGTAATCAGTCCCGCCGCACGCGGAAACCATTCGGCCGCGAGCTGTTCGGGCGTGGCCGCGCCGTGATAGCGCACCCAGGGGGGCACGACGATCTGTTCCTGCATCGGACCGAACAGGTGCAACTCGCGCTGGCTGTTGCCGAACAGCGTTGCCGACCATTCGAACAACGGGCCCAGCTTGTCATTCGTGAGTCGCGTTACCGCGAGCCAGATCCGTGGATCGAATCGTGGTTCGCGCTCGATGTCATACCAGCGCGCATCGATGCCGAAGGTGACTGGCGTGATCTCGGCGAGATCGCCAAAGGCAGCCTCGAGCGGCGCGCTCATCCATCCCGCGTTCGGGCAGATCGCCACGCGACGGCGGCGCATCACGCGGCGAAGGAGGCTGCGCATCAAGGGCAGGCGCAGCAGCGCGAGATCATTGCCGAGCACGCTGATGAGCGCGGGCAGCCCGTTGTCTGGCAACGGCAGCGCGCACTGCAGCCAGTTGATGTGATAGCTGTCCATCGCGCGCTCTCGCACTTAGGCCGCGCGAAGGAGGCGGAGCAGTTGGAGTGGCGCGAACATTCCGGTGAAGCCGCCGGAACGCATGAGGTGCGACACGCCGCCCGCTGCCATGAGCTGCGCGAGCCAGGCCGATTCGCCTGACGTGGTGGCCGTATCGACACCGTCCGGAATCTCGCCAGGCGGCGCCCACAGGGCAAGTTCGATCCCGCTTGTGCGCGAGAACGCACTGACCAGATGGCGAATGAAGATGCCGCGCCAATCGGTCTCGTCGCGCGGATACGAGGTGCTCACCATCAGGACGCGCATTGGTTGTGAAGTCCGGATCGGGAGCGGTGGTCGGCGTCGCACTATCGTAGCGCACTTGCGCGGTCGGATCGGCTGCCGGTGTGAGCGAGCTACAGGCCCGAACCCGGAGCAAGCTGCTTTTCCAGTTCCGCTATTTCACGCGCGTAGTAGCCGGCGCGATCCAGACGTTCGGCCACCTGCAAGTGTTGGCCTGCGATGTCACGTTGCCCGAGCGCCAGCGCGAACCGGGTCAACGTTATCTCGGGGTAGGGATTGTGCGGGTCTATTGCGGTCGCCGCGAGCAATATGCTGACGGCGCCTTGCTTGTCCTGCGCGACGCGGAACAGATATATGCCGAAGTCCTGCATGATCGTGGCGCGCACCGTCGGCGGGAAGTGCGGATTGGCCAACGCGGCTTCGACCAGCGTGTCCAAGTCGTGGCGGGTCAGCGACAGCTTTCCTTCCGCGGCTGTATTGAGCAGGTAGAAAAAGGCATTGGCCTGCGTGTAGTGGCGCGTCGTGCGCAGACGTTCGGCGAGGTCGGTGATATCTGCCGGGGGGACCGTGCCGCTTGCGGCCCGGATCAGCATCAGAGCTACGGGCGGAAAGACCCCGGTCTTGTCCAGCGACGCGGCACGTTCGAGATAAGGCACCGCCTGTTGCTCGGCCGGGGCACGCTCGTTTCTTTTCGCGCCGGCGATGATAATGGCACGGCCGCCCTCGTACTGCGCGCGTGTCGAGTCGGGATGGTGGCGGGCGTCGTCGAGTGCCAGCCGCAGCGGATCGCCCCAGCTGAAGGCGCGCGCTGGCAGTCAACGCGGTCATCCCGAGCAGCAATGCCATGCCCACGCCTGTCGCTGTCCGTGTCGGCCGCAGGCGTACCGATGGCACGACCGCGCAGACGATGCCGAGCAGCAGGCCGCTCATCGGCAGGTAGTTGCGATGTTCGAACACGAGTTCGAGCGGAAGCAACGTCGATTCCATCGCATGGCCGACGAAGAACCACGCGACCGCAAACGCAAAACCGGGACTGCGCCGGCGCAATTTCCACGCGGCCAGCATCAGCGCGGCGAGAAATACGACGGCGAAGAACGTCGACACAGGATGGAACAGGCCGGTCGAGGTCGCGATGTCGTCGTGGAAGAATCCCATCCATGCAGGCAGTGGCACGAAGATCCACAGGAGATAGTCGCAGAGGATGCGCGACTCGGACAGCAGACGCTCGGTCAGCGTGAAGTCCCGCGCCGGCATAACTCGCGGACAGCCAGCCGGGATGCAAAGTCAGATATGCCGCGAACAGTATCAGCGGCACCGCGACGCTCAGCAGCGAAAAGGTCTGGACGAGCTCGGCGCTCGGCCGGGATGTCGCCGCTTCGAAGCGGAAGCAGAATGACTTCGATCACCAGCGCGTACGCCACGATCAGTGCGCCATTCTCCTTGCTGAGCGTCGCAAGCAATCCGAAGACAGCCGAGGCCGGCTAATCGCGACGAAGACGCCTCGGGCTGCGCCGCGTTGCATGCGATCGCGCCCGACCGCGTAGCAGACGAGGCCCGCAAGCGTGAAGAGGCTGGCCAGGAGATTCATGCGCTGTACGACGTAGGCGACGCTGCTGACGTGCAGCGGGTGCAGCAGCCACAGAGCGGTGGCGAAAAGCGGGACAGCGCCGACGAGCGCTTGTCCAGGACCGCATCACTTGCAGGCAATAGTCGCGGCACGAGGCGTCGCGCAAGCGCATAGAAGAGCGCGCCGTTGGCGAGATGAATCGCGAGATTCGTCAGCTTGAATGCGTACGGCTGCAGGCCGAACAGGGTAGTAGTCCAGACCCAGCGACAGCATGCTGAGCGGGCGACGCAGGACGCCGGCATTCGAGGAGAGTGCCAAGACGAGCCAGTGATAGAGGTGCCATCGAGTCCGCGCATGGCCGGGTTGTCGACGACGATCGGAAAATCGTCGAACAGGAATCCGCCCGAGAAGCTCGGCAGGTAGGCCAGCACGCAAAGCAGCAGTGAGGCAGGCAGCAGCCAATGCCGAGCAGAAAGTGCTGCGGAAGCATAAAAACGTCATCATCGCGACTCGAATCGGTCGCTCGGGGAAAAGTCATCTTAGCGGCTGCAAAAAAAACGCCGCCCGAAGGCGGCGTTTTCAGTTCGAACCAGAGAAATATCAGCGGCAGACGGCCGGCAGGTACTTCGGCGGGATCGATCGAAGTCGTGCAGGTCCAGTTGATCAGGGCTGCGTACGCTGGCCGCTGCACCGGTCCCGTCAGGACATAGGTCTTGCTCGCCGGCGCCGTAGAGCGCCGTGTCGGCCGACGTCGTCACGGTGATCGTGCCGGTCTGGTGCGCCGCCGGTGACCGCAATGCTCGCGACTTCGTTCGAAGCCGAATTGTTGCAGCCGGCGCTGAGCTACGCTCGGCGGGCATGATGGCCGACGCGACTCGATAGTACTCGACGACCGAGTTCTTGCAGGCGTCACCGGCAACGACCGCTTCAGAAACGCGGGCGCGGACGGTGTAGTCCTGGTAGGCCGGCAGCGCGATGGCGGCCAGGATGGCAATGATCGCGATCACGATCATCAATTCGATCAGGGTAAAGCCCTGCTGTTTCTTCAGGTTCATGATTGCGATCCTTCAAAAAAGGTTGGTGGGTGAATCAAAACGGATATTCCCTAGAGTGTCGACCAGGCCTTTGGCCCCCCTGTCCCAGCGCCTGCCAGGATCGACCGTCACTCGAAGGACTTTGATGCAGGCTTCGTGCCACGAATTGATGAAATCTGGGGGAGGGGATTGTGTGAACGACCCCTCGAAAGCTGCATCGGATGAACAGGGACGGGTGCCTTTTCGTGTCACAAAGTGACGCGAAGTGACAGATATGGGCTGCCCCATTGGGCTATTTTTTACGCGGCTGCGCCTACGTCCAGAACGTCACGGCAGCCAACGTACTGAGAATGGCGATCCAGATCACCCATTCCACAAGCACGATCCTTCTGGCGGTCATTCCATTTCCTCTTGGTCCCCTTGATGGGGACACATCAAGATTCATGCCATTCGATTTCGCCGAATTTCGGTCGGTGGATCGATGCTGAGAGGGAATCGGCGGATGAGATTCTCGTGGCACCTTCGACGTCACTGCGGTGCCGCAAATGAGCGGTAACTGTCCCAACAGGAGAGGCTGGTTTCGAAACCGGCTCGCCGCCGCCGCGGCACGGACATCAGGCGCGACTGCTTACCACGGGTCGATCGGGATCGCGCCGATGGGACGCTGGGTCTTGATCGATATCACCATCGTGGCGCTTCCGACACGACCCTGGAGGGGCACATAGGACAGGTCCTCGACAGAGTCCCCATGATCCGCCGCGAACCGGGAGATCAGCCCGGCATCCTGCGGGAATTTCGTCCCGAGTTCGCTCAGGGGTTTCGCATGCTTGAGCAGACTTTCCTCGACCTGCTCGAACGGCACGTAATATTTGGGTATTTTTTCGATGTCGCGGCCAGCCAGCGCGGACTGCGCCAGCTCATACGTCTTGTCCTTGGGAGGCACTGCGCCAACCAGCTGCGGGCCTGACCACGAACGAAGGGTGAACTTCGGCTCGCTGCCTTGCGCAAGGTCCTCATCGCTTATCTGATTTGCTGCCACCGGAACGAAGCGGTCGGCAACCGCGACGACGAAGACCGGGCGCGCGTCCGCGATGATCGAACAGGCCGTAACAGAACGCGACGAGCTGCAGGAAGGCAATGATGGTCAGGTCGAGCTTGAGGCCCTTCTTGCCGGACCGGAACACGGCAAGCGTCAGGCAAGGGCCGAGTACCACATCGACGGCCATGATCAGCAGCATCAGGTTGCTGCCGCCGGAGACGGTGAAGTACGGCGGCGGGTACCACACGAAGTAGATGACGCTTGCGACGATGCCTGCAATGAACAGGCTGATGCCGAGGTGGGCAGCGGCAGCTTTCCAGCGGGACATGTGCTTTGCTTCGCTCAGGTAACGCAGATAGAAAAGGGTGATCAATCGATGCCGAGCTTCTTCAGCTTGTAGCGCATCGCGCGGAACGTGATGCCGAGCTTCTTCGCGGCGGCGGTCTTGTTGTAGCGCGTTTCCTGCAGCGCCTTCATGATCGCTTCGCGTTCGAGGTTGCTGATGTAGCTGTCGAGGCCGACTTCGCCGCCGGCGCCCTCGTCGCCGGTCTCTTCTTCCGGCTCCAGCGTCGTGGTCTCCGCATGTGATCGCCGCGCGGCGACAGATGCAGGTCATCGGGCGTGATCGTGTTGTTCTCGCACAGCGCGACGGCACGTTCGAGCACGTTCTCGAGCTCGCGCACGTTGCCGGGGAAGTGGTATTTGAGCAGCGCGGCCAGCGCTTCGGGCGTCGAGTCGCGCCGACGTCGTGCCGCTGTCCTTGGCGAGCCGGTCGAGCACCTTGCCGGCGAGTTTCGGCATGTCCTCGCGCCGCTCGCGCAGCGGCGGCACGCGCAGCTCGATCACGTTGATGCGGTAGTAGAGATCCTGGCGGAACTGGTGCGCCTCGACGAGCTTGCCGAGGTCCTTGTGCGTCGCCGAGAGGATGCGCACGTCCACCGGCACCTCGGCACGGCCGCCGATCGGGCGCACGGCCTTTTCCTGGATCACGCGCAGCAGCTTCACCTGCATGTGCATCGGCAGTTCGGCGACTTCGTCGAGGAACAGCGTGCCGCCGTTCGCGGCCTGGAACAGGCCATCCTTGTCGCTCTGTGCGCCGGTGAAGCTGCCCTTCTTGTGGCCGAAGAACTCGCTCTCCATCAGTTCGCCGGGAATCGCGCCGCAGTTGACCGGCACGAACGGCGCGGCCGCGCGCGGGCCCTGCTCGTGGATCAGCCGCGCGACCAGCTCCTTGCCGACGCCGGATTCGCCGCTGATGTAGACCGGCGCCTGGCTGCGCGCGAGTTTGGCGATCGTCGCGCGCAACTGCTGTATCGCGGCGAATCGCCGAGCAGCTCGCGATGCGACCGCGTTTCGACCGGTCCGGCGCGCTTTTCCTCGGACAGGCGCAACGCGGTCTGCACGAGACGGCGCAGCATCGTGATGTCGACCGGCTTGGAGACGAAATCGAATGCGCCGGCCTTGAGCGCGGTGACGGCCGCGTCGACGTTGCCGTACGCGGTGATCATCGCGACCGGCGTCTGCGGGTGCTGCGCGGCGATCAGTTCGATGATTTCCTGACCGATGCCATCGGGCAATTTCATGTCGGTGAAGCAGAGCGCGTAACGCGTCTCGGCGAGACGCTGCCTTCGCCTCGGTGACATTGCTCGCCGTGTCGACCTGCAGATCCATGCGCCCGAGAGTGATCGTCAGCAGTTCGCGAATATCGCGTTCGTCGTCGATGACCAAGGCGTTTTGCGGCATGAGTGTGACCTTCTCGAGTTAGGCGCGACTTGTCAAATTACGAGCTAGGGTAGAGCCGGGAGCAGGTTAAGCCAAGAACTTCATATGCGCGCCGCGACCGTGGCCGCCGTGGGCGCCGCCGTCGCCCGGCTCGCCGAAGCCGGCAACGTGATGCGAAAGCAACTGCCACCGCCCGCGACCGGCGACGTACTCGAGCGAGGCCTGATTCGCCTCGCACATCTGTCGCGCCAGATAGAGACCGAGACCGGTGCCGAATTCGTGCGTCGTGAAGAACGGCTCGAAGATCTGCATCGCGACCTTCGGGGAATGCCCGGGCCGCGGTCGATCACCTCGAGGATCGGCTGGCCGCTGTTCCGAACGGCGGACGACGACGGAGATCGCTGGCGGGCTCGTCCGGCATGTGCCCATAGCGCAGCGCATTCTGCACGAGGTTCCACACGACCTGCTGCAGTTGCGCGGGGTCGGTGAGTGCCTCGACCGTCGGCACCTGCAACATCAAGCTGACGCACTGATTCGGGCTGATGTCGTTGCCCGATTTGTAATCTTCGACGAAATGCGTCGCCCACGCGGCGAGATCGAGGCTCTCGGGCATCGACCGTTCGCGGCGCGCAGATGCAGGATGTTCTCGACGATCTCGTTCACGCGGCTGCGTATGGTTGCGGATGATCTCGATCATGCGCTGATCGGAGGCGTCGAGCTTCGTCGATTCGGCGAGAAGTTGCGCGGAGTAGCTGATCGCGGCGAGCGGATTGCGGATTTCGTGCGCGATCGACGCCGACAGCCGGCCCAGCGTGCTCAGGGTCATCTGTTCCGCGCGGCGCGACACCATCGAGGTGTCGTCGAGGAAGATCAGCACGTTGCTGCTCGTCGTGCGACGACATGCGTGTGAAGCGCGGAATCACCTCGGGCACGCCGTCGGCAAGCGCACCGACGTGTTGTCGATCTCGCTGCGTCGTGCGCCAGTGATAGAGCCGCCGCGACAGTTCCGGCGCGATCTGCGCGAGATCGCGCTGCGCGGGCTTCGGATTGCCGATCAACGCCCACGCCGACTCGTTCCAGCGGTGCACCTTGTTCGTCGTCGTCGACGACGAGCACGCCGGTCTTCATGCGGCGGATGATCAGTTCGTTGATCTGCGTGAGATTGAGCCAGATCGCTGCCGCGCCGTATCGCGAGCGCGTCGCTCTCGCGGATGCGCTTGCCGAGGAAGATGCACAGCGAGGTGACCGAGAAATAGGCCAGGCCGTACGATGCCCGCCTCGAGGATCTCGCGCGTGCTCATGGTCGATGATGCTTGCCCGCAAAGCACTGCGCGAAGACGCGCGATCGTCGCGAGCGCGGCGAACCAGAACGAGCCAGGCGCGGCGGCAGCAGCATCGCGCCGCCGCCGATGTTGACCAGCAGCAGCAGCGCGAGACTGTTGTACTGGATGCCTGATCGAAAACATCGCGATCGCCGATCGCCGCGATGTCGACGACGAGGCCAGCATCGACCCACAGGCGCTCGCTGCGTCTGGCTGCGCGTGCCGACCGTGAGCGCGAGCAGGGAAAAGATGAGATAGGCGACCGAAACGCTCCGCCCGAGCACCGGATGAGTGACGTGCACCCACTCGAGCGCGAGCGGGCTGAACATGAGGCCCGCGACGATAACCGCCTCGAGGACCCTGAATAGATTGAAGAAATAGACTTCGCGGCGGATCAGCCTGATCGTAGGCATCGCGCGCGCGGGAGGACTGGCATTGACGGCTGCAACGGCCACGGTTTGCGGTTCCTGAGTTCTTGTCACCCTGCGGCGAGTATAAGGCAGCGCACGAATATCGTCGCATGGCCCGAATTCTTTTGCGCTGCAACAGGCTTTTTTTTGGCCGCCCGATTCATCACAATACGCGGCCTCTTCCGCCGACCGGGGTTTTGCCCCGCGATGGCGTCTTTCGACCGGCGTGACGCGTCGGCGCATCATTCAAGCAAGGTGGTCGCATGAATTTCCACGAATACCAGGCCAAGCAGTTGTTCGCCGACTACGGCATTCCGGTGCCGCCGGGCAAGATCGCCACGACTGCCGAGCAGGCCGTCGAGGCCGCCCGTGCGCTCGGCGGCGACGAATGGGTCGTCAAGGCCCAGATCCACGCGGGCGGCCGCGGCAAGGCCGGCGGCGTCAAGCTCGTGAAGACGCTCGACGACGTGAAGGCCGCTGCGGCCAAGATGCTCGGCACGAAGATGACGACGTACCAGTCGGGCGGCCGCGCGCTGCCGGTCAACGTCGTGCTGATCACCGAAGCGAGCGACATCGCCAAGGAGCTGTACCTGTCCGTGCTCGTCGACCGCGCCACGAAGTCCGTCGCGTTCATCGCCTCGGCGCGCGGCGGCGTCGACATCGAGCAGGTCGCGCACGAGAATCCGGAGGACATTCTGACGCTCGAAGTGAACTTCGTGCAGGGGCTGCAGCCGTACGAATGCCGCAAGCTCGCGTTCGCGATGGGCCTCAACGCCAAGCAGGCCAACCAGCTCACGAAGATCATGCTCGGCCTGTACAGGCTGTTCAACGAAAAAGACCTCGCGCTGGTCGAACTCAACCCGCTCGCGATCAACAAGGCCGGCGATCTCGTCGCGCTCGACGGCAAGGTCAACTCGGACGACAACGCCGAATTCCGCCATCACGACCTGGCCGCAATGCGCGACGAGTCGCAGGAAGACGCGGCCGAGGCGGTCGCGGTCAAGCACAACCTCAACTACGTCACGATGGACGGCGATATCGGCTGCATGGTCAACGGCGCCGGCCTCGCGATGGCGACGATGGACGTGATCAAGCTCAACGGCGCCGAGCCCGCGAACTTCCTCGACGTCGGCGGCGGCGCGACGAAGGAACGCGTGACCGAGGCGTTCAAGCTGATCCTTTCGTCCGACAAGGTCAAGGCGATCCTCGTCAACATCTTCGGCGGCATCGTGCGCTGCGACCTGATCGCGGAAGGCATCATCGCCGCGGTCAAGGAAGTCGGCCTGACGATTCCGGTCGTCGTTCGCCTCGAAGGCACGAACGTCGAGGCGGGGCGCGAGCTGCTCGCCAACTCCGGCCTCAAGATCACGCCGGCGCTGGACCTCAACGACGCGGCGAAGAAGGCGGTCGCCGCGGTCAAGGCGGCGTGATGACATTGCCGCGATCGAAATCTTGTGACTCGAGTCCCCTCCCCTGCGAAGCGGGGGAGGGCTAGGTGGGGGCCGCGCTCTTGCCGAACGCTCGCCCCCTTCCGGCCTCCGGCCACCTTCCCCCGCTGCGCGAGGGAAGGGAAAGATTAAAGGAACTGCGAAAATGAGTGTACTTGTAAACAAATCCACGAAGGTCATCACCCAGGGCTTCACCGGCCAGCAGGGCACGTTCCATTCCGAGCAGGCGCTGGACTACGGCACCAAACTGGTCGGCGGCGTGACGCCGGGCAAGGGCGGCACGCTGCACATCGGCCTGCCGGTGTTCAACACCGTACAGGATGCGGTCGACGAGACCGGCGCCGATGCGTCGATGATCTTCGTGCCGCCGCCGTTCGCGGCCGACGCGATCCTCGAAGCGGCCGACGCGGGCATCCGCGTCATCGTCGCCATCACCGAAGGCATTCCGGTGCTCGACATGCTGCGCGTGAAGAACACGCTGAAGGGCTATCCGGACACCGTGCTGATCGGTCCGAACTGCCCGGGCATCATCACGCCGGGCGAATGCAAGATCGGCATCATGCCCGGCCACATCCACAAGCCGGGCAAGATCGCGATCGTCTCGCGCTCGGGCACGCTCACCTACGAAGCGGTCTTCCAGACCACGAACGAAGGCCTCGGCCAGAGCACGGTCATCGGCATCGGCGGTGATCCGATCAACGGCCTCAACTTCATCGACTGCCTCAAGCTCTTCCAGGACGACGCGCAGACCGAAGGCATCATCATGGTCGGCGAGATCGGCGGCAGCGCCGAAGAAGAAGCGGCCGAATTCATCAGCGAGTACGTGACGAAGCCGGTCGTGTCGTTCATCGCGGGCGCGAGCGCGCCTCCAGGCAAGCGCATGGGCCACGCGGGCGCGATCATCTCGGGCGGCAAGGGCACGGCGGCCGCGAAGTTCGAGGCGCTCGAGAAGGCGGGCGTGACGACGGTGAAGTCGCCTGCCGATCTCGGCAAGGCGATTGCGGCGCGGCTCAAGAAATAGACGCAAGGTCAGAAGCGCCCCCTTCCGGCGCTGCGCGCCACCTTCCCCCGCTGCGCAGGGGAAGGAGCGACAAAGGCGCCCTAGGAATTCTTCCCGTACCAATCGGTGAATCGTGTGACAAGGCGCGTCAGTACTGCGCGGAGGCGGGGAAGAGCGGGACATCAAGAGTCCTTTTCCTGCGCGAAGCCGGAGAAGGGCGTGACATCAGGAATCCTTTCCTGTGCGAAGCCGGAGAAGGGCGTGACATCAGAGTCCTTCCCCTGTGCAATCGGAGAATCGTGTGACAAGGCGCGTCAGTATCTGCGCGAAGCCGGAGAAGGGCGTGACATCAAGAGTCCTTTTCCTGTGCGAAGCCGGAGAAGGGCGTGACATCAAGAGTCCTTCCCCTGCGCAGCGGGGGAAGGTGCCCGGAGGGCGGAAGGGGGCGCTTTTCGCCATGTCGGAAAGCGTTATTGATGGAAGCGCATCATGCGAAAGGGTGCCAAGACGGAATTCGCAAGGCATTTGCGTAAGACAATGACCGATGCGGAGACGCGTCTATGGTCCCGTTTGCGCCGCAAACAGCTTGGCGGCTTTCATTTTCGCAAGCAGCATCCGATGGGCCCTTTCATCGCCGACTTTGCCTGTATCGAAAGACGCCTGATCGTTGAAATCGATGGCAGTCAACACAATGAGGCGATAGATGCGGATCGTGATGCATGGTTTCATCGCAATGATTACCGCGTATTGCGCTTCTGGAACAATGACGTGCTCTGCCGACTCGAAAATGTGCTTGCGGAAATCCTGAAAATCCTTACTTCCGTCACGCGCCCCCATCCCAGCCTTCCCCCGCAGGCGGGGGAAGGAGCGCAGACCTCGTGACATGACGCTGCGCATCGCTCTCGCCCAATTCGACTTTCCAGTCGGTGCGGTTGCGCGCAACGCCGAGCGCATCGCGCAGCTGATCGTCGAGGCGCGCGACGTGCATCGCGCGGATCTCGTCCTGTTTCCCGAGCTCGCGCTGAGCGGCTATCCGCCGGAAGATCTGCTGCTGCGGCCGAGTTTCCTCGCCGAGTGCGAGACGGCGCTGCGTCGCATCGCGGCCGGCGTGCACGGGATCGTTGCGGTCGTCGGCTGGCCGCAGGCGGCCGGTGCGGTCGTGTACAACGCGGCGAGTGTCTTGCGCGACGGTGCGGTCGAAGCGACCTACCGCAAGCGCGAACTGCCCAACTACGCGGTATTCGACGAGCGCCGCTACTTCGACGTCGATCCGGATGGCGGTTCGTGCGTCTTCGAGGTGAAGGGCGCGCGCGTCGGCATCGTGATCTGCGAGGACCTCTGGTTCGCCGAGCCGCTCGCCGATACCGTCAAGCTCGGCGCCCAGCTCGTCGTGGTCCCCAACGCTTCGCCGTTCGAGCGCGACAAGCACGCGCAGCGCGACGCGCTGATCGCGACGCGCGTGCGCGAAACGCATCGATACGGGCAGGGCGCGGCGCTCGCCTATCTCAACGTCGTCGGCGGCCAGGATGCGCTCGTGTTCGATGGCGCATCGGTACTCGCCGACGGTGACGGTCACGTTCATCCCGCAGCGCGCGCGTTTGAAGATCACTGGCTCGTCGCGGATTTCGACGCGGCCACGCGCAAGTTCACGCAGGTCGAATGGCCGGCCGAAAACGAGGAGAGCCGCGACGCGCTCGCCTGGCGCGCGATCGTGCGCGGCACGCGCGACTATTGCTTGAAGAACGGCTTCACCAAGGTGTGGATCGGCCTGTCGGGCGGCGTCGACTCCGCACTCGTGCTCGCGCTTGCCGTCGATGCGCTCGGCGCGGCCAACGTGACCGGCGTGCGCCTGCCGTCGAAGTATACTTCTGCACTCAGCAACGACCTCGCGAGCGAACAGGCGCAGGCGCTCGGCGTAAAGGTGCTGACCGTGCCCATCGAGGCGCCGTTCGAAGGTTTCATGGACGCGCTGTCCGGGGCCTTCGCGGGGCAGGCGGCCGACGCGACCGAAGAGAACCTGCAGTCGCGCAGCCGCGGCGCGTTGCTGATGGCACTGTCGAACAAGTTCGGCGGCCTGCTGCTGACGACCGGCAACAAGAGCGAGTACGCAGTCGGCTACGCCACGATCTACGGCGACATGTGCGGCGGCTACGCGCCAATCAAGGACCTGTACAAGACCGAGGTCTACGCGCTCGCGAACTGGCGCAATGCGGTTGCCGGCACGGCAGCCGATTCAATCCAGCCCATCCCGCAGGCCGTGATCGACCGCGCGCCGTCGGCCGAACTGCGCGAGAACCAGACCGACCAGGATTCCCTGCCCGCCTACGACGTGCTCGACGCGATTCTCTATCGCCATGTCGATCAGGAGCAGTCGCGCGACGAGATCGTGCGGGCCGGCTTCAGCGCCGAGGTGGTCGATCATGTGCTGCGCCTCGTGCGCCTGAACGAATGGAAGCGACACCAGGCCGCGCCGGGGCCGAAGGTGTCGCGGCGCGCGTTCGGCCGCGAACGCCGCTATCCGATCACCTCCGGCTGGCGCTGAGTAAGCGTGTCCGCAACCGACGTGTTATTTTCGGGCTGCAACCTTTTTTGCAATAGCCGCATCCAAGCCCGGCATGGGCGACGGCACTCCAACGGGAAGAAAGATGCGCAGCGTTCTCGTCATTGACGACAATCCCGCAATCGTCACCGCACTCGAAATCCTCCTGAGCCTGCGCGACATCCGCACGCTGCGCGCGGCGTCGCCGGACGAGGGCCTGGCGATGCTCGCGCGCGAGCACGTCGACCTCGTACTGCAGGACATGAATTTCCAGGCCGAGACCACGTCGGGCGACGAGGGCGTCGCACTGTTCCGCGCGATCCGCGAACGCGAGCCCGACATGCCGGTGATCCTGCTGACGGCATGGACGCATCTCGAGACCGCGATCGAACTCGTCAAGGCCGGCGCGGCGGACTATCTCGCGAAGCCGTGGGATGACGGCAAGCTGCTCGCGGCGGTCGAGAACCTGCTCGAACTCGGCGAGGCGACGCACGAGGTGAAGCGCCTGCGCGGCGAGCGTCGCGAGGCGCGCAGCGCGCTGCGCGAGCGCTTCGACCTGCGCGGCATCGTGTTCGCGTCGTCGGCGATGGAGCGTCTCGTCGAGCTCGCGTGCCGCGTTGCACGCGCCGATGCGCCGGTGCTGATCACGGGGCCGAATGGCGCGGGCAAGGAGCGCATCGCCGAAATCGTGCATTTCAATTCGGCGGTCAAGGCCGGTCCGTTCGTGACGGTCAACTGCGGCGCGCTGCCGTCGGAGCTGATCGAGGCCGAGCTGTTCGGCGCGGAAGCGGGCGCGTATACCGGCGCGAACAAGGCGCGCGAAGGCCGTTTCGAAGCCGCCGACGGCGGCACGCTCGTGCTCGACGAGATCGGCAACCTGCCGTTGTCCGGGCAGATGAAACTGCTGCGCATTCTCGAGACCGGAAAGTTCGAGCGGCTCGGTTCGAGCAAGACGCGCGAGGTGCACGTGCGGGTGCTCAGCTCCACCAACGCAGATCTGTCTGCGATGATCCATGCAGGCACGTTCCGGGAAGACCTCTACTATCGCCTCAACGTGATCGAACTCGCGCTGCCGCCGCTCGCCGCACGCCCCGACGACATCCTGCCGCTCGCGGACCATTTTCTCGCGAGCGCGGGAGACGTCAGCCTCAGCGATGCCGCCCGCGCGGCGATGCTCGCGCACGGCTGGCCCGGCAACGTGCGCGAATTGAAGAATTCGATCCAGCGCGCGAGCCTGCTCTGCCGCGACGGCGTAATCGAGCCTGCGGATCTCGGCCTCGCGATGCGCAGCGCACCATCGCGATCGAGCGGGGTCGAACCCGACCGCGCGGCCGTCGAGGCGGCGCTCGCGCGCGCGAAGGGCGTGATCAGCCAGGCCGCGGCCGAACTCGGCCTCTCGCGCCAGGCGCTGTACCGGCGCATGGAAAAGATGGGCATCGAGGGCTAGGGGAACGCCGAACGACGATGTTCCTCGTCATTCCCGCGAAGGCGGGAATCCAGTGCCTTTCTTTATTGACTCATATCGCAAGAACGAAAGATCCTGGATGACCAGCTGCGCTGTTGAAAAGCGCTCGCGTTTTCGCGGGAATCATTTGCGGTCGAGGTAGCGATTTTGAGATAGGCTTTTGCGCGTGCCCATGCGACCGTTCTCCCTCGAAGGCAAACTCGCCGCGCTGCTCGCCGCCGTTCTCGTCGCGGCCTGCCTGTCGACGGCGCTGATCGCGAGCTGGCTGTCCTCGCCCTGGTATGCCGCGGGCGCGGCGATCCTGCTTCTCGCGCTGCCGCTGCTGTCGATTTCGCGCGCGACGGTCGGTCCTGTGCAGAGCCTGCTGCGCGCGCTGTCGAGCGGCGTGTCGCGTTATCGCGACGGCGATTTCAGCACATCGCTCGCCGAGTCGCGCAACGACGACTTCGGCGATCTCGTGGCCGCACACAACGAACTCGGCCGCGTGCTGCGCGAGCAGCGGCAGAATCTCGTGCAACGCGAATTGCTGCTCGACACGATGGTGCAGAACTCGCCGACCGCGATGCTGCTCGTCGACGGTAGCGGCTTCATCGTCTATGCGAACCTCGCGGCGCGCAGCCTGCTCAATGGCGGCAGCGCGATGAACGGTCTCGCGTTCGACAAGCTCGCCGGCGAATGTCCGCCGCCGTTGCGCGCCGCGCTCGATGCGCATCAGGACGGACTTTTCAGCGTCGACATCGAAGGCGAGGCCGAGACCTTTCATCTCGCACAGAAACACTTCCGGCTGCATGGCCGCGACCACCGCATGTTCCTGATCAAGCGCCTGACGCGCGAGCTGTCGCGGCAGGAAGTGCAGACCTGGAAGAAAGTGATTCGCGTGATCAGTCACGAGCTCAACAATTCGCTCGCACCGATATCGTCGCTCGCGCACTCCGGCCGCGAGCTCTCGCGCAAGGGCGACGCGGCGCGGCTCGGGCCCGTGTTCGACACGATCGAGGACCGCGCACGCCACCTGCACGCTTTCATCGGCGGCTACGCCGAATTCGCGCGGCTGCCGCAGCCGCGGATCGAGCAGGTGGCCTGGGTGGCGTTCCTCGACCATCTCGCGCAGCAGTATCCGTTCCGCCTCGTCGGCGAGCCGCCGGAGAGGCCGGGTACGTTCGATCGGGCGCAGGTCGAGCAGGTCCTGATCAACCTGCTCAAGAACGCGCACGAATCGGGCGGCACGGGCGATGCCGTCGAACTCGCCATCGGCGCGCGCGGCGACGAAACGCGCATCGAGGTGCGCGATCGCGGCAGCGGCATGAGCGAAACGGTGCTCGCCAACGCACTGCTGCCGTTCTATTCGACCAAGCGCAGCGGCACCGGCCTCGGGCTCGCGCTCGCGCGCGAGATCAGCGAGGCCCACGGCGGCCGACTGACGCTGGCCAATCGCGAGGGCGGCGGCCTGGCGGTCACGATGATCCTGCCGAATCGCGACTAGCGCCGCCGCGCCGCGTGCTCTCCGCCCGGCGGCGGACGATGCTGAACGATCGCGCGGACCGTCGCGAATCGCGATTCGCGCGGGCAGTGCTATCATGAAAATCGGGGAATCGTTCACAGATTGGCGATGGCATCGGAATCGATCCAGATACCCGGTTACGAAATATTGCGCCCGCTCGGGACGGGCGGCATGTCCAACGTGTACCTCGCGACGCAGCGTTCGCTCGAACGCAAGGTCGCGGTCAAGGTGATGCGTCGCAGTTTCGATCCGGGCGTCGACGCCGGGCAGATCGAGAAGCGTTTCCTGCTCGAGGGCCGCACGCTCGCGAAGCTGCCGCACCGGAACATCGTTGCGGTGTACGACATCGTCAGCAACGACAACATCGCCTACATCGCAATGGAATATCTCGGCGGCGGCGTGCTGTCCGACCGCATGCGCAGCGGCCTTTCGCTCGCCGATGCGGTACCCGTGATCGTGCAGATCGCGAGCGCGCTCGAGTTCGCGCACAACCGCGGCGTCGTCCATCGCGACCTCAAGCCCGCGAACATCATGTTCCGCGACAACGGCACGCCGGTACTGACGGATTTCGGCATCGCGCGTTCGCAGGACGGCGCGACGATGCGCCTGACGCAGACCGGCATGCTCGTCGGCACGCCGACGTACATGAGTCCGGAGCAGATCAACGGCGTGGCGGTCGACGGTCGCGCCGACCAGTACAGCCTGGGCATACTTTTCTACGAATTGCTGACCGGCGGGCCGCCATTCCGCGCCGAGACGTCGATCGCCGTGCTGATGGCGCATCTGTCACAGCCGCTGCCGCCGTTGCCGCCCGAATTCCGCGCGTTCGACGACGTGATCGCGCGCATGCTCGCAAAAAATCGCGATGACCGTTATCCGAACCTGACCGAGTTCAGCGACGATCTAAAATCGCGGCTGATCAACAGCGACACGCTGCTGATGCGGCTGCAGGTCGATCCGAATCAGCCCTCGTCCGAACAGTTGCGCGCGCTCGGTTTTTCGACGAGCACGCCCGGCGCGACGGGCCGCACGCCGTCGCCGCGCGTGGATGCAAAGGCCGACGAAGCGGCGGCAGGGAGCAAGCGCTCGCTCATTCTGATCGCGGCGGGGGTTGTGCTGGCGCTCGTCATCGCGGTCGGCGCCTGGAAGATGCTCGGCAAGCAGCCCGACCTGAGCAACGCCGAGCGCGAGGAACTCGTTTCGGTCTGGCTCGCGCGCGCCGAACAGCGCATCGGCTCCGGCCAGCTGATGGTCGCGAAGGATGCCAATGACGGCAGCGCGTTCCAGTACGTCGAGAAGGTCCTCGAGAAGGAGCCGGGCAACGCGAAAGCGCAGACCCTGCTCGACATGATTGCGACGCAGTTGCGGACGCAGGCCGAGACGGCATTCGTCAACGGCAAGGTCGACGAAGCGGCAACGCTCGTCGGACAGGGGCTGCAGGTGCGGCCGCAGGATGCCGCGTTGCTCGCGTTGAAGACGCGCATCGAGCAGTCGCGCAAGGGGGCCGCCGCACCCGCGCCGCAGACATCGACTGCGCCGCCGACAGCCGCCACGGCGACGACACAGGCGCCGGCGACATCCGCGGCCGCAACGCCCCTGCAGGCGGCCGGCGTATCGCCGGGCACCGGGCTCGCCACCGCGCCGACCACCGCAGAAGCGAACCCGGTCGCCGCTGCAAACCAGAGCGGCGAACTGCTGTTGAACGCCTTGCCGTGGGCCAACGTCGAATCGATCGTCGATGAGGCGCAGGTGGCGGCCAAGCTGCCTGCCGACACGAGCACGCCGTTCGTGCTGCCGCTGCCGACCGGCAAGTACGTCGTGACTTTCCGCAATCCGTACGCGGGCAGCAAGCCCGTGCAGGTTACAGCGACGATCGAAGCGAATCGACGGACGAACGCGACCGCGGCATTCCCGGCGACGTCGACGCAGGGGTACCTGTCGCGTGCGGGCTGGTAGAGCCACGCGCATTTTCCTGATGCTCGCCGTGGGACTCGGCGCAGTGGCAAACGCGTACGCGGGTTTCGAGGACGACTACGCGAACGGACTCAAGGCGCTCGACCAGGGCCGTGTCGTGGATGCGCAGCGCCTTCTGCAGCGCGCGCTGTCGGCGCAGTCCGACCCGGTCGAAAAAATCAACGTCGGCGGCAACGTCCAGCCTTATCTGCCGCTGCATTTCCTCGGCGTCGCGGCCTACCGGCTCGGTGACTGCGCGGGTGCGGAGAGCTACTGGAATGGCGCTGCCAACCGGCGCATGATCGCGCGCCTCAATCTGCTGCGGCAGCAGGAGCAGCAGGCACTCGCGAACTGCAAACCTGCGGCGGCGACGGCCGAAGCCACGGCTGCGGCTGCGGCTGCGGCGGCGAGCACGGCCGCCGAGGCCGCTGCGAAGGCGGCAAAGTCCGAATCAGCGGCGCTGGCCGCGAAGCCGCCCGATGCGCTCGTGCAGGCGTTGCAGAACTACCTCGGCGGGCGCTACCTCGCCGCGACGCGCGTCGATCCGGCCGCGCTCGCCGACACGCGCGCGAGATTCCATGCGTACGTCATCCGTGCCGCCGCGCGCTTCATGCTCGCAAGCACGGGTCTCGGCGATCAGGGTCTGCTCGACGCGGCGCGCGGCGATGCGCGCGCGGCAAAGGCGCTCGATGCGCGGACGCAGCCCGATGCGGCGACGTTCCCGCCGCGCTTCCGCGCTTTCTACGATGCGACCCGCTGATCCGCCGCAATGGCGGCGATGAACCGGCGTACAATCGATCGAATACTCACGAGGAGAGCGTGATATGGGTGGTTACCTGGCACTGGTTCTGCTGGTCGTCGGCGTGGTGGCGATGTTGAAAACCGTGCGCACCGTGCCGCAGGGCTACGAATGGACGAAGGAAACCTTCGGTCGCTACACCGGCACGATGGATCCCGGTCTGCACATCCTGATTCCGTTCTATCACCGCGTCGGCAAGAAGATGAACATGATGGAGCAGGTGCTCGACGTGCCGTCGCAGGACGTCATCACGAAGGACAACGCGGTCGTGCGCGTCGACGGCGTCGTGTTCTACCAGGTGCTCGACGCGGCGAAGGCAGCGTATGAAGTATCCAATCTGAATCAGGCGATTCTCGCCCTCATCATGACGAACATCCGCACGGTGCTCGGCTCGATGGATCTCGACGAGTCGCTGAGCAAGCGCGACGAGATCAACGCGCGCCTGCTCAAGGTCGTCGACGAAGCGACGCATCCGTGGGGCCTCAAGTGCAACCGCATCGAGATCAAGGACATCCAGCCGCCGCAGAACCTCATCGATTCGATGGCACGGCAGATGAAGGCCGAGCGCGAGAAGCGCGCGAACATCCTCGAGGCCGAAGGTTTCCGCCAGGCCGCGATCCTCAAGGCCGAAGGCGAGAAGCAGGCGGCGATCCTCGCCGCCGAAGGCAAACGCGAAGCCGCGTTCCGCGAGGCCGAAGCACGCGAGCGTTCCGCGCAGGCCGAAGCGAAGGCGACCGAGATGGTCTCGCATGCGATCCGCGCCGGCGACATCAACGCGATCAACTATTTCGTCGCGACCAAATATGTCGACGCGCTGAAGGCGATGGTCGGCGCGCCGAACCAGAAGATCATGCTGCTGCCGATGGAAGCGACGGGAATTCTGGGTTCGCTCGCGGGCATCGCCGAACTGGCGAAATCGAGTCTGCAGGAGCAGCAGTCGGCGGCGCCAAGGCTGCCGCCGGGCAAGCCGGCACAACCCGCTGCCTGAATACAGGCCCTCTCGCCGCGAGAGGATGACGAGACATTGTGGAAATGTGGATATGCTGGAAACTCTGACTGCGCACTACGGCTGGTGGCTGTTCGCGCTGATCCTGATCGGCGCCGAGCTTGTGATGCCGGGTTACTTCATGCTCTGGATCGGCATCGCCGCCGTGGCGGTCGGCGTGCTGCTGCTGGCGCTGCCGGGCCTGTCGTTCTTCGGCCAGACGGTCGCGTTCGTGCTTCTCGCGGTGCTGAGCTGCTGGTGCTACTGGCGCTTCCTGCGCCCCTCCGCCGAGGCGCCGACCGATCAGCCGCTGCTGAATCGCCGCGCCGAGCAGTTCGTCGGCCGCCGCTACGTGCTCGACACGGCAATCGTCAACGGTCGCGGCAAGGTGAAAGTCGGCGATTCGCCATGGCTCGCCGAAGGGCCAGACCTGCCGGTAGGTGCCGAGGTCGAAGTAGTCGCCGTGGATGGCGCGACGCTCAAGGTCGCTGCCGTCGTGGCTCCGGGCTCAAGGTGAAGGCGGCAGCGTAGCGCGTGTTCGCCCATCTCAGCGTACTGATCTCGGTCATCCTCGGGCTCGCGCTCGCGCATCTGCTGCGCGGCCTGAGCAAGCTGATCCAGAAGCGCGACACCGCTGCGACCGTATTGGCTGCACATCCTCTGGACGATCAACATCATCGTCTACATGCTCGCCGTCTGGTGGGGCATGACGGGCTGGAACAAGCTGCAGACCTGGACGACCGAGCTGTTCTTCTTCCTGTCGTTCTATTCCATCGTGATCTTCCTGCTCGCCTCGCAGATATTTCCCGGCGGAGTTCCCGGAGGACATGGATTTCGAGAAGTACTACTACGCGAACAATGCCTGGTTTTTCGGCATGCTCGTGGTCGCGTCGCTGATCGACATTCCGGAAACGCTGTGGAAGCAGACGCTGCATCTGCGCGACGTGCCGGCGCAGTACATCTATTTCATGCCGCGGCCTGCTGATCATCGCGAGCATTTCGGCGCTGTCGAAAAATCGTCGCGTCCACGCGTTGCTTTGCCTGGTCTGGCTCGCGATGAATGCGGGTTACATGACGCTCATCGGCGCTCGAGAAGGCGATCGCCGCCTGACGCCAGGCTGCTTTCGCGACGCGCAATCGCTCGATACGCAATTTCTGCAGTCCGCATTCGTGAGTGCGCAGGAGCAATATGCCTGATCACTTCGTCTGCTGCAGCAGCTGATCGAATTTCGCGAGCTCGCCCGCATCCATGTCGGTGACGATCGCCGCCGGCTGGTCGCCGAGCCGCGTCGCTTCGATGAGATAGCCGTTGCGCGCGACCGACGCGTCCAGATCGGTCGCATCGGCTGACGAGAGCACGAACACGTCGATCAGGTGCTGGCCGTGCCGATAGACCAGCACCGGCACGCGCGCGCTGCCGACGTAGTCGATGCGGCCGCCGACGAGCGGAAAACCCTGCTCCGCGAAGTCCTGCACGAGTGGTGCATCGGCGACCTTGCCTGCGAACCACGGCTTCACGGTGTGGCGGTCGCTCGAGACGACGTCGACCGGCGAGGTTGCCGCGAGCGCGCGCCAGTGGCTCGCGAACAGGTCGTTCGCGACCTGTGTCGCGCGACGTGCCGACCCGTGCGGCGAATGCCACAGCGACACCGCCGTACCGCCCGCGGCGAACGCAAGCGCGATGGCAGCCGCGAAGCGCAACGGCGCACGGCGTGCGATACGCGCGCTTCGACTCGACGGCGGGCGCGCTCGCGGCAGCGCCAGCATGCGCATTCGCGCTCGCCGACGTCTGCGATGCGCTCGCGCAACGTCGGCGGGCGCGCGATAACGCGGCGCGTCCTCGCGCAGGCCGCGGCGCAGTTCGTCGAGGCCGACGAGCGCCGCGCGGCAATCGGCGCAGCCATCGAGATGCGCTTCGAACTCGCGGCTCGTCGCGCGATCGAGTTCGCCGTCGAAGTACAGCGGCAGCAGGTCGTGTGCGGTCTTACAGTCCATGCGACGACTCCTTCGCAGCGTGCGGCGCGGACGCGCCCGCCAGCGCCTTCTGCAGCATCGCGCGCCCGCGCGCGAGGCGCGACATGACCGTGCCGATCGGCACCTGCAGCACATCGGCGATCTCGCGGTAGGACAACTCCTCGATCTCGCGCAGGATCAGCGTCTCGCGAAATTCGACGGGCAGCTCGCGCAGCGACTGGGTCATGCGTTCGCGGCGCTGCGCTGCATCGATCCGTTCCTCGACTTCGTTCGCGTCGCTCTGCGGCAGCAACGGGTGGACGTTGTCGGGGGCGGCATCGAGCGCGACGTTGCGTCGCTCCTTGCTGCGACCCGCGAGGCGCGCCAGACAGCAGTTGCGCACGATCGCGAGCCACCACGCGCGCGCGTTGCCGCCCGCGTAAGTCCCGGCGGAGCGCGAGGCGCGCAGGTAGGCGTCGTGGACCGCATCGGCCGCATCCTGATCGTTGCCGAGCAGCCAGCGGCCGAGACTGTACGCGGCGTCGAGATGACGCTGCGCCAACTCATCGACGAAACCGCTGGCGGCGCTCGTGATCATTTGCGCACGTGGACGATACCGGTCATGAAGGGATGCAGGACACAAAAGTAGCTGAAATCGCCCTCGCTGGCGAAAACGTGCTCGAAACGGTCGTCGGTGTCCATTGCCTTCGACACGTAGGCCTTGTCGCTCGCGCTGACCGCGTGCGGCGTTTCGTCGTGGTTGATCCATACGACCTTCGTGCCCGGCGCGATCGTGATCTCCTTCGGCGCGAACGCGAATTTCTCGATCTGGATGGACGGGGCGTCGGCGGCGAACGCATGGGCTGCGACCGAAAACGACAACAGTGAACACGACAGCATTGAATGGAACAGGCGCATCGATTTTCTCTCCGGGTCAGGCGTGATCGAGCGGCGTGTCGATCAGCGCGAGCTCGTGCTTGCCGCGTACGACCGTGAGCTGGCGCGTGCCGAGCAGCTTGCCGAGTTCGCCTGCGGGAACCTTGACCGGTCCGGGTTCGCCGATGCCTTCCTGGCCGGGCTTCGGCAGCGGGTAGGCGAGCGACATCGCGGTGTGCAACGCGACGTGGCCTTCGACCTTCTGCAGCACCTGGTGGATATGCCCGTTGAGCACGGTCACCGAGCCGAACGGACGCAGCAGCGCGAGTGCCTGGTCGGCATCGGCCGTGCCCCAGCCCCACTGCGCGTAGACCGTCCACAGCGGAATGTGCGCGAGCACGACGATCGGCGTCGACCGCGAGACGTGGGCGAGGTCCTGCTTGAGCCACGCGAGCTGTTCGTCGCCGAGCGAGGTCATCGTGCCGAGCTTGAAGTTGAGCACGTTCGACAGGCCGATGAAGTGCACGCCGCCCTGATCGAAGCTGTACCAGGCGCGGGACTTGCCGTCGTGATCGAACATCTTGAGATAGCCGGTCAGGCCGTCGTCGAGCGCGTCGTGCTCACCGGGCACCGTGTGCACGCGGTCGACGCGCAGTTCGCTGCAGGATTTCCTTCGCCTGGCCGAATTCCTCGGGCTTGGACAGGTGCGAGACGTCGCCCGTGTGCACGACGAGCGCGGGCGCCTGCGGCAGGCTGTGGATTTCGGCGATCGCGCGGCGCAGGCTGCCGGCGACATCGGGGTTGGCCTCCTTGTGGAAGCCGATGTGGGTGTCACTGATCTGCACGAACGAGAACGCGCCCGCGCCGACCTGCTTGCCGGGGTCGCCCGCGGCGAACGCGCGCGGGACGCCGCCGGCGACGGTCCAGACGACCGCGGCGCCGCTCCACGCGGCGAGGCAGCCCAGCGCGCGGCGCCGGTCGAGGTCGGTATCGGGCTGTTCGTTCGCGTCGCGGCGCAGTTCATGGCGAAAACGGTACATGGCGGCTCCTCTTGCGTGGCGGATGCAAGCAAGATCGGCGTGGGCACGATTTTATTCCCGGCATGCGATAATGCGGCGTTCAGGACGCGCGACGATGCGCCTGTCTTCAATGTGTTGGTGGGAAGACGGCGCGTTCGGTCGATCAAGCGTGTGACCGCGGAGCCCCGACGCCGGTGCGTATTGCACGTCAGGCGACGATGGGGCGCCCCCGACGCATGAGCCGACGAGCGCATTGGCTTCGAGGACAGATTGATGACGCAGCAGACCATATTGAATGCCACCCATCGCGCTCTCGGGGCGAAGATGGTGGATTTCGGCGGCTGGGACATGCCGCTCAACTACGGTTCGCAGATCGAGGAGCACCACGTCGTGCGCCGCGACGCGGGCATGTTCGACGTATCGCACATGACCGTCGTCGATCTGCACGGGGCGAAGACGCGCGCGTTCCTGCGCTATCTGCTCGCGAACAGCATCGACAAGCTCAAGACGTCCGGCAAGGCGCTGTACTCGTGCATGCTCAACGAGCAGGGCGGCGTCATCGACGATCTCATCGTCTATTTCCTCAGCGAGGATTTCTTCCGCGTCGTCGTCAACGCAGCGACCCACGATAAAGATATCGCGTGGATCGAGAAGCAGGCGAAGGCGTTCGACGTGAAGGTCACCGAGCGCGCCGACCTGTCGATGATCGCCGTGCAGGGGCCGAACGCGCGCGCGAAGGTGCAGTCGCTGCTGACGCCGGCGACGCGCGAGAAGGCGGCCAAGATCGGCAAGTTCGTCGCGGTCGAAGGCGATGATCTTTTCATCGCGCGCACGGGCTACACCGGCGAGGACGGCTACGAGATCATCGTGCCGGAGACGCAGGCGGTTTCATTGTGGAATCGCTTGAAGGACGCCGGCGTCGCGCCGGCGGGCCTCGGCGCGCGCGATACGCTGCGCCTCGAAGCCGGCATGAATCTGTATGGCCAGGACATGGACGAGACGATCACGCCGTGGGAGGCCGGTCTCGCGTGGACCGTCTCGCTCGAGCCGGGGCGGGCGTTCATCGGCCGCGGGCCGCTCGAGGAGCAGAAGACAAAAGGGATAGGGCGCATCCTCGTCGGCCTCGTGATGGACGACAAGGGCGTGCTGCGTCACGGCCAGCGCGTGGCGACCGCAAACGGCGACGGGGAGATCCTGTCCGGCACGTTCTCGCCGACGCTGGCCAAGGCCATCGCGTTCGCGCGCGTGCCGGCCGGGACGACGGACAAGGCCGAGGTCGACATCCGCGGCAAGCTCGTCCCGGTGCGTCTCGTCAAGTATCCGTTCGTCCGCGACGGCAAGGCCTGCGAAGGCATTTAGGCCCGATCGCTTTGTTTGGCCGAAAGGCCGTGTAAAATTGCTCGCTTCGCTGACTATCTACCCTGCCTCGCAACAGCCCCGCATCCAGGATTCAAGACATGAACGAAATTCCCGGCGACCTGAAATTCCTGAAGTCCCACGAGTGGGCGCGCATCGAGGACAACGGCACCGTCACGGTCGGCATCTCCGACCATGCACAGGGTCTTGCTCGGCGATCTCGTCTACGTCGAACTGCCGAGCGTCGGCGATACCGTCAAGGTCGGCAATGCGTGCGCCGTCGTCGAGTCGGTCAAGGCGGCGTCGGACGTCTACACGCCGGTGTCGGGTGAAGTCGTGGCGGTCAATGCCGCGCTGGCCGACAAGCCCGAGACGATCAACGAGGACGCCTATGGCGAAGGCTGGATCTTCGTCATCAAGCCGAGCAATCTCGCGGAAGAGCAGGAAGAACTGCTCGATCCCGACGCCTACGCCGAGGCGATCGAAGACGAAGAACACTGACGGCCAGGCCGCCCTCCACAATTGCCGTCATTCCCGTGAAAGCGGGAATCCAGCGCCTTCGCTTTCAGCCGGCACTTGGGAACAGGACGCTGGATTGACCAGCTCCGCTGTTGTAGAGCGCTTCCGCCTTCGCGGGAATGACGAAGCTTGAGTTTTCCCAGAGTCCGCACGCATGCCCTTCATCCCCCATTCCGAATCCGACGTCAGCGCGATGCTCAAGGCCATCGGCGTCGCGCGCATCGAAGACCTGTTCGACGAAATTCCCGCGGCGCTCAAGATCGACCAGCTCAAGGTGGTGCCGCCCGGGCTGAACGAGTTCGAGGTGACGCGTCTCATGAAGGCGCGCGCGGCGCAGGACGGCACGCCGCTCAACTTCTGCGGCGCCGGTGCCTACGAGCACCACATTCCCGCCGCCGTCTGGGCGATCGTGTCGCGCGGCGAGTTCTACTCGGCGTACACGCCTTACCAGGCCGAGGCGAGCCAGGGCACGCTGCAGCTGATCTACGAATACCAGACGATGATGACGCGGCTCACCGGCATGGACGTGAGCAACGCGTCGATGTACGACGGCGCGACCGCGCTCGCCGAAGCGGTGCTGATGGCCGAGCGTTGCGCGAAGAAGGGGCCGCGCAGGGTGCTCGTCCCGAAATCGGTGCATCCGGCGTACCGCAAGACGCTGCATACGATCGTCGATCTGCAGAACATCGAGATCGTCGAGATCGATGTCGATGCGAAGACCGGCGGCGTCGATGTCGCGGCGCTCGCCAAGCAGGACTTCGGCGCGTTCACCGCGCTTGCGATCGCGCAGCCGAATTTCTTCGGCGCGCTCGAGGACGTCGACGCGCTGACCGACTGGGCGCATGCGCAGGGCGCGCTCGTGATCGGCGTCGTCAACCCGCTGTCGCTCGCCGTCCTCAAGCCGCCGCGCGAATGGGGTGCGACGGGCTCGGACAAGCAAGGCGCCGACATCGTCTGCGGCGACGGCCAGCCGTTCGGCGTACCGCTGTCGTCGGGCGGCCCGTACTTCGGCATCCTCGCGTGCAAGCAGGAACTCGTGCGGCAGATGCCCGGTCGTATCGTCGGCCGCACGACCGACCTCGACGGCAAGCAGGGATTCGCGCTGACCCTGCAGGCGCGCGAACAGCACATCCGCCGCGCCAAGGCCACGTCCAACATCTGCACGAACCAGGGCCTGCTCGTCACCGCGGCGACGATCACGATGGCGATGCTCGGCCCGGAAGGCGCCACGCGCGTCGCCAACACGAGCATGCGCAACACGCGTGCGTTGCGCGACCGGCTCTGCGCGATCCCGGGCGTGACCCAGCTGTTCTCGCGGCCGTTCTTCCACGAGGTTGCGTTGCAGTTGCCGCGTTCGGCACACGACGTCGTCGAGCGTCTCGCGCGCGAGGACAACATCGTCGCCGGCTTCGCGCTCGGCGAGGAATATCCGGAGTTCGAAAACGCGTTGCTCGTCTGCGCCACGGAAACGAAAACCGACGACGATCTCGATCGCTTCGCTTCCTCTCTTCGGCGTGCGCTGAGCTGAAAATTTTCTTCTCGCGACGAACCGCTGGCGGTTTTTTTCGATCGTGCGAGAGACGCTCGCGCGCTTCGATTTCTCGCAAATTCTCGCAAATCGAGTAAAAAAAGGTCTCGACGGGAGTGACGAGCGAAAAAATTTTTTTCGCTCGTCGAGCAGTCGATCAGAGTCTTTTTTTGCACGCGACTCCAGGTCGCGCGCATCGATCGCATCTTTCGTCATCTCTCAATGACGTGGAATTATATAAATATACATTTGCATAATGTATATATCATGGCGGGACGATCATATTCGCTGAAACCCGCATAAAATCGTGCTTTTTCGGGATTGCGTCGCGAACGGGAAGGAAATGTTTCGGCGATTTGGTAAATCGGCCTAAAAACGTATAGACGTCTTTACATCCGAAGTCGACGTTTTGCGAGATGGGCGCGACGGCGACGGTGACGGGGGTTGGCGGCGGCGGCGAGCGGGAGCTCCGCGCCCCGCGCGTTAACACAAATCTGTTGACAGCTAAACACTTCCGCAATAATTTTTGCGCCAACGTTACACATGTACGCATGGAATCCATGACGGCGGCGAAGTTTGTAGTCCCATACATCGAACACGGCAGCAAAGCAGTTGCCGTAAAAAAAGTGACGGTCTCGATACCGCTTCACGTGCTCCGACTACTCTCCGACGAACGCACACGCCGCCAAGTGAACAATCTTCGGCACGCAACGAACAGCGACTTGCTGTGCGAAGCGTTCCTGCACGCTTTTACTGGGCAACTACTACCAACTGACGAGGAGCTAAGACGCGATATGGCCACGAAGAAAGCTGCAAAGAAACCCGCTAAGAAAGCTGCGAAGAAAGTCGCCAAGGCCAAAGTGGCCAAGAAGACTGCAAAGAAGACCGCGAAGAAGAAGTAAGTCGCAACCTAACGCAGTATCCCTTTCAACAAGCAACACGAAACCAGTGGCCGCGAAGGCCACGAGTTCACCGGCGCGGAGCTTGCGCCCGGTTCGAAACAGTAAAGCAACAAAAAACTTCTGTACCCCGTTTACCTCTCCCCGTGACTTGCCCAGCACGGGGAGAGGCTCTAAACGAAGATCCCTCCATCGTCCTCCGCCCACCGCGCATTTCGCGGTCCTTATAAAGAAGCATTCCTGGCGGACGCGACGTTAGATAGCCAGGCTTGCGTTGCTGTCATAGGATGCCGCGTATCGCATCTTGACCCCGGGGAGGCTGGATCATGCGTTTTCTCAAAGGCTTGCTGACGCTCGTCGCGATACTCGTCGTGGCGCTCGTTGCCGTCGCTTTTTTCCTGCCAAAGACTTCCCACGTCGAGAGATCGGTGGCGATAGATCGTCCGCCCTCCGAGGTGTTCGGCGTACTCAACAATCCTCACCGGTTCAGTGCCTGGTCGCCCTGGTTCGATCTCGATCCGAACGCGAAGTACACGTTCAGCGGTCCGGCCACGGGCGTCGGCGCCAAGTTCGACTGGGCCGGCAACAAGGACGTCGGCAGCGGCAGCCAGGAGATCGTCGCCGCCAAGGCGAACGAGTCGCTGAAGCTGCAACTCGATTTCGGCGACATGGGTCGGCCGACTGCCGAGTTCCATCTCTCACCGGCGGGACAGGGCAGCAAGGTCACCTGGACGCTCGATCAGTCCTTCGAGGGTAGCCTCGTCGGCCGCTACTTCGGCCTCATGATGGATTCGATGGTCGGCAAGGACTACGAGAAAGGCCTCGCGAAACTGAAGACGCTCGTCGAGACGTTCCCGGCTGCCGACATCACAGGCGTGGATGGCGAAGCCGTCGATCTCGCTGCGCAGAAGATCTACTACGTCAGCGGCGGCCCGGTGACGGACGACGCTAGCGCAAAAGCGGCACTGACTGCCGCATATCGTCAGATCGGTGAGTTCCTCGCAGGCAAACAAGCTTGCGATGCAGAGTGCGCCGCTGACCATCACGAACAGCTACGACAAGGCCGTCGGCTGGAAATTCGACGCGGCGATCACGGTCGCGGCGAACGACGTCGCGCCGACCGGTGACATCAAGGCCGGCACGACCTACGCGGGAAAAGTGATCCAGTTCACCCATATCGGCGGCTACGACAAGATCACAGACACGATCGCAAAGGCCTATGCGTGGCTCGCCGTGATGGGTCTGAAGCCGAAGGACCGACTGATCTCGGAGTACGTGAGCGACCCCGGCAGCACGCCGGTCGAGCAGCTGCAGACGCTGATCAAGATTCCGATCGAATCATGATCGCATTCGGCATCAATTTTGCTTAGAGTTGTTGGACGTCCGCGACCAAAGTTTCGGACGTCTCTTCCGCTGCGAGCCGCAGAAGCATGATTCCGATCATGGAATCCGCGCGCAACGGGTGATACACATCACGGTTTGAAGAATAGGGGGTGCAACATGGCTGGCAAGGTCAGCAAAATTGGCTCGGGAAGCAAGCTTCTCGCACTGGCGATCGCCGCGGCTCTCATCGCCGCGTGTGGTAAGAGTGACGATCAGGCGGCAAAAACCGTCGCACAGCCGGCCAAGACCGATGCGGCGAAGGCCACCGCGCGCGACAGCGCCCGCAGCAGCGACGCCGGACCAGGCCGGCGAGCCCGCTCCGCTGAAGTCGCTGAGCGTCTCCGAACTGCTCAAGCGCGCCGGCAGTGCGCTCGCCGACTCCCGCTTCGTCGCGCCGCCCGGCAACAACGCGGCCGAGTTCTACCTCGCGGTCCTCGACAAGGATTCGAACAACAACGCGGCGCGCGATGGCCTGCGCGAGATGTTCCCGATGGCGACCGGCGCGATCGAGCAGCAGATCAACGCGGGCCAGCTCGAGGAAGGCAAGCGTGCGATCGAGCTCATGGGCAAGGCCGATCCGAACAATTACGCACTGACGATCCTGCGTGGCAAGCTCGATCTCAAGAAAAAGCAGGTCGATACCGACAAGGACAAACAGCAGGCGCAAGAGAAGGCGCTCGCAGCGGCGAAGGCCGCGCCGGCGAACGCGCCGGCCACCGCAGCTGCGCCGACACCGACAACGACGCCGACGACCACCGCCGCGGCGCCCGCGTCAGCGCCGCCCCCGGCGCCTGCCGCAGCGGCGCCCGCGCCTGCGCCTGCAACCGTCGCCGCCGCACCCGCGCCTGCGCCTGCGCCCGCCGCCGCGGCAGCGAGTGGTGCCGAGACGCGAGGGGCGAAGCTCGTCAATCGCGTCAGTCCGGTGTACCCGTCCGACGCCGCACGCAACCGCCAGGAGGGTTGGGTCGAAGTCGCGTTCACCGTCAGCGCGGACGGCAAGGTGAAGGATGCGTCGGTCGTCACCGCGACGCCGCCGCGCATCTTCAACGCCGCGGCATTGCGTGCAGTGCAGGGCTGGGTCTTCCAGCCGCGTCTCGAAAACGGCAAACCTGCCGAACAGGCGGTCCGCACGCGCATCGAGTTCAAACTCTGACGATCAGCCAATGAAAACCCATCGCCACGAGCGGGCGATGGGTTTTTTTGTGGGCGGCCGGCTCGCGAGTCCGTCAGTGACCGCAACGCCTCGGCGTACGAGCCTTCGGTGCTGGATCTGATCCCCATTGGATTCGTCGCGACGCGCGCTACGGCGACGACCTAGGCGGGGTTCAGCGACGGGCGGCCTTGGTCCCGCTCGCGAGGTGTGCGCGCCGTTGCGCGGGAGCAGGTGCGTCGAGTCCCGCCCAGTCGACTTCCGGCAGGCCGAGATACCGGTCGAGCAGCATCGGCAACAGGCCTACCGGCAACGCCGATTCGCAGTTCCACAGCAGCACCGTCCCGAAGCGCGACTTCGGAAAGAACGCGATGATCGAGCGGTAGCCTTTCACGGCGCCCGCATGGAAGATCAGTGTCTCGCCGGAATAGTCGAACACGCGCCAGCCCAGCGCGTACTGCGCGTCGGTGACGCGTATGCGCCGCCACGGTGCGATGTGGCCTTCGAAAGGCGTCGGGATCTGCGGCGTGTGCAGCGTGTCGATCAATGCAGGGCGTCAGCACGTCGGGACGACCGCCCATCTGCGCGATCAGCCACTGCGTCATGTCCTTGATGCTCGCATTGACGCCTGCGGCCGGCGCGACATGGTAGTACGCGTCGCGCGGATCGAACGGTACCCAGCCGCTGCGCACGCGCGCGTGCGGGCGCGCCCAGCTCTTGCTCGACTCGAGCGCTTCGCGACCATAAGTCGCCGTGAGCATGCCGAGGGGGTGGAACAGTCGCTTCTCTACCTGATGCGCGAAGAAGTCACCGGTGCGCGCGTAAATGACGTCGCCGATCAGCGAATAGGTGATGTTCTGATAGCCGTAGCACTCGCCGACCTCGCACGTGAGCGGCACCTCGCGCAGACGGTCGACGAGCTGCGGATACGGTGCATCCGCTTCGAGCAGCCTGTCGTAGGTATTGTGCGGCAGGCCGACGCGCTGGCTCAGAATGTCGCGCACGGTCAGCTTGTTGCTCGCATTGACGTCCATCAGTTCGAACGCGGGCACGACGTCGGTGACGTGCGTGTCCCAGCCGAAGACGCCATCCTCGATCAGCAGACCGGCGAGCGCGCTCGCGAAGGCCTTCGACAGTGAGGCGAGACGGAAAACGGTATCCGGCGTGACCGGTGCCCCGGTCGACGCGTTGGCGTACCCGATGCCTCGCTGTATCAGGACGTGATCGTCCTTTACGACCGCAACGGCGAGTCCCGCTACCTGGCCGGAGCTTTCGACGCGGTCGAGCAGCGCATCGAACTCGCGTACCGATCCAGCGACGTCGCCGGCGGTTCGCGATGACGATCCTCTGGCGGACGCCGTCGGTTCGGAGCCTTCGTCTTCGGCGGCCGGCGGTTGAGTCGCCGCCGCCGCTGCTGCGGCGCGAGGATGGCGCGCGTCGGCGGCATGGGCGGGCAGACAGAACAGTAAGGTGAATGTAATCGCTAGATTCTGTAACAACATATTATTGTCGTGGGAGTGGCAATCCCTTGGTTGATGCTGCGCGGATGCTTCCCCACACCCGTGCTATTCTTTTGGCACGGGGAAACATTCTAGCGCCAACTTCGGAGACAGTTGTTATGACTCTGCTGATTCTGCTCGCTATTGTCGTGGTAGTGGGCTTCATGGCCGTCGGGATCTACAACGGCCTTGTCACTGCCCGCAACGGTTTCAAGAACGCGTTCTCACAAATCGATGTGCAACTGCAGCGCCGTTACGACCTGATCCCGAACCTCGTCGAGACCGCGAAAACCTACATGCAACACGAGCGCCAGACGCTCGAGGCCGTGACCGCGGCGCGCGGCGCGGCGATGAGCGGTCTTGCCGCCGCCAAGGGCAACCCGGGTGACCCTGCCGCGATGCAGCAGCTCGCCGGCGGCGAGAATCAGCTCACCGCGACGCTCGGGCGCCTGTTCGCGGTCGCCGAGAGCTATCCCGACCTCAAGGCCAACCAGAACATGATGCAGCTCTCGGAAGAGCTGAGCTCGACCGAGAACAAGATCGCGTTCGCCCGCCAGGCCTACAACGACGGCGTCATGTTCTACAACAACAAGCGCGAAGTCTTTCCGAGCTCGATCGTCGCGAACATGTTCAATTTCGCGCCGGCGACGCCCTGGGAAGTCGAGAGCGCCGAAGTACGCAAGGCCGTCAAAGTCTCGTTCAGCTGAACGAGCGCCCAGATGGTCGCGTTGAACGCCGGGCCCGGGCAAGCGGTGCGCCCGCTCTGCCCGCGCGCAACGCGCGGCAGGCGGGGCTTTCCGCGCTCAACGCGCCGGTTCGCCGGTTCGTCGATCGCCCGCTCCTGACCGTTCGCACGCCGGCATGAACTTCTTCGCCCAGCAGGAAAAGGCACGTTCGCAGACGCGACGCATGCTGATTCTGTTCATCGTCGCCGTGATCTGCATCGTCGCGGCGGTCGATCTCGTCGTCGCGATCGCCATTGGCCTCGGCGGCAGCGACAACCGCCACGTTGCGCCCGCGGCGCTTCATCCGAACAGCGGGGCGCTGGTCGCATCGACGCTCGTCGTGCTTGCGATCATCGGCGTGTCGATGTTGTACAAGATTTCGTCGCTGCGCGCGGGCGGCGGCGTCGTTGCGCGCGAGCTCGGCGCGACGCTGGTCGATCTCAACGATCCGCAGATGGCAGCGAACTTCGCCTACAAGCGCCTGCACAACGTCGTCGAGGAGATCGCGATCGCCTCGGGCGTGCCGGTGCCGCAGGTCTACGTGCTCGAAAACGAAACGTCGATCAACGCCTTCGCGTCGGGCTACACGCCGTCGGACGCGGCAGTCACGGTCACGCGTGGCACCCTCGAACGCCTCAACCGCGAAGAGCTGCAGGGCGTGATCGCGCACGAGTTCAGTCACGTGCTCAACGGCGACATGCGCCTCAACATCCGCCTGATGGGCGTGCTGTTCGGCATCATCGTGATCGCCATCGTCGGACGCAAGATGATCGAGTGGAGTGGCCGCGACCGCGACTCGGGCTGGCAGGTCGCGCTCGGCATCGCGATCCTGATCGTCGGTTCGATCGGCGCTGTTCTTCGGCCGGCTCATCAAGGCGGGCATTTCGCGGCAGCGCGAATTTCTCGCCGACGCATCGGCCGTGCAGTTCACGCGCCAGGCACGCGGAATCTCGGGCGCGCTGAAAAAGATCAGTGGGCTTCCGGAAGGCTCGAAGCTGTCGGCCAAGGACGGCGAGGAAGTCGCTCACATGCTGTTCGGCGATGGCGTCGGCTATTCCGCCCTGTTCGCCACGCACCCGCCGCTGCACGAGCGCATCCGCGCGATCGAGCCCGATTTCGATCCGCGCGAACTCGAACAGATCGCGAAGATCATGAGCGAGCCCGCATCGGCGCCGAACGCGGATGACGACGAAGGCTCGACACTCGGCATGCTCGCGCCGGCAGGTGCCGCCGCTGTAGCCGCGCGCGACAGCGACTGCGACGGCGAGAGGCTCGTTGCCGCAATTCGACGCGGCGATCACGCTGACGGCGAACAAGGTCGTCGGGCAGGTTGCGCAGCCCGGTTCCGACGACTACGCCGCGGCAAACGCGATCCACACGACGATAGCGACGGATCTGCGCGCGCTCGCCTACGCGCCCGACAGCGCTGGCCATGTGATCCTTGCGCTCGCCCTCGACACGGATGCTGATCTGCGCGAGAAGCAGCTGGCGAGGATCGAGAAGTACTACGACGCGGCGGCGCGCGCCGGCGTGCAAAAGGCCGCGGCCGAGGTCGACCGCCTGCATCCGATGCAACGCCTGCCGCTTGCGCAGCTCGCATTCCCCGCGCTGCGCAGGCAGACGCGTCCGCAGCTGCAGACTTTCCTCATGGCGCTCAACGATCTGGTCCAGGCCGACGGTCGCGTGCAGCTCGGCGAATACTGTCTCGTCAAACTGATTTCGATACAGGTGATCGAGGCGCTGGACCCGTCGAAGGCGCGCAGCGCCGGGAACAACAAGCTGACTGACTGCATCGGCGAAGTCACGGCCGTGATCGCCACGGTCGCGCGCTACGGCAACGAGGACGAAGGCGAAGCCGAGCGTGCGTACCTGCTCGGCATGAATGAGGTGTTGCCCGATTCGATCGACGTGTACCGGCCGCCGCAGGATTTCGCACAGGTACTCGACCGCGCGCTGCCCAAGCTCGACCAGCTGCAGCCGGCCGGAAAAGAACTCGTCGTGCGCGGGCTCACACGTGCGATCGGCGCCGACGGCGTCGTCGCGGTCAGCGAGGCGGAAATGCTGCGCACGATCTGCGCGGCGCTGCACTGCCCGCTGCCGCCGCAGCTTGAGTTGGCGGCCTGACCGGGCGCCCCGTTTTCTTTGCTGCTACGCGGCCGCGATCAGCTCCGCCGCGCGTTCGGCAATCATGATCGTCGGCGCGTTCGTGTTGCCGCCGGGGAGCGACGGCATCACCGATGCGTCGACGACGCGCAGGCCCGACACGCCACGCACGCGCAGTTCCGGGTCGACGACCGCACCGTCGTCGTTGCCCATGCGGCAGCTGCCGACGGGGTGATACACCGTTTCGGCCTTGCGCCGGATGAACGCCACGATGTCCTCGTCGCTCTGCGTCGACGCGCCGGGGAAGATCTCGGCGCCGCGATAGGTGTCGAATGCCTTCGCGGCAAAGATTTGGCGCGACAGTTTCGCGCCCTCGACGAGGATCTTCAGATCGTAGCCCTCGACGTCGCTCAGATAATTCGGGCGGATCGCGGCCTTCGCCGACGGATCGGCAGACGCGAGGCGGATCTCGCCGCGGCTCCGCGGCCGCAGCATGCAGGCGTGCATCGTGAAGCCGTAGCCGGGCAGGCGATTGCGGCCGTGGTCGTCGAGCAACGCGGGGATGAAATGCAGCTGCAGGTCGCAGCGTTCGTCGTTCGCGTGTTTCGTGCGCACGAAGCCGCCCGCTTCGGCGATGTTCGACGTGCCGGGTCCGTCGCGGCGTGTGAGGTACTTGAACAGCACCGCGACGTCGTTGAGGCGGTCGTAGCTGACGGGCTGCGTGCACTGCTGCAGCGTGCAGATGTCGAGATGGTCCTGCAGGTTCGCGCCAACGCCGGGCAGGTCACCTTCGACGCGGATGCCGTGCGCGCGCAGGTGATCGGCCGGGCCGATGCCCGACAGCATCAGCAACTGCGGCGAGTTGATCGCGCCGCCGCAGAGAATCACTTCCTTCGCTTCCGCGCGCGTCAGGCGGCCGTGATGCCGATAGTCGACGCCGACGGCGCGATGGCCGTCGAACAGCACGCGCTCGGTGCGCGCTCGCGTACGCACGCTGAGGTTCGAGCGGTCCTGCGCCGGACGCAGGTAGCCGACCGCAGTCGAGCAACGTGCGCTGTTCTTCTGGGTGACCTGATAGAGGCCGATGCCTTCCTGCTGCGCGCCGTTGAAGTCGCGATTGAGCGGATGGCCGCAGCTCTGCGCGCCTTCGATGAACGCGTCGGTCAGCGCGCTGTGGTAGCGCAGGTCCTGCACGTGCAGCGGTCCGCCCGCGCCGTGCAGGTCGTCGGCGCCGCGCGTGTTGCTTTCCGCACGCTTGAAATATTCGAGCGCATTGTTCCAGCCCCAGCGCGCGTCGCCAGTGGCGTGCGCCCACTCGTCATAGTCCGAAGGAATGCCGCGGATGTAACACATCGCGTTGATCGAACTCGAGCCGCCGAGCACTCTGCCGCGCGGCCACCAGAGCCGGCGATTGCCCAGCTGCGGCTCGGGTTCGGTGTGGTAGTCCCAGTTGACGCCCTTGTTGCCGACGAGCTTGGCGAGGCCGGCCGGCATGTGGATGAACGGATGCCAGTCGCGCGGGCCTGCTTCGAGCAGCAAGACGCGCTTGTGCGCGTTCTCGCTGAGGCGGTTGGCGAGCACGCAGCCGGCCGAGCCGGCGCCGACGATCACATAGTCGTAGGTCATCAAAAGGGTGCGAATTCGGAGGTCGGGCGAGGCTAAGCGTAGCGCCTAGAGCAGATGCTCCACCGCATTGCAGCATGCGGCAACCGACGCGGAAATTTTCCGTTCGCCTGAGGTATCGAACGGCGAACAGCCATGACTGGATTCCGTTCGTGGTTCGATATCTCGCCACGAACGAAAAGAGAATTTCAGACCAGACGACCACCAAATTTTCCGTAGCGGTCCATTTTGTGAAATTTTCTGTCGGGTATCGATGGTGAACAGGCGGGTGGATTGCCATTCGTGGCTCGAAACTTCGCCACGAACGGACAAGCAAATTTCAAACCAGAATACCGGGTCGTCTATTCGATCGCGCTAACGGCATCGCCGACGCGCACGACGCCGTGACCGCGCGGGATGAGGTTCTGGCCGAACGTGACGCCGTCGTCGCTGCGCCGGTAGCCGATCAGCGTGCGCAGCGGCTCGCCCGACGGATCGCGCTCGCCGCGCTCGAAGTCGACCGTCGTGAACACGCAGCGCGTGCACGCCTTCACGAGATCGAACTCGACCGTCCCGATGCGGATGCGCTTCCAGCCGTCCTCGGCGTGCGGCCGTCGTGCCAGCGACGACGAGATTCGGCCGGAAGCGCAGCATCGGCACGGGCCTCGCGAGTTTCGAGTTGAGCAGGTCGAGTGCGGCCTGCGAGATCAGCAGCAACGGGAACGCGTCGGCGAAGCTGACCTCATCGCCGTCACTGGCCGTAGCGTCCATCGTATTTCGCCTTGACCGCGCGATGGCAGTCCGCATCCATGTGCACGAGACGGCACGCGCGGCCGAGGAAGGTACTGATCCAGGCATCGGCATCGGCGCCTGCCGAGCGCGGCGTGACCGCGGCACCCCAGACGGCCGTCGCGACGCGCGCTGCGTCGGCGGTCGGCGTCGCGACGCGCAGCTCCGGCATGCCGGGTGCGTTGAGCGTGAGCGCACCGTCGTCCGGCAGCGCGCGGATCAATGTCAGGCGCGGCTCGTCGCGTCCGGTCACGAACGCGTCGTCGGCATCGATCACCATCCAGCGGCGGTCGTGGTCGAAGCCGCGCGTGCCGACGTGCGCGCTCGCGAGCGGCAGCGGCGCACAGGACTTCAGCGGAAAGATGTGGATCGCGGCTGAGCGTCGGCGACATGTTGCGCAGCATACGCGATCATCGCGCGCGCGTGCCGTGCCACTCGCGTCGCGGATTGCAGGACCGGTTTCGCGCCGTACGCGCAGCCGTACGAGCCGGCGCACGAGCATGTTACGCTTCGGCCCTTGTCATGTCGGACCGCAACTTGAGCTCAGCCGCCACGCCGTCTCACAGTACCGCCGCGAAGATCACCGGCGTCGAGCGTCACGAGTGGCCCGCACTCGCGTCTGGCATTCGCGTACTTCTTCCTCGTGCTCGCTGCGTACTACGTGCTGCGGCCCGTGCGCGAACAGCTCGCCGCGGCGTCCGGGTCGAGCGTGCTGCTGTCTTTCTATACGGCGACGTTCCTCGACGACGCTCGTGCTGACTCCGGTCTACGGATGGCTCGTCGCAAGGTTTCCGCGCAAGCGCTTCGTTCCGCTCGTATATGTTTTTTTCATCCTCAACCTGCTCGCGTTCATTCCCGCGTTCCAGGGCAAGGGGCCACTCGACCAGCGCGCGCTGGGCGAGGTGTTCTTCGTCTGGCTCAGCGTGTTCAACCTGTTCGTCGTCGCGGTGTTCTGGAGCTTCGTCGCCGATATTTTCAGCGTGACCCAGGCGCATCGTCTGTTCGGCATCGTCGCATTCGGCGGCGCACTGGGCTCGATCGTCGGGCCGCTCCTGACCAAGTGGCTCGTGCGCGAGATCGGCGTCGCCGCGCTGCTCGGCGTGGCGGCAGCAATGCTCGCCGCCGCGGTGATCTGCATTCTCGGCCTCATCGCCTGGTCGCGTCGCTACCCGGTTGCGCAGGACGGCGCGCGCAACGAGGCCGTGATCGGCGGTGGATTCTGGGCGGGCGCCAAGCTCGTCGCGATGTCGCCGTTCCTGCGTCGTCTGGCGATCCTGATGGTGCTCGGCGACTGCGTCGGCACCGTGCTGTACAACCTGCAGACCGACGTCGGCCATCAGTACTACCCCGACAACACCGCACGCACCGAGTTCTACGCGAGCGTCGATCTCGCGACCAACGTGCTCATGGCGCTGCTGCAGATCGTCGTGACGCGCATCGTTCTGACGCGGTATGGTCCGGTATCGACCGTTGTCAGCACCGAGATCGTCAAGTCGCTGACCTTGGTCACGCTCGCACTCGTCGGCCAGCCGCTCGCGGTCGCAGCCGCGCTCGTGATCACGCGCGCTGGCAGCTACGGCACAAACAAGCCCGCGACCGACAGTCTCTACACGCGCGTCGACCGTGAGACGCGCTATAAGGCGAAGGGTTTCATTGATACGGCGATCTGGCGCCTCGGCGATGTGGTCGTCGTCGCGACGATCCAGATCCTGCGCGAGTTCGGCGTCACGAATTCGGCGCTCGCGATGCTGTCCGCGTGCGCTGCAGCCTGTGCGGCATGGGTCGCATGGCGCCTGCGCAGGACGCGGGAACTGGCGGAGCCGATCGCAGACTAGACGCGCGCGATCGAGCCTCTCGTGTGGCCGGCCTGATCGATGCAGAGATGCGGCAGGCCGAGGCCTTCGAGGTAGGCTGCGCCTTCGCCCGCGCCGAGCAGCATTGCGAGCGTCGACGCCGCGCCTGCGACGAGGCAGCTGTCTGCAATCACGCTGACGCTCGCGAAACTCTCGATCGGCCAGCCGCTGCGCGGATCGACGATGTGCGAGTAGCGTTTGCCGTCGATCACGAGCACGCGCTCGTAGTCGCCGCTCGTCGCGAGGCCGCCGCGCAGCAGTTCGACGTTCGCGCAAGGAACACCCGGATCGCTCGGCAGCTTGATGCCGGCCAGCCAGGGATGGCCATCGTGATGCGCGCCGACGACCGCGAGGTCGCCGCCGAGATCGATCACGCCATGCACGACGCCGGCGGCGCGGCAGCACTCCGCCGCGCGGTCCGCCGCGTATTCCTTGACGATGCCGCCGAAGTCGAGACGCATGCCCGCGACCGGCAGGCGCAGCCGCGGCCGGCGCCAGTCGATCCGCTCCCAGCCGACAAGCGCGAGCGCGCGCGGCGATCTCGTCCGCGGTCGGTATGCGGTTGTTGCGGCCGTCCCAGAGCCGCGTCAGCGGCGCCGCCGTGATGTCGAACAGGCCGCCGCTCTGTGCGTGCAGCGTCGCGGCGAAATCGAGCAGGTTGGCGGTTTCGGCATCGACGTCGATCGCATGCGCGATCGCCGGCGCCCGCGCACGCGCGCGCGAGCCAGCTGTCGCTGCGATAGTGCGAATACTTGGCGTCGAGGCGGTCGACCTCGGCGCGCGCCGCGGCGAACGCCCGCCGCGTGCAGCGCCTCGTCCGGCGCCTCGAGCTGGATTTCGCACGGGCAACCCATGCTCGAAAACGCGAAGCGGTACAGGCGCATGCGCGCAGTATCGACGCTAGTCGAAGCCGATGTCGAATCCCGCATACGCGCGCCAGAAATCGACGAGTGCCGGCACGGCCGCATTGCTGCCGTCGAGCGCGAGACCCTGCGCGCTGTGGTAACGCTCGACGCCGAGGCTGAGTTCCCAGCGACCGAGCGCCTTGCGCAGGTTGACGCTCGTCGAGAACGCGCCGAACGTGCCGAGGCGGTAGTCGCTCGAGTAGTAGTTGCGCCCGTCGGCGACGAGTGCGAACGGCGAATAGAAGCGCGCGGCGGCCTGGCTGTAGTAGCGCAGCGCCGGCACGACGCGCCAGCCGTTGCCGAAGCCCTGGTACCACGATACTTCGACCGTGTGCGAGTGCACGCCCCAGCTGTCCAGTGCGTAGCGGTAGTCGAGATGCAGCGCGGCGTCGATGTCGGCGAACGAACGTCGATAGCGCACGAGTGCGGCGCCCTGTGCGCGGGCGTCCGGGCGTTGTTCGGGGACGAGCCCGTCGCCGTACGAGTACAGCTTGTACGGATCGGTCAGGTAGCCATGCTCGATAGTTGAGCTGCACGCCGGCCTGCAGCACGCTCGACTTGTCGAGTACCCAGGCGAGACTCGTGAATCCCGAGACGCGTATTTTTCGTCGCCCGCTGGATGCGGTTGTAGGCGATGGCGTCGGTCGGCTCGATCAGGTCGTGCGAGAAACTGCCGCCGTAACCCAGCGTCAGCATGCCGGACAGGGCCTGGCTGCGCTCGACACCCGCGGCGATGGCGCTGTAGTCGCGTTCGGCCGAGTAGGACGCGCTGTAGGTCGTGTTCGTGCTCGTCGTCGGATCGGTCGTGAACGCCGCGCTCAGCGCGCTGCGGTGATCCTTGATCGTCGCGCCGCTGAGCACCTGGATCGGGCGGCCGTGCTGGTCGGGCAGCACGAACCACGGCGACGAGCCGCTCATCACCTCGTGCGTTGCGTTGACCTTGAGCCCGTATTGGCCGTCGGCGAGCTTGCTGTCGATGTCGAGTTCCTGCGACAGCACGTGATAGCGCCTGCCGTCGCCGATCACGCTGGACGGCGCGAGCGCATCTTCGTCGTAGTCCGAGAAGCGATAGCTCGCGAGCGTCGTCGCCTCGTCGGTGCTCGCGGCGCCGGCGTGGGTGGCGGGGCAGCAGCGCCGCGGCGGCGCCGAGCAGTGCGGAAAGCGAGGCGGAGGGGCGCTTCATGTGCGCGCTCCGCGAAGGTCAGGGCGGCGCGCCGCACGATCGGGCATCAGTTGCATCCGCAACCACCACCCGCGGCGCCGATGCGCCCGCCCGAGCCTTCCTTGCTGAAATAGGCATGGTCGCTGAGCCCGGCCTGCGTCTGGTCCGGATCCCAGCGCATGTCCCAGCGCGCCAGTCGCGCGCGTTCCCACGGTTGCACGGGCTTCGTCGCGCACGCAGCGAGCGTCGCGAGCAGGATGCACGAAAAAATCAGTCGGATGCGATTACGAGCCATTGGCAGGCGTTCCGGAGAGTTTGTGGATTTGTTCGCGCAGCGCCTTGAGGTCTTTCGCCTTGAAACCCTGGTAGCGCAGGCGCACGACGCCGTTGCGGTCGAGCAGGTACGAACTCGGCATGCCGACGAGACCGAATGTCGGCGGCACGCTGCCGGCCGGATCGAGCGCGATCGGGAACGTCACGGGATGCACCGCGAGGAAGTCGACGGCGTCCTCGCGTTCTTCGTCCAGGTTGACCGCGATGATTTCGAAGTCGTCGCGGCGGGCCTGATAGTAGAGTTTCTCGTACTGCGGCATCGCCTCGCGACACGGCGCACACCACGACGCCCAGAAATCGACGAGTACGATCTTGCCGCGCAGGCTGGATAACCGCATCGGTCCCATGACGCCGAGCGTCGGCAAGGTGAAGTCCGGCGCCATCGCACCGACGTCGACCGCATGAGCGGCATCGAGGCAGGCGAGGAGCGCGAATGCCGCGCCCCCCGCGATGCGGATCAGCGAACGCATCACCGACGAACTGTAGCGAAATTTTGCGATTTTCATCTTCATGGGCAGGCCAGTCCATCCACGCTCGTGAGCCGCTTGACCGGCATCGTGCCGGCCGCGAAATTCGTCGTATCGCTCGGTGTCCACGTTGCAGTGCCGTTGCTGCAGTCGCTGAACTTCAGCGTGACCGTACCCCACTGCGGGCGCGTGATCTTGGTCGGATCGAAATTCGGCGGGAAGAAGCCGCCGTTCGTCTGCACGAGGTTCACGACGACCGTGTCGCCGCTCGCGTTGCCGGTGCCGGTAAGCCAGAGGTTGTTGCCCTTCGAGTCGAACACATACCAGAACGCAATGAACAGATTGTTCGACAGTACCTCGACGTTGAATCCCTGTCCCGACTGGGCGGGGTTGTACCACGAGCCCGTGATGCCGGGGGAAATCGCGAAGGTTGGGTCGGCCGCGGGCGCATTGACCGTGACGCTGCCGCGCATGCCCATCGCGCCGTGCACGTCGCAGTGGAAACCGAAGGTGCCGGCCTGGTTGAACGTGACGGTCGAAGTCCAGCCGTCGGGACTCGGGTTGCCGTTGCCGCCCGCGCCGTCGCAGCCGTTCGCACAACGGAATAGTCCCGCGGTGTCGGAGACCACATTGTGCGTGCCACCCGAATTGGTGAACGTGACGCTATCGCCGACATTGATCGTGATGGTGGATGGCGAGAACATCAGCAGGTACGTCGTGCCGCCGCCGTAGCCGCCGTAGCCGCCGTCGTCGGTCTGACCTCCGACCATGATGCTGTAGTTGGCGGCGAACGCGGGTGCTGCGCAGAGCAGCAACATCCAGCGCAATAGGAAAGTGAGTTTGGCGGACATGGCGCATACCTCATGACAGTAACCCGGTGCGACAACACTGCTATCGCTCCCGCGGCTGCCTGCACCGGAATCGGCAGCCGCGGATCGCATGCGCAAGACTAGGGGCAGGCGAGCGTGTCCACCGATGTCAGGCGCTTGATCGGCATCGTTCCGTTCGGGAAGCGCAACTGGGTGGCGTCGTTGCTCGTCCAGCTCGCGACCGCGTTGTTGCAGTCGCTGAACGTCAGCGTCAGCGTGCCCCACGGGTTGCGCGCGATCTTGGTCGGGTCGAACGCCGGCGGGAACGCGCCGCCACTCGTCGCGGTCATGTTCAGCGTCACCGAGTTGCCACCGTAGCCACCGGCGCCCGTGAGCCAGAGGTTCTTGCCGGTGTCGTCGAACACGTACCAGAACGCGACGAACGTGTTACCCGGAAGAACCTCGACGTTGAAACCTTGCCCTGACTGCGCGGGGTTGTACCAGGAACCCGTGATGCCGCGCGCGATCGAGAATGTCGGCGACGAAGCCACGACGGTCAGCGCGACCGAAGTCGTATGCGCGAGGCTGCCGGACGTCGCCGTGATCGTCACGTTCGAAGTGCCGACTGCTGCGCTACCGTCGGCAGTGAGGGTCATCGTCGCGTGCGTCGCGCTGTCGTTGGCGAACGACGCGGTCACGCCCGCCGGCAGGCCGGAGGCCGCGTAGCCGACGCTGCCGTTGAAGCCGTTCTGCGGCGTCACGGTGATGCCGACCGCGGCGTTGCCGCCCTGGGTGATGCTCGCTGTCCCGCTGTCCGCGCCGACGCCGAAGTCGGGTGTAGGCGCGGCGCCGTTGACCGTGACCCTGCCGTGCATGCCCGCAGTCGGCGTGCCATGGATCTCGCAGTAATAGTTGAATGCACCGGGAGTGTTGAACGTCACCTGCGCGCTCCACGAACTGCTCGAGGCATTGCCGTTGCCGCCGGCACCGTCGCAGCCCTTGGCGCAGCGGAACAGGCCGTCCGACACCACGTTGTGCGGCATCGAGCCGCCCGAATAGGTGAACGTCACGGTGTCGCCCGCGTTGACCGTCACGTTGGCCGGCGAGAACGAATCGCTGCCGCTGGGCCCGACGGTCACGTTCACGTTGGCAGCGATGGCCGCGCCGTTGGCGAAACAAAGAAACAACCCCAACATTGCGGTAACATAATTTCGCATGATGCTTTCCTCTATTGATCGGCGACGATTCGGCACGCGGGCCCCGCTTTACGCGATGCTGTCGGTCTATTCCCGAAAGCGTGGGCAGGGTTCACCGCGCGCGAAGGCTGCCCGGGCTTTGAACCGTTTCGGCCCGCGCGGGAATCCACCGGGAAACGGGGGCGAGCAAATGCTGCGAAAATTCGACAAGCCGGCACAGGACGTACCACAGGGCACGGTCAACGCCGAGGACGTGGCGCTGATCGAACGCGTCGTCGCAGGCGACCTGCGCGCTTTCGAGACGCTCTATCGCAGCTATTTCCCGCGCCTGACCCGATTTCTCGACCGCATGATGCGGCGCCCCGAGCTGGTTGAGGAGGTCCTCAACGACACGATGCTCGTGGTGGCGCGCAATGCGCAGAAGTACAACCATGCTTCCAAGGTATCCACATGGATATTCGCGATCGCCTATCGCAAGGCGCTCAAGGCATTGCGCGACGTGAACGACCCGGTCGACCTGGACGGCTCGCTCGACGATCTGCTCGGCCCCGACCAGCGCGAGCCGAAGGACGAGATGCTGCAGCTGCAGTTGCGTCGCGTGCTTGGCGAGGCGGTCGAGGCACTCTCTGCCAATCACCGCGCCGTGATTGAATTGACCTATTTCCAGGGCGCGGGCTATCGCGAAATCGCCGAAATCATGGGCTGCCCGATCGAAACCGTGAAGACCCGCATGTTCCACGCGCGCCGCCGCCTCAGGACGTTGCTGCCCGCGCATTCGGAGGATCTGCTATGACCGCGCGCATCGTGAATCTCTCTGCCGCGCACCAGAACGTACTGGAACTGCTGCCCTGGTTCGTCATGGGTACGCTCGACGAAGACGATCGCGTGACCGTCGAGCAGCACCTCGAGAGCTGCGCGGCATGCCGCCGCGAAGTCGAATGGCATGCGCAGATGCGCGACGCGAATCTCGCGCAGCCGCTGCCGCGCGATGCCGACCGCGCGTTCGCGGCGCTGCGCGCACGTCTGCCTGGCGCGCTGCAGCCGCCTGTGCGCACGAACTGGCTGGCCGCGGCGACGGACTGGTGGCGCATGCAGGCGCCCTGGCTGCGCTGGTCGTTCGCGCTGCAGCCGGTCGCCATCGCCGGGCTCGCGATCGCCCTCGTTTTCGGTATGGGCAGGTCCGCCGAAGTGGCGCAGGGTACGTTCCACGCGCTGAGCCGGGCCGGTGATACCCCGGCGCGACTCGTCGTCGTGTTCTCGCCCGAGGCGACGCAGTCGGAGATGCGCCGCGTGCTGCTCGCGAGCGGCACGCGCATCATCGACGGTCCGACCGCAGCCGACGCGTATGTTCTTGCGGTCGCGCCCGATCGCGCCGAAAATGCGGTGAGGCAGCTGCGCACCGAGAAGTCGGTCCTGCTGATCCAGTCGCTCGAAGCGGAGAAGGGACATTGAGGTTTCGCCGTGCAACGCGGTGCCTGTGGCTGATGCTCTTTCTCATCGGCGCCGCGGGTCCGTGCACGGCCGCGCCGGCGACCTCCGATCCGTCGCAGCAGATACTCGTGATGCTGCATCTGCCGGCCGCGCACTATCGGCCCGGCGAAAGCTACGGCGGTAGCTACGCCGATCGACAGGGCAAGGGCGCGCGCCGCCGCATCGCCACCGAACTCGCCCGCGACTTCGGTCTGACCCTCGTCTCCGACTGGCCGATGCCCGATCTCGGCGTCGACTGCTACGTCATGCAGGTTCCCGACGGGCGCGCACCGGCCGAAGTCGCGCAGACGATGTCGAAGGACAAGCGCGCCGAATGGGTGCAGCCGATGAACACGTTCCACGCGCTCGAGAGCGCCGATTCGCTGCACGCGCTGCAACCGAGCGTGCGGCAGTGGCACCTCGACGAGTTGCACAAGGCCAGCACGGGGCGGGGCATCCGCGTCGCGATCATCGACAGCGGCGTCGACGCGACCCATCCCGACCTCGCCGGCCGCGTCGCAGTCGTCGAGAATTTCGTCGACGGATCGCCGTTTGTCGCGGAGTCGCACGGCACCGCGGTCGCAGGCATCATCGGCGCCCGCGCCGACGCCGGCGCGCGCACCGTGGGCATCGCGCCGCAGGCAGGCCTGCTCGCGTTGCGTGCCTGCTGGGAGGTTTCGACCAGGGAGACGATCTGCAACAGTTTCTCGCTCGCGAAGGCGTTGCAGTTCGCGATCCGCAACGATGCGCAGGTGATCAACCTGAGCCTCGCCGGACCCGACGACAGACTGCTCGCGCGTCTCGTCGATGTCGCGCTCGAGCACGGCAGCACGATCGTCGGGGCGTTCGATGCGCGCATGGACGGCGGTGGTTTTCCCGCGTCGCATCCCGGCGTGCTGGCGGTGGCCGATGCGGCGCCGCGCTCGAATGACGATTCCCGCAAAGTCCTGTTCGCGCCGGGCGACGACGTGCCGAGCGCCGCGCCGGGAGCACGCTGGAGCTTCGTTTCGGGATCGTCGTTCGCCGCGGCGCACGTCGCCGGCATGGTCGCGCTCGTGCGCGAGGTGTCGCCCGCGATGACGATGCGTGACGCAGGCGGCCTGGGCGCGGTTGCCGGCCGGTTCCGCCGACGGCCCACCCGGCAGCATCGACGCCTGCGCGACGCTGCGCCGCGCTGCGCCGACGATGAACTGCGTCTCTTCCCCTGGCATAGGTCAACCCGCCCAAGCGTCGTGGTAGATTGCGGCCGCATGCGCCGCATTCTCATCGTCCTCCTGGCACTCATCCCGATTGAAAACACGCTCGCGCAGGTTTCGGCGCAGGCGAGCATCGCCTCGGACTACCTCTATCGCGGCGTTTCGTTCACCGGAGGGCCGCCCGGTCGCCGCGCTCGAGGTCGACTACGACAACCCGTCCGGCTGGTTCGCCGGTGCGCTCGCGACGGCCACCCATTTCTACGGCCAGAGCCACTACGAGCCCGAGTACGTCGTCGACATCGGCTATGCCCACGCGCTGACGCCGGGGCTGACCTGGGAAGCCGGCGCGACGCGCTCGATCTTCAGCGGCTACGCTTTCTGGAACTATTCCGAGGCGTTCGCCGGCCTGCTCGGTGAACGCTGGAACGTGCGGCTCTACTACGCTTCGGACTATTTCGGCCGCCACGGCCGACAGACCTGGTATGGCGAATTCAACTACGCGCAGCCGCTCGACGAACACTGGCGTCTCCTCGCGCACCTCGGCGCGGTGCAAAGCGCCCAGAGCGCGTTCAATCCACACTCGCAGGTGCTCGATGCGAGCATCGGGATCGCGGCGAAGTTCGGCGGTGCGAGCTTTGCGATCAAGCGCAGCGCGATGAACCACGACAACTATCTCTACACGGTCGCGACGCCGGCGGAACAGGGCACGTGGGTCGTGAGTCTGGCGTACAGCTACTGAGATTTCCGTTCCTCATGCGTGTCGCCGGTTCGACGAGAACGCTTCGCCCGGTGACAGTCATCGCGCCGCTCGGCAGGCCGAGCATCGCTGACAGCGCAAGGCCCGAGGCGTAGCCGACTGCACCGCCCCCTTTTTTCCGCGTTCGCAGGATCGTCAGATTTCCAGTCGGTCGCCCGATCTCGCCACGAGCGCATACAGCGCAGGCATCAGGAAAATGCTGATCAGCAGGCGCGTGAACAGGCCACTCACGATGACGAGTGCGAATGGTCTTTGCGTATCCGTGCCGACCCCGGTCGCGAGCGCGGCAGGCAGCAATCCCAGCGCCGCGACGAGCGCCGTCATCATGATCGGGCGCAGGCGCAGGATGGCGCTTTCGCGGATCGCCTCGGCTACGCCCATGCCGTTGCCGCGCAGTTCGTTGACGTACGAGATGTACACGACGGCGGTCTGCACCGAGACGCCGAACAGCGCGAGGAAGCCGATGCCCGACGACACCGAGAACGGCGTACCGGTGACCCACAGGGCGACGATGCCGCCGACGGGCGCCGAGAGCACGACGCCGAGCACCGTGATCGATGGAAACTTGAAGTTGCCGTACAGCGCGAACAGCAGCAGGAAAATCAGGAACAGCGTCAGCGGCAGGATCACGCTGAGCTGCGCGCGCGATGCGATGTACTCCTTGTACTCGCCGCCCCAGTCCAGTCGATAGCCCTGCGGCAGCGTCACTTTCTCCTTCACCTGCGCGATCGCATCTTCGACGGCGCCGGCGAGGTCGCGACCTTCGACCGAAAACTGCACGCCGATATAGCGCGAATTGTCCTGTCGGTAGATGAACGATGCGCCGTTGCGTCACCTGGATGTTCGCGAACTCCCTGAGCGGAATCTGCTGGCCGCCGGGGGTCGGCACGAGAATGTTGCCGATCTCTTCGGGCGTTGTCGCGATACTGCCTGCTCCAGGCGCACGACGAGATCGAACTGCTTTTCGCCCTGCACCACCTGCGTCGCGACGTCGCCGCCGATGGCGGTCGTGATCAGCGCGTTGATGTCGGCGACGTTGACGCCGTAGCGCGCGATGCGCGCACGGTCGATGTCGATGGAGAGGCTCGGCTGACCGAGTTCCTGCACCAGGGTCACATCGCGAATGCCGCGCACGCGTTCGAGAATCTGCTTGATCTCCTTGCCCTTCTGCTGCAGCGTGTTGCAGATCGTTGCCGAAAACCTTTACCGCCAGCGCGCTCTTCAGGCCGGTCTCCGCCTCGTCGACCGCGTCTTCCGCCGGCTGCGTATAGTTGAACGTGATGCCCGGGAATGCCGCGAGTTTCTTGTTGATCGCCGCGATCAGCGCCGGCTTGTTGCGATAGCTTCCCGTCCATTCCGCGTAGGGCTTGAGGCCGACGTAGAACTCGACGTTGAAAAAGCCTGTCGCGTCGGTGCCGTCGTCGGGACGGCCGAGTTCCGAGGCGACCGTGGTCACTTCGGGGAACGAGCGCAATATTTCGCGGATCTTCGGCGTGACCTTCGCCGATTCGTCGAACGAAATCGTGTAGGGCATCGTTGCGCGCACCCACAGCGCGCCTTCGTCGAGCTTGGGCATGAACTCTGCGCCGATGCTCGGCACGAGCAACAGCGATGCGGCCAGCACAATCGCCGACGCGAGCGTCGTGCCGCGCGGATTCTTGAGGCAGATATCGAGCCCGCGGGTGTAGACCGAATTGATCGACTCGAGAATCGCGTTGCGCCGCTCACGCACGCCATTGCGCATGAACCACGCGCACAACACCGGCAGCAGCACCAGCGTGACGATCAGCGAGCCGACCAGGGCGAACACCATCGTGTCGGCCATCGGCTTGAACAATGTGCCGGACGGTCCCGACAACACGTAGATCGGCAGGAAGCTGACGACGATCACGGCGACCGCGTAGAACAGCGGGCGGTCCACTTCAGCCGCCGCCTCGCGCACGATCTCGACGATGTTGAGATGGCTGCCTTTGCGCAAGGCGATCTGGCGGAATATGTTTTCGACCATGACGACTGCGCCATCGACGAGGATGCCGAAATCGATCGCGCCGATCGAAAGCAGATTCGCCGAAGCGCCTTGCAGGTCGAGGCAGACGAACGCGAATAGCAGTGCCAGCGGAATCGTCGTCGCGACGATCAGGCCTGCGCGAAAATCGTAGAGAAAGAATACGAGCACCACCACGACCAGCAGCATGCCGCGCAGCAGGTTGTCTTCGACGGTTTTCGTCGTCAGTTCGATCAGGTCTGTTCGATCGTAGTAAGGCACGACCTTGACGTCCTTGGGCAAGAGCTGCTCGTTGAGTTCCCTGGTCTTCGCGACGACGCCTTTCAGCACGTCCTGGGTCTTTTCGCCCGTGCGCAACAGGACAACGCCCTCGACGGCATCGTCCTGGTTCTCGTAGCCGAACTCGCCCAGCCGCGGCGCGATGCCGATGACGGCACGTCCGACGTCCTTGACCAGCACCGGCGTGCCATTGTTCACGGCGAGCACGACGTTTTCGATGTCTTCGAGCGTGACGATGCGCCCATTGCCGCGCACGTAGTAGAACTGGCCGCCCTGCGAGTAGAAGCCGCCGCCCGCATTGCTGTTGTTCGCCGTCAGCGCCGCTTCGACCTGCGTCACCGACAAGCCCGGCCCCGGCGATGCGCACGGGATCGAGCAGCACCTGGTATTGCATGGTGCCGCCACCGAAACCCGAATCGTCGGCGACGCCGGGAACGGATTTGTACGCGGGCTCGACCGTCCAGGCCTCGATCGTCTTCAACTCCATCGGCGAGCGGTCGGGGCTTTGCAGAACGTAACGGTAGATCAGGCCCGAAGGCGAGGAGAGCGGCGACAGCGAGGGACTCACGCCATCCGGCAGGCTGACGTCGCCGAACCGGTTCTGCACTTGCTGGCGCGCGAAATAGTTGTCGGTGCCGTCCTTGAAGGTGAGGCTGACGTCCGACAGACCGTACAGCGAAATCGAGCGCGTCGTCGTCGTCTGCGGCGTGCCGTTCATGCCGATTTCCAGCGGCACCGTGATCAGCCGCTCCACTTCCTCGGCCGTGTGCCCGGGCCACTGCGTGATGATCTCGACGATGGGTGGCGAAAGGTCGGGATAGGCGTCCACCGGCAGGCGCTGCAACGAGCGGATTCCCGCGCCGATCAGCACGAGCATCATGAGGATGACGAGAACGCGCTGCCCCAGCGACGCGGTGACGATCCGATTCATGATCGAGGCCGACGGCGACGGCCGGCCGGGAGACATCGGCGTGTCGCTCATTGGGTTTGCATGAACTGGACGAACAGTCCGCCGTTGTCGACGATCTGGTCGCCGACGTGCAGGCCTTCGGTGATGTCGACCTGATCGCCGTCGCGATAGCCCTGCGTCACGTGCACGCGCGCGAAGCTGCCGTCGGACTGCACGCCGTAGACGAACGGCAGATTTTCGTCGTCGCGCAGGATCGCCGAAATCGGGACGAGCATCCCGGTGCTTTCCTGCGCCGAGCGAATCAGCACGCGCACGTACATCTGCTTCCTGAGGAACTCGCCGGGATTGTCGGCGACCACGCGCACGCCAACCGACCGCGTGGTCGGATCGACGATCGCCGCGATGTTGTCCACCTTGCCGCTGAAATTCCTGCCGTCGACACCCGTCTGTATGTCGGCCGGGTCGCCGACACTGATCGACGTGACGTTCGCACCGAAAATCTGCGCGGTAATCCATACGCGCGAAAGGTCGGCGACCGTGAAGCAGGGCGTGGTGCCGGCCTGCAGCAACTGCCCCGGGGTGACGAGTCTCTCGACGACGGTGCCCGCGATCGGCGAGCGAATGATGCCCTCGACCCGCGTCACCGTCTTTCCGCCTTGAATCGCCTTGATCGCTCCCGCATCGACGTTCAGCGAGACCAGGCCTTGCAGCGCTGCCTCGCTGTCGGACTCCGCATTGACCGCGTCGGTCTGCGCCTGATCGGCTTCGCGCTGCGACACGCCGTTGTGCTGCAGCAGATCCTTGTCGGTATCGGCGATCTGGCGCAGCGTGCGCGCCGTCGCGAGCGTCTTGCGATAGGCCGCGATTGCTGTTGCGAAATCGGAAGAGTCCACGGCCGCGAGCGGATCGCCTTTCTTGACGTGGCTGCCGAGCGGAGCGATCAGCCGCGAAACGGGGCCGGAAAAGGCGGCGACCACGCTGGTCGCGCGATCATTGTCGAAATCGACGGCGCCGTTGGCTTCGATCCGCTTGTGGTATTTCGACGAGGCAACCGTATGGAAACGCAGGTTTTTCTTCTGCGCGTCGGTCAGCTTGATGTTGTTGCCGCCAGCGGCCGCTTTTGGCGGCGCTTCAGCCGCCGGCTTCGAACAGCCCGTAAACGAAGCGATGGCAGCAACCGCCGCCGCAACGAGCAAAAGGCTTCGCGGGTGACGCAAGGCTTTCGGCGTCCGTGCGAACGATCCCGGAACACCGGTCGAATCCCCTGATGGCGAATTAATTTTCATTCTTTTTCCGCGTTGGATCGGCCGCAGTCGATGCGGTATCGGATGGATCGGTGTTGGAACGGGCGGACGTGGTGCCGGGATTGCCCGAACCGTTCAATTCCGCGCGATGCCACCAGCCGCCGCCGAGTGCCTGGAACAGCGCCGCCGTGTCGGCGAATCGATTGGCCTGCGCCTGCACGAGCGAGATGCGAGCCTGCTGGTAGGCCTGCTCCGCGCTCAAAAGCGCGAGATAGTTGATGACGCCGGCATGCAACTGCCGCTGCGACAGGTCGAGCGTCACTTTGGCCGCGTCGGCCGCCGCGCTCGCGGCATTGAGGCTCTCGGCGTCGTGCTCGAGCGCTGCCAGTGTATCGGCCACGTTCTGGAACGCCGTGAGTACCGTGCTGCGATATTGTTCGGAAGCCTGCACATAGGCGGCTTCGGCGGCGCGCTGCTGATGCAGTAGCGTGCCACCCTGGAAAATCGGAGCGGTCAGATTGGCGCCGAGGCTCCAGAAACCCGTCCCCGACTTGAATATCTGATCGATGGCCAGCGCCGTGCTGCCCGCGTTCGCGGTCAACTGGATATTCGGAAGGCGATTCGCGGTAGCGACGCCGACCTGCGCGTTCGCCGCGCGCATGTTCGCCTCGGCCTGCAGCACGTCGGGACGCTGCGCCACGAGTCCGGAGGGGAGGCTGATCGGCAAGTCCTGCGGCAGTTGCAGGCTCGCCAGTTCAAATCTGTCGTCGGCTGGCCTGGCTCGGAAACAGCCCGCCGAGAACGGCGAGTTGATCGCGCTGCTGGTCCATTTGCTTGAGCAGTGGCGGCAACGTTGCCGTGATCGCGGCGAGCTGCGATTCCTGCGCCGCGACATCGAGCTTGCTGGCCGCACCTTTCGAAAATCGATACTTCAGAATCTCGACCATCTTCGCATTCGATGCGACGAGATCGCGCGTCGCGTCGATCTGCGCCTGCAACGATGCGGCTGTGATTGCAGCGACGACGACGTTCGCGGTCAGTGTGTTGTAGGTCGCGACCATCTGGAAGCGCACCTGCTGCTCCTGTGCCTCCAGCGATTCGACGGTGCGACGATTGAGGCCGAACACATCGGGCACGTACGACACGCTGAGCTGCGGCGTATACAGGCTGTACAGGAAAGCGTTGTTGCTCGGCACGGGCGCCAGCGCGCCGGGCGGATCCTGCTGTCGGCTTCCGGAAATTCCGGCGGATACGCTCGGAAAAAAGCTGCCGCGCTGGGCGAGCACATTTTCATGCGCGACGGTCAGCGCCGCTTGCGCGGACTTCAGATCGGGATTCTTCTGCAGCGACTGCTCGATCAGATCGTTGAGCTGTTTCGAATGGAACAGCGACCACCAGTCACCGGCGATGTCGGCGCCCTGCACAAGATGCTGCGCCTCGCCTCCACCGACATGTGCCGTTGCGACCGTGCCGGTGACAGGGTGGGTCGCGTAGTCGCTGACCTCCGGCGTCGGCGGCTTCTTGAAGTCCGGTCCGACCGTGCAGCCACTGATCAGCGCACAGACCAGCGCGCCAAGCAACGAGAGCATGCCCGTCGATGACGCGCTCCCGAGGGTCGAAGCTCGCCCGGTGGCCCCATAAGCAGTTCTTGCCGTTTCGGCAGAGAAATCCGCCCCCCTCCGGTTCATGCCAGTCACGCCTTTCACAATGCCAATAGGAAAGCGATGTTATATCATAGCAGCCCAATTCGAAAGGCATGCCCGCAGCGCCGCGAGGGTCAGGTGCAATGGCCCGCCGCGAATTCTTTCGCCGCCCCCGTTAGCGATCGCTGAAATTCACTGGCGGCCGCTCAGGCCCGCGCTGAGATCCACATGACGATGTCGGCATCGAAGACGAGACCATCGCCCGCGTCGCGAACCTCGACCAGCGCATGCGCTTCCTGCGCAGGCGCGTCGGCGGGCGGCGTGCTCACGCTGGCAGTGGCGACGAGCGTTCCGATCGCTTTGCGCAGGTAACGCACGGTCATGCCTTTCGGGATCCAGCGCTGGCTCTCGGCAACCGTCGCGTCGGTGGCGAGGCCGGCCGCGAGTTCGGCGGCGTTGCATAGCGCGATCGCGTGCACCGTGCCGATGTGGTTGTGCACGCGCCGGCGGTCGCGCACGCGCACGACGCAGCGGCCCGGCGCGAGATCCTCGATCAGCGGCGCGATCGTCGAGAAGTAGGGCGCCCGCTGGCAGATGAGGCGCGAGAACAGCCAGCGTCCGAGGGACGATCCGCCGAGGCGCTTGAACACGACGAGCGATCTCGCGGCCACGGTTTCGATTCGCGAGCGGTCACGCAACGCTGCGCAGCGACGGCTTCCCGTGTCTGACCGCGGCCTGCAGCTCCGCCGGATCGAAATCGTCGACGCCGATGAACTCGAGCGTCGCCGCGCGCACGCGCTCGAGCAGCTTGCGCTCCTCGGTCGTGATCGCGCCGATCTGCTCGGCTTCGGCGAGCTGCGCGAGCGCGTCGAGGCTCTTGAGGACGCCGCTCTTCTGCGCTTTCGCAAACTTGCGTTCGACCGGCTCGGCCGCGATGACGTCGGGCAGCAGCGCGTTCATGCGGCCGATCACGTTGTTCGGGGTCGGCGTCAGGAACGTCCACTCGGCGAGGCGATCACGCGCGTCGTTCGGCGTGCACAGAATCGCCGCGACGCGATGGCCGAGGCGATCGGACGGCGGTACCTCGCGCCGGCCGAACGGGAACACGAGCGCGCGCAGCGCCCATGCAGCCGGACGAATCGGGAAGTTGCGCAGCACGCCGTCGAGCGCGTTCTGCATGCGATACGCGCAGTCATGGAACGCCCAGGCGAGCAATGGCTGGTCGGCGACCGGCCGACCCTGGTCCTCGTAGCGCTTGAGCATCGCGCTGGCGATGTAGAGGTTCGACAGCACGTCGCCAAGGCGCGCCGAGAGCTTCTCCTTGAACTTGAGCTTGCCACCGAGCAGCAGCATCGCCGTGTCGGCGACGAGCGCCAGGTTCGCCGCGTAGCGGTTGAGCTTGCGGTAGTAGCGGCGCGTGTACTTGTCGCCGGGCGCGTAGCCGATCTTCGCGAACGTGAGGCCGAGCACGAGGCTGCGCGCCGCATTCGAGATCGCGAAGCCGATATGCGCGAACAGTTCGCGGTCGAACACGCGCAGGCGCGTCGTGTAGTCGGCGATCTGCACGGCCTGCATTTCCTTGAGCACGTGCGGGTGGCAACGGATCGCGCCCTGACCGAAGATCATCAGGCTGCGCGTCATGATGTTCGCGCCCTCGACCGTGATCGCGATCGGCGCGGTCTGCCACGCACGGCCGGCGTAGTTGCTCGGTCCGAGCTGCACGGCCTTGCCGCCGTGGATGTCCATCACGTCCTTGGCGACCTCGCGGCCGAGTTCGGTCGCGTGGTACTTCGCGATCGCCGACGGCACCGACGGTTTCTCGCCGCGGTCGACCGCCGCGGCCGATGCGCGCGACAGCGCGGTGATCGCGTAGGCGTAGCCGCCGATGCGCGCGAGCGCTTCCTCGACGCCTTCGAAGCGGCCGATCGCCATGCCGAACTGCTTGCGGATGCGCGCGTACGCGCCCGACGCGATCGCGCCGGCACGCGACGCCGCCCGAGGCGTTCGACGGCAGCGTGATCGCGCGGCCGACCGACAGGCACTCGACGAGCATGCGCCAGCCCTGGCCGGCCATCTCGGCGCCGCCGATCAGCTGCGACATCGGGATGAAGACGTCCTTGCCGCGCAGCGGTCCGTTCTGGAAGGCGGCGTTCAGCGGGAAGTGGCGGCGGCCGATCTCGAGGCCCTTCGTGTCGCGCGGAATCAGCGCGAGCGTGATGCCGAGATGCTCCTTGTCGCCGAGCAGCTGCTCGGGATCGTGCATCTGGAACGCGAGGCCGACGAGCGTCGCGACCGGCGCGAGCGTGATGTAGCGCTTGTCGAACGTGAGGCGCACGCCGAGCACCTGGGTGCCGTTCCAGTCGCCCTTGCAGACGATGCCGTAGTCCGGGATCGAGGTCGCATCCGACCCGGCGGTCGGCCCGGTCAGCGCGAAACACGGCACTTCGCGGCCGTCGGCGAGGCGCGGCAGATAGTATTCGCGCTGCTCCTTCGTGCCGTAGTGCAGCAGCAGTTCGCCCGGGCCGAGCGAATTCGGCACGCCGACCGTCGACGACAGCGAGCCCGAAATGCTCATGAGCTTCTGCAGCACGGCCGATTGCGCGAGCGCGCAGAATTCGAGGCCGCCGTACTCCTTCGGGATGATCATGCCGAAGAATTTCTTCTTCTTGATGAAGTCCCAGATCTCGGGTGGCAGGTCGGCGAGCTCGTGCGTGATCTGCCACTCGTCAGCCATGCGGCAGACCTCCTCGACCGGGCCGTCGAGAAACGCCTGCTCCTCGACCGACAGTTCGGGCTTCGGCTGCTTGAGCAGCTTCGACCAGTCGGGCTTGCCGCTGAACAGTTCGCCTTCGAAGCCGACCGTGCCGGCCTCGAGCGCGATGCGCTCGGTCTCCGAGATCTGCGGCGTGATCTTCTGGTAGACCGCGAGCAGCGGCGCTGTGATCTTCTGCCGGCGGAAGTCGTCGAGATTGAGCGGCACCGCGACGAGCGCGAGCAGCGCTGCGGTCAGGGCGATCGCGAGCCAGTGGCTGCCGGTCAGGATGCCGATGCCGACGATCGCGACGAAGCCGGCGATCGTCCACGTGCGCAGTCCGGCGCGGAAATAGCCGCAGGCCAGCGATGCGGCGAGCAGTGCGAGCAGGGGATACCAGGCGTTCATGGCGGGGCCTTATGCGGAAACTGAAACGGGAGAGGACGGAAGCGTGTCGATGAAATCCTCGACGGCGCGGGCGAACGCGGTATTCGCATCGCCGGCGACCATGTGCGTGGCGTCGTCGATGCGCACGTGACGCGCATGCGGCACGAGCTCGAGGAATTCGTCGATCGTATTGTCGGAGACCACGTCGCTGCGCGCGCCGCTCACGAGCAGCGTCGGCACCGCGATCGAGCGCGCCGCGTCGACGAGCGTGCCCTGCCAGCGGCTGCTCTCGCCTTCGACGAGATCGAGCAGGCGCGGATCCCAGTGCCAGCGCAGGCGTCCGTCGTCGCCGACGATCAGCAGCTTGCGCAACTGCGCTGGCGATTTACGCTCGGTGCGATGCGGCAGGTACGACGCGATCGCGTCGGCGGCTTCGTCGAACGTCGCGAATCCCTGCGGGTGCGCGCGCATGAAGCCGAGGATGCGCGCAACGCCGGCGGCTTCCCAGCGCGGCGTGATGTCGACGAGCACGAGCGCGCGGAACAATGTCGGATGCAGCGCCTGTGCGCAGAGGCCGACGAGGCCGCCCATCGAGGCGCCCACGAGAACAGGCGCCTCGCGGCTGTCCCTCGCGCTCGCGCGCGCGACGGCCGCGAGATCGTCGATAAATTGCATGTAGTCGTAGCGACCATCGCCCAGCCAGCCGCTGCCGCCGTGTCCGCGCGCGTCGACGGTCACGCAATACCAGCCTGAGCTGGCGAGCGCGACCGCGCTTTCTTCCCATGCGTGCCGCGTCTGCCCGAAGCCGTGGGTGAACACGACCGGCGGCGCCGAAGCGTCGCCGAACTGCTCGACGGCCAGACGGATGTCATCGCCGACGGCGAGCGTCGTCGCGCGGCGCGGTGCGCGATCCGGGGTCGAGGGCAGGGGCGAAAATGTCACCATACGGATGAGTATGGAACCCGGTAATAGTGCTGTCAATACATCAACGCATGCGCGCGAAGCTATTGCTCCCAAAGGAAAATCGGGGCGTCCTGTTGCTGCAGCGCAGCATGGTCGCACTTCCCGCGCGCACCCTGCAGTCGCTACCATGTGCGCATGCTACAGGCTGCCGAAAAACTTGAACGCTCGCGCCTGAACGCCGCCGATTGGGAGGCGGGCGCACTCGATCTGATCGCCGAGCAGGGCGTCGCCGCGCTGGCCATCGAACCGCTCGCCCGCAAGCTCAACGTCACGAAAGGCAGTTTCTACTGGCATTTCGCGACGCGCGAAGCGTTGCTCAAGGCGGCGCTGCAACGTTGGGAGACGCACGTCGACGACGGCCTCGAGCAGATCGAGACGATCGCCGATCCGCGCGACCGCCTGCGCGAACTGTTCCGCCGCACCGCTCGTGAAGCGAAGACCCACGTCATCTATTCCGCGCTGTTGCGCGCGCTCGACCAGCCGAGCGTGCAACCGGTGATGGAACGCGTGTCGCAGCGGCGTCTCGATTTCCTCAAGCGCGCGTACCGCGAGGTCGGCATCCCGCCGGCGAATGCGTTGCATCGCGCCCATCTGACTTACGCTGCCTACGTCGGCTTCCTGCAATTGGCGCTGCAGTTGGGTCTGCCGCGACTCGAGCACGCCGACCTCGAAGAATACGTTGAGCATGTGATGACGACGCTGATCCCGGCATAAGACCAGGGCGCGTCGAGCAGCAAGACGAGCGCATAGGAATGCGCCGATCTGTTTCACCTTTAGGCCTTTGGCCGGCGTTGGAGAAAAATGAGCACACTGGCAACCCTTAACGAATGGGTGGATGCCGTCGCGCGGCATGTTCTGCCCGAACGCATCCATTGGTGCGACGGTAGCGATGCCGAGAACGATGCGCTCATCGCGTCGATGCTCGGCTCGGGTGATCTCGTCGAGCTCGACCAGCGCACGCACCCGCACTGCTATCTGCATCGCTCGCATGTGACGGACGTCGCCCGCGTCGAGCACCTCACGTATATTTGTACACAAAGTCGCGAAGACGCCGGTCCGAACAATCACTGGATGGCGCCCGACGAAGCAAGCGCGAAGATCGACGCGCTGTTTGCGGGCTGCATGCGCGGCCGCACGCTCTACGTGATTCCGTATTGCATGGGGCCGATCGATTCGCCGCTTGCGCGTTGCGGCGTCGAGATCACCGACAGTCCGTACGTCGTCGCGAACATGCGCATCATGACGCGCATGGGCGCCGCGGCGCTCGCGCGCATCGAACGCGAAGGCGCAAGCGGGAGCAGAACGTTCGTCAAAGGCCTGCACTCGATCGGCGAGCTCGACCCGAACAAGCGCTTCATCATGCATTTCCCCGAGGAACTCACGATCAAGTCGATCGGCTCGGGTTACGGCGGCAACGCGCTGCTCGGCAAGAAATGCCATGCGCTGCGCATCGCCTCGTGGCAGGCGCGCAGCGAGGGCTGGCTCGCCGAGCACATGCTGATCGTCGGCGTGCAGAATCCGCAGGGCGAAACGCACTACATCGCCGCGGCATTCCCGTCGGCATGCGGCAAGACCAATCTCGCGATGCTGATCCCGCCCGAGGCGTACCGCGAGGCTGGCTGGAAAGTGTGGACCGTCGGCGACGACATCTGCTGGATGAAGCCGGGCGCGGACGGCCGGCTGTGGGCGATCAATCCCGAGGCCGGCTACTTCGGCGTCGCGCCGGGAACGAGCGCGAAGACGAATGCGAACGCGCTCGCGATGATCGATCACGACGCGATTTTCACGAACGTCGCGGTGACGGCCGCGGGCGACCCGTGGTGGGAAGGCCTGCCCGGCCTGCCGGCCAAGGACTGGCAGGGTCGCGAAGTCGTCGTTGCGAACGGCAAGGTCTCGGGTGGCCCCGCCGCGCATCCGAACTCGCGCTTCACGGTCTCTGCGAAGCAGTGCGCCAGCTGGTCGCCGCATGCCGAGGATGCGCAGGGCGTGCCGATCTCGGCGATCGTGTTCGGCGGCCGTCGCGAACACCTCGTGCCGCTCGTTTTCGAGGCGCGCGACTGGACGCACGGCGTGCTCGTCGGCGCCGCGATGGGTTCGGAAACGACCGCTGCCGCGACGGGCGCGGTCGGCGTGCTGCGCCGCGACTCGATGGCGATGAAGCCGTTCTGCGGCTACAACTTCGCCGACTATTTCGCGCACTGGCTGTCGCTCGACACGCCCGGCGCGAAGCTGCCGAAGATCTTCCACGTGAACTGGTTCCGCAAGGGCGAAGACGGCAAGTTCCTCTGGCCGGGCTTCGGCGACAATCTGCGCGTGCTCGAATGGATCATCGGCCGCTGCGGCGGCAGCGAAGACGCCGTCGAGACGCCGATCGGCAGGCTGCCGCATGCGGACGACCTCAATCTGGCCGGTCTCGATCTTTCCCGCGCCAGTCTCGAAGCGCTGCTGCACGTCGACGTCGACGGCTGGCTGGCCGAATACGAGGGTATCGGCGAGTACCTCAATTCGTACGGCGCGCGGACACCGGCGGCGCTGCTGCGCGAGCACGCCCGCATCAACGCGTTGCTGGCCGAGGCGGAAACCGAGCCGCAGTCCGTCGGCACGCCGTAGCCCGGCAATCGCGGCGTAGCTGAAGATGCCGCCAAAGTACCCGGCTGCGGCCTTCGGGCGTCGCCGGCGAGCCGGGGTGTTCGCGGCCACTTTCGGGCTAGACTGCGTCCAGGCTTTAAACTTTGCACGGGTTTGCCGCATCCAAGCTCGCAAATGACCGGCGCAACCCTGATGATGGATGTTCCTTTGCTCGATACCGATTCGATCGCGTCGGGCGACACTGAACTCGTGCGGCGCAGCGCGGCTGGCGACATGCGCGCATTCGAGAAACTGTATCGAAGCCACGTCGGTCGTGTGCATGGCGCGATCTTGCGCCTGGTGGGAATGGATCGCGCGCGTGCCGAGGAACTGACCCAGGAAGCCTTCTTGCGTGCCTGGCAGAAACTGTCGAGTTTTCGTCACGAGAGTGCGTTTTCGACCTGGCTCTATCGGCTCGGCGTCAACACCGCGCTGATGGACCTGCGCGTGCGCCGCGAGGAGGAGACCACCGACAGCGAGGCGCTCGAATTTGCCGCAGGCGGCGAGGTGCCGTTCTGCGCGGCCGAACGCGGCGACCTGCAGCGTGCAGTGTCGAACCTGCCTCCGCGTGCGCGTGCCGTGCTCGTGCTGCACGACGTCGAAGGCTGGAAGCACGAGGAAATCGCGAACGAGCTCGGCATGGCGGTCGGTTCATCGAAGGCGCAACTGCATCGCGCACGCGGCTTGCTCCGGCGCGTGCTCGCGGACAGCTCAAGCGGTCCGCGAAAAAACGAAGAGACGAGGTGAGTCATGAACAACGAATTCCAGTGGCGTAGCGGCATGCGCAAGCTCGACGAGAAAGTCGAGCCGGCGTCCGATCTTTGGCCGGCAATCGCCGCGCGCATCGAGCGTGACGCACGCGTCGTCCCGCTGCAGTCGCGTACGGCCTGGCGGCAGCGCATCACCGCGGTCGCGGCGACGCTCGTGATTGCGAGCGGCGCGGGCCTGCTCGCCTACCACCAGCGCGAAAACGTGGGTGTCGCAGAAACGGCGCCACCGGTCACGGTACCGGCTACCGGTGCCCACATGAAGATGCCGCGCACTGCGCTCGACTGGGCGGTGCCGGCAGATCCGAAACTCGCCGCGGCGGCGCAGGACCTCGACCAGGCCAGCGCCGATCTGCAGGCCGCGCTCGAAGCGCGGCCCGATGCGGTGTTTCTCGTCAGCATGATCAATCGCACCAACGCGCAACGCATGCGCTTGCTGCGGCAGTCGGCCATTTCGGGCTGACCCAACAGGAGGGATTTATGCAGTTTGTTTCGCATTGTGAACCGTCGCGCCGCGAATGGCCGGCTCGCGCGTTGCTGGCCTGCGCGTTGCTCGCTGCGTTGCCGGTCGCGTTGGCAGCGACCCCGCCGCCGGCAGAAGAAGTGATCAACGCAGACGCCGGCGCGCCGAAGGCGATCGATCGCAGCTACAGCTTCGCGGCGGGCGGCACCATCGAAGTCAGCAACGTGCGCGGCAGCGTGACGATCAACGGTACCAATCAGAACACGATCAGCCTGACCGGCAGTCTCGGTGCGGGATCGCGCCTCGCAATCGATGGCGGCGAAAGCCATCTCGAATTGCGCGTCGAGTCGGAGCATCAGGGCGGCTGGCTCGGCAACCACGGTCCTGCGAGTGACACGACGCTCGTGCTAAACGTGCCGCACGCGGTCGCGCTCAAGCTCGATCTCGTGAGCGCAGACAGCAAGGTCAGCGGCATCGACGGCAAGTCACTCGACGTCGACAACGTGAGCGGAAAGGTGCAGCTGAGTGGCGCGGCACGCAGCATCGAGGTTGATAGCGTCAGCGGCAACGTCACGCTCGACGTCGCGAAAGCCGGTGCGGTGGAACGCGCGCATCTGCAGACCGTGAGCGGCGACATCCGTGCGACCGGCGCCGACGGCCAGGGTGAAACTCGAAACCGTTTCGGGTTCGATCAACTACACCGCGCCGACCGTGGCCGAGTTCAACGCCGAGAGCGTGTCTGGCACGATCGACGCGACCGCGCGCGCCAGCGAAAAATGCGCGCGTGCGCCTCGAAACGATGAGCGGCCAACTGCGCCTGCACCTGCCGGCGGACCTGTCCGCGCGCCTCACCGCGGAGACGTTCAGCGGCAACATCAAGAGCGACTTCGGCACGGTGTCGAAGGCCGAATTCGGTCCCGGCAGCAGCCTCGACGCACGCGTCGGCGACGGCAACGCACGCATCGAAACCGAGTCGTTCAGCGGCAGCATCGAGCTGCGCAAGCAATAACACGCGGGGGAAACTTGTCGCGCTGCGCGCGTTCGATGTTCGCATCGAGGACATCGCTCGTCATTCCCGCAAACGTGAAGGGCTTTGCTCTTCTTTTATCTCGTCATACCGTGAGTGCGGGAAGGTTCCTCTCCGCTCGTCATTCCCGCGAAAGCGGGAATCCAGAGCCTTGGCTCTGTTTGTCCCTCAGGAGCAAAGGCTCTCGCCCAAATGCGAGTGGAACCCGTTGCTTTGCGAGAAGGGAAGAGCAAAGGCACTGGATCCGCGCGTTCGCGGGGATGACAAGCGAGGAGCAGGTCGCTGGATCCGCGCGTCCGCGAAGATGAGAGCGAGGAGCAGGTTGCTGGATCCCCGCGTTCGCGGGGATGACGAGCGAGAAGCAAGTTGCTGGATCGCCGCGTCGTGGGATGACGAGCGGTGTGGGCGCCCCACCCCTGTCACGACTTCAAATCAAGATCAGCAGGCCTAATCAGCAAACAGCGACGCGAGCTCCGGCAGATAAGGCTCGTAGCGCTGCCAACGTCCGACCGCGTGCCGATAGACGGGCTGGCGCACCTGCCAGACGCTCGCGGTCGTGACAGGCGTCGACGCTTTGCGCTCGGCGGGTGCCGGGATGGGCCCGTCGCTTGCCGCGATTTTCAGAGCGGCGGCGAGGCGCTGCAACTCGCCCTGCGGATCGGCGACGAGCCGCTCGTATTCGACATCGTGGATCTCGATGCCGAGATGCGCACGCCAGTGCGTCATCAGCGCGGCATGGCCCTGGTGCATTTCGGCGATGTCGGCGAACGCGTAGGCGAAACCGAGATCTTCGTGGGCGAAGTGCTGCATCCAGATCGAAAGCGCCGTATCGCGCGGCGCGCGCCGGCAGTGGACGATGCGTGCATTCGGGAACAGCGCTGCGATGAAATCGAGATAGCGGAAATTGAGTGGATTCTTGTCGAGGTAGAAGCGCGCGGGCGCGTCGTCGCGGCGCATCTGCGCGCGGATCATCGCGGCCGCGGCCGCCATCGCGCGTGCATCGCCGAGTTGTCCGCGCTCGTGCAGGTGCGCGAAGAAGGCGTCGATCCAGTTGAGCTCGCCGCGATCGCGGACGTCCGCCTGTTCCGCGAGCCCGTTCGCGACCAGTGTCGTGCCGGTGCGTGGCAGGCCGACGACGAAGACCGGCGCGAAGTCGTCCTGCACCGCGAGGGCCGGCAGCGCCGTACCCGCGAGGCGGCCGTCGACGAATCGGCGCCATTCGCCCGCCTTCCATTTCGTCGCCGCATGGGCCGTCGCATTCGCGGGCCGCAGCACTTCGCACGGCTTCGGCATGCTCGCCGAGATCGTCGAGCGCCTTGCCGAGTGCGAACCCGGCGCAGAGTCGCGCGCTCGTGTCGAGCGTGCGGTCGTCGCGTGCGCGGCGGAAGCGCGCAACGTCCGCATCGTCGCGTGCGCTGAAGCGCCGGCAATACGCGAGGCGCAGCCACGCGTTGCCGAGGCGCGGGTTGGCGTCGACGGCCTCGCGCAAAACATTCGCCGCTTCGTCGAAGTCGCCGAGTGCGAGCATGATCTCGCCCGCGCGTGCGGCCACGCGAGCATCGCCCGGCCAGCGCCGCCGCGCGGCGCGGGCGATATCGGCGGCACGTGTGTAAGCGGCGCACTCGACGAGGAAACCGAGCGCGCCCAGCACCGCGTCGGCGTCGGGCTGCGCGTGCTGCCACCAGTTCGCGACGATCGCCGCGGCGCTGTCGGTGCGGCCCTGCTCGCGCAGCATGTAGGCGAGCGAATATGCGGCATCGCGATGCGCGGGCTGCTCCGTGAGCACGCCGCGCAGCTCGGTTTCGGCCGCGGCGACGTCGCCGGCCATGCGCAACGCATTGCCGTTTCGATAGCGCGCCTCGATCGGCTGCGGGCTGGCTGCCATCGTCAGTATCCGGCCGGCACGTAACGGAAGCGCTGCATCTGCTCGCGGTGGCGCGCGATCACCCGCACGATCTGCTCACGCGTGAGCGCCTCTCGCCACTGGTTCGCGCGGCCGGCGCGGAAGAAGCGCTTGCCCTTGATCGGCACCTCGACGAAGCCGTCGCGCTTCTCCATCGCCGCGAGCGAGGAAAAACTCGCGTGCGCGACGGCGCGCTCGATGCGGCCGCGGTCGGCATCGAGTCCGATCAGGCGCGCGACCTTGCCGAAGCCCTTCGCCGCCTTCTCGAGCAGATCCTCGTAGCGCAGCACGAGGATGCGCGGTCCTTCCATGTCGGCCCAGCTCTTCACGTGCTGCGACCACGAGCCGAGGAATTCGCTGACGAACAGTTCCGAATTTTCGGTCGCGGCGCGCTCGTCGCCGAGATACGCGATCGCCTCGTCGATCGAGATCGCGAAATGGTCGGCCATGCTGACGGCGACATCGAGCGGATTGCGCACGACGCAGATTGCGCCGGCCGTGACCTGCGGCGTGATCAGCGGCACGCCGTCGTGCACCGCGGCCATGCTGTGCGTCTTGACGAACACGGTCTTCGGCGCCGCCGCGGCGATGGCCGCATGCACCTGCGGGCGCAGCGCGCACAGTTCGTCGAAGTCGAGTTCCGTGCTCGGCTTGCCGGCGATGCGCGAGTACAGGTCGGGATCGGCTTCGAGTCTGCCGTAGTTCGGCAGCTCGGCGAGCGGCAGCGGCGTCGTGCGATTGGCGATCAGGTTGGCGATGAACGCGCGCATCCAGGTATTGCCCGATTTCGGATACGAGGCGAGCCAGACGATGTTACCCATGGGTCGTTGACTTCGTTGCCGAAAAAGGCGCCATGCCGAGCGCGGCGCGCAGCGGATCGAGCAGGCTGCCGTAGCGTGCCGCGCGCGCGGTATCGGCGCGCAGCGGTTCGCGTACCTGCGCGGCGCTCGGCGTGTGCACGTCGCGCACGGTATTGTGAAACTCGAGACACGCCGGCTCGAAATCCAGGCCGCAGAAGTCGAGCAGCGCGCGGATCTGCGCCTCGGGCTCGGCGACGAGCGCCTCGTAGGATTGTTCGCGCACGGAGTCGCGGATGCAGCGCACTCCAGCCGCGTCGCCGCGCGGTCGAAGTCGCGCCAGTACGCGGCGAGATCGGCGAAGGTGCGCGCGTACTCGTTGCCGGTCAGGCGCTGGCGATAGCAGGACAGGCAGGTCTCCAGCGGATCGCGCCGCGCGATCACGATGCGCGCACCCGGCAGCATCGCGCGGATCGCGCCCACGTAGAGCCAGTTGCCCGGCAGCTTGTCGGTGAAGCGCGGCCGGCGTTCGCGCCAATGCGCGGTGCGTTCGAGGTAACGGCGGCCGAGGCGTTCCCAGTCATCGGGACCGATCGCTGGCGCCCAGTGTGCGAACGGCTGGTTGCGCCTGCGCGATTCCTCGGTCAGCACGAGCGGCAGGTCGGGCAGTTCGCCTGCGCCATCGACCTGCGAATGCGAGGCCAGCACCTGTTCGATCAGGCTCGATCCCGAGCGCGGCAGACTGACGATGAAGATCGCCTCGTTGCCCAGTGCGCCGGGCGCCGGAACGGGTGGCGGGCCGAAGGCGGCCATTGTCGCCTCCACGAGTGCGGCGTGTCCCGCGGCGTTCCAGCGGAAGCGGGTCCGCGCGAGCGCATTCGCGCGGGACAACGCGTCGAGCGCGTTCGCGTAGTGACCGTGATCCTCGAGCGCCTTGGCGAGCGCGAAGCCCAGCGCGATGCGATCGTCGTCGCTGGTGCGCGGCGCACGCAGGGCCTGTTCGATGTGCGCGACATCCGCATCGTCGAAGCGCAGTGTCTTGATGTCGGCCAGTCCCCACCAGGCCATTCCCGCGTGCGGATGGCGCGCGAGGATGCGGCGGTACTCCGCGACCGCGCCATCGACGTCGCCGGTCGCCTTGATCTGGTCGGCGAGGACGCATTGCGCGTTGACGTTGTCCGGCGCAAGGGCGACGGCGCGCCGCAGCGCGATCGCCGCGTCGGCAGGCCGCATGCTGCGCACCAGTGCGAGGCCGAGGTTGTACCAGACGCTCGCGAGATCGGGGTTGATCGTGCTGGCGCGGCGCAGCGTCGCGATGGCGGCATCGTAGTCGCCGAGGTCGTCGAGCGCGATGCCCAGCGTGTTGAGGTAGAGCGCGTCGCCGGGCCGCAACTCGCAGGCGCGTTGCAGCGTCGCAATCGCGCCCAGCGCGTCGCCGCGCAGGCGCTGTGCGCCACCGAGCAGGCGCAGCACTTCGGGATGTTGCGGATACAGCGCGAGCAGACCGCGTGATGTGTCGCTCCGCTTCTTCGGCGCGGCCGAGATCCAGCGCCTGCGCAGCCGCGACCACGTCGCGTATGGCCTTCGGCGACAGGCCATGCAGGCGCGAGCCCGGCGGCAGAGCGGGGATGGGCGGCTGCGCGACCATCGGTCAGAACATCAGGTACGTCGAGACGATGTACTTGTCGTTCGAGCGCGGCGGCAATCCGGCGTGCTGGAACATCCAGTACGGCGGAAACATGAGCAGGCGCCCGGTTCGGGCGGCTACCTTGATGCCGAGATCGCAGAATTCCGTCTCGCCGCCTTCGGCGACGTCGTTGAGATACCAGAGAAAGACGAGGTAGCGGCGCACTTTCTCCGAATGCGCATCGTAGTGCGGTTCGAAGTTGTCGTCGGTACCCGCGCGATAGCGCTTCATCACGAGATTGTCGAGCGTCGGTCGCGCCGGAATCGCGCAGCGTCAGGCGAAGCCGTTCGTTGTAGATCGCGAGATGCTTGTCGATCTGATCGAAGAAAAAGCCCATGAACGCATTGTCGGCGAGCGGCGTGAGGTTGAGTTCGTGCCACGAGCTGTTCTCGAGGCCTGCGCGATGGCCGCGACCGTTCGGCGACTGCGCTTCCTTCATCTGCTCGAACGAGGCGATCATCTTCTCGCAGAATTCCGCGGAGAGCGCGCCATCGAACCACTGCACGTAGCTGTGCAGATCCCCGATCGGAAACTGGCCCGTCTCAGGCATCGTAGCCCCAGTGCTGCATGATCGGCCCGAGTGTCGGCAGCACCGGCTCGAAATACTTGAAGTAGCGACGCCAGCGGTCGACGGCCTTCTTGTTCGGCGGCTCGATGACCTGCGTGTAACTCGGCGTCGAGATGAAGCCCTTGTCGCGCGCGTGCTGGTCGAAGCGCGCGAGCGGCGCGGCATCGTCGAGGCCGAGGAAGTCGCCGATGCGCTTTACGTTGCCAGGGAAGTCGTCGAGCAGGTCTTCGTACCTGGACTGGATCAGTCGCGGCTTCAGCAGGTCGGCGTGATGCACCCAGAAATCCATCGCGGTGACGTAGCCGCGGGCGAGGCGGTCGAGGCTCGAGCAGAGCACCGCGAATGCGTTCGAGCGGAAATACTGCATGTAGTTGGAAAGGATCACGTCGCACGGATGACGCAGCGCGAGAATGATCGGCGCGTTCGGGAACAGGCGGTTGATCAGCGGCAGGCGCAGCATGTTGAGCGGATTCTTGTCGACGAGACGCTGGCCCTCGCGACGCGGTGCGATCTTCGCTGTCAGACGCCAGTACACCTGGCGTAGCTCCTCGCATTGCCCGGCCGTGAGCTTGCCGAGATCGTACGGGTAGGCGCAGCCGAAGCGGCTCATGTGTTCGACGAGATCCTGCAGGAACGCGCGTTCGTCCATGGCCTGCAGTCCCGGGTGCGCATCGAGCATCTGCTCGAGCATCGTCGTGCCCGAGCGCGGAAAGCCGACGATGAAGATCGGCGACTGCTCGACTCGCGGGGCCGGGCGCCTCGATCCAGTTCGCACGGGCCTCGGCGCTGACCCACTTGGTCGCCGTGCGCAGCGGCTGCGAGCCGGGCTCGAGCAGTTCGGGCAGCGACTGGCGCGCGAGTTCGATCTGCAACGCGTGCGCTTTCTCGAGCGCGGCCATCGTCGCGTCCACGTCGCCCTGCTTTTCGCAGGCCTTGGCCAGGGCGAAATACAGATTGTCCTCGCGCCACGGATTGATTTCGGTCTTGTTCGCGTGCGCGATCTTCCTGCGCCGCGACCATCTGTTCGAGCAGCGCGCGCGCGCGCGCCGGGTCTTTCTCGCGCATCGCGAGCGTGGCGCGTGCGTTGTTGACTTCGGAAAGCAGCGCCGCATCGGTGATCACTTCGCCCGGCGGCAGCCTGGCGAGCATCGCGCGGGCCTCGTCGAGGCGGTTGACGCGTTCGAACATCACCGCGAGGTGGGCGATCGCGCGCAGGTTGTTCGGATTGTCGCGCAGCAGGCGTTCGAAAATGCGCGTGCCGTCTTCGGCCTTGCCGAAGTGCGTCATCAGGATCGCCAGTTCGAGCGCGAGTTCGTCGCTGAGGCCGGTCCAGCTGCGCCACGGCTCGATCAGCTCTTCGGCACGGTCGCGGCTGTCGAGGGCGAAGCAAACCTGCGCTGCGTAGATGCGTGCGTCGGGCGAGGCCGGATCGAGCGCGTGCGCATGCAGGAAGCACTGCTGCGCTGGCGGGTAGATGCCGCGCTGCAGGTAGAGGTAACCGAGGTTCATCAATGCATCGAAATAGCCCGGCTCGAGCTCGATCGCGCGCCGGTAAGCCTCTTCGGCTTCAAGCACCTGTCCGGCGCTGCGCAGCACGGTGCCGAGGTTGTTCCAGTGCATTGCAGATTGCGGAAACATCCGCACGAGCTTGCCGTAGACCTGCGCTGCGTCAGCAGACCTGCCCTGCCTGTCGAGGGCGACCCCGAGCATCAGCATGCCATTCTCGTCGTCGGGCGCGGATTCCAGGAAATCGCGGGTCAGGCGTTCTGCCTCGCGCGCGTTGCCCCGTTCCAAGGCGGCGTAAATGGCGTCGATGGGCAGCGTCGGGAGTGTTTGCATGTTTCCATGTCGCACAAATAAAAAAGCCGCGCGGCGTGAGCCGCGCGGCTTGAAAGGTTACAGCAATTCAGCTTAGAACTTCACCGTGATCTTGCCCCAGAAGAAGCGGCCGATCGGATCATAGGTCGAAGTATCCGTGTTCGCGTTGATCACGTTGTTCTGATAGAAGATCGGCGGCTGCTTGTCGGTAAGATTGTCGACGCCGAGCTGCACCAGCGTGTTGATCGGCTCGAGGTTATAGCCGAACGCCAGGTTGTGATACACGTACGCGCCGTAGTGGTACACGGGGTCCGCCGGGCCGTACAGACCATCGGTGCTCGCCGACGGGCCGAGGCTGCCGTTGGCGTAACCGATCTTCGTCTGGCCGACATACTGGGCCTGATAGGCGATGTTGAAGGCGCCCCAGTTCCAGTCGATGTTGCCAAGCGCGCGCCAGCGGGCCAGGTTGCCGTAAACGCGGTCGAAGTGACCGGCGTACTGCTGGATGCCGCCGAGTCCGTCGTCGATCGTGTACTGGTCGATGTACGTCGACTTCAGGGCGAAGCGGAAGTTGCCGAACGAGGTTTCCGGCAGACGATAGGCCACGCCGAAGTCGGCACCCTTGGTGGTCGAGGTTACCCGAGTTGAACGGGGTCTCGAACACGTACTTGATCTGGCCGATATCCGAACCCGAGGTCTGGCGCTTGACCAGCGAGCACAGCGAGGACGCGCCGCCGGAGCTGACGCAGCCATTGAGGATCTGCTGCGCGGTGCCCGCACCCGAGACGATCAGGTTGTTGAGCACGATGCGGTAGTAGTCGGCGTTGAGCGACAGGCCGTTGACCCAGCTCGGATCGTAGACGAAGCCGTAGTCGTACGACTTGCCCTGTTCCGGCTGCAGGTTGACGTTCGTGCCGAGGTTGGCGTTCGAATACTGCGAACCGGCGACGATGCGCATTGACCTGGCTCGTGCCCGTGTTGGGAACGAGGCCCGGGCAGGCCTTGTTGGCGGCATTGACCGGGAGCACGCACGGGTCGGTCGCGGTCGGAGAATCGCCGGCCGGACCACCGAACAGATCGGACACCGACGGTGCGCGGAACACCTTGGACACGGTGCCACGGAGCAGCAGGTCTTCGACCGGCTTGAACTCGAGGGCGACCTTCCAGTTGTTCGTGCTGCCGAAGTTGCTGTACTTCGAGTAGCGCGTACCCACGTCGAGGTTCAGCGAATGCACGAACGGCAGGTCCTTGAGGATCGGGACGAGCAACTCGGCGTACGCTTCCTTGACGCTGAATCCACCCTGTGCCGCCGAAGAACAGATCGAGCCGGGGCCCGAGCAGACGAGGGTGAAGTCGCTGCCGTTCTTGATCAGGTTGGTTTCGACGCCGGAATCGACGGACTGGTTGAGGTATTCCTTGCGATAGGACACGCCCGCAGCGAGCTGCACGGCACCTGCCGGCAGATCGAACAGCGAGCCGCTGACGCCGGCTTCACCCTGACGCATCTGGTAGTGGAACGCGTTGAAGAACGTCGACTTCGCGCTCTGCAGCAGTTCAACCGTCTGCGGATCGTTGATGTTGAAGATGTTGATCGCGCTGCTCGTCGTGCCCGAGAAGTTGGTCGGTCAGCTTCGAGTAGTTGATGTAGTCCTGGAACGCGGTGTGCTGGTCGATCTTGCCGTAGCTCATGTCGGCAAACCAGGTCCAGCTCGAGTCGGCGAAGCTGCCCTTCAGGCCGGCCGTGATCAGGTCGTGCCGTCGTCGAGAACGAGGTCTGGCGATTGCCGATCGAGGTCAGGCGGGTCTTGAACTCGTTGGTCGATGCGCCCGTGGCCGGATTGACGCCGAAGGCGACGCCGAACGGGTTGTAGTACTGGTTCGACGGAATGATAGAGGCCGTCGGTCAGCGCGTCGAGCGGTACCGGCGCGATCTGCTGCTGCGAAACCGTCTTGTTGTCGAACACTTCGACGAAGGCTTCGACGTTGTCGGTGAGCTTGTAGTTGCCGAGCGCGAACAGGCCCGTGCGCTCGCCTGGCGTCAGGTCGTAGTTGCCGACCGCCTGGTAGTTGAACGCGTCCTTCGAGGGGCTGTAGCAGCGATAGTCGGACTGCGAGGCGCCGGTAGCGTCCTGCCTTCAGCGTGACGCGACCGCCAGCACCCGGGCAGCCGCCATAGACTGAGTTGATGATGCTGGACGGGCAGGTTGATCGCGCCGCTCGGTGTGCGGCTGGAACCGCCGTGCACGACGTAGCCGGTGTTGTAGCGATACAGCGCGTCATGCGAATACGTTGCGGTTCGAAGCAAGCACCGGATCGTTCTTGTTGTAGTTCAGGCCGATCATGATGCTGCCCTTGTCGGTCGACTGACCGAACATGGCGTGATAGCCCTTGCGCTGGCCATCGTCATGATCCGAGATGCCGTAGTCGGCACCGAATTCCGCGCCCTGATAGTTGCTGCGCGTGATGACGTTGACGACGCCGGCGACGGCGTCCGAACCGTACACGGCCGACGAGCCGTCGGTCAGCACTTCGATGCGTTCGACCGCGGAGGCCGGGATGATGTTCAGGTCCTGCAGCTGGGTCGGAATGCGATGGCCGTTGATCAGCAGCAGCGAACGATTGGAGCCCAGGCCGCGCAGCGAGATGCGGGCCGAACCGTCACCACCGCCGTTGTTGACGTTGGGATTCAGCGGCGAACCGGCGATCGAAGGCAGGGATTGGACGAGGTCGCCCAGCGTGAGCTTGCCCGATTGCTGAATCTGGGCATGGTCAATGGTGAGAACCGGGTTTGCCGTTTCGATGTCTACGCGGCGGATGTTGGAACCGGTCACCACGATGGTTTCGAGGGACTGGCTCTTTTGATCGGTATTGTCGGCATTCTGCGCATAGGCAGAACCGACCGTACCGACGGTGGCAACCGCGCCCATGGTAAGGGCGAGGCGGACCGCCGAGGTAAGCTTATTCGCGTCGAGTTTCATTACGCTCTCCAACGTCAGGGTTAGAACAAATTCGGGACAAGTTTTTTCCGTCCTGGAAAAAGCCAATACAAAAGCGCCGAGGCGAAGCATTAGCAGCTTGGAATATTACCAACAAATCTTTAACAATGGAATCCTGATGAATTCCCGAAGTTTTGCTGAGAAAGTTGTGCAGCGAAGTCTCAAAAACACGAATAAAAGCGTGCAATTACACACGAGTGATTGAGATTCGCCATCTCCCGTGTGGGCGGGCAAGAGCCTTCACCACGCAGGCTGAACGAGGCCTAAAGCTGGCTTGGCGGGTCAGGTTGAAAGGCAGCGACGCGAAACACGGCGTCGGACGAGCGAAGACCTGCTGATTACAGGTCTTGATGGTACTGCACGTAGGGCACGCGCGCCTGGTTGGGATCGGTGTCGTGCGTGATCGGGGCGGCCAGCGGCAGGTTGCCGGTCGACCAGAGGTTCTGCGCACCGACACTGAACATGCCGCGCCATGGCGTACGCCAGGAGAGGCCGACGTCGAGGCCGGTGAGGTGCGGATTTGCATTGCCGGAACCGAGTACGTCGTTCGGTCCGAGCACATGACCGGTCAGCGTGCCGGAGAACGCGCCGTATTCGAGGCCGAAGCTCACGGCCGCCTGATTGAGGCTCGTCAGCGGTGCACTGCCGGGAATCGACAGCTGGATCCGGCTCAGGCTCGCACCGAAATCGAGCACCTGCTGGCCATCGTTGACGCGCAGGCGGCCGAACGCATTGACCGAAGAGCTTTGCGCATTCGTCAGGTCGAGTCCGGGGATGATCAGGCTTGGCAAAGCCGGATTGCCGATGCCGACGAAGCTGTCGTAGACAGGAATCGCCCTTTCGCCCGGCAGTTCGTCGCTGCGATGCAGCCACGAGAGCCCGTAGAAAAGATCGAGATTGAAGCTGTCGCTCGCCAGCCAGTCGAGGCCGACGCGCACTGCCCCGGTCTGCGCGAGCGCCGAGCGCACGCAGGCGGTGTCGTCCGCCGCGCATTGCGGATTCGCGGAGAGCGCAGGAGCAAGCAGATCCGAATGCGTCACATCGATGTGCGCAACCGAGTGCTCGTTGAGATTCGCGAGCAGACTCGCGGAAACGGCATTGGTCACGTCGATCAGGCGCCATTCCGGCATGCCGGTGAGCTGCGGCGACCGCGGCAGCGTCGGAAACGCCGCACCGCCCGCCGAAACCATCGCGAGAACGCGCCCGTCGGGCGTGCCCCACAGCGGAATCGCGCGCATGTCGGTCGCGGCGATGTGCTCGTCGATCACCGGCTGCGGCGTCGCCGTCAATGCGGAACCCGTCGCCGGCGCAAGCGTCTGCGCGATGCCGGCGAGCGGCATCGAAACAGTCAGCAGGAGGGCGAGAAGCTTGCGCATGAGGCCGAGAATTCTATCGTCCGTGGGGGTGTCGATTGAGAGTCCGTGCACAGCCGCGAGGTTCCGCGGATGCAATACAGATTTGGGCTAAGAATACCACGATTTATGGAAAACTAACATTCATTTAGGCGGCAAAAGCGATAGCCGCGACACGCTCCGGATTGCGCCCGGGCGGCGGCGCCCCCCCGCAATATGGCAAACTCGGATCCGCGCCGCCTCGCGCTGGCGCTCCGCTCGAATTCCCGCTGACATGAAGACGCGCCCAACCCGAAAAAGGTCGCGCTGGAGGAGGCTCTGGCGCTGGATTTTGATCACCGCACTCGCCTGGGTGGCGGTGACCTGGCTCTGCGTGCTCATTCTGCGCTTTGTCGCGCCCGTGACGAGCGCTTTCATGCTCGAGCGACGCCTCGCGGCGGCGCGCGCCCACGAGAGCGGCTTCGTCCTCAGATACCAATTCGCGCCGCTGGCGCGGATATCGCCCGAATTGCCGATCGCTCTCGTCGCCGCCGAGGACCAGAAATTCCCGATCCACCACGGCTTCGACGTGCAGGCGATCGAAGACGCGATGGACGACGCCGACGAAGGCGCTCGCCTGCGCGGCGCAAGCACGATCTCGCAGCAGACCGCGAAGAACCTGTTTCTGTGGAACGGGCGCAGTTTCGTGCGCAAGGGCCTCGAAGCGTACTTCACCGTGCTGATCGAACTGACCTGGCCGAAGGCGCGGATCCTCGAAATCTACGCGAACATCGCGGAATTCGGCGACGGCATCTATGGCGCCGAAGCCGCGGCGCGCGCCTACTTCGGCAAATCCGCTTCGCAGCTCGACGCGCGCGAAGCCGCGCTGCTGGCGGCGAGCCTGCCGAATCCCCGCAAGCTGCGCGCCGACCAGCCATCGGCCTACATGTTGCGGCGCGTGGACTGGATAGAGCGGCAGGTACATCAACTCGGCGGACCCGGCTATCTCGCGAAGTAGCCTTGAGAACTAGCCTGACCCGACGGATCGCGCTGCCTCACGCCGGTACGCTTTCTCAAGACGGCCCGGCACCCAGCGCCGACGATGGGCGCCGCGAGCCGGGCGCGCGATGCAACGGGTGCGATCGTTACGAGGTGTGGTGTCGGTTGTCGCGCGCGTGCGCTAGCATTCGCCGGACCCAACCCGGTGACCGCTTCATGGCAAAGCTTTGCGTCGTTGTTCCCGCATACAACGAGGGCGAGAGTCTGCGCGAGTTCCATGCACGTCTCGCGGGCGTGTTCGATGGTTTCGCAGCGGCGAACACGGGCCTCGATTGCGAGGTGCTCTATGTCGACGACGGCAGCCGCGACGACACGTACGCGGTGATGTCCTCGCTGCGCGATGCCGATGCGCGCGTCGCCACGCTCAAGCTCAGCCGCAACTTCGGCAAGGAGCTGGCGCTGACCGCAGGACTCGATGCGGCCGATGCGGATGCGGTGGTCGTCATCGACGCCGATCTGCAGGACCCTCCCGAACTGATTCCGGTTTTCGTGCAGCACTGGCGTGAAGGCTGCGACGTCGTCTACGGCACGCGTTCGACGCGTGCCGGTGAGAGCGGCCTGAAGAAATTCACTTCGGCCGCTTTCTATCGCGTGATGGAGCGGCTGAGCGCGACGCCCGTGCCGCGCGACACCGGCGACTTCCGCCTGATGAGTCGGCGCGCGCTCGACGCGTTGCGGCGCCTGCGCGAGCGCCAGCGCTTCATGAAGGGCCTCTTCACCTGGGTCGGGTATCGGCAGCAGTCGGTCGTCTACGAACGGGATCCGCGCTTCGCCGGCGAGAGCAAGTTCAACTACTGGCGGCTTTGGAACTTCGCGCTCGAAGGCATCACTTCGTTTTCGAGCGCGCCGCTCAAGCTTGCCACCTATGTCGGCCTGTCGACCGCCGGGCTCCGTTCGCGTTCGCGGTGTGGGTGTTCGGCAAGGCGTTGCTGTTCGGTGACCGCGTCCAGGGTTATCCGACGCTGATGCTCGCGATCCTGTTTCTCGGCGGCGTGCAGCTGATGGCGCTCGGCATGATCGGTGAGTACCTCGGCCGCCTCTACATCGAGGTAAAACAGCGCCCGCTCTATCTGATAGACGAAGCGCATCCCGCGCGCCTGAACCCGGTGCCGCCCCTCGCTGCGGAGCAATCCGTCTTTTCTACGCCGTCGTCGTCGCCGTCATCCGTGCAGGCGCGCTAGACTAGGCTTATCGCGCGGCGGGCCGTTGCGGACGCAGCCTATTTCCGGATACCGAGTGGAGGGAGAGACGCCATGCGCATCGTCAAGCACCTGCTCGAAGGCAAAAGCGAAATCTATTCGATCGGCCCGGATCAGCCGGTTCTCGCGGCGATCCAGCTCATGGCGGACAAGTTCGTCGGCGCGCTGCTCGTGATGCAGGGCGACAAGCTCGTCGGCATCGTGTCCGAGCGTGACTACGCGCGCAAGGTGATCCTCAAGGGACGCTCGTCCGCCCAGACGCCCGTGCGCGACATCATGACCGAAGGCGTGATCACCGTCGCGCCCAACGACACCGTGCATCGCTGCATGCGCCTCGTCACCGACAAGCACATCCGCCATCTGCCGGTCACCGATGCGGGCAAGGTGGTCGGCATGCTCTCGATCGGCGACCTCGTCAAAGCCGTCATCGACGACCAGGCCGAGCAGCTCGAGCAGCTGCAGAAGTATATTTCGGGCTGATCGCAGGCGATTCATCGCGCCCGCAGCCGCGACGGAAGAACCGGGTTCGATGAATCGAACCCCTACGATCCGAACAGATCCCCGGTCGATCTTCTGCGGGCACTTCCAATTCCGTAGGGGCGCGATTCATCGCGCCCGGCTGTTCCGGATGCGGCGCAGGGGGCCGCCACACCGGGTTCGATGAATCGAACCCCTACACTTCCACTGCCGTCGCGTGCTCGCGCGTCGCCGCGAAGGTGACGCCGGGCCAGCGTTCCTCGGTCAGCTGCAGGTTCACGCGCGACGGCGCGATGTAGACGAGTTCTCCCGCCGCATCGATCGCGAGATGCGCGGCGGCCTTCTCGCGGAACTCCTCGAGCTTCTTCGCGTCGCCGCAGCGGATCCAGCGCGCGGTGACGACGCCGACGTTCTCGAACGCGCAGTCGACGCCGTACTCGTCCTTGAGGCGATAGGCGACGACGTCGAACTGCAGCACGCCGACCGCGCCGAGGACCAGGTCGTTCGACATCAGCGGCCGGAAGAACTGCGTCGCGCCTTCCTCGGACAGCTGCGCGAGGCCCTTCTGCAGCTGCTTCATCTTGAGCGGATCGCGCAGGCGCGCGCGGCGGAACAGTTCCGGCGCGAAGTTCGGTATGCCCGTGAAGCTGAGCGGCTCGCCTTCGCTGAACGCATCGCCGATCGAGATCGTGCCATGGTTGTGGATGCCGATCACATCGCCCGGGAACGCCCGCTGCACGATATCTCGCTCGCTCGCCATGAACGTCAGCGCGTTGGCGAGCTTCATCTCCTTCGCGGTGCGCACGTGGAACGCCTTCATGCCGGCCTCGAACGTGCCTGAGCAGATGCGCATGAACGCGACGCGGTCGCGGTGCATCGGATCCATGTTCGCCTGGATCTTGAACACGAAGCCCGTGAGCTTCTCCTCGCTCGCGTCGACCGTGCGCGTCGTCGTCGCATGCGCCTTCGGCGCGGGCGCGTGCTCGACGAAGAAGTCGAGCAGCAGCTGCACGCCGAAATTGTTGACGGCCGAACCGAAGAACACCGGCGTCTGCCTGCCTGCGAGATACGCATCGATATCGAACGGATGCGATGCGCCCTCGACGAGTTCGAGTTCTTCGCGCAGTTCGCGCAGCATGTCGGAACCGATGCGCGCTTCGAGCTGTGGATCGGCCAGCGAGGCGAAGATCGTCGAGTCCTGACGCGTGAAGTTGCGTCCCTGCTCGAACACGTGCACTTCGCCGCTCAGCAGGTGGTAGACGCCCTTGAGGCGCGAGCCCATGCCGATCGGCCACGTGATCGGCGCGCACTGGATGCGCAGCACCGATTCGACTTCGTCGAGCAGTTCGATCGGCGCGCGGCCCTCGCGGTCGAGCTTGTTGATGAACGTCATGATCGGCGTGTCGCGCAGGCGGCACACGTCCATGAGCTTGATCGTGCGCTCCTCGACGCCCTTCGCGCAGTCGATCACCATGAGCGCGGAGTCGACCGCGGTGAGCACCCGGTAGGTGTCCTCGGAGAAGTCGGCGTGGCCCGGCGTGTCGAGCAGATTGATGACGCGGTTCTCGTACGGGAACTGCATCACCGACGACGTGACCGAGATGCCGCGCTCCTTCTCGAGCGCCATCCAGTCGCTCGTCGCGTGCTTGGCGGCCTTGCGTGACTTCACGCTGCCGGCCATCTGGATCGCGCCGCCGAACAGAAGCAGCTTCTCGGTCAGTGTCGTCTTGCCCGCATCGGGATGCGAAATGATGGCGAACGTGCGGCGGCGGCGGGTTTCGGTCGTGTGATTCATTGGTCTGGCGTCGAACACGCGGCGAGACTGCGCCGCAAAGCCGGCAATTATAGCGCGCATGCCGAATTCCGGTGGCATCGCCTGTTCGCGGGACGGGAGTCGCCGCGCCGCGCGTGCGTTCCTGTTCGATAGGGAAATCGGCGAAGGCGAGAAGTTACCGTAACAACCGCACCGGTTACTTGTGACGCACCGCGCCGGACGACGAGCATCGCGCTTGCCTACTTGGATTGCGGGGAATCACATGTGCAAGGCGATTGAACACGGTGCCGGTGCGGGCGGAAGTGCGCAGGCTGCCGGATCAGCGAGCGGCCGTCCGGCCCGCGCAGTGCGCTTCGGCCCGCGGGCATTCCTCTTGTTGTGCTTCGCCGTAGTGGGCAACGCGCAGGCCGCCGATCAGCGTTTCGCGCTGCTGCTCGACACCGACAACGATTCGACGACCGGCTGTGTAGTGTCGACGGCGAGCGGCCCGGTGTCGGGGTCGATCAGGTACTGACGACGATCGTGGCGACGACGAACTCGGGCGCAACGGTCTCGCGGATCGAGCGGCAGACCTGCAGCGGTGGCAGCGTCGGCGCCGCGAACGTGCTGAACCCCGGTAGCTGGTCGGCCGGCATCGGCAACGGCGCCAACGGTACGGCCGCAATCGAAACGGCGATCGCGCTCGATCTGCTGCCTACGTCAGGCGCGATGCGCGTGACGCCTGCGAGCACGAACTCGACCGGTGGCCAGGATGTTGCCGCCGCGTTCCTCGTTCCGCTCGGGGCGCCAGCCAGCTCCGGCCAGCCCGTGCCGGCGCCGCTGTCGCAGATTGCCTTGCTGTTGCTAACGGCGATACTGATCGCGCTCGCGTTCTGGTGGCGCCGGCGCTTTCCGGCCCAATTCAATGTCGCTATCAGCCTGTGTCTCGTTGCGGTATCGACGCTGGTGTGGGCCGCAAGCGTCGTGCTCGACGGCAACACCGGTGACTGGTCCGGCGTAGCGCCCGCGGTCACCTCGCCGCAATCCGGGCCGGTCGATGCCGACATGCTTGCGGTCTACTGGCAGAAAGACGCATCGAACGTGTATTTCCGCTTCGACGCCGATGTTCGTGCGGACACGATTCCCGCAGCGACGATCACCGTCAGCGCGGGTGCCGGCCAGAGCATCACGCTGCCGGCGGCAGCCTCACTGGTCGGCAGCGCGACGCGCAATCCCGCGGGCGCGTTGACCCTCGCGTGGACCAAGACCACAGGTCCAGGCACGGTGACGTTCGCGACGCCAACCCTGGCGAGTACCAGCGCGACCTTCAGCCAATCGGGCAGCTACGGACTGACCTTTACTGCGACGGATGGTGCGAACAGCAACAGCGCAACGGTGACTGTGACGGTTGCCGATGCGCCGCTGAGTCCGACGATCACGGTCAATGCCGGCGCGGACGAGAACATCACATTGCCCGCGACCGCGTCGCTGGCGGGAAGCGCTGCCGTCACGCCGGCCGGCGCGATCGTCTACGGCTGGAGCTACCTGTCGGGCCCGCCGGCGGCGGTCCTGTTTGCCGATGCGACACATGCCGGCACGACAGCGACATTCGATCAGCCTGGCGACTACGTGCTGCGGCTGACGGCGACGGCGAATGCGCTCAGCAATCACGCCGACGTGACGATCCACGTGGTCGATACCGGTCCGGCGCTCGCTGCAATTCCCGATCGTCAGCTCGCGCTAGGCGCGACGATGAAACTCGTGCTGGCCGGCTCGTCGCCGAGCGTGACCGAGACGCTGAGCTACGGACTCGACGCGCGGCCTGCCGGCAGCGTGCTGGCGCCCACACCGCAGATCGTATGGACACCGGCGAGCGGACAGCTCGGCGCGAACACGTTCACCGCAAGGGTAACCGACAGTCACGGCCGCACCGACGCGAAGAGCTTCACGGTGACGGTCGTCAATGGCGATCGCGCGCCCAGGCTCGACGATCAGCCTGACGTCACGATCGCGCGCGGCACGACCTTCACGCGCGCGATCCACGCGACCGACCCGGACGGCGATGCGATCACGTATTCGCTCGACTCCGGTCCGGGTGGTGCAACGCTGACCGGCGCGCTGCTGAACTGGTCGACGGCGAGCATCGTGCCCGATCGCTATCCGATGGTAGTCAAGGCGACGGACCCTGCGGGACTGGCGGACGTCAAGCGCTTCTTCGTGACGATCACCGATGCCGCGCCACCGGTCGCCTATGACGACCACTACGAAGTGCACGTGGGCCAGACGCTCGGCGTGGCGGCGGCAGGCGTGCTCCGCAATGACAGCAATCCGATGAACGGGGCGCTGACCGCGGTCAAGGCGTCCGATCCCGACAAGGGCGCGCTCAACAGCTTCAACCTGGACGGCAGCTTTTCGTTCACCGCGCCTGCGGCCGCAGCCGACACTTTCACGCCGATCGTGAAATGGAGTTACAGCGAGGTGAACATGTCTGGCTACGCCAACATGCGTGTGGTCAGGGTGCCCGGGCGCAGCAAGCCGATCGTCATCGGCCCGTGGTCGAACGGCACGGCAGGCGTACGCGCAATCGACGGCGCGAACGGCACCTTGTTGTGGACGGTGGCGGGCACGCTGCCGGCGCCGAACAGCGACTGTTATGTGCAGAGCATCATCGGTGTCGACGAATTGGCCGTCGGCGACATCGACGACAGCGGTCATCCAGCCGTCGTCGTCGCGCTCGGCTGCAGTGCCGACATCGGCGCGGTGGTCGGCGAGGCCACGCGCATGCTCGCGCTCGACGCGGAAACCGGCGCAGTCAAATGGATCACGCCTCCGTTGGGACTGCGGACGTCGCCTTCGACCGGCAGCACGGCCACCTTCGACATGGTCGACGGCGTCTCACCCGTGATCGCGCGCCTCAAGCCCGGGCAGACGCCGAGCGTGATGTTCAAGCGCACCCTGGCGGGATATATCGACAATCCGGCAACGACACGCGAGTGCGACCAGTTCCAGGCAAATTCGGGTCTGGCGTATTGCACCGGCGTGATCGCGATCAACGGGGCCAACGGCGCGGTGCGCCAGAAATGGATCGCGCCAACGGACGCCGTCGTGTGGAGCGCAAACGATGGCGCCGAAACCTACTCCCATCTTGTCGTCGCACCGATCGCCGGCAGCTGTGCGCCCTGCATCATCGCCAACGGCACCGTGTGGGACGGCGACGGCAATATCATCTCCAATCGCATCAATACCGGCTCGGCACCGCTCAGCGTCGCGCTGGCGAAGATCGACGGCGGCGCCACGGCGATCGTCAGCTACGAGGTCGCGGCGTTCAACGGCGTGATTGCGCGTCGTGTCGACGGCACGATCCTGTGGAAAACGGCGCTGCCCGGCTCGACCGTGCATGGCCAGATCAGCATCGGCGACGTGGATGGCGACGGCCAGCCGGACATCATCATGCCGATCGAAGGAAATCTGTATTGCCTGGATGCGCACGGCAGCCTGCGCTGGGTGCGCCGCCTGGCAGACAGCAACAACAACCGCATCATCGATGAGTGGAACCGGCCCGCGATCTTCGATCTCGACGGCGACGGTGTCGCCGAGGTTATCGTCCAGACCAGTCGCGGCATCGAGTTCCTCGACGGCAAGGATGGCACGACCAAATACCATCTGGGCTACGACGCGCTGAACATGGCGCAGACCGAGCGCGACTATTCCGCGCACCTGCAGCCGATCGTCGCCGACATCGACGGCAGCGGTCATGCGAGCCTGCTGTTCTATTCGCCCGCGAATGCCTATCTCGACACCGGGTACGTCATCGCCCTGGCCGCGTCGGACAACAGCTGGCGCGATGCGCGTCCGGTCTACGACGCGTTCTCGTATCACGTCGCCGACATCAACGACGACGGCACGATCCCGCAGACGCAGGCCGACAATTTCGCGGTCGCGCGCACTGACGTGTTCGGCAACCAGCCGCAGATCACGACACCGGTCGATCCGCGCAAGAGCACGCAAACGTCGTTTACCTATACCGCGAACGCGGGCGGCCTGACCTCTGCGCCGGCCACGGTGACGATCGACATCCTGCCGCTGAATCGCCCGCCGGTGTTCACGACGGTGCCACCGACACGCTATCTCAACGGACAGGACCTCGCGGTGCTCTATCAGCCGCACGCGGTCGATCCGGACGTGGGCGATACGATCACGTACAGCATCATCAGCGCGAGCGGCAACAACGTCGGCGGCGCGCAGATCAATCCGGTCACCGGCGCTTTCGTGCCAAACCAGGCCACGTTGTTCGCGGGTGAGCAGGACTTCGTCATCGCCGCGACCGACAGCCAGGGCGCGACGACGTACCAATCGTTTTCGTTGCTGCAAAGCACGGGCTCCGCGGTGGTGCCCGACGTCACAGGCCAGACGCAGGCTGCGGCAACATCGGCCCTCGAGTCCGCGGGCTTTGCGGCTGGCGCGATCAACACGGTCAATTCGCCCGTGCCCGAAGGCCAGGTAGTTACTCAGGCGCCATCTGCGGGAACGAGCACTCTGCTCGGCGAGGTCGTTGCGCTTACGGTCTCGCTCGGTCCGCAGCCGGTCGCGATGCCGTTCCTCGTCGGTGAAAACCAGAGTGTCGCCATGACGCAGTTGACGACAGCGGGATTCGCGCCGGCACCGAGCTACGTCTATTCGGCCAGCGTGCCGGCCGGTATCGTCGTGAGCCAGGCTATCGCGGCAGGCACGCTCGTCTCGCCGAGCCCGACGCATCCGATCGCGTTCGTCGTATCGATCGGCAACGGTCTCGAATTGCACCTCGATCGCTCGATCGCGGCCGCCAATCAGACGATCGCGATCACGCCGCGAGCGTTCGATCTCAACGATCTGCCGACCACGACGCCGACGCTGAGCTATGTCATCGTCCCCGCGCTGCTCGACTATGCGGGAGCGCTGCCGAGCGTGAGCGGCGTAACGATCACGCCGGCAGCCGATACGCGCGGCGCATTCACGCTGATTGCCACCGACACGGCAAACGGACGCGTCGCGATGACCGGCTTCGTCGTCGTGCCGCCCGCCGCGGGAGATGGCTCGACCAATGGCGAGGCCTTCGCGAATCTCGCCGCAACGCTCGATGCGATGTTCGCGCTGCGCGAACCGCTGAAGGCGGCGCGGGCGTCGAACGATACTGCGCAGATGACCGCGCTGCTGCAGCAGCTCGTGACGACATGGCGGACGCTCGACCTCGACGACCTGCGTCTCTCCGTGCCGCTCGTCACCGAGCAACAGTTCGCGCCGACGCTCGACATGATGGACGGATTCGGGCTCAGCGCGACGTCCGACGACGCGCTGATCGGCGGTGTGCTCGACGATGCATCGATCGATCTCAAAGCGTTCACGGCGGGCCTGCGGACGCCCGGCACGACGGTGGCGCAGCTGAACGCGTTCGCCGATGCGTTCGCCACGCGCGCCGCACGCCTCGACGGCCTGACCGTGAGCCGCTACGGCGGCATCATGAACAGCGGCCGCTACACGAAGCTGATGGGACATGTGATGCCGGCGTTCTACGACGCGTTGATGGAGCAAATCGCAGCGACGGCCGGTATGCCGGCGCGCACGCCCGTGTTCCCGCACGCGCAGAACGCGCGTCCGCATGCGGCACGCGCGATTCGCGGCGGCGCGCAGCTTCAGTCCACGCTCGCCGAACTGGCGGTGACCCAGGCGGTCGACATGATGGTCGACAAGATCATGCAGGCAGGTTCCGACACCTACAAGAACGCGAAGCAGTTCGCGACTGACGTCATGCAGCAGGCTGCCTGGTCCGCGGTCGCGATATCGCTCGCGGCGGAATGGAAGGCGACGGTCGGCGGCGGCGACATCATCGAGGTCGCGTCGGGTGCGTCGCTGTCCTTCCGCGAATTCGACAGTCCGTGGACGTTCATCGAGGTTCCGGGTGGCATGAGCGATCCCGAGCTGGTCGACGTCGCGGTGATCGGGCCCGATCAGGCGAACGCGGCCGGCGGCGCAATCACCGAGCTCTACAACAGCATGAGGAAGGGCTTCAGCGTCGGCAAGGATGCCAAGAACAATCCGGACGCCTACAAGAATGCGAACCAGATCAAGGCAGATATAAAAAAGATGAAGGACAAGCTTGCCGCTCTCGCCGACAACTCCTACCAGTCGCCCGACGACGTGATTCGCGGCTGCATCTTCACGAGTGACTCGAGCTGCTCGCAGTTGACGTACGATGACGGCATCGCACCCGTGTACACGTATTCGCCGCCGCCGGGATTCGGCGGGCTCGGCGGCCTGCCGGTACCGATCATCTTCATCGTCTACGACTTGAATCCGCAGAGCCAGAGCACGCAGACGGCCTACTTCGGCACGCCCGCCTTCCTGCCGGTGCCCAAGCCATGACAATGCTGGTGCGAGACAGGCAATTCCGGTGCGTACGTTGTCGGAAGGGTTCACGTCGAGGCGTCTCGCGGTTTGTTGTGCCCCGTGGATGTCGATCGTGCTCGTCGTCAGGAGGTCAAACTACGGCGGCGGGACATGCAGGCGGAACCCGGCATGCCTCCGATGTCGACGTCGAGATTACGAAAAGACAGCTATTGCGAGGCGCCACAGCGCGCAGCATTGCCCGCGCCGCAGGGCGCGCGGGCGCCTACTGATTGGCAGCGTGGCGCCACAAATGCATTTCGCCGACGCATCCCGCGATCGCGGTGCGCGCCGTCAGCTCGAGCGGCGCGGCGGACGGCCGCAGGCTCAACGTCAGCGCATACGCGCCTTTCGGCACGTCGAAACGCATCGCGGTGTAGGCGCCTTCGCCTGCGTAGTAGTCGTGCAGCCGCCGGCGCAGCCGGCCGGCCTCTATGCGCACGATCGGATCGAGGCGCGCATCGTATGCGTCAGGCACACGTCCGAACACCTCGACCGCGATGACCATTTCCTTGCTGGTCGAGCCGGGATGTCGCAACGCCTGCTCGAGCAGATACGAGAGCAGTCGGCAGTGCCGTCGCGAGCGTGCGAACGGCGCGCTCGCGACGAGGACCTGCAGATGATTCCTGGCCGCATCGACCATGCCGGCGTGCGGTTGGACCGTCGAGACTCGTGCAAACATGCCTACGCCTCCTGCAGGACAGGAAATCCCGCTGTCGAGGTATGCGAAAAAGGGCCGGCAGAAGTCTCAAACTATTGTTCGGGAAAGCTGAACAGCCCGATATTGCCGCGTGTGTATACTGAGAACCATCCGCGGAATCCACCGCGGATCGGGCTGCGGGGAGCCATGAACGCGGATCGGATCGAACCGATCACCCAGCTGTTGGCGTCGATGCGCGCGGGCGATGCGGCGGCAGCCGATCGCCTGTTTCCGGTCGTCTATGCGCAACTGCGCCAACTCGCGCTGCGTCAGCTCGCCGGCGAGCGCCGCCAGGTCACGCTCGCGCCGACCGACCTTGTGCACGAGGCCTACCTCAAGCTTTGTGACGGCGTCGTGCCGGATGCGCACGACCGCACGCATTTCTTCGGACTTGCCGCACGCGCGATGCGCCAGGTGCTCGTCGATCGCGCGCGCCACCGGGGTGCGGCCAAGCGCGACGGCGGCGACCGTGTCACGCTGACACCGGAAATCGCTGCCGACCCGAGCTCCATGATCGATATGCTCGCGCTGGATCAGGCGTTGACGGCCCTCGCCGACGTCGACGAACGCAAGGCGCGCGCGATCGAGTTGCGCGTCTTCGCGGGACTAGAATTCGAGCAGATCGCGGCGCTGCTGGGCATCTCGCGCGCAACCCTGGCGCGCGAGTATCGCGGCGCCCAGGCGTGGCTGTATCGTGCGCTCGGTTCCGCCCCGATTGATCGCTCGTCGCGATGACGGATCTGCGCCGCGCGCTCGCGTTGTTCGATCGGGCGGTCACGCTGGACGCGGACGCGCGTACGTTACTGCTCGACGAGGAGTGTGCGGACGACGCTGCATTGCGCGCCGAAGTGGAGCAGCTCATCACGGCGGATGCGAAGGCGGGCGATTTTCTTGCGAAACCGCTGATCGTCGCCGAAGGCGCGCAGCCCGACCGCCGCGGCGAAGTGCCTCGGCGCCTACCGACTCGTCGCCTCGATAGGCTCGGGGGGCATGGGCAGTGTCTATCGCGCGGTGCGCGCAGACGGTGCGTTCGACAAGCCGGTGGCGATCAAGCTCCTGATCTTCGATGCGGGCGATCTGCGCAGTCGTTTCGCGCAGGAGCAGCGCATTCTCGGCAACCTGCATCACGCGAACATCGCGACCTTGCTCGACGTCGGTCGCGACACGAACGGTGCGCCCTATTTCGTCATGGAATATATCGATGGCGTCCCGATTACGCGCTACGTCCGCGAACGCGAGCTGAGCGTCGCCGGGCGCATCGAGTTGTTTCTGCCGATTCTCGATGCGGTGCAGAGCGCACACAGCCAGCTGATCGTGCATCGCGACATCAAGCCCGGCAACGTGCTCGTGGACACGCAGGGCACGCCGAAGCTGCTCGACTTCGGCATCGCGAAGCTGCTCGACGACAGCGTGGCGGCGAAGACGCGTACCGGCATCGGTCCGCTGACGCCCGAGTATGCGAGCCCCGAACAGGTGCGCGGCCAGCCCGTCGGCACGCCGTCGGACCTGTATTCGCTCGGCGTGCTGCTGTACGAACTCGTGACCGGAAAACGGCCTTACGAGATCGTCGATACAAGCCCGATCGGCATCGAGCGCGTCGTGGGCGATACCGAACCGTTGCGTCCGAGCGCACGCGTCGACATGGGCCAGGTCAGGGGCAATGCGCGCGATCTCGATGCGGTCCTGCTCAAGGCGATGGCGAAATCGCCGGCGCAGCGTTATGCCAGCTGCACGGAATTTGCCGCCGATCTGAGGCGCTGGCTGAATGCCGAAGCCGTCATTGCGCGAGAGCCGCCGACGCGCGAACGCATTGCGCGTTATGTGCGCCGTCATCGCTTCGGCGTGGCGGTCGGGGCGGCGGCAAGCATCGCGCTGGCGGTCGGCAGCGCGTTGGCGTTGTGGCAGGCGCATATCGCACGCGAGCAGGCGCGCGTCGCGGTTATCGAACGCGATCGCGCTGCGCGAGTAAACAAGTTCCTGACCGATGCGCTCGGCGCGGCAAATCCTGCGGACATGGGTCGCAAGGCGAGCGTCATCGATGTGCTTGCGCGTGCGCGCAAGCTCGCGGACAAGGAACTCGCTGGCGAACCCGCCAGCGCCGCGATCACGCAACTCGTTTTGTCGGAGACCTATCGCGCGCTCGCAGACTTCAGTGCGGCGCGCGACTGCGCCGAACGTGCCGTCGCCGCAGCGACACGCGCGGGTGATGCGACGCTGCAGATCGACGCGGACTTTGCGCTAGCGAGCGCCCTATACGATCTCGGTGATTTCAAGGGTGCGCAAACCTCGGCCGATCGCGCGCGCGCGCAAGCGGTCGCGCAGGGCAGCGCGAAGCAGCGCGGCGACGCCGCAACGCTGCTGGGTCAGATCGCCGCGGAAAACGGCGATGCGAATCGTGCGGTGGGCTGGTACGAGCAGGCGATGAGGGAGCTGCCCGAGGACGACCGGATTGATCGGGCATCTGTTCTGAACAACCTCGGCGCCGCGTTGCACCAGAAAGGCGACGATGCGGGCTCGCTGGCGAAGTATCGGGAGGCGATCGCGCTCGTCGCCGATGACGGCGATGCCGCTACGACGTCGTTCTTCGGCAATCTGGCGGCCGCGCTGCGCCGCAACGGGCGGCTCGACGAGGCCGTCGAAGTGCTGACCAGCAAAGTGCTGCCCAAGCAGATCGAGTTGCTCGGCGAAAATTCGCCTGACGTGATCTGGACGCTGAGCAACCTCGTGACCTACGAATACGAACGCAACGACAAGGTCGCGATGCTCGACTATGCCCGGCGTGCGTATGCCGCCGCCGAGCACCTGCCCGACGAAAACGAGTGGAAGAATGTCGCGATCAAGAAATATGGCTTGAGCCTGCTGCGCTCCGATCGCGCGGCCGAAGCCGTGCCGGTGCTCGAGCGCGCGGTAGCCATGAGCCGCGCCTCGCTGCCCGCGGGGCACTACAACATCGGTTCGGCGGAGAGTGCGCTCGGTCTCGCGCGCTGCATGTCCGGCGATCGCGCCGGCGGCGAGGCGCTGGCGCGTGGCGCCTACGAGCGCCTGCTCGCGAAATACGGCGAGAAATACGAGACGACCATCACTGCGAAGAAGAATCTCGATAAAATCCTGGCGTTGCCAAAACAGTAGTGCCTGTTCTGCCCGCATCGAGATGCGAAATGATGGCGAACGTCCGGCGGCGGGGCAGTGAGGTGATTCATTTCGAACAGCGAGCGAACGGCCGCGCATTGTAGGGGCGCGATTCATCGCGCCCGGCTTTCTACGTCGCCATGCCGCCTCGAGCCCGGGCTCGATGAATCGAGCCCCTACGCGGTCGAAACCACGGCGCGATCAATCGAGCCCTTGCGCCGTGAAACCATACTCGATGATGTCCCGAGCCCTACGGCGCGCCGAACGTCATCCCCTCGGTCGGCGTGAAGTCGCCGTTTGGCCCGCTGAACTGGAACGGCACCGCGACGAGCGCCATGTCGATGTTGCGCTGGACACCGAAGTGCAGGTGCGGGCCGTTCGTGTAGCCGGTATCGCCCGACAGCGCGAGTGCCTGGCCCTCGCGCACATGGTCGCCGACGCTCACGCGTGCACTTTCGAGCTGCAGGTGCGCATACACGGCCATCGTCCCGTCGGCATGCACGATGCGGACGTTGTTCGCGCGCTCGCCGTACTCGTGCATGTCGAGGCCGTTGCCGTAGTAGTCGTTGTCGACCGACATGACGACGCCGTCGCGCGCCGCGAGCACGGGTGTGCCTTCGGGCATCATGATGTCGACCGCGTAACGACTCGACGGATCGTGATGGCTGAACTTGCCGTCGAAGCCCTGACTGATGCGCATCGGATTGTTCGAAACGATCTTGTCGGTCGCGAACGGCAGGCGATAGCGCGCCGCGGGATCGGGCTGCGCGTGGTAGTCACCGAACACCGCCGAGTACTTGTAGCGGTAACGGAATCCCGCGGCCGGGTTGAGTGCGACGATGCGCAGCGCGCGCACCTCACTGCGTCCGGGAACGACGACACGTACGGGCAACACGGCCGGTTCGCTGCGCACGTTGTTCGCGTCCTCGACTTCGATTTCGGCGGTGATCGGGCCACCCGACTCGTTGACGAGCACGATCGTGCGGTCGTCGTCGGTGCCGTCCTCCCGCGAACGCAGCAGCGGCCGCGATTCGGTGCGCACGAGCGTGGCTTTGACGCCAGTCGTGCTGTCTGCCGGCTTGACGTCGGTGAAGTGGACGATGCCGTGCGCATCGGTGTACTGGTAGATGTGCTTGGCGTAGGCGACACCGCCGCCTGCCAGGAGCGCGACGACGCCCCCGAAAATAAAAATGCGGGGTAGAAGAATGCGATTTGGAAAGATACGCGAGCGCTTGCGCATATGCCGAGGTCTGCCGCCGCCGTTGCCCGTGCCGAGGATGAGACATCGACGATGAACGATCGTTCACCGGCGCGCGTCTTACATTAGATTACATCGGCAGCGGAAAAGGGTTCACCGGTCAGCACTCGATGACGTTGACTGCGAGTCCGCCGCGCGACGTTTCCTTGTACTTGTCCTGCATGTCGCGGCCAGTGTCGCGCATCGTCTTGATGACCTTGTCGAGGCTGACGCGATGCTTGCCGTCGCCGCGCAGGGCCATGCGCTGCGCGTTGATCGCCTTGATCGAGCCCATCGCGTTGCGTTCGATGCACGGAATCTGCACGAGACCGCCGATCGGATCGCAGGTGAGGCCGAGGTTGTGTTCCATGCCGATCTCGGCCGCGTTCTCGACCTGGAGGACGCTGCCGCCGAGCGCGGCGGTGAGACCGCCGGCCGCCATCGAGCACGCCACGCCGACTTCGCCCTGGCAGCCGACTTCGGCGCCCGAGATCGATGCATTTTCCTTGTACAAAATCCCGATCGCGCCGGCGGTGAGCAGGAAATCGACGATGCCCTTCTCGTTCGCGCCCGGCACGAAGCGGTCGTAGTAGTGCATCACGGCCGGGATGATGCCTGCCGCGCCGTTCGTCGGTGCCGTCACGACACGGCCGCCCGCGGCGTTTTCCTCGTTGACCGCGAGCGCGTAGAGATTGACCCAATCGAGGATCGTCAGCGGATCGCGCAGGGATTGTTCGGGGCGGTCGCGCAATTCCTTGACCATGGCCGGAGCGCGGCGCTGCACCTTCAGGCCGCCGGGCAGCACGCCGGTCTCGCGCATGCCGCGCGCGACGCAATCCGACATCGCCTGCCATATCGTCAAAAGTCCGCTGCGAATCTCCGTCGCGCTGCGCCAGACCTGTTCGTTCTCGAACATGACCTCGGCGATGGTCTTGCCCGATTTCTCGCACAGCGCGAGCAGTTCGTCGCCGCTGTGGAACGCGTAGGGCAGGGGCGTCGTGTCGGCGACGATCCTGTTGTCGGCCGCCTCGTCGTGATTGACGACGAAACCGCCGCCGACCGAGTAGTAGTCGCGCGTCGCGATCACCTCGCCATTCGCATCGAATGCCGTGAAGCGCATGCCATTCGAGTGGTGCGGCAGCTTCTGCCGCTTGTTGAAGACGAGGTCGGCTTTCTCGTCGAACGCGATCTCGTGTTTGCCGAGCAGACGGATTTTCTTGTCGGCGCGGATTCGCTTGAGCGTCGCGGGAATCACATCAGGATCGATCTTGTCGGGCCACTCGCCCTCGAAACCACAGAGCACCGCCTTGTCGGTGCCATGGCCGCGGCCAGTATGCGCGAGCGAGCCGAACAGCTCCGCGCGCACGCGTGCGACGCGCGCGAGGTCACCCTTCTCCTGCAGCCAGCGCGTGACGAAGCGCGCCGCCGCGCGCATGGGCCCGACGGTATGCGACGAAGACGGGCCGATGCCGATCCTGAACAGGTCGAAGACGCTGACGCCCATGCGCACGCTCGAAGTCGAATATGCGCACTATTCTACGCCGTGGAGTCGGGCGGTGCCGTCGCACCGAGGTCCGCGCCGAGAGTTTCGAGCAGCGTGCGCTAGAACTCCCAGGTGAACAGCACCTGGCGTCCGTCGGTACCGATGGTCGGCGCGAGCGCAGGATGGTCGGCGCGCCACTCGCGATTGAACTGCACGAGATGATGCCCGATCAACCCGCCGATCAAGGCGCCCGCAACGACGTCGGAAGCCCAGTGCGCGTCCTGCTCGATGCGCGCGACGCCGACGAGCCCCGCGATGCCATATGCGGTTGCGTCGACCCATATCGAATCGTAGTGCGATGCAATCACCGAGGCGAACGTGAACGCGCCCGTCGCATGGCCAGATGGAAACGAGTAGTCACCCTGGAACGGGCTGAAGTGATGCGGACCGAGACCGGAATTGGGTCGCGCGCGCCCGACGATGCCCTTGAGCGACGATGTCACGAGCGCGCTGATGACGCTTGCAGAAAGACCGTCCAGAGCGACAGTCTTGGCTTCGTAGTCGTCGGCGAATTCGCCATACCCGTAGAAGCCGGCGAGAACAGGCAGACCGTATTGCTTCGTGCCGAAGCGCTGGATCTTGGTAAAGAAGCGATCTGCCGACGCGGAGCGATTGCGTTGCGCGGCGTCGCGGATCGGCTGGTCGAGGAACGCCATGCTGAACAGGAGTCCGCCGCTGATGAGGCCGAATTTGCGCCAGTCGTCGCTGTCCCAGCTGAACGGTTCGGTCGCGGTCTCCTTGGTATCCGCCCAGATCAACTCGAGGTAGGCGGTTGAAATCAGTGCTTCCGGCTCGCGCTGCGCTTCATCAGCATGAGGCGCCGCGGCCAAGCCAGGTTGCATCAGTACCGCATAGGGCGTCGCATCATCGGATGCTGCGGCGCACACACGTGGGCAGACGAGCGCGCAGCCTGCGAGGATGCCAAGAGCGATCGAGCGATGCATACACGCCCTCCGCGTATTCGCTCAGAACACCGGGCAGGCACTAAAGCACACTCTCTGTTATCACGCGCTAAAAAAGATTCGCGCGGTCACAATGCGGTTTCGTGGGTGACGAGTCATCGCGGAGGTCACGGCGCCGAACCGGATGCGCGACGTTGCAAATCGAACTGCGGAAGCCGAAGCTTTACCGCTTACCGCTTACCGCTTACCGCTTACCGCTTACCGCTTACCGCTTACCGCTTACCGCTTACCGCTTGCTTACCGCTTACGCTCACCGCTTTCTATGCGCCTCATTCTCTATCAGCGTGACGACTGCCACCTCTGCGATCAGGCCCTGGCAGTGCTCGCGCAGGCGCGCGTGCCGGAGTTCGACAGCGTTTTCATCGACGACGATGCCGCTCTCGAGGCCCGCTACGGCGCGCGCGTGCCGGTGTTGCGCGACGGGCATGTCCGGACGCGAACTCGACTGGCCGTTCGATGCGCGTGCGCTGGCCGGATTCGTCGTCATCGCGCGGGACGGCGCAAGCTAGTCGACGTCGACGAGCAGGTGGACGTCGTCGAGCCACGCGGTGCCGTCGTCGAGCAGAAGTGCGCTGATCTCGACCGCCTGCGCATCGTCCGGCAGTTTCGCGTGGACGCTCACCTCGGTGAATTCGTGGGTTCCGCTGAGCGGTTCCGCCCGCACCTGCCGGTTGCCGCTCGCGGCGACGATCGTCATCACGAGCACCCAGCCCTTGCGCCCGACGTCCCGCGTCTTCATGCGCGCCGAGAGAACGGCGGACCTGCCGCCGCGACCTTTCGGGATCGCCACTTGCTGTGCGATCTCTCCGTAGAACTGCGGCGTCAGCCGACGCATGCGGAAACTCGCGCGCCCGGCTGCCGCTGTCTCCGTGTCGATCGACATGTCGTAGGCCGGTGCGCCGGCGTGCTGGGTCAGTCGCCAGCCCGGCACCGGGTCGTGCGCGTCGCCGGCTTCTTCGAATCCCGCGTTGACGAGCGGAATATCGCTCGACATGCGAGGCACACCCCGAAGAAGAGCAACACGCAGGGCAGCAGCAGGCACAGCAGCAGGCGCTTCGCCGATGGAAATGTCATGGACCGGAAAGGGGGCATCGATGGGGCGGCGATTCTCGCATGCGCAATGCCCACCGCGGGAAACATCCGCAAAAAGAAGGCCGCACGTCGGCGGCCTTCTTCACACGTTGGCTCCGTACTGAAAACTAGAGCAGGGACTTGGCGTGATCGAGTACGGCGCTGCAGGCTTTCTTGGTGGCCTTCGACTTCATGTCGTCGGCGCTGCCCGTGCCGCCCACGCCGGTTATGCTGCCGCTGACGTTCGCAAGATCGAGGGTTTTGCCGTCCTTCGTTTTCACGAGACCCTTGGCGCCATCGACGAAGCCCGGGTCGCTAGCCGCGTCCTTGGGGTCGCCGCCGACCTTGCCCATGAGCTTGTCCTTCATCGACGACGCGGCGTCGCCGCCGAGGTAGTTGTTCTTCATGCAGTATTCGATCACGCCGGCTGCGTTGCCCGCGCTGCCCGACGCGAGCGAGGACAGGTTGCTGCTGCCTGCGAGGTCTCCGACCCCACCGGCCGAAGCCGCGGTCGAGAACGCGAAAAAGCCCACGCTGCCCGCGAGCAGCGCGCGAAAGAGATTCGAAGGTTGCATCGTCGACTCCTTGTTTTTGGCGATAAGCGCGACAAGCGCCCGGTCAGCCTACGCCGACGTTTGTTGCTTTCGCGTTAACCGGCCGTGCCGCCGCGCAGGCGTGCGAGGATCGCCGCGCGTGCATCGCGCAGGATCGAATCGCGATCGAGGCTGTTCATGATTTCGGTGACCGCGCGCTTGGCGCCGCCTTCGCCCCACGACTTGCCCTGCAGCAGGTAGCGCTCGGCGGCGCGGCCGACGAGTTCGGTGGCGTACCACGCGAGCGCGCCCTGCGCGCCGGCGGTGACGACGGTCGAAAGTCCCGCGCTGACGCCCTTGAGCGCGCTCGACACGAGGTGTACGCCCCATATCGAGCCCATCAGCAGGGCGAGCTGTCCGCAGATCGTCGCGATCAGCCTGCCGGCCTCGGCGCGTGTGAGTGGCTGTCCGTATACTTTTCCCAGATGCAGCACGAGTGCCACGTCGAGCGAGGCGGCAGCGAGCAGGTCGGCCACCGGCACCGGATTGAGCGCGACCGCAATGCCTTTCGCGAGGCAGTAGTTGCGGATGATGCGTTGCGCGAGGTCGCGCCGCGCGGCGGCCACGCGCTGCGCGACGCGATCGGACAGGTCGCCCGCGAACAGGCCGGCGTTGAGCGCGGCCAGCGTCTTGCCCTCGCGTTCGGCGATCGCGCGCAGGCGCGCGTCGAGTGCCGCGACATCCGCCGGCTGCGGCGTGCGCGTTTCCTTTTCCGTCCCGTCCGATTCGATCTGGATGACGATCCTGTCCGCGGGCAGCGCGGCGCAGGCGACGACGTCCTCGTCGTGCACGAGCCCGCGCGCGTGTTCGCGCAGGCGCGCGAGCAGCCGTTCGCGCTCGTCGCTCGTGTAGCGGTCGGCCTTGTTCAGCGCGAGCAGCAGTGGCCGCTGCGTCTTCGCGAGCGTCGCGAGAGCGGACAGCTCGCTCTGGGTCATGTCGCCGTCGACGACGAAGATGACGAGGTCGCTGATCGCGGCGACGTCGAACGCGAGACGCTCGCGTTCCTCGCCCGACAACTCGTTGATGCCAGGCGTGTCGATCAGGTGCAGCCCTTGGCCTGCCACTTCCTGCCAGCGTTCGGCGTTGCGCGTGCGCGTCGTGCCGTGCAGCACGCCGGTCGCGAACGCCGCGCGGCCGAGCAACGCATTGCCGAGCGCGGACTTGCCGACACTGACCCGCCCGAACACCGCGATGTGCAGCTCGCCGCTCGCGAGCTTGTCGAGCAGCGATTCGATCTGGGCGAAGTCTTCGGCAAGCTCGCCGCGGACGCCGTCCGGTATACTTTTGTCGGCCAGCAACGTGCGCAGCGCCTCGCTGGCTTTCGTGACGTGCGCGTCCACCGACGGTTCTGTCGTCCGCGTTGCCGGCTGCCCACCGAGGTGCGCGCGCAGTCTGTCCCACCAGTCGGTCTTGCTCATCGAAAAGGCGTTTCCGTAGTCGTGACGCCACATAGGTTGGGGCAAGCCGAGCGAACCTCAATTCTGCGTTCAGATGCATCGAGGTTCGCGCATTGCTTCCCCAATGCGACTTCGTGCGTGACCGCCGTCACTTTCATTGTCATTCCCGCGAAAGCGGGAATCCAGTGTCTTTCGCACGAGCGCTGCGACGCGATAAGCGAAAAAAACCGGATTGACCAGTTCCGCTGTCATAGAGCGTTTCCGCTTCCGCGAGTACGGCCAACGGAGTGTCGGAAGCGGTCGGCCTATGTCTTCCTGGTCTACTTCCCGGTCAGCACGAGATGTCCGTGTACCGGCACGTCGGCGGCGATGTCGACCCAGTCCTTGGCCGTTCCGAGCCCGAAATCGAGGCGCTTGAGCGTCGTGTCGACGTCGAGGGTCGCCTTGTCACCGCTCGCGGCGAACTTCACTTTCAGCGCTACCGGTTTGGTCTGGTCGCGGATCGTCAGCGTGCCCTGTGCGACGACTGCGCCATCGGCACCCTTCGCGAACGAGGTCGTGACGAAATGCGCCTGCGGGAATTTCTTCAGGTCGAAGAAATCGCTGCCCCTGAGCGAATCGTCGCGCTCGCTGCTCGCGGTGTCGACACTCGCGAGGTCGACTTTCACGTCGAACTTCGCCTTCGTCGGGTCGGCCTCGTCATAGCTGATCGCGGCATCGAATTTCTTGAACTTGCCGTCGAAAGCTTCGTTCTGGTACGAGCCCTTGAACGTCAGCGTGCTTTGCGCGGCATCGGTCTGCCAATCACGCGCCTGGGCCGCGATCGACAGGACCAGCAGGGCCAGAAGCAATGGGGCTTGCAGCAGTCGATTCGACATGAGCGCTCTCCTCGGGGATGGATGGGGCAATGGATGGGGTGATCGATGGGGCGATGGGTGGGATAGGAGCGATGGATTGTGCAAGGGGCGTCGTCGTCATGGGCGCCGTTGCAAGCGCGCGCCGGCCCGGCAGCATGCGCGCGAGCGTGCCGTCGCGATCCACGAACTGGTGGAAGAATGCCATCGCGGCGTGTCCGAGCGCGACGACGACGAGTACCCAGAACAGCAATTCGTGCCCGTCCCGCGCGAGTTGCTTCAACGCCGGATCGGGCGCGACCATGTGCGGAATCTCGAACAGGTTGAACCAGTACAGCGGACGCAGGCCGCTGACCGAGTCGAACCACCAGCCCGACAGCGGCACGAGAAAGATCAGCACATAGAGCAGCATGTGGCCTGCGTGCGCGCCGAAAACCTGCCACTTCGGCATGCCCGCCGGGTCGGCCGGGCGCCGATCGACGGTGCGCCATGCGAGCCGCAGCACTGCAAGGAACAGGATCGTCATGCCGATCGACTTGTGCACACTGAAGACCGGAATGATGTTCGGCTTCTTCGGCAGGTCGACCATGACGAGCCCGAGCGTGCCCTGGCACGATGATCAGCAGCACGATCGTCCAGTGAAAGAACTTGGCGATGTCGCCCCAGTGCTGCTTGTCGCTCTTCAGCATATTCAGTGCTCCGTGGAATCGGGTTTCGTTGCGCCTGCCGCGTGCTCGGCCTGTTCCTGCGCATCGCGATCGCGCAGGCCTTCCACCTCGATACGGATGTCGACCGCGTCGCCGATGTCGGGCAGATACTTGCTCATGCCGAAATCGGAACGCTTGAGCGTCGTCGTCGCGGAGAATCCGATCGTCGACTTGAACGTGTACGGATCGACGCCCGCACGGTTGAACTTCAGCGCGAGATCGACCGCGCGCGTGGCGCCGAGCAGGGTCAGCTTGCCGTGCACGACGCCGTCGCGTTCGCCGGTCTTCTCGACGCGTGTCGAAACGAAATGCGCGGTCGGGTAGTGCTCGGTCGTGAAGAATTCGTGCGAGCGCAGCTTGTCGTTCCATGCCGCATCGCCCATGTCCACCGAGGTGGCATCGACGATCACGTCGACCTGCGACTGGCTCCAGTCGTCGTCGTCGAAACGGATGAAGCCGCTCTTCACGTGCAGGCGGCCGGTCGGGTGCGAATAGCCGAGATGGCTCAGCGAGAAGAGGACCTGGCTGTGCACGGTGTCGAAGCGGAAATCGTGCGACGCCGCGAGGGCCGGCGCCGCCAGCGCGGCCAGCAGCGCGATCGAAAACAGCTTGAAGATCTTTGGCGGACACGGTCTGCATCACAAGACTATGCGCGAAGCGCGTGGCAGGGACAAGCGCGATTCGTGGAACGCTGTGGCGCGAAGGAGTAGTGTGCGATCTGCACACGGACTCGCCACTTTGCCGTTGCGAAGCGACCGTATGATCCGTCCGTTCATGCAATTGCGTCCTGATCCATTAGGGAACCATCCACTCGGCAATCTGGGGAAAAACGCCATGTCGATCAAAAAGTACGTCCTGCTGTTCGGGTTCGTCGCCTCGGCGGCATCGTTGTGTGCCCACGCAGGCACGGTCAGCGGACAGTTCACGCTTGCCGGCAAGCCGTTCAAGCCGACCGAAGTCGCGGCGTTCCGCATCCGCGACCAGTTTTCGCCGCATGAGTTCGAGACCTACGTGATGCTGACGACGAAGGCCGTCAACAAGAACAAGATCAAGTCGTCGCTCGATCCGTATACGACGGCGATAAACGACCCGGCTGCCTTTGGCGATGGCGTCGACTACATCGCCTTCTCCGTGCACAAGGACGGGACGACGAGCGTCAACGCGCACGTCGGCGGCGTCCAGTACGTCGACACGAGCGGCACGATGATGGGCCAGAAGGGCTCGCTTGCACGCTGGCTGCAAGGAAAACAGCGCGACGCGCGTCGCCTGCTCGGTCGAGACCGCGAAGGAAGTCAAACCGATGGACGGCCCGGCCTGGACGCTCGATGTCACGTTCGAAACCGATGTCCTTGCGCGTCCCCCGGGCAAGCCGATGGCGAAGGACGGCGAGGCGCCCGGCAAGGCGCTGATTGCGCTGCGCGCAGCGGTTGTGGGCAACGACCTCGCGAAGATCCTCGCCCTGCTGACGCCCGAGAAGGCGAAGAGCTACAACGAGGACTACAACACGCCCGCCGAAAACCTGAAGTCGACGAAAGAGATCCTCGACGTGCGCCTGCCGAAGCAGCCGAAGATCACGGGCGGCGAGTGGCTGTCCGATGACGATGCGCTGCTCGAGGTCGAAGGCGTGCCCTATCCGAACGGGCGCATGCTCTATCTCGTCGAGATGCGGCGTGTCGGCGGGAAGTGGCTCTGGGCGGACTCTTCGCCGGCCGGCTTGCTGCACTGAGGCGATCGCGCGCTGCGGCGCGGGCGGTCGTGCCTTTCCCGTCCGCGTCTGTCGTGACTATCGCTGCTCGGCGTCGCCATGCAGCGCGATGTCGGCGATGTGGCGCAGACGCTCGCCGCTCGAGTCGGCGAGCAGCTTGCGCAGCGCCTGGTGGGCCGCGGCCTGGTCGAGCGAGTGATGGTCGCGCAGGGTGATCGCGACCGCGCGGCCGAGGCTGTCGAACACCAGGCCATAGGCGATCGCGTGCATGATGCCGCCGCCGAGCGTGCCGAGCCCCGGGAAGGCCTTGGCCGCGTTGCCGACGATCGCGAGCACGATCGACGCGCTCGCGCGTACGGTCATCTTTGCCTGGCCGACGAACTCGTCGATGTCGACGTCGCGCACCGGCACCTCGTAGAGCTTCGACAGTTCGCGGATCAGGCCGGCCGCGAGCACGGCCTGGATCACGAGATCGCTGCCGGGCATCACCGCCGCGAGCGCGCCAACGATCGCGCGCTTCGTATACTTTTCCACGATCGCGTGCGACTCGCGGCCGCGCAGTTCCGCGGCGAGCACGTCGGCACGCGTGTGGATCGAGCTCAGCACAGCCGCCTCGCGCGCGTGCTCGAACGCCGCGGGCCCCTCGCTCGCATAGCGACGCAGCAGCAACGCGAGCGGTTCGACCTCGGCCTCGCGTGCGCGCTGCGCGTGCGCGACATGGCCATCGGCGAAACGCTGTTCGACGTCCTCGCTGCCGCCGGCGCTGACGACCGCGTGCGCGTCGACGAGGTCGCGATAGCGGCTGCGCAGCGCGCGGTCGAGTTCCGCGCGCTCGGCATCGCTGAAACGGTCCATCTTGTTGAGCACTAGTACGAGCGGCTTGCCGAAACCGCGCAGCCAGCGCAGCTCGACATCCTGGTCGCGCGTGAGGTCGCCGGCGCACACGTACAGCACGATGTGCGCACGCAGCGCCTCGTCCCGCGCGATGCTTTCGCGGACCGTGCCGTCTACCTCGTGCGTGCCGGGCACGTCGGCGTAGGTCACGATCGTGTCGTCGATGCGCGCCGGATAGTGCGTGACCGCGCGCGTCGTGCCGCCGAGCACGTCGGCCTGTGCGTCGGCGCCCGGCGCGAGAGCGTGGATGAGACTCGATTTGCCCGCGCTGATTTCGCCAAACACGGCGATGTAGAGCTCGCTGGTCCTCGTGCGCCGATCGAGTTCGGCGAGTTCGGCCTGCAGCGTGGCGGCGTCGGCGCTGCGCCGGGTCAGCATGTCGACGCGCGATTCGACGTCCGCACGCCGCGGCACTTCGACGACGACCGGCCGGCGCTTGCGCGGACGCAGCAGCCGCCAGGCGACGTAGACGAGGCCGATCACGCATAGCGCGAGCAGCACGGCAATGGCGCATTGCGCCGCGACCGGCAGGTCGCGCAACTGCTGCCATAGCGCGACGCCGCCGCGCAGGATGCCGATCAGCAGCCAGAGCAGCGCCGCGGCGACCAGCGCGATCACGGCCAGCAGGAGCAGGCGCTTGCCTCGATTCAACGTCGTCATCGATCCATTCCGGAACGCCGAAACAACAAGTCTAGCAACTGCCGACGCGCGCACTGGCCGGAGGGCCGCCCGCCGGCCCCGAGCGCCGAGGTCCATCGCCGGCGGCGTTGCCGGCGCCGCAGGGCGCCAGGTGTTCCGGCTGCGCCGTCCGCGTCGCGGCAACGGTTTTGCCGCCGAATTCTGGCATGATCGCCGCCGGGGGCAAATGGGGAACGGGAATGTTCCGAAGGCTGATCCTTGCATCGCTTCTGGCCACCGCGTGGGCCGACGCCAGTGCTGCTGCGCCGGTCGCAGCGCCTGCTGCGTCGTCGTCGTTGTACCTCAACCCGTACTTCCGCAGCCTGAGTCTCGCGGAGGGCATGCCCTCGAGCGAGGTCGCGAAAGTCGTCGAGGATCGCGAGGGCTTCATCTGGATCGGCACGCACGATGGCCTCGTGCGCTACGACGGTGTCGGCTTTCGCGTCTACCGGCACGACGAGGCGGATCCCGAATCGATCTCGGCGGACGACGTCGCGATCGTGTTCGTCGACAGGGACAACCGCATCTGGTGCGGCGGCGAGAACTCCGGACTCAACATGCTCGACACTGCCCGCGCGGGGTTCAAGCATTTCCTGCACGACGCGAACGACCCCGCGAGCCTCGCCGCGCAGGACGTCTGGAGCATCGGTCAGGACGCGGACGGCGCGATCTGGGTCGGCGGTCCGACGACCGGTGCCGAGCGGCTCAACGCCGACGGCAGGACGTTCACGCACTATCGCCACGAAGACGCCGCGGCGGACAGCCCGGCCTCGGACCGCATCTTCGCGCTCTACGGCGACGCGCACGGCCGCGTCTGGCTCGGTCACACGAAGGGTGTCGACCGGCGCGATCGCGATGGTCGCTTCCGCCATGTCGATTTTTCCGCGGTGCCCGGCGAAGAGCGGATCAATGCGTTCAGCCTCATCGCGCAGGACGACGGCCACGTCCTCGCAGCGACGCGGCGCGGCGTCGTGCGCATCGACGAAGACCTCAAGGCCGTCGGCCTCGTCAACACAGGACTGACCGACCTGCGCACGCTCGCGCTCGCGCGCACGCACGCGGGCGAGCTCTGGATCGGCACGCTGCACGGGCTCGATCGCGTCGACGCCGCGGGTCACGTCGGCGGTTTTCTCATGAATGCGCTACAGCCCGGCAGCCTGCCCGCGGACTACGTGCAGGACGCGTTCGCCGATCGCGAGGGCGGCCTGTGGTTCGCGACGCAGGGCGGCGGCGTCGCGCGCCTGCCGCCGCACTGGGACGCGTTCTCGCTCTACCGCAGCGCGGCAGGCGCGGGCGACGGGCTGGCGACCGACCGCATCCAGAATCTCGCGCTCGACGCCGACGGACGCGTCTGGGCCGTGAGCGAGGAAGGCAGCATCGACCGGCTGGAGCCGGCGAGCGGCAAGGTCGAGCACTACGCCGATCGCTGGCCCGTCGCGGAGAAACTCCTCGAGTCCATTCTCGTCGGCCGCGACGGCCAGGTCTGGGTCGGCCACGTGCGTGGCCTGCGCATCTACGACGGCGGTGCGAACTTCGTCGATCTGCCCGCGGGTGCGGACAACAAGGACGCGCTGCTACCCGGCAAGATCGACCTTCTGCGCGAGGATGCGAGCGGTGCCGTGTGGGCGCGCTCGTGGGGGACCGGCATCGACCGCATCGATGCGAAGACGCACAAGGTCGAGCGCTTCGAGGGCGACGCAGCGGGCCTGCGCGGCCCCGATGTCAGCGCGATCGACTTCGATCCCGCGGGCAATCTGCTCGCGTCGATGAGCGCCGGCATCGACCGGTTCGACGCGAAGCTGCGGCGCTTCGTGCCGCTGCCTGGCATGACCGCGACGCACATACTCGAGTTCGCGTTCGCGCCGGACGGTGGCCTCTGGGTGCACACGCTCGGTGCGCTCGAGCGCTACGAGTATCGCGACGGGCAGGCGACGCGCAAGGAACGGATCGGTGCCGCGGAAGGCTGGCCGACGCTGTCGGCGGGCGGCATGCAGGTCGATGCACGCGGCCGCATCTGGGTGACGAGCGCGCGCGGCATCTGGCAGTTCGATCCGGCGACGCGCGCCGTGCGCCAGTTCGATACGCACGATGGGCTCGCGAGCGCCGAGTTCACGGTCGCGCCGATGCTCAAACGCCCCGACGGCGTACTCTTCGCAGCAACGCGGCTAGGCATCGTCGGCTTCCAGCCGCAGCGCATCGATCGCGAGGAGCATTCGCCGCCCGTCGTGCTCGACGCGCTGAGCGTGCGCCGCGAAGGCCGCGCCGCGGCGCTCGATCCGCATGCGCAACCAGTCGCGCTGCGCTGGGACGACCGCGACCTGCGTGCGAGCGCCAGGGTGCTGTCGTACGTGAACGCGGCCGCGAGTCGCTACCAGTGGCGACTCGACGGTGTCGACGCCGAGTGGATCGACACCGGCAACCGCGGCGAGCGCGAATATTCACAGCTGCCGAGCGGCACGCACGCATTGCGCGTCCGCGCGTCCGCCGCAGGCGGCGCGTGGCAGGAGCTGCCGCCGCTCGCGATCGAGCAGGCACCGCCGCCTTGGCGTACGCGGTCGGCCTATCTCGCCTATGTGCTCGCGATCGCGCTCGCGGGCTGGCTCGCGTTCCGCGGTTACCGGCGGCGCATCGATGCACGCCATGCGGTCGCGCTTGCCGAACAGCAGCGCCGCTACGCGGAACAGGCGAGTGCGGCGAAGACGAGCTTCCTCGCGACGATGGGCCACGAGATACGCACGCCGATGACGGGCGTGCTCGGCATGGCGGAGCTGCTGCTGCGCACGCCGCTCGACGGAAAACAGCGCGGCTATGCCGAGGCGATCGAATCGTCGGGCCGGGTGATGCTGCGCCTGATCAACGATTCGCTCGACCTCGCGCGCATCGAGGCGGGCAAGCTCGAACTCGAGAACGCGCCGCTCGACCTGCGCGCACTGGTCGCGGATATCGCCGCGCTCGCGCGGACGCTCGCTGCGAACAAGGGGCTCGCGCTGGCCTGCACGGTGGCCGCCGACGCGCCGCGCTGGGTCAGCGGCGACGCGGTGCGCATCCGCCAGGTTTTCGTCAATCTCGTCAACAACGCGATCAAGTTCACGGAGGCGGGACGCATCGACCTTGCACTTGCGTCCGCCGAAAAAGGCGCGGCGCGGTTCAGTGTCCGCGACACCGGGCCGGGCATTGCCGAGGCGACGCGCGCCCGCCTGTTCCAGCGTTTCGAACAGGCAGAGGGCGCGCAACGATTCGGCGGCAGCGGCCTCGGCCTTGCGATCTGCCGCGAACTCGTCGCACGCATGGGCGGCGAGATCGCGCTTGCGAGTGAACCGGGCGTCGGCAGTACCTTCACGGTGACGCTGCCGCTGCCCGTGGCCGAGCCGCACACGGTGTCGCGCGAGGACGCTGCGGGGCGTGCGTCGAAGGCGAGTTTAAAAGTGGAAAATGTAGCATCCGGCGACGCGATCGAATCGCTGCGACAACTCGATGTCCTCCTCGTGGAAGACGATGCGACGGTCGCGGCGGTCATCGCGGGCCAGCTCGAAGCATTCGGATGCCGCGTGCGCCACGTGGCACAGGGCCTCGCCGCGCTCAGCGAAGTGGCCGTGGAGAGGTTCGACGCGGCGCTGCTCGATCTCGACCTGCCCGGCCTCGACGGCCTCGCGCTCGCGCGCACGCTGCGCGCGCGCGAAGCCGCGGAGCAGCGGCCGCGCATGCCGCTGATCGGCATCTCCGCACGCTCGGTCGGCGACGAAGAGGCGCTATGCCTGGACGCAGGCATGGATGCGTTTCTGCGCAAGCCGATAACGGGGGCGATGCTGCGTGCCTGCCTGTTCATTGCTTGCGGAAAGCCGCAACAGGATTCCGCGCCACAAAATCCCATGCCCTGAAAAACGCGATCGTGACGCTGCGGTCTGAACGCGCGCCCTCGATCCAGTCGACGTGTGGCGACGCAATACGCACGATTGACGAAGTCGCACGCGCATTTTCCCCGATGCGCTCAGCGGACGTTCAACAAATTGACGACGCGCTGAACGAAGACAGCGTCATCGCATCGACAACGCCCGATATTTCCGTCGCATTCATCGACCCGGGTCTAGGGTCTGTAGCCGGAGAGGGCACGCGCCCTCCTGCGGTCTCTCAAGAACGAGTCACCGTGTCATCGGGCCGGGATCGGTGCATGCGCGCCGTTCCCGCTCTTCCGGAGTTTGCGATCCGGATTCGAGAAGCGAACAGGAGAAATTCATGACCAAGCATCAGAGTCTCATCAAACTTGCGGCCCTGGCGATCGCGGTTTCCGCCGCATTGCCCGCAGTTGCAGACACGACAGTGACGACAGTCGAACACAGCGGCACGCACCACTATGTCTACTACCGCGATCACGACATCTACTATTCGCCAGACACGCACATGTATTTCTGGCTCGATCAGGGCCGCTGGCAGTCAGGCGTCTCGCTGCCGCCAGAGAGTCAGCGCTATGTGACGACGAAGGGCGTCGACATCGATCTCGATACCGATCGTCCGTACGAGCGCAACGATTACGTCGTCTCGCGCTATCGCGACGTGCCCGGAGACCCGGACGACGACGGAGCGCACGTCGCCGACAATGGGCAGCAGACGACGACCACGACGACCACCACGACCAAGCACCGCTACGTCTACTACGGCGACCATGACATCTACTTCTCGCCTGAGAGCAAGAAGTATTACTGGATGAGCGACGGTGGCTGGCATTCGGGCGATGCGTTGCCGATGAACATGGCGCCGTACGTGCGCACGCAGGGCATCAACATCGAACTCGACACCGAGCGTCCGTACGAACGCAACGACTATGTGATCGAGCACTATCGCCAGCGCCCGCGCGACGACCAATAGCGAATTGCAAGGACAGCGATCTTTCGCAGGTGAAATTCGGCCCGCTTCGGCGGGCCGTTTTTCTTCTAGCGCGCGGCGTGCATCTTCGCGCTGAGCGCATGCACGGCGTCGATCAGCACGCCGAGACGCTCCGGCAGCACGTCAGGCGTGATGCCGTGGCCGAGATTGAACACGTGCCCCGGGTGCGCCCCGAAACTCTCGAGTGCCCTGCGCACCTCCTCGCTGATCGCGGCGGGTTGCGCATGCAGCACGGCCGGATCGAGATTGCCCTGCAGCGCGACGCGGTCGCCGACGCGCGCGCGTGCGTCGCCGAGAGCGATCGTCCAGTCGAGTCCGAGCGCCGCGCAGCCGGTGTCGGCCAGCGCCTCGAGATGCGAGTTCGCGCCCTTGCTGAACAGGATGAGCGGCACGTCGCGGGCAACTTTGTCGCTGCGTATGCTTTGTGCGATCTGCGAGAGATAGCGCAGGCTGAATTCACGAAAGAGGCCTGGAGCGAGCAGGCCGCCCCACGTGTCGAACACCATCAGCGCCTGTGCGCCGGCCGCCGCCTGTGCAGCGAGGTACGCAGCGACCGAGCGCGCGACGACATCGAGCAGGCGATGCATCGTCGCGGGCTCGTCCCACGCGAGCGCCTTCGCGCGCGCGAAGCTCGCCGAGCCTTCGCCTTCGATCATGTAGCAGGCGAGCGTCCACGGGCTGCCGGCGAAGCCGATCAGCGGCACCTTGCCTGCGAGTTCGCGCCGGATCAGGCGCACCGCGTCCATCACGTAGCGCAGTTCGGTCTCGGGGTCGGGCACCGCGAGGCGGTCGATGTCGGCACGCGTGCGCACCGGGCTCGCGAGACGCGGGCCCACGCCCTCGTCGACCGAGAGGCCGAGGCCCATCGCGTCGGGAATCGTAAGGATGTCCGAGAACAGGATCGCCGCGTCGAGCGGGAAGCGTGCGAGCGGCTGCAGCGTGACCTCGCAGGCGAGTTCGGGCGTCTTGCAGAGGTTGACGAAACTGCCCGCGCGGGCGCGCGTGGCGCGATATTCCGGCAGGTAGCGCCCGGCCTGGCGCATGATCCAGACCGGCGTGCGGTCGACGGGCTCGCGCCTTAGCGCGCGCAGGAAACGATCGTTGTGCATCAAGACCTCAATAATTCGGGGCGCAAACCGGTCCGGGACTGCGCGCAAACCCGCTGACGGGTCAATAGGGCGAATCCATGCCCTGGCTGAACATCAATTTGAAACCGCGCTTGAGCTGCGCGTCGCGTGCGTTTTCGAACGCGGCGAGTGCATCGTCGCGTTCGAGGTAGATCTCGCGCTTGAGACTGACGCGGCCACCCTGCTGCCCCCACTCGCGGGTCAGCGTCCAGCCGCCGAGCAGGTCCTGCTGCAGTGCAATCTGGTAGTAGCGCGGGGCCTCCGCAGCGACCGGTTTGGTTTGCAGGAAAACACGCATGGACGCCATTGTACCCGAGGACCCGGGGCGCGAAGGCTGCGCGAAGATCGGAGTGCTGCCTTGCTTCCGCTGACGAGCACATTTCACGACTGCGCCCACCGCCGTCAGATGCGGGACTATTGCCGACCCGCGAGCACCGAGCGAATCGCGCCCTCGTCCACGTCCCTGACGATTTCGGCACGGCCGACGCCGCGCCAGAGGATCAGGCGCAGTTGTCCAGACACGATTCTTCTTGTCGAGCCGCATCAGTTCGAGCATCCGATCGGCATCGACGCCGGCGGGCAGCGAGGTCGGCAGACCGAATCGATCGAGCAGCCGCTCGAGCCGTTCGGTGTCGGCGTCCGGCGCGCGCCGCAGCGATCGCCGACAGCCGCGCCGCGAGCGTCATGCCGATCGCGATCGCCTCGCCGTGCAGCAGCGCCCCGTAACCGGTCAGCGTCTCCAGCGCATGGCCGAACGTGTGGCCGAGATTGAGCAACGCGCGCTCGCCCTGTTCGGTCTCGTCGCGCGCGACGATGCCGGCCTTGTGCGCGCAACAATGCGCGATCGCGTGTGTCAGCGCGCCCGCATCCTTCGCGAGCAACGCGGCGGCATTCTGTTCGAGCCAGGCGAAAAATGCGGCATCGCCGAGCGCGCCGTACTTGATCACCTCGGCGAAGCCGGCGCGCAGTTCGCGTGCGGGCAGCGTCGAGAGCGTGTCCGTGTCGACGATGACGGCGCGCGGCTGGTGGAACGCGCCGACGAGGTTCTTGCCCTGCGGCAGGTCGACCGCGGTCTTGCCGCCGACCGACGAATCGACCATCGCGAGCAGCGTCGTCGGCACCTGCACGAACGCGATGCCGCGCATCCAGCAGGCCGCGGCGAAACCTGCGAGGTCGCCGACCACGCCGCCGCCGAGCGCGACGATCGTCGCATCGCGGCTCGCCTTGAGTTCGGCCAGCGCCGCGAAGACGCGCGCGGCGGATTCGAGCGTCTTGTGCGCCTCGCCGTCGGCGAGCGACAGCGAGGCGACGCTCAGCGCGTTGCCGCCCGCGGCCAGCGTCGCGCGCAGGCGATCGAGGTAGATCGGCGCGACGACATCATTGCTGACGATGAGAACGTGGCGCCCGGCGAGTGCGCTCGCGAAACGCGGCGCATCGGCGAGCAGTCCGGCACCGATCGAGATCGGATAGCGGCGGGTGCCGAGTTCGACGGCGATCTCGGTCGCGTTCATGCCGCCCGTCCCGAATCGCTCTGCCGCGTCCAGTGCTGGCGCAGTTCGTCGAGAAGGCGCCGCGCGGCCGCGGTGCTGCTGCCGCTGCCGTACGCCGAACCGATCACGAGGTCGGCGATTTCGCGGTACAGCGCTTCGCGTTCGGTCGCGAGCGAGAGCAGGCGCTCGCGCCGGTCGGGCGCGGCCAGAAGCGGACGCTTGCGGTCATGGGCGAGCCGGCGCAGCTGCTGGTCGACGGTCGTTTCGAGATAGACGACGAAACCGCGCTCGCGCAGACGCTGTCGATTCGCCGCCGCAAGCACCGCGCCGCCGCCGGTCGAGAGGACGAGGTCGCGGCCCGTGGTCAATTCGTCGAGCAGATCGGTTTCACGCTTGCGAAACCCGGCCTCGCCCTCGAGTTCGAAGATCAGGCCGATTTCGGCGCCGCTGCGCGCCTCGATCTCGTGATCGAGGTCGTAAAAATGCATGCCGAGGCCCTCGGCGACGCGTCGGCCGACCGTTGTCTTGCCCGCGCCCATCGGGCCGACGAGGAACAGGTTCGAAGAGGGGTTCATGCCGCAAATGCTAGCAGAGGCCGCGGAGCAGGGCGCCGCGAGGCTATAATTGCGCAGTCTTCGGTTTTTGCATGCTTTATTTCGAATGCTCCGCTTCGTCGCCATTTTCCTCGGTAGTCTGCTCGTCCTGTTCACGATCGAGTTGCTGCAGCCCGTGCAGCAGCATGTGATCCTGCCGTTCACGGGCGGCCTCGCCCATGTCGCCGTCTGGCTCATGCAGATGTTCGACCACACGGTCGTGTCGCAGGCCAACAACATCCGCCTCGGCCCGACCGGCCCCGGCATCGAGATCGTCGCGGGTTGCAACGGCGTCGAGGCCGTGCTGATCCTCGTCTCTGCCGTGCTCGCATTTCCGTCGCCGTGGAAGCACAAGCTCGTCGGGGTCGGCGTGGGGTTCGTCGCGATCCAGGCGCTCAACCTCGTTCGCATCATCAGCCTCTACTACCTGCTGCTGTGGAACCGCGTCTGGTTCGACTGGTTTCACCTCTACTTGTGGCAGGCGCTGATCATTCTCGACGCGCTGATCTTCTGGCTCATCTGGCTGCGCTGGCTGCCGTACGAGGCGACGGCGGAACTTGCTGCGACCGCATAAGGGCTTTGCAGACCCGCGCGCTAGACTCCTCCGATGCTTCCGCTGCAAGGAAGCGCCATCGAAGATTTCGGAGGAACGCCATGACCGTAGCGAAAGTGATCGAGATCAGCTCTTCGTCGCCGAAAGGCATCGAAGATGCCGTGACCGAGGGCCTCGAACGCGCAGCGAAGACGATCAACAACATTCGCGGTGCCTGGGTCAACGATATCAAGGTCGTCACCGACGCGAGCGGCAAGGTCACGGAATGGCGCGTCAACATGCGCGTCAACTTCGTCCTCGAATAGCAGGCGCAAATAAGCCAGCTCGAATTGGCGTTGGTCCGGTCGCCCGCGATGGTCGCGCCGCCGGGAACCAGCCGAGCGCGCTTTGCCTAGCCCGTGGTTTCGATGCGCTGCACGCGGCGTTGCGCATCAAGCACGATGCGCACGTCGGCGCAGCGCGGCAGTGTGCGCAGCGCCTGCCGGCTCAGACGCTCGTAGTGCATGATGAAACGGCGCAGGCGCGCGGGCGTCATCGCGCGTGGCGCGCGCGCGATGCGCAGCGCCTGTTCCTGTTCGTTGCGCCAGCGCTCCACGACATCGAAGGAGGGCGCCTGCAGCAGAACGAGCGCGTCGAAGCGGCGCCACAAGGCGGCATAGCCGGCCTGTAACTGCTCGTTGACGTAGCGGCGCCAGCGTCCATCGGCATCTTCGTCGCGCTCGAGCTCGTTGACGGGTCGGCGCAGCGCGCTCGCCGTCTGCGCCGGCACGCCGACGCACCAGCCCTCGAACAGGATCAGCTGCGGCCGCTCGCGCACGACGCGCCAGCGCGCACTCGGCAGACGCGTGTCGCTGCCTTTGTCGAAACGCGGAATGCGGGCAGGCCGACTCGGACTCGCCGTGCGCAGATCGGCCAGCGTGCGCGCGATCAGATCGAGATCGTGCGTGCCCGGTACGCCGCGCGTAACGAACAGCGGATGCACGTCGCGCGCGAGACGCGCGCGCGCGGCACGGCCGAAATAAAAGTCGTCGAGCGACATCGCGACCGTGGGCAGTCCTGACAGCGATGATGCCTGCACGAGCTGCGCGACCAGCGTGCTCTTGCCGCTGCCCTGCAGGCCCGAGACGCCGACGAGCCAAGGTCGGCGTCGACCGTGCAATTTCTCGCGCAGCGCTGTGACGACGCTCGCGACGACGGCGTCGGAATATCCGTGCTGCGTGCTAGCATCGCCGACCATGAATTCGAACGACCCGAGAACCGTTGCCGACGGACTCTATCAGGAAGCGATCGCGCAATTTCGCACGCTGCTCGAAGAGGCCGCGACTGCCGGGGAACCCGAGCCGACCGCGATGACGCTCGCGACGGTCGACGGGGCCGGCCGCATTTCCGCGCGCATCGTCTTGCTCAAGAACGTCGACGAGCGCGGCTTCGTCTTCTACACGAATTATCGCAGCGCGAAAGCCGAGCAGCTTGCAGAGCAGCCGCGCGCGGCGCTGTGCCTGCTGTGGAAGTCGCTGCGCGACGTCGTGCAGGTGCGCGTCGAGGGCAGTGTCGAGAAGGCGGGCGCGGTCGAATCCGACGCGTACTTTGCCTCACGCCCGCGTGCGAGCCAGATCGGCGCCTGGGCGTCGCTGCAGTCGCAGACGTTGCCCGCGCGCGCCGAGCTCGATGCACGGGTAGCCGAAACGGAGAAGCGCTTCGCAGGCACCGAGGTGCCGCGGCCGCCCGACTGGGGTGGCTACCGCGTCGTGCCTGACGTGATCGAGTTCTGGTTCGGCGAGCGCGCACGGCTGCACGACCGTATCCGCTACGAGGCGGTCGAAGGCAATTGGACGAAGCGTCTGCTCTATCCGTGAGCCCTCCGCAAACGTGAGATTCGCCAGGCGCAGTCGCGATTCGGGTTCCTGATCGGCAAGGACCATTAGCACGGCCCGACTCCGCCGGCGAAGGCTTGGCGCGAATATTCGGCCGGTCCACGAAGGTCTTCGTTTTCGAGTGGTTGCGCGAGGCTGCCCCGGCGCAAATTGGCCTTACCAGAGGGTCATTATAACTCTTTGTATTAATGATATTTTAATACAAATGTGGAGAATGTAACCGTTTACGTAAAAGGTTGTAATCGCAGGCGCATATGCTTCGGTTTCGCATATACTGATGCTCGTCGCTGGACACCCCCCCGCAGCAGGGGGGCGCTAAGGAAGCAGCGTGACAGCATTGTCGGCATCTCGGAGTGCACGCCGTGAGACCGCCCCGGCTACACGCTGGCCGCTACCACTCGGCCAGATTTCCCTCCTTTTGACGTCAGCAACTGCGGCAACCGTCGCACAATTCGTGTCGATCCTGCCCTGGGGCGACCGTCCCGATCTGCACATCGCCTGGCTGCCTGGTGCCGTGCAGCTGAGCGTTCTGCTCGCGTCGCGCCGTTCGGTATGGATGGCCGAAAGCATGGGTGCGCTGCTCGGCATGACGCTCTCGTTTTTCGTGCTCGGTGTCCAGCCATTCGGCGCGCTGGTCGCAAGTGCGCCCGTCGTGCTGATCATGGCTGCGCTGGCGTGGAGCCTTGGTGCACGTGCGGGCGGCATCGGCACGCTCGGCGGGTTCAGCGAAGTCGCGCGATTCATGATCCTCGTCGCGCTAGCCGCCTTTTTCATCGGCATCGCGGCGCGCTTTTCGAGCAGTATCGAACTGGCCGGCATGCCGGCGCCGGCCAGCTGGTGGAGCATCGCGCTCGCCAACGCGCTCGGCTGCCTGCTCGTCGTTCCGTTCTGGTTGAACGTCGTGAGGCCGTCCGACGTGCCCAATGCCGGGGAGCGCTCGTCGGAATGGTTCATGACGATCGCTGCGATCGCCACCGTCGGCCTCGCCTGGGCGTTGTGGTACGAGCACGACGCCCTGCACCCGGTATTGTTCTTCCTGCCGATTCCGGTGTTCGCGTTCGCGCTGTTGCGCTTGCATGTCGGCGCCGCCGTCCTGTCGATCTTCGTGCTCACGCTGATCGCCACGTTGCTCGCGCAGCATCTCAAGGGTCCGTTCGCGGACGTGACGCAGCGCGATCTCGGCACGAGCATCCAGCTCTGGTCACTCTCGATGACCGTGGCCCTACTGTTGCTCGCGACGGCGCTCAGGCAGCGGCGACGGGAGCGGATCGAATTGTCGGAGGCACATACCGAACTGCACACGCTCGCCGGGCGGCTCATCTCGGCGCAGGAGGACGAGCGCAGCAGCATCGCGCGCGAACTCCACGACAGCATCGGCCAGAATATCGCCTGTGCGGCCATCCTCGTGAGCACGCTGCGTGCGCAGCAGCAGGCAGGCGAGCCACTCGTGCTGAGGGAACTGCAGCAGCAGCTGAGCGATCTCTCCGAGGACGTGCGCAACCTGTCGCATCACCTGCACCCCGGTGTGTTGAAGCACGTCGGCCTGACCGCGGCGCTCGAGGGGTTGTGCGCGATCTATCGCAAGCAGGAAAAGACGGACATCGTGTTCAACGCGTCGGGCGAAGTCGACGCGATTCCGGAGGGCCCCAAAATATGCATCTACCGCGTGGTCCAGGAAGCGCTGCGCAACGCCGTGACGCATGGGAAGGCGCGGCGGATCGCGGTCGTGATGATGCGCAGAGTCCATGCCGTCAGGCTGGAAATACTCGACGACGGCGAGGGATTCTCGCTCGACTCGGCTGAAGTCAGGGCAGGTCTCGGCCTCGTCAGCATGCAGGAACGCGTGCGCAGCGAGGGCGGGCGTTTCAGGATCGCGACCGCCCCCTATCGCGGCACACGCATATCGATTCGACTGGAGTTGGCATGAACACGAAAATCTCGACCGCAGCGTACGCGATCATCGCCGACGACCACCGCATGGTGGCGGAGGGCCTGCAGCGTCTGATCACGCCGAAATTCGCGCGAGTCCAGATAGTCGAGAGTGGCAGCGAGCTGCTGCAACTCGTGCAGGAAGAGGCGCCCGACCTGATCATCGCCGATCTCGCTATGCCCGAAACGAGCGGACTGGATGTGCTCAGGCACTTGCGCCGCGCCGGGCTGCCCATTCCCTACATCATGCTGACGATGCATGGCGAGCCGATGATTGCCGCGTCGGTGATGGAAGCGGGTGCGAACGCCTACGTGCTCAAGTCCGCGGCGGGCGACGAACTCCTGCGCGCCGTCGACGATGTCATGCAGGGGCGAATCTACATCTCGCCATCGGTCGGCGCGCGGTCATTGCGCACGCGCGCCCAGCTGCTCAACCGCATAACGCCGAAACAGCAGCACATCCTCAGCATGGTTGGTGGCGGGTTGCGGTCGAAGCAGATCGCAGCCGAACTCGGACTGTCCGTGAGAACGGTGGAAGCGCACAAGTACTCGATAATGCAGGTATTAGGGGTTCATTCGACGATGGAAATGGTCAAGTGCGCCGAAGAGCAGGGGCTGCTCTGCCGGCACCTCGAACTTGCCGATCGATGACGCCCACAAGGTAAAACTACTTAGCTCCTCCGAGTGAGATTGCCGTGGCCCGGCCGCGGCGGCGGGCCTATCGTGTGCGCGACGCCTACCTTGCGAAGCATGCGCGATGGAGCGGCCCCGGATCATCATCGCCGACGACCACGTACAGGTCACTGTGCAGTTGCGGCACCTGCTTTCGCGACACTTCGATGTCGTCGCGACGGTCGGCAATGGGCGCGATCTCGTCGGCGCCGCCATGTCGCTGCAGCCCGACATCGTCGTCACCGACATCAGCATGCCCGATATGGACGGCCTGCAGGCGGCGTGCGCAATCGGCGCCGCGCTTCCGCGCACTGGCATCGTCTTCATCACCGTGCACGATGATCGGGCGCTTGCGCTCAAGGCGTTGAATTGCGGCCAGGCGTACGTCCTCAAGTCGTCGGCCGGCGAGGATCTGCTCGACGCGATGACGGCGGTCCTCAACGGCGAGCGCTACGTTTCGCCGATGCTGCGCGGCGTCGCGACGACCTGACTCGGCTACGGCCTCCGGAGAACGGGCCGCATCGTGCCGATGTCGCGGGGGCCCACCAGGTCGGTTTCCGCCAACTTGCCGCCGCCGGTTTTCGCAGTGGCCACATGCTTGACCTCCTGGCGCCGCCCGCACAGAGGTCAGAAATGCTTGTCCACCCATCGTTCGACGAGGTTACTGAGTATCGTGAGCCCGTCCGTCAGGGCCGCCGGCCCCGGCTGCAGGATGAGCGGCGACTTGACCTCGTGCAACTCGCCGTCGCGTACCGCAGGCACGTCCTGCCAGCCCTCGCGTGCGGCGACAAAGTCGGGGCGAAATTTCTTCCCGCACCAGCTGCCGATGATCATGTCCGGCGCGCGGCGCACGACTTCGTGGCCGTCCGCGAGTATGCGGTCGCGCGCGAGTGGCATCGCCGCTCTTTCCGGGAAGATGTCGTCGCCGCCGGCGATCGCGAGCAGCTCGGACACCCAGCGGATGCCGGTGATCTGCGGCGAATCCCATTCCTCGAAATAGATTCGCGGGCGCCGCCGGTAGGCGTCGCTGCGTGCCTTGATCTGCGCGATGCGTGCTTCGAACTCCGCAGCGAGCAGTGCCGCGCGTTCGCTCGCGCCGACGAGCCCGCCGAGCCGACGGACGTAGTCGAGAATGCCCGGCACGCTGCGATGATTGCTGATCCAGACCTCCACGCCATGCTTGACGAGATCCCGCGCGATGTCGGCCTGGATGTCGGAGAAGCCGATGACAATGTCGGGCTTCAGCTTGAGGATTTCGTCGATTTTCGCGCTCGTGAACGCGCTGACCTTGGGTTTTTCCCTGCGTGCGATCGCAGGCCGCACCGTGAATCCGCTGATGCCCACGATCCGGTGCTGCTCTCCAAGAAGGTAGAGCGTCTCCGTGGGTTCCTCGGTCAGGCAAACGATGCGGCTGGGGCCCATGCTGCGGTCCTCGCCGGCAGCGCGCGTCGCTGCCGGGAAATCGGTCAATTCAGCCGCACGGCGAGGTCGGAGAGCGGGGCGATCACGAGGAACCGCGCGAGAATCAGTGCGAGCGACGCGAGCCAGCACGAGAAATCGAGGCCGCCAAGCGAAGGCAGGAGGCGGCGGAACGGACTCACGACTGGCTCTGTGAACTGCACGAGCAGCCGCGCGTTCGCGTTGTAGTGCTCGTTGACGAAGAAGCTGAGGACGCAGCGGATCAGGATCGCCCAGAGCATGATCCATAGCGCAATGCTCAATACGTCGACTAACGCGAGCAGCGGCCAGCTCGCCAGCCCGATACGCATCCCGGCGAGGCCGGCTAGCAGTGCGAACTCCAGCAGCGCGATCAGGAACGCGACGAGGATCGATACCGTTTCGACCTTGCCCCAGCGCGGCACGAAACGGCGCAGCGGCGTCAGCACGGGGTTCGTCAGTTTGTAGACGAACTGGCAGATCGGATCGAGGAACGACGCATTGACTGCGATCAGCATCGCGCGCACGAGGAACAGGCCGACAAGGAAATCGAAGATCGTCTGGATCAGGAAGACGCCGGCGTTGACGAAATAGCTCATGTGTTTCGAACCTTGACATAGGCGTCGCGAACGGCGAGCGCCGCAATCGCAACGGGGTGGAGGCGCAGTTTACACGGCACGTCCTGGTCCATGCGGCGGCGGGTCGTCGGGCTGCGTCGTCGGTCTCGAGAGCGGTGGCGGGCGAGCTGATGTATACGCGCGCGGTGCTCCGATCGCGTCGGCTCGTCAGTCGTACTGCGCCGACAATTCGCCGCCGCGTCGCGTGGCCGCGGCGACCGCGCGCGTGACGATCGCGCGCAGGCCACTGGCCTCGAAGCTCTCGAGCGCAGCCTGCGTCGTGCCATTGGGCGACGTCACGCGCTTGCGCAGTTCTGCCGGCGCCTCTCCCTCTTCGAGCAACATGCGGCCCGCGCCGAGGCAGGTTTGCGCGGCGAGTGCGCGCGCTGTCCCGCGCGGCAGCCCCTGGATGACCGCGGCCTCCTCGAGCGCTTCGACGAGCAGGAAGAAATAGGCCGGACCCGAACCGGACAGCGCCGTCACCGTGTCCATCAGCGCCTCGTCGGTGATCCATTCGGCGAGCCCTGCGGCGCCGAGGATCGCCTGCGCGCGCGCGCGTTGCTCCGCGCCGACCGGTGCGCTTGCGCACAGCCCGCTCGCACCGGCGCCGATCAACGCTGGTGTATTTGGCATCGCCCGCACGATCGCCTGGTCGCCGCCGAGCCAGGCGTCGATCTGCGCGATGCGGATACCCGCGGCGATCGACACGACGAGGGGCCGGCGCGCGCGCGCGACGTCCCGGAGCGATTCGCAGACAGCCTTCATCACCTGGGGCTTGACCGCCAGCACGATGACGTCGGCTGCCTGCGCCGCATCGACGCCTTGCGCGTGTGTGGTGATAGCGAAGTCCCGTGTCAGCGCTGCGCGCAGGTCCGCGTTGGGTTCGGCGACCGAAATGCGACCGGCATCGGTGCCGGCGCGAAGGAGCCCGCCGATGAGACTGCGCGCCATGTTGCCGCCACCGACGAAGGCGATCGGTACCGTGAGCGGCGAGGGATGTGCGTTGTTCATTGCGGCGACGCCGGTCGGTTTCGGGACGGGAAGCCTAGCATTGCTGCACGATCCGGCAGAAACCTCGCGGCGACGCTCGTTCGTCGTAACTGGGCCAGGCGTTCGATCCTCACGGTTTGCGTGCGCCGAACAGCGCGGTGCCGATGCGCACGAGCGTCGCGCCTTCGGCGATCGCGAGTTCGAAGTCGTCGGACATGCCCATAGAGAGCGTATCGGCCTGCGGGTGGTCCGCGCGCAGTTTCGCGAGCAGTCCGCGCATGCGCGCGAATGCCGCTCGGCGGCGGTCGAGGTCGGCCGGCGCAGGAATCGTCATGAGCCCGCGCAGCGTGAGCGCTGGCGCGGCGGCGATCGCCGCCGCGATCTCGGCGATCTCGCCGGCGGCGCAGCCCGACTTGCTCGTCTCGTCATCGATGTTGACCTGGATCAGCACCTGCAGCGGGCCGGACGTCGCAGGACGATGACGGGCAAGCGCCTCGACGAGCTTCAGACGGTCGAGGCTGTGCAGCCAGTCGAAGTTGCGGGCGACGTCGCGCGCCTTGTTCGACTGCAGCGGCCCGATCGCATGCCATTCGATCGCCTCCGACCCGGTCAGCAGGCCGGCCAGTTCGGCGCGTTTCGCGAGCGCTTCCTGGACGTAGTTCTCGCCGAACGCAGTCTGGCCGAGTGTGGCGAGCGCCGCGACGGCCGTTGCGGGCTGGGTCTTGCTGACGGCGAGCAGTCGCGCCGGATGGCCGGCGCGCAGCGCGGCCGCTTCGACCCGGTCGCGGAGGATGCGGAAATTTTCACCTATATTCATGGGTATAGTTTGCATTGTTGCGATTGCCCCGCGCTATACTCGGTCGTCGGCGCTGCAATCGCTGCGCCGCTTGCAGGCTAACTTCGGGGGCAGCGCATGGATATCGCCGAACTACTGGCGTTCTCGGTCAAGAACAAGGCTTCTGACCTGCACTTGTCGGCTGGCTTGCCGCCGATGATCCGCGTCGACGGCGATGTCCGCAGAATCAATATCCCCGCTCTCGAGCACAAGCAGGTGCATGCGCTCGTCTACGACATCATGTCGGACAAGCAGCGCCGCGACTTCGAAGAATTCCTCGAAGTCGACTTTTCGTTCGAAATACCGAGCCTCGCGCGCTTCCGCGTCAACGCGTTCAACCAGAATCGCGGCGCTGGTGCCGTGTTTCGTACGATTCCTTCCGAGGTCCTTTCGCTCGAAGATCTCGGCTGCCCGCGCGTATTCCGCGAACTGATCGAGCAGCCGCAAGGTCTCGTCCTCGTCACGGGCCCGACGGGTTCGGGAAAATCGACGACGCTCGCCGCGATGGTCGATCACATCAACAAGAATGAATACGGCCACATCCTCTCCGTCGAGGATCCGATCGAATTCGTGCACACCTCGCAGAAATGCCTCGTCAACCAGCGCGAAGTGCATCGTGACACGCACGGCTTCAACGAGGCACTGCGTTCGGCATTGCGCGAAGACCCGGACTACATCCTCGTGGGCGAGCTGCGCGACCTTGAGACGATCCGCCTCGCGTTGACCGCGGCCGAGACAGGACACCTCGTATTCGCAACGCTGCACACGAGTTCGGCGGCCAAAACGATCGACCGCATCATCGACGTGTTTCCGGCCGGGGAAAAGCCGATGGTGCGCTCGATGCTGTCCGAGTCCCTGCGCGCGGTGATCTCGCAGTCACTCATGAAGAAGGTCGGCGGCGGGCGCATGGCGGCGCACGAGATCATGGTCGGCATCCCCGCGATCCGCAACCTGATCCGCGAAGACAAGGTCGCGCAGATGTACTCGGCGATCCAGACTGGCAGCCAGTACGGCATGCAGACGCTCGACCAATGCCTGCAGGACCTCGTGAAACGCGGCATGGTCACGCGCCAGCAAGCCAGCACCTACGCGAAGAACAAGGAAACCTTCAAGTAGGCGCGCTCCGGCAACGAAACGTTCGCCCGTGCGGGCGAACGTCCGTTGAACGGAACCGGCCTGGTCGAAATCCGCTTAGTCGTCGCCGCTCTGGTTGGCGCCGCTGCCCGGTGAAGATGCGTCGATCCTGCCGTACACGCCGTTGGCCTCGCCGTTCGGCCCTGCCGCGAAGAACAGCGTGTTGACCGGCTGATTGGCGAAGCCGCTGCCGAATGCGAGGCCCCACAACCCGTCGATCTCGATGAAGCGGCTGTCCTGCCCGCGCAGGGTTCCGCGGAAGGTGTAGCTTCTCGTGTTGTACGCGTTGATGCGGCCATCGCCGAAATTGCCGATCAGGAGGCTGTTGCTGAACTCGCCGAAACCCGCGGGCGCGAGCGCGATGCCCCAGGGCGCGTTGAGCGGGCCGCGCGAGGCGACGCGATCGAGCAACACGCCATTCGGATCGAACACGTCCACGTAGCCGAGTCCGTCTCCGTTGACGTTGTCCTCCGCATTATCGTCCTGCTTGGCGAAGGTCACGAAGATGTCGCCATTGATCGCCTGGATGCCGAAGGGGGCGAATCCCGCCGGAATTTTCGCATCGGTGAAACTGCCGGCCGGCAGCGTCACGGCCGTAAAGGTCGCATCGAACACGTCGACTTTGCCGTTGTGGAAGTCGGTCGCGTAGAGCAGCTGTTTTGTCCCGTTCGCGCCGAGTGCGAGGCCCTTGTAGATCGCGCCGGAGGCCGAGTTGTCGACCGCGATGATCGCGTGCGTCGCGTCGGCGGCGGATGACCAGCCGGCGATCGTGCCGTCCTCGGTCGCGTAGATGAACTTGCTCGCCCCGGACGCGGTGCCGTTCTTGACCACGAAACCGGTCGAGCCGTTGAAGACGATGCCGGTGGCCGCTCCGCCGGTGTTGGCGGTAGGCGTCGGAATCTGCACAACGAGCGATTGCGCGGCGCCGGTGCCGTCGTACAGCGTCGAGGTGCTGGAGTGGTTGTTCGCGACCCAGACGACGCCGAACGGGTTGAATACGACACCCCAGGGATTGATCAGGTTCGGATCGGTGTGGTCGGCGCTGATCGAGCCGTCGGACACCAGATTGTGCTGTTGATAGAACGGGTGAGGGAAATGCGACGATTGCGCCGAGGATGCGCCGGCAACGACGCAGGCCAGGGCGAAGGCGATAGCGAGGGTAGGCTGTCTCTTCATAATGCGGCTCCCGCAGGATTAACAAGAGCGTCGCAGCGGTCCCCGCCCGCCGACGCATGAGTCAATGCCCGCTTCCGCCCGCCTGGTTCAATATTCACGCGTTTCTCACGGGCTTTTTACGCAATTCCGGCGAAAAGCCCGAAAAGAGACGCAGTTTGCGATTTCCGTCATGCACCGGGTGTCCGCTTTATCGGGTTGCGTACGGTGCTAAGATGCCCAAAACCAGTGCAGGTAAGCCGCCATGGCCGATTTCGATTTCAGTTCCTATCTGAAGCTGATGGTGCACAAGCGCGCATCGGATCTGTTCATCACAGCCGGTGCCGCCCCGTCCATCAAGGTGCACGGGCGCATTTCGCCTGTCACCCAGCAGCCGCTGACGCCGCAGCAGTCGCGCGACATGGTGTTGAACGTCATGACGCCCTCGCAGCGCGAGGAGTTCGAAAAGACCCACGAGTGCCAATTTGCGATATCGCTGTCCGGCGTCGGCCGCTTCCGCGTGAGTTGCTTCTACCAGCGCAACAACGTCGGCATGGTGCTGCGTCGTATCGAATCAAAAATTCCGACGTCGAAGAGCTGAACCTGCCGCCGATCATCAAGACGCTCGCGATGACGAAGCGCGGCATCATCATCTTCGTCGGCGCGACCGGCACCGGCAAATCGACGTCGCTCGCGTCGATGGTCGGCTATCGCAACCAGAATTCGAGTGGCCACATCATCACGATCGAGGACCCGATCGAATTCGTCCACCAGCACGGCGGCTGCATCGTGACCCAGCGCGAAGTCGGGCATCGACACCGACTCGTGGGAGAACGCGCTCAAGAACACGCTGCGCCAGGCGCCCGACGTCATCCTGATCGGCGAGGTGCGTACGCGCGAAACGATGGAGCACGCGGTCAACTTTTCGGAAACCGGTCACCTCTGCCTGTGCACGCTGCACGCGAACAACGCCAACCAGGCGATGGACCGCATCCTGCACTTCTTCCCGGAAGACCGGCATCCGCAGCTGTTCATGGACCTGTCGCTCAACCTCAAGGGCGTCGTCGCCCAGCAGCTGATTCCGACGCCCGACGGCAAGGCACGCCGCGTCGCGGTCGAAGTGATGCTCGGCACGCCGCTCGTGCAGGACTACATCCGCAAGGGCGAGATCCACAAGCTCAAGGATGTGATGAAGGAATCGACCAACCTCGGCATGAAGACGTTCGACCAGAGCCTGTTCGAGCTCTATCAGGCCGGCGAGATCTCGTATGAAGACGCATTGCGTTACGCCGACTCGGCCAACGAGGTGCGCCTCAAGATCAAGCTCGCCCAGGGTGGCGACGCACACACGTTGTCGCAGGGCATGGACGGCGTGGAGCTCGTCGAATCCTGAGTCCGGCAGCGTCGCTGCGGCGTCGCGCAACCGTTTCTGTGAATTGAGTCCCCACCTTCATGGATGCGCTTGAGCGCTTGCGCGCGACCTGGGTCGCGCTCGGCGAGGACGATCCGCTGTGGGCGATCCTGTCCGATCCGCGCAAACGCGGTGGGCGCTGGGACATCGCCGAATTCTTCGCTGCGGGCGAGGCCGAGATCGCGGGGCTCGACATCACCTGTGCCGCCCTGCAACTGCCACACGCGCGTCGGCGCGCTCTCGATTTCGGCTGCGGCGTCGGCCGGCTGAGTCGCGCGCTCGCGGCACGTTACGAGAGCGTCGTCGGCGTCGACATTTCGGCAAGCATGGTCGAGCGCGCTCGCGCGCTCAACGAGGATCTGGCGAATCTGCGCTTCGTCGAGAATGCGCGCAGCGATCTGTCCTTCGTCGATGATGCGAGCATCGACCTCGTCTATTCCGTGATCACCTTGCAGCACATGCCTGCGGCGTTGCAGCGGGCGTACATCGCCGAATTCCTGCGCGTGCTGGGGCCGCACGGGCTCGCCGTATTCCAGGTCGCGTGCGCCAACACGCACGACGGCCGCGGCTTGCTGCACCGTCTGCTGCCGAACGCCGTCCTCAATCCGCTGCGCCGGTGGCGTTACGGCAGCCGTGCGGCTTTCGAGATGCACGCAATCGCCGAGGACGAAGTACGCGCGCTCATTGCGCGAGGCGGCCGTCGCATCCTGCACGTCGACGATGATCCAAGTGCCGGTCCAGGGTTCGTCGGGCGCCGTTTTTTCGTCACGACATAGCGCCGGCCCCGCCGACGCTGCTGCCGCTTCAGTCTCCGGGGTTGGTGTCGACGGTCTCGTGCATGACCACGCCGTTCGCATTCGCCTCGAAAGTGAACTCGATTGTGCGCAGCATCTTTTCGTACATCGACAACAGTTTCGTCTGATCGATGGCGGACTTGCCCTGATGCAGCTTTAACATATCGCCGTAGCGCGCCATGATGCCGTAGACCGCGCCACTGAACTGCACGCGCATGAATACCGGCGTGGCCGCGGGCGGGCCGGCGAGGAATTCTCCGAGATTGGCGTCTTCGCCCTTGCCGGTCGCCATCGCAATTGCCTTGTCCGACACCGCGACCGTCATCGGCGGCGCGTTGGGTGCAAGCCCGGCCGGCAGCGCAACCGGTTTGCCGTCGGCGGCGATCTTGAGGTCCTTCAATTGTGGCAGCGCCAACTGCGCCATGCCGATCGCGACGAGCGGATTGCTCGTGCCAATGAGGAATTTGCCGGCGACGTCGGGTTGCGAGGATGGCGTTGCACCTGGAGTGATCCGCGTCAATGTCACGCGGATGCCGGTCAGGTCGCTCAGCGGCGGCGGGATTGTCGTATCCACGGTCTCCTTCGACGAGCGGAACGATTCGTTGATCCCCGCAAGTTGCGGGCAGGCGAACGGCTTCGCCGCAACGGCATCGACCTGCTTGAGCCAGAAATCCTTGAGTTTGAGGATGGGCACCGAGAGGCTGAAATCCATGAGGCCCTGCGGGGCGGCGCCCGTACCCGGCGCTGGCGTCACTGCGGCTGCTATCTGCTGCGCGAGTGACGCGGCCATTTCGAACTGCATGCCGATTTTCACGTGGTCCGGCGCGATCGCTTCGCTGCCGACGAGTACGCGCGGGAAGGTCTGCGCGATCGCCAGGATTTCGGTCTTGCAGACAGGGTCGGAGATCGCGCCGTCCGTTGGCAGCTTCATCGCCTTCGCCATTTCGAGGTCGCTGCCTGTCGGCGCACTGCTGAGGCGCTGCACGAGCGCGACGAAATCGAAGTAGCCCTCGCCATATGGCGCGTAGCCGTATTGTTTCGCGATGGCCTGCAGCGTCCCCGCATCGGCTAGCGTTTTCGCCGGACGCGTGAGGCCGAGAAGCGTCTGCTTGACCTCGTCGCTCACCTCGGGCGCCCACAGCGTCAGCACGAGATGCGAATTCTGCACCGCGACGACGACGCTCATCTGCGCGTCGCCGAACTGCCAGTACTCCTGCGCGCCGGTCTTGCCGGTCGGAATCTTGTCGCCGACCTTCGCCTCGATGCGCGCGAGCATCGCCTTGAATGCGGCGGGATCGCTCAGTTCGACGCGCAGTACCGGGATAAGTCCTATGCCGTAGAACGCGAGGTGTCCGTCCGGCTTGAAGCCGAGCTCGCGCAGTTTGTCGAAGCTGTCGCGCGGTCGCAGTTCGTCGACAACCGCGGAAATGATCTTGCGTGGCTTTTCGCCGAGCGCCCCGTCGTTGAGGATCGCGTCGTACTGATCGAACATCATCGGCCAGAATACGTGCATGTGTTTCGACTGCGCCGCAAGCACGTCGGCCGGCAGCGGCTCGAGGTTCGCATAGGCGTACGGCGTATCCGCGGGTGCGAACGCAAGCGGCAGCGCGTCGCCCGAGCCGGAAGGGGTCGATTTGCCGCAGGCGGCGACGAGCGCCAAGGTGCAGATCAGCGCGGCAAGGCGGCGAATTCTCAACATGGCGTGGTTTCCCCGGCAGAGTCACGGCACCAGGCGGGTGCCGTGTATCTCATGGACGTAAGTATGCGGCAACGCGCATCACGCTGTCGCGCGCAAGAAGTAATGGTCCCGGTCCCTGGAAGGCCGTCCGACTATGGCGCCAGCAATTCCGCAAGCACGGCCATGCGCACGAACACGCCGTTGGCGACCTGGTCGAGGATGAGCGATTGCGGCCCGTCGGCGACGTCGTCGGCGATCTCCACGTTGCGGTTGATCGGTCCCGGATGCATCACGACGCAACCGGCTTCGCGCGCGCCAGACGCGTGCGCGAGAGTCCGTAACGCGCGAAATAGTCTGCCTCGGACGGAATCGCGGCGAGGTCCATGCGCTCCTTCTGCAGCCGCAGCATGATCGCAACGTCGCAGCCTGTCGATCGCTTCGTCGAAATTGTGGAAGAAGCGGCATTGTGGAAACTCGGCCGAATCGTCGGCAGGCAGCAGGCTAGGCGGCGCGCAGAGACGCAGTTCGCCGATGCCGAGCGCGCGCAGTGCATGCACGTCGGAACGGGCGACGCGCGAATGGCGGATGTCGCCGCAGATCACGACGCGCAGCGCCGCGAGATCGCCGCAGTGGCGGCGAATCGTCAGCGCATCGAGGAGGCCCTGCGTCGGATGCGCATGGCTGCCGTCGCCCGCGTTGAGCACCGCGGCCGCCGAGCGCAGATGGCGCGCAACGAGTTCGGGCGTGCCGGTTTCCTGGTGGCGCACGACGAATGCGTCGCAATGCATCGCCTCGAGTGTGTGGATCGTATCGAGCAGGGACTCGCCCTTGACCGTCGACGAGCGTGCGATATCGAAGTTGATGACCTGCGCGCCAAGCCGTTTCGCCGCGAGATCGAACGAGGTTCGCGTGCGCGTCGACGGTTCGAAGAACAGGTTGATCAGCGTGCGTCCCGCGAGCAGATCGAGCGACCGCGCGCCGCCCCGGCTGTCCGCGCGCATCGCGTCGGCGCGATCGAGCAGCGCGTGGATGCGTGCGCGGTCGAAGCCATCGAGCGTGATCAGGTGGCGCAGGCGGCCATCTTTGCCGAATTGCAATTCGTTCATCGCTGCGGTTCGCATATCGGGGCAGGGGCGCAGCGCGAAGCTGCGCGAAAGGCAATTTTACACGTTCGCGTCCGGCTCCAGGTTCGCGGACGTCCGACGAATGAGGGCTTTCCCGCTGGCATCGACCGTTGCCAGCGCGCCGCGACGCCCGAGCCGGCCGGCCCAGCGGGCCAAAGTCAGCCCGGTGTCGCCGGCTGCTCGCGCAGCCACTGCTCGACGATGACTTCGGCGGCGACCGCATCGAGGCTTGCCGCGTCCTTGCGCTTCGCCGAGCCGCTCGCGCGGCGCGCGGCGAAGCGATGCGCGGCCTCGCGCGAGCTCAGGCGCTCGTCGACCATGATCGCGGGCAAGTGGTGGCGCGTCTGCATTTCTGCGGCGAAGCCACGCGCGGCGTGGCTGTTGCTCTGCTCGCCCGAGTCGAGCGTGAGCGGCAGGCCGACGAGCACCGCGTCGGGGCGCCACTCGCGCATCAGCGTCTCGATGCGCTTCCAGTCGGGGCCGCCCGCGCCGTTGCTGACGACATCGAGCGCACGCGCGCTGCCGCTGATGCGATTGCCGAGCGCGACGCCGATGCGCCGCGCGCCGTAGTCGAAGCCGATGACCGTCGTGATGTCAGCGGGCTTCGCGACCGACGGGTGGTCCGCTTCTCGCGAATCCGCGGATGGGGGCGTCGTCATCGTGGGTCGCGCGCCGCCTCAGGCATTTCCCGCGTATCCGGCGAGGTTCGAAATGCTCGCACCGACGAGTGCGGCGGCGGCGTCCCAGCGCTGCTCGAGCGGCGTGTCGAACAATATCTCGTCGCTCGCGGGCGCGGTGAGCCAGCCGTTTTCCTTGAGTTCTGTCTCGATCTGCCCGGCGCCCCAGCCCGCGTAGCCGAGTGCGACGAGCGCGCGTTGCGGGCCGCGGCCTTCAGCAATCGCCACGAGCACGTCGCGCGAGGTCGTGACGCAGAGCGATTCTGAAACCTTGTACGACGATTCCCAGTTGCCGTGCGGCACGTGCAGGACAAACCCGCGTTCGGGTTGCACGGGGCCGCCGATGAGCACCGGTGCATCCTCGACTTCGGCGAGGTCGGACTTGAGCCCCATCTGCGCGAGCACGTCGCCGAGACGGTATTCGGACAGACGGTTGACGACGACACCCATCGCGCCTTCCGCGTTGTGCTGGCACATGAAGGCGACGCTGCGCACGAAACTCGGATCACGCATGTTGGGCATCGCGATCAGGAAATGATTGCTGAGGCTGGACATCTCGACCGCCTGCGATTTGCGGGCGCGGGACACCTTGCGCGAGCCGGGAGCGTCGGTCATGGCCTGATTGTACTGTCGGGGGACCGTTTAGTCGCGTGTCAGCGTTGCGACGCGGTCGCGCAGAGAATGGGAGTGCCGCGCGCACGACCGCCAGTCGTTGGCGTACTCGTGCACGGCGCGCGTCTAACGCGTCTTCAGCACTTCGCCGGGCTGGAATTCCCACGTGCGCGTAATGTAGAACTCGTCGTATGGCGAATCCGGTGGCAAAGCGGGGAACGGCGCCGCGAGATGGACGATGCGCACGGCGGCCTCGTCGATCACCTTGTAGCCACTCGACTGGATCACATCGACGCTGCGCAGCGAGCCGTCCCGGCGCAGGCCCACCGTCACGAGCAGCCTCAGCGTCTGGCTGTCCTGCAGCTGTTTGCGTCGCGCCTCGTCGGGGTAGTTGAGGTTGCCGACGCGCTCGATGCGCGCGACCCAGCCGGCCTGGTAGGCGGCGTACGCCGCTTCCTTCGTGTTCGCGGAGATGAATTTCTTCTTCGGTCGCTTCGCGTAGATCTGCGACTCGCGCTGCAGTTCGGTCGCGAGCCTCGCCATCTCGACGTTCTTGTCGATGATCGCGCGGGGATTCGGCTGCGGACTGTCGGGCCGTTCGGGCCGTTCGGCTTCGGTGTGCACCGAAAACGCGGACTTCTTCTGGGTCAGCAGCTCGCGTTCCTTCGGCGTCTGCGGATTCGGCGTGCCCGACTCGACCGGCATTGGCGCGATCCCGTCGGTCGGCTTGGGCAGCGGCGCGGAGACCGCCGCGGTCGGGCGTATCGCCTGGTCGCTATTGCCGCCGCCCGAATTGTTGGCCTGCGCGAGGAAGTCTGCCTTGTCGGCTTTCTGCGCGTTCGCCGACTGCACGAGGATGACGTCGAGCGAAGGCAGGTGCGGCGCCGCCTTCTCGTATTCGAACGTGAGTCCGAGCACGACGACCGCGTGTGCGATCAGCGAGAACAGCAATGTGACGCTCAGGCGGTCGCCCGAGCCGACGGCCGACGCGCTCACGACGGCGACCGATGCGGTTCGAACCTGGACGCGGATCGACGCGGATTCACGCGGATTCTCATTTGCCGTGATTTTGCTCTATCCGCGCGAATCCGCGTTGATCCGCGTCGAAAATACCTCGCCGAACTCATTTTGCGCCAGGCCTGCCACGCTCGATCGCGTCGAACAGCTGTCCCGCGATGTTGAGGCCGAACTGCGCATCGAGCTCGCGGATGCAGGTCGGCGAGGTCACGTTGATCTCGGTCAGCCAGTCGCCGATCACGTCGAGGCCGACGAAGCGCATTCCGCGTGCGACGAGTTCGGGCGCGACCTGCGCGGCGATCCAGCGGTCGCGCTCGCTCAGCGGCACGCCCACGCCCTTGCCGCCGCGCGCGAGGTTGCCGCGGAACTCGTCGCCCTGCGGCATGCGCGCGAGCGCGTACGGCACGGGCTCGCCGTCGATCAGAAGTATACGTTTGTCTCCCGCGCTGATTTCCGGGATGAATTTCTGCGCCATCGCGAACGCCCGGCCTTCCTCGGTCAGCGTCTCGATGATCACGTTGAGATTGGCATCGCTGCCCGACGTGAGGAAGATGCCGCGGCCGCCCATGCCGTCGAGCGGCTTCAGCACGACCTTGCCGTGCTCGTGCGCAAAGCGTTTCAGTTCTGCGGCATCGCGCGCCACGAGCATCGGCGCGCAGCATTGTGGAAAATGCAGCGCGAAGAGCTTCTCGTTCGCGTCGCGCAGGCCGCGCGGATCGTTGATGACCTGCGCCCCCGCCGCCTGGGCGAGTTCGAGCACCATCGTGTCGTAGAGGAACTGCGCATCGAACGGCGGATCCTTGCGCGCGAGGATCACGTCGAGGCCGCCGAGTTCCAGCCACTGCGGCTCGCCGAGCGTGAACCAGTCGTGCGGGTCATCGCGCACGCTCAGCGACTGCGGCGTGCCCCCAGGGGGTCGCGTGGCGCAGAACGAGGCTGCCTTGGGTGAAATAAAACAGCACGTAGCCGCGGCGCTGCGCTTCGAGCAGCATCGCGAAGGTCGAGTCCTTTTTTATGTGGATCGCCTCGATCGGATCCATCAATACACCGAGGGTTTTGGTCATGGCGAGGGGCGTTCCACAGCTACGGCAGGGGATCTCATAGTCAAACTCAGGCAATTCATGGGCTTGGTATCAGCGTGTCGCTTTGCAGCATAATGAACCGGCAATTCATGCCATGTGTCAAAAAGTGCATGGAACCTGTGACGATACTTGACCATTTTCGTCACCCGCTACCCGCCGCCAACGTGATCTCGCGCACAAAGGACGCAATGAAGCGGCGCCTATACTACATCGCGTCGCGGGGGCGGTCAGATAGCGACTTTGGCACCAAGCTTGCTTGTTGCCTCTCGACAGGGCATGAAGCCCCTGGTTCCGGCGAAATGCTTGACAGGGTTATAAGCTTGAGATTAAACAACGTCTTTGCTCCATCGTTTGCACACGCTGAATGGCATCTCCGTTCCGTGACTGCCTGCGAGTCGGGTTATCTGGCCGTTGCGCGGAAAGTGCCGATGGCGTTGCATCGTAGGCGGGAGGAAGACGCGTGGAAGAAGCGAAAAATTCGGGCGAACTGACGGGCATGCGGGTCATGGTCATTGACGACTCCAAGACCATTCGTCGCACGGCGGAGATGCTCCTGAAGAAGGAGGGCTGCGATGTCATCACCGCAGTCGACGGATTCGAGGCACTGTCAAAGATTTCCGATCATCAGCCGCAGATCATCTTTGTCGACATCATGATGCCGCGGCTCGATGGTTATCAGACCTGCGCACTGATCAAGAATAACCAGACCTACAAGTCGACGCCGGTGATCATGCTGTCGTCGAAGGACGGATTGTTCGACAAGGCGCGGGGGCGCATCGTCGGATCGGAAGAGTATTTGACCAAGCCGTTCACACGCGAGGAATTGCTCGGCGCGATACGGCGGCACGTCGATCACAAGTAGACGAAAGTTGTAGCCAGACATAGCTATTTAATCGGTTTCCAGCGCTGGGGGGCGGGCATGCCGCATATTTTGATCATCGACGATTCACCGACCGAAGTGCAGATGTTCACGCGTCTGCTCGAAAAGAACGGCTTTCGCGTCACAAGCGCCAACAGCGCCGAGGACGGCATCGCCCAGGCAAAGCGCGATCATCCCGACCTCGTGATCATGGACGTGATCATGCCCGGCATGAACGGGTTCCAGGCGACACGAACGTTGAGCAAGGACACCGACACCGCCAACATCCCGATTCTCATCGTCACGACGAAGGCGATGGAGTCGGACCGGGTCTGGGGGTTGCGTCAGGGCGCCAAGGATTTCCTGACCAAGCCGGTCGATTCGCGCGACCTGATTTCGCGTATCCAGGGATTGTTGCCGAACTAGGCGGGCGCGCAAGATGAACGAGGCACTTCCTTTATTCACACCGTTCGAGATTCTCGCTGACTACGAGCGTCGCAGTCTCGCGCACGCCGCTGGCGTGCCGGAACAGATCAGCGCGCCCGGTTTGTGGCGCGGCATCGGTTTCCGCATTGGCTTGCGTTACCTCGTTTCGAGTCTCGCAGAGGTCAACGAAATCCTCGCCTATCCGCAGGTTGCACACGTCCCCGGCACGCGCTCGTGGCTGCTCGGCGTTGCGAGCATCCGCGGCAACCTCGTGCCGCTCGTCGACCTCAAGCAATTCCTCACCGGCGAACGCGGCTTGCTGACCGAGTCGAGTCGCGTGCTCAGCGTGCGCCAGACCGGCGGCAGCGTCGGTCTGCTCGTCGACGAGGTCGTCGGACAAAGAAACTTTTCGCCGGATCAGCGCATCGAGCCGGCAGCCCAGGAAGGCGATCCGTACGCACGCTTCGTGCTCGAGGACTATCAACTCGGCGAAGTGCAATGGGGTCAGTTCAGCATGGCGGCGCTCGTGCGCGCTGCCGAATTCCTGCAGGCCGCCGCCTGATCGGCGTTCCATTCGATATTTTTGCGAGGTAACGGGTAATGAGTACAGGGGCAGGTAGTGGCGAACGCGCCGGTGGGTCCAACGGCTTGCTGGTGGCGTTGCTGGTCGTCAGCATCATTGTCGCCTTTGCCGACTTCGTCTTTCTGACGCTGAATGCGAATCAGGATGCGAAGGCGGCAGCCCTCGTCACGCGCACACAAGTGCTGTCGCAGCAGTTGTCGCGCCAGGCGAACGATGCCGCCGGTGGCAACGTCGATGCGTTCGGCTCGCTCAAGCAGACGCGCGACACGATCGCCGACCTCGTTACGCGCCTCAAGCAGGGCGACCCGCGCACGGGCATGGCGGCTTACGAGAAACAGGGCAACCTCGAGGCGGACTTCAAGCAAATAGACGCCGCGTGGGGGCAGCTCAGTAGCGACGTGAACAAGGTCCTCGATAGCCAGCAGCAGATTCTCGGCAGTGCGACGACGATCGACGACTTCAACCGCAAGACCGCCGTGCTGAACTCGCGCATGGACGAGGTCGTGAAGATCCTGACCGAACGCACCGGTTCGACAACGCAGGTCATGACGGCGTCGCGACAGATGCTCTACGCCGACCGCATGCAGCGCCGCGCGCAGTCGATCATCCAGGGCGGCGAGGATTCGCAGCAGGCTGCAGCCGGGCTGCAGCGTGACGCGCAGTTCTACGGCGTCGTGCTCTCGGGTCTGATCAACGGTAACCCCGACCTCAACATCAAGGCGATGGACAATGCCGCCGCGCGCGACATTCTCAACGATATCAACAAGCAGTGGATCGACCTGACGCCGCAGGTGACCAAGCTGCTCGACTCGGCGACGAGTCTGCAGGAAGTGAAGCAGGCCGTCGACAAGGCGTCCGTCGACAGTCAGACCCTGCTGCTCAAAGCCGACACGCTCGCGCAGCACATCGGCGACCTCGCCGGCAAGCGCTATTGGCCAAACATCTGGTGGGGCGTAGGCGCGGCGGCCCTCGCAATCGCCCTGCTGATCTGGCTGGCCCTCAAGCTCAACGCTGACCAGCGTGCGCGCTACCAGGCCAGTACCGAACTCAACAAGCGCAACGAGGCCGCGATTCAGCGTCTGCTCGACGAAATGGGATCGCTCGCCGACGGAGACCTTACCGTGAAGGCGTCGGTGACGGAGGATTTCACCGGCACGATCGCGGACGCCGTCAACTACGCGATCGACGCGTTGCGATCCCTCGTGACGACGATCAACGAGACGTCGGTGCACGTCGCCTCGGCAGCGAACGAAACGCAGGCAACCGCGATGCACCTCGCCGATGCGGCAGAGCATCAGGCGCAGCAGATCACCTCGGTGTCCTCCGCCATGAACGACATCGCGGTGTCGGCGAACGACGTCTCGAAGAACTCGACCGAAAGCGCGGACGTCGCGCAGCGCTCCGTGCGCATCGCAGCAAAGGGCGCTTCGATCGTGCGCCAGACGATCGCCGGCATGGACTCGATTCGAGACCAGATCCAGGAGACCTCGAAGCGCATCAAGCGACTCGGCGAGTCGTCGCAGGAGATCGGCGCGATCGTCGAACTGATCAACGACCTCTCCGAGCAGACGAACATTCTCGCGTTGAACGCGGCGATCCAGGCTGCATCGGCCGGTGAGGCGGGCCGCGGCTTCGCGGTCGTCGCGGACGAAGTGCAGCGACTTGCCGAACGCGCTTCGGGCGCCACGCGGCGTATCGAAACGCTCGTGCAGACGATTCAGGCCGACACGAACGAAGCGGTCAACTCGATGGAACAGACCACGACAGAAGTGGTAAGCGGTGCGCGCCTCGCCGAGGAAGCGGGCACGCAGCTCGGCGAAATCGAAAAGGTGTCGAGCGACCTTGCCGATTTGATCAAGAACATTTCGGTGTCCGCGCAGCAGCAGTCGACCGCGGCGGCGAACGTTTCGTCGACGATGAGCGTGATTCAGGAAATCACCTCGCAGACCTCAGCGGGCGCGAGCCAGACGGCCGAGTCGATCGGAAATCTGGCGCAGCTCTCCGCCGACCTGCGTCGTTCGGTCGCCGACTTCAAGCTGCCGTCCTAAGGCCGCGTCGTCGATGCACCCCAGGAAGTATTGATGAAATTTCAACACGACATCGATTTCACGACGCTCAGTTGGGTCAAGTCCGAGCTCGACGCCACGCTGCTGCAGGCACGGGCGGCGCTGGAGGCGTATGTCGAGAATACGTCGGATGCGAGCCAGATGCGGGCCTGCGTGGGCCATCTGCATCTCGTGCACGGCACACTGCGCATGGTCGAGTTGTATGGTGCTGCCCTCGTGCTCGAGGAGATGGAGCGCGTAGCGCAAGGTCTCGCCGACAATACGGTTCCACCGAACGACGATGTCTATTCCGTGCTGATGCGCGGCATCGTACAGCTGCCCGACTATCTCGAGCGGCTGCAGAGCGGGCACAAGGATATCCCGATCATCCTGCTGCCGCTGCTGAATGATTTGCGCGCGGCGCGCGGCGAGAAGTTGCTCACCGAATCGGTGCTGTTCGCGCCCGATCTGACTGCGCCGCTGCCGCTGCCGGGCGTTGCGACACCGACGCCCGCGGACATGCGCGGCGAAGTGCAGCGTCTGCGCAACACCTACCAGATCGCATTGCTGCGCTGGATTCGCGAGGATTCCGTCGCGACGCAACTCGGCGCGATGACCGACGTACTCGATCGCCTCTATGCGATCTGTCTGCAGAACGATGCGCGCCGGCTCTGGTGGATCGCGAACGGCGTCGTCGACGGCGTTCGCTCCGGCGCGATCGATACGGGCGTGGCGACGAAGCTGCTGTTCGGCAAGGTCGATCGCGAGATCAAGCTGCTGCTCGACGAGGGCGAGGCCGTGCTCGATTCGGCGCGCGCGCGCGACCTGACCAAGAATTTCCTCTACTACCTCGCGCACGCGCACGTCGACACGCCGCGCGCGGCGCAGATCCGCGCGCTGTACAAGCTCGACACGCTGCTGCCGAGCGCGGAAGAACTCGTACACGCGCAGGGCTCGATTTCCGGTCACAACCGCGCGCTGCTCGATACAGTCGCAGCGGCGATCAAGGAAGACCTCCTGCACGTCAAGGAAGCACTCGACATCTTTCTGCGCACGCAGAAGGACGAACCCGGGCAACTCGCCCCGCAGGTCGAGGTGCTCGATCGCGTCGCGGACACGCTCGGTATGCTCGGCTTGGGCGTCTCGCGGCAGGTCGTCGTCGAACAGCGTCAGGTCGTCGGCGACATCGTCAGCGGCCAGCGCCAGGCCGACGAATCAGCATTGCTCGACGTCGCCGGATCTCTCCTCTACGTCGAAGCTTCGCTCGACGATCACATCGAACGGCTCGGCGGCGATACCGCTGCTGCGGTGGCCGACCCCTCGAGCGGACTCGAATTGCCGCAGGCCGAGGTCGGTCGCATCCTCGACGCGCTCATGCGTGAAGCGGCGGCGAATCTCGCGCAGGCCAAGCACGACATGGTTGCGTTCGTCGAGGCGCCGTGGGATCACGCTCAGGTCGAACAGATCCCGCGCCTGCTCGAAGAAGTATCCGGCGCACTCGACATGCTCGCGCTGCACGACGCTGCGCAACTGATCAACGGTGTCGTGCTGTTCGTCGAAACCGAACTGTTGCAATACCGTCGCGTGCCGAACCACGAGCAGATGGATGCGCTCGCCGATGCGCTCGCATCGATCGAGTACTACATCGAGGCGACCCGCGAGCAGCGCGGCGGCCGCGAACGCATTCTCGACATCACGCGCACGAGTCTGCGTGCGCTCAACTACTGGCCGCTGCCCGGTACAGCGGCGCAGGGCAATGCTGCGCCAGCGCGCGAGCCGGCAGCTCCGCAGAGCCATGCAGAAACACCCGCCGCGCCGACGAACGCGGTCGAAATCTCGCACGCCGTGCAGACGGCGGAAGTGGTTGCACCCGTCGCCACAACGGCAGCGTTCGTCGCCGCCGATGCCACGCCACACATGGAAGCGCCGTCGCCTGCGCCTGCGCCTGCGATCGAGCAAACAGGGGAACAGGAAGTGGCAGATCCCGATGCGGTCAATCACGGCATCGATTTCGGCTTCAGCAGCGACGCCTCGCACACCTTCGACGACGAGATCCGCGATATCTTCCTCGAGGAAGTCCAGGAGGAAATCGCCGGACTGCAGTCCAACGTGCCGAAATGGCGCCAGAACACCGGCGACTTCGAACTGCTCAAGACGGTTCGGCGCTCGTTCCACACGCTGAAGGGTTCTAGCCGCCTCGTTGGTGCGCTCGCCCTCGGCGACTTCAGCTGGAAGATCGAGAACATGCTCAATCGCGTGCTCGACAAGAGCATTCGACCGGGCGCTGCGCCGCAGGGCGTGCTCGGTCATGCGGTCGACGCGCTTCCCGATTTTCTCGCGGCGCTGCAGGGCGGCGCCCGCCCCGGGGTCGATATCGTCGCGATCAAGGACGTCGCCGATCGCGTCGCCCTCGGCGACGATGCGTTCGTCGACGAGGCGACGCTGCGCCCGAAGAAGATCGTCAGCGCGAGACCGGCCCAGATTCAAACCGTCGAGATGCCGACCATCGAGATGCCGATTCCGGCTGCCATCGCCGCAGTCTCGGCGCCCGTGCCGAGCTACGCCGCCGAGAGTACGCCGCTGGTCGATCCGATGCTGTTCGAAGTGCTCAGCAGCGAAGTGACCACGCACCTTGCAATCATCGACGCTTTCGTTGCGAACGCGCGCGAGACGTCCGTGCCAGTCACCGAAATCGTGCTGCGTGCGGTGCATACCCTCAACGGCGCGATTGCGATGGTCGATCTGCCGTCGCTCACGCGCGTGCTGCAGCCGCTCGAACACTACGTCAAGCGTCTGCACGCCTGGGAACAGGCCCCCGACGCCGACGGCATCGCCGCGCTCGCAGAGACATCCGAACATGTAAAGGCAAGCATCGCGGTGCTCGAAAAGTCGAGCAGCGCGTTGCCTGAAGCGTTCGGTCTCGCCGAGCGCGTCACCGATCTCGCGCAGGCGCTACCCGAGCCCGAACTGCTGCATGAACTGCTGCGCGCCGAGGGCGAGGAAGATACGGCCGAGGGCGCGAGCGCCGAGCCCGTCGTCGAAGTGCCGGCAGTTCATGAGGAAGTGGAAGCCGTGCCGCCGGCGAGAATGGGGCACCTGCAGCAGTCGGAAGCGGACGCGATCGCCGCGGCCCTTGCCGCGCTTGCCGACGCACAGGTCGGCGTCACGTCCGACGAGCATGCCGACCGGGCGATCGAGCCGTTGATCGTTGCGGAGCAAGCCGACGATCAGCCGATCGAGATCGAGCCGGTCGGCCCGGACAGCCGCGACTACAGCGACGCCGTCGCGTCGGAAAAACTCGCGGAACTCGTGTCGCCGCACGAGGACTTGCAGGATCAGCTCGCGGCCCACGAACACCTCCCGCACGAGTCCGAGATCGTCATCGAGGAATTCGCCGGAATGCTCGCGCCTGCCGACAGCGGCACGACGATCGCGCACGACGAACTTGCGGCGAGCGACTACGTCCTCGATTTCGGAGACGTATCCGCGAGCGACGCGCTGGTGCTCGAGCACGAACTGCACGCCGATGAACTGCACGCCGAGCGCGCGCCGCACATCAACGACGAACCGGCCGAACCGATCGAGGTCGCGGGCGACAGCATGCTCGATTTCGCCGAAGATTCGCTTACGTTCGATACGCCGACGGTGCATGCGCACGAAGCGCATCACGCTCCTGAGGAGCATCCGCCGGTCTCGGCGCACGTCGCCGAGCCACTCGCGTCCGAGTCGTCCCCGGTTGAGCCGTCCGCGTTTGAGCCATCCGCGTTTGAGCATGTCGTGCGCGAAGACGAGTTCGCCGCTGCCGCGGAACAGACCGTCGAGGCGGTTGCCTCGGCAGAGGAAGCCGCGCCCGCACTTGAAGAACCCGAGCTGGTCGCGTACGAGGAAATCGCGGCGAGCACGCCCGCATACGAACCACCGGCGCCGGCCTATGTGGCGCCACCCGCCCCGGCGCCGCGCGAGCCCGCATTCGTCGCGGTACCGGACGAGACCGGTGAACTGCATCCGATGCCGGAGATCGACGAGGATCTGCTCGAGATCTTCATCCAGGAGGCGACCGAGATCCTCGACCACGCCGATGCGCTGATGGCACGTCTGCGCGAGTCGCCGCACGATCGCGAACTCGTCACCGGCCTGCAGCGCGATCTGCATACCGTCAAGGGCGGTGCGCACATGTCGGCGCTGTCGACCATCGGTGACCTCGGCCACGCGATGGAGTCGCTGTTCGAAGCCGTCAGCGAGCACCGTCGCGAAATGACGCCGCGCGCGGTCGAAGCGCTCGAGCAGGGGTTCGATCGCCTGCACGGCCTCGTCCAGCTCGTCGGTCGCCGTCAGCCGACCGCGATGCCGACGGGACTGATCCGCCGCATCGAGTCGCTCGTCGCGGGTGAGGAAGCCCCTGCGCCGGCACCCGCCGTCGAGACGGCTGTGACGCCGGTTGGCGCTCGTCCGCCTGTCGAAGCACGGACGATCGAAGACGAAGAAACCGCGCGCGCCATCCAGGAATACATCCGCGTCCGCGCCGATCTGCTCGACACGATGGTCAACACCGCCGGCGAAGTCGCGATCTACCGTTCGCGCCTCGAGCAGCAGGTGGCCGGCTATCGCTACAACCTCGTCGAACTCGACGCGACGGTCACGCGCCTGCGTGAGCAGTTGCGCAAGCTCGAACTCGAGACCGAGGCACAGATCCTGTCGCGCTACCAGCGGGCCGACGAGGCCGGGCTCTCCGCGTTCGATCCGCTCGAACTCGACCGCTTCTCGACGCTGCAGCAGCTGTCGCGATCGCTGTCCGAGTCGGTCTCCGACTTGAGCTCGATTCAGGGCACGTTCGACGACCTCACGCGTCAGTCTGAAACGCTGCTGTTGCAGCAGTCGCGCGTCAACTCCGACCTGCAGGAAGGCCTCATGCGCACGCGCATGGTGCCGTTCGACTCGCTCGTGCCGGCGCTGCGCCGGACGTTGCGCCAGACCGCTTCGGAACTCGGCAAGCGCGCGCAGTTGCGCGTCGAAGGTGCCCAGGGCGAAATGGATCGCAACCTGCTCGATCGCATGAAGGCGCCGTTCGAGCACATGCTGCGCAACGCACTCGCGCACGGTATCGAATCGCCGGGCGAACGCGCATCGAAGAACAAGCCGGCCGAAGGCACGATCAATATCGCCCTCGCGCGCGAGGCGACGGAAGTCGTGCTGCGCGTCACCGACGACGGCCGCGGCCTCGATCGCGACGCGATCCGGCGCAAGGCGATCGAGCGCGGCCTGCTAAGCGAAGACAAGCAGGTCAGCGACCGCGATCTGTACGGCTACATTCTCGACAGCGGATTCTCGACCGCCGAAACGATCACGCAGATCGCAGGTCGCGGCGTCGGCATGGACGTGGTCAACAACGAGATCAAGCTGCTCGGCGGCTCACTGTCGATCGACTCGGTGCCCGGCACGGGCGCGACGTTCACCGTGCGTTTGCCGTTCACGCTCGCGGTCACGCAGGCGATTCTCGTGCGTATCGGTGAAGCGACTTACGCGATTCCGATGTCGGCGGTGCAGGGCGTCGCGCGTATCGGCCGCGACGATCTCGAAAAGCGCCTCGCCGCGACCGAAGCGTCGTACGCGTATGCGGGCGAGACGTATTCGATCCACGAACTGGCGCACCTGCTCGGCGTCCACGCTTCCTCCGGTGGCGACGAAGGCCAGGTACCGCTGCTGATGACCCGCAGCGGCGATCAGCGCGCCGCGGTTCGCGTGGACGCCGTGCTCGGCTCGCGCGAAGTCGTCGTCAAGTCGGTCGGTCCGCAGATCAGTTCGGTGCCGGGCATTCTCGGCGCGACGATCATGGGCGACGGGTCGGTCGTCATGATTCTCGATCTCGCGCCGCTGCTGCGCCGCGCCGCGCTGCGTCGTTCGGAAGGCGAGGAAACGCAGCCCGAACCGATGCTGCCGCCCTCCGCGCTGTTGCAGCCGAAGCGCCGCCTGCTCGTCATGGTGGTCGACGATTCGATCACGATGCGCAAGGCGACGACGCGCGTGCTCGAGCGTCAGGACATGGACGTGATCACTGCGAAAGATGGCCTCGATGCGGTCGAAAAGCTGCAGGACCACATTCCGGACATCGTCGTGCTCGACATCGAAATGCCGCGCATGGACGGCTACGAGTTCGCGACCTACATGAAGAACGATCCGCGCACGCGCAACGTACCGATCATCATGGTGACCTCACGTACGGGTGAGAAACACCGCCAGCGTGCGCGTGAAATCGGCGTCGAGCGCTATCTCGGCAAGCCGTACCAGGAAGCCGAGTTGTTGCACAACATTCACGACGCCGTCGGAGCGGGTGTATGAGCGCAGCGCGCGCGGGCAGCAGTGCGGCCATCGCCCTGCTCAGCCAGGAAGGCGGCGTTGCCGAAGTGCTGCGCTCGGCGTTGCAGGCGTTCGGTGCGAGCATCGTCTACGAGGCGTTGTTGCAGGGGCTCGATCGCGACGCGCTGAGGGCTTCTGGTGCGCGCATCGTCGTGATCAATCTCGGCGACAACGAGGACGCGCTGGACGACATCCAGGACATTCTCGAGAGCGCCGACTACGAGATCGTCGTCAACGACAGCGCCGTGTCTGCGCAGTTGACTGGTACCGATCAAGCCCGTTGGGTGCGCCATCTCGCGTCGAAGATCCTGCGTCGCCCCGAGATCGTGCTGCCGCCGCGGCCGGCTGGCGCCGAGGCGCCGCCGACCTTCGAGCAGCACTGGGCTGCGCGCGTTCCGGTCGCCGACGTGATCGGCGATGCAGCAGCACCCGTTGCGACGCCTGTAGCCGCCGCGCCCGTCGCGACGACGTTCGTCGAGGCCACGCAGCCACACGCCGTTGCAACACCCGTAGTCTCTGCCGAAATTGAGCGTCCGGTCAGCACCGAAGACGCACATCTCGAACACGCTCTCGCGAGCATCGACACGATGTCCGCCGAGGCGCCGCAGCAGGTCGAGCCTGAGCCGGACAGCCTCGAAGACGCCGACTTCGCCCGTGCTCTCGAAAATTTCGATGCCGCTGCCGAAGCGGCCGCATCTGCGGAACCGCAAGAAGGCGTGGCTGATCTCGAGGCATTGCTCGTCGCCCAGCACGGGCGCGAGGCGATCTCTCCGGTCGACGATCTCTCGGTCGGGGAGGAACTGCCTGACCTCGAGTTCGGTTCGACGGTCATTGCCTCCGATGCCGTCGTTGTCGATTCCAGGGCGGCCTCGCCGGCGCCGAAGCAAGCACCCGCGACGCCTGCGGTTTCGGCGCCCGACTGGTCGCTTGCGCCAGCGGATGAATCCGAGAGACTCAGCCTCGCCGAAGCCGCGCGGGAATTCGGCATCGAGAAGGTGCCGGCGGAGGTCTACCTGACGCCGCAGGTCGATGAGCAGCCGACCGAGGTGATCGATCCGAAAACGATCGGAGCGGAGATTCCGCGCGGTTTCGCGGGCCTCAATCTCGAGCTCGAGCCGCTCGAGACCGAAGAAGACAAGAAACCCAAGAACGCGGTCGCCTACGACACCGGCAGGGATCTCGAACTGCCGACGCAGGTGACCAAGCCACCGAAGCGCGAAGACGACGCCACCAAGCCCAAGGACAGTTGATCTGCGATGAGCGATTCCCTTCCGCGTGAAATCCGTGGCGTCATGATCCCCGTGAGCGGCGGCCGCCTGTTGCTGCCCAACGCGACCGTCGCCGAAGTCATCTCCTACACGATGCCCGAGAAAGTCGACAACGCGCCCGACTGGCTGCTCGGCCGCCTGCCGTGGCGCGGCTGGCGCCTGCCGCTCGTATCGTTCTCGATGCTGAGCGGTATCGCCGAGCGCGAGAATACGGCCAACGCGAAGGTCGCCGTGCTCAAGGCGCTCGGCGGCAACGCGAAGCTGCCGTTCTTAGCGCTGCTGGCGCAAGGATTCCCGCGCCTGACGACAGTCACGCCCGAAGGCCTCATTTCGACCGGCACGGAAGATGCAATCGCGCACGGCATACGCGCACACGTCCTCGTACGCACCGATCACGCGGTGGTTCCCGACCTGCAGGTGATCGAAGAACTCGTCGCGAACGCGATCGCGGCCTGACGCGATCGCGCGGCGAACGATGACCCGTACGCGATTCGCCCTGAATCGCGTCGGGGGGCGCGCGGGCGTGACGCTTCGCGTCTACAGTAGAATGGCCGTTAGCGTGCGCGTCTGCGGGCGCGATGAACGCGCCCCTACATGGAAAACCCGATGTCGACACCGGCCTCCGCGCGCGATGCGCTGTATCAACAAGCGCTCGCCAAGTCCTGGTTCTACCCGCTGACGCTGCCAGACGGCCGCCCACTGCCCAGCACCCACGACGGTCGCGTCGACGCGATCCATCTCACGCGCAGCCGCATGCTCGACGCCTTCATTGCGACGAAATTTGCGGGCAGCCGCAGCGCGCTGAGCGCGGCCGATCTCGCCTGCCACCAGGGCTGGTTTTCGCTGCAGCTCGCGCGCGCAGGCTTCGGCCGCGTCGCTGCGATCGACGCACGTGCCGAGCACGTCGAGGACGCCAGCCTGCTCGCGCGCGTATATGACCTGCCGGCGATCGCACCGCACCAGCGCGACGTCTTTGCGCTGACCCCGCAACACGACGGCGTGCATGATCTCGTGTTGATGTTCGGCCTGCTGTATCACCTCGAGAACCCCGTCGGCGCACTGCGCGTCGCTCGCTCGCTTGCGAAGACCGCCTGCGTGATCGAAACGCAGGTCGTTCCGCACCTGTCCGGCATGGTCGACTGGGGCAGTTACGAATACGTGCGTCCGCTCAAGGGCTGCTTCGGCATCATCGACGAAATCGACGAGACGCACGCGCCCGAGGCGAGCGTCACGGGTGTCTGCCTCGCCCCGAGCACCGAAGGTCTGCTCTGGCTGCTGCGCGCGGTCGGTTTCAGCGATGCTTTCGTCCTGCCGGTGCCCGACGATGGCTACGAACAGTTGCGGCATGGCAAGCGGGTGATGGTGGCGGCGATTGTCTGACCGCGCACTTCTTGGCCCGTCGTTCCGGCGTGTGCGCAAACTCCGTAACTGGCCACTCGAACGTGGGCGCGCGTTACGCGGCTCGTCATTCCCGCGTGCTCCTAGCGGGAATCCAGCGCCTTGGCTCTCTGCTTTGTTCTTTGCGCTATCTTTTTTGGAGCAAAGGCTTTCGCTCTCCTTCGGAGAGCGAGTTACTTTTTGGCATTGCCCAAAAAGTAACCAAAAAGGCTAGGCGCCCAGCGCGGCGTTCCGATTCGCATCGTGCGAATCGGAATGCCCTGTGCTTCTCGGCTGAACCGGGGTCGGCTGACAGTACGTCCCTGTACAGACAGCCGACGCGTGCGCATCCACGCGCACGCCCCTAACGGGCATTTTCCGGTCCAGCCTGCGATGCTAGGCGCCGCGAAGGCGCCGGGGATGACTTTGTCGGCCGTCCGTCCCTGGACTACGGCTTAGTGGATTGCATGTTGTTTCCGTTGAGCAAAGCGAAGCCCAACATGGAGCAGGAGGTTTGTTGGGGTTCGCTGGCGCTTACCCCAACCTGCGAAGCTGGCTCGTTCTTGATCTTTGCTCTCGGGTTCCCTTCGCGTTGCGGGGCGGCGCGAGCGATCGCGCCGATTCCGCCGTCAGCGCAGGGATGCGCTATTGGCGGAACACAGGTCCGCTGATGCGGACTTTTCGGGCCAGGCCCGAAAAGCGCAATGCCAAGGGCGTTTTTTGGGCAAGAACGGTAGCTCGCTCGTCCGCAGGACGAGTGAAAGCCTTGGCTCCACAAAACTAGACAAAAAGCCAAGGCACTGGATCCCCGCATTCGCGGGAATGACGGCCTGCGATGGTGTCGGCGTGGATAATGAATTGACGAGCCATGGCGCCGAAATCACGACACCCAGCCTCAGGCACGAGGCGCAAAAAGCCTAGACGGAAAGATCGCCCGCGATCGCCTGCAGCGCAGCGATCGCCGCGATACCCGCAGTCTCGGTGCGCAGGATGCGCGGCCCGAGGCGAAGCCCGACAAACGCCGCGTGCGTCAGTAGCGCGACGTCGTTGTCCGAAAAGCCACCTTCGGGTCCGACACAGAGGACGGCGGACTGCCCGGGAAGCGCAAGCCGGTTCAAATGGACATTTCCGTCGGGCAGCAGCGCGAAGCGCGGCGTATCGCCTTCCGCGAGTGTGCCGAGCCAGCGGTCGAGTCGCTGCGGCATCTCGATGTCGGGCAGGCGCGTGCGCCCGCATTGCTCGCTCGCGCCGGCGATCACGCTGCGCCAGTGCGCGACACGGCGTTCCGCGCGGTCTTCGTCGAGCTTGACCTCGGTGCGCTCGGTCACGACCGGGACGATGCGGCTGACGCCGAGTTCCGTCGCCTTCTGCAGGATCCAGTCCATCTTCTCGCCGCGCGCGATGCCCTGCGCGAGCGTGAGCCGGAGCGGCGACTCGCGATCGACCTCGCGTACGCCGACCACTTCAGCCGTCACCGCGCGCTTGGCGAGGGTCGCGAGCGTGGCGTCGTATTCGTGGCCGTCGCCGTTGAACAGGATCAGCGGATGGCCGCGCTCGAGACGCAGCACGCGCGCGACATGCTCGCCGGCCTGCTCGGGCAGCAGGACCTCGATGTCGGGGCGCAACGGATGATCGAGATAGATACGGGGTATGCGCATGGCGGCTTCGCTCAAGCGACCGCGTGGGCGATCGCGGCCACTGCGGCGTCGACCATGAAGTCGATTTCGTCGGGCGTGATCACATAGGGCGGCATGAAATAGATGATGTCACCAAGCGGTCGCAGCAGCACGCCGCGGGGCAGTGCGTGCAGGTAGGCGCGCAGACCGCGGCGCTCGCCTGCGGGAAACGGCAGGCGCGTCGTCTTGTCCTGCACGAGTTCCACCGCGGCGATCATGCCGGTCTGGCGCACCTCCGCGACGTTGCGGATGGTCGTTCAACGGCGCAAGTTTCGCGCCGAGACGCGCGGCGAGAAGGCGATTGCGTTCGAGCACGGGCTCGTCGCGGAAGATCGCGAGCGTTTCGAGCGCCGCGCGGCACGCGAGCGGGTTGCCGGTGTAGCTGTGCGAGTGCAGGAACGCCTTGCCGCTCGCGTATTCCGCATAGAACGCGTCGTAGACTTCGGCCCGCGTCAGCACGGCCGACAACGGCAGGAAGCCGCCCGTGAGCCCTTTCGACAGGCAGAGGAAATCGGGCGAGATCGCGGCCTGTTCGCAGGCGAACAGCGTGCCGGTGCGGCCGAATCCGACCGCGATCTCGTCGGCGATCAGGTGCACGCCGAACTCGTCGCAGAGCGATCGCAGACCCGTCAGATAGCTCGCGTCGTACATGCGCATGCCGCCGGCGCACTGCACGAGCGGCTCGACGATCACTGCGCAGACCTCGTGAGCGTGGCGCTCGAGCGCGGCGCGCATGTCGGCGAGCCTGCGCTGCGAATGCGTGCGCCAGGTCTCGCCGGGCTCGCGGTCGTAGCAGTCGGGCGAAGCCACGAAAATCGGCTCGTTCAGCAGCGGCGCGTAGGTCGTGCGGTAGAGCGGCACGTCGGTGACGGACAGCGCGCCGAGCGTTTCGCCGTGATAGCTGCCGGTCAGCGCGATGAAACGCGTTTTGCCCTGCCTGCCGATGTTGCGCCAGTAGTGGAAACTCATCTTCAGCGCGACTTCGACCGCGCTCGAGCCGTTGTCGGCATAGAACACGCGCGCGAAACCCGGTGGCGCGATGCGCAGCAGTTCCTCCGCGAGGCGGATCGCGGGCTCATGGCTGAAGCCCGCGAAGATCACCTGTTCGAGCCGGTCGGCCTGGTCCTTGATCGCGGCGGCGATGCGCGGATTGGCGTGGCCGAACAGGTTCGTCCACCAGGAACTGATCGCATCGAGATAGCGGTTGCCGTCGTGATCGACGAGCCACACGCCGTCGCCGCGCGCGATCGGCGTCATCGGCACGCCAGGGCCATCGGCTACGCTGTGGTCGCGCATCTGCGTGCACGGATGCCAGAGCACGGCGAGGTCGCGCTCGCGCCAGCTCGCGTTCGAGTCTCGTGCGAGGCGCGATTCTTGCCGCAGCGTGTCCTGCGGCGGCCGCGCGCTCGGGATCGGGCATTGGGTCCGCGGTCATTTTGCTATGATCGACGGCATCGCTATGCAGCACAAGGCGCCATCATGTCGCGACATCCCGGAGCTCGCTTTTCGGCCATATTTTTGCTCGACGCCGTCACGGTTCGCCTGCGTCGGATCCGCGGATCGCGCTTGCGCACGCGCGCAGGGAATCGACCGTACAGGCGCACGAACGCGGGTGGCGCATCGGTGCGCAGCACGCGGAGCGCGCGGATTCACGCTGATCGAGATCCTCGTCGTCGTCGTGATCCTCGGCATCCTCGCCGCGATCGTCGTGCCGCGCGTGATGGAGCATCCGGGCGAGGCGCGGCGTGTCCGCGCGAAGCAGGACATCCAGGCGATCGTCACCGCGCTCAACATGTACCGGCTCGACAACTTCACGTATCCGAGCACCGAACAGGGCCTCGAGGCGCTCGTCGGCAAGCCGAGCGGCACGCCCGACGCGCCGAACTGGCATCAGCATCTCGACAAGGTGCCGAAGGATCCGTGGAACAGGCCCTACCTGTACCTTCGCCCGGGCGCGCATGGCGACATCGATGTCTTCAGCTACGGCGCCGACGGCAAGCCGGGCGGCGAGGGCGAGGACGCCGACATCGGCAACTGGGACCTCTAGCGCATCCGGCGACGCCGACGGTGCCGAATGAATCACGCCCGCGTCGCGCCCGGATTTCGCATGTTCGCGGTTGAACGCGGCGTTGACTGCGGCCCGCCGGTGAGTACGAGGCTTGCAACGACGCGCGGCTTTTCGTTGCTCGAGATCCTCGTCGTGATCGTGATCCTCGCGGTGGTCGCCGGTGCCGTCAGCATCGCCGTCGCTGGCGCGGGCGGCGAACGAGCGCTGACGCGCGAAGCGGAACGCGCGCAGGCGCTGATCGAGTTCGCCTGCGAGCGTGCGCAGCTGAGCGGACGCGACATAGGCATTTCGCTGTCGCGGGGCAGTTATCGGTTCAGCCACCTCGACGGCGACGTCTGGCTGCCGTATCGCGAGGAGACGCTGCGCATGCGCAGCTGGCCCGCGGGTTTCTCGGTCGCACTCATGCGCGACGACCAGGCCGTGCGTCTCGACGAGGGGTTTCCCGAGAGACCGCAGTTGCTCTGCTACGCTTCGGGCGAACTGACCACTTTCCGTCTGGATCTCGCGCTGCCCGACCTCGCGAGACGCTATCGCCTCGACGGCCAGGGCGACGGCCAGGTCCTGCTCTCGGCGATCGACGTCCGTGCTCGCTGAGCGCGCCGGTCGCACACGCCACAACGGCGGCTTCACGCTGCTCGAGGTGCTGATCGCGTTGCTCGTGCTCGCGCTCGCGCTGCTCGCGCTGACACGCACCGCAGCGGTGCAGGTGCAGAGCTTCACCGAACTGCGCGAGCGCACGCTCGCAGGGTGGCTCGCGCAGGAAATACTCGCAGAGACGCGCATTGCCAATCCGCTACCCGACCCGGGCCGCAACAACGGCCAGCGTCGCTTCGCCGGGCGCGACTGGCGCTGGGAGGTGCGCGTGCAGGCCACGGCGGTGCCGAGCATCCGCCGCCTCGATGTCAGCGTCGCACCCGGCGCCGCGCCGCGCGACCCCGTTGCGCAGCTCAGCGGGTTCACGGGCAGGGACCTCGCACCCTGATGCCCATGTCCACGCAGCCGGTGGAAAAAGTGGATAAATATACATCCGCGCAATGGCGGTGTAGTTCCAAAGCGTTCAGCCCTGGCGGATTCAGTCTCGTCGAACTGCTCGTCGCGCTCGCCGTGTTCGCGACGATGGCGGCGATCGCATGGGGCGCGCTGAACAGCATTGTCGGCACGCGCAGCGCGCTCGCGCGCGAGGAGGACGACCTGCGCTCGCTGATGGCGACGGTCGGCTCGCTGCAACGCGACCTGCGCCAGGCGGTCGCGCGACCCGTGCGCGGCAACTTCGGCGAGCTCGTGGCGGACTTCGTCGGCGGCAGCGACCGATTCGAGTTCACGCGACTCGGGTTCGCCAGTCCGCAGTCCGAGTTGCGCTCGAACCTCGAGCGCGTCGCCTATGCGCTCGACGGCAGTCGCATCGTGCGCGCAACCTACCCGGTGCTGGACCGGGCGCCGGGCACGCAGGCGCGCGCGCGCGCGCTGCGCGACCGCATCAGCACGTTGCGGCTGCGCTACCTCGACGCGGGACAGCACTGGATCGGCACGTGGCCCGCGCCGACCGCGAGTGCGGCCGATCCGCGCCTGCCACGCGCGGTGGAGATCCGGCTCGATACCGCGGACTACGGCGAGATCACCTGCATCGTCGAACTCGTGGCGGATTTCCGCGACAGCACCGTCGCAACTGCCCCGGTGGCGCCATGAACTCGCCGCGGAGACAGCAAGGCGTCGCCCTCATCATCGCGCTGCTCGTCGTCGCGCTCGCGGTCGTGCTGATCGCGAGCCTGCTCGATCGCGGCGAACTCGCTGTGGCGCGCGTGCGCAACGAACTGCGCGAGGCGCAGGCCCAGGCCTACGGACAAGGGCTCGAAGCCTACGCGGCGCGCGTGCTCGCGCAGGCCGCGATGAGTGGCAACGAGGTCGATTCCAACAACTCGCCGTGGGCCGTGCCGCTGCCGCCGACACGCGTGCCGGGCGGCAGCATCGTGGCATCCATGCGCGACCGCAATGGCTGCTTCAACATCAACAATCTGCTCGACGACGGCGGCACGCCGAGCCCGATATGGTTGCCGAAGTTCAGGCGCCTCCTGCAGGTGCTGAAGCTCGATGACGCCCTCGCCGACGTGATCGTCAACTGGATGCGCGCAGGAAGCGCGCCCGACGACCAGTATTACCTGCAGCAGCAGGTGCCTTATCGGCCGGCGAAGCGCGGCTTGGTCCACGTTTCGGAGTTGCGCCTCGTCCGTGGCATCGCCCCCGACGTCTATGCGCGCCTGGCGGCTGAGGTCTGCGCGTTGCCGCGCGGCAGCGTGATCAATGTCAACACCGCCAGTCCCGCGGTGCTGATGACGTTGTCGAGCATTGTCGACGAGCAGACTGCGAAGGCGATCGCGCAGGAAGGTCACGCGAACTTCACCTCGATCGACGATATCCGCTCGCAGCTGCCGGGCCAGCTGATCGAATGCGGCGGAACGGGCGTGCCCGTGACCCGGTGCTTTGACGTGAGGAGCAGCTATTTCCTCGCACGTGGAGACATCACGCTCGACGATCTGCCTTTCACGTTCTTCAGCCTGATCGAACGCCGTTACGGTGGCGCGAATGCGGGTATTCGCGTGATCGAGCGCAGCCGCGGCACCGATCTGTGACCGCTCGCCGTCGCCGCTGCTAGAATCAGGCTACCGTTGTTTCGTCGCCACTCGATGCCCGATCGCCTGTTGTTGCGCCTGCTCTCCGATGGCTCGTTGTCCTGGCTCATGCAGGACGCGTCCGGGCGCGCGCTTTCCGCGGCCAACCCGGGCGCGCCACCCGCGCAGGCGCTCGCGCGCAGCGCGCACGTCGCGGTCCTCGTGCCGTCCGAAGACGTCCTGCTGCTGAGCGCGCCCGCGGTATCGCAGCAGCGCTCGCAATTGGCGAGGGCACTACCGTACGCGATCGAAGAGCGTCTCGCCGGCGCGGTCGAGGACCTGCACATCGCACTGCCGGCGCAGATCGCCGGCGATGCGATCGGTGTCGCGGTCGTCGCGCGCGCCACGTTGCGCGGCTGGATCGACATGCTGGCTGCGCAGGGCATCCAGCCCGACGTGCTCGTGCCAGAAACACTCGCGTTGCCCGTCGCCGACGGCGCTGTGACGCTGTTGATCGAAGATGCGCGCGCGTTGTTGCGCAGCGATGCGCAGCAGGCCAGCGTCTGCGATCTCGCGAACCTGCCGGCTTGGCTTGCGGCAACCGCGCCGCCGGCGCTCGAGGTGTTCGATTTCCGCGCTGCGCCGGCGCTCGCGCTGACCGGCAAGGTGGCGCGCTACCATGAACGGCAGCGCGACCCGCTCGCGTTCTTCGCCACTCACCTGTCGCCGCACCCCGCGCTCAATCTCCTGCAGGGCGACTTCGCGCCGCGTCATCGCCAGCTACCCGCCCGGCGCCTGTGGCGCTTTGCGGCCATGTTCGCGGGCGCCGCGCTGTCGCTCGGCGGTATCTACGCGATCGCGGACTGGGCGCGCAATTCGGCCGAGTCGCAACGCCTCGACACTGCGATGCGCGAAGTGCTGCATCAGAGCTTCCCGCGTCTCGACAGCGTCGCCGGCGATCCGCGCCAGCTGATGCAGAGCGAACTCGCGCGCCTTCGTGGCAACGGCGACGACGCGGGCGTGCTGCGCATGCTGCGCGAGGTGGCGCCGGTACTCGGCAGCTCGACGCGCGTCGCGGTCAAGGGCATCGAGTATCACAATGCGACGCTCGAATTGAGCTTGCGGGCGCCCGACGTCGAGACGCTTGATCTCGTGCGCGAACGCCTCGGCAATCTCGCCGGCTTCAAGGCCGAAGTCACCTCGGCGAGCGCCTCGGACAAGAACGACGGCGCGATCGACGGACGTGTACGCGTCACGGCGGTGAAATCATGATGCGCGCGCGCTGGGACGCGCTTGCACCGCGCGAGCAGCAGATGCTCGGCGGCGGCGCGGTCGTCGTCGTCCTGCTGCTCGCCTGGGCGTTCGCCTGGCATCCGTTCGCGCTCGCGCGCGAACGACTTGCCCAGCGCGTGACGGCGGATCGCACCGCGCTCGCGTGGATGCGCAGCGCGCAGGGCGAGGTGCCGGGATTGTCTTCGAACGGCGTGCGCGGCTCGGCCGACCGCCAGGGCAAATCGCTGCTCGCGCTCGCGGACGTCAGCGCGCGCGGCGCGGGCCTCGCGTCCGCGCACATGCGCGTCGAGCCCACGGGCGCGCGCAGCGTCCGCGTCACGTTCGAGGGCGTCAACTTCGATGCGCTCGTCTCCTGGGTCGAGGCGCTGGCGCGCGACTACGGCGTGCAGGCGACCGACCTGTCGACCGATCGCGTCGAAGGCCTCGGCCTCGTCAACGCGCGCGTGACGCTGGAAGACCCGTAATCGCGTGATGCGCAAGATCCCGGTTCTGCTTGCCGCGCTGCTCGCCGCGCTGGTCGTCGTTGCTGCGGTCGCCGTGTGGACGTTTCCCGCCGACGTCGCGTATGCATGGTTCGGCAAGCGTCTGTTGCCGGCCACGCTGGCGGATCTGAGCGGCGACGTCTGGCGCGGTCACGCCGGCAGCCTGCGCGTGCTCGGCCGCGAGATCGGCACGCTCGACTGGCGCCTCGCCAAACTGCCGCTCGTGCACGGCGACCTCGTCGCGGTGGCCGACGTGAAGGGTCCCGGGGGCACCGCGCGCGCATCGCTGCAGCAGAATCCTGACCAGACCCTCGAAGTGCGCGACGCGACGATCAGTCTGCCCGCGTCGACGCTGGAGCCCGCGCTCGGGGTGCCCGCGCTGCACCTGCGCGGCGATGTCGATATCACGCTCGTTCATGCGCGGCTGCGCGGCGCATGGGTCGAGGCCGTGGACGGCAGCGCGGTATGGCGTGGCGCCGCGGTTGCGGGCGCGGCGCAGGCACGCCTCAGCGATCTGCGCGTCGATTTCTCGACGCAGGCCGACGGCCGCATCGTCTGTACGGTACGCGATCTCGGCGGACCGCTCGCCGCGGAAGGGCACTGCGAATTCCGCGCAGGCGCCTACTGCGGCGGAGGTGCGGCTGGCGGCGCGCGACGGCGATGCACGCGTGCTCGATGCACTACAGTATGTCGGGCAACCGCAGGCCGATGGTTCGGTGCTGCTCAAGATCCAGGGACACCTGCTGCAACTATTCTGATGACGGACATTCTGCCAACGAACGGACCCGCCGAGGCGGTTCTCGACGACGCCTTTCTCGACCGCGCGCTCGACGTCGCGAAGCAGGCCGCGCTCGCCGCTGCGACGGTCATAGCCTCGCACTACCGCGCGGGTGTTGCCGTCGAGACCAAGGCGGACCAGACGCCCGTGACGGTCGCCGATCGCGAAGCCGAAGCGGTGATCAAGCGCACGCTCAAGGCGACGTATCCCGATCACGCGTTCTATGGCGAGGAGGAAGGGCGCGAGGGCAGCGGCGACTTCCTCTGGCTCATCGATCCGATCGACGGCACGCGCAGCTTCGTCCGCGGCTACCCGATGTTCTCTACGCAGATCGCGCTCATGCATCGGGGCGAACTCGTGCTCGGCGTGTCCAACGCCTCCGAGTTCGGCGAGCTCGCGTGCGCGCGTCGTGGCGGCGGCGCCTTTCTGGATGATCAGCGCCCCGGCGGTCATCAAGTTGGCGGCCGTGCGATCCGCGTCGCCGCGACCGCGGAATTCGGCGCCGCGACCGCGATCTCGTTCGGCAACGTCAAGACGCTGTCACGTGGTCCAGGCTGGCAGGCGCTCGCGGGTCTCGTGCAGCGATGCGGTCGCACGCGCGGCTACGGCGACTTCTATCACTACCACCTGCTCGCGCGAGGCAGCCTCGATCTCGTCGTCGAGTCGGACGTGAACATCCTCGACATCGCCGCGCTCGCGGTCATCGTGCGCGAGGCCGGTGGCGTCTTCACCGATCTTGCGGGCGACAAACCCGGACTCGATACGACGAGCGTCCTCGCGGCGACGCCGGCGCTGCATGCGCAGGCACTCGCGCTTTTCCGCAACCGGGGCTAGTTCGCGCGCGGGCTCGAACGGGCCCGGGATTCATCGGCACGAGATCGCCGAGAGGTCGTTCCTGCAGAGGAACGACGCGCTTAGTGCGTTACAATAAGCAAATGCGAAAACCGCCGATCATCCACTCGCGCCGCCTCGCCGAAGGCAGCCATTTCCTCAAAGTCGAACTCATCGATCTCGAATTCTCCAACGGCCAGCGCCGCACCTACGAGCGCCTGAAGGGCTCGGGTCTGGGCGCCGTGATCATCGTGCCGATGCAGGACGACGACACCGTGCTGCTCGTGCGCGAATACGGCGCCGGCATCGACCACTACGAACTCGGCCTGCCGAAGGGACGCCTCGACCAGGACGAGACCGTCGAGCAGGGTGCGAATCGCGAGCTAAAGGAAGAAGTCGGGTTCGGCGCCCGCGAGTTGCACATCATCCACACGCTGTCGCTGTCGCCGACGTACATGTCCTCAATGACCCACGTCGTGCTCGCACGCGATCTCTATCCCGAGCGGCTCGAGGGCGACGAGCCCGAGGAACTCGAAGTCGTGCCGTGGAAACTGTCTGAGCTGCATACGCTGATCGGACGCGACGACGTCACCGAAGGGCGCTCGATCGCCGCGCTGTTCATCGCGCGCGAGTATCTCGCGGGCCGCTTCAAGCCGCAGGTCTGAGGGGTGAGCGAATCGTCCGTCGATGCGCGCACGGGCCTCGACCTCGCGGAAATCGCGTGTGCCTGCTGCGCGATCGCGCGCCGCGCGGGCGCGGCGATCATGGAGGTCTACGCCGGCGAGTTCGCAGTCGAACGCAAGGACGACAACTCGCCGCTGACCGCCGCCGACCTCGCCGCGCATCGCACGATCGTCGACGGGCTGCGCGAACTCGCGCCGCGGATTCCGGTGCTGTCCGAAGAGGCCGCCGATGAGATTCCGTGGTCGGTGCGGCGGACCTGGGCCCGCTACTTCCTCGTCGATCCGCTCGACGGCACGCGCGAATTCGTCAAACGCAACGGCGAGTTCACGGTCAACATCGCGCTGATCGAGGACAGCGCGCCCGTACTCGGCATCGTCTACGCACCCGTGCTCGACGAGATGTTCAGCGCGTGGCGCGGCGGCCACGCGTATCTGCACGCGTCGCGCGACGGCGCGAGGATCGCGTTGCGCACGCGTGCGCGCGGCGCGACCGTGGTCGTCGCGGGCAGTCGCTCGCATGCCGATCCGCGCCTGCTCGGGGCGCTCGAGCGACTCGGCGCCCACGAACTCGTCACGCTCGGGTCGTCGCTGAAGTTCTGCCGTGCCGCGCAGGGACTCGCCGATCTCTACATCCGCTACGGGCTCACGTCGGAGTGGGACACCGCGGCCGGCCAGTGCGTGCTCGAACAGGCCGGCGGCGGGGTGACCCGCCTCGACGGCTCGAACCTGCGCTACAACACGAAGGAATCCCTGCTCAATCCCGATTTTCTGGCGTTCGGCGATGCTTCGGCCGACTGGCCGCGCCTGCTCGCCTGATTTTCCTTGCGGTCACCCCCATGCCCGACATCAACGAACTGCTGACCATCATGGCGCGCCTGCGCGATCCGGTTCACGGTTGTCCGTGGGATGTGCGGCAGAACTTCGACACGATCGCGCCGTACACGATCGAGGAAGCCTACGAAGTCGCCGATGCGATCGACCGGCGCGACTACGCCGACCTCTGCGACGAGCTTGGCGATCTGCTGCTGCAGGTCGTGTTCCACGCGCGCATGGCCGAGGAGGCCGGGCATTTCCGTTTCGCCGATGTCGTCGCCTCCATCTGCGCCAAGATGATCCGTCGTCATCCGCACGTGTTTCCCGACGAGAGCGGCAAGATTGAGAACGTGGAAAGTGCCGAAGCGCAGAGCAGCGCGTGGGAAGAGCACAAGCGGCGCGAACGCACCGCGAAGGGTGCAGACGACACGAGCGTGCTCGCAGGCGTGTCTCGCGGGCTGCCCGAATGGCAGCGTGCGCTCAAGTTGCAGAAGCGCGCCTCGCGTGTCGGCTTCGACTGGAGCGAGCCGGGCCCGGTGCTCGACAAGCTGCAGGAGGAGCTCGACGAGGTGCGCCACGAACTCGCAGTAGGCGGCAGCGCCGCCGCAGGTGCGCAGGCGAATCGGCTGCGCATTATCGACGAGATCGGCGACGTGCTGTTCGTCTGCGTCAATCTGGCGCGTCTGACCGAGGTCGATTATTCGCAGGCGCTGCGCGGCGCCAATGCCAAGTTCGAACGCCGCTTCCGTCGCATGGAGGCGCTCGCCGCGGCCGAGGGCAGCCAGCTCGAAGGCAAGTCGCTGAGCGAACAGGACGCCTACTGGGACCGCGCCAAGGCCGACGACAAGGCCGGCCTCCTCTAGCTTCTGACCTGCGTTCACCGAGCCGCAGGCAGTTAAACCTTCCCGCGGCTTCGTGCATCCCATTGCGGGAATATCCACGAATGGAGACACCGCCATGCGCCTCACCCTCGCTTCGATCCTGCTGCTCGCCGCCGCACCGGCGTTCGCGGACCACTGCGCCTTCACCGCGCAACGCTCGCTCGACATCGACCCCGCGGGCCTGGCCGCGCTGCGTTTCGAACTCGCGTCTAGCGACCTGCATGTGGAAGGCGTGCCGGGCCTCGCGAAGATCGAGGTTCGCGGGCGCGCTTGCGCTTCGCAGCAGGAATGGCTCGGCGAGCTCAACATGACCCAGGATCGCGTCGGCAACAAGGTCGTCGTCAAGCCGACACCGCGCGTGGAGCATCACGGCCTCTTCGGCGACCACTACGCATACATCGATTTCACGGTGCGCGTGCCTGCCTCGCTCGCGCTCGAGGTCGACACGCATTCGGGCGACGCCGATATCGCGCATATCGCCTCGCTCGACTTCAGTTCGCACTCTGGTGATCTCCAACTCGCGGCCGTCACCGGCGCGGCGAGCGTCCAAGTCGGTTCGGGCGACATCGTCGCAAGCGACATCGGCAGCTTCGTGCTGCGCGGCGCGGGTTCGGGCGACGTGACGGCCAATAACGTGCGCGGCGACGTCAAGGTCGGCCACGTCGGTTCGGGCGACCTGCATTTCGCCGACGTGCGCGGCGGGGTCCATGTGGACAGCATCGGTTCGGGAGACCTCAGCGTCGATCACGTCGGCAACGACCTCGTCGTCGGCTCGATCGGCTCGGGCGACATCGATGCGCGCGGCATCAAGGGCAACCTGATCGTCAGCGCAGCCGGCAGCGGCACGATCCATCATCACGATGTCGGCGGCCAGATCCAGGTGCCCAAACGCCACGAACAGGACTGAGCGCACAGTTTGCGGGCTTGTCGCGCCGGCGCGCGCGCCGCAGAATAGCTGCGTCGTTGCGCCGGGCCGGTCATGTATTCGAGTTTCCGCGAGTTCTACCCGTACTACCTGTCAGAACATCGCAACGCGACGTGCCGGCGCATGCACTTCGTCGGCAGCACACTCGTGCTCATCCTGCTCGTGGCAATGGTCTACACCGGTCGCTGGGCCTGGTGGTGGCTGCTGCCGCTCGCGGGTTACGGCTTTGCCTGGATCGGCCATTTCTTCTTCGAGAAGAACCGGCCGGCGACGTTCAAACACCCGCTCTACAGTTTCGTCGGTGACTGGGTGATGTACGCGCAGATCCTCGGTGGCCGCATCAAATTCTGATTCAAGAAAATCTCAAAAAAATCACCTAGGGGAGTGAGGCCATGATGTGGGTCGATCTGGTGACGTTGCTTGCGGTCATCCAATTCTTCTGTTTTGCGTTCTTCGTCGGCAAGGCGCGCGTCAAGTACGGCATCCGCGCGCCGGCGGTCTCGGGAAGCGTCGAGTTCGAGCGCTACTTCCGCGTGCAGCAGAACACGCTCGAAACGCTGATCATGTTCCTGCCGGCGTTGTGGATCGCCGCGCACTACTGGTCGACCACGTGGATGGCGCTGATCGGCGCGGTCTACCTCGTCGGCCGCGTACTCTATTTCTTCAGCTATGTGCGCGATCCGACCCGGCGCACGCTCGGCTACGCGCTGAGCATCGGATCGGTCGGCATCCTCGTCGTCATGGGCCTCCTGGGCATCGCGAGAGCGATCATCCAGGCCTGATCGGTTTTCAGGAGAATTCGACGCGGATTTCGCTGATCAGAGCGATCAGGGCGGCGCTTTCAAATGTTCGGCCCGCCCCGTTCTTATCCGCGCAAATTCGTGGCGATCCGCGTCAAAATGCTCTTGCTGTTCGGAGAGAGAGTTTCTTGACGCGAATTTCGCGGATCAGACGAATTCGAATGGTCTCTTTTCCGCTTCACTCCATCCGCGCTTATCCGCGTTGATTCGCGTTGATTCGCGTCGATCCGCGTCCAAATGCTCTAGCGCACCGGAGAGAACTCTTCTTGACGCGGATTTTCGCGGATTTTCGCGAATTTCGCGGATCGGACGGATTCGAATGGTCTCTTTTCCGCCTCACTCTATCCGCACCTATCCGCGTTGATTCGCGTCGATCCGTTCCAAATGCTTGCGGTTCGGAGAGAGCTTTCTTGACGCGGATTTCGCGGATTAGACGAAATTCGAATGGTTCCTTCCCGCTTCGCTCCATCCGCCCTTATCTGCTTCGATCCGTGTTCATCCGCGTCGGACGTTCTTGCTCCTCAGTCGAGGAAGATGAAGAACGCCGCCGCGACAATCAGCGCGAAGCCGACGAGATGGTTCCACTTGATCGATGCGTCGAGGTAGAACACCGAGAACGCGACGAACACGACGAGCGTGATGATCTCCTGGATCGTCTTGAGTTGCGCCGGATTGTAGACGCGGATGCCGATGCGATTGCCCGGCACCTGCAGGCAGTATTCGAAGAACGCGATGGCCCAGCTCACCAGGATCACGATCCATAGCGGCCGGTCGGTGAATTTCAGGTGGCCGTACCATGCAAACGTCATGAACACGTTCGAGGCGAGCAGCAGGAACAGGGGGGCGATGTAATTCGTCATGGCGTGTCGATCGTGGAGGGCGCGGGCGTCAGCCTAGCACCGCGCCGCCGCCGGATCCGCACGCGGCTATACTGTTGCTTCAATTCGAGGGCACGCGATGAAATCGCTTTTGCACGCTCCAATCCTGCACGCTCCAATCATGCTCTTTCCAATCCTGTTCGCCGGAATCGTTGCCATGTCCCATGCCGCCACCCCAGTTCTCGTCATCCACGGTGGCGCCGGCGTAGTCCGCAGCGAAGTCACGCCCGAGCGCGAGAAGGCCGTGCGCGCCGAGCTCGAGCGCGCGCTGCACGCCGGCTACGACGCGCTCAAGGCCGGCGCGAGCAGCATCGATGCCGTGTCGAAAGCGATCGTCATCATGGAGGATTCGCCGCTGTTCAACGCGGGCAAAGGCGCGGTGTTCAACCACGATGGCAAGAACGAACTCGATGCGTCGATCATGGACGGCGCGACGCGCAAGGCCGGCGCGATCGCGAACGTGCATCGCGTGAAGAATCCCATCCTGCTGGCCCGCGCGGTCATGGAAAAATCCGAACACGTGATGCTGATCGACGACGGCGCCGAACAGTTCGCGAAGTCCGTCGGTGTCGAGCTCGTCGATCCCAAATACTTCTACGTCGAAGAGCGCTGGCAGCAGTTGCAGAAGGCGCTCGAGGACGAGCGCGCGAAGAAAGTCGATCCGGCCGAAGGCGCCGCGCCACGGCACGGTCGGCGCGGTCGCGCTCGACCTGCGCGGCGATCTCGCGGCGGGCACGTCGACCGGCGGCATGACGAACAAGCGTTTCGGCCGCGTCGGCGACTCGCCGATCATCGGCGCCGGCACCTATGCGGACGAGCGCTGCGCGGTCTCGGCGACCGGCTGGGGCGAGTTCTACATTCGTGCGACCGCCGCGCGCGACATCTGCGCGCGGGTCGAGTACAAGGGCGACAAGCTCGCCAAGGCGGCCGATGACGTCGTGCTCGGCGTGATTCCGAAACTCGGTGGCGACGGTGGCGTGATCGCGCTCGACAGCGATGGCAACATCGCGACACCGTTCAATACCGAAGGCATGTTCCGCGGCTGGATCGATCGCGACGGCAAGGTCCACATCGCGATCTTCCCGGAGAAGTGAAGGGATCGCCCGGTTTGGGGGACGCTTCTCCGTGCGTGACGCCGGTGGTGGACAACCGCGCTGGCTTCCCGTGCGCGCGGAGGTTGCGTTCGCGGTACAGTGGCGTCCCATTCGCGCCGGAGAAGACCGATGGTCCTGTGTCCCGTAGCGATCGCGGTAGGTTGCCGCAAATGTCCGGTTTTCAGTGTCTGCCCGGTGAAGTCCATCATCGGCGACTACAAGCCTGACGACGCGCAAGACGCGAAAGACAAGGCGGCCTCCGGCCCCAAGAAAAAGAAATAGGGGCGCGCGCTGCCGCGGCAGCCGACGGAGTCGATTGGATCCGCCGCATAAATCGTGGCGCTGCGGAACGGATGCGCCCGTGTAGCCGTGCCCATCCGCCACGCGCGACGGCGCGAAGTAGCGCTCGCCGAACCACCTCCCTCTCTCGCCGCAGCGCTCCGGCGACCTCCCGTCGCGATGCAAACTGCAGCCGATTGTGCAGGCGGTTTTACAAAGCTTTACGCGGCATAACGAAGCTATCATGGCGCGTTCACAGAGCAGACGGTAACTTTGCTGGCCGCCGGGCGAACAGTCGGCCGATGTCGCCCTTCGCGCGTCTTATTTTCTCGAAATGCTGGAATCCAATGAGTAATCGACCCAAACGGAAATGGTTGGCCTACGCGATCGTCCTAGCGGTGGCGGTGGTGATCGCGTTCGCCGGCCTGTGGCTGGCCAGGACCACCCAGCTCGCGCAGATGCAGCAGCAGATGGCGGGGCGTGGCGGTCGCGGCGGCGGGCCCGGTAGTCCCGGCGGGCCAGGCGGGGCGCCTCCGGCCGGCGCAGCGGGCCAGGCCGGCCGAGGCGGGTTCGCCGCACAGGCGATGCCGGTAGGCACGGCGACTGCGGTCGTCGGCGACATCAACATCACGATCAACGGGCTCGGCACGGTGACGCCGCGGCGCGTCGTCGCCGTCAGTCCGCAGGTGAGCGGGCAGCTCGCGCGCGTGAATTTCGAGGAAGGGCAGATGGTGAAACAGGGCGACCTGCTCGCCGAGATCGATCCACGCACGTATCAGGCCGCGCTCGTGCAGGCGCAAGGCGTGCTCGCACGCGATCAGGCGCAGCTCGCCAATGCGAAGGTCGATCTCGAGCGCTACCAGACCCTGTTCAAGGAGGACTCGGTCGCCAAGCAGCAGCTCGATTCGCAGGCCGCGCTCGTGCGCCAGTACCAGGGCACGATCGTTTCCGACCAGGGCCAGGTCGATGCGGCGCAGGTCAATCTCGCCTACACGAAGATTCTCGCGCCGGTGTCGGGGCGCGTCGGCTTGCGCCTGGTCGACCCGGGCAACAACGTCACCGCGAGCAGCACGAATATCGTCGTCGTGACCCAGCTCAAGCCGATCGACGTACTGTTCACGATTCCCGAGGACAGCCTGCCTGCGCTGCTCAAGCAGGTGCGCGCCGGCAAGACGCTCAAGTCCGACGCCTGGGACCGCGCGCTCAAGAACAAGCTCGCGACCGGCAGCATCGCGAGCCTCGACAACCAGATCGACACGACCACCGGCACCGTCAAGGTCAAGGCGACGTTCGTCAACGACGACGAAAGCCTGTTCCCGAACCAGTTCGTCAACCTGCGCGTGCTGCTCGACACGCTGCACGGCGCCACCGTGATTCCGACCTCCGCGCTGCAGCGCAGTTCCACGGGTCTGTACGTCTACGTCGTCAATCCTGCCGACAAGACCGTCACCCAGCGCGCCGTGCAGCCCGGCACCACCGAAGGCGAGCGCGTCGCGATCGACTCGGGCATCAAGGTCGGCGAGATCGTCGTCACCGATGGCATCGACAAGCTGCGCGAAGGCAGCACGGTCGAGATGGCTGCGACGACGGACACGTCGGGCGCGCCCACGCATGCCGCGGCGCCGCCGAAGCCCGCAGCTGCGGACGATGCGCAACAGCCGGGACGCTGGGCGCGCGGCGACAATGCCGCGACAACCGCCGGGCGCGGGCCAGGGCCAGCATCGCCGCCGCGACGCGCAAGGCCAGCCGCAGACCGGTGATGCCAAGCCCGACGCGGCGAAGCCGGGGCAGGCCAATCCTGACGCAGCCAAGCCCGATGCCGTCAAGCCCGCACCAGCCCAGGCCCAATCAGGGCTGGGCCCGATCAGAAGCGGGGAAGTCCGGCCAGCGCTACCCCGGCCAAGGATGCGAAGAGCGGCAGCGGCAGTCCGTAAATGAACCCGTCGCGTCTATTCATCCTGCGACCGGTCGCCACCTCGCTGCTGATGGCGGCGATCCTGCTCGTCGGCATTCTCGCGTACCGGCGTCCTGCCGCTGTCGGCGCTGCCCGAGGTCGACTACCCGACGATCCAGATCACCACGCTGTATCCGGGCGCGAGCCCCGAGGTGATGACGTCGTCGGTGACCGCGCCGCTCGAGCGCCAGTTCGGCCAGATGCCGGGCCTCAACCAGATGTCGTCGACGAGTTCGGCGCGGCGCGTCGGTCATCACGCTGCAGTTCAGCCTCGACCTGAGCCTCGACGTCGCCGAACAGGAAGTGCAGGCGGCGATCAACGCGTCGGGCACGTTCCTGCCGAGCGACCTGCCGACGCCGCCGATCTACAGCAAGGTCAATCCGGCCGATGCGCCGATCCTCACGCTGGCGCTGACGTCGAAGACGCTGCCGCTGTACCAGGTCGAAGATCTCGCCGATACGCGCCTCGCGCAGAAGATTTCGCAGATCACCGGCGTCGGCCTCGTCACGCTGTCGGGCGGCCAGCGGCCGGCGGTGCGCATCCAGGCCAATCCGACCGCGCTCGCGTCGTACGGCATGAGCCTCGAGGACCTGCGCACGGCGATCGGCACGCGCCAACGTCAACGGCGCCGAAGGGCACGCTTCGACGGACCGACGCGTTCGTACACGATCGATGCGAACGACCAGCTCAAGTCGGCCGTCGACTACCGCGACATCGTCGTCGCCTACAAGAACGGCGCGCCGGTGCACCTGTCCGACGTCGCCGACGTCATCGACGGCGTCGAGAACACGAAGCTCGCGGCGTGGAAGGACACATCGCCCGCGATCATCATGAACATCCAGCGCCAGCCCGGCGCGAACGTGATCGAGGTCGTCGACCGCGTCAAGCAGATGCTGCCGCAGCTCACCGCGTCGATGCCGGCCGTCGGTCGATGTCTCGGTGCTGACCGACCGCACCGTGACCGTGCGCGCCTCGGTCGCCGACGTGCAGTTCGAGCTGTTGCTCGCCGTCGTGCTCGTCGTGCTCGTGATCTTCCTGTTCCTGCGCAACCTGCCGGCGACGATCATTCCGAGCTTCTCGGTGCCGCTGTCGCTGGTCGGCACGTTCGGCGTCATGTACCTGGCCGGATTCAGCCTGAACAACCTCACGATGATGGCGCTGACGATCGCGACCGGCTTCGTCGTCGACGACGCGATCGTGATGATCGAGAACATCTCGCGCTATCTCGAGGAAGGCGACTCGCCGCTCGAAGCCGCGCTGAAAGGCTCGAGGCAGATCGGCTTCACGATCATCTCGCTGACGATCTCGCTGATCGCGGTGCTGATCCCGCTGCTGTTCATGGGCGAAGTCGTCGGGCGCCTGTTCCGCGAGTTCGCGATCACGCTGGCGGTGACGATCGTCATTTCGGCGGTCGTCTCGCTGACGCTCGTGCCGATGCTGTGCGCGAAGATCCTCAGGCATCGCAAGCCCGAGGAAGAGAGCGCGCTTCTCGCGCAAGACCGGCGAGATCATTCGATCGCGTGATCGCGGCCTACGGCCGCTGGCTGAACTGGGTGCTCGACCGCCAGGTCGCGACGCTGCTCGTGGCGATCGCCACGCTCGTGCTGACCGTCATGCTGTACATCTGTCATACCGAAGGGATTTTTCCCGGTGCAGGACACCGGCGTGATCCAGGGCATCTCCGAGGCGTCGCAGTCGATCTCGTTCGCGGCGATGGCCGAGCGCCAGCAGGAACTCGGCGAAACTGATCCTGCAGGATCCGGCGGTCGAATCGCTGTCGTCGTTCATCGGCGTCGACGGCACGAACACGACGCTCAACAGCGGGCGTTTCCTGATCAATCTCAAGCCGCACGGCAAGCGCGACGGCGCCGAAGTCGTGATCCGCCGCCTGCAGGATGCGTCGCGCAAGCTTGCGGGCATCACGCTGTACCTGCAGCCCGTGCAGGACCTGACGATCGAGGACCGCGTCAGCCGCACGCAATACCAGTTCACGCTCGGCTCGCCGACATCGAGCGACGCTCAACACCTGGGTGCCGAAGCTGGTCGACAATCTCAATCAGGAGCCCGAACTCGCCGACGTCGCCAGCGACCTGCAGTCGCAGGGCCTGCAGGCCTACCTCGACATCGACCGCGACACGCGCCGGCCGCCTCGGCATCACGCCCGCGGCGATCGATAACGTGCTCTACGACGCGTTCGGCCAGCGTCTGGTGTCGACGATCTTCACCGAGTCGAACCAGTATCGCGTCGTGCTCGAGGTCAAACCGGAATTCCAGCACGGACTCGAAGGCGCTGAGCCGCATGTACGTGCCGGGCCTGACGCAACGCGAACAGCGTCGCGCAGACGCCGCAGGGCGGGCCTCGGTCGCCGGCGGCCGCAGGTGCGGCGGCACGCCGCAGGGCGCGACGCCGGCGTTACGTCGGCCGACGCAGGCCGTCGGCGCAACGGCCAGGTGCCGCTCGACACGGTGACGCACCTCGAGCGAACGCAGCGGCGCCGCTGCTGATCAACCACCTCGGCCAGTTCCCGGCGACGACGGTCTCGTTCAATCTCGCGCCGGGCGCGTCGCTCGGCGCCGCGGTCGACAAGATCAAGCACGTGCAGAAGAGACCTGGGCATGCCGCTCAGCATCGACACGAATTTCCAGGGCGCCGCCGCTGGCATTCCAGGCGTCGCTGACGAACACGGTGCTGCTGATCCTTGCCGCGATCGTGACGATGTACATCGTGCTCGGCGTGCTCTACGAGAGCTACATCCATCCGATCACGATCCTGTCGACGCTGCCGTCGGCCGGCATCGGCGCGCTGCTGGCGCTGCTCATCGCGCGCGAGGATCTCGGCATCGTCGCCATCATCGGCATCATCCTGCTGATCGGCATCGTCAAGAAGAACGCGATCATGATGGTCGACTTCGCGCTCGACGCCGAACGCGAGCAGGGCATGGCGCCGCGCGACGCGATCTACCAGGCCTGCCTGCTGCGCTTCCGGCCGATCCTCATGACGACGCTGGCCGCGCTGTTCGGCGCCTTGCCGCTGATGCTCGGCGGCGGCGTCGGCTCGGAACTGCGCCATCCGCTCGGCATCACGATCGTCGGCGGCATGATCGTGAGCCAGATGCTGACGCTGTTCACGACGCCGGTGATCTATCTCGCGTTCGACCGCCTGGCGCGCGCGGTTCAGGCGCAAGGACGGCGACGATGCGATTGCGCAAGGAGCAGGTCGTGATCGTGAGCGGCCGAGCATGTCCGTCCCCTGCGAAGCGGGGAAGGTGCCAAGAACGCGGATGGGGGCCGTCGCAGCGGCTTGTCCCCATTTGCGTTCCACTTTGCGTTCATTCGCGGGCTGGCAAGTGGATTTGGCGTCTCTCATGAAACTCTGGCAGCCTCTCCGAGCCGTTCGTCGCGCGTCCCGTCGCGACGACGCTGCTGACGGTCGGCATTTTCGCTCGTCGGCGCTGTGGCGTTCATGCTGCTGCCGGTGTCGCCGCTGCCGCAGGTCGACATTCCGACGATCTCGGTGTCGGCCTCGCTGCCGGGCGCCAGCCCGGAGACGATGTCGACGTCGGTCGCGACGCCGCTCGAACGCCAGCTCGGCCGCATCGCCGGCGTGACCGAGATGACCTCGTCGAGTTCGTCAGGATCGGCGCGCGTCGTGCTGCAGTTCGACCTGTCGCGCGACATCGACGGCGCCGCGCGCGACGTGCAGGCCGCGCTCAACGCCGCGCGCGCGCAGTTGCCGAGCGGCATGCCGGGCAATCCGACCTATCGCAAGGTCAACCCGGCCGACCAGCCGATCCTGATCCTCGCGATGTCGTCGAAGACGCTCGAGCAGGGCAAGGTATACGACGCCGCATCGACGATCGTCGCGCAGAAGATCGCGCAGGTACAGGGCGTCGGCCAGGCCACGGTCGGCGGCGGTTCGCTGCCCGCGGTGCGCGTCGAACTCAACCTGACCGCGCTCAACAAGTACGACGTGTCGATGGACACGGTGCGCACCGCGCTCGCCAACGCGAATGCGAACCGGCCGAAGGGCTTCGTCGAACTCGACGACCGCCACTGGCAGATCTACACCGACGATCAGGCGCGCCAGGCGATCCAGTATCACGACCTGATCATCGCCTGGCAGAACGGCTCGCCGGTGCGCCTGTCCGATGTGGCGGACGTCGCCGATTCGGTCGAGGACATCCGCAATCTCGGCCTCGTCAACGGCGAGCCCGCGGTGCTGTCATCCAGGTCATGCAAGCAGCCGAACGCGAACATCCTCGACACGATCGACCGCGTGCATCGCGCTGCTGCCGCAGCTCGCGCGCGTCGATTCCGGCCGACATCAGATCGACAGTCGCGATCGAACGCACGAGCACGATCCGCGCATCGCTGCACGACGTCGAGCGCACGCTCGTCATCGCGATCCTGCTCGTCATCTTCGTCGTCTTCGTGTTCCTGCGCAGCTGGCGCGCGACGATCATCCCGGCCGTCGTCGTGCCGGTGTCGCTGATCGGCACGTTCTCGATCATGTATCTCGCCGGCTTCAGCCTCGACAACCTGTCGCTGATGGCGCTGACGATCGCGACGGGTTTCGTCGTCGACGACGCGGTCGTCGTGCTCGAGAACATCTCGCGGCACATGGAGGACGGGCATGCCGCGCATGCAGGCCGTGCTGCTCGGCGCGCGCGAGGTCGGCTTCACGGTGCTGTCGATGAGCCTGTCGCTGATCGCGGTGTTCATGCCGATCCTGCTGATGGGCGACATCGTCGGCCGCTACTTCCGCGAGTTCTCGGTCACGCTCGTCGGTCGCGATCCTGATCTCGCTGCGTCATCTCGCTGACGACGACGCCGATGATGTGCTCGACGTTCCTGCGCCACGTCCGGCCGACGCCGCACGCAAGACCCGTGGCGCGGCTGTTCGATTTCTCCGAACGTGCGTTCGCGCTGCTCGCGCGGGCTACGAGCGCACGCTGTCGTGGGCGCTGTCAGCGCCGGCTGCTGATGATGTTCATCCTGCTCGTGACCGTCATGCCTCAACGTCTATCCTCTACATCATCGTCCCGAAGGGTTTTTTCCCGCAGGAGGACACCGGGCGCATCGTCGGCGGCGTGCAGGCCGACCAGGCTTCTCGTTCCAGGCGACTTCGGAGAAGATGGTCGAGTTCATGAAGCATCGTGAAGGAGCGATCCGGCGATCGACAACGTGGCGGGCTTCACCGGCGGCGGCTCGCGCAACGGCGGCTTCATGTTCGTCGCAGCTCAAGCCGCTCGCCGAACGCAAGCTGTCGACCGAACGAGGTGATCAGCCGCCTGCGGCCCAAGCTGTCCCAGGTCGCCGGCGCGAGCCTGTTCCTGCAGGGCGCGCAGGACATCCGCGTCGGCGGCCGCCAGAGCAACGCCACCTACCAGTACACGCTGCAGAGCGACAGCCTCGACGACCTGCGGACCTGGGGTCCGAAGATCGCCGACGCGCTCAAGAAGATGCCCGAACTCGCCGACGTCAACAGCGACCAGCAGGATCGTGGCCTGGAAACCCGCTGCAGTTCGATCGGCCGACGATGGCGCGCCTCGGCGTGACGATGCAGGCCGATCGACAACGCGCTCAACGACGCATTCGGCCAGCGCCAGGTGTCGACGATCTACAACGCGCTCAACCAGTACCACGTCGTCATGGAAGTGCAGCAGCAGTTCATGCAGAACCCCGACACGCTGCGCGACATCTACGTGCAGAGCAAGGGCGGACGCATCGTGCCGCTGATCGGCATTCTCGAGTTACGGCCCGGGCTCGGCGCCGCTGTCGGTCAACCATCAGGGCCAGTTCGTCGCGTCCACGGTATCGTTCAACCTCGCCGATGGCGTGAGTCTCGGCACAGCGACCGATGCGATCACGCGCACGATGGCGCGCGTCGGCGCGCCCGTGACGATCCACGGCAGCATGCAGGGCACCGCGCAAGACCTTCCAGAAATCGCTCGACAACCAGCCGTATCTGATTCTCGCCGCGCTGATCGCGATCTACATCGTGCTCGGCGTGCTGTACGAGAGCTACGTGCATCCGCTGACGATCCTCTCGACCCTGCCGTCGGCCGGCGTCGGCGCGCTGCTCGCGCTGCTCGTCTGCCGCACCGAATTCACGCGTGATCGCGCTGATCGGCGTGATGCTGCTGATCGGCATCGTCAAGAAGAACGCGATCATGATGATCGACTTCGCGCTCGAGGCCGAACGCCACGAGAAGCTCGAGGCGCGCGACGCCATCTTCAAGGCCTGCATGCTGCGCTTCCGCCCGATCATGATGACGACGCTCGCGGCGATGCTCGGCGCGCTGCCGCTCGCGCTCGGCTTCGGCGAGGGCAGCGAGATGCGCCGGCCGCTCGGCATCTCGATCCTCGGCGGCCTGCTCGTGAGCCAGCTGCTGACGTTGTACACGACGCCGGTCGTCTACCTCTACCTCGATCGCTTCCGTCTGTGGAGCAAGCGCCCAGTGGCAGCGGATCTACCGCGTGCCGCCTGGCTCGACGCCGGCGCCGATCGCATGAACACGAACATGAAAAGCCCTATGACGACGAACAGCGCGGCCGGTGAAAACGGAATCGGCGACAACGGAATTGATGGCAAGCGCGTGGCCGGCGTAAGCACCGGCCTGACGCTGGTCGCCTGCGGCCTGACGCTTGTGCTCGGTGGTTGCGCGGTCGGTCCCGACTACAAGAAGCCCGAACTCGCGGTGCCTGCGGCCTACAAGGAAAACGCCGGCTGGCAGCAGGCGGCGCCGGCCGACGCGATCAAGCGCGGCGCGTGGTGGGAAATCTTCGGCGATCCGATCCTCAACGATCTCGAGAAGCAGATCGAGGTGTCGAATCAGAGCCTCAGGCAGGCCGAGGCGCAATACCGCGAGTCCGCGGCGCTCGTATCGAGCGCGCGCTCGAGCCTCTGGCCGACCGTTTCCGCGAGCCTCAGCGCCACGCGCTCGGGACGCTACGGCAACTCGGGCGGCGGCATCGTTTCGGGCGGGACCGTGATCAGCGGCTCGGGCGAAACCGGCAATCCGGGCTCATCGCATCCGGCCAATTCGTACTCAGCTGCCGCTGTCGGCGACGTGGGAACCCGATCTCTGGGGCGGCATCCGCCGTCAGGTCGAAGAGAGCGCGTCGAACGCGCAGGCGAGCGCGGCGACGCTCGAATCGACGCGGCTGTCGCTGCACGCGCAGCTCGCGACGACGTACTTCCAGCTGCGCATCGTCGACGAACAGAAACGCCTGCTCGACGACACGGTCGTCGCATACGAGCGGGCGCTCAAGCTGACCCAGAATCAGTACAACGTCGGAGTCGTCGCGCGCGCCGACGTGATCCAGGCCGAGACGCAGCTCAAGAGCGCGCAGGTGCAGGCGATCGACCTCGACCTCGCGCGTACGCAATACGAACACGCGATCGCGGTCCTGATCGGCAAGATGCCGGCGGATTTCTCGTTGCCCGCGCAGAAGCTGACCCTGGCGCCGCCAGCGATTCCGGTCGACATGCCGGCGACGTTGCTCGAGCGCCGCCCCGACGTGGCCGTCGCCGAGCGGCAGGCCGAGGCGGCGAACGCGCAGATCGGCGTCGCCAAAGCGGCCTGGTTTCCGACGCTCACCCTGTCGGCGAGCGGCGGTTACCAGAGTTCGGTATGGTCGCAGCTGCTCGAGGCGCCGAGTCGCTTCTGGTCGGTCGGGCCACGGCTTGCCGAAATCCTGTTCGACGGCGGCGCGCGGCGCGCGCAGTCGGCCGAGGCGGTCGCGGCCTACGACGCCGCGGCGGCGAACTATCGCCAGATATCGCTCTCCGCGTTCCAGAACGTCGAGGATCAACTCGCCGCGTTGCGCATCCTCGAAAAGGAAGCCGCCGCGCAGGACGAAGCCGTCAAGTCGGCCGAACGCGCGCTCGCGATCGCGATCAACCAGTACCGAGCCGGGCACCGTGAGCTATCTCAACGTCATCACCGCGCAGACGACCGCATTCAGCAACGAGCGCAACGCGATCTCGATCCTCGGCAACCGCCTGGACGACAGCGTCGCGTTGATCAAGGCGCTCGGTGGTGGCTGGCAGGAAACAGATCTGCCCGCGCAGGGCGATATCGGTTTGCGTTCGGAGCCGCCTTCCGCGACGAAAAACGAATGAAGTCTTCCTGGACTCAGCGCGTAGGCTTCGTCAGCGAGAAGAGAATGCGCCGGTCCTCGTCGTCGAGCACATCGCCGTCGATGCCGCGGAAGTGGTGGTGGAACGCGCGCAGCGCGGCAGTGCGGTCATCGAGCGCATAGCCGACGTTCGCGAGCGCGAGCCAGGCGTCGAACTGCGACGGTGGTTCGACGCCCGCGGCAGACGGCCACACTCCGAATCCGGCGTCGGCGAGACGTTTCCACGGGAACAGTGGCCCCGGATCGACCTTGCGGGTCGGCGCGATGTCCTCGTGGCCGACGACCTGTTCGCGCGGGATGTGCAGGCGTGTCGTGAGGTCGGTCAGCAAGGTCAGCAGGCTGCCGATCTGCGCGTCGGCAAAAGGTGAATGGCCGTCATTGTCGAGCTCGATACCGATCGAGGCGGAATTGACGTCGGTGATCGTCCCCCAGCGCCCGGCGCCCGCGTGCCACGCGCGCGCGTCGTCGTCGACGAGCTGGTAGATGTGGGCGTCCGCGCCGATGAGATAGTGCGCGCTGACCCGGCCTTCGCTGTTGTGGTCGCGCAGCGTGTCGAGACTCTCCGCGACCGAATGCTGCTCGGTGTAGTGGATGACGATCAGTATCGGTCGGCGCACGCCGAAGTTGGCCGACGGCACCCAGGTCGCAAGCGGATTGTGCCGGGGCGCCGGTGCCGCGCAGCCGGCGAGGCACAGCGCGAGCGGCAGCATCGGCCAGAAGCGATCTCGAAGAGACACTCGCGTCGTCATCCTCGTCCGGGCCATCATCTTGAAACAAAGGCTGTTGGAACGACGATCTTCAATTCGACGAATCTTCCTGGCCGAATCCTCGTCGGTCACTCGCCGATGTCCTCGTTCCACAGCCGCGGATTTGCCGCGATGAAGTTGCGCATGAGTTCGACGCAGCGCTCGTCGTTGACGACGTCGATCTTCACGCCTTTGCCGCGCAGCCACTCTTCCTCGCCCATGAACGTGACGTTTTCGCCGACGACGACGTGCGGAATGCCGTACAGCGCGATGGCGCCGCTGCACATCGAGCACGGCGACAGCGTCGTGTAGATCGTCGAGTGCTGATAGACCTTCGCGGGATAGCGCCCGGCGTTCTCGAGCGCGTCCATCTCGCCGTGCAGGATCGGGCTGCCTTTCTGCACGCGGCGGTTGTGGCCGCGCCCGATGATCTTGCCGTCGTGCACGAGCACCGAGCCGATCGGAATGCCGCCTTCCGAGAGTCCCTTGCGTGCTTCTTCGATCGCTGCGTCCAGGAATTGATCGCTCATGGTCGGAATCTCTCCATTCGTGTTGTCGTCTGTCCTTCGATGCCACGCGCGAGCAGGCCCGCAATCCGGGGCAATCGGCACACCAATCCTAGCAACCGGGCGACAGAGGTTCAATTTGAAAGCAGACGTCCATTCGCGTCTCGGGCGTCGAAACCTGAACGCGTCGACAGTCTGAGCGTGCAAAATCCGCGAAGGCAGGAACCTTCCGAACACAACTGACTCGGGGACCGGGATTCGGCGCCGCGCGAATCGAACGCGCGGGTGATCCCGGCGGCGGTTACATCCTGAATTCCTTGCCGAGATAGACCTCGCGCACCTGCTTGTTCGCGAGCACGTCCTGCGGCGAGCCCTTCGCGAGCACGGCGCCGTCGCTCATGATGTACGCGCGGTCGCAGATGCCGAGTGTCTCGCGGACGTTGTGATCGGTGATCAGGATGCCGATCCCGCGCGACTTGAGCTGCTGCACGATGCGCTGGATCTCGACGACCGAGATCGGATCGATGCCGGCAAAGGGCTCGTCGAGCAGCATGAAGCGCGGCCGCGCCGCGAGCGCGCGCGTGATCTCGACGCGGCGGCGCTCGCCGCCGGAGAGCGAGACGCCCTTCGAGTCGGCGATGTGGGCGATCTGCAGTTCGTCGAGCAGCGATTCGAGTTCGGCGCGGCGGCCGTCGGCGTCGAGGTCCGCGCGCAGTTCGAGGATCGCGAGCACGTTCTCGGCGACCGTGAGGCGGCGGAATACCGAAGGCTCCTGCGGCAGGTAGCCGACGCCGAGTCGCGCGCGCGCGTGCATCGGCATCTGCGTGATGTCGTGCTTGTCGAGCGTGATGCGGCCCGAGTCCGCGCCGATCAGGCCGACGACCATGTAGAACGTCGTCGTCTTGCCGGCGCCGTTCGGACCGAGCAGGCCGACGATCTCGCCTTCCTTGATCGAGAAATCAAAGTCGCGCACGACCGTGCGCCCCTTGAAACTCTTCTGCAGGCCCGTTGCGATCAGCATCAGCGGCCGCCGGCGGCGGGTTTCGTCGCGGGCGGCGCCGCAGGTGCCGGGGACGGTGTCGCCGGCTTCGGCGCTGCGGGCGCAGCCGGTTTCGCCGCCGGGCCTTCGGTGCAGTTCGGATTCGCGGCCGGCGCGGGCTTCTTGTCGCCCGGTTCCATCACCATGTGCACGCGGCCCGCGGCCGACGTCATGTCGCCGCTTTCCATGTCGCCGGTGTCGGTGTTGTAGATGATGTGCTGGCCGCGGAATTCGCCGCGCCCAGCCTGCACGACGACGACGCTGCCCGTGAGGTCGGCGATGTTCGTGAACGGGTTGTAGTCGATCTTGTCGGCGTCCGCGGTCATCAGCGAGCAATCGCCGTCATGCAGCTGCTGCATGTGCGCCTGCTTGCCGGTCAGCACCGTGCGCGCGACCTTGCCGGCGTTGGCCGTCTTCGCGCCGGACGGGATCGAGTAGATCGTCGCGTGCGCGGACGTCATCTTGATCGTGCCTTTCGTGATGACGACGTCACCGTCGAGGTCGGTGACGTCGGGATCGCTCGCGGTTCCGGTCTTGCTGTCCACCCGCTTCGAATAGTTGGCGTCGATGTTCGTCTGCTGGTCCTTGTCGGTCTTGAGCGCGAAAGCTTCGCTCGTGAACGCGAGAGCGATCATGCCGAACAAGGCCGGGCCACATACGCAGACGAGCGGGGCGCGCGCAAGCGCGAACCGGCTGCGGTCGCGGACGACGCGGTGTGCGACTTTCGGTGACGCAGCGATTGCGGTTCCTTCGTGCGCCTGCTCACTTGCTCGCATTGTTGTTCCCCGGTAAAGAAAGGATGTGGACGTCGTGCAGCAATTCGACCGTCTTCATGTCGAGATCGGCCTTCATGCCGATGCTATGCGAAACGTAGACCGGATCGTAGATCGTCGTCTGTGCTGCGGTTTCCATGCGCTTGTCGCGATGGCCCTTGCTCCCCAGGCTGCGGCCTTGCGCATCCTTGGGCTTCGGGTCGGTCGTGATCGTGAGGTCGGTCGTCAGCAGGTCGATCTGATCGACCTTCTCGGTCGGCACGCGATGCATCGCGACCTTGCCTTCGAGCTTCATGATCGTGCCGTCGCTGTTCACCCAGGCGGAGTCGGACGTTCCCTTCCAGGTATTCGCACTGTTGTCGATGATCTCGTAATTCGGCGCTGCGACATAGATCGAGCCGTCGTCGCCGCGTCGCGAGAGGCGCGGCGCGACGACCGTGAACGAGTACGCGCCTTCGCTGTCGAGCGCATCGAGCGTGAAATGGTCGAGCGTGTAGTCGGATCGCGGCGGGCCGGCGAATTCGTTGCTCAGGTCGCGCGGGTGCAGCGCCCAGTTGAGCATCCACAGGCCTGCCGCGACGGCGGCCAGCACGAAGATGACGAGGGCGCTGCGACGGTCCATCAGAGGTAGCGTTGCAGCTCGGCTTCGGCCTTGCCCTGCGCGAGCAGCAGCAAATCGCAGACTTCGCGCGCCGCGCCCGCGCCGCCCGCGAGTCGGGTGCACCAGTTGGCGCGGTCGATGACCCACGGATGCGCATTGGCCGGCGCGATCGAAAGGCCGACGCGCTGCATCACGGGCAGGTCGACGATGTCGTCGCCCATGTAGCAGACCTGCTCGGGCGACAGCTTCAGCGCCGAGATCAGGTGTTCGTAGCAGTCGAGCTTCTTCTCCTGGCCCTGATAGACGTGGACGATGCCGAGTTCTGCCGTGCGTTCGGTGACGATGTGGCTCGTGCGCGCGGTGATCACGCCGATCTCGACGCCGTTCGCGAGCAGCCGCTTCATGCCGAGGCCGTCCTGCGAATGGAACGACTTCAGCTCGGTGCCGTCGGCGGAGTACCAGAGCTTGCCGTCGGTGAGCACGCCGTCCACGTCGAAAAGCGCGAGCTTGATGCGCGCGGCGCGTTCGAGGATGTCGGCGGGGATGGTACTAGCGCTCACGAGGGTCCGGAAGTGCGGTCTTGGGCTGTAATTCTACAGCCTTGGGTCGTTAACGAGGCCTGCGGAATCGGAAGAAACCCCTGAGAAACCATGCGCTTCGTCATTGCCGTCGCAGCGTCCTGCGGTGGCGTAGGCCGGGTTGTGAGGGAACAGCCGCGAAAACCCTGGAAAAACCCTACGCACTCGAGGTGGAATCCGGCCGTGACAGGTCAGACCACGCGTGCGCGCAGCAGATCGTGGATGTTGAGCGCGCCGACCACGCTGCCGGCTGTGCATCGACGACGAGCAGCGCGTGGATCTTGTGGTCTTCCATCAGGTGCGCGGCTTCGACCGCGAGCTTGTCGGCGGCGATGATCTTCGGGCGGTGGTTCATCAGTTGCGTGACCGGCGTCGCGCGCAGGTCGATATCGTCGTCGTCGACCGCGCGGCGCAGGTCGCCGTCGGTGAAGATGCCGACGAGGCGTCGCGTTCCGGGCTCGACGATCGCGGTCATGCCGAGACCCTTGCCGGTCATTTCGACGAGCGCATCGGACGAGGCTCGCGTCCGCGCTGATCATCGGCACCTGTTCGCCAGTGTGCATGATGTCGCTGATGTGCAGCAGCAGGCGCCGGCCCAGCGAACCGGCCGGGTGCGAGCGCGCGAAGTCCTCGTCGGTGAAACCGCGCGCCTCGAGCATCGCTATCGCGAGCGCGTCGCCCATCACGAGCATCGCCGTGGTGCTGGCGGTCGGCGCGAGACCGAGCGGGCACGCTTCCTGCGGCACGCTGACGTCGATGTGCACGTCGGCCATCGTCGCGAGCGAGGAATCGGGTTTGCCGGTCATCAGGATCAGGGGTACGCCCTGGCGCTTGACGAGCGGCAGGATCGCGAGCAACTCGTCGGTCTCGCCCGAGTTCGACAGGGCGAGGACGACGTCCCTCTGCGTGATCATGCCGAGGTCGCCGTGGCTCGCCTCGGCGGGGTGCACGAAGAACGCGGGCGTACCGGTCGAGGCGAGCGTCGCTGCGATCTTGCGCGCGACGTGGCCGGATTTGCCCATGCCCGAGACGACGATGCGGCCGGCGCATTCGAACATCAGCTCGCAGGCGCGCAGGAATGTGCCGTCGATCCGCGTTTTGAGGAGCGAGATCGCGTGCGCCTCGGTCTCGATGACCGTCAGCGCGCTGCGCGTGAGCGCGGCGGTATCGAGCACCGTGCGTGCGGCGGGCGGAATAGGCTGGATTTTGGCGTGCATCAGGGTGGGGTGGAGCAGGGAAAAGGAGGCATCCGAGCCGTCGGGGTTTCTGCGACCGGCGTTATTGAGTAACATTTACCACTCCTATTGTAGCCGTCACCCCCTGTGCCAGCCTAGCGAAGCCTCTGATGACGGCTGCGCCGGGGTTGCCGGGCCACCCCGGCTCGATCAAAACCGACCCGATCCGGCCGCGGTCAGCAAGACAGCGGCGGTGATACGTTTCCTCAACCCCGATCCAGCATAACGCAAGCGGCCGCGCCGGGTGAACATCCTCGCGCTGCTGCCTGCGGAGCGTCATAATTCGAGCCGACTATGGACAGCGCCACCATCAAAACTCTGATCGAACAAGGTCTTCCGGGCGCGCGCGCCGACGTGGAAGGCGCCGACGGCGTCCATTTCGAGGCCGTCGTCATCGCCGAGGCGTTCGCGGGCAAGCTGCCGCTCGCGCGGCACCGGCTCGTCTATGCGACGCTCGGCGACCTCATGGGCGGCGCGATCCACGCGCTGGCCCTCAAAACCCTGACGCCCGGCGAAGCCGCGGCGCGCGACAAGAGTTGATTTAGACCCATGGCAAAGATTGTGATTTCGGGCGGAGAGCCCCTCAACGGCGACGTCTGGATTTCGGGCGCGAAGAACGCGGTACTGCCGATCCTCGCCTCGACGCTGCTCGCCGACGGTCCCGTCTCGATCAGCAACGTGCCGCACCTGCACGACGTGACGACGACGATGGAACTGCTCGGCCAGATGGGCGTGCAGCTCACGATCGACGAGCGCATGTGCATCCAGATCGATCCGCGCACGACGAACCGCTATTTCGCGCCGTACGACCTCGTCAAGACGATGCGCGCGTCGATCCTCGTGCTCGGCCCGCTCGTCGCGCGTTTCGGCGAAGCCGATGTCTCGCTGCCGGGCGGCTGCGCGATCGGTTCGCGTCCGGTCGATCTGCACATCAAGGGCCTGCAGGCGCTCGGCGCCGAGATCACGGTCGAGAACGGCTACATCAAGGCGCGCGCCAAGCGGCTCAAGGGTGCGCGCATCAATCTCGACATCGTCACCGTGACCGGCACCGAGAACATCATGATGGCCGCCGCGCTCGCGAAGGGCACGACGGTCATCGAGAACGCGGCGCAGGAGCCCGAGGTCATCGACCTCGCCAACTGCCTCAACAGCATGGGCGCGAAGATCGAGGGCGCCGGTAGTGCGACGATCACGATCGAAGGCGTCGACCGCCTCAACGGCACGCATTACGAAGTGCTGCCCGATCGCATCGAGACAGGTACTTTTCTCGTGGCCGGCGCCATCTCGGGCGGTCGCGTGATGGCAAAGCGCGCGCGGCCGAAGACGCTCGACGCGGTGCTGCAGAAACTCGAGGAGGCCGGCGCCGACATCACGACCGGCGACGACTGGGTGCAGCTCGACATGCACGGCAGGAAACCGAAGGCCGTCAATATCACGACCGCGCCGTATCCGGCGTTCCCGACCGACATGCAGGCGCAGTTCACCGCGCTCAATTCGGTCGCGGAAGGCGTCGGCATCATCACCGAGACCGTGTTCGAGAACCGCTTCATGCACGTGCAGGAACTGCACCGGCTCGGCGCCGACATCCGCGTCGAGGGCAACACGGCGATCATCCAGGGCGTCGACAAGATGACCGGCGCGCCGCTCATGGCGACCGACCTGCGCGCCTCGGCGTGTCTCGTGCTTGCGGGCCTCGCCGCGCGCGGCGACACGACTGTCGACCGCGTCTATCACATCGATCGCGGCTACGAGAACATCGAAGAGAAGCTCAGCGGCCTCGGCGCGAAAATCCGCCGCCTGCCGTCCTGACGAGGTCGCCGCGGCCTACTTGACCTCGGCGTGGCGCAGTTTGCCGCGCGCGCTGTACTCGACGTTGCCGTCCGCGCGCTCGTCCTCGATGTCGATCGAGATGTAGGGCGCATCGCAGTCCACGATGCCGCGCTGGACGTGCACGCTGTGCACCGTGCCGCGCGCGAGCGGGGGAATCAACGCGGGTGCGCCGGCGATGAGTTCGGGCAGTCGCTCGAGCACGAAGTCGCTCGTGGAGAATGGTTTTCGGCAGTCGCCGTCGGGCGTGTCCTTTTCTTCGCCGACGATGGCGCCCTGCTCATCGAAGCGATAGCTCGTCAGGCGCTTGCGGTTCTTCGTCGAGTAGACATCGACGTTGAGGCTGTCCTCGTAGATGCCGATGTGCTGCAGCGCGAGCGGGCTGCCGACCTGCGCCTGCAGTCGCGCGAGTTCGTCGGCCACGCTGCGGTAGAAAACATGCTGGCGGCCGTCCCCCGCGAATTTGGGTGCCTCTGCCTTCGGTGCGGCAAAGGCCAGCTTCGCCTTGCCCGCAATCAGCGCATCCGCATCGAGCTTTTCCCAGCTGCCGTCGTTGCGCAGGCGCTGCGTCCTGCCCGCGCTGCCGTCGGCTTTCGTGAACAGCTCGATCGGTTCGTGCGACTCGTTGCTGCCGTTCAGAGCGACGTGCCAGCCGAACGACTCGCAGAACGGGTCGGCGGCCAGCGACACCGCGGCCGGCTGTGTCGTAGCCGCCGATTGCTGCGGCGAGTTCGCGCGCGCGCGCGAGCAGGCGGATGGCCGGCGCGAAGTCGAGATCGGCGAGCGCGATCTTCTGCTTCTTGCAACTGACGTTGCCGACCTTCTCCGGCTGGCCTTCTTCGAGCGGCTTGCCTGCGACCGCTTCGTACTTGTCGAACAGGTCGCGATCGCGCTGATCCTGGACGAGTAGCGTCGCCGAATATTGGTTGAGCTGCACGTCGAGCACGTAGACAGGGCGCCCGATGCGCGCCGCGAACGCGGACTTGAGCGCATCGACGTCGACGAGCATCTGCACGGGCGCCACGGCCGCGCCGCCGGCCGCATGCGCTGCAGCGGCGAGCGCCGCGATCGCGAAGAGGGCGAAAAGGCGCCGCGAATCAGTCTTTGTCCACATTGAGCACTCTCCCGCGCAGATCGAATTCGACGCGGCCGTCGTGGCGTGCCGCGTCGAGGCGAAAAGCCCAGATCGGAATGTCCGTGTAGGTGTGCTTGCCGCGCGAGTCGCCACGCTCCAGCTCGATGAACGTGACGTGCCCGTCGGGCAGGTTGAGCTTTTCGCGCGCGCTGTCGAGCATGCCGGGCAGGCGCGGGAAATCGATCGTCGTCAGTTCGATGACGTGGTGATCGAGCGTTTCGACCGTCGGATAGTGCTCGAACTTGACCGGTATCGGCCCGCTGATCTTGCCGTGATCGTATTCGTAGCTGTCGATCAGGTCGCGTCGCGCCTGGTCCTGTATCCACAGGTCGACGCCGCCGTTGCTGTCGATCTTGAGCTTGTATACTTTTACCGGCGAACCGACGCGCTGGGTCAGGCGGCCGAGGAAGTCGGTGAGATTCGGCCAAGCGAAGTCCGTGTCGGCGGCGAAAGCGCCGGTGCTCAGCACACTGAAAAGCAGACCCACGACCCAGCGACGCATCGCCATGGCTACCCCGGTCTTGCTGCGTTACCCCGGATTTCAGTAAATCACAAACTCACGCGGAAATCGAACGCTCCAGCTCGGCCGGCGCTGCGTGGCCCGGGTAGGCGCCTGCGCGAGCTCCACGGCGATCCGCTGCGATCTCGAAGCCCGGACCGTAAACGGGCGGCGGACGCCGCGCGCGACGGCGTCGCTCAGCGCTTGAGTTCGAGCAGGATCGTCGAGCCGTCGCCCTGGGTCTTCTCGATGCGCAGCGGCAACAGACTCGTCGGCGAATACCACGAGCGCGCCTTGCCGGGCATGTCGACGCGTTCGAACGCGATCGCCTTGAACTTGCCCGCGGGGACGTCGATCGTCTCCTCGCCGTGGGCGACGAAATGCTGGTGCTCCAGATGATCGCGTCCGGCGACCGCGAGCGTGATGTCCCTGACGCCGTTCGCGGCGGCATGGCCGAGGACGAGATACAGGCTCGCGCGATCCATCGCGCCGTCGGGGATCGCATAGTCGAAGTCGCCCTTGCTGTCCTTGACGCGTGCGTGCTTCGCGGCGCGGTCGAAGTCGATCGTCTGCGCGCTGTGCTTGAACGTCGCGTCCTGGCGGTAGTCGTAGCGCAGGCCGATCGCGTTGTCGCTGCGCCAGTCGAAGACGGATTCCTCGCGGACGTCGAGTCCGGCCAGCCGCGCCATGCCCGAGGTGCCGCGCGTCTGCGAGCGTAGCGTCCAGGTGCCATCGGCGTTGGCGGACAGCGAGTAGGTGGCATCGCCGACCGCCTTGCCGTCGTGCATGACCGAATAGGCGACCGTCATCGGCTTGAGCTCTGCGGCATGCGTGCCGAGGCTCGCGGCGAGGAGGAAAAGCGGCAGGATGGCTTTGCGCATTTGGATGGATCGCGTTCGAGGGATTGCGCGCAGTCTGCCGTCGGACGACTGAACGAAACCGATACGGTTGCGCGCGCAGAAATCCAGGTTCAGCGTGGTGCGAGCCGTCCCTGTGCGTCGAGGCGCAGCGGCGCGGGAAGTGGCACGCCCCGGTAGCGGACGAGATCGTCCTCGCCGAGTTCGATCGCGCCCGCGGCGATCAGCGCGACGCTCGCGACGAGCAGGCGGTGTTCGAGCGGCAGCAGGCGCGCGGCCAGTGTGTCGGCATCGTCGCCGCGTTCGACCGGCAGTTCGGCCTGGGCGATGACGGGGCCGCCGTCGAGTTCCGCGGTCACGTAGTGCACGCTCGATCCGTGCACGGCGTCGCCTGCGGCCAGCGCGCTCGCGTGCGTGTGCAGGCCGGGGTATTTCGGCAGCAGCGACGGATGGATGTTGACCATGCGTCCGCGCCACGCCGCGACGACGCCGGCGTCGATCACGCGCATGTAACCGGCGAGCACGACGAGCCGGGGCTCGTAGCGGGCGACCTCGGCGAACAGTGCGCGGTCGAACGCGGCGCGGTCGGCGTAGTCGCGCGCGCGCAGCGCTATCGCAGCGATGCCGGCCGTGCGCGCACGTTCGAGCGCGAAACATTTCGGCTTGTCGGAAACGACCGCGCGGATCTCGGTCGCGACGACGCCGGCATTCGCCGCATCGATCAGCGCCTGCAGGTTTGAGCCGCGTCCCGAGCAGAGGACGACGATCGGAAGTGGTGCCACGGCGCCCCGCGAACGGCTTTGAGATGTCGCAGCCTACTCAAACGGCGGCCTCGTGTGAACCGGTTCGTTCCCACCGGCCATGTCGACGAGCAGCAGGACTGCGGGCCGGACAGCTACGGCGAATGCACGAGCAGGCTGTCGCCCCTGTGGAACGCGCGGCGGGCCTGACTGTCGTCGCGTCCGGCGCTACGACGAAAGCCGTGCGGGGCGCGCTGCCATGGCGGTCGTGCAGACGCCGACCTCGAAAATTGCCGCCGGGGTCCTCACGTGGCCTCCTGATGCGGGATGCGCCTCAGCCGATGCGTGTCAGCTGATGTGCACGCGTGCGTCGCCGCTTGCCGCTACGATCTCTCCGATCTGCCAGGCCGCAAGATCGAGGTCGCGCAGCTTCGCGATGAGCGGAGCGACCTGGTCGCGCGCAACGATCAGCGTGTAACCTATTCCACAATTGAACGTTCTCCACATTTCTACTTGTGGCACGTTGCCTTCCCGCTGCAGCCAGTCGAACACGGCGGGCATCTTCCAGCTCGCGCTGTCGAGCGCAATGCCGAGGCCATCGGGTACGACGCGGATGATGTTTTCGGTGAGGCCGCCGCCCGTGATGTGGGCCATGCCGTGAATCGGTTGCGGGCCCGTCAGGATCTGCAGGATCGGCTTGACGTAGATCGTGGTCGGCGCCATCAACGCATCGGCAAGCCGGACGCCGCCGAGATCGAGGTCGAAACCGCCGCTCTCCGCGCTGATGCCGGCACGAGCCACGATCTTGCGGATCAGCGAATAGCCATTCGAGTGCGGGCCGCTCGACGCGATGCCGATGATCGCGTCGCCCGCGCGCACCTTCGCGCCGTCGATGAGCGCGGCCTTCTCGACCGCACCGACGCAGAAGCCGGCGAGGTCGTATTCGCCGGCCGGGTACATGTCGGGCATTTCGGCGGTCTCGCCGCCGATCAGCGCGCAGCCGGCGAGTTCGCAGCCGCGCGCGATCCCGCCGACGACGGCGACGGTCGTGTCGACATGGAGCTTGCCGGTCGCGAAGTAGTCGAGGAAGAACAGCGGTTCGGCGCCCTGCACGAGCACGTCGTTGACGCACATGCCGACGAGGTCGATGCCGATCGTGTCGTGGCGGTGCAGCTGCTGCGCAAGCTTGAGCTTCGTGCCGACGCCGTCGGTGCCCGAGACAAGCACCGGGTCGCGATAGCGTCCGCCGAGTTCGAACAGCGCGCCGAAGCCGCCGAGGCCGGCCATGACCTCCTTGCGGTACGTGCGCGCGACGAGCGGCTTGATCCGCTCGACGACTTCCTCGCCAGCATCGATATCGACGCCGGCGGCGCGATAGGTGAGGGATTCCTTCTCGACGGACATGGGCTTTTCGAACCTCTGCATATGACGATCGCCGGCTTCTCGCGCGGGAATGTCCGGACAACGACCGCGCGCCAGGTTGCAAATTGCGCAGTCCGGAAATCCAGACAGGACACCAACGGACAGGACGCGAATGATAGACGCTAGCGCCGCGATTGGGCAGACTTGCGGTGTTCGAACGGCGCTTTTTCGGCGGGTCGCAGTCCAGCGCGCGAGACCGCCGAGACCGACCTGCCGACCCCCAATTGCCTGGAAGCCGCTTCGTGCAGCAGAAATCGATAGCCCGTTTCGTCTTCTTCCTGATCGTGTCTTTCTGCGCGGTGCCTTGCGCGACTGCCGGTGGGCTCTATGCAGGCTCGGCGCCAGTCGCTTCGCAGTCCGACGAGGACCGCGCTGTAGCGTTGCGCGCGGCGTTCAGTCAGGTGATCGTCAAACTGAGCGGCAACAATGCGGTGCTGACCCGGCCCGACGTCGTGCGCGCCGTATCGAAGGCCGATCGCTACATGCAATCGTACGGTTACCAGAATGACCCCGCGCAGCCTCCGGGGCATCTGCAGCTCGTCGTGCAGTTCGACCGCGGCAGCATCGACGGCCTGCTGCACGAGCTCGGCCTCGATTCGGCGCCAGACAGCGCCACCGCCGCTGCGGCGCCGCCGGCGCCGGCACCGGGGCAGCGCCTGGTTCCGCGCCTGGCGCTGCGCCCGACGCCAATGCCGTCCCGCCGCCGCAGAATGCCGGCAGCTACCGCCTCTGGATCACGGGTCTGCGCTCCGCGGAGGACTACGCGCGATTGATCGGCGCGCTGAGCGCCAATGAGCAGGTGCGCACGGTCCAGGTCGAGCAGGGCCACGGCAATACGGTGCAGGTCAGGATAGACGCGCGCGGCGCGCTGCCCGCGCTGCTCGACGCGCTCGACGCGGCGCGCATTGCGCATGCGACCAACACGCATCCGCCCGTGGCCGGCGTCGACGCGTTGCTCGACTTCGTGCCCTGAAATCGCTGGACGTTCGCTGCGACGCGGCGCGCGCCGGCATGCACAGGCGACGCCCGGACGCCCCCGAGCGGACAGACGGAGCCCCGCGGCGCGCGCAAATCGTGCGGTCGCGCCGTGTACACTCGGACTCCAGCGCTGCGGCGACGCGTCTGTCCGGCTCCGGCCCTCGCTCCTGCGGCGCATCCATCGGCTTACCCGGTTCCAGCAAGCAGACGTGAACGATTCAGGCGCCACGACGACACCGACTTTCTGGCGGCACTTGCCCAACGCGATCACGTTCGCGCGCATCGGGCTGGTCGTGCCCCTGGTCTGGTTCATCTGGACCCATGATTTCGATCGCGCGCTGATCGTCGTCGCGGTCGCCGGGGCGAGCGACGCGCTCGACGGCCTGCTCGCCAAGCGTTACGGCTGGCGCAGCTGGCTCGGCGGCGTCATCGATCCGCTCGCCGACAAGCTGATGCTGCTGTCCTGCTTCGTCTCGCTCAATGTCGCGGGCGTGCTGCCCGGATGGATGATGTGGCTCGCGCTCGCCCGCGACGTCGTCATCGTCGCCGGCGCGCTCGCCTATCATTTCCTGATCGGTCGCGTCATTCCGCAACCATCGACGCTGTCGAAGGTCACGACCTGCCTGCAGATCGCGCTCGTGCTCGCGCTGCTGATCAACCACGGCAGCCTGCTCGACCTGCCGGCTGCGCTGACCACGGCGTTGACGTGGCTGACCGCATTGGCGACGCTCGGCAGCGGCGCGCACTATGTCTATGTCTGGTCGCTCAAGGCCATGGCGGCCAAACAAAAGCAGGTGAACGCATGAGTACTCCTTCCGATCTGCGCTGGCAGATGCTCGCGCTCCTGGTCGTCTTCGGCGCATTGCTCTATTTCCTCGCGCCGGTGCTGACGCCGTTCGCGGTGGCGGCGATGTTCGCCTACCTGTTCGATCCGCTGACGACGCGCCTCGTGCGCCTCGGCGTCGGCCGCAATCTGGCCGTCTGCATCGTGTTCTTCGTGCTCGTGCTGGTGCTGATCGCCATATTGATCCTTCTGGTTCCGTATCTGTCGCGGCAGGTCGCCACGTTCATCGGCCAGCTGCCGACCTGGTTCGCCTGGGCGCAGAACACCGCGGTGCCGTGGCTCAATCAGCGCTTCGATCTCAGTATCGAAATGCCGGACACGCAGAGCCTCGTAGCCGTGCTGCAGGATCACTGGAAGGAAGCGAGCGGCTTCGCGACGATAGTCGTTGCGGGCGTCTCGAAGTCCGGCCTCGCGATCGTCTCGTGGATCGCGAGCGTCTTCGTGATTCCGGTGGCGTTCTTCTACCTGCTGCGTGACTGGCCTGAATTGATCAACCGTATCCACGAACTGCTGCCGCGCTCGATCGAGCCCGTCGTCACGCGGCTCGCACGCGAGGCCGACGAGACGCTCGGCGCGTTCGTGCGCGGACAAGTTGCTCGTCATGATCGCGCTCGGCGCGATCTACGCGATCGGGCTGTCGGTGGTCGGCATCAACGTCGGTCCGCTGATCGGCCTGATCGCCGGACTCATCAGCTTCGTGCCCTACCTCGGCAGCATCACCGGCATCCTCATGGGCCTGATCGCCGCGCTCGTGCAGTACGGCGACTGGCTGCATCTCGGGCTCGTCGTCGCCGTGTTCGTCGTCGGCCAGCTGCTCGAGGGCTACGTGCTCGTGCCGCGTCTCGTCGGCGATCGCATCGGCCTGCATCCGCTCGCGGTGATATTCGCGGTGCTCGCGGGCGGCGAGCTGTTCGGTTTCCTCGGGGTACTGCTCGCGCTGCCCACCGCAGCGGTACTGCTCGTTGTCCTGCGCTACGCGCACGAGCGTTATCGCGCGAGCGCGCTCTACCACGTCGAAGCGGGCGGGCTGCATCCAGGCGCAGAGGTGGGGGCGCAGCAGCAGATCATCGTCCCCGAGTCGGTCGCGGCCGAGATCGAAGCCGCGGCGCGTGGCGTCATCGGCGGACGGCGCACGCGGCGACGGATGAACATCGGTCAATTGCCGCTCGCGATGCGCTGGCCGCAGCAGCAGCGCTTCGAGAGCTATTTCATCGGGCGACAACGGCGCTGCCGTTGACCTGGTGCGACGCGCAGCAGGCGATTCAGGCGCGAACTGGGTGTTCGTCTGTGGCGCGTCGGCGAGCGGCAAGACCCATCTGCTGATCGCCGCCTGCGCCGCCGCGAGTGAAGCGGGCCGCAGCGCGCAGTACGTCTCGTTGCGCGCACATGTCGCAGGGTCCAACAGGACGGGGCCCGCCACGGAGGATGCGATTCGGGCGCTTGGCGGCAGCGATGTTCTCGCGATCGACGACGTCGACGCGATCGCCGGCGATCGCAGCGGCGAACATGCGCTGTTCGACCTCTACAACCGCTGCAAAACGGAAAAGGCCACGATGCTTTTTGCGGCCGCGCAGGCGCCCGCGCAGTGCGGCATCGGCCTGCCCGATCTCGTCTCGCGCCTTGCCAGCTGCGCGCAGGGCCTGCTCAAGCCGCTCGCGGACGGCGAGCGGCGCGAGGTCGTGCGTGCGCGTGCGCATGCGCGCGGGATCGCGCTCGACGACAGCGCGCTCGATTGGCTGTTCACGCATACGCAGCGCGACCTCGGCAGCCTGACCCGGTTGCTCGAGAGGATCGACCGCGCTTCGCTCGCGGCCAAGCGCCGCGTCACGGTGCCGTTCCTGCGCAGCCTGCTGCGGCCTTCCTCCTGACGGCAAGAAGCGGACCGCCATTGCCTGCCGGCGTTCCAGGCAGGAGCAAATCGACAAGCGCAAGCAAAAACGGGTGAGCCTTGCGGCCCACCCGTTGGTATTCCAGCCGTCCTCCTCGACGGCCAAGGAACAGGCCGGCATCCTTGCCGGACCCTTCAGCAGAGCAAACTTACTGCGTCTTCAGGCTGACGTCGTCGAGCACGAACGAGGTCTGGTCCTGGCTGTCCTCGACGCCCTTGAAGTACACCTTGACGGTCTGGCCCTTGTACGCGCTGACATCGAAACTCTTCTGCGCGTAGCCCGTCGCCGCATTGAGGTTCGAGTAGGTCGCGAGTGTCGCAAGCACCGTGCCCGAGCTGTTCTGCAGTTGCACCGTCAACGTGTCGTAGACCTTCGTCGTCGTCGTCTCGGCCGTGTCGATGTGCAGCCAGAAGGTCAGCGTCGCGCTCGTCACCGTCGACGGAATGGCCACGCTCTGCACGACCGTGTCGGTCGTCGCCGTGCCGTAGCCGTCAAGCCACGCATAGTAGGTGCCGGCGTGCGCCGACTCGCCCGACTGATTGGTGATCACGCCCGAAGTCGCGGTCCAGCCCGTGCTGCCCGACTCGAAGCCGCCGTTCGTGATGAGCTCGATCGGCGTCGTCGTATTGCTGATCGAGAAGCTCACGGTGCTGCTCGTGCCGACATTGTTCGCCGCGTCGTACGCTTTCGCGACGAGGCTGTGGCTGCCGTTCGCGAGCGTCGTCGAATTGACCGTCGTCGAGTAGGGCGATGTCGTATCGGTCGCGTTGAGCGTGCCGTCGACGTAGAACTCGACCTTGGCCACGCCGACGTTGTCGCTGGCTGTCGCCGACAGCGTGATCGTGCCGCTCGTGCCCGACTCCGAGGCGCTCACGGTCGGCGGTGTCGTGTCCGACGTCGAGTTGCTGACCGTGAAGCTGACCGCGCTGCTCGTGCCGACGTTGCCGGCCGCGTCGTAGGCCTTCGCCGTGAGGCTGTGGCTGCCGTTGGTCAGCGTCGTCGAGTTGACCGTCGTCGAGTACGGCGACGTCGTGTCGGTCGCATTGAGCGTGCCGTCGATATAGAACTCGACCTTGCTCACGCCGACGTTGTCGCTGGCGGTCGCCGAGAGCGTGATCGTGCCGCTCGTGCCCGATTCGGATGCGCTCACGGTCGGCGGTGTCGTGTCCGAGGTCGAGTTGCTGACCGTGAAGCTGACCGCGCTGCTCGTGCCGACGTTGCCCGCTGCGTCGTAGGCCTTCGCCGTGAGGCTATGGCTGCCGTTGCTCAGCGTCGTGGAGTCGACCGTCGTCGAATACGGCGACGACGTGTCGGTCGCCTGCAGCGAGCCGTCGATGTAGAACTCGACCTTGCTCACGCCGACGTTGTCGCTCGCGCTGGCCGACAGCGTGATCGTGCCGCTCGTGCCCGACTCCGAGGCGCTCACGGTCGGCGCTGTCGTATCGCCGCCCGCGCCCTGATTCACCCACACCGGCGCCGAGTACAGCAGGGTGCCGTTGTCCTGGGTGATCTTTGCATAGTAGAAATGATTGCCGTTGGCCGGTGTGATCGTGGTGACCGACGTGCTCGAGGTTTGCGCTATGGTGCCATTGCTGCCCGGCACGCCTTCGAAGATCTGCACCTGCGACGCGCTGCGGCCCGCACCGGGCGCGTAGTTGACGGTCAATGTGAGCGAGCCCGAGTTGTTGAACTGGTCGCCCATGATGTGGCCGCCGCTCGTCGTCAGCACGATCTGCGAGGTCTTGTCGTAGGTCGCGTACACATGACGCGCACGCAGCGCGGCGAGGAAGTTCGTCTGGTTCAGCGCCTGACCGGTCGGGATCAGCACGCCGGTGCGGTTGGTATAGCTCGCGCCCCAGTTCGCGCAGTGGTTGTCCTGGTCGGAGGAGAAGGCAACGTGGTAGCCGGCTTCGAGCAACTTGTTGCAAGCGGTGGCATAGCCGCTGCCCGCACCCTGCGACTCATCGGTTTTGCTCGAGAAGGCCGACGAATTCATGATCTCGCACAGCACCATGACGGAATCGCCGTCGGCGGTGTAGGCGAGATCCGTTCCGCCGATATTGAACTGGCCGGTCGACGCGGGATGGTTGAACTGGCCGATCCAGCCATTGTTCTTCATCGTCGTGTACATGCCGGCGTAGTCGCCCTTCGCCACGAACACGTCGCCGATCAGCTGGTTCGAGCTGTTGTATTCCCACTCGAGCAGGGACGGCGTGTTGAAGATGTTCATGTGGCCGCCGTTCGAGATCACGCCCCATTCGAGGCCGGCGAGCGCGAGGAAGTTCGGATGCGCCGCGTTGAAGCTGTCGCGCATCGTCTGACCGGACTGGTACAGGTTGTGCGCCGTGGTCGGGCTCGCCGATGCGTTCGTGCCGGTCGAGCCATCGAACATGTGGTTGTGTTCGCTGGTCATCAGGAAGTCGAGACCGTGGTTCATCGCGTAGGTGTAGGCGACCGTGGGCGTACCGCCATTGGCGCTTTGCGGAGGCTGCTCGCTGTCGCAGGTCGAAAGCGCGCCGCCGCCGTCGCTCAGGTTGGTCTGGCTATGCAGGTTGCCGAGATACACCGTGTACGGCAGGCCGCCCGTTGCGGCGACCGATTGCGCGTGCAGGTGCGTGCCGGCGCCGACTGGCAGCGAAGCGAACTCGGACATCTCTGGCGGCAGAACGACGCCGACCTGTATGTCCTGCGTCTGCTCGATGACCTCGTCTGCGTTGTCGCTGAATGCACGCTCGACGCGCTGCTGCAGCGAGCCGTAGCTGATTCCGCGCTCGGTGTACGGATTGAGCGAATAGGCGCGCATGCGCACGTGATAGAAGCCGTACGGCAGCGGGCCATTTTGCGGATCGAGTTCGGACCAATGCACCTGCGCGGCGCCGACGCCGCTGTTGAGGCTCGCTTCGCCGTGCCAGGTGCGCACTTCGAAGCCGGCGTCGTTGACGATGTCGAGACGCCAGGCGACGACAGTGTCGTAATCGGCGCCAGGGAAACGGAAGCGCAGGTCGAAATCGCGCGACGCGTCTCCGGCGGCGAGGTACGGCGCGCCCAGGGTCGCGTCGAATTCGTAGTGGTCCTCGTAATCGAAGCCGGGTTTCGTTGCTGCGGCAAACGGGCTGGTTGTGGCCAGCGCAAACGCAATGACTAACGACAATCTGTGGTGACGCAATGCAAACAATGGCATGAACGCTCTCCCTAGTTGACGTAACTGGTAAGTGAAAAAATTGGAATGAGTAGACCCGCCGCGAATTGCAGCGCGATGACCAGCCAAGGGAAAGGAATGCACGAACGTGCCAGCGAGCACGTCTCGATCCTTCGGTCAGCTACTCGCTACTGCACACCGCGGTGCGGTGGACTTACGGTAAACAGATCCAGGCCTCGAGCTCGTCGAGGCGGCCGGGGGTGCCGATATCGGCCCACCGGCCCCGATAGTGCGTGCCGCGGATTCTTCCCGTTCTCATCGCCGCGCGCAAGAGCGGCGTGAGGCCAAACCGGCCTGCGTTTTGCCCGGTCAGCAATGCAGCGCGATAAACACCGATACCCGCGAAGGTGAGGCGCGGCGATTCTTCGTCTTGTAACAATCCGTCGCGCAGTACGAAGTCGCCGCGCGGATGCTGCGCTGGGTTGTCGACGACAACGAGATGGGCAAGCCCATCGGGTTCGCGCGGCAGTGTCGCAAAATCAAAATCGCAGAAAATGTCGCCGTTCACGGCGATGAACGGTGCGTCGCCCAGCATCGGCAGCGCACGCAACATGCCGCCACCGGTTTCGAGCGGCTCGGCACCTTCGTACGAATAGTGGATGCGCAACCCCCAGCGCGATCCGTCGCCGAGCGCGTCGGGAAACTGTTCGGCGAGATACGAGGTGTTGATCGCGACGTCGCTCACGCCCGCCGCGGCGAGCCGCTCGAGGTGGTATTCGATCAGGCGCTTGCCGCCGACGCGCAGCAATGGTTTCGGCGTCGTGTCCGTCAGCGGGCGCATGCGCTCGCCGCGTCCGGCCGCGAAGATCAGCGCGTGGCCGATGGCACCGTGCGCGGTGCCGCCGCCGCTCATGCCGTTTCGCTGTCGGCTTCGGCGCTGGTCTCGGTGATGTCGCGACCGGCGACGGCGCGCTCGATCAGGGCGACGAGATCGGCGTAGTCCGAATGCAGGCGTGCGATAGAAAGCACATAGTCGAGCACGAGCGGCAGGTCGCGCAGGAAGCCCGGCTTGCCGTCGCGATAGTTGAGGCGGCAGAACAGGCCGAGCACCTTGATGTGCCGCTGCAGGCCGGCGAGATCGACCCACTCGCGGAAGTGCGCGCCGTTCGCGATCGCGTGGCTGACCTTCGCGAGGCTCTGCCGATACTGCTCGACCCACGCGTCGACGCGTTCGCTCGGCCACACGATGTAGCAGTCGCGCAGCAGCGAGGCGACGTCGTAGCCGACCGGTCCGCGCACCGCGCCCTGGAAATCGATGATGCCGGGTTTGTTGCGCTCGACGATCATGAGGTTGCGGCTGTGCAGGTCGCGGTGCATGAAGACCTGCGGCTGCGCGCGCAGCGCCGCGATGAGCTTGCTGAAAGCGGCTTCGAGGATGTCCCAGTCGTCGCAGGTCAGCGTGTAGCCGAGGTGTCGTTCGAGCAACCACGCGGGCATCAGCTCGAGTTCCTGGCGGATGAACGTTTCGTCGAATGCGGGCAACCCGTCCGCAGACACCTGCGTCTGCATCGTCATCAGCGCATGCAGCGCGTCGCCGTAGAGCGCGTCGACGCGCGCAGGAGACTGCCGGTTCGCTTCGAGCTCGGACAGGTACAGGTGCGAGCCGAAGTCCTCCATGAGAATGAAGCCGCGCTTGTAGTCGGTCGCGAACACGTGCGGCACGTGCAGGCCGATGCGCGAGAGGCGCTGGCCGACGTCGAGCCACGGCTTGATGTCTTCCTTCCCGGGCGGTGCGTCCATGACGATCTGCGTCGTCGTACCCGCCGTCACGCGCCAGTAGCTGCGGAAGCTCGCATCGGCCGACGCGAGTGCGATCTCGAAGGCGTGTCCGGGATGCTGCAGCGCGACGAAGCGCTGCAGCTCTTCCTGTCGGTCGGGCGTGGGTATCGTCATGCCGCGAAGTGTAACGGCTGGTCGCGCCGGAGGCACGCATCTGGGCGCAGTTCCGCTGCGGTGTCGGTCGCACGGTCCGTGCTACCGCGCACGGTGCCGTTCAGAACGCGTGGTCGAAGCCGACCTCACCCTGGACGCCGACCTGATAGGCCGAGACGCGGCGCTCGAAGAAGTTCGTCAGTTCCTGCACGTCCTGCAATTCCATGAACGCGAACGGATTGCGGCTGCGGTACGTCGGCGCGCAGGCCGAGCATCTGCAGGCGCTGGTCGGCGACGTACTCGAGGTACTGGCGCATGTCGCGCGCCGACAGGCCGACGACGCCGCCCGAGAGCACGTCCTCGGCGAACCGCGTCTCGCAGTCGACGGCCTCGGCGATCATCGCGCGCACCTGCGCCGCCCATTCGCGCATCGAACAATTCCGGCTGTTCCTCGCGCACGGTGCGGATCACCTCGAACGCGAACGCCATGTGCGCGCGACTCATCGCGGAACACCCAGTTCGGTGCCGGCCGCGAGCCCGGGCAGCAGGCCGCGCGAACGCAGGAAGTAGACGTAGGCGAACGCGGCGAAGAAGAACAGGCCTTCGATGCAGGCGGCGAAGCAGGTCAGGTTGAGCAGGAACTGGCGGCGGTCGCCATCGCTGCCGATGCGCTGTCGAGCGCCTGCGATCGAGTCGATCCAGCGCTGGCAGAAATCGGCCTTGCGCGCGTATCGACGGAATGTTCTCGATCGCGGCGAACGCCTGGGCGCGGCGCGCAGGTTCGGGAATGTAGTTGTCGAGCAGCGTCAGATAGAACTGCACGTGCAGCGCTTCCTCGAACAGCTGCCGCGACAGGTACATGCGCGCTTCGGGCGCGTTGATGTGCCGGTACAGATTGAGCACGAGGTTGTTCGCGACGATCGAGTCGCCGGTCGCGAAGAACGCGACGAGGCGCTCGATCAGATGCCGGTCCGCGGCCGTCATGCGCTGCTGCAGGTGGCCGAGGTCGATCTGGAAATCGATCTCCTCGACGCTCCACGTATTGCGGATCGCCGCGCGGTACATCTCGTAGAACTGCGGATAGCGCATCGGGCGCAACGTGAGGTCGAAGCCGGGGTCGAGGAGGTGGGTGGTGGATGAGGACATTTGAATTCCTGGTGATCTAGCGAGTCGTTCCGAATTCCGATAGGAGCAACGTCATTCCCGCGAACGCGGGAATCCAGTGACTTCGCGGTTGAGAATTCCTCGGGCGCTGCCGAAGGCACGGGATTACCGCGTTCGCGAGAATGACGAGCTAGGCAACGATGAACCGGGCAACGACGAATTGAGGAACTGATCTCTCACACAGACGACGCACTGGCGGCGTGCCGGGATGCTCACTGGCACGCCTCGCAGGCTTCGGGATTCTCGAGCGAGCAGACGACGGCCTCGGAATCGGTCACGGGATTCTTCGTCGCATCCTCGCTGACGGTCGTCTTCGCGATCCGCGTCGCCGGCCGCGAGCGCAGGTAGTACGTCGTCTTGAGCCCGTGCTTCCACGCGTACATGTACATGGTCGACAGCTGGCCGATGTTCGGGTTTTCGCATGAACAGGTTCAGCGACTGGCTCTGGTCGATGTATGCGCCGCGTTCGGCGGCCAGGTCGATCAGCGCGCGCATCGGCAGTTCCCACACCGTGCGATAGATCGCCGCAGCTCGTCGGGCAGCATCGGCAGCGCCTGGATCGAGCCGTCGGCGAGCTTGATCGCGTCGCGCACGTCGGCGGTCCACAGGCCGAGCTGCTTGAGTTCGTCGACCAGGTAGCGATTGACCTGCAGGAAATCGCCCGACAGCGTCTCGCGCTTGAACAGGTTCGACATCTGCGGCTCGATGCACTCGTAGCAGCCGGCGATCGAGGCGATCGTCGCGGTCGGCGCGATCGCGATCAGCAGCGAGTTGCGCAGGCCATGCGTGCGCGATCTCCTCGCGCAGCGCGTCCCAGCGTTCGCCATTGCCCGGGCGTGACGTTCCAGGCATCGAACTGCAGTTCGCCGCGCGCGGCGCGCGTCATCGGCGAACGCCGCGTGCGCGCCGTGCTCGCGCGCGAGCTCGAGCGAGGCGAGCAGCGCATGGAAGTAGATCTCCTCGGGATGCGCGTCGACAGCTCGCGCGCGGCCGTCGCTGTCGAACGGCAGGCGCAGCCGGAAGAACACGTCCTGCAGGCCCATCACGCCGAGGCCGACCGGACGCCAGCGCAGGTTCGACGCGCGCGCGGTGCGCGATCGGATAGAAGTTGAGGTCGATCACGCGATCGAGCTGGCGCACGGCGATCTGCACGGTGTGCGCGAGCTTCGTCGAAATCGAACGATTCCCGCCGCTCGCGTCGTCGACGAGATGGCGCGACAGGTTGATCGAGCCGAGATTGCAGACGGCCGTCTCGCCGGCGCTGGTGACTTCGAGGATCTCGGTGCACAGGTTCGACAGATGCACGTTGTTGCCGGGCTGTGCAGTCTGGTTGCAGCGCGCGGTTGGATGTGTCCTTGAACGTCATCCAGCCATTGCCGGTCTGCGCCAGCGTGCGCATCATGCGGCGCGTAGAGATCGCGCGCCGGCAGCGTCTTGCGCGCGAGCCCCTGCGCCTCGGCCTGCGCATAGGCGTCGTCGAACGCGTCGCCCCAGCAGGTCGGGCAGGTCGCGGCACGTCGTGCCGGATCGAACAGCGACCAGGCGCCGTTCTGCCTCGACGCGGCGCATGAACAGGTCCGGGATCCAGTTGGCGAGGTTGAGGTGATGCGTGCGCCGCGCCTCGTCGCCGGTGTTGTCGCGCAGTTCGAGGAAGGCCTCGATGTCCGCGTGCCAGGGTTCGAGGTAGACGCAGGCCGCGCCCTTGCGCTTGCCGCCCTGGTTGACCGCGGCGACCGAGGAATCGAGCGTCTTCAGCCACGGCACGATGCCGTTCGACAGACCATTGGTCGAGCGGATCAGCGAGCCTTCCGCGCGCACGCGATGCCAGGCGACGCCGATGCCGCCGGAGAATTTCGACAGCAGCGCGATATCCTTGTACTTCTCGTAGATCGATTCGAGCGAGTCGCTCGGCGAGTCGAGCAGGAAGCAGCTCGACAGCTGCTCGTGGCGCGTGCCCGCATTGAACAGCGTCGGCGAACTCGGCACGTAGTCGAGCGAGGAGAACAGGCGGTACAGCTCGATCGCCTCGTGCGCGCCGTCGTGCTGAGCGCGCAGGCGATGCGCATCCAGAAGTACTGCGGCGTCTCGATCACCTTGCGCCGCGTCGGGTGGCGCAGCAGATAGCGGTCGTACAGCGTGCGCAGGCCGAAATATTCGAAGCCGTCGCTGAGCGACTGGATCGATCGCATCATTGAGCTTGCGCGCATGGCTCTCCGACGAACGCGAGCACGCGCTCGTTGATCAGGCCCGTGTCGAAGCCGAGGCGGATCGACTGCGAGAACGAATGGACGCCGCGCGCCTGCACTTCCTTGTCGATGTAGGCCGACCGAGCAGGCGCGCGGCGAGCTGAGAGTATTCGGGTTCTTCGGCGATCAGCGAGGCGGCCGTGCGGATCGACAGCTCGTCGAGTTCGCGCGTGGTCGCGCCGTCGTACAGTCCGGCGATCGTCTTGAGCGCGACGCGCATCGGATCGACGTCGCGCAGGCCGTCGCAGCAGCGCGTGACCGCGCGCACGATCTTGTTGACGTCGACCGGCTCGCTCGCGCCCGACCGCTTCGTCACGCGCATCGACGCGGGTGCCGCATGCGGCGCCGTGAGGCTGAAGCCGGCTTGCGCCGCAGGATCGCCGCGCGGCGACTGGTCGTCGGGTCTGGCGGCGTGGTCTGATCGGGGGTGAGCGAATCGGTCGTCATGCTGCCATCTCCGGTGCGTGCGCACGGGAAAGACGGCGGGCGGGCTTGTGCGACGATCGCAGACAGCATCCGCCGGCCTTCGCTCCCGCGAGCGAATCCAAGGTCCTTGCGGATGAAACAGCGCAGGTGTCGCACGGAACGCGACGACCTGACGGTGCTGCCCCTCCCGCGAGGGCCTTCGAGCCAAACGCCCGGCAGAACCGGACGGTCGCGGCAGGTCTTCGGACTTCCAGGCTCGAGGGTTTGAAGCCTCTCCTACTTCGGCGCCGCTTCCCGGGTCACTTCGACCCAGTGCTCATGGCACCTTTCGTTCCTGGTTACCGCTGCGGGGCAGTTCCGGATTCTCACCGGATTCCCTATTAAGCCTAGATGTTGTGCCAGGCGCCGCTAACGAACACAAGATATGCCGCGCGGCATGTCGAGTCAATCAAAAAATCGTTCGGCACGCCATGCGTGAGGAATGCCGCGAAGTCGTGATTCGAAGTTGACCCAAACCGGTCGAAATAGTACCATTTCAGTCCGATATAGCGCCGCACAGCCAGCGCCGTGCGTCACGGCAATATTCATTGCCGCTTGTAGCCGTCGCTGACGCATTTCCAGCAGAGAGAGAACCATGCTCCGGGTCAGCAAGTTGACCGACTACGCGACCGTCGTCATGACCGTCCTCGCCGAGGCGCAGGGTCATGCGGTGATGAGCGCGCAGGAACTCGCCGAGCGCGCGCACCTCGAAGTGCCGACCGTGAGCAAGCTGCTCAAACAACTCGCGCAGGCGCAACTCGTCGAGTCGTTCCGCGGCGTCAATGGCGGCTACCGCCTCGCGCGAGCGCGCGAGCGCATCAGCCTCGCCGACATCGTGATCGCGATGGAAGGTCCGTTCGGCATGACCGAGTGTTCCGCGCACGCGGGCCTGTGCGGCCACGAACCGCATTGCGGCGTGCGCGGCAACTGGCGGCGCGTGAGCGAGGTGATCGAAAACTCCCTGCGGCAGATGACGCTCGCCGACATGTGCCGGCCCGCGCCGAAGCGCGCGCCGATTCCGGTGCGCCTCGCCGCATACCGGCATAAACCACTGACCGAACAATAGGCAGCCTACGTGGCAACCGAATTGACCCAGATCGAAACCACCGCGTCCGCCAGCGACGACGTCATCGCCGAGGCGATGAACCGCCGCTACAGCGCGGGCTTCGTCACCGACATCGAAAGCGACAGCCTGCCGCCGGGCCTGTCCGAGGACGTCGTGCGCGCGATCTCCGCGCGCAAGCAGGAGCCCGAGTGGATGACGCAGTGGCGCCTCAAGGCCTATCGCCACTGGCTCACGATGACGCCGCCGCACTGGGCGAAGCTCAGCATCGCGCCGATCGATTTCCAGGCGATCAGCTATTTCTCGCAGCCGAAGAACCGGCCGAAGTCGCTCGCCGACGTCGACCCGAAGCTGCTCGAGACCTACGACAAGCTCGGCGTGCCGCTGCACGAGCGCGCGCGCCTCGCGGGCGTCGCCGTCGACGCGGTGTTCGATTCGGTATCGGTCGGCACGACGTTCCGCAAGGAGCTCGCCGAGGCCGGCGTGATCTTCTGCTCGATGTCCGAAGCGGTGCGCGAGCATCCCGACATCGTGCAGAAATATCTCGGTTCGGTCGTGCCCGCGGGCGACAACTATTTCGCGGCGCTCAACTCCGCGGTGTTTTCCGACGGCAGCTTCGTGTTCGTGCCGAAGGGCGTGCGCTGCCCGATGGAGCTCAGTACGTACTTCCGCATCAACGCGCGCGACACCGGCCAGTTCGAACGCACGCTGCTGATCGCCGAGGAAGGCGCGAGCGTGTCGTACCTCGAAGGCTGCACCGCGCCGATGCGCGACGAGAACCAGCTGCACGCGGCGGTCGTCGAGCTCGTCGCGCTCGACGACGCGAACATCAAGTATTCGACCGTGCAGAACTGGTATCCGGGCGACGAAAACGGCGTCGGCGGCATCTACAACTTCGTCACGAAGCGCGGTGACTGCCGCGGCGCGCGCAGCAAGATTTCGTGGACGCAGGTCGAAACCGGTTCCGCGATCACCTGGAAATATCCGAGCTGCGTGCTGCGCGGCGACGATTCGGTCGGCGAGTTCAATTCGGTCGCGCTGACGCATCATCGCCAGCAGGCCGACACCGGCACGAAGATGATCCACATCGGCAGGAACACGAAGTCGAAGATCGTCTCGAAGGGCATCAGCGCCGGGCGCGGACAGAACACCTATCGCGGCCTCGTCAAGGTCGAGAAGGGCGCCGAAGGCGCGCGCAACCACACGCAGTGCGACTCGCTGCTGATCGGCAAGAAATGCGGCGCGCACACGTTTCCGTACATCGAGGTGAAGAACCCCGGCGCGGTCGTCGAACACGAGGCGACGACGTCGAAGATCTCCGACGACCAGTTGTTCTACTGCCGCTCTCGCGGTATCGGCGAGGAAGACGCGGTGTCGATGATCGTCGACGGTTTCTGCAAGCAGGTGTTCCGCGAGCTGCCGATGGAGTTCGCCGTGGAAGCGAAGAAACTGCTCGAGGTGTCTCTCGAAGGGGCGGTCGGTTGATGGACATGATCGAGATGGATGCGACGAACAAGTCGCTCGCGATTCGGCCGGCCCGCGCCGACGACGTGGCGTTGATCCACGCGCTGATCTGCGAGCTCGCCGACTACGAGAAGCTGCGCCATGAAGTCGATGCGCGCGAGATGGACGTGGCCGTCGCGCTGTTCGGCCCGTCGCCGCGCGCGTTCTGCGACATCGCCGAGTGGCAGGGCAGGCCCGCCGGCTTCGCGCTGTGGTTCTACAATTATTCGACGTTCCGCGGGCGCCATGGCATCTATCTCGAAGACCTGTTCGTGCGTCCCGAATTTCGCGGGCACGGCATCGGCAAGTCGCTGATCGTCCATCTCGCGCGCCGTTGCGTCTACGAGAAGCTGCCGCGCCTGCAGTGGCAGGTGCTCGACTGGAACAAGCCGTCCATCGAGTTCTACGAATCGCTCGGCGTAAGGCTCATGCCCGAATGGGTCGGCTGTCGGCTCGACGGCGAGGCCTTGACGAAGGTCGCCGGGTTGCCTGTCGGACTGGGCTAGGTTGCCTGATCACGGTCCCGACTACGATCGTTCCGGCAAGAAAACTGATTTGTGACGCGCTGCCGACGCAGCGAGCAATAGACGAGAAGAATGCAATGCTGAAAATCGACAATCTGCACGTCCGCGTCGCGGGCAAGGAAATCCTCAAGGGCCTTTCGCTCGCCGTGAACGCGGGCGAGGTGCACGCGATCATGGGGCCGAACGGCGCCGGCAAGTCGACGCTCGGCAACGTGCTCGCCGGGCGCGAAGGCTACGAGGTCACCGCCGGCACGATCGAATACGCAGGCAGGAATCTGCTCGAGCTCGAACCCGAGCAGCGCGCGGCGGAAGGTGTGTTCCTCGCGTTCCAGTATCCGGTCGAGATTCCAGGCGTCAACAACACCTACTTCCTGCGCGCGGCGCTCAACGCGCAGCGCAAGGTTCGCGGCGAAGGCGAGCTCGACTCGATGCAGTTCCTGAAGCGCGTGCGCGAGAAGCTCGCCGTGCTGCATCTCAAGGACGAACTGCTGCATCGCGCGGTCAACGAAGGTTTCTCGGGCGGCGAGAAGAAGCGCAACGAGATCTTCCAGATGGCGCTGCTCGAACCGAAGCTCGCGATCCTCGACGAGACCGATTCGGGCCTCGACATCGACGCGATGAAGCTCGTCGCCGACGGCGTCAACGCGATGCGCGATCCGCAGCGCGCGTTCGTCGTGATCACGCACTACCAGCGCCTGCTCGACTACATCGTGCCCGATTTCGTGCACGTGCTCGCGGACGGCCGCATCGTCGAAGTCGGGCGACGCGAGCCTCGCGCAGAAGCTCGAGGAACACGGCTACGCGTGGATCGCGGAGCGCAAGCTCGCGGGCTCTGCGAGCGAGGTGGCCTGATGTTCACCTCTCCCGTCACTCTGCACCTTCCACCCGCGGCGCCGCTTGCGAACGTGAGGAATGGCCTGCGTCGCGCGCGAGCGCCGTTCCTGGCAGAGGCCGCGTGATGGCGGTCGCGCTGCAGAAATCCGATTTGTTGGCCCACGATTTGCTGATCGAGCTGGGCCCGCAGGACGCGCGCGAGCGCGACGAAGCCTGGCGCTACAGCAAGACCGCGTTGCGCGCGCTCTCGCAGAACGAATTCGTCGTCGCCGACGGCGACGCAGCCGTGTCGAGCGCGCTGCGCGAGCGCTTCGCGTGGCCGCAGACGCAGGGTCGCCGCGTCGTGTTCGTCAACGGCGTGTTCTCTGCCGCGCATTCGGATTTCGACGCGAAGAACGGTGCCGTCGAAATCCGTCACGCGGCGCATGGCACGCAGCATGTCTCGCGATTTCCGCAGGCGCTGCCGAGCCGCTGCATCTCGTCTACCTCAGCATCCCTGGCGCGACGCCGAGCCGCTGGTCGGCCGCGCTCGACGTCGACGCATGTCGGGCGGCAAGATTCATCTGATCGAACAGCATCTGGGCGACGTCGGCGCGGACGTGCTCGGCGCGCTCACGTCGGTCGTGCGCGTCGGCGCTGGCGCCGAACTCGGCCATACGCTGATCAGCGAGGCGCAGGATTCCGTGTCGCTGTATCGGCGCACGCAGACCCGGGTCGAGAGCGACGCCACGCTGCGCACGACGCATGCGCTTTTCGGCGGCCGCCTGCAGCGGCACGACGTCGGCGTCGATCTCGTCGGCCGCCACGCGCGCTACGAATCGCGCGGGGTGTTCGCGCTCGCGCGGTCGCCAGCATGTCGACACGCATCTCGAAGTACGCCACGACGCACGCGACACCGCGTGCGACATCGTCTGGCGCGGCGTGGCCGACGAACGCGCGCGCGGCATCTTCTACGGCGCGATCACGGTCGCGGAGGGCGCCGACGGCGCCGACGCGCAGTTGTCGAACAAGAACCTGCTGCTGTCGCCGCTGGCCGAGATCGACACGCAGCCCGCGCTCGAGATCTACGCCGACGAAGTGAAGGCCGCGCACGGCGCGACGGTCGGCCAGCTCGACGAGCGCGCGCTGTTCTACCTGCGTTCGCGCGGCATCCCGCTGGCGGAGGCGAGGCGCATGCTCGTCGGCGCGTTCTCGACGGTCGCGCTCGAACGGATCGACGAGCACTGGCTGCGCGATCGCCTCGCGACGCTGCTCGCGCCGCGCGTCGGTGGAGCGGACGCATGAGCGCGCTGCCGAATTCCGCACCGCGCGCCCCGATCGACGCCGCAGCGCGTGCGCGCCGACTTTCCGCTGCTCACGCGCAGCGTGCACGGCAAGCCGCTCGTCTATCTCGACAATGCGAACACGGCGCAGAAGCCGCAGGTCGTGATCGACGCGGTGTCGCGCTACTACCGCGAGTTCAACGCGAACGTCGCACGCGCGGTGCATACGCTCGGCGAGGAGGCGACGTCGGCCTATGAAGCCACGCGTGACAAACTCGCGCGCTTCGTCAACGCAAAATCGCGCGACGAGGTCATCTTCACGAGTGGCACGACGCAGGCGATCAACACGGTCGCCTACAGCTATGCGCTGCCGCGGCTGCAGCCGGGCGACGAAATTCTCGTCACGACGATGGAGCACCACGCCAACATCGTGCCGTGGCAGCTCGTCGCCGCGCGCACGGGTGCGCGCGTCGTCGCCGCGCCGATCACGCGCAGCGGCGAGCTGATCGTCGAGGAATTCGTCAGGCGTCTGACGCCGAACGTGAAGCTCGCAGGCGTCGTGCACGTCTCGAACGTGCTCGGCACGATCAATCCCGTGCGCGAGCTGGCCAAGGCCTGTCGATCGCGCGGCATACCGTTGCTCGTCGACGGCTCGCAGGCCGCGCCGCACATGCCGATCGACGTGCAGGCGCTCGGCTGCGATTTCTATGCGCTGACGGGCCACAAGCTGTACGGCCCGACGGGCACCGGCATGCTCTGGGCGCGCCGCGAACTGCTCGCCGGGATGCCGCCGTTCTTCGGCGGCGGCGAGATGATCCGCACGGTCAGTTTCGACGGCACGACTTTCGCCGATGCGCCGCACAAGTTCGAGGCGGGCACGCCGAATATTGCGGGCTTCATCGGCCTCGGCGCAGCGCTCGACTACGTCGAAGCGATCGGCCTCGACCGCATCGGCGCCGCCGAACGCGACCTGCTCGCCTACGCGACCGCGGCGCTCGAGTCCGTGCCCGGCCTGCAGCTGATCGGCCAGGCGAAGGACAAGGCCGCCGTGCTGTCTTTCCTGATCGATGGCGTGCACGCGCACGACCTCGCGACCCTGCTCGATCACGAAGGCGTCGCGGTGCGCTCGGGTCATCACTGCGCGCACCCGCTCATGCAGTTCTACGGCGTGCCGGCGACCGCGCGCGCGTCGCTCGCGTTCTACAACACGCGTGCGGAGATCGATGCGCTCGTCGCTGCGATCGCGAAGGTACGCAAGCTGCTCGCTTGAGCGGCGACCACTGATGCGCACGCGGATCTTCCTGGTCGACGCGTTCACGCGACAGCTTTTCGCCGGCAATCCCGCTGCCGTGGTGCCGCTCGAACATTTTCCCGAGGAAGCAACGATGCAGGCGATCGCGGCAGAGAACAATCTCGCCGAAACCGCGTTCATCGTGCCTGACGGCGGCGACTATCGCATCCGCTGGTTCACACCATTGCTCGAAGTGCCGCTCTGCGGTCATGCGACGCTGGCAAGTGCAGCGGTCGTCATGCAGCGCCTCCAGCCCGGTCGCAGCGAGGTCGTTTTTCATTCCGCAAGCGGCCCGCTGCGGGTTCGCCGCGATGACGTCAGCTATGTGATGGACTTTCCGGCTCGTATCGTCGACAGCACCACGGCGCCGTCTGGCCTCTCGGCAGCGCTGGGTTTGACGCCGGTCGAAGTGTTCGAAGACAAGTTCAACTATATCGTCCGTCTTGAGCGCGCCGAGGACGTGCGCACGCTCGCGCCTGACATTGCCGCGATCGCGCGGCTCGACCGCAGCGGCGTGATCGTCACCGCCGTGGGCGATGCCGGGTACGATTTTGTCAGTCGCTATTTCGCACCGGCCAAAGGCATACCCGAGGACCCGGCCACCGGCGGTGCTCACTGCGCGCTGGCACCGTTCTGGGCACCGCGCCTCGGCAAGAACGATTTCCGCGCCTTTCAGGCATCCCGTCGCGGCGCCGAGATTCTCTGCCGCCTGCGCGGCAAGCGGGTCGAGCTCGAAGGGGACTGTGTGTTCTATCTCGAAGGCGAAATAAGCTACTGATCCGCACAGCTCCGGGCAGTGCGCGGACCGCCGATTTTCTCAGTCGACCTTGAGCACGAGCTTGCCGGTGTTCTCGCCGCGAAACAGCTTCAGCAGTATTTCGGGAAAGTCCGTGAAGCTGCTGACCACGTCCTCGCGGGACTTGAGCTTTCCCTGTGTCATCCATGTCGCGAGATCACGCAGTGCCTCGCCGTAGCGGCTCGCGTAGTCGAACACGACGAAGCCCTGCATGCGCGCGCGCGTGACGAGCAGCGCCATGTAGTTCGCCGGCCCCTTCATGCCGGTCGTGCTGTTGTACTGCGAGATCGCGCCGCAGATCACGATGCGCGCGTGCAGCGCGAGGCGCGCGAGTGCAGCTTCGAGGATCTCGCCGCCGACGTTGTCGAAATACACGTCGATGCCCTTCGGACAGTGCTGCTTGAGCGCAGCGTGCACATCGTCGTGCTTGTAGTCGATGGCCGCGTCGAAGCCGAATTCGTCGACGATCATGCGGCACTTCTCGGGACCGCCCGCGATGCCGATCACGCGGCAGCCCTTGATCTTCGCGATCTGGCCGACGAGGCTGCCGACCGCGCCCGCGGCCGCCGAGACGACGACCGTTTCGCCTTCCTTGAGCTGGCCGACATCGAGCAGGCCGAAGTAGGCGGTGAAGCCGGTCATGCCGAGCGCGCCGAGATAGACCGGCAGCGGCACGGCCTTCGCATCGACGAGGTTGACGCCCTTGCCGTTGGACAGCGCGTACTCCTGCACGCCGAAGATGCCGACGACGTGGCTGCCGACCGGAAATCTGGCGTTCTTCGAATCGATCACCTCGCCGACCGCGCCCGCGCGCATGACCTCGCCGATGCCGACCGGCGGCACGTAGGACTTGCCCTCGTTCATCCAGCCGCGCATCGCCGGATCGAGCGAGATGTAGCCGACGTGCACGAGGAATTCGCCGTCGCCGGGCACCGGCACGGGCTCTTCGACGAGGTTCCAGTCGCTGCGCTTTGGCAGGCCGACGGGGCGTGCGGCGAGGCGGAACTGGCGGTTGATCGCGGACATGGTCACTCCAAAATGGCCTGCAACATTGCCTGTGTTTGCGGTAGCAGCCTACGATACCGAATTCGTCATTCGCCCGCTCGTACTAAAATGGCCTCGGCGTTGCCTGCCATCGCATGGGCGGCGACTTGCGAACCTATCTCGAAATCGAAGACCGTTCGTGTTGAGCGTAGCGAAGCGAAGTCGAAACACTGTGCTGGCTGCTTGCCCTTCGACTTCGCGCCTTCGGCACTACGCTCAGGGCGAACGGAATTTTGAGACAATTCTACTTACCCGGCGCTCGATTGAAATGTCTGCCCCACCGCTCTATCAACAGCTCGTCCTCGACCACAGCCGCGCGCCGCGGCGCTTCGGCGAACTCGCCGGGCACACGCATGCGGCGGACGGCAGCAACCCGCTGTGCGGCGATGCGCTGCATGTCGAGCTGCACGTCGCCGATGCGCGCATCGTCGGCTATGCTTTTCGCGGCGAGGCCTGCGCAGTCGCGCGAGCGAGCGCGTCGATGCTCGGCGACAGGCTCGACGGCGCCGACACCGCAGCGCTGGACCGGATCGAGGCCGCGTTGCGCGAAGTCGTCGAAGACGGCCGCGTGCACGACGATGCGCTCGGCGACTTGAACGCATTGGCCGCGCTCGCGCACTATCCGTCACGCCGCAAGTGCGCGTTGCTGCCGCTCGCCACCGTGCGCGCCGCGCTGTCCGGCCACGCATCGGCCACGACCGAGAAGCGCGAAGACGGCCAATCACTTTGATCAGAACGATGTCTTGATGAGTACAACGCCTCGATGAGTACAGCGCAATGAATACGAGCGTCATCGCCGGTCCCGGCGCCGCAATCACGTTTCGCCCCGCCGTGCTGGCGGACATACCCGCGCTCGTCGCGCTCGTCGAATCGGCCTATCGCGGCGACATCAGCCGCAAGGGCTGGACGACCGAGGCCGACATGCTCGACGGCCAGCGCATCGATCCGGCCGGCATCGCGGAGATCATCGCGAAGGCGGGCAGTCGCGTCATCGTGTTCGAGCGCAATGGCCGCTTTCTCGCGTGCTGCCATATCGAGACGCAGGATCGCGCGTGCTACTTCGGCATGTTCGCGGTCGACCCGGCGCTGCAGGGTGGCGGTGTCGGCAGGCTCGCGATGATCGAAGCCGAGCGCGCTGCCCGTGACGACTTCGGCTGCGACGAGATGCAGATGACGGTGATCTCGATCCGCGACGAATTGATCGCGTGGTACGAGCGACGCGGGTACCGCCGCACAGGGATCTTCAAGCCGTTTCCCTACGGCGACGAACGCTTCGGCATTCCGAAACGTGACGACCTGCGTTTCGAGTTGATGAAGAAGCCGCTATGAAGAATCAGTCCGGACAATGGGTGCTTGTCGCTCCGCAATCGGCGCTGCTGCCGGGAGAATTCAAGGTCGTCTGGGACCGCGACGTCGCTATCGCGGTATTCAACGTCGACGGCGAGCTCTATGCGGTCGAGGACATCTGCACGCATGATGGCGGAGAGCTCGCGGGCGGCGAGATCGATGGTTTCGAAGTCGAATGTCCGCGCCACGGCGCGCGTTTCGATCTGCGCACTGGCGCTGCCACTTGCCCGCCCGCCTACGAGCCGATCGCGAAGTTTCCCGTGAAGATCGAGGACGGGGTCGTCTACACGCGCGACGATCGCTGATGCCGTCGCGCGCCCGCGCGGGCGTCGGCCGGCTGCCACGCATCTAGTCGAACAACACGACCTGCCGGATCGCCTTCGGCGCGTGCGAGCCTGTCGAAGCCGCCATTGATTTCCTCGAGACGCAGCCGGTGCGTGAGCAGGCGCTCGACCGGCAGGCGGCCTGCCCGATGCAGCGCGATGTAGCGGGGAATGTCGCGACTGCGGCACCGCGGAACCCATGTACGAGCCCTTGCAGCGTGCGTTCCTCGGCGACCAGGCTGACCGCCGGCATGCTGAGCATGCGGTTCGGCGCGGGCAGGCCGACCGTGATCGTCGCGCCGCCGCGACGCGTCGCGGCGTACGCCTGCGCGAGGACCTGCTCGCTGCCGACCGACTCGATCGCGTGCTGCACGCCGCCGCCGGAGATGTCGCGGCAGTCGCTCAACCAGATGCGCGTCGTCGGCACGAAGGCAATGCGTCGCGCCGAGTTCGCGCGCGAGCGCAAGTTTTTCGCTCGACGTCATCGATCGCGATGAGCGGATAGGCCGACACCGCCGCCGCACCGAGCACGGCCGACAGTCCGACGCCGCCGAGACCGAACACGGCGACGCTCTCGCCCGGCATGACCCGGGCCGTGTTCACGACCGCGCCGACGCCGGTCAGCACGGCGCAGCCGAACAGTGCCGCGATCTCCGCAGGCAGGGCCGGATCGATGCGCACCGCCGAACGCGCGGACACGACGGCATGATCGGCGAATCCCGACACGCCGAGATGGTGCAACACCGGTTGACTTTCCGCATCGTCGTCAGACGAATGTCGCCGCCGAGCAGATGGCCGCGTGCGTTGGCCGATGCACCTGGTTCGCACAGCACCGGGCCGGCCCGTGGCGCACGGATCGCAATGTCCGCACATCGGCACGAACGAGAACACGACGCGATCGCCGACCGCTGAACTCGCGCACGTCGTCGCCGAGTTCGACGACCTCGCCGACGGCCTCGTGGCCCAGCAACATCGGCATCGGTCGCGGGCGTGATCCGTCGATCACGGACAGATCGGAATGGCACAGGCCCGCCGCAAGTACGCGGACACGCAGTCTCGTCGAAGCGCCGGGCGGCTGCAGCGTGAGTGTCTCGATCGTCAGCGGTCTCGACTGCGCATAAGGCGCCGGCCGGCCCATCTCGCGCAGGACCGCGCCGCGGACCTTCATACCGGTGCGACTAACCAGCAGGCGTTGCAGCGCCGCGCGATCGGCTCCGGGATCGGCGTCGCCCGCGCGTGTCTCGCGATCGACGAAGACGTGCACGAACCAGCCCTCGCGCGCCGTTCGGGTCGCAGGCGCTATCGGACCGGAAAAGGCCGATGCCGTAGCGCACGCTCGAATTGCCGAGGTGCTCGACGCAAAGACCGGCGTCGATCGTCTCCGGGAACGCGAATTCGCCGAGGAACTTGCAATGCGATTCGGCGCACACGCCGATCGACCTGTGCCGTGATGGATATCGAGACCGGCATCGGCAATCAGATAGGTGTTGATCACGGTGTCGAAATAGCTGTAGTACTCGACATTGTTGACATGACCGTACACGTCGTTGTCCTTCCAGCGCGTGGCGATCGGCAGGAAGTGTCGATAGTCGGCGCGGGACGCCATGCGGTATCTCCGTGAACGAGGGTTGTCGGCAACCGGCGGGGATGCGTCGAGCTTCCTGCTCCTGCAAGGCGCGCCATTGCACCTTGCCGGTCGCACCCTTGGGCAGGCTGCGCGGAATTCGACCGCATGCGGCACCTTGTAGGCCGCCATGTGCTCGCGCGCCCAGGCGATCAGTTGCCGCTGCGTCGAGCGTCTGGCCGGGACGCACGACGATGACTCGCCTTGACGCTCTCGCCGCGATGCGCATCGCGATAACCGATTACGCAGGCCTCGAGCACCGCCGGATGTCCGTACAGGAACGCTTCAACCTCCGCCGGCCAGACCTTGTAACCCGATGCATTGATCATGCGCTTGAGGCGGTCGACCATGAAGAAATAGCCTTCGTCGTCGACGTACCCGAGGTCGCCCGTGCGGAAGAAACGCCGGCCGTCGAACGGCACGAACGCGCCCGCATCGGCCTGCGCATTGTTGTGGTAGCCCTGGAAGACCTGCGGCCCGGTGACGATGATCTCGCCGACTTCGCCCTGCGCGACCGGAGCGAGGGTCACGGGATCGACGACATGGGCGCGACGGTGTCGAATATCGGCCAGCCCAGGCACTGTGCCTTCGGGCGGTCGAATCGGGTTCAGATGCGTCGGCGCCATCGTCTCCGACAGGCCGTAGCCTTCGACGTAGTCGATGCCCCAGAGTCGCGCGGATCCTTTCGGCCACGGCCTTCGGCATGGCCGCGCCGCCGCCGGTCAGGATGCGCAGCGACGAGATGTCGCGCCCGCCGAGGTCCTGGTTGAGGAAATCGAACAGCATCGTCGGAATCGCGGTCCACGACGATCACGCGATGGCGTTCGATGAGCTAACCGCGACAGCGCTTGTCCCAGCGCGTCATGATCGCGACCGGAGCAGCCGAGCCAGATCGGCGTATTGACGCCGTTCTGCATGCCGGTCACGTGGAACATCGGCAGTGCGGCGAGGACCAGTCGCGATCCTTCGGCGAGTGGCACCATGCGGGACCGGCGATCGCCGTATGCATGACGCTGCGCATGCGTATGCCGGCAACCCTTCGGCGCACCGGTCGTGCCGGACGTGTACGGCATGACGGCGGGTCGAGTCCGCGCGCGGCGCGGTGCGGTGCGGGCGCGAGTTCTGTCGGCAAGCGCCGCACGCCACGCGATTGCGCCCTCCACGGCCTGTGCGGGCGCGCTCACGACATCGGGCAGCGGCAGGTCACTTCGCCGGATCGATGTAGTCGGAATACGCCGCGACGATCGCGTGCCGATAGTTCGCCGCCGAGCAGCGGGGTGATGTTGGCGGCAAGCTCCTGTCCGAATATTGCGACGCGGCTGCCGCTGTCCGCGACGATGTGGCGCACCTCCTCGAGCAGGTTCATCGTGTTGACCGGCACCGCCATCGCGTCGGCGCGAAACACGGCGTAGAGGGCAATGACGAACTGCGGACTGTTCTGCATGAACAGCGCGACGCGGTCGCCGGCGCCCACGCCGCAGCGCTGCTGCAGGTAGCCCGCCAGCGCGTCGACTTCGCGCTTGAGCTGGGCGTAGGTGAGCTGCGCGCCGTAGTAGTGGAATGCGACGCGATCGGGATAGCGCGCGGCGGAAACCTCGAGGTTGTAGTACAGCGAAGTCTCGGGCAGATGCAGCTGATGTTGCGGACGGAAAATCTGGCTCATCGCAAGGCTTCCTAGAAACGCCCCTTGGTCTTCTCGTACACCGAATTGCGCAGCGCGACCAGCTTCGGTCCGAAGTCGTGCATCAGTTTTTCGCGCGTCATCACCGAGACGCGGCCGCTGCAGTTGAACGCGAGGACGCGGCTGCGGTCGGCCGAAACCAGCGGCACGCCGATGGCGAACACGTCCGAGTTCCAGTCGCCGAGCGAGAAGCAGAAGCCGTAGTCCTCGTAATCCTGGCGCGCGCGCAGCGATGCCGGCGCGCAGCTTGGGCCAGTAGCCGGGCTCGCATTCCTTCTGCGAGCTTGGCGAGGTGGCGCTCGAACAATTGCTGCGGTCGCGCGGCGAGATCGGCCCGGCCCAGCGCCGTCGAACCGTGCGGCACGCGCGCGCCGGCGGCCGAGATTCATCTGGAACGTCGGGTCGCCCTGGCAGACTTCGAGCAGCACCATGCGTCATGCTCACGATCCGCGTCGGCCAGCATCACGGCCGACTGCGTGTAGTCGGCAAGCTCGCGCATGAGCGGACGCGCGACGAGAGGACGTCATTGCCCTTCATGAACGCGTGACCGAGCGACAGCACCGCCGTGCCGAGCGAATATTTTTCCTGCGACGCGGAATAGTTCAGATAGCCGAGCGCGGCGAGCGTGAACGTGAGGCGCGAGACCGTGGCCTTGGGCAGGCCGGTCTGGCGCGACGATGTCCTGGTTGCCGAGGTGCTGGGCGCCATACTCGAAGCAGCGCAGGATCGAAAACGCGCGTGCGACCGAGCTGACGAACTACGGATGGTTGTCGTCGATCGGCTGGTTGAAGACGTCGCGATGTGCGTTTTGGACTTCCCATGATCTAGCTCCGTGGCCGCATGCGGCGTTCAGGCTCGCGCCGGCGCGCGTATGTCTGGCCAGTTCCAGGCGAGCGATCGTGCCGCGATGCACTTCGTCGGGGCCGTCGGCGATGCGCAGCGTGCGGATGCTCGCGTACAGCGCTGCGCCAGCCGGAAGTCCTCGCTGACGCCGCCGCGCCGTGCGCCTGGATGGCCCAGTCGATGATCTGGCAGGCCATGTTCGGGGCGACGACCTTGATCATCGCGATCTCGGCGCGCGCCGCCTTGTTGCCGACCGTGTCCATCATGTACGCGGCCTTGAGCGTCAGCAGGCGCGCCTGGTCGATCATGCAGCGCGAGTCGGCGATGCGCTCGTGCCAGACCGAGTGATCGCCGATCGGCTTGCCGAAGGCGACGCGCGACTGCACGCGCCCGCACATCAGCTCGAGCGCGCGCTCGGCGACGCCGATCGTGCGCATGCAGTGATGGATGCGGCCGGGGCCGAGGCGGCCCTGCGCGATCTCGAAGCCGCGGCCCTCGCCGAGCAGCAGGTTGCCGCAGGCACGCGCACGTTGTCGCAGCTCGATCTCCATGTGGCCGTGCGGCGCGTCGTCGTAGCCGAAGACGCGTCAGCGGACGGATCGACTTCGACGCCCGGCGTGTCGCGCGGCACCAGGACCATCGACTGCTGCTGGTGCGTGCTGGCGCTGCGGCGTCGGTCTTGCCCATCACGATGTACAGCGTGCAGCGCGGATCGCCGGCGCCGGAGGTGAACCACTTGCGGCCGTTGATCACGTACTCGTCGCCGTCGCGACGGATCGAGCACTGGATGTTGGTCGCGTCCGACGAGGCGACGGCGGGCTCGGTCATCAGGAAGGCGGAACGGATCTCGCCCGCGAGCAGCGGCTCGAGCCAGCGCTGCTTTCTGCGCCTCGCTGCCGTAGCGCTCGAGCGTCTCCATGTTGCCGGTGTCGGGTGCCGAGCAGTTGAAGACCTCGGCCGACCACGGCACGCGGCCCATGATCTCGCACAGCGGCGCGTACTCGAGATTCGACAGGCCGTTCGGGCGCGCGCGCCGAGCGCGGCAGGAACAGGTTCCACAGGCCGCGTTCGCGCGCGCGCTGGTTTCAGCGCTTCGACGACCTGCGCTCGGCTGCCACGCGTTGCCGTCGCCGATGGCGGTTCGCCTCGTCGTCGTGCGCGGCCTCGTTCGGATACGATGAACTCGTCGAAGAACGCCTAGCAGCGCGCAGATCGCAAGCTCTCGGTCCTGGGGCGAATAAGTCGAGGTTCATCGCCGGGGCTTCATGGCGTCCATAAGTTTCGTATAACGGAATTTATTTCCACCAACGATGGCATCGTAAAACGGCGGCCTCGATCGCAAGAAGTCGCCATGCTGCAATGCAGCGCGCTTGTCGCGATCGGGCTTGATTTTCAGTTTTGGGTGTCGTAAAGTGCGCTCGAAAATACAAAATTAAGTTCCGTAATACGGAACTAAGAGCGAATTCGCTGCCCTCATGCCCACGATTCACGTGTTGATGAAACAAGGACATCGACGCGACGCGACTCGCCGGACAAGGTCGTCATCGTGCTCGATGTGCTGTTCGCGACGTCGACGATCGTGCACGCGTTCGGTCGCGGCGTCGAGGCATCTGGCCCGCGCGCAGCCGCGACGATGCCATGCGCATCGCCGCGCGCATCGACCATGCGTGCTGGCCGGCGAATACCTTGCGGACCGGCTCGACGACTTCGCCCGGCGACGCCGCTCGCCCTGGCGCGGAGCCGCTCGCGGGCAACCGTCCTCGTCTACAGCACGACGAACGGCACACCCGCGCTTGCGGCGGTGCCGGAGAGCGCGCGCACGTACGTCGGGCGCCTGCTCAACGGTGCGGCGGTCGCCGCGCATGTCGCGCGCGAGCATCCCGATACGGCCTCGGTCTGTCATCGTCTGCTCGGGTTCGGTCGATCGCTTCAATCTCGAGGACTTCTATGGCGCGGGGCATCTCGTCGAGCGCCTCTGCGAGCAGGGCGAGTACGCCCTGAGCGACAGCGGCGCTGGCCGCGCTGCACGTACATCGCGGCAGCGACGCGCTGAGCGCGTTGCGTGCGTCGCGCGTCGGCCGGCTCATGCGCAGCGCGCGACCTGCGACGACGAAGTCGCCTATGCGAGTGCGACCGACATCGCTCGACGTGGTACCGGTGCTTGCGCATGGCCGCCTGCGCTGAGCGCGCACGCATGAGCGCCGCATCGGCAGAGGGCATCCGCGCGCGATCGACCTGGCGGCACTGCGAGGCCTATCTTGCGCGCGCATATCGACGGGTTCGCAGGGCCGATCACGCTGACGCGCTTCAGGGCGGGCAGTCCAATTTCACCTACCGCGTCGACACGCCGGAGCGCAGTTACGTCATGCGCGCCAAACCGGGCGCCGCGCCGAACTGCTGCCGTCCGCGCATGCGATCGAGCGCGAGTATCGCGTGCAGCAGCACTGGCGGGCAGCGCGCGTACCAGTCGCCGCGCATGCACTGCCTGTGCGAGGACGAAGACGTCATCGGTCGAGCGTTCTACGTGATGGACCACGTCGACGGACGCATCTTCTGGGACCAGTCGCTGCCTGGCGTGACGCACGCCGCAGCGCGCCGCGATCTACGACGAGCTCAATCGCGTCATCGCCGACGCTGCACGCGATCGACGTCGACGAAGCTGGGCTCGGCGACTACGGCAAGGGCGGCAACTATTTCCGCCGCCAGATCGATCGCTGGACGACGCCAGTACCGCGCGAGTCGCACGCAGACCATCGACGCGATGGACCGCATGATCGCGTGGCTTCCGGGTGCAGTACCCGAGAACGACGACGGCGAGGTGCGCCTCGTGCACGGCGACTACCGCATCGACAACGTCATCTTCGCCCACGACGAACCGCGCATCCTCGCGGTGATCGACTGGGAATTGTCCACGCTCGGAGCATCCGCTCGCGGATTTCGCCTACCACGTGATGAGCTGGCATGCGTCGCCGGGTACCGGCGTCGCGGTCTCGACGGACTCGGACCTCGCGGCGCTCGGCATACCGGACGAGCGCAGCTACATCGCGCGCTACGAACGGCGCACCGGCCGCGCCGTCCAGCGGCACTGGAATTTCTACCTCGCCTACAACCTGTTCCGTCTCGCCGCGATCGTGCAGGGCATCGCCAAGCGCAACGAGGACGGCATTGCGAGCAGTCCGCACGCGCTCGAGATGGGACGGCAGGCCGTGCCGCTCGCGCAACTCGCGTGGCAGTTCGCGCAGCGGAGCGGATGATGGCCGACTTCCGCAGCACGCGACGGCGTGCGCATCAGCTACGTGCGCGAGGGACGAGGCGCGGCGCCCCCCGTCGTCCTGCACCACGGCTTCGGCGCGAACCGGCTCATGAACTGGGTGATGCCGGGCATCGTCGATGCATTCGTCGCGAGCGGCCGCGTCGTGATCAGCCTCGATGCGCGCGGCCACGGCGAGTCCGACAAGCCGCACGACGCGCAACGCTACGGCGAGACGCGCATGGCGCAGGATCTGCGCGAACTGCTCGCGCATCTCGACGTCGCATCGTTCGACCTGTTTGGCTACTCGATGGGCGCGGTCGTGTCGTTGCTCGTGGCAGCGGACGGTGCGCCGGTCCGGCGGCTCGTCGTCGGCGGCGTCGGCGAGGGGGTCCTCATATCAGGTGGCGTCGACTTGCGCGTGATGGATCGCGATGCGGTCGTCGCCGCATTGCTCGCGCCGGACGCGACCGCGATTCCCACACCTGGTGCTGCCGCCTTCCGCCTGTTCGCGGAACGCAGCGGCGCCGATCTGCGCGCGCTTGCCGCGCAGGCCGCCCGAATGCACGACACGCCAATCGATCTCGCGTGCATCGCCGCGCCGACGCTCGTGCTCGCAGGCATGGACGACATGCTCGCGCGCGATCCGCAGCGTCTCGCCGCGGCGCTGCCCGACGCATGCTGCGTGATGGTGCCCGGCGATCATCTCGGCGCTGTCCGCCAGCCGATGTTCACGGCGAGCGCCGTCGAATTTTTCAACGCCTGATCCCAAAAGTATTTCGAGGAAGGAAAGCCCCATGCCCGTACAGGTTCGAACTGCGCGACACCGTACTCGTGGTGACGCTCGACAACCCGCCCGTCAACGGCATGAGCGCGTCCGTGCGCGCCGCCGCCACCGATGCGATAGAACACGCGCAGCAGCGACAGCGCGGTCCGCGCCGTCGTCATCACCGGTGCTGGCCGCGTGTTCTCGGCGGCGCCGACATCCGCGAATTCAACACGCCGCAGAAGCCACGCAGGCGCCGACGCCTGCCGACCGTGATCGCCGCGTTCGAGCGCTGCAGCAAGCCGGTGGTGATCGCGATCAATGGCCTCGCGCTCGGCGGCGGCCTCGAGCTGGCGCTGGGCGCGCACTACCGCGTCGCGGCAGGCGGCGCGCAGGTCGGCCTGCCCGAGGTGAAGCTCGGCCTCGCTGCCGGGCGCCGGCGGCACGCAGCGATTGCCGCGCGCGGTCGGGCTGGAGACGGCGCTCAACATGATCGTCTCCGGTGACGCCGGTGGCAGCCGCGACGCTGGCCGGCACGCGGCTTGTTCGACCGCGTTGTCGATGGCGATGTCGCTCGACGCCGCCGTTGCGTTGGCGACACGAGGTCGCGCGACCAGGCCGGCGCGCTGCCGCGCGTGCGCGACTGGACGATCGAACATCGCCAACGCCGAAGGCTTTCTCGCGTTCGCGCGCACTGCCGTGGCGGCGGCGTCGCGCGAACTATCCGGCGCCGCTGAAATGCGTCGATGCGATCGAAGCGGCCGTGCTGCAGCCCTTCGATCGAGGGCATCGCGCTCGAGCGCGAATGCGTTCGTCGTGCTGGTGCAATCGGCAGAATCCGAAGGCGTTGCGCCATGCTTTCTTCGGCGAGCGCGCGGCGAGCAAGGTTGCCGACATCGGCGCTGACATCCCGCCGCGCGACGATCCGCCAGCATCGGCGTGATCGGCGCGGGCACGATGGGCGGCGGCATCAGCATGAATTTCCTCAATGCCGGCATGCCGGTGACGATCGTGGAAGCGCAGCAGGAAGCGCTCGATCGCGGCGTCGCGACGATTCGCAAGAACTACGAGAACAGCGCGAAGAAAGGCAAGCTGACTGCCGCGCAGGTCGAGCAGCGCATGGCGCTGCTCACGCCGACGCTTGTCGTACGACGGGCTCAAGGATGCCGACCTCATCATCGAGGCGGTGTTCGAGGACTATGGCGTCAAGCAGTCGCGTGTTCCGGCAGCTCGACGCGATCGCCAAGCCCGGTGCGATCCTCGCCAGCAACACCTCGACGCTGGATGTCGATCGCATCGCCGCGTTCACAGCGACGCCCGCAGGACGTGATCGGCATGCATTTCTTCAGTCCCGGCCAATGTGATGAAGCTGCTGGAAATCGTGCGCGGCAAGCAGACCGCCAAAGACGTGCTGGCCACGGCGATGGCGCTGGCGAAGAAGATCCGCAAGACCGCCGTGGTCTCCGGCGTCTGCGACGGCTTCATCGGCAACCGCATGATCGAGCAGTACAGCCGTCAGGCCGGTTTCCTGCTCGACGAAGGCGCACTGCCGCAGCAGGTCGATCGCGCCATGGAGGAATTCGGCTTCGCGATGGGCCCGTTCCGCATGGGCGACCTGGCCGGCAACGACATCGGCTGGGCGATCCGCAAGCGTCGCTACGTCGAAAAGCCGCACATGACCTATTCGAAGACCGCCGACCTGCTGTGCGAACGTGGCCGCTATCGGCCAGAAGACCGGCAAGGGCTGGTACGACTACAAGCCCGGCGACCGCACCGCGCATCCGTCGCCGGAAGTCGAGGCACTGATCGTGCAGCACTCGCAGGATCTCGGCCTCCCGCGGCGCAGCATCGGCGACGAGGAAATCGTCGAGCGACTGATCTACGCGCTGGTCAACGAAGGCGCGCGCATCCTCGAAGACGGCATCGCCGCCAAGGCATCCGACATCGACATCGTCTACCTCGCCGGCTATGGCTTTCCGGCCTGGCGCGGCGGGCCGATGTTCCATGCCGACACCGTCGGCCTCTACAACGTGCTCGCAGCGATGCGCCGCTACGCCGACGGGCATCAAGGGCAGCGCCTGGCAGCCAGCGCCGCTGCTGGTGCAGCTTGCCGAAGCGGGCAGGTCGTTCAACCGAGCTGCATCGCGCGATTCTCGATCCTGCGTCATTCGCGTCGACCTATCGAAGGTACGGCGCACTCGTGAAAGCAAGCCGTCATCGTCTCCACCGCGCGCACCGGCCTGGCCAAGAGCTGGAAAGGCGCCTTCAACATGACCCACGGCGCCACGCTCGGCGGCCATGTCGTCGCAGCACGCCGTCGCACGTGCGGGCGTCGCAGCCGGACGAAATCGAAGACGTGCTGATGGGCTGCGCCTATCCAGAAGGCGCGACCGGCGGCAACATCGCGCGCCAGAGTCGCGCTGCGCGCCGGACTGCCAGTGACCGTGCCCGGCGCCACGGTCAACCGCTTCTGCTCCTCCGGGTCTGCAGACGATCGCGATGGCGGCGCAGCGCGTGATCGCCGGCGAGGGCGATGTCTTCGTTGCCGGCGGCGTCGAAAGCATTTCCTGCGTGCAGAACCAGTGCAATCGCCACATGGCGCGCGAAGGCTGGCTGCTACAGCACAAGCCGGAGCTCTACTGGCCAATGCTGCAGACCGCGGAAACCGTGGCCAGGCGCTACGGCATCGGGCGCGAGCGTCAGGATCGCTACGGCGCCGAAAGCCAGCAGCGCGCCGCCGCCGCAGCAGGCCGCTGGCCGCTTCGACGACGAGATCGTGCCGATCACCGTGCTGGCGGGTGTCGCCGATCCGCAAACGCGGCAGCTGCGCACGCGCGAAGTGACCCTAAACTCCGACGAAGGCATCCGCGCCGACACGACCTACGAAGATGTCGCGAAGATCCGCAGCGCCATTGCCGGCGGCTGCATCGCCGCCGGCAACGCCAGCCAGTTTTCCGATGGCGCGTCGGCCGCGGTGGTGATGGATGCCGATCTCGCGCAGCAAGCGCGGCATCCATCCACTCGGCATCTTCCGCGGTTTCGCGGTCGCCGGCTGCGAGCCGGACGAGATGGGCATCGGCCCGGTTTTCGCCGTGCCGAAACTGCTCAAGCGTGCCGGACTGTCGGTCGACGATATCGGCCTGTGGGAACTCAACGAAGCGTTCGCCGTGCAGGTGCTGTATTGCGCGGACAAGCTCGGCATTCGCGCGCGATCGCCTCAACGTCGACGGCGGTGCGATCGCGGTCGGCCATCCCTACGGCGTCAGCGGTGCGCGACTGGTCGGTCATGCGTTGCTCGAGGGCAGGCGCCGCGGCGTGAAGTACGCCGTGGTGACGATGTGCGTCGGTGGCGGGCAGGGCGCGGCCGGCCTGTTCGAGATCGTCTGATGACGACGACACCATTTCCCGCAGTGCCCGTCGCGCCGCGTAGGCGTTTGGCGGCTTTCCCGGACAAGTGCGGCGCCGTGGCTGAAGGAGAGAACAATGAATGATGCACGCCGGATGTTCGATCTCGATGGCCGCACCGCGCTCGTCACGGGCGGCTCGCGCGGGCTGGGACTGCAAATCGCGGAAGCGCTCGGCGGCTTCGGCGCGCGCGTGCTGCTCGCATCGCGCAAGGCCGCAGAACTCGAACAGGCGCAGGCACACCTGCGCGAACGCGGCATCCGCGCGGAGGTGTTCGCCGCCGATGCGTCGCAGCCGGAAGCGATCGAGGCCCTCGCCAGCGTCGCGATCGAAAAGCTCGGCCACGTCGACATCCTCGTGAACAACGCGGGCGCGACCTGGGGCGCGCCGGCCGAGGACCATCCGCTCGATGCGTGGGACAAGGTGTTCGCGCTCAACGTACGCGGCATGTTCGTGCTCACCCAGCAGATCGGCAAGCGCTCGATGATCCCGCGCAAGTTCGGTCGCGTGATCAACGTGGCCTCGATCGCCGGACTACGCGGCAATCCGCCCGGCAAGATGCACACGATCGCCTACAACACCGCGAAGGGCGCGGTCGTCAACTTCACGCGCACGCTCGCGGGCGAGTGGGGGCCGCATGGCATCACGGTCAACGCGCTCGCGCCGGGGTTTTTCCCGTCGAAGATGACGCGCGGCCTGATCGACCAGCTCGGCGAGCGCACGCTGATCGGCAATGCGCCGCTGCAGCGGCTCGGCGACGACGAGGACCTCAAGGGCGCTGCCGTGCTTTTCGCATCGATGGCCGGCAAGCACATCACGGGGCAGATCCTCGCGGTCGATGGCGGAGTGACGGCCGTATGAGCACCGCCGACCTGCGCGGCAAGACTGCAGTCATCACGGGCGCCGCATCGGGCCTCGGCCGCGAGTTCGCGCGCGTGGCGGCCGCAGCATCGATGAAGCTCGTGCTTGTCGACGTCGACGCAGCGGGACTCGATGCGCTGCGCGCCGAATTCGACGGCAGGGCGGAGGCGATCTGTCGTGTCGTCGATGTCGCCGACGGCGCGCAGGTGCACGACCTCGCTGCCGCCACACACGCGGCATTCGGCGACGTGCACCTGTTGTTCAACAACGCCGGCGTCGGCACGGCCGGACTGATCTGGGAAAGCAGCGAGCGCGACTGGACGTGGACGCTCGGCGTCAACCTCTGGGGCGTGATCCACGGCATGCGCGCGTTCGTGCCGCGCATGCTCGAGGCGGCGCGACGCGATCCGCAATACCGCGCGCGCATCGTCAACACGGCGTCCATGGCCGGCCTCGTCAACCCGCCCACGAGCGGCGTCTACAACGTGTCGAAGCATGCCGTCGTCTCGCTCAGCGAAACGCTCCATCACGATCTGGCGCTCGTCACCCAGCAGGTACGCTGCTCGGTGCTATGCCCGTTTTTCGTGCCGACCGGCATCCACGATTCGCAGCGCAATCGTCCGGCCAGCCTCGCCAACGACGAGGCGCAGACGCCGTCGCAGCTCGCGGCGCAGCAGATGGTCGCGAAGGCGGTCACGCACGGGCGCGTGAGCGCGGCCGACGTCGCGCGCATGACGTTCGCAGCGATCGCGGACGACCGCTTCTACATCGTCTCGCACCCGCAGGCGCTCGAGAGCGTGCGATTGCGCGCCGAGGACATCGTTTCGCTGCGCAATCCGACCGATCCGCTCGCGCAGCGACCCGCCGTGCGCGATGCGCTCGTCGCCGCGATCAGGACGTAGGGCGGGGCAGGCGCAGGCACGGCATCACGACAACAGCATCAAGCAGGGGCATCGATGGATCTCAATTTCAACCAGGAAGAGCTGCAGTTCCGCGACGAAGTGCGCGCGTTCCTGCGCGACGAACTGCCGCAGGACATGGTCGATCGCGTCCGCCGCGGCGACGACAGCCATACGCGCGCAGACGTGCTCGGCTGGCAACGCATCCTGCACGCGCGCGGCTGGGGCGCGCCCGCGTGGCCCGTGGAATTCGGCGGCACCGGCTGGAGCAAGACGCAGCAATACATCTTCGAGACCGAATGCGCGCTCGCCGATGCGCCGATCCAGCACTGCCGTTCGGTCTCAAGATGGTCGCGCCGGTGATCATGCGCTTCGGCAGCGCCGAGCAGCAGGCAGCGTTTCCTGCCGCGCATCATCGACGGCGGACGACTGGTGGTGCCAGGGCTACTCGGAGACTGGTTCCGGTTCGGACCTGGCGTCGCTGAAGACGCGCGCCGAGCGCGAAGGCGACGACTACGTGCGTCAACGGCCAGAAAGTCTGGAACACGCTGGGCCAGTTCGCCGACTGGATCTTCTGCCTCGTGCGCACCGATCCGGCAGCGCGAAGCCGCAGCAAGGCATCTCGTTCCTGCTGATCGACATGAAGACGCCGGGCATCACGCGTGCAGCCCGACGCGCCTGCTCGACGGCACGTACGAGGTCAACGAGATCTGGTTCGACGACGTGCGCGTGCCGCGTCGCCAATCTCGTCGGCGAGGAGAACCACGGCTGGACCTACGCCAAGTTCCTGCTCGGCCACGAGCGCACCAACATCGCCGGCATCGGCGCGAGCAAGCGCGAGCTCGCAGCGCCTCAAGAGGATGGCATCGTCGGCGCTGCGCCGCGGCCGTCCGCTGCTCGATTGGGCTGCTCGATATACCTTGGAAGGTACATGTATAAACTTTGCATTCATGCTGTACAATTAGTTGAGGTATATACGTGTACGTGTACAATTGTAGGCCTACATGTAGTGGCCTATATTGGCATCTACGGAGTATGGAATATGGCAGTAGCATTGTTACCTAGTACTGATATTGCCAGTAGTAGGCTCAAGCCTTTAGACGATCTAATATATTGAATTTGGATGTACATATATTCCAGTAGCTTAATGATAGGCTTAGTTAGTTAATCATTTATTTTCAGCTCTCAACAATATACATGTATGTATCACCAGAGCAAAACAACACGAATACAGAGCTGAAAAAAGGGCAACCAAACGGAACACAGTCCCGGCAAAGTGGTGCCCAGAACCAAAGAAGCAAAATAAATGACATGCATGACAAACGTATAAGCTCAAATGGTTAGATGGTTATCGCATAAATAGAAGAGATTACACAAAAACTTGCAATTAAAGAAGGAAGAAAAGACAAGAAAAGAAGAGGAGAACTAGAACAGCATGAAATTGACATATTAATGAATCAAATAGACCTAGGCCTATATACATGAACATTGAAACACTTGACTTCTACGAATCATGAGTATATACAGTACAAGTGCAAGCACTTGCACACTGCAATCGGGGTAGCAAATCAGTTATTAGAATCAGTAGTAGAAAAAATACGTATTTGTGAATACGTTTTTTTGAATATGCCTATGAGTTTTATTAGAGGATTAATTTTAAGAGAGAATTCTATACAAATGTATATACCGTACTTGTAGAATGATGGTATAATGTTAAAATAATAATTCTTATTGCGATATTGTTAAAGCATAGGATAAAAACGGTTCTAAAGTTGTAACTTTGGTGTGACTCTACGGTGCGTGTTTGCATGTGTACGCCCGCCTGCCTCCAGGCGTTTTTCTGCATGAGTGTGTTTGTGCGCTCACAAGCACTGACGTTGTAAACAACATACAAGCGTATGTTATTTTGTGCGTGCAAGCTTGTGCATGCGTGATTGTGATCATATTCTCTGCATCAAACTGCATGTGCGCGTGTCTGTGCGTGTGTGTGAATGTGCGTGCGTTTAGGTGTTCATGCACGTGCACGTGTTTGTGCCTGCACCTGCGCGTGCACGTGCATGCACACCACATAACAGGACACACTACCGCATGCAACGTACCACGCGCTCCGCTCGTGCTTGCGTGTGTGTGCATGTGTGCGTTTTTCCATGAGTGTGTTTTTGTGTGTGCGTGTGCGCATGCAAGTGCGTGCGCCTGTGTTAGGCGTGGGTGTCTGTGTTGCGTGCACGTGTGCGTGTGTGTGTTGTGCTTTTTCAAGTGTTTTTATGTGCTTGTGTTTTGCAGATTATTGTTTGTTTGTACTTTATTGTGTTATTCTGTACATGATTGTGCCTATGTCTGTATAGATAGTCTACGCTGAGGTTGGCTACTGGCCGTACGACCCAATCTCATGTGCTCTGCTCATCTTCGTCGACTGGGGGACTTTAATCAGTATTTTCAGTCTAGTAGCGATTTCAATCGACAGGTTTGATTATAATAGACTACACTTCGCTTGGCTATCTCGTAATATATGAAACAATTCCGTTGCCCCTTTATGTAAGCTTAAAAGTTGTACATGACATTGTATAGGCTATAGCTACGCTAAGGTAAAGTTTTGAATATGGCCGTCGAAACTGTTGAGTTTGTCTACGCTTATACGTACCTAAATGAACACCTAATAGGTCTAACTGTAAAGAATAAGTATGTACTATATGCAATATTGAACTAACTAAGTTTTTAAACGTATGCCTAAAAACACAGTATCATTGGCATGCAGTCTGGTGATAAAGTAGCTTTCAATTCCAATTGAGCGCCCTTTAGTACCGCGGGCTTATACAGTAGGCCCACTAATAATAAATAATTATTATAACAGTGTTATTTCCATTTAGTTTTGCTAAGAACTGTATTGCATTGTTTTGTCTTTTCTTATGTCTCTGTTTTTATTGACAATTCAGCGATGTAGGCCTCGTTGTCGTGTAACGCAGGTGGATGCCGTCTACTTGGGCCGCCTACGAGTTTTGGCAGCGTGACTTGGGCCACTTCTAATTACCCTTCTTCTTCTTCTTCTTCTTCTTCTTCTTCTTCTTCTTCTTCTTCTTCTTCTTCTTCTTCTTCTTCTTCTTCTTCTTCTTCTTCTTCTTCTCCTTCTCCTTCTCCTTCTCCTTCTCCTTCTCCTTCTCCTTCTCCTTCTCCTTCTCCTTCTCCTTCTCCTTCTCCTTCTCCTTCTCCTTCTCCTTCTCCTTCTCCTTCTCCTTCTCCTTCTCCTTCTCCTTCTCCTTCTCCTTCTCCTTCTCCTTCTCCTTCTCCTTCTCCTTCTCCTTCTCCTTCTCCTTCTCCTTCTCCTTCTCCTTCTCCTTCTCCTTCTCCTTCTCCTTCTCCTTCTCCTTCTCCTTCTCCTTCTCCTTCTCCTTCTCCTTCTCCTTCTCCTTCTCCTTCTCCTTCTCCTTCTCCTTCTCCTTCTCCTTCTCCTTCTCCTTCTCCTTCTCCTTCTCCTTCTCCTTCTCCTTCTCCTCCTCCTCCTCCTCCTCCTCCTCCTCCTCCTCCTCCTCCTCCTCCTCCTCCTCCTCCTCCTCCTCCTCCTCCTCCTCCTCCTCCTCCTCCTCCTCCTCCTCCTCCTCCTCCTCCTCCTCCTCCTCCTCCTCCTCCTCCTCCTCCTCCTCCTCCTCCTCCTCCTCCTCCTCCTCCTCCTCCTCCTCCTCCTCCTCCTCCTCCTCCTCCTCCTCCTCCTCCTCCTCCTCCTCCTCCTCCTCCTCCTCCTCCTCCTCCTCCTCCTCCTCCTCCTCCTCCTCCTCCTCCTCCTCCTCCTCCTCCTCCTCCTCCTCCTCCTCCTCCTCCTCCTCCTCCTCCTCCTCCTCCTCCTCCTCCTCCTCCTCCTCCTCCTCCTCCTCCTCCTCCTCCTCCTCCTCCTCCTCCTCCTCCTCCTCCTCCTTCTTCTTCTTCTTCTTCTTCTTCTTCTTCTTCTTCTTCTTCTTCTTCAGTTTTAAGTCTGCTATCCGCTAGCGGATTGTCCACGTAAACGTGGGTACAGACTTTTTCGCAGAACGATGGCAAAATGCCATCGTCTGCTGCTGGAACGGTTTTACAGCCGGATGTCCTTCCTGACGCCAACCCCCTTTAGTCGCCTTTTACGACAAGCGGAAGGGTACTGCAGATCTATTCTAAAACATGCCCAATCTGCAGGGCATACATTTACTTTCTGATATTCTTGCATGGTGCTATAATAATTAGTGTTGTTATGCTGCAATGTTGCCACCAGTTACCGTATCTCTCTTACATAGTAAACAATGCTTTTCCGTGTCTTTGCAGATACCTAACGGCTTGTTTCACGACGTTCTATTACCGGCAGCGAAAAGTGACTCGAAGCGTTATCTATGTCGTTGTTATCTGGTGCGTGCATACTATCTATTGACCCTTCCCACAGTGACGTAGGCAAAATGCCCAAAATAGATTTCATGGATCAACCAGAAATAACAAAACCAATATGCCAAATGGCCGCCATCTTAGTGGCATGATTCTAGACTTATTGCATTGTAATTGATAGCCTACAACGTAAAAAATTATATAATACGACTATTTGTGTGACAACATGGGCTTAAAACTTTCTATTTTATCCAAAATAGTGTAATATTACCGATTACACATCAAACATGCGCAAAAATTCATTTACCAGAAGTTACAATACATTTTAAGGACAAAATACATCCAACAATTTCAGTAGATTAAATCAAAACACAGCTGGCAAAATCAAGGTGTTTGACATTGACTTGTACAACTTTTTAAAAAACTATTTTCTAATAACCTGTAGTGATTAACCTGTAGTGATTGAGTTACAGAAATTAGCTTACAATAATTAAGACACAATTCCGTTAATAAATCATTGCTTTTGACGTGTTTGGCAGCATTTGGATGTTTTTTGCAAAAGTCGTTCAAGATTATAATATAACGCGAAATTCGCTAGATGGCGGTACAAACGAAGCGATTTGTTGATTTTCTGAAATTTGTTTGTTGATTTTCTGGTAACCAGTGGTTACCAATTGCTGTGAAACCTCAGAATTCTGTTTAAATTATAAAACGTGGTGTGTCTGTATCTTCGATATCCATTGGTCGCCGAAGGGCGACGGAGACTCAAGAATACAAGACAATGCCCTGCCGCCCTGCTCTAATTATGTAGTGATTAGCTTATCTTGCCTCTGGCTATATGTTGTGGAGACAGAATTTTACTGACAGCCTTCTTTGTTTTGAAGAAAAACTAACAGAGATAGAGAAAATTAACTGAGATTGACACTAATGCACCGCCAATGTTGAACAGAGAAGATTAACAGTTACTACGGGATACAATATTTGCGATTAGTCGCACACAGTATTTCCGATTAGTCACACCGCGCAGTAAAACTGCATAATTTACTTGAAAAGACTTACGTCTCTAACCTAGGCTACGTTTTCTGTGTTTATTACTGCTGGAGGCGTGCTCTTGCATTCTTATCTTCAGAGTAACAGTTTTGAGCTGCGTGACCAGTTTTACGCGTTTGTTTTTTTATGACGAGTTGTCATGTATTATTATTATTATTTGTCGGATTCATGTATTAGATTTTAGCATGTAGAATTGTAGATATCTTAACTTAAATTACGATAGTGCAATCGGCCACTGTTGGACGCTACGTTAAAAAAAATTGTTTCTGGTGCAATTTATAAGCTATTGGGAAACTCCATGGCGGCCCATTTTAGCTGACAGACGCGGTCACTATAGTAATTCTAATAATAGCCTATCTACATGTACATATATAGGCCTACTGTCATGTATTCACATTGAGAACTGTTTCATTGCAGGGTGTTCCTCTTAGTCACTTGGATGCCTGCATTCATCCTCGACAGAGTAGATCAATGGTCAAACACACGGACGTGTGACTTTAATCTGAACTTGAGAGAGCGCTGGGAATGTTCGTCCTGTGTGATCGCTGGTTAGGAGTTCAGTAACTGGTACATGATCATGTTCCTGTGCGGTAGATTTTGTTTTAAGCTTAGGCCAATATCAAGTCTTGACATTTATAGGGCATTATTAGCATAAGCCAATAATTGGATTATAGGTCTACTCTAATAAATTTAACATAATTGATAGTATATGTAGATTCTATTTAATACACAATTCGGACAATACAAGTCTAGGCATTCGAGTCACATTCCTCTATTTCTATTAAAACAACATTAAAATTTACACTTTAATATTGTTGATAATTTTATATTATATAATATAATTAAATTAATTAATTTTATTTAATTAATTATATTATTTTAATTTTATTTTATTTTTGTTGATTATTTAATATTTCACTCACACCTTCATCAACAACAATAAATCGTTATATACATACATGTATATACCGGTACACGATGAAACATACTTATTAATCAGTTTTGAGCGTGTAGACCAACTGGAATATTCTGGATCAGAGCATTAAATTTTGACTTAACGTATCCATCAACTTGGGTTGACAACGTGCAATTGTGCCTTGACCATTATAAAATATCTGTATTTGTCCAAGAAATACAGATAGGCCTAAGTAAATCTGAGTAAAATTTACTCTATCTTTTTATGTTAATTTTATGGATGGAGACAATATCTTGGATGTATTCACCAGCTGTCTACAACTATAGAGCTGGCTGCACCATATACAAAAATTAGGCTACTAAGCTGATGAAGCTGTTACTAAGCTGATGAAGCTGGTAGCGTTTAAAAAAGCATTATTTTCCAAGCAGCTGCTAATTCCAAGAAGCAGTTGAGCCTGCAGGCAACTAACAGCTGCGTTAAAAGCAGACGTCGTTGGGGAACATCAACAGTGGACGTGAATAAAAGGCTTTTTGCAGTCACAAACATTAAAGTGTTTGAGGTGAAAACATCGGTTAAAAACTGTGTGAAGCTTAGTTTTGCAGAAAATGAAGAAACTAAATTTTTTGCTACCAGGTATTTGGTTGTAGTTATAACAAATTCATGGTTAGAACTAAATTAAATTTTGATAAAGTTTTTTCTGCAATTCCAGACGTGTAGGCCTACGTGTCTACCCGTTTTGCCTAAAACGGGTTCGCCTATGACCCGTTCGCCTAAAGCATGTTCGCCTAGGGCCGGTTCGCCTAAAGCATGTTCGCCTAGGGCAGGTTTGCCTAAAACGGGTTCGCCTAGGGTCGGTTCGCCTAAGGTAGGTTCGCCTAAGTCGGGTTCGCCTAATAGTTTTTAAAAGTTTTAAAAGTAATTTTTAAGTAGTTTTACGTAGTTTTTAATTAGTTTTTAATTAGTTTTTTTAAAGTAGTATTTAAATAGCCTTTCTTAAGTAATTTTTAGTTTTAAGTAGTTTTTAAGTAGTTTTTTAGCTAGGTTCTTAAGTAGTTTTAAGTAATTTTTACGTAATTTTTAACTAGTTTTTAAAAGTAGTTTTTAATAGTTTTAGTTTAAAGTAATTTTTAGTTTAAAGGAGTTTTTAGGTAATTTTAAAAATAGTTTTTTAAGTAGTTTTAAGTAGTTTTTAAAGTAGTTTTTAAAAGTATTTTTTAAACTAGGAATTTTGAAATTTGAGTGGAAGATACGTTCTATTTTTATCTCACTTGGGTAGTCTTATATTTGACTTTTTGATAATTATTTAATATTTAACGACAAAATTTTATCATATTTCAAAAATTCATCATTTTAAGCGAACCCGCCCTA
>CAVYXI010000011.1:0-323517 GCA_963772435.1 uncultured Gammaproteobacteria bacterium | reverse complement strand
CAATTGCTGGGTGAAGCACTGCCAATATCGCTGTCCCTACAGCAAATCGTTGGAGTCCGTCCACCAAAAGAAAGTAATTTTGAGGAACGTAATTTGCCGGAAAGCAGGGCTGAAGCTGCGGACCAGGGGAAACGATCCGCGTATTAGCTATTTCCGAGTAGCACAGACCTTGATTCGACAAATTCCTCTACGTTTTCCCTTGTCCAAGCGACGCCCCTCTGATAACTCGGCACTTCAACCCATTTAAGCTGATGAAAGCCAAAGAGCGGAGAGGCCGCGGGGATTGTCGTTCCCCTTTTGGGATAAGCCCCATACTTAGTAAGATACTCACCAAATGCTCGTGTCAGGGCCACTGCGTTGGACTGTCATCTGGTTTCTCTGTGGTTTCTGGCTGTGATTACCAAGCGCACCCAGCAAGTTGCGATGAACGCCTTCTGTTGCGCACTACCGTTTGCGGTTGACATCTTGCGGCAGGCATCTTAAACGTACTGCTACTTTTGAGCACTAGCTATGCTAACTTGGTCCACTATCGGCGACGTAGATCGGAAGTGCAATATCGTTGGGAGCCGACTCACGATAATCATTTGTCCGTTCATTCAGCAAGTATCCTTGAGAAAATTGCTGGACGTTCGACAACGATCTTGACGGGCTTCAAGTCATTACGCGTTGGAATGCACAAGACATTGCTACGGGCGTTTCCGATATTGAAATCTTTCCATATCTCCGACAGCAAAATGTGCCGCTCTTTGTTCACAGTCCACATCATCTCAAGTTGTACATCTTTGAGAACGGCACCACGCTTTTAGGTTCTGGCAACCTTTCCGAATCTGGCTCGGCTGGGCTGAGAGTCCAAACATAGAGGTAGGAACTTTCGTTTCGCTCGCTGCAGGCGATTGGACCCAGATCAACAGCATTCTTCGACAGAGTTGTCGCATTGACGACGCCACCTACGACCGCGCGTGCGCATTCCGCGATCAGTACGCAACTCAGTTGTCACACATTCCCACTTTTTCATTGCCAACGATGGACATCGACGGATTTTCGCTACTCGACCTGCCGGTCGCACCATCGCCGGACGCCCTTATTGAGTCAATCGATTCCACTCAGCACGGGAAACTCGCCAGTCCAGAACTGATGCACGATTTAGAGCTATTAGGTCTTAGCGCCGACATCGTCACGGTCAGTGACATACCCAGGTGCTACACAGCTATCGTCAACTACCGGCAGTCCAAGCGTTGGTCAGATGGCTACACAATGCTGAGATCAAATCATTCGGTGAAGTTACTCAATGGTTGCACGCGTCGCTATTAGACCGCCCAGTACCATACAGAACTGACGTCAAGACGGCTGTGGCCGACCTCTTTCGGTGGTTACCTGCGGCATTCGACAGCATTGATGTGAGTCGTCAGCAGCATCGTCAGATACTGCGCATCAATTACAGCTAGACTTCCAGTGCAAGAGTTTCTTCGTTAGATATAGCATCGTGCGCAGGCATAAGTTTGCCGTCCAAAAGGTCGCGTATCCGATCGATTTCCTTCAGTTCGTTCTTTGTTCCGCGGATCTCGTCTAGTTCAATTGATTCCAGAATTCCCCGAGCCTTCTCGAGGATCGTGAGTGCAGAACGCCGCTGCAGCCGCGCGGATACGCGATCCCACACAGAGTCGATCGTCTCCTTCCCCGACAGTAGTTGCTCTACATCTCGCTCGGTGCCATTTCTGTAAACATTCGCAAATGCGCGAAACGTGGTCGGATTGGTAACAACACAGCCTTCCTGTGCGCACAATTGTACAAATCGGTCCGCTCCGCGTTTGGATAACGCAAATACTCTTCTGTCCAACTCGAAGAATTCGTCCGCGAGGAGCCGCTGAGAGGCCGCCAGTTCGATCAGTGAGTAGCGGTCACTTCGCACTTCGTATCCAAGTTCTTGCAGCTGATGATAGATGCGATATACCAGCAACGCTTTCTTGACGTCCGCAGCGCAAATTCATCGTGACAGCCAACTCACCCGCCGTAAGAGGACTCATAGGAGAAGGCTGATCGTCCAGCCGCGTGCAGCATCCGCATGTAGGCGCTGTGGATGCTGTGAGCCTTCTGCATAGGCTGCCACTCCTTGACGCCGTAGATATGCCGTATCGAAAGTATGAAATCGGTTGTGTGCTCAGGCGGCCGACCGCAATTCGTGAGCAACTCCTTCACAGGAATGCGATCCAGACTCGCTCGCACTTCCGGCGCAAATTTGCACGTATTCGCGAGCAGTAATTTAATTGCCGAGGTACGCCGATTTCCTTCCACGACAAGATACTTGCCATTGCTCGGCAGGCGGTGAACAAAATCGAATCGATATTCACATAACCGTGATGTCGAATCGACTCGGAAAGCTCCTTTACTTCATGCTCTTTCGAGCAAATTGCCGCGAAGAGCCGCTTCTGCATCTCGGCTGACGCAACCTCAGCGTCGGAGTACTGACGACTGAGTCCAGCGTCCTTCTGTAGGCGCGGGTTGTTGGGGTCAAGAAGGAGGTCTGCGGGCTCGACCTGTATTTCTTTGAGGTTGTATTCCATATTTTTTCTAGTCGCGGGCCTATTCGCTGATACCTATGATACGTCGCAGCGGAACAAGCGCCCTGCGCGCCATGTCAAGGAAGAGGCGGTCGTTACCCTGGCTGCGGAAATCAGCCTTGTTAAGCTCCTTCTCCATCTGATTCATTAGCGCGTCAAGCGTCTCCAGCCATTTTGTTTGGCTCTCGAGGTTCACAACAGAGTCCAAAGCAGACTCTACGGAGACTTTAAGATTGCCACTCTCAGGGTCGATCTCACCCGATGTGGCTTCTTCGTACTTGCGACGGGCAAAAGCGCGTACCGCTTCCGAATCCGCGGCCGCAGCCTTCTCCTTGAGCTTTCCAAGCATTGCAACGGACTGGGGCTGCGCCAGAATTTTTTTCGCGGGCGACAACGAATCCCGAGTCGAGAACTGACAGACTTGCTCAATGTTCTGTATCGATTGATCGCTAAGCGCAAACGTATTGGCGTCTCGTTGGATCACGTCGTGGACATTCAGCTGGCGATTGGATGTCATCGCCTCGATGAGTGAAAAGTGCTTGTCATCGACTCCGGCCGAACTCTTAACCAGCTGTTGGAAAGCAATATAGTTCTTCAATCCGTCCCGTACCTTCGTCGGCGGAATCGACAACATGCCCGCAACTACCCTTACTCGCTCTCCTTCGACCTGAAAGGTGTCCATGCGCGGCTCAACGCTCATGTACGACTTGTAGATATTAAATGCCTTCGGCAGGGGCTCCCATTCCAACAAGGACCCATGGTGGCGAATCCCGAGAAGCACAGCCGTTCGATGGGCAAGTTCCGCGGGCTCTAGCCCTTCGGTGATCAGCTCCATAGCTGGAATAGATTGGATTGATTGCATGAGGTCGGAAAGCTTCTCCTCGCCGGCCTCGAATCTTTTCTTAGAATGCGTAGTGCACTGACTCGCCGGTTACCCTCCAACACCAAGTATTTGTTCCGCGGCAGAGCTCGCACAACAATCTTGTCTATCGGCTGGTACCCAACTTTCTCGAACGAGTCGAGCAGGTCCTTCACGCTGAAGAACTCAGAATCGCCAGTCTGGTCAAAAGCTTTCAGTAGTTTCTCCTGATGCGTTTCAACTTCCGTGTCCGGAACTGTCGCTTTGAGTTCCAACGTAACAACGCAGCGCGGATTGTTCGGGTCCAGCATGAGATCGTCCAGCGATACTTTTGTCGGCTTAAACATTACTGCACTCCTGCTTGCACGCGCGCTTGCAGGTCATCGATGTGCGACGCGAGGCGGTTTACGACCCCAACGGTTTCCGAATCTTCCAAATTAATGTCGCCCAGCGGCACCTTGGCTAATATCGCGCTCACCCTTTCGAGCCAACGTGACCATTCCAACTTCTTCAATTCCTCCGCGCGCTGAGCCCAAACTATGCTCGGCTGTTCCTTAGATTTCTCAACTCTCGCGATGCTGGCAGCTCGCTTTGCTTCGTCTTCGTCCTTCAGAATCTTCTCCAGCGAGCGCCACTCTTGCGGATTCTTGATCGGGCTACCTTTTCGGTCAATCGAGAAGTGACACAAATCGTCCATGCGTTTGGCCGACTCGTCGGGAAGCGCCAAGGTATCGGGATCTTGCTCGATATACTTGCCTAGCGGCCCTTGGCGACGCGCAAGCAGCTCCTTAAACAATGAGTAGTTGGTCACCGAACCTCGATGCGCCCACTTCAGGAAGCGTAGCGACGCTTACCATTGCCCGGTCAACCCGCCAGCCGCTCAGGTCACTGATCGACTTCGATGCTCAGGGCAGTCGCCACTTTTTCTGCAATAGACTCATCCCATTGAAATTCGTCTTCAGAGAGATACCCCCCGCATACTCGACATAGGTTTTGAAAATATTTCGCGCTTGCGCGAACGGGCTCCATCGCTTTAGAGCTCCGTGATGGCGAACTCCCAGCAGATAGGCGACGCGCCGCTCGAATTCCTCTTCCGATCAGTCACCTTGGATCTCCATGACTTCAATTGAGGCAAGGGAGTCCTGCAAATCCTGAGTGTATTTACGCGGGTGAGAAGTTCGTTGATAGCAGTTACACGCCTATTCCCTTCCAGAACCACATGGCGGTCCGTGTTCTTGTATCGGCGAACGAAGATGGAATCTATCGGCTGCCATCCGTTGCTAAGGATTGAGCTTACTAACGGTTCGATCCGATACTAGTCATCCTTGTTGCCCGACATTCGCTTGGTTGTTCGAACAATCTCCGACGCATCAGCTATCCGATCGTATGAAACATGTTCGTCTTGACTTGTCACGAATCTCGGATTGTTCGGGTCAAGAATGAGCTTTCAGGGATCCACCCTTATCGGTTTGAGTTTCGGTACGAGTTCGTGCATCGGAGTCGGTTCCTGGTCAAAGCGAATAAAAATAAGGTTCGGAGGATCGCACTATCAGCACGAGAGACTGTGCATCGCCCATCGGCAATGGCAATACGGTCTTGTCTAGCAGAGCTCTAACATCCGCTCGGTGGTCGTAAACTGTTGGTGCACACTTGATCTGCCGCAGCGTTCCAATCAGGGCGTCAACACTGTTGAATTCGAACTCAGTGAGGATTCGTCCAATCGACCCTACCAATGGCAGTGGAAGACGAACTAAGACGCTGCCCGGTAGATACTCACGGCGCAGGATCGTTTCAATGATCTCTTCCTTGTTGATCATGTCATCCACAAATGCCGTGAGGTCAGCGGGCAAGGAGTGACGACGGAAGCGTAATGCGACCTAACGAACCCACGGCATGGCAGTAACAAAATCTGCGCTGGTCGATACACAGTTACACATCGCGTCGTAGATTGCTCGCCGCATGGCGTCAGATAGTGCTGGCCGCAATTGCTCAACGCGTGCCATGGTTAGGGCTTGGGCGGAGTTGACTCGGCTCGCGCAAGGACCGACATTCTTTCGGATAAGAAGTTATAGAAGTTGCTAATCTGTAAGCGATTAGTGTTGTCGATAAGCAATGGGACGTGCGTGTAGTCGCCGACACCCCTGTACACCTTGAATAGCAGGAGGCCGTAGCGGGACCCATCCGGAGATTCCGGAAGAACCCCATGCTCAGCTGATACGTGGTACTCAGCGTACAGATCCCGTAGCACCCGGTGAAAGTCAGCGGCCGTACTGAACTCTACGTCTCTTACTGCCGGCTCCAAGGCGTCCGATATGTCTGAGTAAAGCCAGCGATTGTCGATGCGGTATCGAATGTTCGGAAGCTCATCGGCAACCTCGATTACGAAGGCCCTCTTCAAATCGTCATCTGGGTCCAAGCGAATCGCCCTCCCAATGGCCTGCATGTAGATAAGCTTCGACCGTGTAGGTGTCGCCATAACGACAGTGTTGATTGTGGGGTCGTCATACCCCTCGCTCAGGACTTGTACATTGACAAGTATTTGAGCGAGCTCGCTTCTTCTCTCCCGCGAGGAACGTTTCCCGGTCCAGGCCCGCGCTGTTTCGGCTGCCATGAACGTAGGAGATTGACTCGTAGAAATCGCGGAGCGGAGATGAATTCAGAACCGTAGCGAGATTCTCGGCGTGCTTCTTCGTGCCAACATAGATCACGACTTTCTTGTACTCGTCTGGCGAAGCGAGCAGTGCCTGAGCGATTTGTCTCTATTCGTGCGTCGGTGTTCAGTGCCTCCAAAAAATTGGCATCCTCGAGATCTCTAACCCCGAAGACGCCGCCACCGACGCGCCTAACTTCCGGACGAAGTATTACCCCACGATCGACTAAATCAGGAAAGCCTATGGAATAGGATTCCCTTTCAAATTCGAGGGGCTTGCCGTCATGGCGCGTTGGCGTCGCAGTCAATCCTAAAACACCCACGCTAGGCCGCTCGAACAGCGGCAGGTAGCTATTGGCAGCCCCATGATGCGCTTCATCGATAACGACCAAGCGGATCGATGGAGTCTTGGCAAGCAGTTGGCTTGCGCCTGTGATCATGTGGAATACCACGTTTCCGGCAAACGATCGTTTGTCGGGAATCGTTGCTCGAATTGGGCAAAGGTTCCCCTGGCCTGGGTAAGCAGCTCCGCCCGGTGAGCGATCCCATACTCGATCGCGCTCGCCCACCAAAACACCCTCAGCAAAAAGCTGATTCACGGCCTTGACGGCAGTAACGACTTGCCACCTCCGGTCGGTATGACCAAGAGGAAGCGGCCGTTTGGCTGATTGCGAAAATCCTCAACCAAGGAGGAAACCGCATCCTGTTGGAAGTCGTCGTATCTTGAGAACGCAGTGGATGGGTTCATTTGTCGATTCGGTCGAGGTGGATCAGCGAAAGGGTCGGCTCGAGAGAATTGTAAGGCGACTTACCGGCTTGTGTTGCCAAAGCTATTGTGGTGCAGCGTAAAGTACTTGCCGTTGTTGGAGCGGTACATGGTATTGCCGAAGGAATCGGTGCTCGAGCGAACGGTGCCACCATTGTTGTCGCGATAGGTGGATCGCCAAAAGCATCAATTGACCCGCGAGTGATTTTGCCGTTGTTGTCTCGGTAAGTACGGTTTCCAAGAGAATCTGTTGAACCGCGAACTGTGTTACCCCTTGGAAACCTAGCAGAGTATCGAATAGCGAAATTAAAGTGCCCACCCTAAGAGGGGGGGCTCATCTACGCCGAGCAAGGCAGGGCGTCGAATGACGCCGCAGGCATTGCAGAGGCGACAGAATGCGGGATTTTGATGGGCGCGCAACCCTGGTCCGCCCCCCGATGTTCTTTCCAAATCCGATCGTTTGCGCGTGCCATCGTATTACAGCTCGTGACGACGCGCCTCAATGCGCACGTTCATCCAGGTCGAGAACCTCGCTCTCCACCCACACGGAGTGCGTTCGGTGAGCTATACCCGCCTCGGGAATAGTCCGCGCGCGTAAAGGCTGTACAGCGTGCTCCGCGACAAACCAATCATCGCAACCACTTCGGGGATTCGAAGGAAGCGCAGAGGACGTTCGGGGGTGTTTTCGCTCACGGTCAGGCTCCTCAAATGGGCTGAAAAATGCCTGCAATTCACGACGACCTATCAAAGTATCCTGCTAAGTATCTCACTTGGAGAATCTGCTGGCAATAAAAAAGGGCCTGCATTGCTGCAAGCCCTTGATTTTATTGGCTCCCCGAGACGGACTCGAACCGCCGACCCAGTGATTAACAGTCACTTGCTCTACCGACTGAGCTATCGGGGAATTGAAAAGGTTCTAGTGAGCCGCCTATTTTCTGTGACGGCGCGAGCCCCGTCAAGGGCTCTGTCGCAAGATTTCGGTGTCGCCGGACACGTTTTAGTCCATCGAATAGCCGGACAAATGGCCGCAGCGCCACTCGCAATCGCGACCTTGACCGGTATGCAGCGGCGTTCTCCCTTCACGCGACCGGGCCACCGAATTCCGGTCAGCCAAATTCCGCTCAAGGCGAGAGCTGCAACCCCCAATCCTGCAACTGGTCGAGCAATATCTGGCCTTCGGGTGTGGTCGTGGGCTCGGCGCGGAGGACGTCGACCATCGTGAAGTATTCGGCGAGCGTGAGCGTCGTCGTCTCGGTCTTCGTCGTCAGTTTGTGCGTGCGGAATTCGCTCCAGCGTGCGTGTTCTTCCGTGCTCAGCGTGTGCGGGAAGTTGCGGGCGCGGTAGCGGAACAGCAGGTCGGTGAAGCGCGCGTCGATGAACGGGAACGTGCGCGTCGCGAGCCCGCTTGGCGGCGTCGAGCGCACTTCGCGCAGCAGGCGGCGGTCCGCGTCGTTCGCGAAAGCGCCATACAGCGCCAGTTCGGGGTCGACGGCGGCGGCCTTGTCGTGGGCGATCGAGAATACGTTGCGGACTTTTTCGACGACGCCTTCGGCGGTGCGCAATCTGTTCGAGATTGCGCAGGCAGCGGTCGACGTCGAGTCCGATGCGCGCGACGTCGACGCCGCGCAGCACCGACAGCGGCGCGAGCGCTGGCGCCTTGTTCGCGTGCACGGTCTTGAGTGCGATGCGTTCGACGCCCTCGGGCAGGTCGGCGCGCGCGGTGAAGACGCGATCGGCGATCTCGTCGGCGTCGAGTTCGATCAGTTCGGTCGGATCGCTGTCGAGGTCGAAGGCGATCACGCCGTTCGGCTGCATCGGATGGCGCGCGAGTGGTGCGATCATCGCGAGGCAGCCGCGTTCGGCCGGATAGCGCGAGGAAATGTGCAGCACGGGCTCGTGCCGCACGTAGTCGAGCAGTTCGAACGCGCGCTGCTTGCGGCGCAGGCCGAAATAGAAGTCGAACAGGCGCGGCTGGCGCACGCGGATCAGGCGGGCGAGGGCGATCGTCGCCTCGACGTCGGACAGCGCGTCATGCGCGCGCGTGTGCACGAGGTGATTCGCCGATGCGAGATCCTCGAGACGAAAACTCGGCTTGCCGTCGACGCGCCGCGGCCATTCGATGCCGGCCGGTCGCAGCGCATGGCACATGCGCGCGAGATCGATGAGGTCCCAGCGCGAGTTGCCGTCCTTCCACTCCCTTTCGTAGGGTTCGAAGAAGTTGCGGTACAGAAGATGGCGCGTGAACTCGTCGTCGAAACGCATCGAGTTGTAGCCGGCCGAGCAGGTCCCGGGCAGCGCGAGCTCGTCGTGGACGCGGGCCGCGAATTCCGCTTCGATGAAACCCTCGCGCTCGGCGAGCTGCGGCGCTATGCCGGTCAGCAGCACCGACACCGGATGCGGAAGGACGTCGCGCGACGGCTTGCAGTAGAACGAGACCGGGTCGCCGATCGGCTCGAGTTCCAGTGTCGTGCGCTGCCCGGCGAACTGCGAGGGGCGGTCACGCCTGGAATCGATGCCGAACGTTTCATAGTCGTGCCAGAAAAAGCTGCTGTTGCTCATGCGTGCAGCGTAGCCGATCGTTGCCTATGCCGAAATCCGTCGCGGGTATACCGCGCGTGCGAATTTGCCGATCGCGGAACGATGGGGTTTGCGTGTGCGGCTCCGCCCGGGCGCAAGAGTCGCAGGCGGGCGCTTGCCGCGGCGGTCTACGAAATGACGTTCGGAGATGTCGGAGGAGGACCTAGGCTGTCGACCGACGCCGGGGACTGCGCGCAGGCTGCGCGAGCTCCACGCACGACGCGTTCAACGTTTGGTTGACGCCGACGGCCAGTGCTGGAATAATTGCCGGCTCGCTTAACGCTTTCACTGCGCCCGTAGCTCAGCTGGATAGAGTACCAGGCTACGAACTTGGTGGTCGGGAGTTCGAATCTCTCCGGGCGCGCCATTTGAAAGATCAGAAACGCCAGTGGGTTAGCCCCGCTGGCGTTTTTGTTTTCGGCGGACGAAACCTGTCGCGACGCCGCCCCTGCCTGTGCGCGCGTCGCGCACCTTGCCAACCCATCGAGCCAACCGAGCTCCCGAGTCCGATCGGCAGCAATCATCCTGCCTCGATGCCCTGCTACGATCATCCGGCCTGCTCTGCCGAGCGCATGCTGGAGAATCGAGATGACTGCGCCCACGCCAACCCCGAAGCCGCCATCCGCGCCCGAAGGCAACCCGCTTCTCGACGACGGACCGATGACCGACGACGAACGCGCTGACGAGGCGTCCGAGGAGAGTTTCCCCGCGAGCGACCCGCCGTCGCTGACGCCGCACAGGCTGCCGCGCAAGAAATGAGTGCGCGGTGTCGCCTCAGGCCATCGCCTCGTACAGCGGCAGCGTGAGGAACTCCGGAAAATCCTTCGCGAGCGACATGTCCTCGAAGATCTTCGCGGCCTGTTCGTAGGTCGCCACGTCCTCGCCTGCGGCGGTCACGGTCGCCTTCACTTTCGCGAGTTCCTCGGGGATCAGCGCGCGCACGAACGCCGCGTCGACCTTGCGGCCGTCGTCGAGCACGCCCTTGTCGCTGATCACCCACTGCCACACCTGCGAGCGCGAAATCTCCGCCGTCGCCGCGTCTTCCATCAGATTGTGGATCGGCACGCAGCCGTTGCCCGCGAGCCAGCTGCCGAGATAGTGGATGCCGACGTTGATGTTGTTGCGCACACCCGTTTCGGTGATCGGCTGCTCGGGCACGAAGTTGAGAAAATCAGCTGGCCTTGAACGTTTCGCTCGCGCTGCTTTCCCCACTGATTCGGCTTGTCGCCGAGCACGCGCCTTGAATTCCTCCATCGCGATCTGCACCAGGCCCGGATGCGCGATCCAGCCGCCGTCGAAGCCGTCGTTCGCGTCGCGCTTCTTGTCGTGGCGCACGCCGGCCAGCGCCTTCTCGTTCGCGGCCGCGTCGTTCTTGATCGGAATCAGCGCCGCCATGCCGCCGATCGCCGGCGCGCCGCGCTTGTGGCACGCCTGCACGAGCGCGAGCGCGTACGAGCGCATGAACGGCACTTCCATGTTGATGGCACGCGATTGGCGAGGCAGAAGCCGGGCTTGTTCCGGAATTTCTTGATCGCGCTGAAGATGTAGTCCCAGCGGCCCGCGTTGAGTCCGGCCGAATGTTCGCGCAGTTCGTACAGGATTTCTTCCATCTCGAACGTCGCGAGGATCGTTTCGAGCAGCACGGTCGCCTTGATCGTGCCCTGCGGAATGCCGAGTTCGTTCTGCGCCATCACGAAGATGTCGTTCCACAGACGCGCCTCGAGATGGTTTTCCATCTTCGGCAGGTAGTAGAACGGGCCGAAGCCGCGCGCTGATCTGTTCCTTCGCGTTGTGGAAGAACACGAGCGCGAAATCGAAGATGCCGCCGGAAACGCGCTGGCCGTCGACGGTCACGTGCTTCTCGTCGAGATGCCAGCCGCGCGGGCGGATCTGCAGCGTCGCGATCGTGTCGTTGAGCTTGTAGACTTTTGCCGGCTTCGTTGGTGAAGCTGATCTCGCGGCGGATCGCGTCCTTCAGATTCACCTGGCCCTGGATCTGGTTGAACCAGTTCGGACTGTTCGAGTCCTCGAAGTCGGTCATGTACGAATCGGCGCCCGAGTTGAACGCGTTGATGATCATCTTGCGTTCGACAGGACCGGTGATCTCGACGCGGCGGCATTCGAGCGCTTTCGGCAGCGGCGCGATTTTCCAGTCGCCGTCGCGGACATCGCCTCGGTCTCGGCGAGGAAGTCCGGCATTTCGCCGGCATCGATGCGCGCCTGGCGGTCGATGCGCGCCTTGAGCAGTTCCTGGCGTCGCGCGCTCGAACGCGCGGTGCAGTTTCGCGACGAACGCGAGTGCTTCGGCGAGTGAGGATCTCGTCGAAGCGCGGATGCATCGGGGCGTTGATCGCGACGCCTGCGGGAAGGGTAGAGGCCATGTTGACTCCGACTGCGGGACTGAATCGTAACCAATGCACGTCATCCGCGCGAACGCGGGAATGACATGACAGCAAAACGCCTTCGTGCGCTCGTCATCCCCGCGCACGCGGGGATCCAGTGTCTTCGTCTTTACGGTGCCGGAAAGTCACTGGATTCCCGCTTTCGCGGGAATGACAACGCTTAAAAACTCGTCTTAAGGCTCGCGCATTAGACGCTCGCCTTAGAGGCTTGTCCTTAGAGGCTCGTCTCAAAGGCCCGTCTGAAAGGCTCGTCATCCCCGCGAACGCGGGGATCCAGTGCCTTCGTCTTGACGGTGTCGAAAAGTCACTGGATTCCCGCTTTCGCGGGAATGACGAGCAAGAACGGTTACGACGCAGACCATGCAAAGATCGACATAGCTTCGGTCCGAGATCGACGTAGCTTCAGATCACGTAGAGATCGACATATTCGTTGACCGCCATCGTCTCGAGCGTTTTCTGATCGAGGGAGACGTCGAGAATCGCTTTCTGCTGCTTGACCGGGAAACGGCGCGCGAGATTGGTCTTGAACTTCTCGACCAGCACGGGAATGCCTTCCTTGCGGCGGCGCTTGTGGCCGATCGGGTACTCGACGACGATTTCCTTGAGCTTCTTGCCGTCGTTGAACTCGACCGTCAGCGCGTTGGCGATGCTGCGCTTGTCGGGATCGTGGTAATCCTTCGTGAACTGCTTGTCCTCGACGCACACGATCTTGTCGCGCAGCGTGTCGATGCGCGGATCGTGCGCGATGCTGTCCTCGTAGTCGCCCGCGGTGAGGCGGCCGAAGATCAGCGGTACGGCAACCATGTACTGGATGCAGTGGTCGCGGTCGGCCGGATTGTTGAGCGGGCCCTTCTTGTCGATGATGCGGATGCAGGCCTCGTGCGTGCGGATCGTGATCTTCCTGATGTCCGCAACCGACTTGCCGAGCTTGGCCAGTTCGCCGTGCAGGGTCATCGCGGCCTCGACCGCGGTCTGCGAATGGAATTCGGCCGGGAACGAGATCTTGAAGAGGACGTTTTCCATCACGTAGCTGCCGTACTTGCGCTGGAACGCGAACGGCTTGCCCTTGAACAGCACATCGTAGAAGCCCCAGGTCTTGGCGCTCAGCACCGACGGATAGCCCATCTCGCCGGTCTTCGCGATCAGCGCGAGACGCACCGCGCGCGAGGTCGCGTCGCCGGCGGCCCAGGACTTGCGCGAACCCGTGTTCGGCGCGTGCCGGTAGGTGCGCAGGCTCTGTCCATCGACCCACGCGAGCGAGACCGCGTTGATGATCTCGTCGCGCGTGAGGCCGAGCATCTCGGCGACGACGGCGGTCGAGGCGACCTTGACGAGCACGACGTGGTCGAGACCGACCTTGTTGAACGAATTCTCGAGCGCGATGCAGCCCTGGATTTCATGCGCCTTGATCATCGCGGTCAGCACGTCCTTCATCGTCAGCGGCTTCTTGCCGGACGCGAGCGCGTTGCGCGACAGCCAGTCGGCGACGGCGAGAATTCCGCCGAGATTGTCCGAAGGATGGCCCCACTCGGCCGCGAGCCAGGTGTCGTTGAAGTCGAGCCAGCGGATCATCGCGCCGATGTTGAACGCGGCCTGGATCGGATCGAGCTGGAACTGCGTGCCGGGCACCTTGGCGCCGTTCGGTACGACCGTACCCGGCACGATCGGTCCGAGCAGTTTCGTGCAAGCCGGATATTCGAGCGCCTCGAGGCCGCAGCCGAGCGTGTCGATCAGGCAGTTGCGCGCGGTCTCGTAGGCGAGATCGGACTTGACCTTGTATTTGGTCACGTAGTCGACGATGTCGACGAGTACCTGATCAGCCTTGGGACGAACGTTGGAGATGTGGGAACTCATGAATTTTCTCGAGGGAAGGGAAGAGGGCGGCGCACGGCGCCGAGGGCCCGCGATTTTACCGGAACCGAGCTGTATTGGAACGCGATTTGCTGCCCGCGATGCCCAGCTGCGCTCGCGCTTCAAGAATGCGTAGCCCGGCCAGCCGCACGCCGGGGTTGCGGCGCCTGTGCTTCGGCGATCAAGTGATCGAGAACAGGATCGTTGAAATAGCGCCACCATGTTTCGTTTTCCGGGCGCTTTGCAGCCGGCGTCGGCTGCGCGGCAGGGGTGGGCGCTTTGCTGGACCAGCTCTCAAGCCAGGGCACATCGGGGCCACTATAGTTCGGCCTGCGCGTGGTGCAGGCACTGAGCAGCCCCGCCGCCACCGGTACAACGAGGTGGCGGCTCAGTGGCGGATGCTTCCATCGCGTTGGCATCGCAACCGTTGGCTGTGAAGGTTCGCCGATTTCAGGCGGCTTGTTGTTGGTCAGCAACCCAGCCCATGAAGATCTGATAGCCAAGCGCAAGCAGCACGGCGCCGACGAACATCCCCTGGATGCCGCCAACGGCCATCCCGCCAAGTGCTCCGAGAAGGATGACAGGCATCGGCGCATCAACGCCGCGGCCCAGCATCAGCGGCTTGAGCACGTTGTCAGTCATGCCGGACACGACCAATAGCACCGTGTAGATGGCCGCCTCGACGCTGCCATAGCCGTCGGCGGTCCAGATATAGCCAATCGCTGGCAGGGTGACCAGCAGCGCCGGGATCTGGGCGATACCCAGCACCAGCACGATGACTGCCAGTACGCCGGCCCAAGGCACGCCAGCGACCAGCAGGCAGATGCCGACGATGATCGCCTGGATGAAGGCGACGCCGATGACCCCCAGGGCGACCGCGCGGATGGTTGCCGTGGATAGCTTGGTGAACTCGGCGCCTTTGGCTGGGCCAACGATGCGCTCGAAAATGGCGAGGCAGGCCCCCGCGCCTGCTTTGCCGAAGGCCATCATGATGCCGGCGATGATCAGCGAGCCGAGAAAGCTCAGAACCCCACCGGCGATGCCGGCCACCATCCCGAGGGCGCCCTTGGCGATGTCGCCGATTTTCGGCTGCATGCTCTTGATGAAGGCCGGAAAGTCAGCGTGGGCCTTGCTCCATACGGCATAAATCTTTTTGCCAACCAGCGGCCATGATGCGACGTTCTCGCGCGGCGGCGGGATGTCCACTTCGTTGCTCTGAACCTTCTCGATCGCTGCCTGCACGGAATCGCCCACGGAACTCATCAGCACCGCGCTGGGCGCGACGATCAGCAGGACGCCCGCCAGCACCAGGACCGTGGCTGACGCTCCCTGCTTCCCCCAGAGCTTGTTCGCCAGCTTCTGATGCATCGGATAAAGCGTCACCGCCAGAATCAGCGCCCACGCCATCAAGGTGAGGAAGGGCGAGAACACCTGGTAGCACAGTGCCACCAGGGCCAGAATGAGGCCGGCGCGGATGAGCACTTCGAGCAGGTGGTTGGAGAGGCGCTTCTCGCCATCAACATCCGTGGTCTTATCGGTGCTCATGCCAGCTCCGTTTCCTGGTGGGAGGATGCCGCGACAGATGTAGCCTGACTTTGCTCTGGTGCGTCAGCCAGACCGTTCCATGACAGTATGGTACTTCTCGTGTGGCAACGACAGGAGATGTCAACGTCGCCGGAAAATTTCCAGCTCCATGCCATTGCGCTAGGCCGTCGCGCATGCAAAGAGGAATGTCGTGCCCGGCATCGGCCCGGTCCACAAAGGCTTGGCGAATTCGCGCGCTGGTTGTCGATTGAAGCGGGTCGCTCGCGAGACGAGCACGGTTTCCCCAGCGACGGACGCCGGGCGCCGCGCCAACCCAGCCCTGAACCGGCGCAGCCGTGACAAGGCGACTTCGTCAGGTTCGCCCGGCGACCGGAATCAGCGCGCCCGTGACCGCCTGTGCCTGATCGGACAGCAGGAAAAGGATGACGTCGGCGATCTGCGCCGGCTTCACCCAGCGGTCGAACTCGGCTTTCGGCATGTCCTTGCGGTTCGCGGGCGTATCGATCGTCGTCGGCAGGATCGCGTTGACGGTGACGTTGTGGTCCTTGAGCTCTTCCGCAAGCGCCTCGGTCAGCTTGAACACGCCGGCCTTCGATGCGGCATAGGCGCCCATGCCGTTGCCGGCCTTGATCGCGCCGGCCGCGCCGATGTTGACGATGCGCCCGTGCGCGCTCTGCAGCAGCAGCGGAATCGCGGCCTTGCTCGCGGCGACGGCGGTGCGCAGATTCACGTTGAAGAGAAGGTCCCAGGTCGCGAGGCTGCCTTTTTCGACCGTTTCCCAGCGAAACGTGCCGGCGATATTGACGAGCGCGTCGAGACCGCCGAGTCGCTGCCCGATCGCCGCCAGCGTCGCTTCGGCAACGCCGTCGGCGCCGAGATCGACGTCGCCGAACAGCTGCGCGCCGGCGAGTGCGGCGGCATCCGACGCGTGCGGGCCCGGCGCGCGGTCGATCGCGGCGACTTGCGCGCCGGCCGCCAGGGCTGCCTCGACCACGGCCGCACCGAGGCTGCCGAACGCCCCCGTCACTGCGATTTTTCTTCCTTCGAGATTCATCGGGATGTATCCGCAACAGAGGGGACGGCATCGTAGCGCAGCGTGCCCGAAGTCGTCATTCGAAGCTGTCTTTCGGTCCGGGGCCCGGGTTGGAAATGCGCGCGGCGGAGTGCAGCGCCGTCGCGTCGCGTGACCGCATCGCGTTGACTCGGCCTGCCTACGCAACTAGTATGCCGCGGTTTTCCAAGCGATGTTGCGGACCTGCAGGGTCCACTGGCTCATCGCTGCGCCGGGGTATAGCTCAGCCTGGTAGAGCGCCAGCTTTGGGAGCTGGATGTCGAGAGTTCGAATCCCTCTACCCCGACCACTCATATGTTTCGCGCAAAGCGGGCCATTTGCACGACTCGCCCGCAGCGGGCAACCGACAGTGCAGTAGACTTGCGCCACTGCGCCCGTAGCTCAACCGGATAGAGCACCGGCCTTCTAAGCCGGCGGTTGTGGGTTCGAGTCCCGCCGGGCGCGCCACCGCAACGCTGAACCTTTCGATGAGAGTCCTGTGCGCCGTCGCCGCCGCGAGGTTTTTTTTTGGATTTTCGGCACGGCGTTCGGTTAGGATTCCGCTGCGCCGCGACGGCGTTTTTCAGGGGATCATCGTGCGAAATCTTTTGCTTGCGGCCGGGGTGATGCTAGCGCTGGCCGGGTGCCAGTCTGGCGGCATCCCTTCGAACGCCCAGTGGGTGAACATCAAGGACGCCAACGCCGACCACAAGCGCGACGGCGACGCATGCGAACGTGAAGCCGTGCAGGCAATTCCTGCGAGCGTCAAGTCGACGGGCGGCAGCGAGATGCAGTCCTCATGCACCGGCGCCGGCTACACCACGGCATGCACGAGTTCAGCAGGGATGGTCCATGTCGACCAGAACACCGGACAGCGCGTGGCCTACGCGCACACCTGCATGCGCACGAAAGGTTGGCGACCGATGGTCAATGGGGTCGACGTCGATCCCGACAAATAGTGGGGCCCGGTGGCCCCGCCTGCGTCGAAGCGTGTCGTGAGGCGATCGTGCGCACGCGCAGTGCCTGTCCTTCGAGTGTGACCGGAACCGACAACGGGATTTTCGATGAGTGTCAGGTTTCAGCGCCCCGCCGCTTGTAAATCACGTCCCGAAATACGCTACAATTGTCGGCTCGGCGGTGGCATGGGTTGTATCGAGCCGCCAGCCAGTCGATTTTTTCGATGGTGGGCGTAGCTCAGCTGGTTAGAGTACCGGATTGTGATTCCGGTTGTCGGGGGTTCGAGTCCCCTCGTCCACCCCATTTTGTAGTTGCGCTCCGCAACCACGATGAAGCGGTACAACGGAGCGTCCTCACCGCTTGCTTTCTCCCGCAAGTGGCCGAGGGGAGTGATGGTCGCGCCCGGCGCGGTATCATTTCAAACAGATTGAAACGGGGGGCCGTTAGCTCAGTTGGTAGAGCAGGAGACTCTTAATCTCTTGGTCCTAGGTTCGAATCCTAGACGGCCCACCACTTTCTCTCATGGCGTCGCGGATGCCGCGGCGCACGCCTTCAGTCCAGGCTCTCTCTCCCAAGCGAGCTTGGGGCGGGAGACGCTGCCGTTTGCACCGCGGCAGAAGCATCGGTTTGAAGAAGGCGAATGTGGCGGAATTGGTAGACGCACTGGATTTAGGTTCCAGCGGGGCAACCCGTGAGAGTTCGAGTCTCTCCTTTCGCACCACGCACTTGGCATATATATTGTGTAGTCGGCGTGGCGCCGCGAGCGCTGCGACAAGAGAATTTGAAGGAGCCAGCATGCAAGTCTCGGTCGAAAATCGTCGGCAACCTCGAGCGCAAACTCACGGTTCGCATTCCCGCTGGACGAGTACGAAACGCAGGTGCGATCGCGCCTGGCCGAAGTCGGCCGCAGCGTCGCGCCTCAAGGGTTTCCGTCCGGGCAAGATCCCGCCGAAGGTGATCGAGCAGCGCTTCGGCGCGCAGATCCGCGGCGAGGCGATCTCCGAACTGATCCGCAACAGCTTCCAGCAGGCGGTCGGCCAGGAAAACCTGCGCCCCGCGATGGCGCCGCAGATCGACACGACCGGTCGCCCCGACAACGGCCAGATCGAATACACCGCCACGCTTCGAAGTGCTGCCGGAAGTCGGCGCGGTCGACGTCGAGCCAGCTCGAGATCAACAAGCCGACCTCGGCCGTCGCCGATGCCGACGTCGACACGATGATCGAGACGCTGCGCCAGCCAGCGCCGCGTCTGGACGCCCGGTCGAGCGCGCCGCGCAGGTCGGCGACATGGTGCTGTTCGAATATTCGGCGCAGGGCGCGACAGGCGGTGCATTCCGTCATCCGGCCGAAGGCGTCGACCGCGTCGGGACGATCCTCGGGTCGGGTGCGATGGTCGAGCGACGCTCGAGGATGCGCTCGTCGAGCCACGCGACCGGCGACGCAGGTTCAGGCGTCGATCGCGTTTCCGGCCGATTTCCGTGAGCCGGCGCTCGCCGGCAAGCACGGCCCAGGTCGACGTCGAAGATCATCCGCGTGCAGGAATCGCAGCTTGCCCGAAATCGACGATGCGACTTCATCGCCAGCGTTCGGCATCCGCGAAGGCGGCATCGCCAAGTTCCGCGAAGACGTGCGCGCGAACCTCGAGCGCGAGCTCAAGGGCGTGCTGTCGGTGCGCCTGAAGAACGAGGTCGTGCAGAAGCTCGTCGACGCGCACCCGGGCCTCGATCTGCCGCAAGCGCATGGTCGAGCGCGAAGCGCGAGCGCCTCGCGCGTCAGGCCGCAGCAGCAGGCGCAGCCAGCAGGGCCAGACGTTGCACCGGCGTCGCCGAGGCGTTCATCGACCTCGCGCGCCGTCGCGTCGCCGCCGGCGTGCTCGTCGGCGAGCTCGCGCGCCAGAACGACATTCGTCTCGACAACCGTCGCGTCGCCGAGACGCTTGCGACGATCGCGTCGACATACGAAGAACCCGAGCAGGTGGTTGAACTTTATCAGCGCGATCCCCAACTCATGAGCGGCCTGCAGAGCCGCGTGCTGGAAGATCAGGTCGCCGACTGGATCGCCGATCACGCGAAGGTGACCGAACAGGCAGCTGAGCTTCAACGAGGCGATGCGTCCGCCGGCTTGACGCGCCGGCGCACGGAGAAGGTCGCATGAACATGCGCAATGAACCGATCCGCAATCTCAACCTCGTGCCGATGGTCGTCGAGCAGACCTCGCGCGGCGAGCGCGCGTACGACATCTATTCGCGCCTGCTCAAGGAGCGCGTCATGTTCTGGTCGGCCCGATCGACGACTACATGGCCAACGTCGATCGTCGCGCAGTTGCTGTTCCTCGAGTCGGAGAATCCGGACAAGGACATCAACCTGTACATCAACAGCCCGGGCGGCGTCGGTCACCGCCGGGCTGGCGATCTACGACACGATGCAGTTCATCAAGCCCGACGTCAGCACGATGTGCGTCGGTCAGGCGGCCAGCATGGGCTCGTTGCTGCTCGCGGCCGGCGCCAAGGGCAAGCGTTATGCGCTGCCGAACTCGCGCGTGATGATCCACCAGCCGTTCGGCGGCTTCCAGGGCCAGGCCTCGGACATCGCCATCCACGCGAAGGAAATCCTGCAGATCAAGTCGCGCCTGAACGAGATGCTGGCCACCACACCGGCGCAGCCGATCGAGACAGGTCGAGCGCGATGTCGACCGCGACAACTTCATGAGCGCAGCCGAGGCCAAGACCTACGGGCTGGTCGACTCGGTGCTCGAGAAGCGGCCGGCCGATGCGGTCAAGACGGCCTGATCCATGGTCCGTTGCCGGCACGCCGTTGAGCCGGGCCGAAGTCCTTGTGCCCGTCGCACTTGTCGGCAAGGCCCGTGGCGATTCGGCGCCGCTGTGCTATTCTCAATACTGACATGTATCTGCAAAGGATCCGGGGTTCGGCATGAGTGACGACCGGCAAAGCCGATCGGGCGACAGCAGCAAGATTCTCTACTGCTCGTTCTGCGGCAAAAGTCAGCACGAAGTCCGCAAGCTGATCGCGGGTCCCAGCGTGTTCATCTGCGACGAGTGCGTCGAGCTGTGCAACGACATCATCCGCGAAGAACTCGAGGAAAAGGCTGCCGGCGCGCGCAGTCACCTGCCGAAGCCGAAGGAAATCATGGATGTGCTCGATCAGTACGTGATCGGGCAGACGCCGCGCGAAGAAGACGCTCGCGGTCGCGGTCTACAACCACTACAAGCGGCTCGAAGCGCGTCAGCGCCAGCGACGAAGTCGAACTCGCCAAATCGAACATCCTGCTGATCGGTCCGACCGGCTCGGGCAAGACGCTGCTCGCCGAAACGCTGGCGCGCCTGCTCAACGTGCCGTTCACGATCGCCGATGCGACGACGCTGACCGAAGCCGGCTATGTCGGCGAGGACGTCGAGAACATCATCCAGAAGCTGCTGCAGAAGTGCGACTACGACGTCGAGAAGGCGCAGACCGGCATCGTCTACATCGACGAGATCGACAAGATTTCGCGCAAGAGCGAAAACCCGTCGATCACGCGCGACGTGTCCGGCGAAGGCGTGCAGCAGGCGCTGCTCAAGCTCATCGAGGGCACGATCGCCTCGGTGCCGCCGCAGGGCGGGCGCAAGCATCCGCAGCAGGAATTCCTGCAGGTCGACACGCAAGAACATACTTTTCATCTGCGGCGGCGCGTTTTCGCGGGCTGGAGAAGATCATCCAGCAGCGTTCGGAATCGACCGGCATCGGCTTCTCGGCCGAAATCCGCAGCAAGACGCAAGCACACGAACGTCGGCAAGGTGCTCGCCGACGTGGAGCCCGAAGATCTGGTCAAGTTCGGCCTGATTCCCGAATTCGTCGGCCGCCTGCCGGTCGTCGCGACGCTCGAAGAACTCGACGAAGCGGCGCTCGTCAAGATCCTGACCGAGCCGAAGAACGCGATCGTCAAGCAGTTCAAGCGCATGTTCGAGATGGAAGGCGTCGAGCTCGAATTCCGCAACGAAGCGCTGGTCGCGGTCGCGCGCAAGGCGCTCAAGCGCGCAGCACCGGCGCGCGCGGCCTGCGCACGATTCTCGAGCAGGTGCTGCTCGACACGATGTACGAGTTGCCGTCGCTCGAGCACGTCAGCAAGGTCGTCGTCGACGACGCCGTCATCAACGGCCAGGCCGAGCCGTACCTGATCTACCGCGGCAACTGCAGTCGCGCGCGGCAGCCGAGTAGGCGCGCGCGGCCGGCACGCTACCGCCGATTCGCTCGAAACCGTACCTTCCGACGTCACCGTCGTCGGCGTCGCATCTTCGCCGATTGTCCGCGAACGCCGGCGCTGCGCGTGTGGATTTGCCTGCATGAATCTTGCAGAACACCCAAATGACCGCACTTGACGAGAGTGCAGCCTGCGTTCACGCTAGCCATGTTCTCATCGAATTTCTCATTCAGGAACCGTGATGGAAAAAACCGCTTCATCCTCGAGTGCCGATCCATCGAGCTGCCCGTGCTGCCGTTGCGCGACGTCGTCGTGTATCCGCACATGGTGATCCCGCTGTTCGTCGGGCGCGAAAAATCCGTGCGCGCGCTCGACATCGGCGATGGAAGGCGACAAGCGGATTCTGCTCGTCGCGCAGCGCAGCCCGGATATCGACGATCCGCAGGCCGCCGATCTCTATTCGATCGGCACGGTCGCGACGGTCCTGCAACTGCTCAAGCTGCCCGACGGCACGATCAAGGTGCTCGTCGAGGGTGCGAGCCGCGCCGAGGTCTCGAGCTTCGCAGATCGCGAAGGCCTGCTGATCGGGCTACGCGCGCACGCTCGAGCCCGTCTATACGCGCGAGCGCGCGCGAAATCGAAGTCGTCTCGCGCTCGCTCGTGTCGATGTTCGAGCAATTCGTCAAGCTCAACCGCAAGATCCCGCCGGAGCTGCTGACGACGCTCTCGGGCATCGACGACACCAGTCGCCTCGCCGACACGATCGCGGCGCATCTGTCGATCCGTCTGCAGGACAAGCAGCGCGTGCTCGAAACGGCCGACGTCGGCCGATCGCCTGGAGATGCTGCTCGGTTTCGTCGACGGCGAGATCGACGTGCAGCAGATCGAGAAGCGCATCCGCGGCCGCGTCAAGTCGCAGATGGAGAAGAGCCAGCGCGAGTACTACCTCAACGAGCAGATGAAGGCGATCCAGAAGGAACTGGGCGAGAGCGAGGACGCGCCGAACGAAGTCGAGGAACTCGGCAAGAAGATCGACAAGGCCGGCATGCCGAAGCCGATCGAGACGAAGGCGCGCGCGGAGCTCAACAAGCTCAAGCAGATGTCGCCGATGTCGGCCGAGGCGACGGTCGTGCGCAACTACATCGACTGGCTGCGTCGGCGTGCCGTGGAAGAAGCGCAGCAAGGTGCGCCGCGACCTCGAATGGCGCCGAAGAAGTGCTCGACGACGATCACTTCGGTCTCGAGAAGGTCAAGGAACGCATCGTCGAATATCTCGCCGTGCAGCAGCGCGTGAAGAAGATGAAGGGCCCGATCCTGTGCCTCGTCGGTCCGCCCGGCGTCGGCAAGACCTCGCTCGGCCAGTCGATCGCGAAGGCGACCAACCGCAAGTTCGTGCGCATGTCGCTCGGCGGCGTGCGCGACGAAGCCGAGATCCGCGGCCATCGCCGCACGTATATCGGTTCGATGCCGGGCAGGCATCATCCAGAACCTCAACAAGGTCGGCACGCAAGAATCCGCTGTTCGTCCTCGACGAGATCGACAAGATGTCGATGGACTTCCGCGGCGATCCGTCGTCGGCGCTGCTCGAAGTGCTCGATCCGGAGCAGAACCACGCGTTCAACGATCACTACCTCGAGGTCGATTTCGACCTGTCCGAGGTGATGTTCATCGCGACGGCCAATTCGCTGAACATTCCGCGGTCCGCTGCTCGACCGCATGGAAGTGATCCGCATCCCCGGCTACACCGAGGAAGAGAAGATCAACATCGCGCAGCGCTATCTGATGAGCAAGCAGATCAAGGCGAATGGCCTGCGTCCGGACGAGATCCACGATCGTCCGAACCCGCGATCCGCGACATGGTTCGCTACTACACGCGCGAATCGGGTGTGCGCAACCTCGAGCGCGAACTGGCCAAGATCTGCCGCAAGGTGGTCAAGGAGCTCACCCTCGCGGCCGACAAGGCGAAGAAGCAGGACAAGGTGCCGAAGAAGCGCGGCAAGGTCACGGTCGACAGCAAGAACCTCGATCAGCTACCTCGGCGTGCGCAAGTTCACGTTCGGCCGCGCCGAGCTGCAGAACGAGGTCGGCCTGGTCACCGGGCTTGCCTGGACCCAGGTCGGCGGCGACCTGCTCAGCATCGAGGCGACGGTCGTGCCAGGCAAGGGCAAGCTGATCCATACCGGCCAGCTCGGCGACGTGATGCAGGAATCGATCCAGGCGGCGCTGAGCGTCGTGCGCGCGCGCGCCGAGCGCCTCGGCATCGATCCCGACTTCCACCAGAAGTTCGACATGCACATCCACGTGCCCGAAGGCGCGACGCCGAAGGACGGCCCGAGCGCGGGCATCGCGATGTGCACGGCCCTCGTTTCGGCGCTGACCAAGGTGCCGGTGCGTTCGGAAGTGGCGATGACCGGCGAGATCACGCTGCGCGGCCGCGTGCTGCCGATCGGCGGTCTCAAGGAAAAGCTGCTCGCGGCGCATCGCGGCGGCATCGAGACCGTCATCATTCCCGAAGAGAACGACAAGGATCTCGCCGAGATTCCGAAGAACGTCACCGAATCGCTGGCGATCAAGCCGGTGCGCTGGATCGACGAAGTGCTCGACATCGCGCTCGAGCGTGCCGCTGACGCCGAAGGTGGAGAAAGTGGAAAAAGTGGAAGATGCTGCAAAATCCACAAGCGAACCGGCGAAGGAAGACGCCGGCGGCGCGGCGCACGACCCGCCCGCCACTGAGTTCGGAGGCGCCTCGCTTCATTGCGGGGCGCTTCGACATGCGAATTTTTTCACCACGCTGTCAAGCAACTCCGGCACGTCAAAATGCGCATTGCTTTCTGTTCGGTTGCGAAACCGCTGAAAAGCGCGCCACGCTTGATGTTGCGCGCGATTCGAGGGGCTGGTATAAAGTCCGCGCCGCGATCCAGTTGACAGCAAAACTGTCTGTGGCGGTCGTGGGGTAACGAAGCCGCAGGTTGAGAAACAACAATTTGCGAAGCTCAGTACGCTTCGTATGATTTCGATTACACAGGCGATGCGCTCGCCATCCGTTTGGGAGAGAACTAGATGAATAAGGCTGAATTTGTTTCTGCAGTTGCCGATGCGGCAGGTCTGACCAAGGCTGATGGCGGCAAGGCCGTCGAAGCGTTCATCGAGACCGTGAAGAAAGGCCCTCAAGAAGGGCGACACCGTTTCGCTCGTCGGCTTCGGCACGTTCATCGTGCGCAAGCGCGCCGCTCGCACCGGCCGCAATCCGCGCACCGGCGCGCAGATCAAGATCAAGGCTTCGAAGAATCCTTCGTTCAAGGCTGGCAAAGCTCTCAAAGATGCCCTAAACTAACGCGGCTTCGCGCGACGTTGCGGCCGTCAGGGGTGCTTAGCTCAGCGGTAGAGCGTCGCCCTTACAAGGCGAGGGTCGGGGGTTCGAAACCCTCAGCACCCACCAAGACATGATGCGGGTGTAGCCGCATGAAACCCGGCGAGAAGTCTTGCCGGGTTTCTTCACAGAAAGCGCGGAGTGGTAGTTCAGCTGGTTAGAATACCGGCCTGTCACGCCGGGGGTCGCGGGTTCGAGTCCCGTCCACTCCGCCATTTTTTGGAACACGGGCGCCGCAGGGCGCCTTTGTTTTTTGGATGACTCGAAGTCGCAGCGATGCGACTTTGTATAAAAGTGAATTTCGACTCGCCGCGTCCCCGGACGGCAGGCGACAACTACCAGGAAGCGGAAGCTCCATGCTGCAGACACTGCACGACAAGTTTTCCGGCGTCATTGCCAAGATCATCCTCGGTCTCATCGTCATCGTTTTCGGCGGGTTCTTCGGCATCCAGTCGTACATGAGTCCGCAAAATGAAACCTACGTCGCCAAGGTCGACGGCAAGGAAATCACCGCGGACCAGTTCCGCGACGCATGGAACAACTATCGCGCCCAGATGCAGCAGATGCTGGGCCCCCAGTTCGATCCCGCGGTCTTCGACACGCCGCAGCGCAAGAGCCTGATGCTCGATCAGCTCATCGATCAGCAGCTGCTCGCGAATGCGAGCGAAAAGCTTCAGATCATGGTGCCGAAGTCCCAGGTCGACGAAGTCATTCGCAACGAGCCCGCCTTCCAGGTGGACGGAAAGTTCGATGCGGACCGCGCGAAGATGCTGCTCAGCGCGAATGGCCGCAGCGCGGCGAGCTATCGCGCGGAGATAGAGAAGAGCATCGGTCAGCGCATCCTGCCGGCCGGTCTTGTCCCAGACGATCGTCGTCACCGATGCCGAAGTCAGCGCCTATCTGCGCCTGCGCGACCAGACGCGCGATTTCAGCTACATCAAGCTCGAAAAGCCCTCCGCAGACGACGTCAAGATCGCCGACGCCGACATTGAAGCGTATTACAAGGCCCATAGCGGCGAATTCCTGACCCCGGAAAAGGTGTCGCTGCAATACGTCGAACTGGACGCCGCGAAGATGGCGGTCGACATCACGCCCGACGAGACAGCGCTCAAGCAGCGCTACGAGGACCAGAAGGCGCGCTTCACCGAGGAAGAACAGCGGCAGGCCTCGCACATTCTCGTCAAGGTCGAGAAGAATGCGAATCCCGAGGCGCAGAAGGCGGCGCTCGAGAAGGCCAAGGCGATCGCTGCCGAAGCGAAGGCGGGCAAGGATTTCGCGGCGCTCGCGAAGGAAAATTCCGACGACCTCGGCTCCAAGGTCGACGGGCGGCGATCTCGGCTGGCTCGAGAAGGGCGTCACCGATCCGGCGTTCGAGAACGCGCTGTTCTCGATGAAGAAGGGCGACATCTCCGATCCGGTGCTGTCCCCCGAGGGCTACCACATCATCGACCTGCGCGACGTGCGCGCGGGCAACATCAAGCCGTATCGCGGACGTGAAGGCCGAACTCGCCAAGCAATATCTCGAGACGGAGCGCGAGCGCCGTTACAGCGATATCTCCGGCAAGCTGACCGATGCGATCTACAAGGATCCGTCGCTCGAGGCCGCCGCGAAGTAGCTCGGTCTGCCGCTGCAGAAGACGGCCGCTTCGCGCGCACGGGCGGTATCGGCATCGCGGCGAACCCGAACGTGATCAAGGCGGCGTTCTCGAACACGGTACTGAGCGAAGGCGGAACATCCGATCCGATCGAACTCGAGCCGAACCACATCGTGCTCGTGCATCTCGACCAGCACGAGCCGGCGGTGCCGAAAACACTCGACGACGTGCGCGAAGACATCCGCAAGACGCTCGTCGATGCCGAGGTCGCGAAGCGCGCGAAGGAACAGGCCGATACGCTGTTCGCGCGACTGCAGAAGGGCGAGAGCCTCGACCAGATCGCGGCGGTCGTGAAGGCGAAGGTCGAACAGGAGAAAGACATCGGCCGCAACGCGACCAACCTCGACGGCAAGCTCGTCGCCGAAATGTTCAAGGTCGCGCGTCCCGCGGAAGGCAAGCCGGTCAACGCCGAGGTCGCTCTCGTCGACAACGCGTACGCACTGGCGGCGCTGACCGGCGTCAAGGATGCGATCCGGCCAAGCTCGACGCGAAGACGCGCGAAGCCGCGCGCAACCAGATCGCGCAGGGTTATTCGGCAACGAGGCGGTGCGCGGTTTCGTCGACCGTCCTGCGCAAGTCCGCAAGATCAAGTCGCGCCGAGGACCGGCTGCAGTAAGTCCGCGCGCGAGCTGAGCAAGAAAAGGCGCCTCATCGGCGCCTTTCTTTACTGCCCGCCGACCGCAAGCACGTCAGATGCCCGTCATGCCCAGCGTGTTGTAACCCGCGTCCACGTAGGTCACTTCGCCGGTGATGCCCGACGCGAGATCCGAGCACAGGAACGCGGCGGCGTTGCCGACCTCGTCGATGCTGACGCTGCGGCGCAACGGCGCGTTCTGTTCGACGTGATCGAGCATCTTGCGGAAGTTGGCGATGCCGGCGGCGGCGAGCGTCTTGATCGGCCCGGCCGAGATCGCGTTGACGCGCGTGCCTTCGGGGCCGAGGTTGTAGGCGAGATAGCGCACGGTCGCTTTCGAGGCTCGCCTTGGCGAGGCCCATGACGTTGTAGTTGGCCAGCGCGCGCTCGGCGCCGAGATAGGTGAGCGTGAGCACCGAGCCGTTGCGGCCTTTCATCAGCGGCCGCGCGGCCTTCGCGAGCGCCGGCAGGCTGTACGCTCGAGATGTCGTGCGCGATCGCGAAATTCTCGCGCGTCAGTCCGTCGAGGAATTCGCCCGCGAGCGCCTCGCCCGGCGCGAAGCCGATCGAGTGCACGAGGATGTCGAAACCATCCCAGTGCTTGCCGAGATCGGCGAACAGCGCTTCGATCTGCGCGTCGCTCGTGACGTCGCAGGGCAGCACGATATTCGAGCCGAAAGCCTTGGCGGCTTCGTCGACGCGCGGCTTGAGCTTGTCGTTGACGTAGGTGAACGCGAGCTGCGCGCCTTCGCGATGCATCGCGTTGGCGATGCCCCAGGCGATCGAGCGGTGGCTGATGATGCCCGTGATCAGTGCGCGCTTGCCGTGCAGAAATCCCATGAAGCCTCCAGACAAAAAACCGGTATCAGAGTCGAGGAATTCTAACCCACCGGGCGGACTCGGATGCGAATACGGCGCACTGGGCGCGCGCTATCCCGTCGCGTCGCGGCGGTGGAGAATCGCCGCATCGCGGGCACGCTCTTAGTGTGGCGCGGCCAGCACCAGATGCTGGCCCAGGCGCAGCGTCGCGTTGTGTGGCAGGCGATTCCATTGCACGAGATCGTCGACGCGCAGACGATAGCGGCGCGCGATATCCCACAACGTGTCGCCCGCTCGCACCGTGCAGGTCTGGTCCGCGTCGGCAGCGACGGCGGCGGCGGGCGATGCAGGCACCGCGAGCGCGGCGATCATGCTGTTGTCGCGTCCAGGCAGCAGCAGTCGTTTCCCCGCGAGCAAGGTCACGTCGACGTCGACGTGATTGATCGTCGCAAGCGCCTGCGGGTCGAGATCGTAGGCCATCGCGAGCGTGTCGAGCTTCTGTTCCTGCTGCAGTTTCATGTCGCGCCAGTCGCGCCAGGCGTACTGCGGCAGCATGCCGAGCGTGCGCTCGAGCGCAGCGCGGCGCGGCGCCGGTACGAGCAGGTAGTACGGGCCGCCATCGGGCATGCGACCCTTCAGATAGGCGGGATTCCAGCGCTGCATCTGCGCGTAGTCGATGTCGGCGATCTGTGCCGCGAGGCGCAGGTCGATCGGCGCGGGCAGCGTGACGAGCGTGGGAATGTCGTCGGGCTCGGGTTCGGGCAGCACGACGCCGAAACGCGCCGGCGACGAGACGATGCACGACATCGCGAGCAGCTTCGTCAGATGCTCGTCGGTCGTCTGATTGAGGTACAGATGCCTGCTTTTTGTGTTCGCCGTGCCGCCCTGGTTCGCGAGCGCCTGACGCACGCTGTTGACCCCCGCATTGAACGCCATGTTCGCAAGGCGCCAGTCGCCGAACTCCTCCTGGTATTGCTTGAGCAGGACCAGCGCAGTCTGGCTCGATGCATAGACGTCGAGGCGGCCATCGTAGTCGGCGTTGATCCGCAGGCCGGATTCGCGCGCGGTGAGCGGCATGAGCTGCCACATGCCGGCGACGCCGTCGCCGTTCGGCGGAATCATCGTGTAGCTGCTCTCGACCCACGGCAGGAACGCGAATTCGCCGGGCATGTCGTATTTTTCGATCTGCGCGGTGGCGACGAGCAGGTAGGGCATCGCCTGATGCAGCGCCGCCGTGAGGTGACGCGGGCTCGAAGCCATCGCCTTGGCGAAGCGCTGCACGGCAGGGCTGTAGTTGCAGCCGGGCATCGCATAACGGTCGCGCAGGCGCTGCCACGGTGATGCGACGTGGCCGGCGAGCGGATCGGGGGCGGCTGCCGAAGGCGCGGGCGGCATCACTTGCGGTAGCGGTGGTGGCGGCTGCGGCAGCGGCGGGGCTTCGGGCGGCGGGGCGCTCGGTGCTGTCCTCGTCGGGCTGCCGCTGCAGGCCGCGAGAAGCAGGCACGCGAGGCCAAGCGTAATGCACGTGGCGCTCGCGGCCGCGAGTCGCCAGTCGCGACGCGGCGACGACTCTACGTAATCCACGATGTGCGGATGGCGATGCTTCATTCGGCGGATAGGCGAGGCCGCAGGTTGGTGCGCGGCACGGGCGGCAACTATATCAGTTTGCCCTCGTTTAGCCAGAATTTAGCCATGCTGCGATAACACAATTTTAACTTTCGCCTCGCCTACAAAAATCCGTTCAATCTGTTCTAATTCCGCGTCGTCCTCACCGTCCCGAACATGCCTTCCGACGCCAGCGCTTTCTATGCGAGCACACCCGTGCGCCACTTGTTCGCGCTCGAACTCGCCGCGCTGACGCCGATCCTCAGCGGCATCTACGGAAACTTCGGCCTGTTCGTACGCCCGCACGCCGATGCGCCAACAGACCTGCCGCCGCATCTGCTCGGCACGACGCTCGAACTCGCCGTTGATGGGCCACGCAGTTGTGCCGGTCGCCTGCGCTGCGCGCCGACGGAACTGCCGCTCGCGAGCGAGAGTTGCAAGCTCGTCATCGCGCAGCATGTCCTCGAACGGGTCGACGATCCGCTCGAATGCGCGTCCGAATTCGCGCGCGTGCTTGCGCCCGAGGGCGTTGCGCTCGTGCTGGGTTTCAATCCGGTGAGCCTGTGGCGGCCCTGGCTTGCGGGCAAGGCCAGCGGCGCGGCGCTCGCGCTGCGACCACAGTCGGCGCAGTCCTGGCAACAGGTCCTCGCGCGTCAGGGCATCGAGACGCTGCAGACGCGCTTCCTCGGCGCGATGTCGCCGTGGCAGCGCAGTGCCGCGCGACAGGAGTCGCCGCCGCACGAGCGACGCTCGATCCTCGGTCGCGTGGGCGGCAGCTGGCTGCTGCTTGCGCGCAAGCGTCGCAGCGCCCTGACGCCGTTGCGCCTGCGCCGCAATGCGCGCGAACTCGCCCTCAATCCGCGCCTCGCGCCCGGCGCGCATCGGGAGTGCGCGTGACCGCGCAGGACGAAGTCGAGGCCTTTACCGACGGTGCGTGCCTTGGCAATCCGGGCCCGGGTGGGTGGGCGGCGTTGCTGCGCTACAAGGCGATCGAGAAATGGCTCGGTGGCGGCGAAGCCGACACGACGAACAACCGCATGGAACTGATGGCGGCCATTGCCGCGCTCGAGGCGCTGAAGCGCGCGAGCATCGTGCGTTTGACCACCGATTCGCAATATGTCAAACAGGGTATCGAATTGTGGGTGCCGCGCTGGCGCCAGAACGGCTGGCGTACGTCTGATCGCAAGCCGGTCAAGAACCAGGATCTTTGGGAGCGACTGAGCGCCGCGGCGCAACGTCACCGCGTGACCTGGCAGTGGACACGCGGTCACTCGGGGCACGCCGAGAACGAACAGGTCGACCAGCGCGCGCGTGCGGAGGCAGAACAGGCGAGGGAGAGGATCGGGTGAGGCAGGTCGTCATCGACACGGAAACAACGGGGCTCGAAGTAGGCAAGGGACATCGCATCGTCGAAATTGGCTGCGTCGAACTGCTCGAACGGCGACCCGACCGGGCGCGAATTCCATCGCTATCTGAATCCGCAGCGACCGATGGACGAGGGCGCGCGTGCGGTCAGCGGGATCAGCGACGAGTTCCTGGCCGACAAGCCTTTGTTCGCGGAAATCGTCGTCGAGCTGCTGCAGTTCATCGACGGCGCCGAACTCGTCGCGCACAACGCGGCGTTCGACATCGGCTTTCTCGACGCTGAGCTCGCCCGTCTCGACATGCCCGCGCGCATAGCCGAGCGGGCGAGCGTGCTCGACACGCTTGCGCTCGCGCGCGAGAAGTATCCGGGGCAGAAGAACAGCCTCGACGCGCTGTGCAAGCGCCTAAGCGTCGACAACAGCCACCGCGATCTGCACGGTGCGCTGCTCGACGCGCAGTTGCTCGTCGACGTCTATCTCGCGATGACCGCGGGACAGGGCGACCTCGGCCTCGACGTGCGCGATGCCACGCAGATCCGCGTGCGACGCGACGCGGTCGGCCTGTCGACACGGCCCGCGCTGCGCGTCTTCCGCGCTGATACGGACGAGCTTGCGGCGCATGCGTCGCGCCTCGAAGCGATCGCCAGGGCGAGCAAGGGGCACTGCCTCTGGGCGAGCCCCGCGTGACCTCGGAATGCCGCGATCGGTGCGCGCAACCCTGAGGACAATGGCATAATGGGGCAGGTTCAGTCGTATCCCGGCGTACTTCGCGACCGAGCGAAGTTGCCAATTCGGGATGCCACTGCCGGTTCCAACGAAGTAGTCGCGAAGCAGCAAGTACGGGCCCTTGCCCGATGGCCAGCTGGGGAGAGTGCGATGAAGATCTGGGGTCTGGTTTTTTGTTTGTGGGCCGGTACCGCAGCGGCGGCCGACAGTGCAGTCGACGCGATCGCCGCGCACAAGCATCTCGGCGTCGCCACCTGCAGCAACAGCGTCTGCCATGGCGCCTCGCAGCCGTTCCGCGATTCCGACGTCGCCCAGAACGAGTTCGCGATCTGGCAGGAATTCGATCCGCACTCCAAGACCTTCGCGACGCTGTCGACGCCGGCAGCGAAATCCATCGCCGGCAAGCTCGGGCTCGGCGATCCGGCGCAGGCCAAGGTCTGCCTCGACTGCCACAACGACAACACGGCCGCGGCAGCGCGGGGCGAACGCTTCCAGACCAGCGATGGCGTCGGCTGCGAGGCCTGCCATGGCGGCGCCGAACTCTGGCTCAATTCCCACGCGGACCGCAGCGTGACGCATGCCGACAACATCGCGAAGGGCATGTATCCGACCGACAATCCGGTCAAGCGCGCGGAGCTGTGCCTGTCGTGCCACATGGGCACGAAAGACCGCATGATCACGCACCGCATCATGGGCGCGGGTCACCCGCGGCTTTCTTTCGAACTCGACACGTTCACCTGGCTGCACCCGCATTACAAGATCGGCGAGCGCTGGATCAAGCGCAAGGGTGACTGGAACGGCGTCCGCGACTGGGCAGTCGGCCAGGGCGTCGCGGCCGAAAACCTGCTCGACCAGCTCGTCGATCCGAAGACCGGCTGGAACGGCATCTTCCCCGAACTCGTGCTGTTCGACTGCCACGCCTGCCACAAGGTATACAAAGGCAACAAGTGGGGGCCGCGCCAGGGCACCGGACTCGGTCCGGGCGTCGTGCGCCTCAACGACGCGAATCTCGTGATGTTCCGTCACGTGCTCGCGCCGATCGACAAGGCTGCGGCGCAGCGCGTGCTCGACGAGACGCGCGCGTTGCATCGCGCGACGACGCAGAGCCGCGAGGCGACCTTCGCCGCGGCGCGCAAGCTGCGCGCGACGCTGGCCGATCTCGTGCCGCAGGGTGTCGGCGTACAACTACGACACGGCGAGCCTCGATGCGATTCTCGCAAGCATCGACGCCGATGGCGCGCGCGGCGAATTCCGCGACTACGCGGCGGCAGAGCAGGCCTACATGGCCGCCGAGTCCGTCGTCACTGCGTTCGAAGCCGACGGCAAGGTGGACAAGGACAAGGCGGCTGCGCTGCAAGGCCAAGCTCGACACGTTGAACGATACGCTCAAGGACGAGAACAACTACGCGATGCCGCGTTTCAATTCCGCGCTGAAGAATCTGCGTGTGGCGGCGCCCTGAACGGGCTGAAAGCTTCGAAAAAAGCGTTGACGCGGATTGCGCGGATCGAACGCGGACAAGAGCGGATCGGACGAATCAATCGAGGATCTCGATCCGTCGATTTTCATCCGCGAAATCCGCGTTGTGCATTTCTATCCGTCGTGCAGATAGAGCGTCGCCCGTGATTGAGCGGATCTAAGGCGGGCAAGGCCGATAGCGCCAATCACCGTAAGGCTCTACCCGCATCGATCTCATCCGCAAAAATCCGTGTCGCACGCTACTTCAAGTTAGCGGTTGCGGACGAGAATCACCGTGATGTTGTCCGAGCCGCCACCATCGAGCGCGGCGAGGATCAGGTGATCGACGCTCTCCTGCGCGGAGAGATCGCTGCGCGCGAGCACCTCGGCAATCTGCGCGTCGTCGACTTCCTCGGTGAGGCCATCGGAACACAGAAGGATCTGCTCGCCCTGTGCGAGCGTGCCGCGCAAGATCTCGACGCGCAGGCTTTGCGGGTCGGTCACGCCGAGCGCCTGTGTGACGACGTTGCGGTGCGGATGCGTGCGCGCCTGCTCCTGCGTGATCGCGCCCTGCTGGATCAGTTCCTGCACGTAGGAGTGGTCCTGCGAGATCTGGCGTAGCGAGCCGCTCCACAGGTAGATGCGGCTGTCGCCGACCCAGCAGACCTCGTACTCCGTACCCGTGACGCGCAGCGCGACGATCGTCGTGCCCATCGGCAGCGCTTCGGACTTGCGGCTCGAATGCTGGATGATCTCGGCGTCCGCGCTTTGCACGGCCCGCGCGAGCGGCGCGCCGTTGGTGATTTCGTAGACGAGCGTATCGCGTGCGAGGGCGCTGGCGACCTCGCCGTGCTCGTGTCCGCCCATGCCGTCGGCGACGAGCCACAGGCCGAGATCCGCATCGGCGTAGTAGGTGTCCTCGTTGTGCTCGCGGCGCAACCCGACGTGCGTGCTGTGTCCGAATTCAATCATGTTTGGGCGTGCGTGGACCGATGGCTGCGGTACCCCTGGCGACTCGTCTTCGCGGTTCGCCCCTCCCGGCTCGTTGCAGCGCCGGATGGACATAGCATGCCGGTCCCCCGCATGCGGCGCAAGCGATCGGATGTGACCGCGTTCCGCTGCGATGTGCGAAACGCGTCACGACTGCCTTTGAGTCGAATCGGGATGAGACTCAAGCCGAGTTACTTGACGGGTTCCGCCATCGGCTTGCCCTTGTCGACGATCCAGTGCGATACGACGGCCCCGCCGTCGACCGAGGTGACGCTGTGCACAGACCCGCGCGGATTGAAGAAGTGGTCTCCGGCCTTGAGGTTGCGATCGGGCTGCCCGCGCACCTTCCAGATGATCGTGCCGCGCAGCACGTAGCCCGATTCGTCGCCCGGGTGCGTGTGCCAGCCGATCGTCGCACCGGGCGGCAACTCCGCCGTGCCGATGATGATTTCCTTGCCTTCGACGCCGCTCTGGTCGTACTTGTCGAGGATGTTGCGTTTCGGCTCGGCGGCCGCTGCGGGCTTGCTGTCCTGCGCGTGCGCGGCAAAGCCGAGTGCGGCGATGAGAATGAAGAGAGCAGACGATGTGCGTTTCACGATCAGCATCCTCCCATTGTTGTGATTTCGTTGTTGCGGTTTGTTGTTGCGATCTCGGTGATGTGACTCGACTCGAGCCTATGCTGCGCAAATGACGGCAGAGGCTCAACTGGATTCGCCGACAAGGCGACGATAGCGCGCCATGTGTCGCAGTGCGTCGCGAGGCTTGCCGGCGGATTCGTAGAGTAGCGCAAGATTGTAGTGGGAATCGGCGAACGCCGGGTCGATCCGCAGCGCGTCCTCGTAGGCTGCGATCGCATCGGCCGTGCGGCCGAGGTCTTCGAGCAGCACGCCATGGTTGAACATCAGCGTGGCGTCTTCGCCGATCGCCCGCGCCGCGCGATACGTGCGCTCGGCCTGCGCGTGCCGCCCTGCCTCGTGCAGCAACCTGCCGAGGTTGATCCGTGCGTCGAGGTGCGAGGGGTCGGCGACGATCGCGCGCTCGTACGCGCGTACGGCGGCATCGACATCGGTCGCTTCGAGCGCGGCGGCCTGACCGAGCCAGTCCGGGTCGTCCGCGGGCGCGCTTTCGAGGACGCTCAGCGAGCCGGTCGCCGGATCGCCCTCGAACCCGAGCAGGTACTGTCCGGTCTCGGCCTGCCAGCGATTGCCGCCTTCGCTCACGACGACGCGATCGGCGACCGCGCCGATGCGCAGGCCGGACATCGGCATCGTGTCGGGCAGGTGGCTGCGCAGTTCGCGCAGCGATTTGACGATGCGCCGGTGCGGCACGTTCGCGGCTGCCAGCGCCTGCGCGGTGCGCAGCACGATGAGATCCTGGAACGAGAACAGCCACGCATTGCGCGGGCCGCGCGCGGGCGTCACGAAGCCTGCGGCGATCAGGCCCCGAATCGTGCTCCGCTGCAGGCCAAGCAGTCTCTCGACGTCACGGACGCCGTACTGATGCATGACTTGGGATTTTCGCGATCACTTCTTCGCCGACTTCCTGGCCGTCGCGGGCGCGGGGGCGGCGCCACCGGCGCGCTTGGGCGGCTTGCGTGTCTTTGGCGCGGCTTCTTCGGGCGGCGCCTTGCCTGCCTTCGCCGCCGATTTCTTCTCGAGACTCGCGCGCAGCGCCTGCATGAGGTCGATCACCTGGGCACCGCCTTCGGGCACTTCGGTCACCGTGATTTCCTGACCCTCCACTTTCTTCTGGATCGCCGCCTCGATGCGCTCGGTGACCTCGTCGGAATAGGCGGTCGGGTCGAACCTCGCGCTCGACTGCTGCTCGATCAGCTGGCGCGCGAGCTTGAGCTCGGCCTCGCGCACGTCCATCGTCGGGATGTCGATGTCCTTGATCGAACGCACCTCGTTCGCGTAGAGCAGTTGCTGCATGACGAGCCCGTCCTCGACCGGCCGGATCATCACGATGTATTGCTTGCCGCGCGTCGCCCAGCGACCCGAGCGCGCAGCGCTTCGATTCGCGCAGCGCCTTCGTGAACAGCGCATAGGGTTTGGCGCCTCCCTTGTCGGGGGCGAGGTAGTAGGCCTTGTCGAAGAAGACCGGGTCGACGGTCGCGATCGGCACGAATTCGGTGATGTCGGCCGCGTGCGTGCCCGTTTCCTCGAGCGCCTTGAGCTCGTCGGGCGTGAACATCACGTACTGGTCCTTCGCGAATTCGTAGCCCTTCACCATCTCGTTGCGTCCGACCGGGATGTCTTCCTTCGCGCAGAAATACTGCTGCTTGAGGCGCGAGCCGCAGGTCTTGTGCAGGAGGTTGAACGAGATCGTGCGACTCGCCTCGGTAGCCGAATAGAGCTTCACCGGAATTGCCACGAGTCCGAACGAGATGGTCAAACTTGCGATCGAGCGAGCAGCCATGATGTTCTCCGACGAATGCCCGGGGGAGTGTCCGGACACCTCAAATTGTACAGGTGCGTCAAGGCGAGTTTTTCGCGAGCGCCCGCTCCAGATTCTGCTTGTTTTTTAGAGCGTTGCGCCAACGATCTCCATTCCGGGTTAGCTTCTCTATCACATTCGTCAGGCGAAAGTCGAGGGGGTGCGCGTCGGCGAGTTCGTCCCAGGTCAGCGGCATCGACACCGGTGCGCCCGGTTCGCCGCGCGGAGAATACGCGACGTTCGAGCGTTTTTCCCCGCACGTTCATGTTGTAATCCATGAAGATCTTGCCCGTTCGCTTCGGCACGGACCACTCCATCGTGATGTCCTTCGGATGCTGGCGCATCAGGTGCCGGCCCACGAGTTCGGAGACCTGCCGCGCGGCATCGAAATCGATCGTGCGCCTGATCGGCACGAACACATGCAGCCCGGTCTTGCCCGAGGTCTTGACGATCGCTTCGAGCGACATGCCGAGCAGCAGTTCGCGCAGCCAGAACGCGACTTCCTTGCCTTTCTCGAACGCGACGGTGTTGAGCTCGGGCTCGGCGCCTTTCGCTTCCTTGCCCGAGTAGATGTACGGATCGATGTCGAACACGACGTAGTCCGGATAATTTAGGACGGATGCCTCCAGCGACTCGAGCGACGTCGCATAGTCGCTGCCTGCGACGAGGCATCGGGGCCCGGCGCGGCACGCGAATGCCAGATGTGGAATTCGAGCGTGCCCGACTGCGCGAGCCAGAGCAGCGTCGGCAGATTGTTGCAGAGCAGATAGTCGTGGCTCTCGTCCTTGTGGCCCGAGTACACGGTGATCGATTCGACGAAGTCGGGGCGGGCCTGCTCCCAGTGCTTCTGGAAGAAGCGCTGCTTCATGATGCCGTCGGGCATGCGGATCATCGTGAGCGGGCGATCCGCGAGATGCGGCAGCATGAACGGCGAAACCTGGGCGAGGTAGCGCAGCAGGTCGCGTTTGCTCAGCGCGGGCTGGCGCAGTCCGGGGTTGGCCGGCCAGTAGACGCGATCGAGATGCGTCAGCTTGATGCGACCGCCGGCGACCTCGAGTACGCACTCCTTTTTCGCTTCGTCGAGCTGGGCGAGGATGTCACCGATCTCGTCGCGCGCGCCGGTTCGCCCGCTGCATGCTTCTTCCCGCGCTCGTTGTGCGCTTCGATTCGGCTCGCTGTCGCTGCTGGCGATTTTTCGCGCCGCACGGACTTCGCGTCGATGTCGTCGCGCAGGCGCACGAAAACCGGCGCGCGCAACGCGCCGTCCTCGGTCCAGCTCTGAAAGCTCACCTCGACGACGGTCGTCGGCTCGACCCAGGTCGTCGGGCCATTCGTCGGCGGCTTTTCGACGAACGGACAGGTCTTGCGCCGCAGCTCGTCGAGTTTCGCCTGGGTCTGCTTGAGCGTACGCGCGTCGAATCCTGACCCGACGTGCGAGGCGTAGACGAGCTTGTTGCGCTCCCAGTAGCCGAGCAGCAATGCGCCGAGCGCCGCGCGCGAACCCTTGCCCGCCGTATAGCCACCGACGACGAAATCGGCGGTCCGGGTGGGCTTCACCTTGAGCCACTCGCCCGACCGGCGACCCGCTTCGTAGCGGCTGTCGAGACGCTTGCCGATCACGCCCTCGAATCCGGCCGCGAGCGCCGCGTCATGCAGCGCGACGCCGTCTTCGGACGCGTGCACGAGCTGCACGAGCGGCGAGGGCAGCAGGCACTGCGAGAGATAGCGCCGACGGTCGCGATAGACCTTGCCGCGCAGATCGACGCCGGCGAAGTGGAGCAGGTCGAAGCAGTAGAAGATCACCGGCGTTGTGGCGTCCGCCACCGCGATCTCGCGCTCGCTCTTCTGCTGCGCGCGATTCTGTAGCGCATTGAACGAAGGCTTTCCGCTCGCGTCGAAAGCGACGAGTTCGCCATCGAGAATCATGCCGTCGACGAGCTGTCCGCGCAGTTCGTCGACGACACGCGGAAACGTGCGGGTGAAGTCGAGGCCGTTGCGTGAAAGCAGCTTCACGCCGTCAGCGTCGATGAACGCGAGAACGCGGTAGCCGTCGAGCTTTGGCTCCCAGGCCCAGCCCGTACGGTTGAAGACGGCAGCGCCGATCTCCGCCTGCATCGGCGACAGCTTGCGCGGCATCGCGTGGACCGCGCCCGCGGGCACGAGATCCGCCGCCGCGATGCGGTGCGCCGGCACGACCTTGAGGTCGGCGACCGCCGCGCCAGACAGCACGGAGCGATCCTGCACGGTGACGTCATCGGTCGTCACGAAGCGGTCCTTGTGCTTGATCAGCAGCCAGGTCTTCGCATCCTTCGTGCGCACGAGCGCGAACGAACCTTTCAGTTTCTCGCCGCGCAGAAGGAAACTGAGTTTGCCTTTCGCGAGCCCTTCGCGGACTTCATTTTCCGCGCGCGCGCGATCGTGGAACCAGGTGCCGCCTTCGTCTGGCGAATAGACACCACAATCCCAGACGATGACCTCGCCTGCGCCGTACTGCTTCGGCGGTATGACGCCTTCGAACGATGCGTAATCGTAGGGGTGGTCTTCGGTCTGCACTGCGAGACGTTTTTCGCTGCGATCGAGCGAAGGGCCTTTCGGCACGGCCCACGACTTGAGCACGCCGTCGCACTCGAGGCGGAAGTCGTAGTGCAGCCTGCGCGCTGAGTGCTGCTGCACGACGAACAGGAGCGGTCCGCTGTCCGCATCGCTGGCCTTCGGCGCCGGTTCGGGGGTGGCATCGAAGGCCCGCTTGGCGGAATATTCGCTGAGCTTGCCTTTGGCCATATCGGATTCTGAACATGGAGGCGGACCGATGACAACTCCCGCGCAACTCTTCGCTGGTGCGAGCGGGTACTCGTTCAAGGAATGGAAAGGCAACTTCTATCCCGAAAAGATCAAGCCCGAGGCGATGCTCGCCTGGTACGCGGAGCGGTTGGCGTCGGTCGAAATCAACAACAGCTTCTATCAGACGCCGAAGGTCGCCGTGCTCGAGAACTGGGCGGCCACGACGCCGCCGGCATTTCGATTCGCGATCAAGGCACCGCGCCGCATCACTCACGACGCGCGCCTGAAGGCCGAAACGGCAGCGGACCCGGTCCGTTACCTCTACAAGAATCTCGAGGTGCTCGGCGCAAAGCGTGGCCCGGTCCTGTTCCAGCTGCCACCCTTCATGAAGAAGGATCTGCCACGGCTGACCGAGTTCCTCGGTGTGCTGCCCGCAGGCCATCAGGCTGCGTTCGAATTTCGCAACGACAGCTGGTTTGACGAAGATGTCTATTCCGCCCTGCGCGCAGCCGGCGCCGCATTGTGCCTATCCGAGCGCGAAGACAACGCGCCGCCGCCGCTCGTCGAGACGGCGTCCTGGGGCTACGTGCGGTTGCGGCTCGAAGACTATGCCGAGGCCGATCTCGCGAGATGGGTTGAGCGTCTGCATGCGACCGGGTGGACGTCGATCTTCGCCTACTTCATGCACGAACCGACCGCACCGCCGTATGCGCAGGCCCTGACGAACCTGTGGCGGAAATAGCATTCTGCGGCTGAATCGACGCGCACGAGGTTGCGCGCAGGCGTGGGGCCGATCACGCTGCCGCGCGGTCGTCCCGGTGTACCTCGCCGGGCGAGAAGGGTTCGTGAAGAACCTGAGGCAGGACCTAGCCGTCCGCGTCGATGCGGGACTGCAGTTCGGTGCTGCGCGGCGCCGCGAGCCCACCGTAGTGTGCGTCGACTTCGTACAAGCGTTTCTGCGCCTCGTCGCGCCGGCCTTGCGCGAGCAGCGCATCGATGGCGTGCAGTTGCATGGCCAGTTCGCCTTCGATGCGCGCGCGGCACGCAGCGAGCTTCGCCCCATCGATGTTTTCGTGGACGTCGAGCATGCCGAGCGCGTGGCTCAGCGTGATAGCGTCAGGCGCATCGTGGCCTGCCCAGGGCGCGTTTTCGTTGCGGACGTCGAACACGCACCATTCCTGCATCGAATGCCGGCTCGCGAGATCCATGCTGACGTGCAGCGCGTCCTGCTTGTTCGTGAGGTAGACGAGTCGCGTCGACTGCTGGAACCGGCCGAACAGGTCGGCCGGCGGTATCGGTCGCGTCGCATCGCCGAGCGTGTCGCTGCCGGCGTTGAGCAGCGCGCCATGGAACACGTCCGGGTAGCCGAGGGCGATGCGCTGCGCGACGCGCGATCCACCCGAAAAGCCGCCCACGTAGACGCGTTGCGGGTCGACCGGATAGCGCCGCATGACGTTCTCCGCGGCGAGCAGCGCAAGCGGCTCACGGCGGTCGAGGATCTTGGCGGCATTGCCGGAGTTCGCCGCGGTGACGAAGATCATGCCGTGCTGATCGAATGCCGGCTGCCACGATTTCGGCACGACTGCTTCTTCCCAGGGTGGCACGTAGACCAGCAGCGCATAGCCGCCGGGCGGTGCGGTCGCGGGCACGTACAACGCGAACTTCTCGTTTGCCAGGTCGATGGCCTGCTCACGCATATTCTCGCTTTCGCGCGATTGCCGTATGCGCTGCACAGTCAGCGGCGTCAGCATCCGCCGCATCAGTTCTGCGCTGCGCGACAAGGGCGAATATTCAATGAACACGACCTCGCGTTGAAGGCCGGCCGGCGCGACGGGCGACTCGGCGGCCGCGTGGACGAGCAAGGGCAGCGAAAGGACAAACGACAGGACAGAGGATTGCGAGCGCGTGTTCAGATGGCTATTCCAGTTCGGCATCTTCGCCTCACCGGCCTAGACGAAGAGAGAAGTCGCAGCGTCGCGTCGAGCTGACTTCTGCTGGTTCAAGCACGGCCTCTGCAGGGCGAAGCCTCTCAACCGCGTACGCAGTTCCTGCCTTCGTGCTTGGCACGATACAGGGCAACGTCCGCGTCCCGCAGCAGATGGTTGGCGTCGGCGACGGATTCGATAGTCCTGCTCGCAAAGCCCACGCTGATCGTGATCGGATGGGTTTCTTCGCCACCCGGCACCTGAATCGCGCAGTTTTCGACTTCGCTGCGGATGCGTTCTGCCATTTCCAGCACCTGCGTCGCATCGGCCGACGACAGCAGGCACGCAAACTCCTCCCCACCGTAGCGCGCGACGAGCGCGCGCGCGGGCAGGCTGTCGCGTATCGCCTTGGCGACGCGACGCAACGCTTCGTCACCCGCGGGGTGGCCGAAGCGGTCGTTGTAGCTCTTGAAGTGATCGACGTCGGCTAGCAGCAGCGCGGTGCTCGTCCCCCTGTGCGCGACCGGGATCGCATCGAGCGTTTCGAGGAGCCGGCGCCGGTTCGCGAGACCTGTCAGTGCGTCGTGATACGACAGTTCGAGCAGGCGCGCGTTGGCAACGTGCAACTCGGCGGTGCGCGTGGCGACCTGCGCGGCGAGTCGCGATTGCTGCGTCTTCAGGCTGCGCGTGCGCCACTGCAGCAGCGCATAGAGCAGGACGAAGGCGATCGCGCCGAACGCAATGCGCGAGATCGTCCGCTGCCACCAGGCCGGTGCGACCGTCACGGCGACGTCGATCGCCTTGCTGATGTTGCCCGCGTAGTCGCGCCCCTCGATGCGCAGCGAATAATCTCCCGGCGGCAGTTCGTTGAAATCGCGGTAATTCTGCGTACTCCACGCGTTCGGCGCCGTTTCGTAGCCGATGAGCTGGGTGCGAAACGCAGACTCGTTCTCGCGCCGCCACGAAAGCAGCGCGAATTCGACGTATAGCTCGCGCTCACCGGGCGATACGAGCACGCGTCCATCGGAAACCGATCCGTCACCGACGCGTGCGTCGTCGATGCGCAGGTCGACGATCTTGAGCGGCTTCGCTTGCCGGTCGTGCAGCTCGCGGCCCGGATCGAATACGGTCAGGCCGCCGAGCGTCCCGGTCCAGAAGCGGTCGTGTCGATCGACGAACTGGGCATTCGTGTTGCACTCGTCGTGCAGCATGCCGTCGCGGCGCGCGAACACGCGCGAGGTGAATGAATCGCCTCCGGTATCGCCAGCGGGCGTCAGCAGCTGCATGCCGTTGTTCGTGCAGATGTATATCCGGCCGGTCGAATCGTGCTTCGCGCTGTAGGCGGTCGGATCCGGCGGTGCAGGCAGTTTCTTCGCGACGAGGACGGGATGCATCGGATCGGTCACATCGACGCGCACGATGCCGTGATGTGCGCTGCCAATCCAGAGAATCTGGCGACCGTCCTTGTCGGCGTATAGATCGATGCCGATCAGATCGAGGTCGGGCAGGCCGATCTCGGTTCCGAGCAACGCGAGTTTTTCCTCGCCGAAACGCATCAACCCGCGCGCGCTCGTTGCCCATAACCACGAACGACCGTGCGCATCGAGCTGTTCGGTGATCGCGGTGCTGCGCCAGGGGCCGCCCCCGTCGTCCGGGCGGAACGACGCCCACTTTCCGTCGCGCCAGCGATAGAGTCCCGATTGGCGCGTCGCGAACCAGCGCTCGTAATGCCCGTCCACCTGTCGCGCGAGCACGTCGAGCACGGCTTCAGCGGGGGTCCTGCGCCAAGGTGTGTCGACGGCCTCGAACGTCGGGCCACTCCTGACACGAAGCAGGTGGCCGCCGCGCAGTCCTACCCACAGGCTGGTCGTGCCGTCGCTTTCGGGTATGCGCTTGATCAGGCGGACGTCGTTGTCCGGGAGCGCGCCGTTCGACTGCGAGAACGTACGCCAGCGGCCGTCTTCGAAAAGGCCGAGTCCGTCAGCTGTCGCGGCCACCCACAGTCGTTCGCCGCCATTGTCGTCGGCTTCTGGCAGTACGCCGAATACGCCCGTGGCGCGCGCGCCGAGCAGCGAAATCGTCTGCCACTGGTTCGCGCCAGCGATCGTCCGCGCGACGCCGTTTTCGGTAGCAAGCCACAACACTTCGACGCCATCGGGACTGCGCCACACGCTCAGTCCGCGAATCGCATTCGACGGCAACCCATGCCTGCGATCGAACACGTCGACGTGATCGTTGTGCAGGCGAACGAGCCCGGCGCGTGTTGCCAGCCAGATCGTCCAATGGCCATCGGGACCGTGGCTGCGCGCGAGGGAGTAGACCTCGTTCGTGGGCAGATCGCCGGATGCGACGCTCCAGGCGTGCAACCCGTTTTCGTCGAGCCGCCAGAGGCCCTCGCCGAACACCGAGATCCAGAGCTCTTCGCGTCCATCACGTTCGCTGGTCAGAAGGTGTTCGATCTGCACGGGATCGAACTTGTCCGTGCGGAAACGATGCCAGTCACCGTCCTCGCGATACCAGAGTCCGTCGTTGCCCGTTCCCGCCCAGACGCGCTCGTGTCCGCCGATTTTCGAGGTGCGTTCGACGCTGAGAACCGCGGTGGGCAGCTGTGCATTGGCCGGCGCCGGAACCCAGCGACCGCTTTCCCGATGCAGCAGACCGCCGCCGAAAGTCGGCGCCCAGAGATCGAAATGTCCGGCAGCATCGACGGTCTCGGTGATGCGACGCACGTGATCGTCCGGCAGGGTGCCGCTCGCGCGGTCTTCGCGCCGCCACGAGGCACCATCCTGGTGCGCGATGCCGCTGTCGCGAAAGGCGAGCCAGAGCGTGCCCTCGTGATCGGTCATGAAGTCGCCGAGCGTGCCGTCGAGCGACGGTTCGAAGCGGCTCCAGCGCCGTCCGTCGTAGCGCGCGACGCCATGCGCCGACCCGAGCCAGACGAAGCCGTCCCGGTCGGTCTGCACGCTAGCGATGACGGAGTCGGGGACGCCGTCCCGCGCCGAAAAATTGGTGAACGAGGGCGCGCCGAGACGGAAGAGATCGAGCGGCCTGGCGTCGGGTGCGGGCTGCGCAAACGCGCAATGTAGCGTGCAGGCGAGGCCAAAGAGGGTCGCGGCCGCCTGCAGGCGCGGTATCAGATCGAACAAAATCCCATCCCCATGTTGCCCGTTCAGCCTGCGTGTTCGTTCAGTTTCCCGCGTACAGCTTGCGGTACCGCTGCAAGCCCCGAGCCAAGCGTGCGGTCTCCGCCGGAAACGCGCAAGGAGCTTGGCGGTGCCGCGCGTGATTCGAACGGCAGACCGACTGCGTCTATTGAGGCTCGATGCCGTTTCCCGGAGTCGCCGCTTGAAAACCGTCCTGACGCAGGTCGTCGCCACATTGCTCCTGGTCGCCGCCGCGGCCGCGACCGACTGTGCAGCGCACGCTGCTGCGAGTTACCGCCGCGTGAGCTTCTTCGATCTCGCGTGCAGGAAGATCGTCCCACTCGCATTGTTCGCCGAGCTGCCCGCGGATTTCGAGATTCGCGCGGGCGGCCACTTCGGCTGCTTCGCCGGCAACGGCGAGGACCTGGCGCGTCTGCTCAAGGTGAAGGGCGAGGCGGATTTCGATGCGCTGCGGCGTGGCGTGATCTGGGTGCGTGTATCGATGTCGACGCAATACGATCCTCTGCGCAGGCATTTCGTCAGCGACCAGGGGTCCGATGAGAAATGGCGCGACGCGTGGACGCGGGCCGCGGGTGCCACCGACGTCGAGATCGTTTCCGAGGACACTGCCGGAATGCCATCACTGCGCGTGAACGCATCGGTGCGCGGAAAGCCTCTGCGCATGTTCTACCTCGGTGTCGGCGATTCGCCCGCGATCCTGATCAGCTATCAAGCGCCGCGGCAAGCAACGCCGGCCGACGAACGGGAGTGGCGGCACTTCCTCGGCTCGCTCGCGAAAACCGAATAGGACGCTGCAGCGGCCGCAGGACCGCGCAGGCTAGTGTCGCGTGCGTTTGCCCGACCGTTCGGCCGGCAGCATCTCGACGTTGAGCGTGAAAGTGCGTTGCTCGCCGGGCTGGACCGCGCCGACGCCGACGATGCGGCGCGCGATTTCCTCGCCGCGCTCGTTGCGGATCGTCAGCACCATCGAATATTCCCAGGTGCCGCCTTCAGCCGGGTTGCGGAACTGTCCCTCCACCCGCAGTGGATTGACGGCGGCGGCGGCGGTGCCTGTCGCCTCGACCGCGGACGTCGAGGCGGCGAAGCGCAGATGGTGCCGGCATGCGGGACAAACCGCGGCGCTTTCGAGAATCGTCTCCTGGCAGTGCGGACAGGTGCGTGTCGCGCCCGGTATGCCCGAACGCTGTGCAGTCACGTCTTCATGCCGGGATCGGCGCCGTTGCCCTTCTTCGCACCGACATCGTCCCAACCGAACTCCGCGTGTCCGCGCATGCGCGAGCCTGCGGCGACGATCAGCGATCCGGCCTTGAGGTCACCGGTCAGCGCGCCGCCCTGCATCAGTTCGACGTGTGTGGCCGATTCGACGTTGCCGATCAGTTCGCCGGCGACGATGACCTTGTCGGCGCGAACGCTGCCGGTCACGGTGGCGCGCGGCTCGATCGTCAGATCGCCGTTGACGTTGACGTCGCCCTTGAAGCGTCCGGCGATGCGCACATGGCCGGCGCCTTCTATCTTGCCCTCGATCGCGATGTCGGGCGCGATCAGCGATTCCGATTTGGCCTTCTCGCGCGCGGGCGCGTGCGCCGGCGCGGCCGCCTGCGGCGTCGGCACGGCATCCAGCTTGTGTTCGGAGGCAGCCGGCGCCATCGCATCGAAGCGGGACGGCGCCATGGGTTCGGCCGAGCCGGGAGAGGGTTTGATCTGATCTTTCCAAAGGGCCATGAAGGCGCTCCCGGATGGTCGTTGGGAAGGAGGAGCCTACGCCTATTCGGACCCAATGAAAATACCAGTGGAAGTTAAGAAAGTCTTATTTAGCCAGCGACTTGCGTTGTGCATTTCGAGTGATGGATGACGCGCGTTCCGCGATATCGAACCAGACCGCGGTCTGGTCGAGCGGAGATTCCTGATTGGCACTCGGTGCTATCCGAAACGCCTTTAAGTCGCTCGGGCACGCATCCATGTCTGTGCGATCATGTGATGGCTTCGAGGAGACGAACATGGCCACCGGCTGGGCCAACGACGGCGCTGTACAAGACCAGATCGACGCGACGATCCAGGACGCGATCAAGCGTGCGCGCGGCAATGCGCCGCGCGGTCCGAGTCTTGCGCGATGCGAAGAATGTGATGCGCGCATACCCGCCGCGCGGCGCAAGGCCGTGCCGGGGGTACGCCTGTGCGTCGCGTGCCAGACTGCGCGTGACAAGGAGCAGGCCGCGTTCAGCGGCTACAACCGCCGCGGCAGCAAGGACAGCCAGTTGCGCTGAAGGCAGCGCCTCGTCCCTTCATTCGCGACGGGTGCCGCGGCTCGGCTCGTCACCGATCAGTTGCTTTTCCCATACCGGTCATCGAGCCGGTTCGAGCAGGAGCTTCTGTACGCGCCAGTTGAGGATCTCGGCAACATACAGTTCGTTCTCGGACGGGCAGGCCATCTCGTGGATCCAGCCGAACTGCCCGAGTTGCTTGCCCGACGTGCCGAGCGTGCCGAGTACCTTGCCCTCGAGCGTCATCTTGTAGATGCGGCCGGGGAACGCGTCCGCCGCGAACAGCACCTGGTGTGGCGGTGGCGTGATGCAGATCGCCCACGGCGAACCCGGCTTTCCGCGACGATGCCGTTTGGGTCGCCTTGCTGCCGATCGCGTGGTGCGCGGCGGCGTCGACCGGCACGTCGATCGTCATCTCGCGCAGGAACTTGCCGTCGCCATCGAAAACCTGGATGCGGCGATTGCCGCGATCGGCGACGTACACCTTTCCCTCGGCATCGACGGCAATGCTGTGCGGCGTGTTGAACTGACCGGGCTTGTCGCCGGGCTCGCCCCACGACATGAGCCAGTTGCCGTCCTTGTCGACCTTGCCGACGCGCGAGTTGATATAGCCGTCGCTGATGTAGGTGTTGTCTGCGGCGTCCCAGGCGACGTCGGTGACCTGGCGGAAGTAGCCGTCATCGGCGGCCTTCGGCGGCGTGACCTTCTTGATCGGACTGGTGTCTTCGTCGGAGGCTTCCTGCTTGCGCCCGAAAACCATTGCGACGCGGCCCTCAGGCGTGAACTTCACGACCATGTCCGAACCCTTGTCGGTCACCCAGATGTTGTCGTGCGGATCGACCTTCACCGTGTGTGCGTACGACCAGGCGTAAAGGTTGTGCCCGATCTCGCGCACGAACTTGCCGTCGGCGCCGAACTCGAACAACTGGGCGGCACTCGCGGCATACGCCGGACCGGTCGTGTTCCCGCGCGAAAAGACGAAGACGTGGTGCTTCGAGTTCACGGCGACGCCGGAGACCTCGCCGAAGTAGAGGTCCGCCGGCAGCTTGAGGAAATCGGGTACGGAATGGAACTTGATTTCCGGGACGGCCGGGACCGCCGGTCCAGGCGCTTGCGCCGTGGCGACGCCGCAGAGCAGCGCGCCGAGGGTGATCGATAAGATCCGCAACATCATCGCAGCCTCCATGGGAGAGTTTTTGTCGATCAGTGCGTCGCGCCCTGACTCTTCGGTGACAGGAATGCCGATTCGACCGCGTCCGCGAGCTGCTCGGGCGGCAGCAACCCCTGCGCGAGCATGAAATCGTTGAGCGCCTTGAGATCGAAGTTCTTGCCGAGCGCGACTTCGCGCGCGCATGCGCAGTTCGAGCAGGCGCGTGTAGCCGTAGAAGTAGGCGGTCGCCTGACCCGGCGAGCGGAACGTGAAGCGATCGAGTTCCTCGCGCGCGAACGCCTCGGACAGGCCGACGTCGTCGACGAGGATGTCGTGCGCGCGCTCGCGCGTGATGAGGCCGAGATTGAGCATCGGATCGAGCATCGCGCGTGCCGCGCGCAGCATGCGCAGTTGCAGCGCGATCATCTGGCCAGCGGGCGGTTCGTAGCGGACCATCATGAATTCGGCATACAACGCCCAGCCTTCGACGTTGACGCTGTTGAACGCGAACAGCGATCGCGCGAGCGAGACCCCGTGCTCGACCATCGCCGAAAACTGCAGTTCATGACCGGGCCGGCCTTCGTGCGCGGTCAGGGTCCACGCGCAGGCCTTGCAGGTGAAGTCGTCGTACACCTCGGTCTTGCCGTCGCCAGTCGGCGGATTGCCTAGTGGCAGGATGAAGCTGCCGCGCTCGCCGTGATTGTTGATCAGCGGCGGCGCTTGCATGTGTGGCGCAGGTTGCGAAGCACTCTCGGCCTCCGATGCGAGGCGCATGATCATCGGGCGCTGCGGCAGGCTGACGATGCCCTGCGCGCGGATGATCGCTTCGATCTTGGCGATGACGTCGTGGTAATAGGGTTCGATCGAATCGCGGTCGAGCTGCTGTTTCTTGAGCGCCTTGATCGCGTCGCGATAGTCGGTCGCGGCAATGCCTTCCGCTTTCGCGACGGCTGGGCACGAGCAGCTGCATCTGCGCGCGCGTCTCGATGAATTCGAGCTGCGCCTTCTTGATGAGATCCTGAGGGCTGATGTCGAGCCCCACGTTCTTCAGGTTGTTCGCGTAGAGCTCGGGCGGCAGGCGGAAGTCGGCGCGTGCATGCGCGAGCACTGTCGTCTTCACCCATGCATCGTGAGCCTCGAGCTGCTTGCCAAGCGCGTCGAGCGCGGGACTCGCCGCCGTCGATCTTGTATTTCGCGTAGAGCTTGCGGACCCCATCCACATAGCGCGCAGAATTCGCAAGTCGCTGTTCGACTTCCGCCTTGTACGGGCCGAGCAGCCTGCTGTCGCCGAGCTTGCTCTCGAACTCCGTCTCGGCGAGTTTCGTCAGCGGCGTGCAACCCTGCGCGATGCCGACATAGCACTGCAACCGGTTCAGCGCATGCGCGCGACGCTCAGGCGCGACCTGATCCTGCAGCAGCGTGAACTCGCCTTGAAAGATCGAGTTCGCCGACGTCGGAATAGGGCAGCAGATACTTTTCCTCGAGACGGCTCGAGTCGATGCGTCGATCTGCCGACTTGATCAGGATCGCGAGGTCCTGGCGCACGTTCGCGTCGCTTTCAGCGGAGAGCGCCTTCTGCAAGCTGTCGCGGACTTTTTCGATCGCCGCGCGCTGGCGTTCTTCCGAACCGGGTTTCAGGTCGACGACCTTGTCGTCATAACCGGCAACGCCGACGCGCGAGGCGAATTCCGGATGGAATTGCGCGATTGCCTCGAGCAGGGGCTGCGCCGCGGCGTTGCTCTTCGCCACCCATGACGGCGATTCGGTTGCCTGTGAAGGCGCCGCAGGAGTGGACTGCGCGCCTGCGATCGCCGTGGCGGCAGCGAGTCCGATACCCACCAGTGACTGCACTAAGTATCCGCGCATGGGCTGTCCTTTCCAGAGAGTCGGACGCCAAATATAAGGCGGAAGGCATGCGCTCGAAAGCGGCGCAAAAAAAGGGCGCCTGCATGGCGCCCATTTGTCCCCAAAACGGGTCGGTGCAGCAAGCCTGCAGCACCAGGTACTGTGCCATCAGGCCGTGGCCATCCATTCCTGGGCTTTGGTCGCGCGGGCCCCGACGGGCTTGAGCTCGCGCAGTACGCGCAACACCGCACGCTGCTGCGGCTGCAGGTTCGCGTAGGGCGAATCGCGCGTCTCGTGGAACACGACGGCGAGCCAAAGGGCCATCCCGCGCAGACGCACTTCGAGATTGTCGGACTGCACGCGCTCGAAACCGGTCTGCGTGCCCTGTCCCCAGGGAACATAGCGCTGACCCGGGGGCGTGCCATAGAGATGTGGAAATTCACATTGCTCGGCGCGGGCGATCTCGGCCTTGAGCAGCGTTTCGAGTTTGATCAGTGCGGTCTGCGGCAGCGTCTGGATGCTGCGCTCGATGACTGCGAACTGGCGCGAGAGCTGATAACCGCGCACGGACGCAATGACCCGGGTGAAAATCGACATGGAATACCCCTAGATTCAATGAAGTATCCCCTGTACCGCCGAGCATACACGGATCAAGGCGAAATGGAAAAGCGAGACCTCCGTTTTGCGAGCGGTTCCGCATTTTTCCGACGTCCGGACACGACAAAAGACGGCGAGGCCGTCAAAAGAGGTCTACCGTGCGGCGCATTTGTGACCAAAAGCGTCACTCGCGCCGCAGATCGCGCGGTGGGCGATCAGCAGTAGGCGTCGAAATGGATGCCGCTTAGATCAGTGTCCTGTCGCAGATATTGATCGCGCATCTGCAGGGTCGAATCGGCCAGCCGTTCCGTCTTGGTGCGGAAGAACAGCCCGCCGAGGCGCGACAGCCATGACGGGCGCAGCGAGGTGCGGATGCTGTGCAGGACACCCTGCAGATCGGTGCGGGCGCCGGGCTGGCTCTCGCGAACCCGTTGTGCAACAGCAAGTTGCGCAGCTTCCATCGAATCGAACAGTTCGAGAGAGCCCGCCGAATATTGCTGGGCCCACCAGGTCAGGACGTAACGGTCGGACCAGGGCCCCGAGATACCTGCGATCGCGTGCCCACTGCGATAAGCGACCGTGACGAGACCGTCATAGCGTTGACGCCAGACGATGCGGCGGTAACGGCGCTGATAGTAGGGGTGAACGGTGGCGGTCATCGTGGCCATGGTTGCGTGCTCTTCTTGGCAGTTTTCTGATTCGATAGTCAGAGATAAAGCAAGAAGCAGGCCAGAAAATAAGCGTCTGCCGGGTCGAAGGCGCTGTAATTGTTGACGAATTTCTCAGTTTCGTCCTATGCTGCCGCTCGCTAGCCCAAGGCGCCCGGCTGGCGCACGAGATAGTTCGCGCTGTGAAAGACGGGACTGCTCGCGATGTCGTGCGGAGTCGTGTTCTTGACGCTGAGGCCGCTGACGAAATGTACGCCGACGGTGGCGTAGCAGTGCTGCACGAACGCCGAGCAGTAGAGCGAACCCTCGCGCGCAAGAAGATTGTCACGGCCACGCAGCGTCGGGCGGGCGAGAGCGAGCGCCGTGCCGACGATCTCGCGCAGCGAATAGCGCGTCGCGTTTGCGAGCAGCTCCAGTGCGGTCGCAAGCACGCGACGCGCCTGATGGTCATCGAGGCCGAAATCGAGGACCGCGAGATTCGGCCATTCTTTCTCGTCGAAGAACTTGTCGAGTCGATTCTCCTGTGCACCGAGGCGAATCTGCCTGGTGCGCACATCGATGTCCGATTCGAGCACCCACCAGTGATCGTCGCTGCGCCGTGTGCCGAACAGGAATGCGTGCGACCACGCGCTGTCGTCCTGTTTCGTCAGCAGACGCTGAGCACGCCGGATCGAACGATCGATCGGATGATTGCCGCCGGCGAGGACGATGCGTGCTCGCGCCGCATGGGCCAGCAGGAATTCGGCGTTGCCCTGCGCGGGATCGGCATGAATGCGTTGCATTGCATGATTGTGCCATGCGCTGCCCGCGGGCGGATTCGGACTGCAGCGGTCCGACAACGACACGGCAGGCAGCAGCATCGTCGGATGACGACGAGTTCTTGCACGGCGCAGAGAAACTATGCAATGTGCCGATCGGATGCGATTCGGAACGATGCATGATCAGCCACAGACACCTCGCTTCGATACTTTTCGGTCTGTTACTGTCCTTGGGCGTCACTCGCACGCACGCGCAGGACGCGGCCGCCGATCCCTGGAAGAGGGAAATCGATGCGCTCGTGGCGGGCGACGCGGCGAATCCGCCACCGCAGACAGGGTGTCGTCTTCGTCGGCAGCTCGTCGATACGCCTATGGACGACGCTCGCGCAGGATTTCCCGGGCGTGCCGGTCATCAACCGCGGTTTCGGCGGGTCACGCATCATCGATTCGACACGCAATGCCGATCGGCTCGTCGTGCAATACCATCCGAAGCTGGTCGTCCTGTATGCGGGTGACAACGACATCGCCGAGGGGCAAACGGCCGATCAGGTCGTTGCCGACTTCGAAGCCTTCGTGGACCGCGTACATCGCGATCTGCCGCGCATACAGATCATTTTCATCTCGATCAAACCGAGCGTCGCACGCTTCGCCCTTTGGCCGAAGATGCGTGCCGCGAATGAAGGCATCGCGAAGTGGGCGAAGGCCCAGAACAGCGTCGTCTTCGTCGACGTGGCGACGAAGATGCTCGATGCCGAAGGCAGGCCTCGGCCGGAGCTGCTGCTGCCGGATGGCCTGCACATGCAACACGCCGGATATGCGATCTGGATCGATGCGTTGACGCCCTTCGTCAATCGTTACCGGCATCCGCGCCAGCACCGGGACCCCCATCCCGGCCGTTAGCCTTCGGCTGCGGCGGGGTCGAACTTCTTCATCTGCATCGCTGCCCGCATCACCCTGGGCTTGCAAGGATTGGCCAGCACCGGCGGCCAGTTCGGCCGACCCGACCCGCCACGAGAGACCCTGCGCGGATCGGCATCACCTCTTCATACTTGACTGGCGCATCTGTGACATAGTCCGCAAAATGGCGGTTCATCTCGATGATCGAGAAGGAAATAAAGCGCAAATACGATTGTAGTCAGTCGTTTGGCATGTCATTTGAATAGTTGGCAATAAGGAAACGAAAAGCGCCCTGAAGGAAAGTGGCTGCGCGTGAAACAAGAAACGTATCGTTGGGGATGGAGGCTGTGCTTCGTTTGCATGCTGATGCTGGTCGGCAAGCCGGCGCTCGCTCTCGATCCCGATCGCGCAGTCCGCCAGCTCTCACACGTCTGGTACGAGAACCAGTTGCCCCAGAGCACGGTGCTGTCGATCGCACAGCATGCGGACGGCTCGATCTGGCTGGCGACCTATGGGGGCCTGGCACGCTACAGCGGCGCAGGCTTCGAAACGATCGATCGGCGCAACGAACCGGTGCTGCGCAGTTCGGCGATCACGGCGTTGCTCGAAGACCGCTCCGGCGTGCTCTGGGTCGGTACTCTCAATGGCGGGCTCTACCGTACGCGCGGGCTCAAGCTCGAAGAAGTCCCGTTGCCGGTCGCGATCGAGAGCGTGTTCGGCCTCGCGCAGGACGCGGCCGGTGCCATCTGGATGACGACGAATGCCGGCATCGTTCGCAGCGACGCGTCGGGCGCTCACCTGTTCGGTGCGGACAGTGGTTTTCCGCGCGGCGTGTATCGGGCGGTCATCAGCGACGCGACCGGCGACATCTGGATCGCCGTCGACGGCACCGGCGTCGCGCATTGGCATGCCGGCAAGGTCGACGTCATCGGCGTCGATCGCGGGTTGCCGAGCGTGGCGGTGTACACATTGGGCTTCGACAGCGCCGGCGTACTCTGGGCGGGTACGCAGTCCGGTCTCGCGCGCTACGCCGGCGACCGCTTCGAACTCGAACCGAGAGCCGCTGCGGTCGTCGGCAAGCGTGTCTACGCAACGCAAGGCGATCGCGACGGGAACCTGTGGATCTCGGTGCTCGGCTTTGGAATATGCAGGCTCAATACTTTGCGCATGGATTGCGACCGCGACATGCCGGGTCTCGGCAATCAGGTCGTGCGCTCGACGCTCGAAGACCGCGAGGGCAATATCTGGATCGGCACGACCGACGGCGGCGTCCATCGGCTCAGCGACTCGAAGCTCATCACGGTGACGGGCACGATGGAGTCCAACTCCGTGCGCGCGGTCTACGAGGATGCAAACGGCACGATCTGGACCGGCACAGATGGCTCGGGCCTCGCTCGTTACAAGGACCGCGTTCTCGTTCCGTGGGACGGCAACGCACGCCTGCCTTCGCCGTTCACGCGCTCGCTTGCCGGCGACTCGGCGGGAAATATCTGGGTCGGCTCGATCGACGGTCTCAGTCGCATCGGCGTCGACGGCAGGGTTCGCAACTTTCTCGTCGCCGACGGACTGCCGGGCAACATCGCGTTTGCGGTTCTCGGCAGTCACGACGGCGGCGTCTGGGCGGGAACTTCGCGCGGTCTCGTCAAGGTCGATGGAGACAAGGTGACGCCGGTCGCGGGCCTGCACGATGATGACGTGCGCGCCCTTTACGAAGCGGCCGACGGAAAACTCTGGATCGGCCTGCGCAGCGGATTGCGCTGCCTGCATGCGGGCAGCGTCGATCGCTGCGGCACCGACGGCTTGCCCGGCGTCAGCGTATTCGCATTTCACGCGGCGGCCGACGGCAGCATCTGGATAGGCACGAGCCAGGGCATCATGCGTGCGCACGGTGGTGTGCTGTCGCGTTATAGCGAGAGCGTGGGGCTGTTCGGCGACGCGGTGTTCGTGATTCTCGACGACGCCGCGGGTCATTTCTGGATCAGCACGAATCGTGGCATCGCGCGCTACGCGCAAAGTGATTTCGATGCCCTCGACGCAGGTACCGTCACGTCGATCGTTCCCACATGGTTCGGCAAGAGCGACGGCATGCTGTCGCCGCAGGGCAACGGCGCGTCGCAGTCGCCGGCCCTGCGTTCGAAGGATGGCTGGCTCTGGATCGGCACATCGCGCGGCATCGTGCGCGTCGATCCGACGAAGCAGCGCCGCAATCTGCTGCCGCCGCCGGTGGCGATCGAGCACACGCTCGTCGACGGCAAGGAAGTCGATCTCGCTGCAGATTCGAAGATTGGCCCCGATGCAGACCGACTCGAGTTCCATTACGCGGGCATGAGCTACGTCGCACCTGAGGCGGTGCGCTATCGCTACCGACTCGACGGCTACGATCACGACTGGGTCGACGCGGTCGATCGACGCATTGCGTACTACACGAATCTGCCGCCGGGCGACTACACGTTCCGGGCGATTGCGAGCAACAACGACGGTGTCTGGAACGATATCGGCGCAAGCGAGAGCTTCAGCATCGTGCCGCACCTGTGGGAGACGCGCTGGTTTCGCTTTCTCGCGCTGTTCGTTGTGCTCGGCTTGCTCGTTGGCATGTACCGGCTGCGCGTCTGGCGACTGCACGCCAGCGAAAGGTCGCTGATGCGCGAGGTCGCGCTGCGCACCGACGCGTTGCGCGCCGCGAATGCAGAACTGCGCCGGCTCGCGTCGCTGGACGGCCTGACGCGCATTGCCAATCGCGGCGCGTTCGACGAGCGACTGACGCTCTGCTGGGTCGATCATTGTCGTCGCGATGCGCCGCTCGCAGTGCTGCTCTGTGACATCGACGCCTTCAAGGCCTACAACGATACTTACGGACATCTCGCGGGGGACGCGGCGCTCGCGACGGTCGCCGGCACGCTCGCCAGCGTGGCGAGATCGGGCGCCGATCTGGCAGCGCGCTACGGCGGCGAGGAATTCGCGTTGCTGCTCACGAATTGCGGGGCGGACGAGGCCATGGTGGTCGCGCAGAGACTGCTAGAGACGATACGCGCGCTCGCGATCGAGCACCGTTCGTCGAGTGCAGCGGCCTATGTCACGATCAGCATTGGCATATCGGTCCTCGTGCCCGACACCGTGCGGCAACCCGACGTGCTCGTGGGGCGAGCCGACGACGCGTTGTACCGCGCCAAGGCGCAGGGGCGGAACAGGGTCTGTGGTCCGGACCCGGAGTAGTCGGCACCGCGGGAATCTTCCTCGTCGGGCTCTGCGTCGCTCGTCACGCTTCGCGGGCGCGAATGTGACATAGTCGCGCGCGTTGTTCTGTGGCTTGCCGGCGCTCGAGGCCCGTGCGCGATCGAGGTCGGGACTTGGCATGCAATTTGGTGGTAGGCGTCGGGATGAGCGACCCGCAAGGAAGTTGGCTGCGCGTGAGACAAGACAAGATTCTTTGGGGATGGAGGATAGGGCTCGGTTGTCTGCTGCTGATCGTCGGCATGTCTGCGTTCGCGCTGGATCCTGATCGCGCGATCCGGCAGCTGTCGCACGTCTGGTATGAAGACCAGTTGCCGCAAGGTACGGTGCTCGCGATCACCCAGCGTCCGGATGGCTCGATCTGGCTGTCGACCTACGGCGGACTCATGCACCATCAGCGGCGCGGAGTTCGACGAGATCGATCAGCGCGTGGCGCCCGTGCTGCGCAGCTCGGCGATCACGACCGTTGCCGTCGATCGCGAGGGCATGCTCTGGGTCGGCACGCTCAACGGCGGCCTCTACCGCAGCGCCGACGGCCGCGAACTGCAGGACGTGCCTCTGCCGGCAAGCACCGAGAGCGTGTTCGGCATCGTCGAGGACAAAAGCGGGGCGCTCTGGCTCACGACCAATTCGGGCGTCGTGCGCAAGGATGCGACAGGCATGCACCTGTTCGGACCGGAGACCGGATTCCCGCGCGGCTTCTACCGCGGCATCGTTGCCGACGACGAAGGCGGCGTCTGGGTAGCGGCCGACGGCGTCGGCGTTGCCCACTGGCTCGACGGCAAGGTCGAGATCTTCGACACGGCACGTGGTCTGCCCAGCAACGCGGTCTATTGCCTGACCATCGACCACGCCGGAACGGTGTGGGCCGGAACCCAAGCGGGACCCGCGCGATACCGCGACGGCAGATTCGAGCGCGACCCGCGGCTCGCCGCACTCGATGCGACGAGAATATTTTCGCTGCTCGGCGATCGCGACGGAAGTCTCTGGTTGGCCCCGCTCGGCATCGGCATCTGCCGCCTGACCAGCACGCATCTCGAATGCGACAACAACCTCGGCGGCCTCGGCGGCGAGACCGTGCGTTCGATGTTCGAGGACCGGGAAGGCAACCTCTGGATGGGAACGACGTCCAGCGGTGTGCACCGCTTCAGCGATTCGAAGCTGATCACCGTGGTCGGGAAGATGGCTTCCAATTCGGTGCGCGCCGTATACCAGGACAGCAAGGGCACGCTCTGGGTAGGAACCGACGGCGCGGGGCTGGCGGCTTATCGGAACCAGACGCTCGAACCTGACGAAGCGCTCAACGAAAAGCTGCTGAGCCGTCTCGTGCGTGCGATCGCAGGCGACGACGCGGGCAACCTCTGGGTCGGAACGACAGAAGGGGTCAGCCGGGTCTCGCCGAACGGCGAGGTTCGCAATTTCGGGATAGGCGACGGGCTGCCCGGCACGATCGTGTTCGCGTTCGCGCCGAGCCGCGATGGCGGGATGTGGGTCGCGACGCTGCAGGGCGTGGCGAAGATTTCAGGCGACAAGGTCAGCGTCGTGGAGCAGACGCGCGGCAACGACGTGAGGGCACTCTACGAAGGCCGAGACGGGCGCCTCTGGATCGGCGAGCGCGGCGGCCTTCGCTGCCTTGGAAGCGGCGAGCTGGATTCGTGTGGAACGGACGGCCTTCCTCGCACGAGCGTCTTCGTGTTTCATCCCGCTGCCGACGGCAGCATGTGGCTCGGCACGAGCGCCGGTCTCATCCGTCTGCGAGAGGGCAAGACCGTGCGCTACGCGTCGCAAGCCGGATTTTTCGGTGACGCGGTCTTCACGATCCTCGAAGATCGAAAGGGATACTTCTGGGTCAGCTCGAATCGCGGCATCGCCAAGTTGTCGCTTCGCGACCTGGACGCGCTCGACAGCGGCGAGAAGGCGAAGATCGAGCCCGTCTGGTATCGGCAAGAACGACGGCATGCTGTCCCCGCAGGCGAACGGCGCGTCGCAGACGCCGGGCTGGCAGACTCGCGACGGCCGCATGTGGATAGGGACATCGAACGGCGTAGTCATCGTCGACCCTGCAGACCAGCGCGTCAATTCGCTGCCGCCGCCCGTCGCTGTCGAGCGCATGCTGGTCGACGGCGCAGAGGTCGCACCCGGCAACGCGCCGCAACTTGGCCCCGGCATCGAACGCGTGGAGTTCCACTACGCCGCGATGAGCTACGTCGCGCCCGCGGCGGTCAGATATCGCTACCGCATGGAAGGCTTTGATCGCGACTGGGTCGACGCGGGAGGCAGTCGCGCCGCCTACTACACGAACCTGCCTGCCGGCGACTATGTTTTCCACGTCGTCGCGAGCAACAACGATCGTGTCTGGAACGACGTCGGCGCGAGCGTGCACTTCGCGATCGTGCCGATGTGGTACGACACGCTGTGGTTCCGTGCCGCGCTCGCGCTCGCTGCGCTCGGACTCGTGGTCGCGGTATACCAGTTGCGCGTCTGGCGCATCGGCGCGAACGAACGCTCGCTCATGCGCGAAGTGGCGGTGCGCACTGATGCATTGCGCGCCGCGAACGCCGAGCTGCGCCGACTCGCATCGCTGGACGGCCTGACCCATATCGCAAATCGCAGCGCGTTCGAAGAACGCCTTGCTTCAAGCTGGGAAGATCATCGTCGTCGTCAAGCGCCGCTGGCCTTGTTGTTGTGTGACATCGACGCTTTCAAAGCCTACAACGACACGTACGGACATCCGGCCGGGGATGCGACGCTTACGACCGTCGCGCGCGCCTTCGCGAGCGCCGTGCGATCGAACGCCGATCTCGCCGCGCGCTACGGTGGAGAGGAATTTGCGTTGCTGCTGCCGGACTGCAGCGCGGAGGAAGCCGCCGCCGTCGCCCACAAAGTCGGCGATGCCGTGCGCGCGCTAGCGATCGAACACCGCTCGTCTGATGTGGCAACGCATGTGACGATCAGCACCGGCATCGCGGTGACGGCTGCCGGGTGCAGGCGAACAGCCCGACGTGCTGGTCGGGCGGGCCGACGAGGCGCTGTACCGCGCCAAGGCACAAGGCCGCGACCGTGTCAGCGGCCCCGAGGGCGGTTGAGCGATTTCCGTCGAGCAGCAGGACCGGCAAGTATTCGCGACGTTGCCGAACGTTCACGCCGGCATTGAATTCCGCTCCGAGACTGCGCCTGTGCTGCTACTGGAGAACGGACAGGAAGCGATCGCTGCGCGGGAGGTACCAGCGCTCGGCGTCGAGCGAATAGGCGACGCGATGGGCGCGGCCGATGATGCTCTTGCGCGCGACGAAGCCGAAGTAGCGCGAGTCCTTGCTGTTGTCACGGCTGTCGCCGAGCATGAAATACTGGCCTGGTGGCACGGTCTTCGGGCCGAAAGAGCGCATCGCGTTGCGGTTGGGCAGCACCATGATCGGATGCGGTGCGGCGCCCAGGCTTTCGCTCAGGTAGTAACGGGATTCACGGCGTGTAGTCGCCAGGAGATCCGCGTCGGCGACCGTGTTCGTCGATTCGTACGCGACGGCGACCTCGTTGACGAACAGTTGCTCGTCGCGCATCTCGACCACGTCGCCGGGCAAGCCGACGACGCGCTTGACGAGCACCGTGCCGTCTTCGGGCGAAGGGAAAATGACGATGTCGCCGCGCTGCGGATCGCGTCCTTCGGTCAGGCGAATCTCGGTGAAGGGAACACGCAAACCGTAGGCGAACTTGTCGACGAGAATGCGATCACCCTCGACGATCGTCGGATTCATCGAACCGGTCGGCACGTACATCCAGTCTGCGACGGCAGAGCGGAACACCATCATGAGGCCGAAGAACAGCAGCAGCGATTTGTACTCGGCGAAGAATCGACGCAGGCGCAGGTTCATGGAGCGATCCGGTGCGGGCAGATGCTCAACAGACTTCGGGCGGCGGGAAATGGTTCCGCGCGCCGGCGGTGACGATCCGGGATAGCGGAGCGTCTGCGCTGCGGTTCCGATCTTCGCGTCTGGAGCTCCGGCTTCAGCCCATGAAGTCAGCCCATGAAGAACGCGTTGAGCTTGTTGCCGTCGAGGTCGCGAAAATAGCCGGCGTAAAAACCGTCGCCGCGCGGGCCGGCGGGGCCTTCATCGGTGCCGCCGAGTTCGAGGGCCTTCTTGTAGAGCATGTCGACCTTGTCCTTGCTGTCGACGGCGAGGGCGACCATCGTGCCGTTGCCGACGGTCGCCGGCTTGCCGTCGAACGGCAGGGCCACGCCGAGCGACGGCTTGTCGGGCGAACACGCCCAGGCGATGAAGCGATCCGATTCCATCCAGCGCTTCGCGCCGACCGTGCCGAGCAACGCATCGTAGAAAGCCGCAGCGCGCGGCAGGTTGTTGGTGCCGAGTGTGGCGTAGCCGATCATCGCTCTGTTCCTTTGGGTTGGGGTTGCAGTTGCAACGTTTGATGGGGATACAGTTTCGTGGCGCAGTGTTGCAATATTGCGGCCGCCGGTAAATCTGCACTGCAGCGATCTGATTGAAAAATGGCCGAAGCGTGAGGCTCACCGACCTAATCCACGGGTGTCCACATCCTCGTTTTTGCGCAATCGAGAATCTTGTAGGAATGGCTCGCCCAGCCCTTTGCTTCCCAATAGAAGGCCATCGAAAAGCGCAAGCCGCATCCGGGCAGGTTCTTGCCTTCGGCGGCGCGCGTGACCGGTCCAAGTTCTCCTTCGAAATTGGCCGCACCGTCCTCGATGTCGAATCTCTCGACGACGAAATAACCCTCGGGCAGCGCGTAGTCGGCGGACTTCGGCACGTCTTCGCGGCGCACGATCGCACGCAGCTTCTTCAACGCTGACCGTGCACGTGCATCGGTTGCCGGCGGCACGACGAACGTGATCACAGGCCGCGTGCGTTCGACGAGTTTGAGCGACGCATCCGCGATAATGGCGAAATCCTGATCCTCGACCTCGAACTGCTGCCGGTCGCGCGGGACGAGCTGCGTGCAGCCGGAGACAAGAGCGCAGCCTGAAAGAATCGCTGCGGCTCTCAGCCCCGACGCCACGATCAGAGCGCTTCGAACACGCCCGCGGCACCCATGCCGGTGCCGATGCACATCGTCACCATGCCGTATTTCTGCTTGCGCCGGCGCAGGCCGCTGAGCAGGGTCGCGACGCGGATCGCGCCGGTCGCGCCGAGCGGGTGGCCGAGTGCGATCGCGCCGCCCAGCGGATTGACCTTGTCGGGATTCAGGCCGAGGTCCTTGATCACCGCGAGCGCCTGCGCCGCGAAGGCTTCGTTGAGCTCGATCCAGTCGAGATCGTCCTGCTTGATGCCGGTTTGCTTGAGCGCCTTCGGAATCGCCGCCTTCGGGCCGATGCCCATGATCTCGGGCGGCACGCCGGCGACCGCAAACCCGACGAAACGCGCGAGCGGCGTCAGGTTGTAGTCCTTGATCGCCTGTTCGCTGGCGAGCAACACCGCGCCGGCGCCGTCGGACATCTGCGAGGAGTTGCCCGCCGTGACGCTGCCATTCGCGCGGAATACCGGCTTGAGTTTCGCGAGCACCTCGGCGGTCGTGCCGGCGCGCGGGCCTTCGTCGTTCTTGACGATGCGCGAGTCGTCCGTCGTGATGCCGCGTCGTCCAGATTCGGGTAGTGGTCGGCGAGCGCGTACGGCGTGATCTCGTCGGCGAACTCGCCGGCCGCGATCGCCGCGAGCGCCTTCGCGTGGCTCGCGGCCGCGAACGCATCCTGCTGTTCGCGCGTGACCTGCCACTGCTCGGCGACCTTCTCGGCCGTGATACCCATGCCGTAGGCGATGCCGATGTGCTCGTTGGCGAAGATCGACGGATTGAACACCGGGTGATAACCCATCATCGGCACCATGCTCATGCGTCTCGGTGCCGCCGGCGATCATGAGGTCGGCTTCGCCGAGGCGGATGCGGTCGGCCGCCATCGCGACCGCCTGCAGGCCCGACGAACAGAAGCGATTGACGGTGACGGCCGAGACGACATTCGGCAGCCCGGCGAGCAGCACCGCGATGCGCGCGACGTTCATGCCTTGCTCGGCCTCGGGCATCGCGCAGCCGATAACGGCGTCGTCGATGCGCGCCTTGTCGATTTGTGGAAATTTGGACAATGCCGCGTCGATCGCGAACGCGAGCATGTCGTCGGGCCGCGTGTTGCGGAACACGCCGCGCGGCGCCTTGCCGACCGGGGTGCGGGTCGCGGAGACGATGTAGGCGTCCTGGATTTGCTTGCTCATAACGGTTCTCCAAGGAAAAGCAGAAATTCTTTTTGACGCGGATAAACGCGGATTCGCGCGGATAGAAGCCGACAACACAGGAAGATCGTTCGAACTCGAATCTTTCGGTCCGTCTGGCGAAATCCGCGTCTATCCGCGTTCATCCGCGTCTCAAAATGTTTTGGCTTCTGCATCAATTTCTGAGTGGCTTGCCGGTCTTCAGCGTGAACGCGATGCGCTCCTGCGTCTTCGGCATCTGCGCGAGCGCGACGAAATGCTTGCGTTCGAGATCGAGCAGCCAGGGCTCGTCGACGAGCGAGCCGCGTTCGATCTGGCCGCCGCACAGCGTGTCGGCGATGCGTCCGGCGATTTCCATGTCGTGCGGCGACACGAAGCCGCCTTCGAGCATGTTGACGACCGCCGCCTTGAGCGTGGCCGCGCCGACGTCGCCCGCGACCGCGATTTGCCGGTTCGGCAGCGGCGGGCGATAGCCGGTCTCTGCAAGTCCTCTGGCGACGGCTTTGGCGACGTAGAGCAGCTCGTCCGCGTGGAAGACGACCACGTCGCTCGCGCGCAGCAGCCCGGATTCCTTCGCTTCGAGCGCGCTCGCGGAAACCTTCGCCATCGCCACCGTCTGGAAGATGCTCTTGAGCTGCGTGAACACGTCGCCTTCCGACGCATTCTGCGCGGCGCGCAACGCGATTTCCTTGAGGCCGCCGCCCGCCGGCAACAGGCCGACGCCCGCTTCGACCAGCCCGATGTAACTCTCGAGCGCGGCGACCGTGCGCGCCGAGTGCATCTGGAATTCGCAGCCGCCGCCGAGGCAGAGTCCGCGCACAGCCGCCACGACCGGCACGAGCGAGAACTTGATGCGCATGCTCGTGTCCTGGAAGCGCGCGACGAACCCTTCGAACTCCGCCAGCTTGCCGGCCTGCAGCGACGGCATCGCGCCGGACAGATCCGCGCCCGCGCTGAACGGCTCGGAGTCCTGCCAGATCACGAGTCCGGCGAATCCGCGCTCGGCCTCGTCGATGGCCCGGTGCAGCGCGTCGATCACCCCTGCGCTGACCGTGTGCATCTTCGTCTTGAACGACAGCACGGCGATGTCGTCGCCACCGTGCCAGCAGCGCGCATCGTCGCTCTCGAATACGGTCGTGCCCTTGTCGACCTTGCTGCCGAGCACGGTCTGCGGGAACAGCTGGCGCCGGTAGACGGGCTCGGTCGAGCGCGGCAAATACTTGTCGGCCGACGGCGAATAGGAGCCTTCCGGCCCGTGCACGCCGGTGCGCTTCGGGTCGACCGCCCAGGCCGGCAGCGGCGCGTTCGCCATCGTCTTGCCGGCGGCGATGTCTTCGTTGATCCACTGCGCGATCTGCGCCCAGCCGGCCGCCTGCCAGGTCTCGAACGGACCGACGTCCCAGCCGTAGCCCCAGCGCATCGCAAAGTCGACATCGCGCGCCGTGCTTGCGATGTCCGCGAGGAAGAACGCGGCGTAGTGGAACAGGTCGCGATGGATCGCCCAGAGGAATTGCGCCTGTGGATCGCTGCTCGCCCGCAGTCTGGCGAATTTCTCGCTCGGCGATTTGAGCTTGAGGATCGCGGCGACGTCCTCGCTGACTGTGCCCGTAGTGGCGACGTAGTCCGCCTTCGCCGGGTCGAGCACAAGGATGTCCTTGCCCACCTTGCGGAAGAAACCCGCGCCGGTCTTCTGGCCCAGCGCCCCCTTGCCGAGCAGCGCCTGCAGCACTGGCGGCGCGTTGAAGTAGCCGTGCCACGGGTCTTCCGGCAGGCCGTCGCGCATCGTCTTGATGACGTGATCCATCGTGTCTAGGCCGACGACGTCGGCGGTACGGTAGGTGGCGCTCTTCGGATGGCCGATCGCCGGTCCGGTCAGCGCATCGACCACGTCATAGCCGAGCTTGAACTGCGCCGTATGGTGCATCGTCGCGAGCATCGAGAACACGCCGACGCGATTGCCGATGAAGTTCGGCGTGTCCTTGGCGTAGACGACGCCCTTGCCGAGCGTCGTCGTGAGGAACGCCTCGAGGCCGGTCAGCACGGCGGGCAGCGTCTTCGCGCCGGGGATCAGTTCGACGAGGTGCATGTAGCGCGGCGGATTGAAGAAGTGCACGCCGCAGAATCGCTCATGCAAATGTACACTAAGAACATCTGCCAAAGCATTGATACTCAAGCCAGAAGTGTTGCTGGCAAGGATCGCGTTTTCGCCGACGAACGGGGCGATTTTCGCGTACAGATCCTTCTTCCAGTCGATCCGTTCGGCGATCGCCTCGATGATGAGATCGCAGCCCTTGAGCCATTCGAGGTTCTGGTCGTAGTTGGCCGGGACGATCGCGCCCGCGCGTGCCTTGTCCGCCAGAGGGGCAGGCGAGAGCTTCTTCAGGTTTTCGACCGACTTGAGCACGATGCCGTTCGGGTCACCTTCCTTTGCGGCCAGGTCGAACAACACGGTGTCGACGCCGGCGTTGACGAGATGGGCGGCGATCTGCGCGCCCATGACGCCTGCGCCGAGCACGGCGACCTTGCGAATACGTAGGGGTGAACTGCTCATGTGGAACCTCGATGAGGGGAATCGGAAATCAGGCCGGGAAAATCGGGGCTGGAAAATCGGGGACGGGGACGTGGCCGCCTCGTCAGGGCGCGCTCAAGCCGGCTGCACCGAACTTGATCAGGTGCTCGGCGGCGAGATCGCGGTGCTGCTCAGGTCGTCGTGCCGCGCCGCTTGATGACGCCGAAATCGGCCATCGCATACGTCAGCGCGCCGCTGATGATATCAAGGCGCCAGTAGAGTTCCTGCTTGTCCAGCAGTGGCAGCAACTGCGAGAACGCGGCTGCAAACTCGCGCAGGACATGGGAATAGTGATCGTGCATGAACTTGCGCAGTTGTTCGTTGTGCTCGGCATACGCGCGCGCGAGCACGCGCACGAAAGCGGCTCCGCCATGGGCGTCGTCGCTTAGTGCGAGAGCAGGCCGCACGAACGCGGCGAGCACGGATTCGAGATGGGGTACGGGTTCGTCGAGCGCCTTGCGCAGGGCCTGCAGGCGCTGGGCGTTGAGGTCGTCGAGGCGGCGCCGGAATACCTCGTTGATGAGGTTTTCCTTCGAACCGAAATGGTAGTTCACGGCAGCGAGGTTCACGTTCGCCGCGGAAGTGACCTGGCGCAAAGATGCGCCCGCAAAACCGTGCTTGGCGAACAGCGCCTCGGCAGCGCCCAGAATGCGCTGCTTGGTGGAGAACAATTCCGAGTTCAAGATGCCAACCCCTTCTTGCGTCTTCTTCTTGCGTCTTCGATCGGCCAAACGGTTCGCCGATCCGCGCATCAAACGATTGTTTGAATCTTAATTCCGGTCGGTTTCTTGGTCAATCGTACTCCCGTCCCTGCGGACCGGTTCGGGCGGACCTGAACCGGTCCTGAGACATGCTGTGCGAGTCCGCCCGTCGATCGTGCATTGGCACTTAAATTATGCCGCGCAATCCATTAGAATCTGCAGGTCTTTTCCCGGTTAACCTCGCGGTTTTCCGCACATTCGGCCAAGTCGGCAAGGCAGCCGGCGGTCGCAGCGTTCCCCATAACTTGCTACCCCCCAAAGAATCAGGAGTCATTTCCCATGGCGCTGGAGCGCACCCTTTCGATTATCAAGCCCGACGCCGTCGCGAAAAACGTGATCGGTGAAATCTATTCCCGTTTCGAAAAAGCGGGTCTGAAGATCGTCGCAGCCAAATACAAGCAGCTGTCGCGTGCGGAAGCCGAAGGCTTCTACGCGGTGCACAAGGAGCGCCCGTTCTTCAAGGCGCTGGTCGAGTTCATGATCTCGGGGCCGGTGATGATCCAGGCGCTCGAAGGCGAGGGCGCCATCCTCAAGCATCGCGATCTCATGGGCGCGACTGATCCGAAGAAGGCTGCGCCGGGCACGATCCGCGCCGACTTCGCGCAGTCGATCGACGCCAATGCCGTGCACGGTTCTGATGCGGCCGAAACTGCACAAGTGGAAATTGCATACTTTTTCGCAGGCACGGAGATTCATTCGCGCTGAGCGAATGACGATGACGTGACGACTTCGAGAGTCAATCTGTTCGACTACGACCGCAACGGCCTGCGCGAACTGTTCGTGCAGCAGCTGGGCGAAAAGGCGTATCGGGCGGACCAGGTGATGAAGTGGATCTATCACCGCCACGTCACCGAGTTCGCGCAGATGACCGACGTCGGCAAGTCGCTGCGCGACAAGCTCGAAGCGGCCTGTGAAATCGTGCCGCCGAAGATCCTGTTCGAGAAGCAGGCGGCGGACGCCACCTACAAGTGGCTGCTCGGCATGGACGGCGGCAATGCGATCGAGGCCGTATTCATCCCCGAGGCGACGCGCGGCACGCTGTGCGTTTCCTCGCAGGTCGGTTGCGGCCTCAATTGCAGGTTCTGCTCGACCGGGACGCAGGGCTTCAACCGCAACCTGTCCACGGCCGAGATCATCGGTCAGGTCTGGGTGGCCGCGCGCCACCTTGGCAACGTGCCGCACCAGCAGCGCAAGCTCACGAACGTCGTCATGATGGGCATGGGCGAGCCGCTGCTCAACTTCGACAACGTCGTACGCGCGATGAGCATCATGCGCGACGACCTCGGCCTCGGCCTCGCGAACAAGCGCGTGACGCTCTCGACGGCCGGCCTCGTGCCGATGATCGACAAGCTGTCCGAGGTGAGCGACGTGTCTCTGGCCGTCTCTTTGCATGCGCCAAATGACGAATTGCGCACAGAATTGGTGCCGCTGAATAAGAAATACTGCATCGATGACCTGCTGGGGGCATGTCAGCGCTATGCCTCACGGAGGCCGCGCACATCGATCACTTTCGAGTATACGATGCTGAAAGGTGTAAACGATCAGCCTCAGCACGCGCGTGAGCTCGTCAAGCTCATGCGTCGGGTTCCGGGCAAGGTCAACCTCATTCCTTTCAACACCTTTGTCGGGACGCAGTACGAGCGTTCGGACGAAGTGGTCATCCGCAGTTTCCAGAAAATCCTTCTCGATGCGGGCGTGTTGACGATGGTGCGGCGCACGCGTGGCGACGATATCGACGCCGCCTGCGGGCAGCTCAAGGGCCAGGTGCTCGATCGCACGCGGCGCAACGCAGAATTCCAGCGGCGTCTCGAGGGTGGGGCGCGCGATGCTGCATAGCCGCGCGAAGGGGCTGGTTGTCGCCTCCGCGTTGTTCGCGGCTTGCGCCGCGCTGTCCAGTTGCAAGACCGAAGAAGGCATTCGGCCGATCCAGAAGCCTGACGCGACCAGCACTCTGAAGCATGACGAGACGCCGGAGGACCGGGCGCGGCCGTTCACGCAGCTTGGTCAGAAATACATGGAAATGAAGAAGTACGACCTTGCCCGCGAGAACCTGCTCAAGGCGATCAAGTACGATCCGAAAAACGCCGATGCCCACACGGTGCTGGCGACGCTCTACGATCGCGTCGGTGATCAGCAGGCGGCCGAAGACAACTATCGGCTGGCCGCGGAGTTCGCGCCGAAATCCGGCAGCGCGAACAACAACTACGGGCTGTATCTGTGCAAGCGCGGCAAGTTCGACCTGTCGCGCAAATACTTCGACCTGGCGCTGTCCGACGGATTCTACGGCGACAGGGCGACGGTCTATACCAACGCCGGGACCTGCCAGCTGCTCGGCAAGGGATCACTCGATCTCGCCGAATCGGATTTCCGGCATGCGCTCGAGCTGACGCCGAACAACCCGCAGGCGCTCTATCAGCTCGCCGATGTCCTCTATCAGAAAAACGACTATTTCAAGGCGCGGGCTTTCATCCAGCGTTACGAAGGTCTTGGCGAGCAGGTCATCCCTGAAGCACTGCTGCTCGCGCGCAATATTGAAGTCAAACTTGGAAACGCCGATGCCGCGCGCGACTATGCACGGCGCCTGCGAGACCAGTTCCCCGATTCCGAGCAAACCCATTCGCTTGATGCCTCGCCGTCGTCATAAAGACCATGAAACATAAAAAAAAAAAAGAGAAGAAATTGCGTCACCAGAACGCTGCCGCCGGCGTGCCCGAGGCCGGCTTGCAATTCGAACTGACCAACACGTCCACTCATGCCGAGACGGATGCCGCGGGATCGGAAAATGCCGGCACGTCGCCAGCATCGCCGCCCTTCGCGCAAGTGGAGGCCGCGCGCTGCGTCAGCGAGACTTTCCTGACGCTGCCGGGTCAGCCGGGCAGCGCAGCGGAACCGCTGGGTCAGTGCCTCGCCGCCGCCCGCGAAGCGCACGGCTGGACGCGAGCCGAGACCGCATCACGGCTGCGCCTGCCATTGCACATCGTGCAGACGATCGAAGCCGGCGATTTCGAGAGGATCGGCCACGGTATCTATCTGCGCGGCTATCTGGGCAAATATGCGCGTCTCGTCGGCGTCGAGCTGCGAAGCTGTCGAAGAAGTGATGCAGCGACATACCGCGCCACCGCCGCAATTGATCGCGTCGGGTCGCATCTCGCATTCACGCTTTCTGTTCGATCGCTATTCGGGCGCCGCGCTTTACGTCGTGCTCACGGGTGTGATTTTCGTGCCGCTGATCATGTTCGCGATGAACATGGGCGGCGATGTCAGCTCGCGCCTGCTGCCGCTCGATGCGCCGGGTTCGGTCAGCCAGCCTGCGACCGCGAAGGTCGAGACTTCGGCCCCGGGCGATACCGCGACGCCATCGACGACGCAATCGCAGACGCCGTACCGACGACCACGCCGCCGCTGCAACCAGCGCAGCGACGAACAGCCAGTCGGACAGCCCGTTGCTCGCATCGTTCGCGCCGATCGCAAATCCTCCGCGCCCGCAGCCCGATCAGACGGTACCCCAGACCGGTCGCAATGTCCGCCTGAGCCTCGTCGAAGCGAGCTGGGTCGAGATCGTCGACGCGGACGGCAAGCGCCTCGAGTTTGGCATCCTGCCGGCCGGCACCGTGCGCAACTACGTGTCCGAAAAGCCGCTCGAGGTGCGCATCGGCAACACGAACGGCGCCCGTCTCGAAGTCAACGGCGAGGCCCAGGACATCACGCCGTTCAATCACGGCAATGTCGCGCATTTCAGGCTGTTCACCGCCGGGAAGACGATTTTCCCGTACTGACTCCTGAACGGCTGCCCGCGCGGCGCTCACGGCGCCGCGCGATCCTGATACCCTACGGCACCTGCTAAACTGCGCGGCTCGGAAAGCGACGGCTTTCGCCGCGCGTGCGCGCTATGCATGCGCATAAATGATTCCACAAGGTGATTGAAAAACATGGCTTTTGACGTTTTGGACGAACACGAACAGGGTGAACAGGTCCAGAAGTGGCTGCGCGAAAACGCATTGTCGATCCTGATCGGCATCGGTCTGGGACTGGTTCTGCTCTTCGGCTGGCAGCAGTGGCGGACGCATCGCGCGCAGCATTCGCTCGACGCGGCCGTCCAGTTCGATGCACTCGCCGCGAACGCGGGAAAGAAGGATGTCGAGGCGGTCAAGCAGATCGCAGCGAAGCTGAAGTCCGACTATGCGGACACGCCCTACGGTGTGTTCGCCGCGATGCGCGAAGCCGATCTCGCCAGCGAGCGCGGTGACAACGAAACGGCCTATGCGTCGCTCGACTGGGCCTGGCAGCATGCCGAACATCGATGCGCTCAAGCTCGTCGCGGGCGTCAACCTTGCTCGCGTGCAGATCGCGCGCAACAAGCCGCAGGACGCGCTCGATCTGCTCGACAAGTTGCCGAAGGGTGGATTCGACGCCTCGGCGGCGGAATTGCGCGGCGACGCGCTCCTCGCCCTCGGCCGCAAGGATGATGCCCGAGCGGCCTATGCCGACGCGCTGTCGCACGCCGATGCGGCGAGCGGCAACAAAAGCCTCCTCGAGATGAAGCTCAACGATCTCGGCGGCGCGGAGAAGAAGGGCTCATGAACGAGGTCCGCATGAATCGAACTTTGTTTCGCAATGCAGCGCTGATCGCGCTCGTCGCGGGAATGTCCGGCTGTGCCACGATCAAGGGCTGGTTCAACGACTCCAAGAAGGAAAACATCGAGCCGCCGACGCCGTTGTCGGAGCAGTTTGCGCCGACGCATCAACGTGCAGCACGTCTGGAGCGAGCACATCGGCAAGGGCGCCGAGAAGACCGGTGTGCGCATGCGTCCGGCCTATGCCGACGGCAAGCTCTACGTGGCAAGCACGACCGGCGAGGTCGAGGCTCTCGATGCGGCGACTGGGCATAGTCTCTGGCGCAAGCATCTCGGCAGCCAAGGCGGTTTCATCTGGCATCACGGCAACAATTCGGCACGCCCTTCGGGCGGACCGACGGTCGACGGCGACCTCCTGGTCGTCGGTTCGCTCGAAGGTGTGCTGTACGCGTTCGCGGCCGCCGATGGCGCCGAACGCTGGAGCACGCAGCTTTCGTCGGAGATCGTTGCGGCACCCGCGGTGGGCGGCGGCCTCGTCTACGTGCGCACGCACGATGGACATATCTTCGGCCTCGATCGTGCCGATGGGTCGCACAAGTGGGTCTTCGACCGTTCCAGCGTTCCGCTGCTGAGTCTGCGCGGCAATAGTGCGCCGGTGTACGGCGATGGCGTCGTCTACGCGGGCGCCGACAACGGCAAGGTCGTCGCGTTGCGCGCGGCCGACGGCGCGGGACTCTGGGAGCAGACGCTCTCGACCGGCGAAGGGCGCACCGAAATCGATCGCCTGCAGGACGTCGACGGTCCGATCATTCTCACCGACAACGTGCTCTATGCCACCGCCTATCGCGGCCAGACCAACGCGCTGATCGCGCAGACCGGCCGGCCGATCTGGACGCATGAGATCGGCAGCTTCAGCGGCGTCGCCGTGTCGGCGAGCCAGGTCTATCTGTCCGATGCCGACTCGAACGTGTATGGGCCTCGACCTGCGCACGGGTGCGTCGGAGTGGAAGCAGGACGGCCTGAAATACCGTTGGCTCAGCGAGCCGGCCGTGCAGGACGAGACGGTCGTCGTCGGCGACCTCGAGGGCTGGGTGCACTGGCTGTCGATCAGCGACGGCAAGCTCGTCGGGCGCCAGCGCCTGTCGAAGGATCCGATCCAGGCCGCACCGGTCGTCGTCGGCGACATGGTCTACGTCGAAGACATCTACGGCGAAATCGCTGCCTACCGCGTCGGCAAGTAAAGCTGACGGGGCAAACCCGGGGCGCAGATCAAGGCGGATCGCGCGGATGAGCCGAAAGATGTCTGGCTTTATTCGCGCAAATCCGCGTTAATCCGCGTCTATACCCTATCGTTGAGAAGTCCATGCTGCCGGTGGTTGCCCTGGTCGGACGCCCGAATGTCGGCAAGTCGACGCTGTTCAATGTGCTCACGCGCACGCGCGACGCGCTGGTCGCCGACATGCCGGGGCTCACGCGCGACCGTCACTACGGCATCTGTCATCTCGCATCGCGCGAGTTCGTCATCGTCGACACGGGCGGCCTCACCGGCGAGAAGGACGGCATCGGCGCGCTGACCGGCGCGCCAGGCGGAGATGGCGATCGACGAGGCCGACGTCGTCGTGCTCGTCGTCGATGCACGCGATGGCGTGCTGCCGCAGGACCGCAACGTGCTCGCGTCGCTGCGCCGCCAGGACAAACCGCTGCTGCTCGTCGTCAACAAGGTCGACGGCGTCGACGAGAACACCGTGCTCGCCGATTTTTCGGCGTTGGGCTTCAAGGCGCCGATCCTGACCGTCCGCGGCGCATTCGCGTGGCGTGACCACGCTGATCGAAGCGGTGTCCGAGGTGTTGCCGGCGCATCGACCCTGACGAACTCGATACCGCGGAAGGCGTCGACGAAGGCATTCGCGTCGCGATCGTCGGCCGGCCGAACGTCGGCAAGTCGACACTGGTCAACCGCCTGCTCGGCGAGGAGCGCGTCGTCGTTTCCGATATCGCCGGAACGACGCGCGACTCGATCAAGGTCGTGCTCGAACGCGACGGCAAGCGCTACACGCTGATCGACACTGCCGGCGTGCGGCGCCGCGCGCGCGTCGAGGAAGCGGTCGAGAAATTCAGCGTGATCAAGACGCTGCAGTCGATCGCGGCGGCGAACGTCGTCGTGCTGCTGCTCGATGCGAAGGACGGCGTCGCCGAGCAGGACGCAACGCTCATCGGTGCCGTACTCGACGAGCGTCGCGCGCTCGTGATCGCGGTCAACAAGTGGGACGGCCTGAGCACCTACGAGCGCGAGCAGTGCCGCAGTTCGCTCGATCGCAAACTCGACTTCGTCTCGTTCGCGACACCGATTTTCATCTCGGGCCTGCACGGCTCGGGCATCGCGGAGCTGATGCGCTCGATCGGCCGCGCGCACAAATCGGCGATGCGCGAGTTCGGCGCCGCCGAGCTGACGCGCGCGGTCGAGCAGGCCTATGAGGGCTATCAGCCACCGCTCGTCCGCGGTCACGCGCCGAAGCTGAACTTCGCGCATCCTGGCGGCACGAATCCGCCGACGATCGTGATCCACGGCAGCCGCACGCGCCATATCGCCGATGGCTATCGGCGTTATCTCGAGAACTTCTTCCGCAAACGCTTCAAGCTCGAGGGCACGCCTGTCCACATCGTGTTCAAGGAAAGCGAGAACCCGTTCGCCGGACGCAAGAACGTACCGACCGAGCGTCAGGTCAAGAAGCGCAAGCGGATCGTGCGCAACGCGAAGAAGCGCTGATCGACGCCGCGTGCTGACCCCAGTCCGCGCGACGCGGCGTCGCCCGCCCGTATCGCAAAGCCGAAGTCGTAACCGGTCTGCCCCGTAGCGGCGCTCTCGCAGCACCGCGCCGGAAGCTCTAGACTTGAGCGCATGGCGGAAATGTCCTTCGACCCTGGCCTGATCACGGCTGCGATCCTCGCGGGCGGCGAGGGCAGCCGCATGCAGGGTCGCGACAAGGGACTGATCGAGCTGGCCGGCAGACCGCTCGTCGCGCACGTCGTCGAGGCGACTGGGCGGGCAGGCCGGGACGGTGCTGATCTGCGCCAACCGCCATGCTGAAGACTATGCGCGCTTCGGCACCGTCGTCGCCGACGCGCTGCCGGGCTTCCGCGGCCCGCTCGCGGGCATCGCGGCGGCGCTCGCGCACTGCACGACGCCATGGCTGCTGACGGTGCCGGTCGACGCGCCGAGCCTTCCACGCGATCTCGCGCAACAGCTCTTCGCGGCGGCGATGTCCACTGCGGCCGATGCGGCGATCGCGTACGAGAACGTGCGCCCGCAGCCGATGTTCGCGCTGTATCGCAATCGACTCGCCGAAGCCGCGGCGACGGCGCTCGCGCAGGACTTGCCGGTCTGGCGCTGGCAGCAGCAGATCCGCGCAGCCGAAGTCTTTCTTCGATGCCGACGACAACGCGTTCGTCAACCTCAACACCGCCGGAAGACGTCCGCTGCCTGGGAGCGCGCGCATGCACACGTCTGAACGCGATTCCTTTCCGGTCCGCGACTTCCCGGTCGGACTGGGATTCGACGCCGCGCTCGCGCGCGTGCACGAAGTAGCGACGGCGCATCGCCTGCCCGTCGAGACGGTCGCGATCGAGTCGGCAAATGGGCGCGTGCTGCGCGCGGAAGTGCGCGCGCCGTTCGATGTGCCCGGATTCGCCAACAGCGCAATGGACGGCTACGCCGTGCGCGGTGCCGATCTCGCCGTGGCCGGCGAAACGCGGCTGCAGCTGCTCGGTGCGGTGCTCGCGGGTGGCGCGGCGCCGCCGACGGTCGTCGCCGGCGCCTGCGTGCGCATCACGACCGGTGCGGTACTGCCGCAAGGCAGCGACACCGTCGTGATGAAGGAAAATACCGCCGTCGACGGCGGGGTCATCCGTGTCGCCGCGGGTACGAAGGTCGGGCGCGAACGTGCGCCCGGCCGGCGAGGACTATCGCGCGGGCGATCTCGCGCTCGGCGACGGCGCGCTGCTGACGCCGGCGCGCATCGGCGCACTCGCCTCATTCGGGATGACCACGGTCGACGTGGCGCGCCGGCCGCGCGTGGTGCTGCTGACGACCGGCGACGAACTCGTCGCGCCGGGCAACCCGCTCGCGGCCGGGCAGATCCACGACTCGAATCGCTACAGCCTCGGCACCCTGCTCGAGCAGGCCGGCGCGCGTGCTCGTGCGCCATGAGCGTCTGCGCGACGATCCCGCGCGCGCTGCGCGAAGCGCTCGTGCGCGCGGGCGCGGACGCCGACGTCGTCATATCGAGCGGTGGCGTCTCCGCCGGCGAGGCCGACTACCTGCCCGGATTGCTTGCGGACGTCGGCAAGGTCCACTTCTGGAAAGTGCGGATCAAGCCCGGCATGCCGTTCCTGTTCGGCAGCATCGGCCGCGCGCTCGTATTCTCGCTGCCGGGCAACCCGGTTTCCGGCATCGCGACCTTTCTGACGCTCGTGAAACCCGCGTTCGACACGATGAGTGGCAGGCGCGAGTCGCCCGCGCGTCTCAGGGCGCGCCTCGCGCACGCCGGTCAACAAGCGCCACACGCGTGTCGAACTTCTGCGCGCGCGCCTCGAGTGCGACGATACAGGCGTACTGTTCGCGACGCCGCTGCGCAAGCAGGGTTCGGGCATGCTCGCGGGCGTGGCCGAGGCCGACGCGCTGATCGTGCTTCCCGAAGGCGCGCAGGAATATCCGGCCGGCACGGTCGTCGACGTCCTGCCGCTGCCTGGTTCGTTCGCGTGATCATTCGCCGTGATCCGTGCGTGACCCGCGCATCGCGTTCGCCTGCGTGCGGGACTAGAATTCGGCCATGAACGCGCTGCCGAAAAAGTTTGCCGCGCTGCCTCGCGAGGTGGCTCCGCACGAGGCCGTCGACTGGCAGAAGCACGGCGCGCTGCTGCTCGACGTGCGCGAGGAAGCGGAGCGCGCGGCCGGCATCGCGGAGGGCGCCGTCGGCATCGCGCTCGGCGACATCGCAGCGCGCATTCGCGAAGTGGAGCCGACCGCACGCGCCCGCTGCTGACGATCTGCGCGAGCGGCGCGCGTTCGCTGCGCGCCGCCGCGGCGCTGCGCGAACTCGGTTATACGCAGGTCGCGTCCGTGAGCGGCGGCTTCCGGCGCTGGACCGCCGAAGGGCTTCCGCTCGCAACGGGCGCGCTGAGCGCCGATTCGCTCGAGCGCTATTCGCGCCACCTGCTGCTGCCCGAAGTCGGCGCAGCGGGGCAGGCGAGTCTCGCGCGCGGCGCGCGTCGCGCTCGTCGGCGCGGGCGGGCTCGGTTCGCCTGCGGCGATGTATCTTGCCGCCGCCGGGCTCGGGTCGCTGACGCTGATCGACGATGACGTCGTCGAGCGCTCCAACCTGCAGCGGCAGATCCTGCACACGGATGCGCGCGTCGGCACGACGAAGACCGAATCCGCACGCATCACGCTGAATGCGCTCAATCCGCACGTCGCGATCGCGGCGCAGGCCGTCCGATTGAGCGCGGCGAACGTCGAATCGCTGGTCCACGGACACGACCTCGTGATCGACGGCGCCGACAACTTCGCGACGCGCTACCTGTTGAGCGCGGCGTGTCAGCGCCTGCGCATTCCGCTCGTCTACGGTGCGGTGCACCGCTTCACAGGGCAGGTCAGCGTGTTCGACGCGCGCCGCGACGACTCGCCGTGCTATCGCTGCCTGTTCCCCGAACCGCCGTCCGCCGCTGACGCGCCGAACTGCGCCGAGGCGGGCGTGCTCGGCGTACTGCCCGGCATCATCGGCCTGCTGCAGGCGAGCGAAGCGATCAAGCTGATCCTCGGTATCGGCGCGCCGCTGGTCGGGCGCCTGCTCTGTTTCGACGCGCTGGCCGCGACATTCCGCGAACTGCGCCTGCCGCGCGACCCGCAGTGCCCAGGCTGCGGCGCGGACGCGGCATTCGCGGGCTACGAAGACATCGAGCGGATCTGCGCATCCGTGTAGAAGAGGTTTTTGACGCGGATTTGCGCGGATTTGCGCGGATAAAACGCATATAGCGCAGAGTTCGCGGAGAACCGCTTCAGCGGGAATCTGTCGTTTCCAATTGTTGCGCTGACAATCGGGTTCGTTGCTCCATCCGCGAGAATCCGCGTTGATTCGCGTCAAGAATCAAGCACGTCGGTTGAAAGATCTTTGACGCGGATTTACGCGGATTTACGCGATAAAACGCGGATAAAACGCGGACAGGGCAGATATCCGCGGGAATCCGCGTCAAGGATCAAGCGTGGCGTTTGTGCGCGGCCTCGAATGCCGCGAGCTGCTCCGGCGTCGCTTCCTTCTGGTGCTTCGCCTTCCACTGCGCAAACGGTTCGCCGTAGATGCGTTCGCGTGCGGCGTCCTTGCCGATGTCGACGCCGCGGTCGGCGGCGGCTTCGCGATACCAGTCGGCCAGGCAGTTGCGACAGAAGCCCGCGAGGATCATGAGGTCGATGTTCTGCACGTCGGCACGCTTCTCGTTGAGATGCGCGAGCAGGCGGCGGAACGCGGCGGCTTCGAGTTCGGTTGAGTCGGGGTATGACACGGCGGTGACCTGTGTGGGATATCGCTATTGCGGCAGAAGCCCGCGAGAATCATGAGATCGATGTTCTGCACGTCGGCACGCCGCTCGTTGAGATGTGTGAGCAAACGGCGAAATGCGGCGGCTTCGAATTCGGTTGCGTCGGGGTGTGACACGGCAGGTGACCTGTGTGGGATTCGCCGTCGACGATAGCACCGTCGTAATCGTCTTTCGATAGCCGAGGCGAACGCATGGCCCCGTCGGGATAGCGCCGACGCGGCACCGAGGCTCGCACCGCACACGCGCGTCGATCCGTTCGGCTTGATCAGGTCGGGCTGATGCGGTGTGCCTTCGTTGCGCATGAAGATGCCGGCGGGACGCAGTCATCGCCCGCCAACTCTTCGGTTTGCGCCCGACTCTGAGATAATGCGCGCCTTTGACGGTCAACGGTACCCGCGACGCATGAGCGCAAAAATACTCGATGGCAAACGCATCGCCGACGCGCTGCTCGACGATCTGCGCGTGCAGGTCGATCTGCGCCGTAGCCAGGGAGCGAGTGTGCCCGGCCTTGCAGTAATTCTCGTCGGTGCCGATCCGGCCTCCGCGGTCTACGTGCGCAACAAGCGGCGCGCCTGCACACACGCGGGTTTCCACTCGCGCGACTACGACCTGCCGTCGACGACGCCGCAGGCGGAGTTGCTCGCGCTGATCGACGCGCTCAACGTCGACGAGCGCATCCACGGCATCCTCGTGCAATTGCCGCTGCCGGCGCATATCGATACCGACGCGATCGTCAACCGCATCGATCCGCGCAAGGACGTCGACGGATTCCACCCAGAGAACATCGGCCGGCTCGCGCTGCGCCAGCGTGGCCTGCGACCATGCACGTCGAAGGGGGTCATGACGCTGCTCGCCAATACGGACCGACCAGTGCGCGGCCAGGCCGCGACCGTCGTCGGTGTCTCGAACCACGTCGGCCGGCCGCTCGCGTTCGAGCTGCTGCTCGCGGGCTGCACGACAATCTGTTGCCATCGCTTCACGCGCGACTTGCCGCGCGCGGTGAGCGAGGGTGACATCGTCATCGTCGCGGTCGGCAAGCCCGGCATCGTCAAGGGCGCGTGGATCAAGCCAGGTGCGGTCGTGATCGACGTCGGCATCAACCGGCTCGCCGACGGCCGACTCACCGGCGACGTCGAGTTCGCCGCGGCCGCCGAACGCGCCTCATGGATCACGCCGGTGCCGGGCGGTGTGGGGCCGATGACGGTCGCGACGCTCATGCAGAATACGCTCGAGGCCGCGCAGGGATTCGCGCGTTGAACGCCGCATTTTTGCGAAATTCCGCTCGAATCTCTCCCGGCGCCTTGATGAACGCGCGACAACGTCTGGACGCGGCACGAGCCAGCGCCGCCGGGCATGCGCTAAAATTGTCCGTTTGCCACCAAACGCAGTCGAAATGGCGCTGAAATTCGAGAAAGTCCGCTTTGCACTCCTGCTGTGCGTCTGTTTGACCGCCGCGTGCGGCGGCGTGATGCGCAAGGCCACGAGCCAGTTCAGCGACAACCTCACGACCGCGATCCTCAACCAGGACGACGTCGGCACCGCGCGCGACGGCGTGCCCGCGTATCTCCTCCTGATCGACGGCCTGATCGAGGGCGACCCGGAAAATCCCGACGTCCTGCTCGCAGGCGCCAAGCTCTACGGTGCGTATGCGGGCGGTTTCGTCGACGACGATGCGCGCGCGCAGCGCCTCGCCGAATCGCGCGTATGGATATGCGCGTCGCGCGCTGTGCGTGCGCGAGAGGGTGCTCTGTGCGGCGCTCGATGCGCCGTTACGACACATACGCGGATGCGCTCAAGCAGTCCGATACGCAAGGACATCGCGACGATTTACGGGTTCGGCGCAGCGTGGGCCGGCAAGATACAGGTCAACAGCGGCGACTGGAACGCGATCGCGGACCTGCCGAAGCTGCAGGCGCTGCTCATTCGCGTCAACGAGATCGACGCGCACTACGACAACGGCGGCGCGTCGCTCTACCTTGGCGTGATCAATTCGATCCGCCCGGCCTCGCTCGGCGGCAGACCCGAGGAAGGCAAGACCTATTTCGAGAAGGCGCTTGAACTGTCGGCCGGCCACAACCAGATGGTGCGTGTCCTCTATGCGCAGTTCTATGCGAGGCTCGTGTTCGATCAGGCGCTGCACGACAGGCTGCTCAACGAAGTGCTGGTCGCCGACCCGGTTGCGCCGCGGCTTACGCTGATCAACACGCTCGCGAAGCAGAAGGCCAAGGCGCTGCTCGAATCGGGCAAGGACTATTTTTGAGTCGGCTTGCGATCCCGAGGGCGGCGGACTCACGGGCATCGTGACTGTCAGAGCGCGCTGCCGGGGACGAAGGCAAGAAGAAATTGAGATCGAGGTGAGGAAATGAAACGAAGCATATTCGTGGGCGCCGCACTCCTGGCGATGGCGCTGAGCGCGACGTCAGGCTTGGCTGCCGGCGCGGCAACGATCATCAAGATCGCGACGGTTGCGCCCGACGGCACGGCATGGATGAAGGAAATGCGCGCGGCGCCGACGCCGTGAAGACGCGGACCGGCGATCGCGTCGAGATCGAAGTACTACCCGGGCGGCGTGATGGGCGACGACGCCGACGGTGCTGCGCAAGATCAAGATCGGCCAGCTGCACGGCGCGCGCATTCACCGGCGGCCAGGCGGCGGCGATCACACCGGACGCATCGATCTACGGGCAGCCGTTCCGCTTCCATACGCAGGAAGAAGTCGACAAGGTCCGCGCGCAGCTCGATCCGCAGGTCAAGCAGAGCTTCGAGAAGGCGGGTTTCTACGCGCCCGGCATTTCGGGCGGCGGTTTCGCGTACCTCATGAGCGTCCGCGAAATCCACGGCAAGGCCGAGATCAAGTCCGCCAAGGTCTGGGTGCCGCAGGGCGACCACATCGCGGAAATCGCCTTTCGCGCTGCCGGGGTCACGCCGATTCCGTTGCCGTTGGCCGACGTCTACACGAGCCTGCAGACCGGCCTCATCGATACCGTCGCGAATACGACGTCCGGCGCGATCGCGTTCCAGTGGCATACGAAGGTCAGGTACATGCTCGACCTGCCGCTCACCTACGTGATCGGCATGCTCGTGATCGACAAGAAGGCCGTGGACGCGCTGAGCGCCGACGACCAGAAGGTGCTCAATGACGAAATCGGCGCGGCATTCGTGCGCCTCGAAAAGATCACGCGCGACGACAACGCGCAGGCGCGGGAGGCGCTGCAGAAGCAGGGCGTGAAGATCGCTGCACCGACCGCCACCGAGATCAAGGAGTGGGACGAGATCGGCGCCGCCGCGCGCAAGGAGATCGATATCAGCGGCGGTATCTCGCCGCAGCTCGCCGCGGCCTTCGACAAGGCGCTGGCCGCAGCGCGCCAGAAATAGCCGCGACGCCACGATGGACGTGGAAAACCCGCGCAGGGCCGGCGCTGCGCTGATCTGGCTGCATCGCATCGAGGCGTGGGTGCTGACCGCGCTCGTCCTTGTGCTCGTCGTGCTCGCGGGCGGGCAGATCCTGCTGCGCAACCTGTTCGGCGGCGGCATCTCGTGGGCCGATCCGTTCCTGCGCACGCTCGTCGTCTGGACCGCGATGCTCGGCGCGCTTGCCGCGGCGCGCGAGGACAAGCACATCGCCGTCGACGTCCTGCAACGATTCCTGCCGCGCGGCGCGCAGCGCGCTGCGCGCGTCCTCACATTCCTGTTCGCCGCCGGTGTCTGCGCAGCCATGTGCTGGTACAGCATCAGCTTCGTCGGCATCGACTTCGGCACGCCGGCGAGCGCGTCGGGCGACGGCATCCCCGGGATTCCGCCCTGGGTGCTCGAAAGCATCCTGCCGGTCGGCTTCGGGCTCATGGCGTTGCGTTTCGTGCTGCGCGCGTTCTCCGCGCATCCGCATTCGCACCTGCCCGAGTTGATCCACGACGCAGGTGCGATACCTCCCGGCGCACCCGGCTCTGACATCAACCGTACCACCTCGATCGGGCCCGACAGCCACGACGGTGGAGCGAGATGATCTGGCTGATCGCAGGCGTCCTGCTGCTGCTCGCGGCGCTCGGTGCACCATTGTTCGCGCTGATCGCGGCTATCGCGCTGCTCGGCTTCGGTGCGTCGGGTCAGCCTGGCACCGCGGTCGCGATCGAGTTCTATCGTCTCGCCGACATGCCGGCGCTGATCGCGATCCCGCTGTTCACGCTGGCCGGCTACCTGTTGGCCGAGAGCCAGGCGCCGCGCCGCCTCGTGCGCCTCACCAACGCGATGTTCGGCTGGCTGCCGGGTGGCCTCGCGATCGTCGCCGTCTGCGCGTGCGCATTCTTCACGGCGTTCACCGGCGCGACCGGCGTGACGCTAGTCGCGCTCGGTGCGGTGCTCTATCCCGCGATGCGCCAGGCGCAATACGAGGAGCGCTTTTCGCTCGGCCTGCTGACCTCGGCGGGCAGCCTCGGCCTGCTGCTGGCGCCGTCGATGCCGCTGATCCTCTACGGTGTCGTCGCGCAACAGTTCCACACGACGCCGCCGGTCGCAATCGACGCGCTGTTCAAGGCCGGCCTGCTGCCGAGCCTGCTCATGATCGTGCTGCTGTCGCTCTACAGCGGCTGGCACGCGCGGCGCATTCCGCGGCCACCCGCGGCCGCCCGCGGCGAACTATGGGCCGCGGTCAAGGATGCCGCCTGGGAACTGCCCTTGCCCTTCGTGATTCTGATCGGCATCTACGCGCATTTTCTTGCGCCCTCGGAAGCCGCGGCAGCGACGACGCTCTATGTGCTGATCGTTACGGTGCTGATCCGCCGCGAAATCCGCTTCACCGAACTGCCGCGCGTGATCCGCGAGGCGATGCTGCTCGTCGGCGCGATACTCATCGTGCTCGGCTTCTCGCTGGCGCTGACGAACTGGCTCATCGACGCCGACGTGCCGGAGAGTCTGTTCGCGTGGCTGCAGGCCGGCATCGCGAGCAAGCTCGCCTTCCTGCTCGTGCTCAACGCCTTCCTGCTCGTGTTCGGCATGCTGCTCGAGGGATTTCCGGCGATCATCATCCTCGTGCCGCTCGTGCTGCCGATCGCGATTCACTACGGCATCGACCCGATCCACCTCGGCATCATCTTCCTCGCGAACCTGCAGATCGGCATCTTCCTGCCGCCGGCGGGCATGAACCTGTTCATCGCGAGCGCGCGCTTCAACCGGCCCGCGACGACGATCATCCGCGCGTGCCTGCCGTTCTACGCGATCCTGCTGCTGTGCGTGCTGATCATCACGTACGTGCCGGAGCTGTCTCTCGCGCTGACGCGCTAGCGAGCCCGGCTGCGCAGCGGCAAGTCCTGCTCACCCGGAACTATTTTCCCGGCGACGACGCAGCGGGAGCCGGCTTCGGCGGCGTGCGCAATTTGACGATCACGTCGATGATGTTCTCCTCGACCGCACCGCGGCGGATGCGGTCGAGCAGGATGCCGTCTTCGATCTGCTGCCAGTCGGTGGGCTTCGGTCCGATCCAGCGCGACGCATCGCCGTCGAACTCGATCTGCGCCTGCTGCTGCCCGAAATAGACGTCCACTTGATTGCGCTTGTCGCCGCGCGCATGGATCACGTATGCGGGTGCCTGCGGCGACGCGCGCAGGAAGGCGCCCTGCGCCGGCGTGCGGCAGGATTGCGTACCGACGAGGTCGGCGATCGAAGGCGGGATGTCGGTCTGCGAGAATCTGGCGTCGACCGCGCCGCGTGCGATCGGCAGATCGGTGGCAACGACAAATGGTGTTCGCGCGAGCGCGCTGTCGCCGAACCGTGTCTGCTCGGGCGCGAACAGCGGGCTCATGCTGCGGTGGTCGCCCGAGATCATGAGGATGCCGTTGCGGAAGAATCCACGCTTGTCGAGTTCGTCGTAGAACATGCCGATCTGCTTGTCCGCGTAGCGGAACGCGCCGGGCTCGTCGGACTGGTCGGTCTCGGGATTGATGAACGGCGGATGGGTGCTGACCGTCAGCACGTAGGCGAAGTACGGCGCGGATGCGTCATCCTTGCGCGCGTCGAGCCATTGCAGGAAACGCTGGTAGAGCGCCTTGTCCTCGGCGGCGTTGAAGTGCCGACGCTTCCAGCCGTTGTAGAAAGGCTGCTCGGCGCCTTCCCAGGAATCGAAATGCAGGCTCTTGAGCCATTTCGACTTGTCGAGGAAGCCGAGGTCGCCGGTCGTGAAGAAATGCGCTGTGTAGCCCTGTGCGTGCACGATGTCGGGAATCGCACCGCGCGGATCGTCGAAACCCGCGAACGCCTCGGCGCTCTGGTAGCGGCCGATCAGCGGCACGGGCGCCTCGCCGGTGATCATCGCGATCATGCCGCCGTCGGTCGTGAAACCGTTGGCGATGAAGTCGGGGAAATACGCGTGTGCGCGCGCGATCGCGTCGAGCCGCGGCGTGAGGTCGCGGAAGCCGCCGAATAGCTGGCTGTGGTGCATCGACAGCGATTCGACCGCGACAACGATGATGTTCGGCCGCGCCGACTGGCCCGCTGCGCATACCGGCGTGGGCGGCGAATATTCGCTGGCGACCTTCTCGGCGAACGCGGTGCTGTAGGGCTTGTCGACGCCGAGGTCGAGATTCGCCGCGATCACGTTCTGCAGCAGCTCGTAGTGGATGTACTTCATCGTCGCGGGCTGCCAGCGGCCGAGCGCGAACAGCGCAATCGCCGCGACGAAGCACGCCACCGCGAGGCGCGGGCGACGCGGGCGCGGCAGCAGGGCAGGGATGAGCACGAGGATGCCGGCCGCCGCGACCGCGAGTGCGATCTTGCCGGCGGCCGTCGCGAGAAAGATGCCGCTGAACTGCGTGATCGCGCTCAACTCCTTGCCGAACTTGATCACGTCGAACACGAACAGGCGCTGGGTCAGCGTCTTCGTCACGCCGATGTCGACCGCGAAGACGAATACGAGCGCCGCCGCGAGCAGGAGCAGTGGCAGCTGCAACACGTAGTAGCGGGTCAGGAACGCGAGCCCGACGAGGCCCAGCAGCAATGCGAGCAGGCTCGCGTCCTGCTGCGCCGCAGTGGCGGCCATGCAAAGCGGGCAATCGGCGAGGCCGTTCGTCACCTCGAACAGCACCTCCGCGCGCAAGCCCATCAGCAGCACGAACAGCAGGACAACGGCGGCTGCGCCGATCAGGCCGGCCCGTCGCGTCGGGGAAGGCGTGGTTAGGCCGATGCCGCGCGTCCGGTGGGGTCTCATCGGCGCGGCCGTGGATCGACGACGCAGGGCAGGAACGATCGGTCGCACATGGCGGGGCGCACTGGCATCGATGGATCGCGGATCATTCGCCTGGCTTTCACATGCGCGTTGTCAGCGGAATCCGTATAATAACGGGTTTATTCGCTCAGGCAGGGGCCCGACAGTATGCGCATCCTGACCGAAGCTCTGACCTTCGACGACGTTTCGCTCGTTCCCGCCTATTCGAACGTGCTGCCGCGCGACGTCGAGTCTTGCCACGCGCCTCACGCGCGATATCCGCCTCAACATTCCGATCCTTTCTGCCGCGATGGACACGGTCACCGAAGCGCGCCTCGCGATCACGATGGCGCAGTGCGGCGGCATCGGCATCATCCACAAGAACATGACGATCGAGCAGCAGGCGGCCGAAGTGCGCCTGGTCAAGAAATTCGAGGCGGGCGTCATCCGCGATCCGATCACGGTCACGCCGGACACGTCGATCCACGAAGTCATGCAGCTCGTGCGCGCGCACAACATTTCCGGCGTGCCGGTGGTCGACGGCGAGCAACTCGTCGGCATCGTCACGAGCCGCGACCTGCGCTTCGAGAAGAAGCACGACGACCCGGTGCGCAACATCATGACGCGCAAGGAAAAGCTCGTCACGGTGAAGGAAGGCGCGAGCGAGGACGAAGTGCTGCAGCTGCTGCACAAGCATCGCATCGAGAAGGTGCTCGTCGTCAACGACGCGTTCCAGCTGCGCGGCCTGATCACGGTCAAGGACATCCAGAAGGCGCGCGACAACCCGCATGCCGCCAAGGACATGCACGAACGCCTGCGCGTCGGCGCGGCGGTCGGCGTCGGCGGCGACACCGAGGAACGCGTCGCGCGCGCTCGTCGAGGCGGGCGTCGACGTGCTCGTCGTCGATACCGCGCACGGTCATTCGCAGGGCGTGCTCGATCGCGTGCGCTGGGTCAAGAAGCACTATCCGCAGATGCAGGTGATCGGCGGCAACATCGTCACCGGCGACGCGGCGAAGGCGCTGATCGACGCGGGCGCCGACGCGGTCAAGGTCGGCGTCGGTCCGGGCTCGATCTGCACGACGCGCATCGTCGCCGGCGTCGGCGTGCCGCAGATCATCGGCCGTCGAGCATGGTCGCCGAGGCGATCCGCGACACGGGCGCGTGCCTGATCGCCGACGGCGGCATCCGCTATTCCGGCGACATCGCCAAGGCGCTCGCCGCCGGCGCGAACTGCGTGATGATCGGCGGCATGTTCGCCGGCACCGAGGAAGCGCCCGGCGAAGTCGAGCTGTATCAGGGCCGCTCGTACAAGAGCTATCGCGGCATGGGTTCGCTCGGCGCGATGCAGAAGGGCTCGAAGGATCGCTACTTCCAGGACGAGGCCGACGCCGACAAGCTCGTGCCGGAAGGCATCGAAGGCCGCGTGCCGTACCGCGGCCCGCTGCGCAGCATCATCCACCAGCTGATCGGCGGCCTGCGCGCGGCGATGGGCTACGTCGGCTGCGCGACGATCGACGAGATGCGCAGCAAGCCGCATTTCGTGCGCGTCACGAGCGCGGGCATGCGCGAGTCGCACGTGCACGATGTCGCGATCACGAAGGAAGCGCCGAACTACCGGCTCGACTGACTGTCTGCCGAAGCCGGAGCAACTGGCCGCGAAGATCGCAAAGGACGCAACTGCAGAAGATCTTCGCAATCGCGATCGTTCTTTGCGTCTTTGGCGATCTTTGCGGCCGACTCGCTTCTTGATTCCGAGTCCAGATGACCAATCATCCATAGCGACAAGATCCTGATCCTCGACTTCGGCGCGCAGTACACGCAGCTGATCGCGCGGCGCATCCGCGAGATCGGCGTGTACTGCGAGATCTGGGCGTGGGATCACGATCCGGCCGAGATCGCGAAGTTCGCGCCGAAGGGCATCATCCTTTCCGGCGGTCCGGAGTCGACGACGCTGAGGCGATGCGCCGCGCGCGCCGCAGCAGGTGTTCGACAGCGGCGTGCCGATGCTCGGCATCTGCTACGGCATGCAGACGATGGCCGCGCAGCTCGGTGGCGCGACCGAAGCCGAGCATACGCGCGAGTTCGGCCACGCCACGCTCGCGCATCACCGCACGTTCCGCGTTGTTCGACGGGTCTCGCCGGACCGGCGAGTGCCTCGACGTCTGGATGTCGCATGGCGATCGCGTCACCGCGATCCCGCCGGGTTTCGCGGTCACGGCGACGACGAGCGACCTGCCGATCGCGGCGATGGCCGACGAGGCGCGGCGCTGGTACGGCGTGCAGTTCCATCCGGAGGTCACGCACACCCAGCACGGCGAGGAAATGCTGCGCCGTTTCGTCGTCGACATCTGCGGCTGCGCGCACGCTGTGGACGCCGGCGAACATCATCGACGACTCGATCGCGCGCATTCGCGAGCAGGTCGGCAGCGATCGCGTGCTGCTCGGCCTGTCCGGCGGCGTCGATTCGTCCGTCGTCGCCGCGCTGCTCAAGCGTGCGATCGGCGATCAGCTGACCTGCGTGTTCGTCGACACCGGCCTGCTGCGCTGGCACGAAGGCGACCAGGTCATGGCGACGATGGCGCGAGACACATGGGCGTCAAGCGTGATTCGCGTCAACGCCGCCGACCGCTATTTCGCCGCGCTCGAAGGCGTCGCCGATCCCGAAGCCAAGCGCAAGATCATCGGCCGGCTGTTCATCGAGATATTCGACGAGGAAGCGGCGAAGCTCGAGAGCATCCGCTGGCTGGCGCAGGGCACGATCTATCCGGACGTCATCGAGTCGGCCGGCAGCAAGACCGGCAAGGCGCATGTGATCAAGTCGCACCACAACGTCGGCGGCCTGCCCGAGGGCATGCGCTTCAAGCTGGTCGAGCCGCTGCGCGAACTGTTCAAGGACGAGGTGCGGCGCATCGGCGTCGAACTCGGGCTGCCGCGCGAGATGGTCTATCGCCATCCGTTCCCCGGGCCCGGGCCTCGGCGTGCGCGTGCTCGGCGAAGTCAAAGCGGAGTACGTCGAACTGCTGCAGCGCGCCGACGACATCTTCATCGGCGAGCTGCGCGCGGCCGGTCTGTACGACAAGGTCAGCCAGGCGTTCGCGGTGTTCCTGCCGGTGAAGTCGGTCGGCGTCGTCGGCGACGCGCGTGCCTACGAGTGGGTCATCGCGCTGCGCGCCGTCGAGACGATCGATTTCATGACCGCACATTGGGCGCACCTGCCGTACGAGTTTCTTGAGAAAGTTTCCAATACGAATAATCAATGAGTTGCGTGGTATTTCTCGCGTTGTTTATGACATCAGCGGCAAACGATCGGTCGGCGTCGTTGGCGACGCGCGCGCGTACGATTGGGTGATCGCGCTGCGCGCGGTCGAGACGATCGACTTCATGACCGCGCACTGGGCGCACCTGCCTTACGATCTTCTTGGAAAGATTTCTAATCGTATAATCAATGAATTACGTGGAGTTTCTCGCGTCGTTTATGATATCAGTGGCAAGCCCCCCGCGACGATCGAGTGGGAATGATTGATCACGTGATGCGTTTCGGCGGCAGATGAGCCAACAGGGACATCGCAGATGACCGATTCCGCCGTCGACCCGCCCGAGCCCGTCAAGCCGGCTGCCGAAGGGCCAGTCGAATTCACCGCGCAGGACGAGCGCTTCATGCGTCGCGCGCTTGAGTTGGCCGCGCATGCCCGAGACTCGCACGACGAGGTACCGGTGGGTGCCGTGCTCGTCGATGCGAACGGGCATATCATCGGCGAAGGCTGGAACCGCAGCGTCTCGACGCACGATGCGAGTGCGCACGCCGAAATCGTCGCGCTGCGCGGGGCTGGCGCGCGTGTAGGCAACTACCGACATACCGGCACCACGCTCTATGTCACGCTCGAACCTTGCGTGATGTGCGCGGGCGCACTCGTGCATGCGCGTGTCGCGCGCGTTGTCATCGCCGCGGACGATCCCAAAACCGGCGCCGCGGGCAGCGTCTTCGACACGCTCGTTTCGCCGCTGCACAACCATCGCATCGCGGTCACCCGCGGGCTGCTCGCAGACGAAGCGGGCGCCGCGCTGCGCGAGTTCTTCCGTCGTCGCCGCTGAGCGGCGATCGTGCCGGTACGCGATAGCTCAAGTGGGCGGTTGCAGCACAGCGCGCACGAAAAGGTCAGGAAGATAGTGATGTACGAGTTGCCAGGGGGCGGGCTAGTAGCGCGGATACGCCACCGGTACCTTCGTCCGGGAACGCATCGCCGTCGCTATTTTGCTTCCGAGAACTCCAGGTTCTTCTTGACGCGCTCGCGCTGCGCTTCGGGGAGTCGCGGATCGGCGAGGAGTTCGCGGCAGATTCGCGCCGACAGCGCGCGGTCGCCGGTCCAGTAGGCCGCTACGGCGAGCTCGTCGCGTGCACGCCAGTCATATACGGTCGAATCCATGAAGAGGAGGTCCGCCGGCATCGGCGATGTCGGCGGCGATCCTCGCCGCATCGCGCGCGACGAAATACCGTTCCTGCAGGCGGTTGTAACGCGCGAATTCGCAGATCGCCTCGGCCCGCATCGGGCGGTAGTTGTAGGCGTCGAGATAGGCGAGCATGATCTCGCCCGCGGGTGCACCGATGCGTTCCTTGAGTGCGGCGACCTGCAGTTTGGAGTAATAGACCTCCTCCGCCCAGCCGCCGAGTGTGCGCACTGCGCATAGGCATCGATGGCTTCGCTTAGCTTGCCAGCATCGCGCAAGCTCTGGGCGAGATAGAACGAGTAGCGCGAGTTCCCGGGTTCGGCGAGCAGCGCGCGCTTCAGCAAATCGGCATCGCGCGAAAACTTCACGTCCTGCGGAACGCTGCTGCGGGCGCCATCGTTGAAAACACGCGAATGCGAATGCCCGGCAACATTCGGCGTGGACACTGTCTGCGGTGCATGAGTACCTCGTGCAGCACGCCGTCGCCAGGCCAGCCGCGTCAAGGCGTGGCATGCGACACGCGCGATAGCGCGTTCGCCGAAGAGCCAGCTCGAACAGGTATGCCGCGCGCGTCGAGGTCCCGCCAGGAGAAATCCCGGTCGGTTTCGAGTATGTCGTCCGCGTCGATGATCAACGCGTAGTCGCCATGCTGGCGAGCGAGATCCAGGGCCTGGTTGCGATTGGTCGCGAAGTCGACCCACGTCCGTTCGGCGAGTTCACCAGGCACGCCCGCCATGATGCGGCGGACGAGGTCCTGCGTGCCGTCGGTCGATCCGGTGTCGACGATCGCCCAGCTGTCGATATGGGGCATCACCGAACGCAGGCAGCGCTCGATCACCTTGCTTTCGTCCTTGATGATCATCGACAGGCAAATGCGTCCATCGAATCTATGTCTCCTGTTGCTCGGATTGTCTTTGCGTTGTCGTTTTCGCGCCGATCGACATCTGCAGTGCCGAGTGGGAGTAGTGCACATTCGCGTCGTCGACCGCGGCAGCCGCGGGGCTGTCGTCGAGGATCAGCAGCTCCTTTTCGGGCCATGTTTGCGCCTGGAATACCGAGATGAGCTGCGGCAGCAAATGCTGCCTGTTCCGCGTCGGGCAGATGACGCTGATTTTCGGGCGATCGTTCATGCAAAGTCTGCGAGTGAAAGCCGGGACACTTATTTGAACAACGGCTTCGTCTTGCCCTGCGTCTTCAAAATCGACGAGCCGTCGGGCTGCAGCGTGCCGATGTGATGCAGCGCTTCACCGATCCGCGCATCGCCGTTGCGCGCGGCGAGGATCATCTCGACGTCGTAGTCGTCCGCGGTCATCTTGAATGTGCCGTCGACCTTGAGCGCGGCGCCGCCGGAATCGTTGAGGACGCCGATGATGCTGCCGTCCGCGACGCTGCTGAAACTCACTTCGATGTCACCGAGCGCGGCCTGCGCAGCGCCCGAGATCTCGGCCTTGCGCCAGTTGATGCTGCCCTGCAACTGCTTCGGCCAGTGATCGCGCCATTGCATGCTCGCCAGCGTGCCCTCGACGTCGCCGGCCGGCAGGATGTTCGGCATGTGCATGAGCGGAGTCGCGAGTTGGGCCGGGAAATGGAAGTGGACATCCTTCCAGTCGGCCTGGATGCTCGGCTGGGTCTGCAGCACCTTGAACGTGCCGTCGGCCTTGAGTGCGCCGTTGCTCGCGTCGATCGTGGCCGTGATGCTGCCGTCGGCCGCCTTCGTGAAGCTCGCCTCGACATTGCCGAACTTCGCTTGCACGCACCGCTCATCGCCGCATCGTGCCAGGTCAGCTTGCCCTGGATGTCGGTCGGCAGGAATTCGTGCAACTGCAGCTGCGGGATCGTGCCGTCGAGATCGCCGGTCAGCGTGATGTCCGAAACATGCAGCGGCAGCAGTAGCGTCTGTGCCGGCAGATGGAATTGCACGTTCTTCCATTCCGACTCGGCGATGCTGCCTTTCGTCGCGAAGTTGCCGGCGAACTTCATCGCGTCGCGCGTGAGCTGCACGTCGCCTGCTACGTTGCCGGGTGACGTCGACGCGAAGCGCAGGTGCGCCTCGCCGAAATCGACGGCCTGCGGTGCGGTCACCGCGGCCTTGTGCCATTGCACGTCGGCCTGGACTTCGGTCATCGCGCCGCCGTGGATGGCGAGGTGCGGGATCGTGCCCTCGACATCGCCGGTCGGCGTCACGTTCGTGACGTGGGCGAACTGCGCGGCGAGTGCGGCGGGCGCGTGGAAGACGAGGTCGCGAAAATCGGTGTCGCCCGCGACTTTTTCGATGTTGCCCTTCGCGGACAGGCCGTCACCCGTGATGACGAAATCCGCGTTGCGCTTCCTGTCGAGCAGCGGCCGCGGGTGGAGTTGCCAGTCGACCTGTCCGAGCGGCTGCCCGCGCAGGCTCAGCAAGCCGGCGTGGCCGTTCCAGATCGTGCCGCTGAGATCGGACAGCGTGACGTTCTCGGATTTCCAGAGGTACGGAATCGCGAGACTCGCCGGACATTGCCATACCGCGACCGCACCGACGACGGCGAGGACGATCAGGAAAACGATGAAACGCAACAAAAAACGCATCGGCAAAAAACCCACGCAGTAGTCAGTTCACGCAATATGCTGATGCGCCTTCGACCGAAGGCGCGCGAAAGCGTTCAATTCGAACGAAAAGCGGCGCGAGAATAGCATATCGCTCCTCTCGGGCAGCGCGCGCTTTTCGCGCGTCAGATCAGGCGTTTGAGGCGATACAGGGCATCGAGCGCGTCGCGCGGGCTGAGTGCGTCGGGGTCGAGCGCACGCAGGGCTTCTTCGGCCTGCGAGGGCATCGGCGGTGCGAACAGGCCGAGTTGCGGCGTCGAACCTGCGGGCAGCGCATCCGTACGCGCTTCGTGCAGCGCATGCTGCCGCTCGAGCTGGTGCAGGTACTCGCGTGCCCGCGTGATCACGTGCCGCGGCACGCCGGCGAGCGCCGCGACGTGCAGGCCGAAGCTGCGGTTCGCCGGACCGTCCTTGACCGCGTGCATGAACACGAGCTGGTCGCCGTACTCGACCGCGTCGAGATGCACATTCGCGATGCCGTCGTATTGCGCGGCGAGTTCGGTCAGTTCGAAATAGTGCGTCGCGAACAGCGTGAAAGCGCGGTTCTGCGTCGCCAGCTGCACCGCGCAGGCCTGTGCGAGCGCGAGGCCGTCGTAGGTCGACGTGCCGCGGCCGACTTCGTCCATCAACACGAGGCTGTGCGGTGTGGCGTTGTGCAGGATGTTGGCCGTCTCGCTCATCTCGACCATGAACGTCGACTGCCCGCGCGCGAGGTCGTCGCCCGCGCCGATGCGCGTGAAGATGCGGTCGATCGGCCCGATCCTCGCGGCGTCGGCGGGCACGAAGCTGCCGATGTGCGCGAGCAGCACGATCAGCGCGGCCTGGCGCATGTAGGTCGACTTGCCGCCCATGTTCGGTCCGGTAATGATCAGCATGCGGCGCTGGCTTTGTTCGGAACTGCCGTCGAGGTGCAGGTCGTTCGGCTCGAACGGCTCGCTGCGGACGCTCTCGACGACCGGATGACGGCCGCGCACGATGTCGATGACGGCCTCGTCCGTGAGCTGCGCCGGCTTCCAGTTCAGTGCGTCGGCACGTTCTGCGAGGTTCGCGAGCACGTCGAATTCGGCGATCGCGGCCGCGGCCTGCCTGAGCGCATGCAGGCGTTCGCCGAGAAAATCGAGCAGCGCTTCGTAGAGTGCCCGTTCGCGCATGAGCGCGCGCTCGCGCGCGGACAGCACCTTGTCCTCGAACGACTTGAGTTCCTCGGTGATGTAGCGCTCGGCGCCCTTGAGCGTCTGCCGCCGTGTGTAGTGCGTCGGCGCCTTGTCGGCCTGGCCCTTGCTGATCTCGATGTAGTAGCCGTGCACGCTGTTGTAGCCGACCTTGAGCGTCGCAATGCCGGTCGCTGCCTTCTCGCGCTCCTCGAGATCGACGAGGAACTGGTCGGCGTTCGTCGACAGCATACGCAGCTCATCGAGCTCGGCATCGAAACCAGGGCGGATGACGCCGCCGTCGCGCAGCAGCGCCGGCGGCTGTTCGAGAACGGCCGCAGAGAGATGCGCTGCGGTGTCGCGGTGCTCGCCGAGCTGGCCGAGCAGCTGCGCGAGCAGCGGGCTGTCGCTGCCCGCGAGTGCGTCGCGCAACGCCGGCGCGGCGAGCAGGCCGTCGCGCAGCGTCGACAGATCGCGTGGCCGCGCCGAACGCAGCGCGACGCGCGCGAGAATGCGCTCGATGTCGCCGATGCCGCGCAGCACGTCGCGCAGTCCGAGACTGCGCCGGTTCGCGACGAGACTTTCGATCGCCTGGTAGCGCTGGCGCAGCAACGCGTGGTCGCGCAGCGGGCGATGCAGCCAGCGGCGCAGCGTGCGCGCGCCCATCGGCGTCGCCGTCTCGTCGAGCACGCCGAGCAGCGTGTTCTCGATGCGTCCGCTCGCGTGCGTGTCGAGTTCGAGATTGCGCCGCGTCGCTGCGTCCAGCGCGATGGTTTCTTCGGGATTTTCGACCGCGAGGCCCGACAGGTGCGGCAGCGCGGACTTCTGCGTCTCCTCGACGTAGCCGAGCAGGCTGCCCGCCGCCGCGATCGCGAGCGGCATGTGTTCGGCGCCGTAGCCGGACAGGTCGCGCACGCCGAAGAATTTCGTCAGCTGGCGCTGCGCGGTCTGCGTGTCGAAGTGCCACGGCGCGCGCTTGCGCAGGCCGGGCAGGGACGTCACCGCTTGCGGCCACTCGACGTCTTCGGATACGAGCGTCTCCGCGGGCGTGAGCCGGGCGATCTCGGCGGCGAGGGTCTCCGCATCCTTTGCCTCGCTGAGCAGGAAGCGCCCGCCCGCGAGATCGACCCAAGCCAGGCCATAGCCGCTCGCAACTGCATCCCGCCCGGCGGCGATCGCGAGCAGCAAGTTGTCGCGGCGCTCCTCCAGCAGTGCCTCGTCGGTCACGGTGCCCGGCGTCACGACGCGCACGACCTTGCGCTCGACGAGGCCCTTGGCGAGCGCGGGGTCGCCGATCTGCTCGCAGATCGCGACCGATTCGCCGAGCTTCACGAGCCGCGCGAGATAGCCTTCGACGGCGTGGTAGGGCACGCCGGCCATCGGGATCGGCGCGCCGGCCGACGCGCCGCGCTGCGTCAGCGTGATGTCGAGCAGGCGCGCGGCCTTGCGCGCGTCGTCGTAGAACAGTTCGTAGAAATCGCCCATGCGGAAGAACACGAGCGTATGCGGGTGGTCCGCCTTGGCGGCGAAGAACTGGCGCATCAACGGCGTGTGCTGGGCGAGGTCGTCGCGATTCATGCTTTCGGAAAGGAAGGGAGTGCGGCGGAGGTGCATTGTATGCGCCGTCGCGGATGCGTGCGTAACTCGACCGACGTCGCCGTCCGGATCGACACGATCCGGGCTATGCTGTATGCAGCGGACGAAAAGCATCGCGTCCGAAATACCAACGACGCAAACCATGCCATCGAATCATGCCATCGAAACCGATAGTCGCTCATACGCCCGATGACGGCGAACTCCACGGGCTCGCACAGAGCGTTGCAACGCTCTTCAGTGATCGCGGCGCGACGCTCGTCGCGGCCGAGTCGTGCACGGGCGGCTGGATCGCGAAGACGCTGACGGACATCGCCGGCTCGTCCTCCTGGTTCGAATGCAGCGTCGTGGCCTACAGCTACGAGGCGAAGGAAGCGTTGCTCGGCGTGCGCCCGGAAACGCTCGAGCAGCAGGGTGCGGTCAGCAAGGAGACCGTGACCGAGATGGTGTCTGGCGCGATTGCGCGCTTCGGCGCGACGGTCGCGGTTGCGGTCACGGGTATCGCCGGACCGAGCGGCGCGACGCCGGGCAAGCCCGTTGGCACCGTGTGGGTCGGCTGGAAGCGGCGCGGCGGCTATGCGCAGACCGAACTCTTCCATTTCGACGGCGATCGCGAATCCGTGCGCCGGCAGACCGTCGCCGCTGCGCTGCGCGGCGTGCAGAAAATTCTGACGAGCTGACGACGGGATTCTGCGCATGCGGCGCGAGTGCCGGTGTGGGATACTTCGTCGTGTGGCCGCACTGATCGCCGCGACTGAACGGCTGCTCCCGTCACGCTTCGCGCCGATCGGAAATCGGTCGCGTTGCGACGAAGTCGCAGCATCTGAGACGCGCGCCGTAGAATTCCCCGCAAGCCAGAATTTTTGAGGATTCGCAATGGATGACAACAAGCGCAAAGCCCTTTCCGCCGCCCTGGGCCAGATCGAAAAGCAGTTCGGCAAGGGCGCGGTCATGCGCATGGGCGATCGCGCGGTCGATGTGATCGAAGTGATTCCGACCGGATCGCTGATGCTCGATCTCGCGCTCGGTATCGGCGGCCTGCCGCGCGGCCGCGTCGTCGAGGTCTATGGGCCGGAATCCTCGGGCAAGACCACGCTGACGCTGCAGGTGATCGCCCAGGCGCAGAAGCTCGGCGGTGCCTGCGCGTTCATCGACGCGGAGCACGCGCTCGATCCGACCTATGCGGAGAAACTCGGCGTCAACGTCGACGACCTGCTGCTCTCGCAGCCGGATACCGGCGAGCAGGCGCTCGAAATCGCCGACATGCTCGTGCGTTCGAGCGCGGTCGACGTCGTCGTCATCGACTCGGTCGCCGCGCTGACGCCGCGCGCCGAAATCGAGGGCGAGATGGGCGATCAGTTGCCCGGCCTGCAGGCGCGCCTCATGTCGCAGGCGCTGCGCAAGCTGACCGGCAACATCAAGCGTTCGAACACGATGGTGATCTTCATCAACCAGCTGCGCATGAAGATCGGCGTGATGATGCCCGGCCAGAGTCCGGAGGTAACGACCGGCGGCAACGCGCTCAAATTTTACGCGTCGGTGCGCCTCGACATCCGCCGCATCGGCTCGGTCAAGAAGGGCGAGGAGATCATCGGCAACCAGACGCAAGCATCAAGGTCGTCAAGAACAAGCTCGCGCCGCCGTTCAAGCAGATCGTCACCGAAATTCTCTACGGAGAAGGCATCAGCCGCGAGGGCGAACTGATCGACATGGGCTCGGATCACAAGATCGTCGAAAAATCCGGCGCGTGGTACAGCTACGGCGGCGAGCGCATCGGCCAGGGCAAGGACAATGCGCGGCAGTATCTGAAGGAAAATCCGTCTGCGGCGAAGGAAATCGAGGACAAGCTGCGCGCGGCGCTGATGCCGAAGACGGCCGCTGCGGAGACCGCCGAGGAACTCGAGGAAGTCTGAGGCGGAAGACGTCAGCCTTGCAGCTGGCTTCGCCGGAGCGGTGCGACCGTGTGCGTGAAAATCGGCTGGCATGTGCGGTCCGCAGGCGGTTCCGGGCATGATGCGATGCGCGATGGATCGCGCCCGGGCGAGCATGATAATGTCTGTCGCGCATCACCAACGCACACATCCCGGAGGATCCATGAAGAAATTCCTGATGTTCGCTTCGCTGTCGTTCGCTTACACCCTCGTGTCGGGTTGCGGCGGGTCGGACACCATCGTCAAGAACGAGGAGACGTGCGGCAAGCAGTTGACCGACCTCAAGACCGCGCTCGACAGCGGTGCGATGACCCAGAAGGAATACGATCGCGCGCGTGAAAAGGCGATCAAGAACTGCAACCACTAAGGTCTGCCCGAATCGCGGTCGCTGCCAGCGACCGCGATTCGAACCTTCGCAGTCGATTCGGCGTGGCATCGTGAAGCGATCGCGTGACCGGCAACCGCAGGCCGGCGCCTACGATCAGCGCGCTCGGCCTGCTTGCGCGCCGCGAACATTCCGCGCGCGAACTCAAGGACAAACTGCGCCGGCGCGGCCTCGATGGCGACGAGACCGCGTCCGCGCTCGCGCAGCTGCAGGCGAAGGACTATCAGAACGACGACCGCTTCGGCGAAATGCTCGTGCGCACGCGGCTCGAAGGCGGCTACGGCGAGCGCTGGATCGTTGCCGAGCTGCGCACCCATGGCATCGCCGAGCAGCGCGCGCGCGAACTCGTCGCGGCGGCCGAGCCCGACTGGCCGGCGAACTGGTTCGCCGCCAACTGCGTCGCCGCTATGGGGCCGAGCCGGCCGCGCGATCGGGCCGAGCGCGACAAGCGCGAGGTCTTCCTCTTGCGTCGCGGTTTCGACGCCTCCACTGTTAAACTAGTCATCCGCAAGGCGGAGCCAGGTGATTCGTTCGACGAATTGGCTTGATTGCCGGTTCGTGCGGGCATTCAGGTTGCCTTGAATCGCCTGCATGAGCGTCCAGCTTGGCTCGTCATCCCCGCGAAAACGGGGATCCAGCGCCTTCGGGTCGAATCGAAGAAAAGGACACTGGATTCCCGCTTTCGCGGGAATGACGGTGTTTTCCTGAACGTCAAAAGAAGTTTCGAACCGCAGAAATTGAAAACCGACAGCGCCGCATACCGAAGTATACGCATGAAAACCAGCGCCGAAATCCGTCAGACCTTCCTCGATTTCTTCGAATCAAAAGGACACACGATCGTGCCTTCGGCGCCGCTCGTGCCGGGCAACGACCCGACCCTGCTGTTCACGAACTCCGGCATGGTGCAGTTCAAGAACGTGTTCCTCGGCAGCGAGAAACTGCTCGTACGTGCGCGCGGCCGACGTGCAGCGCTGCCTGCGCGCGGGCGGCAAGCACAACGACCTCGATTCGGTCGGCTACACGGCACGTCACCACACGTTCTTCGAGATGCTCGGCAACTGGTCGTTCGGCGACTACTTCAAGCGCGAGGCGATCCTCTGGGCCTGGGAATTGCTGACCGATGTCTTCAAGTTGCCCAAGGACCGCCTGCTCGTCACGGTCTACCACACCGACGACGAAGCGTTCGATCTCTGGCACAAGGAAATCGGCCTGCCGCAGGAGCGCATCATCCGCATCGGCGACAACAAGGGTGCGCCGTTCGCCTCGGACAATTTCTGGCAGATGGCCGACACCGGTCCCTGCGGTCCGTGCACCGAGATCTTCTTCGACCACGGTGCCGACATTCCGGGCGGCCCGCCGGGATCGCCCGACGAGGACGGCGACCGTTTCATCGAGATCTGGAATCTCGTCTTCATGCAGTTCGATCGCGCGGGCGACGGCACCCTGTCGAAGCTGCCGGCACCCTGCGTCGACACGGGCATGGGCCTCGAGCGCCTCGCCGCCGTGCTGCAGCACGTGCATTCGAACTACGAGATCGACCTGTTCCAGCGCCTGATCAAGGTCGCGGCCGCGCTCACCAACACGACCGACCTCGAAAACAAATCGTTGCGCGTGATCGCCGATCACATCCGCGCGTGCAGTTTCCTCATCGTCGACGGCGTGCTGCCGTCGAACGAGGGGCGTGGCTACGTGCTGCGCCGGATCATCCGCCGCGCACTGCGGCATGGTTACATGCTGCGGACAGACGCAGATCCGTTCTTCCACAAACTGGTCGCGCCGCTCGTCGACGAGATGGGGCAGGCGTATCCCGAACTTGCGGCGAAGCACGCGATGGTCGAGCGTGCGCTCAAGGGCGAAGAGGAACGCTTCGGCGAAACGCTCGAACACGGCATGAAGGTGTTCGACGAAGTGGCCGCGCGCAGCGGCAAGAACATTCCGGGCGCCGACGCGTTCCGTCTCTACGACACGTACGGGTTTCCGGTCGACCTCACGGCCGACATCGCGCGCGAGCGCGGCCTGCACGGTCGACATGGCCGGGTTCGAGGCGGAGATGGAGAAACAGCGCGAACGCGCGCGCGCGGCAAGCCAGTTCGAGATCGAAAGCCTCGCTGTCTGCGGAAGTCGTGCAGAAGCTGCCGCAGACGCAGTTCCTCGGCTACGACGCGCTGTCGTCGGATGGGATGAAACTCGTCGCGATCGTGCGCGGCGAGCGTACGGTCGACGAGCTGGGCGACGGCGAAGAGGCGACGCTGATCTTCGATCGCACGCCGTTCTATGCCGAGTCGGGCGGGCAGGTCGGTGACACGGGCGTCCCTGAAAGCGGCTGCGGGCAGCTTCGCGGTGCGCGACACGGTCAAGCTCGCCGGCGCCTTTCACGGTCACGTCGGTCGCTGGAGCGGCAAGCCGCTTGGGGTCGGCGCGACGCTGCGCGGCGAAGTCGACGGCGCGCGCCGCCAGTGCGATCGTGCTCAACCATTCCGCGACGCACCTGCTGCATGCGGCGCTGCGCAACGTCCTCGGCGACCACGTCACGCAGAAGGGCTCGCTCGTCGCGCCGGACCGCCTGCGTTTCGATTTCTCGCATTTCGCGCCGGTGTCGCGCGAGGAACTGGCACGCGATCGAGAACATCGTCAACGACGAGATCCGTCGCAACGTCGCCGCCGACGTCCGCAACATGGCATACAAGGACGCGATCGAATTCGGCGCGATGGCGCTGTTCGGCGAGAAGTACGGCGACGAGGTGCGCGTGCTGAAGATGGGCGATTTTTCGACCGAGCTGTGCGGCGGCACGCACGTCGGCCGCACGGGCGACATCGGCCTCTTCAAGATCGTCAGCGAGGGTGGCGTCGCGGCCGGCATCCGCCGCATCGAGGCGGTCACGGGCGCGGGCGCTCTGGAATACGTCAACGACAGAGGAAACGCGGCTCGACGAAGTCGCGCACCTGCTCTCCGCGAGCGGTGGCGATGTGATCGAGAAACTGCGCCAGCTGTTCGACCGGCAGAAGAAGCTCGAGCGCGAACTCGAATCGCTCAAGGCGAAAGCTGCCGGTGCCGCTACTGCCGATCTGGCAGCGAACGCGAAGGACATCCGCGGCATCAAGGTCATCGCTGCGCGGCTCGATGGCGCGGACGTGAAGACATTGCGCGACAGCATCGATCGCTTCAAGCAGCAACTCGTCGACTGCGTCGTGCTGCTCGCGGGTGCGAGCGATGGCAAGGTCTCTCTCGTCGCCGGCGTCAGCGGCGCGGCGCAGAACAAGATCAAGGCCGGCGAACTCGTCGCGCACGTCGCCGCGCAGATCGGCGGCAAGGGCGGCGGGCGACCCGACATGGCGCAGGGCGGCGGGGAAGACTCGCCAGCGCTCGCGTCGGCTCTGTCCAACGTCGCCGCCTGGATCGAACAGCGACTCTGACTCGCACCAACCTATCGCGCACGTGAACGGCCGTGCCCTTAGCCATTTGCACGGGCTGGGAGCGTCGGCTAATATCGAGCGATTACGTGGGCTTGACTCGGGGAACCGTCCTGCTTGCACGAGGATGGCGCGAAGACCGGTCTTGTAACCACAGGGAGGGGCGGAGGAAGAATTCCGCTGCCTAAAGCCGTTGCCGTGTGCGCGCCATCAGGACTGATGTTGCGCAAACAGTCGTCCAGTACGACAAATTGGCTGAAGGAGAAATTACGACATGCTCATTTTGACCCGCCGAGTCGGCGAAACCTTGATGATCGGCGACGCGGTCAGCGTGACTGTGCTCGGCGTCAAGGGCAACCAGGTGCGTATAGGCATCAACGCGCCGAAGGACGTCGCGGTACATCGCGAAGAGATTTTCCAGCGCATCAAGCGCGAACACGGTGAACAGGGCGGCGATACCACGCCACCCGCCAGCACCTGACGCTTTACCTGAACCCGTAAACTCGCTATCTTACGCGGCTCGCTGCGGTCGAGCTGTTCGGCTATTGTCCGGACAACCGCTGAAATACAATCCGGAGAGGTGCCCGAGAGGCCGAAGGGGCTCCCCTGCTAAGGGAGTATAGGGTCAAAAGCTCTATCGAGGGTTCGAATCCCTCCCTCTCCGCCAGTCAGCTAGTCTTAAAAATCAGAGACTTAGCCTCAGATTGGCCAAAATGTTCGGCCAGAATGGCGCCCGGGCACGCCGTTTGCCGACCGGGATCTCGACCGAGATCGCCGCATTAAAGCCGTTCGCGCCAGAACCTGTCCGCTGTCTCTGCTCGACTGTTCAGTCGCAGAGCTTTTTTTAAGACATCCGCTTCAGTTTCGCAGTGCATTCTGGCGGACGCGATGCCGACACGACCAGAGATTTTCGCTCTTTCCCGGGATCGCACCTGACCACGCGAAAGACAGTCGGTCAGCCCCGCCAAGGGGTGGGTGAACTTGGTCGGGACTGGTCTGCTATGCAGCGATGCGGCGAGGCACTTCGGCGAAATTTTCGGGCGAGGTGCAGTAATGCCAGCGATTTATCCGGACCTTGGGCCAGGAGCAGGTTGGCGCTTTTAGAGAAGAGAACCTGCCGTTGCGATAGATTCCAGCAATCGCACCCGCGCCGTAGTCGAATATCACCAGGGCGTTATTCAATGGCTCTGTGGACGGCTCGAACCAGATCAGATTCGCTCTGCGCATCTTCATCAACTCCTGTATCCGCAAGTCCTCTATCTGTGCACGACCGCGGGAAAATGCCCATCGGTCCGCACATTTGCCTCGAACTCCAAACGCTGCATCAGCGAGCCGCGACCGTCGCCGAGGTCGTTACCTTGTCGATGCGCTCAAGTTGACAAACCCCAAGCCCAATACTGCAACCGCATTTATCGCGCGCGCATTTTCGGCGCGACGCGGCTCCGCTGACCGTACTGCCAGCCGCTTCGTCGTATTCGCCGGGAGAGGCTTCGAAGCGATCGTCCGCGCCGGCGCGGACGTTTTCGCTTCGTCGATCGCTGCCGTGGCGTCGCGATGCACGTCCTTCGCAGCAAAGTCGAAGCCGACCAGAGCTATGAGGAGAGGAAGTGAAATAGCGATAGCGCGGTTGCTGTCCATATGGGCACCCTCGAATGTCGGATTGAGCTTGAGCAAGCCCTGTGCCATTGAGTGATGCGCACGCGCGTTGCTCTCTTTTTCACGCAGCGCGCGCCGGAATCGTTGTCAGATTGCAAAAATAGCCGGCTCGCATCGAGGGCGGAGCAGACGTGGCCCGGTTCCTGGGCGTCTTGATTTGCACGACGCCATTTCAATCGAATGCATTCCGCCCGAGCGTGAAACCAAACGGCTACGCGCCTTCGGCGCCGCGGACTTCAACAACGCGAGGTACAGCTCGAACTACGGATACGCGCGTGAATGGCGCGAGCATTGCACTGCGTGTCCAGGGTGAACAGGAGTGTGCTCATGAAGAAAAGCATCGAAGCCGGCGAAAGCCAGGGTGCTCATCGTGGAAGACGATACGGCACTCGGCGCTTCGACGAGTGCACTTCTGGAAGCCGTCCATTACGACGTCACGCGATCGCGCAGCCGAATCTCGTCGCTGACCGCGCTCCTCGACAATCAATTCGACGTCGTTTTGCTCGATCTGAATTTGGGTGGCGGAGATTTCGAGGGCCTGCGAATCATCGAGGCCGCAACGAAAACAGGGATAACCCTCCCGCCGGTCATAATCGTCTCGGGCCAGTCGAGCGCCTCAATCAGAAGGGCCGCCAACGTTATAAACACGCCCTTTTTCATTCAAAAGCCTTTCACGGCTGAAAGCCTGACTCGCGTGATCGAGCAGGCGCTCGGTCAGGCATGAGATATCGAATTGCATATCGCGAGTAATCATCCCGACGCGCATGCAGATTGCCCGAATAGAAGGTGACCGGACTCCAAGCAGTCGTTGAATTGCTTGTGTTTTTTTCTGGCACCTTTCTTGATAAACACCCATTGCCACTTTCGGCCAGATTTTAGGAGATTCGCATGAAACCTGTTATCTCAGCGCTTTGCCTCGCTATTGCCTTCGGCGTCGCAGCGCCGGCGTGGGCAGATACTTCGACGGACGCGGCCAATGCTCCCTCCGCGCAGCCCGGCACGGATGGCTGGATCACGACCAAGGTGAAAGCGGAATTGATGGAAACGAAGGGCGTTTCCTCGTTCGACATCAGTGTAACCACGAACAATGGCGTCGTGACACTATCGGGAAATGTGGATTCGAAGGCGCAGGTGCAGAAGGCCGTGGCCGTCGCGAAGGGCATCAAGGGTGTCCACGACGTCGACTCTTCGGCACTGAAGTCGAAGAACAACTGATTGCCTGATTGCGCATAGCGACGATTTGGCTTTCGTCATTCACTCGCTCAAGGAGAACATCATGGGTAAGTATTTTCTTGCATGGATATTGGGTGTGCCGGCCGGCCTTCTCGTGCTCGCGTACCTTTTCTTCCACTGATCGCGTTCGCAACCGTTGCCGCACCGCAGGGTGCGGCAACATCTATTGGACAGGCGGATTGATGATGCCAGTTCTTCCAATGGGATCGGTGCAAGTCGTAGAGCCGGCGCGGGACGGATGAGCGTTCTCAAGCTAGCAGTGAGTCGCCAATCGAACTTCTCACACCCAATCCATTTCTTTCACACGACGCACGAAGTCCTCAATTGAGAAAGGCTTCGTCATGACCTGCATGCCGGGACCGATGAGGCCACTCCCTATCGCAGCGTTTTCTGCGTAGCCGGTGACGAACAGGACCTTCAGCGTTGGTAGCCGCGCCCGCGCTGCATCCGCAATCTGACGGCCATTCATGCCGCCGGGCAATCCGACGTCGGTGACCAGCAACTGCAGGGCTACCCCTGAATCGAGCACTCGCATCGCGCTTTGTCCGTCTTGCGCTTCGATCACCTCATACCCGAGTTCGGTCAGGATATCTGTCATCACCATGCGCAAATTGGACTCGTCGTCCACGACCAGTATCTTTCCGTTGGCGGGTTCTGCCGGCCCGAGCATTCTGGGTGGCGGCAATACATCGAGAGTCTCTTCCGCCGCGACGTGACGCGGCAGATAAATGCAGACCATCGTTCCATGGCCGACTTCCGAATAGATTCTGACTTGCCCGCCAGACTGCTTGGCAAATCCATACACCATGGAAAGGCCGAGACCCGTGCCAGATCCTGTCGGTTTCGTCGTGAAGAACGGATCGAAAGCACGCGCCACGATCTCTGGGCTCATGCCCGAACCCGTGTCGCTGACACACATCGAAATGTATTGACCGCTTCTCAAGTCATGCTCGCGCGCCGTACGGCTATCGATCCATCGATTTGCGGTTTCGATGGTCAGCCGCCCCCCATGCGGCATGGCGTCCCGCGCGTTGATGCAGAGATTGAGCAATGAATTCTCGAGCTGACTGGCATCCGCATGCGTCAGCCATAGATCCGAAGCGCTTACGACCTCGACCTGAATCTCGGGTCCCGCGGTGCGTCGAATCAGCTCCGCCATTCCTGTGACGAGTCGATTGATGTTGACGGATTTGGGATCGAGAGTCTGCCGTCTCGAAAACGCCAGCAAGCGATGGGTCAAGGCAGCCGCGCGCTTCGATGCGGTCAGGGCAGTGGTGACATAGCGATTGAAATCGGCTGTACGACCTTGCGCAATACTTGCTTCAAGCAATTCGAGACTACCGATGACGGCGCCGAGCAAATTGTTGAAATCGTGCGCCAGGCCGCCGGTGAGCTGACCCACCGCCTCCATTTTTTGCGCCTGTCGAAGTTGCGCTTCGAGGTTTTGCTGTTCGCTCACGTCGCGAGCAGTCACCGCAAGACGGCGAGGTTGATTCGGCTCTACGGGAATTGGCGTTGCAATCGCTTCGACAGCCGAGTCGTTCTGTCTTCGAACGTAGCGGTGGGGTATTCCGCTACGCAAGCTTTCCGCCAGGTGTGGCTGAAGTTCGGCTGCGCGCTCGGCACCCAGGACTTCGACGACAGTCCGACCGATCACCTGCTCCCGCGCCATTCCGTACAGGCGCAGGGTTGCGGGGTTGATTTCATCGTATTGAAAAGCGCCGTCTTCGCGCAGACTCAGCACGGCATGGCATTCGGAAGAATGTGTATAGAAAGTCTGTATGTTTCTCAGTTCAACCGTTCGCTCGGCGACACGTTGTTCCAGACTCGCATTGAGTTGGGCGAATCGCTCGTGCTGGGCCAGCAGTGCGCGGTTGGCGAGCACCTGGCTCGTGGTCTCGACGCAAACGCCGAAGAGTCCGAGAACCTGCCGACGTTCGTCATGGACCGGGTTATAGGAAAAAGAGAAGTGTGCCTCCTCGAGTTTGCCGTCGCGCTCGAGACGCAGGTCTATATCCTCGAGATGAACCGGCGTTCCCCCGAATACGCGATCGAACAAAGGCTCGAGATCGCTTCGCGCTTCTGCCCATACATCAAGCGCAGGGCGGCCGAATGCATCAGGATGCTTGTTACCGAGAATAGGGATGAACGCGTCGTTGTAGAACCAGGTTCGTTGCGGGCCCCACGCGAGAAACATGGGCTGCCTGGAAACCAGAATGAGGCTGAGGAGCGTCTTGAGTTCCGATGGCCAATCACTCGGCCTGCCCAACGGCGAAGCGATCCAGTCATGGGCGCGGACGCGCGCTCCCATTTCTCCCCCGCCTTGAAGGAAAGGCATCACGACGGCGTTGGGATCGACAGTGCTTTTCGCCAAGATTTTCCGCTCGACAGATACGCGCAAATCGGCTTGTCAGTGCAAAAGCAGGTATTTGCAATAACGAGTGGACGTCAGTCGGAAGCCGGGAAACCTTGTTCCTGGTTTGGGGACTCGGGCGCGTCCATCCAGCCCCGAATGTCTTCCTGATTGCATTTGCGCGAGCCATTCTCGACCGAGTGATAGGTGATCCCGAAGTATTTGGCCTGGAAGCTCGCCCCTCCCTCCTTGGGAAATACCCGCACGAGTTGCCCCTGCTTTGGAATACCTTCGCGCAATTCTGATTTCATCTGACAGTCCTGACATCCGTTTCCAGCAAGAGAGTCGAGCATACATCACTGTGCCAGACGGAATTGGTTCAGTTTGAACCTTTCACTTGGCCGGCAAGCGCGCAATACTGCTGCTCGAACCTTGGAGAGGTATTGCGATGGCACGCAAACGAAACGGTAAACGGGGTCGTCAAGTTGCAGCGCGACTGACGCATCCTTCGATCTGGCAATGCCTCGGACCAGGACTCGTTACCGGAGCCGCGGACGATGACCCGAGTGGCATTGCCACCTATTCCCAAACCGGCGCGAAATTCGGCCTGGCAACGTTGTGGACGCTTTGGTTGACCTATCCGCTCATGGTGGCGATGCAGTTCGCCAGCGCATTGATCGGCAGGGTCACGGGAAAAGGGCTGGCCGCCAACCTGAAGAGTCACTATCCCGCACCGGTGCTGTATGCGCTGGTACTGATGCTGTTCGTCGCGAACACCATCAATCTCGGCGCGGACATCGGTGCGATGGGCGAGGCCATCGCGCTGCTCTTCGGAGGCTCTGCTGTCTTGTACGCGACGCTCTCCGCGCTCGTTGCGCTGTGCCTCCTGGTCCTGTTGCGATTCCGGACGTACGCAAGAATTCTCAAATACCTGACACTCTCGCTCGTGGCATACGTGGGTGTCATATTTTTCGTCGACGTGCACTGGTCGCAGGTGGGCCGCGCGCTCGTCTTGCCGCACATCTCATGGACGGCGGACTACATCACCGCCGTGGTCGCAATCTTTGGCACGACGATCAGCCCCTATTTGTTCTTCTGGCAAGCTTCGCACGAAGTAGAAGAGCAAGCCGAAACGCCCGAGGAAAGGCCCCTCCATCGCGCGCCGGAGCAGGGGCCGGAGCAGTTGCGACGTGTCAAATGGGACACCCTCATCGGCATGGGCATATCGAATATCGTTGCGTTCTGCATCATGTTGACCGCGGGTAGCGTGTTGTTTCCGCACGGCGTGAACAATATCGAATCAGCAGCGCAGGCGGCCGAGGCGCTGAGGCCGATAGCCGGGAAACTCTCATTTTTCCTGTTTGCTGCGGGCATTGTCGGCACGGGCATGCTGGCGATTCCTACTCTGGCCGGCTCCGTTGCGTATGCAGTCGCCGAGACGTTTCGCTGGCCCAAGGGTCTCAACAAGAAATGGTTCGAGGCGTCGGGTTTCTACGGGGTCGTTGCGTTAGGCACCGTCCTGGGTGTCGCGATGTGCTTCACCAAGATCAACCCGATGCAGGCGTTGTTCTGGAGCGCGGTGATCAACGGCGTTACAGCGGTGCCACTCATGGTCTTCATCATGCTCATTGCGTCGAGCAAACGCATCATGGGCAAGTTCAGCGCATCTGCGAGATTGCGGGCGACGGGGTGGGCCGCAACGGCGGTCATGCTGGCGGCGACGGTCGCAATGTTTGCAACGTGGAAACAATGACGTTTTGCAGGGCGCGCGCTGGGCATTGAACCGGACACGTCGAATCAAATTCCGTCGAATCAAGCACGATCCGCCGATGTGATTGCGTGAGGCAAGGCCGATCGGGTGCATGGACTACAGACTAGTCGTGATGCACCTCGTCCAGCCTTGCCTGAAACGTTTCCGGCGTTTGCGGTTTGACGAAAAGGGTCGTCACTTCCTCTCGCGCATCCTTGATCTTGGCTTCGATGCGCTTGATGCAAGCCTCTATCTGCGGCGTCGTGAGTGCGTCTTCGAATTCCGCACTCATCGCCGCCATCACCTGGTCGGGGCCCATCTGGACGGTGAACAGGCCGTTGATCTTGCGGATCCCGGGATCCTTTGCGGCAATCGACAGAATGCATTCTCGTACGTGCGAATGCGCTGCCTCGCCAATGAGCAGGCTCTTGGTTTCGCGAGCCAGGAACAAGGCGCTGGCGGTAAGCAGCAATCCGATGCAAATCGAAGCGATCGCATCATAGAGACCCGAGCCAAGGGCCAGTGTCAGCAGGATGCCAGCAAGCGCGATGATCAGCCCGAGCAGCGCTGCGCTGTCTTCAACCAGGACGGTGAATACCGTCGGATCCTTGCTGCGGCGGAATGCTTCCCAGTAGGTCTGGTTGCCCTTGGATGCGCGGAAGTGTCGAATCGCCACGATCCATGACATACCCTCGAAGAGGAATGCCACAGCGAGCATGATCAGACTCGTCGTCGGCCTCTCGATGTTGTGAGAACCCGTCAGGTGTGCGACGCCTTCGTAGAGGGAAATCCCGGCGCCGAAAGCCAGGACCAGTACCGCGACCAGGAAGCTCCAGAAATAGACCTCTCGACCATATCCAAGTGGGTGCGTCCGATTGGGCTTTGCGCCTGATCGATGTATTCCGTACAACAACAGCACCTCGTTGACGCTGTCGACGAGCGAGTGCACCCCCTCGCTCCACATTGCGGCGCTGCCGGAGATCGAGGCGGCGACGAATTTTCCGATCGCAATGAGGACATTGGCGAGGAGGGCGGCGTAAACGACGCCGCGCGAGCCTTGTTCGTTTGCCACTTTGCACTCCTTTGGATCGAAGGCGTCGCAATCCGTGTGCCACCGGACCGATAAACGGATCCGCGTTGCCCTGTCGCAATCTACGCGAATGCGGACCGGTGCGCTCATTGCAAATTGCAATTTGGCAAGCGGGCAGCTGCGTTTTTTGCCATTCAAAACAATCAAATCGGGCAGGAACACATCGCAAAACGATGGCATGGAACTTGATGTCTCTTTTCCAAAGTTCGTGGCGTCGCAACGTCATGGCTCGATCATTCTCGATCGCAACCGCGGTCGACACTATGCGTTTGAAATCAACAAGGACCTCGAGAAATGAACATCAAGGCTTCCATCAACAAGCTAGTTGTCGATACCAGCGCGAACAAGAAAGACGTGCGCAGTCTTCTGAAGAAAGATCACGAAGAGGCGCTGAAAATCGCCAAGGAAATGTACGAGAGCGACGACGCTGCGCACAGAAAGGCGCTTTTGTCGAAGCTCAAACCGGCCCTGGTCGCGCATTCTCGAGCGGAGGAGTCGGCGGTATACGATCCGTTGCTCGCAATGAAGAGTTGCGAAGAAGCCCGCGGCATCGGCAACGAGGGATACGTCGAGCACGGATTGCTGGACGAACTGCTGGAAGGCCTGGCGAAAGCAAAAACGTGTGCTGGCGAAAAATGGAAGGCGAAAGGCAAAGTTCTCTATGAGCTGCTCAGCCACCATGTCGAGGAAGAACACGACGTGATGTTCTCCGAACTTGCCAAGCACTACGACTCTGACCAGCTTGTGGCCATGGGGAAGGCCTTCGAAGCTGCCAAGCTCGAAATCAAGCGGGCAGCCTGAGAACCATCGCGTTACGATGGTGGAAGCCGAGTCGAAACACGGGAAACAGCGTCTTTGCTCGCCATTTGTCCGCTGGCACATTTGTCCGCTAGCTTGATCAAGACGATAGTGTGGCTATCGCGCGTTATCGCGCGGTAGCCGTTTTCCACTGAGGGAACGTACATGAGCAGTGCAACGAGCGACCTGGTCAGCACGGGTATTCCCGGGCTGGACAATATCCTTGCCGGGGGCCTCACGAAAGGCCGCCTCTATGTCATGGAGGGTATGCCCGGCGCCGGCAAGACGACGTTGGCGCTGCAGTTTCTCATGGAGGGTGCGAAGAATGGCGAGTCCGTGTTGTATGTCACCCTGTCCGAGACGGATCAGGAGTTGAAAGGGGTTGCCATATCGCATGGATGGGATCTGACCAATATTCACATACGCGAAATGTTGCCGTCGCAGGAAAGTCTGGCGCCGGACGAGCAGTACACGATGTTCCACCCATCGGAGGTCGAACTGGGAGAAACGACAAAACGCGTTCTCGATGACGTCATCCGCATGAAGCCTTCGAGAGTGGTATGGGACTCACTCTCGGAGCTACGCCTCTTGTCCGGTAGTGCGTTGCGTTATCGTCGGCAAATTCTCGCGCTAAAGCATTTTTTTTCGGGACGAGATTGCACGGTCCTTCTTCTGGATGACCTGACGGCGAGCGAACACGATTTGCAGGTGCAAAGCATCGCGCACGCGGTCATTCGTCTGGAACAGGTCCACTCGGATTATGGCGCCGCAAGACGCCGCCTTCTGGTCGTGAAGTATCGCGGTCAGAACTTTCGCGGCGGCTACCATGACTACAAGATCGGGCGGGGCGGCCTGACCGTCTTTCCGAGACTGGTCGCTTCCGAACACGCAGCAGACGTCGTGCAGTCGAAGTTGCCGAGCGGCATATCGGAATTGGACGATTTGCTCGGCGGCGGAATTGAAAAGGGCACCAGCACCCTTTTCGTCGGTGCGCCGGGTACCGGCAAATCGACCATAGCGATGCAGTTCGTGTTGGCTGCTGCGGAACGCGGCGAAAAAGCCTCCATTTTCGTATTCGACGAGAGCATCAACACCTTGCGCTCCCGATGCGAAGGCATGGGCATGTCCGTGCGTGCACATATCGAGGCGGGAAGGATTCGTCTGCGGCAAATCGACCCCGCCGAGCTTTCTCCCGGCGAACTCGTTCACGACATACGCAAGGAGGTGTCGGACAACAACGTAAGCATTGTCGTCATCGACAGCCTCAACGGCTATCTCAATGCGATGCCTGACGAGCGCTTTCTGATCGTGCAGCTGCACGAACTGCTGACTTTTCTTGGCCAGGCCGGTGTGGCGACGCTGCTGATTGGCGCACAGCACGGCCTGATCGGGATGCAGATGCAGACGCCGGTGGATGCGAGTTACCTTGCGGACGCCGTCGTGCTGATGCGGTATTTCGAGGCGAATGGCGAGGTACGGCAGGCGATATCCGTGATGAAAAAGCGTGGAGGCGCCCACGAGCGGACGATTCGTGACTTCTCGATGACGAGCAAAGGCATCCATGTGGGCCCCCCGCTAAGACAGTTCCGCGGCATATTGACGGGCGTTCCGACGGCACTAGACGAGAAGCAAAGCTAAATGACTCCTCAGGTGCCTGATGATTTTCGCGTGCTCATCAGGGCGGTGACGGCAAAAGATGCGGCCCTGGCAAAATCCGTACTCGCGGGCGCCGGACTCGCGGCGATAGAGTGCCCGAGCTTGGAAACGCTCGCTTCAGAGCTGCGCAAGGGCGCTGGAGCGCTCTTCATTGCCGAAGAGTTTCTGACGGACCCGGCATTCCGCAGCATCATTTCCATCCTCGGCACGCAGCAATCCTGGTCGGATCTGCCTGTCCTCATACTCGCGCGCACGGGCGCTGACTCGATCGCGATCAATTTTGCGATGGAGATGCCGGCGAATTTTGCGGTCATCGAACGTCCGGTACGCATTTCCTCTTTCGTGAGCGCCGTCAAGGTGGCCCTACGGGCTCGTGGGAGACAGTACGAGCTGCGCAAGGTCATGGAGGGACTGCGTCTCGCCGATAAGCGCAAGACGGAGTTTCTGGCCACGCTGGCGCACGAACTCCGCAATCCCCTGGCCCCGCTGACGAATGCGCTCGCCATCCTGCAAATGGGCCATCCAGGCTCCGACGGAGTGGCCAAGTACTACGCAATGATGGAGCGCCAGGTGCAACACATGGCGCGTCTGATCGACGACCTGATGGAAGTCTCGCGAATCACGCGCGGAAAAATCGACTTCCAGTGGGGCGAGAGTCGCGCTGGACGACGTGGTCAGAGACGCCGTTGATCTCAGTCAGCCGCTCATGGATGCCGCAAGTCACGACTTGCGAGTGGACATCGTGGAGAGAAATCTAAAAATACGCGGAGACCGGGTGAGACTGACCCAGGTGCTGTCCAATATTCTGAACAATGCGGCGAAATACACACCGCCCTCCGGAAAGATCCTGCTCACGGTCGCGCGTCAAGGCGCGAACGCTGAAATTCGTGTCCAGGACAATGGCACCGGGATTCCGCCCGACATGCTCACTTCAATATTTGAAATGTTCGTGCAGGTCAGCGACGTCTCGCGCGCAGGCCAAGGGGGATTGGGAATAGGCCTCACGCTGGTGAAAAGCCTGGTCGAGCTTCACGGCGGGCGCGTTGTTGCCTGCAGCGACGGCGTCGGCAAGGGGGCGGAGATGGTTTTGACGTTCCCGTTGCTTCAGCAAGCGGAAAGAGCGACGAAGTCGCAGGATGCCGACTCGATGGGGCCGCTTCTGCGGAATATCCTGATTGTCGACGACAACAGAGAGGCAGCGGATAGTCTCGCGGACTTGCTCTCCCAGCTTGGGGCGACAACCGATGTGGCGTATGACGGCGCACAGGCTCTGGCGGCGATACGGGAAAATCGTCCTTCCCATGCAATTCTCGATATCGGTATGCCAGGCATGGATGGATGGGAACTCGCGTTGCGCCTGCGCGAAGACGCCGACAACGAAAGAATGATTTTGATTGCACTCACCGGTTGGGGCCAGTCTGCGGATCGGGATCGAACGGTGCAGTCCGGTTTCAATCATCATCTGCTGAAGCCGGTCGATCTCAAGCAACTATTGCGCATTCTTCATGAAGATTGAGGACGCCAAACGGTCGCGTCGCCAGGCTCGCCCTGCTTGCTGCCGGGCCTCTCTGGCTCATGCAGAGAGGCTGGGGAAACTTTGCTGGCGGCGCTTCCCGCGGCTACTCACGTCGTACGACTCTCAAAATCCGCCGCCCCAGCGGTGCTGCCACGCGAGTGCGAGAAGATCGAAGCTGTTGCCGGTGCGCGCCGAGACGCCACTGCTGGCTGCCAATTTGATGGAGTTGTATCGGTCGATCGGAAACGCCAGCGTGCTGCCGACGCGCCAGTTCTGCTGCAGATCGTTGCTTAGCGCGCCGTTGATCGTCGTGCGCCCGCCGGCGAACCAGGTTGCGTCGGCCGAAGCCCAGACGCCGTTGCGGAAGCTGTAGATGATGTGGCCCTGGACCGAATAGAGCGGGTCCTGCGTACGGTTGTTGCCGCCGTAGAAATCCGCATTGTCCGTGATACAGCGTCACGGCCGCAGCACCTTCGAATGTCCAGGCGCCGAATGCCTTCGATATGCCCATCTCCGGCTTGAAGAACCATCGGTTGGTGCCGATGTTGATGAGGCGCGAACCATCGTACTGTCCCCACGGCGCCGACACCTGCAGACTGGCACCGACGATCAGGTCCTGCTGGTAGCCCGAAAATTCCTTCAAGGTCAGCGCCGGCGCGCCGCAGAGATTGATCGAGAGGCGGAACGAAGGATTGCTGAATCCGTTGACGACGCGCTCGACCGGCCGGCCGGCATCGGTGGCGGACCCGGATAGCCACGTGTAAGGCACGATCACGTCGAACTTGGCCGACTTGCCCCACAGGTCCAGCGACCTCGCGTAGGCGAATATCATGTTCGACGTGTCGAGGTGCGGGTTGGTGACCGGCAACGAATCGGTCGGCACGCCACCCTGCGTATACCCGTAGCCGGCGATCAGGAAGTTCACGCCGACCGGGGCATTCGAGTAGGACCGCGGCTCGATATCCTGCGCATTCGCGACATTTACCGCTGCCGTCGCCGACACCGCAAAGGTCAACGCAGCGCGCAACGATGCAAAGGCGAAACGCCGACGCGATCCAGCGTGCCGTGGATGCCGAGGTAGCGAGGAAGAACCATGGCAGGCGTCGCGAGACATGCAAGTGGACGAGTGTTGAGTCCGGGCGACGCTACGCGAAAGCCATTGCGGCGGTCAAGGCGGCACGCACGGGATTCGGCCCAAGCGCCTTTGTCGATCGCACCGGCTGGTGCAGCTCAGGTCACGACGACGGCGGGAGACGGATTCAATCAGGAAGCGCATTCATCGCGACGACCGATCGGTCGTCGCGATGAGCGCTGCAAAACGTTCTGCGGTCGATAGGGCGACGTTGGGCGTCGATCCCCGATCAGGCGGCGGCGTCCTTGAGCTTCTTCAGCGGGCGCACCTTGACCCTGACCGAAGCGGGCTTGGCCGCGAACCACTGTTCCTGCTTCGTGAAGGGATTGATGCCCTTGCGCTTCGGTTTCGCCGGAATGCTGGCAACGGTGATCTTCAGCAGGCCGGGCAGAACAAACATGCGCGCGCCATTCTTGTTGACCGAGCCGACCACGGCGCCTTCGAGCGCCGCCAATACAGCGCGCACGTCCTTGGCCATTACGCCACACGCATCCGTGATGTGCTCGACCAGTCCAGATTTGCCAAGGGATTGCTTGATCGGCTTGTTTGCGGCCGGCTTCGATGTGGTTTTCTTCGCTGCTTTCTTTGCAACTTTCTTGGTAGCCATGGATTTTCCTGTGCGGGTGTTTGGTTGGACGCTAGGCAACGAGCCATGCGGTGCCGCTGAATGTACGGCACAGCGGGCTCGACGCCAAGCAGTATCGCATCCCGGCTGTGCGTTCCCCCGCCCGAAGTGCCGGATTCGACGCCTCGGCCATCGGGCCGATGACCTGTTTCGGTGCGGCAGCAAGGCGAGGATTTGCGAGGAGCGGCGTCGACCGCGCGGCGCATCTAAGCCCGCTATCGATGCGGCCGGGAGACCGATTGCCCCATGCGGTGGGTCCACTGGCTATGTTCGGTAGCGCACCGATAGACAACGGGAGTTTTGCTACAAACACGCTGCGAGTTCAGGAACGGAGCCGCTACAAACCTGCCGCGCGTGATGCGCCGCACTAGACAAGGGACTTCGACGATTTCTGACTAGGATCTCGTCACAGGCAAAACGATGTGGGCGCCGAGCTGCGTTCCCCAAGGCTCGGCGCTCTTGCCGTTGTGCTCGGCCTGCTGGTCGACCTCCAAACCTTATCCACTGGCGCTTGAGCGCCGCGAAGCCGATACCTCTTTGCGGCAGCAGGCAATGAGTGGTATCGATACTCGCCGTAGGGCGGTAGTGTCTTTGAAAGTAGCGATAGCCGCTCTCACCTTGCTGAGTTGCGGCTTTGTTCGAATCGCCAATCCAAAATTGCGAAGCGCGATGCGCGGATCAGGCAGCGCGCCGGAAGGGTCTAATCGCGATCCCAATGCCCCTGCTCATGGTGCCAGCGGTCGCCGTGCTGCTCCCAATGATCGGCAGTCCAGTGGTGTCCGCTATGCTGGTGGATGTAGTGGCCGCTGACCCAGACGTGGTCGTGACCGTTGTAGTTGTAATAGCCGGGTGCCCACACGTAGCCTACGCGTGCTGCGGGAACCACCTCCACGCGGGAAGCGGGCGGCGCAATTTCAACATCTATGTAGGCGCGCGCATTGACGAGTGCCGGTGCGCCAATCGCGGCGACGGCAATCGCGGCACACAGAAATACGGTCTTTGTCGACATGTGCTATCTCCATTGGAATGAACGACGAACGTGCGGCGTTTGCCTTCAGCGCATCGATCTTGTCGTTCACATATAGGCCCAATGAATGGCTCTGTCTGTACGCCGGCGTACACAGTAAAGAGGATCTCGTCGTCGCGGCAGCAATTTGCGCGACGGTGGTGAAACTCCGAACGCGATGAAGCTTCGGCGGTGTACGTCAGTGACAGTCGTGCTTAGCAATGAGGCAGGCCAGACTATCGGCAGCGCGCGCTGGCGTTCACTCTCGCCTCGCCACTGATAGGCGTACGTCCCGAACCTGAGACACCGCTGCCTCAGCGCATTCGAAGCAAGCGCTGAACGACCGCTGGATCGCTGCCGACCTTGGCGACGGCGTTGCATAGCTGCAGGCGCGTCGTTCCGAAATATCGCGACCAGCGTATGACCTGGCCGAGATCCGAGATATCGATGATTCCGAAAAGCGCACCGCGAAACACTCGGGAATGATCTGCGTCTGTCCCTTTCTCGTGTTCGCGCACGACCGGGAAACTTTCAGTCTTGATTTCCATCTGCCTGTTTCGTGAGTTCCCAAGAAGCACGGGTTCGAGCGTGCAACGAGCACGATCGACCGTCTGTCCGGCAGCGCACATAGCATGCGATTCGAGCGGATCTGCTTTGAGCATTCTTCCGTTCGGCCGGAGTCCATCGCGTCGTGAACTAGCTGATCAATTGGATCTCGAGAAAATCGTGCGCGTATTTCTGCCTGTGTGCGTTTGCGTACAGAGCGGCGAACACGGAGCGAGTAGCGTGCGTCGGACGATGTTCGCAGCTGCTGTGCACGCTGCTGACGCCATTCGACGCGAAGCGCCCAGACCCGCGCTGTCATTGTTTCCAGTGACGCTCGACAACCTGCCGCCGACTTGTAACCCACTCTTGAGAGGCACCTTATGAACGTCACCACAAAGTTAGCGATGGCGAGTCTGGTATTCATGCTTGCGGCATGCGGTAAGCCAACACAAGCCGACGTCGACAAGGCGGCACAAGATCGTGCCGCCGGCATCGCCAAGGCGGACCAGAATGCGCAGCCCGCCATCGATGCCGCCAATCGCGACCTGGCCAAGACGCAACAACAGGGCGCAGCGAAGGTCGCGGAAGCACGGACCGATGCAAGCCGCGAGACCGGCAAGGCCGCGCTGAGGCAGACCAAGGAGCAGGCCAAGGCTGACTATGACGTCGCAATTGCGAAAGCCGATGGTGATCTGGCTGTCGCGCTCGTCGATTGCGGAATGCGGACGGCTGAAGCGAAGAGTGCGTGCGAGCAGAGCGCGCATTCGGCGCATGACCTATCGGTTAGCGCAGCGAAGGCGCAACTCGATTCGATCGAAAAACAGGCCAGCCTGTGACCCGCGAATCGACCAGCCCGGCTCACGGCAGCTGCCCGCCGCCAGAAACGAGCTGAATCGGGGCCTCGGGCGAATGAGAACCGAGTGGTTCGCCCGAAATGCCGATGCTCCGCCTGCGCGCGCCGTCCATGAGCGATCGCGCGTTGCACCTGCGCGACGCCGTACGGGAACGATTGATTGCCGATTTCGCGATCACGTTCAACGGTCGTCACTACAGGTTCAATGGCTATCGTTACGACCTGCTTGCAGATGCGATCAACTATGCGGTGCGAGATCGCTCGAAGCACCAACACGACGATCGCGGCGTATTCAAGGCAGCGCCGGAGGTTGTCGAGACTCCGAGCGAGGCACAACGGCAATTGATGGTTACGCTCACCATCACATTCGACAAAGGCGTCTATCACCTCGGTGTGTACCGCTATGAGCGGCTCGCCGACGCGATCGACTATGCGCGTCATCATGTTCAAGTCGGCGAGGAGGCCATCGCGGACGATCGCGAGAACCAAGTGATCCGCAGTGCCTGATGACGAGCCGTGGTTCCAATCTGTATCGCAGCGAAATGGAGAGCAAGAGAAGCCAGCACGGAGAGTCCAAATTCACTCTCACGTAACACCGAGCCGCGTATCGTTCGTGCTGCGCCAAGATGCTTATGCATCCATCCCACCCAGCGCCTCAGTCCTGCGGTTCATCCCCTAACGCCATTGAGTTCGCCCCGTCTTTTCAGCCGGGGCCTCGGTTTCGGCCGCCCTCGTTCCGCGCTTGCGCAGAACATCAGACAAGGTCACCAATTCATGAATACCAACAACCCCAGCACGACCAATCCCAGCATCGTGCCCCGCACCATGACGAATCTCGTCGAAACAGCCGCCAGCCAAGGTTCCTTCGCCATATTCGGCAAGGCATTGAATGCGGCAGGACTCGCCGAAACGTTGAAAGGTGTCGGCCCCTATACCGTATTTGCCCCGACAGACGCTGCGTTCAAGAAGCTGCCCGCGGGCAAGCTCGAGAACTGGCTCAAACCCGAGAACAAGGCGGAATTGATCTCGATCATCAACTATCACGTCTCCGCGGGGAAAGTCCTCGCCGTCGACGTTGCCAAGCTGCATGAAACGAAGACGGTGCAGGGGCAGTCTGCGAGCATCAAGACCAGCGGCGACAAGGTCATGATCAACGACGCGAACGTGACGTTGACCGACATTACCTCGAGCAATGGCGTGATCCACGCGATCGACGCCGTGCTGGTACCGACCAAGCACTGAAATCCTGAAACAGGCCGCGCGTGAGCGCCGCCTAGTTGAGGACTGGAACAAGGCCAAGCCGGCCGCAGAGTAGTACAAGACGGTGTAGCGCCGCGTCCGTTCCCCTCGGGCCGGCGCTATTCTTGCGCATGAAGGTATGATCTTTCGCGCGCCCTGGTCGCAAAGCGAAGGGCAGGGGCCGCGAGACAAAGGCCACTGCGCGAGCGTTGAGCAACGCTTCACATCGACACTGTTATTGTTCAGGGCTGTCTCGCCGATTTGAGAGGTACGTTGTGGAGTGTCGGAATGTCGATGGCAAGGGTGATCCTGTGGGACCAATCGCCGCGCGCGTCGGGCGGGCGGGCATCGGCCGTCTGGCGGCGCTTTCGCAAACAAAAGCCAACGCGCACATGGGCCTTGCGTGTGATATCGCGATCGGCATGGGTCTCGTCGCTTTCGGCAAAGTGAAATACGGTTCTGGCATGGCATTGCCTGCGTCTTCGTTCCTCGCGGGACTATTGTTGTTTACGTTTGTCGAATACGCATTTCATCGCTGGCTGTTTCACGGCGCGATAGCATTCTTTCGCCAAGGGCACACCCAGCACCACCTTCATCCGAAGAACGATGACGCACTGCCTTTCTTTGCGCCGCCGATGGCGATGTTGGCATTCGCGACCCTGCTCGCGGCCTTCGTTCCAGTCGATGTAGCCGCCCTGTTCGTCGGTGGCATCGCCTTCGGCTACGCCTGCTACGGCCTGGGCCACACAATCATTCACCGGCGGCGTTTCGCGCTGGCTTGGCCGCGCGTCTGGGCAGCGCGGCACCATATTCATCATAACCATCCCGCGAAGAACTTCGGCGTCACGACACCGCTTTGGGACATCCTGCTGGGGACGCGTTATCCGCGCAGCGGTGTCCGAAACATGCAACGAAAGAACGCAGTGTGAGAATGGGCCAGCCAGTCGAACTGGACCCGGCCATGCTGGCTCGCAGAAACCCTTGGTGTGACTGATGGCGTTGCGCAGCAGAAAATGGCTTCTCGGATGCGCGCTGCTCGGGATGCTCGCATTCCCGTTTCTCGTGGGCGGCAGCGCCGCGATCGATGGGCTGACGCTGCTGCGCGTCCGCGATTATCTGGGCATCCTGGCTGTCATCGTGGTCAGCTGGTGCGCGCACGCGTTCAAGTTGCGCAGCTTGTTGAGACACCTGGGTACGGACGTCTCGGCAGCAAGGACGCTACGCGCGTCGCTTGCCGCCGACGTGGGTTTTCTCGTCACGCCCGGTGGTGTCGGAGGCTACGCGACGAGCGTCTACTATCTTCGGCGCATCGGGGCATCGCTGAACGGCGCGGTCGCCATCACGTCCGCCGATCAAGCCTTCGATGCGATTTTTTTCACGATCGCCATCCCGCTCGCAGCGTGCGCGACTGCTTCGCAGATTCCGATGCCGTCGTTGTCGTGGGTCATCGCGCTGATGGGCGCTGTCGCGATCCTGGCGATCGCCGCCCTTGCCTGGCGTACGTTCGTCGCGCACGGGGAAAGGCCTCTTTTTGGCGGCAACGCTTGCGCGATCGTTGCAGCGACTTCGCGAATTCGTCCTGCGGGTGATCGAGGATCTGCGCAAGCTTCTGGCGCAAGATCGGGCTTTGTTCCTGCGCGCGCTGCTACTGACTTCGGTACAGCAACTCTGCCGCTACGGCGCGCTATGGCTGATCTTTCTGGGGCTGGGCCACCCGTTGCCATTCGCGCGCGTGCTGCTCGGGCAGTCGCTCGTTGTCCAGGCTGCGGCCCTTACGGGCATCCCGGCTGGTGGCGGCGTTGCCGAACTGGGCCTGACGGCCGCGTTTGGAGACTCCCTGCCGGCGGCGGCAATGGCCACCGCTTTGCTCTTGTGGCGCGCGGCGACGCTGTATCTGGGCCTTGTCTTCGGCCTCGGAGCGATGGCATCGTTCTCGATCGGTGCGCCCACCACGTCGACGCCCGGTGCCGATCAAGGGGCAAGCGTGCCTCCGGTGGCCAAGTCCTGAGGCATACTGTCTGCGGGGCGTATTCCACTCGCGTTTCGACGAACGAAGGGGTGTCGATGAAAGATCTTCCCGGGTCCAGCCGTGCTCGACAGGCTTACCTAAGCACTATGGCACTTCGACGTCGTCGCAACGACAGCCCGGCGCCTGTCGACGAGGCTCGACGCTACTTTGCCTTCATCAGCTACAGCCATCACGATGCGGCCTGGGCCGACTGGCTGCACAAGTCGCTCGAGACCTATCGGACGCCGCGCCGTCTGGTCGGTCAGGTCACAGCGGCCGGCACCATCGCCCCGCGACTCGATCCCGATATTCCGCGATCGTGACGAGCTGGCCAGCGCCAGTGATCTGGGGCGCACGGTCAACGCGGCGGTGGGGCAATCGGCCAACCTGATCGTGATTTGCTCGCCGCATTCGGCAGCGTCGCGCTGGGTGAACGAGGAAATACGCGCGTTCAAAAGCCTCGGTCGGACGGAACGCATTTTCTGCCTGATCGTCGACGGCGAGCCGAACGCCACGGACATCCCGGGTCGAGCCGCCGACGAATGTCTGGCGCCCGCTTTGCGCTTCGCCATCGACGCGACGGGCGCGCCGACGCCCGAGCGCACCGAACCGATCGCCGCGGACGTGAGGCCGGCCCGTGACGGCAAAACGAACGCCAGGTTGAAACTCATCGCGGGCCTGCTCGGCGTTGGTTTCGACACACTCAAGCAGCGCGAACTGCAGCGGCGCAACCGGCGCCTGATAGCGATCACCGCAGCAGCGCTGTTCGTGATGACCGTCACGACGCTGCTCGCGATCGCCGCACGTGATCTCGCGCAACGCCGCGGAGCGCCGGCAGCACCAGGCGGAGGACCTCGTCGGATTCATGCTCGGCGATCTGAACGACAAGCTCGCCCAGGTCTCCCGACTGGACATCATGGAAGCCGTCGACGACAAGGCGATGGCTTATTTCCAGTCGATGCCGACGTCCGATGTCACCGACGGCGTTGTCGCACAGCGCGCGAAGGCGCTCGAGAAAATCGGCATCGTGCGACAGGAACAGGGCCATCTGCCGGCCGCCATGGAGTCGTTCGAGGCGGCTGCGAATCTCGCCGGCGCGCTGGCGGATGCCGCGCCGCACGATGCCGCAAGGCAGATCGCGTACTCGCGGATACTCGCCTTCGTCGGAATGACGAACTGGAGTCTCGGCAAGCTCGATGGCGCGCAAGCAAGCTTCGAAGCCGCGCAGCGCGCCCTCGAGCGCGCCGAATCGCGGTCGGCAGAGCAATCCCGACCTGCTGTTCCAGCTGACGTTGATCAACAACAATATCGGCCATGTGCTCGAAGCGCGCGGCAGGATCGACGAGGCCGAATCGCAGTACCGCAGCATGCTTGCGCGCTGCAAGCAGCTGGTCGCCCGCGCTGACGTCAAGCTCAAATGGACCTCGCAACTCGGCTCCGCGCACAACAATCTCGGTCAAGTGGCATTGATGCGCGGCGACCTCGCCACCGCGGTAGTCGAATACGCTGCCGACGACGCGATCGAGTCCGCGCTGGCCGAGCGCAACCCGAAAGACAACGATCAGCGCGAAAACAAGATGCGGGTGCGCGCAATCCTCGGCCGTACGCTCGCGCTGACCGGCGCGATCGATGCTGGCATCAGCGATCTGCAGGAAGCCGTCGATATCTCCGCGCAGTTGCTGAAAGTCGATCCGGCGCACAGCGAATTTCTCGAATATGCGGCGCTGTACTCCTCGCAGCTCAGCCGGCTGCATCGACTCAACGGCAACCTGCAGCTGGCCGGCACGATCAGCGACCGGGCGATCGCAACGTTCACCACGCTGGTACAGCAGGACCCCGCCAACACCGTCTGGCGACAGGAATTCGCCGAAGCGCAAACCGAGCAGGCGGCGCAATGGCTCGAGGCCGGTCGGCGCGAGTCGGCGCGTGCGCTGGCACAGTCGGCCCTGGACAAGCTTGATGCCCTGCTTGCGGAACGGCCGGATGGACGTGGCATCCTTCTCGCCGCTACCCGTGCGCGCCTGCTGCTGGCCGCGGCGACCGACGATGCGCCGCGAAGCCGCCCGATTGCGGACTTCGGTTCTGGAGGCGCTGCGGCCGACGTCGGGTACCGGCGATCCGCGCCTGATTGCCGTGCGCGTGGCGGCACTGATCGAACTCGGCAGGGACGCGGAAGCCAAGCCGCTCATCCAGCAGTTGTGGGCGGCCGGGTTATCGCGACCGCGAGTTCTTCGCGCTGCTGCAGCGGCAGCACATCGACTATCCCGTCAACGTCGAGTTTCAGCAGCGTCTGCAGACCGTGGTGCAGCGCACCGCGCGCAGCTAGGAACTTGTCAAAAAAGCGGGCGTCCTCCGGGTTTCGCGATAGGAGTATGCTCGACGCGTTCGGCGCGATGCAGTCCGCGCCGATCAGCGGGGCGGGCAGCATCGGAACACGCCTATTTGTGTCTCAACGACTCTATCTGGGGAACCGTCATGTCGAACCCGAAAGACAAGCAGAACATCGGACCGGATCAATCGCCCAACGAAGAGAACGAGATCGAAAACGAAGATCAGATGGAAGGTGAGGGCGCCGGCAGCCATCCGCTGGGCGAGGCCGATCCGTCGATCAAGAATCATTGAAGCGCGATGCGGCAACGTGATCACAGCCGATCGATAAACTCGAAGGCGGATCGTTTGCACGGATGACACGGCCGAACCAAAGCGGTCCCGCCGCGGCGCCCGCCGCGCGGGCCGTTCCGCTCGTGATCGGCGTCACCAGTCATCGCAATATCGCTCCGAACGAAGAGGAAGCGATCCGCCAGCGCGTGCGCGATTTTCTGACCGGTTTGCAGCGGGATTTTCCTGGCCTGCCGCTATTGGTGCTGTCATCGCTCGCCGAGGGCGGCGATCGCTGGGTGGCCGAAGAAGCGCTGGCGCTCGGTGTGCGCCTGATCGCACCGCTGCCGATGATGCGCGCGCAGTACACACAGGACTTCAGCGACGCCGACGACACGGGCGAGATTCGACAGACTGTCGGCGCAGGCCGGGATCATCGAGGTGCCTGTCGCGATGGGTGATTCGCCGCTCGCCCGCATCGCTGCGCCGCTCGGTCAGGAACGCGATCTGCTGTATGCGCAGGCGGGCGTCTATCTGTCCAATCACTGTCATATCCTGCTGGCGATCTGGGATGGCAAGGAATCAAGCCTGCTCGGCGGCACCGCGCAGGTTGCGCACTATCATCTGACCGGCATCAAGCCATCGGAAGCCGATCGTCGTCGCAAGGCAACCCGCAGCCTCGGCAATGAGAACACGCGGCTCGTGTATCACGTCGTGTGTTCGCGCGATCAAGCCGGCGGCGCGCCAGCCGCACCGCTGCAAGCCCTGGATTCGTGGTGGCGAATCGGTGAGCACGCGATACCCGGCGGCGAGCCGATGCCGGAAGCGTTTCGCGAGGCCTTCACGAATGCGAGCGAATTCTCGGCGGATTGCGACAAGTACTCGACGCCGATCGAGGCATCTCAGGGCCTGCCTGCGCAGGTAGCGGTGCGACCGGAAGCACAGCGAACGAGCGACCGGCTGTTTCGGGCAGCCGACTGGCTGGCGATTCACTTTCAGCGACGGGTGCTTCTATCGATGCGGGCGCTCTACACGATGGCGGCACTGATGGCGATCGCCTTCGCGGTGTACGACAACCTTCCCGCGCAGGACGACATGATCTTCGTATTCCTGCTGCTGTTCGCGCTCGGCGGATTCGTCGCGCTGCTCGCCAATCGGCGCAGCTGGCATCGCAAATACCTCGACTATCGCGCCCTCGCGGAAGGCTTGCGCGTGCAGTCGTACTGGTATCGCGCGGGCCTTTCGCTGACGAGCGACACCGAGTTTGGCCGCGACAATTTCTTGCAGAAACAGGACGTCGAACTCGACTGGGTGCGCAATGTCATGCGCAGCGCCGCTTTGGAAAACGATCTGGGCGGTCGCATCGAGTCAGCCGTATCGCTGCAGGGCGTGATCGAGGAGTGGATCGGAGACGGGCAGCGTCGCGGACAGCTCGACTACTATCAGCGCAAAGCCGAGCAACGTACGCGCACGCATCGCATCACCGAACGTATCGGCTCCGCGAGCCTGTGCGTCGGTGTCGGCATCAGCGTCGTGCTGGCCATTTTCGTGCACCAGTTGTCGGCCGACGCGAAAAATGACCTGATCGTCGTGATGGCGGTGTTCTCCGTCGTGGCGGGCGTGCGCTCAGCCTACGCGTACAAGAAAGCCGACAAGGAACTGATCAAGCAATACCGCTACATGCAGCGCATCTTCGGCGAAGCGAGGACGGCGCTTGCCGCCGCCGTCGACCCTGCCGAGCAGCGCGAAATCCTGCGCCTTCTCGGCGATGCGGCGCTCGCCGAGCAAGTCGAGTGGGCGCTGATGCATCGTCAGCGACCCCTCGAACACAATCGCATCTGAGGTCGCAGACGCCCGAAATCCGGGAGCCAGACATACGCCACGCGTGTGCGTCGGCGATCCGACCTGTTTTCAGTTGTCATAGGGGAAGTGATGGCTCGTTACATTGCATTTCTTCGCGGCGTGAGCCCGATGAACGCAAAGATGCCCGAATTGAAGCGCTGCTTCGAGGAATGCGGATTCACGGAGGTGAAGACACTGCTCTCGAGTGGCAACGTGGTGTTCAATGCGCGCACTACGTCGGAGGGCGGTCTGGAGCGCAAAGTAGAAGCCGCGATGGGCAAGCAACTGGGGCGTACGTTCTACACGATCGTGCGTCCGGCAAACCATGTGCGTTCGATTCTCGAGGCAGATCCATATGCGGCCTTTCGCCTGCCGGCGGACGCGAAGCGCGTCGTCACGTTCTTGCGAGATCTGCCGAAAGCGACGCTTCCGCTGCCGATCGAACTCGATGGTGCGCGGATCCTCACGATGAATGGCCGTGAGATATTCTCGGCCTACGTGCCCGGGCCGCGAGGTCCCGTCTTCATGACGCTCATCGAAAAGACGTTTGGCACCTGCATCACTACCCGCACCTGGGATACGGTCAGAAAGTGCGCGCTGGCCTGACCCACCCGACGGGTCCGGTCAGTCGCTCGTGGCGATAGGTGTCTTTCAGGAAGCTGGATAGCAAGAATCTGCAGACGACATGGATCATTCTGTCTCCGCTCGGCTATGATGCAAGTCATCTTTGTTTCAGGGGCAAAGACCGATGCGGCGTGTGAAGGCGATGCAGACCGAGCGTCTGCGCAAGCTGGTCGAGTGGGAGTTCGAGCGTTTCGTTGACGAACGCCGCATGAGACGCTGTCAGCAGTCGATCGATTCGTTCGCGATCGAAAAGACGAAGGCCAGCACCGAGCTCTTTCTGAACGTGCTCACTGAACGTGAAATCATCACGTTGCTTGGCGGACGAGACCTGGGCCAATCGTAGCGACAGCGTCGGATGCCATGGCGGCGGTCGCCCGCTAGCGGGTGTCCAGTCACCACTTGCGAACTCATTCGTATCCGGCCCCATTTTGTGCAATGATTGCTGCAACCGCACAAAATATTGGGGCGCGGGTCGGTGAATTCGAACTACTCCTTGTCGCAGCGCATCTTCGCGCTCGTTCTTCTGTCGGCCAGCGTCAACGCCGTCGCTACGGGGGCGGGCACGATCCTCATGAACGGCAAGAGGGCGGCGGTCACCGATGCGTACGCCTACCGCCATGCCTCCGCCAACGACAGGTCGGTGATGCTCATCACGATCGTGCTGACCGACAGGCCCATCGACGAAAAGAAGCTGGCTGCGAGCGACGATCGTGACAAGACGATTCATGCGCAGTTGAAACAGGCCAGGGCCGTATACTGGGAAGCGATCCTCAACCCCGACGGCCACTTGCGGATGACCAATGCGGTTTGGCCGGGCGTCCTCGAGATCAAGAGTAGCGGCGACAACAGCGACCTGCACATCACGCGCAACGACGCCACGCATCTGCAAGGCTCGTATCGCTCGCTCGACGAGGAGCCCAAGGACCCGATGGTGGGCGGCGAGTACTTCGACCTGCAATTCTCCGTCGATTTCTGATTCGCCAGTCGTAGGGGGATTTCTCCCGTTCGCGCGACATGCTGGCCGCGACTCTGCTCGCTGCGCAATCCCGCCTGATCGCGCGCCCCGCGCCGACGAACTGCCGCATACACTATGCGCAGTCCGTTCGGAGAGCACTGAGCATGAAACGTAAGCGTTACCGCCCGCGGCAGCCTCGTCTGCGTGGGCATCGGCATGACGCTGGGATCGCACATCACGCCGCTCGCGCGCAGCTACATCGAAAAATCCGACGTCGTCTTCGCGGCAGTTTCCGATGGCATCGTCGAATTGTGGCTCGCCGAGATGCACTCCGACATGCGCAGCCTGCAGCCGCTATACCGCGAAGGCAAATCGCGCATGACGACCTATCGGCAGATGGTGCAGACGATGCTCGAACCCGTGCGAGCGGGGAAGAAGGTCTGTGCCGTGTTCTACGGCCATCCCGGGGTATTCGCCTGGGCGCCGCACAAGGCCATAGCGGTCGCGCGGCGCGAAGGCTTTCGCGCGCACATGGAGCCCGGCGTTTCGGCGGAAGACTGCCTCTACGCCGATCTTGGCATCGACCCCGGCGAGTTCGGCTGCCAGCACTACGAGGCCAGCCAGTTGCTGTTCTACAAGCGCCGCCTCGATCCTTCGGCGTATCTCGTGCTCTGGCAGGCAGGGATAGCGGGCGACCAGTCGCTCGCGCGCTTCGCGACCGGCGCGGCGTACCGGCAGATACTGGTCGACAGGCTGGCGGAAGACTATCCGCTCGACCATCGCATCATCATCTACCGCGCGGCGACGTTGCCGATCCACGCGCCGCGCATCGAACGCACGACGTTGCGCAAGCTCGCGGTCGCGCGCGTCGAGTTGCCGGATACGCTCGTGATTCCCCCTGCGCGCAAGCTCGAGCCGGACACCAAGGCGCTGCGGCGACTGGAGAAGCTCGATCGGGTCGCGGAAGCGTGAAGCCAGTCACCATCGCCACCGCACGCTTGCGCCTGCGCGCGCTCGCTGCGGCGGATCATGGCGTTGTTCCGATCGTTGTATACCGATGCTGAAGTCATGCGCTTCATAGGGAGTCCCTTGTCGGCTGCCGAGGCTGCGGCGAGTTTTCGATGCGACGCTGCGCGCGACCCGACGGCCGCAGGGGCCGTGGTTTTTCGCGATCGTCGAAAAGCGCGGCGGATGCGCGGTCGGCTTGTGTTCGATCCAGCCGGTCGAAATGCGCGAACGCAGCGCGGAGATCGGCATCATGCTCGGGCGTGACGTGCGTCGGCGGCACTATGCCAGCGAAGCGCTTGCCGGGCTGGTGGCTGCCGCCTTGCGGACATTGCCCATCGATACGGTTTGGGTGCAATATCGCAGGGCGAATGGCGGCGCGGCACGTCTATTCGACGCATTGGGGTTTTCCGAGATCGACGTCTGGCGCCCGCGTGGCGCAAGGCCGCGGTCATGCGTCAGGATCGTGCTGCGACCGCGGCGCATGAAGTCCATCCAATCACAGAAGGGGTTTCCAGTGTCGAATGTCATCGGATTCATCGAAAACGTCGGGCGCAACGCCGCGTTGCGTCACGCAAGCAGGGCGCAGCTGCTACAGGCCATGAGAGACGAAGACCTTTCGCCGACGCAGAGGGAGACGCTGCTCGGTGCGGATGTGTCAGCACTCGACTCGCTGATCGGCATCAGGGACACGATGTATTGCGCCCTGTTCCCCGTGAAGACACCAACGCCGAAGAAGGCCCCGCCGAAGAAGAAACCCTCGAAGGCACCGCCCAAGAAAGCGCCGGCCAAGAAACCTGCGAAGAAGGCGCCAGCGAAGAAACCCGCGAAGAAGGCCCCGGCCAAGCGCGGTGGCAAGCGCTGAGTCGACCTGTACCAGGCCAACCGGCTCGAACAGCGATAGTGCAGACTGTCCGCAAATCGCGCCCGGCGGTTTTCGCCGGGCGTGTCCTGTGGGCGGCGCTCGTGCTGACGCACGGATTTGGCTTTGCCGAGGCTGCAGACCCCGGTGAACTGTTGTTGCGCGCCGACAAGATCAAGACGGCGGACAACACCGCGTTCGTTGAACTCCTGCGACAACTCGATGCGCAGGCGGATCAGTTCAGCCCCGCTACAACGAGACTGGCTCGCGTATCTCAAAGGCTGGCAAGCCGGTTTTCTCGGCGACTTCCCTCAGGCCGAGTCCGCGCTAAAAGCGGTACTGGAGCGAACTCAGGATACGACGTTGCGCGCCCGCGCGCGCATAACCCTGCTCAACGATGAAGCGCTTGCGGCCCACTACGAAGACGCCTATGCGAACCTGAGCGAGTTGCTGGAGTCGCTGCCGACGGTAAAGGACCAATTGGCGCGCAACTTCAGTTACGGCGTCGCCGCCCTGCTCTATAACCAGGCGGGCCAATACGACCTTGCCCTGAAATACGCGGATCAATATTTGGCCGATACAGCAGACAATACGGCTGCGTGCAAGGCGATGGCGCAGAAAGTCGAAACCTTGTACAAGACCGGCAAACTTCAGGTGGACGACCCCCAGGCGCGCAGCGGCATCGATGCGTGCCAGCGAATAGGCGATGCGCTGTTCGCCAACATCACGCGCTTGTACGAGGCGAATGTCCTGGTCGATCAGGGGCGTGCCGCGGACGCGTTGCAGCTGCTAAAGCCGCACGCCGAGGAGGTCCTGCACACGCATTCCGCCGCAACCATTTCCATTTTCCATGCGTTACTCGCACGTTGCTATTTGCTGACTGGCGATCCGGCCAATGCGCGGCAATATGCGCAAAGCGCGATCGACTACGGCGTCAAGCAAACATTTTCTAAGCCGCTGGCCGACGCCTATGCGGTGCTTTACGAAGTCGCGAAGCAGCAAGGCGATTTCAAGAGCGCGCTTTCCTATCACGAGAAATATGCGGAAGCGAGCAAGGGCTATCTGAACGACACGACGGCACGCACCCTCGCGTATCAGATGGTCAACCAGCATGTGCTCGACAAGAAGCGCCAGATCGACGCGCTGAACGACAGCAACCAGATGCTGCAGCTCAAGCAGCAGGTCGATGCCAAGTCGGCGGAAACCTCTCGCCTGTACATCCTGCTGCTGATCGCCGTGCTGGGATCGATCGCGTGGTTTGCCTTTCGGACCAAGCGTTCGCAACTGCGTTTCCAGAGACTGGCACGCCGCGACAGTCTGACCGGCATCTTCAACCGGCAGCACTTCCTGGACGCAGCTACGGCGACACTGCAGTACAGCGCCAAGTCAGCGCGCGACGCCTGTCTTGTCGTGATCGACCTCGACAATTTCAAGACGGTCAACGACACATACGGGCACGCCGCGGGCGATCTGGTTTTGAAGCGCGCGGTCTCGATCTGCCAGACACATCTGCGCTCGATCGACATCTTCGGTCGCCTCGGTGGCGAAGAGTTCGGCATCCTGCTGACGGACTGCACGCTCGAGAATGCCGTGCGCCGTGCCGAAGAGCTGCGCGCGGCGATCGCGGGGCTCTGCAGCAGCGATGGCGGCGTCGATTTCCCGGTATCGGCGAGTTTCGGCGTCGCCGCAACGGCCGGCCCGCCGCACGACCTCAAGCGGTTGCTGATCGATGCCGACGGTGCGCTCTATCAGGCCAAGCGCGAAGGGCGCAATCGCGTGGCGGTGTTCAAGAGCGGGCAGACGCGTGACGCGCAAGCCTCGCCGCTGGCGCCCACGGCCGCATCGAACCTGAGCGCGGGTCTCGGCGGTTCCTGAGGTTCGTCGCTGCAGAGCTGCGGTGCCGACGCGACGCACGTGAGTACAACCACATCTTGAACCACATGTCCTCGAGGCGCATTACGCGCCCTGGGTAGTAGCGGCATTCACAGGCGCTGCCAGACGCTCTCCGACGCTCGCCGGGAAAGACCGTCAGATACTCGTTCTCTTTGCCGATTCTCCCATGGTCGAAGCGCGTTTTCCCTGCAACCAATGCAACATGCAGGGCGTCGCCCATTGCAACGGATGTGACAGGAACGGGTCTTGTTGGCGTGATTTGAGCAAGAGAACGGAATTTCAAAAATCAGCCCAATCGGAAAAATTTGTATTTAGGACCGCATTGTCGGTACCCTGTACGCATCGCCACGCAGACTGCGTTGCGGCCCTCGCGTTTTTGATTTCGCGAAATGATGGCGCAACGGTGCGTCATCTACCCGGGACGGACCCCAACGGTCCCCGCTTACTCGCATCGCATCGAGACACGGGGCATGACTCCCGTCGGTTTCGGAATCGGTATTCCTCGCATCCTGACAAAAACAGACGTCCAATCCGGTCATGCGCTTCGGCGACGTGTTCGCGTGATCATCGGCTCAATCTTGCTCATCCCCTAGGATTTCCCCATGCCCAACCTTGGCAATGTTTTGAAAGACGAAGTGGTACGCCTCTGCCGCAAGGAATTGCGCAAGGAACTCGGACCGGTCCGGAAGATCACTGCGGCACACCGACGTGACCTCGCCGCGCTCAAACGCCACCTCGCCGAGGCGCAACGCCGGGTTCAGCTGCTCGAACGTCAGGCGGCAAGGTCAGGCGCCGCACGACCGCAAGCCGTGACTGATCGACCGATCCGCTTCGTCGCCAAGGGGCTTCGCTCGATGCGCCAGCGCCTGGGTCTGTCGGCAGCGGATCTCGCACGCCTGATCCAGGTGAGTGAGCAGTCGGTGTACAACTGGGAGACGAAGAAGACGACACCACGGCGCGAGCAGGTTCAGGCGCTGGCGGCGTTGCGCGGTCTCGGAAAGCGCGAAGCGCACGCTCAGCTCGAGAAGATGCCGAAGTAGGGCGCCGCGCTCGGTGTGCGGCCAGCGGCATGCCGCGTGCAAGGCGTGCCGCCGGCGTGATGAGGAACGTTGCGTCGACGCATTTTCGTTTCCGCAGCGTCGATGGCAACGCGCGACGAGTCCGGCAGGCAGGAGGTCCCTCATTTCGACGGTCCTTCGGCATGGTGTGTCGTGCACCTGGCCGCTCTTCAGCGACAGCATCCGCGGTCGGCGAGCGCCCGCAAGGCGCTCCGGTCGAGAAGGCTTTCTTCGACCGTTCCCGTACAGGTGTGCGAGGTCGAACGTCCCGGAAACCGGCTTTGCGATCGGACAGGCTGTCGAGCAATTTTTGAGTCGACAGAGCGAGCCACACAGGCGCTGTCGCTTCTTGTAATGCTGCTCGTGCAGCAGTAACGTGTTTCGACGCGACTTGAGGAGAAACAGCGATTGATTCGCATCGTTCTCATTGACGACCACGGACTGGTACGCACCGGGCTGCGAATGATCCTCGAGAAGCAACCCGACATGGCCGTGGTCGGCGAAGCCGATGACGGGCATACGGGGTTGAACCTGATCAAACGCGAGAAACCCGATGTTGCGCTCGTCGACCTGCACATGCCGACAGTCAGCGGTATCGAGGTGACCGAGCGCGCGCGCCGTGGAAAACTGACGACGCGCATCGTGATACTGACGATGGCCGGCGAGGCCCCGTTTCCGCGCAAGCTGCTCGACGCCGGCGCCAGCGGGTATCTCACGAAGGGTTGTCCGGCCGACGAACTCGTGAAGGCGGTCCGCCAGGTCGCGGACGGGCGGCGCTATCTGAGCAGCGACGTCGCACAGCAACTTGCGTTGCAGAACGTCGCGGGCAATCCGGCGTCGCCGTTCGACGAGTTGTCGACGCGCGAACTCGAAGTCGCGATGATGCTCGCGCAAGGGCTCTCGGCGACGCAGATCGCCGATCGCCTCAAACTCAGCGCGAAGACCGTCGCGACCTACAAATACCGGCTATTCGACAAGCTGTCGATCGCGAACGTCGTCACGCTGGCACACCTCGCGACGACGCACGGACTCATGGACGCGGGCCCGAGGGCCGCGTCGCCGACGCGGCAATAGATTTGCGCGCCGCCACCTCAAACGGTGGCGGGCGGCTCCGCGTTCGGCTCGGTCGGGTTGCTTTCGACTTTTGCCGGCGCCGGTTGAGCCGGCGCCTTCGGTACGACGAACCCCGGATCGCTCGAGCGAAGCTCGGCGAGTGCGCGCTCGATGTGCCGATGCAACGGCAACGGTGTGACGACTGGCTGATCGCTGCGTGAGTTCGGCGCAGGCGTCGCCGCGGTCGATGGCGCTGATGCTGCGGCCGGCGTGGTTGCAGGGACGGCAGGCGCAGGCTTTGCGGCAGCGACCGGGGATGCGGGCGCCGGCGCAGGATTCGGAACGGTGACCGGCGCGGCCGTGGCAGGCTTCGATACAACGGGCGCAACGGTGGCCGGCGATGCGGTCGCCGCAGCGGGACTCGGCGCTGCGACCGGAACCGGCTTCAACGCGGGACTCGGGACAGCGGCCGTGGGCGCAGGCGGCCGGTGCTGAAGGCGTCGTCGACGCACTGGTCGCCGTCGCTCGGCTGCGGTGAGGTGGTCTCGGCGGGCGGCACGGCTTTGGCGGAAATCACGGATTCGCGTTTCGCGGGCTGCATCTCGTCGAGCTTGCTCGACGTGGAAGCGGCCGCCGGCTTTTCCTGAGCAGGTGTTTCGCTCGCCGTCCGCACGGACATCGGCGGCTCGGACATCGGCAGCGACTGTTGCGGCGATGGCGGCGCGACCTTCGGCAACGGCGCCGGCGCTGCGACAACCGCAGCCGCAGCCACTGCAGGCTGCGTCACGGGCGTTGCCGCGACGGGCGTTGTCTCGATGTGGATCGACGATCGTCGCGGAGGGCGCGACTTCCGGTCTGCTGGGCGCGGTGACAGTAGTCTGCGGTGTCGGGCACCCTCGGGGTGCGCTCGACATCGACGCTCGAATCGCGTGCTTCAGCAGTGAACTCGATGCTTCTCGACTCGGTCTTTCTCGGCTCGCTGGACGGCGTCGATGCAGGTGCGGCGACGCGCGCAGCAGCCGGTGCGGGTTCCTGAGTCGGCGCTGCAGAGTCTTCATCATCGAAATCGATGACGAGTTCGTCGTGATCCGTCGTGTGGGTGATCAGATTTTCCTCGACGCCGACGCGCAGCTTCGTTGCCGCGACGACGGCGACGTCCACCGCGGCGACCGCGGCGACGCGAGCGCGTCTGTTCGCCTGCGGCATCGAGCACGACACCTTCAGCGACTTTCGATTCGACGGCAGCGGTCGTGGTGGTGGCGGTGACTGCGCTTGCCAAAGGCTTTTCGGCAATCGGGTCGCGACCTGCGGCTTCGGCGATCGCCGCACGCTGCGCAGCGGCAGGCGTGGGCGCCGCTGCTGCTGCTGGCTGCGTCGGTGCGGCGGGGCGCGCAGGCAACGCCGCTTTTTCGGCGGGGGTCTGTTGCTGCGGCTTGCGCTGCTGCTGGTTCGGATTCTTCGGGCCGCGGGTATCGCTGCCGCGGGCCTGCCGGCCTTCCTGCGAGCGTTCGCGACGTCCGCCGCCATCACGATCGCGGCTGCCATCACGATCCCGGCCACGGCCTCCCGGCGCACCGTCGCCCTTGCCTTGCGAGCGTGCATCGCGGGAGGGGCCACGCGTCCCTGAGCCCTGCCTCGGCGGTTTCTGCTGGGTCGCGGCGGGTGCCTGCGCAGGCGTCGCATCCTGCTGAAAAAAGGCGATGAAACGTGCAAACCATCCCTTGCGCTGCTGACCGGGCCTGTGCGGGCGCTGCGGCAGCGACCGGCGCCGCGGGTACCTCGGCGTCGATCTCTGCTTTCTGTGGCGCGGGACTCGCCGGCAGCACGCCCGAGACCATGGGCTTCTCGGGTTCCGCGCCGGGTTTGGCCACCTGCGGCGGCGGCGCGACGACGAGCGGCGTCGTGCGCTCATAGCTCGGCTTCGTGTCCGTGCCCATTTCGGTCGTCTTGATGCGCTCGATTTCGAAATGCGGCGTCTCGAGCTTGTCGTCGGCGACGACGATGATCGGCACGTCGTGGCGCTGTTCGATCTCGACCAGCGCCTTGCGCTTTTCGTTGAGCAGGAAGTTCGCGACCGCGGGCGGAGCCTGCACGAGCACCTGGCCCGTCTTTTCCTTCATCGCCTGTTCTTCAACGAGGCGCAGCACCGACAGCGACAGCGACTCGACGCTGCGCACGCGGCCGTGGCCTTCGCAGCGCGGGCAGACGATCTGCGTCGATTCGCCGAGGCTCGGGCGCAAACGCTGGCGCGACATCTCGAGCAGGCCGAAACGCGAGATGCGGCCGATCTGCACGCGCGCGCGATCGAAGCGCAGCGCGTCCTTCAGTTTGTCCTCGACTTCGCGCTGATGGCGCGGATTGTCCATGTCGATGAAGTCGATCACGATCAGACCGCCGGCATCGCGCAGTCGCAGCTGACGCGCCACTTCGACGGCCGCTTCGAGATTCGTGTTGAACGCGGTGTCCTCGATGTCCGACGCCCTTGGTCGCCTTCGACGAGTTGATGTCGATCGCGGTCAGCGCTTCGGTCTGGTCGATCACGATCGAACCGCCCGACGGCAGACGCACGCTGCGATCGAATGCGTTCTCGATCTGCGTCTCGATCTGGAAGCGCGAGAACAGCGGAACGGTATCCTGGTAGAGCTTGAGCTTGCGCAGGTTGTGCGGCATGACCTGCTGCACGAAATCGCGCGCGTCGTTGTAGAGCTCCTCGCTGGTCGATGAGGATCTCGCCGATGTCGTTGCGCAGGTAGTCGCGCAGCGCGCGGATGATGAGCTTCGATTCCTGGTAGATCAGGAACGGCGCCGGCGCGGCTCACGGCCGCGTCGGAGATCGCCTTCCACACCTGCAGCAGGTAATCGAGATCCCATTGCAGTTCTTCGGCATCGCGGCCCATGCCGGCGGTGCGGATGATCAGGCCCATGTCCTCGGGCAGCTTGAGCTGGTCGAGCACTTCCTTGAGGTTGGCGCGGTCGTCGCCCTCGATGCGGCGCGACACGCCACCGGCGCGCGGATTGTTCGGCATCAGGACGAGGTAGCGGCCGGCGAGCGAAATGAACGTCGTCAGTGCGGCGCCCTTGTTGCCGCGTTCCTCCTTCTCGACCTGGACGAGCAGTTCCTGGCCTTCCTTGAGCAGATCGCGGATGCCGGCGCGATTGTGGTCGACGCCCGGCAAGAAGTAGTCGCGGGAGATTTCCTTGAGTGGCAGGAAGCCGTGGCGTTCGGCGCCGTAGTCGATGAAACAGGCTTCGAGCGAAGGCTCGACGCGCGTAATGCGGCCCTTGTAGATGTTGGCCTTTTTCTGTTCTTTGGAGGAGGTCTCGATATCGAGATCGTAGAGAGTCTGGCCATCGACGATGGCCACGCGCAACTCTTCACGCTGAGTTGCGTTGATCAACATACGTTTCATTTTTATTATCCTTATTGCGCTCGACCGCGAGTCGCGTCGCGAATCCTCGCGGCAGGCCTGAGCCACGCGCGGATCACGACGAACCGTGGGCGTGGTGCGCGTTCGCGGGAGCGCTTTGTTCACTGCCGGCGCGACCATTCGCGCCTGGCGATGATTCACAATGCCCTTTTTGTGCAACCGGAATCCCCGATCGCCTTACAGGCAGCGGGCAATCCTCGACTCGAACCGTTACGATTACCGCGGGCGGCTGGGTGGCTCCTCCCGGAGTTTCAGACCAGACGCCGGCGGACGCGTAGGGTCGAGTGCGTCGTTGATCCGGCGACAAGCCGGCTTCGAAGCGCGTTGCACCTGCCGCAAGTCTAGCAATTTGCAAGGAATTTTTCCAATGGTGGCGCGAACTTCGACGAATCTTGAAAAACGAATGGCCAGAAGCGGACAGGCCCCTACGGGCGTGCGGCTGGTGCCGGTCGCCGAAGATCGCGACGGCCAGCGCATCGACAATTTCCTGGGCGGCCAGCTCAAGGGCGTGCCGAAGAGCCTGATTTACCGCATCGTGCGCACCGGTCAGGTACGCATCAACGGCAAGCGCGCCAAACCCGATACGCGGATCGCGGAAGGCGACGAGGTGCGTATTCCGCCGGTGCGGACGGCGACACCGGCTGACCACGGCGTACCGCCACGTCGCAGATCGAGGCGGTCGAGCACGCGATCATCCACGAAGATCGCGATTTCCTCGTCCTCGACAAACCCGCCGGCATTGCCAGTCACGGCGGCAGTGGGATCAGTTTTCGGTGCGATCGAACTGCTGCGCGCCGCGCGACCCGGCGACACCCTGGAACTCGCGCATCGGCTCGATCGCGATACGAGCGGCGTGCTCGTGTTCGCGCGCCGGCGCCCGGCGCTGATCGGATTGCAGGCGCTGATTCGCGATGGACAGACACCAAGCAATACCTGGCGCTGCTCTGCGGCACCCGCGACGGGCGAAATTTGACGTCAACGTGCCCCTGCGCAAGTCGATCCTGCAGGGCGGCGAGCGCATGGTGCGCGTGGATGACGAAGGCAAGCCGGCACTGACCGCGTTCCGTATCATCGACAGCTTCGCCGAGGCGAGCCTCGCCGAAGTGACGTTGTATACCGGGCGCACGCATCAGATCCGTGTGCACGCCCAGCACTCGAGCATCCGGTCGCGGGCGACGAAAAATACGGCGAGCGTGGCTTCAACCAGAACATGCGCGACTTCGGACTGCGGCGCCTGTTCCTGCATGCGGCGCGTTTCGAATTCGACCTCGATGGCAAGAGCTATCCTTTTTCGGCGCCGCTCGCGCCCGATCTCGCGGCAACCCTCGATGCGATGCCGCGCGGCGTGTCGCGGAAGGGCAAGCTGCGCTGATCTGCTGGATATGTGGGCGGGTGGGATTTTTCTGGTCGTTTGAGCCGATCGCGATTCGAGCCTGATCGAACCGTCGAGCCGACAGGTCCGATCTGATCGCGCCGAACTGATCCTGGTCTGGCGAGCCTCGAAATTTCCGAGCCTAGGCCGAAAGCAGGACCTCGGTCTTCGCAGCGCAGATGAAATCATTGAGCGAGAGACCACCGACGTCGTGCGTCGACCAATGCACACGGCAGTGACCGTAGCCGACTTCGAGATCGGGGTGATGGTCCTCGCGGTTCGCGGTCCAGGCGAGAGCGTTCACGAATGCGATCGTGCGATAGAAGTCGTCGAAGCGGAAATCCTTGACGATTTCCTTTCCTGCGACGTTCCACCCGGGCAATTCGGACAGGAGCGACTGGATCTGTTCTGTGGTCAGCGCGTGTGCGGGACCTTTGCGCGGCTGGCAATGCTGGCTGGCGAGGGGTTGCGAAGGCATCGGCGCGACTCCATATTTTTGCGACTGGACGGGCGATTATGCCGCAGCGCGCATGCGAAGGCGGTAAATCAGTACTATAATTGTCCTGTTTCAAGAACGTCTCGCCAGACAAACGACCCAAATCGCAATGATCACTATTTCCGAAAGCGCGCAGAACTACTTCCGCCACCTGCTGCAGCAGCAGGAAATTTCCGGCCTGGGTATCCGCATGAAAGCCGTGCACGGCGGCACGTCGAAGGCCGATTGCGCGCTCGAATACTGCGAGCCCGCCGACCTCGATGGCGACGAGATCGCGATCGAATTTGCCGATCTCAAAGTCTATGTCGAAGCGGCGAGCACGAAGTTTCTCGCGGACGCCGAGGTCGACTATCAGGTCAACCAGACCGGCGGGCAGCTGACGATTCGCGCGCCGCACATCAAGGGCAACGTCCCGGGCGCCGACGCCTCGTTCGCGCATCGCGTGCAATACGTGCTCGACAGCGAGATCAATCCGCAGATCGCCGCACATGGCGGCCGCGTGAGCCTGGTCGACGCGAGTCCGGACGGCATCATCGTCCTGCGCTTCGGCGGCGGCTGCCACGGTTGCGGCATGGCCGATGTCACGCTGAAACAGGGCATCGAAACCACACTGCGCAGCCGCTTTCCGGAGATCCGCGAAGTGCGCGACGCGACGGACCACGCGAGCGGTCACAATCCGTACTATCGCGGTGGTGACGGTGCTTCGGCCGTGCGCTGACGGTTCTGTGACGATGTGTTGAACAGCCGCGCGACGTTCGCGGCACGCGCGTTTGCATCGGTCGACGACGAATAGCCGACGAACAGAAGGCGTCCGATCGAGGGTCAATCGAATTGGATCAGTCGGAACCCTGCTCGTGCTTCGCGAGATCGTCCAGCTTGCTCGGCATCGATCCGAAGTAGCGGGCGAGGGCATCGATTTCGGCGTCGCTCAGCGCGGAGGCGAAGCCAGCCATGATCGCGTTCTTGCGCCCACCCGATTTGTACTCGTGCAGGGCGCGCGCGAGATAGTCGTGATACTGGCCTGCGATGCGCGGATAAGCCGCCTGCGCATCGGTGCCGGCGTTGCCGTCGGCGCCATGGCAAGCCGCGCAGGTCGCCGCCTTCTCTTTCACCTTTTCGGCGGGGATCGTTTCCGCGCTGGCCATCGTCGTGAAAGCCAGAACCATCGAAACCGCAGCGAGGAGTCGCTTCATGGGATATCCGTTCACTTGCTGAGGCTCGAGAGGTACGCGGCGATGTTGCGGATGTCCTCGGCGGACAGGCTCTCGCCCTGTGCGCGCATCGTCGGATGATCGCGCTCGCCGGTCTTGTATGCGGTCAGTGCCGCGACGAGATAGTCGTAGTTCTGCCCGGCGATGCGCGGCACATGATAGTTCGGATAAGCATTCATGTATCCCGGTCACGCCGTGGCAACCGCCGCACGTATAGACGAGCGGCTTGCCGGCTTTTGCATCGCCCTTGGCGGCAGCATCCGCTGCGTACAGCGCGGGCGAGGAGGTCGTGGCGATCAGCGTCAGGGCGCAGGCCAGTAGCGTTTTTGTCATGATGGTCTGGGATTCGATCGAACGGGTGCCGGAACTGGCACGCAAGTATAACAGCGCTCGCGACGCGACTAGAAGCCGCGGCGTGCCCACTGATCGCCCGATCAGGCGCTTTCCCGATCAGGCGCTTTTTTCAGGCGCTTTTTTTCGAACGCGCCACGCTCGCCATCGTCACGAGCATCCCCAGCAAGAGCAGGCCGAGTTGCGAAAGGAGCGGGACCGGTGCGGGAACTATAGGTGCCACGGCGGCCAGCGCCGTGATCAGCAGATTGATCGCCTGGCCGTCAATGTCCACGGAGACCGTGGTGACGCCGGCGCCGGTCGGCGTGTAGGTAGCGGTTGCGGTACCCGCCGTCGTGTGGCCCGCGACGTTCGTCAAGCCGGCTGCAGCGACGAAAGCGGCCGGAGTGATGTCCGGCAGGCTGCACGTCGCGGTCGCGCCGTTCGAGTCGGTGTTGAGGCTCGCTGTGAGTTGTGTGGCGGAACCGAGAGTGATCGGGTTCGGCGTCGCGGTCAAACGCAGCACGAGCCACGGGTTCGTGCTGCCACCGTTCGCGGTATCGCAGCTCGCCTGGTTCGGGCCCGCGTTGCAGCCCCACCAATTCTGCGTCGCGAGCACTGTGTGCGCCGTGTCGCCGTTGAGGAGACCGCCCGCCGTGTTGCCGACGATGCGATTGCAGCGCAGCGTCAATGAACTTGCGCCAGCGAGCACCGGGCCCTGCGCGGGGTCGAGCGGGGAAGCGAAGTTGTTGGTGACGAGCACGCCGAAGTTGCTCGCGAGGAACGTGTTGCCGATGACGGTCACCTGATCGACGGGGTTCGGGAACCCGTTGTTGTCGGAGGCGCGGAACGCGTAGAACGTCGTGCGCGGACCGCCGATGACCGTGTTGCCCGTGACGACAACATGCTGGCTGCCGTCGACGCGGATGCCGGCTACCGGATTCATCGCGGTGTTACCGATGATGGTTGCGTTGGTGACCCCGAAAAGTGCGATCAGTCCATCGTCGACGCTGTCGTTATTGCTGATCGTGATGTTGTTTTGCGTCGTGCTCGCGACACCGGTAATGATCACCGAGCCGTTGATGTGATTGGTGAACCGGTTGCTGTCGATCAGCACATTGACTGTGCCGAAGTCGTTGTAGATGCCGTCGCCGCCGCCGCCTGCCGCCTGGTTCGCGTCGAACAGGTTGTAGCGGGCGACGCAGGGCGTCGCGCCGGCGCAGCCCATGTAGAGGCCTGTGTAGCCGTTTGCACGCAGGATGTTGTTGACGACGTGTACGCCCGACACGGTGCCGGCCTGCACGATGCCGTAGCCGAATGCCGCGCCGCCACCGTTGTAGTTCTGGATCGTGAACCCGTCGATCGTGACGCTGTCCGCGTTGACGCTTATTCCGGTATCGAGTGCCGTTGTCGCACCGTCGAGAACGGTTTCGCTGGCCACATTGCGCGTGCGTGCGTCGACACCAGCCTGCGCGCCGAGCAGCGTCAATCCGGGAATGCCGACGGTGACGTGTTCATGGTAGGTACCGGCGGCGACAACGATACTGTCGTTCGCCGCAGCGCGAATGCCGACGGCGTAGCCGATGCTCTGACAGGCGCCGGCACCGGCAGCGATGCCACAGGTGGGAGTGTCCGTCCCGAGCGAAACGTTGACTTGCAGCGTGCTTGCGTCTGCGAATTGCGCGTTCCACAACATGCACACAGCAGCGATTCGTGCCGTCCAAATGTCCCTCATCGCTACCCCCTCGAATAGCTTGTTGATCCGGGAAAATCTAGCACGATTCGTGCCGCCTGATCGCCGTCGCGGGTCGTCGGATACGCGGCATACCATTACTACTGGCGCTTACACGTGCAACTTTTTGTCAGCAAACTTCATCTATGGCAGGGATGCGCACGAGCGAGAGCCGAGGGGGTATTGCACTTATCTAGTGATATAGTTTAGTATAACACCATATCAATCTCGCCCAACTGGTCCCAATCCCATGAAAAACCTAAAAAATCTGTCCAAGGCGACTGCATTGTTCTGCGCGTCAAGTGTACTCGCATTGACGCTTTCCGCATGTGGCAAGGGCGACGCGGCGCCGGCGCGCGATGCCAAGAACGACAACGCCAATGCGGTTCCGGTCGAGGTGGCGTTCGCCGCCCGCGGCAAGATCGCAGCCAGCTACAGCGGCACCGCGACGCTGACGGCCGACCACGAGGCGCAGGTCGCCGCCAAGACGGGCGGCGTGTTGAAAAAGCTGTATGCCGAAGAGGGCATGACCGTCAAGGAAGGTCAGCTGCTCGCGCAGCTCGACGATTCGAGCGCGCGCGCCCAGCTCGCTCAGGCGGCGGCGCAGATGGCCAAGGCCGATGCGACGTTCGCCTATGCCGAACAGTCGATCTCGAAGCAGCTCATTCCGAAGCGCGACTTCGATCAGGCGAAGTTCGACCGTGAAAATCTCCGCGCCGCCTACGAGTCCGCACGTCTGCAGCTCGAATTCACGCGCATCGTCGCGCCGGTCGGCGGCGTCATCGCGGAACGCTCGGTCAAGCTCGGCAACCTCATCCAGACCAATCAGAACCTGTTCCGCATCGTCGGCATGGATCCCCTGCAGACCGTCCTCAGTGTGCCCGAGCGCCAGCTCGGCATTCTCAAGGCCGGGCAGACGGTCGCGCTCGAAGCGGATGCATTGCCGGGCAAGAAGTTCGAAGGTCGCATCCTGCGGATCGCCCCCGTCGTCGAGGCGACCAGCGGCACGTTCCGCGTGACCTGCGAGTTCCACGACCAGACCGGTACGCTCAAGCCCGGCATGTTCGGCCGCGTCGAGATCATCTATGACCAGCGCGCCGATGCGCTGACGATTCCGCGCTCGGCGCTCATCGAAGAAGATGGCGAGACAGCGGTATTCGTGGTCGACAAGGCGCCGCCGAAGGCCGCGACGCCCGCAGACGCGACGCAAGGCCGCTGCCGACGCGAAGGCGAAGCCTGACGCCGCCAAGACCGACGCCGTTGCCAAGAACGATGCGAGCAAGTCGATACCCGGCCTGATCGCACGACGCAAGCTCATCAAGATCGGCTACAGCGAAGGCGACAAGATCGAAGTGCGTTCGGGCATCGATTCCGGCACGCAGGTCATCACGGTCGGCCGCAACGCAGTGCGCGACGGCACGGCCGTGCAGGTGATCAACGAACAGCCAAGCGCCGTCGTGGCTGCCCAGCCGGTGAACGGAGCCGAGGGGTGAACATCGTCGAAGCTGCCACGCGCCGACGCGTCACCGTCGGCATGGTCACGCTGACTTTCGTCCTGTTCGGCCTGATCGCGCTGTCCGGACTCAAGGTCAACCTGCTGCCCGACCTGAGTTACCCGACGCTGACGGTCCGCACCGAATACGAAGGTGCGGCGCCGCTCGAGATCGAAAACCTGATCTCGCAGCCGGTCGAGGAAACGATCGGCGTGGTCAAGAACCTGCGCAAGATCCACTCGGTGTCGCGCACCGGGCAGTCCGACGTGATTCTCGAGTTCGCCTGGGGCACCAACATGGACCAGGCGAACCTCGACGTTCGCGACAAGCTCGACATCCTGCAACTGCCGCTCGAAGCGAAGAAGCCGGTCCTGCTGCGCTTCAATCCGTCCACCGACCCGATCATGCGCCTCTCGCTCACTGCGACGAAGGGCGAAGGCAAGGGCGAGATCGGCGAACCCGAATTGAAACAGCTGCGTCGGTTCGCCGACGACGAACTCAAGAAACGTCTCGAACCGACGTCCGGCGTCGCTGCGGTGAAAGTCGGCGGCGGTCTCGAGGACCAGGTCGATGTCGACATCGATCAGCAGCGCCTGCAGCAGCTCGGGCTGAGCGTCGCCGACGTCGTCAAGCGCCTGTCCGACGAGAACGTCAACGTCTCCGGCGGCCGCATCGAGAACGGCTCGCAGCGCTATCTCGTGCGCACCGTGAACCAGTTCGGCACGCTCGACGAGATGCGCAACCTGCTGATCAAGGTCGACAACGGCATACCGGAGCGCCTCAAGGACATCGCCGAAGTCCGCCAGGGCTACAAGGAGCGCGAGGGCATCGTCCGCGTCGACGGGCACGAGGCGATCGAGCTTGCCGTCTACAAGGAAGGCGATGCGAACACCGTCAGCGTCGCCGCGGCGGTGAAGAAGCAGCTCGAGCGGCTGAAGCCGATACTGCCGGTGAACGCGAAGCTCGACACGATCGACGACCAGTCGATCTTCATCCAGAGTTCGCTCGACGACGTGCGCAACGATGCGGTCATCGGCGGCGTGCTCGCGATCCTGATCATCTTCTTCTTCCTCGCGGATTCGTGGAGCACGTTCATCATCTCGCTGTCGCTGCCCGTCTCGCTGATCGCGACGTTCTTCTTCATGGGTCAGGCCGGCGTCAGCCTCAACGTGATGTCGCTCGGTGGCCTCGCGCTGGCCACCGGCATGGTCGTCGACGATTCGATCGTCGTACTCGAGAACATCGCGCGCATGCGCGAACAAGGCATGAGCATCGTCGAAGCGGCGATGAAGGGTGCGCGCGAAGTTTCGATGGCGGTGATCGCATCGACGCTGACGACGGTGGCCGTGTTCTTCCCGCTCGTGTTCGTGCAGGGCGTCGCCGGCCAGTTGTTCCGCGACCAGGCGCTGACGGTCACGTTCGCGATGCTGATTTCGCTCGTCGTCGCGATGACGCTGATCCCGATGCTGGCCTCGCTGAAGGGCAGGGCGCCGCTCGCGTACCAGGACGAGACGCCTTCGACGGGCTGGCAGCCGACGAGCCGATTTGGCCGCGGCGTCAAGAGCGTGACGAGTCCGGTTTCGCGCGGTCTTTTCCAATGGTTTCCGCGCCTGCTCGGCGTCACGGTATTCACCGGGTTCGGCTTCGTCGGCAAGGTGGTCGGCAAGGTACTGCGCGCGGTCGGCAAGGTCGTGCTGATGCCCTACAACGCAGCGGCGCGCGCCTACCACTCGTTGCTGCCGAAGGCGCTCGCGCGTCCCTACGCCGTGCTCGGCTTCGCCGCGATCGCGTTCGCGATCAGCGTCGCGCTGATCCCGACTCTGGGCATGGATCTGATTCCGTCGCTCGCGCAAGGTCGTTTCGAGATGACCGTGAAGCTGTCGCCCGGCACGGCGCTTGATCGACACCGACAAGCTCGTCGCCGAGCTGCAGCAGAAGAATGCGAAGGATCCGAACATCGCGCTGATCTACGGCGTGAGCGGCACCGGCACGCGCCTCGACGCGACGCCGACCGAGTCGGGCGAGAACATCGCGCGTCTGCTCGTCGTGCTCAAGTCCGGCGTCGGCGAACGCGGCGAACGCGCCGCAACCGATGCGTTGCGCGCAACGATGGCCTCGCATCCCGGCGCCGAAGTGAAGTTCGCGCGACCGCAACTTTTCAGTTTCGCAACGCCGCTCGAAATCGAACTGCGTGGCTACGATCTCGCTTCGCTCGAGAAGGCCGGCAAGAAGCTGACGTCGCTCATGAACGCGTCGCCGCGTTTCGCAGACGTCAAATCCACGGTCGAAGGCGGCTATCCGGAGATCCAGATCCGCTTCGATCAGGAACGCGCGGCCGCGCTCGGCCTCACGACGAAGCAGATCTCCGACCAGGTCGTCGACAAGGTGCGCGGTTCGGTCGCGACGCGCTACAGCTTCCGCGACCGCAAGATCGACGTGCTCGTGCGCGCGCAGGCCGACCAGCGCGGTTCGGTCGACGACATCCGCAACCTGATCGTCGGTTATTCGAACACCGCTGCGGCCGCCGGACTGAATGCGAATGGCGCCTCGACAAGCGGTTCGAATTCGTCGGCTTCGGGTGGGTCCGCCGGCTCGGGCTCCGGCACAAGCGGCTCCGGCACGAACGGCAACGGGACCAACGGGAACGGCACGAGTGCGGCAGCCACCGGCACGCCGATTCGACTGTCGTCCGTCGCCGAGATCATTTCGACGCAGGGCCCGAGCGAAATCCATCGCATCACGCAGGAACGCGTCGCGATCGTGTCGGCGAACCTGCACTACGGCGATCTCGGCACCGCGGTCGCGGAAGTGCGCAAGCTGATCCGCGACAATCCGCTCGCGGCGGGCGTCACGACGCACATCGGCGGCCAGAGCGAGGAACTCGACGCGTCGGTCAGCTCGCTGATCTTCGCGCTGGTGCTCGCGATCTTCCTCGTCTACCTCGTGATGGCGTCGCAGTTCGAGTCGCTGCTGCATCCGTTCGTCATCATGTTCTCGATTCCGCTCGCGCTCGTCGGCGCGGTACTCGCGCTGAAACTCACGTTCACGCCGCTGTCGGTCGTCGTCTTCATCGGCCTGATCATGCTCGCCGGCATCGTCGTCAAGAACGCGATCGTGCTGATCGACCGCGTCAACCAGTTGCGCGAAGAAGGCGTGGCGAAGCTCGATGCGATCATGCAGGCGGCCGAATCGCGCCTGCGCCCGATCTCGATGACGACGCTGTGCACGCTGCTCGGCTTCATGCCGCTCGCGATCGGCGTCGGCGACGGCAACGAGGTGCGCGCGCCGATGGCGATCACCGTGATCGGCGGTCTGCTCGTGTCGACGCTGCTCACGCTGGTCGTGATTCCGGTCGTCTACACGTTGCTCGACCGGCGCAGCGACGAGGCTTATCGCGAACGCGGCGAGCGCAAGACGAAGGCCGTGATCGACGAAGGCAGACCTCGCGATGCAGGGAGTCGCTCCGTGACGCATCGCGCCCAGCGTTTTTTCCTGTTCCGCCTGCGCGTGGGAGAGTAAAGGTGATCGTCGTGCCGCTGCGCGACGTCGTCGAAGCACGCGCCAGCGTCAATCGGCTGGAGCGGACATGACACTTGCGGAACTGAGCCTCAAGCGTCCGGTCACGGTCATCATGGTGTTCGTGTCGATGACCGTGATCGGTCTGATCGCCGCGTTCCGCTTGCCGCTGGAATCGCTACCCGACATCCAGGTGCCGTTCCTTTCGGTGAACCTGCCATACCAGGGTTCGACGCCGGCGGAAGTCGAACGCACGGTGACGCGTCCGGTCGAAGAGGCGCTCGTCGACGCTGACCGGCGTCCAGCGCATGGATTCGGTCACGCGCGCCGACGGCGTCAACATCGAGCTCGAGTTCAAGTGGGGCCAGGACACGTCGGTCAAGGCGGTCGAGGCGCGCGGCAAGATCGATGCGATCCGCGCCGATCTGCCGAGTGACCTGACGCGTTACCAGGTGTTCAAGTTCGCGACGTCGGACCAGCCGGTGCTGCAGCTGCGCATTTCGTCGGAGCACGACCTCACCAATTCCTACGAGCTGATCGACCGCGAACTCAAGCGCCCGCTCGAACGGCTGCCCGGCGTCGCCCAGGTGAAGATCGAAGGCGTATCGCCGCGCGAAGTGCAGATCGAGATCGACTCCGATCGCCTCACCGCGGCAGGCGTCGGCCTCAACGACCTCTACAAGCGTCTTGTCGACGGCGAACTTCTCCGCGTCGGGCGGGCTGATCAAGGATGGCGACCTGCGCTATCACGTGCAGCCGGTCGGCGAGTGGCGCACGATCGAGGACGTGCGCAACATGGCCGTCAACGACAAGGGCCTCAAGCTCAGCGACGTCGCCGAGGTCAACATCAAGCCCGGGCGTCTCAACTATGCGCGCCATCTGGACCGGCGTCCCGCGGTCGCGGTCGACATTTCGAAGGAACGCAGCGCCAATCTCGTCGAGGTCGGGCGCAACGTGATCGCCGAGGTCGAGCGCATCCGCCAGCAGCCCGAGACTGCAGCGGCATCCAGATCTATGCGCTCGGCGACCAGGCGCAAGTCGGTCACCGACAGCCTGCAGCCAGCTCGGCCAGGCGGGGCTCGAAGGCACGCTGCTGTCGATCATCGTGCTGTTCTTCTTCCTGCGCGACTGGCCGTCGACGCTCGATGGTGTCGCTGGCGATTCCGATCTGCTTCGTGATCACGCTCGGCTGCATGCAGTTGTTCGGCATGACGTTGAACATGCTGTCGATGATGGGCCTGCTGCTCGCGGTCGGCATGCTCGTCGACAATGCGGTCGTCGTCGTCGAGAGCATCTATCACTATCGGGAACGTTACCCGGACAAGCCGTGGTACTGCGCTGTGCAGGGCACGCAGGTCGTCGGCATCGCGATCGCCGCGGGCACGCTGTCGAGCATCATCGTGTTCCTGCCGATGGTGTTCGGCGAGAAGGACAACATCAGCATCTTCCTGACCCAGGTCGCCGTCACGATGGCGATCGCGCATCTCGCTTCGTGGCTCGTCGCCGTGAGCCTCGTCCCGATGCTGTCGGCGAAGCTGCCGCCGCCCAAGTTCATCGGCCGCAAGAACATCATCACGCGCATGCAGGGCGGCTACGCGACTTCGTCGCCGCACGCTGCGCCATCGGCGCTGGACGATGGTCGGCCTCGTCGCGCTGCTCGTGATCAGCGTCGTGCTGCCGGCTGCGCACACGAAAGTCGACATGTTTCCGAACGGCGATCGCGATCGCTGTTCCTCAACTACCGCTTGAACGCGCCTCTATCCGCTGGCGGAACTCAAGAGATCGGTCGACGTGGTCGAAGGCTATCTCGACGACGCATCGCGACGAGTTCCACATCAAGAACATCTACAGCCGCTACACCGAAGAGGGCCAGGCACGTTCACGTCGATCCTGTTCGACGAAGAGACGACAAGGCAAGATCGACACGCAGGTCGATCATGGAGAAGACTGCGCAAGGAGATGCCGAAGATTCCGATCGGCGAGGTCATGTTCGGCTTCGACGACAACGGTCGGCAACGACGACACGCTCAATCTCTCGCTGAGCGGCGATTCGGGCCAGGTGCTGCGCGACCTGTCGACCGCGGTGATCCCGATCCTGCAGCGGATCAAGTCCGATTCGCGACGTGCGCCGCGAACCAGGACAACGGCAACCGCGAATTGTCCGTGCGCGTCGACCGCGAGAAGGCGCAAGGACTACGGATTCTGCGTCCAACGACGTCGCGCAGTTCATCGCGATCGCATTGCGTGGCATGCAGCTCAAGGATTTCCACGGCGACGACGCGCAGCTGCCGGTGTGGCTGCGCTTCCGCAGCGCCGACGCGCAGAGCCTCGACGATCTCAGCGACTACAAGCTGCGCCGTCCCGACGGCACGCAGATTCCGCTGCTGTCGATGGTGCAGATATCAGACGCAGGAACGCGTCGTCCGTGATCGAGCGCGAGAACCGGCAGACTTCGGCTCGGCATCAAGGCGAATCTCGCCGAAGGCGCGACGAGCGACGACGCGCGCAAGGACATCGAGCAGGCGATGAACGCGGTCCCGCTGCCTGCCGGTTATCACTGGAGCTTCGGTCAGAACTTCGATCGCGACGACGATGCCGGCAAGAAGATGGGATTCAATCTGCTCGTCGCGCTCGTGCTCGTGTACGTCGTCATGTGCGCGATGTTCGAGTCGCTGATCTATCCGGCGGCGATCCTGACCACGTTCGTTTTCTCGATCTTCGGCGTGTTCTGGTTGTTCTGGATTACCGGCACGACCTTGTCGATCATGGCGTGGATCGGCGTGCTGATCCTCATGGGCGTCGTCGTCAACAACGGCATCGTGATGATCGTGCACATCAATCAGCTGCGTCACCAGGGCATGCCGCGACGCGAGGCGTTGATCCAGGGCGCCAAGGATCGCCTGCGGCCGATCCTCATGACGATGGGCACCGCGATCCTCGGCATGGTGCCGCTGTGCATCTCGGACGCGGGCGATCGGCGGCGACGGCCCGCCGTACTACCCGATGGCGCGCGCGATCGTCGGCGGACTGATCTTCTCGACGCTCGTGAGCCTGCTCGTGCTGCCGACGATCTATTCGCTGCTCGACGATGCGAGCCTGTGGGCCAAGGCGATACTGCGCGATGCGCGGGCACGTCGAATTTCGCCCATGCGGCCGGCTAATACATAATGCGGGTCGCCTGGGGCCGGTCTGCGTTTCGGCCCCCATCGACCATTGAGCGCCGCGAGAGGAGCATGGCGTCCGCATGACCTTGGCCGAATTGAGCCTCAAGCGGCCGGTAACGGTAGTCATGCTGTTCGTCTCGATGACGGTGATCGGGCTCGTCGCCGCGTTTCGCCTGCCGCTCGAGCTGGTTCCTGATTTCCAGGCCCCATTTCTCGACATCAACCTGCCGTATCCGGGTTCGACGCCGGCGGAGGTCGAACGTACGATCACGCGCCCCGTCGAGGACGCGCTCGCGACGCTGACCGGGGTGCAGCGCATCACGTCGCAATCGACCGCGGACAGTGCGCAGATCTCGCTCGGTCTCAAGTTCGGGCAGGACACCTCGCTGAAGACGATCGAAGCGCTCGGCAAGATCGATGCGATCCGCAAGGATCTGCCCGACGACCTGCCGCGTTTCTACGTGCAGAAGTTTTCCACCGGCGCGATTCCGGTCCTCGTCTTCGTGATCTCGGCCGATCGCGACCTGACCGGCGCCTACGAGCTGCTCAACAGCAAGCTCAAGCGTCCGCTCGAACGCGTGCGCGGTGTCGCCCAGGTAGAGTTGTTCGGAGCGTCGCCGCGCGAAGTCAGGATCGAGATCTCCTCCGACCGGCTCAACGCCGCTGGCGTGAGCCTGACCGAACTCTATCAGCGCCTGTCCGCCGCGAACTTCTCGGCGACCGCGGGACTCGTGACCGACGGCAGCATCCGCTATCAGGTGCAGCCGGTCGGCGAATGGCGCAGCATCGACGAGATTCGCAATCTCGTGCTCGATTCGTCAGGCACGAAGGTCGGTGACATCGCCGAGGTCGGATTGAAGCCTGCGCGGGCCGACTACGTCCAGCACCTCGATCAGCACCCGGCGGTCGTGCTTATCATACGCAAGGAACGCAGCGCCAATCTCGTCGACGTTGGCCGCGCGGTGTTTGCCGAACTCGATCAGATCAGGCAAACCAGCGAGATGCAGGGGATCAAGGTGGCAGTGCTTTGGGACGGCGGGAAAGCCGTGACGGAGAGCCTGCAGCAGCTCGGCAAAGCCGGTCTCGAAGGCACGCTGCTGTCGATCATCGTGCTGTTCTTCTTCCTGCGCGACTGGCCGTCGACGCTGATGGTGTCGCTGTCGATCCCGATCTGCTTCATCATCACGCTGGGCTGCATGCATATGTTCGGCATGACGCTCAATCTTCTGTCGATGATGGGGCTGCTGCTCGCGGTCGGCATGCTCGTCGACAACGCGGTCGTCGTCGTCGAGAGCATCTATCACTATCGCGAACGATACCCCGAGAGGCCGTGGTACAGCGCGGTGCAGGGCACTCAGATCGTTGGCATCGCCATAGCGGCCGGCACGCTCTCGAGCGTGATCGTGTTCGTGCCGCTCGTGTTCGGCGAGCCCAACCAGTTCAAGGTGCAACTGTTCCAGCTCGCGGTATCGATGGCGATAGCGCATCTGTCGTCGTGGCTCGTCGCGATCAGCCTCGTGCCGATGCTGTCGGCGAAGCTGCCGCCCCCGAAGTTCATCGGCCGCAGGAGCCTCATCTCGCGCCTGCAGGGCGCGTATGGACACTTCGTCGCGCTGACACTGCGGCATCGCCGCTGGACGATGACGGCGCTTGGGATGCTGATGCTCTTGACGCTCGCGCCGATCACGAACATGAAGGTCGACCTCAATGGCGACGGCGATCCGACCGCTCTGCATCTCTTCTATCGCTTCAACGGCCTGTATCCGCTCGACGAGATCCGTCAGTCGCTTGATCGCATCGAAACCTATCTCGCGACACACAGCCGGGAATTCCACATCCGCAACGTCTACACGTTCTTCAACGAACAGGGCAACGGCAACACCGACATTTATCTGGACAGCGATGACGGCAAGAAGCTCGATACGAAGAGGATCATGCAGCAGATACGCGAGGGCATGCCGAAGCTCGCGATCGGCGAGCCGCTGTTCAATGGCGACAACGGTCGCAACGACGGCGGCAAGTCGATAGGTCTGACACTGTCGGGGGATTCGGGCATCGTGCTGCGCGACCTTGCGGAGGGGATCATGCCGTTGCTGCAGAAATTGCCAAGCCTCCGCGATGTACGCACGTCGACCGGCAGCAGCAACCAGGAGATGAACGTTCGCGTGGACCGGGAAAAGGCGAAGATCTACGGATTTTCGGCAAGCGATGTCGCGCGTTACCTCGCTATCGCACTGCGCGGACAGCAGCTCAAGGATTTCCATGGTACCGATGCACAGGTGCCGGTATGGCTGCGCTTCGCCAAATCCGATGCCCAGAGCGTCGAGGACCTGTCCGATTTCAAGGTGCGCAACCAGAGAGGAGAGCAGGTACCACTGATGGCGATGGTACGGGTGCGCACGACCGCCGCGCCATCGGCAATCGAGCGCACCAACCGGCAGACGTCGCTCGGCGTCGTGGCCAATCTCGCCGACGGCAAGACAAACGACGATGCGCGCCATGAGATCGAGGCGGCGATGAAGAGCATGACAATGCCGGCGGGTTACCGCTGGAGCTTCGGGGAGAGCTTCGACCGCACCGAGGAGGGCACCAAGACCATGATGTTCAACGTTCTCGTGGCGCTCGTTCTCGTCTATGTCGTCATGTGCGCGATGTTCGAATCGCTGATTTACCCGGCTGCGATACTGACGACGTTCGTATTCTCGATATTCGGCATATACTGGTTCTTCTGGCTCACGGGAACGACATTCACGTTCATGTCGTTCATCGGAGTGCTGATCCTCATGGGCGTCGTCGTCAACAACGGCATCGTCATGATCGTACACATCAATCAGCTGCGCCACGAGGGGCTCTTGCGCGCCGAGGCCCTGGCGCAGGGAGCCAAGGATCGCCTGCGTCCGATCCTCATGACGATGGGCACGGCGATCCTTGGTATGGTGCCGTTGTGTTTCGAGGGCGCGAGTCTGGGCGGCGACGGACCGCAATATTTCCCGATGGCCCGCGCCATTGTCGGAGGCCTTATTTTCTCGACGCTCGTGAGTCTGCTCGTTCTGCCGACGATCTATTCGCTGCTCGACGATGCGAGTCTATGGTTGAAGGCGGTACTGCGCGACGCGCGCTCGCGTCGCTGGCGGCCGCTGCCGGCCTGACCGTTCGTCGCCAATTTCGTGGGAGCGAATTTAGCGCTTTTTAGGCAAATCTTTACAATAGGGTATCGACAATAGCCCATGGATATCACTTTGTTGCGGCGACGCGTCACCGCTCACGGCTTGCGCCTGTTTGCGCGGCAGGAAACGTCCGCTGCGGCGGGCACGCCGTTGCGGCAGACGGGTATCCTCCGCATCCTGATCTGCCGCACGAGTCATAGCCTCGGCAACACGCTGCTCATCACGCCGTTGCTGCAGGAAATCGAGGCGATCTGGCCTGGCGCCGAAATCGACATCATCACGCGCAGTCCGGTCGCGGTCGATATCTTCGCGAACTTTGCGAACGTGCGGCACATCTACTGCCTGCCGAAGCGGGCGATGCAGCGACCGCTGCAACTGCTGCAGCATCTGCAAAGCCTGCGGCGGAATCGCTATGACCTCGCGATCGATACCGACCCGCGCTCACGCACGGGCAGGGCGCTGCTGTCGCAGAGCCGGGCGCGCTACAAGGTGGGATTCGTCAGCGAACGCAAGCGTGGCACCGTGACGCATGCGGTCGAGGCCGCACTCGCGCCCGAGCATGCCGGCCAGAAACCGGTCTACCTGTTGCGCAGCGCGATGCATCGCGTGCATCTCGACTATCCTGCGCTCGACGTGCGGCTCACCAACGACGAGCGCGAGCAGGGGCGGGAGATGCTCGATCGTCTCGTCGCACGCGAGGACGGTATAGAACCGCGCACGAAAAAGATCATCGGCGTCTTTGCGAACGCCACCGGACACAAGCTGCTCGACCGCGCGTGGTGGCGCGTTTTCATGCCGCTGGTCGAAGCGGCATACCCCGAGTTCTCGTTCGTCGAGATCGCGCCGGCAAGCGGCGTGTCGATGCTCGATTCGCGCTATCCGATCTACTACACGAGTAGCGTGCGCAAGCTGTCGAAGGTGCTGTCCGGACTCTCGATGCTGATCTGCCTCGATTGCGGCGTCATGCATCTGGCGCGCGCGAGCGGCACGAAGACCGCAGCCGTGTTCACCGTAACCGACACGGCGCAGTGGGGACCGTACGGGCCCGGCGCGTATGTCGTTGAATGCGGCGGTCAGACCGCCGAGGAATCCGCGCGCCGACTCATCGCCGCTGTACCGCCAGCGCTGCTGCAAGCGACGCCTTGATTCGCCCACTTGCACCGCTGCTCGTCCGCTACGGGCGAATGGGCGATATGGTGCTGCAGGCGCCGCTGCTGCATCTGCTGCACCGTCGCTACGGCAGGCCTTGCCGGCTTCTGAGTTTCGGCGGCTGGTCGCGCCCGCTCTATGCCGGCTCGGCGGACGTCGACACGATCTGCGAATTGCGCCTGCGTCATGCCCCCTATCTGCTGAGCCCGCAACGCTGGCAGCTCGTGCACGCGCTTAGGCGTCATGACGGGCCTGTCTACGTCAGCGAGGACATTCCCGGGCACGTCGCTCGCATCCGGGATCTGCTCGCCCGTGCAGGGATCGGCGCGGATCGCAGCCTGTTCCTCGCGGATTGCGATCGGATCGCGGACGGCCACTGGGTCGATCGCCTGCTCGCTTTCGGCCGCATGACGCCGTCAGCCTGGACCGCGTCGGACTATCCCTGGCGAGACGAGGATTTGCAGCTCGCACCGCGCCTGCATTGCGACGATGCGGATCGTGCCGACCGTGATGCGTGGCTTCAGAGCAACGGTCTCGCGGGCGCCTGCCTCGTACTGCTGCAGCCCGGCAACAAGCGCACGAGCCGGCGTATCGCGAGTCGCCAGCGTCACGACAGCAAGGCCTGGCCGCTCGAGAACTGGGTCGCACTCATTCGCGCGATCCGGGCGACAAACCCGGACTTTCGCATCGTGCTGTGCGGCTCGTCGCAGGAGCACACGCTGCTCGAAGAGATTCGTTCGCACGTGCCGAACGACGACGTCGTGATCGCCACGCGCGATCTGCCCGTACGGCGCCTCATTGCGCTCGCGGAAATCGCACATTCGATGATCGGGGTCGATACCGGGCCGCTGCATGTTGCGGCGGCGGTCGGCTGTCCGCTCGTCGTGCTCTACGGTAGCGAGTCGCCGGGACGCTGGGACAGGCGCAGCCCGACCGGCGCGCCCGTGTTCAATCTCGGCGGACCGCCGCGTGCGGCGGTCGCGGAAATCGAACTCGACGAAGTGGTCGATGCCTGGCGGCGGATCGTCGCCGATCCGCGCAGGACTTCACGGCAGTGATGCGACGCCGGCCTGCGCCGCTCGCAGAAAGCGCGTTTCGAGCTCCTCGCGCTGCGGCGTTTGCGCAAACCACGCTGCAAGCACGAGAACAAGTTCCGTCTCGGGCGAAGTCGTAGCGCGATCACGCATGCGCGAGGCGAGTCGGTGCACCTGGTAGTTCATGCGGCGCTGACGGTCGTCGGCCGGGGTCTCGACGCCGGCGATGAATTCGAGTTCGACGAGCCGGTCGCGGGCGGCTTCCTCGTCCGTCGGGCCGGCGTCGCCGGTGCTGATGCGCGCTCGACGCGCCGAGAGCGCCTGTGCCATCGCATCGGTAGCGTTCGCGGCATCGCTCCACTCGGCGCCCGCTTCGATCGGAGCCGCACCTGAGGCGATTTCCGCACCGCGCAGCAGTCGATACTTCGCGAGCGCGTCGTGAAAGCGCGCGAGGCGATCATTGCGTGCAGCGTCACGCAGCGTGCTTTCGATGTTCTCGACGAGCTTGCGGTAGCGCTGATCGGTTTCGCGCTCGCGATGCGCCAGCGCCTGCCAGCGGTGGTCGATCTCGCGCAGCGCAGCCTTGATTTCGGCACGCGGAGGCTTGCCGGCGCCATTCAGCGCCTCGAGATCGCGGAGGATCGCCTGCGTGGTCTCCTTCACCGCGGTTTCCTGCGTGTCGCGCTCCTTCCTGGCCGCATCGAGGCTGCTGAATACCGCGTCGCAGGCCTTGCGGAATTCCTGCCACTGCTTCTGATCGGCGCCGCGACGGCTGTGCCCCAGGGCGGTCCACTCGCGCTGGAGATCCTGGACCTGGCGCGCTGCGCTGCGTCCGTCCGTGCCGGTCAGGGCAGAGGCGCGTTCGATCAGGCGCCGCTTCGCGGCCTCGATGCCGCGTTCGTATGTTTCCAGGCGAGGCGCGAGAGAGGCGATCGCATCCTTGATGCGCTTGGCGAGATTCGTGCGTTCGCGCGGATCGACCGCGTCGAGGCCGTGCAAAGCGGCGGCGAGGTCGCGACGCAGGCGCGGTCGCCGCCTTCCAGTCGCCGATCGCCTCGGGCATTGCGGCGGCGTTGCGCAGCAGACTCTCTACTTCGTCGGTGCGCGTGCGACGCAACTGATCGCGCTTGTCGAAATAGCCCTTGGCCGGCTTCAGCGCGCGATGACAAAGTGCATTGAAGCGTCGCGACAGGCGCGTTTCGTTCGACGTGGCGCCCTCCGCCGCATCGAGCCTGCGCCATTCCTCGCGTGCGTCGCGCACGCCGGTTGCGAGCGCATCGGGATGCGGATTCGACGCCGCGAGCGATTCGAGGTTTTCGCAGATCGCCTCGCGGCGCTGCTGATTGGCCCATTGCTGCCAGTGCCGCAGTTCGTCGTGGCGCGCGTGCAGCGCGGCAAGGCGTTCAGCGAGAGCGGGCGGCAACGTGTCGACGGCATCGGCGAGGGGGACGATCGCGCTGCGTGAACGCTGTGCGCCCGCGACGTCGCCTGCTTCGAGATCGGCGGCCAGCCGTACGACGAGCCGCTCGATTTCATGGACGCGCGTGCGGCGTGCCTCGCGCTCGCTCTGCGCTTCGTTGGCCGCGGCCGCGAGCGCGGCGTCGAAGCGCGCTTGCGACGCGATCAGATCGACGCTCAATGGGACGTTGAGCAGAGTCGCGGAAGGTGCAGCGGGTGCGGGTGCGGTCTCCAATGGCGGCTCAATCGCCAGTTTCGGAGTGCGTGCCTGCAACTGCATCCGGCGCACGACCGCGAGCGCACCGAGATAGCGTGCGCGGGTATCGTCGGTTGCCTGCTCGCCGAGTCGCGTCCACGCGCGCTCGATGTCGTCGACATCCTGCTCGGTGCCGCCTGCGGCGCGCATGAGGGATTCCATGCGCGCGCAGAGTTCCTGCGCCTTGAGCGCGATGGCTTCGACGTTTCCACTATCGATGCGCAGCGTGGCGGCGAGTTCGCGCGCGCGTCGGCTCACGTTCTTGTCGGTCTTGCGCGCCGTTTCGGCGATGCGTTCGAGCACAGCGGCGCTGTCGATGCGGTCGAGCACGCTCGCGCGCAGCCCTGCGTCGGGATCCTTGAGCGCGCGGTCGACGAGCAGCGACTGGCGCGACACGCGTGCGAGCGCTGATGCACGCAACTCGCGATCGACCGCCAGCGCGGCGACCCGCTCGATCTCGGCGGGGCTCAAGGTCTCGAGTTCAGCGATGCGCCGCGCTAGCGGCGGCACACGTTCGTCGCGCGAGCAGAGCAGCGCCAGATAGGCCTCTCGCGCCACGCGGCGCACTTCACCATCGGCGTCGCCGGTCGAACGTTCGCGCCAGGCTTCGTAGTCGTGCAGGCGCCTGAGCGCCGCGATGCGCGAGGCGGGATCCGCACCGGAGCGCACCAGGTCGGGCAGGGCGGCGATCAGTTCTGCATCGTCGTCGCTGGTTATCGCGCGGCGGCGGATGTCGGGGTTCTTGTCCTGCCACTTGGGCTTGAACAACAGACGGGCGAGTTTCATCGTGCGGAAATGTTCAGAGGAGGCGTTTGAGGATGCGGATGCCGGCGAGGTATTCGCCCGCCATCATGCCGAAGTTGCATAGTTGGAAGACGAGCAGGGTGCGCGAAACGCGGTTCTTCCACCAGCCTCGCCATTCGATCACATCGTCTCGCAGCGATTCGAAATCGGCGACGCGGGGCCGTCGTAGCGCCATCTCGACGGCAGCGGCGACCGCGCCGACCGGGACGAACGGGCGGAACGGCTTGAGCGGCCCGACGATAAATGCCGTCAGTACGCTGAGCGGATGGCCGCCGCCGAGCAAGGCGCCAAGTGCGGCGAGGCCACCCGTGAACAGTACCCAGTCGCGCAGCGCATCGACGCCGAGGTTGGCGCCGCGCGTGAATGTGTAGCCGATCGCGGCGATGATGAACGCGAGCACGCCGAGCCCGAGCCATTTCGGCCAGCGTGCCGGCGGCGGGGTGGTCTTCAATGCGTCGATCAGTGTCGCCGGGTCATCCTGTTGCGCCGTGAGTTCGCGCGACATGCCGGCGAGGTGTCCCGCACCGATGACCGCGAGCACGCGCCGGACAGGCGCAGTTGACTGTGCGGCCGCAGCTTCCTGACGCAGGCGCGCGACCATGTAGTGATCGCGCTCGCCGATGAGGCTGCGGAACAGCGGTTCGGACTGCTCGGCGAATTCGTTGAACGCGCCTTGCAGGATGTCGCCCTGCTTGAGTTTCTCGATGTCGGCTTCGGCGACTTCGCCGCGCTCGAACAGGCTTGCGATCAGGCCCGAGAGAATGCCGAAGCGCTGCAGCAGGCCGACGCTGCGATAGGTGCGCCTGAGCGTGATGCTGACTTCGCGGTCGATCAGCCAGATGGGCTTGCGCCGCTCGTCCGCGAGTTCTGCAGCGACCTTCATTTCCGCACCGGGTTCGATGCCGAACTGCTCGGCAAGACGGCGCTGGTAAGCCGAAAGCGCAAGGTTGGCGGCGACCATGCCGGCCTTTCCCTGGCGGATGATCTGCAGCAGGTCCAGGTTGCGCCAGCTCTCGCGATCGCGCAGCGCGCGATAGCGCGTCTCGCACAGTTCCACGGCAATCGCGTCGTAGTCTTCCTGCGCGATCAGTTCGCGCACCGCCGCGACCGAAGCGCGCGACACGTGCGCGGTACCGAGCAGCGTGTATTCGACGCCGTCGCGCGTGACGCGTTCGATCGGCTGGTCGGCGAGGGTGGTCTGCGGCAGCGTTGCGCTGTCGACGGAAATCGAATCGTTCATCTTCAAGCCAGAATCCAGAGATCAGTCGCGATAGCGTTTCAGCAGATCGCCATAAGCATCGATACGCCGGTCGCGCAGGAACGGCCAGATGCGCCGCACGGACTCGCTGCGGCCGAGGTCGATCTCGGCCACGAGAAGCTCGCCTTTGTCGGCCGACGCCTGCGCGAGGAATTCGCCCTGCGGGCCCGCCACGAAGCTCGATCCCCAGAATTCGATACCGCGCGCGGAGTCAGGGGCAGCTTCGAAGCCGATGCGATTGCACGCGAGCAACGGCAGGCCGTTGGCGACGGCATGACCGCGCTGCACGGTGATCCACGCATCGCGCTGGCGCGCCTTCTCGTCGGCGGCATCGCCTGGATCCCAGCCGATCGCCGTCGGGTAGAGCAGCAGTTCGGCGCCGGCCAGCGCCATCAGGCGCGCCGCTTCGGGATACCACTGGTCCCAGCAGACGAGCACACCCAGCTTTCCGACCGAGGTCTGCACGGGTTCGAAGCCGAGGTCGCCGGGCGTGAAATAGAATTTTTCGTAGAACGCCGGGTCGTCCGGGATGTGCATTTTGCGGTATTTTCCACAAATATCCTTCGCCCTGTCGAAGACGACCGCGGTATTGTGATAGAGGCCCGCGGCGCGCCGTTCGAACAGCGATGCGACGATCACGAGCTGCAGCTCTGCGGCGAGCGCGCCGATGCGCTGCGTGCTCGGGCCGGGGATCGGCTCGGCGCGATCGAACTCCGCGACGCTCTCGTGCTGACAGAAGTACGGCCCGTTGTGCAGTTCCTGCAGCAGGACGAGGCGCGCACCGGCGGCCGCAGCCTTGCGCAGACCTGCCTCTATCGCGTCGAGATTCGCGTCGACGCTGCCGCGGTCGCGCTCCTGCAACAGGGCGACTTTAAGTGTGTTCATGCGAGTAAACCTTGAGGCAACTGCATCGTCATGCAATGCAGGCTGCCGTTTTGCCAGATCAGCGGACGGCAGGGGATCTGAATCACCCGGCGTCCAGGATGCGCGGCGCCTATGATACGCGCTGCCTCGGCGTCCGCGGCATCGTCATACGAAGGAATCAGCACCGCGCCGTCGATGATCAGATAGTTCGCGTACGAAGCGGCAAGTCTGCGGCCGTCGTCGAGAATCGGGCGGGCCCACGGAAGCGGGTACAGGCGATACGGCCGGCCGTCGAGCGTGCGCAGGGCCGCGAGTTCGCCGCCCATGCGCTTGAGCTCGTCGTAGTGCGTATCGGCGGTGTCGTTGCAGTCCTGGAACACGATCGCGTCGCCCGGGGCGAAGCGGGCGAGCGTATCGATATGCGCGTCGGTATCATCGCCCTGCAGGTAGCCGTATTCGAGCCAGAGCACGCGCGCGGCGGCGAGTTCGCGGCGCAGCAGCGCAGTCATTTCGCTCGCGGCTTTGTTCGGGGTGGCGCTGATGCAGGCAACGCCACGTCGTCAGGATCGTCCCGGCACCGTCGGATTCGATCGCGCCGCCTTCGAGCGCCCATTCGACGCGGCGATGTTCGGCGGAGACGAACAAGTCGCGGGCGATCAGGCCGCCGACGAGGCAATCGTCGCGCGTCGCTGCGAACTTGCCGCCCCAGCCCGTGAAGCGGAAATCGGCCAGCAGGAATCCGCCGGGACCGGTCAGCGTGATCGGGCCGGAGTCACGCAGCCAGGTATCGTCGTACTCGATCTCCACGAGGCTGACCCGGCTCGCGTCCGCGCCGGCGCTCTCGAGGATCTTCGCGGCAGCGTTGCCGCACTTGCGCATCGGCGACGCAGATCACGACTGGCTGAAACTGCGAGACGGCTGCGGCGAGCTTTCCGCAGGTCTCTTCGACCTGCTCGAGGCGTGGCGCCCAGTCGGTCTGCGCGTGCGGCCACGCCAACAGCACGCCCGCCTGCGGCTCCCATTCCGCAGGCAGGCGGAATTGCAGGGAATTCATCGCGCCGTCGGAGCGTTCTTCGGGCCGATCTCGTTCGGCGTGGCGTGATTCATCACGGTGTCGATCACGCGATCGCGTTCGAAGTAGACGATGTAATTGGCGTAGGCCCAGCGATTGATCGTCGGATGCCAGCGCGAGTCGCCGCCCGCCGGTGAAAGCTTGGCCGATGGTGCGCCGTAGCGCTGTTCGACCTGCGCCATGCTCATGCCGCGAGTTGGCAGGTTCTGTCCCTGCTCGGCGTGGACGCGGTCGATCAACAGGGTATCGGCCTGCGCCAGGGCGCTGCCGAGCAGGCAAAGCGCGGTCGCACACGACAGCAGCGAAATTCGGGTACGCATAGACGAGGCTCCCAATGAGTCGGCCAATGAATCGGCTATCTGCCGATGCTGACTTTGTATCAAATAAGTGCGCGCAAGTCGATGATCTGCGTTGGAAATCGAGACCGGAAAACGAGACTCGAAACACAGGTGGCGACCTGGCTGGGAGACAGCCGGTCGGGCAACTGCACCGGCCAAACAAAAGGCCGCTTGCGCGGCCTTCGGTCTATGCCTGTAATCAGCAGGCTGGCAATCAGCAGATGTGCAGCCCGCAGTTCAGCGCTGACGCGCCTTGAAGCGCGGGTTGCTCTTGCAGATCACGAACACTTTGCCGCGGCGACGCACGATCTTGCAATCGCGATGACGCTGCTTGGCGGATTTGAGGGAAGAAAGGACTTTCATGGCAGCTTCCGTAGGTAGTTAATTACGAACGATTTCCACGCAGGGAATCGCCAATTGTAGCCGATCAGCACTGGATAAGTAAATACCCTTCCTCGCATGGCGGATCTGGGGTCCGATCGATCGCCGGGCTGCGCCAGAGACTTCTGCGCTTCCTCAAGCCCGACGGCATCCTCGTGATTGCGGTGCCCAACGAGACGGCGCCGTTGCTGCGGCAGAAGTTTGCCCGCAACGAGCGCGATCCGCTCGGCCGGCTTCTCTGGGGCGGCGAAATTCATCTCACCCATTTGACGCCCGCGGTGCTGCGACGGTTCCTTGCGCGCTGCGGCTGTCCGATCCTCGAGATGGGTGTCGACGACGTGCACGTCGAGCGTACTTTCGCGGCCGTTGCCGGCTACTACGCCAGCAGGGTCCTGCAGGCGTCGTTCGGAAAGCAGTTCGACAAGGCGATGTATGTGGTCTGCGGACGCGGAACCGGGGCAACCGATTTGCATCGGGGCGCGTGAGTGCCGCGGACCGACTTGTGACATGAACGGGTGTCACGAACGCTGGTATGGCAGAGGAACACGACGCAAACGGCTGAAACTCCCGGGGTTGCTCCCGTGTGATATCGTCAACACGCATTAGCACGCCATGGCACTCTGCTGGTCATGTGCAACGCTCGCAGGTGAGGCGCGAGGGTTCGGCAAAAGCGCTGCACTGCGAAATCGACCTGATCAGGGAGTAGGCGACAAACGCACGCGCATGATCAATGTGATGGACTACCCGCTGCTGGTTTTTGTGCTTGCCGCCCTGGCGATGTCGTTGGCTTCCTGGATCGGCGGCGCCCTGAGGAAACTGCCTAGCCAGGTCGGAGAGGTCGACGGTGCTTTCCATGTTGTGGAGGGCGGAACGCTCACTTTGCTGGCGCTCATCGTCGGATTCACGTTTTCGATGGCGGTGAACCGCTACGACCTGCGCAAGAGCCGCGAGGAAGTGGAGGCCAATACGATCGGCACGGAGTACCTTCGTGCAGGACTGCTGCCTGCGGCCGACGCGACGAAGGTGCGCGCGCTTATCTCGAGTTATCTCGATCAGCGCATCCTGTTTTATGCGACGCGCAGTCCTGCGGCTGTTCGCGAAATCAACGCGAAGACGGCGCAATTGCAGACCGAGATGTGGTCCGCGGTGCAGGCTGCGGGTACCGCGCAGCCCAGTCCGGTGGTCGCACTGGCGTTGTCCGGCATGAACGACGCGATAGATGCGCAGGGGTACACTCAGGCCGCCTGGAAAAACCGCATCCCCGTCGAGGCCTGGGCGCTGATGATAGCAATGACTCTCTGCAGCAGCACGATGGTCGGTTACCACGTGCGTGCAGCCAGGTCGAAATTCTCGCTCCTTCTCGTCTTGCCGTTCACGCTGTCGATCTCGTTCTTTCTGATCGCCGATATCGACAGCCCAAACGGCGGCACGATCCGTATCAATCCAGAAAATCTGACCAGTCTTGCAGAATCCCTGCGCGCGTCGCCTTAGCTCCGAAGCCCTCGCCACGGAATCGAGCGTCACACCGACTGAGTCCTATCCAACCATTGTGTTTAGCGGAAGTCACGAGTAGCAGGCCAGACGACCACGACCGGAGGTTCAAATGAACATTCGCAAAGCGTTGCTCACATTCTGTATCGCACCCGCGCTATGTGTGGGTTCAGCCGCCTCGGCGGACGAGAAGCACTGGACCTATAGCGGGGAGGAGGGGCCGGCGGAGTGGGGATCGATCAAGCCCGAATTTTCCGCATGCAAGCTCGGCAAGTTCCAGTCGCCCATTGATATCCGCGGCGCCAAGCCGGCGGATTTGCCTGCGATCAAATTCGACTACAAACCGTCAGCCCTGAAGATCATCGACAACGGTCATTCGATCCAGGTGAACTATGCGCCCGGCAGCTCGATCGATGTCGGCGGCGTGCGTTACCAACTCCTTCAATTCCATTTCCACAAGCCGAGCGAAGAGAAGATCAACGGTCAGGCACACGAAATGGTCGCCCATCTCGTGCACAAGAGTGCCGACGGCAAGCTTGCGGTCGTTGCGGTCCTGCTTGACAAAGGTGGTGCCAGCGAGGTGATCGACACGCTGTGGAAGAATATTCCAGTGGAAAAGGGCAAGGAGAACATGATCGTCGGCGCGAACATCGACGCGGCGGCATTGCTGCCCGCAACGCGCGACTACTATACCTTCCAGGGCTCGCTGACCACGCCGCCGTGCAGCGAGGGCGTCACCTGGTTCGTACTGAAGACGCCGGTTAAAATCGCAGATGCCGAGATTGCTGCGTTCGGCAAGATCTATCCCCTGAATGCGCGTCCGGTGCAGCCGCTCAACGGCCGCAGCATCCAGACGAATAAATAGCGAGACCTTCGAAAACGGTTCATCCATCCACCAAGGAGTACGTGCAGATGAAAATGATCAGAAAGTCCCTCGTCGTTGCAATTGTCACAAGTGCGGCGACGCTCTTCGCGACCGCTGCGTTCGCGGCCGATGGCATCCTCGACAAAGCGAAAGCCGGATGTCAGGAGGAACTGACCAAATACTGCAAGGAGGTCACACCTGGGAACGGCCGCATTCTGGCGTGCCTGAGCGCTTATGAGGACAAACTTTCGTCGCGTTGCGAGTACGCGCTGTACCAGGCTTCCGAAGAACTCGAGGCGTACGCGGCTGCATTCAAGCACGTGGCGATCGAGTGCAAGGCCGACCTGATAAGCAAGTGCGGGGACGTTCAAGTCGGGCAGGGCCGCGGCGCACAATGCCTGAAGAAGAACGAGGCAACCCTTGCCCCGGGCTGCAAGCAGGCGATCAACGACACCAATATGCAGGTGAAATAGCCGGCGGCAATTCGTCGTAGCTGGTAGCGGCTAAAGTCACGCCAGCGACGGACGAAACGACTGGTTGCGAACGCAGGCGCGGGCGCAACCAGTTCGGCATGGCGCTTCATTCGATTCGCTTGACGGACACGGACTCAGGCGCCGCACTTCGCAACGGATGGCGGCTGATAGCGTTTTCGGACTATTGCGGCTGAGGCTCGGTCGCCGCGACCGCGGGCGCGGCCAGCGCTGGCTGATCCCTGAACCCGCCGCCGAGCGCCAGATACAGATTGACGCGATTCATGTGCTGCTCCGCCTGGACACGCAGCAATGCGCTGCGCGCCGAGTAAAGCGTCATCTCCTGCTGCAGGACGTTCCGCAGGTCATTGCTGCCGATGCGGAAGCGGGTCTTTTCGAGCGTGAGCGCCGTGTCGTTCTGCTGCGCGGCGGCGATCAGCAACGGCTCGCGATCGCGCAATATCGCCTCGGCGGCGAGCGCGCCCTCGACTTCACCGAACGCCGAATCCCGATCTGCGCCCACACGGCGGCCGCCTGCTTCTGTTCGGCCTTGCGCTGTTCAACCTGCGCTGCGAGTGCGCCGCCGTGAAACAACGGCGCAATGATGTTCGCGCCGATGCCGACGAGTGGATTGTTACGCTCCTTGAGCACGAAGATTTCGCTCGAAATCGAGGACAACCCCGCGGTCAGCGACAGGCGCGGCAGACGCGCCGCATCGGCTTCTCCGACGAGGCTGAAAGCGGCATCGACGCGCCGCTGCGCTGCGATCACGTCGGGTCGCCGTTCCAGCAGTTCCGACGGAAGTCCGGCGGGCGGCGTCGGCGGCAACACCGCGAAAATGGACGGCGCCTTGATCTCGTCTGCCGGATAGCGGCCGAGCAGCATTTCGAGCGAGCGCGCCGCCTGCGACTGGGCAAGAGCGAGCTGGCGTTCGGTGTCGAGCAGCGTCTGCAGCGATGCCTCAGCCTGCGTGACGTCCAGATCACTGCCCGGGCCGATGCGCTGGCGATCCTTGGAGATGCGGACGGACTCGCGCGCAGCGGCGACCATCTCGACGGCGAGATCGTGTTGCTGACGCGCCTCGATCGCGAGAAACCAGGACTTCGCCACGAGCGCCGCCACCGACTGCGAAGCCGCAGCGGCATCCGCCTCGACCGAGGCGTATTGGTCTTCTGCGGCACGCCGACCGTAGCGCACGCGACCCCACAGATCGATTTCCCAGGACGCGGAAATGAGCGCACCGCTGATGCCCGAGTTGTCGCCGCCGACCTTGCCGCCCGTGTGCCCGAGCAGATCGACCGCAGGATACATCTGGGCGCCGGCCGCCTTGACGCCGGCGGCGGCCTGCTCGACGCGCGCTTCGGCGATGCGCAGGTCGGCGTTGTACGTGATGGCTTCCGCGACCAGCGCGGACAACTGCGGGTCGGCGAGTGTGGCGATCCAGTTGTCCTGGACCGGTCCGTCGGCTGAAGGCTCGACCCAGCTTCGCGGGCAGCTTCAGGTTCGGCAGGTTTTCCTGGGTCAGCGCATCCGGTCCGGCGCAGACTTCAGCGCGCATGCCGAAAGCAGCACGCCAGCCGCTCCAGCGGTTACCCCGAGCGTTGCGCGTTGCGATCGGCTCGCCGCGTGCGCATGTCAGTGCAGCTTCAGGATCAGGTAATCGATCTTGGCGCCGATGCGCATGATCACCTTGCGGAGAATCTGCAGGAACGCAAGATGATCGGTGTAGATCGCGCCGTGGCCGACCGCGCCGGCGGGGAAGAAAACATCGGCCTGGTCGGGATCGACCTTGAGCTTGACCGCGAAGCGGCCCGGCGCAGTGGGAGCAGCCCCGGTCGTTGGCAGGACCGCGCTACTGGCGACTTGTCCCTGGCTCTGCGCCCAGACGATCGAGTCGACGTGGGCCTTGAAGATGCTGCCCGGGCTGGTCTCGATCGTGAACTCGGCTTCGTTGCCGGGCTCGACCTGATGCAGTTCGTTTTGCGCAAAAAGCGCGATGACCTGGTATTCGTTCTCGACGAACGTCAGGACGGGCAGGGCCGGAAACGCCGCGGTCATCGATCCTGGCCGCAGTTGCAGGTTGATTGCGTAGCCGTCCGCGGGCGCGACGACCGTCGTCTGCGAGAGTTCCCACTTTGCGTTTTCGAGTTGCGCGCGGATCTGCGCGACCTCCGCCTGGTCTTCGCCGACCGTCGCGCCGATCTGCGCGCGCACCTGGCCTTCGTTGGCGATCGCGTTCGCCAGTTCGGATTCGAGTTGCTTGACGTTGCTCTCGGCCTGTTCGAGCGTGAACCTGTCGCCCGCACCGGCTGCGACGAGTTCCCTGTTCTGCTCGACGCGCTTGCGCGCCAGCGCCAGGTTCGGGCGCACCGCCTCGGTGCGGGCGATCGCGGCCTCGAGTTGCTGTCCGAGCTTGTTGCTGCCGCCCTGCGCGTTCACGAGCTGCGCCTCGAACGTCTTCACCTGCAAGTCGTAGGGCGTGGGGTCGATGCGAAACAGCACCGCGCCTTTCTTGACGGGTCGATTCGGCTCGACCGGGACTTCGATCACGCGCCCCCTCACCTGCGGCACGATGTTGATAACGTACTTCACGACGCGCACGTCGGCCGACGACGGAGAAAACACGTTGAGCAGCAGGACCAGCGTCGTCAATCCGATGACGGGGATCGTGATCACGATCGCCATCGAGATGTTGTTCCACGGCAGCCACTTGAACTTGAAGAAGATCAGCCAGACGAAAAACGAGTAGATCGCAAGCAGGAGGGCTTCCATTAGCCGGTTCCCTCCACATCAATCACGGCTGGCAGGCTCTCGTGCACGCGCGTCAATTCAGGCGGGAGAGGGCCGCGTTTCTTGATCTCGTCAAGGTCGGCGCGCAAGTGCTCGACATGCTCAGGCGCAAGTGCGCCGCGTGCGGCGAGTTCGCCTTGTTCGATGTAGTAGTCCTCGTGTTTCTCGGTGCCGTAGGCGAGTTTGTACCCGATCGGGCGCGTGTATGCCCAGAGCCACGCGAGAGGCCAGAGCATTCCGCCGAATACCAGCGACAGCAGACAGAGAGTATGGATGGCGTCCTTGTTCGGATGGTGCCGTTTCACTGCGATCTTTTCCGGCAGCACATGCACCATCCAGAAAAGTGCGAGAAATCCGATCGGCGAGATGAACAGGATGATCCAGGCCAGCGCATTGGCCACGGAGTCGAGCGCGTCGCCTTGCAGAAACGAGGCGTGCGCTGAAGGCACCACAAGCATGGCCACAAGGCCGGCACTTACGCAGACATGTTCAGATCGCAGGCGCATCGCCATCTCCCCGCCACCGCTAACGTCATTCGCGGCGTGAGACCCTATATAACATTCTTTGTTTTTTTCTTGACCCGTAAAACTACCTAGCCGTCTATCTGTCTCGCATACGAATCAGGCGTATACCGGATTCCTCCTGAGTGCCTTTTCTGATTCTTCGATCGATGCCGTGGGGATTTTGGTGTCTGACGACGGGTGGTCTTCAAGGATCGTTGGCGCGTAGCTTGGGGCTGGTCGTTTCACCGTAATTGACCTTTTCAGGAAAACCGCTTTCGATCCGGATCAACAACGCAGTGATGCTCGTGGTGAGCGTGGTACTGCGATCTGAAAACTCGTTGTTTTGATCTGTTGTCGTCAGACAGGAAATACACTGGGAGGCCAATCGAGAAAAGTGCAAGACGAGATGACGAGCGCGTTCAAGTCGATTGGCGCGGGCAAGGGGATGGTCGCGAGATTCGTTCGAAGCTGCCGCGGCAGCACTGCCCAGCTGATGATATTGTGCGTGAATGTATATTATGTCAAATTAAGAAATGCCATACCGGTGTCTCCGCTCGGGTTCTCTGCCAAGCCACCCAAAGGCCCGAATTCCCACTTAAGCGCCCCGACGTGACCACGGGAGCTGGCTCGCAGCGCCGCGCCTGCCCCTCTGCCTGCTTGCGTCGCTGCCATGTGAATGCGCGGTCCTGCGCTGATCTGGCGCGCAATGTCCCGTGGCGCCGATCCCGGGGCGAGCCTCAGGCGCGGACGCCCTCGAGCTCGGCCCTGAGCCTCGCATTCTCCGCTTCGAGCAAGCGTCACGCGGGCCTGCAGGGTTTTCTCGCGCTGTCCTTCGCGTTGCACGGCCTGCTCCACCTTCAACGACATCGCTGCTACGGTTTCTGCGAGGGCGTCGATCTTTTGCGCGTCCGCCAGCGTCAATCTCGGCGGTCGTTCCGCCTTTTCTTTGAACTTGAAGAAGCTGAAAAAACCCATCAACCAAAACCCCTGTGCAAATCCGAAGCATCAACCAGCGTCCTGATCCGTCCGGCGTCGAGCCAGGCGCAATCGGCGAACTCATCTTCGCGAAATGTTACCGGCGAGCTCGTGCAAAAAACCTGAATTGGAACTCACCTCGAACGTCGGTGCCGATTTTTGGCGACGATATTCTCGAACAACCGCACGGCGCTACGCCGAGCCGCACCGACGCCGCCGGCCGTGCTAGCAACGATGGGTTATTGCCTGTGCTGAAACTCCGGGTGGTTCAATGGACGCCCTCGGCCCGCAGTTGCGCGGCGGCCTGGAGCTTCCGCGCGCAGCGATGCTGCGTTCAGCAGCAGCAACAATCCCGCCGCGGTTGCCGCCAGCAGCGCGACGATCAGGAAAAAGACCGGATGGCTCAGATGGCTCCAGCGTGAGCCGATGGCGCCCGCCAGCAGATTGCCGCCGAACGCGGCAAGGTACCAGGCGGCAATCGCGGTCGCGCCGAGCCCGACCGGCGCGAGGCGTGCGAACAGACCGAGGCCCACCGGCAGGATGTAGAGCTCCCCTGTCGTCAGCACGACGAAGAACAGCACGAGCCAATACCACGCAGCGCGCCCGCCTTCGGCCCCCGCGTACGCGGACACGGCTGCGAGCAGCAGATACGCGGCGGCCACGATCGCGGCACCGGTCGCCATCTTGATCACGGCCGACGGCTCGCGTTTGCGTCTCGCCTGGCGCAACCACCAGGCGACGACGAATGGCGTCAGCGTGAAGACGAACAACGAGTTGAGGGACTGGAACCACGTCATCGGAATCACGAACCCGGTGAGCGTCGCACGATCGATGCCGTCGGCCGCCCACAGCGCAACGGTATTGCCGATCTGCTCGTAGGCGCCGCGAAACAGGATGACGACGGCCATCACGCCGGCGAGTACGAGGCTCGTGCGCGCGAGTGTCGGCGCGGCGGTCGCTCGTGGCATCGCTGCTGCGCGCAACGCCTCGACCGGCAGGTACCTTGCGCCTGCCGATGTAGATCGCGAGCCCAGCCAGCATGCCGACGCCCGCAAGTGCGAAGCCGTAGTGCCAGCCATAGAGTTCGCCGATCGTGCCGCAGACGAGCGGCGCGAGGAATCCGCCGACATTGATGCCGACATAGTAGACGTTGAAGGCGGCGCCGAGGTGCGGGTCGCCCGGTGCGTAGAGCCCCTTGATCTGGCTCGGCAGGCTCGGCAGGAAAAAGCCGTTGCCCAGAGCGATCGACGGCCAGTGCGAAATAGAACAGCGGCTCGAACGTCATCATGAAATGGCCGAGCGCCATCAACGACGCACCGACGATGACGGCCCTGTGCTTGCCGAGCCAGCGATCGGCAATGGCGCCGCCGACGATCGGCGTGAAATAGACGAACGCCGTATAAGTGCCGTAGACGAGCGACGCATGCTGCTGCGGCATCAGCAGCTGGCGGGTCATGTAGTAGACCAGCATCGCGCGCATGCCGTAGTACGAGAACTTTTCCCACATCTCGGTGAGAAAAATCACCGTCAGGCCGCGCGGCTGTCCGAACCACGTTTGCCCGGTCGATGCGCCGCTGTCGATTCCCGCGATCGCGGGCGCGGCGACGCCCTGCCGGTCATCCGTCATTGGAGGAAGCGGCCGGCGATCTCGAGGGCCATGCGGTACGGCTCGGGATCGTTGCGGTTGGTCAGCACGATCACGGTCAGCTGACGGCTGCGGATAGCGCACGATCACGTTGCGGAAGCCGACGGTCTCGCCGGAATGCCACAGCGTTTCGCCCGTGATGCGCCAGCCGAAGCCGTACTCGATCGGCGGCATCGTCGGTCTTCGTCCACGGCGTGAACGCGAGGCGCCGCGACGCGTCGCTGAGCAGGCGGTCGTCGTAGAGCGCTGCGTCCCATTTCGCGAGGTCGTCGATCGACGAATAGACGCCGCCGTCGCCGAGCACGGCGCTCGTCAGGCTCTGGTCGGTGCGCTCGCCAGCGACCGTCGTTCAGCGTGTAGCCGTAGGCGCGGTTCGGCACGGGCGGACCTTCGCGCACGTAGGCCAGCGTGTTGCGCATGCCCAGTGGCGCGAAGATGCGCTCGTGCAGGAACGACTGGAAGCGTCTTGCCGAGACGCTTTCTCGACGATCAGCGCGAGCATCGAATAACCGCCATTGCTGTAGCGGTAGTCTGTGCCGGGCGTGAAAGTACAGGCGTTGTTCCTTCTCCAGCAGATGCAGCACGTCGATGTCGCGCAGCTGCGTCTCTCAGCGTTGCCGGCCATGATGTCCTCGTAATCGATCAGGCCGCCGCGTATGGGTAAGCAGGTGGCGGATCGTGATCGCGTCGTCGGTCTTCGGCAGCGACGGCAGCCACTTGCGGATCGGATCGTCGAGCGACAGGCGCTTGTCCTCCGCCAGCAGCAGGATCGCCGCTGCGGTGAACTGCTTCGTCACCGACGCCAGGCGGTAGTTCGTCTGCCGGCGTCGCGGCGGTCTTCTCCTCGAGATTGGCAAGCCCGTAAGCTTCGTCGCACAAGCGGCTTGCCGTGGCTGATCACGAGCACCGAAGCACCCGGCACGTGCGCCGTCGTAGGCGCTGCAGGATGTCGTCGACGGTCTTTTGCGGCTGCGTCGTCGGCGGCGCTCGCGTGGCGCAGCGCAGCGCGATCGTCGCAGAAGAGCAGGCGACTGCCTGGCAGAACGTCTTACGACGAATGTCGAACGACCGTTCATTCACAATTCCGCTCCCGTTTGAACGACAAGATCTTCGTAGTCGGAGCTGAAGTCCGCCTCGCGGATCCACTTTCGCCATCGTCATCGAGCGTGTCGGGCGGTTTCGACGATTCCGCGAACGCAGCCACGCCTTCGTGTCGACGCGCTCGTCGTCCCAGTCGACGAGATAGCGGTTGCCGACACTGCATCACCCTGCCCTGCATGAGCGACGATTTCGCGGCGGCGAAGCGCACTGCGCCTTCGCGCGTGCACAGCGACACCTCGCCGAACCACGGATCGCGCCAGACGCCGAGCCAGCGCGACATCGCCTCGGCCGTGGCGGGCTTCGCGAGCCGAGATATCCGGGGCGCGTTTGCGCGTCGGGCTGGCCGATGCGCGCGCGATCGCATCGGCGTATTCGGCGACGTCGTGCTGTTCCGCGGGCGCCGTGAAATGCTTGAGCATCACTTCGGTCAACACCGTGCGCGCATCGCTGCCCTCGCCGTTCGTCAGCATGACGAAGCCGCTGCGCCTGTCGGGCAGCAGACTCACTACGGAATACATGCCCGACAGCGTGCCGGTATGCGACACATTCCAGACGCCATCGACGTCCGCGCAGGCGCCAGCCAAGCCGTACGCGTAGAAGTGGCTGTGGTCCCAGTCGCGGCGGCGCTGCGAGATCGGCATCGGCGTGTGCGCCGTCCACAGGATGCGGCGTTGCTCCGTCGTGAGCCAGGCCAGCTGGCGTCGCGTCGGGATCGAGCCAGTTGTGCGCCCAGGTGAGCATGTCGCTGCAGGCTGCAACGAATGCCGCCGCCGCAGCGGACGTGATCGCGGGAACGACTTCGGCGTCCTCGTCGATGACGACGTTGCGGTCGTCCTTGCGCATATGCGGTTGCGCGACGTTGCCGACCTCGTTCCGATTCCATTCGCCGACGTGACAGCGCGACAGGCCGAGCGGCGCGAACACCTCGCGCCGCACCAGCGTCTTCGTAATCACGCGCCGCCGGCTGCCGCCGCGACCTGCCCGGCGACGACGTAGAGCAGGTTGTCGTACGCGTAGCCGGAACGGAAGCTGGCCTGCGGCTTGAGATAGGCCAGACCGGCGATGATGTCGTCGCGCGTGAACCGGTTCGGTTCCGGCCACAGCATCAGGTCGCCGGCGCCCTCGCGCAGGCCGCTGTTGTGCACGAGCAGGTCGCGCACGAGCATGTTGCGCGTGACCCAGGGATCGTTCATGCGAAACGTCGGCAGGTACTTGACGACCGGATCGTCCCAATCGAGCTTGTGCGGCGCGACCAGCCGCGCGAGCAACGCGGTCGTCATCGCCTTGCTGTTCGATGCGATCTTGAACAGCGTGTCAGGCGTCACCGGCTTGCCCGAACCCGGCGGCCAGTTCGCCCGCCGCTGCGCATGTAAACGATCTTGCCGTTCTCGATCACGCCGAGCGCGAGCCCCGGCAGCTTGTAGCGTTGCATGACGTCGTCGAAGACCTTGTCGTAGGGCGAGGCCGCGCTCGCAACTCCCGAAACGGTGGCAGCGAGCGCGAGCAGATGCGCAGCATCATCGCTGCGCGTGAATTGCGCGTAGCAGCCTTCATCGTCGTCATGGCGGTCAATGCCCCGCGACCATTTCGACGCGGCGCCAGACGCGCAACAGGTTGCCGCTGCCAGATCTTCTCGATTTCCTCGCACTGAATCCCCGTTTGCGCAGGCCTGCGGTCACGTTATGCGTTTCCGACGCGTCGATCCAGCCGGTCACGCCGCCACCGCCGTCGAAATCCGAGGCGATGCCGACGTGGTCGATGCCGGCGACGTTCGACCATGTGGCGGATGTGATCGAGATAGTCATCGAGCGTCGCGAGCGGATAGCGGCTCTCGATGCGTTTCATGCCGTCGACGTACGCCGGCAGGTATTCGTGTTTCTCGCCATCGAATTCGTCGTCGCCGGATTGTCTGCGCAACGGCCTTCTGCAGCGCTTTTTCGGCGGCTTCGCGACCGCTGTCCTGTTTGACGAATTCCTTGTAGGCGACGACCTGGATCGACGCCGCCCTTCGCCGCGATCGCCCTTGCGAGATCGTCCGTGAGATTGCGCGGATGATCGACGAGTGCGCGCGCCGACGAATGCGAAGCGATGATCGGCGCAAGCGAGACCGCGAGCACATCGCGCACGCAGGCATCCGAGGCGTGCGATACGTCGACCATGATGCCGAGCGCGTTGGCCCGGCGCACGGCCGCGCGACCGAATTCGCTGATGCCGGTGGCCGCGACTTTCGGTTCGTGCAGTTCCTCGTTCGGCAGCGAACTCGTGCAAAGGTCGTTGTTGCCGACGTGGACGAGCCCCAGGTAGCGCGCGCCGCGCCTGTATGCCGCATCGAGGCGGTCGATGTCGTGGCCCAGCGAGTAGCCGTTCTCGATGCCGATCATCGCCGACAAGCAGACCCTCGGCGCGATGCCGCACGACCTGATCGGGCTGTCGTCGCGAGGCGGATACGTTGCGGATAGCGCCGCAGCATCAGTTCGATCCCCGAATATTTCTGTTCCGCCTGGGCGACCGCGCGTGCGTAGCCTGCCGCCGTCAACGGGCCCTGCTCGACGAAGATGACGAAGAACGCCGCATCGAGGCCGCCACGCGCCATCTTGTCGAGGTCGACCTTGAGCACGCTGGCGGTGCCGACGTCGAAGCGCGGCTCGCGCATGTAGGCGAGCGGAATGTCGACATGCGTATCGAGCGTGAGCGGACGCGCGTCACCTGCGCGCGCGAGACTGCAGCCACCGGCGCTCGCCAGCATCGATGCCAAAGGGAACAAAAAACGCAGGGCCAAGAAACGTGGGAACAAAAAGCGAGCGGTCTTCTTCATCATTCACGTTCATTCACGCGATTTTGCCATGCGCAGGCCGATGCCGACCGTCGACCGGAATTGTCCGCCGCGAGCCTGTGCCGTACGCAGGTATCGCGCACCGCGTCGCTCGCCCGGCGTCATTGCGTTGAAAAAAACGCGGCCCCGATCCGTGAGGCCGCGGGAGACTTCTAGAACGTCGCGGTGACCGTCAACTGGCCCGAACGCGGAGACTGGAACCGGATGGGCCGGCGGAAGTTGGGGTTGGTGTCGGTCGTGATGTCGGTCTGCAGGTCCTGGTCGACCGCGATCGTCTTCTGCTGGTTGAACAGGTTGTACACCGAGAACTTGACCTGCAGCCTGGCTCTTCTCGCCGAGCGGCATCAGATAGCTCACGCTGGCATCGAACGTCGTAGGTCCATGGCATGCGTGCCGTAGGCGCCGCGCGGCGAGGCCACGTACGACGCGCTCTGCGGCGCATTCGGACCGTCGCAGGCCTGCGGACGCAGATGTAATAGCTGTGGTAGTTGGTGGCGTCGTACGGATTGCCGACGCCGAAGCCGGTGATCGGGCCGCCCGAGAGCAGCGTTGCAGATTGCCGCCGACCTGCCAGTGCTCGTTGATCGCGTACGTGCCGCGTGCCTTGATCTGGTGGCGGTGATCGTTGGCGAGATAACCCCCGTAGTTGTAGTTGACCCACGGGATCGTCGAAATTCTCGGTGCGGCCGGTATCGTCGAAGTTCGGTGTCGGAGTTGACCGGACCTTCGGCATTGCCGCGGCTCCACGACAAGACGTAGGACACGTTCAACGCCCACTTGTCGTCCCAGGCGCGATCGATCTGGAACTCGAGCGGCCTGATAGCGTGCGCTTGGGCTTCGACCCAGCCGCGCTGGCCGAGATAGTTGCCGTCGCTGTCGTAGAGCGCCCAGCCCTGCTTCGACGTGTCGATCGTGATGTAGCCATCGTTGACGCCGGTGCAGTTGGTGTCGCCCCAGACCGTGACCGGCTTGCCCGGGTTGGCCATGACCCAGCCGACATAGCCGTTGCCGCCGCATTGCGGCGTGGCGGTGATCTCCATGTCGTCGATCGCGTTGTGCAGCTTGCGATAGGTGCCGCTGACGCCCCACGACCACCTGTCGTCGAACATCTGCTGAAAGCCGAGAATCGCCTCGTCCTGGTGACACCGGATCGATGTTGTGGTCGACTTCGGAGCGCAGGTCGCCGACGCGTGCCGTCACCCTGCGAGTTGTCGACCGCGCCGATCTGCGGCCCGAGGATCGGCACGGCATAGCTCGAACCGTTGCGCTGCTGGATCTGCCAGCCGTCGAATGCGTAGTAGGTGCGCTGGTCGAGCAGTGCCCCGCCCTGCTTGATATTGATCACGTTGGCCACCGGCAGGAAATAGCGGCCGAGATTGCCGAACAGCTTCGCTCGTGCCGTCGCCGTGCATGTCCCAGGAGAAGCCGAAGCGCGGCGCGAGCATGTCGTTGGTCTTGATGTAGCGAGCGGCCCGCGCCATCCTTGTTGTCGAAACCGTCGAGGCGCAGGCCGGCATTGAGCAGGAAGGTCGGCGTGATCGACCAGTTGTCCTCGATGTAGTAGGCGCCGTTCGATCGTCTGGAAGTTGCCGCACGACTTCGTAACGGCGCGCGCGCACGTAGGCGTCGTAGCCGTGCCGGGCACCACGCCGCCGTTGGGCAGGGTGTGCGCCGGGCTGGTCGGAATTGACGTTGTAGCGGACGCGCGCCGGGCCCGGATAGTAGCGGCTGTAGTCGGAAGTGTCTGTCCTCGTGGTCGAGGCCGAAGCGCAGCAGGTGATCGCGCAAGCTTCCATTCGAAATCCGCGCGTGCGGCCTTGCGCTTATCGTCGCGCGCTTCGCGAAATGATCGACGTGTTGCTCGCTGCAGCCGAGCGGCACGCCGGGAGAGCGGCACCGGATGTCGTGCGCAACACGCGTTGCACTCGAGGTCGCTCAACGCGCGGTTGAAATTCTCGCGGTCGTTCTCGCCGTACAGCAGCTTCATCGACAGATCGTTGGTCAGGTACGAAGTGTAGGTCAGCGCCCGTTGCGACCGCCGGTGTCGGCGATAGACCGTGTCGGTCTTCGCTCCGCGCGTAGCCGTGTCGAAGTCGTAGTCGTAGACCTTGCCCGTGTTGTTGTTCCTGTCGGAAAACGCCATCAACTCGAGCAGATTCTTGTCGTTGATGTGCCAGTCGATCTTGCCGCCCCAGAAGCCGTCGTCGGACTTGTTGTAGGTGATGCGCTCGCCGTCGTTGTTGGTATTGTGCGGGCTTGTTGTCGCGGCCTTCGTACATCAGGAAGAAAAACAGCGTGTCCTTGACGATCGCACCGGACGCGAACACGTTGAGTTTCGTCAGCGGATCGCGATCCCGGCTGTTGGCGATGTTGAGCGTGCCGTCGGCGTTGTAGGCGTTGCGGCCGCCCGGACTCCCAGGCTGTCCGGCTGTCGGTCGTAAGTTCGGCGCCGTAGTGGAAATCGTTGCTGCCCGAGCGCGTCACCGCATTGACGACGCCACCGGTGCTGCGGCCGAATTCGACCGAATAGCCGCCGGTCTTGACCTGGAACTCCTGGTAGAACGCGAACGGCGCTTCGGAGAATCCATTGCGGTTGTAGAAATCGGTGACGTTGAGCCCGTTGACGTAGTACGAGTTCTCCGCGATCGACGAACCGCCGAACGTGATGCCGCCGAAACCAGCCGTGCCCTTGTTCACGCCCGGCGCCAGCACCGCCACGGACGCGACGGTCTGGTCGACCGGCAGGCGATGCAGTTCCTCGCGGGTGATGTTGGTGGCGATCTCCGTCGAGGTCACGTCGACGGCGGACGCGCTGGCCGCGGTGACCGTGATCGCCTTCCAGAGACTCGGCGTCTGCGCCGACATTGCCGTCGTGGCGTTGCCGAGACTGACCGTGACATCCATGGGCTCGCCGACGCGCGCGCCGTCCTTGCTGGCTTCGAGCGTGTAGTGCCGATCGGCAGGAACGGAAACCGGTAGTTGCCCTTTGCGTCGGCAGTGACAGTGCGCGTCAATCCGGTGGTCGGACTGGTCACGGTCACCGTTGCGCCGGCCGTGGTGCGGCCGACCACCGAGCCATCATCGTTGCCTGCCTGTGCCGATGAAATTGCGAGCAGCGAGAGACTCAACCCCATCGCCACGCATAGTGCGCGCCTGCGCCACTCCCGCTTGTTGCTGCCCATAACCCGTCTCCCCGTCAATGTTGTGGTCTGAACTGCTGCTTATTGACCGGTGCGACTCGTGTTTCACCGGCAACATCTGCCACGCGAAGTCGTAGTCCCACTGGTTGAAATACAGATTGCCCCCGCTCCATTCCGCTTCGCCGCGCTGCAGGTCGACGGTTTCGGAACGGAAGAATTTCTTCGGCGGGCACGAAGTCGCGCCCGTAGTCGTCGTTGAAGGCGATGCGATAGGCGTCGAGGCCGCCGAGATAGAAACTCGCGATCGCCCGGATCGGCACTTTCGAGACGGCCGAAGGTGACGTCCATCGGCATCCAGCCGTACGGGGCGATGTACAGCCAGCCCCAGTCGTGCAGGTCGTTGTAGCTGCCCTCGGAATAGATCATGCCCGACTGCCAGCGCGTGGGAATGCCGTTGAGCCGCAGCAGGGTCATCAGCAACAACGTCTGCTGGCCGCAGTCGGCATGCCCGGCGTGCAGCGCGTAGTCGCTGATGTTGGTGATCGTGGAATATTCGCGCGCGCCCGCCCAGGGAACCTGGTCGACGGCGGCGTAGAGTTTCTGCGCGATGCGCCACGGGTTCTTCTCGTCGCCGACGACCTGGCGCGAGAACACGCGCAGCGGTTCGGTGAAAACGATATGCGGCGGCCGCTCGGCAACGAACGGCGCGAGCTCGGGCGTGATCGTCGCCGGCACCGCGTGGTCGCGCGTCGACCGCGTGGTATTGCGCGAAGACGGTCAGTTCGTAGGTAATCGAGAAACGGGTCGGGATGCCGGCTCTCGCGCGCTTTTCCACAAATACAGTACGCTGCAATGTGGACTCTGGCGCGACCCTGTGCGCTGCCGGTTCGCTGGCGACCAAGCGCAATTCTTCCTGCTGACCCGGCAAGCGCGCGCGGATACGGAATCCACGCGCGGACGCTCTCTCCGGCCGGCACGGCGTCGGCATGCACCGTCAACGACTGCGTCACCCGCAGATGTCGCGGCGCGACGCTGCTGCGATGCTTGCGCGAGCGCCGCGTCGCGCACTTCGCGGTGATGCGCATTGGCGACCTGCATCGGACTGTCGACGAGCGGCGTCTGTACTTGCCGCCGCGCACGCGCCTGCGCGCTCAGGCGGAACAGATTGGACGGCGCACGCTGGAAGTACAGCGTGCGGCCGTCGATGACCTGATGCTCGAACAGGCCCGCGGCATTCCACTCCGCAAACTCCGCATCGGAAAAATCGGGGATCTGTTTGCGGACGCGCGTCTTGACGTCGTCCTCGGTCAGCGTGAAGTCGAGCAGGATGCGGCGCATGCGTTCGAGCTGGAATTCCAGGCCAGAGCGCGCGTCCGCGCGACAACTGTGGATCCTGGAGCGCTTTGGCGATGGCAGCCTGGCTTGCCGCGAACTGGCCGGCATCGATCTGTGCCATCACGGCGGTGACGGCTGGGCTTTCGGCTACGCTCTGGGCCGGTACCAGGTGACAGAAAGCCAGCAGAACGAGCGCAACAGCCTGCCGACGCCGCTGGGTCATGCCGCCAAGTCTACCAGGAAGAAGACTGAGGCCACAGTGAAAACCATCCCCGTATGGAATATCCACGTGTGCTGTCTACCACGGTTGCAAATTTCCGTCAATAATTTATGCTCTAGCATAACTGGTGTGCGAATCATTAATTCCACAGAGGGAGCTGCACGGGGATTCAGGAGAATGAAGGTGCGGCACGGGTCACACCGGCAAAGGATCGAATCGTGAATTGGATGCGTAAGCACTTGTCGGTCTTCGCCGCCATCGTGCTCATCCCGGCTCAGGCTGGAGCGCTGGCGGGCTCGCGGTGGATCTGCTTCGGGCGGATCTGAAAAACTACCAGTCCCGGCGCATGGCGTCATCGGCGTGGACGACAGCGCAACTGACCGCCGATTTCTGGATCGCCAGGCTGGCGCAACCGGACCGGGTCGTGTTCGATCGCCCGGCGATCGCCGCGCAAAACGACAAACTGCAGCGACTGGACGCCTCGATACTCGATCTGCGATCGCCTGCCGCCGACGCTGTCGCGCAAGCAGGTGACTCGACTGGATCCAGTCCCTGTCCGAACGGCCAACGCGGCCGCTGTTCGACTCCGACTGCCAAGCCGGTCGACGCCGCAGACACTCGACGCCCTGATCGACGATCTCGCACTCGGCAGCGATTCCGGAAACGCAGCCGCACCCGCTACGGCCTCGTGGTGCATCGCGCCGATCTGCGCACGTTCCCGACCGACGCTGCGCGTGTTCAGCGACGCAGGACGACACCGACGTCGACCGCTTCCAGGAGACGGCACTGTTTCCCGGCGCGCCGGTGGTCATCGTGCATTCGAGCCGCGACGGCCTATGGTGGTTCGTCGTCAGCCAGCGCTATGCCGCCTGGGTCGAAAAGAAATATATCGCCGAGGGCAGTGCGCAGCAGGTGTTCGGCTACGTCGACAGGAAACCGTACCGCATCGTCACCGGTGCGACGGCGACGACGGTCGGCACGCCGCAGCAACCGGCGCTGTCGCGAACTGCGTCTGGACATGGGCGCGCGCGTGCCGCTGCTCGCCGACTGGCCGGCCGACAAGGCGGTCAACGGCCAGCATCCGTATACCTCGCACGTCATCGAACTGCCGCTGCGCGACGACAACGGCGCGCTGCAGACTGGCGCCTGCGCTGCTGCAGAAGAACACCGATACGCAAGACGACTACCTGCCGCTGACGCGCGCGAACATCCTGCGCCAGGCGTTCAAGTTCCTCGGCGAACGCTACGGCTGGGGCCACGGCAATGACGCGCGCGACTGCAGCGGTTTTGTCTCCGACGTGTATCGCAGCATGGGGGTACAGATGCCGCGCAACACGCGCGACCAGAGCGTGAGTCCGGGACTGGATCATCGCAGTTTCGCCGCGCGCGACGATCGCGACGGCGCGCATGCAGGCCGTGCATCGCATTGGAGGTCGGCGACCTCGTGTACATTCCCGGCCACGTGATGATGGCGATCGGCAGCATCGACGGCGAGCCGTATGTGATCCACGACACCAGCGGCCTGAGCTATCGGCGGCGCGACGGCTCCAGGGCGCACGTCGATCTCAACGAGGTATCGGTCTCGCCGCTGACACCGCTGCTGTTCAACGACACCCAACTCTACGTCGACCGCATGACCAGCATCGTGCGGATCCGTCCCGACCCTGCCTTGAAGGCCCACGCAAAGCCATAAGATACAGCCATGAAAATCACCGACATCCAGTTCGGCATGCTGCGGGTGCCTCTGAAGACGCCGTTCAAGACCGCGTTGCGCACCGTCGAAGCGGTCGAAGACATCGTCGTCATGGTCAATACCGACACCGGCCACGTCGGCTACGGCGAAGCACCGGCGACCGCGGTGATCACCGGCGACACGCACGGTTCGATCGTCGAGGCGATCCGCCACTACATCTCGCCGCGCCTGATCGGCGCGGACATCGCCGACCTCAACCACATCACGCAGCTGATCCAGGGCGTCGATGGAGAAGAACTCGAGCGCCAAGGCGGCGGTCGAGATCGCGATCTACGATCTGTTCGGCCAGCTGTACAACGCGCCGCTGTACCGCCTGCTCGGCGGCGGCGATCCGGTGATCACGACCGACATCACCATCAGCGTCGACACGATCGACAAGATGGTCGCCGATTCGATCGACGCGGTCGAATCGCGGTTTCGATTCGCTGAAGATCAAGGTCGGCAAGGACATCGGCGTCGACATCGAGCGGGTCAAGGCGATCTATGCCGCGGTCGAAGGCCGCGCGTTGCTGCGCCTGGACGCCAACCAGGGCTGGACGGCCAAACAGGCGGTGTACGCACTGCACGACGCTCGAAGACGCCGGCGTGCGCCTCGAACTCGTCGAGCAGCCGGTCAAGGCGCAGGATCTGGACGGCATGAAATACGTCACCGAACGCGTGCACACGCCGATCATGGCCGACGAGAGCGTGTTCGGCCCGACCGAAGTGGTCGAGCTGATCCGCATGCGCGCGGCCGACATCATCAACATCAAGCTGATGAAGACCGGCGGCATTTCCAACGCGATCCGCATCGCCGACATCGCGGCGATGTACCACGTCGAGTGCATGATCGGCTGCATGCTCGAGACCAGCATCAGCGTGGCCGCGGCCGTGCACGTGGCGGTGGCCAAGTCGAACGTCATCACCAAGATCGATCTGGACGGGCCATCGCTGTGCGCGTTCAATCCGGTCGACGGCGGCGTGATCTTCAACGAATCGGAGATCACGGTGACCGACGCGCCCGGCTCGGGCATCCGCGAGATCCGCGGCCTGGAGCCGATCGCATGAACGACGTCGATCCGAAGCATGTCGCCGCTGCTGAAAATCCGCGCGCGAACGCGACCAGATGTCCGCGATCGAACGGCGCATCGCCGACTTCATCGTCGAGAACGCGCACCTGCTGCGCGACTACTCCTCGCAGCAGCTGGCCAACGCGCTGAAGATCAGCCAGTCGAGCGTCGTCAAGTTCAGCCAGAAGCTCGGCTTCAAGGGCTATCCGGATCTGAAGTATTCGATCGGCGAATCGATCGCGCGCGGCGATGGCGGCGACGTCAACGGCAACGTCGAGCCGGCTGCGCCGACGATCCGCACGGCGCGCTCGCCGAGAGCCTCTGGCACAGCAAGGCGCAGGCCGAACAGGAAACGCGGCTGATCAACCCGCCGGGCACGACTCGATGCGATCGCCGGCGCGATCGGCAAGGCCGGCAAGGTCTTCATCATCGGCCTCGGCGAGGACGGCATTCCGGCGCGCGCGTTCGCGATGCGCCTGTCGCATGCTCGACATCCTGACCGTGCATCACTTCGATGCCGTGCTGATGACGGCCGGCATCGCCACGGCGACCGCGGACGATGTGCTGCTGGTGTTCTCCGAGCACGGCACGCAGCCGGCGCTGTGCAAGATCAGCCGTCAGTTCCGCGAGCGTCGCGGCAAGGTGATCTCGGTGACGCGGCACACCGCCAATCCGCTGCGCGCGCATGCCGACCTGTCGCTGCTGGTGTCGGCGCACGACGAGCGCGCGCACATCGAGCCGCTGCTCTACCAATCCGCGCTGCGCCACCTGCTCGACATGATCTTCGTGCTGCTGTGCGAGAACGACGAGGGCCGTCTCGCGCAACTCGGCGCGAATCACGATCGCATCCAGAACATGCTCGAGCCGTGACGAAGCGCGATGCTTCGCCGGATCCGGTAGCGCCGTTCGCGCGCATCCACGCGTTCGCTCGCGCAGCGTGGCGATCGTCGTACTGCTGATCTGCTGTGCGCTGTCGCTCGCCACGTGCGCGACGCAGCCTGCACAGAGCAACGGCTTGCCGTGGGCCGATGCACGCCAGCTCGTGCTGGTGACCACGCCGGACTGGAACGCCGATCACGGCAGCATGCGCACGTATGCGCGCGACGCGGGCGTGGCTAGCAGGCCGGCGAAGACGACTCCGGTCGTCATCGGCCGCGCGGGTGCCGCCTGGGGACTCGGGCTGAACCCGCCGCAGCCGGGCCCGGTCAAGCAGGAAGGCGACGGCCGCAGCCCGGCCGGCGTGTTCGCGCATCGGCACGCGCATTCGGCTACGCGGAATCCGCAGTCCACCGGACTGCCCTATGCTCGCGTTGAGCGCGCGACGACTACTGCATCGATGTCAGCGGCTCGCCGCTCTACAACCGCATCGTCGACGCGCGTGACGTCGGCGACTGCCGCCGTCGCGGGTTCGACCGAACCGATGCGTCGCGACCTGCATGCGCAGGCGGCGATCAGGCCTACAAGGTCGGTTTCGTGATCGAACACAATCCGCAGGGCGTGACGCCGGCGCCGGCAGCTGCATCTTTGCGCACCTGTGGAAATCGCGCGGATTCCACGACCGCAGGCTGCACGGCGATGCCGGAGCCGTCGATGCGCACGCTGCTGACCTCGCTGAAGCTGCAGCGCGCATCCCGTATTCGTGCTGCTGCCGCGGGCCGAGTACGAACGCCTGCGCGAGGCGTGGCAGCTACCGATCATTTCCCACTCGCTAGATTCGGTCGCACAGCGCATGGACGAAGCAGCACGAAAACGCCGTTTGTCGAACACCGCACGCATCCTGCTCGGACTCTTCGCCGGTGCGGCGTGCGGCCTGCTGCTCGCGTGGCTCGACCCGTCACTCGCCGCGTCCGCCGCAGGCATCGCGCAGCCGCTGGGCCGGCTGTGGCTCAATGCGCTGCAGATGACTGTCGTGCCGCTCGTGCTCGCGCTCGTCGTCGGTCGGCGTGAGCACAGCGAACGATGCCGCAGCGTCCGGCCGCGTCGCGCGCCGCGCGATCGTCGTGTTCGCGCTGCTGCTCACCGTCGGCGCAGCGCTTCGTCGCCGATCGTCGCGCCGATGCTGCTGTCGCTGCTGCCGCGCGATCCGGCGCTGCTCGAGAAGCTGCGCGCGACGATACCGAGCGCCGCCGCGACAGCAGCCCAGCCGGGCGTCGGCGACTGGATCGCAGCGATCATTCCGAGCAACGCGATCGCCGCCGCGGCGCAAAGCGCGATGCTGCCGCTCGTCGTGTTCGCGCTGTTCTTCGGCTTTGCGCTGACCCGCGTCGAACCGACGCGGCGCGCGCGGATGAACGAATTCCTGCAGACCGTCGCCGACGCGATGATCGTCATCGTCCGCTGGGTGCTGTACGCCGCACCGATCGGGCGTCTTCGCGCTCGTGCTCGCGGTTTGCGCGCGCACGGGGTCGGGCGTCATCAGCGCGCTCGGCTGGTACATCGCGTTGCAATGCTCGATGTACATCGTGATGACCGTGCTGCTCTACCCGATCGCGGTCGTGTTCGGACGCGAGCGCCTGCAGCGGTTCGCGCCGGGTATCCTGCCGGCACAGGTCGTCGCGGCGAGCACGCAGTCGTCGCTCGCTTCGCTGCCCGCGATGATCGACAGCGCGCGGACCCGGCTCGGGCATCCGTCCGCCGTCGTCGCGCTCGTGTTGCCGATGGCGGTGTCGCTGTTCCGCATCACGAGTCCGATGCAATACCTCGGTGCGGCCGTGTTCGTCTCGTGGGTTTACGGCATCGACGTTCCGGCGGCGCAGCTAGCGATCGCGGCCGCGCTCGCCGTCGTGCTGAGCCTCGGCGCCGTCGGCTTGCCTGGCCAGGTGAGCTTCATGACCGGGACGATGCCGGTCACGTCGGCGATGGGCCTGCCGCTCGAGCCGCTCGGCCTGCTGCTCGCGGTCGACACGATTCCCGACGTGTTCGCGACGATCGGCAACGTCAGCGCCGACCTCGTCGCCAGCAGCATCGTCGTCGGCGGCAATGCCCACACGAACGCATCAGCAGCGCCGATCGACGGCGACGGCTGATTCGAACGCGGCGTTCAACCGAGACGAGCGACTGCCGCGCGCGCCTCCGCCAGGAAACGATCGGCCTCCGCGCGTTCGGGCAGATTGCTCGCGATCTGGACGAGGATGTGATCCGTGTCGGCCGAAGCGCCGAACGCCTCCTCGCACAGCAGCGCTGCGATCGGGCCGAAATAGGTCAGCGCGATCTGTTCGACGAGTGGACGCTGCCGTGTCCGCAGGTCGGCTGACCCGCCCGCAGGCGCGCCGCCGCGCGCCGACGGGTCCGGTGGCTCGAATGCCTCGTGAGCGCTCAGCAGCAAGTCGATCGACGCCGCGCTCAACGGACCGTATTTGCTCGGTATCGCAGCCATGACGCTCGGCTGGAAACGCGCGCGTGCTGCCTTCACCTTCGTCAGCATCTGGACCGCTTCGTCATTGTGGCGATTGCTGAAGCTGACCTCCTCGATGTTGCCGTTGCGCAAGCGCACCGTTGCTGCGTGGTTCTCGTCCGTCACAAGAAACAGGAAACCGGACGCCTTGCTCTCCACGAGCGCCTTGAGCTCGTGCAGCACTGCGTTAAGCGGCCTGATTTCCGACATTAGGATGTCTCCCGGCGATGTGGGCGCAAGCAACGAGAAACCGAATCATTTCTTGCTGAGACGTTCCATCGCCAGGCGAACGCTGTTCGACAATCGCGCGATGGCTCTCGCCAGCGTGCCGATCTCATCGGTGAGCTTGGTTTCGGTGATCGTGTGGTTGAACTTGCCGAGGCTCAGCTCGTCGGCGACCGTCGTCAGATGCTGGATCGGCTGCAGCACGCGCGACCAGATCAGTGCCGACTGCAGACCGAACAGGACGAGGCAGATGATCAGGCCGACCGCTGCGATCCACAACGTCTGCCGCGCGATGACGCCGTTGATGTCGGATTTCGGGTAGGCGCTGATGAGCGAAAAACCCCACCCGGGTACGTCTTCCTTGACGATTGTCCAGTCGGCAGGCTGATCCTGCGCGATCTTTTGGATTGCTTCCGGATCGGTGGTCGCGCCGGTCTTCGAATGGAAGCGCAGTTTGCCCTTGCCGTCGAACAGCGCGATGAAGCCCGAATCGAGGACGCGGCTGCCGCTGATGACCGTCTCGAGTGGCTGCAGATCGGTCTTGTAGCCGACGTACCAGATGCCGATCACCTTGCGCGACTCGTCGAGGATCGGCTCGTAGCCCGTGACGTAGGGGTTGCCGAGGATGTCGACGACGCCGTAGAACGGGCGGTTCTTGCGGATCTCGACGATCACCGGCCCGTTCGGATCGAGTTGCGTGCCGATCGCGCGGCTGCCGTCTTCTTTCTTGACGTTGGTCGAGACGCGGACGAAGTCATCGCCCGTGCGCGAGAACAGCGTTGCCGTACCGCCCATGATCGCTGTGAGCCCGTCGACGACTTCGAACGCGTTGCCCTGCGGCTTCTTGCCGAACAGCAGGTCGTTCGCCTGGCGCCCCGGTACGGTGATCGTCGGGCCGGCGGCGGGCGGGCCGATCGCTTCACCGCGCTCGCGCAGGAGTTTCATCGAACTCTGCACGCGTTCGAGCATGATCGATCGCGTGACGGAAAGAAGGCTCTGCAGTGCGCGCGACTGGCGCTCGATCAACGCGGTTGCGTCGGAGCGCACGCGGCTCGCATCGACTACCGCGAGGATGACCGCCGCAAGCACGACGACTGCGAGCACGAGTATCAATACGGGTGCTAGCAGCCGGAATCTCAATGAATTTCTTATCACGACAACTCCCTATCGTTGATCAGAAATGATCGAGCTCGCCCCCTCGCCCGATCGCGCCGGCCACGGCACGGCAGCCGGCAATCAAGTAGTAGAACCGATCCGTCGTTGGCGGGTCAATGCCCAAAGTTGCTGGCAACAGCAAGAATGTGAACTTGTCGCACGAGACGGATCGCACCGCGTGAGAATCGACGAATTGCACTCTAGAACGGAACCCAGAACAGCAGCGCGAGACCCAATGCGATCAGGGCCCGCCGCGCCGATGAGCCACCAGATGTCGTTCTTGTTGCCGGTCGCCGGCGTCGATCGCGCGAGGGTCGGGCGCGACGGGATCCGGAATCTGGATCGCCTTCATCGTCTGCGTGATGTTTGGCGCGGCCGAACCGGCGGCGGGCGGCTGTTCGCTCGCGCGGTCGCATGCCCGGTGCTTCGATGACGAAACGGTTGCGACCGAAGGCGATCTGGTCGCCCGGATAGATGACCGCGTCGCGCACCTTCACGCCGTTGACGACCCCACTTTCGGCACCGTTGAGCCCGCGCAGGTAGATCGAGTCGCCGGTCGTCTCGATCGCGGCATGCCTCGGCGAGAGTCCCTGCTCGTCGAGCACGAGATCCGCGTCGGTGCCGCGTCCGACGACGAGTTTGCCGCGCACGCCGACGATCTTGCCGAACTGCGCGCCGCTGAGGCCGCGCAGGAGCACGCGGGCGGGATTGATCCGCGGCGCGCCCTCCGCGGCGGCGGCTGAACCCGGGGGTATCGGCGTCAACGATTGCACGGTGGGGATGTCGGTGCGGATCGCGCTGTCGCTGTCCGGCTTGAGCACGAACTGCAGCGTATCGAGGCTGACGATGTCGCCGAGACGCAGGATCGCCTTTTCGCGCACCGGGCGCGTGTTGACGTGGGTACGGGCCTGCGGGTCGAGGATGCTCAGGACGATGCCGGAGTCGCCGACCGACAGGCGCGCGTGGTGCGGTGCGACGCCACCGGATTTGAGGACGATGGTATTGTCGTCCGCACCGCCGACCGACGTGTCACCCGCGCCGATCAGGATGTCATCATGTTCCCCAGAGGGAAAGGAAAGGCGCATGCGTCGGCCGGATTCTCTAGTTATTGAAATAATGTAGCACACTGTCTGCCTTTATCGAAAACGCAAAAACCGCGGATTTCGCATCACATCAGGAGGCTATCCCATGCCCAGTATCGACATCCGCCGCAAGCACAAGCGCACGCTCAAGGAGGCCAAGGATGCGGTCAAGAAGACCGCGGCGGCCATCGGCAAGAAGTTCGACATCAAGAGCCGCTGGAACGGCAATACGCTCGTCTTCGAGCGCGCGGGCGCGAATGGCGAGATCAAGGTCGGAGCGAACGAGGTCCACGTGACCGCTCAGCTCGGCTTCCTGCTCGGCGTGCTCAAGCCGCTGATCGAAAAGGAGATCGAAAATCACCTCGACCGCGAGCTGTCCTGATCGTCCGCGACGACGGGCAGCGCCCGGTAGTGTGAATATTCTAGGTTGCCGCCCTAGCCTGCGCGGCACGGCAATGCGAATTTGCCGATAACAGAACCCAAGCGGAGGGAGCACATGGCTGCAAAAGCGAAACCGAAACTCAAATCCAAGGTCAGCGCTGCGGCGAACGAAGCCAAGGCCGCCTCTGGCAAGTCGATCATGGAATCGGCCCAGCAGATCTGGCTGGCCGGCCTCGGCGCGTTTTCGAAGGCGCAGGGTCAGGGCACGGGCATGTTCGACGGGTTGATCAAGGAAGGCCTCAATCTCGAAGCGAAGACGCGCAAACTCGCGACCGGCAAGGTCGACGAAGTGCGCGGCGTCGTCGAATCCGGCGTGAGCCAGGTGCGCGAACGCACCCAGGAGACCTGGGACCGCCTCGAGCAGGTATTCGAGCAGCGCGTTTCGCGGGCGCTGAGCAAACTGGGCGTGCCGGGCCGCAAGGAGCTCGACGAATTGCTCAAGCGCGTCGATGAACTCAACCGCGAAGTGCGCAAGATCAGCCCCGCCGCGAAGCGCGTAGGCAGCGGTATCAGCGATGTGCTCACCGCGACGGTCAGGCGCGCGCGCGACGACTTCGGCGATCTCGTCAAGGACATCGAGGAAGCGCAGCTCGCCGCGAAGAAGAGCATGCAGCGCACCGTTACCAAGGTGGCCGGCACGGTTGCGGGCAAGCCCGCGCCCGCCGCCAGCAAGCCTGCGAAGGCAGCGCCGAAGAAAGCCGCCAAGAAGACGAAGAAGAAATAGCGTTTCGAGAGAAACAAGGCTTCGAAGTTAACGAACCGCCGGCATACGAATCGCCGGAAGAAGGCCTCCCCGTCTTCCGGTCTGTGCTGGCGGTCTTTTTTGCGCGATCCGCGTCGCACTGACGTAGACCGCCGCGATTCTTCCTACCAGTGCACGCCGCGCATCAGCGAGGCGAACGCGACCTGTTCGCTCGTCGGCGCCTGCTCGACTTCCGACCGCCCCTTCATGCCCTTCGCCGCCGAGGAATCCGGGAACAGCCGGAACGCCGTATTCATGATGATCTCGTACATGCGCGGCGCGAACGCGTAGAGCAGCTGGGCGAACACGCCCGTGCGCGTCGCGATGCGCACCGGGCGTTCCACTATGGCCTCGACGATCAGGTCGGCGGCCTCGTCCGGGCTCAGCGTCGGCACCGACTCGTACATCTTCGTCGGTGCGATCATCGGCGTCTTCACGAGCGGCATGTTGATCGTCGTGAAGTTGATGCCGTTGTCCGAGAATTCCGCCTGCGCGCAGCGCGAGAACGCGTCGAGGGCCGCCTTCGAGGCGACGTACGCCGAGAAACGCGGCGCATTCGTCAGCACGCCGATCGACGAAATATTGATGATGTGGCCGCGATGGCGCTCGGTCATGCCGGGCAGGAATCCCATCAGAAGACGCAGCGAGCCGAAGTAGTTGAGCTGCATCGTGCGTTCGAAATCGTGGAAGCGGTCGTAGCTCGATGCGATCGCGCGCCGGATGGAGCGGCCCGCGTTGTTGACGAGGATGTCGACGCCGCCGTGCTCGGCGATGATCTTCGCGACGAGGTCGTCGCAGGACTTGAGTTCCGACAGGTCGGCGACGTAGGTGTGGCAGACGCCGCCCGCATCAGTAATTTCCTTCGCCGTCGCCGCGAGTTCTTCCTCGCCGCGCGCGCAGATCAGCACCTTCGCGCCGGCGGCGGCGATCTTCAGCGCCGCCGCCTTGCCGATGCCCGACGAGCCGCCCGTGATCAGCACCGTGCGCTTCCTGACCTTGCCCGCGAGCGAATGGTCGACGAACAGGTCGGGATCGAGGTGGCGCTCCCAGTAATCCCATAAACGCCAGGCGTAGTCGGCGAGGTCGGGGACGCGGATCTTCGTGCCCTTGAGCGCGCGTTCGGTCTCGCGCGAGTCGAACCGCGTCGGGTAGTTGACGAGCTTGAGCGCCTCGGCCGGAATGCCGAGGTCGCGCAGCACGACGCTCGTGAAGCGCTTGACCGGCGGCAGGCTGCCCAGCGCCTGCTTCACGGCGCCCGGGATGAACGCGAACATGCGCGCGTCGAGGCGCATCGACATCTGCGGCGCATGTCCCGCGCTCGCGAAAAGGTTGAGAACCTGGCCGATGCGCCGCGGCGCGGGATCGGTGAGATGGAAGCAGTGGCCGTCGAGCCCGGGCTTGTGCGCGATGTGGTCCATCGCGTCGACGACGAAGTCGACCGGCACCATGTTGACGCGTCCGCCCTCGATGCCGAGCACCGGCATCCATTGCGGCAGCGCCTGGCGCAGTTTCTTCAGCGTACGGAAGAAATAGTACGGGCCATCGATCTTGTCGATCTCGCCGGTCTTCGAATGACCGATGACGACGGCAGGTCGATAGATGCGGAACGGCCGCTTGCACTCGCGCCGCACGACCGCTTCGGACTCGTGCTTGGTCTTGAAATACGGATTGTCGAGGTCTTCCGCCTCGGCGAACATGTCCTCGCGGAAAACGCCTGGATAGAGGCCGGCAACCGCGATCGAACTCGTGTGATGGAAACAGCCGGCCCTGACCTGTTCCGCGAGTTGCACTGCGTGGCGCGTGCCGTCGACATTTGCCGCATGCTGGCTCTGCGCGTCCGCGGTCAGGTCGTAGATCGCCGCGAGGTGGAAGAAGTGTTTGACCTTGCCTGCGAGCGTCTTGCGCTGCGCGGGGCTTACGCCGAGCGCAGGCTTGGACAGATCGCCATTCACCGCGATCAGGCGCTTGCCCTCGTCGCCGAAGTGTTCGCGCAGGGCTTCGAACTTGTCCTGCGATCCCTTGCGCACGAGGCAGTAGATCGTGCCCTTGCGCGCGATCAGGTTCTCGACGAGGTTGCGGCCGATGAAGCCGGTCGCTCCGGTCACGAAATACGTCATGGCACTCCCCTGGACCTGGTCCGGAATCAAGTATTGCCGCAGTGCGCTCGAAGATAGCTCGGCGCGCCGCGCATGAAAAGAGCGGCAACGTCGTGATGTGACCCTGGCTGTCGCATTGACGCTCCGTTCGGCGCACGCATAGCGCGCTGTGCCGACCGAAGCGACACGTGGCGCACCGGGCATCGCGTTGCGCTGCAGCAAACCGGCCGCACGTCGGGCTTGGACTTTCGGCATGTTTCTTCCTTCCTCCATGCACTGCTACGCTCGCGGCCACGTCAATAGCCCGGGAGAGTGCATATGCGCGGTGGATTTCTGAAGACGGTTTCGGCCTGCGCGCTTTTTGCGGTGACGGTGGGCGCGCTCGCCCAGGGCGGCTCGCCGCAGTATGGCGCCTGGGGCTTCGACGTCGAAGGCGCCGACAAGGCGACGAAACCGGGCGACGACTTTTTCCGCTACGCGAACGGCGCCTGGCTCGACAAGACCGCGATTCCCGGCGACAAGCCCGGCTATTCCCTGCGGCTCGCGATGACCGACCGCGTCGAGCAGCGCCTGCACGACATGATGGAAGCCGCTGCGAAACAGGGTGGACACGAGCCAAAATCGATCGAAGGCAAGATCGGCGCGTTCTACAACTCGTTCATGGACGAGTCGCATATCGAAGCGCTGGGTGCCAAGGCGATCTCGGCGCAGCTCGATGCGGTGCGCCATGCGAAATCGCGTGACGAACTCGCTGCGCTGATGGGGCGCACGAACACGGATCTTCGAAGGCGGCCTGTTCGACTTCCAGATCGACGTCGATCTCAAGGATCCGAAGACGTACGCCGTGTATGTCGGCCAGGCCGGCCTCGGTCTGCCCGATCGCGACTACTACCTCAAGCCTGACTTCGCCGCACAGAAGGCCGCATACGAGACCTACGCGGCGAAGCTGCTGGCACTTGTCGGCTGGCAGGACCCGCAGGCCGCCGCGAAGGACGTCGTCGCATTCGAGACGAAGATCGCCGACGCGAGCTGGACGAAGACGCAACAGCGCGACCTCAACGCGATCTACAATCCGATGACGCATGCCGAGCTCGACAAGTTCGCGCCAGGATTCGGCTGGTCAGGATTCCTGCGCGAAGCAGGCGTCGGCGGCGTCAAGCGCGTGATCGTCGCCGAGAAGACGGCGTTTCCAAAGCTCGCGACGATCTATGCGCAGGCGCCGATCGAGACGATCAAGGCGTGGCACGCGCTGCATATCGCGGACAACGCCGCGCCATATCTTTCGAAACCTTTCGCCGACGCCTACTTCGAGATGCACAACCGCACGCTGCTCGGCCAGACCGAACAGGCCGTGCGCTGGAAGCGCGCCGTGCACGCGGTCTCGGGTGGCGACTTCGGCGTCGGCGAGCGCGTCGACACGTTCGGCAATCTCGGCTGGGCCGTCGGCCAGCTCTACACGGCCAAGTACTTCCCGCCCGCGTCGAAGGCGAAGATCGAGGAGCTCGTCGTCAACCTCAAGGCCGCCTATCACGCGCGCATCGAGAAGCTCGACTGGATGAGCCCGGCGACCAGACAGGAAGCGCTCAAAAAACTCGAGACCTACACGATCAAGGTCGGCTATCCCGATCATCCGCGCGACTACTCCAACGTCGTCGTGCGCGACGACGACCTGATCGGCAACGTCGTGCGCGCGGGCGCAGCCGACTGGCCTTTCTACGTCGGCCGCCTGGATGGACCCGTCGACCGCAGCGACTGGACGATGACGCCGCAGACGAACGACGCCTACAACGGATCGCTGCGCGACATCGTCTTCCCCGCCGGCATCCTGCAGCCGCCGATCTTCGATGCGAACGCCGACGCGGCGATCAACTACGGCGCCGTCGGCGGCGTGATCGGCCACGAGCTGACCCACGGTTTCGACGACGAGGGCCGCAAGATCGACGCCGAAGGCGCGCTGCGCGACTGGTGGACTGCCGACGATGCGAAGGCGTTCGAGGCGCGCGCGAAGATCCTCGGCGCGCAGTACTCGGCGTTCGAGCCGCTGCCCGGCGTGCATATCAACGGCGAGCTGACGATGGGCGAGAACATCGCCGATCTCGGCGGCCTGACGCTCGCGCTCGACGCCTATCACGCGTCACTGCACGGCAAGCCGGCGCCCGTGATCGACGGCTACACCGGCGACCAGCGCGTGTTCCTCGGCTGGGCGCAGGCCTGGCGCGGCAAGGTGCGCGACGACGCGGTGCGCCGTCAGGTCGTCAGCGATCCGCACTCGCCGCGCCAGTTCCGCGTCAACGGACCCGTGCGCAACATCGACGCCTGGTACGAGGTCTTCGGCGTGAAGCCCGGCAGAAGCTCTACATCGCGCCCGAACAGCGCGTGCGCATCTGGTAGGCGGACGGAACGTCAGGCGAGCCGCGGCAGCCGGTTCCTGACGCTCTCGGCGTCGAACGGGCCTGGCGACGCGATGAGCTCGCGCGCGGCGTCGACCTGCCCCCAGACGTTCCACAGCAGCACGCCGCGTACGCGACCATTGTCGAGGTAGTAGATCACGCCCTCGCGGTACGGTTCGGTCCAGTTCGCGACGACGTCGAGGCGATCGTCGAGCTGGCCCACCGCTTCATAGCCGAGGTCGAACAGGTCCGAATAGAAATACGGCTGCGTCGTGTACGCCTCGTCTGCACCCGCCATCACGCGTCCGGCGTGATGGCCCATGCTGATCGCGGCATTCTCGTGTTCGACACGCATGCGCGTGCCCTGCCCCGCATTGTGGAAGTTCGCGACGTCGCCCGCCGCGAAGACGAGCGGATCGCTCGTGCGCAGGCGATCGTCGACGACGATGCCGTTGTCCACTTTCAGCCCGGCCTTCTCCGCGAGCGAGACATTCGGCGTGACGCCGAGGCCGGCCACGACGATGTCGAAACGTGCGGTCGTGCCGTCCGAGGAGGCAACTTCGACGCCGCCCGAAGACACTTTGCCATCGACGACCTTGACGCCGGGCTTGAGCACGACACCGCGCTTCTCGAAATACGCGTCGATGAACTGCGCGAGATCGCGCGGGTAGCGACCCGCGCCGATCGCCGCGCCAGGGAACAGCATCGTCACCTTGCAGCCTGCCGTCGCGAGCGAGGCGGCGATTTCGCTGCCTATGAACCCGCCGCCGACGATCGCGACGCTCGCACCCGCCGGCGCGAGGCGCCGCAATGCCAGATAGTCGTCGAGCGTGCGGAAATGGATGACGCGGTCGCCTGCGAACGGGAGCCGCCGCGGCGAGGCGCCTGTCGCGAGCAGCAGGCGCCCGTAGAGATAACTGTCGCCTTCGTCGTCGATGACTATCCGCTTCGCCCGATCGAGCTGCGTCGCGGTGCGGGCGAGGTGCAGCGTCGCACCGCTTTTCGCCGTATCGAGGTCGATCGATTCGACCGACTTGTCGCCTTTCCACAGCGCCTTCGACAACGGCGGTCGTTCGTAAGGCGCATGCGGATCGTCGCCCACGAGGCCGATGCTCGCGTTCGCGTCGCGTTCGCGGATCGCCTTCGCCGCAGCGTCGGCGGTCATGCCGCCACCGACGATCAGGTAGTCGTAACGACGTTCCATCGGCATCGCTCCAATTCGCTTACGATCGGGGAAAGTCAGACCAGCGTGATCGTAACCTCGATGTTGCCGCGGGTCGCATTCGAGTATGGACAGATTTCGTTGTGCGCCTTGTCGACGAGCGACTGCGCGACCGCGCGATCGACGCCTGGTATCGAGATCTTGAGATCGACTGCGATGCCGAAGCCGCCGGGAATCGGGCCGATGCTCACCGAGCTGTCGATCGACGTGTCCGCCGGCACCGCGACCTTCGCGAGCGTACCCGCGTATTTCACCGCGCCGATGAAGCATGCGGCGTAGCCCGCGGCGAACAGCTGCTCGGGATTGACGCCCTCGCCCGTGCCGCCCATTTCCTTCGGTGGCTTCAGCACGACGTCGATGCGCCCGTCGGACGTCTTCGCGCGACCATCGCGTCCGCCCGTGGCGATCGCATGCGCGGTGTAGACGACTTTTTCGAGTTTCGTGGCCATAGCTTTCTCCATGTGGCGGGCGGTCGAGGATAAAACAATTTTCCTAAGCGGATGTTGCGATTGTGTTCAGCCGATGCTTCATGCCGTGCAGCGGTTCAGCAAGCGGAAATCCTTGTCGTGCCTCGTTGCTTGCAAGCGCGGAGGGATGTACACGGCCCCGGTCAGATGGCGCGCCAGATGCTGCAGACTCGGACTGCGCTTACTGCTTGTGCGCGCCAGCGGGCTCCGCCTGCAGGCCGACCTGCAGCCAGCCGAGATTGAGGCCGATCGCGTACGCCGCGTCGTCCGCCCAGATGTAGGTGAGCGTCTTGCCGTTGGCATCCTCGATCACTTCGAGCTGCAATACGGTCAACTTGCGATCGGGATAGGTCTGATGCTTGAGTTCGAGCGAGTAGCCCGTCGCCACGCCATCGCGCCAATGCAACGGCACGCGTCCGCCCGCCTCGGACAGGCGCATGTCGTTCTGCAGGTGCCAGTCGGTGTTGGTCGCACGCGCCTGTGGCCCGCCGCCGTTGATCGCCGCCCAGCCGGCGAAGATTCGCGGTTGCGGCGCGGCCGGCGGCGTTGCGGGCTTTTGCAGCGAGGCGCAGCCGGCGAGTACGCAAAATAGCGATGCGATAAGAAAACGCATGAATGACATCTCCGGCAAGAACGTCGTTCGCCATACGCCGGTCGAAGATGATCCAGACGAAGGTGGCGAAGCGATCCGATTGTATCGCCCTTCGTCCGGACGCGGCGCCCAAAGAAGCGCAGCGGAGATGCTGTGCTTGTCCGCGGAAGGAAGCCCAAGCCGTTCCGGCAGGTCTGCCGGAGGCTTCATCGCGGCGCAATCCATCGCACCGGCCGGCGCAATTTGCGAAAGCTATTCGACGAGCGCGACGCGTAACGGCCGCGAATCGCTGTGGCCGTGATCGTCTACGACGCGCAAAGTATACTCGCCCGCGAGCGCCGGCTTCCAGAACAGCGGTTCGCCCGGCTTGACGCTGCCGATGTAGCCGTCGTCCACGAACCAGTAGACCTCATGCACGCTCGCATCGACCGTCGCGTTGAAGGCGATGCGCTCCTCGCCTTCGCGGCTTGCGCGGCGTGTATAGGTGACGCCGCGCAGTGGCGAGACGATCTGCGGAATCTGGCCGTCGTCGGCTGCGGCTGTGCAGTCCGGTATCTGTGGTGGCGTGCGCCGCGGAATGCCCGCCTGGCGGAACACGCGTGCGAGGTCGGACGGCCAGAACTCGAATACTTCCGTGCGTGTTCGCTGCGGGTCGTACGGCGGACACGCGGGCTGCCCGGTCGACGCGTCGAGCACGATCGGCCGATGCACCGTGCTCACGCGAATCGGCGACTTGCCCGGAATGAACCAGGTCATCCCGCGCTGCGGGCACCAGACGTTCGGCAAGTCGCCACTCGCGAGGCAGATCTCGACGCGCTTGAGGTTCCTCGGCGGCGCATGCGCGGGTTCGCTCATCTGCGGATCGCGCGCGCGCAAGGCGTCGACGATGTGGAAGAACAGCGGCGCGGCGGCCTCGATGCCGACGAACGCGGGGTTGCCGCTCCCGTCGAAGTTGCCGATCCAGACGACGAGCACGTAGGGTCCCACGGCGCCCGCGGTCCACGCGTCGCGAAAGCCCCACGACGTGCCGGTTTTCCAGTACACGGGCAGGCCGCCCGGCTGCGCGATCGCGCTGTCGTCGGGGCGCGGATTCTGCCGCAGCATGTCGAGCACCATGAAGCTCGCCTCGTCGCTGAGCACGCGCACGCCCTGCGCGCGTGGTTCGTCGGCGCGGCGCCGCAGTGGCGCGAGCAGGCCGCGGTTGGCGAGGGTCGCATACAGCTTGCCGAGTTCCTCGGGCGTCACTTCGCCGCCGCCGAGTACGAGCGCGAGGCCGTAGTAGTCCTCGCTGGCCATGCGGCCGACGCCGGCGTCTTTCAGGAACTGGTAGAAATCCGGGCTTTTCAGCTTCGATGCGACATAGACTGCCGGAATGTTGCGGCTGCGCACGAGGGCCTCGGTCGCGGTGACCGGGCCGAGGAAACGGCCGTCGAAGTTCTCGGGCGCGAACGGGCCAAACGCGGTCGGCACGTCGCGCAGCACGGTCTGCGGGTGGAGCACGCCCTGATCGAAACCGAGCGCGTAGACGAACGGCTTGAGCGCGGAGCCCGGCGAACGCTTCGCGAGCGCGCCGTTGACCTGCCCCGATATGCTCCTGTCGAAGTAGTCGGCCGAACCGACGAGCGCCTTGATGCCCAGATCGCGCGTGTCGATCAGCAGCGCGACGGCGTTGCGCACGCCGCGATCGCCGACGTGGGCAACATGGTTTGCGACCTGGCGTTCGAGCACGCGCTGCAGGTCGATATCCAGCGTCGTCTTCACGACAGGCGTCGTTGCGCCATCGAGGCGCGCGTCGGTGAGCACCTCCTCGACGAAATGCGGCGCGGTAAATGGCAGGTTCTGCGGCGAGCGCAGGCGCAGCGGCAGCCGCATCAACGACGCCATCGAGGCGTCTTCCGGGTGCGCGGCCACCCAGCGCTTGAACAGGCGTGCGCGCGCTGCGGTCAGCCGCGCGTTGATGAGCTCGGTGCCGTCGAGACCCCGTTCGATTGCGGATTTTCGTTCGCCGCGCGCCGGCGGCGCTTTCGGAGCACTCTCCAGCTCGTCATTCCCGCGAACGCGGAAATCCAGCGCCTCTTCACCTGGCGAAGACGCCCCAGGTTCGGGCAGGCCTTCAGCGCCGCGCTCGAAGGCCGTCGAGCGCCGGCTCGGATCCTGCGGTATCACCGCCAGCGTCAGCGCTTCGGGCAGCGACAGTTGCGCGACGGGTTTGTCGAAATAGATGAGGCTCGCCGCGCCTGCGCCTTCGATGTTGCGGCCGTAAGGCGCGTAGTTGAGATACGCCTCGAGGATCGCGTCCTTCGAATAGCAGAGCTCGAGCTCGGCCGCGCGCAATACCTGGCGCAGCTTGCCGCCGGGCGTGCGCGTGTTGAGGCCGTAGACGAGGCGCGCGAGCTGCATTGTCAGGGTCGAGCCGCCCTGGCGATTGCCGCCACGAACGTAGGTCACCCACGCGCCGCGCGCGAGGCTGACCGGGTTGAACCCCGGATGCCAGCGGAACCACGCGTCTTCGTGCAGCATCACGCCCTGCACGAGCGCAGCCGGCATCTGCGCGAGCGGCACCCACTGCCGGTAGCGATCGTCGCTCGCGAGCGTCAGCCGCAGCAGGCGGCCGTGGTCGTCGTAGACCGCGGTCGATGACGGCTCGAGTTGCGACAGCGGCGCATGAGGCCAGAGGCGGATACCCACCAGCGTGATCGCGAGCAGCAGCAGAGCCATCAGCGGGTTCTGCCGTCGGCGTATGAATTGAACGAGCGACGACATCACGATATCTCAGAATTGCCGCGTCGAAACGCGCTCAGTAATTCCTGGTTGGCGATCCGGATTGTTCCGATCCATTGCCCATTGCGCAGCATTGTGGCTGACGTATTGTCGAATGCGATCCAGGTCGGCTTCGTTGCGAATCACATGTTCGTGATAGTTGCGCTGCCAAAGAACGCGATCAGGGCAACCTCCGCCGATGGCGTCGGCGCATAGCCGAGTGCAACGCGCTTTGAATGAACGCATGACTTCGCCGAGTGTCGTAGGGGCGCGATTCATCGCGCCCGGCTCTTGCTCCACCCCAAGAACGACGATTCCGTGAATGTGATTGGGCATCACGACAAATTCGTCCAGACCGACCTGCGGATAATGGGTGGCAATGCTCGCCAGCAATTCCCGACAATGGAACCCAGAGCGTTCAATTGCATGGCCTCGTCGACTATCGAGCCGAACAGGCAGACTTTATCGCGCGTGCAGATGGTCACGAAATACATCCCGGGTCGTGCATAGTCGTAGTGGCGCAGGCGCAGCGATCTGCGTTGTGGGAATGGAACCGTCATTTGTTGCATATGCGAGAAAGAGGTGGGCGCGATGAATCGCGCCCCTACGCGGTTTCTCCTTGAGCACAGTGCCTTTACGCATCATTTTTTCGAGACCTGGATTTTCGTGCCCAGCGATCGCGCCTGGATCGTACGGTCATACATCGATTCGCCATACGCCGGCGGCACGATGAAGCGTGCCGGCGTTGGTCGCGCGGATGCGGTAGACGAACTCGGAGACGCTGCGGTTCGCGGTGCCGTAGATCACGACGCGGTCGTCGCGCACGTCGGCGTACGACAGATTCCAGGTCGAACCCGGCAGGCCGATCGGCGAGCGCCATGCCGGCGCGGGCTGCGGGCTGCGCGTTGGCATCGGCATTCGCGTCCTCGGCGGGCGCGGGCGGTGGCGTGAGTACAGGCTCGAAGCCGCCCGGCAGCAGGTCGACGATCGCGATGTTGCCGATGCTGTCGGCCTCGGTCGCGCGGATCTTGAGATGCACGTCGAGTTCTTCCCCGAGCGTGGCCGCCGTGATCGGCTTGCCTGCCGCATCGGTATATTCGCGCACGATCTCGAGGCCCTGCTTTAGCTCGCTCGTCGGCGGGCTGCGATCGAAGCCGGCCTGGCTCGCTGCATACCAGACATGCGCATCGGCCGCGTTGTCGACGCGCAGTGCGACCGCGGCCGAGTCGAACACGCCGCGCACGAGCGCGCCCGGCTGCGTCGTGATCGGCGTGGTCGAGCCGTCCTTGTGCAGCTCGCTCAAGCGTCAGCTTGCCCTCTCCGCCCTGCGCGGCGTAGGCATCGAGCGCGAGGATCGCCTGTCGCCGACGACAGCGTGTTGTACCAGCCACGCTGGATCGGGCGCACGATGTTGGCAAGCGCCGTCGGCGGCAGTGCACGTCGCGCGCTCGGGGAAGTGCTTCGAGATCACGTACAGCATCGCCGCGTCGCGCACGAGCGGGTCGTAGTAGCGCGCGAAGCGGTAGGCGTTCTCGATGACCGCGCGCGTCAGCACCTTCTGCGGACCGTCGATCAGGCGGTCGGCTTCCTTGTCCTGCTTGAGCAGCTTGAGCGACGCGGCGAGGTACGCCGCAGCGAGATCGTCGTGCCAGCTGTCCTTGTAACTGTCGTCGAGCCGCTTCTGCACGGCGGCGAGGTAGTTCGTCGTCACGGTGCCCTGTCGCGTCAGCAGGTACGCCGCGAACGCGCGTTCGCGCAGGCCGTCGAGCGAACCGTCGCTCTCGTCGCCAGCGAGCTGGAACAGGTACTTGTTGCCGGCATCGAGCATGTCTCCCGGCAGGCGCTGGCCGCGCTCCTTCGCCTCGATCAGGAACTGCATCGCATAGACCGACACGTAGCGCTCCGAAACCGGCGTCGCGGTCCACAGGCCGAAGCCGCCCTCGCCGTTCTGGCGCGAGTGCATGACGGCGAACAAGGCCTGCAGCGCCGCCGCGGATTTCGCATCCGATTCGTTCTTGCTGACGCCGGTCTTGATCTGCCCATATTCGGGATGCGAGCCGAACACGAGCGCGGGCATGCCCTGGCTCACGAGCTGCTCGGTGCAGCGATGCGGGAAGTCGGCGAGATAGGCCGAGAGTCCCTGCGCGAGCACGAGCGGTGTGTACGACGCGGCAACATCGCGTTTGGCGAATGCGTCGTGCATGTCGCGCAGCGGCTTGATGTCGGCGCTGCCCTTGTCGAGGTCGCCGACGATGAGGTCGGTCCGATACGCCGACGCCGGCCGCACCGAGACTTCGGTGCCGATCTTCGCGGCCTTGTCGGCGTATGCCGCCTTGAAGTCGAGCTTCGCGGCGCCGAGCGTCTCCTTCGCGCGCAACTTGTAGACGAGCACGCCCTCGCGCATCTCGCCGAGCTTGATCTCCTGGTCTGGCGGCGCCGACGATCTCGACGCCGGCCGATGGCGCGAGCGTGACCTTGATCGGCGCTTCCTTGCCGCCGAGGCCGGTGAGATTGTTCGCGACGCCGACGCTGACTTCGAATTCGTCGCCGGGCGCGACCATGCCAGGCACGTTCGGCGACAGCACGAAATCGCCGCGCACCGTGGTCGAGTTCTGCACGATGCCGATGCGGTCGGCGCGCACCGCGACGGCCATCACGCGCAGCTTGCCGTTGAAGTCATCTGGCACGGTCCAGGTGAAGTCGCGATGGTCCTTGATGTCGACGATGCCCGACCAGTACGCGACCGGCTGCTGATGCTTCTTCTTGAACGGATTCAGATGCCGGCTCAGCAGGTCGTCGGCGTCGCCGCCGGGTGCCGCCATGCTGATCGAGCTTCGAGAACTCGGGCAGGATCAGATCGAGAATCTGGCTCGTCTTCACGTCGAGCATGCGCTTGCGGAAGAAGAAGTCGAGCGGGTCGCCGAGCTTGTAGCGGGCGACCTGCAGGATGCCTTCGTCGACCGCGAACACGGCGACGCGCGCCGACTGCGCGACGTTGCGCCTTCATCGTGAGCGTGTCGCCGGGCTTGACCAGCGTCGGCACGTCGACCGTCAGAACGTCGCGGCGCGCGTCGCGGTTGACCGAGAACGGCACCACGCCGTAGCTCAGCGGACTCATGAAGATCTCGTCGGACGACGGATCGCGCACGAACTGCACGTTGACGTAGCCGTTGCCCTCGAAATCCTTCGGCACCGTGATCTTCTGCACCGACCCCGACGTCGCGGCCTTGAACCACTGGTGCGCGTAAACCTTGTCGCGCTCGATCGTGATCAGGCCGTTGCCCGCGTACGGCGCGCGGATCGCGATTTCGATGTCCTCGCCCGGCGCGTAGTCGTGCTTCGACAGCGCGAGCTGCAGCTCGGCGTTGCGCTCGAGCGAGCGCGTCAGGTTGGCCTCGCCCGCGACGCTGTACTCGACGCGATTGAGCTCATCGCCGAGCGCGTCGCGCACGACGAGCGCGATAGCTGCCGGGCTTGTCGGTCGGCAGCGGCACGTCGTTGCCGGCCGCGGCGATCTTGAGCGGCGTTTCGGAGACGAGCACGTCCTTCGCCTTCGACTCGTACTTGTACACGCCCGAATCCTGCTTGGTCAGGATCGATACGTAGCGACGTTCGATCACCGCAAGCTTGAGGTCAGCGACGGCCGTCTTCTTCGCGTTCGGATCGATCGCGATGAGATTGACGCTGCGCTTCGCGCCGCGCTGGACGAAATCGAGCGTGCCGTCGGTCTTCGCGCCGATCAGGTAATCGAGCGAGGAAATGAGCTGCGCGCGTCTCGGCCGCGACGCTGCGGCCGCCTTCGGCCTCGTAGCCTTTCGCGAAAAAGCGCAGCTGATAGGTCGCGCCGACGTATTTCGTGAGGTCGAGCGGGAATTCGGCCTCGCCCTTTTCGTTCGTCTTGCGCTCGCCGAGCGCGTCGGTGTAGCCCTCTTTCGCGCGCTGCGGATCGAAGAAGTGGTAGTCGGCATAGCCGCGGAAACTCGGCACCGACGGCGACAGCGTGAGCGTCGCCTCGACGCGGCGATCCTGTGCGGGCGTTCCGAACAGGTTCTGCAGCGTGAACAGCGCCTTGAGATTTTCGGGCTTGACCCAGCCGTCGGGCGCGCTCTGCGAGAGCTTCGCATCGGCCTTCATGCGATCGGGCAGGAATTCCTTGATCTGCACGCGAGGTCGAGCCGATCTGCACATCGGCCTTGCCGTCCTTGACGATGTAGATGTTGACGTTCCAGCTGCCCGTGGGTGCGCTTTCCTGCGTCGTGTGATCGACCGCGAGAAGCCCGCCGTGTCGAGACGCAGCTTGCGCTGCTCGACGACCGAACCGCGCGCATCGGTGATCGTGGCGACCAGGGGAATGCCGTCCAGCGGCTTGCGTCCAGTCGGCCGCGCGCACGACGACGCCGACGTGGAACGTGTCGCCCGGACGATAGATGCCGCGATCGGAGAACAGGTACGCCGTGAGGCGGCCGGCGTTCTTCGCGTTGCGTTCGCCGCCGATGTCGAAGCGCGAAAAATCGAGCGCGCGGTCGTGCTCGCCGATCGGCAGGAACGAGAGATCATCGCCCTTGCGCACGACGAACATCGCGGGCGTCTTCTCGCGCGTCATGCCGTCGAGCGGGTCGAAGTGCACGTGACCGGCTGCGTCGGTCGCGCGCGTGACGAGCGTCTGGCCGTTCTTGCCGACGACATCGACGTTCGCGCCGTCGACCGGCACGCCGCCCTTGATCGACTGCACGTAGACGTCCTGGCTGCCGTCGAGCGAGCGCTTCGTGATCATGCCGAGGTCGGTGACGACGATCAGGCGCGAGTCGCCGACGATCGTGCCGTCGGGCGCCGCCTGCCCGTCGCCTTCCATCTCGCCTTCGTTCGCGATGCCTGAGTCATCCGAATTGTCGGGTTCCTCGGCATTCGGGTCGATCTCGGCCTTCTTCGCCTCGGGCTTGAGCTCGGCGAGCTTGAGCAGGAAGACGCCGTGGCGCGCATTCGCGCCGTTGCTGAAATACTTGCCGAGTTCGGCGCCCTCGAAGTGGGCCTTGCCCGGGTCGGTCTCGCCGAACGGAATCTTCTGCACGAAGCGTTCGGTGATCTGGTCTGGGCTCAGCGAATAGAGCTGCGGCTTGGCGTAACTGCCGCGGTTGAACGCGACGAGGTGCTGCAACTGGTCGGGCAGCACGCGGGCGACCTCGAGTTCCATGCCGGGCACGTTGCGTGCGATGACGGCGACGCGTTTCTCGCCGCTCAGCGACAGCAGCGCCCCGTCGGCCATGAACTTGAGCATGCGCGGATACTCCGGCACCTGCACGACCTGCGTTGCGGGCTTGCCGAGTACGTAACCGCCGAACGATTTCAGTCCCTTCTCGACGCGGACGTAGAGGTAGCGGCCCGTGATCGGCGTGGTATTTGAAGCTCTGCAGTTCGGCGTAGTCGTGCTCCGCGGGAATCGCCTCGAGAACGAGTTTCTGTGAACCCTTGAGCAGCGCTTCGTCGATCTCGGAGTCGCCCCACTGGTAGGGGACGTCGCCGCGTTCGTCCTCGGGCGTCTTCGGATTGAATTTCGGCAACAGCCACGCCGTGACCGCGTGCGCGGCGTCGCGCTCGTTGACGCTCTGCGACGCACCGACGAGCAGTACCTGCTCGGGTTCGAAACGCGCGTTGTCGACGAGCGTTGCGCTGATGTCGGCGATGCTGAGGCTGTACAGACCCGGTACCGCGACGCGCCCTTCGAGCACCTTCTCGATCGTCGGGCCGCCGCGCGCCGCATGCACGCTCGCGTCAATCGAATAGTTCGAGCACCTCGTCGTCGGTCGGAATCGCCAGCGGTTCGGAATGGATGAACGCGTTGACCTTGCGCTCGTCGTAGCTGACGACGAACTTCTTCGCGACGCTCGTGTTCTTCGGCTGACTGAGCTTGAGCGCGATCGCTTTCTCGAAACTCACCGTGTCGACCGGATGAGTGAATCCGACCTGGATGACGGCTTTCTTGGCCGTTGCATCGGTCGGATCCTGATAGAACTCGCCGGAGGCGACCGTCGCCTTGAACGGCGCGCTCGCGAACGTGGTTTCGTCCTTGTCGACTTTCACGTGTTCGGCGAAGGCGACTTTCGGATCGAAACGGACGCTGAAATTCTGGCCGACCGGCCAGTCGTCCTTGGGCTGGAAATCGAGCTCGCGATCCGTGAGCCACGTCCAGGTGCCGGCGAGTTCGGGACTCAGCGTGATGCCCGCGGTCGTCTGCTTGCCGACGAGCGCGATCGGCGCGGTCGAGCGCGAGAAATCGATGCGCAGCGGATGCACGATCGGCTTGCGCTCGGTCTCGTCGTAGCCGGTCAGGAGCGGCGCATGCGTCTTCATTGCCGACGGCGCTTCCTGGATCGGCTTGGGCCGATCGCGCCAGGCCTTGTAGCCGGACCAGCCGCCTGCCCCGATCGCGAGGACCGCGACGAGGATGCCGAGCGCGCGGCCCGGGCGCTGCCTGACGTCGGCGCCGACCTTGACCGTCCCGCGCCCCACCGCACGCTGCCAGCCGACGGGCTGCCAGGCGACGCGTCCGAATATTTGCTGGAGAACCCAGCCGATTCCTCGCAGCAACAAGAGCGGCAAACTCAACAGAAAGCGCAGAAACCCCATGATCCGATCATCCACTGGTTGTGACGTGACGACCGCGTTCGCGAACGCGGCAATTCAATTCCTGAAAACTTCCATGTGGTTCGTGGACTGCGTTGTCGCGCCCACCGGCGATCGGGTGGCACGACTACACGAACCCAAACTTAGCTTTGCCGATTATCGTGGCAAACCCGTGGCATTGCGTGGCGATGGCGAGGCGCAGCGCAGTCCAATCGCTGTCGTTCGGCGTGGCTGCGGGCAAAACCTGCTGCGACGCCGTTGAACCCTGGTTCCGACCTTCAACCATCCCTCGATCATGCAAACATCGTTCGAACACGCTGGTCTGCTCGAACACAGACCTTGTGACCTTGCCGCTCCACTAGTGAAAACCTTGCCCAACTTTGCCTGCTCAAGACCTTGCCCGCGCCTCGCTGCGCGAGACCTGCAGGCTCCTCCCTACCGGAACCTTGCGCGCCTCCTTGCTCGTCATTCCCGCGAAAGCGGGAATCCAGTGCCTTTCGCTCTTTGCAGGACGCACAAGCCGGAGTCGCTCGATTCCCGCGTTCGCGGGAATGACGAACCCTGGGTTACGTTTCAGTGGAAATAGAGATGCACCAGGGTTGTCGGATAAACGCAAAACAGCGCATGAAAGAGTCAACGCGTGCACGTCAGATATTCTCATCGCTGGCGCCGAGGTTCGTTGCCCCGCGCACGCTCGATCTGTGCGCGCGTGCGCAGTGTCTTGCGGGCATTTCATAACCGGCGTCCATCTCGCTGCCAGCCGGCCGATCGCCGCCGCCGGAGCCGCCGAAGAATCCGCCGCGAAGATCACCGATAAGCATCTTCCGACGGAGTTGCAATCCCTTGCTGCTTGAGCCGAGAGGGTTGCGCTCGCTAGATCTTCGCGAGCGCCTGCTCCAGATCGGCGATCAGCACTTCGGGTTCCTCGAGGCCGACCGAAAGCCGAACGAGGCTCAACGGCAGACCGCCGACCGGTTGCAGCGGCGCGCTGGCCGGATACACCGCGCAGACCGGGAAAAGCAGCGACTCGTAGCCGCCCCACGACACGGTCATGAGGAATCGTTTGAGCGCGTCGCAGAAGCGCTCCACGGCGGCGATGTCCGGTACGCGCAGCTGTACGGTCAGCAGCCCGCTCGCGCCGCGCGTCTGTGCCTGCGTGAGGCGGAATTGCGGATTCGATGCCGTCGTGCGGGTAGTAGACGCGTTCGACCTTCGCATGGCCGCTCAGGAACGCGAGCACATCGCGCGTCGTCTGCGCGACGCGCTCCATGCGGACGGCCAGCGTGCGCAGGCCGCGAATCATCAGCCACGCGTCGTGCGGCGACAGGATCGCGCCGCAGGTCATGTACGGACCCTTGAACACGTCGCGGATGATCGCTTCGCTGCGCACACAGCGCGCCGGCGACGACGTCGCTGTGGCCGTTGAGATACTTGGTCGCCGAATGCGCGACCATGTCGATGCCGAGCGCGATCGGCGACTGGTTGAGCGGAGTCGCATAGCTGTTGTCGCACAGCGTGCGGATGCCGCGCGCCTGCGCGAGCCTGGCGACCGCGGCAAGATCCTGCATGCTCGAACGTCATCGAATTCGGGCTTTCGAGCACGATGAGCTTCGTCTGCGCCGTCATCGCGCGTTCGAAATTGCCGATGTCGGTTCCGTCGATGAAGCTCGTCGTCACGCCGAAGCGGCCCAGCAGATCGCGCAGGACGGCGCGCGTCCACGAATAGGGCCGCGCGACGCAGATCGCATGGTCGCCGGCCGCGACGCTCGCGATCACGGCCGCCGAGATCGCCCCGGCGCCACTGCCGAACATCAGGCAGTCTTCGGCACCCTCGAGCGCGGCGACTTTCTTGCGCAGGATCTCGACGGTCGGATTGTTGCCGCGCGTGTAGGTCGTGCGGCGGAATTCGTCGCGGAAACCCTCGCGGAACGCATCGACGGTCGGGAATGCGAAGATCGACGACTGGAAAATCGGCGGCGACACGGCGCCGCGATAGTGTTCGCGCTCTTCGCCGAGGTGATTGAGGATGTAGCTCAGGTCCATGCGGATCCTCGAAAACGAATGCGAGCGGCGGGCTCGGACGGCACGTGGAGCGATCGCGACGAGGCAGCCGCAAGAAGCCCATCACAGTTTCATCCCGGTTATCTCGGCGTCGCCGCGACGAAGGCCCGCGTTGCGTCGGCGAGCGTCGGGTCCTGCAGCGCGAAATGCAGCGTCGCCTTGACGAGGCCGAGCTTGCTGCCGCAGTCGAAACGCGTGCCGTCGAAACGATAGGCGTAGACCTTGTCGTCGGCGAGCAGCGCGGCGATCGCATCGGTGAGCTGGATCTCGCCGCCGGCGCCGGGCTTCGTCTTCTCGAGCAGTTCGAAGATGCGGCCCGGCAGCACGTAACGGCCGACGATCGCGAGATTCGAGGGGGCGACCTCGGGCTTCGGTTTTTCGACGACGTGCCTGATCAGCGCGGCGCGGTCGCTGGTTTGCGTCGCATCGACGATGCCGTATTTGCCCGTATCCTCGTGCGGCACTTCCTCGACGGCAATCGCGCTCGCATTCTTCGCGCCGGCGAACTCCGCCATCTGGCGCAGCGCGCCCGGAGCCCCCGGCGTGGTGCCAGATCAGGTCGTCGGGCAGGATCACGCCGAACGGCTCGTCGCCGATGACGGGTTTCGCGCAAAGCACGGCGTGGCCGAGGCCGAGCGCCTCGGCCTGCGTCACGAAGACGCAGCGCACGTGCTTCGGCAGCACGTCGCGCACCGCGGCGAGCAGTTCCTTCTTGCCGGCCTTCTCGAGCTTGTGTTCGAGTTCGAACGCAACGTCGAAGTAATCGGCGATCGCATGCTTGTAGCGGTTCGTCACGAACACGAGCGTGTCTGCGCCCGCATCGACCGCTTCGTCGACCGCATACTGGATCAGCGGCTTGTCGAGCACCGGCAGCATCTCCTTGGCGACGACCTTCGACGCCGGCAGGAAACGCGTGCCGAGACCGGCGACGGGGAATACGACTTTGCGCAACGGTCGATTCATTGCTACTCCATATCTCGAAGACTTAGGACGCGGATCAACGCAGATTCGCGCGGATAGGACATTGTCGGCAACGGGAACGATCCGCGTCAATCCGCGAAATCCGCGTCCGACTCGTTGCTATCAGGCCTGATTTCGCGTGATCGACACGACTTCCGCATTGACGCCCTCGTCGCGTTGCGCGAACTCGGGCAGCAGAGACGTGAGGCAGCGTCGCAACGTGTCCTCGTCGTAGTCGCGCACCGCGGTCGCAGCCTTGACGAGTTGCGCGTTGAGCAGCTCCCACGACATCGAGCGTGGCTGGGCGAGGAAAATCTTCGCGTGGCTCGTGCTGCTGTAGCTTTCCTGCGGATGGAAGAGTTCCTCGAAGAGTTTTTCGCCCGACCGCAGGCCCGTGTAGACGATGTGCACGTCGCGTCCAGGGGTCTTGTTCGCGAGGCGGATCATCTGCTCGGCGAGGTAGCTGATCCTGACCGGCTCGCCCATGTCGAGCGCGAAGATCTCGCCGCCCTGCCCCAGCACGCTCGCCTGCAGGATGAGCTGGCAGGCTTCGGGGATCGTCATGAAATACCGCGAGATCTCGGGGTGCGTCACGGTCACCGGGCCGCCGGAGCGGATCTGCTCGCGGAACAACGGCACGACGCTGCCGGCGGAATCGAGCACGTTGCCGAACCGCACGGTGATGAAGCGCGTGCTCGATCGCGGGGAGAAGTTCTGGCAGAAGATCTCCGCCGCGCGCTTGCAGGCGCCCATCACGCTCGTCGGGTTGACGGCCTTGTCGGTCGAAATCAGCACGAAGCAGTCCGCGCCGAAGCGATCGGCTGCCTGCGCGGTCACCTGCGTGCCGAGCACGTTGTTGCGGAACGCGACGCGCAGCTGCGACTGCAGCAGCGGCACGTGCTTGAAGGCCGCGGCGTGGAAGACGATTTGCGGCCGCGTCTGGCTGAAAATGCGTTCGCAGACGGCGGTATCGACGCAGTCGCCGAGCACGGCGTTGAACAGCAGCTCGGGGAATTCCTGCCGCAGTTCCTGCTCGATCTTGTAGAGGTTGTATTCCGACAGCTCGAGCACGGTCAGCGACTCGACGCCGAGTCGCGCGACCTGCCGGCACAGTTCGGCGCCGATCGAGCCGCCGCCGCCGGTCACGAGCACGCGCTTGCCCGACAGGCCGGTGCGGATCGCGGTCCAGTCGAGCTGCACGGGTTCGCGGCCGAGCAGATCCTCGATCGCGACTTCCTTGAGTTCGTTGAAACTCATGCGGCCCGCGACGACGTCCTGCAGCCGCGGCACGGTGCGGAACTGCACGTTGGCCTGCTCGCACAGGCCGACGACGCGCTGCATCTGCGCGTTGCCGGCCGAAGGCATCGCGATCAGCAGCATCTGCGCGGCGACTTCGCCGGCCAGTTCGGGCAATTGTTCGAGCGTGCCGAGCACTGGGACGCCGTGCACCTTTGCGCCGCGCAATGACGCGTTGTCGTCGAGAATGCCGACCGGCCGGTAGCGATTCTGGTGCAGCAGTTCGCGGATCAGCGCCTCGCCCGCGCGACCGGCGCCGAGCACGAGCACGCGCTTGGGCGGCGTGCCGCGCGCGAGGTCGAAACGGCTGTCCTTCCAGTAACGATACGCAAGGCGTGGCCCGCCGAGGAAGACCACGAGAAACGCGGGATAGACGACGAGCACCGCGCGCGGCACGGTCGCGAGTCGGTTGTACAGAAACAGCGCGATCGCGATGCCGAGCGCGCCGAATATGCCGGCGCGCAGGATGTTCCACAGGTCGGGCAGGCTCGCGAAGCGCCAGAGCCCCTTGTACAACCCGGTCCACCACAGGACGAGGCCCTGGACGAGCACGACGAGCGCGGTTTCCGGAGCGAACCACATGGCCGGCGGCGCGACCGGCTCGACGCTGTAGCGCAGCCAATGCACGGCGATCCATGCGAGCCAGACCATCGCCAGGTCGTGCAGGACGACGGCGAGACGCGGATGGATCGCGGCAATGAGGCTGCGCGGCTGCATGGTGGACAAGGCGGCTCTACTTCGTCCTTCGTTATAGCATTTTCGCTTTTTTCAGGCACCAGCGCTTGCCGGCGATCCAGACGGCGACGGCGAGCGCATAGGTGGCGATCGCGTAACCCATTCCGCAAACGAACCCGCTACCCGACTGCCGGATCAGGCTGCCTGCGGCGGACGGGGCATGATAGTCGCGATTGGCCAGATACAAGACCGGTACGACCACGCACAAGTTCCAGCCCATGTACGACGCGACGACACCCGCATGCGAGAAACCGCTGCGCGCAAGCCACTGGTAGAGATGCTCGCGATGCGCGCCGTACCAGCGCCGGCCGCGGATCATGCGCGAGAGCAGCGTGCAGGTCGCGTCGGTGACGAACGCCGAGCAGGCGATGACGCCGGTCGCGAGGACCGCGCCGCGCGAATCCGCCTGCCAGATCACCGCCGCGGCGACGAGCAGGCCGAGGACGCCGCTGCCCACGTCGCCCATGAAGATGCGCGCATGCGGAAAATTGAACGGCACGAACGCCAGGGTGGCCGCCGCCCACAGCATCAGCAGCGTCGTGTACGACGTGTCGAAGCCGCGTACGTCGCAAAGCGCGAGCGCGCAGAAGACGAAGGTCGCCTGCAGTGCGAGGAGACCGTTGATGCCGTCCATGAAATTGTGCAGGTTGATCGACCAGGCGCAGGCGACGATGGCGAAAACGAACGCGGCCACTGTCAGCACGACCTGCCCTCCCGTGCCTGCGACGTGCGCTGCGGGGCCGAATAGCGGAAGCAAGAGCACGATCGCCGCGGCGAAGTGCGCGAGCAGCCGCCAGCGTGCGGCCAGCCCGCCGTGATCGTCGATCCAGCCGACGGCCGCCACGATGACAATGGCCGCGATCGCGTGCGCGGCCGCATGCGCATTGGCGGACATCCCGACGATCGCGCACGCGACGACTGCGGAGACGACGATGCCGATGCCGCCGCCACGCGGCGTGGGCACGCTGTGCGAGCGCCGCGGGCCGGGCTGGTCGAGCAGATTTCGCCGCAGCGCGTAGAGGATCGCGAGCCAGGTGACGAGCGCGGACAGCGCGATGGATGCGCCAACGGCGAGCCACCACTGCACGCTCCAGGGCCCGCTCACGCGGCTCGATCCGGCCGGATGGGCGAGGCGTCGTTGACCGCTCGACCGCGCACGTCCCTATTCGCCGGCGACGCCGTGGATGGGCCGCACCGATCCCCAGGTCTTGCAGCTGGGACACTGCCAATGATGCGACTTCGCGCCGAAACCGCAGCGCGTGCAGCGGTAGGCCGCCTGCCCTTCGAGCAGACGGCGCGTCAGGTCCTGCAGCACGAGCAGGTTGTCGCGCGCCTCGCCTTGTGAGCGGTGCAGATCGGTCACGATCAAGGTCATGAGACCGCGGATCGACGGGCGCTGGCGCAGCTGGCGGCGCAGGAATTCGATCGCAATCGTCTCGCCGCGCGTGCTCGCGAAAAGCTTGGCGAGTGCGATCACCGGTGCGACGCCGTGCGAGCGGTCGATGTGGTCGAGCAGGAATTTCTCCGCGCGCTGCATCTGCCCCAGGCGCGCGTATGAATCGAGCAGCTGAGGCAGAATCTCGGGCACGTAGTCGACGTCGAGCGTCGCCACGCGCTCGAATGCGGTCGCGGCGGCCTTGACGTCGCCCTGCTGCAGATCGAGATGGCCGAGCACGATTTGCGCGCGTACGCTTTCGGGCTGACTTTCGAACGCCTGCTCCAGCGCCGCGTGCGCTTCGCCGAAGTTCTTGGCTGCGCGCGCCTGCTCGGCGATTTCGCAATAGAACTGCGCGATCACCGCGCCCTGCGATTCGCCGGTGATCTTCTCGAGCCGGCGGGCATGTTCGATCGCCTTGTTCCAGTCCTTTTCGTGCTGGTAGATGCCGATCAGGTGACGCAAGGCCGACGGCACCTGCGCGTCCATCGCCACGAGGTCGGTGAACAGCGTTTCGGCACGGTCGAGCAGGCCGGCGCGCATGTAGTCCTCGCCGAGTTCGAGCAGCGCGATCGTCTTCTCCTCCTCCGACAGATTCGGCCGCGCAATCAGGTGCTGATGCACGCGGATCGCCCGATCGACCTCGCCTCGGCGGCGGAAGAGATTGCCGAGCGCGAGATGCGTCTCCACGGTGTCGCGGTTGAACTCGGCGAGTTGCAGGAACACCTCGATCGCCTTGTCGGGCTGTTCGTTCAGCAGGTAGTTGAGGCCGCGGAAGTAACTCGACGAAAGCTCGCTGACGCGCACGCGGCGCGAACGCTCGCTCGCTCTCCGGCCGAAGTACCAGCCCGACGCTGCCGCAAACGGCAACAGGCAAGCTGCGACGAGGGCGAAAACGTGGGTGATATCCATCAGGCGTCGCCAGGCTGGCGCAGGATCAGCTCCTTGCCTTCACCCGCATCCGCCCCGTGCGGCGCGTGTTCGCGGTTGAATCGCTTGAGCTCGCGCGCCTGCGCGCGAACGCGTCGGCGCAAACCCGGGACGAGTGACAGGTACACGAGCAGCCCGCCGAGTATCCAGCCGAGCAGCAACGCGAGCAGCAGCGCGGCACCTTTCGGAAACTGCGACTGCGCGTAATAGAAATCGAGAGGCACGCTCTCGCTGTTCAGCGCGCCGAACAGGGCGCCGAGCATGGCGAAAAGGAGAGCGAGCAGTATGAAAGCGAGACGCATGCGCGAAATCCGTAGGCGACGAGGCGATTATCGCCTAAGTGCGACAGCGGTGCCGAGCAGCGGACGTCCGGTGAAGGACTGATGACGCGCGATCAGGCGCGTGCCAGGTGCTGGTTGACGCGTTCGCGCAATTCCTTGCCGGGTTTGAAGTGCGGCACGTGTTTGCCTGGCAACGCAACGGCGGTGCCGGTCTTCGGATTGCGGCCCATGCGCGGCGGCCGGAAGTGCAGCGAGAAGCTGCCGAAGCCGCGGATCTCGATACGCTCGCCCTGAGCCAGGGCCTGGCTCATCTGTTCGAGCGCGTTTTTGACGGCGAGTTCGACGTCATTGAACGCCAGATGATTTTGTTGCGAGGCCAAAGCTTGGATGAGCTCCGACTTGGTCATGTAAGCAATCCCTGTAGGTTCAATGCGTAGACCGCACGCGGCCCGGAATGCTCCGGGCCGCGCTTGTTTTACAGCGATTACTCGGACTTGTTGTTCAACTGTTCCTTGAGCAACGCACCGAGCTTCGTCGTACCGCCGGTATTCGACTGGTATTCCTCGAGCGCCGACTGCAGCTCGTCGTCGTCCTTCGCACGGATCGACAACTGCAGCATGCGGCTCTTGCGGTCCATGCCGGTGTACTTGGCCTCGACCTTGTCGCCGACCTTGAGGTGCTGCGTCGCGTCTTCGATACGCTCCTTGGCGATATCGGAAACACGCACGTAACCCTCGACGCCTTCGCCGAGATCGATCGTCGCGCCCTTGGCGTCGACTTCCTTCACGGTGCCGTTGACGATGCTGCCGCGCGGATTGTTCGCCATGTACTGGCCGAACGGATCCTGCTCGAGCTGCTTGATGCCGAGGCTGATGCGCTCGCGCTCCGGATCGACCGCGAGAACGACGGCTTCAACCGTGTCGCCCTTCTTGAACTGACGCACGAGGTCTTCGCCTGTGGCCTGCCAGGAGATGTCGGACAGGTGCACGAGGCCGTCGATGCCGCCGTCGAGACCGATGAAGATGCCGAAGTCGGTGATCGACTTGATCTGGCCCGACACGCGGTCGTTCTTCTTGTGGATCGCAGCGAACGCTTCCCACGGATTGGCCTGGGTCTGCTTCATGCCCAGCGAGATGCGGCGACGCTCCTCGTCCACATCGAGAACCATGACTTCGACTTCGTCGCCGACCTGGACGATCTTGGCCGGATTGACGTTCTTGTTGGTCCAATCCATCTCGGACACGTGCACGAGGCCTTCGACGCCCGGCTCGAGTTCGACGAAGCAACCGTAGTCGGTAACGTTCGAGACCTTGCCGAACAGGCGCGTACCCGTCGGATAACGGCGGCTGATCGCCACCCAGGGATCTTCGCCGAGCTGCTTGAGACCGAGCGAGACGCGGTTGCGCTCGCGGTCGAAGCGCAGGACGCGGACTTCGAGCTCATCGCCGACGTTGACCACTTCGGACGGATGACGCACGCGCTTCCACGCCATGTCGGTGATGTGCAGCAGGCCGTCGATGCCGCCGAGGTCGACGAACGCACCGTAGTCGGTGAGGTTCTTGACGACGCCCTTGACGACCGCGCCTTCCTGCAGGCGCTCGAGCAGCTGCTCGCGCTCCTCGGAATGCTCGCTCTCGACGACCGCACGACGCGAGACAACGACGTTGTTGCGCTTGCGATCGAGCTTGATGATCTTGAATTCGAGATCCTTGCCTTCGATGAACACCGGATCGCGCACGGGGCGCACGTCGACGAGCGAACCCGGAAGGAACGCACGTACATCCTTGATGTCCACGGTGAAGCCGCCCTTGACCTTGCCCGATACGCGGCCGGTCACGGTGGCATTGGCCTGCTGCGCGGCCTCGAGTTCGTCCCAAACCATGGAACGCTTGGCTTTCTCGCGCGACAGACGGGTTTCGCCGAAACCGTCTTCGATGGCGTCCAAGGCAACCTTCACCTCGTCGCCCACCTTTACTTCCAACTCACCCTGTTCGTTGAAGAATTGCTCAATCGGCACAATGCCTTCGGACTTGAGCCCCGCGTTGACGACGACGACGTCGTTGCGGATTTCCACGACGATGCCCGAGACGATGGTTCCGGGCTTCAGTTTCGCCAGGGTCTGGCTTTGTTCAAACAGTTCGGCAAATGATTCAGTCATTATTGTTCCAGTTGATATCAGACCGCCGCGGTTGAATTGCCCGCTGCGATCCACCTGTTATGGCACGGCTTTCGGCCGCACCGTTGCTGTTCCCCGACGCGAAAAGCGCGGGACCATCAAAAGGACGCAGCTCGAAGAGCTGCCTCCAATTATCTTTTTTTTCCAAAATATACTTTGTACCGTAGCGGGTTACGCCGGGTGCAAACCCTTCAGCGCGTCGCGGGCCCGCGAGCGAGCTGCAGCACCTTGGCGACGACATCGTCGATCGGCATGCCGGTCGAATCGATCAAAACCGCGTCGTCCGCCGGCCGCAGCGGCGCCACGGCACGTCCTGCGTCGCGTACGTCGCGCGCCTCGATCTCGCGCAAAAGGGATGAAAGTGTAACGGACAAGCCCTTTTCTTTCAACTGCTTATAACGCCTCTTCGCCCGCTCTTCGGCGCCGGCGGTCAGAAAGACCTTGTGCTCGGCGTCGGGAAAGATGACCGTGCCCATGTCGCGCCCGTCGGCGACGAGGCCTGGCGACCGGCGGAAACTGCGCTGTTTGTCGAAAAGCGCCGCCCGGACCGAGGGGATCGCGGCAATCGCCGACGCCGCGGCGCCGCAGGTTTCGGTGCGGATCTCGGCCGTCGCGTCGTGGCTGTTGACGAAGACGCGCGTCTCGCCGCCGTCCTTGGGGTCGCGGAACGTGATCCGGGTCGTCTCGGCACAGCGCGTGACGGCCTCGGAATCGGAAAGATCGAGTCCGGCCATGCCCGCGGCATAGCCAATTGCGCGATAAAGTGCTCCTGAATCAAGCAGATGCCAGCCCAGCGCAGTGGCCACGCGCGCGCTTATCGTGCCCTTGCCCGAACCCGACGGGCCGTCGATCGTGAGGACGGGGACGTTCTTTTCACCGGGAAGTGGGGGCATGAAAGCGGCAGGAAGCCTGGACGGGCAATTCTAAACGTTTGCGGACGTCGCAGGTGCGCGGCATCGGGCTTCAGATAAAAATAAGTGAAAATACATATGTATTAAATAGTTACGTACATAATCTAGATTCAACATTACCGGTACGCAACACTATCTTCCTTCCCGATCGGCCTGCGCGGACGCAGAGCCGGTCAGCTCAGGCGAAACCCGCAGCCGTTCGCGAGCTCGGCAAACCCTGGAAACGAGGTCGCGACATTGGCGCAGTCGAGAATCCGCACCGGGTCGGAGGCGATGAGCCCCGCAATGGCGAAACTCATCGCGCAACGATGATCGCCGCCGCTGTCGGCTTTGCCGCCGATCAGCGGCGCATTGCGAATCACCGCGCCGTCGGGTGTTTCCTCGATATTCGCGCCGAGCGCCTGCAACCCCTTGGCCATTACGGCGATGCGATCCGATTCCTTGACGCGAAGTTCCGCCGCGCCGCTGACCCGCGTCGTTCCCGTTGCCGCGACTGCAGCAACGAAGAGAGCCGGAAACTCGTCGATCATGTCGGGCACCAGCCTTTCCGGAACGTCTATCCCGCGCAAAGGCGCGTAGCGGACGTGCAGATCAGCGACCAGTTCACCACCGGACTCGCGACGATTCAGCTCGCCGATGTTGCCACCCATGAGGCGTACGGCGCGCAGGAGCCCGGTGCGGCGTGGATTGATGCCGACATCCCGCAGCACGACATCGGAGCCGGGCACGATGCTCGCTGCAACGAGGAAGAACGCGGCCGATGAAAAGTCGGCCGGCACGACGATATCGGTCGCGCGCAGGCGATGGCCTCCCGTGAGCCGCGCGTGCCCCGCGTCGAACTCGATCGGCCAGCCGAACGCATGCAGCATGCGCTCGGTGTAGTCGCGCGTCGGGTGCGGCTCGGTGACGCGCGTCTCCCCCTGCGCGTACAGACCTGCAAGCAGCAGCGCTGACTTCACCTGCGCGCTCGCCACGGGCAACGTGTAGTCGATGCCGCGAAGCGCAGGTTTCCCGTGAACCCGCAGCGGCGGCAGCCCGCCTGCCTCGGTGTCGATGCGCGCGCCCATCAGCGCGAGCGGCTCGGTCACGCGACGCATCGGCCGCTTCGACAGTGATTCGTCGCCGATCAGCGTCGAATCGAATTTTTGCGCAGAGAGCAGCCCGGTCAGCAGACGCATGCCGGTGCCTGCATTGCCGCAATCGATCGGACCCGAGGGCGCCGCGAGACCGTCGATGCCGACGCCATGGACGATGCGCTCGCTCGCGGTCGGGGTCTCGATGCGTACGCCCATCTGCGCGAACGCGCGCGCGGTCGCACGCGTGTCCTCGCCTTCGAGGAAGCCGCTGACTCGCGACACGCCGTCGGCGAGTGAGGCGAACATCATCGAGCGGTGTGAGATCGACTTGTCGCCCGGCACGCGCACCTCGCCCTGCAGCGCGCCGGCCGGCGCGCTCGTCCAATCGAGCCTCTTGCCTGCTGCCGTCATCAGAGTACGGCGACTGGGTACGAGCCCAGCACCTTGATCTGCGCCGCATGCGCCTTGAGCTCGGCGAGCGCAGCCTTCATCGGCGCGTCCTCGATGTGTCCGGCGAGATCGATGAAGAACGCGTATTCCCATTTCGCATGATGCGACGGTCGCGATTCGATGCGGCTCATCGAGACGCCGTGGCGCGCGAACGGGCTCAGCACGTTGAACAGCGCACCTGGCTGGTCCCTGATCGACACGAGCACCGAGGTGCGGTCGTGCCCACTCGTCGGGAAGAACTGCCGGCCGAGTACGAGGAAGCGTGTCGTGTTGTCGTCACGGTCCTCGATCGGACTGACGACGACTTTCTTGAGGCCGTAGACGTGCCCCGCCGCCTCACCCGCGATGGCGGCGGCGTCGTCGGCGTTGCGCGCGCGGCGAGCGGCCTCGGCGTTGCTCGAGACGGCAATCTTCTCCGCCTTCGGCAGGTTCGCTCGCAGCCAGGACTTGGTCTGCGCGAACGACTGCGGGTGCGAGTAGACGCGCTCGATGTCCTCGATGTGACCCGAGCGCGACAGCAGATACTGCCGCACGCGCAGCTCGACCTCGCCGCAGATCTTGAGGTTCGACGTGAGGAACATGTCGAGCGTGACCTGGATCGTGCCCTGCCCCGAGTTCTCGACGGGCACGACGCCGAAATCGGCATGTCCGGCTTCGACTTCCTGGAACACCTCCTCGATGCTCGCGAGAGGCAGGCCGTGCGCGGAGTGGCCGAAGTGCTTGCGCATCGCCTGCTCGCTGAACGTGCCTTCGGGGCCGAGATAACCAACCTTGAGCGGCTCCTGCTGCGCGAGGCAGGCCGACATGATCTCGCGGAACAGACGCACGAGCACTTCGTCGGCGAGCGGCCCCTCGTTGCGGTCGATCACCATCCGCAACACCTGCGACTCGCGCTCCGGCCGGTAGTACTCGACCGCTGCCTTGAGCGGACCCTTGGCCTTGCCGACCATGTGCGCCCAGCCGGCGCGCTCGGCGATGAGTTCCTGGATATGCCGGTCTATCCCGTCGATGCGCGCGCGCGCATCGGCGAGATTGAGCGCCGGGCTGGACAGCGCCTTCGTTGTCGCGGCTTTCTTCTTTTTCGTCGCCATGATTGTCTTCTCGAAGTCGCGAAGGCCTAGCCGTTGCGTCGCGCGAAGTCGCGCATGAAATCGACGAGCGCTTCGACCGCACGCAGCGTCACCGCATTGTAGAGCGATGCGCGCATGCCGCCGACCGCCTTGTGTCCTTTGAGCGCAAGCAAACCGGCCGCCTCGGATTCCTTGAGGAACGCTGCGTCCAGGTCATCGTTCGCGAGGATGAAGGGCACGTTCATCCAGGAGCGCGCCGCCTTGTCGACCGGATTGCTGTAGAAGCCGCCCGAACCGTCGATGCACGCGTAAAGCAGTTCGGCCTTCGCGCGATTGCGCTCGCCGATCGCGACGAGGCCGCCTTCGCGCAGCAGCCACTTGAACACGAGGCTCGCGAGATACCAGCCGAACGTATTCGGCGTGTTGAGCATCGAGTCGTGCGCCGCGTGTTCGGCGTAGTTGAAGATCTTCGGGATGTCCTTTGGACAGCGCGCCAGCAGGTCTTCCCGTACGATCATGACGACCAGACCCGACGCCCCGAGATTCTTCTGCGCGCCGGCGTAGATCACGCCGAACTTGCGCACGTCGAGTGGCCGCGAAAGGATGTCGGAGGACATGTCGGCGAAGAGGGGAACGTCTCCGCCGATTACCGGAACGTCGTGGAATTCGATGCCATGGATCGTCTCGTTCGGCGTGTAATGCAGATACGCCGCGTCGGCGCTGAGCTTCCACTGGGCCCGCGGCGGAATCGACGTGTAGCGGCTGCCAGCGGAATCGGCCGCGATATGGACGGGCGCCATCGGTCGTGCTTCGCGCGCGGCCTTCTCGCCCCAGTGGCCGGTCACGACGTAGTCGGTCACCTGGTCACGACGCGCGAAATTCATCGGCAGCTGCGCGAAATGCTGGGTCGCCCCACCTTGCAGGAACAGCACCTTGTAGTTGTCGGGGATATCGGCGAGATAACGCAGGTCGCGCTCGGATTCGGCCGCGAGCTCGACGAAGTGCTTGCCGCGATGGCTGATCTCCATCACCGATGCGCCGACGCCGCCCCACTCGAGCAGCTCCGCCTGTGCCTGGCGCAACACGACCTCCGGCAGCGCCGCAGGTCCGGCGCTGAAGTTGTATACACGACTCATTGATTCGTCCCCGGTTGAACCCGCATTATGCCGCGACGCAGCAAATTGGCAACCGCGGTTGGCGTTCGTGCCGGGCCCTAAGGCTTGGGCCTAGGCCTTGCGTACGGAGTCCGGAAGCAGCTGCTTGAGCTTTATCTCGAGGAGTTCCAGCTTGAACCCGAGCTTCTGCGTCACGCGTTCGAGAAATACACGCTCTCCGGGACGAATGCGCTGATCGGCGACAGCCAGGCTCACGAGGCTGTTGTGGAGTTTCCTGACCTCGCGCGAGCCAACCGGGAAACTCGCGAGAAACCTTTCGATTTCCTTGTCGACGTCGATCTTCTTGCGACGCCCGCGATCGAATGCCTCGCTTGCGACTTGCCTGCCCGTCGTGGCCAGCTCGAGATGTTCCATCAACTGGTTCGCGAAGGCGGCTTCTTCGGAGGTGACCAGGCCGTCCGCTTGCGCCAGCGCGCCGAGCAGCCCGAACAGGACTTCGAGGGTCAGCTCCTGTGTTTCCTCGAGCTTGCCGTTGCTGAAGAGATCAGCGAACGCAAGACGCACATCACGAAACACGCCAGCCAAGGCGCGGGTGCTTTCGATTTTTTCCACGTCTGTCCTCCCTCTGCGCGCACTTGATTGTGCGCTGTTCCGTCGTCGTGGGGTAGATGGGCGTCTGGTCCGGCGCGCGCGAAAGCGGCATTGGCTAGACCCGGATATCGAAATCGTCGGCGTCCATCCACGCCGGAAAGCGCTCGCGATGCGCGGCGAGCGTTGCCGGATCGAGCGCGACCGTGACGACCTGTTCCTGCGCGCCGAGTTCGACCAGCGGTTGGCCGAGAAAATCGATCGCCGCGCTGTCGCCGCGTAGTGCAAGCTCATTGCCATCGATGCCGACGCGATTCACGCCGACGAGTAGCTGAGGTTCTCGATCGCACGGGCGCGCAGCAACGTGCGCCACGGCTGCGCGGCGCGGCGACGGCCAGTTGGCAACGAAGACAGACCAGGTCGTAGTCGAAGCGTCGGCCGCCGACTTGCCGTGACGGTTGCGGATCCATACCGGGAAGCGCAAGTCGTAGCAGACCAGCGGACAGATGCGCCAGCCGTTGCCAGCTCGACGATCAGGCGCCTGTCGCCGCCGGCGTAGCGCTCGTGTTCCTTCGCCATACCGGAACAGATGGCGCTTGTCGTAGATGCTCGAAGCTGCCGTCCGGGTCGCATACAGACCAGTGCGACTTGACAGCAGCGCTCGCCATCGCGGATCACGCATGCTGCCCGTGATCGTCGCACCGACCTCCCGAGCGAGCGCCTTGAGCCAGGCGAGGCTCGGGCCCTGCATCGTTTCGGCGCTGGTGCAGTGTCTCGTTCGTGAAGCCGCTCGTGAAAGTTTCGGGTAGCACGACCAGATCGGTCTGCCCCTGCAGCTGAGCGCGATCAACGCACCGTAGTAGTCGCGATTCGCCGCGGCGTCATGCCAGCGCGTCGCACCCTGCACGAGCGAGACACGAAGTGGTTTTCTGTCTGCGGAGCGTTCATCGATTGTCCGGCCCGGATATCCAGCCCAATCAGGGACTACAGTTTGCATAGGCGTTCCGCGGCGGCGTTCAGCGTGTCGTCGCTCTTCGCAAAGCAGAAACGGACGAGGCGCGTTCGGGCGGCGTCTCGTAGAACGCCGACACCGGAATCGCGGCGACGCCGGCTTCGTGGATCAGCCATTCGCAGAAATTCAGATCGTCCTTCGTCGCTGATCGTCGAATAGTCGACGAGCTGGAAATACGCGCCGCTGCACCGGCAGCAGCTTGAACTTCGACGGCGCAAGCAGGTCGCGGAAAGCGTCGCGCTTGGCCTGATAAAACGCCGGCAGATCGAGATAGTGCTGCGGATCGTTCTCGAGCACGTCGGCGAATGCCCACTGCGCGGGATTGAACGTGCAGAAGGTCAGGTACTGATGCACCTTGCGGAATTCGGCGCTGACGCGGCTGCGGTGCGATGCAGTAGCCGACCTTCCAGCCGGTGCAGTGATACGTCTTGCCGAACGAGCTGACGACGAAACTGCGCGCGGCCAGCTCGGCATGACGCAGTACGCTCTGATGCAGCTCAGTCCGTCGAAGACGATGTGCTCGTACACTTCGTCCGACAGCACGAGGATGTTCGGTGCCGCGGATGATTTCCGCGAGCGTTTCGAGATCGTCTGCGACGAGCACCGCGCCCGACGGATTGTGCGGCGAATTGATCAGGATCATGCGCGTCTTCGGCGTGACCGCATCCTTGACGCGTTGCCAGTCGACGCGAGAAATCCGGCAGCCGCAGCGGCACATGCACCGCGCGTCGCGCCGGACAGTTCGATCGCGGGCTCGTAGCTGTCGTAGCACGGATCGAGCACGATGACCTCGTCGCCCGGCACGCACGACTGCAGCGATCGCGGCGAACAACGCTTCGGTCGCGCCGCTGGTGACGGTGACTTCGGTGTCGGCGTTGACCTTGCGGCCATACAGTCGTCTCCGTCTTCAGCGCGATCTGCTCGCGCAGCTTCGGGCACGCCGGTCATCGGCGCGTACTGGTTCTTGCTGCGAGTTCATCGCCTCGGCGAGCGCATCGCGCAGCGACTGCGGGCCGTCGAAATCCGGGAAAGCCCTGGCCGAGATTGACCGCCTTGTGCTGCATCGCGAGCTGCGACATGACGGTGAAGATCGTCGTGCCGACCTTGGGCAGCTTGCTTTGGATCTGCATTGCGAATTCCGGAGGGAAGCCTGGACGCGGATTAACGCAGATGGACGCCGATCAGGCAAATGTCGCCCCTTTCATTCGCTCGGGTCCGTGTAATCCGCGTCTAACGTTTTCAAACGTTTCGATCTATTTGATGAGCTTGATCTCGCGCAGGCGCTGCTGCAGGTACTCGTGCGAGGTGATCGACGTGTCGTAGCGGCTCGGGTTGTCGGCCGTCACGGTCTGCGGCACCGGATCGAGGACGACGTCGGGATTGGGATGCAGGAAGAACGGCACCGAGTAGCGCGGCTGCCGCGCCTTCTCGCCCGGCGGGTTGACGACGCGGTGCGTCGTCGACGGATAGACGTGATTGGTCAGGCGCTGCAGCATGTCGCCGATGTTGACGACGATCGTGTCGCCCTGCGTCGTGATCGGCAGCCACTCGCCATTCCGTTGCAGCAGCTCCAGGCCCTCGGCGCTCGCGCCGACGAGCAGCGTGATGAAGTTGATGTCCTCGTGCGCGCCCGCTCGGACGTTCGGGATGTCGGCCTGCGTGATCGGCGGATAGTGGATCGGACGCAGGATCGAGTTGCCGAAGTTGGTCTTGTCGTCGAAATAGTGTTCCGGCAGGTCGATGTGCAGCGCGAGTGCGCGCAGCACGCGTGTGCCGAGCTGGTCGAGCGCGTCGTAAAGACCGTAGCCGTATTCGTGGAAGCCGGCGACTTCGGCCGGCCACAGGTTCGGCGCCATGTCCGCGGCGTACTTCGAATCCGCGCGGCAACTCGCGGCCGATGTGCCAGAACTCCTTGAGGTCGGCGTACTTCGCGTCTTTCGCGGTCTCGATGCCGAACGGCGTGTAGCCGCGCGCACCGCCGGTGCCAGGCACGTGGTACTTCATCTTGACTTCGGTCGGCAACGCGAAGAAGCGCACGAACACATCGTAGGCCTTGTCGATCAGGTCCTGCGAAATGCCGTGGCCGCAGATGCCGCAGAAACCGAACTCGCGGTAGGCGGCGCCGAGTTCGGCGACGAATGCGTCGCGGTCGTTGTCGTAGCGGCGGATATCGAGGGTGGGAACGTGGTTGCTCATCGTTCGCGTGACCTTCTCGGTCGTCTCGTCGTTATGTCGCCGCCGATTTTACGGCGTCGGCGAGACTTTCGGCCAACCGCTGCACTTCCGCTTCATCGTCGCCCTCCACCGTCACGCGGACGAGCGGCTCGGTGCCTGAAGGACGCAACACGACGCGACCGCGGCCGCTGAGCGTCTTCTCGATCGCCGCATGCGCTTCCTGCACGGCCGGATTCGCGAGCAACGCTGCGCCGCCGCTCAATGGCAGGTTGATCGTGACCTGCGGCACGCGCGCGACACCCGCGCGCGCCTGCGCGAGCGGCATGCCGGCGCGCTGCAGCGTATCGAGGACGAGCAGTGCCGTGAGAATGCCGTCGCCGGTCGTCGCATGGTCGAGGCAGAGCACGTGACCCGACGCCTCGCCGCCGAGCATGCCGCCGTGGTCCTTGAGCGCCTGCAGCACGTGGCGGTCGCCGACCTTCGCGCGCACGAACGTCGCGCCGAGCCCCATGATCGCGCGTTCGATGCCGTAGTTCGTCATCACCGTGCCGACGACGGGGCCTTTGAGGCGACCGCGTGCGACGCATGTCGCGCGCGAGCAGATAGACGATGTCGTCACCGTCGACGAGGGCGCCGGTTTGATCGACGAGCTGAACGCGGTCGCCGTCGCCGTCGAAGGCGATGCCGAGATCGGCACCGCGCGCAACGACGGCCCGCTGCAGTGTCTGCGGGTGTGCCGCGCCGCATTCGGCATTGATGTTGAATCCGTCCGGCTGCGCGCCGATCGAAACGACGTCGGCGCCGAGATCCGTGAAGAGGCGCGGCGCGATCTGGTAGGTCGCGCCATGCGCGCAATCGAGCACGATGTGCAGCCCGCGCAAGTCGAGCGCCTCGACGCTCGCGATCAGGAACGCCCCGTAGCGGTCTGCGCCGTCGGCGACGCGCGCGGCCTTGCCGATCTGGTCCGACGGGACGGTCCGCATCGGTTGCGCGAGAGCATGTTCGATCGCGAGCTCGAGCTCGTCGGACAGCTTCTCGCCCGCGGCATTGAAGAACTTCACGCCGTTGTCGAAATAGGGGTTGTGCGAAGCCGAGATGACGAGGCCCGCGCTCGCCCCAAGCTCGCGCGTGAGCCAGGCGACGGCCGGCGTCGGCATCGGGCCGAGCAGCTTCGCACCGGCGCCGGCCGAGACCAGACCGGCCTCGAGCGCGGATTCGAACATGTAGCCGGAGACGCGCGTGTCCTTGCCGATCAACACGTCGGCCCGGCCATTGCCCGATGCGCGCAGCACGCGCCCGAGCGCATGGCCGACGCGCAGCATGAATTCGGCCGTGATCGGCTCCTCGCCGACCCGGCCGCGAATGCCGTCGGTTCCGAAATACTTCTTGTCGCTCATGGCTGGGCTCTCCGGCCGGGACTGGCCGGTACCGACGTCACATCGTGTAGGTCGGACGTTCGGATTGCAGGATGCCTGCAAGCGCGGCTTCGATCTTCGTGCGCGCGGTGTCGCTCTCGGGCGACTCGTTGAACTGCACGCCGATACCCGCGACGCGATTGCCCTGCGCGCCTGGTGGCGTGATCCAGATGACCTTGGCCGCGATGCCGAGGCGCTCCTGGTCGTCCATCAGCGTGAGCAGCAGGAAGACGTCGTCGCCGAGGCCGTAGCGCTTGCTCGTCGGCACGAACAGGCCGCCATTGCGAACGAACGGCATGTACGCGTTGTAGAGCGCATTCTTGTCGCGGATCGCGAGAGGAAGAATGCCCTGCAACGGTGCGCTTGTGCTCGGTCCTGCCATGTTTTCGGCCCATTCAAGATTTACGAACGCCCTTGTTCGCCGGGGCCTGTGCCGCCGCCGTCCATGCGGTCAGCAACTCCAGCAACGCGAGTTCCGGCCGCAGCGGACCGCGCAGCAACTCGCGTGTCCTGTTCGCCCCATCGAACCAGGCTGTTAGCTTGGGCAATTCGACCGCCGCGGTCAAGGCGAGCGGTGCCTTCGCCCGCGCACCGGCTAGCGCCGCTGCCTGCTCGCGGACGAGCGATGCGGCGAACTGCAGGCGCAGGTCGACGGCATCGCGGCTCCAGCGCAGGGCGACGTCGTACGCGGTGGCGCTGCTGCCGTTGAGCGCAGCGAGGTCGCGCGCGACCTCGGTGCGGATCCTCATCGCGCCCGCGCGCAGCCACTCCAGCGCCCTGCCCGGATTGCCTTCGCTCGCGCGCAAGGCGTCGTCGGCCTGAGCCTTGTCGACGTCCTGATCTCGCAGCCAATCGAGCGCTTCGCCCGTTGCCGGTACGCGCAAGTCGATGCGCTGGCAGCGACTGCGGATCGTCGCCGACAGCCGCGCAGGATGGTCGGCGACGAGCAGGATGATCGCGCCCGCCGTCGGCTCCTCGAGCGTCTTGAGCAGCGCGTTGCTCGCGCTGACATTGAGCGCATCGGCCGGATCGATCAGCACGACGCGGGCGCCGCCGAATTGTGCGGTCAACCCGAGTCGCTCGCCGAGCGCGCGCATCTGGTCGACCGTGATTTCGGTGCGCGGCTTGCCGTCGTCGCGCAGTTCGAGGCCGATACGGACGAAATCGGGATGGGTCCCCGCCTTCACGAAGCGGCAGGCGCGGCAGGTGCCGCAGCCGTACGCGTCCTGTGTCGGCGAGTCGCACAGCAACGAACACGCGAACGCATCGGCGAACGCGCGCTTGCCGAGACCCGCGGGCCCGCCGAGGAGAATCGCGTGCGGCAGCGCGTCGCGCTGGCGACGTTGCTGCAGGCGGCGCCATGCGTCGGCATTCCAGGGCGCGAGCGTCATGCGCTCCGTTCCTCGGCTCGCCTCGGACAGGAACCGCGAGACGACGCGATCGACCTGCGCGAGCACGTCCGCGAGCGCCTGGCCCGAGTCGATCAGGCGGAAGCGTGCCGGTTCCGCGGCGGCTCGCGCCCGGTACGCCGCACGGACGCGCTCGAAGAACTCGACGTTCTCCATTTCGATGCGATCGGCCGGTCCGCGCCCGCGCGCCCGCGCGAGCCCGGCGTCGACCGGCAGGTCGAGCAGCAGCGTGAGGTCAGGCTTGAGGTCCGCCGCGGCCCATTGTTCGAGTCCGGCGATGCGCTGCGGCCGGCTGACCGCGGCCGCCGCCCTGGTAGGCGAAACTCGCGTCGGTGAAACGATCGCTGAGCACCCAGCGCCCCGCCGCCAGCGCCGGCTGCACGACCTCGCGGACGAGCTGCGCGCGCGACGCGAACATCAGCAGCAATTCAGTCTCGGCGCACAGGCTACCGTGCCTCTGCGGATCGAGCAGCAGCGCGCGGATCGCTTCACCGCCGCCGTGCCGCCAGGTTCGCGTGTCACGAGCGCATCGATGCCGGCCGCCGCGAGCCGCGCGCGCACCGCCTCGAGCACGGTGCTCTTGCCGGCGCCCTCGCCGCCTTCGAGCGTGATCAATTTTCCTTTTCGGTCCATCCCGATCAGTTCATCCTGGATCAGTTCATCTGTCAGTTGCGGTGAAGCTGGTATTTGGCCACGGCGAGATTGTGCGCTTCGAGCGTCGCCGAAAATTCATGCGAGCCGTCGCCGCGCGCTACGAAATACAGCGCAGACGTTTCGGCCGGGTGTGCGACGGCCTCGAGCGCCGCCTTGCCGGGCATCGCGATCGGGGTCGGCGGCAGCCCGCGTGCGCGTGTAGGTGTTGAACGGCGTGTCGGCGTCCAGGTCGCGGCGGTGGATCTTGCCATCGTACGCGCCGCCGAGGCCGTAGATGACGCTCGGATCGGTCTGCAGCTTCATGCCAAGCTCGAGTCGGTGCAGGAAAACGCGCGGCGATCTGCGGCCGTTCGTCTGCGCGCGCAGTCTCCTTCTCGACGATCGAGGCCAGCGTCAGCGCCTGGTAGGCGGACGAGAGCGGCGAGTCCGCGTCGTGTTCGGCCCATACCTTGTCGAGCGCCTTGCGCAGCGCGTCGTGCGCACGACGCAGGATGTCGAGATCGCTCATGCCTTTGACGTAGCTGTAGGTCTCCGGCAGGAACTGGCCCTCTGCCGGCGTATCGGCGGCGTCGAGGCGGCGCATGATCTCCGTCGTCGTCGACGTCCGCCAGCGTCTGCGCGAGCAACGCATCGTGCGCGAGCGCGTCGCGCAGTTGTGCGAACGCCCAGCCTTCGACGATCGTGAAACGGTGCTGGATCACCTCGCCCGCCGCCATCTTCAGCAGCAGGCTGCGCGGCGTCGTGCCCGAGTCGAGTGCGTATTCGCCGGCGTGCAGCTTGCCCGCTACGCCCAGTTCGCGCGCGAGGACCCGCCAATAGAAGACGCGTGTCGGCGAGGGCTGTCCCTCGAGCGAGGCGGTAATCGCAGGAATCGTGGCGCCGCGTGGCACGTCGACGGTTGCCGCAGCGCTGGTTATCGGCCCATCGCCGAAGCGACGGTAATCGAGGTACGCCGTCGCGGCAGCAACGCCCAGCGCGAGAACGAAGACGACGAAAATGACGCGCGGCCACGCGCGCCCTCGCTGACGGAAAGGTGTTGAGATGCAATCGCTGCGCAACGGTGGGCTCGCCGAGAAGAACCAGCGTGTCATTGTGCCCGAAGCAAGTGCTGCGCGCTCAAGCGTCCACGCCAAGAGCGCGCAGGAGACCGCGCGCCTTCGCCCGTGTCTCGTCGAGTTCACGCGTGGCGATCGAATCGGCCACGATGCCGGCGCCGGCGCGGAAGCGCACGTCGTTCCCGCGCTGCTCAAGCGTGCGGATCAGGATGTTGAGATCCATGTCGCCGTCCAGGTTGAGGTAGCCGAGCGATCCCGTGTACGCGCCGCGCGGACCGCGTTCGAGCTCGCTGATGATCTGCATCGTGCGTACTTTCGGTGCGCCCGTGATGGTGCCACCCGGGAACACCGCGCGGATCGCCTGCGCGGGCGTCACGTCCGCGCGCAGGCGCCCGCGAACATTGGAGACGATATGGTGGACGTGCGCGTAACTCTCGACGCCCATCAGTTCGTCGACGCGTACGCTACCGGGCACGCAGATGCGTCCAAGGTCGTTGCGTTCGAGGTCGATCAGCATCACGTGCTCCGCGCGTTCCTTGACGTGGCCGACCAGCTCGCGAATGCGCGCATCGTCGTCGTCGCCCGGAAAGCGCGGCCTCGTGCCAGCGATCGGGCGCGTTTGCGCATTTGGTCCGCGAATTTCGAGCAGGCGTTCCGGAGACGAACTCGCGATGGCCCATTCGTGCCCCGCACGATCCGCCCACTGCAGCAAGCCGGCGAACGGCGCCGGGTTCGCGCGGCGCAAGCTCGCATACAGCGCGCCCGGCGGCGGCGGAGACGAGAACCGGGCGCGCCACGCGCGCGACAGGTTGACCTGGAATACATCGCCGGCACGCAAGTACTCGTGGATGCGCGCGACGCCCTCGATGAAATCGTCCGCAGGGTCCTCGTCGATTCGTTCGATCGCTTCGAGCGATGGCGCAGACGCATGCGTCGCGGAGACGTCCTGTTCGAGCAGCTCGAGTCTGTCGGCGTGTTCGCTTTCCGCGACGAGCCACGTCCGCCCGCGGGCGTGATCGACGACGATTGCCGCGGGACAGCGCAGCGCCACCGCGACTGGCGTGTCGTCGCCTGCGGGCAACCTTCCCAGCCGCGGTTCGATCTCGTGCGCGAGTTCGTAGCCGAGGAAGAGCACCCAGCCGCCGCGAAACGGCAGGTCGCGATCGGCATCTTGCATTGCAGGTTTTGCCGCGCGCCATTCGGCATCGAGCGCGGCAAGGAACGAATTCCCGCGATCGACGCCCTGCGCATCGCAGACGCGGCCATCGTGGTGCAACGTCAGTGCCGCGATCGGAAACGCCGCGAGGATGTCGAAACGCGCGCGCCCGCCAGCGCGTGCCACGCTCTCGAGCAGACACGGGTAGCGGGCCGGGTTCGACGCGGCGAGCGGCAGCAGGTCGCGGACGCCGGACAGCTCGCGCCGGACGACGGTCATCGGCGTCGCGACGAGCGTCAGATGCTTTTGAAGACGAGCGAACCGTTCGTGCCGCCGAATCCGAACGAGTTCGAAACGGCGACATCGATCTTCGCATCGCGGGCGGTATGCGGCACGAAATCGAGGTCGCAACCTTCGCCGGGCGCGTCGAGGTTGATCGTCGGCGGCAATACGCCGTCGCGCATCGCGAGCACCGAGAAGATCGCCTCGACGCCGCCGGCCGCGCCGAGCAGGTGGCCCGTCATCGACTTGGTGGAACTGACCGGAATCTTCTTGGCAAGGTCGCCGAAGCAGCCCTTGATCGCGTTCACCTCGGCGATGTCACCCGCGCCCGTCGACGTCGCGTGCGCATTGACGTAACCGACTGCGTCGTGCGCGATACCGGCATCCTTGAGCGCGATCAGCATCGCTCGCCTTGCGCCATCGCCGTCTTCGGGGGGCGACGTCATGTGGTAGGCATCACCGCTCATGCCGAAGCCCGCGAGTTCGCAATAGATTTTTGCGCCGCGCTTCTTCGCGTGCTCGTACTCCTCGAGGACGAGGACGCCGGCGCCATCGGACAGCACGAAGCCGTCGCGATCCTTGTCCCACGGGCGGCTCGCCTTCGTCGGTTCGTCGTTGCGGATCGACATCGCGCGCGCCGAACAGAAGCCGCCCATCGCGGTGCCGACGGTGGCGAATTCGGCGCCGCCGGCGACCATCACGTCGGCATCGCCGTACTGGATCATGCGCATCGCGAGGCCGAGATTGTGCGTGGCCGTCGTGCATGCAGTGACACAGGAAATATTCGGACCTTTCAGGCCGAGCATGATCGACAGGTTGCCCGAAGCCATGTTGATGATCGAGCTCGGGACGAAGAACGGCGAAATTCGACGCTGCCCCTGCTCGTGGTACGTGATCGCGGTCTTCTCGATCGTGTGGATGCCGCCGATGCCGGCGCCGACCGCCACCCCGATGCGCTCGGCGTCGTGCTCATGCGTCGACAGTCCCGCATCGTTGAGCGCCTGCACCGAGGCGGCGATCCCGTAGTGGATGAACGGATCCATCTTCTTGACGTCTTTCGCCGCGATATAGACCGTCGGATCGAAATCGCGTACCTCCCCGGCGATGCGTGTCGGGAACGTGGTCGCATCGAAATGCGTGATCGCTCCGATGCCGCTCACGCCCGAGACGACATTCTTCCATGCGGTCACGACATCGTTGCCCACGGGGCTGATGATGCCGAGTCCAGTAATGACGACGCGTTTCTTGCTCATGAGCTGCCTTTGCGATCGCGCTCGACCGCCTGAATTGCCGCGACGCTGTCAGTCGCGCTTGCGATATTCAAACACATGTTTCGCTGTCCACAAATGCAAACTGCGCCACGTGGGCGCAGTCCGGGCACAGCGGTAAGCCAGGGCTCAGGCCTTGACGTGAACCTTGATGTAATCGATCGCCTGCTGCACGGTCGTGATCTTTTCGGCTTCCTCGTCGGGAATCTCGCATTCGAACTCTTCTTCGAGCGCCATCACGAGTTCGACCGTATCGAGCGAATCGGCACCCAGGTCATCGACGAACGATGCGTTGGGGGTGACTTCATCTTCCTTGACGCCCAATTGTTCGACCACGATCTTCTTGACGCGTTCTTCGATGGTGCTCATAGCTACGCCTTATCCTCTTAACCCGAAGGGATCTGGAAAAACAGGTTTTACGAAGAGGCGGATTGTAGTGGATGCGTGCGGACAGCACCAGCATCGACGGAAAAAGCGACCGTGCACCGGACGAACGATCGTACGGATCTCTGCACGTGCCGCCGCGGCATGACCCATCCTTGCCGTGCCGCAGCCGCGGGATCGCAATCATCACGGAAACGTCGAAGCAGGGTCAGGTGGATCCGCGTCGACGAGACCCGAACCGTCAGTAGAGCATCCCGTTCATCTGTGCCTTGACGGCCGCCTGCGTCTTGTTGACGACGCCGAGCTTGTCGAACACGGTCAGGACGTGGAAGTTCACCGTGCGTGTCGAGATGCCGAGAATCACGCCGATCTCGGCCGAGGTCTTGCCGGCTGCTGTCCAGCGCAGCACCTCGCGCTCGCGCTGCGTGAGTTCCTGGCTCGCGACGGGCGAAAGCTTCTGGATGATGCGGGTTCCGATCATGCCGTTCGCCGTATGCGCGGCCCACATGAGCTTGGCTTCGACTTCGGCGAGTTCCTGCGAGGTGATGTCGTCGCGCGAGCGTGCGAGCGACAGAAGCCCGACCGAGCTGCGCTGACCGTACGTGGCGACGGTCCAGCCGTGACGGACGTCGTGTGCCTGCGCGTCCTCCCAGAAAGCGCGCTGACCTTTGAACAGTTCCTCGGTCCAGATCACGGGCAGCGGGTTGCGCAGCGCCTTCTCGATCGTCGGATCGATGCGCATGTAGCCGTGCGCCATATAGTCGATCTGCCAGCTCTCCGGGTAGGTCGTCGACCAGAACTCGAGCGGCGCCTCCCCGAGGACGGGGACGCGCATGCCAAACGAGCAGTATTCGAACCCGAGCTCCTGGGCGATATGGGCGAGCTCGTCGAACGTATCGGCTTCGGACTGTGCGGGCCGGGTAAGGCGATGCAGATAGTCTTCGCGCCAGTTGCTCACGTCTCTAGCCTCGGAATCGAGAAATGGTCGGAATTCGAGCAATGGACATGCCGGATGTCAGAATTGACAGCTAGCCCGCTGTTCCGGGCATGAGTATGGTGTCGCTCGCGAGGGCGAGGTCATATGAAAAAATATATCTCAAACGCGTCAGTCGCGCGAATCAGGCGTAGCGCAGACGGTTACATACGACTGCAGTTCAACGCATTTTGCGCGCTCGCTTTCGAGCAACGCACGCTTTATCCCGACGAGGACCTGCGCGACGAACTCCTCGATGAGGATCTGCCTGTCGTCACGGCGGGCTATTGCGAATGGGTCGATGCCAGTTCCGGTATCGTCGTGACAGTCGGCTGGGCGTGGTTCACCACGGAATCGTTCGGCACCAAGTACATGGCGCCGGGTGGCGTCAGCAGCAACGTCATGCTGCTGTCACGAGAACTTCATGACCTGGGCATGAGCCGCACACAGGAGTTGCTCACGGCCTGGCTCGTGAGCAAGCCCTGGCAGATCGATACTGCGCTCGCTCCGCGCAATTCGCCCGCGAAGCGCGCTCGCTTATAGGCTTTGGGCATATGCACGCCTGCCTGAATTGGCGACCGGGTGCGTTTCTGGGCGAACGTATCGAACCTGTCAACATTGACAGTTACCGAATCCGCCGCGTCCCACTTCAATTGCGTCATCACATCGCTGGAGTCGTGGCGCATGTTGACGATCTTGAGGGGTACGTCGACCCAGTTGAATGTCGGCGTGGAAACCGATCTCGCTGTCTATCGTCACAAAGTGTTCGTCGAGGGGCTCGGTTGGCGGTTGCCGCTGCTCGAGACCGGCGTCGAACGCGATCAATTCGATCGTCCGGACACGCTGTATGTCATCGCGAAGGACGATTCTGGGCAAATCTGCGGCTGCGCACGGCTACTGCCGACGACGCGCCCATATCTGCTCGACAGTGTCTTTTCGCAGCTGATGGGAGATGCGCCCTGCCCCCGCGCCGCCGAGATATGGGAGTTGTCACGCTACGCGACGCAGACCGTTCCGGGCGCGCCGCCATTGTCGCGAGAGGAACTGCGTGCGCGTTTCTGCGCGCTGCTCAAGGCGGTGGTCGAGACCGCGATCGATTGTGGCGCTGAAAGGTTGATCACGTTTACCGCGGTCGGCGTCGAGCGCATAGCGAAAATCGTCGGCATCCATGTTCACCGTGCTGCGCCGCCCAGGCTGGTCGATGGCAAACCGGTGGTCGCGATGTGGATTGAGCTCGACGAACAGACACGAAAGGCACTCGGCGTGAGTGTCGGCAAGGCTGGGAAAGTATTGCATTGAGATGCCGGACACGCTGGCATCGCGCCGCCAGCTGCTGTTTTATGCGCGACAGGGATGTCGTTGCGCGGGAGTGGAACGAGTTCAAGGAAGATCGTGCCGCGAACGGAAAGGACGCCGTTGCGGTATCGAGTCCTCGTGGATTCGACGCGCTTGGACGGGCCGATGGAACGGCTCGTCCAAGTCCCTGAAGGACGCCCCCGGTTGCAGCGCTCGCTTCGACAGGCAGGCTCAAGCAGCAAACGTTCTGCGTCGAACACAATCGTGCGGTTACGCCCCCTCGTGCCGCACGCATCATCCGAAGAAGTCCAGGACGGATTTCTTCGGACCTTTTCCTGGCTCAGGGCATGTACATGCCGCCATTCACGTGCAGCGTTTCGCCCGTGATGTAGTCGGCGGCGGGCGATGCGAGGAATGCGACCGCCTGCGCGATGTCCGTCGCGGCACCGAGACGGCCGAGCGCGATCTGCCCGAGCAGGCCGTTGCGCTGTTCCTCGGTCAGTGCCCGCGTCATGTCGGTATCGATGAAGCCAGGCGCCACCACGTTGACGGTGATGCCGCGCGAGCCGATTTCGCGCGCGAGCGACTTCGAGAACGCGATGATCCCCGCTTTCGCCGCCGCGTAGTTCGACTGGCCCGGATTGCCGGTCACGCCGACGACCGATGCAATGCTGACGATGCGCCCCTTGCGCGCCTTCATCATGCCGCGCAGCACCGCCTTCGACGCGCGGTAGACCGAACTCAGATTCGTGTCGAGGATGGCCTGCCAGTCCTCTTCCTTCATGCGCATGAGCAGTTGATCGCGCGTGATGCCGGCGTTGTTGACGAGAATCGAAATCGCGCCGAACTCCTTGCCGACCGCGTCGATTAGGCCCTCGACTGCCGCAGGGTCTCTGACGTCGAGTACGCGGCCGACGCCGCCGTGGGTGGCGAGGCGCTCACCGATCGCGGCGGCGCCGCTATCGCTCGTCGCGGTGCCGATCACTTTCGCGCCTTGCGTCGCAAGCAGGTCGGCGATCGCGGCGCCGATGCCCCGGCTCGCACCCGTGACGAGGGCGATTTCGCCCTGAAGCGTTGCGCTCATGTTCCACCTCGATCGTAAACGGCAAAATCCGAAAACGGGAAAATCGGCCGGGCTACCGGCGGCGGCTAGCGCCAGTCCTGGATCGCCTGCGACAGATCGGCGGGTGATCCGATCGCGCGCCCGTCCAGCGCGCGTTCGATGCGTTTGAGCAGTCCTGTCAGCACCTTGCCGGGCCCGCATTCGGCGACGCGTTTGACACCGCTGGCGGCCAGCACATGCACGGTCTCGGTCCAGCGCACCGGCTGGTAGAGCTGCCGCGCGAGCGCGGCGCGGATGTCGTCGACGCTGTCGTAGGACTTCGCCTCGGCATTCTGAACGATGCGGTACTTCGGCAGCTGCCAGGCGATCGACTCGAAGCGCTCCGCGAGCCGATCCGCGGCGTCGCGCATCAGTGCGCAGTGCGACGGCACGCTGACTGCGAGCTTCACGGCTTTCTTGACGCCGAGTTCGGCAAGGCGCGCGAGCGCGCGATCGACCGCATCGGCATCGCCTGCGATGACGAGTTGCCCCGGCGCGTTGTAGTTCGCGGGCGAAACGACCTGGCCGTTCGCCACTTCCGCGCACACCTGCGCGATCTGCGCGTCGTCGCCGCCGAGAATCGCGGCCATCGCGCCGACGCCCGGCGGCACTGCCGCCTGCATGAGTCGTCCCGCTTTCCGCAACGAGCGCCGCGCCTTCGCGCAGCGACAGCGCGCCCGCGCAGACGAGCGCGGTGTATTCGCCGAGGCTATGCCCGGCAAGGACGGCAGGCTGCGGCCCGTCGAGTTCCTGCCAGACGCGCCATACGGCGACACCCGCAGCGAGCAACGCGGGTTGCGTGTTCTCCGTGCGGTTGAGTGCTTCCTCGGGCCCATCCTGCGACGAGCGCCCACAGGTTCACGCCGACGCTGTGCGACGCCTCGGCGAAGGTCTCCTCGACCGACGGGAACTCGCTGGCGAGGTCGGCCAGCATGTTGAGGGACTGGGATCCCTGGCCCGGAAACACGAAGGCGAGATTGACTTGCGAGTCATGTGACACGCGTTCTGATGCAATGGTCAATTAAAGATGGTTGGACGATGCGCGGATCGCGCGACATCGGATCTCAGTAGCGCAGGCAGCGCCGAGCCCCAGGTGAAGCCGCCGCCGAAGGCTTCGAGCAGCAGCAGCTGGCCGCGTTGCACCTTGCCGGTGCGCACCGCCGTAGTCGAGCGCGAGCGGCACCGAGGCGGCCGACGTGTTCGCCGTGCTTGTCGACCGTGACGATGACGCGCTCCATCGGCATGTCCAGGCGCTTGGCGGTAGCCTGGATGATGCGCAGGTTCGCCTGATGCGGAATCAGCCAGTCGATCGCGTGGCGATCGAGATTGTTCGCCTCGAGCGTTTCCTCGACGACGCGATCGAGCGTCTTCACGGCGACCTTGAACACCTCGCTGCCCTGCATGAGCACGCGGACGCCGTGGTTCTTCTCGTTCGGTGAAACCGCCGAGACGCCGACCGGATTCCACAGCAGTTCCTTGTAGGCGCCGTCGGCGTGGATATGGGTCGACATGATGCCGGCGTCGCTCGTCGGCCTTGAGAACGACCGCGCCGGCACCGTCGCCGAACAGCACGCAGGTCGGTGCGATCGGTCCAGTCGAGCATGCGCGACAGCGTCTCGGCGCCGACGACGAGCGCGGTCTTGACCGTGCCGGCGCGGATGAACTTGTCGGCGACCGTCAGCGCGTAGATGAAGCCGGAGCAGGCCGCGTTCACGTCGAAGGCCGCGCAGCCGTTCGCGCCGAGGCGATGCTGGAGCAGGCAGGCGGTCGACGGCAAGATCAGATCCGGCGTCGTCGTGCCGATGACGATCAGATCGATCTCGCTCGCGGCAACGCCCGCCGACTCGAGCGCCGCGAGTGCGGCGCCGTAGGCGAGATCACCCGTCGTCTGGCCTTCCGCGGCGATATGGCGCTGGCGGATACCCGTGCGCGCAGCGATCCACTCGTCGGAGGTGTCGACGAGTTTCTCCATCTCGGCATTGGTGATGATCCGTTCGGGAAGGAAGCTTCCCGTACCCGCGATGCGTGCGTAGATCAAAGACCCATCCCCCTAGGAAGGTTGAAGCCGGGCGGGACCGAACACGAACTGGTGTCGTACACGCGCTCGGGCACCGCCGCCAGGGACGAATGCCTGCTGCGCGCGTTTTCCGCCCTCTCGTTTCGAAGGGGGCAACAAAATCGACGCCGACTCATTTCCACAAACCCGCCGTGCTGGCGCGACCGAACCGCTCGCGCGGCTTTCGATCGTCCCTACGCTGCGAACGTCTAGTCTTCGTCGCGGACCGGGGTCTTGCTGTCGATCACCTTGCGGCCGCGATAGTAGCCGTCCTTGGTGACGTTGTGACGCAGATGCACTTCGCCCGACGTCGGGTCGGTCGAAAGCTGACGCGCCGTGAGCGCATCATGGGAGCGGCGCATGCCGCGACGTGAAGGGGACTTACGGCTTTTGGCAACGGCCATGGTGTTTCTCCAAACTCATTTATCGAATGTTGCTTTCTTCAGTACCGCGAACGGGCTGGGCTTCGCGTCGACATCACGCTCGTCTTCCTGCACCCATTCGCGCTGCTCTATTTCCTGCGTTCCCGGCTTCACCGGCACGAGCGGCAATGCGAGGATCAATTCGTCTTCTATCACATCAGCAGGACGCAATCCGTCCTGGTCGACGAGCCACGGTTCGTAGCCCTGCGGCAACCCTGCCTCGTCGTCCTCGTTGACGATGAAACCAAGCTGCGCATCGACCCTGACCGGAAACGCGAACGTCTCCAGAGTGCGCTGACAAGTCAACGGCAGACTCGCCGTTGCAAGTATATGCACTCCGGAGATACCGAATTGGTCTTTGTCGAAGTCGAGTTCGTATTCGACCTCGCCCTCTCTCGCGGCCAGACTCGTCGCCAGACGCTTGAACGTCGACAACGGCAGTCGGCCCCGGAACGTACGCCGTGCTTGCACCATGCGCCACGGATCGACAATTTCTGGCAAGGCGGAGGACACGGCGGCGCGATGGTAGGTGCCGCGCTGCACAAAGTCAATCTTTTGTCGCGAGCCAGATGTATGGGACACCCCTGCCCAAGAACCTGTTTTCACGGGAAAATGCGGCATGAATACTGCCCTTTCCGATATCGACCTCGTACTCGCCTCGACTTCCGCCTACCGGCGCCAGCTGCTTGACCGCCTCGGCGTGGCTGCCCGCCAGGCCGCACCGCAGGTCGACGAGACGCCTCAGCCGGGCGAATTGCCGCCGGCGCTCGCCCGACGTCTCGCCTGCGCGAAGGCGCGCGCGCTCGCGCGCGAGAACCCGGGCGCGCTCATCATCGGTTCGGACCAGGTCGCCGACTGCGCCGGCAAAACGCTCGGCAAGCCCGGTGACGCCGGCAATGCGCGTGCGCAGCTGCGGGCGAGTTCCGGGCGGGTCGTGACCTTCCACACCGCGGTCTGCCTGATCGATACCCGAGCTGCAACGGCCATCGAACGCGTCGCGGTCGATACGACCCGGGTCGCGTTCCGCACACTGGGCGACGAGGAAATCGCACGCTACGTCGATCGCGAGCGACCATTCGACTGCGCGGGCAGCTTCAAATCGGAGGGGCTGGGCATCACGCTGTTCGAGAGCATCGAGTCGAATGACCCTACCGCCTTGGTCGGCCTGCCGTTGATCGCGCTTTGCCGCCTGCTGCGCGAGGCGGGTGTCGACCCCGTGTGACCCGAACGGGACGATTTCGCCGATTGGCGCGAACTTGTTTCCTTTACTAATGCCTATACTGAAATGGTTCGCCATCGACTCGACTTCAACAGTGAGCGGTTGGGCGCGCGATAACGAACAAGAACGGCGATGCGTCCGACGCTCGCCCCGCAGCCACGGAGCGACGACATCCACGACATGGCAATTTCCCTCGCTGCCTCATCAGACAAGAACACCCTGCTCGACGAAGTCGCTGCGACGCGCGCTCGATGCCGCGGTCGAGCAGGTCAATCGCGTCGTGCTCGGCAAGACCGCGCAGATACGCATGGCCTTCGCATGTTTCCTCGCCGATGGCCACCTGCTGATCGAAGACCTGCCCGGCGTCGGCAAGACGACGCTGGCGCATGCGCTTGCTGCAACGTTCGCGCTTTCGTTCCAGCGCATCCAGTTCACGTCCGATCTGCTCCCTTCCGACATCATCGGCGTCAGCGTGTACGAGCGCAGCGAATCCGGACAGGGTGCCGCATTCAAGTTCCACGCGGGGCCGCTGTTCGCCCAGCTCGTTCTCGCCGACGAGATCAATCGCGCGACGCCGAAGACCCAGAGCGCGCTGCTCGAGGCGATGGCCGAGCATCAGGTGACGGCGGATGGCGTGACGCATCCGCTGCCGGAACCGTTTTTCGTCGTGGCCACGCAGAACCCGCTCGACCTCGCCGGCACGTTTGCGCTTCCGGAATCGCAGCTCGACCGCTTCATGTTGCGCATCAGCCTCGACTATCCCGATCGCGACGCCGAACGCGCGCTGTTGACTGCGACCGACCGCCGCGAATTGATCGCACACCTCGAGCCACGCCTCGATGCCGCGCATATTTCGGCGTTGCGCGCGGCGGTGACCAAGGTGCTCGCAAGCCCCGCTCTGATCGACTATGTACAGGCGTTGCTTGGCGCCAGCCGCACCCACGCCGAGATCGCGGTCGGTCTCTCGCCGCGCGCCGGGCTCGCGATGCTGCACGCGGCGCGCGCTTACGCATTGCTCGAAGGACGAGGGTTCTGCTTGCCCGAGGACGTGCAGGCAGTCTTCGTCGCTGCGGCGGCGCATCGGCTCATTCCCGCGGCGGCGAGCCGCGCTTCGCGTGCGGAACTCGCCACCCAGCTGCTCGCGCAGGTGCCGGTGCGCTGACACTGCCGATGCGCGCAGAACTCGCCGCACGCTGGACCTCGCTTCTGGGATTGGCCGAGCGGCGCCTGCCCGCCCTCACGCGCCTCAAGCGCGCCGAGACGCTGCCGATCGCCCTGCATCGTCGCCGCATCTATGTCGTGCCGACGCGATTCGGTCTCGTCTATTCGGGCATGCTGTTGATCATGCTGCTCGGGGCGCTCAACTACAGCAATAACCCTGCGATGTTGCTGACCTGCCTGCTTGGCGCTGCCGCATATCAGAGCGTCTTCTCGGGCTTCCGCGAGCTGAATCGCATCGCGCTGCGCGCGATCAAGGCGCGCCCCTGCCACGCAGGCGATGCCTTGCACCTTTCCTTGCATGTCGACTCCGGACGGAGCGCGCGGCACGCGTTGCATCTGCGCATGGAGAACGCCGGCGGCGTGACCGGCAGCGACGATGTCGTTTTCGACATTGCCGCCGAGGGCACGGTCAGCGTCGAAGCGAGCATCCCGGCGTTGCGCCGTGGCTGGCAGCCGGTCGGCAGAATACGCATCTGGAGCGAATATCCGTTCGGTCTGTTCCACGTCTGGAGCTGGCTGCATCCCGAATATCGCGCGCTCGTCTATCCTCGGCTCGAGGCGAATGCGCCACCGTTCCCCGAGTCCGGCAGCGCCGCCGCAAACCTGGCTAGCGTGCGGCGCGGCGGTGACGAGCTGAGCATGCTGCGCGACTATCATCCGTCAGATGCACGGCGACTGATCGCGTGGAAGGCGAGCGCCCGTCACGACACATTACTGGTCAAGGAATTCGATCGGCCGCAAAGCCGCGAAATCGTACTCGACTGGCAGTCGGTCGAAGGCCTCGAGCACGAGGCGCGCATCTCGAGGCTGGCGGCATGGGTCGAGCGAGCCGAATCCTGGCGTGTGCCGTACGCGCTCGCGCTGCCCGCGCTGCGGGTCGGCCCCGGGCTCGGCGGCGAGCACCAGCAGTCCTGCCTGCGTGCACTCGCACTGCTTCCGGACGCATCCGCATGAAGAAGACGCGAGTCGCACTCGACGATCGCCAGTTCGCCTTCGTGGCGGCGAGCGTCGCTGCCGCAGTGCTCGCACACATCTCGCACCTGCCGATAGCGCTTGCCATATTGATTGCGGCCATCGTGCTGGCGGCGTGGATTCTTCGTACGCGGCGCGGCATCGTGGCGCCCGCATGGATCAAGCTGCCGTTGATCGCGCTGCTGCCTGCGCTGGTGATCCTGTACTACGGCAACGTGTTCGGACGCGAACCGGGCAGCGCATTCGTCTGCGGCATGCTCGCGCTCAAGCTGCTCGAAACGACGACCCGTCGCGACGCCCGGGCGGCGGTGTGCTTCGCGAGTTTCGTGCTCATGAGCGCGCTGCTGTTCGACAAGAGTCTTGCATTCACGATGCTGCTGCTGGGCATTGCAACACTGCTGCTTGCGACGCTGCGCGAACTCGAGCCGCGTGCGCCGGCTGCGCCCACGGTCACAGGTCGTGCCACAGTCTTGCTGAGTCTTCGCCAAGGCGGGTTGGCGTTGGTCGCTGCGGTGCCGCTCGCGATCTGCGCGTTTGTCTTCTTTCCGCGGCTCGACGCGCCGCTGTGGCGCCTGCCCGGGGACGACATCGCGCATACGGGTTTGAGCGATTCGATGACGCCGGGCTCGATACAGACCCTACTCGTCGACGACAGCCCTGCATTCCGCGTTGTCTTCGACGGGTCGCCACCCTCCCACCGCAGGCTGTACTGGCGCGGTCCGGTCCTCACCGATTTCGATGGTACAACCTGGACGCGACGCGACGCGGTGGCGCTCCCGGCGAGTGCGCAGTTGCAGACAGGCTCCGCGCTGAGCTACGAAGTCACACTCGAACCCAACGACAAGCCATGGCTTTTCGCGCTCGATGCACCACTCGATGCACCCGCAGCCGATTCGATTCGCGCGGCAGACCTGACGATCATCCGTCAGCGCCCGGTCAGCGATCTGCTTCGCTACCGTGCGCAGTCCTCCCTCGACTACCGGCTCGACGTCGCACTGCCGGCGTACCTGCGGCGTCGCGCGCTCGCGCTGCCGGTGGGTTTCAATCCACGCAGCATCGAACTCGCGCGAAGCTGGCGCCACGATCTCGCCAACGACGATGCCGTGATTGCCAAGGCCCTCGATCTGTTCCACGGCGATTTCACCTATACGCTGTCCCCGCCGGCGCTCGGCCGCGACTCGAGTCGACGATTTTGTCTTCGATACGAAACGCGGTTTCTGCGAGCACTACGCCGCTGCCTTCGTCTTCCTCATGCGCGCGGCCGGAATTCCGGCGCGCGTCGTGACCGGCTACCAGGGTGGATTCCTCAGTACCGCCGGGCTACCTGCTCGTACGGCAATCCGACGCACACGCGTGGTCGGAGGTGTGGCTCGAAAACAAGGGCTGGGTGCGTGTCGATCCGACCGCCGCCGTGAGCCCTCGGCGCGTGGAAGTCGGGGCGATGGAAGCCGCTGGCGCAAGCTCGCGCTGGTACCAGGTGGACTGGATTCGCGGACTGCGCAATCAGCTCGACCTGGTCAACCGGGGCTGGAACAGCGTCGTCGTGCAGTTCAACGCGCTGCGCCAGCAGAACCTGCTCACGCCGTTCGGCATCGAGAAAGCGGACTACATGACGCTCACCTGGGTGCTGATCGGAACGAGCGGCCTGTTTCTGTTCGTCGTCGCCCTCTGGGTGATGCGAACGCCGCGCCGTGTCGTCGACCCGCTCGACGCGGCCTATGCACGCCTTTGCGCGAAACTCGCTCGCATGGGGGCAGCGCGGGCCGGCGCTGAAGGCCCGGTCGACTACGCCATGCGCACGCACGAACCCGTCGCCCGCGAATTGCTGAACGACTATGTCCACCTTCGCTACGCCTCTGCGTTACCGGATGCAGAGGCGCTCGCGGCATTCGTGCGTGCCGTGCGGCGCTGGCGGCCGGCGCGGGTCTGAGTCGATCCTGGTCGATTGCATTTCTTAACGGCTGTCGGCCGGTCCGCGAGGTACACTGATTCCGCATACCGGCGCATTGCCGGCACGAATATCCGGAGACATGTCATGCGCAAAGCAACGGCAACACTCACGGTCGCGGCAGCCGCACTCGCGAGCGGCTGTGCAACGGTTCCCCCCGCCGCTCGCAGGCGACCACTTCTCCCCGATCACGCCGCAGCAGGCCGTCACTCAAAACGTCGATGGCCAGCGCGTGCGCTGGGGCGGCGAAATACTCAGGGTCGAGCCGCGCACCATGTCGACCTGTTTCGAGATCCTTTCGCGCGACCTTTATTCCGATGCGCGCCCGAGTCGTCACGATCACAGCGAAGGCCGCTTCATCGCCTGCAAACCGGGATTCTTCGATCCGGCCGTCTACGCCGAGGGACGCGACATCACGATCGTCGGCGCGTTGAACGGCAACGAGCGCCACAAGGTCGGTCAGTTCGACTACACCTTCGCGAAGATCGATGCGGACGTGGTCTACATGTGGCCGGTTCGCACGCAGTACGCCGGCTACTACGATCCGTTCTGGGGTTGCGATCCGTTCTGGGGTTGGGGGTCGTGTTACGGCTGGGGCGGCTACTGGGGATCACGCTCGGTCATCGTGACCCGGCCGCCGCCGGCGCGACCCAAGGCGGGATGAGGCAAGCACAAACTCGCGATCGCCGCATCGTTCAAGGACAGACGCCGAGCATCGCGCCATAGTTCGACGTCACCAGCCTGCGCCTGAAAGACCCGCCAGCTCAGCCCGCGATCGCCAGCGATGGGCGGGCGCTGGCCACTCAGCCTGGCGGCCAGTGCATCTGCCGCCCCGCGAGCAGATGCAGATGGATGTGGAACACGGTCTGGCCGCCATCCCTGTTGCAGTTCATCACGAGGCGATAACCGTCGTCGGCAAAACCATGCGTCTTCGCCCACGGCGTCGCAGCGAGAAACAGCTTGCCGATCAGCTCGGCGTCGCCGGCGCCGAGCATCGTTGAGGGTCGCGATCGGTTTTTTCGGAATGAACAGGACATGCACCGGCGCCTGCGGATTGATGTCGCGGAAGGCAAGCACGTCGTCGTCCTCGAAGACGATATCGGCCGGAATCTCGCGGCGGATGATCTTGCCGAACAGGTGTCGCCCATGATGTTCTCCGCTAGTCGGTGAGCTAGCTGCCTACCGCCGAACGCATGCGCGAGCGTGCCGCGGTCGATGAATTCGAGTTCGCCGCCGAGCGGCACGCCATGCGCGAGACGCGTCGCGCGCACGCTCGGCCGGCGCGCGATCTGGGCGAGCAGATGCGCGGTCGCCTCGCCTTCGACGGTGGGGTTCGTCGCGATGATCAGCTCGCGTACCTCGCCTTCGGCGAGTCGGGCGGCGAGCAGGTCGAGTCCGAGTTCCTTCGGCCCCATGCCGTCGAGCGGCGACAGCCGGCCGAGCAACACGAAATAACGACCGCGGAAGCCGGTCGCCTGCTCGATCGCGAGCTGGTCGACCGGCGTCTCGACGACACAGAGCAACTCCGCGTCGCGCTGCTGCGCTCGCGCAGATCGTGCAGACCGCGTCTTCGCTGAACGTGCGGCAGCGCGTGCAGTTGCCGATGCGCTCGACGGCCGCCGCGAGCCTGTCGGCGAGCTTCGCGCGCACCGGTGCGATCGCGCTCGAGCACGTGAAACGCCATGCGCTGCGCCGTCTTGGCGCCGACGCCCGGCAGGACAGCGCAGCGCGTCGATCAATTCGTTGAGCAGCGGCGAGCTGGACATCGGCTGAGGGCTAGATGCGCGTCAGCCTCAGCCTCGCCCTGTCAAAACGGCAGCTTGAACCCCGGCGGCAGATTCATCCCGCCGGCGACGTCACCCATGCGCTTCTGGCTCGCTTCGCTGACCTTGTTGACCGCATCGTTGAACGCCGCGGCGATCAGGTCTTCGGTCATTTCGGGATCGTCCGCGAACAGCTTGCGATCGATCGTCACGCGACGCACTTCGTGGCGTCCGTTCATGACGACGCTGACCACGCCGCCGCCGGACTGGCCGGTGACTTCGATGCTTGGCGATTTCTTCCTGCGCGCGCTTGAGGTTCGTCCTGCATGCGCTGCGCCTGTTGCATCAGTTGCGCCATTGGGCCACGCATACTGCAACCTCTCGAAAAATGTTGGAGGTCAAAATATCGGATGACGTCGTAATCTAAACCTTGCGGCGCGTTGCGCTCAACTCAAGGCGCGCGCAAACGCGTGCTATTTGTTCGGACGGATCGAGTCGGGTATCAGGCGTGCATCGAAGTCGCGCATGAGCGCCTGCACGACAGGATCGTCGTTCATCGCCTGCTCGGTCGCCTGCTGCCGCGCCGATCGCTCCCGCCCGGCTATCTCCGCCGGGGCCTCAGGCACGCGCTCGGCCGAAGCCTTTTCGAAGCGCACCTTGATCGCGCGGCCGAGGACGCTGCCGAGCTTCTCCTCCATCACGAGAACGAGTGGCGGCGCGTTGAAGTGCTCGTGCACGGGCTTCAGCGCGAGGCGCACGACGTTCTGCTCGACCGCGATCAGGCTCGCATGCTGCGCGAGCTGGCCGACCGGGCCCTTGAGACCGGCAGCGTCGATCAGCGCCGACCAGTCGGTCGCGTCGATCGCAGCGCGCGGAGGCGGTGGATCGGTGATTGCGGGTGCAGCGGCCGGCGCTGGTAACGCGGCCGGGGGCGGGCTCCGCGTCGAAGCATCCGCGGTAGCGGCACGCGCTTCGGGCCTCGAAGCTGCAGGCGGCGACTTCGGCGGCGCGGGCGGGATCGGTGCCGCCGCGGGAGCCGGCCGCGCACCGGCGGTGGCGACCGCCGCAGAACGCGCGGCGCCCGCCGCGACGGTGCGCCCGGCATCGTCGGGGCGAAATGCGAGCATGCGCAGCAGAGTCATCTCGAAACCCGCGCGCGCAGTGGGCGCGAGCGGCAGATCGCGCCGGCCGACGATCGATATCTGGTAGAACAGTTGCGTCTCTTCCGTCGACAACGCAGCGGCCAGTTCGGCGATGCCACTTTCATCGTCGTCGCCCGCGTAGTCCTTGATCAGCTGCCTGAGCTGCACACGATGCAGGACACCCGCGATCTCGTCGAGTACGCCGGCGTAGTCCGGTGAAAACTCGGCGAGGCGATCGACCTCGGCCATCAACGCCGCGCCGTCCCCTGCATGCACGGCGTGCAGCAGCGCATGCACCTGGCCGCGCTCGATCGTGCCGAGCATCGCGCGGACTTCGCTTGCGCGCACGCTGCCCGCGCCGTAGGCGATCGCCTGATCGAGCAACGACAAACCGTCGCGCAACGAACCGTCCGCGGAGCGCGCGAGTTCCGTCAGCGCCTGCGCTTCGAAAGAGATGCCTTCGGCGTCGAGAATGCGCTGCATCTGTCCGCTGATCTGCTCGGGCAGCAGCCGCTTGAGGTTGAACTTGAGGCAGCGCGACAGCACCGTGACCGGCAGCTTCTGCGGATCGGTCGTCGCGAGCAGGAACTTCACGTGCGGCGGCGGCTCCTCGAGCGTCTTCAGCAGCGCGTTGAAGCTGTGCCCCGAAAGCATGTGCACTTCGTCGATCAGATAGACCTTGAAGCGCCCGCGTGTCGGCGCGTAGATGCACGTTGTCGAGGAGCTCGCGCGTGTCGTCGACACCTTCGTGCGCGATGCCGCATCGATCTCGAGCAGGTCGACGAAGCGGCCGGCATCGATGTCCTTGCACGCGGCACATTCGCCGCACGGGTTCGACGACTGGCCACGCTCGCAGTTGAGCGACTTCGCGAAGATGCGCGCGATCGTCGTCTTGCCGACGCCGCGCGTACCGGTGAACAGGAACGCGTGGTGCATGCGACCGGAGTCGAGCGCGTTGCGTGAGCGCGCGCACGACATGCTCCTGCCCGACCAGTTCGGAAAACCGTCCTGGGTCGCCACTTGCGCGCGAGAACTTGATAAGACATCGACAGACTCGACCAGACCGAATGCGATTGTGCCAGCCTCGATTGTGCCAACTTGAGCTGGCAACTTGAAGCGGCTTGAATGGGACAGCGGCACCGTCCTTGTGCGGCCGACGCCCGTACTGTATCCTCGCCGCCCCTTGCAGCCGCTGCGTTGGGGAGGAAGTCGCAGGATGCGAGCAATCCCGCCGCAAGGCGCCGCAACAAGGTAAAATAGTTCACGTGCGGAGAGGTGTCCGAGTGGTTGAAGGAGCACGCCTGGAAAGTGTGTAAGCGGCTTATACCCGCTTCGCGGGTTCGAATCCCGCTCTCTCCGCCAGATACTAACGTGTAAGGTTGAGGCGGGTTCGAACCCGCGAAATAAAATATGATGGGTTCGACAAATCGGCAGGAAGCCGATTTGCACGGCGAAGCCGCCCGCAGGGCGAGGTGCAGGATGCACCGAGTGAATCCCGCTCTCTCCGCCAGATTCATGTTGATGATTGAGCTCAATGGCGGTCCCGTTGGTTCTCTCGCGACGATAGTTTGCAAATCCCGCCAGGGCCGGAAGGCAGCAACGGTAGTGAATGATTCGGGTGCCGGGAAGCAGCTGACGGGACTGCCACCCTCTCTCCTCACGTCGGCATCGGGTCGAACCCATGGGCGAGAGCAGTTCGGAATTTGCCGCATTCGTCGCCGAGCAGCTGCGGCCCCTGGGCCCGCTCTCGATAGCCCGATTCTTCGGTGGCCTCAGCGTCAAATCGGGCTCGACGCTATTCGCCATGATCATGGATGGCACGCTCTATTTCGCCGTCGACGACGCCTTGCGCGACGAATACGAGAAATTCGGCAGCCAGTGCTTCTCCTACGCCTCGAAAAAAGGACGCGTCGACGTCAGGCGCTTCTACGAGGTGCCGGCGGATTTTCTCGAGGACGCGGCGCAACTCGTGGCCTTTGCGCGGCGGTCGATCGTCGCCGCAGAGGCCAGGGCAGAATCGCGAAAACGCGCGGCGCCGAAGAAAAAGCCCGCGAAACCGGGCGGAACGCAAAAACGACGCTGATCCGTCCCTACTGCTGCTGCCGCGCCGCAGCAGCGACCGGCGTATTGTCCGGATGCAGCCATCCCGATTCGCCGTCGGCGTAGTGTTCATTCTTCCAGATCGGCACGCGCAGTTTCACCTCGTCGATGATGTAGCGGCAGGCCGTCGAATGCCGCGTCGCGGTGCGCAGCGCTGACGCCGACCCACACCGCAAGATCGCCGATTGCGAGTTGCCCCGATGCGATGCACGCAACGCGCATCGACGATGCGCGAAGCGCTCGCGTCGCGTCGGCGAGGATGCGCTCGCCCTCGCTCTGCGCGAGCGGCGCATAGGCCTGGTAGTCGAGCCGCTGCACGCTGCGGCCGTCGTTGTGGTCGCGGACCCAGCCTTCGAACGTGACGCACGCGCCCGCGTGCGCGTTCGCGAGAGAGCGCGCCAGTGCGGGCGCGTCGATTGGCTTCATCGGAGAGGGAAAAGGCCATTTGCAGTTCCCGCTCAGCCGCCCGAGACCGGCGGCAGGAATACGACCTCGTCACCTTCGCGCAGCGCCTGATCGCCATGGAGCGAAACTGCCGTTGATCGCCACGCGCAGGCGCGTCTCGTCGAGCGTGAAACCGATGGCGCGCACGCAGTTCGGCGAACAGGCCGCTTGCGTCGCCCGCGGACGACGTCACCGCCTCCGCTATCCCTTCCGGCCTGGTCGCGCATCGAGGCGAAGTATAAAATGCGTATGTTCACAGCACGACCTTGCCCGCGCGGACGCGCCGCTTGCCGCCGGACTTCTCGAGAGACGCACGTCCGCGATGACGATCTCGTGCGACAGTGCCTTGCACATGTCGTAGACGTCAGCGCCGCGATCGACGGCGCCGGTCAGCGCCTCCATCTCGACGCCGGTCTTGTGCGAGACCGCCACGTCGCAGCGGATCGGCAGTTCGTTCGCGGCGATGAAGTCGATCGCAAGGTCGCAGCGCTCGATCGCCAGCGGATGGCAGAACGGGATCAGCTCGTGGGTGCGCTTCACCGCGAGCGTGCCGGCGATGATCGCCGTGTCGATGACCGGGCCTTTCTTCGCGCGCATGCCGCCCGCGCGCAGCGCGTCGCGCGACCGCGGTCGGAAAACGCACGATCGCGCTGCGCCTCGCGCTGCACGCCGTCGCCGTGGCCTTGGCGCCGACGTCGACCATGCGCGGCCGCCCGCTTCGCGTCACGTGGGTCAGTTTTGCGGACTTTCTTCGCCATGCGTCCTTTGCCTCGTTCACCCGCCCACCGCGAACATCTCGACGTGCTCGGGTCTTGCCGCGTTCGCGCATCTCCGCACGCTGTTCGCTGTAACGGTCGGCGCGCTGCTGCCAGCGTGCCGCGATCAGCGCGATCGAGCGCCTCGTCGTCCGCGCCTGCGCGCAGCGCCGTACGCAGGTCGTAACCGTTCTGCGCAAACAGGCAGGTATACAACTTGCCGTCGGCCGACAGCCGCGCGCGCGTGCAGTCGCCGCAGAACGGCTGCGACACCGAACTGATGAAACCGATCTCGCCGCCGCCATCGACAAACGCGATAACGTTCGGCGACCTCGCCGCGATAGTTCGGGTCGAGCGGCTCGAGCGCCCATCGTTCGCGCGATGCGCGCGATCAACTCGGCGCTCGGCACCACGAGATCGCCGCGCCACCGATTGATCGTGCCGACGTCCATGTATTCGATGAAGCGCACGATGTGACCGCTGCCGCGAAAGCGCTCGATCAGATCCGAGTACCTGCGTGTCGTTGACGCCGCGCATGACGACGCAATTGAGTTTCATCGCCGCAAAGCCCGCGTCCTCGGCGGCGGCGATGCCCGCGAGCACTTCGTCGACCTCGCCGCGGCCGCCCGAAAGATGGCGGAATGTCGCTGCATCCAGCGTGTCGAGCGACACGGTCAGGCGCTGCAGACCGGCATCGCGCAGTGGCGCCGCGCAGCGCGGCAGCAGCACGCCGTTCGTCGTCAGCGCGATGATCTTCGACCTCGGAATCTGGCCGCGAGCATCGCGACGAGTGCCGGCAGATCGCGGCGCAGCAGCGGCTCGCCGCCGGTCAGGCGAAGTTTGCGCACACCAAGGCGCACGAAGGCGCGCGCCAGGCGTTCGATCTCCTCGAAGCGCAGGCGTTCGTCCTTGCTGAGAAACACGTGATCCTGCGCGTACTGGTCTTCGGGCATGCAGTACGGACAGCGGAAGTTGCAGCGGTCGATGACCGAGATGCGCAAGTCGTGCAACGGCCGCGCGCGCGTGTCGACCGGCGCCGCGGAACCATGAGGTTGACTGGATCGAACCAGGCCATCATGCCCACCGATTGCGTCTCCATCGACGACATCCGCAAGCGGCGTGTGCAACACGCACACGCTCGCCGCGGTGGGCGACGCGGTAGCCGCGCGCGGCCAGCGCCGCGTCCATCGGCGGCGCTATCGTAGTGATAGAGCGCAGCCGTGCGCGCAATTCGGCGGGGTATTCGCGCTCGAGGTCGTCGACGCCGGTGTGCGACGGATTGCCGACCAGGCCGCAATCGTGCGCGACGAGCTCGCCGTGCGCGCGCATACTGCGCGAGCATCTCGGGGATCGGACGCGTGTCGCCGGTCCACGCGAACGCGCCTCGCAGCGCGACGCCGAACGACGTCATCGGTGCGTGATGCCGCGTCGGAAACACGTCGAACCACAAGCCTTCGTGCCAGAATCCGCGCGAGACACGGCACGAGCTGGAACGCGTCCCAGAAATTCGCGCCGCCCTCGGCGAGCACATCGGATAGTCGGCGACGCGCTGCCCTGCAGGTGCGGCACGATGGCCGCGTGCACGAACAGGCGCACGTCTCCCGCGCGTGGCGGCGTCGAAATAGCTCGCGATAGAACAGCCGCTCGAGTCCGCCGACGTGGTCCATGTGCGTGTGCGTGATATAGACGCCGGCGGCAGCGCCGAATAGATACTTCGCAGGTAGCGCGTCAGCGTTTCCGGGCCGCAGTCGATCAGCAGCAGCGGCGCGCCGTCGCGCTCGAGCACCGCTCCGGACGAACCCAGTTCGCACGGCCTGCGCCGATCCGACGCCGAGAAAGCGCAGCGCTCAGGTCGTGCGACGGTTCCGCGCTCCTGCCGCGCTGCTGCGTCGGCGCCGAGCCCGGCGTAGCGCGGATTTCTCCTAGGCATGCATCAGCGGCTGCCAGATTCGCGCTCGAAGGCCGGCTCGCCGTCGCGTGCGCGGCGCCGAGCTTGACGAGAGACCGGCGCAGACGCGCGAGATTCGCCAGCTGCCAGCGTGCGCTGCCGGCGTGCGCAGCTCGCCGCGGTCGAAGTCGACGCAGCCAGACGTTGTGCGTGTCGACGCAGCACGTTGTGCGCATTGAGGTCGGCGTGATAGGCGCCGGCGGCATGGAACTCGGCGACGCCCGCGCCGCACTGCGTTCGGCGAGTCGCGCGGTCGATGCCGCAGCCGTTGGCAAACGATCCGCCAGCGTCTGCGCATCGGCGGATGTAGTGCGTGATCAGGTCGGCGCGATAGTGCACGCCGTTGCGCCGATAGCGTGCGGCGACCGGGCGCGGCACGCGCATGCCCGGTCGCTCAGGTCGGCGAGCATGCGAAATTCGACGAAGCCGCGCGTGCGCTCGGCGCCGGTCCACAGGTAGCGATCGCCCATGAGCGTGCGCGACCATGCCGCCGCGACGGTAGTGCCGCAGCGCCCAGTCGCCGAACGGCGCATCGAGCAAATCGACGCCGCCACGACCGCCCGAAGCGTCGTCGCGAGCGCCGCGCGCACGCCAGTGCTCCGGCTCGAACCATTCGCCGGATCGAAGCGCGGTCGCTCGCCGGCGCACCGGCGGCTGGCAGCGTCGAACACGAATCGCGCCGTCACTCGTGGTCTGTTGTCGCTCTGGATGGCATCGCATCGGGCTGACTGAATCGGTCCATCCGTTGCTCGAACGCCGAGTTTAGCAAGCCCGCATGCCAGGAAGCCCCGCTTTTTTCGCAGCGCTCCGCCGAATCGCTCTGCCTGCTGCGCACGTCGGCGCTCGGCGACGTCACGCACGTCGTGCCGATCGTGCGCACGCTGCAGGCCCGATGGCCGAGCCACGCGCTGACCTGGATCGTCGGCAAGCTCGAGCACAAGCTGGTCGGCGATCTGCCTGGCGTCGAATTCGTCGTCTTCGACAAAGGCAAGGCTGGCGCGGTCTGACAGACCTGCGCGGCCATTTCGGCAGGCGGCGATTCGACGCACTGCTGCACATGCAGGTCGCGCTGCGCGCGAATCTGCTCAGCGCCCTGGTGCGCGCGCCATGCGCATCGGCTACGACGCGGCGCGATCGAAGGATCTGCACGGCCTGTTCGTCAACCGTCGCATCGCCGTCGCGCACGGGTGAGCACGTGCTCGACGCGATGGCGAGCTTTCTCGAACCGCTGGGACTTCGCCAGACACCGCGTGCAATGGGATCTGCCGGTCCCCGCCAGCGCGGAGGAATTCGCCGAACGAAACCTGCCCGGCGGCGCAAGACCCTGCTGGTGAGCCCGTGTTCGAGTCACCGCGTGCGCAACTGGCGACCGGAGCGCTACGCGGCGGTGATCGACTGCGCGGCGCAAGCGCGGCTGGCGTGTCGCGCTGTGCGGCGGCCCGAGCGCCTACGAGCGCGAATTCGGCGACGCCATTGTGCGAAAATGCAATAAGGCCGATCGATCTGATCGGCAAGGACACGCTCAAGCAGTTCCTCGCGCTCGCCGCCACTTGCACCTCGTGCTGACGCCCGATTCGGGCCCGATGCACATGGCGAATGCCGTCGGCACGCCCGTGCTCGGGCTGCACGCCGCGAGCAATCCGGCCCGTTCCGGGCCCTACTCCGACCGAAGCTGGTGCGTCGACCGGTACGACGCCGCGGCGCGCAAATTCCTCGGCAAGCCCGCCAGCGAGATCGCGTGGGGCACGAAAATCGAATATCCAGGGGTGATGGACCTGATCGAAACCGACGCTGTCGTCGAGCGTTTCGAGGCGTTCGCAGACAGCGGTCGCGACGCAGGCTGAGTTGCCAGGCGTCGACGCTGGGACTCAAGCAGCTGGCGTTCGATAGTCCTGGTACGACTTCTCTTCGACCAGCGTTGAGCCGAGCTTGACGTTGATCGCGCGCTTGAACTGCGGCGCGCTCGTCGTTGCGGAAATACACCGCGCGCGCGAGCTCGATGAATTCGGCATCGAAGGACTGCGCTTTTTCCTTGAGGCGGATACGGTCCTCGATATCCCAGAGAAGCTCGTTCACGGCCTTGAGGCCGGGCGCGTTCGTCTGAGATGTCGGTGCGCGACGCGGAGTGTGCACGCCAGGTTGCATTGAGCAGATCAAGTTCCGTGCTGACATTCGCGAGCTTCGCCAGATCGCGGATATGCACGGATTTGATCTCGAGGATCGTGATCTTGTCGATCAGCTCGCCGTAGGAAACGGGGACGGAAAGTTCGTTGTTCAAGCGCTTGTCCACGGGGCGGATGGCGGAGAGGGTGGGATTCGAACCCACGTTACGGCGAAACCGTAAACCGGATTTCGAATCCGGCGCATTCGACCACTCTGCCACCTCTCCGTTCTACTGGAATCTCGCTGCGGGTGGTCGGCCCGCCGGCGCATTGCTCGTCTCGTCCTTGCAAACAACCAAAATCGCTCCCCGACGATTCTGGAATCCAGTCGTCGAGCGTGTCCACGACCGGGGGCGCGCATGATACGAGCCGCAGGCCAAACTTACAACCGCTACCTCATGCGGCGGGCGGCGAACCGGCGAGCTCGCCCATGAACTTGCGGTAGTAACGCAGCTCCTCGATCGAATCGCGCACGTCCGACAGCGCCGTGTGCGTCGATTCCTTTGTGAACCCCTTGCCGATGGCCGGAGCCCAGCGACGCGCCAGCTCCTTGATCGTCGAGACGTCGAGATTGCGGTAGTGGAAAAACCGCTCGAGGCGCGGCATTTGCCTGTGCAGGAAGCGGCGGTCCTGGCAGATCGAGTTGCCGCACATCGGCGACTTGCCGGCGGGCACCCAGCGCAACAGGAATTCCATCGTCTGGGCTTCGGCGTCGGCAAGATCGACGCCCGAGTCGAGAGCGCGCTGCCAAAGTCCGGACTTCGTATGCTGGCTGCGATTCCAGTCGTCCATGCCCTGCAGGGTCGTCACCGAATGACGTATCGCAAACTCCGGACCTTCTGCAAGCAAATTCAAATATTTATCTGTTATTGCTGTAGCTATTTCTAGGATGGAATCCTCGCGCGTGTCGAGGCCGGTCATCTCGAGATCGATCCAGATCAGATTGTCTTCGTGTGGCAGCGCTGCGCTCATTCGGTACCTGCGTGGTGACAATTTCGTCGCAACACCGACAGGGCTGCGATGGCGATTTCAGGCAAATACGCTAGCACGAAGTGGAGCCGCCGTTGAACATGAAAGCTGTTCTCAACGCAGCGGCGTCAGGAGGGCAACGAGCGTCCGCCTTCTGCAGCCCGGAAAGCTCGAGGTTCATTGGTGAGGATGATGCGCCTTCTGTTGCGGAGACCAGAAATTCCGACCAGACTTGATCGGGGTAGTGGGGAGGCGATATCAGAAATTCCTCAACTACGGAGATGTTCGATGAAAGGGCTCATAGGCTTGGTCCTGTTCGTTGCGTCATCAATTTCCATCGCGAACCCGCCTGCTGACAACGTCAGCCACAAGAAGCATCCGAATCTTGCGGCTGCCCAGCATTTGTCGACGGAGGCCTACAACAAGATCGTCGCAGCACAGCATGCGAATGAGTTTGATCTCGACGGCCACGCGCAGAAGGCGAAGGAACTGCTCGATCAGGTAAACCGTGAGTTGAAGGCGGCGGCAGAGACTGCCAATCACTGAGTATTCGCCGGCTTGCGACGCCGTCCTGGCCTCGGATTGGCGTTCGGACAAAGTTGCGGCAGCGCGTCTGCCGCAACTTTCGAGCCCCACCGGCGTTCGCACGACATCGCGCCAGCCGGCAGCTGCGTCTCGTTGCGCTGCAACACAAGGGCCCCGATCGCGCCACTACGCAACGCAACCGCATCCTTTGATCGGGCTCGATCGTCGTAGGACATCGGTCTATTTCGACCGCCACCCTAAGGCGATTCAATATGCAAACTCTCCATGATCAGCGCGCCATTGTCACCGGCGGTAGCAGCGGCCTGGGTCTCGGCGTCGTCGAGGCCCTCGTGGCACACAAGGTCAAAGTCATGGTGGTAGCGCGCGACGCGCAACGTCTGGCGGAGGTGGAAACACGTCTCGGCGTCGTCGGTGCCATGGGCGACATCACCGATCGCGCGCTCTGGCCGTATCCCTGCTGCAGGAGTTCAGGCCGACGGTGCTGGTGCTCAATGCCGGCGCCATGCCGCCGATGGGACCATTGCACGAACAAAGCTGGGAGGCGTTCAGTTCTCCCTGGAACAACGATGTCAAAGGCGGCTTTCACTGGATTCAGGAGGCGCTTCGCCTGCCGCTCGCGCGCGGCAGCCGCGTGTTGATCGGTTCGAGTGGAGCCGCCGTGGCGGGCTCGCCGATGTCCGGTGGCTACGCGGGTGCCAAGCGTATGCTATGGCTCATGGCGTCCTATGCGAATGTCGTCTCGGCCGAGCTCGATCTGGACATCCACTTCCAGGCCCTCGTGCCGCAGCAGATGAGCGCGGATGGCGGCGTTGGCCGCGCTGGCGCCGAATACTATTCGCGGCGCAAGGGCATCACGCAGGAACAGTTTCTGGCGGGCTTCGGCAAGCCGCTCTCCGCACGTGATTTCGGTGAGTACGTGGTGAGCATCCTCACCGAACCGCGCTATGAGAAAGCCCCTGCCCTGGGCATCAAGGCCGACCATGGCATCGTGGCGCTCGGAGCTTGAATCACGTGGCAGACGATCCATCGCTTGCCGCACAGCATGAAGGCCGCCGTCGCTTCCTCGAACTGGTGGCGGACTTGCGGCCCGAGTTGCACCGCTACTGCGCGCGCATGACCGGATCGATCGCCGACGGCGAGGACGTCGTGCAGGACACGCTCGCGCGCGCCTACTACCTGCTGCCGGAGATGGAGGAATTGCCGGCGCTGCGACCATGGCTGTTCCGCATCGCCCACAACCGCGCCCTCGATCACTTGCGGCGCTATGAAGCGCGCATGGGCGAGTCGCTCGACGCAGCGCGTGACAGCACGGTCGACCCGTCGCCCGACCCGGGCGACGTCGTGGCCCATGAGCAAGCGGTGCAGGTCGCGGTGTCGCGTTTCGTCGAACTCGCGCCCGCTCAGCGTAGCTGCGTCATTCTCAAGGATGTGCTCGGTCACTCGCTCGAGGAGATCAGTGCGCTTCTGGAGCTGAGCCTGCCGGCGGTGAAGGCGGCGCTGCACCGGGGCCGCGTGCGGTTGCGCGCGCTGGCCGAGTCGCAGCCGGCTTCCGCGCCGCGGCGGCAGATATCCTCCACGGTGGCGCAATACGTCGACCTGTTCAACGCGCGCGACTGGGACGGTGTGCGCGCCATGCTCGCCGACGACGTGCAACTCGATCTGGTGTCGCGCGCACAACGCACTGGACGCGCCGTCGGCAGCTATACGGTCAACTACGACCGCTACCATGACTGGCACATGGCGCCCGCATGGCTGGAAGGACGAGAAGTGATCGCGGTGTTCCGCGCGCGCGGCGATGCGCGGCCCGGCTATTTCATCGAGCTGACGATCGAGGATGGAAAGATTCGCCTCATCCGTGATTTTCGCTACGTGCCGTATGTGATGCAGGACGCTTCGATCATGCGCCAGTAGGAGCTCAGCGTTCCTGTGATGGTCGTCGAGTACCGTCTCACACCCGAGATCAGCACGGGGAAATTTTGGATGTAGTTGGGGCCGCTGGCGGCGCCGTGGCCCTACTCTCGTTCAGTGTGGCTTTACACGAGCACTGTATACATGTAGCCAGCCCTCGAGCTTCCTTTCTTCAGGTTCCTCCTGTGGTCAGGCGCGTTCCGCGTTCCCCCCTGTGCGCGGAGCGCGCCGTCTGCCCGGGAGTGAGTGACTTGCCGCCGCAAGCACTCGTAGCGAATAGCCTGTCGAGAGATCCGATTGCGGATCAATGCAAGCGCGAAGTGATGGCGGAGGAGTAGGGATTCGAACCCACGGTACCCTTACGAGTACGCCGGTTTTCAAGACCGGTGCCTTAAACCGCTCGGCCATCTCTCCGCTGAACTTTCGTCACTGACTTCAACCAGGACCGGCGTCGCCGGTTTGACTCCGGGCATCCTGCCCTCCGCCCTACGGGCCATCGGCTTCGCCGATGTTCGCTTCGGCATCCTGCCTTCGCGTCAAGACCGGTGCCTTAAACCGCTCGGCCATCTCTCCGCAGAACCTGAGCCACTGATTTCAACCCGACCGACACTGCCTGCAGTGCCGCTTGACCGCGCTCCACCAGTCGGGCTATCGGATACGCGCGCGTGCGCGAGTATACAAGAACCGCTGCGCGGCTGCGAAGATCAGATTCCGGGAACGTTATTTTCTGCTGCGATCGGCATCTTCACCGCGAGCCAGTCGATCAACGCGCGCACTGCGGGCAGCAGGCCGCGGTGCGACGGAAGACGACTGAACAATCCCTTCGGGCGGGCTCCATTCGGGCAGCAGCACTTCGAGCTCGCCTGCAGCGACCGCGCGCGCACAGACACTCTCCGGAGCAGCGCGATGCCGAGGCCTCGGGTCGCAGCCGCGAGCACGAGCGGAAAGTCCCCGCACATGAGGCGTGGCTGATGCTCGAAGCGATGGGTCGTGCCGTCGGCGCCGCTCAGTTCCCACACCTGGCTTTCGAGTTCGGAGATGCTGATCGTCGTGTAGCGCGATAGTTCGCTCGGATGCGAAGGCCTGCCATGACGCGACAGATAGGCTGGGCTCGCGACGATCAGCGCACTGCTGCGCCCGAACGTGCGCAGGACGAGATCGGCGTCGGTGTCGAGCTTGAAGCGAACGCGGATCGCAACGTCGACGCCCTCGTTGATCAGGTCGATGCGCCGGTTCGTCGAAATCAGCATGATGCGGACCTGCGGATATTTCTCGCAGAACTCGGGCACCATCTCGGTCATCACGTTCTGCGTGATCGACACCGGGCAGCTCACGCGCACTAGGCCACGCGGTTCCGACGTGAGTTCGGCGACGGCCTCCTCGGCCGCCTGCGCCTCGGCGATGACGGTCTGGCAATGGCGATAGAAGCGTTGACCGGCATCGGTCACGGCGAAGCGTCGCGTCGAACGCTGCAGGAGGCGTACGCCGAGGCGATCCTCGAGTTGCGCGATGCGGCGGCTCAGGCGCGATTTCGGGATGTCGAGCGCGCGCCCTGCCGCGGCGAAGCCGCCCTTCTCGACCACGATCGAGAAGTAGTACAGATCGTTGAGGTCCTGCATTCGCGCCTCCCATTGTCCCGTCAGTGGAACACTGGGCCGATTCTAGCCGACTTATCAAATCATGGTGGAACAACTATACCTTACTCACCGAAGCGAGCGGCCTTTCGCCCGCACCGAGGTTGAAGACCATGAAACTCCTGCATATCGATTCGAGCGTCCAGGGTGACCAGTCCGCATCCCGCCAGTTGACCGCGCATGTGGTCGAGCGGATTGCGCGCGAGCAATCCGGGCGCCAGGGTCACCTACCGCGATCTTGCCGCGCCCCGATCGCCCATCTGTCGGCCGGCGTTCTCGGCGCGCGCTTCGACGCGACCAGCGCAGAGAAGCTCGACGACGATGCGCGCCGCGATATCGCCGATGGAAATGGCGCGCTGGACGAATTCCTCGCCGCCGACGTCGTCGTCATCGGCGCGCCGATGTACAACTTCTCCATTCCGTCCCAGCTCAAGGCATGGATCGACCGCATTTCGGTCGCCGGCAAGCACGTTCCGCTACACCGCGACGGGACCGGAGGGTCTCGCGAAAGGCAAGAAGGTCATCATCGCGTCGTCGCGCGGTGGCGTTTACAGCGAAGGCGCATCCGCGTTCATGGATCATCCAGGAAACCTACCTGCGCGGCGTATTCAGTTTTCTCGGTGTCACCGACATCGAGTTCGTTCGCGCGGAAGGCTATGCGCACGATGCGGTTCGCCGCGACGAGGCGGTCGCACGTGCGCGCAACGCGCATCCACATCCGGTGGCGCTTGCTGCCTGATGCGTGGAAACTTTTCCGCAACCGGCAAAGAAAGCGGCCTCTTGGGCCGCTTTTTTTGCGCAAGGACGACAGCCGGACTCAGGTGATCTTCTCGACGCCGCCCATATAAGGCTGCAGAACTGTCGGCACGGCGATCGAACCGTCGGCTTGCTGGTAGTTCTCCATAACCGCGACCAGCGCGCGGCCAACGGCGACGCCTGAGCCATTCAGCGTATGCACCAGCTCGGGCTTGCCGGTCTCCGGATTGCGCCAGCGCGCCTGCATGCGTCGCGCCTGGAAATCGCGTGCAGTTCGAGCAGGACGAAATTTCCCGGTAGGTGTTCTGCGACGGCAGCCAGACTTCCAGGTCATAGGTCTTGGCCGCCGCGAAGCCCATGTCGCCGGTACATAGCAGCAGGCGTCTATACGGCAATTCGAGTTTTTCCAGCACCACTTCGGCACAGCGCGTCATGCGCTCGTGTTCCTCATGACTTTCCGCTGGCCTGGAGATCGTCACCAACTCCACTTTTTCGAACTGGTGTTGGCGGATCATGCCGCGCGTGTCCTTGCCGTGCGAGCCGGCTTCGGCGCGAAAGCAAGGTGAGTGCGCGGTCAGGCGCATCGGCAGAGTCTCGGTATCGACGATTTCGTTGGCGACGAGGTTTGTCAGCGAGACTTCGGCGGTCGGTATCAGGTAACGCTTCGTTTCCCCCGCGGTCGCGAACAGGTCCTCTTCGAACTTCGGCAACTGCCCCGTCCCCTGCATCGTCTCGGGATTGACGAGCAGCGGCACGTTGCATTCGAGATAGGCCTGCTCGCCCGTATGCAGATCGAGCATGAACTGCGCGAGCGCACGATGCAGTTGCGCGAGCTGGCCGCGCAGCACCGTGAAGCGCGCACCCGAGAGCTTCGCGCCCGCCTCGCCATCGAGCCAGCCATGACGCGCGCCGAGATCGACGTGGTCCTTCACCGCGAAATCAAACTGCGCGGCGTTCCCCATGCTTGTGCACTTCGACGTTGTGCGTTTCGTCCTTGCCGAACGGCACCGACTCGTGCGGCAGGTTCGGAATGCCGAGCGTGATCTTCGCCAGATCGGCCTGGATCTTCGCGAGATTCTCCTCGTTCGCCTTGAGCTGGTCGCCGATGCCCGCGACCTCGGCCATGAGCGCGGAGGTGTCCTCGCCCTTCCCTTTCGCCATGCCGATCGCCTTCGAGCGCGTGTTGCGCAGGTTCTGCAGCTCCTGCGTCTGCGTCTGCACGGCCTTGCGCTGCGCTTCGAGCGCTTCGATCTGCCGCCTTCGGCAACTCGTAGCCGCGCGCCTTGAGCCGTTCGGCGACGGAGTCGAGTTGTCCGCGCAACAGTGCCGGGTCGAGCATGGTCAAAATAGCCTGGATGGGGAGGACCGCGGATTATCCCGCGTGGCCGTGCGCACCGCAACGCGACGCGCAGTCGTGCGGTCACGCACCTGCGCGCGCGGAGCGCCCGAATGGCCGCACGAATGCACCGCCGAGCTGGCGAATGCTGATGCTGTTGAGCGGAAACTCGAGCAGCACGTGCGTGAGGCTCAGCAGCAGCAGCACCATGAACCCGATCCGGTAGTCGTAGAAATACAGTCCGGTCGCCCCGAGGCTCGCCAGAACGATCGCCACCATGCGCGACTTCGGCACGGCCGCCCAACGGATCACGTCGACCTTGATGAACCAGTTGAGGTAGTGATAGGTGTAGACGAACGAAAGCAGTCCGGCGATGCGGCCGTCGAACGACAGGGCGGGAACGCCGACCAGCGCGCCGAGCGCTGGGGCGACATCGCCGAAGTAGTCCTTGCCGACACTCGCGAGGTGCGGCAGCACGGTCGACGCAGACGGCGGAAACGCAATTATTGTCCCAATCGCGGCGAGATAGGCCGCGACGAGCGCGAATTGCGCGGCACTGCGAGAGCGTGCTGCGCCGACGAGCATGAACACGAGCGTCAGCAGCGAAACGTGGACGAGTGTCGGAATCAGCAGCCACGCAAAGCCAAAAGGCGTGCCGATAGCGCAAAGGACCACGAATACGGCTGCCATCACGGCGAGCGAGATCAGCGTCCGCGCCGTCGGCAACGCGAGCGCAAAGATCGCACAGGCGACGAACGTGCCCGATACGAGGACGCCGAGCCAGAACGCATTTGCCATGAACATGGCCCCCAGCGCGACCATGCAGAGCGCCAGGGCAATGTAGCGGTTCGGCAGGAAGTACTTGCGGTCATGCAGCCACGAAATCTCGGTCAGGTAGTGCAAGGGACCGAGCACGGCATACGAGAGCAGAAACAGTTCGAATGGCAGCAGGTAGGAAACGGTCAGCGCCGCGAGCATCAACGCGAGATGGACGGCGTGCCCGGCGCGTCCTCCTGTCGGGGGCACCGGCGGTCGCGCGGAGAGGCGGCTTAGCGTTTTCGCGTCTGCGGCGATCCGGGTTGCGCCGATTCCGCGGCCGCCGGCGGCTCGTCATGCGTCGCCTTTCCCTTTCGCGGCGCGCGCGCGTGCCGTGCGCACCGCCTCGAGTTTTTCGCCTATCTTGCCCTCGAGGCCGCGATCGGTCGGCTTGATAGAACTCGCGCCCGCGCAACGCATCCGGCAGGCATTGCTGCTCGTAGGCGATGCCGCCTTCGACTGTCGTGATCGTACTGATAGTCCTTGCCGTAGCCGAGACCCTTCATGAGTTTCGTCGGCGCGTTGCGCAGGTGCAGCGGCACGTCCAGCGTGCCGGTCTGCGCGATCAGTCCGCGCACCTCGCCGAACGCGCGTGTAGGCCGCATTGCTCTTCGCGGCAATCGCCAGATAGATCGCGGCCTCGGCGAGCGCGAGCTCGCCTTCGGGCGAACCGAGCCGGTCGAACGTCTCCCACGCTTCGAGCGCGAGCGTGAGCGCGCGCGGATCTGCGAGGCCGACATCCTCGATCGCCATGCGCGTGAGCCGGCGCGCGAGATACGCCGGATCGACGCCGCCATCGAGCATGCGCGTGCACCAGTACAGCGCCGCATCGGCATCCGAGCTGCGCACCGACTTGTGCAGCGCCGAGATCTGGTCGTAGAACTGCTCGCCGCCCTTGTCGAAGCGACGCGTGCGATCGGCGAGAACCTGCGCCAGGGTCGTATCGTCGATCACGCCGTCGTTCGCGACATCGGCGGCGATCTCGAGCAAGGTCAACGCGCGGCGCACGTCGCCATCGGCGGCACGGGCGATCAACGCCAGCGACTCGTCGGCGATCGTCAGCACTGCGCTCGCCGAGCCCATGTTCGCGATCGGACAGGGCGCGACGCAGCGCGTCCACGATCGCGTCGGGCGACACCGCGTCCATCACGTGCACGCGGCAGCGCGACAGCAGCGCGGAGTTCAGCTCGAACGACGGATTCTCGGTCGTCGCGCCGACGAAAACGATCACGCCCTTTTCGATGTGCGGCAGGAACGCGTCCTGCTGCGACTTGTTGAACCGATGCACCTCGTCGACGAACAGCACGCTGCGCTCGCCCTGCGCGAAACGCGACTTCGGCTTCGGCGAGCGCCGCGCGCACATCGGCGAGGCCCGACAGCACCGCCGAGATCGCGCGGAAGCGCGCTTTCGCGTACTTCGCGAGCAACAGCGCGAGCGTCGTCTTGCCGCAACCGGGCGGACCCCAGAGGATCATCGAATGGACGTTTCCGGCCTCGATCGAGCGCCGCAGCGGCGTTCCGGCACCGAGCAGGCGCTGCTGGCCGACGATTTCGTCGAGCGTGCGCGGTCGCATGCGCTCGGCGAGCGGTTTGAGGCCTTCGGGCTCGGCGAACAGCTCCGGCGTCGAAGCGAGCGGCTTACTGCGTGGCATGCGCGCATGATACGCGATGCTTTTCGCGGCGGCGCCGCCCGCTCTGCCGCCGGGTACCGGTTACAATCACGGCTCATGTCATCCACCCCGACCGTCGCGACGCTCTGGCAGCTGTACGAGCCGAAACTCTGGACCGTCCTGCGCCGAGGTTATCGTCTCGAAGACTTGCGCCACGATGCGATCGCTGGCCTTACGGTCGCCATCGTCGCGCTGCCGCTCGCGATGGCGCTCGCGATCGCCTCCGGCACCACGCCGGAAAAGGGCCTGCACACCGCGATCATCGCTGGCTTCCTGATTTCGTTCCTCGGTGGCTCGCGCGTGCAGATCGGCGGACCGACAGCGGCATTCATTCCGGTCGTCTTCAACGTCATCGACAAGTTCGGCTATGGCGGCCTGATCCTGTGCACGCTGCTCGCGGGTTTCATGCTGATCGGCGCCGGCGTCCTGCGCGTCGGCACGCTGCTCAAGTACATCCCCAAGCCAGTCGTCACCGGATTCACTTCAGGCATCGCAGTGAGCATCTTTGCGAGTCAGGTGAAGGACCTGCTGGGCCTGCGCATGGGCACGGTACCCGCCGAGTTCTTCGCGCGCTGGACCGCGTATTTCGAGCATCTGCCCGATTTCACACCGGCAGCGCTCGCGATCACGCTCGGCTGCGTCGCCATCATCGCGCTGCATACGCCGCTGGCGACCCGTTGTGGCCGGGTTTCCTGATCGCGGTCGTGACCGCGACGGTGCTGTGTACGCTGTTCGTCCTTGCCGTCGAGACAATCGGCAGCCGTTTCGGCGGCATTCCGGCGGCACTGCCTCACTTCGCGATTCCCGCACATTCCGTTCGAGCGCACGCTCGAGCTCTTCCCGAGCTCGTTCACGATCGCATTCCTCGCCGGCGTGGAATCGCTGCTGTCCGCCGTCGTCGCCGACGGCATGATCGGTGGGCGTCACCGCTCCAACGCGGAACTCGTCGCGCAAGGCGTCGCGAACATCGGATCGGCCCTGTTCGGCGGACTGCCGGCGACCGGCGCGATCGCGCGCACCGCAACGAACGTCCGCTCCGGCGGGCAAACGCCAGTCGCGGGCATACTGCACGCGTTGTTCCTGCTCGTGTTCATGCTCGCGCTCGCGCCGCTGATGCGCTACGTGCCGCTGTCGGCGCTCGCCGCCGTCCTGCTGATCGTGGCCTGGAACATGGCAGAAATCGAAAGCTTCAGGCAGCTGATGCGCGGGCCGATAGGCGATCGCGTCGTGCTGCTGCTGACGTTCGGCCTCACCGCGACGTTCGACCTCACCGTCGCGATCGAGGTCGGACTCGTGCTCGCCTCGTTCCTGTTCATGCACCGGATGAGCGAAGTCGTCGAGATGGAAATCGCATGTGTCCCTCATCGACGAGGATCATGCCGACTTGCCCGAACGCGAGCCCGATCAGCGTGCGCAGCTGCCGGCCGGCGTGGAAGCATTCCAGATATCGGGACCGCTGTTCTTTGCAGTCGCCAATCGTCTGGATGACGTCCTCGATCAGTATCCCGACCCGCCTCGCATCTTCATTCTGCGCATGCGCCTGGTCCCTTTGATCGACACGAGCGGCGTCGCAGCGCTGCGCCAGTTCATCGAGCGTTGCGAACGCAGCGGGTACGCGCGTGATCCTGTCCGGATTGTGCGAACAGCCGCGCCGCATTCTCGGACAGATGAAGGTCGAACCGGACGGCACGCAGCTGCGATTCGCCGCGGATTTCGCCGAAGCCGTGCGTATCGCGCGGAACGACGTCGCCGCTACTGCTTGAGCGGATGCACCTCGGCGGCGGGCGTCGGGTCACCGATCACGTCGACGCCTTTGGGTGGCGTGAACCGGAATGTGTCCGCGGCGAGTTTCGGGTTGCGCTGCCATGCTGAAAAGCGGATCTCGGTCTGGTTGCCGAATGCGTCCTTGAAGACCATGCGCGACAGGCCGGCGGCATCGAAACCGAGTTCTGCATACTCGAACTGCGGTTCCTTGTCCTTCGACTTGAGCCGCAGCCAGACGAAGCCGTCGCGTTCGCCCTGCTCGCTCGTCGTGAAGTCGCGGTCGAGCTGGGAGAGATCGGTCAGCACGGTCAGCGGGCTGTGCGCCTCCTCGGTGCCCTGCGGGCGCACGCTCACCTGCTCGAGATCGGGATCGTAGACCCACACCTTGTCGCCGTCGGCGACGATGGTCTGCTTGAAAGGCGTATTCGTCTCCCAGCGGAACTGCCGCGGCGCCTTCAACCCGAGCGTGCCGCGACTCGTCTTCGTCTTGCCGCTGCTGCCATCGAAGACGGTCTGTTCGAAGCTGCCCGATACGGCATTGAGGTCCTTCGCGAACGCATCGAGGCGCGCGCGCGCGCCGTCCGCGGCCAACGCCGAATGAGCGACGACGAGAGAGAAAAGGCAGACCAGGATGCGCATGTTCGAACCGTGATGGGTGATGTGCGAATTATCAGCGACACAAGCTGAACGACGCATGCGAGCCCGGCCCTGTTTCAAGTTCGGCAGGTCAGAGTTCGGGCGGCGGCGGTGCGATCACTTCGCGATTGCCGTTGTGCTGCGGCGCGCTGACGATGCCCTGCGACTCCATCATCTCGATCAGGCGGGCGGCGCGGTTGTAGCCGATCTTGAGGCGGCGCTGCACGCCCGAGATCGACGCGCGGCGCGACTCGGTGACGATCGCGACGGCCTTGTCGTACAGCTCGTCGTAGTCGCCCTCGGCTTCCTCGTTTTCCTCGGGCAGGCCCGATTCGCCGACCACGCGGCCGTCACCGAGCGACTGCACCTCCGCGATGAAGCCGAGGTTGTAGTCGGGCTTGCTCTGGTTGCGCAGATGGCGGACGACCTTGTGCACTTCCTCGTCGCTGACGAACGCGCCGTGCACACGCTCGGGCGTCGCGGTACCGGGCGGCAGGTAGAGCATGTCGCCGTGACCGAGCAGCGCCTCGGCGCCGCTCTGGTCGAGGATCGTGCGCGAATCGATCTTGCTCGACACCTGGAACGCGATGCGCGTCGGGATGTTCGCCTTGATCAGGCCCGTGATCACGTCGACCGATGGCCGCTGCGTCGCGAGGATCAGGTGCACGCCCGCCGCGCGCGCCTTCTGCGCGAGGCGGGCGATCAGTTCTTCGACCTTCTTGCCGACGATCATCATCATGTCGGCGAATTCGTCGATGATGATCACGATGTACGGCAGCGGCTCGAGCGGCTGCGCGACTTCCATGTGGCCGCCCAGATCCGCGCCCGCAGGCTTCGACACGAACAACGGGTCGAGCAACGGCTGGCCGGCATCCTGCGCGTCGCGCACCTTCTTGTTGAAGCCGGCGAGATTGCGCACGCCGACCGCGGACATGAGCTTGTAGCGCCGCTCCATCTCGGCGACGCAGCCAGCGCAGGCCGTTCGCGGCCTCCTTCATGTCGGTGATGACCGGCACGAGCAGATGCGGGATGCCCTCGTAGACCGAGAGTTCGAGCATCTTCGGGTCGATCATCATGAGGCGCACGTCGCGCGCGCTCGCCTTGTACAGCAGGCTCAGCACCATCGCATTGACCGCGACCGACTTGCCCGAGCCGGTCGTGCCGGCGACGAGCAGATGCGGCATCTTGGCGAGGTCGGTGACGACCGGGCGGCCGCTGATGTCCTTGCCGAGCGCGAGCGCGAGCGGCGATTTCAGGCTGTCGTACTTCTCGGACTTGAGGATTTCTGACAGATAGACGATCTCGCGATTGACGTTCGGGATCTCGAGGCCGATGAACGACTTGCCCGGAATCACGTCGACGACGCGCACGCTGATGACCGACAGGCCGCGCGCGATGTCCTTGTCGAGATTGCTGATCTGGCTGCCCTTGATCCCCGGCGCCGGCTGCAGTTCGAAGCGCGTGATGACCGGGCCCGGATGGGCACTGACGACCTGCGCGTCGATGCGGAAATCCTTGAGCTTGAACTCGACCTGGCGCGAGAGCGCGTCGAGCGTCTCCTCCGAATACCCCTTGACCTGCTGCTGCGGTTCGTCGAGCAGCGACAGCGGCGGCAATTCGCTCGACGCGATGCCGGAGAACAGCGGGATCTGCTGTTCGCTCTCGGCACGCTTGCTCTTTTCGATCGGCGCGAGCACGGGCTCGATCTTGAGCGGCTCGCGCTTGGCCTGCTTGACCGTGTCGACCTTGCGCACTTCCTCGCGCTCCACGCGCGCGGCGCGCGCGACGCGCACGTCCTCGACCTTCTTCGCATTCGCGCCGAGCCAGCCGAACGCCGTGTAGAGGCCGCGCCCGATCGCGTCCATGAGCTTGAACCACGACAGGCCGGTGGCGAGCGTCACCGCGACGAGAAGCAGCGTGATGAGGAAGAGTTTGGCGCCGAGGTCGCCGAAGCCGTGCAGCAGCGAGCCGCCGATGACCTGGCCGAGGATGCCGCCGCCGCGGCCGTCCTTCGACGGCAGGCCGTCGCCGACGAAGCTCAGGTAGCCCAGACCGCTGCCGCTGAAGAAGAACAGCACGCCGCCGAGCAGGCGAAACGCCGGCCGCAGCGCGGAGTCCGGTTCCGCGTCGTCTTCCCGGAACAATGCCCAGCCGACCGCGAGCAGCAGCAGCGGAAATACGTACGCGACGTAGCCGAACAGGTAGAGCACGACGTCGGCGATGTACGCGCCGACGCGCCCGCCGATGTTGCCGATCTTCGTCGTCTCGGATTTGGCGTGCGACCAGCTCGGATCGTTCGTGTCATAGCTGAACAGACACGCGAGCAGATACACCACGACCGTCAACAGGACGATGATGGCTACCTCGCGCAGCACACGCTGCGCGACGCTGATCGAGGCTTTGCCGGTTTTTGTTGAGCCGTTCTTTTGGTCGCGCGCCACCGCGTCATTCTACCTTAAGTTCATCCAATAACGCATTGTTTTTCAAAGCTGCATTCCCTGCAAGGCTGGATGAACGAGCTTGCCGTTTTCGACGTTGATGCCGCTCTTGAGCGGCGCGAACTTGCGCCAGTTCTTGTCGGCCGCGAGGCGCTGCACGTACGGCAGGATGGCCGCGCAGATCGCCTCCGAAGACGTCTGCGGCACCGCGCCCGGCATGTTCGTCACGGCGAAATGGGTCACGCCGTCGACGACGTAGGTCGGGTGCGCGTAGGTCGTCGGTTTCGACGTTTCGAAGCAGCCGCCCTGGTCGATCGAGATGTCGACGAGCACGCTGCCTTTCTCCATGGTCTTGACCATCGCGCGCGTGACGACGTGCGGCGCCTTCGCACTCGGGATCAGCACGGCGCCGATCACGAGGTCGGCGCTGGCCACTTCGCGCGCGACGTATTCCTCGTACGGATAGAGCGCCGTGACGTTCGGAGCGAGATTCATCATCTCGCGCAGGCGATCCTGGCGCTTCTCGAACACGACGACATTGGCGCCACCCGCGGCCGCGAGTTCGGCCGAGTTGCGTCCCGCCGCGCCGGCGCCGAAGACGACGACCTTGCCGCGCTGCGTCGACGGCAGGCCGCCGAGCAGCTTGCCCTTGCCGCCGGCCGGTTGATGCAGCAGATGCGTGCCGATCTGAACCGCGATGCGCCCTGCGATGATAGACATCGGAGCGAGCAGCGGCAGCGTACCGTCGGCGTCCTCGACCGATTCGAATGCGATGCCGGTCAGGCCGATGTCGAGCAGGCGCCGGGTCAGCTTCGGATCGGGTGCGAGATGGAGGTAGCAGAACAGCAGATGATCCTTGCGCAGCAACTTGAGGTCGCCGGCGATCGGTTCCTTCACCTTGACGATGAGTTCGCCGACCTCGTAGAGCTTCCTCGCCGTCGGCATCAGCGTGACGCCGAAGCGCGTGTACTGTTCGTCGGAGAAGCCGCTCTTCTCGCCAGCGCCCTGCTGCACGAACACCTCATGGCCGCGACGCACGAGATCGCCGCACGCGGCGGGAACGAGGGCGACACGCCCTTCGAGGGTCTTGATTTCCGAAGGCACACCGATACGCATGACCGACTCCGAAGTGACAGGGGACGCGACGTTGGGAATACTAGGGTTGCACCCGCGCGACGTGCACGGCTTGCAACTTGAATCGGCACGCAAGGCGCCCCATCCTTCGGGTTCCCCTTTCGTGCGCACTCTTTGGCCGCTAAGTAAGAGAATTATACATGACGACTCCCAGACATAGCCGCTTGATCATTCTCGGATCGGGTCCTGCCGGATACACGGCGGCGGTGTACGCCGCACGCGCGAACCTCAAGCCGTTGCTGATCACAGGGCTGCAGCAAGGCGGCCAGCTGATGACGACGACCGACGTCGACAACTGGCCCGGCGACGTCGAGCACCTGCAGGGACCGGCGCTGATGGAGCGCATGCAGAAGCACGCCGAACGTTTCGACACCGAAATCGTCTTCGATCACATCCACAGCGCCGAGTTGTCGCGCAAACCGATTCGCCTCGTCGGCGACAGCGGCGAGTACACCTGCGACGCGCTGATCATCGCCACGGGCGCCACGGCGAAGTACCTCGGCATTCCGTCCGAGGACAAGTTCAAGGGCCAGGGCGTGTCGGCCTGTGCGACCTGCGACGGCTTCTTCTACCGCGACCAGGAAGTCGCCGTGATCGGCGGCGGCAACACCGCCGTCGAGGAGGCGCTCTACCTCGCCAACATCGCCAAGAAAGTCACCGTCGTCCACCGCCGCGACAAGTTCAAGGCCGAGAAGATCCTGCAGGACAAACTCTTTGCCAAGCAGCAGAGCGGCAAGGTCGAGATCGTCTGGCACAACTACGTCGACGAGGTGCTCGGCGACGCGTCCGGCGTGACCGGCGTGCGCATCAAGAACGTGCAGGACGACTCGACGCGCGACCTGAGCGTGCATGGCATGTTCGTCGCGATCGGCCACACGCCGAACACCGCGCTGTTCGACGGCCAGCTCGAGATGAAGAACGGCTACATCACGATCAAGTCCGGCACCGATGGCGGCGCTACGGCGACGAGCGTGCCGGGCGTATTCGCCGCAGGCGATGTGGCCGATCAGGTCTACCGCCAGGCCGTCACGTCGGCGGGTTTCGGCTGCATGGCCGCGCTCGACGCCGAGAAATATCTCGACAAGCTGGGTCTCGCCGGATAGAAGGGAAGGATGAGCCTGCAAGCGCGATTCCACACTGCACTCGACGAAATCGACGCGCAGTCGTGGAACGCTTTGCTGCCCGACGACAACCCCTTCGTCACGCACGCGTTTCTGGCGGGACTCGAAAGCAGCGGCAGCCTGCGCTCGGACTACGGCTGGCGCGCGCAGCACCTCGCGCTGTATAGAAACGACGAACTCGTCGCGGCGGCGCCGCTGTACCTGAAACGCAACTCGCACGGCGAATTCGTCTTCGACTGGAGCTGGGCCAGCGCCTACGAACGCGCCGGGCTCGAGTACTACCCGAAGCTGCTCGGCGCCGTGCCCTACTCGCCCGTGACCGGCGCACGCCTGCTGGTTGGTGGCGGCAGCGACGCGGCGAGGTTGCGCGAGCACCTCGTCACCGCGCTCGCGAGCGCGGCCGACGGCGCGAATCTCTCCTCGGTGCACCTCAATTTCGTCAGCGACGCAGACGCGATCGCGCTGCGGCAGGCGCGCTGGCTTGCGCGTCTCGACTGGCAGTTCCACTGGCGGAACCAGGGCTGGGCCGACTTCGACGCGCTTCCTCGCGGCACTCAACCACAAGAAGCGCAAGAACATCCGCCAGGAGCGCGCGCAGGTCGCGCGCGCCGGAATCGTCTGCGAATTGCGCCACGGCGATGAGCTCGGCGACTCGGAATGGCGCGCGATCCACGATCTCTACCTGCAGACGTTCGCGGAGCGCGGCAATCACCCTGCATTGACCGAGACGTTCTTCCGCCATCTTGGCGCACCACCATGCCGCGCCAGGTCGTTGCGGTGCTGTGCAGGCGCAACGCGCAGATCGTCGCGATGGCCTTCATGCTGCGCTCGTCCACGACCCTGTACGGCAGGTACTGGGGCTGCTCCGAAAACATCGCCGGCCTGCATTTCGAAGCCTGCTATTACCAGGGAATCGAGTACTGCCTGCGCCACGGCTTGAGCGTGTTCGAACCCGGTGCGCAGGGCGAACACAAGGTCGCGCGCGGATTCCTGCCGACGATGACGCACTCGTTCCACTACATCCGCGACAAGCGTTTTCGCGCAGCCATTCGCGAGGCGCTGCAGCGCGAGGCGGAGGGCCTGCGCGACTATCGCGAAGAGCTGCTCGAACACTCACCCTACGTCACGTCGCGCGCGAGTTCCTCAGAACTAGTCGTGGCCTCGATGAGTTCCCGGTGATCCGCATTCCAATTCTGCGCGCAGGGGCGCTCGAACCATTTCCAGCCGGTCGAAACGGCGCTGTGCGAGCCCAACGGCCTGCTGGCGGCCGGCGGCGACCTGTCGCCACGACGGCTGCTCGATGCGTACCGGCATGGCATCTTCCCCTGGTTCTCGCGTGGCGAGCCGATTCTGTGGTGGTCTCCCGACCCACGCATGGTCTTCGACACCGGCCGAGTCCACGTCGCGACGAAGCTGCGTCGCTGGATGCGGAGCTGCGACTGGACGATCGCGCGCCGATCGCGACTTCGCCGGCACGATGCGCGCCTGCGCGGCGCCGCGCCCGCATCAGCCGACCACGTGGATCACGGCCGAGATGCTCGCCGCCTACCGCGACCCTGCATGCGCTCGGTCATGCGCATTCGATCGAGGTGTATGCGGATGGGCAACTCGTCGGCGGCATCTACGGCGTCGCGGTCGGACGGATGTTCTTCGGTGAATCGATGTTCAGCCGGCGCACGAATGGCTCCAAGATTGCGCTGATCGCGCTGTGCCGCGGGTTGGACGAATGGCTGTTCCCGCTGCGTCGATGCGCAGGTCTCGACCGCCGCATCTGGCCTCCATGGGCGCCAGCGAAATGCCGCGAAACCGGTTCGCAGCGGCGGTCGGGCGACTCTGCGTGAAGGACGGCATCGTCGGATCCTGGACAGAGAAATGGCCCGTCCGCGAGGCCCGCGCGCTGGCCTGACGTGCAATTTTGCTTCCCGCGCGCGCGCGGACGTGGCAGAATCGCGCGCCTCGCGGAAAACCCTCTCTCCGCCCCCGCTGCCCCCCAGGAATCAATGGCAAAAGACGACCAAATCGAAATGGAAGGCACGGTGCTCGACACCCTGCCCAACACGATGTTCCGCGTGCAAGCTCGAAAACGGCCACGTCGTGACCGCCCACATCTCGGGCCGCATGCGCAAGAACTACATCCGCATTCTTACCGGCGACAAGGTCAAGGTCGAAATGACCCCGTACGACCTGACGAAAGGTCGTATCACGTACCGCATGAAGTAAGCGCGGGGCGCGTCCGCGCGCGGCGACAACTACGACAAAAAAACGGCGACTCGAAGTCGCCGTTTTCGTTTGCTCGCGTACAGGGACCGCGCCTATTCGACGACCACCGGCTGCTTCTCGTCGGCCTCGACGCGCACGTCGATCTTGCCGTCCTTGACGCTGAGATACACCTTGCCACCGCTGCCAGCTTGCCGAACAGCAACTCGTCGGCGAGCGGGCGCTTGACGTTCTCCTGGATCACGCGCGACATCGGCCTGGCGCCCATCTGCGCGTCGAATCCGTGCTCCGCCAGCCAGTGCCGCGCGTCGGCATCGACCGTGCAGCGCTGACGTGCTTCTCCTGCAACTGCGCCTCGAGTTCGATCAGGAACTTGTCGACGACGCGCAGGATGTGCTCGATGTCGAGCGCACCGAACTGGATGATCGCATCGAGACGGTTGCGGAACTCCGGCGAGAACGCGCGTGCGGATGACTTCCATCGCATCGGTCGCGTGGCTCTGTTCGACGAAACCGATCGAGCGCCGCGCGGCCTGCGCCGCGCCGGCATTCGTCGTCATCACGAGCACGACGTTGCGGAAATTCGCCTCGCGTCCGTTCGTGTCGGTCAGCTTGCCGTGGTCCATGATCTGCAACAGGATGTTGTAGACGTCCGGATGGGCCTTCTCGATCTCGTCGAGCAGCAGCACGCAATGCGGATGCTTGGTGATCTGCTCGGTCAGCAGGCCGCCCTGGTCGAAACCGACGTAACCCGGAGGCGCGCCGATCAGGCGCGATACCGAATGCGCTTCCATGTACTCGGACATGTCGAAGCGGATCAGCTCGATGCCGAGCTGCATCGCCAGCTGGCGCGTGACCTCGGTCTTGCCGACGCCGGTCGGCCCGGCGAGCAGGAACGCGCCGATCGGCTTCTGCGCGTTGCCGAGGCCCGAGCGCGCCATCTTGATCGACGCGGCGAGCGCCTCGATCGCCTTGTCCTGGCCGAACACGACCATTTTCAGGTTGCGCTCGAGGTTCTGCAGCACGTCGCGATCGGATGTCGACACCTGCTTCGGCGGAATGCGCGCCATGCGTGCGACGATGAACTCGATCTCGGGCACATCGACAATCGTCTTGCGGTCGGCTCTCGGGCATCAGGCGCTGGCGCGCGCCGGCTTCGTCGATCACGTCGATCGCCTTGTCGGGCAGCAGCGGTCGCCGATGTGCTTGACCGACAGGTCGACGGCGGCCTTGAGCGCCTCGGTCGTGTATTCGACCTTGTGGTGCTCCTCGAAACGCGACTTCAGGCCCTTGAGGATCTCGATGCTCTCGGCGACGCGTCGGCTCGACGATGTCGATCTTCTGGAAGCGCCGCGCGAGCGCGCGATCCTTCTCGAACACGCCGCGGTATTCCTGGAACGTCGTCGAACCGATGCAGCGCAATTCGCCGGAGGCGAGCACGGGCTTGATCAGGTTCGACGCGTCCATCGTGCCGCCCGAGGCGGAACCCGCACCGATGATCGTATGGATCTCGTCGATGAACAGGATCGCGTGCGGCTCCTTCTTGAGCTGCGCGATGCACCGCCTTGAGGCGCTTTCTCGAAATCGCCGCGATACTTCGTGCCGGCCACGAGCGAGCCCATGTCGAGCGCGTAGATCATGCAGTCCTTGAGCACATCGGGAACGTCGCCTTCGACGATGCGCTTCGCGAGCCCTTCGGCGAGCGCGGTCTTGCCGACGCCGGCGTCGCCGACGTACAGCGGATTGTTCTTGCGGCGGCGGCACAGCACCTGGATCGTGCGCTCGATTTCCTCGACGCGGCCGATCAGCGGATCGATCTTGCCCTGCCGTGGCCAGATCGTTGAGGTTGCTGGCGATATTCGCTGAGCGGGTTGCCGCGCGGCTCATCGCCGCCCTCGCCGTCCTTGCGCCTGTTCGGCGCGGGCTGCGCGGCCGATTCCTGGCCGATCTTGGCCACGCCATGCGAGATGTAGTTGACGACATCGAGACGCGACTACTTCCTGCTGGTTCAGGAAATAGACCGCGTGCGAGTCCTTCTCGCCGAAGATCGCAACGAGGACATTCGCGCCGGTGACTTCCTTGCGTCCCGACGACTGCACGTGATAGACGGCGCGCTGCAAAACGCGCTGGAATCCGAGCGTCGGCTGCGTGTCGCGCTCGTCGCTGGCCGGCAGCACCGGCACGGTTTCGAGAATGATCGCTTTCAGATCCTTGCCGAGCTTGGCGGTGTCGGCGCCGCACGGCGCGCAGTACCGCCGCCGCCGAAGGATTGTCGATCAGCGCGAGCAGCAGGTGCTCGACCGTCATGAACTCGTGACGCGCTCGCGCGCTTCCTTGTAGCACTGGCCGATCGTGAGCTCGAGATCTTTACTGAACATTGAGTCTTACCCTAGCTATGCGGGCTTCCTGATCGCGAGGATCAAGCCGGAGTCAGCGCAGTACATTGCGGACTTCCGACCCCTGTCGGCACCGGATTCAATGCAGCATACTGGTGCCACGTCTTGGATGTCAGGATGGGGTCGGCTGCGGAATTGCAATCTCCCCGGATCAGGCCTTTTCCAGCGTGCACAACAGTGGGTGCTGGTGCGCGCGCGCAAACTCGTTGACCTGGGTGACCTTGGTTTCGGCCACCTCGCGCGTGAATACGCCGCAGACGCCGCTTCCGCGCGTATGCACGTGTAGCATCACCTGCGTGGCGCGCTCGCGGTCCATATTGAAGAAACGTCTCGAGCACCACCACGACGAAGTCCATCGGCGTGAAGTCGTCGTTGAGCAGCACGCACCTGGTACGAGCGGTGGACGCGCACCTCGGGCCGCGCTTCCTCGACGACCAGCCCGTGCTGATGCTCGCGTTGCGTCCATCTCGTCCCGGTTTTTTGCCAGCTCAGTCATCATCGAACCGTTGATCTGCCGCCCGATTATAACGTGTCAGGCGACGCTTGCTCCGTGCGGCGCCTTGCCGAACGTTCCGTTATGGTAGCGCCGACCGACCGATTCAATGGCGAACAGCATGCGCCGACACCTGCGCACCGCAGCGTGTAAAATTCATCAATGTGATTTTCCGATCAGGGAACGATCAGCAACGAAGAAAATCCCGAGGCGATCTGGCGCCCGGACGTGACCGTTGCGACGATCGTGCCGCGCGACGGCCGATTCCTCATCGTCGAGGAGACCGTCCGCGACGAACTCGTCCTCAACCAGCCGGCCGGCCATCTCGAGGCCGGACGAATCGCTGCTTCGACGCCGCGCGTGCGCGAAACGCTCGAGGAAACCGGCTGGACGGTCGAGCTGACCGATCTGGTCGGCGTCTACCAGTGGTCCACGGCCGGACGGGCGCGGCAGTTCCTGCGCTTCACGTTTGCCGCGACAGCGGTCGGCATACGATCCGGCCCGCGCCCTCGACGTCGGCATCGTCCGCGCGCTGTGGCTGACGCGCGACGAAATCGCGGCGCAGCGCGGACGCTGCGCAGTCCGCATGGTACTTGCGCAACATCGACGACTGGCTCGGCGGGCGTGCGCTTGCCGCTGCGACGCGGTGCAGTCGCTTGCTCGACGACGGGGATGCCGACGCGATGAACGCCGCACCGCCGGTCATGGTCGGCATGTCGGGCGGCGTCGATTCGTCGGTCGCGGCCCTGCTGCTCGTGCGCGACGGACCGTGACGTCGCCGGCCTGTTCATGCAGAACTGGGAGGAGGACGACCGCTTCGGCGAATGCCAGGCCGACCGCGACCGCGCCGATGCGGTGCGCGTCTGCGGCCAGCTCGGCATCCCGTTCCACGCGCGCAACTTCGCCGGCGAGTACTGGGATCGCGTCTTCGAACACTTCCTCGCCGAATATCGCGCCGGGCGCACGCCGAATCCCGACGTGCTGTGCAACCGCGAGATCAAGTTCAAGACGTTCCTCGAACACGCGCGCGCGCTCGGTGCCGACAGGATCGCCACCGGCCACTACGCGCGCACCGACCTGCGAGATGGCCGCCACCGCCTGCTGCGCGGCCGCGACGCGAACAAGGACCAGAGCTATTTCCTCTACGCCCTCGGCCAGGAACAGCTCGCCGCGACGCTGTTCCCGGTCGGCGACCTGCCGAAGGCCGACGTGCGCGCGCTCGCGCGCGAGGCCGGCCTGCCCACCCACGCCAAGAAGGACTCGACCGGCATCTGCTTCATCGGCGAACGCGACTTCCGCGAATTCCTCGGCCACTACATTCCGGCGCAGCCCGGCGAGCTGCAGACGCCGGAGGGCGTCCGCATCGGCGAGCACGACGGCGTCATGTACTACACGCTCGGACAGCGCGAACGGCCTCGGCATCGGCGGACGGCGCGGTGCCGGATCGGCAGCCGTGGTACGTCGTCGGCAAGGATGTCGCGCAGAACGTGCTCTACGTCGCCCAGGGCGGCGAAAACGATTGGCTGCAGTCGCAGCGCCTGGTTGCGAGCGGGCTCAGCTGGGTCGCTCGGCTCGCGCGCCGGGCACCGAGTTCGCGTGCACCGCGAAAACACGCTATCGTCAGGCCGACCAGGCTTGTCGCGTGCGCATGACCAACGGTGGCTGCGAAGTCGTCTTCGACGCGGCCCAGCGCGCCGTCACGCCGGGTCAATCGGTGGTTTTCTATCGCGACGAAGAATGTCTCGGCGGCGGCATCATCGATGCGACCGACGCGGTTTTCGGCGGACTGAGAGAAGCGGCATGAGAGAGGAGCGCGTCATCGCGCTCGCCGGCATGTTCCAGGCCATAGCGCTGGTCCGTGCGATCGCACTGCGCGGCGGCGCGGACAGCAACGCCAGCGCAGCCGAGCCTCGCGAGCGTCTTCAAGATCGATGCCGACAGCCCGGCCGACGTGTTCGGCGGGATCGGCAATCTGCGCCTGGGTCTCGAAACGCTGATCACCCAGCTCGACGACAAGACCCGCGACCTCGCGATGACGCGCATCGCGATTTCGGTACTGCGTCTGCAGCGCAAGCTGACCGGCACGCCCGCGCCTGCTCGGCAGCTTGCGCGAAGGCATCGACGGCGATCGCCGCGCAGACGTCGGGCCTGCAGACGCAGCGACGCGGTCGTCGTCGGCCGGCTCGCAAGACTCTACGCGGACACGATTTCCCAGCTGCAACCGCGCATCCTCGTCGAAGGCAATCCGCAATTCCTGCGGCAGGAAACCCAGGCGACGCAGATCCGCGCGCTGCTGCTCGCGGCGATCCGCGCCGCGGTGCTGTGGCGCCAGCTCGGCGGCACGCAGTGGCGGCTGCTGTTCCGCCGTCGCCAGTACGCGATGATGGCGCGCGGGCTGCTCGCACGCTGCACGTTGATCGGTTCGTAGACGCGACTCGACGACGCTCGCCCGTCGCGCCACGCCCATCCCGGATCGCCGACGCCACCGGGACCGCGGGCAACCCGGACTTGCGCCGATCAAGCACTGACAACACCGCGCGATGAATTCCGGTGTCTGCGCCGGCGCGAAAACACGCCGCGTCAACGCACGCCTGGACCGAATCTTCTTCCGGCCTGAACGAGACTGCGCGATAATGTAGGGCTACCCCCGCCACAGAATTTCGACCGCCAGGAGCTCGACATGACCGATTCCTTCGCCACCCGCGATACGCTGGAAGTCAACGGCAAGAACTATGCGATCGCGAGCCTCGCCAAACTCGGCCAGAAATTCGACATCTCGCGCCTGCCCTACTCGATGAAGATCCTGCTCGAGAACCTGCTGCGCCACGAAGACGGCAGCAACGTCACCGCGAAGGAGATCGAAGCGGTCGCGAACTGGGACGCGAAGAAGGAACCCGACACGGAAATCGCCTTCATGCCGGCGCGCGTCGTGCTGCAGGACTTCACCGGCGTGCCCTGCGTCGTCGATCTCGCCGCGATGCGCGACGCGATCGTCAAGCTCGGCGGCGACGCGAAGAAGATCAACCCGCTGATCCCGTCCGAACTCGTCATCGACCACTCGGTGCAGGTCGACTCGTTCGGCGCGGCCGACTCGCTCGATCTCAACGTGCAGATCGAGTTCGACCGCAACAACGAGCGCTACGGCTTCCTGCGCTGGGGCCAGAACGCGTTCAACAACTTCAAGGTCGTGCCGCCGCGCACCGGCATCGTGCATCAGGTCAACCTCGAGTACCTCGCCCGCGTCGTGATGACGTCCGACAAGGACGGCGCGACCTGGGCCTATCCCGACACGGTGTTCGGCACCGATTCGCACACCACGATGATCAACGGCATCGGCGTGCTCGGCTGGGGCGTCGGCGGCATCGAGGCCGAGGCCGCGATGCTCGGCCAGCCGTCGTCGATGCTGATTCCGCAGGTCGTCGGCTTCAAGCTCACGGGCAAGCTGCCCGAAGGCGCGACCGCGACCGACCTCGTGCTCACCGTCACGCAGATGCTGCGCAAGCACGGCGTCGTCGGCAAGTTCGTCGAGTTCTTCGGCGACGGCCTGCAGCATCTGCCGCTCGCCGACCGCGCGACGATCGCGAACATGGCGCCCGAGTACGGCGCGACCTGCGGCATCTTCCCGGTCGACGCCGAGGCGATCAACTATCTGCGCCTGTCCGGTCGCGACGAAGACCTCATCGCGCTCGTCGAGGCGTACGCGAAGGCGCAGGGCCTCTGGCACGACGCGAACACCGCGCATGCCGAATTCTCGTCGACGCTCGAACTCGATCTCGCCGACGTGCGGCCGTCGCTCGCCGGCCCGAAGCGCCCGCAGGATCGCGTGCTGCTCGAGAAGCGTCGGCTGCGCAACTATCAGCGAAAACCTGCAAGCCGATGCGCCGATGCGCGCGCCGCGAAGACGAAGGCCGCGACGCCCGGCAAGGCCAACGGTCGAGCAGCTTACGATCTCAAGGACGGTGCGGTCGTGATCGCCGCGATCACGTCGTGCACGAACACGTCGAATCCCGCGGTGCATGCTCGGCGCCGGCCTGCTCGCGCGCAACGCCGTGAAGAAAGGCCTCAAGGCGCAGCCGTGGGTCAAGACCTCGCTCGGGCCGGGCTCGCTGGTCGTCACCGACTACCTGAAGAAGGCCGGCGTGCTCGGCGATCTCGAGAAGCTCGGCTTCTTCGTCGTCGGCTACGGCTGCACGACCTGCATCGGCAACTCCGGTCCGCTGCCGGCCGAAGTCTCGAAGGGCGTCGGCGACGGCGATCTCGTCGTCGCGTCGGTGCTGTCGGGCAATCGCAACTTCGAAGGCCGCGTGCATCCCGAGGTGAAGATGAACTACCTCGCGTCGCCGCCGCTCGTCGTCGCGTACGCGCTCGCCGGCACGGTCGACATCGATCTGACGACGCAGCCGCTCGGCACGGGCAGCGACGGCAAACCGGTCTTCCTCAAGGACATCTGGCCGACCAACAAGGAAATCGGCGACGTCATCGCGCGCACGGTCGGACCCGAACTGTTCAAGCACAACTACGCCGACGTGTTCGAGGGCGACAGCCGCTGGAACCAGATCGCCGCGCCGACCGGCGAGCGCTACGACTGGGACGAGAAGTCGACCTACATCAAGAACCCGCCGTACTTCGAAGGCATGACGATGCAGGTCGGCAAGATCGCCGACATCCATGGCGCGCGCGTCCTCGGCATGTTCGGCGATTCGATCACGACCGACCACATCTCGCCTGCCGGCGACATCAAGGCCACGTCTCCGGCCGGACAGTTCCTGCAGGCGCACGGCGTCATCAAGGCCGACTTCAACTCGTACGGCTCGCGCCGCGGCAACGACGACGTCATGGTGCGCGGCACGTTCGCCAACATCCGCATCAAGAACCTCATGCTCGGCGGCGAGGAAGGCGGCAACACGGTCCACTTCTCGACGGACGGCAAGGCATCGCCAAAACTGCCGATCTACGACGCGGCGATGAAGTACAAGAAGGAAGGCGTGCCGCTCGTCGTGATTGCCGGCAAGGAATACGGCACCGGTTCGTCGCGCGACTGGGCGGCCAAGGGCACGATGCTCCTCGGCGTCAAGGCGGTCATCGCCGAAAGCTTCGAGCGCATCCATCGCTCGAATCTCGTCGGCATGGGCGTGCTGCCGCTGCAGTTCGTCGACGGCCAGAACGCGCAGACGATCGGGCTCAAGGGCGACGAAGTGTTCGACATCGCCGGCCTCAACGACGGCGCAGCCAAGATCGTCGAGGTCGTCGCCAGGGGCAGCGCGGGCGAGAAGCGGTTCAAGGTCAACGTCATGCTGCTGACGCCGAAGGAAGTCGAGTACTTCCGCCACGGCGGACTGCTGCCGTACGTGCTGCGCCAGCTCGCCGGGCCGGCGAAAGCGGCCTGATCGTTCGAACGTCAGATCGAAAAAATGCGCCTGTGGGCGCATTTTTTTTACAACTTCTGCTCCCACACGGCGTTGTAGCAGCGCCAGTCCGCGCCCTCCCTGCGCCAGCTGCTCGTGATCGAAAATACCGATGCGCGCTCGGGAACGACGCTGCCCGTGCTGCGACCCGTGAGCGTCGCGGTGACGTTCGCGGTCGCGCGATCGCCCTGCAGCTCGACCTCGATCGGGCCGAGCAGAACGTCCTGATGCGCGCTGCGCAGCACTTCGACGCGCAGCACGTTCGCCAATCCGTCATGGTCGACGGTGCCCTGATTGCCGGTGAAGTCGGTGCTGACGTGCCTCATGAAATCACGGGGCGCGCCGTCTTCGACGGCTTTCTGCATCTGCGCAATCGTTTCGCGGATGCGTTGCTCGTCGGGCGTGCGCGTACACGCGGCTGCGAGAAACGCTGCTACGACAAACATCCACGACCGTGCGCGCATCGAATCGATTCCGTGAGTACGAAGGTGACAGCCAGGCGCCGGCTCGCGTTCCCGTCCGAAAGGCGCAGCGCTAGCCGCCGTGGGCGATCTTCGCGCGAATCGCCTCGTACGGCAAAAGACTCGACTGGACCCAGTTGCGTATGCGCGGCCCGAACACGCGCTCGGCCTTGTGCATCGGTGGTTGCACGTGGCCGGACACCGAACTCGCCTTCCACGGCTCTTCCCGCAGATCGGCGATCGGACATTTCGGCTGGGCGGACAGCGATGCCGAGGTATCGAGACCGAGGAACGCGCAGAGCCGCTGCCATTCGTGATCGAAATTTTCGACCATGTCCTCGAGGCAGATGCCGTGATGGCGTGCGTCTGCGAGATACGACACCTGCACGCCGACGGCGTAGTTCCAGCGCCGCACCCAGCGCTTGACGCCGCCGCGGAACGCGCGCGTAGGCTGGGTAATGTCCGCGTCGACGATCGAGGCGACCACATCCTCGCCATTGCGCAGGACATGGATGAAACGCGCTTCGGGAACGTGGCGTGCGATATCGTCGACGTAGACCAGGTGATTCGGGGTCTTCTCGACCCAGGTCGTGCAGCCGTGCGCCGCCGCTGTGCGGTCGAGGAGGTCGAGATAGCGCCGGACGCATGCACGCACGAGATGCGGTGGCGCGGCGGATTCCGTGTTGTGCAACTGCGTCTCGAGATGGCGCAGGTAACGCCGACCGCGTGCATGCGCGATGCCGCGTCGGTGGTACCAGCGCACGTCGCGACGCGGCTCCGCGTCGTGCCAGCGGGACTCGAGGCCGCCGAGCAGCGCCTCGAAGAAAGCCGTCTCGGGAAACGAATAGACGTCCGGATGTCGCGCAAGAAGCGCTTGCACCAGCGTCGTCCCTGAACGCGGACAACCGACAATGAATGTGCGTTGCATCGAGCCTGCCACCCCAACCGATGTTGCCTGTCGACCCCGTCGCGCCGATCCGTCGTCAAGACTGCCTGCAGAATCGTGCGCCGGATTACCTTCGCACAACCGACAGCCGTTTTGTCGCCGAATCACCATTCTTTACAATCTCTTTCCTATATTTGCGGGCGTGAAGAAAAAGGCTGTTTTCGCCACGCTCGCCGCGCGACGGCGGTGGACTCCGGGCCGATGCTTGCCGAGCCGGTGCGAGCATGCTCAAATCGACGGCAAACACGTCTTGGCACGTCGCTTGCCTCGACGGGAACCAGCAAAAAAGAAACGGAGGGGAACAATGACCACGAACAACGATCGGCCCTGGTTGGCGAACTACCCGGCCGGGGTGCCGGCGGAAATAGACGTCAACTCTTATCGCTCGATCGCCGACGTGCTCGCTACGGCCTTCGACAAGTTCCGCCACCGCCCCGCGTACTCGAACATGGGCAAGTCGCTGACCTACGACGAAGTCGACCGCCTCAGCGCGCAGTTCGCCTCCTATCTCCTCAACGACCTCAAGCTCACCAAGGGCGATCGCGTCGCGATCATGCTGCCCAACGTGCTGCAGTATCCGATCGCGGCGTTCGGCATCCTGCGCGCCGGGCTGACGGTCGTGAACACCAATCCGCTCTACACAGCGCGCGAGCTCAAGCATCAGCTCAACGACTCCGGCGCCAGCGCGCTCATCGTGCTCGACAACTTCGCGGCGACGGTCGCCGAAGTGCTGCCGCATGCGCCGTCGGTCAAGCACGTCGTCACGACCGCGCTCGGCGACATGCTCGGTTTCCCGAAGTCGCTGATCACCAATCTCGTCGTCCGTCACGTCAAGAAGCTCGTGCCGCCGTATCGCATCGAGAACGAGGTGCGCTTCAAAGATGCGCTTACGCTCGGCGGGCTCGGCAAGCTGCCGAACATCGAGGTCAATCACGACGACATCGCTTTCCTGCAGTACACCGGCGGCACGACCGGCGTCGCGAAGGGCGCGATGCTGACCCATCGCAACATGGTCGCCAACATGCTGCAGGCGTCCGCGTGGCTCGGCACGAACCTGCGCGTCGGCGAGGAAGTGGTCATCACCGCGATCCCGCTGTACCACATCTTCGCGCTGACCGCGAACTGCCTCGTGTTCATGCAGATCGGCGGCATGAGCCTCATGATCACCAATCCGCGCGACATGCCGGGATTCGTCAAGGAATTGTCGCAAGGTCAAGTTCAGCGTCATCACCGGCGTCAACACGCTGTTCAATGGCCTGCTGCACACGCCGGGTTTCGATGCGCTCGATTTCTCGCATCTGCGCCTCACGCTCGGCGGCGGCATGGCGGTGCAGCGCGCGGTGGCGGACAAATGGAAGCAGGTCACGAAGTGCACGCTCGTCGAGGCCTACGGCCTGACCGAAACGTCGCCGGCGGCATGCATCAATCCGCTCGATCTCCCCGATTACAACGCGTCGATCGGCATGCCGATCTCCTCCACCGAAGTCTGCATCCAGGACGACAACGGCAAGCTGCTCGCGGTCGGCGAGGTCGGCGAGCTCTGCATCAAGGGCCCGCAGGTGATGCGCGGCTACTGGCAGCGCCAGGACGAGACCGCGAAGGTGCTGACGCCCGATGGCTGGCTGCACACCGGCGATATCGCGAAGATGGATGAGAAAGGCTACTTCTACATCGTCGACCGCAAGAAGGACATGATCCTCGTGTCGGGCTTCAACGTGTATCCGAACGAGATCGAAGACGTCGTCGCGGCATGCCCGGGCGTGCTCGAGTGCGCCGCGGTCGGTGTGCCGGACGAGAAGTCAGGTGAGGCGGTGAAGGTCGTCGTGGTCAGGAAGGACCCGAACCTGACCGCCGACACGATCAAGGAATATTGCCGCGCGAATCTGACCGGCTACAAGCTGCCGAAGATCATCGAGTTCCGCGACAGCCTGCCGAAGACCAACGTCGGCAAGATCCTGCGACGTGAGTTGCGCGACCCGACGCCGAAAGCCTGACCCAGGCGCGCCGAGAATGGCGGCCCTGAGAGCGGTAGCGACGCCTCAGGGCTGGTTCGGCGAAACGAGTTGCAGCTTCGTGCGGATGAGGCGCGGGTTCGGCGAGAGCAGCCGTGCGATTTCGGCGGCTGGCTGCGGTATCGAATAGAGGTAACCCTGCCCCTCCACGCACCCTTCGCGTAGCAGGAACTCGTGCTGCGCCTGGGTCTCGATGCCCTCGGCGATCGTGCACAAGCCGAGGCTCTTCGCCATCGCGAGCATCGCCTGCGTGATCGCCACGTCGTTCGGATTGCCCGGCAGTCCGGAGACGAACGACCGGTCGACCTTGAGGAACGCGACCGCCGGCAGCTTGAGGTAGGACAGCGACGAATAACCCGTGCCGAAGTCGTCGATGGCAACGCTGACGCCGAGCGCGTGCAGCGCATGCATGATGCGGTCGGTGTCCTCGCCCATGCTGAGCACCGAGCCTTCGGTGATCTCGAGCAGCACGCGCTCCGGCGATATCTGCGATGACAGCAGGCTGCGGCCAAGGAACTCGACGAACGCCGTATGGCCGAACCAGCTCGCCGACACGTTGAGCGCGACGCGGATGGGCGGCACGCCATCGTTGTCCCACGCCTTGAGCTGGGCGAATACCGTCTGCATGACCCACTGGTCGATGTGACGCACGAGCCCGAGGCTCTCGGCGACCGGAATGAACTCATCCGGCGGGACTTCGCCGCGTTCGGGATGCCGCCAGCGCAGCAGTGCTTCGACTGCGATGATGCGGCCGGTGCGCATCTCGACGCTCGGCTGGTAGACGACGTGGAACTCCTCGCGCGCGAGCGCCTGACGCAGTTCCGCGGCGACATGCAGGCGCTTGCGAATGTCCGCGTGCATCATCGGCGTATAGAAGCGGATCGAGTTGCGCTCCTTCACCTTGGCCGCGTACATCGCCGCGTCGGCGTTCGCGACGAGCGCGACAGCGTCCTGGCCGTCGAGCGGATAGCCCGCGACGCCGATGCTCGCGCTGACGACGATCTCGTGCTCGTCGATCACGTACGGCTCGGAGATCGCGACGAGCAGCCGGCTCGCGAGCGCGGCGGCGTCCTCGCGCAGGCGCAGTTTGCGCACGAGCACCGTGAATTCGTCGCCGCCGATGCGGCCCGCGACGTCGTGGTCCGACAATTGCCGCGAGATGCGCTCGGCAACGAGGTTGAGCAGGCGGTCGCCGATCGCATGGCTGTAGCTGTCGTTGACGATCTTGAACGCGTCGAGGTCGATGAACAGCAATGCGATCGCCGAGCGTTCCTGCTCGGTCTGCCCGATTGCCTCGTTGACGAGTTCCTCGAAGCGCGCACGATTCACCAGCCCGGTGAGCGGATCATGGGTCGCGAGGTGCTCCAGGCGCACCTGGTTGGCCTTGCTGACCGTGATGTCGGTGAAGACGGCGACGTAATGCTGGACGCGCCGTTTCTCGTCGCGAATCGCGCTGATGCTCAGGCGCTCGGTATAGGTGCCGCCGTCGCGACGGCGCGTCTTCACTTCGCCGATCCAGTTGCCCTCGCGCTCGATCGTTTCCCAGATCGACTTCGGCAACGGGCTGCCGTCGGGCAACGTTCGCAGGTCGTCGAGCCGCAGCGTGCGTAGCGTTTCGGCCGTGTAGCCGGTAATCAGCGTATGCGCGGCATTGACCGAGACGATGCGGCGTTGACCGTCCGCGATGATGACGCCCTCGGCGACCGAAGCGAGTGCCTCGGATGCGATGCGCCGCTCCTGCTCCATCGCCAGGCGTTCGGAGACGTCGCGGATGATGGCCTGGCGGACGTAATTCTTGCCCCACCTCGCGAGGTTGCTCTGCGTCTCGACCGGGCGCATGGTGCCGTCCTGCGAGCGCAACCTGCCGATCGCCGGACTGCGCCCGTCGAACGCTGTGCCATCCTCGAACAAGGCTGGGAAGTTCTGCCCGATGAGATCCTTCTGGCCATGCCCGATCCATGCCGAAGCCATGCGGTTCGCGTCGACGATCGCTCCGCTCTCCTCGTCGACCATGATGATCGCGTCGGCAGCACTGTCGAACAGAAGGCGATAGCGTTCCTCCGTGCCGCGGATATCAGACAGGATGTGGCGCGCGAGGTTGAACCACAGCAGCGATGCCAGCGCTGCCGCGCCGATAAGGATGCCGAAAAGTACGCGGCCGACCCATTTCGCGCCCGCCGCAATGGCGCTTGAAAAGACTTCGGTATGCGGCTGGATGTAGTCGTTGAGCTCACCGACTCGCACACTTTGCGCATGTCCCTGCGCAGCGGAGAACGTTCCCGCAGCGCGCGCCTGATGCAGCTCGGTCGCAATATCGCGCAGACCTTCGATCGATGCATCGGTGGAACGCCACGCTTGCAGCGCGTCCCGGATATACGGCGCGTCGGTCAGGTAGTGCAGCGCGAAGATGATCACCGGAACAGCATCGCGCATGGCGTTGTCGTGACGCAGCGCCTCCTGCACGGCAATGTAGTTGAAGTCCCCTTTTGCAGCTTCGTCACGCGCAAAACGATCGTATTCGAGCAGCTGATAGTTCCGTTTGAAGCGCGTGAGGCTGTCTTCGCTGCCATCGAGCGCATACGCCTGCAGGTCGATCACGAGCTGTTTCTGCGCCTTGGACCACACGCTCTCGCCATTCAGGAAGGCGGCGAGAGCGAGCTGGACCTGCAAGGCCGCCCAGGTTAGCGCGAGGAGAGTCGCAACCAATGCCAGGAGCGCCCATGCCAGCGGCATGAGGCGTCTGAACAATGCTTTTTGCGACGCTGTCTTGTCCCCGCGCATGAATTCAACCTCTGGCGACCTGCCGCCAATCCCTCACGCTGCGACCTCTGCGTAATTATCGAGCAGATGGCGCGACGTGATACAGCGGTCAGCGAGCATGCGCATGCAGGTGTAGCTGCGTTTCACACACTCGGTGATGTGTGCCACTTCGTATCTTGCAGGAGCCGTGCCGAGCAGCGTGCAGACGATTTCCAGAGCCTCCCAGGGATGCGTATCGTCGTACGCCGCATGCAGCTGCAGCCAGCGCAGCGTACCGGCCCTCTTCTCCGCCGGAATGCTATCGCGATACGCCTCGCTCTCATAGAGCAGCTGCGACCATTCGCCGGTCGCTCCCTCGACGGCGTAGTTCGTCGCGGCGACACCGGCGGCCAGCGTATCGTCGCGGCTAACGCTCTCGCACCAAGTCGCGAGAGTGGCAATCTCGTTCGGTGCCCAGCCGTGCAAGACCTTGTCGCGTCCGACGCCGGCGCCGTCCGCCCAGGTCAGCCAGTACTCCGCGTGGTTCTGCTCGACGCGGATATTTCGCACGAGCCAGCGTCGCGCGAGGTTGTCGCCTTCGCTGCGGCCGAACTGCGTCTTCAGCAGATTCATCGCCATGTAGCCCGGGAACCGCTCGATTACCGGCCAGATGCCGGTCATGAAGTTGGCGGTAGCTTCCGCCGTCAGGCGCGCGGCGCTCATCATCGCAAACAGTTCGTGGCGCACCACGCCGAGTTTGGCATTTTCGCAATCGACGACCATGTCTTGTGCCCAGATGGGATAGCTGGACAGTTGATCGACGGGGCCGGTACGTTCAAAACGCGAGTTCATTTTGTTTCTCCTTCGCAGGCAAGGAATATTGAATAACCAGAAGATCGCAGCGGATTCAGGGGTCCACCACGAAACGTCCAGCAGTCAGGGGGAATGCCGGATTCAGGTATTCAGTACCTATAGCGACCGAGGGTCAACAAAAAGTTCTGTGATTTGTCAAATGTGTGACGTAAGTCACAGAATAGAGGGCCATAACCCGTTCTCGCACGTGCCCCGATAGTTCCGAAACCGACGCATTGCGTCAGTGCGCGGAAGACCGATGTTTCGTGGGTTCAGAGATCGCGGGCGACGCGCACGCCGATCTGCGCGCTGCGTGCATCCGTGGGCATGCTCGTGCGGAACGCCGAGCGGGCCTGATCCGGCGCGCTGCCCCACGATGCGCCGCGCACGACATGACGCGCGCAGCCCGGATTGACCCATGCGCGACTGTCGGCCGGCGCACGCAGGTAGCTGTCGTGCCAGCAGTCGTCGACCCAGTTCGACACGTTGCCGTCGATGTCGCGAAGGCCGAATGCATTGGCCGGGTACTTGCCGATTGGCGATGGGCCCCAGAAACCGTCGCTGTAGTGCGGGAACGAATTCGTCCAGCGTCGCTGCGACGGGGATTTGTCGCCGTCGCCCGTGAGATTCGCCACGACCTTCGCACGGATTACCATCGCCCCACGAGATAGCGCGTCGTGCTGCCGGCGCGCAACGCGTACTCGAACTCGGCTTCGCTCGGCAGACGGTATGTCTTGCCGGTACGTGCCGACAGCCAGTGCGCGTACGCGATCGCATCGTTCCACGTGATATGGATCACCGGCTGATTGTCGTTCGCGACCGCACCGGTGTAGTCGTCGCGCCAGGACACACCGCGGCGGTCTATCGTGCGACCCGAGTCTTCGTCATAGACGATCGAGTTGCCGAGCTTTTCGGCTTCGGTGACGTAATCCGCATCGTCCACGAACAGACGAAATTCGGCGACGCTGACCTCGTCGCGGCCGAGCGCGAATCCGGTGCTGATCTTGACCTCGCGCTGCGGCTCCTCGGTGGCGCGATGTCCCGCCTCGGCCGCGGGCGAACCCATCGTGAAGGCCCCGGTCGGTATCACGACGAGCCCGGGCGCCCTGCCGTTGCGATCGAGGAACGCGTCGGTGATCACCTGTCCCGGCTTGAAGCTCGCATAGAGGCGCGCGTTGCGCAGGCGCTCGTTGAATGCGTCGATGCCGCCGACATCGGGGCTCAGTCCCAACGCCTTCTGCTCGAGCAACTGCGCGAGATCGGGATTGCCCGCGTCGAGCGCCGAATTCGCCTGCGTCATCACGGCGGTCGCCCGCTGATGGCGTATGCCCTCTATCTGCGTACGCGTGTCGAGCAGTTCGTGCGAGTCAGGCCGTATCGACGATGCACCCGCGAGAATCTGGTCGGCCCCGCCGAAGTCGTCCTGTGCGGCGGCGGCGAGAGCCCGATCAAGGTAGACGCGTTCGATCTGCGCCATGCCCTGATCGGCGAGCTTGTTGCCCGGATCGATCTTCACGACCTGCCGGTATGCCGTGAGTGCCGCGGCGGCCGCCTTGTCGGCCGCGGCCGGATCCTTGTCAGCGGGGATCTGGCGCAACAGGTCGGCCGCATGCGTCAGCAGCGGCGTCGTCTGCCGCAGTTTCTTCAATCGTCCCTGCAACGGGGCGATGTGACTGTCGTCGAGCGCCTGGTCCTGCAGTGCGGCGATCAGGCGTGCCGACTCGCCCTCGTCGCCGCGATCGAGTGCCGCCTCGGTCTGCTGCAGGATCGCGTCGTGCACTTTTTCGACGCCGGCCTTCGCAGCGACGCTCTTCTGATCGGCATCGAGTACCTGTCGATACAACGCGAGCGCGCCGTCCTTCGCGTCGAGCAACCTGCCGCGATCGAATGCAGCGTCGGCTTTCTTGAGCAACGCGGCGATCGCCTTCGGCGGCGGCGGCGACGGCAACGCGAGGCTCGCCGGGGGGCCCATCTGTGGAACATCCGGCACGGTGGCGACGTTGTCCGGACCGCTCGCGCTGTCGCGTGCCGGGCGCGAGGTAAGCGCCGGCTGGAACACGTGCGGCGATCCGCTCACGGAAGACGGAAGTTGCCCGCCCTGCGTGTCCGGGTAGAAACGGTAGACAAGCGCGAAAGCGAGAACGGCGATGCCCGCGATCCCGCCGAGGACGTTCTGCTTCTGGACGATGTCGCTGCCCGGCATCGCTAACGAAGCCTGGAAAACAGTCTGTTTTTCGCTCGAATCATTTCTGCGGTGCCATCGCAAACGCTCACGAGTTCCTTCCCCTTGAGTCCGGCATGACCGCGGATGTCTGGGGTCGGCGGTCGTTTTGCGGACGAGAATTCGGCTGACAATTCGACCTTTGCACCTTAGGCTATGCGTTCGCGCATCGCAACAGCATGCGTATCCTTCTTCAGCTTCCGTTACTGCGCGAGCACGCTTCGCGCCTCACCGACTCTCGCGTCTGACAGAAAATTCCTGCATGCATGACTGGATAACCCACTCGAGCCAGCTTGACGATTGGCTGCGCGCACGCCCCGCGGGCGAGCGGCCCGATCGCATCTTCCTCGATACCGAGTTCATGCGGACCAACACGTTCCTGCCGCGCCTGGCGTTGATCCAGCTATGCATCGACGGCGCCATCGCGCTCGTCGACGCACCGGCGATGCAGCGCTTCGACGTGTTGCACGAAAGACTGCGCGGCGGACGCAGTGTCTGCGTGATGCACAGCGCGAGCGAGGATCTCGAGGCACTCGCACCGATAGTCCCCGACGGGCCCGCCCTGCTGTTCGACACGCAGATTGCCGCGGCGATGGTCGGACTTGGCGCGGGCCTTTCCTACCAGAAACTCGTCGCCGCGCTGCTCGGCTTCGACATACCCAAATCGGAGACGCGCTCGGACTGGCTGCAGCGGCCGCTGACGCCGGCGCAGCTCGAGTACGCGGCGCAAGACGTGGCCCACCTCGCGCCGTTGCATGAACTCCTTGCCGACAAGCTCGCCGCGCTCGGGCGCACGGAGTGGCTCGCCGAAGACTGCCGACGCCTGATCGAGCGCGTCCGCGGCGGCCAGCCCGACCTGCAGCCACAACGCGGTTTCCGCGCGGCCGCAGACTGGTCGCCAACGCAACAGGCGCTGCTGCGAAAACTCCTGCTCTGGCGCGAGGATGCGGCGCGAAGATTCGACAAGCCGCGGCCGTGGCTGCTCGACGACGCAAGCGCGCTGAACCTCGCGGCGCAGCCACCGGCGAGCGAGGACGAACTGTTCGAGCGTACCAAGGGCCTGCGGGCGCTGCGCGGCGCGCAGCGCCGCGAACTGCTCGACGTGCTGCAGACGCCGCTCGGCGCCGCAGATCTCGCCATCGCGCCGATTCCGCCGCATCCCAGCGGTGCCGAAAAGCGTGCGCTCGCAGCAATGAAGGACGCTGTCGACGCGGTCGCCCAGCAGCTCGACGTCCCGGCCGCCCTGCTCTGCGCGCGCCGCCATCTCGAGACGCTCCTGGCCGATCGATCCTGGCCTGCAGCGCTCGAAGGCTGGCGCCGGCCCTTGCTGTACGACGCGCTGATGGCGCAGATGCCCGCTTGACATGACCGACCTTGATCGGTTCCACTTGGCGGATGCTCAAGGCGCACACGACGACTACGACGACCATTACCACGACTCCTGTGGTGCGGTCTGCCGTGTGCGATTGAAGCAAAACGACACTGGCCCCGCACCTCGACGAGGATGCGGACGCGCCGCAAGCCTCAAGTAGAACGCAGGGCCTCGACGAAAGATTCGAGACCATACGCATTGGCGCAAGAGGCAGCATGACCGTCGCAGAAAACACCCAGGCCACCGCGGCCGCCGCACATCGCATTGTTCCGGCGATGCTCACGAACGTCACGCACAAGTTCGGCGGATCCTCGCTCGCGGACAGCGTGCGCATCCGGCACGTCGCCGATCTCGTGCGTGCGCGCGGCGAAACGACGCAAGTCGTTGTCGTCTCGGCGATGCAAGGTGTCACCGATGCGTTGCTTGCGCTGACCGACGCCGCCGCGCAAAACCTGCCGCAGTGGCGCGAGAAGCTCGAAACGCTGCGGCGTCGCCATGTGGACACTGCGCGCGAGCTGCTCGGTGACAAGTCCGTTGCGGCCGGCGAGTGGCTCGATCGACGTTTCGACGAACTCGGCAATGTGCTCAACGCAATCTCCGTGCTGCGTGGAGCCGGACATGGCATTGCCGAGGCGACAAGCGGCAACGGCGAAGTCTGGTCGTCCTACCTGCTGCACGCATTCCTGCGCTCGCAGGGAGCCGACTACGCGCTGCTCGATGCGCGCGAAGTGCTCGTCGTGCGTCACGAGGAACTCGGCGTCGCGGTCGACTGGGACGCGACGCGCGTCGAAGCTCGGCGTACTGGCACGACGAGCATCGCCCAGTCGCGCGTCATCGTCACCGGCTACGTCGCGCGCGACGGCGAAGGCCGCGACACGGTGCTCGGCCGCAACGGCAGCGACTATTCCGGCGCCATCTTCGCGGCCCTGTACAAGGCGCAGGAGCTGCACATCTGGACCGACGTCGACGGCGTGCTCAGCGCCGATCCGCGCCTCGTGCCCGAAGCCGTGACGCTGTCGGCGATGAGCTACGACGAGGCCTGCGAGCTCGCCTACTTCGGCGCGAAGGTCATCCATCCGCAGACGATGGCGCCAGCGATCGCGCGCGGACTGCCGATACTCATCCGCAACACGTTCAAGCCCGAGCATCCCGGCACGCGCATCGACGCCGTCGGCGATGCGAGCCGGTCCGGTCAAGGGCCTCACGCTCGCCCACGAGCCTCGCCCTGCTCAACGTCGAAGGCACCGGCATGATCGGCGTGCCCGGCACCGCGGAGCGCGTCTTCGCGGCGCTGCGCGCTGCGCGCGTGTCGGTCGTGATGATCTCGCAGGGCTCGTCCGAACATTCGATCTGCTGCGTCGTGCGCGCAAGCCGAAGCGCGACACCGCGCGCGCGGCGATCGACGGCGCGTTCGCGCGCGAACTTGCGCGCGGGCCAGATCAGCGGCGTCACGGTCTCGCGCGACATCAGCGTGCTCGCCGTCGTCGGCGACCGCATGGCCGGCGCGCCCGGCGTCGCGGCGCGCCTGTTCGATGCGCTCGCGCGCTCGCGCGTGAACATGCGCGCGATCGCGCAGGGCGCGTCGGAGCGCAACATCTCGGTCGCGATCGCACGCGACCGATGCCACGCGCGCGCTGCGCGCCGCGCATGCGGCATTCTGTCTTTCGCCACAAACGATCGTCGATCGGCCTGATCGGCCCGGGCAAGGTCGGCGCCGCCCTGCTCGACCAGATCGCCGAAGCGGCGCCGCGGCTCAAGCGCGAAGCCAATCTCGACCTGCGCCTGCGCGCCATCGCATCGAGCAAGCGCATGTGCGCTCGACGCGCGCAATGCCGGCGACGACTGGCGCGCGCGCTACGCCGCGTCTGCGGCCCCCTGCGACCTCGACACGTTCGCGACGCACGTGCATGCCGCGCACCTGCCGCACGCGGTGATCGTCGACTGCAGCGCCAGCGACGCGGTCGCCGAGCGCTACGCGGACTGGCTCGCCGCGGCATCCACGTCATCACGCCGAACAAGCAGGCCGGCGCCGGACCGCTGTCGAGCGCTATCGCGCGATCCGCGCCGCCGCGACGGCGGGCGGCGCGCGCTTCCGCTACGAGGCGACCGTCGGCGCGGGCCTGCCGATCATCCAGACCCTGCGCGACCTGCTCGACACCGGCGACGAACTGCATCGCGGTCGAAGGCATCTTCTCCGGCACGCTGGCCTGGCTGTTCAACCGCTACGACGGCAGCGTCGCCGTTCTCGAAACTCGTCCGCGAAGCGCACGCGCTCGGCTACACCGAGCCCGATCCACGCGACGATCTGTCCGGCATCGACGTCGCGCGCAAGCTCGTGATCCTCGCGCGCGAGGCCGGGTGCGAGATGTCGCTCGCCGACGTCGCGTCGAGAACCTCGTCCCGGAAGCGCTGCAGAGCGCCGGCCGCGACGAATTCATGCACGCGACTCGCCGAACTCGACGCGCCGATCGCCGCGCGCCACGACCAGGCGCGCGCGCGCGAGCACGTGCTGCGCTACGTCGCGCAAGCTCGACCGCGACGGCAAGGCCAGTGTCGGGCTCGTCGAATTGCCGCGCGACCACGCGTTCGCGAACCTGCGCCTCACCGACAACATCGTGCAGTTCTCGACCAAGCGCTACTGCGACAACCCGCTCGTCGTGCAGGGCCCTGGCGCGGGGCCGAGGTCACCGCGGCTGGCGTGTTTGCCGACCTGCTGCGAGTTGCGGCGTCGCTCGGTGCGCGCTTTGAGCACGGGCCCAGCCATCGTTCGCTCTGAGCCGGCAGACGGACCGAGCGCGATCAGCCCGCGATGCTTGCGTCGCCACGGCGTTCTCTCCTGCCTCGATCGGCAACGTCGGTGTCGGCTTCGACATCCTCGGCCACACGATCGACGGGCCCGGCGACCGCGTCACGCGTGCGCCGCATCGCCGAGACGCGTCGTGCGCATCGCCGCGATTCGCGGCTGCGCAACGCCGATTGCCGCTCGAAGCCGAGCGCAACACGGCAGGCGCCGCGCTGATCGCGCTGCGCGATGGCGCTCAACGCTGCCGTTCGGCTTCGAGATCGAACTCGACAAGGGCATTCCGTTCGGCTCCGGCATGGGCGGCTCGGCCGCGTCGGCCGTCGCTGCGCTCGTCGCGGCCAATGCACTGCTCGACCGGCCGCTGCCCGCCGAGCGCGCTCTATCCGTTCGCGCTGACCGGCGAAGCGGTCGCGAGCGGCGGCCGTCACGGCGACAACGTCGGCCCGATGCTGCTCGGCGGTCTCGTGCTGGCGACCGACAGACCGCTCGTTGCCGATTCCGGTGCCCGCGACGCTTGGCACTGCGTGCTCGTGCATCCGCGACGCCGTACTCGAAACGCGCGCGGCGCGCGCGGCGCTCGAAGGGCGCATATGCGCTCGGCGACGTTCGTCGCGCAGAGCGCGAACCTCGCGATGCTCCTCGCGCGGCTGCCACGCCGGCGATGCCGACCTGATCCGCGCGGACTGCGCGACGTGCTCGTCGAGCCGCGTCGCGCGCCGCTGATCCCGGGCTTCGCCGCAGGTCAAGCAGGCCGCGCTCGACGCCGGCGCGCTCGGCGCGAGCATCTCCGGCGCCGGCCCGAGCGTGTTCGCCTGGTGCGAGTCGACGATGCGGTCGCGAAGGTATGCGGCGCGCGCGATGCGCGACGGCCTTCGCCGGCGCGGGGCTCGACAGCGAAGCGTTGCGTCTCGCCGGTGCGCCGGGCCGGCCGCGGAGAGTCGTCGACATGAAGCTACGCTGAGCACGCGCGGCACGTCGCCCGAGCTCGAGCTCTCGGCGCGGCGATCGCCGTCGGGCCTCGCGCCCGACGGCGGTCTCTTCGTGCCGCAGTCGCTGCCGCGCTTCGCGCGCCGAGCGATTTCGCCGGCCTCGAAACGCTGCCGGACGTCGCCGCGCGCCTGCTCGACGCCGTTCTTCGCCGGCGACGCGCTCGCCGCCGAGCTGTCCGCCGATCTGCGCCGAGGCGTTCACGTTTCGCCGCGCCGCTGCGTGCGCTCGCGACGCCGGGCGATCACGTGCTCGAGCTTTTCCACGGGCCGACCGCCGCATTCAAGGATTTCGGCGCGCGCTTTCTCGCTGCGTGCCTGCGCCGTCTTCCGCGCGCCGGGATCGACGACCGCTGACGATCGCTCGTCGCGACATCGGGCGACACCGGTGCCGCCGTCGCCGCCGCATTTCACCGGCGTGCCGGGTTTTCGCGTCGTCATCCTGTATCCCGACGGCCGCGTGTCGCCGCGTCAGGCACATCAGCTCGGCTGCTTCGGCGGCAACGTGCGCGCGCTGCGCGTCGCCGGTTCGTTCGACGACTGCCAGCGCCTCGTCAAGCAGGCGCTCGGCGATCGAAGCTGCTGCAAGCCTGCGCTGCCACTGACTCGGCCAACAGCATCAGCCTCGGCCGCCTGCTGCCGCAGATGACCTACTACGCGCACGCCGCGCTCGCTGCACTGGCGCGCGCACGGAGCAGCGCCTGCAACTTCGTCGATTCCGACCGGCAATCTCGGCAATGCGGTCGCCTGCGTCTCGCGCGCGTCGTGCGGCCTGCCGATCGGTCGCATCGTGCTCGCGACGAATGCGAACCGCGTGCTGCCGGAATTCTTCGCCGGCGGCGACTACGCGCCGCGGCCCAGCGTCGCGACGCTCGCGAACGCGATGGACGTCGGCGCGCCGAGCAACTTCGAGCGGCTGCGCTGGCTCTATCCCGACGACGCAGCAGCTGCGCCGTGAATTCGCGGCCACGCCGTCGGAGACGACGACATTCGCGCGACGATCCGCGCCGCCACGAGCGCTACGGCGAAGTGTTCTGTCCGCACACCGCGACGGCGATGCGCGTACTCGAGAATCTGCGAGCGCGACGGCGACGCAGGCGCGACTGGGCTGTCGTCGCGACCGCGCACCCGGCCAAGTTCGAGGAGCATCGTCGAGCCGCTGATCGGAACGACCATTGCGGCACCACCGAGCCTCGCCGCGCTGCTCGAGCGGCCGGCCCACGCCGACCCGCTCGCCAACGACTACGCGGCATTGCGCGACACCCTGCTCGTGGATTGACCGGCCAAGCGGATCCCGCCGAGAACCGGCGTCATCTTCATGGCAGCGTACGGTGCCTGCAATACTTCAGCGCGCCAGCTGGAGATGGTCAGCTGGAGGCGAATTTCATGGCGCAGCGGTTGCGAAACGAGCTCGCCCGCCGCTATCATGCGCGGCTCCGTTCCGGTACAGACCCGGTCGGACAAGTAGCAAGTGGGGCGGTAGCTCAGCTGGGAGAGCGTCGCGTTCGCAATGCGAAGGTCGGGAGTTCGATCCTCCTCCGCTCCACCAGTCATGTCAATAAAAATCAATAACTTAAAAGCTGTTTGGGGGGCTACCCAACTGGCCACCCGACAACTGCGCGAGCGAGACAGAAACCGGCCCATTGTGACCGGTTTTTTTGTTTCTGCGCTGGGTGATCAAGCCCCTTGCCCCGCCCCTCGCCTCGCCTCACAGGCTATGAGCGGCCTGCCGACATTGCGCGCTGTCTGCGCGGCATATGTCCGGTTCGCCGTGCGGGTACCCCGGATGACAATCGGCCACGGTCGGTGCAGTGCTGATAGGCCAGATGCAGGGTTATGCACTGGCAGCCTGATCTGCTCATGGTGGCCGCCTTACCTCGGCCTCCGGTGGCCGTCCGAATTTGCGCCAATACCGGACCCGCGCGCGACCGTCGATGATTCTACAGTCAGCTACCGTCCACAGATCGCTTGGGTCGGTATTGAGTACGCGTCCATTGTTCGCGGCTTGATCGGAATGATCGCAGACCCCAATACGCGCGCCGCCGTATGTCAAATGTCTGATGGCGTCATGGCAGCGCAAGCGATGGCTCGTTAGGATCCAGCGACAGCAGCGACGACGGGCAAGGCAAATTCAAAATCGGCCGTGACATTCTTCAACGTTTTCGAAACCTCGCAGCAATGGCCCTCGATGCGATGACCATCGTTTGTCTTGATCGAAGCTTTCAGCCCGCCACCTATTCCAGATGACTCGCCGCCCGCGCCCGCGGCCGTAACCGAAACGAGCTGCGCGCCATCAAATTTCAGAATTACGTAGCCCGCATTGGATTTCCTGAAAGCGTCCTGTGCAGCCATGTCGCGATAAGTTGACGTTGCGGTGAGCGCTACCGCGTCGATTGGCTTGTCGGAGAGGATAACGATCGTCGCTTCTTTCGAGTCGGCATTCTTGTCCGCTACTCGATACGCGTACGCATCGACGATTGTCAGCTGGAACGGATGATCGCCAAAAACACCTGCGCCGCTGTAGCTCCCCGAAGCATTTGCGGCCACCGCGCTGGAGCTGGCGCTCAGCGACCCGAGCAACACGACAATGGCATAACTCACGGCATTGATTCTTGCGTTCATTGTTGTCTCCGCGAATCGAGAGAAGGATCATTGTGCTCGCGCACAAACGCGAGGCCCTAAGGATCGCACTGAAGGCTCGAATGTCAGCCTACGCTCATTCCGTGGTCAAGCAAGGCGGCAGCGACTTCGAATGCTGGGGTTTCGAACGCTTCGCCCCGTTGGCGTGCCGCGAGCCGAGCCGCAAGACGAAGCCGCGTGGCTCGACCCGGAATGGGATCGATCCAGATCGAATCAATCTTGATCGAATCAATCTGGAACGAATCAATCCGAACGGGAGCGGCCACGCATTTCGGACTCCATCAGCCTCCAGGACGCGGGAAGTCGTAATTGAATATCAGACGCAGGTCGTTGATGTTTGGATCGCCGCCGCCGCGCTGCTGGACATAGGCATAGCGCAACCGGAACGACATGCCGCGCATCGCGCCCGTCTTGATGTTCCACTGCAGATTGAGGTCGGTCTCGTCTTCGTTGTAGTTCGGCGCCTTCACGCCGGAGCCGTGCACATAGAGTGCATAGGCGCTGAAACCGCTGGCTCCGGCTTTCGAAAAGTCGTACGGCCGCCTTGAACATGACCGCTGACTCGCCGGCGCGAAAGAAGTCCTTCACCTGCACGCTCGTGAAGCCCGGATAGCCGCTCCAGGGCGCGCGCATGGTGTCCCCCTTCGCCGTATCCGTGTAGGCGAGTGTCAGCAGCGCTGCGCCCGAGGCTCAGGTCGGACTTGAGGCCCCACTGGTTCGTGGAAAACGACTTCCCGGTAAGAAGATTGTTGCCGGTGCTCTGCTGATCCGAGTACTGCGCGGCGAAGGCTCAATTTGTACGCCATCGCCCTTGAACGCGTACTTGGATTCCGTGTAAAAAATATTGATGATGTCGTTCGAGTAGTACTCGGCCGCGCCGATCGAAAAATCGCCCGCGATGTAGTTGCCGCCCGCGACAGTAGACACCACGGTCCACCTTCACGCCGGCGGCTTCCGACATCGGCACGAATTCGTCGTCGTTCTTCTGCTTGATCTTCGAAATGTAGCCGCCGCCGAAGCGGAACGCGGGTTCGCCCTGATCGCCACCGAGCGTGCCGTAGACGGTCGCTCCTTCGAACGTGTTCGGCGTCATGCGGACGTCGTTCGCGTTGATGTACGGCGTGTTGTACGCCTTGGCGCCGATGGCTGCGAAGATCTTGTCGGTGAACTTGAACTCACCGTAAAGCTGGCCGAGCACCGCATAGCCCTCCTGCCCGGGTTTCAGGAGCGACGTGCCGTCGCGATCATCCGGCGCATACAGCGGTAGCGACGTATAGGCGGTCGCCGCCGATGCGAAAAAATCCGCCCGCGTATCCGGACAGGTACGTGATCGAGCCGCCGACCGCCCAGGCCTCGCTGATGCTGCCGTCGTACTTGTCGCGGTCGAAATAGAAGCTTCGCAGCTGGGCGCTGAATTTCGAGTCACGAAAGAACGGCGCGCGCTTCCGTCGTAGGTGCGCACGAGGTCCCTCGGGCTCGGGATTGGCCATGTCGATCTGGTCGATTTCCGTGGCGCCCTGCTCCGTGGACGTCTGCGGCGGGGTCGTGTCCGGTTGCGTCTGACCCAGCGCGGTGGCGATGCCGCCGACCGTCAGCACGAGAGTCACTGCCATCATGGACCGCGCCGAAGCGCATGACGCACGCCAGGAAGTCACTGGTTGAACATCGGTATACATGTTCATAACATTCTCCTCTCAATGTCCGATTGACATCAGCGCAACGAGTACAGGTCCCCACGCGGTCAGCAGGATGTTGCCGACGGCATAGGGCACGGTGTAGCCCACGCCGGCACGACTGCTGCTGCGCCTCGTCCTGGACGGCACGAAGTGCGGCGGTGATCGTGCCTGCGCCGGCGCAGGCACCGAGGACGATCAGCGGGTCCATCTTCAGGACGTAGCGGCCGAACAGGATTCCCACGGTGTGGGGCAGCAATGCCGACACCAGGCCGACGAAGACCAGGCTGATGCCGGATGTCTTCAATCCGGCGATGAAACTGGGTCCCGCGCTCAGGCCAACCACGCCGATGAACACGCACAATCCGAGCGTGTCGAAGATCCAGATCGCCGGCTCGGGAATGCGGCCGAAGAACGGATACACCGACCGCAGCCAGCCGAACACGAGCCCCATGATCAGCGCGCCGCCGCTGGCGGTCAGCGTCAGCGGGATTCCAGCGACGCTGACCGAGAGCAGGCCGACGAATCCGCCGAGCACGATGCCGGTGCCGACGAAGACCATGTCCGTCGCCGTCGTCGGGCGATCGGGGTAACCCAATTCCTTCGCCGCGCGCTCGACGTTGGGTTTCGTGCCGATCAGGCGCAGCAGATCTCCGCCATCGATACGCGTCGCCAGGCTGATGGGAATCTCCTGTCCGGACCGCGTGAGCTTGCGCAGGAACACGCCAGCGAGCGACTCCAGTCGAGCCAGTTCCGCGAGCGTCTTTCCGACCACGGACTTGCTGCGTGACCGTGACATCCAGCACTTCGATCGGAATGTCGAGCAGCGAGCTGATCGTCGACTTCGGGGCCGATATTGGCGCCTCGCCCGACATGCATTTCCTTGCGCGCGAGAAGCGCAACCACGTCGTCCTGATGAACGACGGAGTCGGGCGTCGCTTCGATGATCTCGCCGCCATGGCGGATCCGCACGATCGAGACGCGGAAAGCCTCGGGCAGCGCCTCGAGTTCCGCCACGGTCTTGTTCACCAATTGCGGGTTCGTCACGCGGTACGTCCGGGCGTCGAAGACCCTGCGCAGCCGAGACCATGCCGGGTTCGAGCTCGGCAGCCCCGGCGATCGCCGCCTGCCGCGCACCTTCCTCGCGCAGGTTGATCCCCATCAGCTTCGGGCCGATCGTGGGAATGAACCAGACGAGACTGGCGGTGCCGATCAGATAGGTCACCGCATAGGCGACCGGAATGTTGTTGAGCAAGGCGGTCTTCTCCGCTGCGGGAAGCTTGAGGTGGTTGATCGCTTCGCCGGCGGTGCCGATCACCGTGGATTCCGAGAACGCGCCGGCCAGAAGTCCTGCAGCCGTTCCGATGTCGTAGCCGAGAAGCTTGGCGAACCCGAACGCCGTGAGCAGACACGTTACGCACAGGACGACCGTCAGCGCCACCTGCGGAATCGCGTCGCGCTTGAGCCCGCGAAAGAATTGTGGCCCGACCTTGTACCCGGTCGTGAACAGGAACAGATCGAAGAAGATCGTCTTGACCAGCGACGGGACCTTGATGTCGAGCTGCCCGATCAGGACGCCGGCCAGCAGCGTCCCGACGACGATGCCGAGGCTGAAGCTGCCGAACTTGAGGCGTCCGATCAGAAAGCCGATCGCGAGCGTGAGGAAGACCGCCAGCTCCGGATTGTTCTGCAACGCGTGTACGAAGTAGTCCATGGTTTTCGCTGCCCCTTGGAAAGTCGCATCACTTCGTGACGAAGAGCACCCACGGCGTCCCGATCACGCAGGTACACCGCGAGGAAAGCGAGCGTGGTGAGAAGCCCGAGCTTGTAGAGTTCCCTCTGCGTGAGATAGCCGCTCGCCACGAAGATGATGTTCTGGCTTCCGCCCTGCGGCGTGATCACCGAGAAATAGCTGCTCGCGAACAGCAGGCCGAACGCCATCAGCGGCAGCGGCACCCCGCCGCGAATGCCGACAGTCGAGAAAGACGCCGAGCAGCGCGAGCACCTGCGAGGTCTGGCTCACGAACATGTAGTGGATGGCGACGTACAGGACGATCAGCGTCACGTACAGGACGGGCCAGGACAGGCCGTCGAGGCGCGATGGCGAGGCGCTCGCCGACGTAGCCCATGAAGCCGAGCTCGTTGAGCTGTGCGCTCATGCGCGAACAGGACCGCGAGCCAGAGGAACGTCGCCAGCGTGTCGCCTTGCTTGGAGATGTCGTCGAGCGTGAGCACGCCCGCCACCAGCAGCACGCCGAAACCGAGGAACGCGACGCTGGTCGCGTTGAGATTCAGCTTGCTGCCGAATACCCAGCCGGCGACCATCAGCACGAAGGTTCCCGCCGTGATCCAGCTCGTCCCGCGACATCGTTCCCATGCGACGAGATCTTTGCGCGCGGCTACCGGGAGCCTCGGGCGTCGCGCCGACGCCCGGCGGAAAAATCTTCGAGACGAGCAGCGGCAACATCACGATCGCGATCAGCGTCGGCACCGAGGAAGCCGCGAGCCAGCTGCCGAATCCGATCTCGAGCCCGGCTTTGTGCACGATCTGCACGCCGATCGGGTTGCACGAGGTCGCCGTCATCCACAGCGCGGAAGAAACCGCGAGGCTCGCCATCGTGCAGAACATGAGGTAGCCGCCGAGCCGCCGTCCCTCGGGCTGTCGGGTTCGGAACCCGCTCCCTTGCATACCGAAAGCACGATCGGAAAGAGCACGCCGCCGCGCGCCGTGTTGCTCGGAAACGCCGGCGCGATGGCCGCGTCGGTCAGCACGATGCTGTAGGCGAGACCGAGCGAGGAGCCGCCGAAGCGGCTCACCATGAGCAGGCTGATCCGCCGGCCGAGTCCCGACTTCACGACCGCCTGCGCGACGATGAACGCGATCACGACGAGCAGGACGCTCGAATTGGCGAAACCCGAGAAGGCCTGCGCCGGCGTGATCGTCTCGGTGAGCACGACGGTCGCCGACGGCGATCATCGAGGCCGTGAGAAGCGGGAATGAGCCGAGCAGCACGCAGGCGATGGCCGCAGACGAACACCGCGAACAGGTGCCATGCCGGCGCCGTCAGACCGGCCGGAACTGGAGCAAACCAGATGCCGATCGCGATCGCGAACGGGGCAATGCGCTTGAGCAGCAGGCCGACCTCGCGATCATGGTCGCTGGCCCTCTGCGCCTGTCTGGCCGAATCGAACGCGGCCCTTGAGGCCGACCGCGCTGCCCTGGATCGAACCGTCATCCGACTCGATCACGAATTTCCAGGAGAACTCGTAAGAACCGCGTTGCACCGGCATACCGGCCGGTGCCGCCGAGGATCGTCCCCGCGATGTGGTTGTGTGTCCGCTGTGCCTTCGCCCTTGAGTTCGCTGAACACCTGGTCGCCACGCTCGTCCGTCCAGACGCCTCGGCCGACGAGACCCGTTTCGCTGTCGACGAGCGCGATGACGTCCGCGCGAAAACCGACGCCGGGACGTCCCTTTCCCGCGAGCAGCATCGTTCCGCGGAGGTCGAGGATCGAACCTTTCCGCTCTGCGCCCAGTGGAATCGTGCGGCGACTGCCGGCGGCGTTCCACGAACCCGCGAACTCGTGCACTTCGCTGGCGTTGCGGCGGCTTGCGCCGGCTCCTTTGCCGGCTCGCAGGCGGCCAGCACGAGCGCGAGGATGCCGATGAAGGCAATCCTCGATACGCGCTGCGCGCCGCAAGGTGGAAACGGCATCATGATGCACTCTCATCTCCAATATTCCGATCCCGGCGGCGAAGTCACTTCGGAACAGATTCGAGCTAACGTTTCGGCTTCGATGCTTGTCTTCGTCCCCGCCTGCCCGCCGCCCTTGCCCGTCGCAGCCTCATACGCCTCGCGGTAGCCGCGGGCAATCGTGCGCACCGCACGGCCGATGTCGTCGTAGACGTGATCGTCCAGGTTCGCAAACGAAATGCGCACCGACCAGTTCGGCGCCGCAAAGCCGCTGCCGTTGAGCAGGACGATGCCGTGGTCCTCGGCCAGCCGGAACACGATGTCGAGCGGATGCACGTTCTTCTTCATCCACTTGACGACGTCCTCGCCAAGGTACTTGCGCGCGAAGAACTCGAAGTCGATCAGGCCGTAGTAGTAGTCGAAGAGCTCGTTCGGGGCGACTTCGAGATCCGAGTCCCTCGAGCGTCGCCTCGACGCGCTTCTTGACGATGCCGATGCAGGCTTTCTGATAGTCCTTCTTTTCGTCCATCAGTTCGCTCAGCGAGAACAGCGTCATCATGACCTGCTGCGGCAGCGACAGCCCCGCCGTGTGATTCAGCGCAACGTCGCGGCTGTCCGCCACGATGCGGTCGATGAATTTGATCTTGCGCGGCTCGAGCGTGAGCGTGCCATAGCGCTTGTCCAGCTTCTTCTTGATCGGCTCGGGATGCTTGGCGATCATCTCGTCGAAGATGTTGTTTTCGTGCACCGCGACGGTGCCCAGGCGCCAGCCCGTGCAGCCGAAGTACTTGCTGTACGAGTAGACGCCGATGGTGTTCTTCGGGATACGCGCCCATCAGCGACCGGAAACCCGGCACGAACGTGCCGTACACATCGTCGGTCAGCAGGATGAGATCCGGCCGCTTCTTGAGCACGGCCCCGATCTTCTTGATCGTGTCGGCCGATAGCGCCACGGCGTACGGATTGCCCGGATTGACGACGAAGAACGCCTTGATCTTCGGATCGAGCAGCTTCTTGATCTCTTCATCCGGATACTGAAACCGGTTCTCCTGCCTGGCATGCACCTCGACGAAATTGAGGTCGTAGTCCTCGAGGTGCGCCATCTCCAGATACGGAGTGAAGATCGGCACGCCAAGCGCAATCGTGTCGCCGGGATTGAGTATCCGGTTGCTCTTCAGCGACTTGAAGATGTAGCACATGGCAGCGGTGCCGCCCTCGACCGCGTAGATCTGGAACTTGCCCTTCGGCCGCGGGTTTCCGCACATCGCCCACTGCAGGTATTCGTGCACGATCTCTTCGTTGTGCACGAGCATGCGATCCGGCACCGGGTAGTGGTCGCCGATGATCGAATCCACCAGTTCGTGCACGAACTTGTCGGCGTCGAATCTGAATTTCTTCACGGCCCACGGCACCATCGCCTTGCAGGAATGGTGCGCCCGGCATGTCGCTGTGTTTCTTCAGCCAGGCCGCGAGCCGGCCGGCAATGCCGTTCGCCTTCGGCATGCCGCCGACGCCAGGCGGCAGATCGAGCACGCGCTTGCTCTCGGTGACAGCGAATTGTCCGAGCAGGAAGAACGCTTCGCGCGGCGCCGTGGCGACCCAGTTCGGATTGCCGCGACCGGCGTTCAGATACGAGGTCGACGACTCCTCCGCCGACTTCGATCGCCACCTTGGCGAGAAAGTCCTTGATCTCGAACGGACCGAGCTTCTCGTACTGCTTGAGGGTCATGTCGTTCATCGGTTTCTCCTTTGTGGTTTCAGGCGTCGAAGTGCCGCGGCTCAGGACAACAGCATGACGATGACCATGCCCCAGATCGTGAGCAGCGTATTGCCGACCGCGTAGGTGACGGTGTAGCCGAGCGCCGGAATGCCGCTCTTGGCCGAGTCGCAGACCAGGCCGAGCGACGCCGTCGTCGTGCGCGCGCCGGAAACGATGCCGAGCGTCAGCGCGTCGTGGAACTTGAACAGGTACTTGGCCGTGAACATCCCGAGCACCAGCGGAGCGGTCGTCGCCAGCGCGCCCCACAGGAACAGGCCGATGCCCTGCGTCTTCAGACCGTTGACGAAGCCCGGGCCGGCGGAGATGCCGACGATGGCGATGAAGATGTTGAGGCCGACCGAGTTCATGAACCACACCGTCGGCGTCGGGATGCGGCCGAATTTCGGCTTCACCGAGCGCAACCAGCCGCCGACGATGCCGGCGATCAACGCGCCGCCGGCGGTCGACAGCGTCAGCGGCACGCCCGCGACCTTGAAGACCAGCGCACCGATCAGCGCGCCGACCACGATCGCCGCGCCGACGAACGCCATGTCCGTCATGTCGGTCGGACGATCCGCGACGCCCAGCAGTTTGGTGACCGCCGCGGTATCCTGGGTGCGGCCGACGACCGTGAACAGGTCGCCGCGTTCCACCTTGGTGTTCGCCAGGATCGGAATGTCGGTGGCGGTCGCGCCGCGCGTGATCTTGCGCAGGAAGACACCGCGCGCCTACAGGCATCTCGGCCAGTTCGGCGAGCGTCTTGCCATCGACCGCCTTGTTGCTCACCAGCACGTCGATGCCTTCGATCGGCACGGCCAGCAACTCCTTGTCCTCGACTTCGGTGGCGGTCCCGCCGATCAGATTCACCAGCACATCGCGCGCGCCCGCGACGGCGACGACATCGCCCGCCTGAAGCACGGTGTCGGCAGTCGCGTCGATGATCTGGCCGCCGCGGCGGATGCGCTGAACGAAGACGCGCGCATCGGGCACGAGACCTTCGGCCTCAGTGGCGCGCAGACCGACTGCCTTGCCGCCCGCCTGCACCTTGTAGGCCCGCAGCGTCCAACGCTGCCAGGCCGAGCCCGCGCCGCCGACTTCCTTGCTTGCCGCCGCCGAACTTCTCCTCGTAGTCCTTGCAGGCTGCGACGAGGTCGATGCCGAGCAGCTTCGGGCCGAGCACGGCGATGACGATCGCCGAACCGATCGTGCCGAACATGTAGGTCACCGCGTACGCGACCGGCATCGAGTCGATCATCGCCTTGGCCTGCGTCAGGCGGCATGCCCGTGCGGTTGATCGCATCGGTCGACAGGCCCATCGCTGCGGAAATCGTCTGCGAACCGGCGAACAGAGCCCGGCTGCGTAGCCGAGATCGTAGCCGGCCACCTTGGCGATCACGACGACGGCCAGGAGACAGAAGACACACTGCACGACCGAGAACAGCGCCTGCGGGATGCCGTCCTTCGCGATGCCGCGCACGAACTGCGGCCCGACGCCATACCCGACCGCGAACAGGAACATCAGGAAGGCAGAACGCCTTCAGTGGCTGGTTGATCGTGATGCCGATCTGGCCGATCACCACGCCTGCGATCAGGGTCGCGGTCACCGCGCCCAGGCCGATGCCCTTGAACGTGAACTTGCCGAAGTAGTAGCCGAGGGCGAGCGTGAGAAAGATCGCGATCTCGGGATATTGCTTCAGCGTCGCAAAGAACCAGTCAATCATGATCGACTCCCAGTTCGGCTTTCGTGAGCGGTTGTTGGATCTGTTCGCCAGTCTCGGCGATGGCGCTAGCTGACTTTCTTCGCAGGCGTCTTGCCCTTGGGCGCAGGCTTGCGAGTCGGTGCGGACGGTGCTTGCCCGGATGCCCCTGGGATCGCCGAGGCCTTGATCAGCTTGAGACCGCGGGCGTTGTTGTAGCCGTGGATCTCCTTCACGTCGAGCTTGCGCATGAAGCCGATCGTGTCGGCCATGATCACCTGACCCGGCACCATGATCGGGAAGCCCGGCGGATACGGGATCACGAAGTTGGCGGACACCATTTCCGGACCGTTCTTCAGGCGCTCGTCGATCTGCGGGCTCATCAGCGGCAGGTATTCGCAGTCGTCCTCCTCGTAGGCGGCGAAGAAAGCGCCGCGCATGTCGCCCTCGAGCGTCAGGCTGTTCGGTTTTCGCGATAGCCATCGTGGAAGCGGCTGAAGTTCGGCAGGTCGGGCACGTCCTCCATCAGGCTCTTCACCCTGGCCGCGAACGCTGCGCGTTCGGTCTCGCCGCCCTCGGCGAGGCGCGCGTCGATCTCCTGCGAGATTTCAAGCAGCACCTTGATCAGAAGCGCCACGTCGCTGCGCGTGTTGTTGATATTGCTCTGGAACAACACGCTGTTGCGCGAAGTCTTGTTGAGCTGGACGTTGTACTTCGCGGCCAGCAGGTTCTTGAACGACGTGCCGTCCATTCCGGCGGAGCCGCACACCAGCGTCATGCGCGTGGGGTCGAGGAAGAACTCGTCTTCCTGGACCGCCTTGATCGCCGTGACCCAGTTGGTGCCCGGGGTGAGGAAGTCCTGGAAACCCGAGGCGCGATACTCGGCCGGGATCATCGAATCGGCGCCCAGCACGCGGAAGTACTTCGAGATGATCGGGTGCTCGTTCACCGAGCGGCGGATCGTGAGCGCGATCTCGGTCGCACGCATGACCAGCTCGTATCCCTCGAGCTCCATCTGGCGGCGCGCGACGTCCATCGACGCGATGATCTGCGCGTTCGGCGAGGTCGAGGCGTGGATGAAGACCGCCTCGCGAAACGCCGAGACGTGGTGATGGTAGTCCTCGTCGCGGACCGCGACGATCGAACCCTGGCGCAGGCATGACATCGACTTGTGCACGGAGTCGGTTTCGTACACGCGGATGCGGATCTTGCGCGGATCGGGCACCAGGCGTCGATCCAGCAGGCGCGGATCCTTCGGGTCGAGATCCTCGCCGAGCTCGGCGACCTGCGCCTCCCATGCGGCCAATGCCGCTGGACGTGGCGCGCCACTCCTCGAGCGCGGCAGCTGCGCCGAGACCGGTGCGCGGACGCAGGAACGGCGACCAGCGCGCGAAACCGAACCACGCCTCGTCCCACAGGAAAAGCAGATCCGGCTTGATCGCCAGGCACTCTTCCATCACCCGGCGCGTGTTGTAGACGTGGCCGTCGAACGTGCAGTTCGTGAGCGTCAACATCTTCACACGATCGAGGCGCCCCTCGGCCTTGAGATCGAGCAGCGCCTTCTTGATGGTGCGCAAGGGCACTGCACCGTACATCGAGTACTCGGTCATCGGGAAGGCCTCGACGTACAGAGGCTGCGCGCCCGACAGCACCATTCCATAGTGGTGCGATTTGTGACAGTTGCGGTCGGCGATCACGATGTCACCGGGCTTGGTCACGGCCTGGTAGACCATCTTGTTGGACGTCGATGTGCCGTTGGTGACGAAGAACACATGGTCCGCGCCGACCGCGCGCGCGAATTTCTCCTGCGCGATTTTGATGTTGCCGGTCGGCTCGAGCATGCTGTCCAGACCGCCCGCGGTGGACGAGCTTTCCGCGAGGAACAGGTTCTGTCCGTAGAACTCGCCCATGTCGCGAATCCAGTTCGACTTCATGATCGACTTGCCGCGCGCGATCGGCAGCGCGTGGAACGTCGCGATCGGGCGGGCGGCGAAGCGCTTCAGGTTGTCGAAATGCGGCGAGGAGAAGCGGTCGCCGACGCCCTCAAGGATGTTGAGGTGCACTTCAGTCAGCTCTTCGACTTCGTAGAAAACGCGCCGGATCATCGAGGCTGCCGGGTCACCGGCAAGCTTCTCCACTTCGCGATCGGTCAACAGGTAGATGTCGAGTTCGGGGCGTACGCGCTTTATGAGCCGCGCCAGAGTGATGCCGACATCGCGCGGCGCGAGGCTCGACGTGTCCAGTTGGTGATGGGCTGCAAGGAAGTCGCGCAGCAGCGGCATGTCGTGCGTCGACGGCACCGGAATGCCGTCATAGATGACGACGGCTTCGACCTTGCCGTTCATGATGATGCCCATCATCGCGTCCTCGAAACTGCCCACGAGCACCGGCTCGTAAATCATCGGGTCCTCGACGCGGCGCAGGCGGCGCAGCTCCTGGGCGATCTGCGGGTAGTTGGCGGCGGGCGCTGCCGTGACGAACAAGGTTTCGAAGTAGGGCCGGCGCGTATCGCCGCCGCCCTGCGAGAGCGGCATCCGGTCGGGCACGCTGCCGGTGGAATCGTCCGAGGTCTCCCATTCGCCGGCGTCATTGCGATAGCTGCCCGAGAGCAGCGCGCCGCTCATGCGTCGAACCAGTCGCCCGGTGCCGAGCGCGTCGTCGCCGGCGATGCGTTCGGACAGCGTCTTCAACAGCCGCAGTCCGGGGAATGCGAAGAAGTCTTCGAGCGGGCGCACGTCCGCGAGCGCCGCCTCGACCGCGGCACGCGCGCCTGCAGGTTTGCCGTTGCGCGCGGCCGCGGCCCACGTTTGCGCCTTGGCGTTCAGCTCGCGCCAGCGATCCAGGCGCGCCGACGAGCTCGAAAAAAGGTTGTCCAGATGGGTAACACTTTTAGTTGCCATGATGCTAGCTCTCCGTGCATGGGTTGAAGTCGTTGTCGCGTACGCGAATTTCGGAAACGACAACCCGAACTGACTTGCGAGCCAGCCCGTTCTTGAAGGCGACGTGAAATCCGTCCGTTCCCCAAGAACGTTTCACCGCGCGGTGATCATGGACCAGCGTTGCTACGAATTGAATACGTAAAAATACGGTGAGCAGAGATTGGCAATGCGAGCGCGAAGAGCGATGCTGTTCAGAAACTGGCATCGTCGTCTCGTAACTCTGTTCGTTCGAACGTTTGCGCATCTTCGCAAAGGTTCGCGACGGGACCCTTTCCACGAACGTGAAGCAGTGCCGTTAGCGGCTGCAGCGCCACAGCATTCGTTCGGACAGTCCTATTGTTCTGCGGGGCAACCCATCGATCGTGAATGAGCGAACACGGCATGAGTGATGTGCGGCAGCCACGCCCGATCATTTGCGCCAGGGACTGCCCGTGCGCGTCGGATTGTTTCACTTCACCAACAACTGCGCCCTCTTCCGCCTGCCGCACCCGGCGCGTCAGGAACCGGCGATATCGCTGTCGCTTCGACGGCGACGCAATCCGAACTGGATCAGAGACCCGATCACGACGAACAGCACCGCGGCGCTCGCCGCAAGCGAGCCGTGGACGCCCATGCGCGCGCCCGCAAGGCCCACCGTGACGCCGCTGAACGTCCGCATTCCCATTGCGAACATGCTGAACACGCCGATCGCGCGCCCGCGCAGAGCCGGCGGCGCATCGAGCTGGACGAGCGTCTGTGCCATCGAGTTGAACGACAACTCGACGAAACCCGCCACGAACAGCAACGGCAGCGCGAACGTGTACGTCGATGCGAGCGCGAAGCTGCCGAGCGCGACGCACCACGCCATCGCGAGCACGCACGCGGTCACGGGATGCGGCCGCAGCCAGCCGCGCGTCTCCAGCGCGAAGCCTGCCGTGAGCGCACCGGCTGCGTCTGCGGCGAGCAGCATGCTGTAGGACAGATCGACGTTCGCATGGCCGAGATCGTGGGCGAATCCCGGCATCTGCGCCTGATAGGCATTGCCGACGAACAGCGATGCGCTGCCTGCGAGCAGCGTCATCGCGGCGATCACGCGGTGCCGTGCGATTTCCCGCAACGCATCCCAGATGTCGCGGGCGCTACGCACCGCGCGCGTGGCGACGACGGCCCCTGCGGCGCGAAATTTCGGACCGTATGGCGCGACCGCAAGCCACGCGATGAATGGCAGATACAGGCACGCGTTGAACAGGATGCCGTAATTCGGTCCGAGCAGCAGAAGCAGGCCGCCGCCGACGCCGGGACCCGCAAGCATGCCGAGCTGGCGCGCTGTCGCATTGAGGCGGACCCCACTTTGCAGATCCTCGCGCCCGACGATGTCGTGCAGCAGCAATTGCGAGGGCGGCCCCCACAACACACCTGCGAGGCCGTGCACGATCAGCAGCAAAGCCGCGTGCCAGATCTGCAGTGCGCCGGTGATAAAGAGGACGCCCCACGTGATCGAGACGCACATGAACAGCGCCATGCCGACCTGGATCATCCTGCGCGGATCGACGCGATCGGCGAGCGCCCCCGAGTACACCGAGAACAGCAGGAACGGCAGCCAGTGCGAAACGACCGCGAATCCGCCAAGCGCAGGTGAATGAAACTTCTGGAAGATCACCCAGTAGCTGATCACGTGCTCGACGTTGTCCGCCATCATCGACAGCGCAGAGAGCAGGAAATAGGCGCGAAACCCGCGATGGCGCAGAGCGGCGAATGCGATGTGCGACGATGCCGCGGTCTGTGCTGTCATGATCGAGTCGGCTTGCGGAATCGCGCAGTGTATCGCGTGAACAACAGCATATCGATTGAGATGCATCTCGCATTTCCCGGTCGGGCGTTGAGCCGCGCGCCGAGGCGCAGCGCACACCATCGCGCGCTCCGCTTTCTCCGCGCCGTTGACCGCTTCGGGAATGCCTGATTAAATTCGCTTCGCTGCCTACCAGGTAAAAATCATGGCCGACCTCAGCGCGAAGTTCGAGAAAGCGAGCGAAGACGTCAAGAAGCTCAAGGAGCGTCCGGACAACGACACGCTGCTCAAGCTCTACGCACTCTACAAGCAGGGTTCGGAAGGCGACGTCTCCGGGCCGAAGCCCGGCTTCTTCGATTTCGTCGGCACGGCCAAGTACGAGGCATGGGCCAAGCTCAAGGGCACGAAGGCCGAAGACGCGCAGCAGAAATACATCGATCTCGTGAAGAAACTCGGCGCCTGAAGGGCGCCGGAGGCCGGGCGATGGCACGGCAGACACGCGAGCGTATCCTCGAAGTCAGTCTTGCGATGTTCAATGCGCGCGGCGAGCCGAACGTCACCACGAACCACATCGCCGACGAGCTCGAGATCAGCCCCGGCAATCTCTACTACCACTTCCGCAACAAGGAAAACATCGTCGAGCACATCTTCGCGCGCTACGAGGCGCGCATGGATCAGGCCCTGCTCGTGCCCGATGGCCGCCTGCCGAATCTCGAGGACATCTGGCTGCAGCTGCATCTCGTGTTCGAGAGCATGTGGGACTATCGGTTCCTCTATCGCGACCTGATCGACATCCTCTCGCGCAGCCGCAAGCTCAAGGCGCACTTCGCACGCATCCTCAACCGCGCTTCAGCAAGCGTCACCGACGTGCTGACCGGGCTCGCGCAAGCGCAGATCCTGCGCGCGACGAGCGACGAAATCCGCGCGCTGGCCGAGAACGTACTGCTGCTGACGACGTTCTGGCTCAATTTCAATGCGGTGCGCAACACACGCAGCGAGACCGGTCCCGAGCAGGAAGACCTGACCCACGGCATCTACCAGGTGATGCTGCTGCTCGCTCCTTTCCTGCGCGACGCCGAGCGGCTGCACCTGAACACGCTCGCCCAAGCCTATCGGCGCTGAAAACAGTGCGGCTTTTGCGCTCTGCGCAAAAGGAAACTGCCGCCGCGCCCCGCGCAAAACAAAACGGCCGCGCGAGGCGGCCGTTCGGTCTGCGGTCAAAAACGTTTACTTCGCGGCCTTGAGCTTGAGCTTGCGCGTGAGCGTTGCGATCTGCTCGCTGAGTTCCTCGACGTCACGCCTGGCCGGGATACCGAGCCGTTTCAGCAGCTGTGTCCAGCCAGCTCTCGACCGCACTCGTGACCTGCGCGGTCTGCTCTTCGATATGCGCCTGCAGCGGTGCGAGAACGCCGGTCGCCTGTGCCTGCAGATCGGTGGCCGCCTCGCGCGCGAACGTCGCGCCGCGCGACTGCAGGTCCTTGCCTTCCTCGATGAAGCGCGTCAACCATTCCGCGCCGCGCTTGCAGGACAACGAAAGCGCGCCCAGTCCTGCGAGCCATACGCGATGCGCCTGTTCCGTCGGCGTGTGCGCGACGGTGGTTGCCTTGATCTGTCTTGAAGCCATTGCCCACCCTGATGAAGTTTGTCGAACTGGTTTGAATTGATTCGAAAGCCAGCCAAAAGTAACGGCTGGACCTAGAACAATCACACTAGAAAAGTGCATGCACCAGACGTGCGTGTGCACTGGAAGAAGCCGTGAGACGGAGCCCCGTCACGGCAATGCAACGATGATGTGGGCGCGCGCCGGTGGAAGGATCGCCAACCGTAAGCCGATCAGCGCAGGCGGATCTGGTTCTTGTCCTGCTTGCGGTCGTAGGCGCGCAGCTCGTCGCGGATATGCGCGATGCGCTGCCGGCCGAGCGCATTGCGCTCTTCGTCCTGCACGACGGCGTCGAGCAGTTCGGCCATGCGCTGCACGGTCGGCAACAGCGCGTCCCAGCCGTCGAGCGCAGGAATCGGCCCCGGCAGCGCCATGAAGAAGCAGACGCCCGGCGTGCGCATCGCGTCGATTTCGCGCATGTCGAAATTGCCGGGCTTGACCATGTTGGCCATGCTGAAGATCGGGCCGGCCTCAGGGCGCCCCGAAACGAGGCGGTGGAAAATGCTCTTGTCTCCGAATACGAGGCCGGCCTTCTCCGCCGCGACGATGAGGCTCGCGCCGTGAATCGTTTCGCCCGGGCGTGCCGAGACGTACAGCGTGACGATGCGATCGACCTGGCCAGACGGGCGCACGCCGACAGCGGGTCCCTTGCGCGGCGGCGCGGCCGGGTTGAACGCATCGTCGCGCCGTTCGCCGCTTGCCGCGCCCAGTTTGTCGAGCTCGTCGCGCAGGCCAGCGTCGAGTTCACCCTGGGCATCTGCGCCGGCGCCCGCGTCCTGCACGTCGCCGATTGTCGGCTCGACACGGTCGCCGCCGTCGCGCGTGAACAGCTTGCGCCTGCCCTGACCGGGCCTGCGCGGCCGGCCGAACAGGTAGATCAACGCAAACACCACCACGCCGATGACCGCGACGATGATCCGCAGTTCGGTAGCGCTCAGTGCCTGTGAATCCATCGTTCCTCAACCTCAGGGCATTGGGTCAATACGAAATCAAATCGAGCAAAATCGAACTCGCGCTTCGCACTGCGCGGGTAACGCGTGTCGTCCGAGGCGTGGATTCGCCGCTGCAACGCGAACGCATCGCGCTCTGCGACCTCCGTTTCGGACGACGATAGTCTACGCAGCGTTCGCGAGCTTGGCCGCCTCCGCCAAGTCTACTTGAACGAGTCGCGACACGCCCGGCTCGCGCATCGTCACGCCGCAGAGCTGCTGCGCCGCTTCCATCGTCGCCTTGTTGTGCGTCACGAACAGGAACTGCACGCGCTCGCTCATCTCGCTGACGAGCTGCGAGAAGCGGCCGACGTTGGCTTCGTCGAGCGGCGCGTCGACTTCGTCGAGCAGGCAGAACGGCGCCGGATTCAGGCGGAAGATCGAGAACACGAGCGCGACCGCGGACAGCGCCTTCTCGCCGCCCGAGAGCAGCGATATGTTCGTGACGCGCTTGCCGGGCGGACGCGCCATGATCGCGACGCCCGACTCGAGCAGGTTCTCGCCCGTGAGTTCGAGGTAGGCCTGGCCGCCGCCGAACAGGCGTGGAAAGAGTTCCTGCAGCCCGGTATTGACGCGGTCGAACGTTTCCTTGAAGCGCTGGCGTGTCTCGGTGTCGATCTTGCGGATCGCCGCCTTCGAGCGTCTCGAGCGCGGTGTTGAGATCGGTGAGCTGCGCGTCGAGATACGACTTGCGCTGCGACTGCTCCTCGTACTCGGAGATCGCCGCGAGGTTGACCGGTTCGAGACGCTTGATCTTCGCATCGAGTTCGGCGATCTCACGCTGCCATTCTTCGGCGTCTGCGCCTTCGGGCAGCGCGGCGATGACGGCCGCGAATTCATGTCCTGCGGCAGTGATCGCTTCCTCGAGCTGCTGCGCGCGCAGCCTGAGTCCCTGCTCGGCAAGGCGTTGCCCGGCGAGCGCCTCGCGCTGCTGCTGCAGCAGGTGCTCGATGCGGTGGCGTTCCTGGTCGTGGCCGCGGAATTCGTGGTCGCGATCCTCGAGTGCCTTGCGCGCCTCGACGAGCTGCTTGTCGATCAGCAGGCGCTGGTTGAGATAGGTCTGGCGTTCGGCCTCGAGATCGGCGAGCGGCGTCTGCCCGGATTCGAGCTGCTGTTCGATCTCACCCTTGCGCGATTCGAGCTGGGCGAGCTGGCCGTGCATGCGCAGCAACGCCTGTTCGAGCGACGTCACGGCCGCGCGCTTCGATTCGAGACTCAGCGCAAGCTGGTGGCGCTGCTCGCTCGCCTCGCGTGCGTTCATGCGCGCTTCTTCACGCGCCTCGAGCATACGCCGGCGTTCACCGTCGAGGTGCTGGCGGCGCTGCTCCTGGTCGCCCATGCGCGACACGGCTTCCTCGAGGCGACCGCGCGCCTCGCGCGTCTGTGTCTCGTCGGCCGCGAGCTTTGTTTCGAGCTCGGCCATCTCGCCGTCGACGCGCGCGATGCGCGCCTGCGCGGACTCGAGCTTGCCGCGCTGGCTCTGCAACTGCCCGGCGAGTTCCGCGGCGCGGCGATGCACGACGTATAGCTCGCGCTGCGCGTCGTCGCGCGTGCGTTCCGCGTCAGCACGCTGTGTTTTCACTTCGTCGAAACGCGTGACGAGCGCCTCGACGCGCTGCTGCGCCGCGTCGATCTGCTCGCGCAACGCATGGATTTCCTTCTCGCGCGCGAGCACGCCCGCCTGCGCGCCGCCGCGACGCAATACGCGGGCGAAGCCGGCGCCGATCCATTCGCCAGCCGGCGTAATCACCGATTCGTGCGTGGCGAGCGAGTTCGCGCGTGCGCGCGCGGCGTCGAGCGTGTCCGCGGTGAATACGTTCGCGAGGACATTCAAGGCGGTCGCGGGCCCGCGCACGTGCGCCGCGAGCGTGCCGTGTATCGACGACGCGCCCTGCCCCGAGCCGACGAGCGCGATATCGGCCTTGCTGGCCTGCGCCAGTTCCTGCAGATAGTCGAACGGCGCGTCGACGAGTACGCCGTCGAGCAATCCCGACAGGACGGTCTCGACGGCCGTTTCCCAGCCGCCGTCGACGTCGAGCGACTCGCCGACGCGCGGCGCCTTGTCGAGACCGAGACGTTCGAGCCATTCCTGTGCCGGCGACTTTTCCTGTCCGAGCGCCGCGTGCTGCAGTGCCTCGAGCGAGGCGAGGCGCCCGCGCATCGATTGCAGCTGCGTGCGGCCTTCGCTGAGCCATGCGCTCGCCTGGTGTTCCTCGCCAGCGAGTTCCTCGTGGCGTCCCTTGCGTTCGTCGAGCAGCGTCGTGAACGTTTCGACCTTGCCGCGGTGGTCCTCGTGATCCGCAGCCAGTTGCTCGGCGGCCGCGGTCAGCGTCGCGAAATCGGCTGCGTGCTTCTCCTCGCGCAGCGCCTCGAGGCGCCGGCCCGTTTCCATCGACTGGCGATCGAGATAGTCGAGACGTGTGCGCTCGACCTCCGCGGCCTGGCCCGAATCGGCGGTCGCCTTCGCGTGGTCGTCCCACTGCGACTGCCATTCGCTCAGCGCGCTCTCGGCCTCGCGCTGTGCATCGACCGTACGGTCGGCAATCTCGCTGAGTTCGGAAAGGCGTGGCTCGCCTTCCCCGAGCGCGCCGCGCAGTGTCTCGATCTGCTCACGATCGGCGGCGATATGCTCGCCGAGCTCGGCGTACGCGCGCCCGGTTTCCTCGCGCGCACGTTGCAGGCGCTCACCGAGTTCGCGATTGTGCTGGATCTGCTGCTCGACGCGCGCGACATCGCCGCCGACGCGGTAGACCTCGCCCTGCACGCTGTTCAGATGTTCGGTCGCGCCCTGGTAGGTCTCGCGCAGCGTCTCGAGCTGCGCCTCCACCTGGCGCTGGTCGGCGACGAGCGCCTCGATGCCGGTCTCGGCGTGCTTGAGCGCATCGCTGTGCCCAGCCAGTTCCGCGCTGATCGCCCGGTGGTGCAGGCCACGCAGTTCGGCCTCACGCTTGGCGTGTTCGTTCTTGAGTTCCTGCCAGCGCGCCGCCGCCTTCGCCTGCCGGTTGAGGTGTTCGAGCTGCTTGTCGACCTCCTCGCGCACGTCGTTGAGGCGTTCGAGATTTTCACGCGTCGACTTGATGCGGCTTTCGGTTTCCTTGCGCCGCTCCTTGTACTTCGAGATGCCGGCTGCTTCCTCGAGATGCCCGCGTAATTCGTCCGGATGCGCCGAGATGATTTCGGAAATCATGCCCTGCTCGATGATCGAGTAGCTGCGCGCGCCAAGGCCCGTGCCGAGGAACAGGTCGGTGATGTCGCGACGGCGGCAGCGCGCACCATTGAGAAAATACTGCGACTGACCGTCGCGGCTCGCGATGCGCTTGACCGATATCTCGCTGTACTTCGCGTATTCGCCGACGACGAGGCCATCGGAATTGTCGAAGATCAGTTCGACCGTCGCCGCGCCCACCGGCTTGCGTCCGCTCGACCCCGAGAAGATCACGTCGGTCAGCGCGTCGCCGCGCAAGCGGCTTGCAGCGCTCTCGCCCATTACCCAGCGGATCGCATCGATGATGTTCGATTTGCCGCAGCCGTTCGGACCAACGATGCCGGTCATGTTGGTCGGCAGGTGCAGGACGGTCGGATCGACGAAGGACTTGAAACCGGAGAGTTTGATCGTGGTCAGGCGCATCGTTCTATTTTTGGGAAGTGCGATCAGACAATCGTCGCCGCTGTTTGATTTTCGCGACCAGAACGATCGCATGAACGCTTCAGATTCCTCTCTCGAGACGCGCCAGCCGCCTGTACAGGGCACGCCGCGTTGTGGAGCGAGGAGGGTTGCGCTAAGGTGCGCGCCCCTCGAAAATGCATCGTCAGGAGTGCCGGCCGTGTCCACATCCCCAACCAAATCGCTGGAGACTTTTCCGAACCCGCAACCGGATCGGGAGTATACCATCCGCATGCGGATTCCCGAGTTCACCTGCCTGTGCCCGATGACCGGCCAACCGGACTTCGCCGAACTGCATCTCGAATACGTCCCCGACCGCACCTGCGTCGAGCTCAAGTCGTTGAAACTGTACGTGTGGTCGTTCCGCAACGAGGGTGCTTTCCACGAGGCGGTCACGAACCGCATGCTCGACGATCTGGTCGCCGCGATCGCACCGCGCTTCATGCGCTTGTCCGCCGACTTCGGCGTGCGCGGCGGCATCTATACGAAGGTCATCGCCGAGCACCGCGCACCGGGTTGGGTCGCGCCGTCCAGGGTCGAACTGCCCTAACACCGGCGTCGTTGCGGCGGGAGCGGGAACTTGCCTTGCTTTGCCGGCAGGCCCGGTATGGCGAGAGAAACTGGAGTCGATCCGTGCCACTGCCGTAGGGCATTCCCGCATTTTCGGGAATGGCGAGCTTGAGCCAAAGCTCCGATGTTCGCTGGAGCGACGAGCCTGAGCCAGGCCCGCGCTCACAGGATGAAGCGCCTGAGCTTTTCCTGCGTGCGCGGGACGACGAACTCGTATCTGTCAGCCCTTCTTTTCGGGCGCAGGCTGCGCTGTGGCTGCGGGCGTAGGGGCCGGCAGCGTCGTGACCGCCGGGGAAGTCGCCGGCTTCGTCGCCGGTACGGCCGGTGCACTGCCTTGCGGGTATTCGATCTTCGCCTGCTCACGCAACTTGTCGAGGCGTTGCTGGCCTGCCTTCATGGAGAGCTGGCGGCGCAACGTTTCCTTGACCTGATCGAACGAGGGCGGCGTGTACGGATTGGCGATGTCGAGATGGATGACATGCCAGCCGAACTGCGTCTTGACCGGCACCTTGGAGCTCTCACCGTTCTTGAGTTCGGCCACCGCCTTGCCGAGCGCGTCGGGCAGCTGGTCCTGGCGCACACGCGTGAACATCTTTGCCTGTTTGGCCTTGTCCTTCCACGCGTCATAGACCTGCGAGAAGGGCTTTCCGGCGAGGATTTCACCGTTCGCCTTGAGTGCATCATCTTCGCTCACGAAAAGCAGCTGGCCGAAGTCGTACTCGAGCTTGCCGCTCTTCGCCACGTTGGCGTCGTATTCGGCCTTGAGCGCGTCGTCGCTGATCGGCGTCTGCTGCTGCAGCTCCTTGATCGTCGCATTGGCGAGCGTCGACAGGCGCGCGATTTCGACTTCGGCGGCGAACTCGGGCTTCTTCAGCAGGCCATCGCGCTTCGCCTGCTCGGCGAGAAGGACGTAGTCGGCGAATACGCGCAATACCTGCGCACGCTGCTCGGGCAGGTTGAGATCGGCCCCACGCGCCTTGGCGAACGCCTCGATGAGAACCTGCGGCACGGGCGTACCGTTGACCGTTTCCGCAGGCGGCGAACCGGCTCCGGCCTGGATCAGCGAGTCGGACGAGCCAGTGGAACATCCGGCGACCAGAATGGACAGTGTCAGCGCGGTGATAATTTTCTGCATGATCGAGATCCTTGGGAATATTGCGTACTTTATCGAACGGATTTTATCGAGCGTCGGCTTTATTGATCGTGCCTTGCGGTCGGCACCTCGTCCGGCGCGCGGGTCTCCATCGCCAGCGCGTGGATATCCGTCTGCATGAGTTCCGCCAGCGCCGCGTAGACGAGCTGATGACGGCGAATCAGCGGCAATCCGGCAAACGCCATGGCGACGATGCGCACGCGGAAATGGCCGCGACCGTCGCGCGCACCCGCGTGACCGGCATGTTTATGACTTTCGTCCACGATGTCCAGTTGCAGCGGCGACAACGCCTGCTGCAGCCGCTCGCGGATCGTCGCCACCCTTGCAGCGTTCATCTCAGGGCAGCGTCTTGCGGAAAGGCTTGACGTCCACGGCACGGTAGACGCCGGCGGCGACGAACGGATCGGCGTCGGCCCAAGCGCGCGCGGCGGAAAGATCGCCGAATTCCGCGATGATCAGGCTGCCGCTGAAGCCCGCAGGGCCCGGATCCTCGCTGTCGATCGCCGGAAACGGACCGGCCAGAAGAAGTCGCCCCTCAGCCTGCAGCGCGCGTAACCGCTCGAGGTGTGCCGGACGATGAGCGAGCCTTTGCTCCAGGCTGCCGGGTTGATCGGTTGCGATGATCGCGTACCACATATCTGAGGTCTTTGTGCCGCGTGAGGGACGATGATGATAACGGATCAGGCTCGCGCCGCGTTCGCCGCCCGAGCCAGAAAGGCCGCACGGCCGCACCGGGGATTGCAACGGGCGTGAGATCGAGGACTGGACAGCCGACAGCATTCCTCGTAATCTGTGCCCAAGCGTGGGCCCGCCTTTGAGCACCGTGAACGACGGCGCCACCCGACCCGCCCCGCTTTCGGTTTCACACTCCTTGTAATCTGCGTGCAACGCCCGAGTCCATGCGATTCGTTCCGTGCGCAGCAGATGGCTTCATCGTTGCCTGCCCGCTACGTTGAGCGGATCGCCCTCGAGCCGTAGACCGCGCAGACGACATCACAAGGGAAGTTCGCCGTTGGATTTTTTGCGCGCAAGCGGCGTACCTGTGCATTTTTCCGGTTTTATACATTTCTTTGAGACGGGCCGCGCACAAGCGCGGCAACCACGCATGATCGATACGCGGGCATGAGCACGCAAACCGCCGAGAACCTCGACACCGCCCACAGCGACGGTGCGGGCATTTTCGCTCCCGTTCCGCAGCAGCAGGAAATGCCGTTGGCGATGGTGCGCGGCCAGCCGGTCCTGCAGATGCCGCAGGACCTGTACATCCCGCCCGATGCGCTCGAGGTGATCCTCGAGGCCTTCGAAGGTCCGCTCGACCTGCTGCTGTACCTGATCCGCCGCCAGAACATGGATATCCTCGATATCCCGATCGCGGAGATCACGAAGCAGTACGTCGAATACATCGACCTGATGCACGACATGCGCCTCGAACTCGCGGCAGAGTACCTGGTGATGGCGGCGATTCTCGCGGAGATCAAATCGCGCCTGCTGCTGCCGCGTCCACCCATGGAAGAAGGCATCGAGGACGACCCGCGCGCCGACCTCGTGCGCCGACTGCAGGAGTACGAGCGCTTCAAGAAAGCGGCGGAGGACATCGAAGGGATGCCGCGCCAGGATCGCGATTTCGTGCCGGTGTCGGCATTCGTGCCGGACAAGAATATCGTGCGCGTGCCGCCGCCTGTCGACATGCGCGAGCTGCTGCTCGCGCTGAAGGACGTGCTGACGCGCGCGGAGCTCACGGGACGGCACGCGATCCAGCGCGAAGCGTTGTCCGTGCGCAACCGCATGAGCGATGTGCTGAAGTTTCTCGGTGACGGCGGATTTCATGCTTTCGAGAAGCTGTTCATCCGCGACGAAGGCCGTCTCGGCATCGTCGTCACGTTCCTCGCGTTGCTCGAACTCGCGAAGGAACACCTGATCGAGATCGTGCAGAGCGAACCGCTTGCGCCGATCTACCTGAAATCGCTTGCCGTCGCGGAATGATGCGGCGGGTCGATTCGGAACATGCAAGAGCGGCGGCAGATCGCCGCGCGTTTTGCCCCGACTTTCACAGCTATCCAGAGCAATGGAATTAGATCAACTCAAACGCATTGTCGAAGCGGCACTGCTCGCCTCCGCGCAGCCGCTGTCGATTCCGCAGATCCTCACGCTGTTCGGCGAGCAGGAAATGCCGAACCACGACGAGGTCGCACGCGCGCTCGACGAACTCGCCCGCGACGCGCGAATCGCGCGGCGTGGAACTCAAGGAAGTGTCCTCGGGATTCCGCTATCAGGTGCGCCAGGACGTCAACCAGTGGGTCTCGCGCCTGTGGACCGAACGGCAGACGCGTTACTCGCGCGCCCTGCTCGAGACGCTCGCGCTGATCGCCTATCGCCAGCCGATCACACGCGGCGAGATCGAACAGATCCGTGGCGTCGCCGTATCGACCAACATCATCAAGACGCTCGAAGAGCGCGAGTGGGTCCGCGTCGTCGGCTACCGCGACGTGCCGGGCAAGCCCGAACTGTTCGGCACGACGCGCAACTTCCTCGACTACTTCAACCTGAAATCGCTGGACGAACTGCCGCCGCTCGCGGAGATACGCGACCTGCACGATTTCGAGCCGCAGCTTGGCCTCGCCGGCCATCTCGATCGACGGCGGCCCGATCGAGAGCGACAGCGATCCGCTCGACGACGTTGCGGCAGCGAACGAGCCGACTTCTTCATCCGAACCCGCCGAACCCGTTGCTGACGACCGCAGCGAAAGCGATCCCGGCACCCCCGATACAGAGGCAGCGTCCGACGTAGACACTGCCGCCACGGAGCAATCCCAAGCATGAACGCCCCCACCCCGCCCAACGCGCCCGCAACGCGCGCCGTACTGAGCCTCAAACGCTCCGCACGCGACGCAGAACGGCGCGCCCGCCTTCGAGGACCGCCTGCACAAGGTGCTCGCCAACGCCGGCCTCGGTTCCCGCCGCCTGCTCGAGCAACGCATCGAGCGCGGCGAGATCAAGGTCAACGGCAAGGTCGCCGAGATCGGTTTGAGCGTGCGCGGGGGCGACCGCGTCGAACTCGACAGCAAGTTGTTCGTCGTCGTCAGCGACAGCGCCGAGCATGCGCAGGTACTCGTCTACAACAAGCCCGAAGGCGTCGTCGCGACGCGCGAGGATCCGGAGGGCCGCCCGACGATCTTCGAACAGCTGCCGCAGCTCAAGGGCGCGCGCTGGATCTCCGTCGGCCGCCTCGACATCAACACGACCGGCCTGCTGCTGCTGACGACCGATGGCGCGCTCGCGCATTCGCTGATGCATCCGTCGACGGAGATCGAACGCGAATACGTCTGCCGCGTGCACGGCGAAGTGCCCGACGAGGTGCTCGAGAAGCTCAAGAGTGGCATCGAGCTCGAAGACGGTCCGGCGAGCTTCGACGAGCTCGCGGTGATCAGCCGCGGCGACAGCCACTCGTGGTTCCGCGTCGTGCTGCGCGAGGGCCGCAACCGCGAAGTCCGCCGCATGTGGGAATCGCAGGGCCTCATGGTCAGCCGGCTCAAGCGCATCCGTTACGGCAACGTGGAGCTGCCGCGCGGTCTCCTGCGCGGTCAGAGCGAAGCGCTGCGCGCCCGAACAGATCAAGACACTGCGCGAACTCGTCGGCGCGAGCTGACCCCGAGCCGACCTTGACGCTGCAGCCCGTGATCAATCAGCGTCGCGCGAAGCCGAGCAACGAATTCCGGCCCGCGCCGCGCTCGCAGCAGGCGTGGAGCGGCGGTCTCGCCGACGAGGCGCGCGAGCTGCGGGCGTTCGATCGCATCCGCGAGGACACGCCGTTCCGTCCGGGTGCGAAGCGCAAGAAATTCGGCCAGAAGAAACCCGGCGGCGGCCAGCCGCGCGACGGTCAGCGCATGCCGCCGCGCAACGCCAACGGACAGCAGCCCGGTTCGCGCGGGCAACCACCGCCACGCCGCGGCAAGGGTCGTGGCAAGGGTCCGGGCCAGGCGCAGCCGCACGTCGGCGTCTATCAACCGCCTTCGCGCACCTGGTTCGCCGGCGACGAACGGCCGCAGCAGCCGCGCAAGAGCCGTCCGCCCGGTCGCGGACCGTTCAATCCCGGCGCTGGCCCGAACGTCGGCAACCGGGCCGGCCCGAATGCCGGCAACCGTGCCGGGCCGAACGCGGGCAACCGTGCCAGCCCGAATGCCGGCAACCGCGGGGATTTCCCGCGCCATGGCCAGGGCCAGCCCAGGCCGTTCCGAAACGAGGAAGCGCTGCCGCGCGACGACATCGGCAATCGCATAGCACCTTCGAATCATCCCGCGGGCCGCCCGGCCGGCAAGCCGAAGAAGCGCTTCAAGCCGCGGACTCCGTGAGTCCCGCTGCGCATTGACCACATACGGCGGCAACTCTGGCCGCTGCATGAAAACAAAGTCAAAAAAAAAGCGGCCGTTGGGCCGCTTTTTATTGTTCGGAGGATGTCAATCGGGCATGCGATTCGACGGCGCGTCGATCAGTCGAGCTTGAGCGCCTTCTTGTCGCCCTGGCGACGCTTCTGTTCCTTCGCGCGGTACTCGGCCTCGCAACCGTCCTGCTTGACCATGACGCAGTCGAGATAGTCGGTGATTTCGACGAGCGCTGCGCGAATCGCCTTGCCGGCCGGGGTGTTCTCCTCATGCGCGAGCGAGCCGCCGAAACCACCGCGATAGACGCCGACCGCTATGCCGCCACTCTTGCTGCGTCCTTCGACCGTACGCGCGAAATCGATGTCGCCCGTCGTCGTGTTGATGACGCGCAGGTCGACCGCGAGATACGCCTCGCTCGACTTGCCGCCGAGGCCGATGCCGTGGAAGCTCAGGCCACCGCCCGTGCTCGACGTGTTCTCTTCATAGGCCGTCACGGTGCCCGTCACGAGATACTGCGCGCCCGTAAGCTTGCCGATCTTCGCGCCGGTGCCGGGCGCGACGCGGCCGGAAACCGCGAGATTCTGCTCTTCGAGCACGCTTTGCAGCTTGTTGCGCTCGACCACGCGGAAATCGCCGCTCGACGCCAGCTCGTTCGAGAGCATGCCCGACAACTCCCAGCCCACGCCGCCGCGCCACCAGCCCGCGCCGGTTTCGTTGTGAAACTCGGTGACACCCACCGAAGGCCGATTACCCGCTGCGAAAGCGCTCCCCGCGCCCGCCACAGTCGCCACGCCCATCACGATTGCCGCTACCAACTTGTTCATGCCGCACTCCCCGCACTGAGTCAGTTGAAGATGGCGCATTCTAGTCCCGCGCCGTTACGCATACCAGCGCACACTTCACGTGCACGTTGTCCACGCCGTCACGTATTTTTCGTGCACGAGTCGACTGTTTCGATCAAATACGTTCAATCCGATACGCTCCAGTCCAGAACGCAAAACCGCACCGCGTCGTATCACTGCCGTCGTTCGATTCATTCGTTGCCGCGCTGGGCGCGGTAGCGACGGATCAGCGCGTTCGTCGAACTGTCGTGGGTCAGGTTCGGCGGCGTCTTGCTGACGATGCCGGCGATCGTGCGTTTGGCCAGTTCCTTGCCGAGTTCCACGCCCCACTGGTCGAACGAGTCGATATCCCAGATCACGCCCTGCACGAACGTGAGGTGTTCGTACAGCGCGATCAAGGCGCCGAGACTCGCCGGCGTCAGGCGCTCGGCGAGCAGCGTGTTGCTCGGCCGGTTGCCTTCGAAGCAACGGTGCGGCACGAGCCAGTCCGGGGTGCCTTCGGCCCGCACCTGCTCTGCCGTCTTGCCGAACGCCAGGGCCTCGCTCTGCGCGAACAGGTTCGCCATCAGCAGGTCGTGCTGGTCGACGAGATCGTTGAGCGGCCGGCTGAAGCCGATGAAGTCGCACGGGATCGTGCGCGTGCCCTGGTGCACGAGCTGGTAGAACGAATGCTGCCCATTCGTGCCGGGCTCGCCCCACCAGACCGCCGATGTGTCGTGATCGACGCGCGCACCCGCCAGCGTCACCGATTTGCCGTTGCTCTCCATCGTCAGCTGCTGCAGGTAGGCCGGAAAGCGCTTCAGATATTGCGCGTACGGCAGCACGGCCTGCGTGTGCGCGCCGAGAAAGTTCAGGTTCCAGATGCCGAGCAGCGCCATCAGCACCGGCAGGTTCTGCGCGAACGGCGCCGTGCGGAAATGTTCGTCCATCGCGTGGAAGCCGTCGAGCATTGCCCGGAAATGCGCGGGCCCGACCGCGAGCATCGTCGACAGGCCGATCGCGGAGTCCATCGAGTAGCGGCCGCCGACCCAGTCCCAGAAACCGAACATGTTCGCGGTGTCGATGCCGAATTTCCCCACCTCGTCGGCATTGGTCGACACGGCGACGAAATGCTTCCCGACCGCACTCTCGTCGCCGAGAGATCGCAGCAGCCACGCGCGCGCCGTGCGCGCGTTTGCCATCGTCTCCTGCGTCGTGAACGTCTTCGACGCGACGATGAACAGCGTCTCGTCGGCCGCGATGTCGCGCGTCGCCTCGTGGAAATCGGTGCCGTCGACGTTCGACACGAAGCGGCAGTCGATGTTGCGGTCGGAGTACGCGCGCAGCGCCTCGTAGGCCATGACGGGCCCCAGATCCGACCCGCCGATGCCGATGTTGACGACGTGGCGGATGCGCTTGCCCGTGTGCCCCTTCCACTCGCCGTCGCGCACGCGCGCCGCGAACGCGGCCATGCGATCGAGCACCTCGTGCACGTCCGGCACGACGTCGCGGCCGTCGACCTCGATGCGCTGGCCCTTGCGGCGCGCGCAACGCCACGTGCAGTACCGCGCGCTTCTCGGTGACGTTGATTTTTTCACCGCGCCACATCGCGTCGATGCGCGCGCGCAGGCCGCAATCCTCGGCGAGTTGCAGGAGCAGGCGCAGCGTTTCGGCGTCGATACGCTGCTTGGAATAGTCGAGGTACCACCCCGCCGCTTCGAGCGTATGGCTCTCTCCGCGACGCGCGTCGCCGGCGAACAGGTCGCGCAGATGGACGGCGCCGAAACTGCGGCGATGCGCATCGAGAGCGCGCCAGGTCGGGCGCTCGGTGAGGGTCGTCATGGTCGCTCCGTCATTTCGGTCTGGGATGGCCGCCGACGCGCGTCATGCGCACCGGATCCGCAAGAATAAAGTCAAACGACGGCAATGCGAATACGTCGCTCGATCGTTGCGCGTATCGCAGGCTTTCGTCGAGCTGATTGGAGCGATGAAGCGTGAGTCGGCGGCGCTGTATCCGGCGCTCGCGCAATGCCTATTCCGCCCGGACGGCCACCACGTCCGCCACGAGCGTGCCGCGCGAATGTCCCTGCTCGGCGAGATACTCGAGCCAGCGATTGAGGAAACTCGCCATGCGCATCCGGTGTGCGAACAGCGTCTTCGTCGCCGGGAACGGACCGAGCGCGTCCCACAAGTGCTTGCCCGGATGACAGTGCGAAACCTCGGCGACATGCGCATCGTTGTACATGCGCATCCAGGCCGAGGGCGCCGCCTCACCGGTGTCGCGGTCGCGCAGGCGGTAGCTGAGCTTCAACTCGAGCGTATAGGCGTGGCGCTCGATCACGTCGAGCTGCACGTCGATGCCGTCGTCGACTGAAGACACGTAGCGTCCGACCGCAAGCGACTGCGGCGCGAACAGGCGCATGAGGCGATGGTAGTTCTCCGCATAGAGCCCCATCAGGTAAGCGAACCTGCTCGGCAAGATGGCTTGCGGTTTCTCGATGGCGAGCGACATGCGGTGCATCATAAGCAGCGCACACGGCGCGCGCCAGACCTTGTCACGTCGCGATCATGCGAGTAAGTTCAATCTCTCTGCCGTGACCTTTCCGCAACCTTTTCCGCGCTAGCGCGCGTTGCGGGTACGAGAGGTCTGCGAATCCCGCGCAATTCCCG
>CAVYXI010000010.1:0-78353 GCA_963772435.1 uncultured Gammaproteobacteria bacterium | reverse complement strand
AGTTTTTCGACATTTTCCCAGTCGATCAAGCGACTGGCTCGCCGAGATTTTCGTGCGAGCGGCGGAATTTCGTTGCTGTGCCAAGTCGGCGCCGTCTGCTGCGGCCTCCGTCGCGATGGGACCGCACGAGATGGACGAGCAACTTCTCCGTCGTAGCGAAATCATCCTGAATCTCGCACTCAATTGTGAGAATGCGCTTTTCTTTCAGCCGAATGCTCATACGGCAACTCCGGATTGATCGGGATGATGCGGCGATCAAGACCGGCAACGGTGACACTCCCACCGGTCGCCGGTCCCATCGAACAATCAACGCCGGATCGCCTATTTTGTGAATTGTTTTCTATTTAGAGTCAGCGTCGTCAACAGTGCGCCCATCATCAGTAGTATCCAGCGATCAAGTGCCGGCGCGGGAACAACTGGAGAATCGACCGCTTCGATGAGTACGACTGCCGTCGCGGTCGCCAAGTAGTCGTTGTCGCCTGCATAGAACGCGCTAATGGAGTGATTGCCAGCGCTCGCGAACGTCGCAGAGCAAATAGCAGTCGAACTCGCAACGCCTGCTATCAGTGCCGTGGTGCACAACGTCGTGCCGCCCGTGCAGCTTGCATTCGTTGTGGTGGCACCATCGCAGAACGTGACCGTTCCCGTGGGCGGATCGCCGGTCACCGTAGCGGTAATGGTCACGGGCGTATTGCTGGCTGCAGGATTCGGTGTCGCGCTCAACGTCAGCGTCGCAGTATCCTGCCCAATACTCAGCGATTGGGTCGCTGACGCGGCATTGTAATTGCTGCCACCGGCTTGGCTCGCTACGACCACGCAGTTGTTGTTTCCCGCATTGATACCCGTCACAACACCCGCGCTCGTGACAGAACAGTCTGTGGAGGTCGATGAGAACGCGATCGGGTAACTGGCCCCCGGCGTCGCCGTCGTCGAGGCGGTGGCAGTGCCGCTGCCGTTCACTTTCACCGTTGGCGCGAGACCAAACGTGATGGTCTGGGTCGCTTTGCTCACTACTTGGGGATTAATGCTGAGCACACCCATACTTCCGACGAAATTGCTGTCGCCGCTGTAGCTCGCCGTAATGATGTGGTTACCCGCTGACAGGGTCGAAACGGCAATCGTTGTGGTGCCGCTCGAAAGAGTGCCCGTGCCGATGGGACTGCCGCCATCCAGGAATGTCACGACGCCGGCCGGTGTGCCGGTTCCCGGTGGGGTTGCCACGACCGTTGCAGCGAAGCTGACGCTCTGGCCGTAGGCCGAAGGATTACTCGACGAGGTCAGCGTCGTGCTGCTGGATGCAGGGCTGACGACAATCGCGCCAGAAATACCGGTGATCGAAGTCGTCGTTGTATCGGCCGCGCTGATCGTCTGATTGCCCGCGGTTTTCAGTGTTGCCGAAAATGTGCGCGCACCGGCATCACTCGCGGCAAACGTGTAATCCACCGGTAGCGTGCCCGTGGCATCCGTGCTCGTGAAATGCACCGTGCCGGTGTAGCCGGTCGCCGTGTTCGCAAATCCATCGAGCGCGGTCACCGTGAACGAAATCGGTGCCCCAAGCATCGCGGATGCCGGCGCTGAAACGATGAAATCCACCGCGTTGCCGGCGCTCACCGCAATCGGGCCGGAGGTGGCGGTGAGCGACGAGGTGACGGTGTCGGTCGCAGTAATCGTCTGGCTGCCTGCCGTTTTCAAAGTTGCGCTGAAGGAGCCGGTGCCATTGGTCAGGGTCGAATCTGCGGGCAATGCCGCACTGCCATCCGTAGAGGCGAAGTGCACAGCACCCGCGTAGCCTGTCGCAACGTTGTTGAATTGATCCAGAGCGGTTACGGTGAAATTCAATGAGGCACCGGCCGTGCTGGTGCCCGCTGCTGACACACTGAAATGGGTCGCGGCGTATGGACACACAATCGCATTCGTTAAGAATGGTGTATATTGGACAGTTTGTGTCGCTGGGATATTATTGTCTGTAATTAAATCGCCGGCTCCTGGACTCGTACCATTGTAGTTCGGTCCCAAGGCGCTATTCCAATAATTTGACGTTGCATCTAACAAAGGGGGCGGCGAGCTATAACTTCCGGGGTCAAGATTTAGTCCGGTCGTATTCATTCTGATGTTATTGTTGTTTATTGTAATGTTTGAATTCGCAACAACTCCTCCACTGTTGAGCGAAATACCAGCGAGGGTATTGCCTACGATACAATTGTCGGTGATGGTGATGTTTGAATTTCCCTGAAAAATGCTGATGCCATTGCTTGTTGCAGTGTATATCAGATTGCCTGCAATTGTCGTATTTGAACTACCGAAACCGACAAAAATGGCACTCCCAGTGGCACCCGATGTGACATTTCCAATGATTGATACACCGGTTGTTCCAAACAATGCAATCGAGTTGTCCTGGTTCATTACATTGTAGCTAACAGTTGCCGTTGTTACATTTGATAAATTAACCGAAGAGCTAGTCTCCATACCATTGAATAAATTGTCGGTTACGGTCACATTTGTCATGACGGATCCGGCCGAATTATTCAAAAATACGCCTTGACCGTCTCCACTATTGGCATCCCCGCTATTGTTCTGAAGATAATTGTACTGAACCAAATAGTTAGGAGTTTTAGGAGTTGGCTCAATTGATGCGATTAAAATCCCATTTGCATTGTTTTGCACAATATTGTTAATGAGTTGCAAACCAGTAACATCAATTGTTGTCGTGCTTGGTTCGAACTGCCCAGTGTCACCCGCAAAAATAGCTGCGGTCGAATTAACAATTGTACCGTTTCCCTGGACGGTAAATCCATTAAAAATAACATTAGGCGAGGCAATATTGACGATACCGGTGCCAAATGCCGGTGTGGCAAGAGTGATAACTGATTCATTTGCTGGTATGTAGGTCCTCGTTCTTGCATCGACATTTGCCTGTGCCCCCAACAAGGTTAAATTTGGCACATCGATTACAACATGCTCGTTATAAACTCCAGCCGCTACAATAACCGTATCTCCAGGACTTGCTGCGGAAATTGCCGACGAAATTGTAGGATAGTCTGCAGGCACATGAATAATTGCTGCATACAAATCGCTCATACATATTGTTGAAAGTGCCAGAAGTGATGCCAACATTTTGATTAACTTCATTCCATTCTCCTTTTTGATTTGATAATCGAACTAGCTACACACACCTGCTTGGAAAAAAGGCGTTTGCGGCTCACGACCTCGACAAAACCATCTCATTAGTCGAGCAAGATCTGGAAAGATCTCTCCTATACGCCGGGGCTTTCGTTAACCTGGAAAGTCACCGTGTTGAAGTGTCCGCTTCCGGTGGCTGGCATACGCCAGCGGCACCTACGACATGACGATCAAATGCGCGAACGGCGCTGCCGATGTGACCGATCACGGAAAGCATCTCGAAGTCAGGGAGAAGAAGAATGGCACATCTCGTCGCAATGGGAAGTGCGCATGTCTTTGATGCCATGAACACCGCATAGCGATTCCTGCTGCGTCCATGGCAGCGAGCCTTAGCTCTTGCGGATATCGTTATGGCAGCAGGGAAACCCGTTGGCTTAAAAAAAAATCCTTTGCGCAGCGATCCGTTTGCACCCTCAGGGGCGTCCATGGTGTGTCCGAAACAGAAGGAGACACGCCTGAATAGCTGCGGCCGCGCCTTCATCGCTACTGCGCGCGCATGACGGGATCGGCGGTCAATGGCGAGGATGTATTGCAGGACACCCTCGTCAAGGCCCTTCACGCGCGAGCCCAGGGCGCCGGGGTGGACAATCTCGAGGGCTGGCTGTTTCGCATCGCCCACAACACGAGCCTCGATTTCCTGCGCGACAGGTCCCGGAACACGGTCGTTCCGCTCACCGAAGACGTCGAAGCGGCGCCCATACCCGAGGCGGACATCGTCGCGATCAGCTTTCAGACGTTTCTGCGGCTGCCTGAACTTCAGCGCTGCGCGGTGATCCTCAAGGATGTTCTGGGTCATTCGGTCGACGAGATCGCAAGCATCGCCGAGTGCTCTCCGGCAGCCGCCAAATCGGCGCTTCAGCGCGGGCGCGCTGCGCTGCGGCGACTCGCGCAGGCGCCCGAAGACACCCGGCTGCCGCTGATGTCCGATGCGGACCGGCGGAAGATCACCGCTTATGTCCATCTGTTTCGGAGCGGCGATTTCGACGCGATCCGCGCCATGCTCGCCGATGACGTGAAGCTCGATCTGGTGAACCGGCTCCAACTGGAAGGGCGCGACAAGATTGGCCGCTATTTCACGCGCTATGCCGAAGAGACGAAATGGCGGTTCGCCCTCGGCGCGGTTGAAGGACGGCCGGCCATGCTGGTCTTCGACAGCACCGGCCCGATGGAAAGACCTGCGCATTTTGTCCTGATCGACTGGTCGGAAAGCCGGATCATCGAGATCCGAGATTTCCTGTTCGCTCCCTATGTGCTCGAAGCCATAGATTGGGTGCGGTTGGGATAAAACGTTGTCGGCGGCTTCGCCAATCCGCGCGGCACCAGCGATTCATCTTCTGGAACAGAATCCGATCAGTCCGCCTCGCCATCGCCGGCGGTGGGTGCTTGCCGTAGCCAACGCGTTGGCGTGATCCTGTTCTGGGCCAGGGGGGCCTCATGACGTCGAAGTCGCGATGAAGATGACGGAGGCGTATTGACATATTTCGATGATTCTGGAATTATCGAATCATGAAAACCCCCGACGCTCTCAATGCACTCACCGCACTGGGTCAGGAGTCGCGACTCGCAGCGTTCCGCAAACTCGTGCAGGCCGGTCCCGAGGGCATGTCCGTCGGCGATCTGCGCGACAGACTCGGACTTCCTCCCGCCACGCTCTCCGCGCACCTCAACGTGCTGCGTGCTGCGGGGCTGGTGCAGGACAAGCGCGAAGGACGCGTCATACGCATCAGCGCCAACTACGAGCAGATGAATGCCCTGCTTGCCTACCTTACCGAGAACTGCTGCGCCGGCTCCGACGCGTGCGGCCCTGTTCCCTGCAAACCAAAACCGCGAGGCAAAACACGATGAACCGCTTCCATGTTCACCTCAACGTCGCCGATCTGTCCGCCAGCATCGGCTTCTACTCCCGTCTGTTCGACGCGGAGCCCGCGATCGTGAAGGCCGACTATGCGAAGTGGATGCTCGACGACCCGCGCGTGAACTTCGCCATCTCGACCACCGGTCGTTCCGTCGGCATCGACCATCTGGGCATTCAGGCAGAAACCGCCGAGGAGCTTTCCCTGCTCGGCGTGCGCCTGGACGCGGCCGGCGGGACCGTGACGCCCGAGCTGTCCGCGATTTGTTGCTACGCGCAGTCGGACAAGCTCTGGATCGAAGACCCGCAAGGCACGCGATGGGAGACGTTCCACACGTTCGGTGAGGCGACCACCTACTACTCGAACGATGCGGCCTGCGGTTCCGCTGACGTTGCGTGCGGTACGAGCCCGGGCACGGTGATGCCCAACGTCGAAACACCGGGCAGCACCTGTTGCGGCTCGACCTCCGCCTCTTGCTGCTGAGGCTTCGACCATGACGACCATCCGGCCACCCCACGCCTCCGAGCTGCCGCGCATGAAAGCGCTGCTCGGAGAGAACGACCTTCCAACCGCGGACTTCGAGACCGCCGGCATGGACTGGCTCGTGGCGGTCGACGAAGAGAGTCGACTCGAGGGTCTCGTCGGACTGGAACGCTTTGGCAAGACCGGTCTGCTCCGCTCGCTGGCCGTCGCGCCCGACGCCCGCCAGCGTGGCATCGGCTCGACGCTCGTAGACGAGGTCGAGGCGCTCGCTCTCGCGGCAGCAGTGCGCGATCTCGTGCTGCTGACGCAGACCGCTGAAACGTTCTTCACCAGCCGCGGTTACGCGCGGATCGACCGAAGCGCCGCACCATCTCCGGTCCAACGCAGCGCCGAATTCCGCTCGCTGTGTCCAGCGAGCGCCACATGCATGATCCGCCAACTCTCATGACTCCGCCCAAACGTGTCCTGTTCGTTTGCGTTGAGAATTCGAACCGCAGCCAGATGGCCGAGGCGTTCGCTCGCATCCACGGCGGGCATCGTGTCGAAGCCATGAGCGCGGGATCGAAGCCGTCCGGCCGGATCAATCCGAGGGCCATTGGATTCATGGCCGAGCTCGGCTACGACCTCACGGCCCATGCGTCCAAGTCACTCGACGACGTGACGGGCGAGTTCGACGCCGTGGTCACAATGGGATGCGGCGACAGTTGCCCGTGGGTGCCCGCGAAACGGCGCATCGACTGGAACCTTCGCGATCCGAAGGATCTCCCCGACGACGAGTATCGCGCAGTGCGCGACGACATCTCGTCGCGCGTGAAGTCTCTCGTGGCGGCCCTGTGATCTCGTTGCCCCGCAGGCTGGTCGCCGAGTTTATCGGTACGGCCCTGCTGCTCGCGGCAGTCGTCGGCTCCGGGATCATGGGCGTGCGGCTCGCGAACGGCAACGATGCCGTCGCTCTGTTGGCGAATGCATCGGCGACCGCAGGCGCCCTGTACGTCCTGATAGTCCTCTTCGGTCCCGTGTCCGGCGCGCACTTCAACCCGGCGGTCACGCTCGCGATGCGCCTGCGCGGCGAGATCGGCAGCGGCGATGCGGCGGCATACATCATTGCTCAGCTCCTCGCCGCGATAGCCGGCGTGGTGCTCGCGCACGCGATGTTCGATCTGCCATTGCTTCAACCAGGCACCCACGTTCGCAGTGGTGTCGGGCAATGGCTAAGCGAGGCGGTCGCGACGTTCGGTTTGCTGCTGACCATCCTGCTCGGCGGCCGGTTCAGGCCGGCGGCGGTTCCCGCCCTCGTCGCAAGCTACATCTTCGCGGCGTACTGGTTCACCGCGAGTACGTCCTTCGCGAACCCGGCGGTGACCCTCGCCCGGTCGCTCACGCGGTCGTTCGCCGGAATTGATCCGGCCGACGTCGCCGCGTTCATCGTCGCGCAACTGATCGGAGCGGCAGCCGGCGTCCTCGTGGCAAGCTGGCTTGTGCCCGTTGCCGGAGTCTCTTCGACCTCGCAACCGTCGAGCGCCAACTAGGCTCGGCACATCCGTTTGCACCTCGGCTCGAGAGAATCAAGTTGCAGCGCGTCGGCTCGAGATCCGCACGACTCATTCGTGCTGCTCGGGAATGCGGATCTCCACTTCTTGATGGACTCTCGCCCCGTGCATGAGCAGCAACGCCGACTAGGGGCGACGGTCTTGCTGGAGCGAACAGTGCAATTTTCCAGGGAGTTGTTGCAAGACTCGATGGGTTCGATCGGCACTGCCTTCACCTTCGTTTTTTCGAGTCGCGGCTGCGACAATCTTCGGGCTCGACGAGCCTTGCGCCGGCCGCGGCAGAATGACCAGGGACACACCGAAGCTTGCTTGCCGGCTTTCACCTGAATTGCCGCCCGGGGGGGCGGCATGCACATCTTGCAAAGAACAACCGAGGTGGCAGACGAGCATCACAAGAACGAGACAAACCTTCTCGGATTTGGTGAGACTGAAACCCCGTTGTTTCAAATCAACAGACATTTTCGCTCCCCGGCTGCGTACCTATGCGGAGCTTTCTTGCCGATGGCCCTGCCCAACATCATCTGCGCGGGCGTACGCTGAAAACAGGTATGAGCTAGCGGCGCAGAAAACGTAGAACTCCGGACACCGCCCATGACGGGCGATGCGCCGAGCATCTCCCGGTGCGCCCGTCGGATTATCACGGCTTGGAAACGCCGCGGGCCGCGTCGAGCAGCATCCGCAACGAGCGTGCCCACGCACTCGCCATCGAACGCGCCTCGGCGATGTTGTCGATGCTCGTGATGCGCCGCGGCCACGTGGATTCATGCGCCTCCGCGTGATCGAAAATGCGCATGACGGTGTCGCTGCTCGCCGAGTCGCGCAGTTCGGCGACCAGGGTCATCTCGCCCGCCGATACGGCGTAGATATTCGTGTTGTTGGCAGCCCTCACATTGGGTGCCCTGACGTTGAGATCGATGATCGACAGGTTCACTTCGAGCACGTCGTCGCCGCTGCTGTCCGTCAGTTGATAGCCACCTTCGGTCAACTGCTTGATCACTTCCTCGCGGATGAGCCCGGCCAGATTGTCCTTGATCCGTTGCGAATCCTTGGGATTGATACGAAGGTTGGAGCCAGGCACGGCCGTCTTTTCCCAGTTGCGGCGAAACGCCACCGAGATGGGTCGCAGCAGCACCTTGTCGTAGCCGGTGAGGCTTGCGTCAGGCCGCACATAGACGACATCGAGTCCCTTGATCGCGACTTTCTGCAGGCCGTCCTCGGTCCAGGCGGCCGCGGCATCGCGCTTGCTCTTCGGGGTCTCGGTGGCCGCCGATGCCAGGTTGAGAAAAATACAGGTGAGCACAAGCACGACCACCTGCATCATCGCCCTCTTCTTCATGACTTGCTCTCCATGCGTTTGGAAATTGCCGGTTTCATCGAATTGAACTCCTGCTGATCGAAATCGTAGTGACCGAAACGCACTGATCAACACCACGCCGCATCGGTATGCCGCGGTTCTCCGCGTTACCCGTGCCTCGTTCGAAGTCGCGCTGCCAATGCATGAGACGTATGGAAGGCGGAAATCGTCAGCCTTTTTCCGCCCTCCTTCCATGGCGGATCCAATTCACGGATAGCCGCGCCCCTGGAGGCAGGCTTTCCGGGCGTTCTGATAGGCCGTCGCGCCCGCCTGCTGATTCTGCGCCGCAGCCTGCATTCTGGTCCGCGGCCGCGTTGCGGTTCCGATTGCGCTGCGCAACGCCACCGACCACCGCGCCCTTGGCTGCGGCGTTGCCGACATCGTTGCCGCCGATCGCGCCGACGGCTGCGCCGGCGGCAGCACCTTTGGCGCGCGTCCCGCTGCCCGTCACGGGCGCGGGCTGCGCGGCGGCCGTCGCCGGCGGATTGGCGGGATCGTAGCCGCTCTGTTGCACTGCCTGGGTGTTGCATTGCGCTTCGTCGTTTTTCTGCTGTTCGGCCGTCTTCTGGGCGCCGGCCAGCGAAGGCAGCATCATCGCCACGCACGTCAGAAGTACGAGGGTTTGTGGTGTACGCATGACTATCTCCTGATTCGGGAACAAGGCATTTGTTTTGGTCCCGGAGTTGTCGCTGGACACGGTCCGGACGACGGGCGGCGCAAGTCGGTCGCAGCCCCGTCGATCCTGACCCCTGCCCGGCGAGCGCTCCGGCGCCACCCCTATTCGAATCATCCCGAAAAGCCGCGGAGTTGCACACCGTACTTTTACCGAAAATCGATCGTTTTTGGCATGCACGCGAGCCTTCATGGCGCGATCGAAGCCGGTACGATGTGCGCATGGGACCGGGCCGGGCGAAGGGCCGACAACGCCAACACCGGCGTCGTCAACAATCGCATCTCTGGCGGAGCCATTCTTCGTGACCGATTCCACCGAAGCCACCGTTGCCGATGTTGCGGCTCGTGCCAGGATATTGGACAGCGCGCAGCCGATGCCGAACGCACCGCTTTTCCGGCCTGTCGCACGATGACGAATCGATCGCCACCGCCACGAGCCGCCGAACACGTCACGCTGCGTGAGGCGACTCGCGTCTGGGCGAAGATCGGCTGGCTCGGCTTCGGCGGACCGGCCGGCCAGATCGCGCTGATGCATCGCGAACTCGTCGGAACGGCGACGCTGGATCAGCGACGAACGATTCCTGCACGCGTTGAGCTATTGCATGCTGCTGCCGGGGCCGGAGGCGCAGCAGCTCGCGATCTACATCGGCTGGCTCATGCATCGCATGGCGCGGTGGTGTCATTGCCGGCACGCTGTTCGTGCTGCCCGGGATGATCGTGATCGGCGCGCTCAGCTGGCTCTACGCGACCTACCAGCAACTGCCCGCTCGTGACGGCGATCTTCTTCGGCCTGAAAGCGGCGGTCCTCGCCGTGGTCGTCGAAGCCGTGCTGCGCGTCGGGCGACGCGCATTGAAGAACCGGCTCATGATCGGCATCGCGATGGCGGCGTTCGTCGCGCTGTATCTGTTCAAGCTGCCGTTTCCGCTCGTCATCGTCGGCGCCGCGTCGATCGGCGTCGTCGGACGATACTGGTGGCCCGGCCAGCTTCCCGGCGCCGGCATCCGCCGACGCTCTCGCGCAGGGTGACTACCTGATCGACCGGCGGATCGCCCGTGGCGAACTCGACGCACACGAGTCGTTCCCTGCGGCCGATCGATCGGCGTCCTCGTCACCTGTCTCGCGCTGTGGATCGGACCGGTGTTCGCTGGTCGCGGCGATCTTCGGCAGGAACAGTCTCTTCGTCCAGCAAGGCCTGTTCTTCGGCGAAGCCGCGCTCGTGACGTTCGGCGGCGCCTACGCCGTGCTCGCCTACGTCGCGCAACGCGCCGTCGAGTCTTTCCACTGGCTGAGCCCCGGCGAGATGATCGACGGGCTCGCGCTGGCCGAGACGACGCCCGGACCGCTCATCATGGTCGTGCAGTACGTCGCCTTCATCGCCGCGTTCCGGCAGCCGGGCGGCCTGTCACCCTATGCGAGCGGCGTACTCGGCGCGCTGCTGACGACCTGGGTCACTTTCGTCCCGTGCTTCCTCTGGATATTCCTCGGCGCGCCGTATGTCGAGGCTTTGCGCAGCAATCGCGCGCTCAATGCGGCGCTCTCGGCAATCACGGCGGCGGTGGTCGGTGTGATTCTCAATCTGTCGGTCTGGTTCGCCGTGCACACGGTCTTTCATTCGGTGCAGTCGGAAACCTGGGGGCCCATGCGCGTCGACGTTCCGGTCTTGCAGAGCGTCGACCTCGCCGCACTGGCGCTCAGCGGCGGGATCGCTCGTCGCGATGCTGCGCTTCAGGCTCGGCATGGGCTGGACCTTGCTCGCGAGCGCCACGCTGGGCGCCGCATGGATGTTCCTGCGCGGTTTTGCCGGCTAGCGGCGCGCCCTGGCGCAAAGGCGCGCGTTGCCGCAAAGTTCTGACTCGTAGTGCGAGACAGGTGCGCCGATAGAGCGGATTCCTTCTCTGCGGATCAGGCTACGAGCGATGCCACGATCGTGCCCTGGTGATAGACGATTACCCAACTCGATGACTGGCGTGCCGAGGGCTGGCGTGCCGAGGGCTCGCGTCGCCAGAGCGTCGCTCGACGCGTGACGCGTGCGCCCTGGCGAAGCGTGTAGGTGAGCAGATAGTTGCCTTCGGCGATCTGCTGGCAATAGAAATCCTCGGTCGCCCAGTGCTCGTCGTCGCGGGGACGCGCCGCACGTTCTTCGAGCACATCGAGTACATGCGACCTGTCGTAGCGCATGCCGGACGCGCCGACTTCCCAGAAGTCCTGGGCGGTCATCGCCTCGAAGTCCATGCGCGTCGTGCCGTACTCTGGTCGGTGGAAGATCGGTTCGCGATCGGCCAGCTCTCTCTGGATCTCGAGCAGGTGGTCGGGAGTCCTGCGCAACGATTGCATGGGGCGTTTCTCTTCGGGCGTGAGTAGACGAAATCGTCGGGCGCATCGCTGGCCCGCTTCCGGAACAGCGAATTGCAGCGCAAATCGGCCGCCCTGTCGATGGACGCACCGTCAGGCTCGACGGTTGTCGGCGCGTCACGCCGCGAAGGAAGCTCGAATGCCAGCGCGATGCCGTGTCAACTTGTCAGACGGCCTCTCCTGCATTCGTCCCGCTCGGGCCATCACCCTTCTTCGATACGGCATAGGCCATAAGCTGGGTCGTTTCCTGCACGCTCGCAGCGCTGCGACCCATTTCCATTTTTGTGCATCGTATACACCGATGACTTCCTGCAGATGCGCGACGGACTGCGCGGGAGGATCATCGCGATGCAACCAGATCGATATCGTTTGCGGCAGCGCCGCACGGCTTGTTGCGCCCGCAAGAAACCACTTCGGAGGACTTATGTACGAATACGCAAGCAAAGTTCGTTTGTTGTCGTCACTGCTCGTCGTGTCGCTCGCATGCGCAAGCGCAATTTCGCTTGCCGCGACCGAAGCCCGCGACGTGAACGGGCAATGGATCGGCGGCTCACTCCTCGACGGCCAGCGCGAGACGGCGAAGACCTTGCTCGATCTCGGCGCGGGCGAGGAAAGCAGCACTCTGCGCATCGAAAGTCGTTCGACCTGCACGCTGAAGCGCGGCAACTATGCGCTGCTCGAGGGCGGCGATGCGTCGGCGTGGTCGTTGTCGTTCAAGGCGGCGAACGGCGGCGAAGCCTGCGAGCGTCTCGCCCAGGGCAAGTTCGTGGTGCGCGCCGGTGCGAACCCACGTACCCTCGAGTTCGACGTCGTCTACCCTGGCAGCGATGGCACGTCGAATCATCGTCACGGTGTCCTCAGCCGCTACCCATAGCGAACCCGCGTGGCGTGAATGGCGCCGCCGTGCACGGCGCGAGTCATGCTGCGGCGATCACGGCGACTGCGGGGCTGCGCCGCGCGAATCGACGCTGAACCGCGAGTTGACGCCGTGATCCGGGGCCGTTGCGGCCAGCCTCTCCCGCGAGTATGTTCGATCCATTCGCGCGACCGGGAGGATGGGTGCTATGGACTGGAAGAAAGGGCGGGAAAGCGACAACGTCGTCGAGGACGAGGGCAGCAGCGGCGGCGGCGGGTACGGCGGCGGCGGGATGCAGTTCGGCGGATTCCACATCGGCATCGGCGGCATCATCCTGATCGTGGTCGTCAGCCTGCTTTTCGGCAAGAACCCGCTCGACATCCTCTCGATGCTGAGCGGCGGCGTCGACAACGGGGCGCCCACGGCGCAGCAACTGCCCGCGCAGGTGTCCGGCACGCCGTCGACCGAAAACGACGAACCGCACAAGTTCGTGCGCACGATCCTCGCCAGCACCGAAGACGTGTGGACAGCATATTTCCAGGGGCTCGGCTCCAGCTATCAGAAGCCCGTCCTGCACCTGTTCAACGGCACGGTGCGCACCGGCTGCGGCGGCGGTTCCGAAGCGATGGGTCCGTTCTATTGCCCGAACGACCATCAGGTCTATCTCGACCTCGGCTTCTTCCACGAGATGGATACGCGTTTCCATGCGCAGGGCGACTTCGCGCGCGCCTACGTGATCGCGCACGAAGTCGGCCACCACGTGCAGAACTCGCTGGGCATCATGCAGAAAGTCGAGCAGGCACGGCGCCAGGGCACGCCGATGGACGGCGCGAACGGCTTGTCGGTGCGCCAGGAGCTGCAGGCCGACTGTTTCGCCGGGGTCTGGGGCAACCGTTCGCAGGCGCAGCTCAACTGGCTGCAGGCTGGCGACGTCGACGCGGCGCTCAATGCCGCATCGTCGGTGGGCGACGATACGCTGCAGAAGCAGGCACGCGGCTATGCCGTGCCCGACTCGTTCACCCACGGGACTTCGGCGCAGCGTCAACGCTGGTTCAAGGCCGGATTCGCCTCGGGTGACATCAAAAGCTGCGATACCTTCTCGGCATCTTCGCTCTAGAATCTGCGACGACCGGCCACGGTGGCCGGTCGTCGCTATCGGGTCGGGGCGGTGGCGTTGCGGGCCTGCGCCTAAGATTTCCGCATCGTTGCAGGTCGACTGATCCGAGCAGATTCCTGGATCACATTGTTCGATCACATTGCGACACATGCCGTCGAACCGCTGACGCGCGAAAAGGAGCAACGAACGTGCCCACCGCCCTGCGCCCGATCAACCCGAACGACAGCACGCGCCTGATCGAACTGCGCGCGCTCGCCGACAACGCGTTCCGCGGCGATTCTCCGATCGAGGAAGTCGACATCGAGCGCACGCGCCGCTACCTCACGCAGATCGACGCATTCGGATTCGTCACCGAAGTCGACACCAAGATCGTCGGATTCATCCTCGCGATGGACGGCAGGCTCGAGGATGGGGCGGGCGCCGTGATTCCCGAGCTGTGCCACATCGCCGCCGTGTTCGTCGCGCCGCTGTTCTGGAATCGCAAGATCGGCACGCTTCTGATGGCGAAACTGCTCGCCGCCGCGCGCGAGCGCAGCTATCTGCGTGCGCAGTTGTGGACGCAGGACTACAACGTCCATGCGCGAAAGCTCTATGCGCGGCATGGATTCGTGGCGAGCGAGCGGACCAAGTTCGACGAGCGCGGCGATCGGCTGATGCTTTACAACCGCGCGCTCTAGCGGCATCCCTCGCTCGCTGCATCAGGCCGGCAGCCACAGCCACCGGCCTGAAACTCCGGGGCACCCAAGCCCGTTGGTCGCCCGCGATCGGCAGAGCGATTGCGAGCCGCATCGCGACGCGCACACCCGGATACCGCAACGCGTGTCAATCTGCGTAAACTTCGGCGTTCTGCAGATACGAAATCACCGATGCGCACCTTCCTCCTCGTCCTCAAGCGATTCGTCCTCGCCGTCCTCGTCCTCGCGATCGTCGCGATCGCCGTCGTCTACTTCCTGATCCGCGCGAGCCTGCCGCAACTGAGCGGGGACGTCGCCGGATCGGCGCCGGGGCTCGGCGAGCGGGTGACGATTACGCGCGACGCGCTCGGCGTGCCGACGATCCAGGGCAAGAGCCGTCGCGATGTCTCCTATGCGCTCGGCTTCGTGCACGCGCAGGAGCGCTATTTCGAGATGGACCTGATGCGCCGCGCCGCGGCGGGCGAACTGTCCGAACTCGTCGGCGCCGCGGCCCTGTCGATGGACAAGCAGCGACGGCCGTTCCGCATGCGCGCGCGCGCGCGCGCGGCGATGGCGACGGTCGACCCCGCGCAGGTCACCGACCTGACGGCGTATCGCGACGGCGTCAACGCCGGCCTCGCCGCGCTCGGCTCGCGTCCCTGGGAATACTGGCTGCTCGGTGCGAAGCCGCTGCCCTGGAGCGAAGAGGATCGCTTCTCGTGCTCGACGCGATGTACTTCGACCTGAACGATCGAACAACGAGCGCGAACTCGCCTTCTCGAAGATGAAGGCGGCGCTGCCAGCGTCGGTCTTTGCCTTTTTGCGCAGTACAGGCGGCCCATGGGATGCGCCGTTGCTCGGTCCGCCGATGAAAGCACCGGTCCTGCCGCCCGCGGGCGACATCGACCTGTCGAAGCTCGACCCGAAACTGCTCAAGCTCGCGGACATCGGCCGGCCCGCGCCCGATTTCGTCGGCAGCAACAATTTCGCGGTCGACGGCGCGCTTACCGCGACGCATGCGGCGATGGTCGCCAATGACATGCATCTCGGGCCTGCGCGTGCCGAACATCTGGTTTCGCGCGCGCATGCAGTATCCGAATCCGCGCCACGCCGGCGACACGATCGACCTGATCGGCGTCACGCTGCCGGGCCTGCCGTCGCTCGTCGCGGGCAGCAACCGCCACGTCGCCTGGGCTTTCACGAACAGCTACGGCGACTGGCTCGACTGGGTGCGCGTGAATCTCGACCCGAACGACAAGAAACGCTATCGCGACGCGAACGGCTGGCAGCCGCTGCGCGAAAGTACAGAAGTGATCAAGGTACACAATGCGCCAGACGAGAAACTCGCGGTGCGCGACACGCAATGGGGTCCGATCCTCGAGACTGATGCCGACGGCACGCCGCTCGCCCTGGCCTGGACGGCGCTGCAGCCGGGCAGCGCGAATCTCGAACTGCTGCACCTCGACGTCGCCGAGACAGTCGACGAGGCGATAGAGACGGCCAATCAGGCCGGCATGCCGGTGCAGAACTTCACGGTCGGCGATCGCAGCGGCAACGTTGGCTGGACGCTCGCGGGCCGCATCCCGCGCCGCCTCGGCGGCTACGATCCGCTGCTGCCATCCGACTGGAGCAAACCCGATACCGGCTGGAGCGGCTGGCTCGATCCCGGCGAGTATCCGCGCCTGCCGAACCCGCAGTCGGGCCGCATCTGGACCGCGAACGCGCGCACGCTCGATTTCGAGAGTGCCGACTTCGCCCGCGTCGGCGACGGCGGCGTCGACCTCGGCGCGCGCGCGCGGCAGATCCGCGACGACCTGCAGGCGAAGCAACAATTCACGCCCGACGGATTTCCTCGCGATCCAGCTCGATGACCGGGCGATCCTGCTCAATCACTGGCACGACCTGCTGGCTGACGTTCTCACGCGCGCGAAGGATGCGGCCGACCTCGCCGAGATGAGGAAATACAACGACGACTGGGTCGGTCGCGCGGTGCCAGAATCGGTCGGCTACCGCCTCGCACGCTCGTTCCGCAGCGAGGTCATCGACACGGTACTCGACGGATTTGCAGCCGCGGTGCGGCAGAAGTTTCCGGACTTCAAGATGCCGTCGATGGCCCAGGGCGAAAACCTCGTCAACGAGATCCTGCTGCGGCGGCCGGCATACCTGCTGCCTCCCGGCTATGCGAACTGGGACGACCTGCTGCGCAAATGTGCCGAGCGCGTGAACCAGAAGCTGTCCGCGCTGCCGGGCGGCCTCGCGGCGCGCACCTGGGGCGAACTCAACACCGCGACGCATCCGCCATCCGCTGAGCTCGGCGCTACCCGGCATGGGCTGGCTGCTCGACATGCCGGCCGACCGCTTGCCAGGCGACAACAACATGCCGCGCGTGCAGGGCGCGACCTTCGGCGCATCAGAGCGGTTCGTCGTGCAGCCCGGCCACGAGGAAACCGGCCTCTTCCACATGCCGGGCGGGCAGAGCGGCAATCCGCTGTCGCCGTTCTACGGCGCCGGCCACGAAGACTGGGCGCAGGGCAAGGCGACACCGTTCCTGCCTGGCGAGACAAAATATACATTGGTACTTTTGCCAAAGACCTGAATGCCACGGAGATGACCGCATCATGCTGACCGAAACCCTCGCCCCCGCCGCGGTCGCGACGAAAGCCAACGTCTTCGCCGAAGGCCGCTGCGTCTCGCACACGCTGCATTTCGCCGACGGCAGCCGCAAGACCGTCGGCGTGATCCTGCCGTCGACACTGACGTTCAACACGAGCGCGCCCGAAATCATGGAAGGCGTCGCGGGCAGCTGCGAATATCGCCTGAACGATTCCGCAGACTGGACCCGCGCCAGCGCGGGCGAGCGATTCAGCGTTCCCGCGAATTCGAAATTCGAGATCCGCAGCGAAGAGGGCTATCACTACATCTGCCATTTCGGCTGATCGCTCGCGCGCAGGACAATTGACCGGGCAGCACTGCTCGAGTCGCCGCCGCGGTGGCGCCGAAGATCGACGATCTCACAGCGCGAAGAGTTTCTCGGCAATACGCAGATAGAGCCGCGGCAGCACTTCGAGTTCGGCGAGCGCGACGTTTTCGTCGATCTTGTGGATCGACGCGTTGACGGGCCCGACCTCGACGACCTCGGCGCCGAGCGGCGCGATGAAGCGCGCGTCCGACGTGCCACCGCCCGTATCGGCCTGTGGCGTGACGCCGCACACCTCCTGCATCGCCGCCGTGACAGCGGTGCGCAGCGCGCCGTCGTGCGTGAGGAACGCTTCGCCGGACAGATCCCAGTCGACTTCGAAGTCGAGGCCGTGACGATGCAGTATCGCTTCGGTGCGTTCGCGCAGGCTCTGCGCCGTGCTCGCCGTGCAGAAGCGGAAATTGAACGCTGCCTCGAGCATGCCCGGCACGACGTTGAGCGCGCCGGTGCCCGCATGGATGTTGGAGATCTGGAACGACGTCGGCGGAAACGACTCGTTGCCCTCGTCCCAGCGCGTCGCCGCGAGTTCCGCGAGTGCGGGCGCGGCGAGATGGATGGGATTGCGCACCTTGTCCGGATAAGCGACGTGGCCCTGCACGCCGCGCACGCGCAGGTGCCCCGACATCGACCCGCGCCGGCCGACGCGCACGATATCGCCGAGCCGGTCGCGCGAGGAAGGTTCGCCCGTGACGCACCAGTCGATGCGCTGGCCGCGGCGTCGGAATTCGCCGACCACGCGGCTCACGCCGTCGCGATTCGTCGGGCCCTCCTCGTCGCTCGTCAGCAGCAGCGCGACGGTGCCCGCATGGCCCGGATGCGCGGCCACGAAAGCCTCGAGCGCGAGCGTCATCGCCGCGACGCCAGACTTCATGTCGGCTGCGCCGCGGCCGTACAGGCGTCCGTCGCGGATCGTCGGCTCGAACGGCGGGCTCGACCATTGCGCGACCGGGCCGCTGGGCACGACATCGGTGTGGCCGAGGAAGACGAGAACGGGTCGCACCCGTTCCGTGCGTCGCCCAGAGATTGTCGACTTCTCCGTAGCGCAGGTGCTCGACGGCGAAACCGCGCGCGCTGCAGGCGGTCGGCGAGCAGATTGCTGGCAGCCGGCGTCGTCGGGCGTGACCGAAGCGCGGCGGACGAAGTCTCCGTTGAACGCTGCAGTTCGAGGACGTCGCTCATGCAGCGAACAACTTTGCGAACATACTTGTCGGTGAAGCCGAGACTCACGTCGTCGCCGCGCACGACGACGGGCCTGCGCACGAGAGCGGGATATTCCTTGATCAGCAGCAGCCATTCCGGATCGCTCGCAGGCGACTTGCGCGCGGGCGCCAGGTTGCGCCAGGTCATGCCGCTGCGGTTGACGAGGCTCTCCCAGCCGCCGACGGCGTTCGCCCAGTGCTTGAGCGTGGGCGCGTCGACGCGGTGCTCGCGATAGTCCACGAAGCGATATTCGACCTTGTGTCTGTCGAGCCACTTGCGCGCCTTGTCGCAGGTGCTGCACTTGTCGAGTCCGTAGACCATGATCATCTGTCTGCCGTCTCCAGGGTTGCGCGCCTCGTCGACGCGCTCGCATGAGGCGCTCCGCGATCTCGTTGCGCTTGAACGGATTGAGGCGGAACGCCGGTGACTTCGGAATGAAGACGATTTCATCGCCGAATGAACCCGGTTGGCGCAAGCGCAGCGTGAGCCGCTGCGGATTCGTGTACTGCGTTATGCTGACATTCGTGATGTTGGAAAGCGGCACGCGCTGTTCGATCGCTGCCGCGGCGTACGAGCAGATAGTCACGTGCCTCATCGACCGAGTCGGCGAGATTCCAGATCAGCTTGCGGAACAACGCCGCACCGAGCGACCAGCATCAACGCGGCATGGCGAAGAACAAGTGCGGCGTCGACACATCCACCGCGGGGACCTTCGCGGCAGACGACTGCAACATCAGCAGCGGCCCTGCGAAACCGAAACCGACGACGCCCAACCAGAGGAACGGGAACACACGCTTCATGAAGAATGTCTGCCCTGAAGAGATGCGCTCCATGTCGTTCGCCTTCGCTCTAGTCCAGCCTGAAGTTGAGTTCGATGCCATTGCCGGCCGGATCGCGGAAGAAAATCTGCCGCTGGGAGCGCTCCGGCGCATCCTCGACCGCGTACTGGATTCCGGCGGCATCGAGCGTCGCGCGCATCGCTGCATCGTCGTCGCAGCGGAACGCGACGTGATCGAACGTCGGCGTCACGCCGACCTCGCGCACTTCGTCCGTGCGCGTACCGCTCAGGTGCAGCACCGCCTGCTCGCCCGCGTACAACCAGTAACCGTGCGTGCGGCAGCGTGGCCGTGGGCCGGCGCGCAGGCCCAGCGTCGCGACGTAGAAATCGCGCAGCGCCTCGAGCAGCGGACTCGGCGCGCGGATGTTGTAGTGATCGAGGCCGAGCGCCGCCATCGCTTTCTACTCGCCGCTGCGCAGCAGTTCGTTGATCGAGGTCTTGCGAGCGCGTCTTCTCGTCGACCTGCTTGACGATCACCGCCGCGTACAGGCTGTGGCTGCCGTCCTTCGCCGGCAGCGCGCCGGAGACGACCACGCTGCCGGCAGGCACGCGGCCGTAGCTGAATCTCGCCGGTCGCGCGATCGTAGATGCGCGTCGACTGGCCGATGAACACGCCCATGCCGATCACGCGGCCGCGTTCGACGACGCAGCCCTCGACGACTTCCGAGCGCGCGCCGACGAAACAGTCGTCTTCGATGATCGTCGGCCCCGCCTGCAGCGGTTCGAGCACGCCGCCGATGCCGGCACCACCGGACAAATGTACATTTTTACCGATCTGCGCACACGAACCGACCGTCGCCCAGGTGTCGACCATCGTGCCGGCACCGACATACGCGCCGATGTTGACGAAGCTCGGCATCAGCACGACGTCCCTGCCGATGTGCGCGCCGCGACGCACGATCGCGTCCGGGCACGGCGCGCGCGCCAAGCGCCGGAAACGCGCCTCGTCGAAACCCTCGAAACGCAGCGGCACCTTGTCGAAATACGGTGCGGGCTCGGACTCCATGACGCGATTGGCGCTGCACGCGGAAAGTACAGCAGCACCGCCTTCTTCAGCCACTGGTTGACGCGCCAGCCGCCCTGCCGTCGGGCTCGGCGACACGGCGCTCGCCGCTTTCCAGCAGGTCGAGGCGGTCGCTGATCGCCGGCTCGCAGCTGCGTCTTCGATTTCCGGCTGGCGACAACTCGGCGCGGCGTTCCCAGGCCGACATCGATCAAGGTTTTCAAGCGTGGCATACGTCTCCACGGTCTGCGTGGATTTGCTCCCCGGGTGCGTCGAGCAGGTCTGCGCTCAATGCGTTGCGCAGCGTTCTGGCGCGCAGCATCGTCGAGCGGTCATCGTATTCGTCGCTGATCAGAAAAAATCCTCCACGCGCTCGCCGAACGTGGCGATGCGCGCATCATGCACGCGATGCGGCGTGCGCGCGCAGCGTCTGCGCGATGCCGGCGAGCAGACCCGGTCGGTCGGCGCAGACGACCGCGAGCTGCGTGCGTCCCGTCGACACGTCTTCGCCGAATTCGATCCGCGTCGGCAATCGTGAAATGACGCAGCGCCGCGCGAGGCGCGCTCGGACCATTCGCCGGATAGGGCGACTGTCTGCAAGCGTCTGCCCCAGCACCGCGCGCAGGCGCGCGACGCGTGAGCGCATCGAGCACGCGTGCCGTTCTGCCGTCGAGCACGAGAAAGCTGTCCAGGCTCATGCCGCTGCGCGAGTGACGACGCGCGCGTCGAGCACCGACAGGCGCAGGCGATCGAATACCGCGGTGACCGCGGCGAACAGGCCATCGCGGTCGGCGCGCGTACACGAAGACCTCGGTGCCGCCGCGCGGCCCCTGCGCGTCGATCAGCACGAGCGGCGCGTCGCCGGGCGGTGCATGGGCGATGCCGACGTCTGCCACGCGATCTGGTCCGGAGTGAAGCGCAGGAAACTCTGCTCGGGAAAATCCGCCCAGATGCGATCGATCGCGCGTCGTCGATTCCTGCGCGCGCGCAGGATTTCACGCGCGCCTGCTCGCGCGTTCGCGAACGCGCTCCGCGGCGTGCGGCGGCCGCTCGAGCCCGGCGCGCAGCATGTAGCGCGCGCTGACGTACAGATCCGCGAGCAGCTTGTCTCTTCCACGAATTCCACAACTTCGCGCTCGTGCCGGCGATGTCGGCGACCGTGAGCAGGTACAGATAGTCCAGCCGCTCCGAGTCGGCCATGTCGACGGCGAAGCGATGGACGACGTCCGGATCGGTGATGTCCTGCGTCTGCGCGGTCACGCTCATCAGCAGATGCCAGCGCACGAGCCACGCGACGAGGTCGATGTCGGCCGCGGGCAAGGCCGATGCGCAGGCAGAACTCGCGCGCCTCGGATTCGCCGAGTTCGGAATGGTCGCCGCCGCGGCCCTTGGCGATGTCGTGAAACAGCGCCGCAAGCAGCAGCAACTCGGGCTTTGCGCAGGCGCTCGAAGAGTTCGTGGGCAAGACCGAAGTCGCGGCTCGCATCGAAATCGGCGAAACGCGCGATGTTGCGCAGCACGCGCATCGTGTGTTCGTCGACCGTGTAGACGTGGAACAGGTCGTACTGCATGCGCCCGACGACGCGGCCGAACGCGGGCAGATAGCGCGCGAGCACGCCGTAGTGGTTCATGCGCGCGAGTGCGTCGACCGCGGCCGCACCCTTGCGCAGCAGACGTGCGAACGCGGCGTTGACCTCGTCGTCATAGGCGAGGTCCTCGCCGACCGCGATCAGTGCCTCGTTGATCCGGCGCACGAGGTCTGCGCGCAGGCTGCGGATCTCGGGATGCTCGATCCAGACGCGGAAAAGGTCGATCAACGCGGCCGGGCGGCGCAGGAACAGGTCGGGCGGATCGCAGTCGAGGCGACCGCCGACATTGATGAAATCGAGGCTCAGGCGCTGCGGGAGCGCGTGCGCGTGCGCGTCGAGCGCCTCTTCGCAGCGCGCGACGAACTGCTCGCTGCAGGCGCTCGATCGCGATCGCCGCGCGGAAGAACGCCTGCATGAACTGTTCGACGCCGAGATTCTGCGCATGTTCGTCGCTGTAGCCGAGCCGGCGCGCGAGTTCGCGCTGGTAATCGAACAGCAGGCGCTCCTCGGCCCGCCCGGCGATCAGGTGCAGCGCGAAGCGGATGCGCCAGAGCACGTCGCGAGATTCGATTGCGCTCGCACTCTCGCTCGCGGAGATCAGCCCGCGCGCGACCAGGTCGGCGAGCGTCTGCGCACCGAACAGATGGCGGCCGAGCCAGAGCACGAGTTGCAGCGCGCGCAATCCGCCGGGGCCTTCCTTGAGATTGGGCTCCAGGTTGTAGGCGGTGTCGTTGAAGCGCGCGCGGCGCTGCTCGTCGGTCGGCGCGCTTGGCGCTGAAGAACTTCTGCCGCGGCCAGACGCTCGTCATCGGCAGTCATAGCGGCGATACCGTCCGCGAGCGGCGCCGCGCCGTGAATCCGGCGCGCATCGAGCAGGCTCGTATAGATCGTCGCGTCGACGGCGGCGAGTTCGCGGCATTCGGCGAGCGTGCGCACGGCGTTGCCCGGCTTGAGGCCGATGTCCCACAGGCAGGTGAAGAACGATTCGAGCGCGCGGCCGACCGCGCCTTGCGGACGTTCGCGCGCGATGCACGAGCAGGTCCACGTCGGAGAAAGGAAACAATTCGCCACGACCGAATCCGCCGACGGCGAACAGCGCGAGCGCATCGCCATCGCCGACGCAGGACACCCAGACGTGCTCGACGACGCGCTCGACCACCTGCGCGCGCGCATGCACGAGCGCGCTCGCGGAGGCCACCGGACCGTGCGCCACTTGAAGAAGGCATCCGCGAGCCGGCGGTCGAAATCGCCGAGCAGCTGGCGCAGCGACAGGCGCGCCTGCTCGGAGACGCCCGAGCGCGGCACCGATCTCGGCAGCCGCGGTAGTTTGAGGTTGGCGGAGAGGTCGGACACGAAGGTCAACCTAGAGCGTCAAAAGACAAAGGTCAAAGGTCGACCGGAACAAGGCGAACCGCAACGATACCTCGACCTTGACCTTCGCCCCGCTCAGGCCGCCTTCGGCCAGGGCGTCAGGATCTCGAAGCCGTCGTCGGTGACCGCCATCGTGTGTTCCCACTGCGCCGACAGCGAATGGTCGCGCGTGACGACGGTCCAGCCATCGGGCAGCAGGCGCGTGCTGCGGCTTGCCGGCGTTGACCATCGGCTCGACCGTGAACGTCATGCCCTTTTCGAGGCGCAGGCCGACGCCGCGGTGCCCGTAGTGCAGCACCTGCGGATCTTCGTGATAGATCGTGCCGATGCCGTGCCCGCAGTATTCGCGCACGACCGAGAAACCGTTGCCCTCGACGTGATTCTGGATCGCGTGCGCCGATATCGCCGAGCGTCGCGCCCGGTCGCACCTGGCTCGATGCCGTGCATCATCGCCTCGAACGTGACCGTGCACAGGCGCTGCGCGCGCACGTCGGGCTTGCCGACGTAGTACATGCGGCTCGTGTCGCCGTGCCAGCCGTCCTTGATCACGGTGACGTCGATGTTGACGATGTCGCCGTCCTTGAGCACCTTGGCCGGGCTCGGAATGCCGTGGCAGATCACGTGGTTGACCGACGTGCAGACCGTCTTCGGAAAGCCCTTGTAGCCGACGTTGGCCGGAATCGCCTTCTGCACGTCGACGATGTGGTCGTAGCACAGATCTGGTCGAGTTCCTCGGTGGTCACGCCGGGTTTGACGTGCGGCTCGATCATCTCGAGCACTTCGGCGGCGAGGCGGCCGGAGAGCGCGCATTTTTTCGATCTGATCGGGGGTTTTGATCGTGACGGCCATGCGTTGGTCTCGGGGGTGAAAAGCCGGCCACTTGTCCAGAAGTGGCCGTACAGGCTATAATTTTACGGTTTCGCGAGGCCGTTTCGTAAGTAGCGACCCTGCCTCAGGAAATGCGGCCGACGGAGAATCTTCCCAAGGTCGTCGAAGTCATCCCGACAACGTCCAAGGGAAACGGCTACAGTTTCCGACAAGGGTGTCTTCGGAATGCTTCGGGCATTTCGCCCAAATCCGCACACGTCTCGATACCGTTGTCGGGGTGCTTCTGGCAGACGCCACGCCGTCTGCCAAGAGGTCGCCAACGCTGGGGACGTGGAGGTTAAACCCCGGGCTTCGCGCTAAACCATAAGCGCGCGGCCGCCCATTGCAAGAGAGAGTTTACCATGCCTCAAGTCACCATGCGCCAGATGCTCGAAGCTGGCGTGCATTTCGGTCATCAGACCCGTTACTGGAATCCCCGCATGGCGCCGTACATCTTCGGCGCGCGCGGCAAGATCCACATCATCAACCTCGAAAAGACGCTGCCGTTGTTCACGGACGCGATGAACTTCCTCTCGGGTCTCGCCCAGAAGCGCGGCACCGTGCTGTTCGTCGGCACCAAGCGCTCGGCGCGCGACTCGCTGAAGGAAGAAGCGACCCGCTGCGGCATGCCGTACGTCTCGCAGCGCTGGCTCGGCGGCATGCTGACCAACTTCCGCACGGTCAAGGCAGTCGATCTCGCGTCTGAAGGAAATCGAGACGATGTCGACCGACGGCAGCTTCGAGAAGCTGGTCAAGCACGAAGTGCTGTGCCTGATCCGCGAGAAGGAAAAGCTCGACAAGTCGCTCGGCGGCATCAAGAACATGAACTGCCCTGCCGGACGCGCTGTTCGTGATCGACATCGGTCATGAAGACATCGCGGTCAAGGAAGCCAAGAAGCTCGGCATTCCGGTCGATCGCCGTGGTCGACACGAACTACGATCCGAGCCTGGTCGACTACGCGATCCCGGGCAACGACGACGCGATCCGCGCCGTGCAGCTGTACACCCGCGCCGCCGCCGATGCCGTCCTCGAAGGCAAGGCCGCCGCGCCGCCTACGCCGCCGCGGCCAAGGACGAGTTCGTCGAACTCGACGCCGAAGGCAACCCGGTAACGAAGAAGGCCGACGATCACCGCGGTGATCGCAACGACCGCAACGATCGTGACCGCGACCGTCGCAAGCCCGGCCCGCGCAAGCCGACCGGCCGCCGTGAAGAAGACCCTCCGCGTCAGCGCCGCACCGGCCGACGCCTGTCGCGAAGAACGCTGACGAAGCCCCGGCCGAAGCGCCGGCGAGCGCCGGCCGAGGCCGCAGCCGAGTAAGTCGCGGCGGCATTGCCGTGATCCGCGCGCCGTCATCGACATGAAGTCTGGCGGCGCGAAAATCGTCCTTGCGGTCGTCTTCGGCTGTGAGGATCGAGACGCAGACAACCTGCCCGCACTTTCAATCAATCCGCTGCGAGCAACTGCCCGCGCTTTTCAACAGAACCGACCGGGCCTTCGCTCGCGTCACCAATTCATCGAGGTACACCATGGAAATCACCGCAAGCCAGGTCAAGGAACTGCGCGAGCGTACCGGCGCCGGCATGATGGAATGCAAGAAGGCGCTGACCGAAAATCAGGGCAACATCGACGCGCCGGTCGAATGGCTGCGCAAGCAGGGCCTCGCCAAGGCCGACAAGAAGGCCAGCCGCGTCGCCGCCGAAGGCCGCATCGTGATGGCGCAGGACGGCGGCAAGGCCGTGCTCGTCGAAATCAACTCCGAGACCGACTTCGTCGCGAAGGACGAGAACTTCCTCGGCTTCGCGAACGCCGTCGCCAAGGCAGCGCTCGCCTCCGGCGTGAAGGACGCCGAGGCGCTCAAGGCGGTCAAGCTGGCGTCGGGCGAGACGGTCGAGGAAGCGCGCGCGGCAGTCGTCGCCAAGGTCGGCGAGAACGTGCAGGTGCGTCGCCTCGCTCACGTCGACACGAGCAATAACGTCGCAGCCTATCGTGCACGGCGGCCGCATCGGCGTGCTCGTCGAGGTCAAGGGCGGCGACGCCGACTTCGCGCGTGGCATCGCGATGCACGTTGCGGCGATGAATCCGCCGTACAACAAGGCCACCGACGTGCCGGTCGCGTTCGTCGAGAAGGAAAAGGAAATCGAGCTCGCCAAGATGTCCGAGAAGGACAAGGCCAAGCCCGCGCCGATCCTCGAGAAGATCATCGGCGGCAAGATCGCCAAGATCGTCAACGAGAACACCCTGTACGGACAGCCCTACGTGCTCAACACCGACCAGACCGTCGAAGCCGCGGCCAAGGCCGCCGGCGCCGACGTGGTCGCTTTCCAGCGCCTCGCGGTCGGCGAAGGCATCGAGAAGGTCGTCGAGGACTACGCTGCCGAAGTCATGAAGCAGGCGGGCCTCGCGCCGAAGAACTGATCCCGGAAGTAATCGGGCCTTCGTCGCAAGGAACAAAAAGCCGCGGGGAACCGCGGCTTTTTTTATGCGCACGTCCCCGAGACTGGACGTCGAACGCAAGCGCGGCGGCGAGGCGATCCGCTAGCGCGCCGAAGCGCCACTGCGAGGTGTTCGCCACGCGTTCGGAATGCGACAATGCGGAAGACCGCTCCCGAGACCGTCCATGCAGGAAACGACCGCCCGCGCCGCGAAGCCGCCCGTGGCACCCGCCGCGAAGACGACACCCCCGTCGACGACAAGGCGATCGCGCTGCGCATCAATGGCAAGGCCTATTCGTTCGCCGGCGATGCCGATATGCCGCTGCTCTGGTATCTGCGCGACGTGCTGCAGATGACCGGCACGAAGTTCGGCTGCGGCATCGGCGCGTGCGGCGCCTGCACCGTGCTCGTCGACGGCAAGGCGCAGCGCGCGTGTCTCACGCCGATGAAGGCGGCGGCGAAACACGACATCACGACGATCGAGGGACTCGCGGGCGCCGAACTGCACCCGCTGCAGCAGGCATGGATCGAGATCGACGTCGCCCAGTGCGGCTACTGCCAGGCGGGCCAGATCATGGCCGCGGCCGACCTGCTCCGCCGCAACTGCGAACCCGAACGACGACGACATCGGCAAGATTGCGAACCTCTGCCGCTGCGGCACGTATCCGCGCATTCGCAAGGCGATCAAGCGCGCCGCCGAGATCACGAAAGAGAACGCCGCCCGCGAGAGCGGCAAGAAGTGAAGCGGCGCGCGAAATGAATTCGTCGGCGACCGCAGCGGATCTCTCGCGACGCAGATTCCTCGTGGTGGGCGCAACCGCGTCGGGCGCGCTGCTCGTCGGCTGGCGCACTGGCACTCGCCGATCCGGCCCTGCCCTACCTCGGCGCACGCTTCGAGCCGCAACAACTCGGCGTGTTCGTGAAAATCGAAAAGAACGGCGACGTGATCATCGGCGCACGCGGCTGCGAAATCGGCCAGGGCGTCAAGACCTCATTGCCGATGCTGATCGCCGAAGAACTCGACGTCGACTGGACGCGCGTCCGCGTCGAACAGCTGCCGTACGGCTACATCGACACCGACAAGGGCCCGTCGGACAAGTACGGCCCGCAGGGTGCGGGCGGCAGCGACGACATCCCGAACGGCTGGAAGGATCTGCGCCAGGCCGGCGCGACCGCGCGCTGGCTGCTCATGCTCGCCGCATCGGCGCAGTGGAATCGCCCTGCCGGCGAGCTGCACACCGAAGCGGGCTTCGTCGTCGCTGCCGACGGTCGCCGCCTCGCGTACGCGGAGCTCGTCGAGAATGCGGCCAAGATCGATCCGCCGACCGAACCGAGGCCCCTCAAGAAGGCCGAGGACTTCAAGATCATCGGCAAGCCGACGCGCACGGTCGACGCGCGCGAGATCGCGACCGGCCAGGCGCAATTCGGCATCGACGCGTATCGCGCCGACACGCTGTTCGCGATGATCGCACGCGCACCGCAGCTCGATGCCGAGATCGATACGCTCGACGACGCCGACGCGCGCAAGGTCGCCGGCGTCAAGGACGTGATCCGCATCGACGGGCCCAAAGCGGGCGAGCCGATCACGGGGCCGCTCGCGAACGGCGTCGCCGTGATCGCGACGAGCACATGGGCCGCGATGAAGGGCCGCGAGAAGCTGAAAATCGACTGGAAGGATTCGCCCTGGGCGGCCGAAACCAGCGATGCGCTGCGCCGCCGCGCCGATGAATTGCTCAGACCCGGCAACGAGGCCGGCACGCGCGTGCGCAGCGACGGCGATTTCGCGAAGGCGCGCAAGGCCGCGCGCAAGACCGTCGAGGCGCGCTACGCGATGCCGTTTCTCGCGCACGCGACGATGGAGCCGCCGAACGCGCTGATCCACGTCGAGAAGGACAAGGTGCTGCTGATCGCGTCGCTGCAGAACCCGAGCAGCGCGTCGGAGATCATCGGCCGCGTCACGGGCGTGCCGCGCGACAAGATCGAGATCCGCCTCAATCGCGCGGGCGGCGGCTTCGGCCGCCGTCTCAAGAACGACTTCGTCGCCGAGGCCGCGCTGCTCGGCAAGGCGCTGCTCGACAAGGGCGAACCGAAGCCGCTCAAGCTGCTGTGGACGCGCGAAGACGACATCCAGCACGACTTCTACCGGCCGTTCGGCGTGCATCAGATGGGCGCAACGCTCGACCGCAAGAACGAGATCACGGGCTGGTCGCAGCGTTGCGCCGCGACACCGCGCAACTACCGCGATGCGGGCATGAAGCAACAGCCCGATTTCGATCGGCTGCCTCGAACCCGAGGACTTCCCCGCGAAGTTCATCGCCAATTTCGAGATGATGTTCTATCCGATCGACTCTGGCATGCCGCGTGGCTGGTGGCGCGGGCCGGTGCACACGTTCAACGCGTTCGCGGTCGAGAGCTTCATCGACGAGATCGCGCACGAAATCAAGATGGACCCGCTCAAGCTGCGTCTCAAACTGCTCGGCGAACCGCGCGAGTCGCCTTACAACGACTACGGCGGCCCCGTGTACGACACCGGGCGCATGGCGAACGTGCTCAACCGGGCCGCCGACAAGATTGGCTGGGGACGCAAGCCGGACAAGGACCGCGGCCTCGGCATCGCCGGACACTTCACGTTCGGCGGCTACGCCGCGCACGCGTTCGAGGTCTCGGCGATCGACGGCAATGTCGTCGTGCATCGCGCGGTCTGCGCGATCGACGTCGGCCGCGTCGTGAACCCGCTCGGCGTCGAAGCGCAGGCGATGGGCGCGACGATCGACGGCCTGTCTACCGCGCTCAATCTCGCGATCACGGTCAAGGACGGCAAGGTGCAGCAGTCGAACTTCGGCGACTACCCGCTCATGCGCATGGGGCAGGCGCCGCTCGATGTCGAGGTCGTGATCGTCGATTCGACGAAAGAGCCATCCGGTGCAGGCGAGATGGGCATTCCGAGCGCCGCACCGGCGCTGACCAATGCGATCTTCGCGGCCACCGGCTACCGCATCCGCGAATTGCCGATCGGCAGCCAGCTGCGCAAGATCCTCTAGATTCCCCGCAAGTTGTCGCGAGCGCCGGTTGCCGCGTGCGCCGAGCCAGCCGTGCCGCGAATCCAGCCCAACGTGTCGTTCGCGCAGGCCGCGGCCGCGCGCCCGAGCAGCGGTCCCGCATGGCTCGCACCGGCGAGGACGCGCAACTCGGCGCCGAGAAAAGCAGCCAGATGGCGGCTCGTCGCCAGCGGCACGTCGTCGTCGCATTCGCTCGCGAGGACGAGGGTCGGGCACGAAGGGCGTGGCAGCTCGATGCCCTCGTGGGCCGCTCGCAGCGCGGCCCCGGATTCGTCTCGCCAATGCCGGAATGCGAAGAGTCGCGCCGCATCATCCGCGTCGGGCAAAGCGCGCAGGGTGGACGCGAGCGAGCGCCTGCTTCCCCACGGCACCACATCCGCGTATTCGCGCGGCGTCGCGCGCGCGCTGCCCGCGGGCGGCAACGCGTTGATCAGCACGAGTGCGGCCGGCGTCGCGCGCGCGCAGGCGGCGATCGCGAGCAGTCCGCCGAGACTCGCGCCGATCAGCACGAGTTTGCGTGCGTCCTGTGCCGTGCCGGCATTCGCGAACGCCTGCATCGTCGCAACGACCTGCCCCACGTAGTCGTCGAACCGCGTCGCACCAGGGCCGCCATCGGCGGGCAGCAGGTCCGGCGTGCAACAACACCAGCCGTGTGCCGCGAACACGCGTCGCCAGACATGCCATTCCCAGCCGCCACCGCCCGCGCCATGGACGAAAACAACGCGTGACGGTTGCATGTTGATGGGAATCTCGCGCATAAACGCATTATCGGCGATGCGCGTCGATCGCCGCATCTTTACCGCTGATCTTGTCGCCTGCTTCTCGTCCCGCTCGCCCGATGGAGGATTTCAATGCCGCTGTTTTCGCCGCTGACGCTCGGCAACGTGACCCTGCGCAACCGCATCGCGATCTCGCCGATGTGCGAATACTCCGCGATCGACGGCGTGCCGAACGACTGGCACCTCGTGCATCTCGGCAGCCGCGCGGTCGGTGGTGCGGGGCTCGTGTTCACCGAAGCGACCGCCGTGTCGCCCGAAGGACGCATATCGCTGGGCGATACCGGCCTGTGGAACGACACCCAGCAGCGCGCATGGGCGCACATCGCGGGTTTCGTCAGGGCTCATGGCGCGGTGCCGGGCATCCAGCTCGCGCACGCCGGCCGCAAGGGGTCGACCGATGTGCCCTGGCGCGGCGGCAAGCCGTTGACTGCCGATGCCGGCGCGTGGACGACCGACGCACCGAGCGCGATTGCGTTCGAAGGTTACGACGTACCTCGCGCGATGGATGCCGCACGTATCGAGAAAGTCATCGCCGATTTCGTCTCGTCGACGCGACGCGCGCGCGCGGCTGGCTTCGCCGTGATCGAGCTGCATGCGGCGCACGGCTACCTGCTGCACGAATTCCTGTCGCCCCTCTCGAACCATCGCGCCGACGAATACGGCGGCTCGCTCGAGAATCGCGCACGACTGTTGCGGCAAATCGTCTGCGCGGTGCGCGTGGAATGGCCGCGCCCGCATCCGCTGTTCGTACGCGTGTCGGCGACCGACTGGACGGCGGGCGGATGGGATATCGACGAATGCGTCGAGCTCGCGCGCTGGCTCAGGGAGGACGGCGTCGACCTCATCGACGTGTCCTCGGGCGGCAACGTCGCGGGCGCGAAGATTCCGCTGGGACCCGGCTATCAGGTGCCGTTCGCAGCGCGCATCCGCAGGGAGGCGGGCATCGCGACCGGCGCGGTCGGCCTCATCACGACCGCGCCGCAGGCGCAGGACATTGTCGACGGTGGCCAAGCGGACGTGGTGCTGATCGCACGCGAGTCCCTGCGAGATCCGTATTTCCCGCGCCGCGCCGCCAGCGAGCTCGGCGTGAAGCTCGAAGCGCCGGAACAGTATCAGCGCGCCTGGTAGTCGGTCACCGGAACGCGCGCGACCCGATAGTGCCCGGGCACGCATCACTCCTCGTCGAGTTCGGTCGCAGGCTTCCAGTGTGCGGTCGGCTTCCCCCACTCGGGCGCGAAACCCCAGCCGCAGCCGGCCGCCGCCATGATGAACATGAAGCCCGCCTCGCATTTGATCTTCGCGCCCGATGGCAGCGTGAATTCCTTCTTCACGGTGAGATTGTCGTCGACGTATTCGCCGATCTTGCGCAGCGACTCGCTGAGCAGCGTTTCCTTCTGCGGTGCGCGCCAGTTCTTCGCGAAATAGTTCGGGCGCATCTTGAGCGGGCGGTGCGGCCCCATCAGCGCGGACGGCGCGATGACGCGCGGGACGAAGTCAGCGCGCGGCGCGCTTTCCGCCGCGCCGGCTTCGGCGGGCAGGCTGATGCTGCCGTCGGCCTTGTAGATCTGCAGCGACAAGGCCGTTTCGGGCTGCGGCGGTGCGGCCTGCGCGGCTGACGGTGCATCCGGCCGGGGCGTCGGCGGTCCGGCTCGCGACGGCGCAGCGGTCGCTCGCGGCGGCCTGGCCGGCGCGACGGGCGGCAGCGGCAGCGCGGGCTCGTCGGCCACCGGATCGATCAGCCGCACCTCGATGCGCTCCTCGTCGACGGCGGCCTGCGGCTGCATGAGGTCGCGCAGCCACCAGCCGAGCAGCCCATGGGCGAGCAGCGCAATCGTCAACGCGATCCGCAGCACGCGCCGCGGCGGTCGCGACGGGCGCCGCAGCGTCGCGCGCGCGCGGACGCCTTCGTGCAGCGCGCACGCGGGCGACGCATCAGTCGAATTCGTTCCGATGTGGTGCATGGGCGATGAGGCCAACGGGACAGAAGGACCTTACCGGTTCGGCCCTAAATCGACGCTGACCGAAGCCGCGGCGTCGCCGTGCCTGCCGCAGCGCCACTTGACCCGGTTCGGCGAAAGGAGAAGGCTAGTCGGCGCCGCTTTCGCAATCGTCCTTCGCTGGAGGTAATTTCATGGCCTACACCACTCAAGGCATCCGAAACATCGCGCTCGTCGGCCACTCGGCCGCGGGCAAGACCACCCTGTTCGAGGCGCTGCTGCATATGGGTGGCGTGATCCAGGCTGCGGGATCCGTCGAGCGCGGCACGACCGTTTCCGACTACGACCCGCTGGAAAAACAGCGCAAGCAGTCGCTCAACACCGTCATCGCGTCGATCGACCGCGACGACTGCCACATCAATCTGATCGACACGCCGGGCGCGCAGGATTTCCGCGGCCCGACGCTGACCGCGCTCGCCGCGGTCGAGACGTGCGCGATCGTCGTCAACGCGCACAACGGCATCGAATACGGCACGCAGCGCATGATGCACCACGCCAAGCAGCGCGGACTGGCGCGCATCCTCGTCGTCAACAAGATCGACGGCGGCAACTGCCGCGTGCTGGTCGACAAGTTGCGCGAGGAATTCGGCCCGGAATGCCTGCCGATCAACCTGCCCGCGATGGACGGCAAGAGCGTCGTCGACTGCTTCTTCAATCCGGATCCGAACCAGCACCAGGGCGTCGCCGATTTTTCGACGGTCGCCGAGGCGCATCAGCGCATCATCGACCAGGTCGTCGAGATCAATGAAACCGTGATGGATCATTTCCTCGACAAGGGCGAGGAAGGGCTGTCCGGCAGCGAACTGCACGACGCGTTCGAGCAATGCCTGCGCGAAGGCCATCTCGTGCCGATCTGCTTCGTCTCCGCGCGCACGGGCGCGGGCGTGAAGGAACTGCTCGACATCGTCGAGAAGCTGCTGCCGAATCCGCTGGAAGGCAATCCGCCGCCATTCGTCAAGGGCACCGACGCGAGTGCCGCGACGATCGCAGCGACGTCCGATCCGAAAGCGCACGTGATCGCCGACGTGTTCAAGATCATCAACGACCCGTTCGTCGGCAAGCTGTCCGTGTTCCGCGTCTACCAGGGCACGGTCAGGAAGGACACGCAGCTGTTCATCGACGACGGCAAGAAACCGTTCAAGGTGGGCCACCTGTTCAAGCTCAGGGGCAAGGACTATCTCGAGATCGACCACGCGATCCCGGGCGACATCGCCGCGGTCGCGAAGATCGAGGAAATCCATTTCGACGCCGTGCTGCACGACTCGCACGACGAAGACCAGATCCATCTTGCGCCGCTGGAATTTCCGCAGCCGATGTTCGGGCTCGCGGTCGAGCCCGCGCACAAGGGCCAGGAACAGAAACTCGCGCAGTCGCTGCACAAGCTCGCCGAGGAGGATCCGTGCTTCCGCTTCGAGCACAACAAGGAGTTGAACGAGAGCGTGATGCGCGGCCTGTCCGACCTGCACCTGAAGCTGATGCTCGAACGCATGAAGGAACGCTACGGCGTCGAAGTGAAGACGCGACCGCCGCGGATCGCGTATCGCGAGACCGTTGCGGCGAGAGCCGAAGGCCATCATCGGCACAAGAAGCAGACCGGCGGTGCGGGCCAGTTCGGCGAAGTCTATCCTGCGCATCGAGCCGCTGCCGCGCGGCGGCGGCTTCGACTTCGTGGATGAGGTCAAGGGCGGCACGATTCCGGGCCAGTTCCTTCCCGCGATCGAAAAGGGCGTACGCCAGGTGCTCGATCACGGCGCGGTCGCCGGCTATCAGCTGCAGGACGTGCGCGTGATCGTCTACGACGGCAAGTATCATCCGGTCGATTCGAAGGAAGTCGCCTTCGTGAGCGCCGGCAAGAAGGCGTTTCTCGATGCGATCGCCAAGGCACGAGCCGCAGGTGCTCGAGCCGATCGTCAACCTCGACGTGTTCGTCCCGGACGCCTACATGGGCGACGTCACGGGCGGCCTCGCGAGCAAGCGCGCGCGCATCAACGGCACCGACTCGATGCACGGCGGCGAACTCGTGATCAAGGCGCAGGTTCCGCTCGCCGAAGTGACCGACTACCAGACCGAGCTGAAGGCGATGACGGGCGGCAAGGGGCGCTACGCGATCGAGTTCAGCCACTACGACCCGGTGCCGACGCAGGTGCAGAAGCAGCTCGTCGATGCGTACAAGCCGAAGGTCGAGGAGGACTGACGGCAGGCGTCCTGTCGATGTTTTCCGCGAGGCAGGCGGCGGCGCGGATTTCGGTCGCCGCCGCGCCGTTCTGAACGAGACTGCGCCGTACGGGATGGATTGACCCATAGGAGAAGGCAGCATGGATTCCGCCGTCAAGCAGGCCTGCGACACATTCATGCAGAAGTGTCACGACTTCCCGAACCGCCTGCGCGTCTTCGCCCAGGGGGATTCCTGGCTCGCATTGCCGGGCGGCTTGTGGACGGGGCGCAACGTCGTCCAGCATCTGAATGCGCAGGACTGGGTCGCGACGAAGGACGGCGGGCCGCCGCTCAACATCCTCTCGGTCGCGCTGCCCGGCAAGACGATCGAGAACATGGCCGGCGACGCCGACCTGCACTATGCGCTGACCTACCTGCAGTTGCGCTCGGAGCAGACCGGGACGCAATACGTCTTCGATGCCGTGATGGTGAGCGGCGGCGGCAACGACGTGCTCTCGAATCCGCGCGCGCTGATCTCGCCGGACGGCAGCGGCGATGCATTCGTGCGGCAAGACGTGCTCGATGTGACGATGCAGCGCGTGATCGCCGCGTGGCAGTCGCTGTTCAACATCTTCTCGCCGTGGAACGTGCCGATACTGACGAACGGCTACGGCCCGATCATTCCGACGCTGAAACCGGCGCCGATCCGCATTCCGTTCAAGACGATCGGCCCGTGGGTCGGCAGCTACCTGCTCGGCGAGCTCGGCCTTTCGGTGGCGCGCAGCGAGGAACTCGTCAACGCGGTGCTCGCGCGCTTCAACGAGACCCTCGCGGGCATCGGTGCGCTGCACTACTTCGACCTGCGTCCCGTCGTCGCGACCGTGCCAGCGAACGCGTGGCACGACGAAATCCATTTCCTCGAGCCGGGCTGGGACGCGGTCTCCGCCGCGTGGCTGCAACAGCTGCGCCAGATCGCGCAGCCCGGGGCCGCCGGCATTGCGACGGCGCAGCTCACGACACCTGCAATGCGCAAGGTCCTTGCCCCCGATCTCGTCGCGGCGATGCGGACGAAGCCGCGCTTCCTCACCGCAGCGCTCGCCACGACTAAACGCGGGGCGCGCAAGCCCCCGCACGGCGTACGCAAGCCCACAAAGAACACAGTGCCGAAGAAGACTGTGCCAAAGAAGACTGTGCGCAAGCCAGCGAAGAGACCACCGAAAAACACGAAGACCCGCCGCAAGCGCCTGTGATGCGAGGTCGAACGAGCGCCCGTCGCATCGCCATCCCACACGGATCGTCCAGTTCGGATTAGGATAGTCGCCGGGGATCTGGCCGTTGCCGGCCTGCGCGAGGGGTCGAGATGCGTAGCTTTTTTCGCTGGGTAATGCGGGTCGTGCTCGTCACATTGATTGTCCTGGGGATCGCCGTGGGCGTCGCCTACTGGCGCAGCGACCAGCTGCTGGCCAATCGTGTCGACATCAGCGAGACCATTCTCGCGATTCCAACCGACGCAGACGCGCTCGAACGCGGCAAGCACCTCGCCAATACGCGCGGCTGCACGGTGTGTCACGGCACGGACTTCGCCGGCACGATGGTCGTCGATGTGCTGCCGGTCGGCCGCATCGCCGGCCCGAACCTCACGCGCGGCAAAGGTGGCCTGCCGGCGAACTTCGACGCAACCGACTGGGAGCACGCAATCCGCCATGGCGTCGCGCCGGGCGGTCGCATGCTGCTGATCATGCCGACGCGCGATTTCGCCGGACTGACCGACGCCGATACGGCCGACCTGATCGCATACCTGCAGCAGCTGCCGCCCATCGACCGCGAGCAGCCCGCCGTAACGATCGGGCCGATTCCGCGCCTGCAGATGCTGATCGGCCTCGTCCCGCTCGCCGAGGCACGCGTCATCGACCAGCACGTCAAGCATGTCGCCGCAATGACGCCCGCGCCCAGCGTCGAATACGGGCGCTATCTCTCGCATACCTGCATCGGCTGCCACGGCGAACACTTCTCGGGTGGGCGCGTGCCCGGCCTGCCGCCGAGCTTTCCGCCGGCCGCGAACATCTCTTCAGACACGAGCAGCGGCATCGGCCGCTGGAAGAAGGCCGACTTCTACACCGCGATGCGCTACGGCAAGCGCCCGAACGGCACGAACATCGACACGTTCATGCCTTGGAACACGTTCAAGCAAATGAGCGACACCGAACTCGACGCGCTCTGGGCCTACCTGCAGACCTTGCCGCCGCGGCCGTCAGGCGGAAGGTAGGCGCGTCAGCCTCGGTTCGATGTCGTCCCCCGCCTCACCCGCCGCATCCGGCGAAAATCCGCTGATCGGCATCGTCGGCAGCCAGGGCGCGTTCGGCCGCTGGCTGCGGCGCTTCTTCGAGCAGCGGATGGGGCTTGCGGTCATCGGCCGCGACCCTGCCGGCGACGATGCGCTGTCACCCGCAGAACTGGTCGCACGCGCGGACGTGCTGATCTTCTGCGCGCCGATCCACGCGACGACGACGCTGATCGACGACTACGTTCGTCTCGCGGCTGGCGCGGACCACGGCAAGCTCTGGATCGACGTCACCTCGATCAAGACCGCGCCCGTGCAGGCGATGCTGCGCTCGCGGGCCGAAGTCGTCGGACTGCATCCGATGACGGCGCCGCCGAAGACGGCGACGCTCGGCGGACGCGTCATGGTCATCTGCGAAGCGCGATTGCAGGCGTGGCGCGGCTGGTTCGAACAATTCCTCGCCGCGAGCGAGGCGGACTGCGTACGCGCGGAGCCCGAGCAGCACGACCGCATCATGGTGCTGGTGCAGGGGATGGTGCACGCGTCGCACATGGCGCAGGCCGCGGTATTGCGCGAATTCGCACCGGCCCTCGGCGGCATCGATGCGATCCAGCCGTTCCGTACGGTTGGCTACGAGCTCGACGGCGTCGTCACGCGCCGCATCCTCGCTGGCAATCCGGCGATCTACGAGGACATCCAGTTCGAAAATCCCCACGTCGCGGCGATGCTCGAGCGCCTCGCGGCCCACATCGACTTCCTGCGCGACTGCGTGCGCACGGGCGACGCGGGCGCGCGCGCGGCGATGCGCCGGCGCCTGCTCGACGAACCGCGCGAGAACTTCGGACCACGCGCGCTCGCCGAAGGCAGCTACGGCTTCGAGCGCCTCGGCTACCTGCTCGCCGATCTTTCCGCGCCCGACCCCTTGAGTGTTTTCCTGCCGCTCGACCGTCCCGGCTCGCTGCGCGCGCTGCTCTCGGTATTCGAGGAACTCTCGATCAACCTCGATTCGATCCACTCGTCGCGCACGCCCGACGGCGAGCTGCATTTCCGCATCGGCCTGCAGCGCCATTGCGATCCCGCAAAGACGAAAGCGGCGATCGAGATGATCGCCGCTCGTGGAATCGGTCGCGTGTTGCCCTGAGCCGTCATTCCGCGAAGGCGGGGATGCCGGCAGGCGTCAGGATCCCCTCAGTGCACCACGGCTTCCGTCTGGTCGCAGTCGATGCCCTGTCGCGCGAGGATGCCGCGCACGACGAAGCCGAACAGCGCGAGGTAGGCGAAGCAGAACACCGGCACGACGAACGAATAGTGGATGCCGAGGATGTCCGACAGCTTGCCCTGCAGGGGGGGAATGATGCCGCCGCCGAGGATCATCATGATCAGGAACGCCGAACCCTGTGTCGTGTACTTGCCGAGGCCCGCGATCGCGAGCGCGAAGATGCTCGGCCACATGATCGAGCAGCACAGGCCGCCGCTGAGGAACGCGTAGACGGCAACGGTGCCGGTCGTCGACAGTCCGACCAGCATCGCCGCAATGCCGGCAATGCCGAACACGAGCATCGTGCGCGCGGGCTTGTCGTCGCAGACGTAGAACGCGGCGACCTGCAGCAGCACGCAGATGATGTACCAGAGCAGCGGCTGCACGTCCTTGCCGGCGACGTAGTTGGTACCGAGGATGAGGCCGAATGCGACCAGCGGCACGACGAACGTGAGCAGCTGCTTCGTCGCACGCTTCATTTCGAATGCGTTGATCGCGCCGGTCCAGCGTCCGATCATGAGGCTGCCCCAGAACATCGAGATGAACGGCGCGACGTGCGACGCGTTGTACTGGCCGAAGTCGCGCTGCTTGAGCAGCTCGGAAAGGTTGCTGCCGATCGCGACCTCGACGCCGACGTAGACGAAGATCGCGAGCATGCCCAGGATCAGCTGCGGATAACGCATCGCGCCCCAGCCATCGGGCAGTCTTCGCGGCACTGCGATACGACAGCAGCAGCCCGACGACCACGATCGCGAGCGCCGCGAAAAGCAGGTACATGCGGTGCATCTCGAGCGGCCTCAGCACGGCTTCGCGCGCATCGACCTGCGGCTTGATCGTCTGTTCGAGCTGGCTGATCTGCTGGTTGACCGTGGTGAGTTCGTTCGTCGGCAGGCCCGGCACGATACGGTCGCGCAGATCGCCTATCTGCTTCTCGGCCGGCGCGAGCGCGGCGCTCATCGCCTCGACCTGGTTCGCCTCGGCGCTGCGGTAGCTGTTGAACACGGGCACGAAGACGATCAGCAGCAGGCCCGTGATGACGAGCAGCGTGCGCAGCGCCTTGTTCGCGTGCTCGGTCTTCTCCTCGCTGATTCCCGACGGCACCTTCTTCGACAGGCCGAACAGCGCGGCCGCGGCGACGAACAGCGCGCCGACCGCCGTGTACAGGATCACGACCTTGCTTAGCGGCAGCGCGGTGATCTGATCGTCGGTGATGTTGGCGGCCGTGCCGAACAGCGCGAACGCGACGAGCAGCGGGCCGATCATCGTGCCGAACGAGTTGACGCCGCCGCCGAGGTTGACGCGACTGTTGCCGGTCGACGGATCGCCGAGCATGATCGAGAACGGCTGGGCGCCGGTCTGCTGCAGCGAAAAGCCGAGCGCGACGATGAACAGACCGCCGAGCATGCCGGCAAACGTGTTGGCGTTCACCGCGATGATCATGACGGCGGCACCGAGCGCCGAGAACAGCAGACCGAACACGATGCTCTTCTTGTAGCCCCACTTCGCGATGAGGTCCTTGCCCGTGAACGCGCCCGAGATGAACAGGCCGAGTGCGCCGACGTAGTACGCGGTGTAGAACGCGAAGTCGACGAGCTGCGACTGGAACTGGTCGAGACCGAACTTGTGCTTGCAGAACGGAATGAAGATGCTGTTGCCGGCGGCGATGAATCCCCAGAAAAAGAATACGGTGACAAGTGTGATCAGTGCACCGTAGTTGGTGGGCACGAAGTCCTTGCGTTGCTGGTTCATCAGTCTCCCCGGCTTGTTTCTTGTCGATCGCTTCGCGCGGTCGGTGCTGGACGTCGAATAGACGGCCAATTCACGGCGCTCCGCCGCCGGCCGAGTCTATCGGTCCGCATCGCAAGCTGCAAACGCGCGTCGAACCACGCACCGCGGGCGGAGTAAGCCTTGCTTCATCCTGCTCTGTTAGCCTTGCGCGACGGCGCACTCGCGCCTTCAAGGAGGAAACGACATGGTTCTCTCGATCCACATGCTCTCGCCCCTGATCGCGCTGATCGCGGGCATCCTGATTCTCGTGATGCCGCGCCTGCTCAACTACGTGATCGCGCTGTACCTGATCGTGATCGGACTGCTCGGCCTGTTCGGCAGCCACCTGTCCTGAAAGAAAGAAAAGGGGTCAGGTTCATTTTTCGTTGCAGGCGGATCGACTGCACGCGAAAATGAACCTGACCCTTTTTGTTCCGCCTGCGGTGAAAATGAACCTGACCCCATTTCCTCAGCGCTTGGGCTTGAGCATCGTCCCGGTGCACTTCTTCGCACCGCACTTGCACTGCCAGATGCGTTTGAGGCGCGGCGTCTGCCGCTCTTCGAGCGTGATGCCGTAGTCGTACGTCAGTTCCTCGCCGGCGCGGATCGCCCGCCGCGTCTCGATGACGACACGATCGCGCAGCTTGTCGCCCTGCTTGTTTTCGATGACCCACGCCTCGCAGTTCGGCGCACAGCTGTGGTTGATCCAGCGCGCGTCGTTGCCGCCATCGCCGCCGTCGATCAGGAATTTCTCGTTCAGCGTGAACAGGAACGTGTGGCCGCTGTCCGAGTCGTTCGCGTACATGCGATTGGCTTGCGAATGCGTGAGGCGACGGCCTTTGTATTCGATGACGCGAACGCCCTTGGGCAGGTCGCGGGAGGCGAAGACGCCATTGCCATGGATCGGCGATTGGCGCCGGATGATACGGCGGGTCATGCGGACTCGTATAGGTCGAAGTGAGGGAGCCGGAATGATAGCGTGATCGCCGTGCGTGCGACGCATTGCGAAGTGCCCTGCACGGATCGTTGCCGTGCCCGGCGCACTGACTCTATCATCGTCGGCCTCGGCCCCACTTCGACCATCCGATCAACAGGAATGCTATGCCGCGCATGACCTTCTTCCGTTCAATCGGCATTTTGCTGCTCGCGCTGCTCGTCGCTTCGGCAGGTTCGCTCGCGATCGCGAAAAGCCATGGCAGCACCGAGACCCGACCCGGACATTTCGACTACTACCTCGTCTCGCTGTCGTGGTCGCCGAGCTACTGCGCGCTGCACCCGACCGATACGCAGCAATGCGGCAGCAAGGGCTACGGCTTCGTGCTGCATGGCCTGTGGCCGCAGAATCGCAACGGCAGCTGGCCGCAGCATTGCCGAAGCGACGCTGCCCCCGACGAGAAAACGATCGAACGCATGCTCGCGATCATGCCGAGCCGGCACCTGATCGAACACGAATGGGAGACGCACGGCGCCTGCAGCGGCCTCGACGCGAAAGCCTATTTCGACCTCGCCGACGATGCGTTCTCGCGGATCAAGGTGCCGAAGGCGCTCGTCGCGCCGAAATCCGATCCCGAACTGAGTGCGGACGACGTCGTCAAAGCCTTCGAGGACGTCAATCCGGGGCTCGAGGACGGCATGATCAGCGTGACCTGCCGCGATGGCGCGGAACTCGAGGAGGTCCGCATCTGCGTCGACAAGGACAATCTCTCGGTCAAGTCGTGCGGTGGCCGCGTACGCAATGCCTGCCGCGTAGGCAAGCTCAGGATTCCGGCCGTACGCTAGAACCATCGCCTGGAGGGCACATCGACCCCCAGCCGAGGATCGCTCAGGCAGATCGCTCAGCGCGATCGCCCGGCGCTGCAACGGCAGGACCAGGGCGCGGCGTTCTAGTTCTGCCGCGACGCCCCAGGCATCTCGGCATCGATCGCCGCGGCGAAGCGGTCGTGCACGAGCTTCGACTGACGCGGATTGAGGACGGCCATCGCCGATTTCATCGCGTCCGTCAGGCGCTCGAGCGCCTCGGAGAATGCGTGTTCGCTGTCGGCCATGTTCTGCACGAACAGCTCGGCATTCGTGCTGCCGTCGGCGCCGGCGGTCGGGGTCGGCGTCATTGCACGCGATCGCCCGAGTTCCACGCTGTCGCGCAGCGCGTCCTCCATTGCGGACCAGGCGCCGAGCTGGGCAGACGTCAGCAGCAGGTCCGCACGCAGCTTCGGCATCTCGCCGAGCATCGCGCGCAGCGGGCTCGGAACGTGCGACGGCCCGGCATCGGGCCGATTGGTCGCGGGACTCTGCTGGGAACCCGAATGGCCGCCATGACCGCCATGGCCACCACCCATGCCGCCCTGCGCCGCGGCCGGATAGGACACCGCCAGCGCCGTCGCGGCCGCAACGCCGAAGGCCGCCTGCAGCACCTGCGTACGCAGCGCAGCGCGGTTCTCACGGCCGGTGGCCCCGCGATGCGCAAGCGGCGTCCGCGGCGCAGATCGGCTCACGCTGGCGGGTGCCGGCGCGGCCCATCCAGGCGACGGGAAATTACCGAGGCGACGGCACCACGAATCGTCCGAAAGAAGCTGAATGGATTGGCCCGCCTGCATCTTCGCTCTCCCGGAAAGTCGCGCAAAACTAGTGAAAAAACATGGAGAAAGTATGGAAGCCAACAAAATGGTTGCGTCGGGTTCAGCTTCAAGGGCCGATTAGATCGATTTATGGAACACTGCCTGTGCTTTGACGCGACAATATCCCTCGCGCTCATAGAACCGATGCGCACGCTCGCGCACGACGTTGCTGCGCACGCGCATCAGCGCGAAGCCGGCTGCGCGGGCCCACGTCTTCTGCGGCGGCGAGCAGCGCGGCGCCGATGCCCGCCCCCCGCGCCGAATCGGCCACGACCAGTCCGGCAAGCTCGGCGAACGGCGGCTCCTCGAGCTGCAGGCGCGGCACGACGTGCGTCCAGCCGAGTACGCCGGCCTCGCCTTCAGCCAGGCCGACGAACACCTCGCCGAAGCGCTGCGCGCGCACGCGCGCGAGACGATCCACCATTTCGCCCCCTTCGACCGGATAGCCGAGCTGGCCCGACAGCGCCGCGAGCGCCGACGCATCTTCGATCCGGGCCGTGCGTACGCTGATTCTCATTGACCGTCGTTTCCTAACGCAGCACCGCCCATTGCGCCGACAACGTGCCGGACCACCGGGGTGCATGTCGTTTCGTCTCCGCGGGAAAACCCTCCCGATGAGACGTCGGACCGCAATCTGCCGACGCTGTCGCGGCCTAGCAGCAGCCGTCCCCGCCCTTGACCGAGTGGGCATGCGATGCCGCGACGCCCTGGGTCAAGCCCTTGCCGCTCGCGACGCAATGGTCGGCGATCACCTTGGCGACACACATCGACACGCGCTTGCCGGTCGGGATGTGGATGAACTCGTTCGGCCCGTGCGCATTCGAGTGCGGGCCGAGCACGCCGGTGATCAGGAACTGCGCGCTCGGGAATTTCTCGCCGAGCATCCCCATGAACGGAATCGAGCCGCCCTCGCCCATGTACGCGGGCGGCGGGCCGAAGAACTCGCGCGATGCCGCGTCGACGGACGCCTCGAGCCACGGCGCGAGCGCGGGCGCGTTCCAGCCGCTGCCGGCCTTCTCGAGATCGAACGTGACCTTGGCGCCGTAGGGCGGGTCGCTCTCGAGCAGTTTCTTGAGCGCCGCGCCGGCCTTGACCGCATCGAGCGTCGGCGGCAGGCGCAGCGACAGCTTCACGGCCGTGAACGGGCGCAGCACGTTGCCGGCCGAGTCGAGCGCCGGCATGCCGCCGACGCCGGTCACCGCGAGCGCGGGCCGCCACGTGCGGTTGAGCACGAGTTCGCCGAGATCGCTCGCGACCGGCTGCATGCCCGCGACGAACGGAAACTTCGAGTAGACGGCATCGCCGAGCACCTGCGCCGACTGCTTCGCCTGGTCGCGTGCGTTGCGCCGGAATCTCGGCGTGGAAATCGGCGGGCTTGATCCTGCCGGTGTTCTCGTCCTCGAGGCGCGAGAGCAGCTGGCGCAGGATGCGGAAGCTCGATGCGACGACGCCGGACGCGTCGCCCGAGTGCACGCCCTCGTCGAGCACCTGGACGGTGAGGTTGCCGCCGGTCATGCCGCGCAGCGACGTCGTCAGCCACAGCTGGTCGTAGTTGCCGCAGCCCGAGTCGAGACAGACGACCAGCGACGGCCTGCCGATGCGCGTCGCGAGATGATCGACGTAGTACGGCAGGTCGTAGCTGCCGATTCCTCGCAGGCCTCGATCAGCACCACGCAGCGCGCGTGCGGGCACCTGCTGCTGCCTGAGCGCGAGGATCGCGGTGAGCGAGCCGAAGATCGCGTAGCCGTCGTCGGCGCCACCGCGGCCGTAGAGCTTGTCGCCCTCGATGACCGGCTTCCACGGCCCGAGGTCCTCGGCCCAGCCGGTCATCTCGGGCTGCTTGTCGAGGTGGCCGTAGAGCAGCACGCAGTCGTCGCTGCCTCCAGCCCGGATGCGGGGATATCGATGAAGATCAGCGGCGTGCGGCCCTCGAGGCGCACGACCTCGACGGTCATGCCCTCGACCTTCTGCGCCCTGGCCCAGCCCGAGAGTTGCTCGACGGCCTGGTCCATGTAGCCGTGCTCGGCCCAATCCTTGTCGAACATCGGCGACTTGTTCGGAATCTTGATGTATTCGACGAGTTGCGGAACGATTTCTGCGTCCCAGAGGCTCGAAATGCTGGCGCGGGTCTGGTGGGTGTCCATTGGGGCGTCCTCGGGGATAAGTCGGCTATTTTATTCCCCCGAACCCGCCGGTGTCCCCCGCGGGCGTGCTCTAGATGCACATCCCCCCTTCCCGTGCCATAATTCGCGGCCTTTTTCCAGCCCCGGCGGCGACCCGTCCGGTGCGTCAAAACGAGAACCCTGAATGGATTTTTTGATTTCGAGCGCGTATGCGCAGACGGCCGGCGCCGCGCAGCCCCCCGGCATCCTGCCGAACCTGCTGCTGTTCGGCGGCCTCATGGTGGCGATGTATTTCTTCATGCTGCGGCCGCAGATGAAGAAGGCCAAGGAGCAGCGTTCGATGATCGACGCCCTCGCGAAGGGCGATGAAGTGATCAGCAACGGCGGGATCGCCGGACGCATCGTCGACATCGGCGACGCCTTCATCGGTCTCGAGATCGCGTCAGGCGTGACGGTCAAGCTGCAGAAGGGTGCGATTTCGATGGTTCTGCCGAAGGGCACGTTGAAATCGGCGTGATCCGCCGCCAAGCCTGATTCGAACGACTTCGGCGCCGCAGGCTCACCAGGGCCTGCCACCGCCGAACGACCGGGTCGCCGACAGCAACGTCGCGCGACCGGATGAAATTTTTCAGAAAACAACACGTCGCACCCGATGCGGCGCAAGAGCGATATTCATGAACGACTTTCCGAAGTGGAAATATGCCCTGATCGGCCTGGTACTCGTACTGGGGTTCATCTACGCGTTGCCGAACGTTTTCATCCCGTTGCCGGCCGTGCAGATTTCCGCCAATAGCGGCGGCACCGTCGACACCGCGCTCAAGGAGAAGGTCCAGGGCGTGCTCGAGAAGAACAAGCTCGCGTTCAAGGACATCGACCTCGGCAACGATCGCCTCCTCGCCCGCTTCGCCGACAACGGCACGCAGGACAAGGCGCGCTCGCTCATCGCGTCCGAACTCGGCGACAAGTACACCGTCGCGTTGAACATGGCTTCGACCGTGCCGGGCTGGCTGCGCGCGATCGGGGCGAATTCGATGCCGCTCGGCCTCGACCTGCAGGGCGGCGTGCACTTCCTGCTCGAAGTCGATCAGAAGGCGACGTTCGACAAGCTGCAGAATCGCTATCGCGACGACATCAACACCGCGCTGCGCGATGCGAAGATCCGTCCCGACTCGGTCAACGCGACGCCGAACGGCATCGTCGTCACGCTGAAGTCCGAGGAAGACCGCAAGGCTGCCGGCAGCATCGTCGCGCAGAAGGTCAATCAGCCCGAGAAACTCGGCGACCAGCCTCCGCTCGAACTCAGCGACGGCACGACGACCGCGGACAGCTTCGCGCTCGTCGCGAAGATTCGCGACGTCGTGGTCCAGACGCAGGCGCGCGCGGCGACCGCCAGCAACCTCACGACGCTGCGCAATCGCGTCAATGCGCTCGGCGTGTCCGAACCGATCATCCAGCAGCAGGGTGCGAGCCGCATCGCAGTCGAGCTTGCTGGCGTCCACGACACCGCCGAAGCGAAGAAGATGCTTGGTGCGCAGGCGACGCTCGAATACCGCGCCGTCGACGAGAACGCGACCGGCCGTTCCAACGAAGGCGCCTACGCGATCGCCAAGAGCGGCAACGTGCCGCCCGAGTCGCGCCTCTACTACCAGCGCAGTATCGGCGGCGACGGCAACCGCATTCCGATCGTGCTCAGCAAGAAAGTCATCGTCACGGGCGACGAACTCATCGACGCGCAGGCCGTTCCTGACCCGCAGAGCGGAACGCCCGCCGTGTCGATCCGCCTCAACGCGAAGGGCGGCCAGAAGATGCTCGAGTACACGCAGCAGAACGTCGGCAAGCGCATGGCCGCGGTCTACATCGAGCGCGTGCCGCAGACGACGATCGTCGACGGCAAGGAAGTGCGCACGTTCAAGGAAACCGAGGAAGTGATCAACGCGGCAGTGGTCCAGGCCGTGTTCGGTCCGCGCTTCCAGACGACCGGTATCGGCAGCCTGAAGCAGGCGAGCGAACTCGCCCTGCTGTTGCGCGCGGGCTCGCTCGCTGCGCCGGTCGACATCGTCGAGGAACGCGTCATCACCGCGAGCCTCGGCCAGGACAACATCGCGAAGGGCATCAAGGCCGTGATCATCGGCCTGCTCGCGGTGCTCGCCGCCGCCGCCATCTACTACCACCTGTTCGGCCTCATCGCGGACATCGGCCTGATCCTCAACCTCGTGCTGCTCGTCGCAGTGCTGTCGATAGTCGGCGCGACGCTGACGATGCCCGGCATCGCCGGTATCGTGCTGACGCTGGGCATGGCGATCGACGCGAACGTGCTGATCTGCGAGCGCATCCGCGAGGAACTGCGCAACGGCTCGACGCCGCTCGCCGCGATCAGGCCGGCTACGAGAAGGCCTGGGCGACGATTCTCGACGCCAACGTCACCCACCTGCTCGCCGCGATCGGCCTGTTCGCGTTCGGCTCGGGCCCGATCAAGGGCTTCGCCGTCACGCTGTGCCATCGGTATCCTGACCTCGATGTTCACCTCGGTCACGGTCACGCATTCGCTCGTCAATCTTGTCTGCACGCGGCCGCAAGCTCAAGGGCTTGTCGGTCGGCGGCGGCTACGCGCGCGTCGCGACCTGATTTCCGCCCCACCCGATACACGCGAGCCAATACACGCGAGGCGGCTCCGAACCCTCATCCGGCGCTTCGCGCCACCTTCTCCCTGACGGAGAAGGGAGAGTAAGCAAAAGGTATATTTATGGAAATTTTCAACCCGAACAGCAACATCGACTTCCTGCGCCTGCGCAAGATCAGCATCGCGATCTCGATGCATCCTGCTCGTCGTCTCGATCGGCGCGATCTCGCGACCCGCGGACTGAACTACGGGCTCGATTTCACCGGCGGCGTGCTCGTCGAAGCCTCGTACGAGCAGCCGGTCGACATCTGCCGATGTGCGCGCTACGCTCGACGCAGCCGGCTTCCACAACACGCAGGTCGTGCAGAACGTCGGCGGCCGCCGAAGTGTCGATCCGCCTGCAGACCAGCGCAGGCGACAGCGAAGAGCGAGGACAGCGATCCTCGAAGAAGATGAACCTCATCGCCGACAACGTGCATCGGCGCGCTCAAGGCCAAGCGCACGGACGTGACACAAGAAGCGCGCCGACTTCGTCGGCAGCGCAGGTCGGCGACGAACTCAAGAGCGACGGCATCGATCGCGGTGATCTTCGTGATCATCGGCATCATGATCTACATCGGCATCCGCTTCGAGTGGCGTTTCGCGATCGCGGCGATCGCCAGCGAATTCCACGACACGCTGATCACCGTGGGCTTCTACGCGCTCACCCAGCGCGAGTTCGACGTGACCGTGCTCGCCTCGGTGCTCGCCGTCGTCGGCTACTCGATCAACGACAAGGTCGTCGTGTTCGATCGCGTGCGCGAACTGTTCCGCTCCTCGCGCCGCGGCGAGCCGGTCGAGATCCTCAACAAGGCGATCAACTCCACCCTGTCGCGTACGATCATCACCGCGCTGTTCACGGCCATCACGATGGTCGCGCTGTACTTCTTCGGCGGCGCGGCGGTGCAGGCTTCGCGCTGACGATGATGATCGGCATCGTCGTCGGCACGCTGTCGTCGATCTTCTTCGCCAACCCGATCCTGCTCTGGCTCGGCGTCTCGAAGAAGGACCTGATGCCGGTCACGCGCGACAACCCCGAGCTCGCGCGCCGTCCGTAACGACTATATTTCGGCGGGCCGCCTACACGCCGCTCGCCGCATCCACGCCGGCTGGCGCGTCCTCGCGCATCCGCGCAAGCAACTTCTCGATTCCCGCGCGCGTGCTCGCGCGCAGCAGGCTCGTGCTGCGCGAGCGCAGCGCGGTGTGCTCGCTCGCCGCGATTTCCTGACGCACCTCGAGCAGCGACGACGGGTGCATGCTGAACTCGGTGAGGCCCAGCGCGAGCAGCAGCGCGCGTGTAGCGCATCGTCGCCGGCCATCTCGCCGCACAGCGTGACCGATTTCTTCGCGCGCTTGCGCGGTGCCGATGATCTGCGAGAGCAGCTTCAGCACGGCCGGATGCAGCGGATCGTACAGCGTGCCGAGCGCGTCGTTGCCGCGATCGGCCGCCAGCGTGTACTGGGTCAGGTCGTTCGTGCCGATCGAGATGAAATCGAGCTGGCGGATCAGATACCGGCAGCGCGATCGCCGCCGCCGGCACCTCGATCATCGCGCCGAATTCGAAATGATCGGCGATCTCGTAGCCCTGTGTGCGCAGCTCGCGAGCGCATTCGTCGGTGAGGGCGCGCGCGGCGGCGATCTCCTCGCCCGTCGTGACCATCGGCACGAGGATGCGCACCGGGCCGTAGCGGCGACGCACGCAGGATCGCGCGCAGCTGCGTCGCGAACAGTTTGGGCCGCCGCATCGACAGGCGCACGCCGCGCACGCCGAGCGCGGGATTGGGTTCCTCGCGACAGCGCGAGGCCGGTGCTATCGGCCTTGTCGGCGCCGAGGTCGAGCGTGCGGATCGTGACCGGCACGCCGCCCATGCCGAGCACGAGGTCGCGATAGGCGACGAACTGCTCCTCCTCGTCCGGCAGCTCGCGACGCTGCAGGAACAGGAACTCCGTGCGGTACAGACCGACGCCGCGGCGCCGCAGCGCGCGCGCCTGGGCGATGTCCGCCGGCTGTTCGGCGTTCGCGAACAGATGGATCTCGACACCGTCGCCGGGTCAGCGTGCGCGCGCTGCGAAAGCGCGACAGTGCGTCGGTGCTGCGCGCTGCTCGCGCTGGTACGTGCGGTAGCGCGCGAGATCCTGCGCGGTCGGATGCACGACACCTCGCCGCGCTTGCCGTCGATGCAGAATCAGGTCGTCGTCGGTAATCCGCTTGAGCGCATCGTGCGCGCCGACGACCATCGGCAGGCGCATGCTGCGCGCGAGGATCGCGCTGTGCGAAAGCGGGCTGCCGCCGGTCGTGATCGACGCCGAGCACGCCGTGCTTCGCTCGAGATGAGCCAGTTCCGCCGGTGCGACGATGTCGCTGACGAGGATGCGTGCCGACGCGCGCGGCGATCTGGCGCTCGGCCGGCGTCGTGTCGCGCACCAGCGCGCCTGCACGCGGCCGATGACGTGATCGACGTCTTCGCGGCGGCTGCGCAGGTACGGATCGTCGATCGCGTCGAACACGGCGACCAGCCGGTCGCGCTGCATCTTCAGCGCGGCGCTCGCGCGCCGTAGCGGCCGTGCGGATCAGGTCGTACAGCCCGTCGAGTCAGTTCGGGATCGTCGAGAATCAGGCTGTGCGCGTCGATGAACTCGCCGACCTCGTGCGCCAGCGCGCCATGCAGCTTGTCGCGCAGCACCGCAAGCTCGTTGCGCGCGGCGGCGCGAGCGCGGCCGCGCAGACGCGCGACTTCGGCTTCGACTTCCTCGGCCGGCAGCGGTCGCTCGTCGACGCTGATCTGGCTCGGCTGCACGAGACGCGCACGACCGAGCGTCATGCCGCGCGCGGCGGTCGTGCCCGCGATGACGAGGCGGGTACTCACACGCCCTCGTCGAACTTGCGCGCGAACAGGTCGACCATCGCGTCGATTGTCGCGACTTCGTCGACGCCATCGGTGCGCAACGGTATCGGGTTGCCGACGCCGGCGGCGAGCATCATCACGCCCATGATGCTCTTCGCATTGACCTCGCGGCCGCGATAGACGAGGAACGCGTCCGACTTGAATCCCTGCAGCAACTGCACGAGCTTGGCCGACGCGCGCGCGTGCAGGCCGAGTTTGTTGCTGATGGTCACTTCGCGTTCAATCATGAGACGTGGCGCAACGCAGCTTCACACGGATGGACACGGATCGAGATCGATCGACGCAGGTAGTGCACAAAGTCGAATCGGGTCTCGAGGAAATCGCTCAATCCATGCCAGTCCGTGACCATCCGTGTAACTCCGCGCAGGGCACTGTCTTTCGCGTTCGGTCAATCAGTTCTTATTCCGCTGCGCCCGCCCTGCTCCGCGGTCTGCGCGAGTTCGGCCAGCGATTGCTCGGGGTAATTCAGCACGCGCAACAGCATCGGCAGGTTGAGGCCGGAAACGCGGCTGCACGTTCAGATCCGAGCGGCAAAGACGTGCCGCGATGTTGCTCGGCGTGGCGCCGTAGACATCGGTCAGCACGAGCACGCCGTCGCCTGAGTCGAGCTCGCGCACGCGCGCTGCCGCGCTGGTCAGTGCGATATCGATGTCGCTGCCCGGCGGTATCGCAAACGCGTCGAGCTTGAGCATGAACCGGCCGAGAATGTGCCGCGCGGTCTCGATCAGAGCGCGTCGCCCATGGCTTCGTGGGTGAGCAGGAGGATGCCGACGCTCATTGGCGGGACTCGGGACTCGTGACGCGCGACTCGGGAGAAGACGAGCAGACAGGCTGGCGCGCACCCATTTCGGTTGTGCGCGTGGAAGCGGTGCGCCGGCGGCGCGTGCGCTTGCCGGGTTCCGAGTCCCGGGCCCGGAGCCCTGCCCTGTCATTCCAGCTCCCGATGAAACGTCAGCACCTGCTCGCGCGTGGCGCGGAAATGCTCGGCGAGCCGTTCGCAAGGTAGACCGAGCGATGGCGGCCGCCCGTGCAGCCGACGCAGATCGTCACGTACGAACGGTTGTCGGCCTCGAAGCGCGGCAGCCACGTGTCGAGAAAATCGCCGACCTGGCTGCAGGTACTGGGCGACTTCGGGCTTGTCCTCGAGCCATTCGCGCACCGGCGGCATCGCGACCGGAGAGCGGCCGCAACGCGCATCCCAGTGCGGATTCGGCAGGCAGCGTGCGTCGAACACGAAATCCGCGTCCGGCGGCACGCCGCGCTTGTAGGCGAACGACTCGAACAGCAGCGACAGGGCGCCGTCGGCCATGCCGAGTTCGGTCGCGATCAGGCGCCGCAGCTGATGCACGTTGAGGTCGCTGCGTGTCGATCACGCGCTCGGCGATCGACGACAACGGGCTTGCAGCAGTTTGCGTTCGCGCGCGATCGCATCGTCCAGCGACAGGCCGTCGCCGGTCAGCGGGTGGCGGCGGCGCGTATCGGAATAGCGCTTGAACAGCACGTCGTCGCGTGCGTCGAGGAAGATCAGCTCGATGTTCGATGCCCTGATGCCCGAGCTCGGCGAGGATCGCGGGCAGCGCTGTTCAGGTCCTCGCTGCGATTGCGCACGTCGATGCCGACGGCGAGGCGCGGATGGCGCTGGTTGCGGTCGCCTCCGCCACGAACGCGGGCATCAGCGCGCCGGCAGGTTGTCGACGCAGTAGTAGTCGAGGTCCTCCAGCGTGCGCAGCGCGATCGTCTTGCCCGAACCCGACATGCCGCTGACCACGACCAGACGATTTGCGCTGCCTTGCGCCTTTTCGTTCTTCGCGTTGCCGGGAGAGGTCATGGTCCGATGCGTCGGCCGGTTACCATGGCGATTGCCGGCGCATCTGATGCGCCTGGCGGTCGAGGAAGGTCTGCGCCGGATCGATGCCCTTGGTCTTGAGCACGTGATTGCGCACGGCCGCCTCGACCAGCACGGCGAGGTTGCGGCCGGCGGCGACCGGGATCGTCGTTTGCGGCACTTGCGTGTCGAGCACTTCGCGATAGCTGTTGTCGCCGTAGATGCGTTCGAGCCCGCCCTGCTCGATCGGCTGCGGGCGCGGCGTGATCGCCAGATGCACGATCAGGCGCAGATATTTGGACGGCTTTACCGCCGTATGGCCGAACATCTCGCGCACGTTGAGGATGCCCAGGCCGCGCACTTCGAGCAGGTCCTGCAGCATTTCCGGACAGGAACCGTCGATCACGTCCGGCGCGATCTGGGTGAATTCCGGCGCATCGTCGGCGACGAGGCGATGGCCGCGCGTGATCAGTTCCAGCGCCAGCTCGCTCTTGCCGGAACCCGACTCGCCGGTGATCAGCACGCCGATCGAATACACCTCCATGAGCACGCCATGCAGCGTCACGCGGCGCGCGAGCATGCGCGCGAGGTGGTACTGCAGATACGTGAGCAATTCATGGCCGCGCTTGCGGGCTCTGCCAGATCGGCGTGCCGCTTTCGTTGGCCGCTTCGCGGACGTCCGTCGGTACGTTCCTGGTCCTTCGTCACGATCAGCGCGGTCGGCTGGAAACCCATGATCTTCTCGATCAGTCTCCCAGCGTTGGCGCGAATCGAGCGTCATCGAGCCAGGCCAGTTCCTCCGTGCCGATGATCTGGATCTTGTTCGGGTAGATCATGTTGAGATAGCCCGCCAGCGACGGGCGCCGCGACTGCTTTTCCGCGGGCACGATCGCGCGCTTCTCCCCCTGCTGGCCGGCGACCCAGCGCAGCGCAAGACGGGTCCTTGACGGTCGAACAGTTCGCGGGCGGTGAGACGTTCCATGGCGGCATTCTGCCAGAATTTCCGGGGACGTCGCCTGCACGGCGCCGCTCGCTGCTCGTCATCCCCGCGGACGCGGGGATCCAGCGACCCGCTCGCTGGTGTCGTCCCGGCGGACAGGGATCCAGCGTCTTGGCTTTCCTGTTGTTCGTAGAGCAATGCTTTCACTCGCCCTTGGGGCGAGCGAGTCACCTTTCTTGCTCGTGCAAGAAAGGTAACCACTGCGCCGCAGGAGCGGCGCGAACAGCGCAGCTGGCCCGTAGGGCGAAGGGCAGGATGCCCGTAGTCTCATGCCAAAAGTAGGTCGCTCACCCGCAGGGTGAGTGAAAGCCTTTGCTCCTAAGGGGCGAGACAAAGCAAAGCAGCGCCATGGCGCTGGATTGACCAGCTCCGCTGTTGTAAGCGCTTCCGCCTGCGCGGGAATGACGGAACAGAGAAGAAAGGCATCCGCCTTCGCGGGAATGACTAGCCATGGACTGGCGCGTCCATCGCAATGACGAGTGACGGACAAGAATCCGCCTCGGCTCGCGCGGGGAATGACGAACAAACGCGCAAACCTCAGGCGTCCACGCGGCCGAAGCCGCGCGGATACCGATCCAATCTATTCGTAAGAGAAAAAGCCCCTTCCGTCAGGGGTAGCGCGCCTCGCGCACATCCTTCTGGTGATGGTCGGTGAGCTTTTCCTTGTGCTTCACGACCTGGCGATCGAGCTTGTCGGCGAGTACGTCGATGGCGGCGTAGAGGTCGGCGCCCGTGGCGTCGGCATGAATCGTCTTGTTGGCGGCGCAGTGAAGCGTAGCTTCGGCTTTCTGGAAGAGTTTTTCGATCGAGAGGACGACGGCGGCATCATGCAGTTGGTCGAAGCGGCGCACGATGCGCCCCAGCTTTGTATCCACGTACTCGCGCAGTGCGGGAGTGACGGCGACCTGTTGTCCACTGACGATGATCTGCATGACGATTTCCTCTGTATGGTTTCACTTTTATCCACGCGCTTTTCATGCGTGGACACAGATACTGACCCACCTGGATTTCGTTTGGTTCCGTGTTTTCCTCCTTGGTCTCGTAATGATTCGTGATGATGGTCGGCGCAACGTGCGTTTAACAGAGACGGCTGCGCTCGTTCGAGGACGGGATGTTCATGCCCTCGCGGTACTTCGCGACCGTGCGGCGCGCGACTTCGATGCCGCGCCGATTGAGTTCGACGGCAAGTGCCTGATCCGAAAGCGGCTTGCGCGGGGTTTCCTCGTCGATCAGCTTTCTGATCATGGCCTGGATCGCCGTCGACGACGCCGCGCCGCCGTCGATCGTGCCGACGCCCGACGAGAAGAAATACTTGAACTCGAACGTGCCGCGCGGCGTATGCAGATACTTGCGCGTCGTCATGCGCGACACGGTCGACTCGTGCATGCCGATCTGTTCGGCGATATCGCGCAGCACGAGCGGGCGCATCGCTTCGGCGCCGAAATCGAGGAAAGCGGTCTGCGCGCGCACAATCGCCGTGGCCACCTTGAGCATCGTGTCGGCGCGGGTCTGCAGGCTCTTGATCAGCCAGCGCGCCTCCTGCAGCTGTCCGCGCAGGTAGTTGGCGTCGTCGCGCTGCGCGCGATTCGACGAGGTCGGAGTAGTGCCGGTTGATCGCGAGGCGCGGCTGGCACTGCGGACTCAACACGACGGTCCAGCGGCCGCTCTGGCGCCGCGCATAGGCGTCGGGTGCGACGAATTCGGGCGCGGTCGCGCTGTATTGCGACCCCGGTTTCGGATCGAGCGAGCGCACGAGCGCGATCGCCGCATCGACGTCCTCCGGCGTCGCCTGCAGCAGCTTGGCGAGCTTCTGCCGGTCGTTGCGCGCCAGCGTCTCGAGGTGGCCGCTCACGATTTCGCGCGCGACCTTCCAGCCTGGCGTCTCGGGAGCGAACGCGTCGATCTGCGCGCGCAGGCATTCCGAAAGGTTGCGACTCGCGACGCCGAGCGGATCGAACTGCTGGATGCGATGACGCATCGCTTCGATTTCGTCGAGCTCCACGGCGTGCACGTCCGTGAGCGAGCGCTGCAGCGACTCGGGTTCCTCGTGCAGGTAGCCGTCGTCGTCGATCGCCTCGATGATCGCCGTGCCGATCGCGCGATCGCGCAGCGACAGCGGCGTCAGGTTGAGCTGCCAGAGCAGATGGTCGCGCAGATCCTCGGGCTCGGGTTCCTGCGACTCCGCGCCGTCTTCGTCGTGCGGACGCGAGCCGCTGCCGTAGTCGCTGCGATCGTCGAAGTCGCCGGCCAGTTCGAAGTCGTCGGCCTCGCGCGCCTCGTCTTCTGCCGTCTTCTTCTCGATCGCTTCGACCTGCTCGGCGGAATCCTCGCCGTTCGTCGTGCCCTCGCTCTCGCCTTCTGCGCCCTCGTAGGTGTCTGCTGAGCCGTCGCCTTCGGACATTTCGAGCAGCGGATTCGACTCGAGCGCATCACGCAATTCCATCTCGAGTTCGATGCTCGACAGTTGCAACAGCCTGATCGCCTGCTGCAGTTGCGGTGTCAGGGCAAGTTGCTGATGCAGACGGATTTGTAAAGCGGGCTTCACGACGTCAGTTCAAGCCAAATCCGTGGGGGGCGAGGTCAGGATAGCGCCAAAGCACCATGGCGAGTCAATCGTTGCGTCGACGCAAAAAATAGTGCAGCCGGCGGGCACGCGAAACCTTACATGTCGCGGATTGCAGCGATACAATACCCAAATTGCCTGCCGCCCCGAACCGGGCCGGATCTGAACCAGAGGGCTCTGAACAACGGCGGATCAGAGCGAACGGTAGCGTCAATAGCTGGCGTCTGATCGACCTCATTTCGCCGGTCACGCCGCCCGACGAGGTGACCCGCCGCTGGCGTCAGGCCAGCGGCAGCAGAATTTCGACTTCGAGACCGCCGCCATCCACGTTCGACGCGCGGATGCGTCCGCCTTGCCGCTCGACCGCACGTTTCGCGATCGCCAGACCGAGGCCGCTGCCGCCGCTCTTGCGCTGGCGCGCCTCGTCGGTGCGGAAATACGGTTCGAAGATGCGCGCGCAATCGCCGGTCGGCACGCCCGGCCCCGCGTCGATCACACGCAGTCGCGCCTGCTGCTCCACGCGGTCGAGGCGGATGCGCACCGTCGAGTCCGGCAGCGTGTAGTTGACCGCATTGCGCACGACATTCTCGATCGCGCTCGCGAGCAGGTCGGACTCGGCGCGCACGAGCAGCGGCGAGCTCTGCTGGATCAGCAGCGTGCAATGCTGCGCCTGCGCTTCGAACGCCGCGTCGGCGGCGATGTCGGCGACGAGTGCGTCCAGCGCGACATTCTCGACCTTCTGCGCCATTGTTGCTTCCATGCGCGAAAGCTGGATCGCCTGGCCGATCATCTCTTCGAGGCGCTCGGATTCGCGCTCGATGCGGTCGAGCTGCAGGCGCGCGTCGCCGGTTGTCTGCGCGCGCGCGAGCTCGAGCGCCACGCGCTGGCGCGCGAGCGGCGAGCGCATCTCGTGCGAGACGTCGCGGATCAGGCGGCGCTGACCCTCGACGAGATCCTTGAGGCGCGCAGCCATCTGGTCGAACTCGCTCGCGAGCGCCATCATCTCGGCGCTGCGCCCGAGCGAGAGCGTGCCGACGCGCGCATCGAGGTCGCCGCGCGCGACACGACGCGCGCTCGCACGGATGCGCGACAGCGGCGACGCGATGTAGGCGGCAAGGACGAGACTGAACAGCGCGCTGATGACGCTCGCGATCGCCAGCTGCTTCCAGAAAAGATTGGGCCGACGGTAGAGCATGCGCAGCAATGGCGGATATTCGTACTCGGCAACGCCGATGAGCTTGCGACCATCGCCGAGCGTGATCTCGCGAACGCGCGTGCGCCCGATGTGCTGGCCCTGCGCGTCGGGGACGGCGTGCGCGATCGCCTCGCTCACCTCCGCCGGAACGTCGCGCGCGAGCAGGTCGCGGCCCGCGTCGAGAATGTAGAGGGAGATGCCGATTTTGCGCGCTGTCGCGACGACGTTGCCGAGAGCCGTTTCGCCGCCGACGCCGAGAGAGCGCTCGGCGCCGCGAAGATGCTCGTTCAGCACCGATTCCATGCGCGTGATGCCGAGTCCGGGCACGACCTCGTTCTCGAATGCGTACGAGGTGCTCCACGAGATCGCGATGATGAGGACGAGGTTCGCCGCCCAGAACAACGCGAAGATGCGCCAGAAGAGACGCCGCATGGCAGTGGCCTAGGCTTCCTCGACGACCCGGAACAGGTAGCCGCCGCGCTGGATCGTGTGGATCAGCGAATCGCCGTCGGCCGCGGGGCCGAGTTTGCGCCGCAACTTCGAAATGTGGACGTCGATGCTGCGATCGAACGGACGCAGGCTGCGGCCGAGCACCGATTGCGCGATCACGTCCTTGCTGACGACGTGACCGGCCTCGCGCATGAGGATCGCCAGGATGTTGAACTCCGTGCCGGTCAACGCGACCGCCTCGCCGCGCACGCTGACGCTGCGCGAAGCTGCGCCGAGCTTCACGGGGCCGAGTTCGAGATCGCTCAGACGCGCGCCATCGCTCTCGCCGCGGGTGCGTCGCAGGATCGCGCGCAGGCGGGCGGCGATCTCGCGCGGATTGCACGGTTTCGGCACGTAGTCGTCGGCGCCGAGTTCGAGGCCGAGGATGCGATCGATGTCCTCGCCGAGCGCGGTCAGCATCAGCACGGGCAGTTGCGACTCGCGGCGCAGTTCGCGCAGCACCTCGATGCCCGATCTGCCGGGCAGCATCACGTCGAGAATCATCGCGTCGTAATCGGCCTCGCCCGCGCGCTTGAGTGCGGTCGGTCCGTCGTACGCGATGTCGACGCTGAAGCCTTCGCGTTCGAGGAAGTCGCCGAGCAGCTGGCTCAATTCCTCGTCGTCGTCGGCAAGCAGGATTCTGGCGTCGCTCATGTCCGCAACTATAGCGCGACGCTGCGCTGCAGCACATGGGCCGGCGCGGACTTTTGCAATCGCTTACGTTTGCTTACGCGCTGGCCGGCGAGAAGCGCTCGACACGGATCTCACGGATCGAGAGCGAATCGGCACGGATAAAGCAGAAAAAATGCTCAATTTGCGTAAATCACGCCGCCGTGAATCGCAGTCCAATGTCCCGCGCGATGCCGTCGTCGCGTCGGTTTCGCGTGACAGCTACGCGCCTGCGGGCATCAAGAGCAGCAACGCCGCGCCGAGCACGATGCGGTACAGCGCGAACGGCGTGAAGCGGTGCGTGCGGATGAATCCGAGCAGCCATTTGACCGCGACGAACGCCGTGATCGTCGAGACGACGAACGCGAGCGCGAGCGCGCCCCAGTCCTCGTGTGTCCCGCCGGCCTTCGTCGCCTTGAGCAGTTCGTACCCCGACGCGGCGAACATCGTCGGGATGCCGACGAGGAACGCGAACTCGGTCGCCGCCGGACGGTTGCTCGTGCCAGCGAGCATCGCGACGAAGATCGTCGCTGCCGAGCGCGACGTGCCCGGGAAAATCGCGGCGACGACCTGGGCGAGCCCGACGAGGATCGCGACGGGCCAGGTTACGCGCTCGCGGTCGGGCAGCTTCGCCGCGAAGTGTTCGGCGACGATCATCCACACACCGCCGACCACGAACGCCCACGCGATCGGCGTGATGCGCTCGGGCAGCTTGAACCCGAGCTTGGTGACCGCGAAGCCGAGCGCACCCGTGATCAGGAACGCGACGATCAGCTTGAGCGCGTAGTCGCGGTTCTCGGCTTGACCGAATCCGACGGCAAGCTGCCACAGCCGCTGGCGGTAGATCAGCGCGACCGCGAGGATCGCGCCGGCCTGGATCACGACGTTGAATGTCTCGCTGCGCGCGCCGAGCCAGTGCTCGGCGACGAGCAAATGCCCGGTCGAGGAAATCGGCAGGAATTCGGTGATGCCTTCGATGAGGCCGAGCAGGATGACGCAGAGGAATTCGGGCATGGAATCAGCGCGAAAAAGGGGACGTTATGGCATCATACGGCACCCCGGTTAACGCGTGCTGCGAGCCTCCATGCTGATTTTCGAGTTGTCCCAACCCGGCCGCAAGGCTGCCGCGCAAATGCCCGCTGCCGTCGCTGTTCCGGCCGATTTGCCGGAAGCCCTGCGCCGCAAGACACCCATCGGTCTGCCCGAAGTATCCGAACTGCAGGCGCTGCGTCACTACACGAACCTGTCGCGCAAGAATTTTTCGATCGACACGCAGTTCTATCCGCTCGGCTCGTGCACGATGAAGTACAACCCGCGCGCCTGCAACTCGCTCGCGATGCTCGACGGGTTCGTCGCGCGCCATCCGTACGCGCCCGAGTCGAAATCGCAGGGCTTCCTCGCCTGCATGCACGACCTGCAGGAAATCCTCGCGGACGTCACCGGCATGAAAGGCGGCGTATCGCTCGCGCCGATGGCCGGCGCGCAGGGCGAATTCGCCGGCATCGCGATGATCATGGCCTACCACAAGCATCGCGGCGACCTCGAGCGCACCGAAATCATCGTTCCCGACGCCGCCCACGGCACGAACCCCGCGACCGCGTCGATGTGCGGCTGCACCGTGCGCGAGATCCCGACGCTGTCCGACGGCGACATCGATCTCGAGGCGCTGAAGAAGGCGCTGAGCCCGAAGACGGCCGGCATCATGCTGACGAATCCGTCGACGATCGGCGTGTTCGAGCGCCGCATCACCGAAATCGCCAAGCTCGTGCACGAGGCCGGCGGCCTGCTCTACTACGACGGCGCGAATCTCAATGCGATCCTCGGCAAGGTGCGGCCGGGCGACATGGGTTTCGACGCGATCCACATGAACCTGCACAAGACGTTCTCGACGCCGCACGGCGGCGGCGGTCCGGGCGCGGGTGCGGTCGGCGTGTCGGAGCGACTGAAGCCGTTCCTGCCGATTCCAATGATCGAGAAGCGCGCCGACGGCAGCTACGGCTGGCTGCGCAAGAAGGATCGCCCGCTGTCAATCGGCCGCCTCACGAGTTTCGCCGGCAACGCGGGCGTGCTCCTGCGCGCGTACGTGTATGCGCGCCTGCTCGGGCGCGAGGGCATGCCGCGCGTTGCCGAGTACGCGACGCTCAACGCGAACTATCTCGCCAAGCGTCTGGCCGGGAAGGGTTTCGACCTCGCCTACCCAGCGCGTCGCGCGAGCCACGAGTTCATCGTCACCGTGCAGAAGCAGAAGAAGGAAAACGGCATTACCGCGCTCGACTTCTCGAAGAGTCTGCTCGACCGCGGCATCCACGCGCCGACGAACTACTTTCCGTTGCTGATTCCCGAATGCCTGCTGATCGAGCCGACAGAGACCGAGTCGAAGGAAACGCTCGACGAATTCGTCGAAGTGATGGGCGATCTGATCAAGCTCGCATCCGCGAATCCGCAGGCGATGAAGGATGCGCCGCTGACGATGCCCGTGCGTCGTCTCGACGACGTCAAGGCGGCGAAGGAGCTCGATGTCGCGTGGAAGTCGGCGCATGCGCCGCATATCCACATGACGCCATCGAAGCCCGTCACGGCCTGAGTGAATGGGGTCAGAGTCATTTTCCCGCAGCCCGTAAAGCGACTGTATCCGGGCTAGAATTCGCGCGGGAAAATGACTCTGACCCCGAGGGGGAAGCATGCCGAGCACAGAACCGCGCGGTCCGAAGCAGATCTACAAGGCTTTCATCTGGTCGATGAAAGGCCTGCAGGCTTCGTGGAAATACGAGGCATCGTTTCGCCTCGAGGTATATCTGTTCGTCGTTTTCTTCCCGCTCGGGCTCTGGTTCGGCCGCGGCGGGATCGAGAAGGCGATTCTCTGCGGCAGCCTGTTCCTCGTGCTGTCTGCGGAACTGCTCAACTCGGCGGTCGAGGCGATCGTCGACAAGGCGAGTCCGGAATTCCACGAACTCGCGGGCCGTGCGAAGGACATGGGCTCGGCGGCGGTCTTCCTGCTGATGGTCAATGTCATGCTGTGCTGGGGCCTGATTTTCTGGCAGCACGGCAGTCCCTGATTTGGACGCCGCCACGAGCGCACGCTCGAATTCGTCACTTCCGAGCGAGTAGACTCGAACTTCCCCACTCCCGTACGCCGCTGATTCGGGCTAGCATCGACTCGGCAAGATCGGGCGCAAGCTCGCCACCAACCCAAGCGCTTCCCGGACGCGCACCCTTTCGAGAGGCACCGAAGTTTGGATTTTCTTCTCAACCCGCAGCTCTGGTTCGCCCTGCTCACGCTTTCGACGCTCGAAATCGTCCTCGGTGTCGACAATCTCGTATTCATCTCGATCGCGGTAGGCCGCCTGCCGGCCGAACAGCGGTCGAAAGCGCGCAAACTCGGCATCGCCTTCGCATGCGTCACCCGCATCATGCTTCTGCTCGCGCTCGCGACGCTCGTGCGCATGGACGACCACCGCGTGACGCTGTTCTCGCTGTTCGGCAAGGCGATCTCCGTGCGCGACGTGATCCTCGGCGGCGGCGGCATCTTCCTGGTCGTCAAGGGCATCAGCGAGATCGTGGCCGCGATCCGCGGCACCGAACAGGAGGCCAAGGAGAAGCCGTCGCCGACGAATTACGTCTGGGTGATCGCACAGATCGCGGTCATAGACATCGTGTTCTCGATCGACTCGGTGATCACCGCCGTGGGCATGGTGCGCAACATCCCAGTCATGATCGCGGCGATCATCCTCGCTGTGGTCGTGATGCTGTTCGCGTCCGATCCGGTCGGCAACTTCATCGACAATAATCAGCGCGTGCGCATGCTGGCGCTCGCGTTCATCGTGCTGATCGGCTTCGTCCTCATCGCCGAAGCGGTCGACGTCGTGATCCCGCACAGCTACATCTACGCCGCGATGGTCTTCTCCGCGATCGTGGAATTTCTCAACGTGCTCGCGGGACGACGGGGCGTGCACAACGACGCGGACTGAATGGGCTGGACGGCGGACGTGGCGTCGGAATCGGCTTTTTGCAGGGTTGCGCGCAATCGATTCCCTGTTCTCAAGATGACCCTGGCCCATTCGAGCGAAACGTCGGCGCATTGAGTATGATGAGGACGTCCCCGAGGGAGGAAGTCTCATGCGACTGCATCGTTTCGCACTTCTGCTGATTGCGGCTTTCCTGCTTGCCGGCTGCGGCTACAACTCGATCCAGTCGAAGGACGAAGGCGTCAAGGCCGCCTGGTCCGAAGTGGTCAACCAATACCAGCGTCGCGCCGACCTCGTCCCCAACCTCGTCAATACCGTCAAAGGCTATGCCGAACACGAGGCGAGCGTGCTCGAGGCTGTGACCAATGCGCGCGCCAGTGTTGGCAAGATCACGGTCACGGCAGACGACCTCACGGACGAAGCGAAGCTGAAGCAGTTCCAGCAGGCGCAGGGCGAACTGTCGGGCGCGCTGTCGCGGCTGATGGCGGTCAGCGAGAACTACCCGAACCTCAAGGCCGACGCCCTGTTCCAGAACCTGCAGGCGCAACTCGAAGGCACCGAGAACCGCATCACCGTCGCACGCAACCGCTACATCACTGCGATCCAGGACTACAACACGTTCGTGCGCAGCTTCCCGCAGAACCTGACCGCGATGATGTTCGGCTACAAGACCAAGGCCAACTTCACGGTCGAGAACGAGAAGGCGATATCGGCCCCGCCGACCGTCGACTTCGGCAAGCCCGCGCAGCCGGCGCCGCAGCCGCCTCCGCAGCCTGCGCACTGATCCCGGCAAGAAAGGCGCTGACGCGGATTTGCGCGGATCGACGCGGATGAGTTTGGATCATTCCAGATTTCCATCCGCGTCTTCCCGCTCTTCGCGTTTGGCCGCGCTGGAAATCGTACTGGCGTTTCTTCTCGCGCTGTCGGGCCATCAAACTGCGCGGCGCGGCGGAAGGTGATCCGCAGGCGATTCCGCCGCTCACGGCGCACGTCACCGACCTCACCGGCACGCTCACGGCCGAGCAGCAGCAATCGCTCGAGAGCGGCCTGACCGCGCTCGAGCAGCGCAAGGGTTCGCAGCTCGGCGTGCTGATCGTTCCGACGACGCTGCCCGAGGACATCGCGCAGTTCGGCATCCGCGTCGGCGATGCGTGGAAGCTGGGGCGCAAGGGCGTCGACGACGGTGCGATCCTCATCGTCGCGAAGAACGACCACCGCGTGCGCGTCGAGGTCGGGCGCGGCCTCGAAGGCGCGATTCCCGACGCGGCGGTCGCGCGCATCATCCGCGAATACCTGACGCCGAAATTCCGCAGCGGCGACTTCTACGGCGGCATCAAGGACGCGACCGACGCGTTGACCAAACTCGTCGACGGCGAGCCGCTACCGCCGCCGCTGACCGACGACCGCGATCTGCGCGACAAGCGCGGCGGCGATGTCTTCAACTCGCTCATCTTCGGCGTGTTCACGATTCTCTGGGTGCGTGCCTTCCTGGGTCGCCTGCCTGGCGCGCCGCGCGGTGGGCTCGTCGGGCTCGTCGCCGGCGCCGCCGGCTGGCTGATGACGGGCCTGCTGCCGGTCGCGGCAGGGCTCGGCGTACTGGGCCTGCTGCTCGGATTCCTCGGCGGCGGCGGCGGGGGCGGCGTCGCGAATCGTGGCGGCTGGAGCATTTTCCCCGGCGGATTCGGCGGCGGTGGCTTCGGAGGCGGCGGATTCGGCGGCGGGGGCGGCGGCTTCAGCGGGGGCGGCGGTGGCTTCGGAGGCGGCGGCGCCTCGGGGAGCTGGTGAGGATGAACGCATGAACCTCGCCCGCATCGCGACACATCTCGTTTCCGGCGGCGCGGCACGGCGGCTGTTTCCCGCGGCCGCGCTCGACCGCATCCAGAAGGCGATCGCCGATGGCGAGAAGCGCCACAGCGAACAGGTGTGCTTCGCGATCGAGGGCGCGCTGCCGCTCGCGCGCGTCGTGCGCGGGCACAGCGCCCGCGAGCGCGCGCACGAGGCATTCTCGCACCTGCGGGTCTGGGACACGCAGAACAATTCCGGCGTCCTGATCTATCTGCTTGTCGCCGACCATGCGATAGAGATCGTCGCGGACCGCGGCATCGCAGCGCGCGTGCCCGAGTCGGAATGGGTCTCGATCTGCGCCGCGATGCGCGAACGTTTCGCCACCGGTGATTTCGTCACGGGCGCAGTCGACGCCATCACGCGCGTCAGCGACTTGCTCGCGGCGCACTTTCCCGCCAGCGGGACGACCGCAGAACGAACTGCCCGACCGGCCGGTGCTGCTGTAGCGCCGTCCCTGTCGGCGTACCGGAGCACCCAGTGCATCGGCGAGGCGGCCCGGATCGTCGATCGGCGGTTCGCAGCGCGTGCCGCGGCAAAGATATGCCGTGCCGCCGGCACTATACTTTTGTGCAGAGAGCATGCCGATCGAACCGGCGGCGACGGCCGCGATCAGATAAACGTCCGTTCGCCGGTCGACCCGGCCGCGCAACGCGTCGCGCCATGCTTGCGCCTCCGTCGCGCTGCCACAGCGCACGACGACGTGCGCGCGCGGAGACAGGAAATCGTGAAGAGCGCGTTGCAGCGTCGCGCAGCCCTGCGGCATCTGCTGCATCGTCGCGTAGGCCGCGCGCAGCGTCCGTTCGGCCGCGTCGAGGTAACGCGTCTCCCCGAGCAGATGCCCCAGGCGCAGCAGCGCGCGCGCGGCGACGCCGTTGCCGGAAGGGACCGCCTCGTCGCCCCAGGGCTTGGGCCGCTGGATCAGCGTCTCGTGATCGTGTGCTGTGAAGAAGAAGCCGCCGTGTCCACGGTCCTCGAAGCGTTCGAGCAGCGCATCGGCCAGCGCAACCGCCCAGCCCAGGTCAGCATCGCTCCACTCGCACTGCAGATATTCGATGATCGCCTCGAGCAGAAACGCGTGGTCGTCGAGGTAGGCCGGAAAGCGCGCACCATCCGCGCCGGCCTTCGCGAACAGGCGTCCGTCGCGCCAGACCTGCGCATGCAGGTACGCAAGCGCATTGCCGGCGAGCGCGAAAACCTGCTGTCGCAGCGCCGGAGAATCGCCATCCGTAGACGAATCGGCCTCGCGTGCGACGCGTGCGAGAGCGCCGATCATCAGCGCGTTCCACGCCGTGAGAATCTTGTCGTCGAGGCCGGGTCGCACGCGCTGATCGCGTACGGCGAACAGCTTCGCGCGGGCACGCGCAACGCGCGCCTTCGACTTCGCCAGGCGACAGCGCCAGCGCGTCGGCGATCTCGCCCGTCGTCGCGGCGACGATCGGGTTCCACGCGACATGCTCGAAGTTCGCCGCCCGGTCGAATCCCCAGTGACGCTCGGCGACGGCGAACTCGTCGACATCGAGCAATGCCCGCACCTCGTCGCGCTGCCAGACGTAGAATTTGCCCTCTTCATGCTCGGAATCCGCATCGAGCGCGGCGTAGAAGCCGCCCGTCGGTGCGGTCATCTCGCGCTGCAGCCACCCGATCAGCGCGCGCGTCGCGCGCATCGCATCGGCGTCGGTCGTGCGCGCGGCATACAGCGGCAGCAGTTGCGCATTGTCGTAGAGCATCTTCTCGAAATGCGGAATCTCCCAGCGCTCGTCGACGCTGTAGCGGCAGAAGCCACCGCCGATCTGATCGTGGATCCCGCCCGCGGCCATGCGCTGCAGCGTGAGTCTCGACCATCGTTTCGTCCGCGACGTGCTGGCCCCGAGCGTAAGGCGCGCGGCCGCGTCCATGCCTGCCGGCTTGCGCCGAAAGATCGAGCAGCAATTCGAGCTCCGCGCAATGCGGAAACTTCGGCGCACCGAGATGGCCGCCGTGGACGTGATCGAAATTCTGCCCGATCTGCGCGACGGCCGCGTGCACGGATGCGTCGGTCAGCGTCGCCGTGCTCGCCTCGCTGCGGCCGTGGTCGTCGAGGAACTCGCGCAGCACCGCGTTCTGCGTGCGCACCTCGTCGCGGCGCTGGTCCCAGAAGGCACGTACCTGCTGCAGGACATACGCAAACGGCGGCATGCCGTAGCGCGCCTCCTTCGGAAAATAGGTGCCTGCATAGAACGGCGTCAGGTCGTCGGCGCCGAGGAAGACCGTCAACGGCCAGCCGCCGCCGCGACGCGTGAGCGCCTGATGGGCGAGCTGGTAGATCTTGTCGAGGTCGGGCCGTTCCTCGCGATCCACTTTTATACAAACGAACAGATCGTTCATCAGCCGGGCCGTCGCGCCGTCCTCGAAGCTCTCGTGCGCCATCACGTGGCACCAGTGGCAAGCGCTGTAGCCGATCGACAGCAGGATCGGCTTGTCCTGAGTGCGCGCGGTCGCGAGCGCTTCGGCCCCCAGGGCGACCAGTCGACCGGATTGTCCGCGTGCTGGCGCAGGTAGGGACTGGTTTCGGCGGCGAGGCGATTGCTCATCGCGCAAGCCTAGCGCAACCCGTGCTGCGAGAGTCGGTGCCGAGGAGCATTTTCGCGCACGACCGGGCTGGGTGTGGCGGCGCTCCATGGGCGGAGCTCTGCGCCCGCGGGCACGCCATCGTCGCACTTTGCTGTGGCATCATTGCGCCTTCGTCCCGATGCGCTTTTCCATGCCCGATATCGTCAATCCGTCGGTCCGCACAAATGTCGACGCGCTGGCGGCGCGATTTCGCCAGCGCGAGCCGTTTCGCCACATCGTCATCGACGATTTCCTCACCGCGGAATTCTGCGCGCAGCTGCTCGAGCAGTTCCCGCCGTTCGAAAAAGGCAACGCGCGCAACGAGGACGGCGAACTCGCCAACAAGTCGACGATCGAGAAGATCCGCGGTCTCGGGCCTGCCTACGCGACGCTCGACGACGTCATGCAGTCGCAGGATTTTCTCGAGCTCATCGGTCGCATCACCGGCATCGAGGCGTTGCTCTACGACCCGTGGTACTTCGGCGGCGGCACGCACGAGAACCGCTCGGGCCAGGACCTCGATGCGCATGTCGACTTCAACCGCCACCCCATAGAGCGCTGGCATCGCCGCCTCAACCTGATCGTCTACCTCAATCAGGAATGGGACGCGGGCTGGGGCGGCGCGCTCGAACTGCATACTGACCCGCGCAGTCCGGACGATCGCGTCGTCAGCGTTGCGCCGCTGTTCAACCGCGCGGTGATCTTCGAGACGACCGAGTGGAGCTGGCACGGCTTTCCACGCATCCAGTTACCCTCTGGCAGGGAAAGCACGACGCGCAAATCGGTTGCACTGTACTTCTATACGAAGGATCGGCCAGCAGAAGAACTCGCGGACCTGCACTCGACGATCTATGTCGATCGTCCTCTGCCAGAACGTTTCGCGCCCGGGCGCACGCTCGACGCAGCGGACGTCGAGGAACTGCGCTATCTGCTCGAGCGTCGCGATCAGCACAACCAGCGCCTGTACCGCGAGACATCCCGTCTGTCGGTTCAGCTCGAACAGGCCAAGGACGCATTGTTCGCCGGCAAACTTGGGCGGCTGCGCTACTTCATGCAGCAAATACAACTCCGCCGGCGTCGATTTACGCCCGGGAGCCCTGCCAAGTGAAGATTCTTGTCGTCGGCGGCGCGGGCTATATCGGTTCACACATGGTCAAGTGACTTCGGCGGCGTGGTTCCCGGTTGGGCGTCGACCGTCATTCCGGTCTACTTTCTCGGCGGTATCCAACTGCTTAGCGTGGGTATCATTGGCGAATACATCGCCAAAATCTACCTTGAGACAAAACAGCGGCCGCGATTCATCATCGAGAAAACCGTGTAGCGCCACCCGGCTACTTGAAGACGAACGCCTTCTGCAGAAAGAACGACAGCAGAACCGTGCACGGCGTAGAGAGCAGGCCGGCGACGTACGCGTTGAGGCCGAAATGCATCAGAGACCATATCAATCCCAGATTGAACACGTATAGGCTCGCCCATACGCCGACATACGGCAGAATTTTCCACGGGTCGTTATTGTCGAAAACAAAGCGACTCTGCGTGGTGAAGTTGATCAGGATACCGACAACGAGAGAGCCGAGGCTTGCCAAAGGAAGTGGTAGACCCACCCACAGCATCGCGCAGTAAACGAGATAGTTGAACGCCGTGTTCGCCGTGCCAACGACGACGAAACGCAAGAATTGCGCGGAGAACAGCGACGCGATTCTTCGCCGAAAGGCGCTCTGCGACTCCCGCGCATCAGCCACGTCTATACACCAGCTTCAGCTCGTGGAAAATGAAATAGTCGCCGACACGTGCGACGTCGAGCGGAAAATATTTCGCAGCGCTAAGCCTGTAACCTTCGCAAGTTTGCAGCGCATGTTCGCGCACGTAATCTTCGGTGACGAAGGTCTTGTGCGTCGAGTCTGACGCGTAGCCCTTCGCGCCTGGCACCACCGCGACGATCGTCTCGACACCCAATCGCGCGCAGGCACGCCAGAGCTTGTGCATCATCTGCGCCGTATCGTCGAAATGCTCGAGCACGTGCGAAATCACGAGCGACTTGTAGCGACCGCTGTCGAGGCCAGACAGTGAAAAATCATCGCTCGACCCGTCGTACAAACGCGCATCCATTCCCGCCTGCTGCAAGGCCTGCACGAGATGAGGATTCACCTCCAGCCCGATGGAGCCGGCGGGAAGGCGCGCGAGCAGCTGACCGGCACCGCAGCCAAAATCGATCGTCGCACCCTGCACTTCGCGCAGGACGGAATCCAGATAGAATTTCTTGATCGACCGACGCAGCGGATGACGGCTTCGGCGCAACTGCTCCGTCGCATACGCCTGGTCGAATTCGTGCGTGGCGTTATTCACGTCCGGCCCTCATTTCATGGATGCATTGCCGGTTGCCACCGTTGGTCGCAGCAGCCATCGGTACACCCACTGGCGCAGGCGTGCGTTGACTCGCGCCATACCCATCCCGATTGCAAGATCCCGCTTGCCGATGCGATAGGCAGGCATTGCCGCATATTTGCGCGCGAACCCGCTGAATTCATCGCACTGGCGCGCACCGATCGCAACGCTCCATGAGCCTTGTGAAATGCGAAACGACGACAACGATTCCGGCAGGTAGTATGCATCGCCCATCTGCAACGCGCGAAACCAGTAGTCCAGATCGATCATGTAGCCGTAAGTCGCGTCGAACGGCCCGATGCGTTCGGCGAGGTCGCGCCGCATCAGTACGTTGCCGGGCTCGCCGATCAGATTCGTTCCTTTGCGTATGCACGACAAAATCAAATCGTTTGCCGCAACGCGCTTTTCCCGTTTGCCGAACGCTGCCCGCGCCAATATCTTGCGACCGCTGGCATCGATGAAATCGCGGCCGCCAAAGACAAGCGATATCTGCCGGGAACCATCCTGCTCGAAAACCGCGAGCTGACGCGCGAGGCAGTCGGGTGCGAGCAAATCGTCCTGCGGCATCAACTTGAAATAGGTGCCGCGCGCTTCTTCGCGGCAACGATTCCAGTTGCCCTCGGGGCCGAGATTGGTGCTATTGCGCAAGTATCGAATTCGCTTGTCACCGCAGCTCGCAACGATCTCGGATGTTTCATCCGGCGAATTGTCGTCGATGACCACAAGTTCGAAATCGGCAAATGTCTGCGCAAGCACAGAATCGATGGCTGCGCGCAAATAGGGCGCACCGCGATAAGTTGGAACGCAAACAGAAATTACCGGCATGCTATCCTGAGTCACACGAGCAGCAACAAATCATTGTACATGCAGCATGTGCGCCGAGCAGCCGGCATTTCCTTTTTGAACATGACGTTGGGCCCCTTCGGCGCCCGTTCCGTCGGGGGCACGAGCCCCGCAGCCGCTGCGCATCGGAACTGGCGCTACTACATCACCGGGTACGTCCTGCCGCTTTGGTTTTATGCATGGGCAGCGTTCTACGCATGGACCAGCATCTGCGCCATCATCAATTTCAGCTGGCGCCAACCCATGTCGGACGAGTACGTCAACTACCAGGGTTTCCTGACGTTGCCGTTTTCCGACAGCGCGTTGCAATCAGGCAATGGTCATCGGCCGATTTTCCCCAACCTTCTGATTATCGCCGAACTTGCCTGGTTACAAGGCAACCATGTATTGCAATTCATAGTCGGCCTGCTTTGCGCCACAGCGACAAGCCTCGTAATTGTGACGACGTCCCTGCGAGAGCCGTCACTACAATCCTCGAAGCGCGCTGCCTGCGTCATGTTCGGCGTGGTCGGCGTGCTCTGGCTCGCGAACGGCCGCATGCTTTTTCACAGCTACGAGTCGGTGCACGTCTATCTGCTCACTCTGTCTGTCGTGATTGCAGCCATCTGCACGTACGAGTCGGCGAGGCGCCATTCGAAACGCTGGCTGCTTTACGCGTGCGCCGCTTGCGTCGTCGCCATGTTCTGCTTCGGCTCGGGCGTCGCGAGTTTTCCCGCAGTCGTATTGATCGCGTTTGCGCTGCGGTTACCCTGGCGCTGGTACGCGCTGCCACTCTTGGTTCTCGCATTTTGTCTGTTTCTCTACCTGTATGCGCTGCCAGGCGACCAGAGCGTCCGCGACGTGCTGAGCTTTCATCCGATCGACAGCGCACTCGTCGCGGCTGACTGGATTTCGTCGCCGTGGACGCGCGGATGGCTGGGGTTCGCAGATCCGCCATTGGATCCATCGAGCGCTTCGGGGCTGCCGTACCAGCACCTCGGTGCGCAGCTTCAGGCCTCCGCAATCTGGGTGCAGAGCGCGAGCGGCCTGTCATGGCGCATGCTGTCGCGACTGCTTGGCGTAGTCGGCATCGTTTTGTTCCTGGTGCGATTCACCCGGCTCGCATTCGACCGGCGCACGCCGCCGACGCGACTTGAAGTGCTGGCGAGCACGCTGTGTCTGTTTGCCCTCGCAACAGCAGCCGTTATCAGCATGGGACGACTGGACTATTTTCGAACCTATCCCGAGGAGGTCTACGCCGATCGGTATCTCGTCTGGCCGTCGCTGTTCTGGACTGGGCTTGCCTTGCTGCTCGTTGCGCAAACGCGAAATGCTTTCGGCAGAAGACTTTCCGGTGCTTGCATCGCAGCGTCAGTCGTCTTGCCGATGGCGATTCTGCCGACGCAGCAGGAATCGGCGACCTGGGGCAGCATCGTATATCGCTCCTCGCAACAGGTCGCAGCCGTGGCGCGCAGTGGCATATTCGATCCTGCCATTTTTCCCGACGGCGATGACGCGCATCGCGACGACGTGTTGCGCTCGCTGGCCCTGTTCAAACAGCGGCGGATGGCGATGTTTGCGGATCCCGCATTCGAACGAATCGACACCGTCTGGAGCGGTTCGCTCTCCAGCTCCAGTCAAATCGTCGCAAATGCGCACTTGTACAATTTTTTTGACGATCCGCTGACGGGCATGCATGCCGCACATTTCGAGGGGCTGGTCAGCCAGGGTATCGCGCAGCTCCAGCGTTCAGGCCAGCTCGCCGTGCTCGACGAGGAAAATCGCGTCGTCGGCCTCGCGGAGTTCAGCTACATTCCGGGCGACCAGGCGCTGATGACGCGAGTACGTCGCAAGCGCGGATTTGACGGTTACATCCGCAACTACAAGTCCGACGTGCGTTACCGGCTCATAGTCCTGCCGCGCGGGGACCGGCCGGCGCTCGATATCTGCCCGATTGGCCCGCCGCTCGCGCCTCAATAGCCGCTCATTTCCGAAGTGCTTACGCAACAGGACTAGGGCGTCACGCCAAGACTGACGCAAGGCCTGGTCAGGGTACAACACCCACAGGCGGCAATGCTCGGTAAGCCGACAGGTCTGCCGCGGCCAGAGGCGCTACAACGTTCGCGGTTGCAATCTCCATATCGATATCGAACGACGGCCAATCGCGTGCATCGTCCGGCGTCACCCGAATGCTCGCTATCTTCTTGGCCTCGTCCTTGTGCCCAAGATCGAGCCAGTCTGCCGCACCGGCGATCAGTGGCGAAAGAACGAAACCACTCTCTGCCACCCGCCGCAGCAGGCGATAGCTGTGCACTTCTCCTTCGCTTGTCCTGAGCTCAACGAGGAGTGCTGGCTCGCGCAGCAACAGGGAGTTGAGCCGTCCCCAGAGACTAGGCCGCACGCGGATGAAAGCCAGAATCGGTGTTTCCGTCGATGCGACGACAATCTCGGCACCGAGTCGGGCTGTGCGAAATTCCTCAGCCGCGGGAACGCGCACGGCTTCCGGCCGCGCATCCGTTCGTTCGAGCAGCAGGTAGCCGTCTTCGAGAAGGCGCGGACGATAGCGCCGTGCGATCATCAGCAGCGCGAGTCCGTCTTCCTGCATCGGCAGGCGACCATCAATCGGTTGCAACTTCAGTACGACGAATCGCGGCGCAGCCGCCCCGGCAAAGTACGCTTCATTGAGACGCGAGAGCAGCGGCGTGTAGGCAGAGTAACTTTGAAATACGGGACGGGGGGCATAGTCGAGTTGCAGACATAACGCCACACCTTGATCCACCATGAGCACATCGACGGACTGCTCAGCGATCGCCGCCTTCGTGCGCGGCAGATGAACGGCGTCACAGACCGCGTTCCATTCGGCTTGACGCTGCGTCACGAACGCGCGACGGTCTCGCATTATCTGCAAATTGGACGATGCCAGTTGTGTCGCTGCCGGAAGAATCTGCGCAATCGGCGCTGGCGCAGCGAATACGTACATCACGAACGCCGCCGCGCACAGGGCCGTTGCCGCGCCATTCGCAAAGAAGGAATTGCCGCCCCGCTCCACACAAAGTATGGCAAATGGCAAAATCGCCGCAAAGCCAAAAAAAATCGGCCAGTGCCCATAGCGCGTCGCCCCTGCTCGCCAGACGAGCCCGAGCAAGACGAACAGAAAGCCGGCAATGGTCAGGATGCCCGGTACCCGGCGCTGCCGCCAAAGCAGAAACCCGCTCGCGGCCGCGCAGAATGCCAGCGCGGCGACGGCGATCCACACGTTCAGGCCCTGATCGGCCTGCCCCATTGCGGCGCTGTAGCCGCTGGCCACTTCGAAACTGATCGCCAGGTAGTGAGCAAGGCCGCCCAAAGGCTGGCCAGCGCCTGTCCAGAATCCAAGAAATGCTGCTACAGAGATAAAAAGGACGACGACGGCCGCGTGCACCTGACGACGCTGCAGCAACAATACGGTGGCTGAGGCGAGCCACAACGCGAAGACGACAGTCGAGGTGAACTTGATCAGTGCGATCGCTGCCAGCAACACGGGCACGCCGGCAAAAACCAGCCAGCGCGGAACGCGCTCGGCGTCAAGGTCGGACTCCGCGACCGCGACAGTGCAAACGCGAACGTCATGTACCACTGCATGTCGCCTGCGAGCCATTGCGTCCACATTACAACTACGCCGATGCAACACGATGTCATCCACGCCGGCAGCCGTCGCGTTGCAAGGACGATCGTCAGCGACTGTCCCAGTGCGAAGAGAATCTGCGCATTCATGAACAGGCGGTTCTTGCCGGGAAAATATGCCGCGAGCGGCTGCAGAAAGCCGAACGGGCCGTAGGTGAATACGTAGTCGCTGCCCGCCCTGAGTCCGTGCGCGTGCGCCCATCCCAGTACCTCGCTCCAGGTCGGATCCAGTTCCAGCGACGGCGAACTGCCAAAGCGCAGCATCAGCAGGAACAGGATCGGCACGATCACGCAAAGGATCGCCGCCTGCCGCCACGCGATCGCATTTCTCACGATATGGTCACCCGCTGCTCCGTTCGTTTGACTGCGCGATGGTCGGGGATGCAGACAACAATTTCAACCGCACCTTGCCCGCATCGCGATCCATATCCATGCGAAACTGAACTCCCGACCAGCCGCTACTTCCATGCCGCCTGCGGACCGCATTGAGAATATAGACGAATACGTCGCGCTATTCGAAGCCTGCGGTGGTACCGACGTACCATACCTGCGTTTGCATTTTCCGCGCTACATCGCAACGCAGAGGCGATTCCTTGCGAAATGGCCCCGCCGTGCAGGCGCTGCGCTCCTGGATGTGGGCGCGCACTGGCTGCATCAATCATTGCTCTACGCGCTGAGCGGATTCGAAGTCACCGCACTCGACGTGCCGACGACATTCCAGAATCCACACGTGAGCGCGCTTGCGGATCAACACAGCATCCGGCTTGTGGCGGAGCCGAGTCCGGACAGCGCACAGGCGCTGAGCGCACTGCCCGACGACAGCTTCGATGTCGTCCTGTTCACGGAGATCATCGAGCACATCACGTTCAATCCCGTCGCCATGTGGCGCGAGATCCATCGCGTCATGAAACCCGGCGCGCACCTCGTCGTCACGACCCCGAACTACTATGCATTGCGCGGGCGCGCGTGGCATTGGCTGCGCTTCCTGCGCGGCCGAGGCAGCGGTGTCGACGTGGACAACCTGCTGGAGCAACCGAGCTTCGCTCATCACTGGAAGGAATACTCACTGGTCGAGCTGCAGCACTATTTCGCGAGGCTCTCTCCTGATTTCCGGCAGATCGCCGCGACGCACCTCGGCAAATACGAGCGGAGCGGGCAGCATTGGCTCATCGACGGGTGCGCGCGTTTTGTCGAAAAGATCCTGCCGCCATTGCGCCCGAATATCTATATGCAGCTCGAGCTCCGGAATAAGGACAATAAAATCGTCGTCACGCCTCACTGGTAGCCTTGAGGCGAAGCTGACTAGAATCATCCTGGACTCGAAACGCTCGCAACTCGCGCGGGCGACCTACAGCTTCCTCCTGGAAACGCAAATGGAAATCTCCGAGATCGAACGCCTGGCGACGAAATTCGAGACCGAAATAGGTCGCACGAAGCAAGAAATCGATCCTCGGGAGTTCGGCTGGTATCCCTATGGAACCCTCGACAACTTCGGGTTGCTCAATCGAATGCTCACGGGCGCAAACAGGCATTTTCTGGATCAGGTTGGTGACGGACTGATCGTCGACATCGGCGCCGCCGACGGCGACACCGCCTTCTTCATGGAATCGCTCGGCCTGAACGCGCATGTGGCGGATTTTCCGCCGACGAACTTCAACAGCTGCCGTGGCGTGCGGGCGCTCAAGGAAGCGCTCGGATCGCGAGTGGTGATCCAGGAAGGCGATCTCGACCGGGACTTCCAGCTTCCAGCGACGCGCTACGAGCTGGCCTACTTTCTTGGAATTCTTTACCACCTGAAGAATCCGTTTGCCGCACTGGAGTCGCTCGCGAAGCAGGCACGCTTCGCGTTCGTCAGCACCCGCGTTACCCGCTTCAACATCGTTGCGGACGGCGCCAGTCGCTCGAACGAATTCAATCAGCAACGCGTCGACATGCAGGGCATACCGGCGGCGTATCTCGTCGGTGAGAGCGAATGCAACAACGACGCGACAAACTACTGGATGTTCACGAATGCGGGATTGCGTCGCGTGTTGCAGCGCGCCGGATGGGACGTGCTCGACTACGCGAATTTCGGCAACACGAAGAGTTCGGACCCCGCGACTGCAGCCGGTGACGAGCGCGCATTCTGCTACGTACGCAGTCGCCACTTCTGATCAAATTGCCTGCGCAAGGGACCGACTGTCATCGGATTGCGCTCCAGAGGTATGAATGCCGCCCTCGTGGATGATACGGGAACCCAAACCGGAATGAACTGTCTCTCGCTGCAGCGAGTACGAGACACCGATGGGAGTGCGACTACGATGGAAGCATCAAAGAAGGCCCGTCTACGAACCCAACTGCTCACGCGCGTGCGCCGTCGAGAACTCAGCGAGGCGCCACCCTCTGCGGCATTTGAGAACGGTCACTTTTACTCGTCGATCGTCAATCCCGCGGACGTGGACCGCAGCGCGTATGGCCGCAGGATCCGCAAGTCCTCGGCCTCGATTTCGCCGATGCCGAGCATCTGCGTGTTCTGTGCGAGGCATTCCCCCGATTCATCGGGGACTACGACTACCCAGAACAGCTCGAGGAAACGCCGGATCTTGCCGCGTTCTATACGCGCAATTCGCAATTCAGCTGGCTCGACTCACGCGCGTTTTTCGTGCTGCTACGCGAATGGAGGCCCGCCCGCCTGATCGAGGTCGGCTCCGGCTTTTCCACGCTGCTCGCTGCGGATGTAAATCGCCGGTTCCTCGATGGAACGATGGAAATCACCTGTATCGAGCCTTATCCGCGCGAGTTCCTGCGCCACGACATTGCGGGTGTCGCGCGCCTGATCGAAAGCAAGGTACAGGACGTTCCGCTCGAGGAACTCTCCCGCCTGCGCGCGGGCGACGTGCTCTTCATCGACTCATCGCACGTCGCCAAGACCGACAGCGACGTCAATTTCCTGTACTTCGAGGTTCTGCCGCGACTGGTCAGCGGCGTCCGCATCCGCATCCACGACATCTTCCTGCCCGAAGACTACAAGCGTGAATGGGTGATCGACGAGAACCGCAGTTGGAACGAGCAGTATCTGTTGCGTGCGTTGCTGATGCACAGCACGGCTTTCAGGGTCGTGTTCGGCTGCAACTACGCTCACTGCCGCTTCCCTGACCAGGTTCGCGAGGCGCTCGCGTTGCCGGGCGGTCACGCGTACGGCGGCGGCAGCTTCTGGATGGAACGGATCTGACCCTCAACGCGCGCGCTGTTCGTCGAGCGTCAGCGCGACCTTGTCGCGCAGATAGACCGGCAGCGCAAGTTCCGGCATGACGCCTGCCCCGCGCGCGAACTGCGCGGCGGCGAGGCGTGCGATCGCGCGCGCCTGCGGATAGCGCGCGCCGTCGGCGAAACGCGGCGGCGACGGCAGCCTCGCGAGCAACGCGTCGCGGTACGCGTTCCAGCCGCTGCCGATCACCGACCACTGGCAATCCTGCGGCACGACGAGCTTCTGCGCGGGTCCGACCGACTCCGGGCCGAGCGCCTCGACGAGCCCGTCGGCGGTGCGGCGGAACGCGCCCGCGTAGACCTCGCCCATGCGCGCATCGATCACCGCGAGGATCGCGGCGCCGGGATTTTCATCGGCCGGGGCATCGAGCGCGAGCGCCGCGAGCGACGAGACCGGCACGACCGGCAGGTCGAGCCCGAGCGCGAGACCCTGCGCCACCGAGATCGCAAGGCGCACGCCCGTGAACGCGCCGGGACCGCGACCGACCGCGACGCCGACCAGGTCGCGGCGGCGGATACCGGCCTCCGTCAGCAGCGACTCGATCATCGGCAGGATCAGCTCGGCGTGGCGGCGCGGCGCGATCTCGCTGCGCTCGATCAGCAGGTCGCCGATGCTGAGGGCAGCCGAGCAATTCTCGGTGGCTGTTTCGATCGCAAGCAAGGCACGGTGCATGGCAATATTCTCGAATTTACGCGACGGGTGTCGCCGACACCGTACTGAAAGCGTCTGGCAGAATCGTAGCGAGCGAAGAGAATTCGCGCGTCGGCGGCGCGCAGGAATCGGAGTGTACATGCGAGTACATGAGGATTCCGAGCACCGCCGGCGTGCGAATTATCGAGCGCAGTAGATTCTGCTAGACGCTGTAAGTATACCAATCCACTTTGCGCGTAAGGAACATCAGCGCCGCGACGACGACGAGCAGCGCGATCGCGCCCATCAGCAGCGAGTACTGTTCGCTGACGACGAGACCGTACAGCAGCGCGTAGACGAAGGCGAGCGTGCCCGCGAGCATCCAGCCCGCGCGTTTCGCGCGCAGAACGGCCGCCGCGTAGCCGCCGACGAGCAGCACGACGGCGGTCGCGGCGAAGAGATAGGCGAAGGCGAAGCCGATCTGCTCGGAGAACGCGAGCAGCACGACGTAGAAGGTCGTCAGCGCCAGGCCGACGAGCAAATACTGCACGGGGTGTACGCGCAGGCGCTTGAGCACTTCGAACAGGAAGAAGGCGACGAACGTCAGCGAGATGAAGAGCACGCCGTATTTGCCGGCGCGCTCGTTGCGCTGGTAGAGGTCGGCCGGCTGATACAGGCTCACGCCGAACGCGGCGCTCGCGGCATCGACCGGGCGCGCTTCCTCCTGCCAGTGCTGGCCGTAGCTGCGGTTGAGATCGAGCACCTGCCAGCGCGCGTCGAAGCCCTGCGGGCTGACGTTGTGCTCCGCCGGCAGGAACGCGCCGTTGAAGCTCGGATTCGCCCAGGGCGCGGTCATGCCCGCCTCCGTGTGCCGCGCCAGCGGCAGGAAATGCAGGCTCGCCGTGCCGGCGTCAGGTCGAGCTTGAACTCATGCGCCTCGTCCGTCCAATTGCTCACGTCGATCGGCAGCGAGATCGTGCGCAGGACGCCCGCCCCCGAACTCGACGGGCCAAACGTGTACTCCGCGCTGTCGATGCGCAACACCGAGATGCGGCGGATGCCGCGCACGTCCGCGCCCGCGCAGTCGCCGATCGGAAACCCTCGTCGGTGCTGCCCTGCGCCTCCGATGCGGCGGGGCCGAGCGCGCCAGATCTCGCGCGAGGAAGTGACCGCGATCTTGATCTCCGCCTCGTACACCGGCGTCGAGTAGATGCCGTACCTGCGCACCTGCGGCGACATCTTCGATTCGAAGACGAGCTGATCTGCGAGCAGAATCTCGGTGCTTTCCTGCGTCGTCCACGCGTCGTTGACGCGGACATGCGAGCGCTTCGGTATCGCTAGCACCGGCCCGCCGATGTCCTGCGCGGCACCCCAGCGCTGCGCGATGTCGGCAAGCGCCTTTTCGCGCAAGCCGTTGCGTTCGAAGATCAGGCCCTGCACGTGGCCGAGAGGAATCAGCATCAGCAACGCGAGAACGCCGATGCCGAGCACCTTG
>CAVYXI010000009.1:0-12002 GCA_963772435.1 uncultured Gammaproteobacteria bacterium | reverse complement strand
GTGAACTGCGTCACATAGTTTTGCGTATATCGCGGTGTGCGCTGCGCCGCATGTCAGGGCACGCGGCGCCAGTTCGGCGTGTCGATGTGCGGCCGCGTGTGGATTTGGCCTGCGCAATGCCCGATCATGCGTGTGGGGCCGCCACACCGCGAGACCTGCGTGAGTTCAGACATCACTCTGCGCCTGCAGGCTTGGCATGCGGGCGACAAGAATGCGCTCGACCCAGTCATGCCCGAGCTGTACGACCGGCTGCGGCAGATCGCCGCCAGCCGCCTTCGCGCCGAATCCACGACTGTCACGCTCGATCCGACCGACCTCGTGCACGAAGCGTTGGCGTGCGTGTTCGGCGCGGACAAGCGCTTCGCCAATCGGGCGCACTTTCTTGCGGTCGGCGCGCTGTACATGCGTTCCATCCTCGTCGACCGCGCGCGCTCGATCGTCGCTGGACGCAGGCTCGGCGCGAACCTGACGATCACGCTGCGCCGCGCCCACAACGTGCCTGGCGAGAGCGGCGCGATGGATGTGGTCGAACTCGACGACACGATGCGCCAGCTCGAGCGCATCGATGCGCGAGCGGCGAAGGCGCAGGAGCTGGCTTATTTCGGCGGCATGACGCGCGAAGAGATCGCGCAGGCGCTGGATATTTCCGTGCCGACCGTCGACCGCGATCTGTATTTCGCGCGCGCCTTCGTCAACCGCGCGCTGGCGCCCTGAGGCCGCGGCAATGAGCCAGCTGCGCGACCTGTTCGAATTGGCTCGCGACTTGCCCGCGGTCGAGCGCGAGGCCGCATTGCTCGCGCGCACTACCGACGCGAAGCTGATCCGCGAAGTGCTCGCGCTCCTCGACGCCGCCAGCGCGACGCAGACACGCGGCCGCACGTCGGTGCAGTGCCTTGCTCGCGCAATTCAACAATACCGAGTTGCGCGCCGGCGACACGCTTGGCCCCTGGCGTCTGCAGCATGAACTCGGCCACGGCGGCATGGGCGCGGTGTATCTGGCCGAACGCGTCGACGGGCACTTCCGGCAGCAGGCCGCAATCAAGCTGATCCGCGGCCTCGCCGACGAGGAGACAGCATGCCCGCTTCGCGCGCGAGCGGCAGTTGCTGGCCGACTTGCAGCACCCGCAGATCGCGCGCCTGCTCGATGGCGGTGCGACGCCGGCGGGGCGCCCTACCTCATCATGGAATATGTCGAGGGCGTGGCGCTCGATGCCTGGGCTGCCGGCAAGGGCCTCGACGAACGCGTGGGTATATTCGTATCAATTTGCAAAACGCTGCAGTTTGCGCATCAGCGTCTGATCGTGCATTGCGATCTGAAACCGTCGAACGTGCTGGTGCGCGCGGACGGCGTGCCGGTACTGCTCGATTTCGGCATCGCGCCGCGCGCTCGACCGCGCCGAAGCGGGTGCTGTACACGACTATGCGCTGACGCCGCGCTATGCGAGTCCGGAACAGGCTCGCGGCGAGACGCCGACGACGGCCTCAGATGTGTACTCGCTTGGCCTGTTGCTGTACGGGCTTCTCGCCGACGCGGCGCCACAGCCGTTCGACAAGAATCATCCCGCGACGATGCAATTGCCGAGCGCCTCGAGCGTGGCGTGGCGCACGCGCCTACGCGGTGACCTCGACGCGATCGTCGCGCGCGCCTGCGCGCTCGATCCCGCGCAGCGCTACGCGTCTGCGCAGGCGCTGGCCGAAGATATCGAGCGCATCGCGGCGCACAAGCCCGTGCTCGCGCGCAAGCCGACGTTCGTCTACCTCGCGTCACGCGTGCTGCGCCGGTTCTGGCCAGCGTTCGCTGTCGGCACCTTCGTGCTCGCACTTGCGGTCGGCTTCACCTGGCGCACAGTGCTGGCCGAACGACGCACGCGTGATGAGGCGCGCGTAGCCTGAGCGGGCCGTCGATTTCCTCGTGTCGACCTTCGCGCTAAGCGATCCGACCCAGGGTGAGCGCCACGATTTCTCCGCACGCGAAGTGCTCGACCGCGGCGCCACGCGCATCGATACAGAGCTGACCGGCGAGCCGCGTGTGCGTGCGCGCCTGCTTGAGGCGCTCGGCAATGCCTACCGGGGCATCAATGAGCGCGACGCGGGCAGGCCGTTGCTCGACCGCGCGGCCGCGCTCTATCTCGATCCCGCCCTGGACGAGCCGACTGCTGCAGCGCGCAGCCTCAGCGAGGAGGCACAGAGCATCCTTGCCTCCGGGCAATCCTCGAACGAGTCCGAAAAGGTGGCCCGACGCGCGATCGAATTGACGCAGCGTTACGACGGCGAGAACTGGCAACAGCTCGCCGATTCACTGGAAGCGCTAGCCTGGACGCTGCAGAACGAACGCCGCATGCCCGACGCACTCGCTGCCGGGCGACAGGCACTGGACCTGCTCGAACGCAATGGCGCTGGGGCGGAGAAGATCGCACCCGTCGCGAGTCGGCTTTGCCGAATTCTCCTCAACACTGGCGCGGCCGAGCAGGCGCTACCTCACTGCGAGCGTGCCGTGGCTCTCCTGCGCGGTGCAAACGGTGGCCCTGGCCATTTCTTCCCGACGGCACTGCTCGACAATGGCAATGCCTTGTTCGCCGTGCGGAATTTCGCCGGCGCCATCGCGGCGGTGCGGGAAAGCGGCAGCGCGGCCCGCGAGACCTTCGCAGAGGACAGTCTCGAACTCGCGCGCCACCGCGAACGTGTCGCTGCCGCGCTCGCGAGCGCGGGGCAACTTGCCGAGGCTGAGGCCTTGCTTGCACAGTCGACACCGGTGATCCAGCGGCGCAACGGCGCACAGAGCGCACAGTACGCGAGGGCCCTTGGAATCGCGGGTTGGATCAAGTTCCAGCGCGGCGAGTTTGTCGCAGCGGTTGATCTGTTGCGCCGCGCAGCCGAGATCAACGACGCAGACCCGGCCGGCGAGTACAACAACGGGCGACAAGTGCTGCACTCGCGTCTCGGTGAGGCATTGGTTGAGTCCGGCGACGCCGGTGCCGAAGCACGCAAACTGCTCGACGACGTGACGGCGGAGCGCAGCGCCGCAGGCGCCGACGCCTATGAGTTGGCCTACACACGTTTGCCATTGGCGCGCTGGTACGCCGCCAACCGCGATTTCGCGGCGGCGGAAAATTTGCTCGACCAGATAGATGCCGTGCCGGGTCTAAGCGCAATGGGCTTTCATGCGGACGCGGCGCACGCGCGCGCCGCCATCGCGCGGGCGCGCGGCGATGAACCAAGCGCAGTGGCGCAGGACGAGCGCGCCTGGCGCCTGATGCTCGATGAGTTCGGTGCGGACAATCCCTTCACTGCACGATACGCCCTGCTGTTTGCCCGCGACCTGCGCAAGGCCGCCCGGCGCGACCAGGCCGAGGCGCTGGACAAGCAATATCGCGCCTCGTTCGAGAGGGCTTTCCCCGCCGATTCGGCTTTCAGGCGCGAGTGAATTTGCCTACGGAATGCGGCGGCGGGCGACGCGCTCGCCGAGGCGCTGGTCGACGTGGCGATTGTGGTCGGCGCCGATCAGCGTAGCGCGCGCGTGCGTTTGCGTCTCGGCAACCCTGACCGCACGCAGGCTCGCGCTCACCGTCAGCGACGCGTACACGAAGCTCGCGCGCACCTTCGAGCTCGCTCCGATGCAGCAAGTCGAGAGCATCTGGGAAACCGATGCGAGCCTGCGCTGGTACGACCTGCGCATCTCGAATTCCGCAGATCCGCGGTTTCGCCGTCAATATGCCGGCTATGCGAGAGCGGGACTCGACGGCTACAGCGATCCTGCGATCAGCAATGCGGTCGTGCTCGACGACGTGTTCTGATGGTGCCCGTTCGACGTGCTAGCGCAGCAAAAATATTTCCTTACCGATATGCCAGCGTCTAATGGAAACTGCATGCCCAATTAGCGCTTTCCTAACGGCGGATGTGGTCGCATAGCACATCGATCTCGTCAGGATTTCTCGCATGCAAAACCAGCGTGTGCAAAACCCGCAAATCGCGCTCGCGGCGGACTGGAGTTCGGCGCTTCGCAGCGTCACCGACGGTCTCGGCGGCGATCTCGCGCCGCACGAAGTCTTTACGTTGGCGCGATCAGTTGACCGAACTCGTCGGGCCACGGCTGTCCGCGCGCCGAGTCGTTCTTCGGTCACGCGCAACCGCCGCGTACCGGCGCCAGCTGATCGCGGCGGCGCCCGACGGCGGCTACACGATGCTGCTGATCGCCTGGCCGCCGGGCTATGTGACGCCGCTGCACGATCATGCGGGTCTGTGGGGCATCGAACTCGTCCTCGACGGCGCGCTGCAGGTCGATGGATACTTTCAGCGACGGCGACGGGCACTCGCCGACGTTGCAACCGCACCGCTCGCTGCTGCTCGGCAGCGGCGACTCGGCGGTGTCCCTCCTCGATCCGGCCTATGTGCATCGCTGCCGCAATCTCTCGCTGCAGCAGCCCGCGCTGTCGCTGCACGTCTACGGCGGGATTCTTGACCAGTTCCAGTCGTTCGTCGGCGTGCGTAACGAACAGTATCGCGCCTCGCCGCAGCGCGCCGTGCTCGACGCCGTGTCGATCTAGACGGCGTCGAAGCACCTTCGTCTGGTCCACTTTGCGCGTACGAACGTAGCGCCGCTCAATCTTCCAATGAGCGGCGCGTTGAACGGATTGTGGGGCGATTCGCCGCAATCCGAACCGCCATGCCAAGCGGCAAATAGCGGTTCGGCATCCGCAACGACAGCAGCGTGACCTACGGCAACGTGAACGTTACGGGCACGATGGCCCAAGCCGCGTAAGCGACGCCCGCACGCATGCCCGGTTTGAACGTCCAGCGTCTCACCGCATCGCGTGCTGCGACATCGAGCGCGCGCGATCCGCTCGAATCATCGATTTCGATCTGCTGCGGCTTGCCATCGATGCCGACGAGCACGCGCAGCGTCACGGTCCCCTGCTCGCGATTGAGCACTGCGATGCGCGGATACGGAATCGCGGTGCGATCGCCATAGTCCAACGCGGTTGGCGCAGCATCACCGCCTATATCGGCGCGACCGTCCGCCTGCCCCGCCGCGGCGTGATTGCCAGCATCGACCGGAACATCGACACTCAAGGGAACCCCAAGAGGCATCGGCGCGTCCATCGTGATCACGGGCTTTTGTTGCGTAACGACCACCTTCTGCCTGACAAGGTGGATCGGCACCGGCACCGGAGGTTCGTCTTTACCACGGGCACTTCGTGGATGGTGACCACCATCGGTTCGTTTTCGTGCATCGCTGCGCGTTTCAGTTCCAGCGCGACGGGAGGAACGAGCAGCAGAGTACGAGCGCGATATGCGCAGTGAAACTGCCGGAAAGTGCCGAGATGCGCCGCCAGTTGAGCGGCAAGGGTCGGGCCTGTATCGATCCGAGCGCGAGCGTGGTCATGACTGGACTCCTTCAAGGTTAGCTCAAAGGTGCCGGCGATTTTGCGCCGGCCCCACCTGCACCAGCGAAACTCAAGCTAGCACAAATTGGATGGCACTCAAGCGCTGCCTCGGCCTGACATCGTTGTCAATCTCATGACATCGATATCAAGGAGAAACCCATCACTGTTCGGGCTCGAGGTTCATCGGCGCTTCGGGCGATGGTCGTCGTTTGCAATCCCGGCTTCGCTGCGATTGCCGTCACGTCAGCTCGATCGTCGCGCATGCACCATTGATCGGCGAAGGGCGCGCGGCGGGGTTAGTCCGCACCCTCGCGCGCGCCATCGGGCGCGCGCAGTGACAGCAGGAGCAGCGTCGCAGCCAGCACGAGGTACGCCGCAGTGAATTGCCAGACAAGCCCGCGCGCCGCCTCGGCGAGACGCCATGGCAGATAGATGCTGCCGCTGGGGTCGACCGAGTGGATGATGCCGAACAGCGTGGAGCAGTGCGCCAAGCACGACGATCGCCGCCGCGCGGCGCGGACGATGATCGATCAGCGCCGCGACGAAGCTCGCCCAGATCATCGAGGTGATGATGAAGCCATTGCCGAGAATCACGATCACCGCCAGCTCAGGCAATCCGTGATCCGACTGGGCGAACAGCTCGGCGAAGTGCTGCGGCGGGACGATAGCCGGCGTGCCGAGCTTGATCGCCAGCATGTTCGCGACCGCTGGAAAGAACGCGACGACGACGGCGGCGAAGTATTTCTGCGGTGTCGCCTCGAACGCCTGCATCGTGATGTGGATCGCGATGAAGACGAGAATCGGCGCGAGCACGGCGAGCGGAATCAATTCGACGAGGTTCGACAGGTAGCCGAATACGCCACCGAAGCCGAGGAACAGTCCCGTCAGGATGGTGTAGCCCGTGCGCCCGCCCATCGCGCGGTACGCGGGCTGGCCGATGTAGGGTGTCGTCTGCGCGACGCCGCCGCAGATGCCGGCGACGAGCGTCGCGAGCGCCTCGGTAAGCAGGATGTCGCGCACCTCGTAGTCGTCGCCTGCCGCGCGCGCACTTTCGGTGACGTTGATGCCACCGACGACCATGAGCAGTCCGAACGGCAGGATCAAGGCCAGATATGGGAGCGTGTATTTCATGCCGTCGACAAAGCCGAGCGTCGGCCATGGCAGATTGAGGCGCCACTGCGGCGCGCTCGGCGCATGGAAACCCGGGCCGAGCAGGTCGAACGGACCGAGGCCGTAATAGAGAACGACGCCGACGAGGATCGAGAACAGCACACCGGGGATGCGTAGCGGCATGCGCGCTTCCGCGACGAGCGCATAGAGCACGATGCCGAAACAGGTAGACCCGACGATCGGCACGCGCAGGATGTCGACGAGCGGAAAGAAACCCATCAGCACGAGCGCGATGCCCGCGATCGGGCCGAGCAGCCCCGCGCGCGGCACGTATCGAAGGACCCAGTCGCCGAAGAACGAAGGATCGTCTTGAGCACGCCCATCACGACCATCGCCGCCATGCCGAGCTGCCAGGTCGCATTCGCGGCCGCCGTTTCGTCCATGCCCTGCTGGCTTAAACGTGACGAACGCCGGACCGAGCACGGAGAGGCCCATGCCTATCGTCGTCGGCGCGTCGATGCCGAGCGGCATCGCGCAGGCGTCGCCGCGCCCCGAACGCAGCGCCATCCGCGTGTAGACGAGATTGCCGAAAGCGCGCCGAGCGCGGTGCCCGGGAACATCTTTCCGAAAATGACCTCGGCCGGAAAGTGGAAGATGCCGATCAGCGCGCCCGCGAGAAACGCGAGCACCGAGAGATTGTCGACAACGAGGCCGATGAAGCTGTTGATGTCGCCCGCTGTGATGCGCAGTTTCGCCATTGCCGCTTCCCCTCAAAGCATGTGGTCCGCAAATGAACGCAAAAAACGCAAATATGAGCAAGAGCGACCCGTTGGCATACGCCTTATTCGCGTTTGTTTGCGTTCATTCGCGGGCTGATTTTTCTTCCCGCCCGGGAACCTGGAACCTACCTTGGAAATCCGTTCGCCCCAAGCAATGCGCCGACGCGCGAAATCGAAAGGCCGCAAGCTTCACGAATACGATGTTGCGCTTTCGCGGCGCTTCGCACCGCGACGCCCGACACGAACGGTTTTAAATTTCGAGGTCGGTCCTGAGAAAGACACCTCGGCCGGGCCGCGTGACGCGCAGCACCGACTGGTCTCCGGTTTCGCGCTTCCACGCAGCGCGGATCGCCTCGATATCCGCACCATGCTGCGGCGTATCCGCGTGCAGGATCAACAACTCCTTCGAATGCAGGCGCTCGATGTCGCTGTGGCCCTGCGAACGCCATTGGCCGTAGACATCAAAGACCGAGAGTCCGTCGGGAAAGCGCGGCGTGACTTCGCGGTCGAAAATTCGCGCCAGCGCTTCTCATTCGCCGCTCCGTCCGCGTCATCGACCGGACCCACGCCGAAATACAGCTCGGTGCGCAGCCATCGCTGCGCGGCGGGATGCGCCGCATCGCCATGCAGCGTCGCCTGAGGCGACGCACAGGCGGCGAGGAGCAGGCCCGCGCAGGCCGCAGCGAAAATCGATCTTCGGATGCCGGTGACGCTTTCCATTTGGGCAGTATCCACGGGCCGCGCAAGAAGATACAACGCGAGACGCGGACACAAAGCCGGCGCGACCTGCGGCCGCGCGCGATGGCGGAGGCCGCCGCTCTTAGGAAATGACTTCGGGACGCTTGGCGCCGGCGAAATGCTTGGCCCAATAGGCGCCGTCGAGACTGTCGACGCGCACGCTCTTGCCAGGCCGCGGCGAGTGGATGAAACGCCCGTCCTGGAGTAGATGCCTACATGGGTGATGTGCTTGCCGACCTGGAAGAAAACGAGATCGCCCGTGCGCATGCGCTCGCGCGGAATCGTCTTGCCGTCACGATACTGGCCCGGCGCGTCGTACGGCAGGTCGACGCCGTAGGTCTTGTTGTAGACGTAATGGGTGAAACCCGAACAGTCGAACCCCGTGACCGGGTCATGGCCGCCGCGCACGTAGCGCACGTCGCGCAGGCGCATCGCGAAATCGGCCACGCGGTTGCGCGGCGAGCGAAAAATCACCTGCGTCGTCACGGCCGAGCTGATCGTCGCATCGAGTTCCGCGGGTGTCGTTGCGAGCGAGAAAGGTACTTCGCCGGCGCGCGCGGACGCCTGCTTCGGCGCAGGCGCCGTCTCTATCTGGAAATCGCTATAGTCCGGGACGATTCGATCAACCGTCGCGACCGACACGCCGCCGCGCCAGAGGCAATCAGGGATTGCGCATGCGCCGGCGCACTCGCGACCGCGACACAGGCACACACCATCGCGCAAGCGATTTGCTGGAACACCATCGGAAATCCCCCGAGTGGAAAAAGACACACCGGGAGCGACCGTAACAAAGCGTTCGTTGAAATTTGGTTAATGGACTGTTCAGTTCGAAAACGCGGGCCACCAAAACGTGACGAAGCGCACGTTCGACCGCACAGCCGAAGCATTATGGCCGTCTAAACGCGATAGTACTCACGATACCACTCGACGAAACGCGCGATGCCGACCTCGACGGACGTAGACGGCGAGTAGCCGACATCGTGCATGAGTTCGTCGACATCCGCGTACGTGTCCGGCACGTCGCCGGGCTGCAGCGGCAGCAGAATCTTCTCGGCCCGGCGGCCGAGGCACTGTTCGATGATTTCGATGTAGCGCGCGAGTTCGACCGGCTGATGATTGCCGATGTTGTAAACGCGATACGGCGCCGATGACGTGCCCGGATTCGGCTTGAGCGGATCGAACGCGGCGTCGCCCGCAGGGACATGGTCGAGCGTGCGGATCACGCCTTCGACGATGTCGTCGACGTAGGTGAAGTCGCGCGAGTGCCGGCCGTGGTTGAACACCTCGATCGGTTCTCCGGCGAGGATATTGCGCGTGAACAGGAACAGCGCCATGTCCGGCCGCCCCCAAGGCCCGTAGACCGTGAAAAAGCGCAGTCCCGTCGTCGGCAGGTCGTAAAGATGGCTGTAGGTATGCGCCATCAGTTCGTTCGCTTTCTTCGTCGCGGCGTAGAGGCTCAGTGGGTGATCGACCGTGTCGCGCACCGAGAACGGCAGTTTCAGGTTGCCCCCGTAGACCGAACTCGACGAGGCGTAGACGAGGTGCTCGCTGCGATTGTGCCGGCACGCTTCGAGGATATTGATGAAACCGACGAGGTTGCTGTCGACGTACGCGCGCGGATTCTCGCGCGAATAGCGAACGCCGGCCTGTGCGGCGAGGTTGACGACGCGCTGCGGCACGAATTCGGCGAAGGCGCGATCGACGGCCTCGCGGTCCTGCAGCGCGCCCTTGACGAAGCGGAAGCCCGCATGCGGTGTCAGGCGCGCGAGGCGCGCTTCCTTGAGGCGCACATCGTAATAGTCATTGAGGTTGTCGAAGCCGAACACCTCGTCGCCGCGCGCAAGCAGGCGCGCGCTCAGGGCGGAGCCAATGAAGCCCGCTGCACCAGTTACCAAAACGCGCATTGCAACTTCTCCACGACGAAACGAACGCAGACGCGCGATTCAACGCGCCCGGCTTTTGCCTTTCATTCTTTCATTCCGAAAGAGCAGGGCTCGATGAATCTAACCCCTCGCGGCATCACAATCTGTCGTCGACCGCGTCTTTCGGCAACACATGCTTGACGTCGAACAGCACGCCGCCGGGTTTGCACAGCGCGCGCATGCCGGCCGCGCCCAGCGCGACGAGCTGCGCATGCGCGACCGCAAGAATCACCGCGTCGTAATGCTTGTGCCCGAGTTCGGGCAGCAACTCGAAATCGTATTCGCGCTTCGCTTCCGCGGCGTCTACGCAGGGGTCGAAAATGTCGACCTCCGCGTCGAAGCCGACCAGTTCCGCAACGAGATCGGCGACACGTGTATTGCGCAGGTCGGGGCAGTTCTCCTTGAACGCGAGGCCGAGCACGAGGATTTCGGCGCCGGCAACGTGCACGCGCCTGCGCGAGAGCAACTTGGTCACTCGCTGCGCGATCTGTGCTGCCATGCCGTCGTTGATGCGTCGGCCCGACAGGATCACCTCGGGGTGGTAGCCGATCGCCTGCGCCTTGTGCGTCAGATAGTACGGGTCGACGCCGATGCAATGGCCGCCTACAAGCCCCGGGCGGAAGGGCAGGAAATTCCATTTGGTGCCCGCAGCCGCGAGCACCTCGCCCGTATCGATGCCGAGGCGATGGCAGATCAGCGCGATCTCGTTGACGAGCGCGATGTTGAGGTCGCGCTGCGTGTTTTCGATGACCTTCGCCATCTCTGCAACGCGGATGCTCGACGCGCGATGCGTACCCGCATCCACGATCTCGCGATACAGCGCATCGACGAAGTCGGCGGCGGCCGGCGTCGATCCGGCAGTCACCTTGACGATGTTCTCGAGGCGGTGCTGCCTGTCGCCCGGATTGATTCTCTCGGGGCTGTAGCCCGTATAGAAATCCACATTGTGGGTCAGCCCCGAGGCGCGTTCGATGATCGGTACGCAGATCTCCTCGGTCGCACCGGGATAGACCGTTGATTCGAATATCGCGATGCCGCCGCGGCGGATCGCGCGCCCGATGCTGAGGCTGGCGGCTTCGAGCAGGCGCAGGTCGGGACGCTTGTATTCGTCGATCGGCGTCGGCACTGCGGCGACGAAGACGTCGCAACCGGCCAGATCGTCGGCTGCGGCGCTGAAAGTGAGCTGCGAGGCGCCGCGGATCTCGTCCGCCGACAACTCGCCGGTATGATCGTGTGCGGCGTCCAGCGCGGCGACGCGACGGGCGTCGATGTCGAAACCGAGCGTCGCGCGCGCGCGCCCGAATGCGACGGCGAGCGGCAGGCCGACATAGCCGAGGCCGACGACCGCGAGACGCGCATCGGCCAGATTGGGTAGTGCGGCGGTCGACATGCCGTGCGGGAGCCCGATTGGCGGGCCGCTAGTCTACCAAGACGCACTAAAATGCGCGGAGCCTGCAGCCGCGGCGAACCGACCCCGAGGGATTCCCATGCGTATATGTGTCTATGCCGCGTCGAGCCGGCACGGCGATCCCGCGCTATCTCGCTGCGGCGCGCGAGCTGGGCGCCGCGCTCGCGCGCGCAAAATGCAGCGTGGTCTACGGCGGCGGCGGCTCCGGCCTCATGGGTGCGCTCGCCGACGGCGCGCTGGCCGAGGGTGGCGAGGTCGTCGGCATCATTCCGCGCTTCATGACCGAAGTCGAATGGCAGCATCCGGGGGTCGCCAACCTCGAAATCGTCGAGGACATGCGCGAACGCAAGCATCGCCTGCTGACCGGATCGGACGGTGTCGTCGCCCTGCCGGGCGGCTCCGGCACGCTCGAGGAGCTGTTCGAGGCGATCACGCTCAAGCGCCTCGGCATCTACTTCAATCCCATCGTGCTCGTGAACCTGCGCAACTTCTATGCGCCGCTGCAGGCATTCATGCAGCAGGTGATCGCGGAGCGCTTCATGAATACCGCGCACGCCGAGATGTGGTCGCTCGTCGATCACATCGACGAAGTGCTGCCGCGCATAAGGCAGACGCCACGCTGGCGCGAGAGACGCGCGCGCGTTCGCCGCGGTCCAGGCCT
>CAVYXI010000008.1:0-19036 GCA_963772435.1 uncultured Gammaproteobacteria bacterium | reverse complement strand
AGGCGCCGGACCGGTCGCGTGTGCTTTCAGATCGTGGCGATATTGGCGAAGCGTTTGCGCGTCGACGCCATCGCGAGGCGGGCCTCGGCCAGAGCCTGTTCTTCCGTGGCGAAAAGCAGGTGATCGATGACAGCCGCGAGATGGGCACGCATCGCTGCGCGCGCGCGCGCAGGATCGCGCGAACGCAGCGCCTGGACGATCGCGCTGTGCTCCTCGACGACCGGTTTTACGTTGGCCGCGCGCGCCTTCGCGTGCAGCAGCGCGCACTCGGGTGAGGTCGAGCGCAGCCGCCAGAACTCCTCGATCGTATTGGCGATCGCGAGGTTGCGCGTCGCGCGGGCAATGAGCATGTGGAACGCACGATCGGCATTCTCGCTCACCCCTGGACGCCTGTTCTCATCTGCGATCTGGCGCACCAGCGCCTCGAGATCGTCGAGTTCCTTGTCGGTGATATGCGTCGCCGCGAGGGCTGCGCTCTCGCCCTCGAACAACAGCCGCGCCTCGGTCAGCTCGAACGCCGTGACGTTGAAGCCGGGTCGATCCTCGATGCCCGGCAACCGCCGTACGTATGCACCGGAACCGACGCGCACGTCGACGAGACCCTGCACTTCGAGTGCGATCATCGCCTCGCGCACGGCCGGCCGGCTGACGTTGTGTTCCGCAGACAATTCGCGCTCCGCCGGCAGGCGGTCGCCCACCGCATATTTGCCATTGGCGAGGTCCAGGAAGATCTTGCTCGCGAGTTTCTGATAGAGCCGGCCGGTCGTCGGTGCGGCGGACAGGTTCGGCCGATGCGGTCTTGCGGTTCTTGCTGTTGCGGGAAGGGTTCGCCATAGAAATCCCGATTTGGGCTTACCAATATTGTCGAAATTGGCAAGGCAGACTAAGATAGTTACCGAGTATAACGATACGCGCCTGAAACGGAAGACGCACCCTTTATGAAGATAGAAAGCGCCAAGGTCATCGTCACCTGCCCGGGACGCAACTTCGTCACGCTGAAGATCGTGACCGATCGAGGGCGTCCACGGCATCGGCGACGCCACGCTGAACGGCCGCGAACTGGCCGTCGTCGCTACCTCCAGGACCACGTCATCCCCTGCCTGATCGGGCGCGACGCGCGGCGGATCGAGGACATCTGGCAGTTCCTCTATCGCGGCGCCTACTGGCGGCGCGGGCCGGTGACGATGTCGGCCATCGCCGCGGTCGACATGGCGCTGTGGGACATCAAGGCCAAGATGGCCGGCCTGCCGCTCTACGACCTGCTGGGCGGCAAGAGCCGCGACGGCGTCATGGTCTACGGCCACGCCAACGGCGCCGACATCGACGAGACCGTCGACGAGGTCGAGCGCTACATCGAGCTCGGCTACAAGGCGATCCGCGCGCAGTCCGGCGTCCCCGGCCTCAAGGACGCCTATGGCGTCGGTCGCGGCAAGATGTTCTACGAACCGGCCGACGCGGCGCTGCCGACCGAGACGGTCTGGGACACGCAGAAGTACCTCGACTTCGTGCCGAAGCTGTTCGACAAGCTGCGCGGCGCGTACGGCTTCGACATCATCTGCTGCACGACGTCCACCACCGGCTGACGCCGATCGAGGCGGCGCGGCTCGGCAAGGCGCTGGAGCCCTATCGCCTGTTCTGGCTGGAGGACGCGACGCCGGCCGAGAACCAGGAGGCGTTCCGCCTGATCCGCCAGCACACGATGACGCCGCTGGCGGTCGGCGAGGTGTTCAACACGATCTGGGACGCAAGGACCTGATCGAGGAGCAGCTGATCGACTACATCCGCACGACCGTGGTGCGCGCCGGCGGCATCACCCACCTGCGCCGCATCGCCGACCTCGCGGCGCTCTACCAGGTGCGCACCGGCTGCCATGGCGCGACCGACCTCTCGCCGGTGACGATGGGCGCGGCGCTGCACTTCGATTCGTGGGTCCCGAACTTCGGCATCCAGGAATACATGCGCCACACCGCCGAGACCGACGAGGTCTTCCCGCACGCCTACACCTTCGACGAGGGCTACCTGCATCCGGGCGATGCGACCGGCCACGGCGTCGACATCGACGAGGCGATGCGCGGCGAAGTATCCCTACGAGCGCGGCCTAGCTGCCGGTCGCGCGGCTCGAAGACGGCACGATGTGGAACTGGTGATCGCGCCGTCCGGCCGCCTCGCCGGCTCGCGCCGCGAAGCGGCAAACCGGCGGAAGTTGCATTGTATACAATCAGTGTTGCGTAACCGCCGCGCGCGGAGGCCGTTCGCGCAGAATCGCCCAGAGGGCGGCGGCGCCGGCAAAATCAAGTAGCGCGAGCGAAGCGAACAACGGGTGATAACCGATCGTGTCGGCCATCGCTCCGACGATCAGGGAGAAGCCGAGCCCGCCGATCCATGCGGCGGATCCGGCCATGCCGGTCGCCGTGGCGACCAGGCGCGAGTCGAACAGGTCGGCCGACAGCGTCATCAGCGCGCCCGACAGCATCTGGTGGGCGAAGCCGCCGACACAGAACAGCGCGATCGCGAGCGCCGGGCTGCCGGCGAGTCCGATGCATGCCGGACCGATCATGCAGAACGCGCCCGTCGTCATGACGATCTTGCGTGAGAGCAGCAGCGAGATGTCGAACCGTCGCATGAGCCACGGCGCGAGATAGCCGCCGAACAACGAACCGGCGTCCGCGGCGAGGAACGGAAGCCAGGCGAACGCCGCGATCTGCTTCAGGTCGAGTCCGCGCGTTTCGAACAGATAGAGCGGAATGAAGAAGTTGAACGTCTGCCACGCCGGCTCGCAGAGGAAGCGCGGAATCGCGATGCTCCAGAACTCGCGCGTTGCGAGCGCTGCGCGCCAGCCGAGCGCGTCGCTCGTGGGCGGCTCGCTTTCGCGGCCCGCGAGGATGTACGCGCGCTCCGCATCGCCGAGCAGCGGATCATCCGCAGGCGCGCGGTAACTCCAGTACCACAGCGCCGCCCAGAGGAAGCCGACGCCGCCCGTGACGACGAAAGCCGACTGCCAGCCCCAGGCGTAGATGCAGAAGATCACGAGTGGCGGCGCGATGATGCCGCCGAGTGACGAACCGATGTTGAACCAGCCGGTCGCGACCGTGCGCTCCGCCGGCGGAAACCATTCGGACACGACCTTGAGTCCGCCGGGAATCGCCGCTGACTCGGCGATGCCGAGCAATCCGCGGAACATCGCGAGGCTCGGCCAGCCTACGGCAAACGCGTGCGCGCAGTTCGCCGCGGACCACGCGGCCGCGAACAGGGCGAAGCCGAGGCGCGGCCCGAGCACGTCGAGCACGCGGCCGGCGAAGGGCTGCATGATCGTGTATGCGCCCTGGAACGTGGCGACGACCCAGCTGTATTCGCGCGTCGACATCGCGAACGCCGCCTTCAACGTCGGTGCCGCGACCGACAACGACGTACGCGCGAGATAATTGAGGATCGTGCCTAGCGTGACGAGGCCGATGATCCACCAGCGTCGTCCGTTCACGAACACACGATGCTCCGTCGCGGTGCGAAATCGTACCGCCGCGTAACCTGGTCATCCCTTGCGGCGAAACGATGATTCACCTCGGCACGACGGCGATCGCCGAGACGATCGCCGGGCCGCCGACGGGTTTGAAGTCGAGAACGAGATGCCCGTGCTGCGATACCGCGGCGAAGCGGCGCTCGACCGCCTTCAGCGCGCCGCCTGCCGCGGCTGCGGGATTGAAATGCGTCAACACGGTTTTGCCGCCCGCGCTCACGTCGAACGACCGCGACGCCGCCACCGCTGCATCGGGCTCGACGAAATACAAGGTCACCTGCCATTTGCCATCGGGCAGCGGGATCTCGTAGCGGAACTCGCCTTCGCGATAGGCGCCGTACACGGCCGGTCCACTGCCGGCGCTGACGACTTTCTGTGTCTTGACTTCGCCGGGCCTGACGAACGGGTTGAGCGACTTCCCCGCACCGCCGACGAAGAAATTGTCGGAACCGAAACGCGCGCCGTCGGCCATCGTCGTTCCGGTCATCGTGCCGGCTTCGATGCGCATGCCGCGCGCGGCGTCGGGCGCTTGCCACTGCACTTCGTCGGAGACGCTTTTGCCGCCGACGCTCGCGATGGCTTGCACCGCGTTGTGGCCGTTGCGCAGCGCGACCTCGCGCCAGACGCAGATTCGTGCCGGACAAGCAGTCTCGCCGCGCGCCTCGCCGTTGACGAAAAGCGACGCGCGATCGGCATTGCTGTAGGCGCGCACGTCGACGACGGCATAGGCGCGATCGACGATAGCGCCGCCCGCTGATGTGCAGCACGGGCTCGGAAGACCACTGCGCCTTGTAGAAATAGAACACGTCTTTTTTCGTCTTGCGATCGGACGTGACCATGCCCTTGTCGTTGACGAAGGTTGCATCGCCCTCCTCGCGCAGGTCCGACGAGAAGTCGAACATGTTCCAGATCCAGACCGCCGCGAGGTAGCGACGCGCCTCGAGCACCTTCCACGATTCCTCGTGCACCCAGCTTTCGTATTCTTCGGGATGTGGCCGGCCGTAGATGTTGACGGGGCCGCCCTGCGGATTGTCGGTGTGCTGCGACGTCGCGCCGCCCGCGCCGTATTCGCTCACCGCGACCGGCATCGCCGGATAGCGTGCATGGAACCTGTCGAGCGCCGGGCCGAGCTGTCCGGGCTGGCCGTAGTACCAGCCGAAATAGCGGTTGTAGCCCGTGATGTCGGCGACGTTGCTCAAAACCTGCGAGCCCTTGAGCGCCTGCGCGTCTTCGCAGCAGTCGGCGTACGCCGTCGCGCGCGACGGGTCTTCCTGCTTCGCGAGCGCGTTGAGCGATTGCAGCACGACGAGAGACTGCGCAGGCTTGTCGGTGCCGATCTGCGTCGGCCGGATATCGACCTCATTGCCGATCGACCAGATCACGACCGACGGATGGTTGTAGTTCTGCCGGATCAGTTCGGTGAGCTGCGATCGCGCATTGTCGATCAGCGCAGCGCTCGGCGCGTCGTTCGTCAGCGACGATTCGTGCACGAAGGGAACCTCGGCCCACACGATCATGCCCGCGCGGTCCGCGGCATCGACCCATTCCTGCGCATGCTGGTAGTGCGCATGGCGAATGGTGTTGACGCCCATCTCGGCCATGATCGCCATGTCCTGCGCGTGATCGGCCGGCGTCAGCGCCCAACCCTCGCCGAGCCGGTCCTGGTGTCGCGAGGCGCCGTGCAACGGTGTCGGCTCGCCGTTGAGCACGAAACCCGAGTTCGCGTCGAAGCGGAACGTGCGCACGCCGAACGACTGCGTGACGCGATCCACGACCTTGCCGCCGTCGCGCAGTTCGACCACGAGACCGTAGAGATAAGGGTCTTTGCGTCCGCGCCACAGATGCGGATTCATCAGCGCGAGTACGCGCGTCGTGGCGGATGTCGAGGTTTTGGCGAGCTTGAGCGCCGCGCTGTCGGAGACGACGACGCGCCCTTCCGCATCGACGACGGACGTGACGAGTGACAGCGCGCGATCACGCGCGCCGAAATTGCGCAGACGTACCAGCGCGGAAACGTCTGCTCGATCGGCCGCGACCGAAGGCGTGCTCACGTAGACGCCCGGGCCGCCGTGATCGAGCAGATCGATCTGCGTCTCGGCGGCATCGACGAGCGACACGCCGCGGTAGATACCGCCATGCACGAAGAAGTCGCCGGCGAGCGGTATGACGTTCTCGGTCGTCGCGCCGACTTCAGGCTTGCTGTTGTCTGCCCTGACGACGATGACGTTGTCGGCGCCGGGCCTGAGCCGGTCGGTGACGTCGAAACGAAAACGCGAGAACGCGCCCGCATGCCTGCCGAGAGGCGCGCCGTTGATCCACACGTCGGCAATGTTGCCGACCGCGTCGAACTGCAGGAACTGGCGTCGGCCGGCGACGTGTGGGGGTGTCGCGAACCGCAACCGGTACCAGCCGATGCCGTGGCTGTCGTTGATTCCGCTCGACCTCGTCGTGCCGTATTCGCCGATACGGTTCCACGTGTGCGGAAGGTCCACCGCCTCCCAGCCGTGATCGTCGTATGCGTTCTCGGTGACGCCCTTCGCATCGCCGCCGAAATGGAAGCGCCAGCCCTTCGCAAGATCGACGCTCGTGCGTCCCGCCTCGGCCGAAGGCACCGCCGCCGCGACGCAGACGGGTATCGACGTGCCCATCATGCCGACGGCGACGAGCAACACTGGACTCAGCGCACGCAAAACCGACCGCAGCAGCATAGGGCCTCCCTCAGTATTTCTTATTGGTAAGGCCAATTGTGCGCACGCAGGACTGGCCTGTCAACGGCGCGGCGGGATCCGGTCGCGGTGCTGCACGACCACCATCAATGCCTGTTTCACGATCACATCCGGTGATCACGATTCGGAAATCACGATAGTGAAACGTCTTTGCCGCCGTTCTGACTTCTGCGCCGCCTACCCTGCGCGCAAATTTCACGGGCGGCCCCATGACGACATTCGACCGCCGCAGCTTTCTGCGACTGGCCGGCGGCGGCGCGCTGGCGGCGTTCACGCCCGGAACGATCCGGCGCGCACTCGCGATTCCCGCGAACAACGCGACCGGCACGATCGACGATGTCGAACACATCGTGGTCCTCATGCAGGAAAATCGCTCGTTCGATCACTACTTCGGCGCGCTGCGCGGCGTGCGCGGCTTCGGCGATCCGCGCACGGTCTTCCAGCGCGACGGCAGATCGATCCTCTGCCAGCCGCACGACGGCGGCCACGTTCTGCCGTTCCGGCCGCAGGCCGATGCACTCGGCGCGACGTTCCTCGAAGATCTCCCGCACGACTGGAACACGACGCAGCAGGCGTTCAATCGCGGCGCGTGGGATCGCTGGGTCGCCGCGAAGGGCACGACGGCGATGGCGCACCTTGCGCGCGAGGATATTCCGTTCTATTACGCCCTCGCCGACGCGTTCACGATCTGCGACGCCTACCATTGCTCAATGCTCGGCCCCACCGACCCGAACCGCTACTACCTGTGGACGGGGTGCACGGGCAATCTCGCCGGCAGCGATCCCGTCGTAGACAACGCCGAGGCAGGCTACGCATGGTCGACCTTTCCCGAGCGGCTCGAACGCGCGGGCATCTCGTGGAAGATCTACCAGGACATCGGCAGCGGTCTCGACGCAGGCAACTATTGGGGCTGGACGAGCGACCCGAGCACCGGCAACTACGGCGACAACGCGCTTCTGTACTTTCGCCAGTACCAGGACGCGCGGCCCGGCGAACCGCTCTACGAGAACGCCCGGCGCGGTACCGACGCCGCAAACGGCGCAGACCTGTTCGAGCAGTTTCGCGCCGACGCCGCGAACGGCACGCTGCCGCAGGTGTCGTGGATCGTCGCACCCGAGGCGTATTCCGAGCACCCCAACTGGCCCGCGGATTTCGGCGCGTGGTACGTCGGCCAGGTCCTCGACGCGCTGACCGCCAATCCCGATGTCTGGAGCAAGACCGTCTTCCTGCTGACCTACGACGAGAACGACGGCTTCTTCGATCACATGCCGCCGCCCTACGCGCCCGCCTCGCGCGCGCAGGGCCTGTCGACAGTCGAGTGCGGCGACGAGATCTTCGCCGGCGACGCGACCTGGCAAGCCGGTCCGTTTGGCCTCGGGCCGCGTGTGCCGATGCTCGTGATGTCGCCATGGAGCCGTGGCGGCTACGTCAACTCACAGGTATTCGATCACACCTCGATCATCCGCTTCATCGAACGACGTTTCGGGACGCGCAACCCCGACCTGATCGAGACGAACATCAGCGCGTGGCGACGCGCCGTCTGCGGCGATCTCACGAGCGCGTTCGATTTCGTACGGCCGAACCGATCGGTGCCAACGCTACCCGACACCACCGCATTGAGACCGAACCGCATCAGCCGCGCAGCCCGCCTTCACGCCAGGGGTGCCGAGCGAACCGCAGTCGCCGACACAGGAGCCCGGCCTGCGCCGCGCGCGCGCGCTGCCCTACCGCATCGAGGCGCAGGCACACTGCGAGAATGGTTTGTTCACTCTCACTCTGCGAAACACGGGCGGCGCCACCGCTGTCTTGCATGTGCGCTCGCGCACGCACGAGGGCGGTCCTTGGGTTTATACCGTCGAGCCCGGCAGGATGCTCGTCGAGTCCTGGCCGTCGGCCGGTGCCGCGGGCGCCTACGAATTCTCGGTGCATGGTCCGAACGGCTTCCTGCGCCGTTTCAGGAATGACGCGGCGGGCGACGCGGTCGTCGAGCCGCTGGTCGACGTCGCTATCGTCGTCGCAGCCGATCAGCGCAGCGCTCGCGTGCGGTTGAGCCTCGGCAACACACACGACAAGCCGCTCGCGCTCGCGGTCACCGACGCGTACACGAAGCTCACGCGCACCTTCGTGCTCGCCCCGACGCAGCAAGTCGAGAGCATCTGGGAAACCGATGCGAGCCTGCGCTGGTACGACCTGCGCATTTCGAATCCCGCAGATCCGCGATATCGCCGTCAAATTGCCGGTTATGCCGAGACCGGTCTCGACGGCTACAGCGATCCTGCGATCGGCAACGCTGTCGCGCTCGACGATACGTTCTGATGCTGGTGCTCCGATGTGCTGGCGCAGCAAAAATATTTCTTTATCGATATGCCTTCGGCTAATGGAAACTGCATGCCGAATTAGCGCTTTCCTAACAGCGCATGTGGTCGCATAGCGCATCGATGTCGCAAGGAGTTCACGCATGCAAAATCAGCGCGTGCAAAACCCGCATATCGCGCTCGCGGCGGACTGGAGTTCGGCGCTGCGCAGCGTGACCGACGGTCTCGGCGGCGATCTCGCGCCGCAAGAAGTCGCTACGCTGCGCGATCAGCTGACCGAACTCGTCTGGGCCGACGGCTGTCCGCGCGCGGATTCGTTCTTCGGTCACGCGCAACCGCCACGCTACCGGCGCCAGCTGATCGCGGCGGCGCCCGACGGCGGCTACACGATGCTGCTGATCGCCTGGCCGCCGGGCTATGTCACGCCGCTGCACGATCATGCGGGCCTGTGGGGTATCGAGCTCGTCCTCGACGGTGCGCTACAGGTCGATGAATATTTCAGCGACGGCGACGGGCATGCGCCGACGTTGCAAGCCGCATCGCTCGCTCCTGCTCGGCAGCGGCGACTCGGCCGTGTTCCTCGATCCGGCCTATGTCCATCGCTGCCGCAATCTCTCGCTGCAGCAGCCCGCGCTGTCGCTGCACGTCTACGGCGGGATTCTTGACCAGTTCCAGTCGTTCGTCGGCGTGCGCGACGAACAGTATCGCGCCTCACCACAGCGCGCCGTGCTCGACGCCGTTTCGATCTAGACGGCGTCGAAACACCTTCGTCTGGTTCGCATTGCGAGCACCAACGTAGCGCCGCTCCATCTTCCGATAAGCGGCGCATTGAACGCGGTGCGGCGGCGATTCGCCGCAATCCGAACCGCCATCGTGCCAGACGTCGAACCGCGGTTCGATGTCCTGCAACTACAGCAGCGTGAACTACGGCAACGTGAACGTCACGGGCACGATCGCCCAGGCCGCGTAAGCGACTCCGGCGCGCATGCCCGGTTTGAACGTCCAGCGCCTGACCGCATCGCGTGCCGCGACATCGAGCGCACGCGAGCCGCTCGAATGATCGATCTCGACCTGCTGCGGTTTGCCATCGACGCCGACGAGCACACGCAGCGACACCGTCCCTTGCTCGCGATTGACCACTGCGATGCGCGGATACGGAATCGCGGTGCGATTGCCATAGCCCAGCGCGGTCGGCGCAGCGTCACCGCCCATGTCTGCGCGGCCGTCCGCCTGCCCCGTCGCGGCGTGATTGCCCGCGTCGACCGGAACGTCGACGCTCATAGGAACATCAAGACGCGTCGGCGCATCCATCGTGATCACTGGCTTTTGCTGCGGAACGACCACCTTCTGTCTGACAACGGGGGTCGGCACCGGCACCGGCGGTTCGTCTTTGACAACGGGCACTTCGTGGATGGTGACCACCATCGGTTCGTTGTCGTGCATCACTGCGCGCTTCAGTTCCAGCGCGATCGGAGGAACGAGCAGTAGCAGTACGAGCGCGATATGCGCGGTGAAACTGCCGGAAAGTGCCGAGATGCGCCGCCAGTTGAGCGGCAAGGGTCGGGCCTGTATCGATCCGAGCGCGAGCGTGGTCATGACTGGACTCCTTCAAGGGGGACTCAAAGGTGCCGGCGATTCTTGCGCCGGCCCCACTGCACCAGCGAGATTCAAGCTAGCACAAATTCGAGCGCTCTCAAGGTCGTTGTCGGCCTGATATCGATATCAGATGCATGACATCGATATCAAGGAGAAATCCATCACTGTTTGAGTTCGAGGTTCACAGGTGCTTTCGGTAGTTCGAGGTCGTCCGTTGTCGGCACGTCCTTGCCGACCGTGTCGAAACGCAGTTCGTCGATGCCGAGCTTGCCCGTGCCGATCAGCAGTACGCCGTAGGCAATCTGTTTGCCGTTCTCGGGAACATCGATGACGAGGTCGTAGCGTTGCCAGTTTTGCGTGCCGAGTATCGGGCGCGATCGCATATTGTCGAAGGCCAGCACCTTGCCGTCGACTCCGTCGACGCGGAACCAGAGGCCCGCGCCATCACTCACGCCCCGCGGATGCAAAAGAGCTGAAAGACTTACCCTCTTGCCGCGATACTCATCCGCGGAAATCGTCTGCATGAGGGTGCCGAATCCTTCACCTTTCGCCCACGCCTTCGACGAGATCAACCGAGCGGACTGGCATTGTCCGTCGTCGTCGCGACATTCCTGCCGACCTTCTCGAACTCCAGCGCATCGATGCCGAGCCTGCCCTTGCCGATCAGCAGCACGCCGAAGGCGATTCTCGTGCCCTGCTCGGGCACATCGACGACCACGTCGTACCGTTTCCATTCCTGCGTGCCGAGCACCGGACGCGACTGCATGTTGTCGAAAGCGAGAATCTTGCCGTCGGAGGCGTCGACGCGGAACCAGAGCCCGGCACCGCTCTCGACGTCGCGCGGGCGCAGCAAACCCGAAAACCGCACGCGTTGCCCGCGATAGTCTTCCGCGGAAATCATCTGCATGATCGTGCCGAATCCGGCACCCTTCGCATCCGCTTTGGAGCTGATCAACCCATACATCCGAGAGCCGTTCACCAGGCCACTGGTCTCGTAGCCGACGGTGTAATCCTGCGGTGCGCTGCCCGCGAGTATCCAGCCCTTGAAATCAGGTATGACGCTGCTACCACCGCAATTGCGGGAGGGTCTGGATTCGGCTGAATAGGAATAGCCATTTTCCTGTGCATGAACGAAGTTTGCGAAAACACAAAGCAAGAGGACACAAGCGAATTCACGATAGCGAGGCATGTTCATGTTCCTTTCGGCAGACGATCGAGTGGAAGGTCGCCGAGTGTCTGCGAAGGTTGCTCGAGTTCACGGCGCTCGAGCAGATATCGCGCCGTCCGCACCGCCGGACTTTCACTCGCCTGCGGATCGAGAAGGTAGGGCCGCGTAATCGCCGCGTAGCGCGCGCGCAGCGACGCAGCATCCGCGCGCTGGCGCTGCCAGATCTGGCCGACGATCACGACGAGCACCGCCGCGGCAGCCACGCCTATCCCCAAAAAGTGCAACCGCCAGCGGTTTCTGCGCGCCTGTTCGCGGGCAAGCTGCAGGATCGCGGCATCGACGGCGGCGGACGTGCGCTCGCGGGCGGTCGCGCGGTAGAGCTTTTGCAGTTCGCGCGCAGCATCGAGATCGTCGTTCATCGCCATGCCTTCAATGCGTCGCGCAGACGCCGGTTCGCGTAACGCAGCCGGCTTTTCACGGTCTCGCGGTTCGTCGCGGTCGCCTCGGCGATTTCCTCGAGCGTGAGCTCGCCTTCGCTCTGCAGCAGGAACGCCTCGCGCTGCGGCGGCGGCAATGCCGCGAACCGCTGCAAGCAGCGCCTGACCCGCACCGGCGCGCCACGTGACTTCAGGCGGTTCGGCAGTGGTCGCTTCGATGAAGCGATCGTGGCCGGACGATTCAAGTTCCGACAATTCGAGCACTTCGGCCGCGCGCCATTGCGAGCGCTTGCGGTCGACCGCGCGCCGATGCGCGATCGCGTAGAGATAGGTCGAGAACTTCGCGTTCGGTGCGTAGCGATCGCGACCGCGGATCACCGCAGTCCAGACCTCCTGGCAGATCTCCTCGGCTTCCGCCACGCCAGTCGACATGCGCAGGGTGAAGCGATGCAACCGATCGCAGTGGCGACGATAGAGCTTGCGGAAAGCGCTCGCGCTGCCGCCGCGGTAGTCGAGCATGAGGCGCTCGTCGCTGATCGAAACATCGTCCAGTTCGTCGACCGACCGAATGCTCAGCGCCGACCACGCATCGGCAAGGAATTCTTCGACCGAAGACTTCATTCCGACTGCCGTCACGTTCACTCCAATTCGTCTCGCCTGCACGATTGATCGGTGTAGAAGGCGCGGCGGGGTTAGAGCGCTGCGTCGCGCGCGGCCGCCAGGCGGACGCACGGACAGCAGGAGCAATGTCGTGGCCAGCACGAGATACGCCGCCGTAAATTGCCACACGAGCCCGCGCGCCGCCTCAGCAAGACGCCACGGCAGATAGATGCTGCCGCTGGGATCGACCGAATGGATGATGCCGAACACGGTGAGCAGCGGCGCCGAGCGCGACGATCGCCGCCGCGCGGCGCGGACGATGATCGATCAGCGCGGCGACGAAACTCGCCCAGATCATCGAAGTGATGATGAAACCGTTGCCGAGGATCACGATCACAGCGAGTTCCGGCAATCCGTGATCCGACTGGGCGAACAGCTCGGCGAAGTGCTGCGGCGGGACGATCGACGGCGTGCCGAGCTTGATCGCCAGCATGTTCGCGACAGCCGGAAAGAACGCGACGACGACGGCGGCGAAGTACTTCTGCGGTGTCGCCTCGAACGCCTGCATCGTGATGTGGATCGCGATGAAGACGAGGATCGGCGCGAGCACTGCGAGCGGAATCAATTCGACGAGGTTCGACAGATAGCCGAACACGCCGCCGAAGCCGAGGAACAGTGCCCGTCAGGATCGTGTAGCCCGTGCGTCCGCCCATCGCGCGATACGCGGGCTGGCCGATGTAGGGCGTCGTCTGCGCGACGCCGCCGCAGAGGCCGGCGACGAGCGTCGCGAGCGCCTCGGTCAGCAGGATGTCGCGCACCTTGTAGTCGTCGCCCGCCGCACGCGCACTTTCGGTGACGTTGATGCCGCCGACGACCATGAGCAGTCCGAACGGCAGGATCAATGCGAGATACGGCAGCGTGTATTTCATGCCGTCGATGAAGCCGAGCGTCGGCCACGGCAGGTTGAAGCGCCACTGCGGCGCGCTCGGCGCATGGAAACCCGGGCCGAGCAGGTCGAACGGGCCCAGGCCGTAGTAGAGAACGACGCCGACGAGGATAGAGAACAGCACACCGGGAATGCGCAGCGGCATGCGCGCTTCGGCGACGAGCGCATAAAGCACGATGCCGAAGCAGGTGAGACCGACGATCGGCACGCGCAGGATGTCGACGAGCGGAAAGAAACCCATCAGCACGAGCGCGATGCCCGCGATCGAGCCGAGCAGCCCCGCGCGCGGCACGTGCCGCAGCACCCAGTCGCCGAAGAACGAGAGGATCGTCTTGAGCATGCCCATCACGACCATCGCGGCCATGCCGAGCTGCCAGGTCGCGTTCGCGGCCGCGGCTTCGTCCATGCCCTGCTGCTTGAACGTGACGAACGCCGGGCCGAGCACGAGCAGCGCCATGCCTATCGTCGTCGGGGCGTCGATGCCGAGCGGCATCGCGCAGGCATCGCTGCGCCCCGAACGCAACGCCATCCGCGTGTAGACGAGATTGCCGAGCAGCGCGCCGAGCGCGGTGCCCGGGAACATTTTTCCGAAAATGACCTCGGCCGGAAAATGGAAGATGCCGATCAGCGCGCCCGCGAGGAACGCGAGCACCGAGAGATTGTCGACGACGAGGCCGATGAAGCTGTTGATGTCGCCCGGTGTGATGCGCAGTTTCGCCGCCATTGCTGCTTCCCCTCAAGCATTCAGTCCGCAAATGAACGCAAAGAACGCAAATATGAGCAAGAGCGACGCGTTGGCATACGCCTCATTTGCGTTCATTTGCGTTCATTTGCGGACTGATTTTTCTTCCCGCTGAGAATGTTAGAACCTATCCTAAAAATTCCGTTCGCCCTGAGCGATGCGCCGAAGGTGCGAAGTCGATGAGCCGCAAGCTCTACGAATACAACGTTTCGCCTTCGTGGCGCTTTCGCCCCGATACGCTCGACACAAACGGTTTTCGATTTGGAGATCGGTCCTAGAAAGACACCTCGGCGGACTGCGTCACGCGCAGCACCGAGTGGTCTCCGGTTTCGCGCTTCCAGGCAGCGCGAATCGCCTCGATGTCCGTACCATGCTGCGGCGTATCCGCGTACAGGATCAGCAACTCTTTCGAACGCAGGCGTTCAATTTCGCTGTGCCCCTGCGAACGCCATTGGCCGTACACATCGTAGACCGACAGCCCGTCGGGGAAGCGCGGTGTGACTTCGCGGTCGAGAAAATCACGCCAGTGCTTCTCATTCGCCGCGACATTCGCGTCATCGACCGGGCCTACGCCGAAATAGAGCTCGGTGCGCAGCCATCGCTGCGCGGCAGGATGGGCTGCATCGCCATGCAGCGCCGCCTGAGGTGCCGCACAGCCGGCGAGAAGCAGGCCCGCGCAGGCTGCAGCGAAAATCGATCGTCGGATGCCGGTGGCGCCTTTCATTTCGGCAGTATCTACGGGCCGTGCGCGAACATGCAATGCGCGGCACGGACAGAAAGGCTGCGCGACTTGCCGCCGCGCACAATGCGGCAGAGCTGCCGCTTCAGGAAATGACTTCGGGACGCTTGGCGCCGGCGAAACGTTTGGCCCAATAGGCACTGTCGAGGCTGTCGACGCGCACGCTCTTGCCAGGCCGCGGCGAATGGATGAAACGCCCGTCCTGGAGATAGATGCCTACATGGGTGATGCGCTTGCCGACCTGGAAGAAAACGAGGTCGCCCGTGCGCATGCGCTCGCGCGGAATCGCTTTGCTGTCGCGATACTGGCCCGGCGCGTCGTACGGCAGGTCGACGCCGTATGTCTTGTTGTAGACGTAATGGGTGAAACCTGAACAGTCGAACCCCGTGACCGGGTCATGACCGCCGCGTACGTAGCGCACGTCGCGCAGGCGCATCGCGAAATCGGCCACGCGGTTGCGCGGCGAGCGAAAAATCACCTGCGTCGTCACGGCCGAGCTGATCGTCGCATCGAGTTCCGCGGGCGTCGTGGCGAGCGAGAAAGGCACTTCGCCGGCGCGCGTCGCGGACGCCTGCTTCGGCGCGGGCGTCGCCTGTGTCTGGAAATCGCTATAGTCCGGGACGATTCGATCGATCGTCGCGACTGACACGCCGCTCGCGCCCGGGGCAATCAGGGATTGCGCATGCGACGGCGCACTCGCGACCGCGACACAGGCACACACCATCGCGCAAGCGATTTGCTGGAATACCATCGGAATCCCCCGAACGGAAAAAGACACACCGGGGGCGACCGTAACAAAGCGTTCGTTGAAATTTGGTTAATGAACTGTTCAGTTCGAAAACGCGCTCCGCTGAAACGTGACGAGGCGCACGTTCGATAGCACCATCACAGGATTATGGCCGTCTAAACGTGCCCGTTAAACGTGGTAGTACTCGCGATACCACTCGACGAAACGCGCGATGCCGACCTCGACGGGCGTCGACGGTGAGTAGCCGACGTCTTGCATGAGTTCGTCGACATCGGCGTACGTGTCCGGCACGTCGCCAGGTTGCAGCGGCAGCAGAATCTTCTCGGCCCGGCGACCGAGGCATTGTTCGATTATTTCGATGTAGCGCGCGAGTTCGACCGGCTGATGATTGCCGATGTTGTAGACGCGATACGGCGCCGACGACGTGCCCGGATTCGGCTTCATGCGGATCGAACGCCGGCGTCGCCTGATGGCACGTGATCGAGCGTGCGGATCACGCCTTCGACGATGTCGTCGACGTAGGTGAAGTCGCGCGAGTGGCGGCCGTGGTTGAACACCTCGATCGGTTCTCCGGCGAGGATGTTGCGCGTGAACAGGAACAGCGCCATGTCCGGCCGCCCCCACGGGCCGTAGACCGTGAAGAAGCGCAGTCCCGTCGTCGGCAGGTCGTACAGATGGCTGTAGGTGTGCGCCATCAGTTCGTTCGCCTTCTTCGTCGCGGCGTAGAGGCTCAGCGGATGATCGACCGCGTCGCGCACCGAGAACGGCAATTTCAGGTTGCCGCCGTAGACCGAGCTCGACGACGCGTAAACGAGGTGCTCGCTGCGATTGTGCCGGCACGCCTCGAGGATATTGATGAAGCCGACCAGGTTGCTGTCGACGTACGCACGTGGATTCTCGCGCGAGTAGCGCACGCCGGCCTGCGCGGCGAGGTTGACGACGCGCTGCGGCACGAATTCGGCGAAGACGCGATCGACGGCGTCGCGGTCCTGCAGCGCGCCCTTGACGAAGCGGAAGCCCGCATGCGGCGTGAGGCGCGAGAGGCGCGCTTCCTTGAGGCGTACGATCGTAATAGTCGTTGAGGTTGTCGAAGCCGAATACCTCGTCGCCGCGCGCGAGCAGGCGCGCGCTCAGGGCCGAGCCGATGAAACCCGCTGCACCGGTCACCAATACGCGCATTGCAACTTCTCCACAAAGGAACGAAATGCAGGGACACGGATTCATCGCGCGACGGCTTTCGCCTTTTCATGCCGAAAGAAGCGGGTTCGATGAATCGAACCGCGACAGCGGCATCACAACCGATCGTCGACCGCGTCCTTCGGCAACACATGCTTGACGTCGAACAGCACGCCGCCCGGCTTGCACAGCGCGCGTATGCCGGCTGCGCCGAGCGCGACGAACTGCGCATGCGCGACCGCGAGAATCACCGCGTCGTAGTGCTTGTGCCCGAGCTCGGCCAGCAACTCGTAATCGTATTCGCGCTGCGCTTCCGCTGCGTCGACGCAGGGATCGTAAATGTCCACCTCCGCGTCGAAGCCGATCAGTTCCGCCACGAGATCGGCGACACGCGTATTGCGCAGATCGGGACAGTTTTCCTTGAACGCGAGGCCGAGCACGAGGATTTCGGCGCCCGCAACATGCACGCGCCTGCGCGAGAGCAGCTTGGTCACGCGCTGCGCGATCTGCGCGGCCATGCCGTCGTTGATGCGCCGGCCCGACAGGATCACCTCGGGGTGGTAGCCGATCGCCTGCGCCTTGTGCGTCAGATAGTACGGATCGACGCCGATGCAGTGTCCGCCGACGAGGCCGGGCCGGAACGGCAGGAAATTCCACTTCGTTCCCGCAGCCGCGAGCACTTCGCCCGTGTCGATGCCGAGGCGATGGCAGATCAGCGCGACCTCGTTGACGAGTGCGATGTTGAGGTCGCGCTGCGTGTTCTCGATGACCTTCGCCATCTCGGCGACACGGATGCTCGATGCGCGATGCGTGCCCGCGTCCACGATCTCGCGATAAAGCGCATCGACGAAGTCGGCGGCGGCGGGCGTCGATCCGGCGGTCACCTTGACGATGCTCTCGAGCCGGTGCTGCTTGTCGCCCGGATTGATTCTCTCGGGACTGTAGCCCGTGTAGAAATCGACGTTGTGGGTCAGCCCCGAGGCGCGTTCGATGATCGGTACGCAGATCTCCTCGGTTGCACCCGGGTAGACCGTCGATTCGAATATCGCGACGCCGCCGCGGCGGATCGCACGCCCGATGCTGAGGCTGGCGGCTTCGAGCAGCCGCAGGTCGGGCCGCTTGTATTCGTCTATCGGCGTCGGCACTGCGGCGACGAAGACGTCGCAGCCGGCCAGGTCGTCCGCTGCCGCGCTGAAAGCGAGCTTCGAGGCGCCGCGGATTTCGTCCGCCGACAGCTCGCCGGTATGATCGTGCGCGGCGTCCAGCGCGGCGACGCGGCTGGCGTCGATGTCGAACCCGAGCGTGGCGCGCACGCGCCCGAACGCGACGGCGAGCGGCAGGCCGACGTAGCCGAGGCCGACGACCGCGAGGCGCGCATCGGCCAGATTGGGAAGTGCAGCGTTCGACATGCCGTGCGGGAGCCGAATTGGCGGGCCGCTAGTCTAGCAAGACGCATTAAAATGCGCGGAGCCCGCAGCCGCGGCGATCGGTGTTCGAGGAACTTTCCATGCGTATATGTGTGTATGCAGCGTCGAGCCGGCACTGCGATCCCGCCTATCTCGATGCGGCGCGTGAACTGGGCGCCGCGCTCGCGCGCGCAAAATGCAGCGTGGTCTACGGCGGCGGCGCGTCCGGCCTAATGGGTGCGCTCGCCGACGGCGCGCTGGCCGAGGGCGGCGAGGTTGTCGGCATCATTCCGCGCTTCATGACCGAGGTCGAATGGCAGCATCCGGGGGTCGTCAATCTCGAAATCGTGGAGGACATGCGCGAGCGCAAGCATCGCCTGCTGACCGGATCGGACGGCGTCGTCGCGCTCCCGGGCGGCTCCGGCACGCTCGAGGAACTGTTCGAGGCGATCACGCTCAAGCGCCTCGGCCTCTACTTCAACCCGATCGTGCTCGTGAACCTGCGCAACTTCTATGCGCCGCTGCAGACGTTCATGCAACAGGTGATCGCGGAGCGATTCATGAACACCGCACACGCCGAGATGTGGTCGCTCGTCGATCGCATCGACGAGGTGATGCCGCGCATCAGGCAGACGCCACGCTGGCGCGAAGACGCCCGCGCGTTCGCCGCGGTACAGGCCTAGCGCCCGCAATGGCCCGAAGTTTTTTGTTCTATCGGGACTTGTCCGCGCAATCCGCGTCCTGAGTTTTTGCTCCTCGGGAGCATTGACGCGGATCGCGCGGATTTCAGCGGCAGCAAAACGCGAAGTTGGCTTGTCGGCTTTATTCGCGTTGATCCGCGAAATCCGCGTCCCGCTTTTCTGCTCCGGGAAGCGTTCGACGTGGATCAACGCGAATTTTAGAACCAGCGGCGATTGGCTGGT
>CAVYXI010000007.1:0-19210 GCA_963772435.1 uncultured Gammaproteobacteria bacterium | reverse complement strand
ACGTGTTGACCGTCGAGTTTAGCGTGATGGGCATTCCCTGCCTCGGGCTCAATGGCGGCCCTGCGTTCAAGCACACCGAAGCGTTCTCGTTCCAGGTCGCGACCGTTGACCAGGCCGAAACGGATCGCTACTGGAACGCGATCGTAGGCTCCGGCGGCCAGGAGAGCGCATGCGGCTGGTGCAAGGACAAATGGGGATTGTCCTGGCAGATCACACCGGTCGCCCTGACGCAGGCGATCACCGATCCCGATCCCGCCGCCGCCAAGCGCGCGTTCGATGCGATGATGCAGATGAGGAAAATCGACATCGCTGCCATCGAGGCGGCGCGCCGCGGGTGAGGCTGCATCTTCGATGCGGATGATGCCGAAAGCGGAGTATCGCAATGGGCAAGGTTCTACGGTTCTCCGGTTCGGTTCTGCTAGAACCATCGATTGAGATCTGGATGCGAGAGCACTCCGGAGAGTTGGGGCTGATCGCGCAACGCTGGTTCGACGTCATGCGCAGTTGCGGAGACGACGTCCGGGAGCTGTTGCACGACGGTCATCCCACGGCATGCATTGGCGATGCCGCGTTCGGCTACGTCAATGCGTTCAGGGGTCACGTGAACGTCGGGTTCTTCCGCGGTGCAGAACTCCCCGATGCAAACGGCTTGCTGGAAGGTACCGGCAGGTTCATGCGGCACGTCAAGCTCAGGCCCGGCCAGAAGAACGATGATGCGGCTTTGAGAGAGCTCATCCACATCGCCTACCACGACATGAAACGGCGCCTCGAGGCAGAGTAGCGCGCGGCACCGAATGACGATTCGATCGAGTGGACCGCCAAGCGCGCAGGAACTCATCCTCGATCCGTTCGCCGCCGCGAACGCGTCATGACGATCCAGCCAAGTGGATCGCCGCGAAAGGTCACAGAACCCCGAAACCCGGCTCGACCCCGCTGGACCACCGCAGTGCATCTCGGTATCGTGAGGCCATGTGGCCGCGGCCACCTTGTCTCAAGCGTCAGGGCCCAATGCGACGAATCGAGCCAACGATCGGTGACACCAAACTCGCCACAGATCCGCAATCGGCGAGGCAACGACGCAGGATAGCGAACATGCACCGAAAGCGAGATTCGGCGCCCGACCTGCTTGGCACTCTCGTCCTTTGTCTTCTCGCTGTCGCCGCATGCGCCGCAGCCGCGATCTATGCGGATGTCGTTCCCGCGCAATTGCACCTGGGCACGCCATTACTCTTCGAGCGCCTGTGCATACTGCTCGGCCTGCTCGTCGCGATTGCGGCGCAGGCGATCGGCTGCATACTGGTTTTCAGGCGTAGTTTCCTGCAGGGCGGCCTGTCTCTGTTTTTGCCGGGTTATATTTTCTTCGCGCTCGAGCGGGCGGGCTTGTATCGTCCCGTGATCGGTACGTGGTGTCTCGGCGTGCTCTCGATAGTCACGGGTACAGTGATGCTCGCCTAGCGCGAATCGTGAATTGCACGCCGCGGGAACTGTTCGATCATCGCGATCGCGGCTTCGCATGAGAGCCCCTTGCATGGAGGATCAGATGCCCACCGTTCCGAGCCAGACGTCAATCCAGACGAGCAAAGCATCCTCGCGCATCCCGCGATACCTGCTGGCGCTGCTTGCCGTTTACTGCGCGGCCAGCCTGATCCACTTCGTCCACAACGCGGAATTCGTTGCCGCGTACCCGAACCTGCCGGTCGGGCTCACGCGCTCGAAGGTCTATCTCGCGTGGTTCGCCATCACCACGGTCGGCGCAGCGGGCATTCTCGTCGTCAAGCTCGGGGCTCGCTTGCCCGGCCTTCTTCTGATCGCAGCTTACGCCGCGCTGGGCTTCGCCGGCCTCGACCACTATTGGGTAGCGGCCATATCGGCGCATACGCTCGCGATGAATGCGACCATCTGGTTCGAAGTGGCTGCTGCCGGCGCCCTGTGCGCAACCGCAATGGCGCTGGTATTTCAGTGTCTAGCGTCGGAGCCGGCCGGCGCACCCCCCTCGTCGCGAGGATGAGCGGTCGAAGTGTCCCTTGCGTCCCGCGCGCCGTCGTCACTGAGAAGTTGGAATTCATGAACTCTCGGACTTTGACGAACTGGCGACTCTCATTCGGCTCGCCGGGCACTGACGCGCTCGTGCAGCTGCTCTCTGCAACGGGCATCCGCTTTGCTTCGTCCGCTTTCTGGCAACCTCACCAGCGGAGAGATTTTTCGTGATCGCACGCATCTGGCATGGCAGAACGCCGACGGTGAAAGCCGACGCGTACCTCGCGTTCCTGCGCGAGCGGGCCCTCCCGGATTACAAGAGCACGAACGGCAACTGCGCCGCCTTCGTTCTCGCACGCACCGAAGGTGACATCACCCATTTCATCACGCTCACGCATTGGGAATCGCTCGAAGCGATCGAGGCGTTCGCCGGCGCGGACATCTCCCGCGCGAAATACTATCCGGAGGATTCGGATTTTCTCCTCGAATTCGAACCCGGCGTGCAGCACTTCGAACTCTATTCGTAGCCGCACGTACGTGCATGGCCGAACGCTCGCTCCGACTACCGAGAGGAATGCAATGTCAAAACTTCGCGTCCAGAGTTTTACGATCTCGCTCGACGGATACGGTGCCGGGCCGAACCAGGATCTAGACAATCCGCTCGGCACCGGCGGTACCGACCTGATGGAGTGGTTTTTCCATTCCCGCATGTGGTGCAGGATGCACGGGCATGAAGGCGGCGAGGAAGGCATCGACAACACGATCGCGGAGCAGGGCTTCGCGGGAATCGGCGCGTGGATTCTCGGACGCAACATGTTCGGCCCGGTCCGCGGACCGTGGCCGGACGAGAGCTGGAAAGGCTGGTGGGGCGACGAGCCGCCCTATCACACGCAGGTCTTCGTGCTGACCCATCACGCGCGCCCGTCGGTGCGAATGGCCGGCGGCACCGAGTTCCATTTCGTCACCGAGGGAATCCACGCCGCGCTCACTCAGGCAACTGCGGCGGCACGGGGGCAGGACGTCCGACTCGGCGGCGGCGTTGCCACCGTTCGCGAGTACCTGTGTGCCGGGCTGATCGACGAACTGCATCTTGCAGTCCGCCCGGTCCTGCTCGGCGCGGGCGAGAATCTCTGGAACGGCATCGACATGCGCGTGCTCGGCTACGAGTGCACCCGTCATGTTGCTGGCGAAAGAGCGACGCACGTCTTTCTGCGCAAACGCGCATGATATTGGCGATGCGCGCAAGCCTTGCGAGCGCGAGATCCTTGGGAGTGTCGGCGTTTCGGCTATCCTCATCGACGCGCGCAGGCGCTAAGGTCGGCGCACGCCGACGCGATGGGCCAGGTACACTTTCCGCATGGAGGACAGGTCGTATGGCGATCACGCGCATCAATCAGTTCGAAGCGAAGGCCGGCGCAGAAGATGCGCTCTACGCATTTCTCGAATCCGTCATCGCGGTCATCGAGAAGTGTCCCGGATGCATTTCCTGCCGGTTGCTGCGCAGCACGGAAGACACTGCGTCCCTCGCGATCATCGAGGAATGGGACAACATCGAATCCCACCAGAAGGCTGCGCAAGCGATTCCGCGCGAGAAGCTCGGCGAAGCGGCAGCCATGTTCGCCAAGCCGCCCGCGGGCATGTACTACAGCGCTTGAGGCGAAACGGATGATGCTTCCCGGCGGCTGCCATTGTGGCGCGCTGCGCGTCGCATTCGAGACCACGCTCGATATCGCCGAACTCTCGCCGCGCGCGTGCGATTGTTCGTTCTGCACGAGCCACGCGGCTGCGTACGTTTCCGATCCTTGCGGAAAGCTGTCGATAACGGCCATGGCGGCAGGCGACGCGCTCGTCTATCGTCAGGGGTCGAACAATGCCGCATTTCTCGTTTGTGGACATTGCGGCATTCTCGTCGGGGTCGTCAGCAGGAATGACGCCGGCACTTTCGGCGCCGTCAACGTGCGTTGTCTCGACGCTGCGGGGTTCGGCGATTCGGTCGCGACCTCGCCGCAAAGACTCGATGCCGGGGAAAAGATCGCGCGCTGGTCGACACTCTGGGTGCCCGATGTGATGCTCGCGAACATCGAACTCGTCTGAGCGTCCAGGCGCGAGCAGACCCATTCTGACGCGACGCCTGACACTTCTCCAGATCCGCTTCGCCGGGAAAGTACGACTGGCTACGGCGCCTGATCCCAAGCCGCATGCATCTGCACGCTTCCCATGCAGCCATTCGATCGCCCTTTCAAGCGGCGCAGGTCTGCGCCGGCGCAGACGCCGCGCACTTCTCTCCCGCATCGACCCCGGTTCTGCATTGACAAGGCCGAGGGGCGGCCGGGACAATACGCTGTTTTACAAAGAGTACCGGCACTTGTCCCGAAAAATCTGGCTCCGTCCGTTACTCGCGGTGATACCGGCGCGCAATGAATCGGCAACGGTCGGCGACATCGTGCGCGGCGTGATCGGCACGCTCGGCTGCGACGTCCTCGTCGTCAGCGATGCGAGTTCCGACGACACTTCCGCGCGCGCTCGCGCCGCCGGCGCAACGGTGATCGACCTGCCACTGAACCTGGGCGCCTGGGGCGCGACGCAGGCCGGGATGCGCTACGCCCAGCGCAATCGCTACGAGAAGGTAATTACACTCGATGCAGACGGTCAGCACCAGCCGAAGACCCTGCCGTTGCTGCTCGAGGCGATGAACGCGTCGAATTGCGACGTCGTCATCGGCACCTATACCCAGCGCCTCAGCACCGCGAAGCGTTTTGCTTGGTGGTATTTCCGGCTGCTGACCGGCCTTCCGGTGCAGGACTTCACCTCGGGCCTGCGCGCATACGGCCGCCGCGCGGTGCGCACGCTCGCTTCGCGCGACGCGAGCCTGCTCGACTATCAGGACATGGGCGTGTTGATGCTGTTGTATCAGAAAGGATTCCAGTTGCGCGAAGTACAGACCGTGATGTCGCCACGCAGCGTCGGCAAATCGCGCGTGTTCGCGTCGTGGTTCGTCGTCGCCCGCTACATGCTGCATACCACTGTCCTCTGCTTCGCGCGCGTGAGCGCGCGTGGTCGCATCCGCCCGCGCGCGGTCGCGGCAGAAGGCGCGGCATGACCGTTCTCATCGTCTCGGCGGTGATCGGCTTCGCGCTCGCGGGCACGATCCTCTTTCTCGTGCGTCGGGACCATCTGCACGGCAGCTACGCGGTTTGGTGGCTCGCGGTTGCCGCGGTCACGCTGCTGCTCGCCGTGTTCCCGCACGTCATCGACTGGTTGGGCGAGACGCTCGGGATCGCGTATCCGCCGATCCTCGCGATCCTTATCGGAATGGCCTTCACGCTGATCCGCATGCTGCAGATCGACATCGACCGATCGCGCCAGGAACGTGCGCTGCGCCGCCTGACCCAGCGACTGGCGATTCTCGACCAGGAAATCGGCGACGCGCGCGAGCAGATCGCGAAGTCGCGGACGGGCACTCAATCCGACACCGCCGCACGCCCGCGACTGCGCGAAGTCGATCGCTGATTCGTGTCCGCAGCGACGCACCAGGTCTGATGCGCGTCCTCCACATCGGCAAATTCTTTCCGCCGCACGCAGGCGGAATCGAACGATCCAGCGCCGATCTCTGCACCGCGCTCGTGGGCCGCGGCGTCGGTGTGGCGATGCTCGCGCACGCCTCGCCGCGCGACGCGTCGCGACTATTCAGCGCTGGCGGCGTCGAAGTCACGCTCGCCGCTTGTCATGGACATCTGTTGTACGCGCCCGTGAGCCCGTCGTTCCCCCTGCACCTCGGGCGCATCATCCGTCGCTTCCAGCCAGAGCTGCTGCATCTGCACGTTCCGAACGTCTCTGCTTTCTGGGCGCTGCTCTCACCCGCCGCACGGCGCCTGCCCTGGGTCGTGCACTGGCATTCCGATATTCCGCTCGACGTGCGCCATGCAGGTGTCCGCGCGATGTACGCCCTCTACCGCCCCTGGGAAACTGCGCTGCTGCGCCGCGCGCGGGCGATCATTGCGACGTCGAGGCCATATCTCGATGCGAGCGCCGCGCTGGCTCCATGGCGCGAGAAAGTGCAGGTCGTGCCGCTCGGCATCGGCAAAGCGGACGCGACGACGGACGCATCCCGGCATGACGATGCAAAAGTGGATAATGTGGCAAATGTTGCATTGCGCCGCGACGTCCATTGGCCGGCAGCGGGAACGCGCGTGCTGGCCGTAGGCCGGCTGAGCTACTACAAGGGATTCGACGTGCTGCTGCGCGCGCTCGCGCGGCTGCCCGGCATCAGCGTGCTGCTCGTCGGCAGCGGCGAGTGCGAGAGCGCGCTGCGCGCCCTCGCGCAGGACCTTGGCGTCGAGTCGCGCGTACGCTTCGCGGGCGCGGTCGACGACGCGACGCTCGCGGCAGCCTATGCGCGTGCCCAGATCTTCTGTCTGCCATCGATCGAACGCAGCGAAGCGTTCGGCCTCGTGCTGCTGGAGGCCATGCGCGCACGCCTGCCGGTCGTCGCGAGCGCGATTCCGGGCGCGGGCGTCGGCTACGTGGTCGCCGATGGCGAGACCGGTCTGCTGGTGCCGCCCGGAGATGCCGATGCACTTGCCGAGGCACTGCGCCGCCTCGCCGCGGACTCCGCCCTGCGCGAGCAGCTCGCTGCCGCAGGCCACGCGCGCTGGCAGGCCGAGTTCACGCTGGATCGGTGTGCGCAGCGGGTACTCGAGCTGTATCGATCGCTCTAGCAGGCAATGCGGCGTCCGGTACGAGCAGCGCGAGGACGCTGCATGCGGCGGGGGTCAGTTGCAGCACGAGACGGTTGATCGCGGTGAAGTTCTGCGCCCAGTCGGCTGCGGGCGTCGCGAGGAAGAGAAACATCAGCGCGGCGAAACAACCGAGCAGCAGTAACGCGGGCAGACGCAACCAGTCGCGTACGACGAGCTCGCGCCAGCGCCATACGACGACGAGCGGGACGATCCACCAGAACAGGTTCCAGCTCGGCAACGCGAGGAGCGCGTACTCGGCACCAGTAAGTGCATCGCCGTGCCAGGACAGGCGCAGCAGCTCCGCGAATGGACCCGCGCGCTCTTCGAGAACATTCCCGTTCGCGTCGAGCCAGCCTAGCAGCGAAACGAGGTAATGCAATCCGCCGAAGAAGAGCGCGGCGACCGCGACGAGCACGGCGGCGAGCCCGCGCAGACGCCAGCGCGGCGACAGCGCACCGAAACCCATCGAGAGAAACAGCGCCGCGGCCCAGACCCAGCCTTCGACCTTGATGAACGGCAGCGTCGCCGCGCAGATCGCGGCGAGAACCAGTTGCCGCCGTTCTTGCCCGTGCAGCCAGCGCATCCACGCGAGCACGGTAAAGCCGAACAAAGCGGCGATCCACAGGTCGGCGTAGCCAGCGACCGCCGCATGCACGGTCAACAGCGGCAACGATCCGAGTACATAGACGGCGAGCACCGCGCGCGCGCGGCTCAGCCCGAGCGCACGCCATTGGCCGTAGTGCGCGAGCAGTATCGCAACCCAGACGGCCAGCCACGGCATGTTGATCAGCGGTTCGATCCAGCCGCCCGCTGCGCTGGCGAACCACACGTCGAGCCACGCCAGCGCATCGGGATAGGTCCAGGCGGCGAACGTGCGCAGGTCTTGCCCTATCGGGTTCGCGGCCCACTCGCGAATCGATCCGAAAGGCACGTAGTGGCCGAGCAACACCCAGGTCTTCGGCTTGACGGCCCAGGTCGACCAGGCGTCCCACGGATACAGCGGGCGCAACGCGATTTCGCGCGCGATCACGAGCGCGCGCGCGGCCAGCGACCCGAGCAGCGCGATCAGCAGCCACGGTTTCCAGAGGAAATGCTGCGGGCTCGCCCGCAGCGACATTTGCTGCTCGATGCCGGAAGCAGTGGCGCGCGGCGCCGATCGGCGAAAGCGCATCCTGTACCAGAGCAGCGCGGCAACAATCGCGAACGCGAGCAGCCACGGCGTTCCCGCGCGCCATGCGTGCGCCGTGTCGCTACGCGCAAGGAGCGAAGCGGACAACGCAGCGAGCAGGCAGCCGAACAGCGTGCCGTAGCCGACAGCGATGCAGCGCCGGCCCGGCGACGGCGAGTCGAAGGCCACGAGGTAGAGGCAGATGCCGGCGAGCAACGGCACGAGCCACGCCGCGAGATAAGAGCAGCTCAGGGCGTCACCTCGCGGGATCGGTACACGCGCAAGTCGCCCTGCTCCGCCACGGGCGTCACGGGGTAGGTCGCGTTGCCTTTCATCAGCAGCCCCCTCGCCGCGTCGTACTGGCATACGCAATCGACGACCGCAATGAGCGTATCGGCGCGCGCGACCGACCCGGGCGAAACGGCTGCTGCATCTTCGAGCGGCACAGCATCGATCGGCAACAGGAGGTAGATCATGCGCAGCCGCGTGAAAGACGAACCGGAGAGAACCAGCACCCTGCCCGCCCCCTCCTTCGCCACGAGGCGGGTCATCGCACCCGCCGCGGCGAACGTGTCCTCGTCGGGCTCCAACGCCTCGCGCACGATCCAGGGTTTGCCCGCGTATATTCTCTCGATCGTCGCGTGCTTGCCAGCGAGGTCCGCGAGCCAGCTCGCATCGAGCAACACCCAGGCCGTGGCCGATGTGACCAGTGCGACGTCAAGCAGACGTCGCCGCGGCCAGCGCAGGATCAGCCAGCCTGCCAGCACGGAGAGCACGCAGCCTGCTCCCACCGTGGCCGTCAGCGAAGACGACGGCACCGTTTCGAGTTGCGCGCCGAGCGTATTGATTGATCGCTGAACCCACGGCCGATAGCCTGTCCAGTCGTTGCGCAGTCGCGGCAGGATCTGGCCCCAAGAAGGTGCCTGCAGGCGAACTTCGTCGATGTGAAAGGGTTCGAACGCGACCACGCTCCGCGGCACGAGCTGGCGCGTCGGGTATTCGGCAAATCCGATTTCGCGAATCTCGCCGTGCCATCCGGCCACGGTGGCGAGATCGACCGCGACCTCGCCGCCGCTCGGCGACTGCAACGAAACGGTCTGTACGTCATCGGGCGTATCTGTGCGACGGAATGTCAACGCGAGTTCGAGCGTACTTGGGAAGTCGCGTATCCGGTAGCGCAGGATGCGCAGTTGCTCCGCTTGCACGCGACCGAGACTCGCGGTCTGCAACGCCGTGCCGTCATCACCGAGCTTGGTCACGACGAGCCCCTCCGCGTCGCGCTCGCCGGCGCCCGTGCGGATGTAGAAATCCTTCCCCTCCACGGTCAGCTGCCTGCTGGCCCAGATCGGGCCCTTCCACGGAACGCCGGCCGCGAACAGGAACAGGCCGAGCCAGATCGCGACGAGTGCGGCCGCGAAAAAAATGCGACGGATCATGCGGCTGATGTCGTGTGCAATGAACGCAGTTCGCACGCGCCGAATCCGGCCGCGCGCCGTGCCGGCTCGTTGAACGGCCCCTTGATCACACCTCTGGCATGCTTCGCGACGAGCGGAGAGAACGTGTGCTCCGGATCGAGTTGCTCGAGCGCGCAGCACCATGCGGACCAGCGTGATCCGGCGGCGACGTGCGACACCTCACGCAGGATCACCTCGAGGATCTCCGCGGTCGTGGCATCGCCGACCCGACGCAGCCGCGTGGTTATCGCCGGAGTGACGTCGAGCACGCGCGGCACGAGTGCCATGCGTTCGAGGCACGACGTGAACGTCTTTACGGCCATATACAAGCAGCCGTCGTGCGCATCCGTCGCATCGGTGAGGGCAAGCTTCTCGTCTAGTCCGGTGCAGTCAAGACAATCGCCCGTGGCGAGGAATAGATTGCGCTGGTTCAACTTCGCGGCTCCCTGCTCGATCGCGCGATCGACCGCATGACTGGCGTGACCCGGTTCGTGCGGTCCGATCTGTGTACCCCCCTGGACGAATTACACCACAGTATTTCGTTCAGGAATGTGAAAACTTTGTACGTCCGACATCGGCTGTCGCGCAACCGGCACGCGCCGGTCGACGCATCGTTCACAATCGTCAGGCCACGCTGCGGCACACCTTGGCCGCATCGCAGCGATTGAATTCGAGATCGCGCAGAAAGCGCACCGGCGACGCGGCCGAGGCGAAATACACCTGGCGTGCGCCGGCTCGCCGCGGATTCGGCCTACGCGCGCCGCAGATCACGCGCGCTGGCAGGGCAAGTTCACGCTAGATCGATATGCGCAGCGGGATCTCGAGTTATACCGCTCGGTCCAGCGGCAATGAGCGCATCCCGCAGAAGGAGGGCCACAAGGCTGCACAGCGCAGGCGTCAGCTGCAGCATGAGTCGGTTGAACGCCGTGAAGCTCTGCGCCCAATCGGCGGCGGCGGTTCCAAGAAAGAGAAACATCAGTGCGCCGATGCAAACAAGCATCAACAGCGCCGGCAACGCCAGCCAGTCATGCGACACGAGTTCGCGCCTGCGCCAGATCACGATGACCGGAAGAAGCCACCACAGCAGATTCCAGTTCGGCAACGTAAACAGCGATCGGAGCACGCCGGCAACTGCGGCCGGATGCAGGCTCGGATTGAAGAGCAGTGCGAATTTGCCCGCCGGGGAATCGACTATGGAGCCACTTGCATCGATGAATCCCAGGGCCGCAAGCAACCAGCGTAGTCCACCCGCGATCAACAAGACGCCGATCGACAGTGCCGCCACGGCGACTCGCCAGCGCCAGCGCGTCGGCAACGCGCCGAAGGCCATGCTACACAGCAGCGCGGCACACCATATCGCACCTTCGTCCTTCACCCACGGCATCACCAGTGCACAAGCGACCGCCAGCAGCAGCTGCGAAGCTTCGCGTCGCTGCAACCAGCGTATCCATGCGAGAACCGCCAGAGAGAAGAACAAGGCAACCCACATGTCGGCGTAGCCAGCGATCGCCGCGTGCACGGCCAGCAGCGGCAGCGAGCCGAGTACGTAGACGAAGAACAACGCGCGCTCGCGCATCATTCCCAGCGCTCGCCACTGGCCGAAATGCGCAAGCAACAGGGCAAGCCACGCGCCAGGCCAGGCGAGATTGATCATTGGCTCGATCCAGCCGCCGGCCGAACTCGCGAACCACACGTCGATCCAGGCGAGCGCATCGGGATAGCTCCATGCGACCGCGGTGCGCAGGTTCACCGAGGGCGGCTGGGCGAGCCAGTCGTGCATCGATACGAACGACACGTAGTGCCCGGACAATATCCAGGTCTTGGCTTTCACCGCCCAGGCCGACCATGCATCCCACGGATAAATGGGTCGCAACCAGACCTCGCGCAAGATGACGACAGTGCGCGCGACCAGTGATGCCATCAGCACGCCGAGCAACCCGCTCTGCCAACGAGGCGCGGCGGGCGCGGGTGTGCCTGCATCCGCTTCGTTCGCGGATATCGCCCGCCAGCGAAATCCCCGCCGCCAGGCGACCGCTGCCGCGACAATCGCGATCAGCAGCAGCAGCGGAGAAGCGCGCAGCCACGCCGCGTCGATCGCGTTGCGCGACGTCAGCGATGCACACAGACCGGCGAGCAGCAATCCGAGCGGCGTCCCATATCCGAATGCGGTGCAGGCGCGCCCGGCCACGCGACCCGGCGACAATGCGAGGTAGACCGCTGCACCCGTAGCTGCTGGCAGCAGCCATGCGATCGCATACGCCAACGCGTTCATCGCGCCTCCCCGCGCGAACGAAAGATGCGCAATTCTTTCTCGTCGTAGAGCGGCGTCACCGGAATCCTGCGCCCCGCCAGCTCGAGCAGGCCATCCTGCGTGTCGAATTTCGCTTCGCTCTGAAACAGCACGATCAGCGCTTCCGACGGCAGCGCGATGTCGGCATTCGCTGTGTCGAGCATCGGCGCGATATTGAGAGGCCAGAGGAAGTAAATCAGACGCAGCTGAGCGAATGTCGAGTCGGAGAGGACGAACGTACGCGGATCCTGGTCCGATCGGGGTTGCTGCGCGACGAACTCCCGGAACCTGCGCGCCGCGTCTACCGTTTCCTCGTCGGGTTGTATCTGCGCGCGCTCCGGCCACGGTTTGTCCGCATACAGCGTCTCTATGACGACATGTTTTCCGACGAGATCGCCGAGCCAGCGCAAGTCGAGAGCGAACCAGGCGCAGCATGCGGTCGCGGCCGCGACAACCGCGAATCGGCGCATCTTCCAGCGCAAGATAATTTGCGCCGCGCACAACGACAACATCATCCCCGCACCGATCGACGCGACGAACGAGGACGTGGGGAACGTCGCGATTTCCGGACCGAGGGCGCTGATCGACAACAGCGCCCAAGGGCGGTATCCGAACCAGTCGCTCGCGAGCCGCGGCACAATCTCGCTCCACGACCGCGATTGCAGTTTCACGCCGTCGATGCGAAACGGCGAGAACTTCGCCTTGCTCGGCGGCACGACCTGCGCCACCGGGTATTCCGCGAAACCGATCTCGATGATCTCGCCGCGCCAGTTGGGCAGCATCGACAAGTCCACAGCGGCTTCCGGTGATACGGGAGCGGGGAGCGAGATCGTCTGTACGTCATCCGGCGCGTCGGTCTGACGAAAAACCAGAGCAAGTTCGAGCGCTTTTGGAAAATCACGGATACGGTAACGCAGAATCGGCGATCTCTCGGAACGAACCCTGCCCAGAGTCGCGGTCTGCAACGCTGTATTGTCTTCGCCGAGCGCCGAGACGATCAGTCCCTCCGCATCGTGATCTCCCGTTCCTGAACGCATCAGCAGGTCGCGCCCGGCGATCGTCAGCTGCTCGCTCGGCGATATCGGCGCGTTCCACGGAAGGCCAACGGCAGCCAGGCAGACTGCCAGCCAAATCACGATCAGCGCAATCGCGAAGACGCTGCGGCGGATCATGCGGCAGATGTCGCGTGCAACGAACGCAATTCGCTCGCACTGAATCCGGCCGCGCGCCGTGCCGGCTCGTTGAACGGCCCCTTGATCGCACCTTTGGCATGCTTCGCGACGAGCAAGGAGAACGTCTGCTCCGGATCGAGCTGCTCGCGCGCGCAGCACCGCGCGAACCAGCGTGAACCGGCGGCGACGTGCGCCACTTCCTCACGCAGGATCACCTCGAGGATCTCCGCGGTCGCGGCATCGCCGACCTGACGCAGCCGCGCGATCATCGCCGGCGTGACGTCGAGCCCGCGCGCCTCGAGCACGCGCGGCACGAGCGCCATGCGTTCGAGGCACGACGTGGACGTCTTTACGGCCATCTCCCACAGGCCGTCGTGCGCATCGAAATCGCCATAGGCATGTCCGAGTTCGCCGAGCCGCGCCCGCAGCAGGCGGAAGTGACGCGCTTCGTCGACCGCGACGGCGATCCAGTCGCGATAGTATTCCGCCGGCATGTCGCGGAAGCGGTAGACCGCGTCCCAGGCGAGATTGACCGCATTGAATTCGATATGGGCGACCGCGTGCACGAGCGCCGCGCGACCCTGCGGCGAGCCGAGACCGCGCTGCGGCAACGCGCGCGGACTCACGAGCCGCGGGCGCAAGGGCCTTCCGGGTACGCCGATCGGATCGGCGGGCGTGCATGTCGCCGGTGCGCAAACGCCGGCTGCGAACGCCGCCGCCGTCGCATCGGTGAGGGCAAGCTTCTCGTCTACTCCGGTGCAGTCGAGACAATCGCCCGCGGCGAGGAATAGATTGCGCTGGTCCAACTTCGCAGCTCCCTGCTCGATCGCGTGATCCGACCGCGTGACGACGAACTGGCGTGACCCGGTTCGCGCGGTCCGATCTGTGTGCCCCCTGGACGAATTACACCACAGTATTTCGTTCAGGATGTGAAAACTTTGTGCGCCAGGCAGCGGCTGTCGCGGAACCGACACGCACCGGTCGACGCATCGTTCGCAATCGGTCAGGCGACGCTGCGGCGCGCCTTGGCCGCATCGGAGCGATTGAATTCGAGATCGCGCAGATAGTTCGACTCGACGCCGGTCACGTACTCGCCGGAGAAGCACGACGTGTCGAAGTGGCGAAGTTCCTCATTGCCGTCGGCGACCGCGGCGACGAGGTCGTAGAGATCCTGGTAGACGAGCCAGTCGGCGCCGATGAAATGCTGGACTTCCTCCTCGGTGCGGCCGTGCGCGACGAGTTCGGCCGCCGCGGGCATGTCGATGCCGTAGACGTTCGGAAAGCGCACCGGCGGCGCTGCGGACGCGAAATACACCTGGCGTGCGCCGGCGTCGCGTGCCATCTGGATGATCTGCTTCGAGGTCGTGCCGCGAACGATCGAGTCGTCCACGAGCAGCACGTTCTTCTTGCGGAACTCGAGCTGCACCGGATTGAGCTTGCGCCGCACCGATTTCACGCGTTCGCTCTGGCCCGGCATGATGAACGTGCGGCCGATGTAGCGGTTCTTCACGAAGCCTTCGCGCATCGGCACGCCGAGCGCCTGCGCGAGCGAACTCGCCGCCGTGCGCGCGGTGTCGGGAATCGGAATCACGGCGTCGATATGGTGATCGGGCCGCAGGCGGCGGATCTTCTCCGCGAGGCGCTCGCCCATGCGCAGACGCGCCTTGTAGACCGACACGTCTTCCATCATCGAATCGGGCCGGGCAAGGTAGACATATTCGAAGATGCACGGCGCGTGCATGTGGCTGTCAGCGCACTGGCGGCTGAACAGGTGGCCGTCCTCGCTCAGCAGCACGGCTTCGCCCGGCGCGACGTCGCGCATGAGACGGAAACCGAGGATATCGAGCGCGACCGACTCCGACGCGACCATGTATTCGCGGCCCTCGGCCGTGTCGCGCTCGCCGAGCACGAGCGGGCGGATGCCGAAGGGATCGCGGAACGCGACGATGCCGTAGCCGAGCACGAGCGCAATGACGGCGTAGCCGCCGCGCGCGCGCGCGTGGACACCCGCGACGGCCTTGAAGATATGGTCGGGGCTGAGCGCATGCCGCTCCTGTATCTGCAGCTCGTGCGCGAACACGTTGAGCAGGATCTCGGAGTCGGAATCAGTGTTGATGTGGCGCCGATCTTCCTCGTACATCTGCTTGCGCAGCGCGGCGGTGTTGATCAGGTTGCCATTGTGGCCGAGCGCGATGCCGTACGGCGAATTCACGTAGAACGGCTGAGCCTCGGCGGTGCTCTCGGAACCGGCCGTCGGGTAGCGGCAATGGCCGATGCCGATGCGGCCGCGCAGCTTGAGCATGTGTTCGCGGTCGAAGACGTCGCTGACGAGGCCTGCTGCCTTGTGCAGGCGCAGTTTCTCGTTGTCGATCGTGGCGATGCCGGCGGCATCCTGACCGCGGTGCTGCAGGACGGTCAGCCCGTCATAGAGCGCCGGAGCAACTTCCGACCTGCCGACGATACCGATGATTCCACACATGACTTATCGCTCTAGCAAAGAAAAAGCCGCTCGTCGACGGAAAAACTGTTGTCCCGAGGGCGCGAAGCGGCGCCATGATACTTCTTCGAAGTTTCATCGGCACGAGAAGTTTTTCGACGATCGAATCGGAAACTGCCGAAAACGCGTCGTTTCGGTCGGTCTGTGCGGCGCAAACTCAGATGGTCTGGCGCCTCGAACAAGATATGGCGCCCGATCCGCCAGGGTTCAACCCGTGCCGTAGGCCGCTGGCCGCGCCGCTTCAGAGCCGTCAGGCGGTCACCGTCTTGGACGGATCGCCTTTCGGCGGCTGCGGCTTTGCGGGCTGGGCCGGGCCGGATGGCATCGGAGCGGGCTGCACTGGGCCGGGCTGCGCAGGGCCTGGCGGCGACAGCGACGGCAGCCCGGAGGGCAGCGCCGGCAACAGCCCGCGCAGATCGAGATACTTCGTGACCTCGGGCGGCATATGCGCCGCCGCCCATTGCGCGGCCTGCTGGAAACTCGGCAGCAGTTGCGACTGATGCCACCATGGCTCGCGCGGAAAAGGGGTGAATCCGAGCAGGAGCACGATCAGCGTCACGAGCACGATGCCGCGCGCGAGACCGAAAATCATGCCGAACAGGCGATCGGTGCCCGTCAGGCCGCTGCCACTGATGAGCTTGCGCAGAAGAAACCCGACGATCGCTCCCGCGATCAGCACGGCAACGAAGCAGAGGATGTAACCGAGCAGCAATCGCGCGGCTGGCAGATCGATCGATTTGAACTGCTCGGCGACCTGCGGCCCGAAGCGCCAGGCGACCCAGAGCGCGACGACCCAGCAGACGAGCGCGAGCACTTCGCCGATCAGGCCGCGCCACAGACCCATCAGTATCGACAGGACGAGGATGCCGGCGATGCAGTAGTCGGCCCAGTTCATCACGCGACTCGGGACCCCGGACTCGGGCCTTCGGGAAAGCGGCCACGCAGCGACGCGCGGGCATGCGGACGATCAGAGCGCGGGCGGACGAATCCTTGTCGCCGAGTTCCGAATCCCGGGTCCCGAGTCCCGTCAATCATGGTTGCGTCGTGATCATCCCGGTGATCTGAAACTTCTGCTTGATGTTCGCAAGCGCGGTATCGGCCCCGACGCGGTCGACATAGGGCCCGGCGCGCACTTTCCACATCGTCTGCTCGCCGCTGCCTGCCTTCTCGATGAACGCCGCGACGCCGCCGTTGCGCAGGCGATCGCGCAACTTGTTCGCTTCGTCCTCGGCCTTGAAGGCACCGACCTGCACCGCATAACCGCCGGCGCGATCGGCCGGCACGGTCGGCACCGGGGTATCGCCGGATTTGGCGGGCTCGGCTTTCGAATCGGATTTGGTTGAATCGGACTTGTTCGCCTCGGCCTTGCCCGACTCGCCTTTTCCGGAATCACCTTTTCCAGCATCGCCTTTTCCAGCATCGCCTTTTCCAGGATCGGTCTTTCCGGCATCGGCCTTGGCCGTCTCCTTCGTGCGATCGCCGAGATCGACGACGCTGCTCGGCACTTTGTCCTCGGCCTGCTTGATCTTGAGACGCACGCCCTCGGCCGCCGCGCGATCGGCATACGGACCGACGCGGACGCGTTGCGCAGCCTTGCCCTGGTATTCGGTCGCCTCGGCGAATGCGGGATAGCCGAGCTTCTTCACTTTCGCCACGAGCGCCGCCGCACCGCCCGCGTCGGCATAGATGCCGAGGCTGACGACGAAACGTCCTTCGTTGTCGGTCGCGGGGGCCGGCGGCAGCACGGGCGTCGCGCCGGGTTTGCTCGCACTCGGCGCGGGCGGCGCTGCCGGCGCGGGTGCGGGTGCGGGTTTTGTCGCTGCCGGCGGCGCATGGTCAGGCGCCTCGAACGTTGACGGCGCGTCCGTATTGACCGTGGCAACCTTGTTCGGATCGGGCGGCACCGGCTTGGCCGGCTTCGGCGCCGCGCTGCCTTTCGGCGTCGCGTCGACGCTCAGATTGCGCGTCTCGAAATTGCGCTCGGGCGCCGGCGGGATGCTGAGGCTCAGCGTCGTGCTGTCCTGCTTCGGCGGCGAACTCGAGAAGAACATCGGCACGAAGATGATCGCAAGTGCGATCAGGACGGCGGCACCCAACAAGCGTTGCTTCAAAGCAGAATCCATGGCTGTCTCCGGCGTTGACGACCATTATAGCCGGCAGCGTGCGCGATCCGGGCGGATTGCGTGGGACTGCTAGTGGTCCCGTTCATGGACACGCAATATTGCAGTACGGACGATGGAAGGAAGTTCGTTAGTCATTTTCGATCCTCGAACGTGGCTCAGTGACGTCGCTTGTCGCGACACTCCCGCAGAGGAAACGACCACCGTCCGCCCGCGGATGCTGCATCAGGCCTGCCAGTACGCATCCGCCCAACCGAGCACCGCAGCTGCGACGAAGAACGAACCGAACGCGACGATGCGATCGCTCTCGCGAGCGGCAGCAGCCGCCGCGGCGAGTGCGGCGGAGATGTCGGCATGCGCCGAGATTTCCTGCGACGGGACGGTCGTGGTCATGCGCATGACGAGTTCGGCCGCGGCGAGGCCGCGTGGCGTCTCCGCTTCAAGGCCACCAACGAACCATTGCGCCGCGTGATGCGCGAGCGGCGCGACGATGCCGGCGATGTCCTTGTCCGCCAGTGCACCGAACACGAACAGGGTGCGGCCGCGCGGCGGATGCGCTTCGAGCCAGCGCGCCAGTACCGCCGCCGCCTGTGCATTGTGCGCGACATCGATGATCAGTTCGGCTTTGCCACGCGCGGTAAAACACTGCAGCCGCGCCGCGACGTGCGCGCTGCGGATACCCTCAGCGAAGGCGTGCGCGGAGACCGCGACCCGACCGCGCAAGGCGCGCAGTGCGGCGATCGCGGCCGCGGCATTCGCGCGCTGGACGGGCGCCGCCAGCGCGGGTTCCGGCAGCTCGAGGCGTTCTTCGCCGTCGCGTCCTTCGCCGAAATCGAGCGTCCACCGGGCAACCGAAGATGCGGCAGCGGCATCAGCGATGCGATAGTCGCGACCTGCGACTATCGCGTGCGCGCCGGCCTGTTCGGCAAATTCGAGCAGCGCGGCCGGTGCGTTCTCGTCGCCGATGATCGCCGGGCGCGACCTGCGAAAGATGCCGGCCTTCTCGCGCGCGATCGCGTCGCGGCTGTCGCCGAGCCAGTCCATGTGATCGAGGTCGATCGTCGTCACGATGGCCGCGTCGGCGTCGATGATGTTGACAGCGTCGAGGCGGCCGCCGAGGCCGACTTCGAGCAGCGCGACGTCGAGGTCGCTCTGCGCAAAAATCCACAATGCGGCAAGCGTCCCGAATTCGAAATAGGTCAACGGCACGATCGCACCCGCATCGGCGTTGCGCGCGTGTTCGATGCGTTCGAACGCATCGATCAGCGTCGCATCGTCGGCGTCGCGGCCCTCGACCCGCACGCGTTCGTTGTAGCGCAGCAGGTGCGGCGAGGTGTAGCAGCCGACGCGCTTGCCGGCGGCAACCAGCATCGCTTCGAGGAACGCTACCGTCGAACCCTTGCCGTTCGTGCCGCCGACCGTGACGACGGTCCGAGCGCATGCTGGACCGCCCATACGGCGCCACACTTCGCCGACGCGCGCAAGGCCGAGGTCGACGCCGAGCGCATGCACGCGCTGCTGGTAGTCGAGCCAATGGGCCAACGTTCGTGATGTTGGGTCGCTGCTGCTCATGCGCGCGCATGGTGACGGCAGCGCGGCGGCACCGCAATGGGCGTCTGTGTCCTGTTTGCGCGCGCCGCATCGCTGGCGCGGCGTGCCGACGCGCACGAAGGGCGTCGCCGGTACGCAGGCGCCATGCGTGAAACGCCGCGAATGGCCGCGCGACATGCTCGTGACGGACGGTCGGCAATCGCGTCGACGGGCCGATGGTCACCCCCCGGGGCGGCGCGCGT
>CAVYXI010000006.1:0-21456 GCA_963772435.1 uncultured Gammaproteobacteria bacterium | reverse complement strand
AGGAAGATGCGCAGCATGGATCGGCGTCTCGTGGGTATGTCGAAAACGAATGGGGTGGAAAAGGGCTGGGGGGAAAAAGGGGTGGGGTGGAAAGGGATCAGGCGGGCGCGGCGGACGACGTGTTGCTAGTCCATGTGTGCCGCGTTCTTGTCGCGGCCCGCGCCGATCTTCCTGTCGAGGCCGCCGAACAGTTTCTTGAACAGGCGCGACAGCTTGCCGCGCTGCGTCTTGCGCAGCTTTTCTTCCTCGCTCGTGAGCCAGGCGACCTGGATCACGCGGCGCTCGCCCTCGTACGGCAGGTGGCCGTGGAACGAGTTGTCGGCGCGCTTGAACACGACGAAGTTGCCGTACAGCGGCTTCACCTCGGGTGCTGCGAGGTCGTCCACGCTGTCGACGCGGTTGAGGAAGCGCAGGCAGCCGTCGTGCGTGTCGGGCCAGGTCTCGTTGAGATAGAGCAGGGCGGTCGCGACCTTCGACTTGCTGTCCGTGTGGATCGTGCCATGTCGCTTGTTGAGCGCGCGGCACAGCGTCACGAGCGTCGGGTATCGGCCGAGGTCGTCGATGCCCAGGCGCTTGCCGACCGCGCTCGCGACTTTGGGATCGATCAGTTCGCCGATCAGGCGGTTGACGCTCGGCCCGCAGTCCTTTTCCTCGTAAGGAAAGAAGCCGGCCTCGCCATATTTCGGAAAATCGCGATCGAGTGCCGCCGCTCGCGTCGGCCGGCAGCTGTTCGCGCGCAATCAAAAAGTGAAACGGCTGTTCGCGCACCGACGTGTCGCTGCGCTCGAGTCGCGCCGGATCGAACAGGGGGTGATCGAACAGGGGCGAATCGGTCGTCATGCGCGACATTGTAATGGACACTGGGCGGGCCGCGCCGGTATCATTCGTACTCGCCCGCAACCTTCGCCCACGGACTGGTTCGCTCCAGACCGCGGGTCGGCTTGCATCCGAGATCGGCCCACGTCAGGCCTCGGTGCGTCGAGTCGGAAGTTGCGCTTTCCTCGATAACGCAGGCGATGCAATGACCCCCGCAATCCTCGCACTGGCAGACGGCTCCACATTCCGCGGCGTTTCGATCGGCGCGGACGGCGAGACCGTTGGCGAGGTGGTATTCAACACGGCCATCACGGGCTACCAGGAAATCCTGACCGATCCGTCCTACGCGCGACAGATCGTCACGCTGACCTATCCGCACATTGGCAATACCGGCGTGCACTGCCGTCGACGAAGAGTCCGCGCAGGTGCAGGCGGCCGGTCTGGTGATCCGCGACCTGCCGCGGCTAGCGAGCAACTGGCGCATGCAGGAAACGCTGGGCGGCTACCTGCGCCGGCAGGGCATCGTCGCGATCGCCGACATCGACACGCGTCGCCTCACGCGCCTGCTGCGCGACAAGGGTGCGCAGAGCGGCTGCATCGTCACGGGCGCGAACGCGTCCGACGTGCACGCGCTCGCCAAGGCGCGCGCATTCCCCGGGCTTGCGGGCATGGATCTCGCCAAGGTCGTCAGCACGCGCGAACGCTACAAGTTCGACGAGGGCAGTTACGACCTCGATCGGACGACGTTCGCGCCGGGCCGCGGCGGGTATCGCGTTGTCGCCTACGATTTCGGCGTGAAGCGCAACATCCTGCGCATGCTCGTCGACCGCGGCTGCACGATCACGGTGGTCCCCGCGCAGACGCCCGCCGCCGAGGTGCTCGCACTCGATCCCGATGGCGTTTTCCTGTCCAACGGCCCGGGCGACCCGGAGCCGTGCGACTACGCGATCGCGGCGACGCGCGAATTCATCGAGCCGCAAGGTCCCGACGTTCGGCATCTGCCTCGGTCACCAGATCATGGGCCTCGCTGTCGGCGCGAAGACGCTGAAGATGAAGTTCGGCCATCACGGTGCGAACCATCCGGTCAAGGACAACGACGACGGCCGCGTGCTCGTCACCTCGCAGAATCACGGCTTCGCCGTCGATGCGGCGACGCTGCCCGCGAATACGCGCGTGACCCACACGTCGCTCTTCGACGGCTCGTTGCAGGGCTTCGCACTCACCGATGCGCCGGCGTTCTGCTTCCAGGGGCATCCTGAAGCGAGCCCGGGCCGCACGACATCGGTTATCTGTTCGATCGATTTATCAGAGCATATGCTGTCCGCAAATGAACGCAAATGAACGCAAATGGAGAAGATCTAGCGCGAATAGTCGCAATGGATCAGCAGAGTTCGCATTGGAGAGCTTGAGTTGGAGCGAAGATTTCAGAACGGGTGATCGGTTGCGCCATTGCAGTCAGCAACGAGCTTGGTGCGGGGTTTCTGGAGGCAGTGTACGCGGGTGCTTTGGCGTCTGAGTTTCGGAATCAGGGCATCGACTTCGAAAAACAGAAAAAGTTTGCCGTGTTGTATCGCGGCGAGGAAGTCGGCGTCTACTATGCGGATTTTGTTGTGGGAGGCCGTCTTGTCGTGGAGCTCAAAGCGCTGTCGCATACGAGCGGCGAGCACGAAGCGCAGATCATGAATTACCTGCGAGCAAGTCGAATTCCGGTGGGGCTCCTTTTGAATTTCGGCACATCGAAATTGGGCATCAAGCGAATCGTGATCGGGCCATGACGACGGAGCCCCCATATGATCTTGCTTTTATTTGCGTTCATTTGCGTTCATTTGCGGACTGAAATTCTTTACCCATGCCTAAACGCACCGACATCAAGACCATCCTCATCATCGGCGCCGGGCCGATCGTGATCGGCCAGGCGTGCGAGTTCGACTACTCGGGCGCGCAGGCCTGCAAGGCGCTCAAGGCCGAGGGCTATCGCGTCGTGCTCGTCAATTCGAACCCCGCGACGATCATGACCGATCCCGACACGGCCGACGCGGTCTACATCGAGCCGATCAACCGCGCGACGGTCGAACGCATCATCGCGAAGGAGAAACCCGACGCGCTGCTGCCGACGATGGGCGGGCAGACCGCGCTCAATTGCGCGCTCGATCTCGCCGACGCCGGCATCCTGGAAAAATACGGCGTCGAGCTCATCGGCGCGTCGCGCGAAGCCATTCGCATGGCCGAAGACCGCGAGCTGTTCCGCCGCGCGATGATCGATATCGGTCTGGAATGCCCGAAGGCCGAAGTCGCCAAGTCGCTCGAGCAGGCGCTCGAGGTACAGACGAAGGTGGGTTTCCCGACGATCATCCGGCCGAGTTTCACGCTCGGCGGTTCGGGCGGCGGCATCGCCTACAACCGCGAGGAGTTCATCGAGATCATCAATCGCGGGCTCGAGTTGTCGCCCGTGCACGAGGTGCTCGTCGAGGAATCGGTGCTCGGCTGGAAGGAATTCGAGATGGAGGTCGTGCGCGACACGGCCGACAACTGCATCATCGTCTGTTCGATCGAGAACTTCGATCCGATGGGCGTGCACACGGGCGACTCGATCACGGTCGCGCCTGCGCAGACCCTGACCGACAAGGAATACCAGCGCCTGCGCGACGCCTCGATCGCGGTGCTGCGCAAGATCGGCGTCGACACGGGCGGCTCGAATGTGCAGTTCGGCATCAACGCCGAGGATGGCCGCGTCGTCGTGATCGAGATGAATCCGCGCGTGTCGCGTTCGTCGGCGCTCGCGTCGAAGGCGACGGGATTCCCGATCGCGAAGGTTGCCGCGAAGCTCGCGGTCGGCTACACGCTCGACGAACTGCGCAACGAGATCACGGGTGGCGCGACGCCGGCGTCGTTCGAGCCGACGATCGACTACGTCGTCACGAAGATTCCGCGCTTCGCGTTCGAGAAATTCCCCGCGACCGACGCGCGCCTGACGACGCAGATGAAATCGGTCGGCGAGGTCATGGCGATCGGGCGCAACTTCCAGGAATCGCTGCAGAAGGCGCTGCGCGGGCTGGAAACCGGGCAAGGACGGGCTCGAATCCCGTCGGCGGGCTCGATGCGGCCAACGCAATGCCGATGATCTCGCCACGCTCAAGCGCGAACTGCGCGAGCCCAAGCCCGACCGCATCTTCTTCGTCGCCGACGCGTTCCGTGCGGGGCTGTCGCTCGAGGAAATCTATGCGCTGACGCGCATCGATCGCTGGTTCCTCGATCAGATCGGCGAACTCGTCGAGACAGAAGCGGCGGTGAAGAGCGCGGGTCTCGGCGCGATCGAGGCGACGCGCATGCGTGCGCTCAAGCGCAAGGGGTTTTCGGACGCGCGCCTCGCGACGCTGCTCGGTACCGACGAGACGGCGATGCGCACGCTGCGCCGCGCGTTCAACGTGCGCCCGGTCTACAAGCGCGTCGATTCGTGCGCGGCCGAGTTCGCGACGACGACCGCGTATCTCTACTCGACCTACGAGGAAGAGTGCGAGGCGCAGCCGTCGTCGCGCGACAAGATCATGGTGCTCGGCGGCGGACCCAACCGCATCGGCCAGGGCATCGAGTTCGACTACTGCTGCGTGCACGCCGCGCTCGCGCTGCGCGAGGACGGCTATGAGACGATCATGGTCAACTGCAATCCCGAGACCGTGTCCACCGACTACGACACGTCGGATCGCCTCTACTTTCGAGCCACTCACGCTCGAAGACGTGCTCGAGATCATCGACAAGGAAAAGCCGAAGGGCGTGATCGTGCAGTACGGCGGGCAGACGCCGCTCAAGCTCGCGCGCGCGCTCGAGGCGAACGGGGCGCCGATCATCGGCACGAGCCCCGACAGCATCGATCTCGCCGAGGACCGCGAGCGCTTCCAGAAGATGGTCAGCAAGCTCGGCCTCACGCAGCCGCCGAACCGCACCGCGCGCACGGCCGACGAGGCGCTCGCGCATGCACGGGCGATCGGCTATCCGCTCGTCGTGCGGCCGAGCTACGTGCTCGGCGGGCGCGCGATGGAAGTCGTGCACTCCGACGCGGACCTCAAGCGCTACATCACCGACGCGGTGCGCGTGTCGAACGACTCGCCGGTGCTGCTCGACCGTTTCCTCGACAACGCGGTCGAGGTCGACGTCGACATCGTCGCCGACGCGCACGGCAATGTCCTGATCGGCGGCATCATGGAGCATATCGAGGAAGCCGGCGTGCACTCGGGCGACTCGTCGTGCTCGCTGCCGCCGTACTCGCTGTCGCCGCGCATCCAGGACGAGCTGCGCGCGCAGGTCACGCAGATGGCGCGCGAATTGCGCGTCGTCGGACTCATGAACACCCAGTTTGCGATCCAGTCCAATACCGAGCACGCGGATGCGAACGGGGGGACGATCTACATCCTCGAAGTGAATCCGCGCGCGTCGCGCACCGTGCCGTTCGTGTCGAAGGCGACGGGCGTGGCCCTGGCCAAGATCGCCGCGCGCTGCATGGTCGGCAAGACGCTGGCCGAGCAGGGCGCGACACGCGAAATCGTGCCTGGCTATTTCTCGGTCAAGGAAGCGATCTTCCCGTTCCTGAAGTTCCAGAACGTCGACCCGATCCTCGGTCCCGAAATGCGCTCGACGGGCGAGGTCATGGGCGTCGGCCGCAGTTTCGGTGCGGCATTCGCGCGCGCACACGAGGCTGCGAACATCTCGCCGCCGAAGGTCGGCAAGGTGTTCCTGTCCGTGCGCGACGCCGACAAGACACGCCTGCTGCCGGTCGCCAAGGACCTCGTCGCGCGCGGCTACAGCCTCGTCGCGACGGACGGCACGGCGTCCTATCTCAGCGGACACGGCATCGCCTGCGAGCGCATCAACAAGGTGCTCGAGGGACGGCCGCACATCCTCGACCTGATCAAGAACGGCGAGATCGTGTTCATCGTCAACACAACCGAGGGCAAGCAGGCCATCGCCGACTCGTTCTCGATCCGGCGCGAGGCGCTGCAACAACGCATCACGTATTCCACCACCGTTGCCGGCGCGCGTGCGCTCGTGCATTCGCTCGACTTTCGCGGCAACGGCGAAGTCCACAGCTTGCAGGAACTCCATAGAGAATTGAAGTCATGAGCAAAACGGTCATGAGGGTATCGGCATGAGGCGCGCACCGATGACTACCAAGGGTGCCGAGCGCCTGCGTGGCGAACTCGAACGCCTGAAGTCGGAAGAGCGGCCGCGCATCATCGCTGCGATCGCGGAGGCGCGCGCGCACGGCGATCTGAAGGAAAACGCCGAGTATCACGCGGCGCGCGAACTGCAAGGATTCATCGAGGGACGCATCAACGAACTCGAAGCCGCGCTGAGTTTCGCCGAGATCATCGACATCTCGCGCCTTTCGACGAACGGCAAGATCGTGTTCGGCGCGACAGTCGATCTGGTCGAGGAGGCGAGCGGCGACGAGGTCACCTATCAGATCGTCGGCGACCTCGAAGCCGACATCAAGCAGCGCCTGATCGCGGTCAATTCGCCGCTCGCGCGCGCGTTGATCGGCAAGAGCGAGGGCGACAGCTTCGAGTTCCAGGCGCCGAACGGCGTGCGCCAGTACGAGGTCATCGCGGTTCGCTACACGACGTGACGACCCGCGCATAGCGCATCGCCGATGCACGCGACACTGTTGCTGCCTTCGCTCACGCGTTTCCGCGGTGTGGGCGGTATCCTTGCCCGCTGGGTCGCGCGCGGCGATCGCATCGATGCGATCGCGCCGGGGCGCGAGTCCGCGCTGCGCAAGTGCTTCCAGTTCATCGGCAGTTCGATACCGGTCGCCGCGCTGACCCGCGCTCTCGATCTGGATGACGGCGACGACGCGCAATGGCTACGCTGCGATCCGGCCTATGTGGTCGCCGACGCCGTGACGCTTGCGTCTGCTCGCGTGCGGCAATCTCGCGTTGTCGCGCGCAGAGGCCGAAGCGCTCGCGCAGCCGCTGAAGCCGCTGTTCGGCGATGCGGGCTTCCCGCTCGACGTCGCGCGTCGCGGATCGCTGGTATCTGCGCTGCGCGCGCGAGGCGAAGCTGCCGAAGTTCTCGATGCCCGACGACGCGCTCGGCGACGATCTCGCGCGCCACATGCCCGAGGGCGACAACGCGGTGCGCTGGCGCGGCCTGCTCAACGAAGCGCAGATCATCCTCACGCAGCATCCGCTCAATGCGCAGCGCATCGGAGCGTGGACTGCCGCCGGTCAACAGCGTCTGGCTCTGGGGCGCCGGCGTCCTGCCGCAATGGGTGAAGACCGACTTCAGTCGCGTGTTCAGTGATGACGAGACCGTGATTGCGCTTGCGCGACGCGCGGGGGCTGCCGTTTCGCCGCTGCCGGCCGGGACGGAGGCGACGCAGCTCGCACCGCAAATCCTCGACGGCCTGCTTCGGGCCGAAACAAATCGGGCCGAAACAAGTCGGGCCGTCACGAATCGGGCCATTCCGAATCGGGCCGCTAAAAATGCGGTAGCGAGCCCGTCTGTGCTCGTCGATCTCGCGCATCGGCGCGATCTTGCGCAAGCGGACGTTGCCTGGTTCTCGGCCATGGACGTCGCGCTGAAGCGCAAGGACATCACGCGACTTTGCCTGAGCTTCGAAAGCGGCGAGCGCATCGTCGCGAAACCCGCCCATCGCTGGCGCATCTGGCGCCGGATCAGACCGCTCGCGTGATCGCGAAACCGACGCATCGAGCGCCGCGACGTACCGCCGGGTGTCGCCGACGGTCTGCCGACGACGATGCATTCGGTGCTGCGTCGCGTGTTCGCCGCACGCGGCATCTCGTCTGCCGCGGATGTCCAGCATCGCCTCGCCGGTCTGCTGCCGCCGCAGGCGCTCGGCGGCATCGAGCGCGCGTGCGAGCTGCTTGAGGAAACGCTGCGCAGCGGTGCGCCGATTCTGATCGTTGGCGACTTCGACGCGGACGGTGCCACCGGCACGGCCGTCGCGTTGCGCGGTCTGCGCCTGCTCGGCGCGCGCAACGTCGACTACGATGTACCGAACCGCTTCGTGCACGGTTACGGTCTGAGTCCCGCGCTCGTCGATGAAATCGTCGCGCGGCGGCCGGAGCTGCGTGACAGCGGACTGCTGATCACGGTCGACAACGGCATCGCCGCGCATGCTGGCGTCGCGACGGCGCGCGCGTACGGCATGCGCGTGATCGTCACCGACCATCATCTGCCGGCCGCGACCTTGCCGGCGGCCGACGCGATCGTCAACCCGAATCTTTGCGCCGTTGACGCGTGCGAGCACGCGCGGCCGCCATGCGGCACGTGCGCGCAGGACGTGCGCATGAATGCCGACTTCCCGAGCAGGGCGCTCGCGGGCGTCGGCGTGATGTTCTACCTGCTGCTCGCGCTGCGCGCGCGCCTGCGCACGCGAGGCTGGTTCGTCGAATGCGTGCAATGACCGAACCCGACTCTGTCCGTGCTTGCTCGACCTCGTCGCACTCGGCACCGTCGCCGATCTCGTGCCGCTGGATCAGAACAACCGCATCCTCGTCGAAGCCGGATTGCGCAGGATTCGCGGCGGGCGTGCATGCGCCGGCGTCGTCGCATTGCTCGAATGCGGCAAGCGTGACGCGACGCGCGCGGTAGCGAGCGATCTCGGCTTCGTCGTCGGACCGCGCATCAACGCGGCGGGTCGTCTCGACGACATTCGTGTCGGCATCGAATGCCTGCTGACCGACGATATGGCCCGCGCACGTGCGTTGGCGGAGACCTTGTCCGCGATGAATCATGCCCGCCGTGATCTGCAGGCCGACATGGTCGAGCATGCCGAAGCGGTCGTGCAGAAGTGGATAGCCGAGCACGGCGTCGAAGCGTTGCCGGTCGGGATCGTATTGTTCGAGCCCGACTGGCATCACGGTGTCGTCGGTCTCGTCGCGTCGAAGCTCAAGGAAATTCTCAATCGCCCGGTGATCGCCTGTGCGCCGGCGGGCGAGGGCAGCGACGAGATCAAGGCGTCGGGCCGCTCGATCGCCGGGTTTCATCTGCGCGATGCACTCGCAGAAATCGATGTACGGGTTCCCGGTCTGCTGCTGCGTTTCGGCGGTCATGCAATGGCGGCTGGCTTGAGTCTGCGACGCGAGGACATCGAACGCTTCGCGCGCGAATTCGATGCGGTGGCCCGCACGCATCTCGACCGCACAAAACTCGATGCGCTTCTGCAGACCGACGGCGAACTTGCAGCGGGCGACCTGTGCCTCGACCTCGCGCAACAGCTGCGTTACGGTGGGCCATGGGGCCAGGCGTTTCCCGAGCCGCTGTTCGACGGCGTGTTCTCGGTCGAATCGGTGCGCCTGATTGGCGAGAATCATCGGCGACTCAAGCTGCACATCGCGGACTGCACGCGCATCTTCGAGGCAGTCCAGTTCAATATCGATCCGGCCGAGCAGCTTCCCGCGCAGATTCGCGCGGTCTATCAGCTCGATATCAACGACTGGAACGATGCGCAATCGTTGCAATTGCTTCTCCGGCATGTCGAGCCCGCCTGAGAACGATCTCGCCGTTGCGGCGACGCAGGGCTCTGAGTATCGGCAAGGAAGCGAGCGCGATTGTCGTGACGTGTCGGACAATCCGTCGGTGCAAGGGTATCGGGTGAAGTTTATCGCGACGGCCGTGAACGCGCCCGCGGTGGCTGCTCGCGTTGCTCGCCGGATTGGTCGCCTATGCTGCAAGGGTGCGCGTGCGCCGCGTGTAGCGCCGGGCTGCCCGGCATCGTTGATTTTGGCGGGCTCGCCGGTCGGCGTTCAGTGCAGACCCGCGTGCAGCGGGAAGCACAGATGCTGGTGGCGGAAGTCGAGCAGGAAATCCATGTCGCGTAACGCATCGGCGCCGAGCGTGATGGCGTGTCTCGCGTCCGATTCGGTCAGCACCGTGAAATAGATGCGGAACGGCTGCCCGGAAATCGTCATGCGCACCTTGGCGGTTTCGGCACTCGCGAACGCATGGCGTCCGCCGACGTCGCCCATCGCGATCGTCTTGCGCTCGAGCAGCGTGACCTCGTCGAGCGCCGCTTTCGTGCCGAGCAGGAAGCGGGCCGATCCGGTGTCGAGCAGCACGGACTGCATTGCGTCGTTGACCTGCAGTGCGGGAAGGATGCGCAGGTCGCGTCCATGCAGATCGGTGCCGACCGTCATGGGGTCTGTGCACGCTGCCGCTGTCGCGTCGGCGCCTGAAATCTCCAGCGTCTTGCGCGTGATGCGCAGCGTGCCGAGTGGCGCGACGAGATTCGCGCCGAGCAGGGCGATGCGTTGCGAAATGATGCGCACTGGTACATTGCGCCAGACGATCTTGTCGACCTGCAGCGTGTCGAGCACGCCACGCTGCACCGGAATGTCCTTGCTGAGCCAGCCGTGCATGTGGCCCGTCTGATCGAGCACCTTCACGCCGAACCGTCGCGCGTCGTCTTCGCCGAGCACGAGGTCGGTCGCACCGGTGTCGAGCATCAGTTTGAATTCGTGACCGTTCGCCGTCGCGTCGAATTCGGGTCGAGACGAATCTGCGTGCAGCGCAATCCGTGCGCCCGTGGCGGGCGAATGAGAGCGACGGTTGTGCGATTTCGCCTTCCTGCTCGAGATACTTCTGCAGCGCCGCGACGCGTTGTTCGACGTGACGGTCGCGGTAGTCGCGCGCGAGTTCGACTTCCTTGTCGTGCGCGGCCTGCCAGCGGCCTGCGAGGCGCAGGTCGCCGGCTTCGAACTGTCCGCAGAGCAGCGCGATCGCCGGATCAGCTGGCGGACAGTTTTTCTTCGCAGAGCCTCGCGTCGTGGGTCGCCGCGTCGAGATTGAAGCGCGTACGTTCGACGGCCATCGCCGCCCACGCATGCACGATCGGATCCTGCGCGGACTGGTACAGCTCGAACAACGTCTTCGCGTCGCCTTCGTGCATCAGGCGCAGGATGCGGCCGATGGCCGCGCCGACGGTGTTCGTCGTTGTCATCGATCGGCGCTCTTGCCCGCCGCAGTGCCCGTTGCACCGACGTCCGCGGCGAGCGCGCCGTCGGCGAATGATGCGGTTGCGATGGCGGCGCAGAGCAGCCAGGCTGGCAAGCGGACGATCGTGGGGGTCATTGCCTTCGAAATGCGAACCGCAGGAGGCGCCACGATGCCACAAAACCGCGCAGCGCCGACAGGCACGACTGGGGCTAGAATGAGCGTGCCATCGCCACGGAGTCATTTCATGCAAATGCACTTTCGTCTCCTCACGCTCGCCGTAGCCGGCACGACGCTGCTGGCTGCATGCGCACCTTCGAAACCCGACAAGGCGCCGGCGGTCCAGGCTGCCAAGGTCGAGCCGCCCGCGCTGATTCCGCGCAAGCTGCTGTTCGGCAATCCCGAGCGCGCATCGGGCGAGATCAGTCCCGACGGCCGCTGGCTCGGCTACGTCGCGCCGGACGAGGGCGTGCTCAACGTGTTCGTCGCGCCGCGCGAACATCCCGATCAGGCGAAAGTCGTCACGCACGACCGCAAGCGTGGCATCCGCAGCTTCTCGTTCGCCTACGACGGCCAGCACGTGCTCTACCCGCAGGACGAAGGCGGCAACGAGAATTTCCACATCTACAGCGTCGATCTCGTCAGCGGCAAGCAGACCGACCTCACGCCGTACAAGAATGCACGCGCCGATCTCGCCCAGCTCACGCCGAAGCATCCGCACGAGGCGCTGATCAACGCCAACGATCGCAATCCGAAGTTCTTCGATCCGATCCGCATCGACCTGCGCACGGGCAAGGCGACGCGCCTGTACAAGAACGACGGCTACGCCGACTTCACGCCCGACTGGGATTTCAACCTGCGTCTCGCGAGCAAGCCGATGGCGGACGGCAGCAGCGAATGGTTTCAGCGCAGCGGCAATGGCTGGAAGCCGTTCGGCAAGGTGCCGCAGGCGGATGCGCTGACGACGAGCCCGCGCGGATTCTCGAAGGACGGCAAGACGCTCTACCTGCTCGACAGCCGCGAGCGCGATACCGCCGCGCTGTTCGCGGTCGACTGGAAGTCGGGCAAGCGCACGCTCGTGCACGAGGATGCGCGTGCCGACGTCGGCAGCGTGTTCTCCGACCCCGCGACCGGCAATGCACGCGCCGTCGCAGCGGATTACTTGCGCAACGAGTGGACCATACTCGATCCGGCGATCCGGAAGGATTTCGATTATCTGCACACGCTCGGCGACGGCGATATCGACATCGTGAGCCAGACTGACGACGACAAGTTCTGGGTCGTTCTGCTGATGCGCTCCGACGCGTCGCCGAAGTATTACCTCTACGACCGTGCTGCGGGCAAGGCGACGTTGTGGTTCGACGTGCGGCCCGCGCTTGCGCAGAACACGCTCGCGGTCATGCATCCGGTCGAGATCGCCGCGCGCGACGGGCTCAAGCTCGTCAGCTACTACACGCTGCCGGTCGAGGCCGATCCGAGCGGCAGCGGCAAGGCCACTCACCCGCTGCCGCTCGTCCTGTTCGTGCACGGCGGCCCGTGGGGGCGCGACGGCTACGGCTACAGCGCCTATCACCAGTGGCTCGCGAACCGCGGCTACGCGGTGCTCAGCGTCAACTATCGCGCCTCGACCGGCTTCGGCAAGGCGTTCGTGAACGCCGGCGACCTGCAATGGGGCCGCAAGATGCATGACGATCTGCTCGATGCCGTCGACTGGGCGATAAAGCAGGGCATCGCGACGAAGGACAAGGTCGCGATCATGGGCGGCAGCTACGGCGGCTACGCGACGCTCGCGGGCATGACGATGACGCCCGACGAATTCGCGTGCGGCGTCGACATCGTCGGCCCGTCGAACCTCATCACGCTGCTCGAAAGCATTCCGCCGTACTGGGCAGCCTTCCGTGCGCAGTTCGAGACGCGCATGGGCAATCCGAACACCGAAGAAGGGCGCAAGCTGCTCAAGGAACGCTCGCCGCTGACCTATGCCGACCAGATCAGGAAACCGCTGCTGATCGGCCAGGGCAAGAACGACCCGCGCGTCAACGTGCGCGAGTCCGAACAGATCGTCAAGGCGATGCAGGCGAGGAACATCCCCGTGACCTACGTGCTGTACCCCGACGAAGGCCACGGTTTCCGCCGGCCCGAGAACAACACGGCGTTCAACGCGGTGTCCGAGGAATTCCTCGCGAGCAAGTGTCTCGGCGGCCGTTACGAGCCGATCGGCAGCGATTTCGTCGGCTCGAGCATCACGGTGCCGGTCGGTGCGGATTTGCTGCCCGGATGTTGCGAAGGCGCTGACGCCGCCGAAATAGCAGCGGTTCGTTTGTCGCAGGACCGGCCGTCCCAGGCCGGTTCTGCTAGAATTCCGCGCTCTTTTCGCTGACCCTTTTGCATCATGATCGAGACCAACCCCATCCATGCCCGCATCGCGGACCTGCAGGCGCGCGTCGCCTCGCTTAGGGGGTATCTTTGACTACGAGACGAAATCCGAACGTCTCGAAGAAGTCAGCCGCGAACTCGAAAATCCCAATGTCTGGGACAATCCCGAGCGCGCGCAGCAGCTAGGCAGGGAACGTTCGACGCTCGACAAGATCGTCAATGGCATCCGCACGCTGACCGACGGGCTCGGCGGTGCCGATGAACTGCTGCAACTCGCCGAAGCCGAAAACGACGAAGGTACGGTCAACGCGGTCTCGTCCGACGTGGACGGATTGACCGCGCGCGTCGAAGCGCTCGAGTTCCAGCGCATGTTCTCGGGCAAGATGGATTCGCACAACGCATTCGTCGACGTGCAGGCCGGCGCGGGCGGCACCGAAGCGCAGGACTGGGCGGAGATGCTGCTGCGCATGTATCTGCGCTGGTGCGAACACCGGGGCTGGAAGACGGAGCTGCTCGAAGCGTCCGCCGGTGAAGTCGCGGGCATCAAGAGCGCGACGTTCCGCGTCGAAGGCGATTACGCTTACGGCTGGCTCAAGACCGAGATTGGCGTGCACCGCCTCGTGCGCAAATCGCCGTTCGATTCGGACAACCGTCGCCACACCTCGTTCACGTCGATCTTCGTCTCGCCCGAGGTCGACGACGACATCGACATCGAGATCAATCCGGCGGACCTCAGGACCGACGTGTATCGCTCGTCGGGTGCCGGCGGCCAGCATGTCAACAAGACCGAATCGGCGGTGCGCATCACGCACGTGCCGACCAACACGGTCGTTGCATGCCAGACCGAGCGCAGCCAGCATGCCAATCGCGACCGCGCGATGAAGATGCTCAAGGCGAAGCTCTACGAACTGGAGATCCAGAAGCGCAACACCGAAAAGGCGGCGCTCGAGGCCACCAAGTCGGACATCGGCTGGGGCAGCCAGATCCGCAACTACGTGCTCGATCAGTCACGCATCAAGGATCTGCGCACCGGCATCGAACGCACCGACACGCAGAAGGTGCTCGACGGCGATCTCGACGAGTTCATCGAGGGCAGCCTCAAATCGGGGCTCGAGGCGGGCGCGAAGCGCAGCGACGCCTGATCGGCAGCGGCCCCTCCCGTTGCGCGGGAGGGGCGCTGTTGAAAGCCTTACTTCTGCGTCGACAGGTCGGGGCGTGCTACCACGATCGTCTCGTCCGTGAACTCGAGCGTGCTGCTGAACTGCTTCAACGTCGCACCGGCGTCGTCCTGACCCAGTGCCTTGCCGAGCACTTCGTACAGGCTTGGACTCGGGTCTGCCATGTCCGCCCAGCTCTTCATTGGAAACACGACGCGCAAGCTGCCTTTGCCGCCGGTCGTCCACGCAAGTCGATAGGAATACGGCCACTTCTGGTCGGTCAGCGCCTTGTGGATCTTTTCGATGGCAGCCATCGCTTCGCCGCGCGATCCGGACTTCAGGTTTCGCGTAGTGACCGCGAAGTATTTGTAGTCGCTTGAGATCTCCCACGATGTGGCTGTGTGCGGCGTCGGTTTCCTCGAAGTAGTGCGAGGCCTTTTCGACGTGCGGTGCGATCAGCCGCATGTACGCTTCATCGTCCTTCGCCTTCTCGCGCCACGCGTCCTCGGCATCGAAGTCCTTCCATTGATGGTTGTCGGAACGGAACACGTAGTAGGTCAGATCGTTGCCGACCACCGGCTGATAGGCCGTCCAGGTGAACGGGTCGCCGGCCTTCTTGAGCCATGCGGTGTACTCCTTGGCGGCAGCCTCGAAATCCTTCTCGTGACCGGCTTTCGGCCACAGCACCCATCGGTCGGCGATGTTGCCTGCGACGGGGGCCTTCGCGGCGGGCTTGTCCGCTGCGAACGTGTTCGATCCGGAGACGACAATGAGCAATGCGAGTACGAGCCCCAGCGTATGCTGGAGAGTGCGAGCTTTCATGATTCCCCTCCCAAGGTTGGAAATGCGACGGATGCGCGAGTCGGCTGCAACGGTCGATCGCCGGCGCGCGACAAAGTATACGTCAAATGTGAACTGCATCACGTTTTGTGCGACGCACAATAGAACTAGGCTAAAATCAACCGTTTAGCGAAGCAGCGAAGAAGAACGACATTTATGACCGACGAAATGGACAATTTGCCGCCCGGCGGAAAGAAGCCTGACGGAGCCAGACCCCCTGAGGGTAAATCCGGCGAGCGTGGGCCTGACGAGAGCAAGGTCGACGAGAAACCCGATGAAAACCGGCTCATCGCGGAGCGCCGCGAGAAGCTGCACGCGTTGCGCGCTCAGGGCGTCGCGTTCCCGAACGACTTCAAGCCCGACGCGTTCGCGGGAGATCTTCAGCACGAATATGCGCAAGCCGACGCTGTCACGATCGAAGCGGCCGCGCGCCGCGTGAAGGTCGCGGGACGCATGCTGCTCAAGCGCGGGCAGGGCAAGGTCAGCTTCGTGCAGATCCAGGACATGAGCGGCCGCATCCAGCTGTTCATCCAGGCCAATGCGATCGGCGATACGTACGAGGCGTTCAAGTCCTGGGACATCGGCGACATCGTCGCGGCCGAAGGCCCGCTGATGCGCACGAAGACCGGCGAGCTCAGTGTAAAAGTGGACAAACTGCGCCTGCTGACGAAGTCGCTGCGGCCGCTGCCTGACAAATGGCACGGCATGGCCGACGTCGAGCAGCGCTATCGCCAGCGCTATGTCGATCTCATCGTCACGCCTGAATCGCGGCGTGTGTTCGAACTGCGTTCGCGCATCGTCCGCCATCTGCGCAATTTCCTCGACGGCCGTCGCTTCCTCGAAGTCGAGACGCCGATGATGCACATCATCCCGGGCGGCGCGACCGCGCGGCCGTTCGTCACGCATCACAATGCGCTGGACATCGACCTCTATCTGCGCGTCGCGCCGGAACTCTATCTCAAGCGCCTCACGGTCGGCGGCTTCGACCGCGTCTACGAGATCAACCGCAACTTCCGCAACGAGGGCGTGTCGACGCGGCACAATCCCGAATTCACGATGCTCGAGCTGTACCAGGCTTACGCCACGTACAACGAGATCATGGACATCACCGAGGAAATGATCCGCACGGCCGCGCACGACGTCGTCGGCAAGACCGCGCTCACCTGGGAAGGGCGCGAGATCGACGTCGGTCCGCCCTTCCGCCGCTGGTCGATGATCGATGCAGTGCTCGAACACAATCCGCAGATCGCGCGTGCCGACATCCGCGATCGCGCGAAGCTCGCCGCACACGCGAGCGCGCTCGGCGTGCACGTGAAGGCCGAATACGGCTGGGGCAAGATCCTGCTCGAGATTTTCGAAAAGACCGTCGAAGGCACGCTGATCCAGCCGACCTTCATCACGACCTATCCGACCGAAGTGTCGCCGCTCGCTCGCGCTAACGATCACGATGCGGAAGTGACCGACCGCTTCGAGCTGTTCGTCGGTGCGAAGGAAATCGCGAACGGTTTTTCCGAGCTCAATGATCCCGAGGACCAGGCCGAGCGTTTCCGCGCGCAGGTCAGCGCGAAGGATTCGGGCGACGACGAAGCGATGCATTTCGACGCCGACTACATCCGCGCGCTCGAAGTCGGCCTGCCCCCGACCGGCGGCCTCGGCGTCGGCATCGATCGTCTCGTGATGCTGCTCGCCGATGTGCCGTCGATCCGCGACGTGCTGCTGTTCCCGTACATGCGGCCGGAAGCGTGATGCGGATGAGCCTGCCCGATGGGCCTGGCGGGGCTAACCTGTTGGGAGCAAGCCTGGTTGGAGCAAACCTGGCAGGAGCTGGCCGGGTGCTATAGTTCGCTGCGAACGTCGTTCACTCCTTGCCGAGGTTTGCAATGACCAAAGAGCAGAAGAAAGCAGCGATCGTCGTCGCATTGCGCGAATACCAGGACAACCTCGCCGCGGTGCAGGAATCGGACATTCCGGGCGGATTCGACCAGCTCGTGCGCAATGCGCTCGTGAAGACGCTCGGCGACAAGTTCGAGCGCATCTTCGACGAGCCCGACGAACCCCTTGCAGCCAAGGCGATCGCGCTGACGCGCGCGCCGGTGAAGGCGAAGCCGTCTGCGGCAAAAACCCCCAAAAAGAAGAGATAAACGGGAGGCCGAGCATGGGCAAGCGGGATCCTCGAGTCGACGCATACATCGCCAAGGCCGCGCCCTTCGCGCAGCCGATCCTCAAACACCTGCGCGAGATCGTGCACGGCGCGTGCCCTGACGTCGAAGAGACGATCAAGTGGAGCATGCCGTTTTTCGACCACCGCGGTTCTCTTTGTCATTTCGCCGCGTTCAAGCAGCATTGCGCGTTCGGATTCTGGAAAGGCAAGCTGCTGTTCGGCGGCGATCCCCTCAGCGAAGACGCGATGGGTCAGTTCGGCCGCATCACGTCGCTCGATGACCTGCCGCCGAAGAAAGTGCTGACGGCCTACGTCAAGCAGGCGGCAAAGCTCAACGAAGCCGGCGCGAAAGTCGCGAAGCCGAAAGCCGCGCCGAGAGCCGCGCCGAAGGCGCCTGACGATCTGCTCGCCGCGCTGAAAAAGAACAAGAAGGCGCTCGCGACCTATGAGGCGTTCAGCCCGAGCAGCAAGCGCGAATACGTCGAATGGATCACCGAGGCCAAGCGTGAAGAGACGCGCGCGAAGCGACTCGCCGACGCCGTCGCGTGGATGGCGGAAGGCAAGCAGCGCAACTGGAAATACATGAACTGCTGATGCGGGAGATTGCAATCGTGAGCAAATCTCGTTCGCGACGTTCGTCAGCCGTGTTGCTGGCAACGGTGCTCGTCTTCAACACGTTGAATACAGCGGGCGCGGCCACGACAGCGAGCGAGGAACGCAAAATCACGGAAGCCCTCGTGACGATGTACGCGGCCGCGACGACCGACGATCTTGCGAAATTTCACACCGTTGCGGCGGCGGATTTCTACGCATTCGACAACGGCAAGCGGTTCATCGGCGACGAACTCATGCAGCTCATCAAGACCTTGCATGCCGGAGGCGCGGTTTACGAGTGGCATGTCACCGAACCGCAGGTCCACATCAGCGGCAATACCGCGTGGATTACCTACATCAACCGGGGTTCGGTGCAGAATGCCTCGGGAAAGAAGGATATGACCTGGCTCGAGTCCGCCTTCCTGCGCAAGGAAAGCGGAAGCTGGCGCATCGTGTTCTTCCACAGCACGCGAGCGCCGTAACGGCCGCTGACGAAGAGGCCGCAAAGATCCGGTGATCGGTTCCGGGATGCGATATGCCCATCTGCAACTCGACAGAACGATCAATGGACAGCGGTGCCGGCCGTGCCGCAGAGTTTGTCGAGCCGCGCCTTGGGTGCGCGCAGCGAGTTGTCGATGTAGTAGTCGAGCAGCGACCTCACGAACGCGGGTCCGTGCCGACGAGCAGCGGCTTTGCGTCCGCAAGCCAGCCGTCGGCGCATGCGCTCTTGTCTTGGGAACCTGACGCGCAGGCAACGAGATTGGCGTAGGCCACGCGGTAGGTTTCGAACTGGACGCGCTGCATCGGTGCGCCATGACCGGGGATCAGCGTCCTGAAATCCGCATGTGCAATATCGGCCAGCGCCGTCTTCCATCCCGTGGGACAGGCCGTGTCGAGAAACGGTACCGGCAGCGTGACGAGATCGCCCGCGGCGAGCACGCGCGACGCCGGATCGAACAGCCAGACGTCGCCCGCGGTCGCCGCATGCAATTCGAGGTGCAGCACGAAATCCCGCCCGGAAATGCGCCGCTTGGCGGTCTTCGTCACGATGACGTCGGGATACAGTGCGCGGCCGGCATCGATCGTCGCGATTTCGGCGCGCCACGATGTGATCTGCGCATCGTCCTTCGAATGCACGATGGCCTCTTCGAGCTGTTTGCGATAGTTCGCGAGAAAGCCGCTCATCGCTTCCTCGATCGCACCGCTCGCGTAGACCTGCATGGCGGGATAGACCGCACGCACGCGCGGGTTGCCACTGACGTGGTCGAGATGCCAATGCGAGTTGACCACGGCGCCTGGATGGGCAGACCGACCGTCTTCGCGTAGTCGAGGATCTTCTGCGTGTGCTCGACGTGCCGGCCGGTATCCATCACGACGAGGCCTTCGGGCGCGCGGAAGATCACGCTGTTGCCGTCCGGCTGCCCGTTCGGCACGAAGGCGCCGGGAATCAGGTCGACGCCGGGTGCTATCGGCACGACATCGGCCGCGCATGCATTCCCGCACACGATCAGACCGACGCATATACCTATCCAGCTTTTCATGTTGCGCGCTCCGGAGGCTCGCGGCACTCTGGCGCGCGTCCTCCGGTTCCGTCACTGCCGGAAGTCATCTTTTTGCGACAACTTGCGCGATGCATGACTTCCGGGCTTGTAGGAACGCCGCGATGCCGGTCAGAATCGCGCGCATTCTTGACACAACCTAGAGGAAATACGATGCGCAACCTGTGTTCCGTGCTGGCTTTGGCCGCGACGCTGTCGCTGAGCTCCGCCGCGTTCGCCGATGACGAGCCGGCAAAAGACGCGAAGGGCGATGGGCAGAAAAAGGAAGAGACGGCCAAACCGGCCAAGCTCGTGCCGAAGGAAGTCAGCACGGAAGGCAGCGTTACGGTTGAAGGCAAGCGCATCGACTACAAGGCAGTCGCCGGCACGCTTGTCCTCGATGACAAGAAGGGCGACGGCACCGCGAGCATCTTCTACGCGGCTTACTTCAAGAAGGACGCGGACTCGTCGCGCCGGCCCGTCACCTTCATCTACAACGGCGGCCCCGGCTCGGCGACCGTCTGGCTGCACATGGGCGCGTTCGGGCCGAAGCGCGTCGTCACCGACGACGACCGGCACACCCCGCGCCGCGCCGTACGGCCTCGTCAACAACGACTACAGCCTGCTCGACGTCAGCGACCTGGTCTTCATCGATGCGCCGGGCGCCGGCTTCTCGACGTTTGCCGACAAGGAGAAGGGGCCGAAGGAGTATTTCGGCGTCGATCTCGACGCGAACGCCTTCGCGCAGTTCATCAGCAAGTTCATGTCGAATACGGCCGCTGGAACTCGCCGAAGTACCTGTTCGGCGAAAGCTATGGCACGACGCGCTCGGCCGTGCTCGCGAACATCCTGCAGAACGACAAGGCGATCGACCTCAACGGCGTGGTCCTGCTCTCGCATCCTCAACTGGCGATGCTGATCGACTTCCCGCAGATCAATCCGGGCGTCGACCTGTCGTACCTGCCGTGCTGCCGAGTTTCGCCGCGACCGCGTGGTACCACAGGAAGCTGCCGAGCCAGCCGGCGACAGCCGACCTGAAGGCGTTCCTCGCTGAAGTCGAGCAGTTCGCGATGGGCGACTACGCGCAGGCGCTGGCGGCCGGCACGGCGCTCGACCCGGCACGCAAGCACGCGATCGCCGAGAGGCTGCATGCGTACACGGGTCTTGCGGTCGACTATATCGAGCGCGCTGACCTGCGCGTCAACGGCGGTGAATTCGAGCACACGTTGCAGATCGACCGCGGCCTCACGACCGGGCGCCTCGACTCGCGCTTCTCGGGCCCGACAATGGACAGCCTCAACCAGGCCGCCGCGTACGATCCGCAGTCGGCGGCAATCTCTTCGGCATATGTTTCCGCGTTCAACGATTACGTGCGCAAGCAGCTCAAGTTCGGCCAGGACCAGACCTACCAGCTGTTCGCCGAGGCACGTTCCCGGGCTGGAAGTTCGAGCACAAGCAGCCGGGCGGCGATTTCCCGGTGCCGGGCTTCCCGAACGTGATCCCCGATCTCGCGGCCGCGATGAAGTACAACCCGCGCCTGCACGTGATGCTCAACTCGGGCTATTACGATCTCGCGACGCCGTTCTACACGGCCGACTATGAGATGCGCCACCTGCCGATCCCGCAGAGCCTGACCGGCAATATCGAGACCCACTACTACGAGTCGGGCCACATGGTCTACGCGCACCTCGACTCGCTCAAGCAGCTGCACGACAACGTCGCCGCGTTCATCAACAAGACCGACAATCTCGGCACGCGCTAAAGGTACGCATCGCGCCGTCCCACCGACCTCGCTCCGCGCATCGATGCGGAGCGAGGGCTTGCATTGGAAGCGCAGTCGTTTCGCGCCATGCAGGACTCAGCAGCGATCTCGCGCGCGCATGCGCTGCGCGCGGGGCGCGAATTAAAGCCCGCTCCATTTGAGCAGTGCCAGCGGAATCAGCATGCTCAGCGCGATCATGCTCAGTCCGAACCCGTAGCCGTGCGTCCAGTCGTATTCGGGAATCGATTTGAAATTCATGCC
>CAVYXI010000005.1:0-11875 GCA_963772435.1 uncultured Gammaproteobacteria bacterium | reverse complement strand
CAGTGCCCAAAAAGTAACCAAAAAGGCTAGGCGCCAGGCGCGACGTTCCGATTCGCTTCCTGCGAATCGGAATACCCTGCGCTTCTCGGCTGTCCCGGGGTCGGCTGACAGTACATCCATGTACAGACAGCCGACGCGTGCGCATCCATGCGCACGCCCCTACGGGGGTTTTCCGGCCCTCCCTGCGATGCTCGGCGCCGCGAAGGCGCCGGGTTTGCTTCGTCGACCGTCCATCCTTGGACTACGTCGTGAGACGAATTTTCGATTTGCTCCGTGGCGCGGGCCGAAAGAGCACCACTCTGAGCTGCTGCTCTGGCTCTTGTTCGTGATCTACGCTCTCGGGTTCCCTTCGCGTTGCGGCGGCAGCGGGCCGCGATGCCCGAAGGGTCGGCGCGAGGGATCGCGCCGATTCCGACGTCTGCACAGGGATGTGCAGTCGGCGGAACACAGGAACGCAGACGCGGACTTTTCGGGCCTTGGCCCGAAAAGCGCAATGCCAAGGGCGTGTTCTTTCGGTTACCTTTCTTGCACGAGCAAGAAAGGTAACTCGCTCGTCCAAAGGACGAGTGAAAGCTTCTGCTCCAAAAACAAAAGACAAAGCCAAGGCGCTGGATTCCCGCCAAGAGCTCGCGGGAATGACGAGTGGGAGGGCGTTCTCGCTTTCGCCGGAGAGGCATGGAAGAACCACCAGCGGAGCGCCCGGTCGTGAGATGGCTCATCCGCAGAGTCCTCAAGAAAGGCAAAGGCGCCATCAGCTACGAGGAGGACGTCCATTACGGCGACGTGCTGACGATCGGCCGCGCGGCCGACCAGGCGATCTTCCTGCCTGACCTGCGCGCGGCACTCAATCACGCGCGCGTCACGCTGTTGTCGAATGGCGAATACAAGATCGAATCGCTGATCCTCGCGGGCATACGCGTCAACGGCGAGATCGTCTACACGACGACGGCGTCGGTCGATGCGGTGATCGAGATCGGCAACACGCGGCTCATGCTGCTGACACCACCGGCCGACTACGACGGCGGTATCGAGGTGTCGACGCTCGACAAGGGCGAGCAGAAAGCGGAGAAGGAGAAACGCTCGAAGCCGACGCGGCTCACGCAGACGTCGCTGCGCAAACGCGCGCCGTCGTGGCTATTGTTCACGGGCATCCTGCTTTTCGGCCTGATCCTGCCGATGATCGGCCATTTCAAGCCGGGCTTCGGCGAACTGCTGCGGCGCGTGCCGCTGCTGCCGAGCACGCTGAGCTGGAATCCCGGCACGATCGATGCCGCGCATCACTTCTTTTCGGAGGACTGCACCAAGTGCCACCAGACCGCGTTCCGCACGGTGCGCGACAACGCGTGCCTCACCTGCCATGCGAATACCGCGGCGCACGCCGATCCGGTCAAATTCAACCTGCCCGAACTCGGCAACGCGGAATGTCGCACGTGCCACCAGGATCACCAGGGCCTGCGCGGACTCGTGCGCCGCGATCAGCGCCTGTGCGCGGACTGCCACGCCGACCTGAAAGCGCACACGAAGAACGCGAGCAGCTTCGACGACGTGAAGGACTTCGGCAAGGCGCATCCGGAGTTCAAGATCAACCTGCCGAACTGGGACGCCAAGGGCCAGTTCGCGCCGCAACGTGTGACCGTTGCCGCGAACCTCAGGGAAAATTCCGGCCTCAGATTCAATCACGAGAAGCACCTGAAAGCCGAAGGCCTCAACGCGCCGAAAGGCCATCGCACGCTCGATTGCGCGAGCTGCCACGTGCCCGAGCCGGGCGGCGCGAAGATGCGCCCGGTGGACTTCGAGGTGATGTGCCACGACTGCCATACTCTCGGCTTCGACACGCTCGCGCCGACACGCGAGGTCCAGCATGGCAAGGTCGCCGCGGTCCTCTACGAGGTCAGCGAGTACTACGCGAAGTTCGCGCTCGAAGGCGGCTATCTCGACGCGAAGGCACCGACGATCGTGCAGGAGCGCCGCCGTCCGGGCCAGCCGCCGCTATCGCAGCAGGAAAAAGCGGAGGCGCTCGCGTGGGCACGCGACCGCACCGCGCAGGTGACCAACAACCTGTTCGGCGGCGGCGGCAGTGCGCCCGGCAGCACCGGCCAGACGGCATCGGACGCGACCGGCTGCGCGCTCTGCCACAAGGTCACCGCACCGAGCACGGCCAATCCGGCGTGGCAGGTCGCGCCCGTGCGCGTATCGGGCGTGTGGTACGCCGAAGCGAAGTTCACGCACGCAAAACACGTGACCGTGAAATGCGAGGACTGCCATGACGCGCGCAAGTCGAAGGAGTCTGCCGACGTGCTGATCCCGGGCATCGGCAACTGCCGCGCCTGTCACGGCGGCGCCTACGTCAAGGACAAGGTCGCGACGACCTGCATCGCCTGTCACAACTACCATCAGTCGGCGACGCTGAAACTCGGCAAACCCTAGTGGAGACGACGCCTGCCTCGCGGACAGCCACCGATGCCAGCGCAAGTCGCCGCACTATGGCGCCACGAGCGCACCGTACGAATCCGGCCGCCGGTCGCGATAGAACGGCCAGATGTTGCGCACCTCGCGGATCTTGTCGAAATCGAGCTCGGCCGTGACGAGTTCGCTCTTGTCGCGCGAACCCGTCGCGAGGAAGCTGCCCCGCGGATCGCAGAAGTAGCTCTGCCCGTAGAACTCGCCGATGTTCCACGGCGCCTCGGTGCCGACACGGTTGATCGCACCGACGAAGTAGGCGTTCGCGACCGCATGCGCCGGCTGCTCAAGCTTCCAAAGGTATTCGGACAATCCGGCCACGGTCGCCGACGGATTGAACACGATCTCGGCACCGTTGAGCCCCAGCGCGCGTGCGCCTTCGGGGAAATGGCGGTCGTAGCAGATGTAGACGCCGACCTTGCCGAACTTGGTCTGGAAAACCGGATAGCCCAGATTGCCCGGGCGGAAATAGAATTTCTCCCAGAACCCCGGCAGGCAGTGCGGAATATGGTGCTTGCGGTACTTGCCGAGGTAGCTGCCGTCGGCATCGATGACCGCGGCGGTGTTGTAGTAGACGCCCGGTTCGTCCTCCTCGTAGATCGGCACGACGATGACCATGCCGTGGCGTCGCGCCATGCTCCTGCATCAGCCGTACCGTCGGCCCGTCGGGAATGCGCTCGACCGCCTCGTACCAGCGCGGGTTCTGCTCGGCGCAGAAATACGGGCCGGTGAATATCTCCTGCATGCACAGCATCTGCACGCCTTCGCGGCCGGCCTGTTCGATGAAACCGAGCGTCTTCTCGATGTTGGCGCTGCGTATCGTCTCGATGGATTCCTCGACCTTGCACGCCATCGAGGTCTGGACGAGCCCACACTTCACGATTCGAGGCATGATGCGATCCTTCCGTATCGACCGAGGAGACATCATCCCACGTGTCCACTTTCGACGGAAAGCCGTCCCGCTGCCGGCCTTCTCCGGCGCGGTTCAACGCACTGTTCCAGCGGACGCCGTCTGGCGTTTTGGGCCGATTCAGCGCGCGGAACGCCTCGCGGCGAAACCGCAGCGACGCTATGTGTATCATTCCGCTGGCGCACATCGGCACCGATTGCAAAAAAGGCGAAGCATGGCCGAAACCTATTTCACGACGAAGAGTTTCGCGCTCATGCGCGAGTTCGCGCGCAACAATGATCGCGAGTGGTTCGCGGCGAACAAGACACGCTTCGAGGAAACGCTGCGCGATCCGTTCCTGCGCCTGATCGGCGATCTCGCTGGGCCGCTCGCGAAAATCAGCCCGCACTTCCGTGCCGATGCGCGCACGCAGGGTGGTTCGATGTTCCGTATTTACCGCGACACGCGTTTCTCGAACGACAAGACGCCGTACAAGACCTGGCTCGGCGCACGCCTCTATCATGAACGTTCGAAACAGGTCGCCGCGCCGACGTTCTACATGCATATCCAGCCGGGCCGGCATTTCGTCGGCGGTGGCCTGTGGCACCCTGAACCGCCGACGCTCGCGCGCGTGCGCGACTTTCTCGTCGACAATCCGGCGAGCTGGAAGAAGGCCGTGCACAACAGGCGCTTCGCCGCGGCATTCGAGATCGGCGGCGACACGCTGAGCCGGCCGCCACGCGGCTACGATCCGAACCACGAACTGATCGAGGACATCAAGCGCAAGGACTTCGCTGCATGGCGCGAGTTCGGCGACCGCGAGGCCTGCTCGACTGAATTGCGCGGCATCCTCGTCGACGGATTCAAGGGCGTTGCGCCGATGATCGACTATCTGTGCGCCGCGCTCGACCTGGAATTCTGAGACCGCGCCGCAGGACATCCGCGCCCTATGAAATCCGTGCGGCTCCCCATCGCCGCATCGCGGTTCGTCCCGGTTGCCGGTTTGCCCCGCTCTCCACGTACACTGTGGTTCCCGCGTTCGACGCGGAACTTTCCTTCGCCGTGCATCGAGGACGGATTCGAATGACGAAACAGGGTCACCCCGCGCTCCGCTATATCGCCGCGTACAAGTTCATCAAGGCGCTCGGGCTGCTGCTGGTCGCGGTCGTGGCGTTCGGATTCGTGCATACGCCCTGGCTCGAGTCCACGGCGAACTGGATTGCCGAATTGCCGCTCCGCGCCGGCCATGGCGTCTTCATCCGCTGGATGAACCAGCTGCTCGACTTCGGCCCACGCCGCTTCGTGGCGATCGGCGTCGCCGCATGCATCTACGCGACGTTGTTCGCGGTCGAAGGCTGGGGGCTCTGGCGCGGCAAGCGCTGGGCGGAGTACCTCACGGTCTTCGCGACGGCTTCGCTGATTCCGTTCGAGGTCTGGGAACTCGCGCGCCACGTCACCGGGCTGAAGATCGCGGCCATCGTGCTCAACGTCGCGATCGTGGTCTATCTCTGGCACCTCGTGCGGCGCGAATGATCGTTGTCGGCGGTGGACGGTCATCCACTGCCCCTGCAGTACGGGAAGCCCGACGTCGGGAAACGGTGGCCCCGCTCGCGCCTTTTCGAGGCACGAGCGGCGCGGGCCTGCACCAACCGGGGACGATCTGCGCGTCAGGCCTCGCTGAATCCGAACGCGAGCACATTGCGAATATCGTCGGTGGCGAGCATCGCCATGAGCAGCCGCTCGATGCCCATCGCGACGCCAGCGCAGGCCGGCAGTCCGTGGTCCAGCGCGGAAAGCAGCTGCTCGTCGATCGGCATCTCGATGAGTCCGCGTTCGCGCCGCCGCGCGTTGTCGCGCCCGAAACGCACGCGCTGTTCGGCCGCATCGGTCAACTCGTGATAGCCATTGGCGAGTTCCTGTGTGCCGAGATACAACTCGAAGCGTTCCGCGACAGGCGGATCTCCGGCACGGACCTTCGCCAGTGCACACTGCGTCGCCGGATAGTCGTGGACCAGCGTGATCCGATCGTGCGGAAAGACCGGCTGGATGCAATGCGTGAGCAGCAGATCGAGCCAGTCGTCGCGGCTCAGTCCGTGCGCATCGACTCGTACGTCCGCGAGTGCAGCACGCAGATCATCGGTATGCGCGGCGAACGGATCGATGCCGACGGATTGAATGAAGAGGTTGCGGTATGAAAATGCCTCGAGCGACGACGACCTGCCGACGAGGGCAAGCGCCGCGCGCACGAGTTCGACGGCCTCGTCGGCGAGCCGGTGGTGATCCCAGCCGACGCGATACCACTCGAGCATCGTGAACTCGGGATTGTGCCGGCGCCCTGCCTCGCCGTTGCGGAACACGCGGCCGAGTTCGTAGCAATCGCCGATGCCCGCCGCGAGCAGCCGCTTCTGCGGAAACTCGGAAGACGTGCGCAGCCAGCGCTCGCGCGCGCCCGCGTCGACGTGACCCGAGAAGCACGCGCCAAAACTCTCGATGTTCGGATCGGTGTTGCCCGCGGCGGAAAGGACGGGCGTCTCGACCTCGAGCACGTCGCGCGCGGCGAAAAACTGCCGGATCAGCGCATACAGCCGCGCGCGCAGGCGCAGCGCGGCGAACGGTGCGTCAGCCGCCATGTTCTGCCAGGAATCCGCTCAGGCGCGCCTCGTCCCAGACTTCGACGCCGAGCTCCTGCGCCTTGTCGAGTTTCGATCCGGCCTCGGCGCCCGCGACGACGAAATTCGTCTTCTTCGACACGCTGCCCGCGACCTTCGCGCCGAGCGCCTCGAGACGCGCCTTCGCGTCGTCGCGCGTCAACGTCGACAGCGTGCCCGTGAGGACGACAGTCTGTCCTTCGAGCGGGCCGGCGGAAGTGGCTGCGACGCCTTCGGTGGCCTTGCGCAGTCGCACTTCCGCCTCCGCGCAGCGCGCGAGCAGCGCGCGGCGTTCGGGATCGGCCATGTAGGTCGTCAGCGCCACGAGCGTGTCGCCCGGCAGGCCGATCGCCTCGAGCGCCGCAGGTTTCGCACGCAGCAGCGCCTCGAACGAATTGATGGTCTGTGCGATCTGCTCGGCGCGCTTCGCGGTGACTTTCGGGATCTCGACTTCGGCGAGCAGCGCGGCGAACGCGAGCTTCCCGCGCAACTTCGGCGAGGGCGCGTGCGCGTCGGTAATCGTCACGCCGCCGCCGAGCAGGTCGTCAATGACCTTCTGGTTGCCGGGCTGGGAGAAAAACGCGTCGACGGCGCGTGCGACTTCGCCGCCGATGTCGGGCACGAGCTTGAGGATCGGCCAGGGCGCGTGCCGAACGAGATCGAGCTCGCCGAACCAGGCCCCTAGCGCCTTCGCAGTGCTCTCGCCGACGTGCTGTATCCCGAGCGCATGGAGAAAGCGCGTCAGCGTCGTGCGCCGGCTGTGGTCGATGGCCTCGATCAGGTTGTCGGCCCATTTCGTCGCGACCTTGCCGGACTTCACGGTCTCTGGCGTCGTGCCGTCGCGTTCGTCGGCGCGTCGCTTCATCTCGAGCAGGTCGTCCAGCGTCAGCTTGTAGAGATCGGCGATCGTGCGCACGTAGCCGAGATCACCCAGATCCTCGATGTAGCGCTCGCCGAGACCTTCGATGTCCATCGCGCGGCGCGAAGCGAAGTGGAAGATGGCCTGTGTCAGCTGCGCGGCGCACGAAAGTCCGCCCGTGCAGCGCGCGACCGCTTCGCCTTCCTCGCGCACGATCGCCGAGCCGCAGACCGGGCAACGCGCCGGCATGTGCCACGGCTTCGTGTGCGGTGGACGCTTTTCGTGGACGACGCTGACGACCTCGGGAATCACGTCGCCCGCGCGGCGCACGATGACCGTGTCGCCGACGCGCACGTCGAGACGCGCGACCTGGTCGGCGTTGTGCAGCGTTGCGTTCGTCACGGTGACGCCGCCGACGAATACGGGCTTGAGCTTCGCCGCCGGCGTCGCCGCGCCGGTGCGGCCGATGTTGACGATGATGTCCTCGACGGTCGTCGTCTGTTCCTGCGCGGGAAACTTGTGCGCGATCGCCCAGCGCGGCGTGCGCCCGACGAAGCCGAGTTCGCGCTGCAGGGCGAGGTCATCGACCTTGTAGACGACACCGTCGATGTCAAACGGCAGCTGGTCGCGCTGGCCGCCGACGCGCTTGTAGTAGTCGAGGCAACCCTCCGCGCCAGTCGCGGTGTCGACGAGCGCGCTAACGGGCAGGCCCCACTCGCGCAGCGTGCGCAACATTTGCGCGTGCGACGCGGGCAACGTGCCGCCCTCGACGACGCCGACAGCGTAGGCAAAGAACGCGAGCGGGCGTTGTGCGGTGATGCGCGGGTCGAGCTGGCGCAACGAACCGGCAGCGGCGTTGCGCGGGTTGATCAGCAGCTTGATCTTGCCGTCCGACTTGCGCGCGGCGTCGTTGTATTTCTCGAAACCCGCGCGCGGCATGTAGACCTCGCCGCGAATCTCGATCACCGCCGGCACATCGCCGCGCAGGCGCAACGGGATCGTCTTGATCGTGCGCAGGTTGGCGGTCACGTCCTCGCCGGTCTCGCCGTCGCCGCGCGTCGCGCCGCGCACGAGCGCGCCTTTCTCGTAGCGCAGGCTGATCGCGAGCCCGTCGAATTTCGGCTCGACCGAGAACGTCAGCGCCGCGGCGCTGTCGAGACGGGCGCGGATGCGGCGCACGAAGTCGCCGACCTCCTCCGCGCTGAACGCGTTCGCGAGCGACAGCATCGGTAGCGCATGATGGACTTCGGCGAACTCGCCTGAAGGCGCTGCGCCCACGCGCTGGGTCGGCGAATCCGGGGTCACGAGCTCAGGATGCGCGGCCTCGAGCGCCTCGAGCTCACGCATCGACGCATCGTATTCGGCGTCGGTGATCGTCGGCTCGTCGAGCACGTGATAGCGGTGGCTCGCTTCGTCGAGCAGGGCGCGCAGTGCGGCGGCGCGGCGTTCGTTGTTCGATGCCTTGGCGGTCATGGCGCCAAGTTTACCGGTTTGCCACGGATCCTCGCTGCGCGGAACACTTCTCGTTGAGGTTGCGGTCAGGCTCTGCGCGAGCAGCCATGCGCCTTGCAACTTCGCAAGCGTTGACCGATGCTTGCGCCGGGATCACGGGAGGCCGTCATGGCGAAATCGAGCTGGAAAGCGTTTCCGCACGCCGACAAGAACTACGACTATGCCGGCGACAAACTCGCCAAGGCCTGGGCGAAGCTGCATGCGGGCGACCAGGAAGCTTTTCCGGATGAAAAACACGTCGCGAGGCTGCTCAAGGGCAACCCGAAGCTCGGCAAGGACGCAGGCAAGATCGCGACCGCTTTGCAGGACGCGTGGCGGGCTTTCCACCGCGGCGATTTCCACGAGGCGCACGAGGGTGGTCTCGCGCTGAAGGCGCTCGGTGCGTCGGTCGCGATCAAGGCCGGCGGCATCCACGCGACCTATCTCGTCGACAGCGACAAGGACAAGACCGCGCGCTACGAGGCGCTCGCGAAACTCGCCGACGAAGCGATCGCGGCGCTGCCCGACGAAGCGAACTCGCACTACCGACGCGCATTCGCACTCGGTCGCTACAGCCAGACGATCTCGATCACGAAGGCGCTCGCGCAGGGCATCGGCGGCAAAGTCAGGGAATCGCTTGACGCGACGCTCAGGCTAGCGCCGAAGCATGCCGAGGCGCGCACCGCACTCGGCCTCTATCATGCGGAGATCGTCGGCAAGGTCGGCGGCATGCTCGCGAAGCTCACCTACGGCGCGAGCGCGAGTGAAGCGGAAAAGCAGTTGAAGGAAGCGACGAAGCTCACACCCGACTCGCCGATCGCCTGGGTCGAGTACGGCAACGCGCTGCTGCTGCTGCACGGAGACGCGCGAGAGGACGACGTCGCCGCCGCGTATGCGAAGGCCGCCAAGCTCAAGCCGCACGACGCGATGGAAGCGCTCGATGCGGCGTGGGCGAAGGATCAGCTCGAGTAGTCAGGCAAGCGGGATAGGCCCGTCGAAGCGCCGCTTCGTTTTTGACCACCCGCAAAGGACACTCATGCGGACCCTTTTTGTGTGGATTCTTCTCGCTTCGCTGCTTCTACTAGCCGCGGCCTACGCATCGGCCGCCACGGGTTTTGCGTTCACCGAAACGCCCGGCCCATACGGCGTCGGCTTCAGGGTCGTACGGCAGTACGACTACACGCGCGCCTATCGCGGGCCGTACGATCTCTTCACGGGCGAACGTACGACCGGCGAACGCGCCCGGCCGATCCAGACGCTCGTCTGGTATCCGGCGCCAAAGTCCGGCGCGCCGATGCGCTATGCCGATTACCTCGCACTGATTGGCAGCGAGGAGCGTTTCGACCGCAGCCCGACCGAGGAAGCCGCTTCCGCGGCAGACTCGCTTGCGTGGCTCGTGCCACGCACGATGAAGGTCGCCGATGTCGAGCGTGAGAAGGCGCATGCAATGTGGGCGGTGCGAGACGCCACCCCGACCGCGCAGCGCTTCCCCGTCGTCGTCTACGCGCCGAGCTTCAATGCATCAGCATTCGAGAATGCAGACATCTGCGAGTTTCTCGCAAGCCACGGCTACGTCGTCATCGCGAGTCCGTCGCTCGGCGCGCGCGGCCGCGACATGACCGACGACCTCGAAGGCATCGAGACGCAGGTCGCCGATATCGAGTTCCTGATCGGCTACGCGCAGGGACTTCCGAATGCCGATGCCTCGAAAATCGCGGTCGCGGGCTATAGCTGGGGCGGCGTATCGAACGTGTTTGCCGCCGCACGCGACAGCCGCATCGGCGCGCTGATTGGGCTCGATGGCGGCATCCGCTTCGTCGGCAAACTCGTCGCCGCGGCGAAATACATGGAACCGAAGCGCATCGCGGTGCCTTTCCTCCATCTGCAATCGCCGATGCCGACCAAGGCAGAAATCGCCAAACGGCACATGGACGACTCCGACGATTTTCTGCTGCGCCTGCGCTATGCCGACGTCTACGACGTGACGTTCCCGCAACTAGTCCACTATCAGTTCGCGTCCGAGCATCTGCGCTTCCTCGACACGAGCGACAAGGTTGTCTTCCCCGGCGACCATTCAATCGCCGAGATTTCTCGCATTTACGACGCGATGGCGCGTCATATCCTCGCATTCCTCGACGCGAAGCTGAAAGGCGATGCATCAGCTGGCCAGTCGCTCAAGAAACCCCTGACCGGTCTGAGTTCGGTCGAAACCGTCGTGAGACCGGCCGACGGATCGCCACCGACGCGTGAAGCGCTGGCGGCCGAGCTAGGCAGACGCGGCTTCACCGATGCGACGTCCGTCTACGAGGCGTTCCGCAGCAAGGACGCGACGTTCGCGCTCACACCGTTCGAGTTCATGACCTGGATCGGCAACCTGCAGGAACTCAAGCGGTTCGACGCGGCCGTCCAGATCGGCCGGCTGTTCGTGAAGATCCATCCCGAGATGCCCGGCGCGTACGTGTGGCTCGCCGATTCCGAGCTGATGAGAGGCGATCGCGCGTCCGCCCTTGAGAATTACCGAAAGGCGATGCGGATCGATCCGGCGAACGCAAACCTCGCCAAGCGCGTGCAGCGGATCGAGGCCGGTGCCGACAAAAATTAGTTGCGCGCGCGATGTCTGCACTTCGGTACCGAGGCCGAAGCTGGCTGCAGGCGTGTGCTGACCTCGGCAGACATGCGCTATCGTACGCGGCGTAACCGCAGCGGGAGAGAGCAGCCATGGCGCAACCCAGCGAAAAGCACAACGACCGCCTCGCCGTCCTGATCGACGCGGACAACGCTCCCGCGTCGATCGCGAGCGAGCTGCTCGCCGAAATATCGCGCTACGGTACCGCGAGCGTGAAACGCGCTTACGGCGACTGGACGACGCCGAACCTCAAGAGCTGGAAAGACGTGCTGCACAAGCTCGCGATCCAGCCGATGCAGCAGTTCAGCTACACGTCGGGAAAGAATTCGACTGATTCCGCGCTGATCATCGACGCGATGGACGTCCTGCATACGGGCGATCTCGACGGCTTCTGCCTCGTCTCGTCGGACAGCGACTTCACCCGCCTTGCACAGCGCATCCGCGAATCCGGCCTCAAGGTGTACGGATTCGGCGAAAAGAAGACGCCGCAACCGTTCATCGCCGCGTGCGACAAGTTCATTTTCATCGAGATCCTGCGACCGCAACCGCGTCCGCTGCGCAGGACAAGCCCACGACCGATGCATTGCAGCCGATGATGCGCACGGCACTCGATGCCGCAGCTAAGGACAATGGCTGGGCGTCGCTCGCGGCGATCGGATCGTTTCTAGTCAAGAACGATCCCTCGTTCGATCCGCGCAACTACGGCTTTCCGAAGCTCGGCGAGCTCGTACGCAAGCAGAGTTATCTCGAAGTGAAGGAAACACCAGCTGCCGACGGTTCGGCGAACGTGCATATCCAGGTTCGCATCGAGCCGCCGCGCGGGCGTGCTGCCGACGACAGGCTCGATCGACTCAGTTCGTCGGCAGCGGCGGCGGCTCGGAGTTCGGCAAGGGCGCCGCATT
>CAVYXI010000004.1:0-23651 GCA_963772435.1 uncultured Gammaproteobacteria bacterium | reverse complement strand
TCTCGGTAGATCGCGCGGTGGCGGGTGCGACGAGACGTTCGATCGCGAACGCGCAGATCAGTGCACCGGCGATGGCGATCGGCAGGTAGCGTGCGCTTTCCGGCAGCACGGTGCCGGCGGCGCGGATGTCGATGCCATCGAAGAGAAGGCGCGTGCCCCAGATCGCGAGGGCGACGCCGACCGCGCCGACGATCAGGTTGGCGAATGCCTCCATGACGCGGCGCATCGGGGGCGGGGGCGTTCTGGGCGAGAATGAAGAAGCCGAAGTGCGACCACGAGCGCACGCTCGCCGCCGCGCCGAGGCTCATCGCAGTGCTCAGCAGGAACAGCGCGACGGGTTCGGTCCAGCCGGGCGACGCGTTGAGGACATAGCGCGCGAATACCTGCCACGCCTCGGTCGCGGCCATGCCGATCAGCGCGGCGCCCGCGACCAGCGTCGCGCTGCGCGCTGCGCGCGACATGAAGCCCGCGTTCGATAGCGATGTGTCCATCTTCCTCCCCGCTCTCTTTCTTGGTTGCCGCCTAGTGGCCGCCGCGGTTCCCGCGACGCCCGATCGCTCAGGCCAGCATTTGTATACTCTTGTACAAGGCGTCTGTGCGGTCGTTGCTCCGATACGCCGCGAGTACGGGTGCGGCCGCGGCGCGAAACGCCGCCATGTCGACCTCGTTCTCCTGGACGCCGTGCGCGATGACAAACTCGCGCGAGGCGGTCTCGGCCGCGTCCCAGATCGAGCGCATGTATGGCACCGAGCGCTGGGCGATGTCGAGGAACAGCGCGCGATCGGCTGCGGCAAGCGAATCGAGCGTCCGCTGCGACATGAGCAGTGCTTCGGGCGAATACGAATGCTCACTGCGCGACATGAAATGGGCGACCTCGAACTGGCGTGTCGTGTGAAACGTCTGCCAGTTGTTCTCCGCGCCTTCAATCAGGTGCGTCTGCATCGCGGAGAACACCTCGCCATACGGCAGCGGCGTCGCGTTCGCGCCGAAGCTGCGGATCAGCGCCATGAAGATGTCTGACGGCGGCACGCGGATCTTCAGCCCGTGCAGATCATTCGGGGTGACGACGGCGTGGCGCGTGTTGTAGATGTTGCGCGTGCCCGAGTCGTAGTAGGCGACGCAGACGAGGCCGCGGCGCTCGAAATCGCGCGCGATCTCGCGCCCCGGCGCGCCGTCGAGCGCGCGGCGCATGTGTGCGGCGTCGTTGAAGACGTATGGCAGCGAGAGGATATCCGTCGCCGGAAACGGATTGTTGAGCACGGCCATGTTGACGCGCGTGATGTCGAGCGCGCCAAAACGCGCCATGTCGATCGCGTCGCCCTCGCGGCCGAGCTGTCCCGAATGGTAGAGGCGCAGGCGGATGCGGTCGTTCGTCTCTTTCGCGAGCGTGTCGCCGATCCAGCGCAATGCGACCACGGTCGGATAGTCGCTGACGTGCACGTCCGTCGCCGTGAGCACGCGCGCAGGCGCCTGCGCGCGTGCCGCGCCACCGATGCACAACGCGGCTCCGCCGAGGAATGCGCGGCGCGACAGCATCAGCGTGGCCCTTGCTCCCGCGCGAATGCGCCTGCCTCGACCGCGCGGCAGCGCAGACTGCCGAAGACGCCGAAATCGATGCGCGCCGACTGGCCCGCGGCGATCTCGTGGATGCCGGTCAGCGCGCCGGTCGTCACGAGGTCACCCGCGCGCAACGGGCGGCCGTTGCGTGCGCAACGAGACAGCGCGAATGCCAGTGCGACGAGCGGTCCGGTCGCGAGCGTCTCGACGACGGTCGTTCCGACGGCGCGACCGTCGACGTAGCTCGTGCACGAGAACAGCGGCGTGCCCAACTCGCGCCAATTCTGGATTTTCGGGCCGAGAAGCATGCCTGCATTGTTGCCGAAATCGCTGACGACGACACGCGGACCGAGATCGTTGATCGTCGCGAGCGGACTGCCTGCGGTCTCGATGCCGATGTGCAGGTCTTCCGCGAGATCCGCGGCCTGCGCGGGCGTCCACTCGGTGCGCCCGGCCGGCGCATCGACGCCGAGGCGGAAGACGAGCTCGGCCTCGACTGCCGCGAAGCCGCCGCTGAAGACCGGAAAATCGACGCTGTGGTCGACTTCCACGCGCTGCAACGCTCGCGAAAAGACGGGCCCGACGAGTCGCTCGTCGCCACCCGCTTCGCGTCGCTCGGGCGCGATGAAGCCGACCTTCCAGCCGACGATCGAATCGGGCCATTGCGCGACCGCGCATTCCTGGACGCGATAGGCGTCGCTCAGGGTCGCGGGAATCGCGCCGGGAAAATCAGGCAGGGCGACGGCGTCGCGCCGCGCCTGCACGAAGCGCCGTGCAATCGCGGCTGCCGGTTCCTTGTCGCTGCCGGGTTCGGTTTCGCCCATCGTCTCGTTCCATCCCCTGAATGCCGTTTCTGAATGCCATTTCGCCCGGTCGTTCAATTCCAAAACAGGGCTCGATGCTGTATAAAGGAAACCGGTGTCATTTTCAATCTGCAAGTGCATAATTCTCGACAGCCGCGAGCCTTGAGTATAAAAATTCACCGCGGCACGAGCCGAATATCGATAGCCGCGAAGACGGCACAACGGGAGGTCGAAATGAGTGTTCTCAACCGGTTTGCGCGCGTCTCGCGCGGGCTTGCTTCCGGCTGGCTGCGTGCCGCCACCTGTGCAGCGACAATGGCCTGCGTCACCATGACGGCGGACTTGACCGCAGCCCCGGCACCACTCGCGTTTCCGGGCGCGCAAGGCTGGGCTGCACACACGCCCGGCGGGCGTGGCGGCAAGATAATCAAGGTCACCAGCCTCAATGCCGATGGCCCCGGTTCGCTGGCGGAAGCCGTGCACGCCAAGGGGCCGCGCATCGTCGTATTCGAGGTCGGCGGCACGATCGACCTGGGCGAGAAGACGCTGCACATCACCGAGCCGTACCTCACGATCGCGGGGCAGACCGCCCCATCGCCGGGCATCACGATCGTGCGCGGCAAGGGTGTCGCCATCGCTACGCACGACGTCATCGTGCAGCACATCCGCGTACGCAGCGGCGACGGCGGCCATCCCAAGGCGGGTGGCTGGTCGACCGACGCGCTGCGCACCGAGAGCGCCTACGACGTCATCGTCGACCATTGCTCGCTGTACTGGGCGACCAACAAGATCATCGCCGCGTCCGGTCCCCGCTTCGACGGCAAGACACCCGACGAATGGCGCGAGCACACGGCGCACCGCGTCACTTTTTCCAACAACATCGTCGCCGAGGCGTTGGCGCGCGCGACCCACTGGAAGATCGAGCATTCCAAGGGCGCGTTGATCCACGACAACACGACCGACATCGCCATCATCGGCAATCTCTTTGCGCACAACTTCGAGCGCAGCCCGCTCGTCAAAGGCGGTTCGCGCGTTGCGATCGTCAACAACTTCATCTACGACCCGGGACAGCGCGCGGTGCACTACAACCTGATTGCCGAGGAGTGGGGCACGCATCCCTACCAGAATGGCCAGATCAGCGCGGTCGGCAACGTCCTGCGCGCAGGCATGTCGACACCGCTGCCATTGGCCTTCCTCGAATTCGGCGGCGCGGGCGACCTGGAGTACTACGCGAAGGACAATATCGCCGTCGACAAGATCGGCCAGCCACTGCCGATGATGGCGCGCTACACGACTTCACGCGCGAAGGTGATCGAGACCAAGGCGCCGCCGCTGTGGCCCGAGGGCCTGACGCCGATCGCGGCCGAGGACGTCGAGGTGTCCGTGCTGACACATGCCGGTGCCCGGCCGTGGGATCGCGACTATCACGACGCGCGCCTCGTCGCAGACGCCGCCGAGGGCCGCGGCTGGATCATCGACAGTCAGGAAGACGTGCACGGCTACCTCGAAACCAAGCCGACCCACCGCGACTTCAAGGATGCCGACTGGAATCTGGCGACGATGGAACCGCGTCGTCCGGCACTCCTCGACGACTCGGCGAAGAGTCAGACATTGATGGAGCCGAGCAAATGAAGTGCGTTGCGTCGGCAGCAATGCTGACGCTTCTCACGCTGCTGGGCGGTTGCGCCGCTGCACCAGCCGACCGCGCCAAGGGCAAATCCAAACTCCAGATCGCGGAACCCGGCGTTGCTGCCGTCGCGCACAAGCCCGACAACGGCGCCGCGCATACGGCCGGCGGCAACGGCGGCCGCATCGTGCGGGTGACCAATCTCGAGGCCGACGGCGCGGGCTCTCTCAAGGCGGCGATCGAGTCTCCCGTACCGCGCACGATCGTGTTCGAGGTCGGCGGCGTGATCGATCTGGCCGGGCACGCGCTCAACGTCCGCAACCCGTACGTGACGATCGCCGGGCAGACCGCACCGTCGCCGGGCATCACGCTGATCCGCGGCGGCATCGACGTACGCACGCACGACGTCGTCATCGAGCATCTACGAGTGCGTACCGGCGAAGCCGGTTTCGCGAAGCATTCGGGCTGGGAGCGCGACGGGCTGTCGACGCATCCGGGCGCTGCGAACGTCGTCGTCGATCACTGTTCGTTCGCATGGGCGACCGACGAGAACCTGTCGGCGTCGGGCGAACGCTTCGCCGGCACGACGCCCGACGCCTGGCGCGCGTCGACGTCGCACAACATCACCTACAGCAACAACATCATCGCCGAGGGCCTGGCCTATTCCACGCACGGCAAGCCCGGCGAGCACTCGAAAGGCTCGCTCATCCACGACAACGTCACCGACATATTGATCGTCGGCAATCTCTACGCGCACAACGGGCAGCGCAATGCCCTGTTCAAGGGCGGCACGCGCGGCGCGTTCGTCAACAACCTGATCTTCGACCCGGGCAAGCGTGCGGTCCACTACAACCTGTGGGCGAGCGAGTGGGGCGATCATCCGTATCAGACCGGCAAGCTCGCGGTCGTCGGCAACGTGCTCAAGGGCGGCGCCTCGACCGATCGCGCGATCGCGTTCTTCATGCTCGGCGGCGAGGGCGATGTCGAGTTGTACCAGGCCGACAACATCGCACTCGATCGCAACGGCGCACCGCTGCCGATGATCGGCCGCTACAAAGATGCGTCGGGCAAGATCATCGATGTCGCGACGCGACCCAGGTTGCCGCTCGACATCGAGCCGCTGCCGGCCGCGCGGGTCACGGACGCTGTCCTCGCGCACGCAGGCGCACGCGCGTGGGAGCGCGACGCGGTCGACCGGCGCGTGATCGAGGAGGCGAAGTCGGGCGCCGGCCACATCATCGACAGCGAGAACGAGGTCGGCGGCTATCCACCGGTGCTGCCGGCGACCCATCGCGCGTTCGTCGACGCCGAATGGGATCTGCGCACGATGCGGCGGCTCGACGGCAGTGAGAACTGAGAGAAACTGACGGTCGCGGCGGCTGCAGCCGGATGTTGCCGACGGCGAATCGTCGCGCCGCCGCACACATGATCCATTTGAAGTCTGGCCTCGAGGTGCTGCCGCTCAGGACCAGCCCTTGAGGATGTTGCCCGCGGTATATTTTTTCGCATCGGCGTCGGCGAGGACGCGACGCGTGGCGCTCGCGCGCGCTCCCGGGCCGCGGCTGGCGTACTCGAACAGGCGCGCCTCCTGCGGATCGTAGAAGACGCGCTTGCCGTCGCGTGCGGGATAGCCCATCGCCTCCCAGCCGAGCGCGTCGATGTGCTCGTCCATCCAGCAGTCGATGAAGGCGGCCTGGCTCGATACGTCGGGATCGCCGTAGTGGCCGTCAGCGAATGCGCGCGCATGCCGCCACGGGCGGCCGAGGGCAACGCTGGCCACGGGCACGTCGCGCTCGCGGCTCAGCCTGCATTGGCGCAGCACGATGCCGAACTCTTCAGTGCGCGCAGTACTCGGCGCGACGACATAACCCTGGCGCTCCTTGCCGGGTCGATAGCGCGAGACGATCTCGCATTCCTCGATCAGGCACTGGCCCGCGCCGAAGATGAAGTCGACGCTGCCGGTGATCGTGCACTGGCGGAAACGGCTGCGGCCGGCGTCGACATAGAGCGTGTCCTGATGGCCGTGGATGTCGACCTGCTCCACGCGACTGCGGTCGGCGCCTGCGTCGAGCATCAACGCGACGCCCTGCGCGCCGTTGCCGCCCATCGGCGGCAACGTTGGTGTCGAACGCGTGATTTCGCCGACGTAGTCGAACGTGTTCTCGATCGTCAGGTTCGTCGCGGCAAAGTCCGGCGCGCGCACGATGAGGCTCGCGCAACCCGCCGTGCCCCAGACCTTGCCGTCGGGCCGCAGGTGACCGGCGGCGGCGTCGAAGCTCAGGATGCTCGCCGCGCGGTCGTCGCCGACCAGGTGGATGAACGGCTTGTCGACGACGACTTTCTCATGCCAGCGTCCGCGCGTGATGCGAATGCGCCACGGTCGCGTGCCTGCCGCGGGCGCCGCGGCGATTGCGGCGCCGAGCGACGGGTAGACGGGGACTCCGGTGTCGCGGTCCTTCGCGTCGAGGGAGACGATCGCGTCGAAACGGCCATCGCGACGAATGGCGCAGCCGGCGGCAAACAGGCTCGCAAGCGCGATAAAGGTTCTTCGATCAAGATTCATTGATTCGCTCCGAAGCGGATTCGCGTGCGAAGTTGGAACAATGCGCTCCGTATCTGCAGCAGGTGATGCCGGGCGGTCGACGTGGTGGACCGCTGCGACACTTCTAATCCAGTTCGCGCCGAGTCATCGTAGCGGCGTCACTCCAAAAAAAAACGGCGGAGCATCTGCTCCGCCGCGTCCCGTTGGAGGGCAGGCTCAAATCGTCGGATCAGAATTTCAGGCGCACGCCGGTGTAGTACTCGCGACCGGTCTTCGTGTAGACGACCGAGCGGTCGCCCGTGCGAACTGACGTACTGGTCGTTGGCCACGTTCGTGAGGTTGATCGCGGAGAACGTGAGGCTCAGCCAGGGGTTGAGGTTCCACGACGCCGAGAAGTCGACGTTGCGACGTACCCTTCGTGCCTTCGAGGTCGTTGTTGTTGCGGCCGGGCACGGTCGTGAGGTAGCCGTCGCGATGGGCGAGCGAGATGCGCGCCGAGAACACGTCGTTGTCGTAGTAGAGCGTGCCGTTGTAGCTGTGCTTGGACAATCCGACGAGCGGTGCGACGAGCACGACCTGGCCCGAAGTGTTGAGATAGCCGAGGTTCGAATCCGCGTACGTATAGTTGAGCTGCGTGCCGAAGTTCTTGAGGAAGCCCGGCAGGAACGTGAAGCCCTGCTGGTAGTTGATCTCGAAGCCCTTGAGCTTGCCGCCGGGTGCGTTGACCGGAACGCTGAAGTTGAAGTCGTCGTCGGGCGTCGCGCCCGTGCCGGCGAGCAGGCTCGGCGGCAGGCCGGAGTCCTTGAACGCCTGCGTGTACTTCAGCTGCTGCACGTACGAACCGATGTCCTTGTAGAACAGGGCGCCGGACAGCAGCGAGCGTTCGCGAGAAATACCATTCAAGCGCGAGATCGGCGTTGTTCGACTTGTACGGATCGAGCAACGGATTGCCGCTCGTCACGGTGCGGCTCGATCCGCTGACGCTCACGGTCACGCCGGGCGTCAGGTTGCCGAGCCCCGGCCGCGCGATCGTCTTGGCCATGCCGTAGCGCAGGATGAGATCGTCCTGCAACGACAGCGCGAGGTTCATCGACGGCAGGTTGTTGCCGTAGTCCGGCCGGTCGACCGTGACCGGCTGCAGCGCGCCGTTGACCGCAGCCAGGCCGAACGAGCTCTGCGAGGTGGTCACGTAGCGGTCGCCGACGTTGCCGCGCAGCGGCATGCCGAACACCATTGCGTTGAAGTCGAGCTGCAGGTAGCCGCCCGTGTCGGCTTCCTTGACGTAGCGGTTGTTCGCATTCGCGCTCGGCGACGAGCGGAGACAGCGCGAACGTGCCGCAGTTGCAGTAGATGTTGAACACCTTGTTGAACGCGCCGAGGTTGGGAACGATCCAGCTCGTCGGCGTGCCCGCAGGAGCGCCGAGACCGCCGCCGTAGCTGACGAGATTCGTAGACGTCGCCGACGGTCACGCCGGGCGGAAGATTCGGTACGCTCGTCTCCGTCGCGCGCCGTTCCTCGGTCGTGATGAACTTGTACGCCTTGTAGTCGAGCCGCCGCTCAGCGTGATGTGATCGTTGAAGACGTAGCTGAGGTCGGCGCGCTCGGTCGTGAACATGTTTTCGACGTCGTGTTCGGGCGCAGGCGGATTTCCGACTGGCCATTGGCGAACTGCCACTGGTTCGGATCGGTCACGTCGAAGCCGTAGTTGATCGATCGGCAGGCGATCGTTGCCGCGATAGTCGTAGGAGTAACCCTTCGCATTCGGGTGATCGAGCGTGATCGTCGTCTGGACCGGATTGTCGAAGTCGGAGCGCGAGTGCCCGGCGAACAGACTGCCCTTGAAGTCGGGTGTGAACTGCTGCTCGAGCTTCGCGCCGATCTGGGTGAACTGCGTCTCGAGTTCGTCGTAGCGGCTCTCGACGCGCATGTCGACGTTGTCGAACACGCCGTAGAGGAGGTTGCCCGTCTTCGGATCGATGTAGCCGTCCTTGACGATCGTCTGCGGCTTCGCGGTCGCACCGGTCTTGCTGAACGAAATCGCTTCGAGATCGTTCTCGGTAGCGCGTGCCGCTGTAGTCCGCGTAGAGGCCATCGACGGTCAGCAGCGTGTTGTCCGTGATCTGCCACTGGTACGAGCCCGTGAGGCCCATGCGGTCCTTGCTGTAGTCGTAGACCTGATAGCGCGGAATGCGCGGGATGAACGTCGTCGCGAGATTCGCGTCGGCGAACGGCGACGACTTGTCGAAGCCGCCGCTCGACGGGCCGTTGTCCCAGCGCACCGTGCCAGAACCCTGTTCGATGATGTCGCGGTGGCTGTACGCAAACGAGGCCATCACGCCCATGCGACCGTCGGCGAATACGTCGCCGACGAGATAGGACACCTTGTAGTTGCCGCCCTTCGAATATTCGTTGTAGCCGCCTTCGAGATCGCTCGCGAAGACGAGCTTGTTGTAATCGAACGGGTGCGGTGTGTACAGGTCGACGGTCGCGCCGAGCGAGCCTTCGCCGATGTCGGCCTGATCGGTCTTGTGCACGACGATCTTGCTGAACAGTTCGGACGCGAACACGTTGAAGTCGAAGCTGCGGCCGCGGTTGTTGCCGCCGGAGTTGTCGTTCGAGCCCGTCGTTGCGAGCGCTTCCATGCCGTCGAGGCGGATGCGCACGAAGTCGGACGACAGGCCGCGAACCGAGATCTGCCTGCCTTCGCCGCCTTCGCGCACGATGTCGACGCCCGGGATGCGCTGCAGCGATTCTGCGAGATTCTGGTCGGGGAACTTGCCGATGTCCTCGGCGACGACGGCGTCGACCTGGCCGACGGTGTCCTTCTTGAGCTCGATCGCCTTCTCGACCGAGGCAGCGTAGCCCTGCACGACCACCGTTCCCAGGTTCTGCGTATCGTTCGTCGAACCTGGAGTGCTGGTCTGCGGAGCCGCATCGGTCGCGCCGGGTGTTGCCGGCCCGGATTGCGCGAAGGCGAACGGCGAGGCGCCGTAAAGCGCAACAAGAATCGCGCTGGTCAAGGTGAGGCGAAACGGCGTGCGCGCATCGCTCGAACGAATATTCACTGTGGTATTCCTCCCGTTTGGTGCCAAAACAAAACCCCAAGAAATGACACCGGTAGCATTTTCGGTCTATTATTTTTGACACCGGTGACATTCACAGCGTAGCAAACACTGCGGCGCAAAAACAAGCGGTGAAATTGCTGTCGCAAAATTGCCGGAAAACCGCATGGGTACTCGGTTTGCGCGGGGTAGTGCGATTGCTGCAGTGCACAACGAAACTTCGCAATCGGGTGTGCATCGCGCAATTCGTCCCGTGACCCCGTTACCATCCGTGCGCATGGTCACAAAAGCGGAACCTGAAAGCCTGTTTCGGAGGAAGAAATGACATCGACAAGAATCGTCTGTTTCGGCGAGTTGCTGCTGCGCCTCTCGGCGCCGGGGCGCGAACTGCTGCTGCAATCGCCGTCGCTCGACGTGCTGCATCGGCGGCGCCGAGGCGAACGTCGCCGTGGCGCTGGCCCACTTCGGTCATGCGGCCGCGATGGTGAGCGTCGTGCCGCCCAACGACCTCGGCGGCGCCGCAGTCGGCGAGTTGCGACGCCACGGCGTCGACACGTCGCGCATCGTCGTGCGCGACGGACGCATGGGCCTCTATTTCCTGTCGACCGGCGCCGCGCAGCGGCCGAGCCAGGTGTTGTACGACCGCGCGTCGTCGGCGTTTGCGCAAAGCGCGCCCGACAGCTACGACTGGCCGCGGCTTCTCGAAGGCGCGCAGGTGCTGCATGTCTCCGGCGTCACGCCGGCGGTCGGCGCCAATGCGGCGGCAGCCGCGGTCGCGGCGGTGCGCGCGGCGCGCGAGCGCGACCTGCACGTCGTCTTCGACGGCAATTTCCGCAGCAAGCTCTGGCAGGCCTGGAACGGCGATCCGCAGCGGATACTGCACGACATTTTCGCCTGCGCGGATATGGTATTTGCGGACCATCGCGACATCGGCATCGTGCTCGGCCGGGATTTTTCCACCGCCGCGGCAAGCGCCGCTGCGGCCGCGTTCGACGCGTTCCCGCACCTGCAGCGCATCGTCGCGACGCAGCGCGTGCAGCACAACGTCGACGACCACGAACTCTCGGCTTCGATGGTCACGCGCGCGCAGACCTTCGTGACCGCGAGTCATCGCGTCACGCCGATCGTCGACCGCATCGGCACGGGTGATGCTTTCGCAGCCGGCGTGCTGCATGGGCTGTTCAGCGGCATGGATGAGCAGGCGAGTCTCGATTTCGGTCTCGCCGCGGGCTGCCTCAAGCACTCGGTGCCGGGCGATTTCCTGCGCCTTACCGCCGGCCGAGGTCGCGGAATTTCTCGGCGATCGACGTTTCGACGTGAGGCGATAGCCGTCCGGGTGCCTGGGCGCGTCACCGCGCGCTGCGGCGGCGGTTGCGGCGCAGGCGCTAAAATGACGGCATGAAGACGCCGACACTCCAGCCCGGGTCGATCGCGGCGTGGCTCGATCGTTTCGCGCAGGAGGTGCCTGACGATGCAGTCGTCGAGTCCGCGAAAGACCCTGCTAACCGAGGCCCAGCGCGCAAGCGGCGTTCGCGACGGCCGAGGCAGAGACCGTCGCGACGCTGCAATTGCTCGACGATCTCGATCTCGACGTGCAGACGCGGACCGCGTTCGTCCTGCACGCGCTGATGCAGTGTGGCATCGGGATCGAGAAGAAGACGCTCGCGGCGTTCCGGCCCGGCGTGCGCGATCTGCTCGAGGGACAGCAGGCCGCGGAAAAAGTCGGCGAGCTGTACAAGGCGCACGGCGGCGGCAACGCCGAAGGGTTGCGCCGGCTGCTGCTCGCGATCGTTCGCGACCTGCGCGTCGTGTTCATCCTGCTCGCACGCTCGCTAGCGCGCATGCGCGCGGCCGAGAGACTGCCCGCCGAGCGGCGCCGCGAACTCGCGCAGCTCACGGTCGATCTTTACGCGCCGCTCGCGAACCGCCTGGGCATCTGGCAGCTGAAGTGGGAACTCGAGGACCTCGCATTCCGCTACCTGCAGGCGGACACATACCGCCGCATCGTGCGCCTCGTCGACGAACGCCAGGGCGATCGCGAGAGCTTCATCACGACGACGATACGCGTGCTGCGCAACGCGCTGGCGGGCGCGGGCATCGATGCCGAGATCGCGGGTCGACCCAAACATTTCTACTCGATCTGGAAGAAGATGCAGCGCAAGGGCGGCGACTTCTTCGCGCTCTACGACATTCGCGCGCTGCGCGTGCTCGTCCACGACGTCGCCGCGTGCTATGCCGCGCTCGGCATCGTCCACAGCCTGTGGCCGCCGATCGCGAGCGAGTTCGACGACTACATCGCGCGGCCGAAGGGCAATCACTATCAGTCCCTGCACACGGCGGTCGTCGGGCCGCAGGGCAAGAATCTCGAGGTGCAGATCCGCACGCACGAAATGCATGCGTTCGCGGAGCGCGGCGTCGCTGCACACTGGCGCTACAAGGAAGAAACCGCTGCGGTGGTTTCTTCTTCCCCACATCCACCGTCCGCTTCACGGCCGGTTCCCCCTCTCCCGCTTCGCGGGCGCGGGACGCGGGTCGTCCACCTGCGGTGGCCGGATTTTCCGCGGGCGGCACGGCGGATCAGAGCTTCGAGCGCAAGATCGCCTGGATGCGCCAGCTGCTCGAGGCGAAGGACGACCTGGATGACCAGGACGAGGCGACGCTCCTCGCGGGCTTCAAGACCGACCTGCTCGAGGACCGTGTCTATCTGCTGACGCCCGCAGGGCAGGTGATGGACTTGCCGCGCGAGGCGACCGTGCTCGATTTCGCCTATGCCGTTCACACCGACGTCGGGCATCGCTGCCGCGGAGCGAAGGTCAACGGCCGCATCGTGCCATTGGGCTTCCAGCCGTCGTCGGGCGACCGCGTCGAAATCCTCACCGGCAAGACTGCGCAGCCGCGGCGCGACTGGATGAGCGTGCAGCACGGGTTTCTCACGACGCATCGCGCGCTGGCGAAGGTGCGGACCTGGTTTCGCCGCATCGATCACGACCTGAATCTCGCTGCGGGCCGCGACATCCTCGAGCGCGAGTTCAGGCGTCTCGCCCTGCACAACGTCGATCTGGAATCCCTGCCGCGCGAAATTCCAGCTGAAGACGCTCGACGATTTCCTCGTCGCGCTCGCGCTCGGCGAGATCACGCCGGGCCATGTCGCACGCACGCTGCACGAGGCGCAGACACCGCCTCCGCCTCCGGCGCCGGCCCGGCCTGCGCCACCGCCGATGCCACGCGGCAGGGACGCGATCGTCATCGACGGCGTCGGCAATCTGCTCACGAATATCGCGCGCTGCTGCCAGCCGCTGCCCGGGGATGCGATCGCAGGCTACATCACGCGCGGCAAGGGCGTATCGATCCATCGCGCGGATTGTCCGAGCTTCATCCGCCTCGTCGGGCGCGATCCGACCCGCGCGATCCCGGTGGAATGGAGCGGCGCGGGCGGGCAGAACTACGAGATCGACGTCGTCGTGCGCGGCTACGACCGCAAGGGCCTGCACAAGGACGTCACCAATGTCATCGCGGCCGCGAATATCAACATCATCGCAGTCACCGCGCGCGTCGATGCTTCGAGTGCGCTCTTCACGATGGACTTTCGTGTACGGGTGACCGATTTTGAGCAGCTGTCGACACTTCTTGGTCGCATCGCTGCCGTCCCGAACGTCATCGAAGCACGGCGTACAGCCTGAAGAATCGCACTGGAACGCCGTTTTCTTCGTACTCGGTGAACTGTCTCCGGGTATTGGCAAGAAACGTGCATAATCACGGCAGCAGCATTCCGATGAGGAATGTTTGTTTAGGGGAAAAGCAACATTGCGCAGCACTTCATTTCTGTTGAAGGTGTCACGCTTTTTTTGATAGAAATGTCGGTGGGAGGCTCGACGGTCTGCGTTGTGGCGTACTCGCCGCGCAAAGTCGTACCCGCATTTGTGTGAGTCATGCATCACTGAGTTGTACGCGCGGTTGCGCGTGCGCACCACAAAATCCAGAGGACGTTCCATAATGAATATTTCGAGCCGTAAACCGATCGTATTGGGTATCCAGGTAGCCTTGCTGATGGCGTCAGCGTCCGCCGGTGCAGTTGTTCCAGCTGCAACTGCCGACGTCTATGTACCGATCCAGCCGTGCCGGATCCTGGAGACCCGCTCCGTTTTTGGCGGAACAGGGATCAAGATTACACCTGGTGTGACCCATACCTACTCGACCACTGATGCGATCCTCTTGGCCAACCAGGGCGCTGCCAGTTGCGATCTTCCGTCGACGGAAGCGTCACCGCTGTCGGCGCGAGCTTCTACATCCTCGGCCCCGACGCCACCGGCGACATACGGGCATGGAGCGGAGATCCGGCTGTCGTTCCGAACTCGGCGGTTGGCGTGTTCAACGCGAGCATCAATGTTCAACGGCGCTTTTGCGAACATCCCTGTCACTGGCACAGGCCTGTTCAACATCTTCGTGGACAACGCCACGATGGATCTCGCGATCGACATCGACGGTTACTGGACCGCGCTGCCGAACCCCGTCGGTGCAACAGGCGCAACGGGCGCGACTGGCGCGACTGGCGCTACCGGCGCGACCGGTGCAACGGGTGCCTCTGGCGCGGTCGGCGCGACGGGTGCAACCGGTGACGTGGGTGCTACCGGCGCAACCGGCGCCACGGGCTTTACCGGCGCAACGGGCGCAACGGGTTCAACCGGCGCAACGGGCGACGGGGTGCAACGGTGCGACTGGCGCCACTGGCCTTGCGGGTGCCACGGGCGCCACGGGTTGACTGGCGCAACGGGCGCGACCGGTATTCAGGGTATTCAGGGTATTCAGGGTATTCAGGGTATTCAGGGCAATCCGGGCGCAACAGGCGCGGCTGGTGCACGGCGCTGATGGCGCAACGGGCGCGGCTGGCGCAACCGGCAACCTGGGTCCGACTGGTGCCACGGGCGCTACCGGCGCCATTGGGCCGTCGTTGATTGTCGGTGGATCATCTGCAGATTATTTTGGGACGATCGTCCACCACAACAAGTACATAACTTTTACGCGGTGAACTACGTCAGACCAGCGAACGCCAACGAAGGGCTTGTGCAGGTGGCTTCTGTTGCGGGTATCGTTTCCGGCTTCCGCGCGACGTCAGCGTTGCGCCGGGCGCGGGCAAGACGTGGACCTTCACGTTCGGTCAGTCGGCTCGGATCTGACACGCTTGTGAGATGCTCGTATCACCGGCGCCACTGGCGTTGGCTCCAGAGCGTGCACTCAGCAGTGCCACGGCAACGGTAAATCAGGGCGATCTAATCGACGTTCATTTGATAGTGGTACTGGTACACCCGCGGCTGCCTACGTCAGCTTCGCCGCAACCTTCACGCCGAACTGAGGCAAGTTGCGGCCGTCAAGCGGCTTTGGGAATCGAGATACGGGAGGTCCTTCGGGGCCTCCCTTTTTTTTGGAGAAGCGATCCGGGCTACGGCATGGAAGGGTGCCAGCGTCCATCGCGACGTGAACATCGTTGCACGACGCGGAGACACCTCGCAGCCGCTTCACCGCGAGCATCGCGATCGAACTTTCGCTCTATTCGCGCGCCGCGTCTTTTCATCTCGTCGAGCAACGCAAAGTGATTGCGGGTGCCTTCCGGACAGGACTGCGCATGCAGCAGGCCGTCGCGGCCGTGCACATAGCCGTTGTCGAACTCCACGTACGCGTCGAGAATGCGTCGCGTGGCCGTCGGCAGTGCGACGGCATCTTTCAGGAACACGGCGACGAAGTCGTTCCAGTCGTCCGCGTAACGGTTGCCGGTGTCGCCTTTCCTGCCGGTGAATGACTCCAGCAGCAGCGGGTCGTAGCCGCTTCGCTTCGCCCACCTCACGAGGGCACTCGCGCTGTTCGGATAGAAGCGCCAGCAGTCCACTGGGTATCGATGAAAACTGCCGTTCGACGGCACAATGAGATAGAGCAGTCCGCGCTGTTTCAGGATGCGCAGCATTCTCGAGGAACAGCGGCCAGAACATTTCGGAGTGTTCGACACCCGATGAGCTCACGACGACGTCGACGGACGTCGAAAGGCAGGCTGTGCGGGTCATCGAGCACGACGTCGACGTTCCTGCCCGCGACGAAATCGACGCCCAAGTACTTGCAGCCCTGCGGACACGCCTGCTTGAGCGAGCCGTTGACGTCCTGGGCGCCGATATCGACGACCACGGCCGAGGACGCATCACGCGTGAAATGGCCTGGCGCTCCACTACCCGCATGCGAAGGGATACGTTCATCGCAACCCGAGGAGGAATGTTGTGAGAAAGCAACACTGCCGACTTGTGTCACATTATTTCTGTTGACTGCGTCACACTTTTCTTGATAGAAATGTCGGCGCGGGGGGAATCTCGATGGTCCGCGTTTCGTTCTCGCCGCGCAAAGTCGTTCCCGCATTTGTGTGAGTCGTGCATCACTGCTGCATGCGCGGTTGCGCGTGCGCACCACAAAATCCAGAGGACTGTTCCTATGAATATTTTGAGCCGTAAACCAATCGTATTGGGTATCCAGGTAGCCTTGCTGATGGCGTCAGCATCCGCGGCTGCAGCCCAGTATCCAACTGCCGACGTCTACGTACCGATCCAGCCGTGCCGCATCCTGGATACGCGCCCCGTCCAGGGCGGATCGGGCCCGATAACCGCGGGGAACCGTACCTACCCGACCGACGACCGACTTGGGCGGCCAAGGCAGCGTCGCCGGTTGCGGTATTCCGACGACGGAAGCGTCACCGCTGTCGGCGCGAGCATCTACATGCTCAACCCCACACTTACCGGCAGCGTTCGGGCATGGAGCGGAGACCCCGGTGTCGCCGCCGAACTCGGCAGTTGGCGTGTTCAACGCGAACAATCTGTTCAACGGCGCTTTTGCGAACGTCCCGGTCAGCTGGCACAGGCATGTTCAATGTCCTCGTGGACAACGGCTCGATCAATCTCGCGATCGACATTGACGGTTACTGGATCGCGCTGCCGACGCCCCGTCGGCGCAACTGGTGCAACCGGCGCAACCGGCGCAACCGGCGCGACTGGTGCAACGGGTACCTCAGGCGCGGTCGGCGCGACGGGTGCAACGGGTGACGCGGGTGTCACCGGCGCAACGGGTTCGGCCGGCGCAACCGGCGCAACGGGTTCGGCCGGGGCAACGGGCGCAACGGGTTCGGCCGGGGCAACGGGCGCCACCGGCGCAATAGGTGCGACTGGCGCTACTGGCTTTACCGGCGCGACAGGTGCCACGGGCGCCACAGGTTGGACTGGCGCAACGGGTCCCATGGGCGCGACCGGCATTCAGGGCATTCAGGGTATTCAGGGTATTCCGGGCAATCCGGGCGCAACGGGCGCGGCTGGCGCAACGGGTGCGGCTGGCGCTACGGGCGCGGCTGGCGCAACCGGCAACAGGGTGCGACTGGTGCCAGCGGGTGCTACCGGCGCAGCCGGCACCGACGGTCATCGTGTTCGGTGGAAGTCGTGGATACAGCACTGTGATCTGCTCCACGACCCACGTCACCTGCTACTTCCCGCCGTACTACGCCAAGGCAGAGGAACAGCCGACGAAGTGAGATGCGCAGGTCTGCCCTTCGTCCGCCGGCACGTTTCCAACTTCCGTGCATCGTCAGCGCGGCCCCGGGCACGGGCACCCACGAAGGCCTGGATCTTCACGTTCCACGTGAACGGAGTGAGCCCGACCGCGGGCGTGCACTATCACCGGCACGCGCTACATCGTGCACCAGTGCCAACACGGTAACGGTAAGCGAGGGCGATCTGGTCGACGTCAGGTGCTGCACAAGCTCTCCGCAGGCATGCAGCCGGCGGATACGTATGTCAGCTTCGCGGCAATCTTCGCGCCGAACTAGAGGCACGTAGCAGCTGTCAAACGGCTTTGGGAATCGAGATACGGGAGGTCCTTCGGGGCCTCCCTTTTTTTTTGGAGAAGCAATCCGGCGCCATGGCCTGAAGGAGTGCCAGCGTCCCTCGCGATGCGAATATCGTGGGCACGACGCGCAGACACCTCGCAGCCACTTCACTGCGAGTATGGTGATCAAACTTTCGCTCTATTGCGCGCCGCGTCTTGCATCTCGTCGAGCAAGGCAAAGTGATTGCGGGTGCCTTCCGGATAGGCCTGCGCATGCAGCAGACCCTCGTTGCCGTGCACATAGCCGTTGTCGAAGTCCTCGTACGCGTCGAGAATGCGTCGCGCGGCCGTCGGCAGTGCGACGGCATCCTTGAGGAACACGGCGACGAAGTCGTTCCAGTCGTCCACGTAACGTCTGCCGGTGTCGCCCTTCCTTCCGGTGAACGACTCCAGCAGCAGCGGGTCGTAGCCGCTACGTTTCGCCCAGGTGACGAGGGCGCTCGCGCTGTCCGGATAGAAGCGCCAGCAGTCCACCGGGTAGCGATGAAAACTGCCGTTCGACGGCGCGTTGAGATAGAGCAGCCCGTGCGGCTTCAGGATGCGCAGCATCTCGAGGAACAGCAGCCAGAACATCTCCGAGTGTTCGAGACACGATGAGCTCACGACGACGTCGACGGACTGGTCGTCGAAAGGCAGGCTGTACGGGTCATCGAGCACGACGTCGACGTTCCTGCCCGCGATGAAATCGACGCCGATGTACTTGCAGCCCGGCGGACACACCTGCTTGAGCGAGCCGTTGACGTCCTGGGCGCCGATATCGACGACCGTCGCAGCGGACGCGTCCGCGAGGTAGGTCCTGAAGAACAGGTCGGCGTGTTTCATCGCGGTGGGATGCATGACATTCCTCTCGGTGGATTGCGCGCGAGGCACGTGGATCGAGGGCCCCGCGACCCGTCTTGGCGAGTATATCGTCATGGTCCGGCGGCGGCTTTGAAAGCAAGGTTCCGCGCGGCGCAGCGACCTTCGCGGATGCCGCAACCCGCATGATATGCTTTGAGAAGGTGTTTTCCTGGCGCGCCAGGTGGGGTGCGGCCTCGACGCCTCAACGCAGGGTGACGACGCAACGTGATCGAAATTCCCGGTTACAAAATCCTGCGCCAGCTGGGCCGAGGCGGCATGGCGACCGTCTACCTCGCGATGCAGGAGTCGGTGCAGCGCGAAATCGCCCTCAAGGTGATGTCGCCGAGCCTGCTCACCGATCCCGATTTCTCCGAACGTTTCCTGCGCGAGGCGCGCATCGCCGCGCGGCTGCATCATCGCCACGTCGTCGGCATCCACGACGTTTCGAAGAGCGGCGAGAACAACTACATTGCGATGGAGTACCTCGGCGGCGGGCCCGTGCTCGCGCGCGATGGCACACCGCGCGCGGTGCCGTTCGCGCTACGCATCTCGCGTGAGATGGGGCTGGCGCTCAACTACGCGCACGCGAAGGGATTCGTCCATCGCGACGTCAAGCCCGACAACATCCTGCTGCGCGAAGACGGTATCTTCGGCGCTGACCGATTTCGGCATCGCGCGCGCGGCCGATTCGGCGACGCGCATGACGCGGACCGGCGCGGTCATCGGCACGCCGCACTACATGAGCCCCGAGCAGGCGCGCGGTCGCACGGTCGACGGGCGTGCCGATCTCTACAGCCTCGGCATCGTCCTCTACGAATTGCTGATCGGGCGTGTCCCGTACAACGCCGACGATTCGCTCGCGGTCGGCATCATGCACATCACGCAGCCGATTCCGATCCTGCCCGAACACCTGTCGGCCTTGCAGCCGCTGCTCAACCGGCTGCTCGCCAAGCAGCCCGACGAGCGTTACCAGAACGGCGCGCAACTCGCCGACGCGATCGAGCAGCTCGAGATCAGGATTGCCGACGGCGAATTCGCCGAACTCGTCGATCCCGAGGAAGCCTATCGCCGCGAAGTACCGGGCGGCGCGCCGTCGCGGCGGCGCGACACGCCGGGTGCGGACGCGGGTGCACCCGAACGGCCGACGACGCCGTCGCAGGCGCTGCGCTACCGCGCCGAACCTGCGTTGGGCCGGCTCGACGAAGCCGCGACGACCGGCAGCTATCGTCCGATCGGGCGCCGGCGGGCCGACGAGCGTTCGCGTTCAAGCTGGATCTGGATCGTCGCGGCTGTTGTCGTGCTCGCGGCTGGTGCGGGCGCGTGGCGCTATCAGGATCGCCTGCGCGCCCTGATTCCGAACACCGAACTGAACAACCTGATCGCGCGCGGTGACAAGGCGCTCTCCGAGGGCAAGCTGATCGGCAGCCGCGGCGACAGCGCCCGCGAGCTGTTCCAGAGCGCACGCGCCGTGGATGCGGACAACGATCAGGCGCGAGCCGGACTTGTGCGTGTCGGCGAGCGCCTGCTCGACGACGCGAACACTGCGCTGCGCAAGAACGACTTCGCTGCGGCGAAGGCCGATCTTGCGGCGGCAGAAGAGCTGCTCGGCGGCGGCGCGCGCATCGAGGAGATGAAGAACGCCCTGCACAGTGCGGAGACGCGCGGCACGCAGGTCGAGGATCTGCTACATCGCGCCGACGCGGCGCTGCAGGCCGGGCGCCTGCTCGGCGAGGACAGCGCGAGCGCGTTGTTCCAGCGCGTCCTCGCCGCCGATGCGGGCAATGCGCTCGCGACGAGCGGGCTCGATAAAGTCGCAAAAGCGCAGGCGCAACTCGCGCGCGACGCGATCGCGCAAGGCAATGCAGACCTCGCCGGCCAGCGCATCGCGGAGCTCGCGCAGCTGATGCCGAACGACCCGGCGGTGCCGGAACTGCGCGCGGGGCTCACGCAGATGAAGACCGCCGAAACCCAGGCGCAGGCCCAGGAGCAGGCCCAGACGCAGGCCCAGACGCAGGCGCAGGAGAAGGCGCAGGAGCAGCAACTTGTGCGCGCGGAGGCGGCGCTGAAGGAAGGCCGGCTCGGCGGCAGCGATGGCGCGCAGGCGCTGTTTGCCGCGGCGCTCAAGCGCGACCCGGCCAACGCGCGCGCGAAGGCAGGGCTGCGCAAGGTTGGCCTCGCTTACGCGGCGCAGGCCGCGGCACAGCTCGATGCGAACAAGCTCGACGCCGCCGAAGCGCCGCTGCGTCAGGCTGAGGCCCTCGCCGGCGACAGCGCAGACGTGCGCGCGCTGCGTGGTCGCCTGCGCGAGTCGCGCGAAGCGGCGGCGATCGCCACCGAACAACAGAAAGAGCCGCCGCTGTCCGAACGCGGCAAGATCGAAGACATGCTCGCCGAGGCCGATCGCGCGCTGCTCGCGGGAACGCTGATGGAACCGGGCGGTGCCTACGACAAGTACCGCGCCGTGCTGCGCATCGACGGCAGCAACGCGCGCGCGATGGAGGGTCTGAAGCGCATTGGTCCGCGTGCGCATATCCTCTACAACAGCGCGGTCCTCGACCACAAGCCGAAGGTCGCCCACGCGTACCTCGATGCGGTTGCCGCGACCGACCCGGGCGACAAGGAGTTGCCGGTCATGCGCGAACGCCTCGCTATCATGTACCTCGACCTGGCCGAGGAGCGGCAGGCGCATGGGCAGCACGCGGAAGCCGTGCGCGCCCTCAATGCCGCCCGCGAACTGAATCCCGGCAACCCGCGCAATGCTGCCGTCGAAGCGAAATTGCAGGAACCTGCGTCGCCTTCCGGCTGACGCACCTGACAGCGCCATTGCCTCGGTGCAGGCGCGCGACGCTTTCTCTCATCGGATATCGCATGTGCCTGCTTCTGCTCGCGCTCAACCGTGTTCCGCAAAGGCCGTGGCTGCTGCTCGGCAACCGCGACGAGTTCCACGGACGGCCGACCGCGCCCGCCGGCGTCTGGGACGACGCGCCGCTGATCGCCGGCGGCCGCGATCTCAGCGCGGGCGGATCATGGCTCGCTGTCAGTCGCAGCGGTCGCTATGCGGCCGTGACGAACGTGCGCGTCGCCACGCAGCATCAGGCACTGCGCTCACGCGGCGAACTCGTCGGTGACTTCGTCAAGGGAGCGAGTGCACCCGACGAATACCTCGCGGGCGTCGCCGCGCGTCGCAACGAGTACGGGCCGTTCAATCTCATCGTCGGCAACGCCGGCGAAGCCGGGTTCGTGAGTAGCATCGACGGACTCGCGCGCAGGCTCGACGAAGGTATCCACGCCTTCAGCAACGGCTCGCCGCAGGACGACTGGCCGAAGATGCACCGGCTGCGCGCGCGCTTTTCGGCGTTGATCGGCGAGAGCGCGAGATCGGTCACTCGCGCGGATGACGCGCAGGCCCGCGAACCATTCGACCGTGCCCTGCTCGATCTGCTCTTCGACACGACGCAACCCGACGATCAGGCTTTGCCCGACACCGGCGTCGGGCTCGACCTCGAGCGACGTCTCGCACCGATATTCGTCATGCCGATTGGCGTGCGCGGCGAGAGCTACGGCACACGCGCGAGCACGCTGGCCTATGCGCACGCGGACGGCCTCGTGCTGCGCGAACGCCGTTACGATGCGCTGGCAAACGTGAGCGGCGAGACGGTGTTGACCTTCTAGTTCCGCACAGTCTCATCGTCGAGCGAACGGAACGGCAACGGAGCGTCGTGACGACGGCGCCACATAGGCAGCAACGCCCCACGCGCCTAGCCTGGCAGGATCGCCTCGAGCGCTACACGCGCCGCCGCGAACGAAAAGTGCGAGCGCACGTTTTCGAGGCCGTTGACCGACAGGGTGTTCCACAGCGATTCGTCGGCATAGGCACGCAGGATGGCGGCGGCGAATTCCTGCGGCGTGTCTGCAACGAGCACATCTGGCGGCAAGCCCTCTCGTTCGCTGTGCACGTGCATGCCTTCGACCGCGGCGGCCGTCGCCACGACCGGCAGGCCGTAGCTCATCGCCATGTTGACCTTGCCCTTGACGCCGGCGCCGTAGCGCAACGGCGCGAGCGAGAGGCGACAGCCGTCCATGAATGGCGCGATGTCCTCGACGTAGCCGTGCACGACGACGCCATCGCCTGCGAGCGCGCTGATTTCTGGCGTGACCTTGCTGCCGACGACGTGGAATTCGATTTCGGGCGCGCGCGCACGCACGAGCGGATGGATATCGCGCACGTACCACAGCACCGCATCGATGTTCGGCGGATGCTGGAAGCCGCCGACGAAGACGAGGTTCTTGCGTTCGGCGAACGCGCGTCGGCGTCCGTAGACTTCATGGACATTGCTGAGCACGGCGACGCGCACATTCGGCGCGGCGCGCGCGAGCAGGGTCTGCTCGACCTCACTGACGACGAGGGTGACGTCGCATTCGCGCATGAGGTGCAATTCGCTTCGCTTCGTCGCGGCGGCCGCGCGCGCGGCGTCGGCATTGCCGGTCAGTTCGGCCTCGCGTTCCTCGCGCAGGTAGTGCAGGTCGACCGTGTCGAAGATCAGACGTGCCTGTGGTGCATAGAGACGCGCGAGGCCGATGTAGTGGCTCGCGACGTAGTGGCGGGAGAGCAGGATCGCATCGAGCGATCCGCCGTTCTCGCGCAGCCATGGTGTCGGGTCGCCGACGTAGGGGTGATAGAGGGCCTCGACGCCGAGCGCCTGCAGCGCCTCGGTATACTTTTCGAAGTGCGCGTAGTTGTCGGGGATGAAGCTGACCTGATAGCCGAGCGAGCGCAGCAGGCGCATGATGTTGACCATGCGCAGCGAACCCGAGTCCTGATCCGGCGTCGGCGTATACGCGTCGATGATCAGCACGCGCCTTGGCGTTCGGAAGTTGGCCGCGGCGGGCGCGAGTTTCGCCGAGTCGATCGGCGCGGGCTGCGCGGCGAGAGCGACCTGCCATTTGTCGAGGAACTTCTCGCGATTGATGACCTGATATTGCTTGATGCCGGAACCGAGGTCGGTGCCCGAAGTAATGCCCTCGAAGTGCACGACGCGCGAGCGCGGTTCGTAGAACACCTTCTCCGAAATTGGGCCAGCAACTCGGATCGTTCGCCCGATTTAAGGGTCGCCAACCTATGCTCCGTGTCATTCGTAATCATCGCCGCGCTGCATACGCTGCTCCGGCCAAGGAGTACGAAGGGCTCACGGTAACGCCGGTCACCCACGCACCGACCCTGTTCACCCAAGAAACGTGGGCGCTGGCCCGCAAGATGTGGGACTGATGGTGCGCTTTCCATCAGTGAGGTTGCCGGCTACCGTAACGCGCAAGT
>CAVYXI010000003.1:0-21807 GCA_963772435.1 uncultured Gammaproteobacteria bacterium | reverse complement strand
AGACCGCAGCCTCGCGAACCTGCTCGTACGTGGCATCGACCCGTTTGCCTGAAACCAGCAACCGGCGCGCATCCCGCGCATGCATGACTTCCAGCCCATTCCGCTATTATCAACTCAACGCTGTAGTCCGGCAGGCCGGCATCGTAGAGGTCCGGCGGAAGCAAGCGATCCGCGAACCGGCATGGTGGTTGACGCGTTTGTCGGGAAGGAAACGTTTGCGCAGCACAACTGGGCGGGCGCAAGGCGAGGCAGGTCACCGATGGCGATGCCGATGGCGGCATGTGGAAGTTTCAAAAGGAGCTCAGCGCGGGCATCGTCTCGCTCAGCGTGCTGCTCGGGGTGCTTGCGCGTACCAGTCGGCCGATATTACGGCTACCAGATCGCCAAGCAGCTCGAGAGCACGGGCGAGGGTGTCCTGAGCAACAGCAGGAGCGCACTCTACCCCGTGCTGCGCAACCTCGCCGCGACCGGACTGCTCGACAGCGAAGTCGAACCGTCGGTCAGCGGACCCGCCGCGACGCTACTACCGCATCACGCCGCTCGGACGCCGCGCATTGTGCGGATCGGAGCCTCGCCTGGATCAGCACGCGCAATTTCGTGGATTTCGTCCTCCCTCGAGTAGCGCGAGCAGTTGCAACTTTCTTGAACTTCGCCGCCGAATGACGGCATGGACGTACAGCAGGAAGTTCAACATTGAGCACGACGACGCCACGCTCGATTGCCGAATATCTCGATCAATTGCGCGCCGCCCTCGGCGACGCCGACCCGGCGTTGATCCAGGACGCGCTCTACGACGCCAGGAGGAGCGCCTGCGCGGCGAGATGCACGACAATCCGGGCAAGTCGAAGCGCGAGATGCTCGCGAAGGTCGCCGGCAGCTACGGTGCGCCCGACGAGGTGGCCGAACTACGTCGACAAGGAGGTGAAGGTGCAGGAGGCACTGCGCCCGCCGCCACAGCGGCGCCGCAAGACGGCGCTCGGTCGCTTCTTCGCGGTCGGCAGCGATCCGCGTGCGTACGCGGCGCTGTTCTACATGGTGCTGTCGCTCGCGACAGGCATCGTGTACTTCGTCTTTACGATCGTCGGCGTCTCGCTCTCGCTCGGCCTGGCGATTCTCGTCATCGGCATTCCGGTGGGCGATCATCTTCCTCGGCACGGCACGCGTGTTGTCGCTCGTCGAGGTACGCATGTCGAAGTGATGGCTGCGGGGAACGCATGCCGCGCCGCCCCATCTACGCGCAGCGCAACGTGCCGCTGAAAACGCGGGTTTGGGCGCTGATCACCGATCCGCGCACCTGGACGACGCTGCTGTATTTCGTGCTCAAGCTGCCGCTCGGCATGCTTTATTTCACACTCGCGATCGTGGGCACGGTGCCTTCTCCGCCTCCATCACGGCGCCGCTCGCGCATATCGGCTGGATGCTCGGCATCGTGCGCATCGACTGGGCGACGCATGTCCACTTCAACGACACGCTGCTCGTGCCGCCGATCGTTTCCGATCCGCTGGTCTTCCTGCTCGGCATCGCGTTGCTGTTCGGCATGCTCCACCTCGCGCGCGGCATCGGCAGGTTCCAGGGCGCGCTTGCGAAGAACCTGCTCGTGAAATCGGCGGCCTGAGGGCGGTCACGCAGCGGACCAACGCTCGAGACGATATTTGTTGCAGGAAGATGACGTAGAAAAAATTTTCACCGGAGCGTTTCCGGCGTGCACGAAACGGCTACCCTGCGCCGATGAACGTACTGATGCTTTCCGACGTCTACTTCCCGCGCGTCAATGGCGTGTCGACGTCGATGCAGACCGCGTGCCGCGAACTCGTGCGCATGGGGCACGAGGTGACCGTCGTCGCCCCCGACTACGGCAGCATCGACGAGGCCGGCGACTTCGAGGTCATCCGCCTGCCGTCGCGGAAGATCTTCTTCGATCCCGAAGACCGCCTGATCAGACGCTCTGCGCTGGATGCCGCGCTGCGCGAACTCGCGCGGCGCCGGTTCGACATCATCCACATCCACACGCCGTTCCGCGCCCACGAGCTCGGCGTGCGCCTGCGCCGTCTGACCGGCTGTCCCGCAATAGAGAGCTACCACACCTATTTCGAACAATACGTTGCGCACTACCTGCCGTGGATGCCGCAGAAGGCAACGCGCCTCGCCGTGCGCGCGGCGTCGCGGCGCCTCGTGCTTGGCATCGATCATCTGATAGTGCCGACAGAGGAAATGGCAGCAGTCCTGCGCGGCTACGGCATCGCTACGCCCGCGAGCGTGATCCCGACCGGCATTCTGCTGGACGAATTCGCCGGTGGCGACGGCGCGCGCTTCCGCGAGCGCCATGGACTTGGCGTCGATCAGCCGACGCTCGTGACGGTGAGCCGCGTGGCGGCCGAGAAGAACATCGACTTCCTGCTCGAGGTCGCCGACAGGCTGCGCGCGGAATTCGCGAACCTTGCGTTTGTGATCGCAGGCGAGGGGCCCGACGAGGCGCGATTGAAGCAGATCACGGCCCGTCTCGGCCTTGGCGCCAACGTCCGCTTCGTCGGCAATCTCGATCGGCGTACGACGCTGCTCGACTGCTACCGCGCCGCCGACGTATTCGTTTTCGCATCAGGCACCGAGACGCAGGGGCTCGTGCTGATCGAAGCGATGGCGCTCGGCGTGCCGATCGTGTCGACCGCACAGATGGGTACCGCGACGGTGCTTGCGGGCGCGCGCAGCGCGCGCGTGAGCGAGAAGGATGTCGGCGAATTTGCATGTCACGTCGCCGCGCTGCTGCGCTCGCCGGCGGAGCGGGCGACGTTGTCCGCGCGGGCGCCGGCCGATGCGCAGCGCTGGAGCGCGCCCGCCCTCATGCAGCGCGTCGCGGACCTGTACGCGAGCCTGCCGAGACTGTCGCCCGCAGGTTCGTAGAGCAGGCACGTAGAAAAGCGCCGTCCGTCGCGGATCGGCGCTCGCGTCCCGCGTCGTTTGCCGAAGGGCGCCACCGGTGCAGCTGCAGGGACACATGGTCGAAAGGCCAGACTACTCGACGAGTTGCAGACGTAGCCGTTTCGCGCTATTCTCGCATCCATGTAATAGCGCATTAATACATCAATGTACGACTGGGCGACGGGCTGCGCGCTGATTGAACATCACGCAGCCCGTTGACCGATCTTGCAGGCTGTCCGACAGGCAGATCCGGCAACAGCCCCCAAAGACCGATCCGAAAACAGCTCCGGCGGAAGCATCCAGGACAGTGAGCACCGGGAACAAGACATGAAGAGGCGCCACATCGAACCGGAAACGAGCAGCGAATCGGCAGAGAGCGCGCTCTGCCGTGCGCTGCTGTCAATGAGCGGCGTCGCCGAGATGCGCTCGTTCCTGCGCGATCTGTGCACGCCGGCCGAACTCGAGGCGCTCGTCGACCGCTGGCGCGTCGTGCCGTATCTGCTCGACGGCATGGCGTACCGCGAGATCCACGACCGTACCGGCGTCAGTGTCACGACGATCGGCCGCGTGGCGCGCTTCCTCAGCCAGGGCAATGGCGGCTACCGTGCGGCCGTCGCGCACCACGCCGTTCCGGCGCCGCGCGCGCGTTCGGGCAAGACCGCGTTGCGTGAGATCGCCGCGGCGCGGCGCAGCGGGGTGCAGTCGTGAGCGGCGTCGGCAAGGCGCGCGACCGCCTGCGCGTCGCAGTTCAGAAGAGCGGCCGGCTCGCCGAGGTTTCGCAGGACCTGCTCGCGCGCTGCGGGCTCAAGTTTCGCCAGAGCCGCGACAAGCTGTTCTGCTTCGGCGAAAGCATGCCGATCGACCTGCTCCTCGTGCGCGACGACGACATCCCCGGACTGATCGCGCAGGGCGTCTGCGATCTCGGCATCGTCGGCCGCAATGTCCTCGCCGAACACGCGCTCGCGGCGAAGGCGCGCGGCGAGGCTGCGGGCGGTGAACTGGCATTGATTTCGGAATTGCGCCCACTCAACACGAGCCGCTGCCGGCTGTCGATCGCGGTGCCGCAGGAAATGGCCTACGAAACGCCGCGGCAATTGCAGAACCTGCGCATCGCGACGTCGTATCCGGCGCTGCTCGGCGCGTGGCTGGCAGACAACAAGGTAGACGCGAAAATCGTCGTGCTGTCGGGCTCGGTCGAGATCGCGCCGCGCCTCGGCACAGCCGATGTGATCTGCGACCTCGTCTCGAGCGGCGCGACGCTTGTCGCGAACCAGCTGCAGGAAGCGGTGGTGATCCTCGACAGCGAGGCGGTCGTCGCGGGCCCGGCAGAATTGCCGAGTGACGAGCGCGGCGACTTGCGCGATCTCCTGCTGCGACGTATCGACGGCGTGATCCAGGTGCGCGAATCCAAGCTGATCATGTTGCACGCCGCGCGCGAACACATCGCGGCGATCCGCGAAATCCTGCCGAATGCGCAGACGCCGACACTGTTGCCGATCGAGGGCAGCGAGGGGCAAGTCGCGCTGCAGGCGGTCTGCTTCGGCGCGATCACCTGGCAGCATCTCGAAGACATGAAGCGCGCGGGCGCGAGCCAGCTGCTCGTGCTGCCGGTGGAAAAAATTCTCGCATGAACGCAGCGGCGAACATGGCGGCCGCCGAGTTGCCGATACTCGATTGGCGGACGCTCGACGACGAGCAACGCAGGTCCGCGCTGCGGCGCACGGCGCTCGAGCGATCGGCCGATCTTGCCGCAGCCGTGCGACGCATCGTCGACCAGGTGCGCGCGGACGGCGATGCGACGTTGCGCGCGCTGTCGCGCCGCTTCGACGGCTGCGAACTCGATGTACTCGCCGTCGACGACGAAGAATTCGCCGCAGCGGAAGAGACGCTCGATGTCGGGCTCAAACGCGCGATCGCGGAAGCGAAGGCGCGCGTCGAGAAATTCCATCGCGCAACCGCGCCGCAGCCGATCGTGGTCGCGACGGCGCCGGGGGTTTCGTGCGAACGCATGCTGCGGCCCATCGGCAACGTGGGCCTCTACGTGCCGGCCGGCACGGCGCCACTGCCGTCGACGGCACTGATGCTAGGCGTGCCTGCGCAGATCGCCGGTTGTCCGCAGATCGTGCTGTGCACGCCCGCAAGCAGGCTCGGCAAGGCAGATGCCGCCGTCCTCTACGCGGCGGCGCTGTGCGGCATCCGCCGCGTCTACAAGATCGGCGGCGCACAGGCGATCGCCGCGATGGCATTCGGCACCGAGTCGGTGCCACGCTGCGACAAGCTCTTCGGCCCCGGCAACGCCTACGTCACCGAGGCGAAGCGACAGGTGAGCGCGCTACCGGATGGCCCTGCGATCGACATGCCGGCGGGGCCGTCCGAGGTTCTCGTGATCGCGGATGCCGCGGCGAATCCCGAATTCATCGCCGCCGACCTGCTCTCGCAGGCCGAGCACGGCGTCGATTCGCAAGCGATTCTCATCGCGGACGATCGTCGCGTGCTCGAAGCGGCGCGCGCCGCGATCACGCGCCAGCTCGCGCAGCTGCCACGCGTCGACATCGCGGCGCAGGCACTCGCGCAGAGCCGCCTGATACTCGCCGATTCACTCACCGCTGCCGTCGAAATCAGCAATGCCTACGCACCGGAGCACCTGATCCTCAACGTACGCGATCCGCGCTCGCTGCTCGCTGAAGTCGAGAGCGCCGGCTCGGTGTTTCTCGGCGCGTGGTCGCCCGAGGCCGTCGGCGACTACTGCAGCGGCACGAATCACGTCCTGCCGACTTATGGCTACGCACGCGCATGGAGCGGCGTATCGGTCGCGAGTTTCGTGAAGCAGATCACCGTTCAGGAACTGTCGGCGGAAGGCCTACAGGAAATCGGTCCGAATGCTGCCGTACGCTGGCGCACGCCGAAGGGTTGCACGCGCACGAACGTGCGGTGACACTGCGGCTTGCCACACTCGACCCGGAGCGAGGATCAGCATGAAGCTGCTCGAACGTGCACGTCCCGAAATCCTCGACCTGCAGCCGTATTCGTCGGCACGCATGGAGGCCCGCAGCCGCGGCGTGATGCTCAACGCGAACGAGTCGCCGTGGGCGCCGGTCGGTAACGATGCGTCGACACTCAACCGCTATCCCGATCCGCAGCCGAGCGCGCTGCGCGTCAGCCTCGCCGAACTCTACGGGGTTGCGCCCGAGCGCGTCCTGATCGGCCGCGGCAGCGACGAGGCGATCGATCTGCTGGTGCGCGCGTTCTGCCGCGAGGGCCGCGACGCGATCGTGATCTCGCCGCCGACGTTCGGCATGTACGCGGTCGCCGCGCATATCCAGGGCGCGGCCGTGATCGAAGTGCCACTGGCGGCCGACTTCGGCATCGACCCCGACGCGCTGCTCGCGGCGGTGACCGCAAACCCGAAACTCATATTTCTCTGCACCCCGAACAATCCGACCGGCAATCTCGTGCCGCTGACTGTGATCGCGCGTCTGGCCGACGCGCTGCGCGACCGCGCGCTGCTCGTCGTCGACGAGGCCTATCTCGAATTCGCCGACGGCGCGCCCAGCGCGATCATCCTGCAGCAACGGCACGAAAATATCGTCGTGCTGCGGACGCTGTCGAAGGCATACGCACTTGCGGGTGCGCGCGTTGGCGCGCTCATCGCCGATCGCGCCGTCGTTTCGCTGCTGCGGCGCATCCAGGCGCCGTATCCGTTGCCGACACCGAGCGTCGCGGCGGCGCTGGCGGCGCTGACGTCGGTCGCCGTCGCCGAGTCGGGCGTGCGTATCGATACCCTGCGCAGCGAGCGCGATCGGCTCACGGACGCGCTGTCGGCGGCGCACGGCGTCCGTGCGGTCTATCCGTCCGCGGCGAACTTCCTCTGCGTGCGCTTCGTCGACGCGGCGCGAACGTATCGACGTTTGCTCGAATACGGCGTCGTCGTTCGCGACGTGAGCCGCTATCCGCAGCTCGAACTGCCTGCGCATCACGATCGGCGCGCCGAACGAGAACGCGCAGCTGCTCGCGGCGCTCGGCCTGCGCGAGGCCGTGGCATGAATGCCTGCGGCGCCCGCCTGCGATGACGCGGACATGAGCGCTGCGCGCAAAATCCTGTTCGTCGATCGCGACGGCACGCTGATCGTCGAGCCGCCCGACGAGCAGATCGATCGCCTACGAAAAATTCGCGCTCGTCGACGGCGTGATTGCGGCGTTGCGACGCTGCATCGATGCCGGCTACGAGCTGGTGATGGTCACGAACCAGGACGGTCTCGGCACCGACAGCTTTCCGCAGGCGGCATTTCGACGGCCCGCACGAGCTGCTGCTGCGCATCTTCGCGTCGCAGGGCATCCGCTTTCGCGAGATCCTGATCGATCGCAGCTTCGGCCACGAGGGCGCGACACGCGCAAGCCCGGCGTCGGCCTCGTGCGCCATTATCCTGGCCGACGACGGCTGGAGCCGCGCTGCGTCGGCCGTGATCGGCGATCGCGCAGACCGATGTGCAGTTCGCCGCGAATCTGGGCGTGCGCGGCTTCCGGCTGGGCCGCGAATGGAATTGGAACGGCGATCGCACACGCGCTCTGCGATGCGCCACGTCGCGGCCGAGGTCGAGCGCAACACGAAGGAGACGCGGATCCGCGTCGCGTCGACCTCGACCGTACGCGTCGCCGGCACGTCGCAGACCGGCCTCGGTTTCTTCGATCACATGCTCGAACAGATCGGCAAGCATGGCGGCTTCGCGCTGAAGCTCGACGTGCGCGGCGACGCGCATGTCGACGAACATCACATCGTCGAAGACTGCGCGCTCGCGCTGGGCGATGCGCTGCGCCAGGCGCTCGGCGACAAGCGCGGCATCGGCCGCTACGGCGCTGCGGTCGGAGGCCGACGGTCGGGCCAATATCGTCAGCCTCGTGACGAATCACGCTGCCGATGGACGAGACGCTGGCGCGCGCTGCGCTCGACCTGTCCGGGCGCGCCTATTTCGTCTTCGACGGCGCCACGCGTTCCCGCGCGAGCGCGTCGGCGGATCGCCGACCGAACTCGTGCCGCACTTTTTCCGCTCGCTATGCGACAGCCTCGGCGCGAACCTGCACCTGGCCGTGCGCGGCGAGAACGCGCATCACATGGTCGAAGCCTGCTTCAAGTCCGTCGCGCGCGCGCTGCGCCAGGCGCTGCGCCGCGAAGGCGACGACCTGCCGAGCACCAAGGGTGTCGCTGTGAGGCGTCTGCGACGTCGTGCTCGTCGACTGCCGGCGGCACAACATCGGCTCGGTGCGCTATGCGTTGCAACGGCTCGGCGTCGAGCGCAGCTGATCGCCGACGCGGCGCGCATCCGCGCCGCGATCGCACGTGATCCTGCCGGGCGTCGGCGCCGCGGCGCCGGGCATGGCGCGGCTGCGCGAGTCGGGTCTCGTCGACGTCGATCCGTGACCTGACCCAACCCGTGCTCGGCGTCTGCCTCGGCATGCAGCTGCTGTTCGAGCGTTCGGAGGAAAGTGACACGGCCTGTCTCGGCCTGATTCCGGGCAGCTGCGGCGCTTTCCACAGGCGACGCTGCGCGTGCCGCACATGGGCTGGAATTCCCTGCAGCGTGCGCGCCCACATGCGCTGCCGCGGCATCGAGCCGGCCGTTCGTGTATTTCGTGCACAGCTACGCAGCGCCGGTCAGCGACTACTCTGGCGAGCACGGACTACGGCGGCCGTTCTCCGCGATCGTGCAGCGCCGCAACTTTTCCGGCGCGCAGTTCCATCCGGAGCGCTCGGCCGCGGTCGGCGCGCAGTTGCTGCAGAACTTCCTCGCACTGAGTTGAGAGCCGGCGTGATCACGAATCAGCGAGCGAAATCGCTGACACGCGCGATGCGAATCTGCTGATTCGCGTCGACGAGTCTTCTCGACCCTGCTATCCCGTTCTCGCGTCCTTCTCGAGACGGCCATGCAGATCATTCCGGCCATCGATCTGCGCGAAGGCCGTGTCGTGCGCCTGGCCCAGGGTGATTACGCGCGGCAGACGCTTTATCCGAGTCGATCCGATGCGGCGCTTGCGAACCTACGCGCCGCCGGCGCGCGCTGGCTGCACGTCGTCGATCTGGACGGCGCGCGCGCTGGCGCAATGCACAACCTGCGCGTCATTGCCGCGATCGCCGCGACCGGGCGCCTGTCGCTGCAGGCCGGCGGCGGCGTGCGCACGCGCGAGGACCTGGAGCGGCTGTTCGATGCCGGCGTGACGCGCGTCGTCGTCGGCAGCGTGGCGGTGACCGATCCGGATGCGGTGCGAAAGTGGATTTCCCGGCATGGCGCGGAACGGATCTGCATTGCGCTGGATACGCGCCAGGAATTCGAGAAACTGGCGCCTGCCCGTGCATGGCTGGACTTCGGCTTCGGCGCCGACCCTCGATGAACTGGCACCGCGCTATGCGGTCGCTGGCGCGCGGCACCTGCTGTGCACCGACATCGACCGCGACGGCATGCTCTCCGGACCGAATCTCGATCTCTACGCGCACCTTGCGGCGATCGCGCCGCGCTCGATGTCAGGCCTCCGGTGGCGTGCGCGACGGCGCCGACGCTGCGCGCCCTGCGCCTGCGTGGTCTTGCAGGCGCGGTCATCGGCCGCGCCTGCTTGAGGGACGTCTGACGCTGGCGGAAGCGCTCGCATGCTGACCCGGCGCATCATCCCCTGCCTCGACGTCCGCGACGGCGAGGTCGTCAAGGGCGTGCGTTTCCGCGATCACGTCGACGATCGGCGACATCGTCGACCTCGCGCAGCGCTACCGCGACGACGGCGCCGACGAACTGGTGTTCTACGACATCACGGCCAGCCCCGAAGGTCGCTCGGTCGACTGCGCCTGGGTCGAACGCGTCGCGCGCGTGCTCGACATCCCGTTCTGCGTCGCCGGCGGCATCCGCAGCGTCGACGACGCGCGGGCGTGCTGCACGCGGGGGCCGACAAGATTTCGGTCAACTCGCCCGCACTCGAGCGTCCCGGACTGATCGACGAACTTGCCGCGAGCGTTCGGCGTGCAGTGCGTCGTCGTCGGCATCGACAGCCTGCGCGACGCCGATGGCGAGTGGCGCGTGCGGCAATTCGCCGGCGATCCGACAAGACGTCGGCGCCTGCGCGCCGCACCCTGGACTGGATTGCCGAAGCGCAGCGACGCGGTGCCGGCGAAATCGTCCTCAACTGCATGGGCATCGACGGCGTGCGCGGCGGCTACGACATCGAGCAGCTGCGGGCGGTGCGCGCTGTGTGCCACGTGCCGCTGGTCGCCTCAGGCGGCGCGGGAGCCGTGGAACACTTCCTCGCGATGTATTCCGCACGCCGATGTCGACGCTGCGCTGGCGGCGAGCGTGTTTCATTCCGGCGCGATCGCGATTGGCGACCTCAAACAGTTTCTCGCCGCAGGTGCCGACGGTATCGCAGCTGACGGCACCGTCTGCCGGCCATCAATCCTTTCGATGCGACGCAACTCGACTGGAACAAGGGCGGCGGCCTGTTGCCGGCGATTGTGCAGCATTGCGCGAACCGGCGCGGTGCTGATGCTCGGCTACATGAATGGAGCGCGCTCGTCCAGACGCTGCGAAGCGGCAGAGTCGACCTTCTTCAGCCGCAGCAAGCAGCGCCTGTGGACCAAGGGCGAAAGCTCCGGAAATTTCCTGCATCGTCAAATCGATTGCACGCCGACTGCGACAACGATGCGATGCTGGTGCGCGCGCGAACCGCAGGGCCCGACCTGCCATCTGGGTACGGCGAGTTGCTTTGGCGACGAGTCAGTGCCGCCGCTGGCTATTCCTGGCGCAACTCGACGCGCTGGTCGCATCGCGCGAGCGCGAGCGCCCGCGGGGCAGCTACACGACGCGGCTGTTCGAATCGGGCCTGCGCCGCATCGCACAGAAGGTCGGCGAGGAGGGTGTCGAGACGGCCTTGGCCGCCGTCGCGGAGGACGAGCAAGCCACGTCGGCGAGGCGGCCGATCTGTTCTTCCATCTGCTCGTGCTGTTGCGCTCACGCGGCCTCGGCCTGGCGCAACTGATGGCGCAATTGAAAGCTCGCCACCGTTCGGGCTAGAGTTCGAACCGGGACCGAACGAAACGTGCGTCGGACCGTGCGTCCGGCGTCCGCAGCCGTTAGGGGCGGCGCTTTTCGCGCTCCGTTTTCCGCCGGACAGGTCCGGCCCACCGTTGCAGCAATGGGAAATTCCCTATGAACTGGTATATCGACGTCTTGAAGAAATACGCGGTATTCGATGGCCGCGCGCGCAGGACCGAGTATTGGATGTTCGTTCTGTTCAACCTCATCGTCGCTGTCGTCCTCTCGCTGATCGATCGCATGACGGGTCATCAGATCCTCTCCACGCTCTACGCGCTCGCGGTGCTGCTGCCCGGCGTCGGCGTCGGCATCCGCCGCCTGCACGACACGGGACGCATCGGCTGGTGGCTGCTGATCGCCTTCATTCCTCTGATCGGCGCGATCGTGCTGATCGTGTTCATGGTGCAGGACAGCCAGCCCGGTACCAACCAGTATGTCCGAACCCGAAAGGCGTAGGCGCCTGATCGCCGCTTGATCATGCGGGCGCCGGCGGTCGTCGCCGTCGTCCGCATCGTGCTTCCTCGCCGCGGCGCGAAATCCCTCCCAGCGCGTCCGTCGCCGCGAGACATTCCTGGATCGTTGCGCAAATACCGAGTCGGTGGCGGAGCCTGTGGCATCATTGCCGCTCCAGCAGTCGCACCCTTCCGATCGGGAGTCGCCTTCCAATGTTCGATCCGCGCCGTTCTACCTTGCGTTTCATCTGCTCCGCTTCCGCGTTTTTCGTTTCGCTCGCCGCGGGCCAGGTCCATGCATCGGCGCCGCCCGACCCGCTCGCGCGCGACATCTTCAAGCAGCTGATCGAGATCAACACCACCGACTCGGTCGGCACACACCGTCGCGGCCACAGGCCATGCAGAAGCGCCTTCTCGATGCGGGCTTTCGCGCCGAAGGACGTGCAGGTCCTGCTCGGGCCGAATCCGCAAGCGGCAACCTCGTGGTGCGCCTTCACGGCAACGGCGCGCGGAAGCCAGTGCTGATCATCGGCCATCTCGACGTGGTCGAAGCGCAAGCGCGAGGACTGGACCACCGATCCCTTCAAGTTCATCGAGAAGGACGGCTACTTCTACGGCCGCGGCACCGCAGGACATGAAGGACGCCGACGCCGTCCGGGTCGCCACGCTCATCCGCATGAAGCGCGAGGGCTATCGCCCCGACCGCGACCTGATCCTCGCGCTGACCGCGGACGAGGAGGGCGGCTCGACAACGGCGTCGACTGGCTGCTGAAGAATCATCGCGACCTGGTCGACGCCGAGTTCGTGCTCAACCCCGATGCCGGCGGAGTCGACTGCCGACGCAGGCAAGCCCGTGGCGTGCGATGTCGAGGCCACCGAGAAGCTTTACGCCGACTTCAAGTCAGCGTGACCACCCGGGCGGTCACAGCTCGCAGCCCGCCGGACAATGCGATCTATCACGCTCGCCAATGCCCTCGCCGCCTGGAGCGCACGCCGTTTCCGTTCGAGCTGAACGCGGTGACCCGCGCGTACCTCGAACAGACGCAGACGCTCGAAGACGGCCAGCGCGCCGAGGACATCAAGGCCGTGCTTGCGACGCCGCCGGATGCGGCCGCCATTGCGCGGCTGTCCTGCCGATGCGCGCTACAACTCCACGCATCCGCACCACCTGCGTCGCGACCATGCTCGAGGCCGGACACGCGCCCAACGCGCTGCCGCAGCGCGCCGACGCGAACGTCAACTGCCGCATCCTGCCCGGGCATTCGCCCGAGGAAGTACGGCAGGATCTGGTCAGGATTTTCGCGGAGCCGAAGCTGACGGTCCGTTCGATCGATCCAGCGACCGGCAAGCGCCTCGACATCGCGTCGGACCGCAAGGCGATCGCCCCGCCGCCGCCGCGCGACGATGTTTTCGCTGCGCTGCGCAAGGTTGCCGACAAGTTCTGGCCCGGCGTGCCGATCGTCCCCGAAATGGAGACGGGCGCTTCCGACAGCGTCTACACGATGGCTGCGGGCATTCCGAGCTACGGCGTCAATGGCGCACTGATCGATCGCGACGACGTGCGCGCACACGGCCGCGACGAGCGCCTGCGCGTGTCGGCGTTCGACGACTCGGCGGCGTTCTACTATGATTTTCTGAAGACGTTGACGTCGAAGTGAGGTTGATGGACGATCTGCGCCCGAAAGGGACGGTATTTCGAAGTGAAGTCAGTCAACGCATCGTGTAGGGGTGCGTTTTAGTCGAATCGGTGTCGCAGGAGGAGGGCTGCGTGGCCGCGGGGTAATCGAAAACGAGTGCGTCGGAAGCAATGCCGGTTGCGCGGTTTGCCAAGCGCAAAGGAAGTAGTTGGCGATGGGCATCATCCTGCCGAATTCGGTTTTTTATCACGTGGGTCGCACGGGCGGGCACTGGGTATCGCACGTTCTCTGGAAGGCGGGCCTCGTCGAGCAGCGGCTGAGCCCGCTGCACCTAGACTCCCTCGCAGGCGTATGGCAGATTCGGGCAGAAGCCGAAGCCCTTTTCGTTCTGCTACGTCCGTCACCCGCTCGATTGGCTCGCGTCGCTGTGGCGTCACGAGATGGAGTTCGGCTGGTACGACTCCGAGGTGAAGTCGGCGGCGATGTCCGACCACTTTCCGACATTCCTGCAGAAGATGCTCGCCGCATGGCCGGACGGTCCCGGCTCGCTGCATTTCGAACCGTTCGTCGCGAACTGCGATTTCGTCGGTCGCGCGGAATCGATGTCCGACGATCTGCGGGAAGCGCTGTCGCACGCGGGCGAGCGCTTCGACGACGACTGTATGAATGAGCCGCGACACACGGAATCATCGATCGCGCGCATCAAGAACGCGTGCAAGGCGCCGCGGCCGTTGCTCGAGGCGATCATGAACGCCGAAGCGAAATTCAATGGTCGATTCGGCTACGACGCGATTCCCGAACACCTGATCGGCGAGGCGGATTCGGCGGTCTGGCCGATGTTCGCGGTGCGGGCGCAGGATGACGCCGCCAACGCACAGTTCAGCCGCGCACGTGAGATGAAGGCCGTATGCAATCGTTACGACTACCGCCTGGTGGGCGGCGAAAGCATCGAAGGCGACCAAGCCTACGAGCGGATTCAGTGCGGGTTGATCGGCGCCATCGAAGGCCTGTCGTCGCCGCAGGGCAAGCGTGCCGCGGTCTTCGCGAGTTTCGACCCGTACTTCGCCTACCTGCTGAAGGGCGCCGGCTACGCAAGCGTGACGTTCGTACACGACAATTCCTCCGTGCTTCCGCAGAAGCTCATCGAACGTATCGATCTCGAAATCGAGTGCATCGACTACAGGCGCTTCTGGCAGAGCGCCACGCACGGCACTTACGATGTCGTCGTGCTCGTCGATACCCTGGACTATCCGTTGACCGGAGACACCGATCTCGCCAAGGCGGCATTTATCCTGAAACCGGGCGGCGAGCTCGTTGCGACCGCGCCGATGCACGCTGCGAATCCGCTACTCCCGCTGAAAACGTTCGCCGTCCTGGCGCCCGACAAATACGGGCTCTTGCCACCGGGTTACTACAACATTGCGTATCTCGACCAGTTGCTGGCGTCGTTCAACATGTCGCGGATAGATGTTTGCGACAGGTTCGACGACGCCATCGAGGTCGAACAATACGCGGAGTGGCAACGCGCGTTCACGATCGATCCTGGCGAGTTGTTCTCGCGCATCGTCTTCACTTCACGCAAAGCCGAGGTTCTCGAGGCGAGGGGTTCGAGCGATGTGCAGACCGGTTTTTTCTTGCGGCATCCGATGGAATTGTTGCAAGCGCCGCGCGATGCACTCGCCAAGAGCTGGCAGCACGCGATCGCGACACTCCAGTTCGACCTTGCCGCAGAACAGGCGCGTCGCGCCAGCGCCGAGCAAGGGTTCGCCGACCGGCAGGCGGAACTGATCGATGGGCGAATAGCCATTGCACGGCAATCGATTTTGATCGACGCGCTCAAGGACGAGCTTCAGCACCTGCGAAACGCGCATGAGAAACTGCGCAATCAGTACCAGACGCTAGACGGGAGCAAGCGGACTTCTTCGAAGAATAAAGGCCGCAAGTGCCTAGCGTGTCGCGACCGTCGACTGCTCGCCGTCGCGCGGCGGCGCGTGTCGGTGCGGCTCGGCTGGCATCAGGAACGGTACAGCCGGCCCGAGCCTGAGCCCGTCGCGCCAACGCTTCAGCGCGCCCTCGATCGGCGCCCCGCTTGCGATCTGCGGGTAAGAATGCGGCTGATGGTCACGTGTCTCCCAGCCGTCCACTTCCTTGGCCCGCTTCGACGAACGCATCAGAGAACGACGCCGTGTGATTGAGCCCGTCGACGAAGAACGCGCGGCCGAAGTCGGTGATCGCCGATTGCGTGCCACAGCCGAACGACGCACGGTCGTCGCGCGCGGCAGTGATGACCATTGCGTCCGGGTTTTTCAGTGCATCGACGAAGGCGCCCGAGTAGCACGCCGAAATGACGAACACGCGATGCTTGATCGGCGAGTCGCTGAAAAGGTCCTCGAGGTCTTCCGGGACGATCTGATCGAGCGGCAGCGGATCGAGGCTGACGTAGAGTTCGTGATTGCGCGAGCCGTGCGTCGTGATGAACAGCATGAGCACGTCCTGCTCCACGTTCATTTTCTTCGCAAGCCCGTCAACGGCAAGTTCGAGATTCGAGAGGCTTGCGATGGGATGTTCGGTCAGCGTCGCCGGGTTGTTGACGAGTGCCAGTACATGGCCCTTGGCAGCAAAGCGCTCGCTGAAAAGCTTGTCGACGTATTCGACTTCGTTGCGGAACACGTCTTCCTCGCCATCGCCAGCGAACGAGATCAGGAACAGATTGGCCTTGCCTGGCGTGCGTGGTGCGAGATGCGCTAGCGCCGCGCGCATGCGGTCGGGCTGCGCATAGAGAATCTGCTCGGGCGAGCCCGCATCGGACGGCCAGACGATCGGATGGTCGTCGGTGTCGTCGGCCGCATCATTGCCGCTCTTCGTCGCGGGCGCTGTCGCTGCGTTCAGCGCCGCGCGCAGCTGTCCTGCATTCGCAGCGACAGCCGCTACGAAGGCGAATGCCAGCAGCACCACGAGGCAACAGTCGACGCAGTTTCATCCTTTTGCCGCGGGCTTCTGCCCGCTCCTTGATCGACGGGGGCAGGTCGATCTTTTGCGTATTGTAGCAGGCTCGCCGCAGCGGCTTGCTGCAATCCGCACCGCAAAGGCAAAAAACGCTAGCGGGGTGGTGCCGGATCCGCAGCACGCGGGGCCGGCGGCGGAAGAAGCAGGGTCAATCGTGCGGATTGCGGCCCACCCGGTGACGCGCTAGAGCGCGGCGGGCGCGATCGCCGAGAAGTCAGCCACGCAGGGGTGCGCAGAAGGCGACGCGCACTGCGCCGGTGGCCGCGCGAGCTGCGTCGTCTTCATGCCGGCCGCGCGCGCGGCGTCGAGTTCCTCGACGATGTCGGAGAGGAACAAGATGCGCTGCGCCGGCAACGTGATCGCCTCGGCGATGCGCCGGTACGAGTCGGCCTCGCGCTTGCCGCCGACTTCGGTATCGAAATAGCCCGAAAACAGCGGCGTCAGGTCGCCGGCATCGCTGAAGCCGTACAGGAGTTTCTGCGCCGCGACCGATCCGGACGAATAGACATAGAGCCTGATGCCCTGCGCCTGCCAGCGGCGCAGGCAATCGGCGACCTCGGGGTAGACGTGGCCGCGGAATTCGCCGCTTTCGTAGCCCTCGGCCCAGATCATGCCCTGCAACGCCTTCAGCGGCGTCGCCTTGCGGTCCTCGTCGATCCAGCGCAGCAGCAACGCGATTACCTCCTGCTGCCCGGCCGAGACGAGGCCCGCCTCGCGCGCGGCTTCGTGCAGCCAGTGCTGGACCTCGGGCTTGTCCGCGTGCGTCACGATGAACGCGGGCAGACGCTTGCGCGCGTAGGGGAAGAGCACGTCCTTGACGAAGCTCAGTGAACTCGTCGTGCCTTCGATGTCGGTGACGATCGCCTCGATCATGTTGCTGCTCCGGGCCGGCCGTGCTCGACGGTTGCTGCGTAGGCGCCTTCGATCGCGCGCTTGACGGCGACCGGGTCGGTGACACGCGAGAACACGAGGCTGCTCTCGCCGCGGCCCGTGACGCGCACATTGCCATAACCGAGCAGCCGGCCCCAGGTGGACTGATTCAAATCGATCGTCTCGATCGCGGTCAGGCGGACTTCCTCAGTCTCGCGTCCGACGATGCCGCGCTTCGAGACGACGCGCTGCGTCGTCACGCCGAGCTCGATCGCCCGCAGCCGGACCGCTTCGTAAACCACGATGAAGATGCCGATGACGACCGGGATCAGCACGATGCCGAGGATGAGGCGGCCCTTCGCGGTCCAGTGCAGATGGAAGCGCGCGACGATCGTTTCGCCAGGCGCCAGGGATTCGTCGAGATAGCTCACGGGAAAATCAGGCCGCTGCCGATTGCGCGGCGAGGCGCGGGAATTTTTCGGCGATGTCGCTGCCCGTGAAGTTCGCGACCCAGCCTTCCTTGTTCGTGAACAGGCGGATCGCGATGAAGTAGGGCGTCTCGCTCATGTCGAACCAGTGGCGCGTGCCGTCCGGTACGCCGATGAGGTCGCCCTGCACGCACAGCGTCTCGTACACCTTGTCGCCGATGTGCAAGGTGAACTGGCCGCGACCCGCGACGAAGAAGCGCACTTCGTCCTCGGAATGCGTGTGTTCGTTGAGGAACTTCGCGCGCAGCGCAGCGCGATCGGGATGATCGGGCGTGAGGCTGATCACGTCGACGGCCTGATAGCCTTCCGCGTTGCGCAGCCGATCGATGTCCGCGTGATACGCGGCGATCACTTCGTCCTGGCTCGCGCCGGGCTGCACGGGCTTCGACGCTTCCCATTTCTCGAAGCGCACGCCGACGTTGCCGAGTTCGCGGGCGATATCGGCGTGGCGTGTGTACGTCGCGAGCGGCATGCGGCCGTCGCCTTCGGCGTAGATGCGCAATTCACTCACTGTCGTAACCTCCGCAAATCGAGCTCGCAGTTGATCAGGAATTCGAACGCCTCGACATGGCGCTCGGTCTCGGCCATGTCGCGGCCCCAGGTGTAGATGCCGTGGCCGTCGATCAGGTAACCATATAGGGGTCTGCCTGAATCAATCCATGCGTCCACCTTCTGCACGAGTTCGGGCATGTGCTGGGTGTTCGCGAATACCGGCAGGTCGAGCTGCGAGGCGTGCGTCGTGTAGCCCGCAATCGCCTTCTGCAATTCGTAACCCTCGAAACGCAGCATGCCCGTGGGCGCGAACAGGCGCGACGCGACCGTTTGCGCACGCGAGTGCGTGTGCAGGACCGCATTCGCACCCGGAAAACGCGTGTAGATCTGCGTGTGCAGCAGTGTCTCGGCAGACGGCCGCGCCGTCGTGCCGACCGCATCGCCGTTCGGGTCGACCCGCATCACGTCAGCGGCGGTCAGCCCGCCCTTGTCCTTGCCGGAAACCGTCACGGCGATGTTGCCGTCATCGAGCCGCATCGAGAAGTTGCTGCTCGTCGCAGGCGTGAGGCCGAGCGCACCGAGCTTGCGCCCGGCGCTGGCGATCGCCTGGGCGGCGCTGGCGAAATCGACGGCTGCGAAAGACACGTGGAATTCCTCGAGGAAGCAAAAGTCGTGGCGGAAAACGGCTGGCGAAGTATATCGGATGGACGTCCGCCCTGAATTGGATTGGTCGAACAGAATGGGCCGAATTGAATGGGTCGGATGGAATGGATGGGTGGAAGCGCTCGACTTGAATTCGCTTTCGCGTCCCAGACGTCCATGGGTTGGGATAGTCTCCGTATTCACATCGTCACGGGAAAACCGCATGAACATCGATCTTTCCGCGCTGACCGCCGCGCAACTCGACGCGTTGCTCGTCGCTGCGGCCAAGCGCCGCGCGGAACTCGCGCCTCCGCCCGACATGCAGCCGCCCGCGCAGTGCGAGGCGATCGTCAATCCCGCCTGGCACACCGGGCCGATAGCGACGGGGGTACTCTTCATGCTGCGGCATCCGGGCCTGGGCTGGCTCGGTTTCGCGCTGCCGCACGAGCATCGCGTGCATCTCGCGACACTGTGGCTGCATCAGTCGATGTTGCACCAGCCGGCCGCGGTTGCCGCGCCGGCGGCGGAAGTGCCGGTGCCGCCGCCCGCGCCTGCAACAGGGGCGGGCGGCAGCGGCTCGGTGCACTAGCGCCGCGCCAGCGGGCGCAAATGCGCGGCATGGTCGCGAGCGACTCGCGCCACGGCCGTCTCGCCTTTTGCGACGTGGCGCTGTCACAATCGCTTCGTCTTTTCCTTTTGCGAGCCCGTCGTCGCGGGCAGTCCGGTTGCAACCATGAATGATCCATCCATGAATCTCCTGTTGGCTGCGCTCGTCGCGTTCGCTGCGGGCGCGCTTCTCGCATGGCTGGTCGCGCGTGCGCGCGTGCGCGGCGCGATCCACGCAGGGCATGCAAGTCGTGACGCCGAGGTCGTGCAGCTGGCTGCGGATCGTGACGCAGCAATCGCGAACCTGCGTCGCGTCGAGCAGCTGCTTGCCGGCAACAAGTCCGAGCTCGACGAACAGCGGCAGCGCCTTCTCGTCCTCGTCAACGAACGTGCAACCCTGAGTGGTCGGCTCGAGCGCCTCGCACAAGCCGACAGCGAGCTTGTCGCCGCACGCGCCGAGATGCAGAAGTGGCGCGAGGAATGTCAGCGCGCGGAACAGCGGCTGACCGAAACCGCAACGCGGCTGCACGAACAGCGGCAGGCGATGGCCGATCGCGAATCGATGCTCGCGCATGTCCGCGACGAATTCAGCGACAAGTTCAAGTCGCTCGCGAACGATCTGCTCGACGAGAAGAGCAGGAAGTTCAGCGAACAGAACCAGGCGCAGATCGGCACGTTGCTCAATCCGCTGCGTGAGCAGCTCGGCGACTTCCGCAAGCGTGTCGACGACGTCTACGACAAGGACAGCAGGGAGCGTACGCAGCTCAAGGCCGAGATCGACGCGTTGAAGAACCTCAACCTGCGCATCAGCGACGATGCGACCAATCTCGCCCGTGCGCTCAAGGGCGAGGCGCGCACGCAAGGCGCCTGGGGCGAACTCGTGCTCGAGCGGCTGCTCGAAGCGTCGGGCCTGCAGAAGGGCCGCGAATACGACACGCAGACGGTATTGCGCGACGAATCGGGCGGCAAACCGCGGCCCGACGTGATCGTGCACCTGCCTGAGGGGCGCGATCTGATCGTTGACGCGAAAGTCTCGCTGACCGCGTACGAGCGCTACTGCGCCGCGGTGGACGAGGATGCACGTGCCGAGCAGCTCGGCGCGCATATCGCCTCGCTGCGCACGCACGTCAAGCAGCTCGCCGAGCGCCGCTATGCCGATCTTCCCGGCGTCAACTCGCTGGAATTCGTCCTGATGTTCGTGCCCGTCGAGGCTGCCTACATCGAGGCGGTGCATCGCGACGACACGTTGCACGCGTTCGCGCTCGAGCGCCAGGTCGTGATCGTCACCACATCGACGCTGCTGGCGACCTTGCGCACGGTCAGCAGCCTGTGGCGGTTCGACGACCGCAACCGCAATGCGGTCGAAATCGCCGATCGCGCCGGCAAGCTCTACGACAAGTTCGTCGGCTTCGTCGAAGATATCCAGGATGCGGGCGGTCGCATCGAGGCCGCGCGCGCGGCACTCGCGTCGGCGTCGGGCAAGCTCAGCAGCGGACGCGGCAACCTGCTCGGGCAGGTCGAGAAGCTGCGCGAGCTTGGCGCCAGGGCGAGCAAGGCGTTGCCGGCCGATCTCGTCGAGCGCTCGGAGGTCGAAGAGGTGCAGGCCAGCCTGACCGGGAATCCGCCCGAAGTCGCTCCCTGACGCGAGCGCGCTGCGGGTTTGCTGTGCGGAGCTGCCGGGTGACCTGCGGGTGGGTTCTGCACAGTCGCCGCGCGAGGTCATGCAGGCGTGATGCCGTCCGGTACGACCTCCTACGGCACGGTTAGCCAGCGCGATTTGGTCCGGCGCGATTCGTCCAGCACGATTCGTGTAGATCACGCCGGCGCACGTGTTGGCGGTGATCCGTCATCGGCGTGTGCGCCCGCTTGCGTATGCCGGGCGCCTGGTTTGCCCCAAGCAATGCCGTTTCCGCATCGGCAAACGCACAAAAGACACCGGTGTCATGTCAATATGTGCGCCGAACTTTCCAGACTGAAGTGACGCGATGCCAACTGCTGCGAATGCCCCGCCAATGTCGCCGCCGGCCGGACGCCGGCGCTGGATCGTCGTCGTCCTGCTGCTGCTCGCGATGATCGTCGACTACGTCGACCGGCAGACGATCGGTCTGCTCAAGCCGACGATGTCCGCCGAACTGGGATGGAGCAATAGCGACTTCGCCAACATCCACCTGAGTTTCCAGGCGGCGTATGCGCTGTGCTACCTGATCTGGGGCAGGGTGGTGGACCGCGTCGGTGCGCGCGCCGGATTCGCGCTTGCGTTCGCACTATGGTCGCTGGCCCAGCTGACGACGGCGGCGGCGCGGCAGATCGGCCATTTCATGCTCGCGCGACTCGTGCTGGGCATGGGCGAATCGGGCGCGTTCCCCGGCTCGATCAAGGCGATCGCCGAATGGTTTCCGCAGAAGGAGCGCGCACTCGCCAACGGCCTGTTCAATGCCGGCACCAATATCGGCGCGATCATCACGCCGCTGCTCATCCCTGCACTCGTTCTCGCCTACGGCTGGCAGGCGGCGTTCGTCGTCTCGGGCCTCGCCGGGCTGGTATGGCTGCCGCTTTGGCTGATGCTTTACCGCAGCCCGCGCGCGAGTTCGCGCCTGTCGGCCGCGGAACTGCGCTGGATCGAACAGGA
>CAVYXI010000002.1:0-22310 GCA_963772435.1 uncultured Gammaproteobacteria bacterium | reverse complement strand
AGACCACGCATGCGGACTGCGCTTCGTTGCTATTTCGAGGCGGTCGAGCGGCTGGATCTTCCTTACGGATTGGTTGATGTATCGACGAGCGCCGGAATCGTCTGCTCGGGCGCCTCTTCCATGATCCATGGCCAGCCCCTGACGATGAGCGCGAGCCGAACACACTCTATGTCGCCTGGCGCAGCGACCACGAAGGCCGTGCGCTGAACTGGTGGCTCGACAAGTTCAGGCGGCCGCGCCTCGCAAACCTGCTCGTGCGCGGCATCGACGCGTTCGCCTGAAACCCGCGAGCGACGCGCTTCCGCGGAAGCATGACTTCCAGCCCATTTCGCTATTATCAACTAAACACTATAGTGCACCTGCCAGCATGGTCAGGTCCGCAGAAGCAAGCGATCCGCGAACCTGCATGGTGGTGAACGCGTTGGTGGGAAGAGAACGTTTGCGCAGCGCGACTGGGCGGGCGCAAGGCGAGGCAGGTGGCCGAACATGGGCGATACCGATAGCCATATCTGGAAGTTTCAAAAGGAGCTCAGCGCGGGCATCGTCTCGCTCGTGCTGCTCGGGGTGCTCGCGCGTGCCCGCCGGCCGATGTACGGCTACCAGATCGCCAAGCAGCTCGAGAGCACGGGCGAGGGTGTACTCAGCGACAAGCAGAGCGCGCTCTACCCCGTGCTGCGCAACCTCGCCGCGACCGGGCTGCTCGACAGCGAAGTCGAACCGTCGGTCAGCGGACCGCCGCGGCGCTACTACCGCATCACGCCGCTCGGACGTCGCGTGCTGCAGGAATGGAGCCTCGCCTGGATCAGCACGCGCGATTTCGTGGATTCCGTCCTTCTCGAGTAGCGCCGCCAGATTGCCATTTTTTCTTGAACTTCGCCGCCTCGAATGACGGCATAGACGTACACCGGAGGATTGAACATGAGCACGACGACGCCACGCTCGATTGCCGAATATCTCGACCAGTTGCGCGCCGCGCTCGGCAACGCCGACCCGGCGTTGATCCAGGACGCGCTCTACGACGCGGAGGAGCACCTGCGCGGCGAGATGCACGACAATCCGGGCAAGTCCGAGGCGGAAGTACTCGCGAAGATCGCCGGCAGCTACGGTGCGCCCGACGAAGTGGCCGAGATCTACGTCGACAAGGAGGTGAAGGTGCAGGAGGCACTGCGCCCGCCGCCGCAGCGACGCCGCAAGACGGCGCTCGGCCGCTTCTTCGCGGTCGGCAGCGATCCGCGCGCGTACGCGGCGCTGTTCTACATGGTGCTGTCGCTCGCGACCGGCATCGTCTACTTCGTCTTCACGATCGTCGGCATCTCGCTCTCGCTCGGCCTTGCGATCCTCGTCATCGGCATTCCGGTGGCGATCATCTTCCTCGGCACGGCGCGCGTGTTGTCGCTCGTCGAGGGTCGCCTCGTCGAAGTGATGCTCGGGGAGCGCATGCCGCGCCGCCCGATCTACGCGCAGCGCAACGTGCCGCTGAAAACGCGGGTCTGGGAGATGTTCACCGATCCGCGCACCTGGACGACGCTGCTGTATTTCGTGCTCAAGCTGCCGCTCGGCATCCTCTATTTCACGCTCGCGATCGTGGGCACCGTGCTGTCCCTGGCGTGCATTACGGCGCCGCTCGCGCATATCGGCTGGATGCTCGGCATCGTGCGCGTCGACTGGGCGACGCATGTCCACTTCAACGACACGCTGCTCGTGCCGCCGATCGTTTCCGATCCGCTGGTCTTCATGCTCGGCATCGCGTTGCTGTTCGGCATGCTCCACCTCGCGCGCGGCGTCGGCAGGTTCCAGGGCGCGCTTGCGAAGAACCTGCTCGTGAAATCGGCGGGCTGAGGGCGGTCACGCAGCGGACAACGCCAAGACGATATTTGTTGCAGGAAGATGACGTAGAGAAAAATTTTTCCGGCGGAACGTTCCCGGCGCATGGCGAAACGGATACCCTGCGCCGATGAACGTACTGATGCTTTCCGACGTCTACTTCCCGCGCGTCAACGGCGTTTCGACGTCGATGCAGACCGCGTGCCGCGAACTCGTGCGCATGGGGCATGCGGTGACCGTCGTCGCGCCCGACTACGGCAGCGTCGACGAGGCCGGCGACTTCGAGATCATCCGCCTGCCGTCGCGGAAGATCTTCTTCGATCCCGAAGACCGCCTGATCAAGCGCTCCGCACTGCGACGCCGCGCTGCGCGAACTCGCGCGGCGCCGGTTCGACGTCATCCACATCCACACGCCGTTCCGCGCGCACGAACTCGGCGTGCGGCTGCGCCGCTCTGACCGGCTGTCCCGCGATCGAGAGCTACCACACCTATTTCGAACAATACGTCGCGCACTACCTGCCGTGGATGCCGCAGAAGGCGACGCGCCTCGCCGTGCGCGCGGCGTCGCGGCGCCTCGTGCGTGGCATCGATCACCTGATCGTGCCGACCGAGGAAATGGCCGCGGTGCTGCGCGGCTACGGCATCGCGACGCCCGCGAGCGTGATCCCGACCGGCATTCTCCTGGACGAATTCGCCGGCGGCGACGGCGCGCGCTTCCGCGAGCGTCATGGACTTGGCGGCGATCAGCCGACGCTCGTGACGGTGAGCCGCGTCGCGGCCGAGAAGAACATCGACTTCCTGCTCGAGGTCGCCGACAGGCTGCGCGCGGAATTCGCGAACCTCATGTTCGTGATCGCAGGCGAGGGGCCCGACGAGGCGCGATTGAAGCAGATCACGGCCCGTCTCGGGCTCGGCGCCAACGTCCGCTTCGTCGGCAACCTCGATCGGCGTACGACGCTTGCTCGACTGCTACCGCGCCGCCGACGTATTCGTTTTCGCATCGGGCACCGAGACGCAGGGGCTCGTGCTGATCGAGGCGATGGCGCTCGGCGTGCCGATCGTGTCGACCGCGCAGATGGGCACCGCGACGGTGCTCGCGGGCGCGCGCAGTGCGCGCGTGAGCACGAAGGAGGTCGGCGAATTCGCAGGTCACGTCGCCGCGCTGCTGCGCTCGCCGGCGGAGCGGGCGACACTGTCGGCGCAGGCCCCGACCGATGCGCGGCGCTGGAGCGCGCCCGCCCTCATGCAGCGCGTCGCGGACCTGTACGCGAGCCTGCCGAGACTGTCGCCCGCAGGTTCGTAGAGCAGGCATCGTAGAGGGCGCCGTCCGTCGCGGATCGGCGCTCGCGTCCAGCCTCGTTTGCCGAACGGGCGCGCACCGCTGCAGCTGCAGGGAACCCATTGTCGAAAGGCCAGACAACTCGACGAGTTGCAGCCGCAGCCGTTTCGCGTTATCCTCGCATCCATGTAATAGCGCATTAATACATAAATATGCGATCCAGCGATGGACTGTGAAGAGCGAACATTCACAACCCGTTGACCGACTGTCCGACAGGCCGATCCGACGGACAGACCCCAAGGATCGATCCGAAAACAGATCCGGCGGAAGCATCCAAGACAGTGAGCACCAGGAACAAGGCATGAAGAGGCGCCACATCGAACCGGAAACGAGCAGCGAGTCGGCTGAGAGCGCGCTCTGCCGCGCGCTGCTGTCGATGAGCGGCGTCGCCGAGATGCGTTCGTTCCTGCGCGATCTGTGCACGCCGGCCGAACTCGAGGCGCTCGTCGACCGCTGGCGCGTCGTGCCGTACCTGCTCGACGGCATGGCGTACCGCGAGATCCACGACCGCACCGGCGTCAGCGTCACGACGATCGGTCGCGTCGCGCGCTTCCTGAGCCAGGGCAATGGCGGCTACCGTGCGGCCGTCGCGCACCACGCCGTTCCGGCGGCGCGTGTGCGCCCGGGCAAGACCGCATCGCGCGAGTCGCCGCCGGTGCGGCGCAGCGGGGTGCGAGTCGTGAGCGGCGTCGGCAAGGCGCGCGACCGCCTGCGCATCGCCGTGCAGAAGAGCGGCCGGCTCGCCGAGGTCTCGCAGGACCTGCTCGCGCGCTGCGGGCTCAAGTTCCGCCAGAGCCGCGACAAGCTGTTCTGCTTCGGCGAGAGCATGCCGATCGACCTGCTGCTCGTGCGCGACGACGACATCCCCGGACTGATCGCGCAGGGCGTCTGCGATCTCGGCATCGTCGGTCGCAACGTCCTCGCCGAGCACGCGCTCGCGGCGAAGGCGCGCGGCGAGGCTGCGGGCGGCGAGCTGGCATTGATTTCGGAATTGCGCCCGCTCAACCGAGCCGCTGCCGGCTGTCGATCGCGGTGCCGCAGGAAATGGCCTACGAGACGCCGCGGCAACTGCAGAACCTGCGCATCGCGACGTCGTATCCGGCGCTGCTCGGCGCGTGGCTGGCGGACAACGGGGTCGACGCGAAAATCGTCGTGCTGTCGGGCTCGGTCGAGATCGCGCCGCGCCTCGGCACGGCCGACGTGATCTGCGACCTCGTCTCGAGCGGCGCGACGCTGGTCGGCGAACCAGCTGCAGCGAGGCGGTCGTGATCCTCGAGAGCGAGGCGGTCGCTCGCGGGCCCGGCGGAATTGCCGGGCGACGAGCGCGGCGACTTGCGCGATCTCCTGCTGCGACGTATCGACGGCGTGATCCAGGTGCGCGAATCCAAGCTGATCATGTTGCATGCGGCGCGCGAACACATCGCGGCGATCCGCGAAATCCTGCCGAATGCGCAGACGCCGACGCTCGTTGCCGATCGAGGGCAGCGCGGAGCAGGTCGCGCTGCAGGCGGTCTGCTTCGGCGCGATCACCTGGCAGCACCTCGAAGACATGAAGCGCGCCGGCGCGAGCCAGCTGCTCGTGCTGCCGGTGGAAAAGATGCTCGCATGAACGCCGCGGCGAACCTCCCGGTGACCGAGTTGCCGCTACTCGACTGGCGGACGCTCGACAACGCGCAACGCGGGGCGGCGCTGCGGCGCCCGGCGCTCGAGCGCTCGGCGGATCTAGCCGCGACCGTGCGCCGCATCGTCGACCAGGTGCGCGCGGACGGCGATGCCGACGTTGCGCGCGCTGTCGCGCCGCTTCGACGGCTGCGAACTCGATGTACTCGCGGTCGACGACGAAGAATTCGCCGCAGCGGAAGCAGACGCTCGATGCCGGGCTCAAGCGCGCGATCGCGGAGGCGAAGGCGCGCATCGAGACATTCCATCGCGCCACCGCGCCGCAGCCGATCGCGCGTCGCAGACGGCGCCCGGGCGTTTCGTGCGAACGCATGCTGCGGCCGATCGGCAGCGTCGGCCTGTACGTGCCGGCCGGCAGCGCGCCGTTGCCGTCGACGGCGCTGATGCTCGGCGTGCCGGCGCAGATCGCGGCTGTCCGCAGGTCGTGCTGTGCACGCCGCCGCAGACTCGGCAAGGCCGATGCGAGCCGTCCTCTACGCGGCGGCGCTGTGCGGCATCCGCCGCGTCTTCAAGATCGGCGGCGCACAGGCGATCGCGGCGATGGCGTTCGGCACGCGAGTCGGTGCCGCGCTGCGACAAGCTGTTCGGCCCCGGCAACGCCTAGGTCACCGAGGCGAAGCGCCAGGTCGGCCGCGCATGCCGGACGGCGCCGCGATCGACATGCCGGCGGGGCCGTCCGAGGTGCTCGTGATCGCCGATGCCGCGGCGAACCCCGAATTCATCGCCGCCGACCTGCTCGCGCAGGCCGAGCACGGCGCGGATTCGCAGGTGCTGCTGATCGCCGACGATCGCCGCGTGCTCGAAGCGGTGCGCGCCGCGATCACGCGCCAGCTCGCGCAGTTGCCGCGCGGCGACATCGCGGCGCAGGCACTCGCGCATAGCCGCCTGATCCTCGCCGATTCGCTCGACCGAGGCCATCGCGATCAGCAACGCCTACGCACCGGAGCACCTGATCCTCAACGTGCGCGATCCGCGCGCGTTGCTCGACGAAGTCGAGAGCGCGGGCTCGGTGTTTCTCGGCGCGTGGTCGCCCGAAGCCGTCGGCGACTACTGCAGCGGCACGAACCACGTGCTGCCGACGTACGGCTACGCGCGCGCATGGAGCGGCGTATCGGTCGCGAGTTTCCTGAAGCAGATCACCGTGCAGGAACTGTCGGCGCGAGGGCTTACGCGGAAATCGGTCCGATGCTGCGGCGACGCTGGCGCGCGCCGAAGGGTTGCACGCGCACGAACGCGCGGTGACACTGCGGCTGGACACACTCGACCCGGAGCGAGGATCAGCATGAAGCTGCTCGATCGCGCACGTCCCGAAATCCGCGACCTGCAGCCGTATTCGCTCGGCGCGCATGGAAGCCAGCGGCGGCGCGCGTGATGCTCAACGCGAACGAGTCGCCGTGGGCGCCGGTCGGCAACGACGCGTCGACGCTCAACCGCTATCCCGACCCGCAGCCGACCGCGCTGCGTCGCACGCCTCGCCGAGCTCTACGGGGTCGCACCCGAGCGCAGTCCTGATCGGTCGCGGCAGCGACGAGGCGATCGACCTGCTCGTGCGCGCGTTCTGTCGCGCGGGCCGCGACGCGATCGTGATCTCGCCGCCGACGTTCGGCATGTACGCGGTCGCGCGCCCATATCCAGGGCGCAGCCGTGATCGAAGTGCCGCTGACGCCCGACTTCGGCGTCGACTGCCGACGCGTTGCTCGCGGCGGTGACGCCGCAAACACGAAACTCGTGTTCCTCTGCTCGCCGAACAATCCGACGGGCAACCTCGTGCCGCTGACTGCGATCGCGCGGCTGGCCGACGCGCTGCACGACCGCGCGCTGCTCGTCGTCGACGAGGCCTATCTCGAATTCGCCGACGGCGCGCCCAGCGCGATCATCCTGCAGCAACGGCACGAAAATATCGTGGTGCTGCGCACGCTGTCGAAGGCGTACGCGCTCGCGGGTGCGCGCGTCGGCGCGCTGATCGCCGATGCGCGCCGTCGTTTCGCTTGCTGCGGCGCATCCAGGCGCCGTATCCGTTGCCGACGCCGAGCGTCTCGGCCGCGCTGACCGCGCTGTCGTCGGTCGCCGTCGCCGAGTCGGGCGTGCGTATCGACATCCTGCGCAGCGAGCGCGAGCGGCTCACGGCCGCGCTGGCGGCGCTGCGCAAGGTGTGCTCGCGGTGCTATCCGTCCGCGGCGAATTTCCTCTGCGTGCGCTTCGTCGATGCGGCGCGCACGTATTCGACGTTTGCTCGAATCCGGCATCGTCGTGCGCGACGTCAGCGCGCTATCCGCGGCCTCGCAAGGCTGCCTGCGCATCACGATCGGCACGCCGAACGAGAACGCGCAGCTGCTCGCGGCGCTCGGCCTGCGCGAGGCCGCGGCATGAATGCGGCGGCGCCCGCCTGCGATGACGCGGACATGAGCGCTGCGCGCAAATCCTGTTCGTCGATCGCGACGGCACGCTGATCGTCGAGCCGCCCGACCAGCAGATCGACCGCCTACGAAAAGTTCGCGTTCGTCGACGGCGTCATCGCGGCGCTGCAACGCTGCATCGATGCCGGCTACGAGCTCGTGATGGTCACGAACCAGGACGGCCTCGGCACCGACAGTTTTCCGCAGCCGCATTTCGACGGTCCGCACGAGCTGATGCTGCGCATCTTCGCGTCGCAGGGCATCCGCTTTCGCGAGATTCTGATCGATCGCAGCTTCGGCCACGAGGGCACGCGACACGCGCAAGCCCGGCGTCGGGCTCGTGCGCCATTTCCTCGCCGACGATGGCTGGAGCCGCAGTTCAGTCGGCGATGGTCGGCGATCGCGAGACCGACGATCAGTTCGCCGCCAATCTCGGCATCCGCAGCTTCCGCCTCGACACCGCAGAGTGGACGTGGAACGCCATCGCGCACGAACTCTGCGATGCGCCGCGTCGTGCCCGGGTCGAGCGCAACACGAAGGAGACGCGGATCGCTGTCGAAGTCGACCTCGACCGTACCGCCGAGCCCAACGTGCAGACCGGCATCGGCTTCTTCGACCACATGCTCGAGCAGATCGGCAAGCACGGCGGCTTCGCCCTGACGCTGAAGTGCACGGGCGACACGCACATCGACGAGCACCACACGATCGAAGACTGCGCGCTCGCGCTCGGCGAGGCGCTGCGCAGGGCGCTCGGCGACAAGCGCGGCATCGGCCGCTACGGCGCTGCGGCGGAGGCTGCCGGTGCCGGCGCAAATATCGTCGAGGCGCCCGTGACGATCACGCTGCCGATGGACGAAACGATCGCGCGCGCTGCGCTCGACCTGTCGGGGCGCGCCTATTTCGTCTTCGACGGTGCGTTTTCCGCGCGATCGCGTCGGTGACATCCCGACCGAACTCGTACCGCATTTCTTCCGCTCGCTTTGCGACGCGCTCGGCGCGAACCTGCATCTCGCCGTGCGCGGCGAGAACGCGCATCACATGGTCGAAGCCTGCTTCAAGTCCGTCGCGCGCGCGTTGCGTACCGCGCTCCGCCGCGAAGGCGCCGAGCTGCCGAGTACCAAGGGACGCTGTGATGCCTGCGCGTCGTGCTCGTCGACTCCGGCGGAACGAATATCGGCTCGGTCCGGTATGCGCTGCAGCGGCTCGGTGTCGACGCGCAGCTTTCGCACGACGCGGCGACGATCCGCGCCGCGTCGCACGTGATCCTGCCCGGCGTCGGCGCCGCGGCGCCCGGCATGGCGCGCCTGCGCGAGTCGGGTCTCGTCGACGTCGTGCGCGGCCTCACGCAACCCGTGCTTGGCGTCTGCCTCGGCATGCAACTGCTGTTCGACCATTCGGAGGAAAGCGACACGCCCTGCCTCGGCCTGATCCCGGGCAAGCTGCGCCGCTTCACGGGCGACATGCTGCGCGTGCCGCACATGGGCTGGAATTCCGTGCAGCTCGCGCGCCCGCATGCGCTGCTCGCGGGCATCGAGGCCGGTTCGTTCGCGTATTTCGTCCACAGCTACGCCGCACCGGTTGGCGACTTCACTCTGGCGAGCGCCGACTACGGCGGCGGGTTCTCGGCGATCGTGCAGCGCGGCAATTTCTACGGCGCGCAGTTCCATCCGGAGCGTTCGGCCGCGGTCGGCGCGCAACTGCTGCGCAATTTCATTGCATTGGGTTGAGAGTCGTAGCCTTCCCATGGAAATAATCCCCGCCATCGACCTGCGCGCGGGCCGCGTCGTTCGCCTGAAGCAGGGCGACTACGCGCAGGAGACGCGCTATGCCAGCGATCCTGTGGCGCTCGCAAACGACTACGCCGACGCGGGCGCGCGCTGGTTGCACCTCGTCGATCTCGACGGGGCGCGTTCTGGTGCATTCGAGAATCTGCGCGTGATCGAGACGATCGCGCGCGCCGGGCGCCTGCGCGTGCAGGCGGGCGGGGGCGTGCGCACGCGCGAGGACGTACAGCGGCTGTTCGATGCGGGCATCGAGCGCGTCGTCGTCGGCAGCATCGCGGTACGCGATCCCGATGCGGTGCAGCAGTGGATTGCCGACATCGGCGCGGAACGGATCTGCGTGGCACTCGATGCGCGCCTCGACGGGCGAAACGTGGCGTCTGCCCAGCATGGGCTGGACGCACAGCGAGGCCGCGACGCTCGACGAACTGGCGCCGCGCTACGCGGTCGCAGGCGCGCGGCACATGCTCTGCACCGACATCAGCCGCGACGGCATGCTGTCGCGGGCCGAATCTCGACCTCTATGCGCACGTCGCGGCGATCGCACCGCAACTCGATGTCATTGCTTCCGGCGGCGTGCGCGACGTCGCCGACGTGCGCGCGCTGCGCGAGAGTGGCGTCGCCGGCGTCGTGCTCGGTCGCAGTCTGCTTGAAGGAAGTCTCACGCTGGCGGAGGCACTCGCGTGCTGACCCGCCGCATCATCCCGTGTCTCGACGTCCGCGACGGCAAGGTCGTCAAGGGCGTGCGTTTCCGCGACCACGTCGAGATGGGCGAAATCGTCGACGCTCGCGCAGCGCTATCGCGACGAGGGTGCCGATGAACTCGTGTTCTACGACATCACGGCAAGCCCGGAAGGGCGTTCTGTCGATCGCGGCTGGGTCGAGAAAGTCGCGCGCGTGCTCGACATCCCGTTCTGCGTCGCCGGCGGCATCCGCAGCGTCGACGACGCCCGCGCGCGTGCTGCACGCGGGGGCCGACAAGATCTCGGTCAACTCGCCCGCACTCGAACGCCCCGGACTGATCGACGAACTGGCCGAAGCGTTCGGCGTGCAGTGCGTCGTCGTGGGCATCGACTGCCTGCGCGACGAAGACGGCGAGTGGCGCGTGCGCCAGTACACGGGCGATCCGACAAAGACGCTTGCGCTTGCGCGCCTCACATTGTCCTGGGTTGCCGAAGTGCAACGACGCGGCGCCGGCGAAATCGTCCTCAACTGCATGGGCGTCGACGGCGTGCGCGGCGGTTACGACCTCGAGCAACTCGACGCGGTGCGCGCGATCTGCCGCGTGCCGCTCGTCGCCTCCGGCGGCGCCGGCGCCATGGACCACTTCCGCGACGTGTTCGAGCGCAGCGATGTCGATGCGGCGCTCGCGGCCAGTGTTTTTCATTCCGGCGCGATTGCGATTCCCGCGCTCAAACAACACCTGCGCGATGCGGGACTGGCGATGCGATCATGAAAGAACTCAATTCCAAGCCGCCCGATTCGAAACAGGCCGGTCCTGCCCAGCCAGACCCTGTCCAGCCAGGTCCTGTCCAGCGCGATTCAGCCCAACCAGATTCCGCGCTGTTCGACGCCGCGCGACTCGACTGGGACAAAGCGCAGGGCCTGCTGCCCGCAATCGTGCAGGACGCGCGTAGCGGCGCGGTGCTGATGCTCGGCTACATGGATCGGGAAGCGCTCGCGGAGACGCAGCGCAGCGGCCGGGTCACGTTCTTCAGCCGCAGCAAACAGCGGTTGTGGACGAAAGGCGAAAGCTCGGGAAATTTCCTCTCGCTGCGCGCACTACATGCCGACTGCGACAACGACACACTGCTCGTCCTCGCGGAGCCGGCCGGACCGACCTGCCATCTCGGCACGCAGAGCTGCTTCGGCGACGGGTCGATCCCGCCGCTCGCGTTCCTCGGCGAACTCGAGGCGCTGATCGCGCAACGCGAGCGTGAGCGGCCCGCGGGCAGCTACACGACCAAACTGTTCGAGGAAGGCGTGCGACGCATTGCGCAGAAGGTCGGAGAAGAGGGCGTCGAAACCGCGCTCGCGGCGGTCGTGCAGGACGAAAAGGCGACGAAAGGGGAGGTCGCAGACCTCCTGTTCCATGTTCTCGTGCTGCTGCGCGCCCGCGGCATCGCGTTCGAGGATGTGATCGACGAGCTTCGGCGGCGGCACGTTCCCGCCGGCTAGCCCGCCTGCCGGGCTCGCTCGACCCCGCGCTGGATTGAGCGCTGCGCCACGCAAAGCCCTGGCGCGACAAAGGCGACATCCGTCGCCCCGGCCGCGGCCGTCCGTCTACCGGTCAACCCGACCTCGACAGGGATACCCTCGCTCGATGCGCTGGCGCCGCGATCGAGCCCTGCGACCTTCAATTTGCCGACTTGCCGGCTCTAACAAAACAATACAATCCGCTATGGCATCATTGCCGCCCCGACCGCCAATTCCACAAGGAAAATTCGTGCACAGTCGCCGCGCGCTCCACCCATTTTTCCAGTCTGTCTGCACGGCGGCGGCCGTGCTGGGCGCCGTCTCGGCATCGGCATCGGCGCCTCCCGACCCGCTCGCGCGCGACATTTTCAAGCAGCTGATCGAGATCAACACGACCGATTCGGTGGGCAGCACGACGGTCGCCGCACAGGCGATGCAGAAGCGCCTTCTCGATGCGGGTTTCGCGCCGAAGGACGCGCAGGTGCTCGTCGGGTCGAATCCGAAGCGCGGCAACCTCGTGGCGCGGCTGCACGGCAACGGCAAGCAGAAGCCTGTGCTGATCATCGCCCATCTCGACGTGGTCGAAGCCAAGCGCGAGGACTGGACGCTCGATCCGTTCGTGTTCACCGAGAAAGACGGCTACTTCTACGGCCGCGGCACGCAGGACATGAAGAATTCCGACGCGGTTGCGACTGCCGCGCTGATCCGCATGAAGAAGGAGGGCTTCGTGCCGAATCGCGACATCATTCTCGCGCTCACCGCGGACGAGGAGGGCGGCAATGACAACGGCGTCGACTGGCTGCTGAAGAATCACCGCGACCTCGTCGACGCCGAGTTCGCGCTCAATCCCGATTCGGGCGGCGTCGATGGTGACGCGGGCAAGGCCGTGGCGATGTCGGTCGAAGCGACCGAAAAACTCTATGCCGACTACGAAGTCAGCGTGACGGGTCCGGGTGGGCACAGTTCGCAGCCGCGCGCCGACAATCCGATCTACGAGCTCGCGAATGCGCTCTGGTCGCCTGCAGCGCTCGCCGTTCCCGTTCGAGCTCAATGCGGTGACGCGTGCCTATCTCGAACAGATGCAGAAGATCGAGGACGGCCAGCGCGCCAAGGACATCAAGGCCGCGCTCGTGACGCCGCCGGACGCAGACGCCATAGCGCGTCTCTCGACCGACGCGCGCTACAACTCGACGACGCACACGACCTGTGTCGCGACCATGCTCGAAGGCGGACATGCGCCCAATGCGCTGCCGCAGCGCGCTGCCGCGAACGTCAACTGTCGCATTCTGCCGGGGCACTCGCCTGAGGAAGTACGGCAGGATCTGCTCAGGATTTTCGCGGAGCCGAAGCTGACCGTCCGTTCGATCGACCCGGGGACCGGCACGCGCCACGACGTCGCTTCGGAGCGCAAGGCGATGGCCCCGCCGCCGCCGCGCGCCGACGTCTTCGCGGCGCTGCGCGAGGTCGCCGACAAGTTCTGGCCTGGCGTGGCGATAGTCCCCGAAATGGAGACGGGCGCTTCGGACAGCGTCTACACGATGGCTGCGGGCATTCCGAGCTACGGCGTCAACGGCGCGCTGATCGATCGTGACGACGTGCGTGCGCACGGCCGCGACGAGCGCCTGCGCGTGTCGGCGTTCGACGACTCGGCGGCGTTCTACTATGAATTCCTGAAGACGTTGACGTCGAAGTGAGGTCGATCGACGATCTGCGCCAGCAGGGAACATGTGGTGAAGTGAAGTCAGTCAACGCATCGTGTAGGGGTGCGTTGTAGTCGAATCGGTGTCGCAGGAGGAGGGCTGCGTGGCCGCGGGGTAATCGAAAGAGTGCGTCGGAAGCATGCCGGTTGCGCGGTTTGCCAGGCGCGAAGGAAGTAGTTGTCGATGGGCGTAATCCTGCCGAATTCTGTTTTTTATCACGTGGGTCGCACGGGCGGGCACTGGGTATCGCACGTTCTCTGGAAGGCGGGCCTCGTCGAGCAGCGGCTGAGCCCCCTGCATCTGACTCCCTCGCAGGCGTATGGCAGATTCGGGCAGAAGCCGAAGCCTTTTTCGTTCTGCTTCGTCCGTCATCCGCTCGATTGGCTCGCCTCGCTGTGGCGTCACGAAATGGAGTTCGGCTGGTACGACTCCGAGGTGAAGTCGGCGGGGATGTCCGACCATTTCCCGACGTTTCTGCAGAAAATGCTCGCCGCATGGCCGGACGGTCCTGGCTCGTTGCATTTCGAACCGTTCGTCGCGAACTGCGATTTCGTCGGTCGTGTGGAAACGATGTCCACCGATCTGCGGGAAGCGCTTTCGCATGCCGGCGAGTGCTTCGACGACGACCATTTGAATGAGCCGCGGCATACGGAATCCGCGATCACACGCATCATGAATGCCTGCAACGCGCCGCTGCCGTTGCTCGAGGCGATCATGAACGCCGAAGCGAAATTCAACGATCGATTCGGCTACGACGCGATTCCAGAATACCTGATAGGCGAGGCCGATTCGCCAGTCTGGCCCGTGTTCGCGGTGCGCGAGCACGATGACGTCGCCCAGGCGCGATTCAGCCGGGCGCGCGAGATGAAAGCCGTATGCAATCGTTACGACTACCGCCTGGCGAGCGGCGAAAACATCGGAGGCGACCGCGCCTACCAGCGGATACAGTGCGGGTTGATCGGCGCCATCGAAGGCCTGTCACCGCCGCAAGGCAAGCGCGCTGCGGTCGTCGCGAGCTTCGACCCGTACTTCGCCTACCTGTTGAAGAGCGCCGGCTACGCAAGCGTGACGTTCGTGCACGACAATTCCTCGGTGCTGCCGCAGAAACTCATCGAACGCGTCGATCTCGAAATCGAGTACGTCGACTACACGCGCTTCTGGCAGAGCGCCGCGCATGGCACCTATGATGTCGTCGTGCTGGTCGACACGCTGGACTATCCGTTGACCGGGGACACCGATCTCGCGAAGGCTGCCTTTATCCTGAAACCGGGCGGCGAGCTCGTAGTGACCGCGCCGGTGCACGCGGGGAATTCGATACTCCCGCTGAAAGCCTTCGCCGTCCTGGCACCCGACAAGTGCGGGCTCGTGCCACCGGTCTACTACAACATTGCGTACCTCGAACAGTTGCTGGCGTCGTTCAACATGTCGCGGATCCTCGTGTGCGACCGCTTCGGCGATGCCATCGAGGCCGAACAATACGCCGAATGGGAAAACGCGTTCGCGATCGATCCCGGCGAGATGTTCGCGCGCATCGTCTTTACTTCGCGGAAAGCGGAGGTGCTCGATGCCAGGAGTTCGAGCGATGTGCAGTCCGATTTCTTCATGCGGCATCCGCTGGAATTGCTGCCAACGCCCCGCGATGCGCTCGCCAAGAGCTGGCAGCGCGCGATTGCCGGACTCCAGTTCGATCTCGCCGCCGAACAGGCGCGGCGTGCCAACGCCGAGCAAGGGTTCGCCGATCGGCAGGCGGAACTGATCGATGGGCGGATCACCATCGCCCGGCAATCAATTCTGATCGACGCGCTCAAGGACGAACTCCAACACCTGCGAAACGCGCATGAGCTACTGCGCAGCCAGTACCAGACGCTACGGGAGCAAGCGGACTTCTTCGAAGAATGAAGCCCGCGAGTGCCTAGCGGTTGGCGACCGTCGATTGCTCACCGTCTCGGGGCGGCGCGTGCCGGTGCGGCTCGGCCGGCATCAGGAACGGTACGGCCGCCCCCAGTTTGAGCCCGTCGCGCCAACGCTTCAGTGCGCCCTCGATCGGCGCCCCGCTTGCGATCTGCGGAAAAGAATGCGGCTGATGGTCACGTGTTTCCCAACCGTCCACTTCCGTGCTGGCTTCGACGAACGCATCGGTGAAAGAAGCCGTGTGATTGAGGCCGTCGACGAAGAACGCGCGGCCGAAGTCGGTGATCGCCGATTGCGCGCCGCAGCCGAACGACGCACGGTCTTCGCGCGATGCCGTGATGACCATCGCGTCCGGGTTTTTCAGTGCATCGACGAAGGCGCCCGAGTAGCACGCCGAAATGACGAATACGCGATGCTTGATCGGCGAGTCGCTGAAAAGGTCCTCGAGATCCTCAGGCACGATCTGGTCGAGCGGCAGCGGATCGAGGCTGACGTAGAGTTCGTGATTGCGTGAGCCGTGCGTCGTGATGAACAGCATGAGCACGTCCTGCTCCACGTTCATTTTCTTCGCGAGGCCGTCGACAGCAAGTTCGAGGTTCGACAGGCTTGCGATGGGATGTTCGGTGAGCGTCGCCGGATTGTTGACGAGTGCCAGTACGTGGCCCTTGGCGGCAAAGCGCTCGCTGAAAAGCTTGTCGACGTATTCGACTTCGTTGCGGAAGACGTCTTCCTCGCCATCGCCGGCGAACGAGATCAGGAACAGATTGGCTTTGCCTGGCGTGCGTGGCGCGAGATGCGCCAGCGCCGCGCGCATGCGGTCGGGCTGCGCATAGAGAATCTGCTCGGGGGAGCCCGCATCGGACGGCCAGACGATCGGATGGTCGTCGGTGTCGTCGGCCGCATCATTGCCGCTCTTCGTCGCGGGCGCTGTCGCAGCGTTCAGCGCCGCGCGCAACTGCCCCGCATTCGCAGAAACGGCCGCTGCGAAGGCGAACGCCAGCAGCACCACGAAAAACAGTCGACGCAGTCTCATCCTTTTGCCGCGGGCGTCTGCCCGCTCCTTCTGGCCGACGGGGGCAGGTCGACCTTTTGCCTATTGTAGCAGGCTCACCGGAGCGGTCCGGGGTTCGATCCGCAGCGAAAGGGGGCGAAAAAGCGCGAGTGGCGCTCGCGTCGGAGCAGAAATGGGCGGGCCCGAGGCGATCTGGCCGGACGCGAAAGACGCAGGCCCAGATCGTGCAGATTGCGCGTTCCTGGGGGCGGTGGCGCTAAAGCGTGGCCGGCGCGATCGCGGAGAAGTCGGCGACGCAGGGGTGCGCCGTAGGCGACGCGCACTGCGCCGGTGGCCGCGCGAGCTGCGTCGTCTTCATGCCGGCCGTGCGCGCGGCGTCGAGTTCCTCGACGATGTCGGAGAGGAACACGATGCGCTGCGCCGGCACCGCGATTGCCTCGGCGATGCGTCGGTACGAGGCGGCGTCGCGCTTGCCGCCGACTTCGGTATCGAAATAGCCGGAAAACAGCGGTGTCAGGTCGCCGGCTTCGCTGAAGCCGTACAGGAGCTTCTGCGCCGCGACCGATCCGGACGAATAGACATAGAGCCGGATGCCCTGCGCCTGCCAGCGACGCAGGCAATCGGCGACCTCGGGGTAGACGTGGCCGCGGAATTCGCCGCTTTCGTAGCCATCGGCCCAGATCATGCCCTGCAGTGCCTTGAGCGGCGTGGCCTTGCGGTCTTCGTCGATCCAGCGGAGCAGCAGCGCGATCACTTCCTGCTGCTCGGCCGAGACGAGGCCGGCCTCGCGCGCCGCTTCGTGCAGCCAGTGCTGTACCTCGGGCTTGTCCGCGTGCGTCACGATGAACGCCGGCAGACGCTTGCGCGCGTACGGGAAGAGCACGTCCTTGACGAAGCTCAGGGAGCTCGTCGTGCCTTCAATGTCGGTGACGATCGCTTCGATCATGCCGTCGACCCCTGTCGGCCGTGTTCGACGGTTGTCGCATAGGCGCCTTCGATTGCGCGTTTGACCGACACAGGATCGGCGACGCGCGAGAATACGAGGCTGCTTTCGCCGCGGCCCGTGACGCGTACGTCGCCGTAGCCGAGCAGGCGGCCCCATGCGGATTGCTGCAAGTCGATCGTCTCGATCGCGCTCAGGCGGACCTCCTCGGTCTCGCGCCCGACGATGCCGCGCTTGAAGACGACGCGCTGCGTCGTGACGCCGAGCTCGATCGCCCGCAGCCTGAGCGCTTCGTAGATCACGATGAAGATGCCGATGACGACCGGGATCAGCACGATGCCGAGGATCAGCCGGCCCTTGGCGGTCCAGTGCAAATGGAAGCGCGCGACGACCGTTTCGCCAGCGGCCAGTGATTCGTCGAGATAGCTCATCGGAAAATCAGGCCGCGGCCGATTGCGCGGCGAGGCGCGGGAATTTCTCGGCGATGTCGCTGCCCGTGAAGTTCGCGACCCAGCCTTCCTTGTTCGTGAACAGGCGGATCGCGATGAAGTAGGGCGTCTCGCTCATGTCGAACCAGTGGCGCGTGCCGTCGGGCACGCCGATGAGGTCGCCCTGCACGCACAGCGTCTCGTACACCTTGTCGCCGATGTGCAGCGTGAACTGGCCGCGGCCCGCGACGAAGAAGCGTACTTCGTCCTCCGAATGCGTGTGTTCGTTGAGGAACTTCGCTCGCAGCGCGGCGCGATCGGGATGATCGGGAGCGAGGCTGATCACGTCGACGGCCTGATAGCCTTCCTCCTTGCGCAGCCGCTCGATGTACGCGTGATACGCGGCGATCACTTCGTCCTGGCTCGCGCCGGGCTGCACTGGCTTCGACGCCTCCCATTTCTCGAAGCGCACGCCGACGTTGCCGAGCTCGCGCGCGATGTCGGCATGGCGGGTATACGTCGCGAGCGGCATGCGGCCGTCGCCTTCGGAGTAGATGCGCAATTCACTCACTGTCGTAACCTCCGCAAATCGAGCTCGCAGTTGATCAGGAATTCGAACGCTTCGACATGGCGCTCGGTCTCGGCCATGTCGCGGCCCCAGGTGTAGATGCCGTGGCCGTCGATGAGGTAACCATATAGGGGCTTGCCTGAATCAATCCAAGCGTCCACTTTCTGGGCGAGTTCGGGCATGTGCTGGGTGTTCGCGAATACCGGCAGGTCGAGCTGCGACGCGTGCGTCGTGTAGCCCGCGATGGCCTTCTGCAATTCGTAACCCTCGAAACGCAGCACGCCGGCGGGAGCGAACAGGCGCGACGCGACCGTTTGCGCGCGCGAGTGCGTATGCAGGACCGCGTTCGCGCCCGGAAAACGCGCGTAGATCTGCGTGTGCAGCAGCGTCTCCGCGGACGGCCGCGCCGTCGTGCCGACCGCATCGCCGCGCGCGTCGACGCGCATCACGTCGGCGGCGGTCAGCCCGCCCTTGTCCTTGCCGGAAACGTCACGGCGATGTTGCCGTCATCGAGCCGCATCGAGAAGTTGCTGCTCGTCGCAGGCGTGAGGCCGAGCGCACCGAGCTTGCGCCCGGCGCTGGCGATCGCCTGGGCGGCGCTGGCGAAATCGACGGCTGCGAAAGACAAGTATGATTCCTCGGAAAGGCGCGAAACTGGGGCGGAAATACCGCAGTCGAAGTATATCGGATGCACTCCCCTCCGAATTGAATTTGAGCGATGTGAATCCGTCGACTTCGGTCCATCGACGTGAATAGGCGTTCCGCGCCGAGGCTTCGGCGTTGAGATAGTCTTCGTCCAGTCATATCGATAGCAGGGAACGCTCATGAGTATCGATCTCTCCGCGCTGACCGCCGTGCAACTCGACGAGTTGCTTGTCGCCGCGGCCAAGCGCCGCGCGGAACTCGCGCCTCCGCCCGACATGCAGCCGCCCGCGCAGTGCGACGCGATCGTCAACCCCGCCTGGCACACCGGGCCGATACCGACGGGCATGCTCTTCATGCTGCGGCATCCTGGCCTCGGCTGGCTCGGGTTCGCGCTGCCGCACGAGCATCGCGTGCACCTCGCGACGCTGTGGCTGCATCAGTCGATGCTGTACCAGCCGGCTGCGCGTTCCCGCGCCGGCGGCGGAAGTGCCGGTGCCGCCGCCCGACGCCCGCAGTCGGGGCAGGCGGCAGCGGCTCGGTGCACTAGGCGCCGCGCCGGCCGGCGCAGGTGGTCCATGCGGCCGTGGGCCGAAAGCCGTCGCGCCGCCGTCTCGCCTTTTGCGACGTGGCGCTGTCACAATCGCTTCGTCTTCGTCTTGCGAGCCCATCGTCGCGGGCAGTCCGGTTGCAACCATGAATGATCGATCCATGAATCTCCTGCTGGCCGCGCTTGTCGCGTTCGCCGTGGGCGCGCTGCTGGCCTGGCTCGTCGCACGCGCGCGCGTGCGCGGCGCGACGCAGGCCGGGCGTGCAAGCCGCGATGCCGAGGTCGTGCAGCTCGGCTGCGGACCGTGACGCCGCACTCGCGAACCTGCGCCGCGTTGAGCAGTTGCTCGCCGGCAACAAGGTCGAGCTCGACGAACAGCGACAGCGCCTGCTCGTTCTCGTCAACGAACGCGCGACGCTGAGTGGCCGGCTCGAGCGCCTCGCACAGGCCGACAACGAGCTTGTCGCCGCACGCGCCGAGATGCAGAAGTGGCGCGAGGAATGCCAGCGCGCGGAACAGCGGCTGACCGAAACCGCAACGCGTCTGCACGAGCAGCGGCAGGCGACGGCCGATCGCGAATCGATGCTCGACGCACGTCCGCGACGAATTCAGCGACAAGTTCAAGGCGCTCGCCGAACGATCTGCTCGACGAGAAGAGCCGGAAGTTCAGCGAACAGAACCAGGCCAGACTCGGCACGTTGCTCAATCCGCTGCGCGAACAGCTCGGCGACTTCCGCAAGCGCGTCGACGACGTCTACGACAAGGAAAGCCGCGAGCGCACGCAGCTCAAGGCCGAGATCGACGCGCTGAAGAACCTGAACCTGCGCATCAGCGACGATGCGACCAATCTCACGCGCGCGCTCAAGGGCGAGACGCACACGCAGGGCGCATGGGGCGAACTCGTTCTCGAGCGCGCTGCTCGAAGCGTCGGGCCTGCAGAAAGGGCCGCGAATACGACACGCAGATCGTATTGCGCGACGAATCGGGCGGCAAGCCGCGGCCCGACGTGATCGTGCACCTGCCCGAGGGGCGCGACCTGATCGTCGACGCGAAGGTCTCGCTGACCGCGTACGAGCGCTACTGCGCCGCGGTCGACGAGGACGAACGCGGCGAGCAGCTCGACGCGCACATCGCCTCGCTGCGCACGCACGTCAAGGCAGCTGGCCGAGACGCCGTTACGCGCGATCTTGCCGGGGTGAACAGCTCGAATTCATTCTGATGTTCGTGCCGGTCGAAGCCGCATTCATCGAAGCGATGCAGCACGATGATGCGTTGCACGCATTCGCGATCGAAAGCAGATCGTGATCGTCACGACGTCGACGTTGCTGGCGACGCTGCGCACGGTATCGAGTCTGTGGCGATTCGACGACCGCAACAAGAATGCGTTCGAGATCGCCGATCGTGCCGGCAAGCTTTACGACAAGTTCGTCGGCTTCGTCGAAGATATCCCGGAGGCGGGCGACAAGTTCGAAATCGCGCGTCGTTCTCTCGCCTCGGCGACCGACAAGCTCGGCAGCGGTCGCGGCAACCTGCTCGGCCAGGTCGAAAAGCTGCGCGACCTCGGCGCGAAGGCTGCGAAAGCGCTGCCGCCCGATCTCGTCGAGCGCGCGCAGGTCGAGGAAGTGCAGGCCAGCCTGCCCGGTGACCCGCCCGAAGCCCCTCTTTGACGCGACAGCGCTTTGGCTCGGTGGATATTCGCGTGAGCGCTGTGCGACGGCAGCGCGTTGGCGCGTTCGCCGCGATTCCGGGTTAGGGATGGAACTGCCGATGCGTCGGTGTATGCAACCCGTCGCCGTCACCCGCGTTCGCTTCTGCGTAAGTCGCGTGGACGGCTGATTTGGGCTTCGCGACGCTTTTCCCGCATTGCTGACGAGCAAAAGACACCGGTGTCATGTCAATATGTGCGCCGATGGTTCCAGACCGAAGTGACGCGATGCCAACTGTTGCGAATGCCCCGCCAATGTCGCCGCCGGCCGGACGCCGGCGCTGGGTCGTGGTGGCCCTGCTGTTTACGGCCATGGTCATCAACTACGTCGACCGCCAGACGATCGGCTTCCTGAAGGGCGACCTCTCCAAGGACTTCGGCTGGAGCGAGACCAACTACGCCGACCTGATCTTCTGGTTCCAGGCCACCTACGCCGTCTCCTACCTGGTCGTTCGGCCGGATCGTGGACCGCATCGGCGCGCGCTGGGGCTTCGGCGTCGCCTTCTTCATCTGGCAGCTCGCCCACCTGCACGCCGGCGCCCGCTCGCTGAACGGCTTCATCGGCGCGCGCCTGTGCTGGGCGTCGGCGAAGGCGGGCGCCTTTCCCGAGCGGCATCAAGGCCATGGCCCAGTGGTTCCCCAAGAAGGAGCGCGCCTTCGCCACCGGCCTGTTCAACGCCGGCACCAACATCGGCGCCATCGTCACCCCCCTGGTGATCCCGGCCATCACCCTGGCTGGGGGCTGGCGCGGCGGCCTTCGTGGTCACGGGCCTCGCCGGCCTGCTCTGGCTGCCGATCTGGTTGCTGGTCTACCGCGCCCCGGACAAGCATCCGCGCGTCAGCCGCGAAGAGCTCGCCTCATCCAGAGCGACCCGCCCGACGCCGTGACCAAGGTGCGCTGGGGCGACATCCTGAGCAAGCGCGAGACCTGGGCCTATGCGCTCGGCAAGTTCCTGATCGACCCGATCTGGTGGATGTTCCTGTTCTGGCTGCCGGACTTCCTCGGCAAGCGCCACGGCCTGGACCTGACCAGCTTCGGCCCGCCGCTGGTGGCCATCTACCTGCTTTCCGACGTCGGCAGCGTGGCGCGGCGGCTGGCTGTCCTCGCGCCTGATGAAGGCGCGGCTGGAGCATCAACCGCGCGCGCAAGACCACCATGCTGATCTGCGCCCTCGTGCGCCATGCCCGTGGCCTTCGCCGCCTTCGCCGACAACCTGTGGGTGGCCGTGGCGATCATCGGCCTGGCGACCGCCGCGCACCAGGGCTTCTCGGCCAACCTCTACACCCTGCCCGGCGACGTCTTTCCCCGCTCGGCGGTGGGCTCCGTCGTGGGCGTCGGCGGCATGGTCGGGCGATCGGCGGCATGGCCATGGCCAAGTACGCCGGCTGGGTGCTGGACAGGATCGGCACCTACACCCCGATCTTCCTCATTGCGAGTTGCGCCTATCTCGCTGCGCTGGCGTTGATCCACTTCCTGTCGCCGCGCTTGGAGCCGGCCGAAGTGGGGAATGAGTGCGGTGCTCCGGCGCGCTAGTTCAGCGCGCCGGGAATTTCAGACAGCGGCAATTTCGACCGGCGCGCTTGTAACCAGCGCCATTGCAACCGGCTGTGGATTCAACCGGCCGGTGTGCCCGC
>CAVYXI010000001.1:0-146158 GCA_963772435.1 uncultured Gammaproteobacteria bacterium | reverse complement strand
GAATGCCCACCAGCCGATATACATCCAGGCGTCACGGTGGCCCTGCTCGGCGAGCGCGCCGACGACCCTGCCGAACAGCCATGGTTCGAGGAAGAACACGCCCGCGAGGGCGAGATTGGCGAGCGCCAGCGTGATCGCGAGCCATTTCTCGGGCGCCAGCAGCCCGAGCACGCGCAGGTAGATTCGCAGAATCGGCATCACTCTGTCCGCAGCCTGTGGCAGCCGGATTCTAGCAAGCGAAATGTTCGATGTATGTTTAGTGCGCAATGACGCACGCGTTCTCGCATCCGCGCTATCATTTCGCTTTCGTGAATCGCCGCAGGGTCGCGCATGTCCGATTCGTTGCAGATCAGCCGGAGCGGGCGCGTCGCGCGCGTCGCGCTCGACCGCCCCGATTTGCACAACGCGTTCGACGATCTGCTGATCGCAGACCTGACCCATGCGCTGAGCGCCATCGGCGATGATGCTGACGTGCAGGCGGTCGTACTGACCGGAAACGGCACGTCGTTCTCAGCCGGTGCCAACATCCAGTGGATGCGCCGCATGGCACAGGCGAACGAGGCCGACAACCAGGCCGATTCCGAACGCCTCGCCGCGCTCATGCGCACGCTCAATTTCCTGCCGCAGCCGACGATCGCCCGCGTCAACGGCGCCGCGTTCGGCGGTGGCGTCGGGCTCGTCGCGTGCTGCGACATCGCGATCGCGACCGACAACGCCAAATTCGCGCTGAGCGAGGTCAAGCTTGGGCTCGTACCAGCCGTGATATCGCCCTATGTCATCGCCGCGATCGGCCTGCGCCAGGCGCGGCGTCTGTTCCTGACGGGCGAGACGATCGACGCCGCCGAAGCGGCTCGCATCGGCCTCGTTCATCACGTCGTTGCCGCGGCTGACCTCGACGCGGCCGTCGAACGTCAGCTCGATCTGCTCGCGAAAGGCGGTCCGCAGGCGCAACGCGAGGCGAAGCGGCTCGCGCTCGCGATGGGCGGAATGCATCCCGCGCAGGCGCTCGCGGTCGACCGCGACAATGCCGCGCTGATCGCGCGCCTGCGCGTCTCGCCCGAAGGTCAGGAGGGACTCGGCGCCTTTCTCGATAAGCGCGCCGCGAACTGGATCGGATAGAACAGGATCGCAGAGAACAGGCTCGGATAAAACCAGCTCGGAAAGAACGGGCTCGGATAGAACCAGTGCGGATAGAACAGGCCCGGATAGAACTCGATCGGATAAGAGAGGCGATATGTCGGCCCACACGCGTTTCGATCACATCGGTTTCGTCGTCTCGAACCTCAAGCGCAGCAAGGCGTTTTATGATGCCGCGCTCAAGCCGCTGGGCATCGGTCTCGTCATGGAGATCACCGAGGAAATGACCGGCGGGCACGCACATGCCGGCTACGGCAGCGATGGCCGTCCGTATTTCTGGCTCGGCAACGGCGACGGCTGGCTACGCGGCAAGCTGCACGTCGCGTTCTCGGCGCCGGACCGCGCGACCGTGGACGCGTTCTACCAGGCGGCGATCGCCGCCGGTGGCGCCGACAACGGCGCGCCGGGTTTACGGCCGCACTATCACGACAACTACTACGGCGCGTTCGTGCTTGACCCCGATGGGCACAACGTCGAGGCGGTCTGTCACTTGCCGGCTTGACCGCCCAAAGCCCTCCCCTTCAAGGGGAGGGTTGGGTGGGGATGGTGTCAAAGCACGCGCAAATCACTGGAGTAGCCGTCATTCAAGGACAGACCAACGAGCGGATTCTCAAGACGAAACTCCAGCGACGCCTGCGCGAATCTCCCACCGATGCCGAATCCAAACTCTGGCGCTGCCTGCGCCACCGCCAACTGGACAACTGCAAATTCCGTCGCCAGCACCCGTATGGCAACTACATCGTCGATTTCGTTTGCCTCGATCGCAAAGTCATCGTCGAACTCGACGGCAGCCAGCACTTCGATTCGGAAAAGTACGATACTGCGCGAGATGAATTTCTCGAGCGCGCCGGTTTTGTCGTGCTCAGATTTTGGAACAATGACATTCTGACCGATACCGAAGGGGCTCTCGAAGTGATCTTGCGAGCGTTGCGCAACCGAGCAACACCATCCCCACCCAACCCTCCCCTTGAAGGGGAGGGCTAAGCAATGTTCACTAAAATCCTCATCGCCAACCGCGGCGAAATCGCCTGCCGCATCATCCGCACCTGTCGCCGTCTCGGCATCCAGACGATCGCGGTGTATTCGGAGGCCGACGCGACCGCGCAGCACGTGCGCCTCGCCGACGTCGCGTATCCGATCGGCGGGCCGCGGCCGGCCGATTCGTACCTGCGCGGCGACGCGATCATCGAGGTCGCGAAAAAAGTCCGGCGCGCAGGCGATCCATCCCGGGTTACGGTTTCCTGTCCGAGAACGCCGACTTCGCCGATGCGGTCGAGCAGGCCGGCATCGCCTTCATCGGGCCGCGCGCCGCGTCGATGCGCAAGATGGGCTCGAAGGCCGGCGCCAAGGACCTGATGGCCGGTCACGGCGTGCCGGTCGTGCCGGGCTATACCGGCGAGGATCAGGACCCTGCCCTGCTCGCGCGCGAAGCCGCAGCGCGTCGGCTTTCCGCTGATGATCAAGGCCGCGTACGGCGGCGGCGGCAAGGGCATGCGCATCGTGCGCAAGGCCGAAGAATTCGGCGCCGCGCTCGAATCGTGCCAGCGCGAGGCGAAGAATGCATTCGGCCGCGACCGCGTGCTGCTCGAACGCTACATCGAGAACCCGCGCCACATCGAGTTCCAGATCTTCGGCGACACGCACGGCAACGTCGTGCACCTGAACGAGCGCGAGTGTTCCGCGCAGCGTCGCTACCAGAAGGTGCTCGAGGAAACGCCGTCGCCGTTCCTCACGACCGAGTCTGCGCACGCGCATGGGCGAAGCCGCCGTCGCCGCCGGCCGCGCGCTCGACTACGTCAACGCGGGCACGGTCGAGTTCATCGTCGCGCCAGAACGGCGACTTCTATTTCATGGAGATCAACACGCGCCTGCAGGTCGAGCATCCGGTGACGGAGATGGTGCTGCACCTCGACCTCGTCGAACTGCAGTTGCGCGTCGCCGCGGGCGAATCCGCTGCCCGGCTCGCTGATCCGCAACAAGTCGGTGCCGGCCGACGGCCACGCGATCGAACTGCGCCTGTACGCCGAGGATCCGCAGCACGGCTTCCTGCCCGGTTCCGGAAAACTGCAGCGCCTGCGCCTGCCACCGCCGAGCGAGCACGTGCGCATCGACGCCGGCGTGATCGAAGGCGACACGGTCACGATCTTCTACGATCCGATGATCGCCAAGCTGATCGTCTGGGATCGCACGCGCGCGGGTGCGCTGCAGCGCATGCGCGAGGCGCTCGCGGAATGCGACATCGTCGGTCCGAAATCGAACATCGATTTCCTCGAACGCCTCGTGCGCCATCCGGCCGTCGTCGAAGGTCGCATCGACACGGGCTACCTCGATCGCCACCTCGACGAATTCCTGCCCGCAGACGCCGCGCCCGACGCGACGGCGCTGTTCGCGGCCGCGACCGCGAGCCTGCTCGACGAAGAGTCGCGCGCGCCCGCGCTCGCGCGCGCGAGCGGCGATCCGCATTCGCCGTGGGCGCGCGCCGACGCATGGCGCGTCGGCCATCCCGGCAAGCGCATCGTCGGTTTCGCCGATGGCGAGCAGCGCATCGAAATCGATGCGTTCGGCGCCGCAGGCAGCTATGCGCTCAAGTCGGCGGATCGCAACGTCGCGGTCACAAACGCGCGTCTCAGCGGCCGCGCGCTCACGCTCGCGATCGACGGTATCGGACGGCGCTACGCCGCGCAGGTCGATGCGGACGGCGTGCTGCTCCACGATGGCGAGCGCCGCCAGTCGTTCGCGCGCGTTGCGCCGTTCGCCTACACGAAGTCGCGACAGGCGAGCAGCGACCGTGTCACTGCACCGATGCCTGGCCGCATCGTCGTCGTGAAAGCCAAGGACGGCGACAGCGTCGAGCGAGGGCCAGGAGCTGATCGTCATGGAAGCGATGAAGATGGAAATCACGCTCAAGGCGACGCGCGCGGGCAAGATCATGACTGTGAGCGCGAGCGTCGGCGAGTTCGTCGAGGCCGATGCGGTCCTCGTCCGCTTCGAGGAGGCTAAATGATTCTTGCGCGCATCAGGACTTGTCGTCGCGGCGCTGCTCGCACTCGGCGGCTGCGTCGAGACGCGCTTCGAGTCGCCGCCCGGCGACAATCATCGAAACCTGCGACGCGCGCTGGAAGGGCCTGTGGATCGGCGAGGACGAAAAGCCGAAGGACAGCAATACCGCGTTCTGCGGTCGACGACGGGTGCCGCTTCCTGCTGCTCGATCAGCCCGAGAAAGGCGGGCCGTTCAAGGAAGTCCACATCCCGGTCAACTTCGTCCACGCGGATGGCAAGGACTACGTCGTCGTCAGCGACGTCTCGCTCAAGGGGCTCGTGAAGATCACGCCGGTCTACGGCATCGATCCCCTGCCCGAAAAGAGCTTCTTCATCACGCGCTACCAGGTTCGTGGCGACCACATCGACCTGTACTCCGTGGACGAGCAGCGCACCGCGCAGAAGGTCATCGAAGGCAAGCTCGAGGGCACCGTCGCGAAGACGTCGAACGAGCTGCACGTGTTCGTGCGCGGCGACCGCGCGAAAATGCTGGATATCCTTCGCCACGACATCATATTCAACGACAAGAGCCAGCTGCACCTCACGAAGAGCAGGCAGACCGCCGTCGAATTCGAACGCGCGGCGATCGACGGCGCAAAAACAGAACAAGCCATGAGTACACCCGCAGCACAGGTACGCATCGTCGAAGTCGGCGCGCGCGACGGGCTGCAGAACGAGAAGACGATCGTGCCTGCGGCAATCAAGATCGCCCTGATCGATCGCCTGTCGGCGACCGGACTGCGCACGATCGAGGCGACCAGTTTCGTCAGCCCGAAGTGGGTGCCGCAGCTCGCCGACGCCGCCGAAGTGTATGCCGCGATCAGGAAGGCACCCGGCGTGCGCTACCCCGTGCTCGTGCCGAACATGCAGGGTTACGAGCGCGCGCGTGCGGTCGGCGTCGACGAAATCGCGGTGTTCGCCGCGGCCAGCGAGGCGTTCAGCCAGAAGAACATCAACGCATCGATCGCCGAATCGATCGAGCGCTTCGCGCCGGTGCTCGAGCGCGCACGGACCGACGGCGTCGCCGTGCGCGGTTACGTCTCGACCGTGCTCGGCTGCCCCTACCAGGGCGACGTGCCGCTCGCCGACGTCGTGCGCGTCGCGAAATCGCTGCACGCGATGGGCTGCTACGAGATCTCGCTCGGCGACACGATCGGCATCGGCACACCGGCGAAGGCGCGCGCGATGCTCGCCGCGGTCGCGAACGAAATACCGATGACGGCGCTCGCGATCCACTTCCACGACACGCGCGGGCAGGCGCTCGCCAACATCCTTGCCTGCCTCGAACTCGGCGTGGGCGTGATCGATTCCGCGGTGTCGGGCGTCGGCGGCTGCCCCTACGCGCGCGGTGCGAGCGGCAACGTCGCAAGCGAAGACGTCGTCTACATGCTGCACGGCATGGGCATCGCGACCGGCGTCGACCTCGACAAGCTCGTCGACACCGGGCGCTGGCTCAGCGCGCAGCTCGCGCGCGACAACGGCAGCAAGGTCGGCAAAGCCGCGGCGTAGGTTGCCGACCTTGTGGGCGACAAACGCCTGCCGCTTCCATTGAAAGCAAAGGCTTGAGACGCGGATCAACGCGGATCGCGCCAATACGAACGATTCAGCCGATCGACGAGCGGCCGGCGGCCGATGGCGAGTTCGACGCGCACCACCAACCAAAGAAAATCCGCGTTGATCCGCACAAATCCGCGCACATCCGCGCACATCCGCGTCAAGAATTCTCGCGATCCGCGCGCGCAGGACACGCGGTGCCAGGAAGCATGACTATAATCGCGCGTCGCCCCGCTAGGATCGCCTGTGCCCGCCCGCCTCGCTCCCGATCAGTCCCGCGGTTATCTCATCCCGATCGGCATCGCGACGCGGCCCGACGCGCAGCGTGAAATCTATCGGCGCCTCATCGCGATGCTCGGGCAGAGGCCGCATATCGCGCTCGTCTCGGCGCAGAATCCCGACGAAACGACCGTGGACGATATCGAGACGACGCTGCTCGGCCTCGGCGCGGGCCAGGTGCACCGGCTCTCGCTCGCCACGCGCGGCGACGGCGACCAGCCCGCCGCGCTCGCGCTCGTCGAACGCACCGATCTGGTGTTGCTGAGTGCCGACCAGCCACTGCGCCTGTCGACCCTGCTCGGCGGCACGCAACTCGCGCGCCTGATCCGCCGGCGCAACGCCGACGGCATGGCGGTGGCGGGGGTCGGCGCGGGCGCTGCGATTCTCGCCGAACACATGCTCGCAGGCGGCTCGCACGGGCCGACGCCGCGCATGGGCAGCGTCACGCTCGCGCCCGGGCTCGGCCTGTCGAACCGTCTCGTGATCGACCAGGGCGGCGCGAGCGCCGACCGGCTCGGCCGCCTGCTCGCCGCGCTCGCGCTCAATCCGTTCGCGCTCGGCATCGGCATCGATCCCGACACGGCGGCCTTCATCGGGCCCGACAACGTCGTCGACATCGTCGGCCACGGCGGCATCACGGTGATCGATCCGTCCGATGTCGGCCATTCGAACGTCGCCGACGCCGGACCGAGCGGACCGATCAGCATCACGAATCTGCGCGTGCACGTGCTCGTGCACGGCGCGCGCTACGACCTCGATTTCCGTCGTACGATCACCTGAGTCCGCCGCCGAAGCGAACCCCACGATGACTTCCCCGGATTTGCGCGCCGTCGAGATCAAGGCCTTCGTTCCCGCACGCGACTTCGCGCTCTCGCTGCGCTTCTACGAGCGCATCGGCTTCGAGATTGCATGGGCCTCCGAGGATCTCGCCTACGTCCGCCACGGCGAAGCGGGTTTCCTGCTGCAGAAATTCTACGTCGCCGAGCACGCCGGCAATTTCATGATGCACCTGCTCGTGCACAACGCCGACGACTGGCATCGCCATCTCGAATCGCTCGGCATCGCGCGCGAGTTCGGCGTCGGCCTCGGCGGGCCGGAGGACCGTCCCTGGGGCCTGCGTGACTTCACGCTGGTCGATCCGACCGGCGTGCTCTGGCGCATCGGCCACAACCTGCCTGCGGCGACCGCGCAAGCAGGCGACGAGGAAGTCCGCGCACTGGAGGCACCATGATCGACGCTCGTCCGGCGCAAGCTACGCTCCGCATGCTGGCTTGTGTGCTGCTGCTCGCGTCGTCGTTCGCGGCGAGCGCGGCGCAGACGTTGCTGCGCCCCGCGCGTGTCTGGACCGGTGACGGCGACGCCGCGCACGCGGGCTGGGTCGTGCTCGTCGACGGCGAGAAGATCGTGGCGGTCGGCCCATCCGCACAAGTGAAAAGTCTGCCCGACGCGAAGGTCATCGACCTGCCCGACACCACGCTGCTGCCCGGGCTGATCGACCTGCACGCGCACCTGTTCCTGCATCCGTACAACGAAACGCCGTGGAACGACCAGGTGCTCAAGGAGGCCGTGCCCTATCGCACGCTGCTCGCGGCCGGGCAGGCGCGCGCGACGCTGCTCGCCGGCTTCACGACGTTGCGCGACCTCGGCACCGAGGGCGCGGGCTACGCCGACGTGTCGCTGCAGAAGGCGATCAACGACGGCCTGATTCCGGGGCCGCGCTATTTCATCGCCACGCGCGCGATCGTCGCAACGGCGTCGTACGGTCCGGGTCCACGCGGTTTCCGGCCCGACATCGACCTGCCGGGCGGCGGCCAGGAAGTCTCCGGCGTCGATGCCGCGATCGCCGCGGTGCGCGAGCAGGCCGGGCACGGCGCGGACTGGATCAAGATCTACGCGGACTACCGCTGGGGTCCGGGCGGCACGACGCAACCGACCTTCAGCGAGGCCGAGCTCAAGGCGATGGTCGAGGCGGCGCACCTCTCGGGCAGGCCCGTGACCGTGCACGCGACGAGCGATGCCGGCGTGCGCATGTCCGTGCTCGCGGGCGTCGACTCCGTCGAGCACGGCGACGACGCGAGCGAGGAAACGTTCAGGCTCATGAAGCAACATGGCGTCGCCTATCTGCCGACGCTCACGGCGGTCGAGGCGATCGCGCAGTATTTCGAGCACTACGAAGCAGGCAAGACGGCACCGAGCAAGCGCATGCAGGATTCGGCGAATGCGTTTCGCACCGCACTCAAGGTCGGTGTCACGATCGGCTGCGGCAGCGACGTCGGCGTCTTCGCGCACGGCACGAACTGGCGCGAACTCGCGTGGATGGTCAGGCTCGGCATGACGCCCGCGCAGGCGCTGCATGCGGCCACGAATGTCGATGCAGCGATCCTGCGCAGGCAGGACCAGTTCGGCCGCGTCTCTGTTGGGCTCTACGCCGACCTCGTCGCCGTGCGTGGCGATCCGACGCAGGATATCGAGGCGACCCGCGACGTCGCTTTCGTGATGAAGAACGGCACGATCTATCGCAACGACGGCAAGCCATGAGCGAACGCCCGCCTGCGCGTCGCGCGGCTCGACGACGCCGCTGCCATAAGAGCGATCTATGCGCCGTATGTCGAAGGCACCGCGATCTCTTTCGAGACCGAGCCGCCCGATGCCGCGACGATGGCGCAGCGCATGGCCAAGGTGTTGTCGTTGCATCCGTGGATCGTCGCGACGGTCGCGGACGAGATCGTCGGCTACGCGTACGCAGGCCCGCATCGCGACCGTGCGGCGTATCGCTGGTCCGTCGACGTCACCGCCTACCTCGACGGGCGCTTTCATCGTCGCGGGATCGCGAAGCGGCTCTATGCGGCATTGTGTACTTTGCTGAAAATGCAGCACATCGCGAACGCATTCGGCCTGATCACGCTGCCGAATGCGGCGAGCGCCGCCCTGCACGAGTCGTGCGGCTTCGTTCGCTGCGCGACCGAGACGCGGGTCGGCTACAAGTTCGATGCCTGGCACGATGTCGGCATGTGGCAGAAGGCGCTGCAGACCGGCGACTGCCGCGCCGGTCGAACCCATTGCATTCGCCTCCCTGCCCGCAGACGCGGTCGCTCGCGTGCTCGGCGGCTGAGCCCTGGCAGCGCCGAGCGCCCGGGAATCGGACGACGTGTCGCGCGTCCGACTCCGCTCTCGTCACGCCATTCCTTCTTGTGATGTCTTCGACCAAAGGCGTCTCTTCGACGCCACGCGTCAGCTGCGGACTAGCGCTGCACCGTCCCGGTCGAGCCATCCCGCAAAATCGAGCAGGCCCGGATTCAGTTCGCGCGCGCGCGCGACGTCGCGGCGCGCACGGAACGCGTCGTTGAAGTCATGCTTGAACTGGAACATGTTGGCGAGGTCGTCCGCGCCGGGAAAACCATAGGCGGCATATTCGGCGAACGGGATCGAGCGGTACTGCACGGTCTCGCCGAGGCGGCGGCTGAGGGCCTGCGCCATCTCGATGCCGGTCGGGTGTTCGCCCGCGATGCCGACGCTCTGGCCGACCAAGGCCTCGCCGCGCGCAAACACACCGAACGCGCACGCGCCGATATCCGACGCAGCGATGCCGGGCAACGGTCGGTCTCCCAGCGGCAGCGCGAACACGAGGCGGCCCTCCGCGTCGCGCGTCGGCCCCATGCCGAAGTGGATCAGGTTGTCCCAGTAGAACGACGTGTACAGGAGCGTCGTCGGCACGCCAGCGGCGGCGAAGAACGCATTGGCCTCGCCCTTCGCGTCGAAATGCGGCACCTTGTAGCGCTCCATCAGCGTAGGCATGCGCGTGTCGTCGAGTGGCACGAACTGGCGCGTATCCTCGAGCGTCGACCAGATCACGTGTTTCACGCGCGCTTGCGCAGCGGCCTGCGCGATGTTCTCGGCCTGGCGCAGTTCACGCTCTGGCGAGTGGTGCTCCCAGAAGTTCGTCACGGCGAAGACGCCGTGCGCGCCGGCGAACGCTGCAGCGAGCGAGGCGCGATCATCGAGATCGGCTGCGACGACCGTGGCGCCTGCCTGCGCGCTCGCGCGCGCCGCTGCGCCGTCGGGTGAACGCGTCAGGACCACCGGATGGAACCGGCGCGAAGGATCGCCCTGGATCGCGCGGACCAGACCGCCCCCTTGTGCGCCGGTGCCACCGACGACGGCAATACGAAGCTGATTCATCAGACTTGCTCCTCCGGTGTAAAGGTTGCGACGAAAATGCGCGACGACTCGGGCTCTTTGGAGTTCACCCTGGTTTCAACGACGGATCGCCGCATGTCGCGATACGCACCGATCGCTGACGCCGATCTCGTCGCCCGCCTGCCCTGTCTTCGACCACTGTCCCTGTCCTACCGCATCGCGCGACGACAATCTTCTCTCTCCTGCGCCGCCGAACGCAATGAAGGGCGAAAAATTTTTCGTTTTCGCGACATGGGACCTTGCCATCGACACGCTGTGCAGCTAATTTTGATCCCAGCTCTGTCAACTCATGCGCTCCGTCCGCGTTGGAGTATGAGGCAAGCTCGATGGTGGCGTCAGTGGCACGGGTCAATGTGCCGTCCTCGTCCGGGCGAGCCTGCAGAAGTTGACGCGCCGAAACGGGGGATACGCGCGTTGGACGCGCATCGAACCCGTGGGAGTGCGTGATGAGCTGCAAGCCGTTTACCCTCCTTTCTCCCGGTCCTTTTTCCGTGCGTTGATCGCCGGCTGTGGCCTGCTCGCCGCACACGCGGCTGCGGCGCCGGCGTTCACGCCCGATCCGCCGATCCTGCGACCGCCGCACGGCAAACCCTATCGCCCCGCTCCACCGGGCGACATCCCCGCCAGCGATGCGCAGGCGGCGCGCTTCCTGACGATGGCCACATTCGGCCCGACCGCGGCCGACATCGCGCTTCTGCGGCAGATCGGCTATCGCGCCTGGATCGCCAGGCAACTCGCGCTGCCGGTGACGCTGCAGCGGCCGTACGTCGAAGCGCTCGACAAGGCCGTGCAGAATCCGGGGCAGACCGACCGCATGGAAGTCTGGTTCAACAATGCGATCACCGCGCCGGACCAGCTTCGTCAGCGCATGGCCTGGGCGCTGTCGCAGATTCTCGTTGTCTCCGACCAGTTCGCCGGGCTCAACCAGGATCCGATCGCGCTCGCCGAGTATTACGACACGCTCGCGCGCGATACCGCCGAGTTCGTCGATTCGACGGGCGTACGCCACGCACCGACCTACATCAACCTGATCTACGACGTGACGCTGAGCCCGTCGATGTCGAACATGCTCACCTACCTGCGCAACAAGAAGGGAGACTCGAGCAAAGGCACGTCACCCGACGAGAACTATGCGCGCGAGGTGATGCAGCTTTTCACGATCGGGCTCGTGCTGCTCAATCCGGACGGTTCGCAGAAACTCGACGGCGGCGGGCAGCCGATCCCGACTTATCCGCAGTCGGTCGTGTCGGCCTATGCCCGCATCTTCACGGGCTGGAGCTACTCGAGCGGCTTCAGCACGAATCCGTCGAACTACCAGAACTGGTCGGTCGCCGAATACCAGCCGCTCGTGTGCTACGACACCTATCACGATTTCGGCGCGAAGACGCTCGTGAGCTACACGGGCAACTACGGCAGCAATTCCGACGCGCTCGGCGTGCCCGCGAACAACGCCTGCGCGACCGACTTGCAGCAGGGCCTCGCGATCCTCGTCAATCATCCCAACGTCGCGCCGTTCATTTCCGAGCAGCTGATCCAGCGCTTCGTCACGAGCAACCCGACACCGGCCTACGTCGGCCGCGTGAGCGCGGTGTTCAGCGCCAGCGGCGGCAATCTCAGCGAAGTCGTCACGGCGATCCTCACCGACACCGAAGCACTCAGCGGGACGATTCCCGCGCAATACTCGGCGAACTATACGTTCGGCAAGGCGCGCGAGCCACTGCTCAAGCTCACTGCGTTGTGGCGCTACTACCACGCGGCAGCGTCGGTCGGACTGTATACGTTCAGCAGTCCGCAGAACGCCTATGTCGAGCGGCCCCAAGGCGCATCGTCGGTATTCAATTTCTACTCGCCGTCGTATGCGCCGCCGGGCGAGGTCAACGATGTCGGCCTCGTCGGCCCCGAGTTCCAGATCATCAACGAATCGACCGTTGCGACGACCGCCAACGACCTCACCTCGCGCAGCAACGCCTACGTCGGCAACAGCAGCAACAAGCCCGAGACGATCGCCATCGACATCTCGACGCTGACAGCGATCGCGGGCGATTCGAACGCGCTCACCGACCAGATCAACCATGACCTGATGTACGGCAGCATGAGCGCGCCGATGAAGGCGAGCCTCGTCAAGATGATCAACACGATCTCGGCAACGAGCGTGACGACGCGCGCTCAGGCCGCGTTGCAGCTCACGTTGATCTCCCCCGAATTTGCGATCCAGAAGTGAGCGCGCCATGACCTATTCATTCAATTCCTCGCGCCGCCTGTTCCTTCGTGATGCCGTGTGTTCGAGCCTCGCCTGCGCCACGAGTAGCGCGCTGATGACGCAGTTCGGGCTCGTCAATTCCGCGCTCGCGCAAACCACCTGCGGCAGCTACGGCGCCGCGAGCGACTACAAGGCGCTGATCTGCCTGTTCCTGCTCGGCGGCAACGATTCGTGGAACATGCTGATACCGAGCGACTCGACGCGCTACGCGACTTACAGCACCGCACGCAGCGGCGCGGCGCCGACCGGCATGGCGATCGCGCAGAACACTCTGCTGCCGATCAACGTGCTCAATGCCGGCTCTGGAGAAACCTACGGCCTGCATCCGAACCTCGTCGAGCTGTCGAAGCTGTTCAACAACGGCAACGGCGCGTTCGTCGTCAATGTCGGCACCGCGCTGCAGCCGACGATCAAGACCCAGTATCAGCAGCCCGGCTACCCGGTGCCACCGCAATTGTTCTCGCATTCCGACCAGCAGGCGCAGTGGCAGTACGGCCAGCCGAAGCAGAACGGCACGACCGGCTGGGGCGGTCTCGTCGCGGATCGCCTGCATGTGCTCAATCCGGGCGCGACGATTCCGATGTCGATCTCGCTGAGCGGCCAGAACCGCTTCCAGGCCGGGCTTTCTGTCCAGCCGTACACGATCTCCTCCAGCGGCCCGAGCAGCCTCGCGGGTTATACCGGCAGCACCGGTCCTGCGCGCATCACCGCGCTCTCCGAAATGCTCGCCGAGACGTACGGCGACCCGCTGTCGCGCGCCTACGCGGGCAAGCTCGGCAACGCGGTCGACTACTACAACACGATGACGGCGGCACTCGCGAAGGCACCCGCGCTTACGACGACGTTTCCGGCCAACAACCCGATCGCCTCGGCGCTCGCGGAGATCGCGAAGGTCATCTCGATGCGCGACATGCTCGGCGCGAAGCGGCAGATCTTCTTCATCAGCTACGGCAGTTTCGACACGCACGCCAATCAGCTCACCGACCAGCCGAAACTGCTTACGACCGTGTCACAGGCGCTCGGCGCGTTCTACGACTGCACGGTCAATGATCTGAAGATTCCGCAGTCGGTCACGACATTCACGCTGTCGGAGTTCGCGCGCACGCTCAATTCGAATGGCGATGGCACCGACCACGCATGGGCCGGCAACCAGTTCGTCATGGGCGGCGCGGTGAAGGGCCAGAAACTGTACGGTGCGAACGCCGCGAGCGGCCGCCTGTTCCCCGACCAGACGCTCAACGGTCCCGATTGCCTGAGTCGCGGGCAGATGATGCCCGGCGTGTCCAGCGATCAGTACTCGGCCACGCTCGCGAGCTGGCTCGGCGTGCAGGACTGCGACATTGCGTCGATCTTCCCCTACGTCGGCAATTTCTCGACGAAGAACCTCGGATTCCTGTCGTGATGCAGTTTCGGCTTCCTTCGATCGCCACCGTTCTCTTCCTTCTGTCGCTGCTCGCCGTCAGCAAGCAGGCTGGCGCGAGCGACCATCAGGTCACGGTCGGCGGCAACAACGACATGTTTTCGCCGTCGACGCTGACGATCAACGCGGGCGACACCGTGACGTTCACGGAAGTATCGGGCTCGCACAACGTCGTCTCGGACACTGCAGGCCTGTTCCGCTGTGCGAACGGTTGCGACGGCGACGGCAAGGGGGGCAACGGCAACGTCGCGGGCAACAACTGGAGCGTGACGATCAGCTTCCCTACCGCGGGTTCGTTCGGCTACTACTGCGAGTCGCACGGCGCTCCTGGCGTGGGCATGCACGGCACGATCCGCGTGAACGCGGTCAGCTTCGGCATCACGCCCGGCATCACGGGCATCTGGTACAACGCGGCCCAGTCGGGACATGGCTTCGATGTGCAGGTGCCGGGCAACGGCAACATCCTCGCGATCTGGTACGTGTTCGACAGCGCCGGCAACAACCTCTGGCTGATCGGGCAAGGCACGTACAGCGGTGGTACGGCGACACTCGACGCGTACACGACGACCGGCGGCTTCTTCCCGCCTGCGTTCGATCCGGCGAAGATCGCGCGCACGAAGTGGGGCACGCTCACCCTGACGTTCAGCGACTGCAACACCGGCACGGCCGCTTGGGTGCCGCTCGTCGCTGGCTACGTCAGCGGCTCGATGCCCATCACGCGGCTCAGCGGCATCGGCGGGCTGGCGTGCCCGTGAGTGCGAAGTTGCGGGCTACGTTCGCGTCGGTACATCCTCGCGGCTTTTAGAGGCCGTCGGACGCAGGGCGCGGGCGCGTTGGCCCAGCCGCCACACGCCTTCAAAGACGCGTCGGTCGACGACGGCAGAGCATTGCTGGCCGCAAAGGGCGCGAAGAACGCAAACTAGAGAAAGATGTGTTTGCAAAATCCTCGTGCGGCCGATCGGTTACAATCCGCGCCCTCACCAGCATCACGGGTTGCGCGCGTGCAAATCGACCAGGTCAAGGCCGTCATCACGGGCGGGGTTTCCGGGCTCGGGCTCGCGGTCGCCCGACATCTCGTTGCGCGTGGCGCCAAGGTGGCCCTGCTCGACATCAACGACGACAAAGGCGCGGCCGCGGTCGCCGAACTCGGCGCAGTTTCCAGCTACCATCGTACCGACGTGACCGCCGAAGACAGCGTCGCCACGACGCTCAGGCAGGCGGCGGAGCGCATGGGCGGCCTCAACGCCGCGATCAGCTGCGCCGGTATCCTCGGCGCGGGCCGCGTGCTCGGCAAGGAAGGCCCGATGCCGCTGAAGACGTTCGACACGACGGTGCGCGTCAACCTGATTGGCAGCTTCAATGTTGCGAAGGCGGCCGCGGACCTCATGCAACACAACACTCCTGCCGAGGACAACGAGCGCGGCGTGATCGTCAACACGGCGTCGATCGCCGCCTACGAAGGCCAGATCGGCCAGGCCGCCTATGCCGCCTCGAAGGGCGGCGTGATCGGCATGACCTTGCCGATGGCGCGGGAGTTCGCGCGCATCGGCGTGCGCGTGATGACCATCGCGCCTGGCGTTTTCCACACGCCGATGGTCGACGGCATGCCTGCGCAGGTCTACGAGTCGCTTTGCGCGCAGGTGCCCTACCCGTCGCGCCTCGGCACACCCGACGAATTCGCTTCCACGGTCGCGTTCATCCTCGAGAACCGCTATCTCAATGGCAGCGTGATACGCGTCGATGGGGCCATCCGGTTGGCGCCGAAATAGACTCGCGCCCACTTGCGGCGCGAGTGGGCGCGGAAGACGCAATCCCGCCCAGACCGTGACGCACCTGAGCGGGAAAAAGAGACTCTTCGTGCCTGCGGAAAATGGCGGACACTACAATGAACACCACACTGGATTCCCGCGTGCGCGGGAATGACGGAAGAAGAACGACATGAAAGCTTTCGAAATCAAGCGCGGCAACGTCGTCGAACACAACGGCAGGATCTGGCAGATTCGCGAGATCGAGCGCAGCTCGCCGCAGGGTCGCGGCGGCAACGTCACCTATCGCTTCATCATGTATTCGGTACCTGGCGCGCAGAAGCTCGACCTGTCGTTGCGCGCGGACGATGATCTCAAGGAAACCGAACTCACGCGCCGCCAGGTCAATTTCTCGTACAAGGACGGCGACGCGTTCGTGTTCATGGATATCGAGGACTACACGCAGTTCACGCTCGATGCGGCTGCGGTCGGCGACGCGGCGGGCTACATCACGGATGGGCTCGAGGGCTGCTACCTGCAGCTGATCGACGACCAGGCCGTCGCGTTGCAACTGCCGCAGTCGGTCACGCTCGAAGTCGTCGACACGGCGCCTGAACTCAAGGGCGCGACCGCGACGAAGCGGCCGAAGCCCGCGAAGCTCAGCACGGGTATCGAAATCCTCGTGCCCGAATACATCTCCACGGGCGAGAAGATCCTCGTCAGCACGACCACCGGCGAGTTCTCGGGCCGCGCCTGACCGGTTAGCGACACGGAATTTCGACGCGAATACGACATGTCGTTCGTCTCCATCCGCCGCGCCGCCGTGGCCGACGCAGGCGCCCTCGCCGAACTCGCCGCGCGCACGTTCAACGACACGTTCGCCGGGTCGAATACGGCTGCAGACATGGCCACGCACAATGCGCGCACATACGGCGTCGAGATCCAGCGAGCTGAAATCGCAGCGCCATCGATACGCACGCTGATTGCCGAACGCGACGGACACGCGATCGCCTACGCACAGCTGCGCGAGGAATCCACGCCCGCCTGCGTGACGACGAGGCCGGCGATCGAGCTGTGGCGCTTCTACGTCGACAAGACCACGATCGGCCGCGGCGTCGCGGGCGAGCTGATGGCCGCAGTGCTCGACGAGGCTGCCGGGAGCAGCGTGAGGTCGATCTGGCTCGGTGTCTGGGAACGCAATCCGCGCGCGATCGCCTTCTATCGAAAATGCGGCTTCAGCGAGATCGGCAGCCATCGATTTCAGCTCGGCGGCGACCTGCAGAACGATCTGATTTTCGAGCGGCTTCTTTCTGCCTGATCAGAAACGATGGCTCTCGCCCCGGCTCGGTGACGTCGACGAAGAAACGAAGCGCGGCGAAGAGTGGATCGAGCCAAGCCGATCGTTCGTCATTCCCACGAAGGTTTTGGCTTATCACATCCGGAAAACGTTCAGCTCGTCATTCCCGCGAACGCGGGAATCCAGAGCCTCTGACTGGATCTTGGCGCGTGGCACTGTCACGCGAAGCGAAGTCGCTGGATTCCCGCTTTCGCGGGAATGACAAACCCTGCTAACCGCGCGCCAGCCATTTTTTCGCCATACGCCGCAAAGACGCGTCGAAGCCGGAATCGTCGCGCGCAATCTCCGCGACCTCGCGCCAGGCCAGCGCATGCGATTCGTCACTGACCGAAAACACCTCGGAACCGGTCGCTCGCACGACGAAGCGCACATCGTAGTGCCAATGCGTGGCTTCGCTGCCGCGCGCGGGAATCTCGTGCCGGTCCAGGTCGTATATCGCCGCTTCGACGACGAGCGCCGGCAGTCCGGACTCCTCCTGCGCCTCGCGCAGCGCCACGCGCGCGAGGTCGAAATCGCCGTCGGCATGGCCGCCGAGCTGCAGCCAGCGATCGAGCTTGCGGTGATGCGTGAGCAATACCCGCAGCCCGTCCGCGCTCACGAGCCACGCCGAGGCGGTCAGGTGGCCGACAGCGAGGCTGCGTACCGAGGCATCCGCATGTTCATGCGCGAAGTGGCGGAACAACGATACCGATTCGGTCTCACCCGGACAGGATCGCGCATAGGCCTCGAACATCGCGAGCCAGCGCTCTTGCTGCGGTTGCAGTGATCGAACGGGCGTTTCGTCCATGCGGTTGTGCGCCAGCGCTTGCTCGGGTGGAAGGGCTCGCGTATTTTAGCCGATGCATCATGGCCCACGGATTTGAAGTCCTGGACGGGCTGATGGTTGCACGATCACGACCGCGTTCGGGTTCCCGGACGCGGTTTCGCCAAGCCACCAGCTCCGGGGAGTCGACCAAATGCTTTTTTGGCGCGTCAAGCCGCTCGACAAGATTCTTGAAACCGCAGAAAAGAAATCGCTCAAGCGCCAACTCGGGCCGATCCAGCTGACCCTGCTCGGCATCGGCGCCGTCATCGGCACCGGCATCTTCGTGCTGACCGCCGAAGCCGGCCAGAAAGCCGGACCGGGCCTGATGCTCGCATTCGTGATCGCCGCGGTCGTCTGCGGGCTGGCCGCGCTGGCCTACGCCGAACTCGCATCGATGATCCCCGTCTCGGGCTCGGCCTACACCTACACCTACGGCGTACTCGGCGAATTCGTCGCCTGGATCGTCGGCTGGGCACTCGGCCTCGAGTACGGCATCGGCGCTGCGGTCGTGTGCGTCGGCTGGTCCGGCTACATGAACGGTCTGCTCGCAGCGAAAGGCTACGGCCTTGCCCGAATTCCTGCGCACCGGCATGTTCGCGGGGGGCACCTTCAACCTCCTCGCGTTCCTGATCGGACTTGCCGTCACCGTGCTGCTCGTGATCGGTACCTCGAAGAGCGCTCGCGTCAATGCGGTGCTGGTCGCGATCAAGATCGTCGCGTTGACAGTGTTCGTCATCTTCGCATTCCCTGCGGTGAAGAGCGCGAACTTCGAGCCGTTCCTGCCCGGCGGCTGGGGCAGTCCGCTCGGCGGCGTCGGCGTGCTCGGCGCGGCCGCGTCGATCTTCTTCGCCTACGTCGGCTTCGATGCCGTATCGACCGCGGCGGAGGAAACCAAGAATCCGAATCGCAACATTCCGATCGGCCTCATCGGCTCGCTCACGATCTGCACGATCTTCTACCTGCTCGTCGGCTATTCGGCCGCCGGTTCCGTCGGCGCGCAGCCGATCATGGGTGCGAAGGCATGCCGCTCGATCCCGGCAGCGACGCGATGGCCGCAGCCTGTGCTGGCTCGCAGGCGCTCGTCTGCAGCAAGGAACCGCTCGCGCACGTGCTGCGCCTGCTCGGACACGATCAACTCGGCAACTGGATCGGCATCGCCGCGATCCTCGCGCTGCCGTCGGTCATCCTGATGATGATGTTCGGCCAGACCCGCATCTTCTTCACGATGTCGCGCGACGGCCTGCTGCCGGACGTACTGTCGAAGGTGCATCCGACGTTCCACACGCCGCACGTCATCACGCTCGCTCACGGGCGTGGTCGTATCGATCTGCGCCGCGCTGTTCCCCGTCGGCAAGCTCGCGGACACGTCGAACTCGGGCACCCTGCTCGCGTTTGCGATGGTCTCGATCGGCGTACTGATCCTGCGCAAGCAGCAACCGGATCGCCCGCGCCCGTTCCGCACGCCGATGGCCTGGATCGTCTGCCCGCTCGCGGTCGCCGGCTGCCTGCTGCTGTTCGTGAATCTCAGCATGACCGCGAAGCTGGTCTTCGTGATCTGGGCCGTGATCGGACTGCTGCTGTATTCCGTCTATGGCTACAAACGCAGCCAGCTCGCGCCGGGCAACAGCCCGGCCTGAGCGCTGATATCGCCTTGAGTCGACACGAGGCCGGCGAATCAACGCCGGCCTCGTTGTTTCAGGGAAAGCCTCGTTTTTCAACAATGCTTCAGCGAATACCGCAATCCGGAAAATCGACCGCATGCTCAGCCAATTGCTTCGCACCAAATCGCCGACCCGGGTCAATGAGGAAGGCAGCACGATCGCGTTGAACCGCACACTCGGGCCGTGGGGTCTCACGGCGCTCGGCATCGGCGCCGTGATCGGCGGCGGCATCTTCGTGATCACGGGCCAGGCCGCGGCGGAACACGCGGGCCCCGCGATCGTGCTGTCGTTCATCATCGCGGCGGTGTGCTGCAGCTTCACCGCGTTGTGCTACGCCGAGTTCGCGACGCTGATTCCGATGTCGGGCAGTTCGTACTCGTACGCGTATGCGACGCTCGGCGAGTTCGTCGCCTGGTTCATTGGCTGGAACATGGTGCTCGAATACGGCGTGTCGGCCTCCGCCGTGGCCGTCAGCTGGACCGGCTATTTCACGAGCCTGCTCGGCGAATTCGGCATCCATCTGCCCGAGGCGCTGACCAACGCGCCGCTCGCGTTCACCGACAACCATATCGTCGTGACGGGTGCGCTGTTCAATCTGCCGGCGGTCGCGATCGTCCTCGCGCTCACCTGGCTGTGCTACATCGGCATCCGCGAATCGAGCGGCATGAATACGTTCATGGTCGCGCTCAAGGTCGTGCTGATCCTCATCGTCGTCGTCGTCGGCTCGCAATACGTCAACACGGCGTTGTGGCACCCGTTCATTCCCGAGGCGCAGGGTCCGGAAAAGTACGGCTGGGGCGGCATCATGCGCGGCGCGACGCTCGTGTTCTTCTCGTATATCGGCTTCGAAGCGACGTCGACCGCGGCGCAGGAAGCGAAGAATCCGCAGCGTGACCTGCCGATCGGCACGATCGCCTCGCTCGCGATCTGCACGGTCCTGTACATCGCGCATGGCAGCCGTCCTGACCGGACTGCTGCGCTTCGACCAGCTCGGCACCGCGGAGCCGGTCGTCACCGCGGTGCGCGCGCACCCCGAACTGGTCGTGCTGCGCTGGGCCGTCGAGGTCGGCGCGCTGATCGGCCTGTCGTCGGTGATTCTCGTCATGATCATCGCGCAGCCGCGCATCTTCATGATCATGGCCAACGACGGCCTGCTGCCGCCGGTGTTCGCGAAGATCCATCCGAAATACCGCACGCCGCACATCAACACCGTGATCACGGGCATCGGCATCGCGCTGCTCGCGGCGATCTTCCCGCTCGACATCCTCGGCGACCTCGTCTCGATGGGCACCCTGATCGCGTTCGTGCGCGGTCTGCCTCGGCGTGATGATCCTGCGCAAGACGCAACCCGACCTGCCGCGCACGTTCCGCGTGCCGGTCGCGCCGCTGACCTGCACGCTCGGCGTGCTCAGCTGTCTCATGCTGCTGTACTGGGAGAACTGGTACAACTGGACGCTGATGGGCCTGTGGACCGTCATCGGTTTCGCGGTGTACTTCGGCTACAGCTATCGCAACAGCCGGCTGCATCGCGCCGCCGCTGCGGGCACACCGGCCGGTTGAATCCACAGCCGGTTGCAATGGCGCTGGTTACAAGCGCGCCGGTCGAAATTGCCGCTGTCTGAAATTCCCGGCGCGCTGAACTAGCGCGCCGGAGCACCGCACTCATTCCCCACTTCGGCCGGCTCCAAGCGCGGCGACAGGAAGTGGATCAACGCCAGCGCAGCGAGATAGGCGCAACTCGCAATGAGGAAGATCGGCGCGTAGCCGCGATCCGCGTCGAGCGTCCAGCCGGTGTATTTGGACATCAGCATGCCGCCGCATGCGCCGAGTGCTCCGCCAATGCCGACGACCGACGCCACACCGCCGCGCGGCAACAGGTCTGGCGGCAACGCGTACAGGTTCGCCGAAAATCCCTGGTGCGCTGCCGCGGCAAGTCCGATCAGCGCAACGGCCACCCAGACATTCGAGGCGTGCGCGGCGAACACGACCGGCGTTGCGCAGAGCGCGCAGATCAGCAGCGCGGTCTTGCGCGCACGGTTGACGCTCCAGCCGCGGCGCAGCAGCCGCGACGACAGCCATCCGCCGAGTACGCTGCCGACGTCGGACAGCAGATAGATCGCGATCAGCGGCGGGCCGAACGTCTTCAGGTCCAGATTGAATCGCTTCGCGAGGAAATCCGGCAGCCAGACGAGGTACATGCCGAAGACCGGATCGGTCATGAATTTCGCCAGCGCATACGCCCAGGTCTGCCGGTAGCGCAGCAGTTGCGACAACGGCACGCGCGTTGTCGTCGTCGGAGAGGCGTCCTGTTCGATCCAGCGCAGTTCCGCGGCCGACAGGCGCGAACTCGCGCGCGGGCTGCGGTAGAGCATCAGCCAGAGCGGCAGCCACACCAGCCCGGCGAGGCCCGAGACGACGAACGCTGCCTGCCAGCCATAGGCGAGCACGAGCGCGGGGATGAGCAGCGGCGTGATGATCGCGCCGATATTGGTGCCGGCGTTGAACAGGCCGTTGGCGAGTGCCCGCTCCTTCTGCGGAAACCATTCGGCAATCGCCTTGATCGATCCGGGGAACGCGCCCGACTCGCCCATGCCGAGCACGAGTCGCGCGAGCATGAAATGGCCGATCTGCCGCGCCGCCGCCGTCGTCAGCTGGGCCAGCGACCACAGCGCGAAGGCCAGCGCGAATCCGGCGCGCGCACCGATGCGGTCCACCACCCGGCCCCAGATCAGGTAGCACAATGCATACGCCGCCTGGAAGCTCAGGTGGATATTCGCGAAGTCGCTATTGCTCCATCCGAGTTCGGCAGACATCGCCGGCTTGAGCAGGCCGAGCGTCTGCCGGTCGACGTAGTTGACGATCATGGCGAGCAGCAGCAGGACGACGACGATCCAGCGCCGGCGTCCGGCCGGCGGCGACATTGGCGGGGCATTCGCAACAGTTGGCATCGCGTCACTTCGGTCTGGAACCATCGGCGCACATATTGACATGACACCGGTGTCTTTTGCGCGTCAGCAATGCGGGAATAAGCGTCGCGAAGCCCAAATCAGCCGTCCACGCGACTTACGCAGAAGCGAACGCGGGTGACGGCGACGGGTTGCATACACCGACGCATCGGCAGTTCCATCCCTAACCCGGAATCGCGGCGAACGCGCCAACGCGCTGCCGTCGCACAGCGCTCACGCGAATATCCACCGAGCCAAAGCGCTGTCGCGTCAAAGAGGGGCTTCGGGCGGGTCACCGGGCAGGCTGGCCTGCACCTCTTCGACCTCGGCGCGCTCGACGAGAGCAGCAGGCAACGCCTTGCTCGCCTTGGCGCCGAGCTCGCGCAGCTTTTCAACCTGCCCTAGCAGGTTGCCGCGTCCGCTACTGAGCTTGCCCGAGGCCGACGCGAGTGCGGCGCGCGCGGCCTCGATGCGACCGCCCGCGTCCTGGATGTCTTCGACGAAGCCGACGAACTTGTCGTAGAGCTTGCCGGCGCGATCGGCGATTTCGACCGCATTGCGGTTGCGGTCGTCGAACCGCCACAGGCTGCTGACTGTGCGCAGCGTCGCCAGGAGCGTCGACGTCGTGACGATCACGACCTGGCGTTCGAGCGCGAACGCGTGCAACGTGTCATCGCCGTGCACCGCTTCGATGTAGGCGGCCTCGACCGGCACGAACATCAGGACGAATTCGAGCGAGTTCACGCCGGGAAGATCGGCGTAGCGGCGTTCGGCGAGCTGCTTGACGTGCGTGCGCAGCGAAGCGATGTGCGCGCCCAGCTGCTCGGCGCGCGTATCCTCGTCAACCGCCGCGCAGTAGCGCTCGTAGGCGGTCAGCGAGACCTTCGCGTCGACGATCAGGTCGCGTCCCTCGGGCAGGTGCACGATCACGTCGGGCCGCGGCTTGCCGCCCGACTCGTCACGCAATACCGTCTGCGTATCGTATTCGCGGCCCTTCTGCAGGCCCGACGCTTCGAGCAGCCGCTCGAGCACGAGTTCACCCCAGGCGCCTTGTGTGCGCGCCTCGCCCTTGAGCGCGCGGGCGAGATTGGTCGCGTCATCGCTGATGCGCAGGTTGAGGTTCTTCAGCGCGTCGATCTCGGCCTTGAGCTGGGTGCGCTCCCTGCTGTCCTTGTCGTAGACGTCGTCGACGCGCTTGCGGAAGTCGCCGAGCTGCTCGCGCAGCGGATTGAGCAGCGTGCCGATCTGCGCCTGGTTCTGTTCGCTGAACTTCCTGCTCTTCTCGTCGAGCAGATCGTTCGCGAGCGCCTTGAACTTGTCGCTGAATTCGTCGCGGATGTGCGCGAGCATCTGTTCGCGCTCCGTCGTGGCCTGGCGCTGCTCGTGCAGACGCGTTGCGGTTTCGGTCAGCCGCTGTTCCGCGCGCTGGCATTCCTCGCGCCACTTCTGCATCTCGGCGCGTGCGGCGACAAGCTCGTTGTCGGCCTGTGCGAGGCGCTCGAGGCGGCCACTCAGTGTCGCGCGTTCGTTGACGAGAACGAGCAGGCGCTGCCGCTGTTCGTCGAGCTCGGCCTTGTTGCCGGCGAGCAACTGCTCGACGCGACGCAGGTTCGCGAGTGCGGCGTCACGGTCCGCAGCGAGCTGCACGACCTCGGCATCGCGGCTTGCACGCCCCGCCTGCATCGCGCCGCGCACGCGTGCGCGTGCGACGAGCCAGGCGAGCAGCGCGCCCACGGCGAACGCGACAAGCGCGGCCAGCAGGAGATACATGGATGGATCATTCATGGTTGCAACCGGACTGCCCGCGACGATGGGCGCGCAAAAGAGAAGACGAAGCGATTGTGACAGCGCCACGTCGCAAAAGGCGAGACGGCGGCGCGGCGACTGCCGCCCCGCGACCGCGTGGCGTACTTGCTCCGCTGGCGCGGCGACTAGTGCACGGAACCGCTGCCGCCTGCCCCGACCGCCGGCGTCGGCGGCGGCACCGGCACTTCCGCCGCCGGCGCGGGAACCGCAGCCGGCTGGTACAGCATCGACTGGTGCAGCCACAGAGTCGCGAGATGCACGCGATGCTCGTGCGGCAGCGCGAACCCGAGCCAGCCGAGGCCCGGATGCCGCAGCATGAAGAGCACGCCCGTCGGTATCGGCCCGGTGTGCCATGCGGGGTTGACGATCGCGTCGCACCGCGCGGGCGGCTGCATGTCGGGCGGAGGCGCGAGTTCCGCGCGGCGCTTGGCCGCGGCGACGAGCAACTCGTCGAGTTGCACGGCGGTCAGCGCGGAGAGATCGATGCTCATGGGCTTGCCTCTATCGATATGACTGGACGAAGACTATCTCAACGCTGGAGCCTCGGCGCGGAACGCCGATTCACGTCGATGGACCCAAGTCGACGGATTCAAATGCGCTCAAATTCAATTCGGAGGGGGAGTGCATCCGATATACTTCGACTGCCGGTATTTCCGCCCGACTTTTCCCGCCTTTCCGAGGAATCATACTTGCCTTTCGCAGCCGTCGATTTCGCCAGCGCCGCCCACGCCATCGCCGGCGCCGGCCGCAAGCTCGGCGCGCTGGGCCTGACGCCAGCGACGAGCAGCAATTTCTCGATGCGCCTGGATAACGGGCATCGTCGCGATCACGATCTCCGGTCGCGACAAGGGCGCCCTGACACGCTGACGACGTCATGGTGATCGACATGGATGGCCACGCCGTTGGCACCGTCGCGCGGCCTTCCGCGGAAACGTTGCTGCATACGCAGATCTATCGGCGCTTCCCGAAGGCGAACGCTGTCCTGCATACCCATTCGCGCACGCAGACGGTGGCGTCGCGATTGTTCGCCCAAGCCGGCGTCGTGCGCTTCGAAGGCTACGAACTTATCAAGGCGATTGCCGGTCATACCACGCACGAGACGCACATCGACGTGCCCGTATTTCCGAACACCCAGCACATGCCCGAACTGGTCCGGCATAGTCGATGCGTGGATTCGGGCGGATAAGCCCCTATATGGCTACCTGATCGACGGTCACGGCATCTACACCTGGGGCCGCGACATGGCCGAGGCCGAGCGCCATATCGAGGCCTTCGAGTTTTTGCTCAGGCTGTGAACTGGATTTGCGGAGGTTGAAACCATGAGCTGATTGCGCATCTATTCCGACAGCAATGGCGGCGCCGCTTGAAATCCACCGGAACCCACGCCGAGATCGCGCGCGAACTCGGCCAGGTCGGCGTGCGCTTCGAGCGCTGGGAAGCGTCGCAAGCCGGTCGTTCCCGGCGCCAGCCAGGACGAGGTGATCGCCGCGTATCGCAGCGACATCGAACGCTTGCAGCGCGAAAATGGCTACCAGGCCGTCGATGTGATCAGCCTGAATCCCGATCACCCCGACCGCGCCGCCCTGCGCCAGAAGTTCCTCAATGAGCACACGCATTCGGAGGACGAAGTGCGCTTCTTCGTCGCCGGCCGCGGCCAGTTCACGCTGCACATCGGCGACAAGGTCTACGAAGTGCTGTGCGAACAGGGCGACCTGATCGGCGTGCCGGACGGCACGCGGCACTGGTTCGACATGAGCGAAAGCCCCTACTTCATCGCGATCCGCCTGTTCACGAACAAGGAAGGCTGGGTCGCCGATTTCACCGGCGACGACATTGCCGGGCGCTTCCCGCGCCTGAATCCCGCGCAGCGCGCCGCATGAGCTACCTGGAAGAATCGCTTGCGCCTGGCGAGATCATCGTCGCCCGCTTCCACCTGCACTGGACGGCCAAGGGCCGGCTGTTCCTGTGGATCCTGCTGATTCCTCTCATCGTCGGCATTTTCGGCACGATCTACGAAGTACTGCGGCTGCGTGCGATCGAACTGGGCGTGACCACCCATCGTGTCGTGCGCAAGACCGGTATCGTCAGCCGCGAAACCGAGGAAATCCGCCTGACGGCGATCGAAACCGTTGATCTGTCCCAGACCACCTGGGGTCGTCTTCTGGGTTACGGCGACGTCCGCATCACCGGCCGGGGCGAGAGCAGCTTCGTGCTGTCACGCGTGGTCGATCCGGTGGGCGTCAAGCGTTCGATCGAGACAGCCTACTCCGCCAATGTCGAGCACAGCACCGCGGGCCAGTTGAAGTGATCCGCGCCATCGTCACCGACATCGAAGGCACCACCAGTTCGATCGATTTCGTCAAGGATGTGCTGTTCCCCTACGCGCGCAAACACCTGCCCGCCTTCATCGTCACGCACGCCGACAAACCCGAGGTGCAGCACTGGCTGCACGATGCGGCGAAGGAAGCCGGCCTGGTTTCGGCCACGCAGCAGGAAATGATCGACCTGCTGCAGCGCTGGATCGACGAAGACCGCAAGGCAACGTCACTGAAAGCCCTGCAGGGCATGATCTGGGAAGAAGGCTATCGCAACGGCGAATATCGCGCCCATGTCTACCCGGAAGTCGCGCGCAAGTTGCAGGAATGGAAAGCGCAGGGAATGGATTTGTATGTCTATTCCTCAGGCTCCGTCGCCGCCCAGAAGTTGTTTTTCGGATACAGCGAAGCCGGCGACCTGAGTCGACTGTTTTCCGGCCATTTCGATACCGAAACCGGCGCCAAGCGTGACGCGGACTCGTACCGTCGCATTGCCGATTCAATCGGCCGGCCGGTTGCGGAAATCCTGTTCCTTTCGGACATCACGGCCGAACTGGACGCGGCGCAGTCGGCCGGCATGCGCACGATCCAGATCGCGCGCCCGCCAGCGCAGTGCCCGTCGCCTGCGGCGCACCGCTGCGTCGCCGACTTCAGCGCGATCGCGCCGACCACGCTCTAGCGTCACCGCCCCCTGGACGCGCAATCTGCACGATCTGGGCCTGCGTCTTTCGCGTCCGGCCAAATCGACTCGGGCCCGCCCATTTCTGGTCCGACCGAGCGTCACTCGCGCTTTTTCGCCCGCTTTCGCCGCGGATCGAACCCCGGTCCGCCCGGCGAGCCTGCTACAATACGCAAAAGGTCGACCTGCCCCCGTCGACCAGAAGAAGGCGGGCACACGCCCGCGGCAAAAGGATGAAACTGCGTCGACTGTTTTTCGTGGTGCTGCTGGCGTCCGCCTTCGCAGCGGCCGTCGCTGCGAATGCGGGCAATCGCGCGCCGCGCTGAACGCTGCGACAGCGCCCGCGACGAAAAGCGGCAATGATGCGACCGACGACGCCGACGACCATCCGATCGTCTGGCCGTCCGATGCGGGCTCCCCGAGCAGATTCTCTATGCGCAGCCCGACCGCATGCGCGCGGCGCTGGCGCATACTCGCGCCCGCGCGCCAGGCAAAGCCAATCTGTTCCTGATCTCGTTCGCCGGCGATGGCGAGGAAGACGTCTTCCGCGACGAAGTCGAATACGTCGACAAGCTTTTCAGCGAGCGCTTCGCCGCCAAAGGCCACGTAGTGGCGCTCGTCAACAATCCGGCGACGCTGACCGAGCATCCCATCGCAAGCCTCTCGAATCTCGAACTCGCCGTCGACGGGCTCGCGAAGAAAATGAACGTGGAGCAGGACGTGCTCATGCTGTTCATCACGACGCACGGCTCGCGCAATCACGAACTCTACGTCAGCCTCGATCCGCTGCCGCTCGACCAGATAGTGCCGGAAGATCTCGAAGATCTGTTCAGCGACTCGCCGATCGAGCATCGCGTATTCGTCATTTCGGCGTGCTACTCGGGCGCCTTCGTCGATGCACTGAAAAACCCGGACGCGATGGTCATCACGGCATCGCGCGAAGACCGTGCGTCGTTCGGCTGCGGCGCGCAATCGGCGATCACCGACTTCGGCCGCGCGTTCTTCGTCGACGGCCTCAATCACAGGCTTCTCTTCGCCGATGCGTTCGTCGAAGCCAGCACGGAAGTCGACGGTTGGGAAACACGTGACCATCAGCCGCATTCTTTCCCGCAGATCGCAAGCGGGGCGCCGATCGAGGGCGCACTGAAGCGTTGGCGCGATGGGCTCAAGCTGGGGCCGGCCGTACCGTTCCTGATGCCAGCCGAGCCGCACCGGCACGCGCCGCCCCGCGACGGCGAGCAATCGACGGTCGCGACCCGCTAGGCGGCGCTCGCGGCCTCTCCCGTGCGTCTGGCACTGGCTGCACAGTTGCTCATGCGCGTTTCGCTGGTGTTGGAGTTCTTCCTTGAGCGCGTCGATCGGGATCGATGCCGCGTGATCGCGATCCGCTGATCGATCAGTTCCGCCTGCCGGTCGGCGAACCCTTGCTCGGCGCTGGCGCGACGCGCCTGTTCTGCGGCAAGGTCGAACTGGAGTGTCGCGATCGCGTGCTGCCAGCTCTTGGCGAGTGCATCGCGCGGCGCTTGCAACAATTCCATCGGATGCCGCAAGAAAAAACCGGTCTGCACATCGCTCGAACCCCTCGCCTCGAGAACCTCGGCTTTGCGTGAAGTGAAGACGATGCGCGAGAACAACTCGCCAGGATCGATCGTGAACGCGCGTTGCCACTCCGCGTATTGTTCGACCTCGATGGCGTCGTCGAACCTGTCGCAAACATCTATCCGCGACATGTTGAACGACGCCAGCAACTGGTCGAGATACGCAATGTTGTAGTAACCCGGTGGCAAGAGCCCGGATTTGTCGGGCGCCAGGACGGCGAACGTTTTCAGCGGGGAGAGCGGATTCGCAGCGGCGCATTCGGCGCGGGTCGCAACCAGCTCGCCGCCCGGTTTCAGGAGAATGCCGCCTTGGCGAGATCGGTGGTCCCCGGTCAACGGATAGTCCAGGGGTATCGACGAGCACGACGCCATATTGCAGCGTGCGTGGCGCTCTGCCAGAAGCGCCTGTAGTCGATGCACTCGATTTCGAGATCGATAAGTTCCAGCACCGAACTTTTCTGTGGAGCACGGGAGGAATTGTCGTGTACGAACGTCACGCTTGCGTAGCCGGCGCCCTTCAGCAGGTAGGCGGAGCAACGGGGTCGAACTTGAAAACCGCGCACGCTTGCCCTGGCGGCGACAGGCCTTCGATGCGGTGCCGATCAACCCGCACACCAAATCCGCTCGTAGGCTTGGTCGCCTTCGATGCTTTCGTGCGGCCATCGAGGCGGTAGTCGTAACGCATTGCATACGGCCTTCATCTCGACGTGCGGAGCTGAACTGTGCGTTGGTGGTGTCATCCTGCGCCCGCACCGCGAGGATCGCGATACCGCCGAATCCGCCTCGCCGATCAGGTGTTCGGGATGGGGTCGTAGCCGAATCGACGATTGAATTTCGTTTCTCGCGTCTTCGACGATCGCCTCGAGCAACGGCCGCGGCGCCGACGCGTTCTTGATGCGTGCGGTCGACGTTCCCGCGTGTCGCGGGTCAATTCCATACAGTCGTCGTCGAGGTGGGCCCGCGTGCGACAGCGCTTCCCGCAGATCGTCGGACATCGATTCCGCGCGACCGACGAAATCCGCAGTTCGCGACGAACGGTTCGAACGTAACGCTGCAAGTCCGGCCATGCGGCGGAACATCTTCTGCAGGAATGTCGGAAAGTGGTCGGACATCGCCGCCGACTTCACCTCGGAGTCGGTACCAGCCGAACTCCATCTCGTGACGCCACAGCGACGCGAGCCAGTTCAGCGGGTGATGGAGGTAGCAGAACGAAAAGGGCTTCGGCTTCTGCCCGTACTCGATACGCCTGCGAGGGGAGTCAGGCCCAGCGGGCTCAGCCCCTGCTCCATGAGGCCCGCCTTCCAGAGTAACGTGCGATACCCAGTGCCCGCCGCGCCCACCGACGCCCAGGAAACGGAATTCGGGAGGACGATGCCCATCGCCAACTACTTCCTTTGCGCTTGGCAAACGGCAACTGGCATCGCTTCACGCACTCGTTTTCCACTACCCCGCCGCGCAGCCCTCCTCCTGCGACACCGATTGGACTGAAACACCCTCCATACCACGCGTTGACTGACGTCACTTCGAACCACCGTCCATTTCGGGCGAAGATCCTCGATCAACCTCACTTCACGTCATCGCCTTCAGGAACCCATAGTAGAACTCCACGCCGTCGTCAAACGCGCTGACACGGACCCGCTCGTCTTTGCCGTGCGCCCGCAGATCGTCCTGGTCGATTCCCACGCCGTTGAGCCCGTAGCTGGGGATGCCCGCGGCCATGGTGTAGATGCTGTCGGACGCACCCGTCTCCATTTCGGGAATCACCGGTTTGCCCGGCCACATCTCCCCTGCCACCTGTTCCAGCGGCCCGAGCACCTCGGCCGGGGGCAGCACCGTGGGAAAGCCCTTGGAGTCCGGCGCCTGAGCCGCGCCGCCGATCGACCGAGATACTGCACCGCAACCTTCGGATCGGCGAGGATCCGGACCAGCGCCTGCTGCGTTTCCGCCGGCGAGTGGCCCGGCAGAATGCGGCAGTTCACCGTCGCCTGCGCCGTTTGCGGCAGCGCATTGTTGGCATGGCCGGCGTTGAGGCGAGTTGCCACACACGTGGTGCGCAGCATTGCGTTGTAGCGCGGTTCCCTGCTCAGCCGCGCTACTGCCGCCGCATCGGGAGGCGTCCGCAGAATGGCGGCCATGTCCCTCGGCGCGCGCGTTCGAGCGGAGCGCGCCGCTCGAAGTAGGTGCGCGTCACGGCGTTAGCTCCAACGGAAACGGCGAGTGCTCCAGCCGCCGAAGCGCGTTCGAGAGGCGATAGATCGCATTGTCCGGGGCGGCAGTGAACTGTGGCCGCCCGAATTGAGCACGGTCAGTTCGAAATCGGCATACGTTTCTCGCTCGCTTCGACCAACATTGACCGGCTTGCCGTTCACGGTGGACGCCGCCCGCATCCGCGTTCAACACGAACGCGGCGTCGACCAGGTCGCGGTGATTCTTCAGCAGCCAATCGACGCCGTTCGAATCGCCGCCTTCTTCGTCGGCCGTCAGCGCCAGAATCAGGTCGCGATCGGGACGGTATCCCTCCTGCTGGAAGCGGATGAAGGTGGTCACCAGAATCGCGTCGTTCACCTTCATGTCCTGCGTGCCGCGGCCGTAGAAATAGCCGTCCTTCTCCACCAGCTGAAACGGATCGGTGGTCCAGTCCTCGCGCTTCGCCTCGACCACGTCGAGGTGGCCGATGATGAGCACGGGCTTCTTCGCCCGCCGTTCCGCGCAGCGCGCCACCATATTGCCTTGCGTCGTTCGGTCCCAGCACCTGAATGTCTGCGCCGGGCAATCCAGCCTCCCTCAGGCGCTCGCCATTGCCTGTGCGGCGCGTGTGGTGTTGCCAACCGAATCGGTCGTGTTGATCTCGAATCAGCTGCTTGAAAAGATGTCGCGCGCGAGCGGGTCGGGCGGCGCCGATGCTGGACCGGGCCCGCGGCGAGCGAAACGAAAAACGCCGAAGCGGAGCAGATGGAACGCAAGGAAGAATGGCGCGGATCGAACATTGGAAGGCAACTCCCGATCGGAATGGTGCGACTGCTGGAGCCGCAATGATGCCACAGGCCTCAGAATCCGATTCGGTATTTACGCAGCGATCCCGGAATGTCTCCCGGCGACGAACGCGCTGGGAAGGGATTTCGCGCCGCGGCGAGAAAACACGATGCGGACGCCGGCGACACCCGCCGGCGACCGCATCGATCAAGCGGCGATCAGGCGCCTACGCCTTTCGGGTTCGGACCATACTGGTTGGAACCGGGCTGGCTGTCCTGCACCATGAACACGATCAGCACGATCCAGCCGATCAACGGAATGAGGGCGATCAGCAGCCACCAGCCAATCCGTCCCGTGTCGTGCAGGCGGCGGATGCCGACGCCGATGCCAGGCAGCAGCACCGCGAGCGCGTAGAGCGTGCCGAGGATCTGATGGCCCGTCATGCGATCGATCAGCGAGAGGACGACGGCGACGATGAGGTTGAACAGAACGAACATCCAATACTGGGTCCTGCGCGCGCGGCCATCGAATACCGCGTATTTCTTCAAGACGTCGATATACCAGTTCATTGGGAATTCCCCATTGCTGCAACGGTGGGCCGGACCTGTCCGGCGGAAAACGGAGCGCGAAAAGCGCTACGCCCCTAACGGCTGCGGACGCCGGACGCACGGTCCGACGCACGTTTCGTTCGTGCCCCGGTTCGAACTCTAGCCCGAACGGTGGCGAGCTTTCAATTGCGCCATCAGTTGCGCCAGGCCGAGGCCGCGTGCGCGCAGCAGCACGAGCAGATGGAAGACGAGATCAGCGCCTCGCCGACGAGCGCATCGTCGTCCTGCGCGACCGCGGCCAGGGCCGTCTCGACACCTTCCTCGCCGACCTTCTGCGCGATGCGGCGCACGCCCTCGTCGAACAGTTTCGTCGTGTAGCTGCCCTCGGGGCGATCGCGCTCGCGTTGCGCGACCAGCGCCTCGAGTTCGGCGAGAAACCGAGCGGCGGCTGTCGACCCATCGCCGAAGCAACTCGCCGTGCCCAGATGGCAGGTCGGGCCGTGCGGCTCGCGCCAGCACGAGCAGCGTGTCGTTGTCGCAGTCGGCATGCATCGCGCTTCAGCGAGAGGAAATTTCCCGAGCTTTCGCCCTTTCGTCCACAGGCGCTGCTTGCTGCGGCTGAAGAACGTGACCCTGCCGCTGGCGCTGCGTCTGCGCGAGCGCTTCCCGCATCCATGTAGCCGAGCATCAGCACCGCGCCGCTACGCGCAGTCCTGCACGATCGCCGGCAGCAGGCCATCGCCCTTGTCCCAGTCGAGTCGCGCTGAAGTCGGTGTGGAATCGCTCAGTCGGCTGGCTTCGTCGCTTGGATGTCTTCATGCGCACCGCCACGCCCTGCCCGTGCAGATGTTGCTTGAGTTCGGGAATCGCAATCGCGCCCGAATGAAACACGCTGGCCGCGCAGCGCCGCGTCGACATCGCTGCGCACGAATACGTCGCGGAAATGGTCCATGGCGCCGGCGCCGCCCGAAGCGACGAGCGGCACGCGGCAGATCGCGCGCGCCGCGTCGAGTTGCTCGAGATCGTAACCGCCGCGCACGCCGTCGACGCCCATGCAGTTGAGGACGATTTCGCCGGCGCCGCGTCGTTGCACTTCGGCAATCCAGGACAATGTGAGGCGCGCAAGCGCCAGCGTCTTTGTCGGATCGCCGGTGTACTGGCGCACGCGCCACTTGCCGTCCTCGTCGCGCAGCGAGTCGATGCCGACGACGACGCACTGCACGCCGAACGCTTCGGCCAGTTCGTCGATCAATCCCGGACGTTCGAGTGCGGGCGAGTTGACCGAGATCTTGTCGGCCCCCGCGTGCAGCACGGCGCGGGCGTCGTCGACACTGCGGATGCCACCGGCGACGCAGAACGGGATGTCGATCACGCGCGCGACTTTCTCGACCCAGCCGCGGTCGACCGAGCGTCCTTCCGGGCTTGCCGTGATGTCGTAGAACACCAGTTCATCGGCGCCCTCGTCGCGATAGCGCTGCGCGAGCGTGACGATTTCGCCCATCTCGACGTGGTCGCGGAAACGCACGCCCTTGACGACCTTGCCGTCGCGGACGTCGAGACACGGAATGATGCGGCGGGTCAGCACGCGAGTGCCTCCGCCAGCGTGAGACTTCCTTCAAGCAGGCTGCGTCCGAGCACGACGCCGGCGACGCCACTCGCGCGCAGCGCGCCCACGTCGGCGACGTCGCGCACGCCGCCGGAGGCGATGACATCGAGTCGCGGTGCGATCGCCGAGAGGTACGCATAGAGATCCAGATTCGGCCCCGGACAGCATGCCGTCGCGGTCGATATCGGTGCACAGCAGATGCCGCGCGCCAGCGACCGCATAGCGCGGCGCCAGTTCGTCTAGCGTCGCGCGCCTCGCTCTGCGTCCAGCCGCATGCTGGGCAGGCGCCACGTTTCTCCTTCCAGGCGCGCATCGAGTGCCACGCAATCCGCTCCGCGCCGATGTCGGCGATCCACTGCTGCACCGCATCGGGATCGCGTACCGCGATGCTGCCGACGACGACGCGCTCGATGCCCGCATCGAACAGCCGCTGTACGTCCTCGCGCGTGCGCACGCCCCCGCCCGCCTGCACGCGCAGGCGCCCGGCGCGCGCGATCGTCCCGATCACGCGCAGATTCTCGAATGCTGCCAGAACGCGCCCCGTCGAGATCGACGAGGTGCAACCAGCGCGCGCCGGCGTCGGCGTAGTCGTTGCGCGAGCGCCACGGATCGCTGGCGTAGCGCGTCTCCTGCGCGTAGTCGCCCTGCTTCAGGCGGACGACGTGGCCTGCGCGCAGGTCGATGGCGGGGATTATTTCCATGCGAAAGCCATGGCTCCAGCGCAGGAAAGCGACCGCGCAAGAACGCGGATCACCTCGGGTCGAGAAAAGAACTTTCGTCGACGCGAATCAGCATGAATTCGCATCGCCGCGTGTTCAGCGATTTCGCCGCTCTCGATTCTTGATCACCCCTCGGCTCTCAACGTCAGCGCAATGAAATTGCGCAGCAGCTGCGCGCCGACCGCGGCCGAACGCTCCGGATGGAACTGCGCGCCGTAGAAATTGCCGCGCTGCACGATCGCCGAGAACCCGCCGCCGTAGTCGGCGCTGGCCAGAGTGAAGTCGCTCACCGGTGCGGCGTAGCTGTGGACGAAATACGCGAACGAGCCGGCTTCGATGCCCGGCGAGCAGCGCATGTGGGCGCGCAGGCTGCAGGGAATTCCAGCCCATGTGCGGCACGCGCAGCCGGTACCGCCTCGTGAAGCGGCGCACCTTGCCGGGGATCAGGCCGAGGCAGGCCGTATCGCTTTCCTCCGAATGCTCGAACAGCAGCTGCATGCCGAGGCAGACGCCGAGCACGGGCTGCGTCAGGCCGCGCACGACGTCGACGAGACCCGACTCGCGCAGGCGCGCCATGCCGGGCGCCGCGGCGCCGACGCCGGGCAGGATCACGTGCGTCGGCGGCGCGGATCGTCGCCGCGTCGTGCGAATCAGCTGCGCTCGCACGCCGAGCCGCTGCAGCGCGTAGCGCACCGAGCCGATGTTGCGTGCCACCGGCAGTCGACGAGCACGACCGCAGCTCACAGCGTCCCCTTGGTGCTCGGCAGGTCGGCTGCCTTCGCGGCGGAGCGCCGGTGCGCAACGCGCGCGCGACGGACTTGAAGCAGGCCTCGACCATGTGATGCGCGTTGTCGCCGCGCACGGCCAGGTGCAGGTTCGCGCCGAGCGTGTCGCACAGCGAGCGGAAGAAATGCGGTACGAGTTCGGTCGGCAGCTCGCCGACGCGCTCGCGCGGGAAGCTGCCCGTCGAAGACGAAGTAGGCGCGCCCCGACAGGTCGAGCGCAGCGCGCGCCATGCGTTTCGTCCATCGGCAGCGTGATCGTCACGGCGCCTCGCGATATGCGCCCGCCCGCGCCTCCGCCGCAGCGCCGTAGCGGCCGATGCCGCGCTTGTCGCCGAGCGCCTGCGCAGCGCCTCGCCGAGCGCGAGCGCGCAGTCCTCGATCGTGTGGTGCTCGTCGATGTGCGTGTCGCCGGTGCACTTCAGCGTCAGCGCGAAGCCGCCGTGCTTGCCGATCTGTTCGAGCATGTGGTCGAAGAAGCCGAGGCCCGGTGTGCACGTTGGGCTCGGCGGTACGTGTCGAGATCCACGTTCGACGGGGATCCGCGTTTCCTTCGTGTTGCGCTCGACCCGGGCGCGATGCGTGGCGCATCGCAGCAGTTCGTGTGCGATGCTCGTTCCAGTCCATTCCGCGGTCCGAGGCGGAAGCCGCGGACGCCGAGATTCGCGGCGAACTGCACATCCGTCTGCGCGATCGCCGACCATCGCCGACTGACGCGCGACTCCAGCCGTCGTCGGCGAGGTAGTGGCGCACCAGGCCGACGCCGGGCTTGCGCGTGTCGCTGGCCCTCGTGGCCGAAAGCTGCGATCGATCAGCACCTCGCGAAAGCGATGCCCTGCGAGGCGAAGATGCGCAGCAGCAGCTCGTGCGGCCCGTCGAAATGCCGCTGCGGAAAACTGTCGGTGCCGAGGCCGTCCTGGTTCGTCACCATCACCAGCTCGTAGCCGGCAGCGATGCAGCGTTGCAGCGCCGCGATGACGCCGGGCGACGAGCGCGAGCTTCTCGTAGGCGGTCGATCTGCTGGTCGGGCGGCTCGACGATCAGCGTGCCGTCGCGATCGACGAAGAGGATCTTGCGCGCAGCGCTCATGTCCGCGTCATCGCAGGCGGGCGCCGCAGGCATTCATGCCGCGGCCTCGCGCAGGCCGAGCGCCGCGAGCAGCTGCGCGTTCTCGTTCGGCGTGCCGATCGTGATGCGCAGGCAGCCTTCGAGGCTGCGGATAGCGGCTGCACGTCGCGCACGATGACGCCGTATTCGAGCAAACGTGATATACGTTCGCGCCGCATCGACGAAGCGCACGCAGAGGAAATTCGCCGCGGACGGATAGACCGCAAGGACGCCTGCGCCGCCGACAGCGCGTCCGTGAGCCGCTCGCGCTCGCTGCGCAGGATATCGATACGCACGCCCGACTCGGCGACGGCGACCGACGACAACGCGGTCAGCGCGGCCGAGACGCTCGGTGCCGGCAACGGATACGGCGCCTGGATGCGCCGCAGCAGCGAAACGACGGCGCGCATCGGCGATGCAGCGCGCCAACGCGCGCACCCGCGAGTCCGTAAGCCTTCGACAGCGTCCGCAGCACCACGATATTTCGTGCCGTTGCTGCAGGATGATCGCGCTGGGCGCGCCGTCGGCGAATTCGAGCATAGGCCTCGTCGACGACGAGCAGCGCGCGGTCGCGCAGCGCGTCGGCCAGACGCGCGATCACAGTCAGCGGCACGAGATTGCCGGTCGGATTGTTCGGCGTGCAGAGGAACACGAGTTTCGTGTTTTCGGTCACCGCCGCGAGCAACGCGTCGGGGTCGACGCCGAAGTCGGCCGCCAGCGGCACTTCGATCACGGCCGCGCCCTGGATATGCGCGCGCGACCGCGTACATGCCGAACGTCGGCGGCGAGATCACGATCGCGTCGCGGCCCTCGCGACAGAACGCGCGCACCAGCAGATCGATCGCCTCGTCGCTGCCGCGACCGATCAGGACGCGCTCGGGCGCAACCCCGTAGAGTTCGGCGAGGCGTGACGCGCAGCGCGGTCGGCTGCGGATCGGGATAGCGGTTGAGTGTCGACGCATCGTTACCGACCGGCGCCCACGGCGACTCGTTGGCGTTGAGCATCACGCCGCGGCTGCGGGCCTCCATGCGTGCCGACGAATACGGCTGCAGGTCGAGGATTTCGGGACGTGCGCGTTCGAGCAGCTTCATGCTGATCCTCGCTCCGGGTCGAGTGTGGCAAGCCGCAGTGTCACCGCGCGTTCGTGCGCGTGCAACCCTTCGGCGTGCGCCAGTACGGCAGCATTCGGACCGATTTCCTGTAGGCCTTCCGCCGACAGTTCCTGAACGGTGATCTGCTTCACGAAACTCGCGACCGATACGCCGCTCCATGCGCGTGCGTAGCCATAAGTCGGCAGGACGTGATTCGTGCCGCTGCAGTAATCGCCGACGGCCTCGGGCGACCACGCGCCGAGAAACACCGAGCCGGCGCTCTCGACCTCAGCGAGCAGCGAGCGCGGATCGCGTACGTTGAGGATCAGGTGCTCGGGTGCGTAGGCATTGCTGATTTCGACGGCCGCGGTGAGTGAATCGGCGAGTATCAGGCGGCTCTGCGCGAGTGCCTGCGCCGCGATGTCGACGCGCGGCAGCTGCGCGAGCTGGCGCGTGATCGCGGCGCGCGCCGCTTCGAGCACGCGACGATCGTCCGCGATCGAGAATCGCCTGCGAATCGACGCCGTGCTCGGCCTGCGAGAGCAGGTCGGCGGCGACGAATTCGGGATTCGCCGCGGCATCCGCGATCACGAGAACCTCGGACGGCCCCGCCGGCATGTCGATCGCAGGGCCATCCGGCAGCGCGCTCACCTGTCGCTTCGCCTCGGTGACGTAGGCGTTGCCGGGGCCGAAGAGCTTGTCGCAGCGTGGCACCGACTCGGTGCCGAATGCCATCGCGGCGATCGCCTGTGCGCCGCCGATCTTGTAGACGCGGCGGATGCCGCACAGCGCCGCCGCGTAGAGGACGGCGGCATCTGCCTTGCCGAGCCTGCTTGCGGGCGTGCACAGCACGATCTGCGGACAACCGGCGATCTGCGCCGGCACGCCGAGCATCAGTGCCGTCGACGGCAGCGGCGCCGTGCCGGCCGGCACGTAGAGGCCCACGCTGCCGATGGGCCGCAGCATGCGTTCGCACGAAACCCCGGGCGCCGTCGCGACCACGATCGGCTGCGGCGCGGTTGCGCGATGGAATTTCTCGACGCGCGCCTTCGCTTCCGCGATCGCGCGTTTGAGCCCGGCATCGAGCGTCTCTTCCGCTGCGGCGAATTCTTCGTCGTCGACGGCGAGTACATCGAGTTCGCAGCCGTCGAAGCGGCGCGACAGCGCGCGCAACGTCGCATCGCCGTCCGCGCGCACCTGGTCGACGATGCGGCGCACGGCCGCGGCAAGATCGGCCGATCGCTCGAGCGCCGTGCGCCGCAGCGCGGACCTGCGTTGCGCGTCGTCGAGCGTCCGCCAATCGAGTATCGGCAACTCGGCGGCCGCCATGTTCGCCGCTGCGTTCATGCGAGAATTTTTTCCACCGGCAGCACGAGCAGCTGGCTCGCGCCCGCGCGCTTCATGTCTTCGAGATGCTGCCAGGTGATCGCGCCGAAGCAGACCGCCTGCAGCGCGACCTGCCCCTCGCTGCCCTCGATCGGCAACAGCGTCGGCGTCTGCGCATTCGGCAGGATTTCGCGGATCGCCGCGATGTGTTCGCGCGCGGCGTGCAACATGATCAGCTTGGATTCGCGCACCTGGATCACGCCGTCGATACGTCGCAGCAGGAGATCGCGCAAGTCGCCGCGCTCGTCACTCGGCAATTCCGCCGGGCCCGCGACGACCGCCTCGCTGTCGAGGATCACCACCGCTTCCTGCAGCTGGTTCGCGACAAGCGTCGCGCCGCTCGAGACGAGGTCGCAGATCACATCGGCCGTGCCGAGGCGCGGCGCGATCTCGACCGAGCCCGACAGCACGACGATTTTCGCGTCTACCTTGTTGTCTGCCAGCCACGCGCCGAGCAGCGCCGGATACGAAGTCGCGATGCGCAGGTTCTGCAATTGCCGCGGCGTTTCGTAGGCCATTTCCTGCGGCACCGCGATCGACAGCCGGCAGCGGCTCGTGTTGAGTGGGCGCAATTCCGAAATCAATGCCAGTTCGCCGCCCGCCGCCTCGCCGCGCGCCTTCGCCGCGAGCGCGTGTTCGGCGAGGACATTGCGGCCGACGATGCCGAGATCGCAGACGCCCTGCGCGATCAGTCCGGGGATGTCGTCGTCGCGCACGAGCAGCAGGTCGATCGGCATGCTTTCGCCGAAGCAGAACAGCTTGTCGCGGCTCTGGCGAAACTTGAGCCCGCAGCGCGCGAGCAGGTCCTGCGAAACCTCGGCGAGCCGGCCGCTCTTCTGAACTGCGACGCGCAGGCGGTCGCGCGCCTTGCCGACGCCGCTCACGACTGCACCCCGCTGCGCCGCGCCGCGGCGATCTCACGCAACGCGGTCTTGCCCGAACGCGCGCGCGGCGCCGGAACGGCGTGGTGCGCGACGGCCGCACGGTAGCCGCCATTGCCCTGGCTGAGGAAGCGCGCCACGCGGCCGATCGTCGTGACACTGACGCCGGTACGGTCGTGGATCTCGCGGTACGCCATGCCGTCGAGCAGATACGGCACGACGCGCCAGCGGTCGACGAGCGCCTCGAGTTCGGCCGGCGTGCACAGATCGCGCAGGAACGAGCGCATCTCGGCGACGCCGCTCATTGACAGCAGCGCACGGCAGAGCGCGCTCTCTGCCGATTCGCTGCTCGTTTCCGGTTCGATGTGGCGCCTCTTCATGTCTTGTTCCCGGTGCTCACTGTCCTGGATGCTTCCGCCGGAGCTGTTTTCGGATCGGTCTTTGGGGGCTGTTGCCGGATCGGCCTGTCGGACAGCCTGCAAGATCGGTCAACGGGCTGCGTGATGTTCAATCAGCGCGCAGCCCGTCGCCCAGTCGTACATTGATGTATTAATGCGCTATTACATGGATGCGAGAATAGCGCGAAACGGCTACGTCTGCAACTCGTCGAGTAGTCTGGCCTTTCGACCATGTGTCCCTGCAGCTGCACCGGTGGCGCCCTTCGGCAAACGACGCGGGACGCGAGCGCCGATCCGCGACGGACGGCGCTTTTCTACGTGCCTGCTCTACGAACCTGCGGGCGACAGTCTCGGCAGGCTCGCGTACAGGTCCGCGACGCGCTGCATGAGGGCGGGCGCGCTCCAGCGCTGCGCATCGGCCGGCGCCCGCGCGGACAACGTCGCCCGCTCCGCCGGCGAGCGCAGCAGCGCGGCGACGTGACATGCAAATTCGCCGACCTCCTTCTCGCTCACGCGCGCGCTGCGCGCGCCCGCAAGCACCGTCGCGGTACCCATCTGTGCGGTCGACACGATCGGCACGCCGAGCGCCATCGCTTCGATCAGCACGAGCCCCTGCGTCTCGGTGCCTGATGCGAAAACGAATACGTCGGCGGCGCGGTAGCAGTCGAGCAGCGTCGTACGCCGATCGAGATTGCCGACGAAGCGGACGTTGGCGCCAAGGCCGAGACGGGCCGTGATCTGCTTCAATCGCGCCTCGTCGGGCCCCTCGCCTGCGATCACAAACGCAAGGTTCGCGAATTCCGCGCGCAGCCTGTCGGCGACCTCGAGCAGGAAGTCGATGTTCTTCTCGGCCGCCACGCGGCTCACCGTCACGAGCGTCGGCTGATCGACGCCAAGTCCATGGCGCTCGCGGAAGCGCGCGCCGTCGCCACCGGCGAATTCGTCCAGCAGAATGCCGGTCGGGATCACGCTCGCGGGCGTAGCGATGCCGTAGCCGCGCAGGACTGCTGCCATTTCCTCTGTCGGCACTATCAGATGATCGATGCCAAGCACGAGGCGCCGCGACGCCGCGCGCACGGCGAGGCGCGTTGCCTTCTGCGGCATCCACGGCAGGTAGTGCGCAACGTATTGTTCGAAATAGGTGTGGTAGCTCTCTATTGCGGGACAGCCGGTCAGACGGCGCAGGCGCACGCCGAGCTCGTGGGCGCGGAACGGCGTGTGGATGTGGATGATGTCGAACCGGCGCCGCGCGAGTTCGCGCAGCGCGGCATCCAGCGCAGAGCGTCTGATCAGGCGGTCTTCGGGATCGAAGAAGATCTTCCGCGACGGCAGGCGGATGACCTCGAAGTCGCCGGCCTCGTCGATGCTGCCGTAGTCGGGGGCGACGACGGTCACCTCGTGCCCCATGCGCACGAGTTCGCGGCACGCGGTCTGCATCGACGTCGAAACGCCATTGACGCGCGGGAAGTAGACGTCGGAAAGCATCAGTACGTTCATCGGCGCAGGGTAGCCGTTTCGTGCACGCCGGAAACGCTCCGGTGAAAATTTTTTCTACGTCATCTTCCTGCAACAAATATCGTCTCGAGCGTTGGTCCGCTGCGTGACCGCCCTCAGGCCGCCGATTTCACGAGCAGGTTCTTCGCAAGCGCGCCCTGGAACCTGCCGATGCCGCGCGCGAGGTGGAGCATGCCGAACAGCAACGCGATGCCGAGCAGGAAGACCAGCGGATCGGAAACGATCGGCGGCACGAGCAGCGTGTCGTTGAAGTGGACATGCGTCGCCCAGTCGATGCGCACGATGCCGAGCATCCAGCCGATATGCGCGAGCGGCGCCGTGATGCAGGCGAGAGAAAGCACCGTGCCCACGATCGCGAGTGTGAAATAAAGAATGCCGAGCGGCAGCTTGAGCACGAAATACAGCAGCGTCGTCCAGGTGCGCGGATCGGTGAACATCTCCCAGACCCGCGTTTTCAGCGGCACGTTGCGCTGCGCGTAGATGGGGCGGCGCGGCATGCGTTCCCCGAGCATCACTTCGACAATGCGACCCTCGACGAGCGACAACACGCGTGCCGTGCCGAGGAAGATGATCGCCACCGGAATGCCGATGACGAGAATCGCCAGGCCGAGCGAGAGCGAGACGCCGACGATCGTAAAGACGAAGTAGACGATGCCTGTCGCGAGCGACAGCACCATGTAGAACAGCGCCGCGTACGCACGCGGATCGCTGCCGACCGCGAAGAAGCGACCGAGCGCCGTCTTGCGGCGCCGCTGTGGCGGCGGGCGCAGTGCCTCCTGCACCTTCACCTCCTTGTCGACGTAGATTTCGGCCACCTCGTCGGGCGCACCGTAGCTGCCGGCGACCTTCGCGAGCACTTCCGCCTCCGACTTGCCCGGATTGTCGTGCATCTCGCCGCGCAGGTGCTCCTCCGCGTCGTAGAGCGCGTCCTGGATCAACGCCGGGTCGGCGTTGCCGAGCGCGGCGCGCAATTGATCGAGATATTCGGCAATCGAGCGTGGCGTCGTCGTGCTCATGTTCAATCCTCCGGTGTACGTCCATGCCGTCATTCGGGGCGGCGAAGTTCAAGAAAAAATGACAATCTGTCCGCGCTACTCGAGAAGGACGGAATCCACGAAATCGCGCGTGCTGATCCAGGCGAGGCTCCATTCCTGCAGCACGCGACGTCCGAGCGGCGTGATGCGGTAGTAGCGTCGCGGCGGTCCGCTGACCGACGGTTCGACTTCGCTGTCGAGCAGTCCGGTCGCGGCGAGGTTGCGCAGCACGGGGTAGAGCGCGCTCTGCTTGTCGCTGAGTACACCCTCGCCCGTGCTCTCGAGCTGCTTGGCGATCTGGTAGCCGTACATCGGCCGACGGGCACGCGCAAGCACCCCGAGCAGCACGAGCGAGACGATGCCCGCGCTGAGCTCCTTTTGAAACTTCCAGATATGGCTATCGGTATCGCCCATGTTCGGCCACCTGCCTCGCCTTGCGCCCGCCCAGTCGCGCTGCGCAAACGTTTCCTTCCCACCAACGCGTCAACCACCATGCCGGTTCGCGAATCGCTTGCTTCTGCGGACCTGACCATGCTGGCAGGTGCACTATAGTGTTTAGTTGATAATAGCGGAATGGGCTGGAAGTCATGCATCCGCGGATGCGCAGCGGTCGCCGATTTCAGGCAAACGCGTCGATGCCGCGTACGAGCAGTTTTGCGAGGCGCGGCCGCCTGAACTCGTCGAGCCACCAGTTCAGCGCACGGCCCTCATGGTCGCTGCGCCAGGCGACATAGAGTGTGTTCGGCTCGCGCTGATCGCTCATGCGCTGGCCATGGATCATGGAAGAGGCGCCCGAGCAGACGATGGCGGCGCCGTCGACACATCAATCAGCCAGCCGCAGCCGCTCGACCGCCTCGAAATAGCAACGAAGCGCAGTCCGCATGCGCGGTCTACGCTGCGGTTTTGCCGTTTCGTCTAGCCGAGCAATGCGCGACTGGCGACGAGATCGCAGACGCGGCGCACGTCCTGGTCCATCGCGCGGTCGCGCTGCATGAAGTCGACGTGCGAACGCACTTTGGCGAATGCATCGCGCACGGCCGCGCCGGCGTGGAATTCCTCGCTGCCGGGCGAGCGCAACCATCAGTTGCTTCACCTCGTCGAGGAACTGGGCGTGGGTCGCCTGTTCGGGACGCGGCGCGTTCGAAATTTTCGCCGCGAGCGCTTCGACATCGCCGCGCGCGGCGAGCGCGCGTGCCGCGTTGAGCATGTCCTGACGGTACTCGAGCGCCTGCGCGGCCGTATAGAGTTCGAGGGCGAGCACGTGCGCGAGATCTTCGGTCATCTCGTATACATGGCGCGCTTCGTTCGTGCCCATCGAGACGTGGTCCTCGGCATTCGCGCTCGTCGGAATCGAGTAGACGCTGGCAGGATGCGCGCGCGTCGCGAGGTCGTTGACGAGTGCCGCGGCGGTGTACTGCACGATCATGAAACCGGAATCGGTCGCGTCCTCGTTGCCGATCAGGAATGCCGGCAAGCCGTCGTTCGTCGCCGGATCGACGAGCTTGTTGAGACGGCGCTCGCTGATCGACGCGAGCACGGGGATCGCCGCCTTGACGTAACTCATCGCGAGCGCGAGCGGCATGCCGTGGAAGTGGCCGGCCGAGATGACCTGGTCCTCGATCACCTTGGCATCGACCGCGTCGGGAAAGATCAGCGGATTGTCGGTGACGGCGTTGAGCTCGATGTCGTACACGCGCTGCGCCTGCGCGAGCGCGTCGCGCACGGCGCCATGCACCTGCGGAATGCAGCGCAGGCAGTACGCGTCCTGCGGCTGATGCTTCTTGCCGCCCTTGAACGGCATGAAGCGGGCGTAGAACGCCTCCTTGCCGTGACGCTGCGACGGCGGCACGTAATCCCAGCCGATATCGAAGCGGTGCTGCTGGTCTTCTGGGTCGGACCACGACTCGGCGAGCCAGGTCCTGAAGCGCGGCACGAGGTGATACGGAATGTCTGCGAGCGTCGAACCGTCGAGCAATTCGCGCAGGTTCGCGGCGGTCTGCAGCTGCCCCGGATGCGGGCGCAGCGCATGCACTTCGGGCTTGAACGCCGAGCTGCGGCCCGCGAACGCGTCGAGCGTCATCGCGGCGGCGAGATCGGCGGTAGCGAGCAGCTTCTCGAGTCGCGTCGAGCGCGAGCGCAGCCGGTCGCCAGCATCTGCGCAGTGCCATTGTTGAGCGCGAGGCCTTCCTTGAACGACAGGCGCACCGGTTCGAGCCCCGCGCGCTTGAGCGCTTCGGCGCCGGCAGCCCGTTCGCCGGCAAACCAGGCCTCGCCCTCGCCGAGCAGCACGATCGCGAGATGCGACAGGGGCGCGAGGTCGCCGCTCGCGCCGACCGAGCCTTTTTCGGGAATCACCGGGATCACGTCGCGATTGAGCAGCTCGGCCAGCGTCTCGCAGCGTCGATCGCGCGAATGCCCGAATGACCGCGCATCAGCGTGTTGACGCGGATCGCGAGCATCGCGCGCACGACCTCGACCGCCAGCGGCTGGCCGACGCAGACCGCGTGCGTCATCACGAGATTGTGCTGCAGTTCTTCGAGCAGCGTGCCGTTTCGTGGCTCCGGATTGCCACCGGGCAACTCGTCGCGTGCGCGGTGCGCGCCGAGCAGCTTGTCGGCGTTGCTGCCGAAGCCGGTCGTCACGCCGTAGATCGGTTCGCCGCGCTTGACCTGTGCAGCGAGAAAATCGGCCGTGCGCTGCACTTTCGCGAGCTGTGCCGCGTCGAGTTCGATCTTCGCGCCGTCGCGCGCGATCGCAACGACTTGCGCGCGGGTGAGGCTCGTACCGTCCAGGCGAATCGGTGCGATCACAGTTTCATCACCGCTGCCTGTTCCAGTTCGACACGCAGGGTCTTCACCAATTCGGCGCGAGCCACTTCGAACTGGTCCTCCTTGCGCATGTCCTTGACCGTGACGACGCCCTTCGCGATCTCGTCGGGCCCGAGCACGACGACGAAGCGGATGCCGGCGCGGTCGGCGTACTTGAACTGCTTGCCGAGCTTGCCGGCCGTCCAGACGACCTCAGTGGCGATGCCGGCGTTGCGCAGCAGCGCGCGAGTTCGAGATAGACCGGCAGTTGCGCCTCGTCCATCTGCGTGACGAGCACCTTGACCGTGCTGTCGGCGGTGTCGAGCAGCTTCGCTTCGCGCAGCTGCCAGAACAGGCGCGTCGCGCCGATCGAGATGCCGACGCCCGGCAGCTGCGACTTCGTGTAATTTGTCGCGAGGTTGTCGTAGCGGCCGCCCGAGCAGATCGAGCCGATCTGCGGGTGTTCGTTGAGCGTCGTTTCGTAGACGGTGCCGGTGTAGTAGTCGAGCCCGCGCGCGATCGACAGGTTGATCGCGTAGTGCGTTTCGGGCACGCCGAACGCCTTGATCAGCGTCAGCACCTCGCGCAATTCGGCGATGCCCTGGTTGAACGTCTCGCTGCCGCTGCCCAGCGCATCGAGCCTGCGCAATCGCGTCGGCGTGGCCGTGCGAGCGAACCTGCACGAAGTCGAGGATCCGCTTCGCGGCATCGGCCGACAGGCCGAAACCTTCGCCGGTCAACGTGTCGCGCACGTACTCGGCGCCGCGCTTGTCGAGCTTGTCGACCTCGCGCAACGCCAACGCCTGCTTCTCGGTGTCGACGATGCCGAGCCCTTCGAAGAACCCGCGCATGATCTTGCGATTGTTGAGCCAGATCGTGAACGGCCCGATCGCCAGGTCGCGGAACACGCTGTAGATCACCGCCGGAATCTCGGCGTCGTAGCGGATCGACAGCGTGTCCTTGCCGATCACGTCGATGTCGCACTGGTAGAACTCGCGGAAGCGGCCGCGCTGGGCGCGCTCGCCGCGATAGACACGCTGGATCTGGTAGCGACGGAACGGGAAATTCAGATCGTGCTCGTGTTCGGCGACGTAGCGCGCGAGCGGCACGGTCAGGTCGAAACGCAGCGCCAGTTCGGGCTTGCCGCCTCTCGCCCTTGCCGGCATCGAGCGACCCGGTCGACTGCACGAAATACACCTGGCGCTCGGTCTCGCCACCCGCTTCGTCAGCAGCACGTCGCGAATATTCCATCACCGGCGTTTCGATCGGCAGGAAGCCGAAGCGCTCGAAGTTGCGCCGGATCGTGTCGAGCATTTCTGCGAACGCAATCTGGTCGAGCGGCAACAGCTCCATCACGCCCGGCATGGTGCGGGCTGGGGTCAACGCCATGGTTTCCTCGGCGGCATGAAAAATCCTCGAATGCGGCGGCCCCGAACCGTTTCGGGAGCCGCGTAATTTATCATGCCGCACGCACGATCGAGGCCTGGGCTGCGGCCGGGTCGCCTCGCGGACCTTGTCGCGGTGTGCCTGCGTGGCGCTCAGAGCAATTTGCCGACGACATCGTCCTTGAGGCGGAATCGCGAATCGACCGGCAACGCCTGGTCGTCCCTCAATGACATGGCCGCGTTATCCGCTACCTGCTCGTGCATCCAGGGTGCAGGACGGATCGGTCCTGGCATCAGCGCGCGCCAGTGATCCTCGGCATCGGGATGCTGCGTACAAGGCATGTCGCACAACGAGTACGAGACCGGAACGAGCGCGGACGTGCCGACCGGTTTCCCGTTGATCGTCTGCGAAATATCGTAGCTCCAGTGACTGGCGGCCGCGATGCTGGCCTTTTCGAGTACGCGGCGGAAGTGCTCGGCTTCGGCCTCATTACGTGTCCGCACGTCGAGACTTGTCTGGTAGGCCTGCGCTTCGACGACCGCCCCGGTCGCGTCGACCCTCACGGCCACGAGCACCTTGCCGCCGACATGCGCGCGCACGGCCTCGGGCGGATATTGCGGCGGGGTCAAGTGGCTCGCGGAACGCTTCAAGTCGCCGAACCGGACCGACGAGACGCGCAGACGGTAGTCGTCCTTTCCGGGCACGGGTTCGGCTGTCAACGCAAGGTGCATCGACGTCTTCGCCGCCACCGCCGTGCCATCGACGACAATCGGTTCGAAGCGCCAGCTGCGCACATGGCGATCGACGATGTCGGCTATTGCCGGCACGAGCTTGCTGCCGAGGCGATAGTCGAGCACGTGCCCGTCTGGCGCGACCTGGATCTCACCGTCGGCACTCATTTCGAGCGTGGCACGGCCTGATTGCGCGAGCGCAAGCGGAATGCCGCTTGCCGCGAGCGCCGCGAAGAAAATCACGTTTCGCAGGGTCATGCAGGTCTCCGCGTCGTCGAACAGTCGTGAGAATTTACCCGGACGGAATCCTCGCATTGCTGTCAAACCCTTGGCAAGCCTGTCAAATTTACTTGTATCGGCCCCTGCACCGGCGTTGCGCTTGCGCGAAGAAGCTGCTGCCGTTATCATGCGCGGCTTGCTGTCGGCACGCATTTCCCGCGCGCGCCACCTCGACGGCAAAACCCATGATCGGGGTGTAGCTCAGCCTGGTAGAGCGCTACCTTCGGGAGGTAGAAGTCGCAAGTTCGAATCTTGTCACCCCGACCAGAAGAATCAATGACTTAGGCCGCCGAGAGGCGGTTTTTTTGTGCCCGTTGGCTAACCATTGCCTCGACAGAACCCCCTTTCGGCACTTCGAAATGACCGCCGCGCGCAGGGTCAGCCCGGCACAGTGCAGCCACGTTGCCCTTCCTTCCCCGCAGCGAACATCGCGGTCAGCATTTTCGATCATTTCTCTGTGCCGTTGGTCATGCTTGAAGTCGCACCGTGCGACCGCAAATTCATACTTGCGCCGATCGCGAGATCCGCGAGTCAAGCCAAGGCGCCGCGCCCTCCCCCAAGGCCGGCGCCGATTTTTTCAGGAATCGCTTCAGCCTCTCGCCGCTCGATCCGCTCGCCTCGCGCCGTGCATGAATCGGCAAAAAAAAACGCCCGGCGAACCGGGCGTCTTGATCGGCGCTTCTCAAGATGCCGTCTTACTTGCAGGCGGTCCCGTGCGAGGGATGGGCACCGGCTTTTTCGGCAGCGGCCGCGCTCATGTAAGAGCCTTCCTTCGTCTTGCCATACCATTCGTCGCCCGGACAGTGATAGACCTTCGAGTCGCTGTTGACCCAGACGAGGCCGGCGCCGCCACCGGGTTTCTGCGTAATCTGCGAGGCCGGAGTCGGCGTCTTGTGTGCGGTGGAAGTACTGCTCGTCGTCGCCGCCGCGCTGGTCGTGGCCGCAGCCGCGGGGGCTGCCGTAGTCGACGCAGCGGCGGGCTTCGCAGCGGTCGCAGGAGTCGCCGCTGCCGCGGTCGTCGCGGTGTCGGTGTCTTTCTTCTTCTTGCTCTTCTTGGACGACTTGTCGTCGCTCGCGGGCGTCGTAGTCGCGGCGGTCGTATCGCTCTTCGTCGTCGCATCACTCTTCGGCGCCGTGCCGTCGAGCCATTCCTTCACGCCCTGGTGGCCGTGGCACGCGCCCTTGTGCGTGGTGCCGTCGAAATACGTTCCGTCCTTGCACAACGCCGTGTGCGCCGCCACCGGTGCGTCCGCGGCGTAGACGCTTTGACCGAGCAGCGCTCCCAATCCGAATGCCATCGAAACCAACAACGTTCTCATTGCCATCTCCCAAGTTGAGTGATGCGCGTGGATCAAGCTGCGCCGCGCGACGCAGAGAATGACAGAGGATTCTGCGCTGTCAATCATCGCCGCCAACCCCATTCAGGCGTTTCCTGAGTTTCGTTCAGCCAGAGATCGTGCGTGTTAAATTTGCCCAAAGTTCGCGCGTCATTGCTCGGCCGTTTGCCAGCCGTAGCGGTCGTAGATGACGAGGCCGGGGCGCTTTCGCTCGAGCTTGAAGAAGCCGGGGCCACCCGCTTGTTCGAGCCGGATGCGCAGTACCAGACCGTCGTCCGCGCCCCGCCAGTCGAGGCCGACCTGCGTCGCCGGGGCTGTCGTGGCTTGTGCAACGACGGGTGACCCCGGCGCAACAGGTATCTGCAGGCGCACGCATTCCCTGCCCGGGCCGTCGACGAGCACGAGCAGTTGCAGCGCACGCGCAGCGTCTCGCAGGTCGCGCGCGGCGAGCAGAACCTCGACGCCCTGCTCGTCGAAACGCGCGTGCAGCGGAAAATCCCGCCGCGGCGCGAACGTGGGAGCGTCGTAGTTCTCGACGTCGCGTACGAAGCGCAGGAAACGCCCGCCGCTGAGGCGCATCTGCGTCTCGTGTCTGAGGATCGCCTCGCGCTTGGCTGCCTGCTGCGCAGCGCTCAACGCCACGACGGCGGCGCCTGCACCCGCCTTCACGCCATGCACGGCATAGCAGAGCAACCTAACCGGTGCCGCAACGCGCGCGACAGCGAGGCGCGTCGCCACGTGCACGGCGCTGTGATCGGGGTGCCCGTCCTCGAGTGCCGGCAGCGCTATATGCGTCGGCTGGAACTGCTCGATATGCGCGCCGATTTCGGCCTCCAGGCGCGAATCGCGCATCAGCAGAGCAGTCAGCCCTGAATCAGGCAACCCGAGGAAGTGACGTTCGTCGACGTCGACGCCGAGGACATCGAGTGCGGCCTGCACCTCCGCACGCCTGCGCGCGCCCCAGCGCGCGCGCGCGGCCGCGTCGATGCGCCAGCGCTTCTCGATCCATCGTTGCGGCCACGGATTGTTGTCGCCATCGGTCACTACGACGACGCGGCGCGGTGCGCCGGCATCCCGCGCCGCGAGCAGCAGGCCACCGCAGGCGATCGATTCGTCGTCGGGATGCGGCGCTAGCACGAGCACGCGGTCCCTCTCGCTGATTTGCAGGGCTGTGGGCATGGGAAAGATTTCGACGCGGACTCGCGCGGATCAGGCGGGATTATCCGCGATTCGCCCAACGAACGCCTTCGCTACGATTCGCCGACAAATCTGCCGCTATCCCTCTTCATCCGCGTCCATCCGCGTCAAAAAAAACTATGAAGGATGGCGCACCTGGCCGTCGCCGCGCACGACGTAGCGCTCGATCGTCAGAGATTCGGCGCCCATCGGACCGTAGGCATGCAGCCGCGTCGTCGAAATGCCGATCTCGGCGCCGAGCCCGAGTTCTCCGCCGTCGGAAAAGCGCGACGAGGCGTTGACGAGAACGACCGCCGAACGCAGTGCGCGCACGAAGGCGTCTGCGGCGTGTTCGTCGCGCGTCGCGATCACCTCGGTGTGATCCGAACCGAAGCGACGGATGTGCGCGATCGCCGCGTCGATGTCGTCGACGACGCGCACGCTCAGGATCAGGTCGAGATATTCGGCGGCGTAATCGTCGTCGCGTCGCCGGTCCGATCGCGGGATCGAGCGCGCGACTGCGCTCGCAGCCGCGCAGTTCGACGCCGCGCTGGCGCAGCGCCTCGCTTGCGACATGGCAGGAACCTCGGCGCGATGTCGGCATGCACGAGCAGTGTCTCGAGCGAGTTGCAGGCCGACGGGCGCGTCACCTTGCCGTCGATCGCGAGGCGCAACGCGGCATCGACGTCGGCGTCGCGATCGACGTAGAGATGGCAGACGCCCTGGTAGTGCTTGATCACGGGCACCCGCGCGTGTTCGGCGACGAAGCGGATCAGGCCGACACCGCCGCGCGGAATCGCGAGGTCGACGATGTCGGTAAGCTGCAGCAGCTGCAGCACGGTCTCGCGGCGCAGGTCCTCGACGAGCGTGATCGCGGCCTCGGGCAGGCCATGCCGGCGCAGCGCAGCGCGCAGCGCGGCGGCGATCGCGAGGTTGCTGTGGATCGCCTCCGAACCGCCGCGCAGCAGCACCGCGTTGCCCGCGTAGAAACACAGCGCCGCGGCGTCGGCGGTCACGTTCGGCCGCGATTCGTAGATCATCGCGATGAGGCCGAGCGGAATGCGTACGCGTTCGACGCGCAGGCCGTTCGGACGCGTCTCGTTGTGCGTGACCCGGCCGACCGGATCGGGCAGCGCCGCGACGTCGCGGACCGCCGCGACGACGCCGGCGAGGCGGGCGCCATCGAGCCGCAGCCGGTCGATCATCGCCGCCGGCAGATCCTTTTCAGTGGCGGCCGCCACGTCGCGCGCGTTCGCCGCGAGGATGTCGGCGGCCTGCGCGTCCAGCGTCGTCGGCCATGTCGCAGCAGCACGCGCTTTCTTCGCTGCGGTCGACAACGCCGCGACGGCGGCGCCTGCGGCACGGCACGCGAGGGCGAGGTCGCGGATTCCGTTCGTCCCGGTGGCGTCCGGTCCGCTCATGGCGCGACCGCTTCCTCGAGCGTGACGAGATCGTCGCGGCGCACGACCGTGTCGCCGTAGCTGAATCCGAGGAGCGTCTCGATTTCGCGCGACTGTCTGCCGGCGAGGCGACGGACTTCGTTGGCGTTGTACTGCGTGAGACCGCGCGCCACGACGCGCGCGGCGTCGCCAGCCGGCCCGATGTCGACGGTCTCGATGTCGACGATATCGCCGCGCGCGAACTCGCCGGTCACGCCGACGACGCCGCCCGGCAGCAGCGACTTCCCGGCGAGCAGCGCGCGCGCGGCGCCTGCGTCGATGCGGATCGCGCCGCTTGCACCGGGCGCGTGGCGCAGCCAGTACTTGCGCGCGGCGAGGCGCGTGCCCGACGCGGCGAAGTGCGTGCCGCGGAAGCGACCCTCGCCGAGCAGCGCGACGGTCTGCGCATCGGCGCCGTTGAACAGCACCGTGCCGATCCCCGCGTTCGCCGCCTTCGTCGCGGCCTGCAGCTTGGTGAGCATGCCGCCGGTACCGTGCACGCTGCCGGCGTCGCCGGCCATCGCGAGAATCCCGGCCGTCACGGCGGCGACGTTCTCGACGGGCCGCGCGTCGGCGTGGCGCAGCGGATGCGCCGTGTAGAGTCCGTCGATGTCGCTCGCGATCATCAGCAGGTCCGCGTCGACGAGCGCGGCGACGATCGCGGCGAGATTGTCGTTGTCGCCGAGCTTGAGTTCCTCGACCGCAACCGTATCGTTCTCGTTGACGATCGGGCAGCGCACGCAGGCGCAGCAACTCGAGCAGCGTGTTGCGCGCGTTGAGATAGCGGCGGCGATTGCGCAGGTCGTCGTGCGCGAGCAGCACCTGCGCGACCGGCGCGTCGATCAGGCTCTGCCACAGCGCGATCATGCGCGTCTGGCCGAGCGCGGCGAGCGCCTGCCGCTGCACGAGTTCGCCTGCCGCCGTATCGATGGCGACGCGCGCGCGGCCCGCCGCGACTGCACCCGACGAGACGAGCACGATCTCGCGCCCCGCCGCGCGCGACGCGGCAATGAACGCCGCAAGACCGCGCGCGTGCCGGTCGGACAACTCGCGCTCACCGGCGGTCAGCAGGTTGCTGCCGACCTTCAGCACGGCGCGGCGCCAGGTCGGCAGACGCTGTTCGGAGAAACGCGCTGCCGACGTCGTGCTCATTTCGATTCGAGTACGGCCAGACGCGCGCGCAGTTCGTCGAGCCGCATATCCGCGGCAGCACCGGGCGACATGCGCGCCGCGAGGCTCTCTTCGGGCGTGCGTCCGTGCCCCGCATCGCTCGCGGCAGCGGCGGCCGCCTTGTACGCATCGCGGAACGGCACGCCGGCGACGGCCTGCTCGATCGCGACATCGGTCGCGTACATCGACGGCTCGATCGCCGCGCGCATCGCCTCCTCGTTCCATTGCATGCGCGCGAGCAGATCGGGCAACAGCTCCAGCGCGGCCAGGCCGCGCGAGAAACCGTGCAACAGGCCGCCCTTGGAAAACTGCAGGTCGCGCTGATAGCCCGACGGCAGCGACAGCAGCTGTTCGATCTCGGTGCGCGCCGCGGCGACGCTCGCATAGGTCGCGCGCATCAGTTCGACGACGTCGGGATTGCGCTTGTTCGGCATGATCGACGAGCCGGTCGTGTACTCGGCGGGCAGCGACACGAAGCCGAACTCGGCCGTCGTGAACAGGCTCAGGTCCCAGGCGAGGCGGCGCAGATCGAGCAACGCGGTGCCGAGCGCGTCGAGCGCGGCCATCTCGAACTTGCCGCGCGAGAGCTGCGCGTAGATCGGCGACATCTGCAGGCGCGCGAAGCCGAGCGCCTGCGTCGTGTGCTCGCGATCGAGCTTGCAGATTGACGCCGTAGCCGGCGGCGGTGCCGAGCGGGTTCGCATCGATCCACGCGAGCGTGTCGCGCGCGCGCTGCGCGTCGTCGATGAACGCCTCGGCGAATCCGGCGAACCACATCGCCGTCGACGACACGACGGCGCGCTGCAGGTGCGTGTAGCCCGGCATCGGCAGCGCTTCGGCTCGCGGCGCGATCGAGGCAGACGCTGGCGATCGTCGACGGCAGAGGCTGCGCAGCGCGGCGAGCTTGTCCTTGAGCCACAGCCGCGTCGCGACGAGGATCTGGTCGTTGCGGCTGCGTCCGGTGTGCACCTTGCGGCCGGCGTCGCCGAGACGCTCGGTCAGGCGCGCCTCGATCGCCGAGTGGCCGTCCTCGTAACGTTCGTCGAGCACGAAATCGCCCGAGCGAAAATCCGCAGCCAGCGCGGCGAGTTCGCGCGCGATCGCGACGCATTCCTCGTTCGGCAACGACGCCGATGCGCGCCAGGCCTTCGACGTGCGCCTTGCTCGCCGCGATGTCGTGCAGGAAGAATTCGCGATCGAGCAGCACGTCGTCGCCGGCGAGGAACCGCATGATGCGCGCGTCGAGCTCGCGACGCCGGACTTTTGCCAAAGCAAGTCACTCATGGGGAATGCCCGTCAGTTCGTCGAATCAGCCGAGCGCGAGATTGAGATTCTGCATCGCCTGCGTCGCCGCGCCCTTGAGCAGGTTGTCGAGCGTCGCGACGACGACGACGCGCTTGCCGCCGGCGCGACCGCGAATCCGCCGATCTCGGCACGCGTGTCTGTTCGCGATCGTGGCTGACCCACGGCGCATCGTCGACCACCTCGCACGAGCGGCTCGTCCGCGTAGTACTCGCGATATTTCTGCGAGGATCGCATCGCGCGTCGTCGGCTGCGACGAGCCACAGGTTCACCGTCATCGTGATGCCGCGGAAATGCGGCGCCACATGCGGCATGAATTCGACCGGCATACCGAGATGGCGCGTCACCTCGCGCTCGTGCGTGTGGCCGACCAGCGCAGTACGGCATCAGGTTGTCGCGCAGCTTTTCCGGATCGTTGCGGTCCGACGGCGTCGTGCCCGCGCCGGAATAGCCCGACACGCCGAAACAGGCCGGCGGCGCCGCGAGCAGCTTCGCGCAGCGGCGCGATCGCGAGCTGCATCGCTGTCGCGTAGCAGCCCGGATTGCTGATGCGACGCTGCCCGCGGTACTGCTTGCGGAACAGTTCCGGCAGGCCGTAGTACCACGCGCTCGTCGAAACGGTAGTCCGCGCTGATAGTCGACATGCAGCGTGTCGGGTTTCGCGGCGTCGATCGCCGCGACGTACGGCGCCGCCTTGTCGTTCGGCAGCGCGAGGATCACGATGTCGGCGCGCTTCGCGGCGACCGCGCCGGCATCGAGTGCCTCGTAACACAGATCGCCGCGTGAATTCGGCTACCTGCTCGCTGACGCGTTTGCCGGCCAGCTCGCGCGACGAGACGAACGCCAGTTCGAGGCACGGGTGCGCCGCGATGAGCCGGATCAGCTCGACGCCCGTGTGACCGCGCGCGCCGACGATGCCGATCGTCTTCTTCTGCCCGCCAGTCATCACGCTGCCACGCCTTCGACCGCAGCGGCCGCGGGGTCGCTCAGCGTCGGCGCCTTGTTGCGGCAGTAGTCGACGCACGCGGATGATCTCGTCGAACTCGTGTATGCCGTACCAGAACGCCTTGAAGTCGGCCAGCTTGTAGCAGCCGTCCGATTCGGCGTAGTAGAAATGGTTGACGACGTTGTTGTGGCGCGAGCGCCAGAACAGCTGCGGCGTCTCGTCGCGCATCACCTGCCAGACCGCGCGGCCGAGGCCTTCGCCCTGCGCGTCGTCGAGCACGGCGAACTTGTCGAGATAGACGTGCCGTCCCGCGTCGAGCAGGATGATCGCGGCGCGATAGTTCTCGCTGACGTAGGCGCGCAACAGCTTCGTCTTTTCGAAGTAGTCCGGCGACGAGCACGCGACCGAAGCTCGACTCGATCAGAGAGCGCATGCGCTTGCGGTCGATCTGCTCCCAGGAAGTCACGCGCAGCACCTTCTCGCCGCGCCGCACGTAGGTGCCGGAGCCGCGATGCGTGAACAATTCCTTGGCGAGTTCGGCCGGCTTGGTGATCGACACCGACGAGGTCAGCGGCAGTTTGTCGAGCAGGTCCTTGATCTGCTCGATCTTCACGCGCATGCCGCCGTTGCAGCCACGGCTGCGCCATCAGGTGCTCGTATTCGGTCGCGAGATTGATCGAATCGATCACGTTGCCCCAGTCGTCGAGCAGGCCGCCGGTTCCGGTGAGAAACACGATCTTGTACGGCTGCAGCGCAACGACGAGTTCGTTGGCGGCGAAGTCGGCGTTGATGTTGAGTATCTGCCCGCCCGCGGTCTCGCCGAGGCTCGCGATGACCGGAATCGATCCCGCGTGCATGCTCGCCTCGATCGACGCGAGGTTGATCTTGCTCGACCTTGCCGACGAGGCCGTATTTCGCCTGATCGAGATAGCTCGCCTCGAACACGCCGCCGATGATCGAGGTCGCGCGCGCGTCGATCTTCTGCAGCGCCTCGACGAGCCTGAGGTTCTCGGCCTGCGAGACGCGACGCACGATCGCGAGCGCCTCTGGCGAGGTGACGCGCAAGCCGTCGAGCGTCTTCTTCTCGATGCCCGCGGCGGTCATTTCCGCGTCGAGCTGCGGGCCGGCGCCGTGGATCACGATCGGGGTGAGGCCGACCTGCTGCAGGAACGCGAGCGACGAGACGAGATTCGTCGAGATCGTCGCGCAGCACCGCGCCGCCGACCTTGACGACGGCGAAACGCTTCGCGTCGAGCTGCGAGAAACGGCTTGCAGGTACTGCTGGATTTCCTTCGCGCTGCCCATGCTCGACAGCAGGCGCACGATGGTCTGGCGGGTCTGCGTATGCGTCCTGCATGGTCGATGATCCGGATGTAGCTTTCGGTGATTTGCTGCAATTGGGACAATTCCACGAATTCGTCGGCAGTATGCGCCTGCGCGATGTCGCCCGGCCCGCAGACGATCGCGGTGTAGCCGGCCTGCGAGAACAGCGACGCCTCGGTCCAGAAATCGACCGCGTTGCCGATCGGCAGGCCGAGTTCGTCGGCGATGTCGCGCGCGGCGAGGCGACGGGTTTCGGCCGCGCGACGTCGCCCGCCGGCAGCGAGCGGTCCGCGGAACGTCTCCTCGAATTCCGCGGGTGCGACCCCGCATTGCTCGCGGAATGTCGCGAGCAACGTATCGGTGCTCATCGACGGCAACGGACGAAAGCCGAAGCGTACTTCCGCGGCCGGCGCGATCACGTTCGCCTTGATCCCGCCTTCGACGCGGCCGATGTTGAAGCGCAGTCCGGTGAGACCGCCGAAACGCGCGTGCGACTGCGCCTCGACGAAATCGAGCGCGCCCTGCCCCCAGCGGATCGCCTGATGCACGGCGCTGTCGCTCGTCGCGTTGCCGCCCGACGCGTGGCCCGCGCGGCCCGCAAACGCCATGCGCACCGAACTGATGCCGCGATGCGCGAGCACCGCCTCGCCACGCGTCGGCTCGGCGACGATGACCGCGTCGAATGGCCGCTTTTGCGCGAGAAACGCCGCGATGCAGCGCGGGTCGTTCGCTTCCTCGTCGGTCGTGAACAGGAAGGCCGCATCGCCCTGCGAATGCGTGGCCGCAGTCAGCAGCGCCGCCGCGGCGCCCTTGATGTCGCACGCGCCGAGCGCGATCGCGCGATCGTCGTCGACCCGCAGCTCGAACGGATCGCGGACCAGTGCGGCGAGGCCGGCACGGTGTCGAGATGCACGTTGAACAGGAATCTCGGCCTGCCGCGCACGGCCAGCAGGCTGACCGCGCCGGCACCATGGTCGGTCAGCGTGCAGTCGAACCCGGGCAGATTCGCGCGCAGATAGTCGAAGATGCCGCCCGTGCCGATCGCGCGCGGCGGATTGCGCGTGTCGAACGCGACGAGCGCGCGCAGATGATCGAGCGTCGCTGCGAGCAAAGCGCTCATCGCAGCCCCGCGATTTCGTAGATGTTCGGCACGTAGATTTCCATCATGTTCGCGGGCCGCGAAGGCAGCGCGAAACCGAAGCGCTCGTACAGGCCGTGCGCGTCGGCAGTCGCGAGCGTGAAGCGGCGCAGTCCCTGCAAGTTCGGGATGCGCGACGATGATCTCGACCAGTTGCGTGCCGTAACCGCGGCCGCGATACGCGGGCAGGACGAACACGTCCACGAGGTTGGCGAACGTCGCGAAGTCCGAGATCACGCGCGCGAAACGCGACCTGCTGCTTTCCGACGAAGCCGCCGAAGCACAGCGAATTGGCGATCGACTTGCGCACGCGCGCGAGATCGATTCCCTTCGCCCAGCTCGACTGGTTCGCGAGGAAATCGTGGATCAGCGCGACGTCGAGATCGTCCCGATCGGTGCTGATGCGCAGTGCTGGCGCCTGCCCGGTAATGTCGATTGCTCGTTCGGTCATGTCGATTGCTCGTTCGGTCAGTTCGATCGCTCGTCGTTGTCGCGGCGTCCAGGCGGGACTAGCGGTTCACCTCGGCCCAGAGCGTCGAACTCATGCCGTAGAGACGGATGAAGCCTTCGGCTTCCTCGACGCCCCAGTCGGCCGACTGCGCGTACGTCGCGCCCTTCGCATTGAGAATATGCGGCGACTCGACCGCGATCGCACCGACGTTGCCGCCTTGCGTCTCGATCGTGACGTCGCCGTTGACGCAGCGCTGCGACGAGGCGAGGAATGCCTCGAGGTCGGCCTTGAGCGGATCGTGGAAGAAGCCCTCGTAGACGAGTTCGACCCACTTGCGCGCGACATCGTGCTTGAAGCGGTTCTGCTGCTTGCTGAGCACGGCCTCCTCGAGCGCGCGATGCGCGGTCAGCAGCGCGACGAGACCCGGCGCCTCGAAGATGATGCGGCCCTTGAGGCCGATCGTCGTGTCGCCCGTGTAGAGGCCGCGGCCGACGCCGTACTTCGCGAACTCGCGATTGAGTCGCGCAAGCAATCTCGTGCCCCGCGAGCTTCTCGCCGTTCAGCGCAACCGCCTCGCCGTCGACGAACGTCAACTTCGCCTGCAGCGGCTGCGACGGCCAGTCCGCGCGTGCTGCGTTCCAGCCCGTCGCGCCCTCGCCGGGCGCTTCCCAGCGGTCGATCTCGCCGCCCGACATCGTCACGCCGAGCAGGTTCTCGTTGATCGTGTAGCTCTTCTGCTTCGCGCGCACGTCGAAACCGCGCTGCTCGAGATATTGCTGCTCGTAGGCGCGCGTCTGCGTGTGCTCCTTCTGGATCTCGCGGATCGGCGCGACGATCACGTAGTCGCCGAGCGCCTTGACCGCGAGGTCGAAGCGCACCTGGTCGTTGCCCATGCCGGTGCAGCCGTGTGCGATGTACTTCGTGCCGAGTTCGTCGCAGCGCTTGAGCGCCGCCTCGACGATGAGATAGCGGTCGGACACGAGCAGCGGATACTGCCCCTGGTAGCCCTCGCCCGCCCAGACGAACGGTTTGACGAAGCCCGACCAGATCGCCGGCCCGCCGTCGACCGTGACATGGCTCGCAACGCCGAGTTCCTGTGCGCGCGCCTCGATGAACGCGCGCTCTTCCGCATCGACGCCGCCCGTGTCGGCGAATACCGTGTGCACGCGGTAGCCGCGCTCCTGCAGGTACGGTACACAGAAGCTCGTGTCGAGGCCGCCCGAAAAGGCGAGGACGATGTCTTTTTGTTTGCGGTCATTGTCGTATTTCGCAGTGTTCTTGATTGATTGAATTGTGCGCCGTGAGCGGTGAATGCTTCCCGGTGCTGCTCTCAGGTCGCCGATTTTCCCACTAGCGCGCTTCCGTCTTTCGTTTGCGCCACGAGCGCCGCCATGACCGCCTTCTGCACGTGCAGGCGGTTTTCGGCCTCGTCGATCGCGATGCACGCGGGCGAGTCCATCACCGCGTCGGTCGCCTTGATGTTCCGCCGCAGCGGCAGGCAATGGCTGAACACGCCGTTGTTCGTGAGCGCCATCTTCGCCTCGTCGACGATGAAGTGCTTGTGCGCGTCGCGAATGGGCTTTTCCGGCTCCCAGTTGCCGAAGTACGGCAGCGCGCCCCAGCTCTTCGCGTAGACGACGTCCGCGCCGCGATACGCTGCCTCGACGTCGTGGCTGATCCTGAAACTGCCGCCGTTCTCGGCGACATTCTGCTTGCGCGAAGTCGAGGTAGCGCTGGTCGAGCGCGTATTCGGGCGTCGGGCACAGCAACGTCACGTCCATGCCATAGCGCGTCGCGATCTGCAGCGCCGAATTCGCGACCGCGGTGTTGAGCGGCTTCGGATGGTAGGTCCAGGTCAGCACGTACTTCCTGCCGCGCAGACCGCTCCGGGATCCGGCGTCGCGTTTGAAGTGCTGCTGCAGCGCGAGGATATGCGCCAGTTCCTGCATCGGATGGGTGATCGTCTCCATGTTGATGACCGGCACGGTCGCGTACTTCGCGAACGCGTGGATCACACGGTCTTCGCGGTCGACCGACCAGTCCTTGAACTTCGGGAACGCGCGCACGCCGATCAGGTCGACGTAGCGCGACAGCACGCGCGCGACTTCGGCGATGTGCTCCTCGGTTTCGCCGTCCATGACCGTGCCGGCGTCGAACTCGATCGGCCAGGCGTCCTTGCCGGGCTGCAGGACGATCGCGTGGCCGCCGAGCTGAAAGGCGCCGAGTTCGAAGCTCGTGCGCGTGCGCATCGACGGGTTGAAGAACAGCAGCGCGATCGAGCGACCACGGAGGTCGTCTCCGAGCTTGTGGTTCCGGAACGCGGCCGCCTGCGCGAGCAGTGCGTCGAGTTCGGCGCGGCTCCAGTCCTGCGTACTCAGAAAGTGGCGAATTCCCATCTCGATCCCTAACAAGTTGAAGTATTCGAAGCGATTCAGCGGATTTCGTGCGCGTTTGCGAAGCCTAAAAACGACAAACCCGGCGCTGGGGCCGGGCTATCGTCGATTTGAAGCAAACGCGCGCGATGAGCTTACCCGGCCAATGTTTCCATTTCCGGTCGACGCGCGCGCGAGGTCATGCCAGCGGCCATATCGGCGCTGCTCAGGACTTCACAGTGGACGCGGCATTCGGTCATCGTGTTCTTGCGAAAACGCTGGCGGTGCCGAATGATGCACCGAAGCGTTGCGCAGTGCAACAGAAATCAGTGGATCTGGCATCAGGAAACCACCGCGCCAGCGGCCGCCTAGATGGCTATTCCGCCGGGACGACGCTGATCCTGACGCGCATGCGGTCGCCGGGATCGTACGCGAGGCGGGCCATGTACACCTCGCCGCCGTAGCGGTATTCGACGTCGTAGCCGACGATGCGGCGTTGCGCATTGTTGCTCGCATCCGGACAACGGGGTTCGCCGCCAGCGCCGGGCGGTGGCGACACCGGTTCGAACTGCGCTGCGCGCTGGTCGTTGGACGCCGCGACGTTGTGGCCGATCACGCCGCCCGCGACCGCACCGACCGCGGTTGCGGCCCTGCGTCCGTCGCCTTTGCCGAAGAGGCTGCCGACGACGCCACCGACGATCGCGCCGATCACGGTACCGCCGCCGCGCGTGTCCTGCCGCGGCTGCGGAGGCGGCGGGGGCGGCGCAGGCGGCGCCTCGACGCACTCGTCCGGTCCGTTCGCGGAACCCGCATCAGCCTGGTCGTAGATCGGATCGACGCGCAGCACCACGGCCCAGCCGTAGCGGGTCGATTCCTCGATGTTCGGCGGCGGATGCGCAACCGTCCGCATCGGCGCGGCGCGATCCTGGGCGAATCCGGACTGGGCAAATCCGATGTTTGCCGCCAGCACCATGCTCGCGAAGAGAATGCTGGAAGATGATTTCATAGTTTTAGCGACTCCAAATCCCGTGAGGACAGATCGTTTCGACTACCCTCACCACGTGCCTGCCGTGCAGATCGGTTCCCGGCGATGGCTGCGCGCGGCACGTTCAACGGGGCGAATTACAACACGACCTGGCTGAATGTTCGCTAAGGCAGAGCCGGCGAAAGCGCTTCGAAAAGCAATGATTTAGAGCGGATTCCGGAGTCTGAATCGCTGCCTTGCGCTACAATTCGGGCAAGGATTCGCGATGAAAATACGACTACACAACTCACTGACCCGCCGCGTCGAGGACTTCGTCCCGCTCGACCCTTCACGCGTGACGCTCTACCTGTGCGGCCCCACGGTGTACAACTACGTGCACATCGGCAACGCGCGCGGCCCGGTCGTATTCGGCCTGCTCGTCCGCCTGCTGCGGCGCGTCTTCGGGCCGCAGCACGTGGTCTACGCGCGCAACGTCACCGACGTGGACGACAAGATCAACAAGGCGGCCCAGGACGCGGGCGTGCCGATCGAGGTGATCACGCGGCGGTTTGCCGCGGCCTACGCCGAGGACATGGCCAGGCTCGGCGTCGACGCGCCCGATGTCATCCCGTATGCCACGCAGCACATCGCCGAGATCGTCGCGATGTGCGAGCAGCTCATCGCGGGCGGAAATGCCTACGCGGCGGACGGGCACGTCCTGTTCGACGTGTCCTCGTACGGCGCCTACGGCCATCTGTCGGGCCGCTCGACCGAGGAAATGATCGCGGGCGCGCGCGTCGAAGTCGCGCCGTACAAGAAGAATCCGGCCGATTTCGTCCTCTGGAAGCCGTCGACGCCCGACCTCCCGGGCTGGGACAGCCCCTGGGGCCGCGGCCGCCCCGGCTGGCACATCGAATGCTCGGCGATGGCCGCCACGCACCTTGGCGAGACGATCGACATCCATGCAGGCGGCAACGACCTGCTGTTCCCGCACCACGAGAACGAGGTCGCGCAATCGACCTGCGCGCACGGCGGCCGCATCTTCGCGCGCTTCTGGCTGCACAACGGCATGCTCGACGATCGAAGGGCGCAAGATGTCGAAGTCGCTCGGCAACACGATGGTGCTGCACGACTTGCTCGAAAAACACCCGCCCGAGCTGCTGCGCTACATGCTCATGAAGGCGCACTACCGCCAGCCGCTCGACTGGTCCGAGTCCGCGCTCGATCAGGCGCGGCGCACGCTCGACGGCCTGTACACGACGCTGCGCGACCTGGCCTCCGTGCCCTGCGCACGCGGCTGCCGATCTGCCCGAAGAATTCGTTGCGGCCCTCGCCGACGACCTGAACACGCCCGAGGCGCTCGCGCAGCTCTCCCGCCTGGCGGACGACGCTCGCAAGACCACCGCTGCCGACGGGAAAGCGCAGGCGAAGGCGGCGCTGCTCGCGGCGGGCGCGTTCCTCGGCCTGCTGCAGGCCGATCCGGAGCAGTGGTTCCGCGGCGATTCGCCCGCGGGCGCCGCGGACGAGGCGCATATCCAGTCGCTCGTCGATGCGCGCCAGGCCGCGAAGAAGGCGAAGAACTTCCCCGAAGCGGACCGCCTGCGTGCCGACCTGCTCGCGCTGGGCATCGTCGTCGAGGACACGCCCGCAAGGCCCGCGCTGGAAGCGGGTCGCGCTCGACGCGGAGAAGACCGATGAATGCACAACCTGATCGGCTGCCTGCCACGAGCGATACCGCGACCGAAACGCCCAGCAGGCCCAGGACGCGATCGCCGAGGAATTCTCGTTCTTCAGCGACTGGACCGAGCGCTACCAGTATCTGATCGACCTCGGCCGCAAGCTGCCGCCGTTTCCGCCCGCGCTGCAGACCGAAGCGCACAAGGTGCAGGGCTGCCAGTCGCAGGTGTGGCTGGTCGCCGACGGCGACGCGAACCGGCTCGTGTTCCGCGCGATCAGCGATTCGGCGATCGTCTCCGGCCTCATCGCGTTGCTGCTGCGCGTCTACTCGGGCCGGTCGGCGCAGGAAATCGTCGATACCGAGCCGAGCTATATCGAGGCGATCGGCCTCGCCAAGCACCTGTCGCCGACGCGCAGCAACGGCCTCGCGGCGATGCTCTCGACGATCAAGCAATACGCGAAGGCGGCACTGGGAAAAAGTTGAGGTCGCGAGCGCTGTCAGCGCAGGCGCGCAAACAGCAGCGCGATGTAGGCGAGAAACGCGAGCGCACTGATGACGCTGGCCAGCTTGTGGAACCACTCGCGCTTCGTGATCGCGGCGATAACCGCGATCGTCATCCAGCCGAGGTGGAACGCCACGTCGACCCTGTCGTCCGGCAGATGACCTTCGCGGAAGACCGATTTCGCGAGGCTCGCGATCAGCCCGACGATGAACAGGCCGAAGAATATGCGGTGATGCGCGTAGTAATGCTTGCGCAAGTCAACGGTCTGTTCGCCGAAGAAATCGGGCAGCACGAGTGCCGCGAGGAGATACAGGCAGGTCGTCTGGGTCAGGATCACCGCGAACAGCGGAAACGTCCACTGCTGCACGTGGCGCAAGTCGAAATACGCCCACCAGACCTGTACGTCGATCAGGAACAGCAATGCTGCGAACACGAACGTCGGCCAGTACGGCACGACCCGTTCGCGCGACAGCACCATGCCGCGCACGCCCTTGAGGATCTGCGTTATCGCAAGACCGAGGATGATCGAGAGCAGAACCGACAGGTAGTTGAACGCATCCATGGTTCAGCGCCTTGTCGGTGGGACGACGGGTCTATCAATCGCCCATCTGCTTCTGGCGATGCTCCCAGCGCTCCTGCGCATCGAGGCTCAGCGTCGCGATCGGACGCGCTTCGAGGCGCTCGATGCCGATTTCTTCGTCGGTTTCCTCGCAGAAGCCGTAGCGGCCTTCCTCGATGCGCTTGAGCGCCTTGTCGATCTTGCCGATCAGCTTGCGATAGCGGTCGCGCGTGCGCAGTTCGAGCGAATTCTCGGTCTCGCGCGTGGCGCGCTCGGCCTCGTCGCCGACGTCGCGCACTTCGTCGCGCAGGTTGTCGATCGTCTGCTTGGATTCCTCGACCAGGTCCTCGCGCCACTTCTGCAGCTTGGCGCGGAAATAGGCGAGGTGACGCGGACCCATGTACTCCTCCTTCGCGCGAGCGGAGGTAATTGGCGGCAGTTCGATGACGACCGTGCTCGGCAGCGCATAGCGGCCATCTTCACGCGATACGGTGTCGGAAACAGATTGTGCTGTTGCAGCCATTTTGCCTTTCGTTGATGCAGTGTTTGGATTGTGCGGGCTTGCTGGATGGTACGGCGGGCTTCTTGGACGCGGCCTGAACCGGCGCGGCTTTTTCGCCGCAGCAGTCTTCACCGGCGTCCTGGCGACGATTTTCTTCGCGGCAGGTTTCGATTTCGCGACGACTTTGGATGACTTGCTTGGCGCGGCCTTCTTCTTCGGCGCGGGTTTTGCCGCCTTTACCGGCTTGGCACGGGCTTGCGCTGGCGCGAGCTCTTCTTCGGCGCAGCCGCTTTCTTCGCGGCAGGCTTCTTCGCGCTGGCCTTGCTCGCACCTGCCTTCTTCTTGGCAGCAGGGCGCCGGTTTATGCTTCTTGCGTTGCCATGTCCTCTCACCATTGTCGCTCGGCGGTCGCGTGTTATAGCCTAAAGTGCCCACCTGCGGCAACCACTCCTTGTCTTTCGAGCCGCTCCCGACGGGCCTCACAGCCCGCCACCCCGCCAGTATGGTCTCGTGACCCGAATTCTGCTCGCACTGATCGCCGCATACAAGCGTCTGTTGAGTCCGCTGCTGGGCGCCCGCTGCCGCTTCCACCCGACCTGCTCGGACTATGCGCGCGTCGCCGTGGCGCGATTCGGCGCCGCGCGTGGCGGCCTGCTCGCGCCTGGCGCATTGCGCGCTGCCAGCCGTTGTGCACCGGCGGTTTCGATGAGGTGCCGCAGACGTTTACACTGCGCCGTACGCAACCCGCCGCTGGCGGCAGCGAAACAAGACCGAACGGACGCCATGACCGACACCCTGATCGTCAACGCCGACATCGTCAACGAAGGCACGCCGCTTTTCCGCGCGATGTGCGCATCCGCGACGGGCGCATCGACCAGGTTGCGCCGAATCATTGCCGCCGCGCCCGGGCGACGTCGTCTTCGATGCGCGCGGCCGTCTGCTGCTGCCCGGCATGATCGACGACCAGGTGCACTTCCGCGAACCCGGTCTCGAGCACAAGGGCGATTTCTTCACCGAATCGCGCGCGGCCGTCGCCGGCGGCGTGACGAGTTTCATGGAGATGCCGAACTCGAAGCCGACGACGACCGACTATGCCGGCGCTCGCGGACAAGTACGAGCGCGCCGCGCAGCAAGTCGCTCGCCAACCATGCGTTCTATTTCGGCGCGACGAACGACAACCTCGACCGAATCCGCAACCTCGATCCGCGCGCGGCCTGCGGCATCAAGGTGTTCATGGGCGCATCGACCGGCAACATGCTCGTCGACAATCCGGCGACGCTCGACGGCATCTTTCGCGACGCACCGGTGCTGATCGCGACGCATTGCGAGGACACGCCGACGATCGAGGCGAACCTCGCCATCGAGCGCGCGAAGTACGGCGACGCGATTCCGGTCGAGCGCCATCCGTACATCCGCTCGCGCGAAGCCTGCATCAAGTCGACGCGCCTCGCGATCGAACTCGCCCGCCGCCACGACTACGCGCCTGCACGTGCTGCACATCATCGACTGCCGACGAACTGCAGCTGTTCGCACCCGGGCCGCCCGACGGCAAGCGCATCACTGCCGAAACCTGCGTGCACTTCCTGCATTTCAGCGAAGTGGATTATGCGCAAAAAGGTAATTTGATAAAATGCAACCCGGCCGATCAAGTCGCCGGCCGACCGCGCGGCGATCATCGCCGCGCTGATCGAAGGCCGCACTCGACGTCCTCGCGACCGATCACGCGCCGCACACGCTGGGAAGAAAAACAGCAGCCCTACGAAAAGGCGCCATCCGGCCTGCCGCTCGTGCAATTCGGTGCTGCAGTGCGCGCTCGAACGCTGGTTCGACGGCCAGTTGCCGCTCGAACTGATCGTCGAGAAGACCGCGCACGCCCCTGCCCGCCTGTTCAACGTGAAGGAGCGCGGCTTCATCCGCGAAGGCTACTGGGCCGATCTCGTGCTGATCGACCCGAACAAGCCGCACGAAGTGACGCGCGCCGAGACGTGCTGTCGAAATGCGGCTGGTCGCCGTTCGAAGGCACGCGTTTCCGCTCGACGGTCGACGCGACCTGGGTCAACGGCCACCTCGCCTGGCACGAAGGCAAGCTCGACGACAGCCGCCTCGGACGGCGCCTGGAGTTCGATCGATGATGGGCACCGGGATGAAAGCCATCCGGACAGGTGCCGCCTGCATTGCAATCGCGCCGCCTTTCACGCGACTCCCACTTTCGCCGCCGAGGCCGCCGAGGCGCCGTGCGCCTGCCCGAACACCTGCAGCAAGGCCAGCTCGTGATCGGTCACGCACCGCCTAGCGCAAGATCGAATACGGTGCGCACCGTTGCCGCGTCGGCAAGGATGGCGTATTCGTGTTCGGCCTCGATCGCGACGCGCCCGCCAAGATCGAGCTGCATGTCCGCTACAGCAACGGCAAGACCGAAACGGTCTCCGTCCCGGTCGAAAAGCGCCAATACCATATCGAACGCCTCGAAGGGCTGCCGCAGACAAACCGTAACGCCGAACCCGGAAATCGCCGCGCGCATCGAGCGCGAACAGAAACGCGTGGTCGAAGCACGCAAACGCGACGACGACCGCGAGGACTTTCTCGCCGGGTTCTCGCTGCCGGTGCAGGGCGCCCGCATCAGCGGCGAATCTACGGCAGCCAGCGCATCGACAACGGTACGCCGAATGACGCCGCATTTCGGTCTCGACATGGCCGTGCCGACCGGCACGCCGATGCATGCGCCCGCGGCGGGCGTCGTCACGTTCGCCGCGCCCGACCTCGTACCTGACCGGCGGCACCGTGCTGCTCGACCACGGTTTCGGCCTCACGAGTTCGTTCCTGCACATGAGCCGGCTCGACGTGAAGGTCGGTGAGAAGATCCACTCCGGACAGCAGCTCGGCCTGTCGGGTGCGACCGGCCGCGCCACGGGCCCGCACGTGCACTGGGGATTCAACTGGTTCGAGACCCGGCTCGATCCCGAGCTGCTTGCCGAAACCAGCTGCTGTCGCAAAGCCGTGAATCTTGTCATCCGCGAAATCGGCGCAGACGAATTCGCGGAGGTCTGGCCGATTTTCCATGCGATCGTCGCGGCCGGAGAGACCTATGCCTATGCGCCCGACATGCGCTTCGAGCAGGCACGCGACCTGTGGACGACCGCGCTGGCGCGGTGCTTCGTTGCCCAAGCCGACGACGCGCCGGGCGGTGACCTGCTAGGCCATAGCGTCGTCGGCTGTTACATGCTCAAGCCGAACCAGGCGGGCCCGGGTAGCCACGTCGCCAATGCCGGCTACATGACCGCGCAGCAAGCGCGCGGCCGCGGCGTCGCGGGCGCGCTGTGCGAACATTCACTCGCCACCGCACGCACGGCTGGATTCCTGGCGATGCAGTTCAACTGCGTCGTCAGCAGCAACGACACTGCGGTCCGCCTCTGGCAGAAACACGGGTTCCGCATCGTCGGCACGCTGCCGCAGGTGTTCCGGCACGCGCGTCTCGGTCTCGTCGATGCCTACGTGATGCACCGGTTCCTCTAGCGCATCCGCAAGACGCCGGAACGGTCAGGCGCCGCGCGCGATCGCGCGCGCCTCGCGCCATGCGTCGTACAGCCCGCGCACACGCCCGCTGCGCGGATGCGAACCCATGTACACCGCCGCGTCGGGCGCCTTCAGCGCACGTGCGATCAGCGCGAGATCGCTGCGCACGCGCACGCGCTGCGCGAGCGTGCGCGCGGACGCGACACCCTGCGCACCGGCGAATTCGAATCGCAACGCGGAGAGATAGTCCTTGATCAGCGCATCGCGCGTGGCGCTTTCGGTCGCGAGGTCGGAGCGCGTCAGACCGTGCCGCGCAAGCAGATCGAGTGGCAGCGGCAGCCTTTCCTGCGACAGCACCTCCTGCGATAGCCCCTCTTGCGGCAGTCTTTCCTGCCTGGGCGCGACATGCTGCAGCGCACGCACAAGCGACGACAGCGTCCACAACGCCGCGTTCGCGTCGATGTTCGCCGTCCCGCCGAGAAACAAGGTGGATTCTGCATCCGCGATCGCGAGAGAGAACGGTTCGCGCCGCTCGATCAGTTCGTCGAGCGAAGCGCAGGCGCCAGCCTCGACCTGCTTGAGCGCGCCGACGGCGAGCGCGGGCCACAACGAGCGGTCGGCCGCCATCGCCGTTTCGTCGAACAACGCATGGCTGACCGGGTGACGCGCGTGCCCGGTCGCGGCGACTTCGAGCTCCTGCGCCCACCAGGCAAGCTTCGCCGCAGCGACCTCGGGCTCACGGATCTCGTACGCCGCAGCACTGAGTTCGTGCACGAGGCAGCCGAACGCGGCGACCCGAAGACGCGCAGCAGGCGCGACAAAAGGCGCAACCATCACCTGCTCGGGGTTGGCCGCGAGCCATTTCCGCTCGAAGCTCGCGAAGGCCTGGTCTGTCTCGGTCAAGGCGTGGTCCGTCACAGGCGTGCCCGACGCAAGCTCAACGCAGACCGAGCGCGCGGAACAGTTCGCGCGGCTGCGCGATGACGTGGTCGGCACTCCATTCGTGCGGATCCTCGCCGTCGAGGTAACCCCACGCGGCAGCGACCGTGATCATGCCCGCACGCCGCCCCGCCTCGATGTCGCGGACGTCGTCGCCGACGTAGACGCTGCGCGCTGCCGACACGTCGGCGAGCGACGCGGCATGCAGCAGCGTCGTCGGGTCGGGCTTGCGCTGAGGCAGGCAGTCGCCCGACACGAGCGCCGCACTGCGCGCGTCCCAGCCGAGTTCGGCGACGACGACGCGGGCCAGGCGGCCGGGCTTGTTCGTCACGATGCCCCAGCGGATCGCCCGCGACTCGAGTTCGGCGAGCAGCTCCTCGACACCGGGAAAAGGACGCGTGTGGACGGCGATCGCCTCGGCATACAGATCGAGAAAACGCGGCAGCAGCACTTCCACGCGTGCTTCGTCGATGTCCGGAAAGCCTTCACGCAACATCGCGCGCCCGCCCTTGGAGACGACGGCACCGACGCGCGCGACGTCGGCCGGCGCTTCGCCGAGCTCGGCGCGCAGGCGCTGCATCGCCGCGATCAGATCGGGCGCGGAATCGATCAGCGTTCCGTCGAGATCGAAAAAGACGGCCTGGATGTCGTGCGGTCTTGCGTTTGTAGCAGCGTCCGTCATGCGGGCTTGCGCGCGCACGCGAGGTAGTTGATCTGCACGTTGCGGGTGAGCGTTGCTCGCCGCGACAGCGGGTTGTAGGCGAGCCCGCGCACGTCCTCGAGTTCGAGGCCCGCCGCTGCGCAACGCGGCCGCGAGTTCCGCCGGGCGAATGAACTGCGCGTAATGATGCGTGCCGCGCGGCAGCAGGTTGAACGCGTATTCGGCGCCGACGATCGCCGCGCCGAACGCCAGCGGCGTGCGGTTGAGCGTCGACAGGAAGATCACGCCGCCCGGTTTGAGCAGTGCGGCGCACGCGCCGATCACGCTGCCCGGGTCGGGTACGTGCTCGAGCATTTCCATGCAGGTCACGGCATCGAACGCGCCGGGCATCTCCGCGGCAAGCGTCTCGACGCTGGTTTCGCGATAGTCGACGTGCAATCCCGACTCATGCAGATGCAGCCGCGCCACGTCGAGCACGCGCGGCGCGAGATCGATGCCCGTGACGGTCGCGCCGGCGCGCGCGAGCGACTCGCTCAGGATGCCGCCGCCGCAGCCGACGTCGAGCACTTTGGCGCCCTTCAGCGAGACGCGCCCCGCGACATAGTCGAAGCGCACGGGATTCAGGTCGTGCAGCGGCCGCGACTCGCCATCGACGTCCCACCAGCGACTCGCGAGGCGGTCGAATTTCGCCGTTTCGGCGCTGCTGACGTTCTCGGTCGGCATGATCAGTCCAATGGTCATCGGTCCGTCGCGATGCGGCTGCGCCAGAGCGCCGCCTTCTCGCGTATCGAGCCCAGGTCGATACCGGCGAGCACGCCGTTCTCGAGCTTGCGCACGCCGGCTATCCAGACGTCGCTTACCTGATGCCGTCCGGTCGCGTAGACGAGTTGCGACACGGCGTGATAGACCGGTTGCGTCTCGATGTCGCCGAGGCGCACCGCGACGAGGTCGGCTTCCTTGCCGGGTTCGATCGAACCGACGCGTTCGCCAAGGCCGATCGCCTTCGCCCCGTGCAGGGTTGCGGCGCGCAGCGCGAAGGCCGCATCGAACGCGCTCGCATCGTTGCTGACGCCTTTTGCCAGCAGCGCGGCCGTGCGCATCTCGCCGAACATGTCGAGATCGTTGTTGCTCGCGCAGCCATCGGTGCCGATCGCGAGATTCACGCCTGCCTTGCGCAGCTTCTCGGCGGGACAGAAGCCGCTCGCAAGCTTGAGATTCGACTCGGGGCAATGCACGACCGAGGCGCCGGCCTCGGCCAGCTGCGCGATCTCGCTGTCGAGCAGCTGCGTCATGTGCACCGCGATGAGGTGATCGTTGACCAGACCGAGCGCCGCCATGCGCGCGAGCGGACGCATGCCGTGGTCGCGCCTGGCATCGTCGATCTCCTGCGCGGTCTCGTGCACGTGGATGTGCACGGGCAGATCCAGCTGGTCGGCGAGCATGCGGATGCGCTCGAACGCCTCGTTCGACACCGTGTACGGCGCGTGCGGCGCGAGTGTCGTCGTGACCAGCTTCTCGCCGAGGTATTCGTCGTGCACGGCAAGGTTCTTGTCGAAATACTCGTCGCGGGTCTGCGCCCAGGGCGTCGGAAATTCGATGAACGGCAGGCCGACGACCGCACGGAAGCCGTGTTTGAGGTAGGTCGCGGCCTGCGCGTCGGGAAACAGGTAGTTCTCGCTGCAGCAGGTCGTACCGCCGCGCAGCATCTCGGCGATCGCGAGTTCGACGCCGTCGCGCACGAATTCGGTGCCGACCACCTTCGCTTCGGCCGGCCAGATGTATTCGTGCAGCCAGGTCATGAGCGGCCGGTCGTCCGCGAGCCCGCGCATGAGCGTCATCGGGTTGTGAGTGTGCGCGTTGACGAGGCCGGGGATCAGCGCATGCTCGCCGAGGTCGACGCGCTTCGCGTTCGGATGCTTCGCGCGCGCTTCGGCGATGGGCAGCACGTCGACGATCATTGCGCCGGACAGCGACACCGCATGGTGCTCGAGCACCACGCCATGCGGTTCGACCGGGACGACCCAGCGCGCTTCGAGAATCTGATCGACGTTTTTCATTCCTTGCTGCTGCTCGAACCGGAGCGTGAAACGCGGATTACGCGGATGAAGAGCGAAGAACGCGGATCAAGGCGGACAAGACGACGAACATCCGTCAATTCCTGTTTGATCCGCGTCAATCCGCGTTGATCCGCGTCAAAAGCCGTGCGCCAATCAAGCTTTCACGCGGCCGACATATTCGCCGGTGCGCGTATCGACACGGATCATTTCGCCGTTGGGCACGAACAACGGCACGCGGACGACGGCGCCCGTCTCGAGCTTGGCCGGCTTGCCACCGCTGCCGGCGGTGTCGCCCTTGACGCCCGGGTCGGTCTCGACGATCGCGAGTTCGACGAAATTCGGCGGCGAAACGGTCAACGGTGCGCCGTTCCACAGCGTCACGATGCAGTTCTCGTTGCCCTTGAGCCACTTCGCGGCGTCGGCCATCGCGGTCTTCTCGGCGGCGATCTGCTCGTGTGTCTCCGGGTGCATGAAGTGCCAGAATTCCCCGTCGTTGTAGAGGTATTCCATATCGGTATCGACGACGTCGGCGGGCTCGACCGAATCGGTCGACTTCATCGTGAGTTCGACCACGCGGCCCGTCTTGATATTGCGGTACTTCACGCGGGTGAACGCCTGGCCCTTGCCGGGTTTGACGTATTCGGTGTCGACGATCGAGCATGGATAGCCGTCCACGATGATCTTCATGCCGTTCTTGACGTCGTTCATGCCATAACTGGCCATCTTCGTACTCCGTAAGCAACAAGCCGCCATCGATTGCGGCTAAAATAGAAATCGCAGGAAAAAGCCGGGCGCACCGGTACTCAGAGCGCCAATGATAACCGCAAGCCCCATCACCGCGCAGTATGCAGCGGCAGAATGCCACGCGCGCCCGCGCGCGTCCGGCCCGCGCCGCTGGCAGCAAGCGTGGCGCGAAGCGATCACCGATCCGCACGAATTGTTGCGCGCACTCGATCTGCAGCACCTCGCGGACGTACTGCTGCCTGCGACCGACACGGGATTCGCGACGCGCGTGCCACGCGGTTTCGTCGCGCGCATGAAGCCTCGGCGACCCGACCGATCCGCTGCTGCTGCAGGTCCTTGCGCGCGCGCAGGAACTGGTCGAAACGCCGGGCTTCGTGCACGATGCGGTCGGCGACCTCGCGGCGAAGTCGGCGCATGGCGTGCTGCAGAAATACGCCGGGCGCGCGCTCCTGATCGCGACGGGATCGTGCGCCGTGAACTGCCGCTACTGCTTCCGCCGCCACTTCCCCTATGCCGAAGAGACGGCCGCGGCGAACGGCTGGCGCGACGCCGTCGCCCGCATCCGCTCCGACGAATCGGTGAGCGAGGTGATCCTCTCCGGTGGCGATCCGCTTTCGCTGTCGACGGCCAAGCTCGCCGAACTGACCGAGGCACTCGCCGGCGTGCCGCACCTGCGTCGGCTGCGCATCCATACGCGCCTGCCGGTCGTCCTGCCCGAACGCGTCGACGAGGAACTCGAGGGCTGGCTCGCCGGGCTGCCGTGGCCGGTCGCGGTCGTCCTGCACAGCAATCACGCGAACGAGGTCGACGCCGACGTCGCCGCGGCCTGCAGGCGGCTCGCCGCCGCCGGCGCGCAGTTGCTGAACCAGAGCGTGCTCCTGCGTGGAATCAATGATGATGCGGAACGGCTCGTCACATTGTCCGAACGCCTGTTCGATTGCGGCGTGCTTCCGTATTATTTGCATCAGCTCGACCCCGTCGCCGGCGCAGCCCATTTCGCGGTCGATGACGCGGCCGCGCTGGCGCTGGTCGCGTCAATGCGTTCGCAGCTGCCGGGATACCTCGTTCCGAAGCTCGTGCGTGAAATAGCCGGTGGGGCCAACAAGGTCCCCGTGTAAACGATTTCGTTGAACTCTGGAGTTCTTCGATGGAATCTAGTAAAACGCTTCAAGCCCCTGATTTTGCTGGAACCGCGACCTGGCGATGAGCAAACCTCCCACCAACATCATCAAGCTGCTGCTGATCGAGGACGCGGTCGAGGACGCCGAGCGCCTGACGAGCATGCTGCGCAACGCGGGCATTTCCGTGCGCGCGGCCCATGTGCGCACCACGAGCGAGTTCGAGGCCCAGATGCAGGCGCAGACGCCCGACATCATCCTCATCAACAGCAAGAGCACCTCTCCCAACGTGAGCGAGGCGGTGCAGGCCGCGAGCCGCGGCGGCAAGGACGTCTCCGTCGTCGTCGTGCTCGACGCGCTGCGCGAGGAGGACATATCGAACGCGCTGCGCGACGCCGCCCACGCGGTCGCGCTGGCCACGCGCAGCGATCAGTTCGTCGCCGTCGTGCGCCGTGAAGCCGAAAGCCTCACGATGCGTCGCAGCGTGCGCAGGCTCGAGACCGCGTTGCGCGAGTCCGAACGCCGCTGCAACGTCCTGCTCGAGTCCTCGCGTGATCCGGTCGCCTACGTGCACGAAGGCATGCATGTGCGCGCGAACAAGGCCTATCTCGAGATGTTCGGTTACGAGGACTTCGATGAGATCGAGGGCGTGTCGATCCTCGACATGATCGCGCCCGAGGCCGCGGACGGCTTCAAGACGCTGCTGAAGAACCTTTCGAAGGGCGAGAAGCCGCCCGCGAAGCTCGACATCAAGGCACGCGGCGCGAACGGCAAGTCCTTCGACGCCGTCATGGAATTCACCGAGGCCAGCTACGAAGGCGAGCCGTGCCAGCAGATCGTGCTGCGCCGCCCCGTTGCGAGCGCCGAGCTGGCGGCGGAAATCGACGTCGCTGCGCTCGAAGGATCTCGTCACCGATCTCTACAACCGCGCGCACGGCCTCAGCGAGCTGGATCGCATGGTCGCCGAAGCGGCGGCGGGCACGCCGAATCTGGCGATGCTGCTGGTCGAACCCGATCATTTCCGCAAGCAACTCGACACGATCGGCATCGGCAACGCCGATCTGCTGCTCGGCGACATGGCCAACCTCATGCGCCGCCATCTCGACACGGCGGACGTCGCGGCGCGCATGGGCGAGCACACGTTCGGCGTGCTGCTGCACGGACGCGACGCAGACGCCATCGGCAAGCTCAACGAGGAGTTGCGCAAGACGTTCGAGGAACACATCTTCGAGATCGGCAAGCAGTCGGTCAACGTGAACATCAGCATCGGCGGCACGCTGATCGGCGAGAAGAACGCGCACGCCCAGACGGTGCTCAGCCAGGCCTCGACCGCACTGCGCGCCGCGCAGGACCAGGGCGGCAACCGCGTCAACATTCTCGACCCGGGCCTGCAGGATCGCGCCGCGGCCAGCGAAGTCCGCGAAATGCTCAATCGCGTGCAGAACGCGATCAAGAACAACGGCTTTTCGCTCTATTACCAGCCGGTCGTCAGCCTGCACGGCGCCGAGGGCGAATTCCACGAGATCCTCGTACGCATGGTCGGCGAAAAAGGCGAGATCATGCCGAATGCGTTCTTCCCGGTCGCCGAGCAGAACGGGTTGCTGCCAGCGCATCGACCGCTGCGTGATCGCCGGCGCGATCAAGTCGGTCGCGGAGCGCGAGAAAGCCGGCCGGCATACGACCGTCTTCATCAAGCTCACGACGCCGTCACTCGAAGATGCGTCGCTGCTGCCCTGGATCGCGCAGCAGCTCAAGAACGAACGCCTGCGCGGCGATGCGCTCGTGTTCGAAATGGCCGAGAGCAAGGTAGTCACCCATCTCAAGCCCGCGCGCGCATTCGTCAGCGGCCTCAAACAGCTGCACTGCGGTTTCGCGCTCGAGCAGTTCGGTTCGGGTGTCAACTCGTTCCAGCTGCTGAAGCACATCGACGCGGGCTATCTCAAGGTTGACCGCAGCTACATGGCCGACCTGACCAAGAACAAGGAAAACCAGGAGTTCGATCCGCCAGTTCTGCGAGCAGGCGCATCGCCGCAGGCAAGCTGACGGTCGCCGAATTCGTCGAGGATGCGGCGAGCATGTCGATCCTGTTCACGTGCGGCGTGAACTTCGTGCAGGGCAACTTCCTGCAACGAACCCGAGCGTGGCTACGATCGCCGCGATCTGACGCGGGCGATCCGACGCAGACGGATCAACGCAACTGTTCCGACGCGACGCCGCGGAATATCAGTTGCCGCGCTGAAACGCCGCGATGCGCTCCGCGATCGGCGGGTGGCTCATGAACAGGCGCGCAATGCCGCCTTCGCCGGAGATGCCGAACGCCTGCACGGCCTTGGGCAAACTCGATTCGCCGGCGTTTCGCGTCAAGGTCTGCAGCGCGGAAATCATGCTCGGCGCGGCCGCCGAGACGCGCGCCACCGGCGTCGGCGCGGAACTCGCGCCAGCGCGAAAACCACATCACGATCAACGTCGCGAGCACCCCGAGCACGGTCTGCAGCAGCAGCGTGATGATGAAGTAGCCGATGCCGCCGCCCGCTCGCGGTCCCGGTCGCCCTGCAGCGCGCCGTCGATCATGCTGCCGATCACGCGCGCCAGGAACATCACGAACGTGTTGAGCACGCCCTGGATCAGCGCCAGCGTCACCATGTCGCCGTTCGCGACATGGGTTATCTCATGGCCGAGCACCGCCGACATCTGCGTCGCGATTCATGCTGCGCAGCAAGCCGGTGCTCACCGCGACGAGCGCATGATTCCTGCTCGCGCCGGTCGCGAACGCATTCATGTCCGGCGCGTCGTAGACCGCCATCTCGGGCATGCCGATGCCGGCGTTCTGCGCGTGCTGCGCGCACCGTATCGAACAGCCATTGTTCGTCGGCGTGCGCGGTTGCGCGATCACCTGCGCGCCGACCGACATCTTCGCGATCGTCTTCGACATCAGCCAACGAGATCAACGAGCCGCCGATGCCGAAGACGCGCAGAACACGAGCAGGCCCTGCAGATTGATGCCGCCGATGGGCTGTACGCCCAGCGATCGAGCGCCGAAGAGGTGACACGACGATGCTCAGCACGAGCATGATCGCGAGATTGGTGCCGGACGAACAACACTATGCGCAGCATGGTTACTCGTTCTCCGAATCGAAGCCGGCGCGACGCGACGAATCGCGCCGTATTGGCGGCAAGCTTGGGTAAACTGAAAAGAATTTCAAGACAAACCTCCGGCTCGCCGTACCCAATGAGCTACCGCGGTCGCTTCGCACCCTCGCCCACCGGCCCGCTGCACTTCGGCTCGCTCGTCGCCGCGCGTCGGCAGCTACGCTGCGCGCGCGCGCGCAGGACGGCGACTGGCTCGTGCGCGTCGAGGACATCGATCCGCCGCGCGAAGTCGCGGGTGCGGCCGCGGATATCCTCGCCACGCTCGCCGCGTTCGGGATGGAATCCGACGAACCCGTCGTCCACCAGAGTGGGCGCGAGCCGGCGTACCGGCGCGCGTTCACGCTGCTGCGCGAGCGCGGATCTCGTATTCCCGTGCTGGTGCAGCCGCAGGACCTGCTCGCGACCGCAGGGCGTGCACCGCGGCGCCTGCGTCGCGTCGCCCGACGGCGAGCGCGCAGCTGCATGGCGGCTGCGGATGGCCGACGTGGTGGTCGGCTTCGACGACCTGCTGCAGGGTCCGCAATCGCAGCAACTGCTTCGCGATAGTCGGCGATTTCGTCGTCCGTCGCGTCGAGGGCTGGTTCGCCTATCAGCTCGCAGTGGTCGTCGACGATGCGGATGCGCGCATCACGGAAATCGTGCGCGGCTGCGACCTGCTCGATTCGACGCCGCGCCAGATCCATCTGCAGCATCTGCTCGGCTTGCCGACACCGGCCTACCTGCACCTGCCTCTCGCGCTCGACGCGCAAGGCGCGAAGCTCTCCAAGTCCGACAGCGCGCGCCCGGTCGACAAGTCCGATCCGATTCCGGCCCTGCGGGCCGCGTTCGAATTTCTCGGCCTCGATATCGACGTTCGCGGCACACCGCATGCCATGCTGCGTGCCGCCGCCGGCCGCTTCGAACTGGCGCAACTGCATGCGGATTCGCAGCGCTGGCGAGGCGCGGAACGCAAACTCTAAGCGTGTACAATCGAATCGCGACGAAATCGAGATCGCAACGACAGATCGCAATGACGGGCCTGATCTCACTGCGACGACCTCGCTGCGATGATCTCGATGCGATCGAAAAAACAGAATCATCAACCGGGAGGGAGTCATGACAGCACGCGTAGCGCTGGTTACCGGCGGCACCGGTGGCATCGGCACGGCGATCATCAAGCGCCTTGCATCGTCCGGGCACAAGGTCGCGACCAACTATCGCGACGAGACCAAGGCGAAGGCCTGGGCCGCGCAGCTCAAGTCTGCCGGCATCGACGTGCTGATCGTGCCGGGCGACGTCTCCAATCCCGTGTCGGCCGAGACGATGGTGAAGGCGATCGAGGCACAGCTCGGCACGATCGACATCCTCGTCAACAACGCGGGCATCACGCGCGACACGACGTTCCACAAGATGAGCGCGCTGCAGTGGCAGGAAGTCATCAACACCAACCTCAACTCCTGCTTCAACGTGACCCGCCCGCTGATCGACGGCATGCGTAACCGCAAGTGGGGACGCATCGTGCAGATCAGTTCGATCAACGGCCAGAAGGGGCAGTACGGTCAGGCGAACTACGCCGCGTCGAAAGCCGGCATGCACGGATTCACGATCTCGCTCGCGCAGGAAAACGCGAAATTCGGCATCACGGTGAACACCGTTTCGCCCGGCTACGTCGCTACCGAAATGGTGATGGCGGTGCCGGAGGACGTGCGCAACAAGATCGCGGCACAGATTCCGGTCGGCCGCCTCGGCGAGCCCGATGAAATCGCCTACGCCGTCGAGTTCTTCGTCAACGACGAAGCACGCTGGATCACCGGCGCCAACCTGTCGATCAACGGCGGCCAGTACATGGGCTGGTAGGAATCGATATCGCGCGACTCCTTCCGTCGCGCGGTGCGACCTGCTGTCTCGCGCTCCCGCGCGATGCGCCATCATTGCTAACGTACGAAACGCATCGACGTGCGTCGATGATGATTTCGCGCGCGGCATCTATGGCATGGCTCACAAAATTTCCGTGCGCGAGTCGTTACAATTGCCGCGTCGCAGCAGGGGGCACAGGCGACGTCATCGTCGAGTCATACGTCAACTTTAATCTGGATCGATTAATGTCTACGACCGTCACTCCCATGCATCGCGTCTTTTTCCTGATCGTCCTCGCCCTTGCTGCCGGCAACTGCTTTGCGCAATCGGTTCTCTTCGGCAAGCGCCTCATCTCCCAAGGGGACGATGTCACTCACGTGCGCGAAGTCGCCGGCCCGCCGGACAAGCTCGACAGGATTCCCGGCGATGCGAATTCTCCGCCGATGGAGATCTGGACCTATCGTCGCAAGGAGAATGTCATCGTTCTCTTCGTCGTCGACGCAAAGGTCGTGCACACGCAGGAAAAACCGGCGGAGACCCGCGTAGCCGACGACCACCTGGCGGCCAAAGGCGAGCAGATCGCTGCCTCGCGCTGAGGCGTTTTCCGATTTTTTCGCCGCCTCCGCGGCGACCCGCCTTCGGGTCGGCCTGACCGCGCTTTGCTGCGCAGCAAACCCACTGGTGCGGCGCGGCACAATCTGCTAGTTTTGCGGCATGGCACAAATCCGCATCATCAAAAAATACCCCAACCGGCGTCTATACGATACCGAGATCTCGAGTTACATCACGCTCGAGGAAGTACGGCAACTCGTGCTCGACGGCGACGAATTCGAAGTGCGCGACGCCAAATCCGGCGATGATCTGACCCGGACGGTGCTGCTGCAGATCATTTCGGAACACGAAGGCGAAGGCCAGCCGATGTTCACGACGCAGCTGCTGTCGCAGGTGATCCGTTTCTACGGCGACTCGATGCAGGGCTTCATGGGCAGCTACCTCGAGAAGAGCCTGCAGATATTCCTCGACCAGCAAGGCAAGTTCCGCAGCCAGCTCAACAACATCCTCGGCCAGACGCCGTGGTCGATGCTGAACGACATGACCGAGCGCAACCTCGATCTGTGGAAATCGGTGCAGGACGGATTCCTCAAGGCCGCCGCGAATTCGGCAGCGCAATCCACCGACCGGCGGCAAGGAAGGCAAGTCCTGAGTTCCTCGGGCGCCTGAACGACTCGACTTTTACTTCTCCGCTGCCATTGCGGCGCAGCATGGCGTGCAGCGCGGAAAAACCACGGGGGTAGCATGAACCAGCGCATCGCGCTCGTGACGGGCGGCATCGGCGGCCTCGGCACCGAAATCTGCAGATATCTCGCGCGTTCCGGACGCATCGTGGTCGCGGCCGATCTCGGCAGCCGACCAGACCGCCTCGCCGAATTCCGGCAGGAAATCGCCGAAGCGCCGCAGATTTTCTTCGAGCCGTTCAACGTTGCTGACTTCGATGATTGCGCGGCCCTGATCAAACGCGTCGAATCGACCCATGGTCCGATCGACATCCTCGTCAACGCCGCCGGCATCACGCGTGACACGACCCTGCGCAAGATGTCGCCGCAGCAGTGGGTCGACGTCCTCAAGATCAACCTGGATGGCGTCTTCAACATGTGCCGCAACGTGGTCGACGGCATGTGCGAGCGCGGTTTCGGCCGTATCGTCAACATCTCGTCGGTCAATGGCCAGACCGGCCAGTTCGGGCAGACCAACTATTCCGCCGCGAAGGCCGGCATGCACGGTTTCACGATGGCGCTCGCGCGCGAAGTTGCGCGCAAGGGCGTCACTGTCAACAGCGTCTCGCCCGGGTATTGCAACACCGCGATGGTCCGCGCGCTCTCCGAAACCGTGCGCAACCAGATCGTCGCCGGCATCCCGGTCGGCCGGCTCGGCGAGCCATTCGAAATCGCACGCGTCGTCGATTTCCTCGCGGCGGACGATGCGGCCTTCATCACCGGCGCGAACATTCCGGTGAACGGCGGCTACTTCATGGATTTCTGATCGACGGCAACAACGCCTACGACATTTCCCCGGCCTGATGGCAAGCTCATGACCGTCACTGCCCGCTATGCTTTGGCGTCGGAATTCATCTGCTACCTGGAAATGTGTCGCCGATAGTGGTACCCAACTATTCAGTCAGGACCGCTGCGATGTGCCGATCCTGGTGGCATCCTTTCCCGGTGACAGCCCAAACTCGCGGGTGTACTCCCTGCTGAACTGGGTAGAGCTTTGGTAGCCTACCTCAAACGCAGCTGCCGTTACGCTGTATCCGGCAGCCACCAGCAGAGCACGAGCCTGTAGTAGGCGGATTTGTTTCTGGTATTGCAGCGGACTGAGAGCGGTCACGGCCTTGAAGTGCCTGTGAAATGCCGAAACACTCATTGCCGCCATTTCAGCCAGGTCCTCTACACGCATGGGTGACGCATAGTCCCGGCGGATTTGCTGGATGGCCATGTTGACGCGTGCCAGCGCAGAGTCTGGCAAGGCAATGTCACGCAACATCCAGCCGATGGGCCCCTGCAAGACACGATAGAGAATTTCACGCTCATAAACCGGGGCCAATGCGCCGATGTCTGCGGGGTGCTTCATCAGCCGCAGCATACGCACCCATGCATCCAGCAACTCCAGCGTGATCGCGGCAACCGAGAACCCCGTCTCGCTGTCATCTTGCCGGATGACAGAATCAGGCAGGTCCTCGAGCAGATTGGCAATGACGCGGGGTTCAGGCGTCAAACTGATGGCGAGATAGGGCTCCCCCGTTGAGGCAGGCTGTACAACGCCAGCCGCAGGCAAATGCACCGACATGACGAAATAGGTCGCCGGGTCATAGTGTAGCGTCTGGCCACCCACCGTCATGGATTTACTCCCCTGAAGTATCAGATTGATCATGGGGTCGTAAACCGCCGCAAGCTGGTGTTCGGGAATTGCACCGCGCACCATCGCAACGCGTGGAATACCTGTTTCGGTGCGCCGATTTTCGGCGTGTACAGTGAGATGGCGAAGTTCATTGAGCTGTTGTTCCATGCTTCGATTAGAGCTTGTCTTGAACGGCGCTGGCAATCCAGAAAGCAGAAATAGGCAGGATTGAGGCACGAACTGGCAGGATTCGTCGGCCCTGCGTCTCTACCATGAGGACTCCTTTTGAAACGGATTGGAGCTACACATGGACATCATCATCGTTACCGGCGGCAGCCGCGGTATTGGGGCCAGTACTGCGCTGGAATGTGCACGTCGCGGTCTGGGAGTCATCCTGACGTACAACAACCAGTCGGCCAAAGCCGAAGAGGTCGTTCGCCAGATTACGGACTTCGGCGGGAAGGCCGCCGCACTGCAACTTGATGTGGGCGAGACGAGCTCATTTATCGCATTTCGTGGTGCTGTTGAACGCACTCTGGCGCGGATCTGGCATACGAACGAACTGGCCGGGCTGGTCAACAATGCCGGCTACGGTCTTTTCAACCCTGATTGAGACGGTCACTGAGGCTCAATTTGATGGCCTGATGAACGTGCACCTGAAAGGTCCGTTCTTTCTGACCCAGACGCTGTTGCCACTGCTGAAGCAAGGCTCAAGCATCGTCAACCTGACCAGCGCGACGACCCGCGTTGCCACCGCCGGTGTGGCCCCGTATGCCTCATTCAAGGGTGGTCTCGAAGTACTCTCCCGCTATATGGCCAAGGAGTTTGGTGAGCGGCGGATTCGGGTTAATTCGGTATCCCCGGGTCCTATTCGTACAGAGCTCGGTGGCGGCCTGAATGACGAATTTGAGGCACTGCTGGCATCGCAGACCGCCCTGAACCGGGTGGGCGAGGCTGAAGACGTGGCACGCGTGATTGCAACGCTACTGATGGACGACGGTGGCTGGATCAATGCCCAGAACATTGAAGTGGCTGGCGGCTACACCATTTGACCAGGACCGGGAGCAAGCCCATGCTGGATCATGTTTTATCTCACTCAGCGGTGAGCAAATCGTGAGCACTGAAGCCATGGAAATCACGACATTTCGCCTGGCGAAGGGTGTCACGATGAAAGGCTTCATCGCGGCAAACCGGGATGTGGATGAATGGCTCAAGCAACAACCCGGCTTTATTTTGCGCCGTATCTGCCAGAGTACTGATGGCCTCGCCACAGATATGTTGCTGTGGCAATCAGCAGAAGATGGCGAACGTGCAGCCATGGGGATTGTGACGGTGCTGGCGCGCTCACCAGTTCATGCAGCAATTGATCAATCCACAGTCGAGTGGGGCGTCAATACTTGCCGACATCGCGTGGATGGTTAAGGAGCGAAGTGATCTACCATGTTTGGTGCTCCTTGCGTTGACCGTGAACAAATCCATTTTCGAGCTACCAGAGGAGCAGCGATGTCAGTTTCCCTATTCGAAGCCATCGGCGGTGCCGAAGTCGTGCTTCGGCTCGCTCGTGCATGGCATGAACGGGTGGTGCAAGATGAGATTGTCGCCCACGCGTTTAGTCATGGCTTCCACCCACAGCACACAGAGCGACTCGCAGCATACTGGGGCGAGGCTTGGGGCGGCCCGCCGACCTATAGCGAAAAGTACGGCAACGAGTCTTCAGTGGTGCGCATGCACAGCGGCAATGGCCCTCACCGGGAGATGGACCTCAGGGCGATTGAGTGCTTCGACAGCGCCATCGATGACGTCGAGCTCGTGGAGCCTTCGCTCCAGCGCGTGCTCCATGAATACTTCGCCTGGGCCACAACCACTACCATGGCCTCACACCCGAACAGGATCAGAAGACGTCCCGAGCAACCTCACGATTCCAAAGTGGTCATGGGACGGCTTGCAACGATGATCGTGCTGCTCTGGTCCTGTGACGAGCCTTTTCCGAGAGAAGGAACGCGCTGATAGCGGGAACCAAGTTGCGCACGTTCGCGTCGAACGCATGCGCGCATGAAACTGGGGGTGCGATGCTCGGGTGGGATGTCTGGTCTGTCGTGAGAATGCGGGACGCAATGAACCCGCCCTCGCTCGTTGGCAAACCGGTGCACATGGCCGCATGTGGCTTGATCAGCTAGCCAAGGACGGCGGGGTGATTGATCTCGGGGGCAATGGCTACCCATGCAAATATTCAGTCAAGGCCGGAGTTCTGCTGCCGACAATTGCTGCGGGACTTTCCGCCAATGGCAGCCCGCTCGTTATCGGAGACGACTACGTTCTTCCCGAGCGGTGGAGTAGCGATATCGAGTGGCGAACGGAAGCCGTCCAGGCTTGCGTCGGCGACGCGACGTTCGTCATTGAAGCATGGGATCAGGGTTGAAAACGCTGCAGGCGGCCAAGGTCGTCCTGTTCTTCGCGAATCCGTCCCTGATCCGTTTCCGGCCCGCTTTCCGTTCTTACATCGAGACTGGCGCCTCATCCCCCTGCGGTGCCGGTCGATTGCGACAGCGCCGCCACGTTCCTTGCGTGGCGGCGCCACTTCTGCAGCGCCAATGTTTTCCAACGTGCCGGCATACTTTCATGTTGCGGCAAAGAGACTCACTCCGCGCACGCGCATTTCGCCGCGCAGTCCGTTCCGATGTGCGTTCGCCTACCAGACCAGGTCAGCCGGCACGTCGTCTTCGGGCGGCGCATTCGGATCGCAGAGCAGCACGAGCGCATGCTCGTCGACGCCCTGTGCCTGCAGCGCAACCTCGCGCGTCACGAGCAGGTAGCGACCCGCGAGTTGGACGACTGCAAGCTCGCCGCGATTGAGTTCGACGAGCTGCGCCGCGGTGCAGTAGACGCGACGGATCTTGTTGCCGTGCGGAAAATGCCGCGGCGTGTCGGCGTCGGCGGCGTTGAGCGCCTTCGCATTGAGCAGGTTCAGCAGCTTCTGCTTGCGCTCGCGCTTTTCCCTGGCAACGCGCTCGACCTCGCGCTGTGCCGATTCGCGCTCGTCCTTCTCCTGCTTCGCGCGCAGTGCGTAAGCGTGCGCGAGGTTGAGCTCGTGCGACGACGGACCTTTGGCGGCATGGGGTTTCGCGTGCTGGGCGTTTGCCTGATGTGGCTTGCCCGCCTGCGCTGCTTGCCCGCTTGTGGCTTGCGTTGGTCGCGCTGTTTCGGTCTCGCAGCCGGCGGCGCCTCGGCCTTCAATTTCTTGGCCAGGCCGGATTTCAGCAATTGATCGCGTAGGGATTCAGACACGGGACACCCGGATTCGTTGCGGCATCAAGCAGGCGTGAGCTCAATAGTGCGGCGGCGGCGGTTCGTCGCGCACGTCGTGGCCGGGCGCCTGCATGCCCGCCAGTTCGCCGCGCAGGCGTTCGAGTTCGCGCGCCATGCCGGCGATCGTGCGATCCTGCGCGGCCACCGTCGCATCGAGGGTTTGCACGGTGCCGTCGAGGAACGACAGGCGCACCTCGAGCTCGGTCAGACGGTCTTCGATCGCTGCCATGTTCCTGACTACGCTTTCCTGGCCAGCCCCGTTTCGCGCTGCAGGCTGCGCCCGCGCCCGATGCCGTAGTAGGCGATGCCCGCCGCTTCGACGACAGCGGGCTCGTAGATGTTGCGTCCGTCGAAAATCGCCGGCGAACGCAGGCTCTTCTGGATCCGCGAAAAGTCCGGACTCCAGAACGCTTTCCATTCGGTGACGATGACCAGCGCATCGGCGCCGTCGAGCGCCGCGTCCGCATCGTCGCAAAGCACGAGGTCGGCACGCTCGCCGTAGATCCGCTTCGCCTCGTCGCGCGCCTCGGGGTCGTACGCGCGCACGTTCGCGCCCGCGTCCCAGAGCTGCTCGAGCAGGCGGCGGCTCGAGGCCTCGCGCATGTCGTCGGTATTCGGCTTGAACGCCAGTCCCCACACGGCGATCGTCTTGCCCTTCGGCGCGCCGCCGAAATGGCGGACGATCAGTTCGTAGAGCTTTTCCTTCTGCGCATCGTTGACCGCTTCGACGGCAGCTCAGCAGGCGTGCCTCGTAGCCATGCCTGCGCGCGGTGCGCTCGAGCGCGCGCACGTCCTTCGGAAAGCACGAACCGCCGTAGCCCGCGCCCGGATAGATGAACGAGTAGCCGATGCGCGGATCCGAACCGATGCCGTGGCGCACGAGTTCGATGTCCGCGCCGACGCGTTCGGCGATGTTCGCCATCTCGTTCATGAAGCTGATCTTCGTCGCGAGCATCGCGTTCGCGGCGTACTTCGTCAGTTCGGCCGAACGCACGTCCATCAGCACGATGCGCTCGTGATTGCGGTTGAACGGCGCATACAGCGTCTTCAGCTGCTCGATCGCGCGGCCGCTGTCCGAGCCGATCACGATGCGATCCGGCCGCAGGCAGTCCTTGACCGCGTCGCCTTCCTTGAGAAACTCGGGATTCGAAACGACGTCGAACGGCACGTTTGCGCCACGGCGGGCGAGTTCCGCGCCGATCGCCTCGCGCACGCGGTCGGCGGTGCCGACGGGCACGGTGGACTTGTTGACGACCACCGCGTAGTCGATCGAGGCTGCGGCCGATCGTCTGCGCGACCGCTAGCACGTGGCTCAGGTCGGCGCTGCCGTCCTCGTCCGGCGGCGTGCCGACCGCGATGAAGAGCAGTCTGCGCATGCGCAATCGCGCTCTCGCCGTCCGTCGTGAAGCGCAGGCGCTTGCGCGCGCGATTCGCCGATACGAGGTCGCCGAGGCCCGGCTCGAAGATCGGGATTTCGCCGCCGCTCAGTCGTTCGACCTTGGCCGCATCGATGTCGACGCAGACCACGTCGTTGCCGACATCGGCGAGACATGCACCGGTGACGAGCCCGACGTAGCCGGTGCCAAAAATACTGACGCGCATCAAGCCGACCCTGGTTCCAGTCCCCGAATTATACCTTCAGCGGCGCGCCGAATCCTCAGCGCACCAGGCCGCAAAAGAAGAAAGGCGCGGATCGCTCCGCGCCCTTCTCGATTGAACGTCGCGACTGGGTCGCGAACGATTACCTTGACCGGCTTGCGGCCGCCGGGGCGCGGGCAGCCGGCGGCTCGATGCTGATCAGCTTGACGTCGAAGATCAGGATCGCATTCGGGCCGATCTGCGGCGGCGCGTTCTCGCCGTAGGCAAGCTTGGCCGGCACGTAGAACTTGTACTCGGAACCGACGGTCATGAGCTGCATGCCTTCGGTCCAGCCCGGGATCACGCCGTTGAGCGGGAACGTGGCCGGACTGGCCATGGTCGACGGAACTGTCGAACTTCGTGCCGTCGATCTTCGTACCGGTGTATTCGACCTTGACGGTGTCGGTCGCCTTCGGCTTCGGACCCGAACCCTGCTTGACCACTTCGTACTGCAGGCCCGACGCGGTTTCCTTGACGCCCGGCTTGGTCTTGTTCTTCGCGAGGAACGCATCGCCTTCCGTCTGGTTCTTCTTGGCATCTTCGGCCGTCTTCGCCGTCTGACGCGCCTGCAGCTTCTGCATGAACTCCTGGCGCACGGACAAGCGCTCGGCGTCGGTCAGCATGGTCTTGTCGCCCTTGAGCGTGGCCTGCAGGGTCGCGATCAGCGTGTTGACGTCGACTTCGTCCTTGACCTGACGCCAGGTTCCGGCCGACTCCATGCCGACCATGTAGCCGTACTTCTCCTTTCTCGCTCTTGAACTTGGCGTCGATCGCGGCCTTGTTCGACGGCGGCTTGCGGCCGCGGCAGGTGCGGCGACCGCAGCAGCGGGGGTGCGCCGGCTTGCTGCGCGAAGGCGCTGCCGCCAAAGGTCATCGCTCCGGCAATGGCGGTGGCGATCAGGGTCTTGCGCAAAAACTGGGTCATGAGTGCTCCTGGATAAATTGCTTACAAATCGAACGGCCTGCAGCGACGTCGACGAATTCCGACGCTCGGCGAGCCAAAATCGCGCGAAAGGCCGCGTATTGTGCGTCCGCGCCTGCGTTAAGGCAAATAAGCCTTCCGCCCTTTGACTTGCGGAAGCGCCCAAGGTTCCGCAGTCTGCATCGATTCATTCAGGTTCGGCCAAACCGGCCCGCAATCGGCTAAAATTGCCCGCATGCTACGTTTCGACGATCTCGCGCTGCGGCGCGGCCCCCTGCTGCTGCTCGAACATGTGAGCGTTTCCCTGCACGCCGGCTGGCGTGTGGGTATCAGCGGGCGCAATGGCGCGGGCAAATCCAGCCTGCTGGCCCTGATCGCCGGCGAACTCGCCCCCGATGCCGGACAGCTTCGAGCGGCCGCGCGACTGGACGCTGGCCTACGTACGCCAGGAAGTCGCGGCGCTCGACGTCAGCGCGCTCGACTTACGTCCTCGACGGCGACGTCGAGTTGCGCCGAGATCGAACGCGAACTCGTCGCAGGCCGAAGACAGCGCACGACGGCATGCGCCTGGCGACCCTGCACGAGCGCCTGCTCGCGATCGATGGCTACGCGGCGCGGGCGCGCGCCGGCGCACTGCTGCACGGACTCGGGTTCGCTACGGCGACGAGACGCGCAGTGTCCGCGAATTCTCCGGCGGCTGGCGCATGCGCCTGAATCTGGCGCAGGCGCTGATGTGCCGCTCCGACCTGCTGCTGCTCGACGAGCCGACCAACCATCTCGACCTCGATGCCGTGATCTGGCTCGAAGACCTGGCTCAAGCGTTATCCGGGAACGCTGCTGCTGATCTCGCACGATCGCGAATTCCTCGACGCCGTCGTCACGCACGTGCTGAGCATCGCCGACCAGCGCGCCGAGCTGTTCAGCGGCGACCTGACCGGTTTCGAACGCAAGCGCAGCGAACGCCTCGCGCAGCAGCAGTCGCAGTTCGAAAAGCAGCAACGCGAACGCGCGCACCTGCAGCAGTTCGTCGACCGCTTCCGCGCGCAGGCGACCAAGGCGCGCCAGGCGCAGAGCCGCATCAAGGCGCTCGAGCGCATGGTCGACATCGCGCCCGTGCGCGCGGCATCGACGATCACCTTCACGTTTCGCGAACCGCAGAACGCTGCCGGTGCCGCTGCTGCGGCTCGATCGGACGTCCGCAGGCTATGGCGAGCGTCACATCCTCGACAATGTCAAGCTGAGTCTCTCGCCCGGCGATCGCATCGCCCTGCTCGGCGCGAACGGCGCGGGCAAGTCGACGCTGATCAAACTGCTCGCCGGCACGCTCGCGCCGCTCACCGGCGAGCGCATCGCCGCGCGCGACCTGGCGATCGGCTACTTCGCCCAGCACCAGCTCGAACAACTCGATTCGGACAGTCCACGGCGGTCGAGCACCTGCTGCGACTCGACCGCAGCGTCGGCGAACGCGGCGCGCGCGATTTCCTCGGCGGCTTCGGTTTCGCCGGCGAACGCGCGCTCGAACCGGTCGCGCCGTTCTCCGGCGGCGAAAAGGCGCGCTTGTGCCTCGCGCTGACGGTCTATCAGCGGCCGAACCTGCTGCTGCTCGACGAACCGACCAACCATCTCGACCTCGACATGCGCGAGGCGCTGACCGAGGCGCTGAACGATTTCACCGGCGCCCTCGTGCTGGTCTCGCACGATCGCGCGCTGATCCGCACCTGCTGCGACACGCTGCTGCACGTCGGCGGCGGCCGCGTCAGCGACTACGACGGCGATCTCGACGACTACGCGCGCGCGCTGCAACGCGACGGCGAGCCCGTGCCCACGATTCCGCAGGCGACACAGGGCGGCAACCGCCGCGGGGACCGTCGCGAACGCGCCGAACAGCGCGCGAAACTCGCGCCGCTGCGCAAGCAACTGCAGCGCGTCGAACAGCGCATCGCGCAACTCGACAAGGACAAGCGCGAACTCGACCGCAAACTCGCCAATCCGGAGCTCTACGCGGATGCCTCCACTGCGCAGATGCACGAACTGACCCAGCGCAGCGCCGGCATTGGCAGCGAGATCGAGGCACTCGAGCAGGAATGGCTCGAGGCCCAGCACGAACTGGACCGCGCCGAGTCGGCCTGAGCGCGAGATTCCTCGCATTTCGCGACACCGACAGGCGCCTTGCCGCAAGTAGCGCACACGGATCGAGCGTTCTCGCCCGAGGCGGTCTCTTTTCATACGTCGCTGATTTTTATCCCGTTTCGTCCGCACAACTGCGCCGGCTGATCGCCTCGTGAGTTCGATTCGTATAAAGGGGTTGACATGGCGTGATCTGGTGTTATAGTTACATACAACACTACTAACACAGCTCACGCTGACACCCCCGGAGACCACCATGAACTCGTCCCTCATAGCTATACGGTTCGGCCTGTACGCGCTGACAGGCGCGGTCATAGGTACCACGACCCTGCACAACCCCGCCGACAGCACGCGCGCGGAACCGCTGCCCATCGTCAGCATGTCGACGATCACCGTGCAGCCCAGCGAGGAAGACGTCATCGCCGCCTTCGCGACGGCCGCACGCCCGGTCCCGACGCTGCCGACCGTCTACGTGACGGCGACCGAGGAAGAGAAACTCGCCGCCCGCATCGATCCGACCGACCGCATCCAGGTGATGTCGCCGATCAAGGTCACCGTGAGCGCCGAGGACGTGGCTGCGGCGATGCAGTCGGCCGTCATGGCGCAAGCCGAAAGTGGCAGCGTCGACGACTCTTCAAGCTTCGGCCGCGTCATCAGCGCCGCCGTCGGCGAGCCCCATCGTCTGCGCCTGGATATGCCCTACTATTCTGTCGGCCGGGTGCTGACCCACGCGCGCAAGAACTGATGCGAGACTTTTCAGATCAAGGATCGCCATGAGTGTGACCTGGAATGACAATGCCCCGATTTATCGTCAGCTGCGCGATCGCGTGGTGGCGATGATTCTGGATGGCGTGCTCAAGCACGGCGACGCTCTGCCGTCGGTCCGTCAGGTTGCCGCTGACTTCCAATTGAACCCGATTACCGTATCCAAGGCGTACCAGGAACTCGTCGACGACCATCTCGTCGAGAAGCGCCGCGGGCTCGGCATGTACGTCGCCGAAGGCGCGCGCGAAGCGCTGCTGCGCTCGGAACGCGAACGATTCCTGCGCGACGAATGGCCTCCGCTGCGCGACCGTCTGCAACGGCTCGGCCTCGACCTGCCCGACCTGCTGTCCGGAAACAAGAACACAAATGGGACGACGACATGACCGACGCCAACCTCTCCGCATCGAGTGAAACGATCATTCACGCGCGTGGCCTGACCAAGCGTTACGCGGCGACCGTCGCGCTCGATCATGTCGATTTCGAGATACCCAGCCGGGCGCATCGTCGGCCTGATCGGCCCGAACGGCGCCGGCAAGACGACCGCGCTCAAGGCCGTGCTGGGTCTCGCCGAATTCGAAGGCGAACTCTCGGTGCTCGGCCTCAATCCGCGCACCCAGCGTCACCGAACTGATGCAGCAGGTCTGCTTCATTGCCGACGTCGCGGTGCTGCCGCGCTGGCTCAAGGTCGGCGAGGCGGTGGACTTCGTCGGCGGCGTGCATCCGCGCTTCTCGCGCGAAAAGTGCGAGGCCTTCCTCGCACGCACGAAGATCAAGCCGACCCAGTACGTGCGCGAACTGTCGAAGGGCATGGTCGTGCAACTGCATCTCGCCCTCGTCATGGCGATCGACGCCAAGCTGCTCGTGCTCGACGAGCCGACGCTCGGCCTCGACATCCTCTATCGCAAGGAGTTCTACCAGAGCCTGCTCAACGACTATTTCGACGAAAACAAGACGATCATCGTCACGACGCACCAGGTCGAGGAAATCGAGCACATCCTCACCGATCTCATGTTCATCAAGGACGGCCGGCTCGTGCTCAACGCGACCATGGACGAGGTCGGCGAGCGCTATCACCGAAGTGATGGTCGGGCCAGACAAGGTCGATGCCGCGCGCGCCCTCAAGCCGCTCAACGAACGGCAGATCTTCGGCAAGTCGATCTTCCTGTTCGATGGCGTCGACCATACGCGCCTCGCCCAGCTCGGCGAGCTGCACAAGCCGAATATCGCCGATCTGTTCGTCGCGACGATGAAAGGAACCTACGCATGAACACGAGCGGCATGAACACGAGCAGCATCGATATGAGCAGCATGAGCACGAACCGGAGCGCCCTCACCACCAACCCGACGCTGCGTACGTTCGGCTGGCTGGTCAAACGCGAGTTCTGGGAACATCGCGGCGGCTTCATGCGCGCGCCGTTCATCATCGCGATCGTGATGGCCGGGATCGTGATCGCCGCCATGATCGCGGCCGACGTGACGGCGCACCGCAACGGCGTCAACATCAGCGGACTCAACCTGAGTTCGATCACCGACAAGATGACACCGGAATCCACCGAACAACTCGCCACGGGTCTCGACGTGGCCATGTTCGGCATGTGCGCACCGATCATGATCGGCATGACCTTCGTCGTCTTCTTCTACCTGCTCGGCGCGCTCTACGACGACCGTCGCGACCGCAGCGTGCTGTTCTTCAAGTCGCTGCCGATTTCCGACACGACCACCGTATTGTCGAAGATCGCGGCCGCAGCGTTCGTCGCGCCCGTGTTCGCGGTCGCCGCATGCATCGCGTTCCACATCGTGTTCCTCGTGCTTGTCAGCATCTACGCGCTGCTGCACAACGCCGGCGCGCTCGCGCTGATCTGGCGTCCGACGCACCTGCTCGCGCTGTGGATCAAGCTGATCGTCCTGATCCCGATCAACGCGCTATGGGCGCTGCCGACGATCGGCTGGCTGCTGCTCTGCTCGAGTTTCGTGCGCAGCAAACCGTTCCTCTTCGCGGTGCTGCTGCCGACCCTGGTCGGCGTCGTCGTGGGATGGATCAACCTGATGCAGCAGTTCGCGCTGCCGAGCACGTGGTACTGGCGCAACGTGTTCTTCCGCATCGTCTGCAGCATCTGGCCGGGAAGCTGGTTGTTCAGCAACTATGGGAACAATGCGCTGACCGTCAGCACATCCGGCAACGACATCAACATCGGCATGGCCAAGTTCGACTTCGTCAATGCGGTGCTGTCGTTCGACCGCATGGTTGGCGTGCTGATGGCGCCCGAGCTGTGGGTCGGCGTGGTCGCCGGCGCCGCGCTGATCGTCGCGGCCATCCACTTCCGCCAGAAACGTACCGAAGCGTATTCCTAGAAATCGAAGCACTGACCCCGAAGCCCTTCCCGACCGCGTCGGGAAGGGCTTTTTCGTTTCAGAGGTGATCGCTGACCATGCGATAGGCGTCGCCGTCCTTGACGATGCCGGCCTGGTTGAGATCGATCGAGCCTTTGAGCCAGTAGCGATCGAAGCTGAGATCGGTACGACGGAAAATCACGGCATACTTGCGATAGACGTAGAACAGGTCGTCATAACGCAGCTGCTCGGCGGTCAGGCTGCCGTTGATTTCCTTGGCCTCGTTGAAGTGCTTCTCCATGTCCGTACGGACCTGCGACTTCGGCGCCGGAATTTCCGCCGTGAAGATCTGCGGCGTCGTATGCATCTGGCGCACGCTGGTCGCAGCGACTTCGTTGATCGGCTCGAGCACCTTGTAGTGGCCCGCTTCGGTCATGGCGATCTCGGTACGCTCGAGGTTGAGATCACCGTCGAGCCAGAACATCTGCACGTGCGCGCCGAAGCGACGGACGACCGCACGCGCGGGTCCGCTCACGAAGATCTCGTCGCCCTTCTGCAGCTGGCCCGGTTTGACGGAACCTTCCACGGGCTTGCCCATCTTCGCTTCGAACTTCTTGCGCGCGTCGGCGAGATTGGCCTGCGCGGCCGCGGGCGAAGGCGCCGATGCGACGGGTGCCGATGTCACGGGTGCCGATGTACCGGTGCCGCTGCGGCGGGCACCGGCACGGCGGCCGGTGGCGGCGCAGCGACGGCAACGGGCGCAGGCGCCGGTTCTGGCGCCGAAACCGGAGCGAACGGAGCGACCGGCGCGGGCGCCGGCGCCGCAGTGCGCGGCGGCAGGTGCAGGTGCGGGTTCGACCTTCGGCGCTGCCGGCTTGACGGCGACCTTCGGCGCGGGCGCAGTGACCGGCTTGGCTTCCGGTTTGGCCGCCACAACCGGCTTGGCTTCCACCTTCGGCTTCTCAACGACCTTTTCGGCCGGGGCGTCGACGATGCGAACGAGCACGTTTTCGAAGAACGCATCCGCTGTCTTCACCTGCACGTTGCCGGCACCAGCGTGCAGCTTCGATGCGGCCTGTCCTTGCCAGTACGGCGGCGCGGTCACGACGACCGACTTTCCGCTCGCCGCTGCCTGCCTGGCGATCTCGGCGAGCTTGGCGTCTGCTGCTCCCGATTCGAAATCCTTACCTGTGATCGCGACTTCCTGTGCTACCAACCATCCCGGCGTCACCGCGGCGACCGCGAAAACACCGGACAAAACCAATGACTTGAACGACTGCATTTGCGTATTGCCCCTGTAAATAAACGTGAAACGTGCCCGCGAGAAAAAGATCGGTCCCGGGCGACCGCTCTGGATACGCCCGAACCGCCTCGAACACAAGTGAATCAACGGATTTTTGTGATGGCCATCACTATAGTAACCCCTGCTTCAGCCACCTCCGCCGCCGACGCCGTGAATGCCGCCCTTGGTGAGCGCCGCCGGGTCGAGCAACGCGACGAGTTCGCGACGCGAAAGACCCGTCGTTTCGATCGCGACATCGAGGATGGGCCGCCCCTGCTTGTAGGCCTGCTTGGCCGCCGCCGCGCCCTTTTCGTAGCCGATGACCGGGTTGAGCGCGGTCACGAGAATCGGGTTGCGGGCAAGCGCCTCACGCACGCGATCCGCGCGCACCGTGAAACCGGCGATCGCCTTGTCGGCGAGGGCGCGCGAAGCGGTCGCGAGGATCTCGATGCTCTGCAGCAGGTTGTGGGCGATCACCGGCAGCATGACGTTGAGCTGGAAGTTGCCGCTCGCGCCCGCGATCGTGATCGTCGCGTCGTTGCCGATCACCTGCGCGCAGACCATCGCCATGCTCTCGGCGATCACGGGATTGACCTTGCCGGGCATGATCGACGATCCCGGTTGCAGCGCGGGTAGTTCGATCTCGCCGATACCCGCGAGCGGACCCGAGTTCATCCAGCGCAGGTCGTTCGATATCTTCGTCAGCGACACCGCGAGTACCTTGAGCTGGCCTGACAACTCGACCGCAGCGTCCTGCGAGGACAGTCCCTCGAAGAGATTGCGCGCCTGCACGAACTTCACGCCGGTCGCGCGCGCGAGTTCCCGGCAGATGCCAGGGCCGAGGCGCGGGTCGGCGTTGATCCCGGTCCCGACCGCGGTGCCGCCCTGCGGCAGCGCGCGCAGGCGCACGAGCGCATCCTCGATGCGCGCGATGCCGGAACCGATCTGCGCCGACCAGCCCGAGAGTTCCTGCCCGAACGTCACGGGCATCGCGTCCATCAGGTGCGTCCGCCCTGTCTTGACGACCTTCGCGAGCTGCCTCGCGCGCCGGTCGATCGTCGCACGCAGATGAGCGAGCGCCGGCAGCAGCTTTTCGCTCGTCGCGAGCGCCGCGCTGACCTGGATCGCGGTCGGGATGACGTCGTTCGACGACTGGCCCATGTTGACGTCGTCGTTCGGATGGATCTTCAGACGCGCCGTCGACGCGACGTGCGCGATCACCTCGTTCGCGTTCATGTTGGTCGACGTGCCCGAGCCGGTCTGGAACACGTCGATCGGAAAATGGTTGAACGAATCGGCCGCGTCGAATTCGCCGCGCGCGACGCGCTGCGCCGCCCGCCGGATCGCCGTCGCGCGGTTGGCCGGCAGCAGGCCGAGGCCGGCATTGACGTTCGCCGCGGCGGCCTTGATGAGGCCGAGCGCGCGGATGAACTCTCGCGGCATGCGCAATCCCGAGATCGGAAAATTGTCGACAGCGCGCTGCGTCTGCGCGCCGTACAGCGCACGGCGCGGCACCTTGAGCTCGCCCATGCTGTCGCGTTCGATGCGATAGTCGGTCATAGTTCATTCTCCGTAAAAAAACAAAAATCTGCAGGCTGCCAAGCGTGCAGAACAGGCGGGGGAAGCTGCGAAAGCCGCCTTGCTACTTTGCGCCCTTTGCGCGCTTTGCGGCAAATCCGCTCTCGGCTTTCGGCATGCGCTGGTATCATGTGCCGCCGAATCTCAGCGGATGCAACGGATGACGCTTTCCCCCCTCACCGCCCTGTCGCCGCTCGACGGCCGTTACGCCGCGAAGCTCGCAGCGCTGCGGCCGATCTTCAGCGAGATGGCGCTGATGCAACGGCGTGTGTTCGTCGAGATCCGCTGGCTGCAGGCGCTCGCGGCCGAGAAAGGCATCGCGGAAGTCGCGCCCTTTTCCGTCGAATCGAATCGCGCGCTGGCGGCGCTCGCCGACAGCTTCTCGCTCGCCGACGCCGAACGCATCAAGGAAATCGAGCGCACGACGAATCACGACGTCAAGGCCGTCGAATATTTCATCAAGGAAAAGATCGGTGCGCATCGCGAACTCGGTCCGGCGCTGGAGTTCGTGCATTTCGCGTGCACGAGCGAAGACATCAACAACCTCGCTTACGCCCTGATGTTGCGCGACGCGCGCGACGGCGTGCTGCTGCCACAACTTGACGCGGTCGATCGCGAAGCTGCGCGAACTCGCGCACGCGCTCGCGACGCAGCCGATGCTGTCGCGCACGCACGGCCAGACCGCATCGCCGACGACGCTCGGCAAGGAACTTGCGAACGTCGTCGCGCGCCTCGAGCGCCAGCGCCGGCAAATCGCCACCGTCGAGATCAGCGGCAAGATCAACGGCGCGGTCGGCAACTACAACGCGCACCGCATCGCGTATCCGGAAATCGACTGGCCTGCGCTGTCGCAGCGTTTCGTCGAATCGCTGGGCCTCGTATGGAACGCGTACACGACGCAGATCGAACCGCACGACTGCATCGCCGAACTCGGCGACGCGTTGCGCCGCGCGAACACCGTGCTGATCGATTTCTGCCGCGACGCGTGGGGCTACATCTCGCTCGGCTATTTCAAGCAGGCGCTCAAGGCCGGCGAAGTCGGCTCGTCGACGATGCCGCACAAGGTGAATCCGATCGACTTCGAGAATGCGGAGGGCAACTTCGGCGTCGCGAACGCGCTGTTCTCGCACTTCTCGGAAAAGCTGCCGATCAGCCGCTGGCAGCGCGACCTCACCGATTCGACCGTGCTGCGCGCGCTCGGCACGGCATTCGGGCACACGCAGATCGCGCTCGATGCGCTGCTGCGCGGCATCGGCAAGCTCAGCGTCAACCCGGAACGCCTGGCCGCCGATCTCGATGCGAACTGGGAAGTGCTCGCGGAAGCCGTGCAGACTGTCATGCGCCGCTACGGCCTGCCAGAACCCTACGAACAGCTGAAGGCACTCACGCGCGGACAGGGCATCACGCGCGAATCGCTGCGCGCGTTCGTCGAATCGCTGGCGCTGCCGGCCGACGCGCGGCAGGCGCTGCTCGCGCTGACGCCGGCGACGTACACGGGCCTTGCCAGCGAATTGGCCGAAAAAATCTAGACGCCTGCCGGATCGCCGCAGAACAATCCGCGTCGATACTTTCCTGGAAGCAACCCGATGCGTTTCGTCGTATTTCTGTTTCTCGCTCTATCCATCACCCCTGTCGTCTGCATTGACGCAGCGACCACTCCGCTGCCTGTATCGCCCGCGACACCGTGCCACGCCGAAGCAAAATGGACGCAGCCCGCCGCGCCGTTGCACATCTACGGCAATACCTGGTACGTCGGCACCTGCGGACTCAGCTCGATTCTCGTCACGTCGGACCAGGGACACGTGCTGATCGACGGCGACGTCGAGGAAGCGGCGCCGCTGATCGAGGCAAACATCCGCGCGCTCGGTTTCCGGCTCGAGGACGTTCGCTACATCCTCCATTCGCACGAACATTCCGATCACGTCGGCGGTATCGCAAAGCTGCAGCGCGATTCGCATGCGGCCGTCGCGGCACGCGCGCCTGCCGCCGCTGCGCTCGAGCGTGGGCATGGCGATCGCAGCGATCCGCAGTTTCTGATCGCGTCAGCGTTTCCCCCGATCGCGAGTGTCCGGCGCATCGACGACGGCGAAAAAATCCGCCTCGGCCCGATCGTTCTGACGGCGCACGCGACGCCGGGGCACACGCCCGGCAGCACGACGTGGACGTGGCGTTCCTGCGAGCAGCAGCGTTGCCTCGACGTCGTCTACGCCGACAGCCTGACAGCGATCTCGGACGACGTGTTCCGCTACTCGGACGAGAGCGCGCATCCGGGCGTGGTCGCCGCTTTCCGCAAGAGCATCGCGACGATCGCCGCGTTGCCCTGCGACATTCTCGTCACGCCGCATCCCGATGCGAGCGATCTGTGGGACCGTGTCGGCACGCAGCCGAAGGTCGCGCTGGTCGACACGGACGCCTGCCGCCGCTACGCGGACGGTGCCGCCGAAAAGCTCGACGCGCGCATCGCAAAGGAAAAAGGCATGACCGAAAAAGACATGACGAAACAAGGCACGTCGCCGTGATCGAAATCACGCGGATCGAAGAAGCAACCGCTCGGCATGACGCCGGCGCGGTTCCTGCGCGACTTCTGGCAGAAGAAGCCGCTTGCTGATCCGCGGCTTCGCGACGGACGATTTCGACAGCGTGAGCCCGAACGATCTCGCCGGCCTCGCGTGCGAGGAAGCGGCGCTGGCGCGCATCGTCAGCCACGATCCGCGCCTCGATCGCTGGCGGGTGCGCAACGGCCCGTTCCGTGAGCGCGCCTTCGCGCGTCTCGGCAAAAAGAACTGGACGCTGCTCGTGCAGGACGTCGACAAATGGGACATGGACGTCGCCGCGGTGCTGGATCGCCTCGCCTTCATCCCGACGTGGCGCATCGACGACGTGATGATCAGCTATGCCACCGACGGCGGCGGCGTCGGCCCGCATGTCGACCAGTACGATGTGTTCCTCGTGCAGGGCATGGGCTGGCGCCGCTGGCGCATCAGCACCGAGGCCGGCGCGAAGAAGGAATTCCGCGACGACAGCGAACTCAAGCTGTTGTCCGCATTCTCGCCGACCCACGACTGGCTGCTCGAGCCCGGCGATGCGCTCTATCTGCCGCCCGGCGTGCCGCACGAGGGCATCGCGATCGGCGAATGCATGACCTGGTCGATCGGCATGCGCGCGCCGGCGCAGGCCGAACTGCTGCTCGACCTTGCCGAGTTCCTCGCAGAATCGCTCGGCGAGGAACAGCGCTATGCCGATCAGGACCTCGCCCCCGCGCGCGCTGCCGGCGAGATCGACGCCGGCGCGATGCGACGCGTCCGCGCTGCGTTGCCGCAGTTCGCTCACGTGGCCGATTCCGTCCTTGCGCACTGGTTCGGACGCTTCATCACGCGCTACCGCAGCGCGCAGATGGCCGTGGCACCCGGCCGCGTGCCGACCGAGGCGACCTTGCTGCGCACGCTGCCGGGCGCAACGCTGCTGCGCAATCCATTTTCACGTTTCGCATGGCGACGCGCAGGCCGTGGCGCCGAGTTGTTCGCCGCCGGCGATGCATGGCCCTGTTCGCTGCGTTTCGCGCGGCTCGTCGCGGCTGAGCGCGAGATCTCCGGCAGCGCACTGGGCGCAGCCTGCGCGCATGCGCCGTCGCGACAGGCCCTCGTCGCGCTCATCGGCGCTGGCCACGTGCAAATCGCGAGGCGCAGGCCCCGTGCGCATTAGGCGCCCGCCAAAACAGACCGCTACACCCTCAGCGGGCGAAGACGACCATCGCCTGTTCCTCGACGCGATCGGACCCGTGCGGCCACTGGTCAGTGCGCAAGTAGCGGAGACCTCCACGGCGCGGCCGCCACCGGAACCGCGCCAGTCGCAGCTCGACGAAGCGCGCGTGCCGGGCGAACTGATCGCCTCGGCGATCGATCCCGCGCTGATCGAGGTCGGCGAGGAGTTGAGCTACCTCAAGGACGGTCATTCGCCGACATTGCTGCGCAAACTCAAACGCGGTCAGTTCAGCATCGCCGACGAGATCGATCTGCATCAGATGACCGCAGCCGTGGCACGCACGGCGATCGCATCGTTTCTTGCCGACTGCAAGCGCGCGCGGAAGCTGTGCGTGCGCATCATTCACGGCAAGGGGCTGCGTTCGCGCAACGAAGGCCCCGTTCTCAAACGGCTCGTCGACGGCATGCTGCGTCGGCGCGCCGATGTGCTCGCCTACGCCTCGGCGAAGCCCAACGAAGGCGGCACGGGCGCGACGATCGTCCTGCTCCAGCGCGACCGCTAGCGTTCTCCACGTCGCGGTATCCAACGCGGACAGCGGTCCTGACGATCAGTTGCTCTGAACGTCCCTGGGCTTCGGGGGATAGTTGATCCACAGGACCGTCGCACCGTGGGTCTGCGCCCATTGGTTGACGGTCGCGATCTTGCCGATGTCGACATCGCTCGGCGAGTACCAGGTCTCGGGGTTGTAACGCGTCCCCTGACTCGCACAACCGCACGTGCAGAGTGCCATTGCTGCCACGCCCATCAGCTTCTTCATGACTGCCTCCGGCTTGAGGCGGGACCGACACAGGCACCCGTACCCCGGCAGTGGCAAGGACGCGCCAATGCCGCACGGCGTCGCAATTGTCGGTGCTTTGTCGAAAAGAGACGCTCAGCGCGTGGCGCGCGCGAACCTCGCGCGAACGCGGTCGAACAGCGATGGAGACGACAGTGCACCCGTATCATCGTTCCGGCACCGCTCGAGTGCGCCGCTCGCAAGCGTCGCCCAGAGAAACGCATTGGCGTGGTGCTGACCGACGTCGGCGATGGCGCCGAGATCGGCCGTCGATACGCTTTCGCTCGCACCGAACTGTGCCGCGAGCGCGGCTACCTCTGCGTCAGCGGATTCGAGCGTGGCCGTATCGAGATGCTGGCGCAGCCGGTAATTGCCGCGCGGGAACCGCGGCAGACGGTGTGAAGCGCGCATGCATGCGTCGAGGAAGAATTCGTCGAAATGCTGGTGCGGGCCGTCGGGAACGCGACTGGTGCGGACGCGGTGGAACATCCATTTCGGACTCAGCAGCCGCTCGCGCGCGCCGATCAGGTCGCTGTGCGTCCGCGCCCGGATCTGCGTCTGCTCGGGAACCAGCCACACCTCGTAGGATTCGGAAATCGCATGGATCGCGCCACGACGCGGTCGCCGCTCCACCATGAGCCAGAGCAGCCCGCTCACCTTCTCGCTGCCGGCCCGGAACACGGGGTGCAGCGAAGGCACGGCAGCGGGATCAAACAGCGCACGCAACGCGACGAGTATCTGTTCGACGCTCGCAGTGGCCGCGACGACGTGGGCCGATTCCATCGGCTCCTCACCCGCACCGACGAAGCGCAACACCGGCACGCGCCGCGCGGTTGCAGCATCGAGAACGCGCCGGTGGCTATCTGCGCTGCCGATAATCAGAAGGTCGCTCTGCACGCCGGCCCAGGCATGCAGACGGATATCGTAGCCTTGTGCCGACAGGCGCCAGCACGCCGCCTTGACCCGATTTTCGAGGTCGAGATCCAGGCCGGCGAGAGTCACGTGCCGCATCATCGACTTCGCGGCCGAGCCATCGCCTTTGGTCGCGGTCGGCGCGCGCAATTCCGCACTTCGACCCTCGCCATTCGCATCAGCAACTTTGTTGGGCATCTACCCGCCACTTGTAGGTGTACTGCACGAGAGATGGATTCTTCTCGAGAGGTGCATTTAGCAAGGCCTGTGCCACGCATTCCGTGCGCCAGCCGGCCGACGCCTAATGTGAACTGAATCACATTTTCTGGGAAAGACGGGATTTTTGCAACAACCGGTACGATCGGGACGCATCGATCGGCAAGCGCAAGGAGACTAGAAGGAATTCGCGATCAATTCCCTAAGCACTACAGTGGCATACGAGCCAGAGTTCAGGCGCATTTCGAGCTGCAGGTCGCGATCTGTCGGCCAGGAGAATTGCAGGTCACTCGGCCGCAACGTCAGGGAACGGCGTGCCTGACGCAAGCCGTTCTTTTCGAGCCCGGCGACGAGGTCGGGGTGCCTTGCCGCGACACCCTGTTCGAGTTCGGCGACCGCTTCGGTGGTGCGCAGCGCACCCTCGCCCCACAACGGGCCGGTCGGGCTGATGTCACCCGCTGCACAACGCGCAATGAGTGTCTCGTCGAGCGGTTGCGGGCCGAAGATGCTTTGCGTTCCGGCGAGCGTCCACACATCGCCTTCGATCCCCCGATCCCACTCGGCACTGCGCACGCGCTGCGCGAGTACGAGGTTGAACAGGTACGAGCGCGCGGCCGAAAGCAGGAGGCTGCGCTCATGCCGTTCGAATCTGCGACCGGCGAACATCGCCCGGGCGCGATCGAGATTCCCCGCGTCGCGACCGAAGCGCTGCTCGCCGAAATAGTTCGGCACGCCGCGCGCGGAGACCGCCTGAAGCACGCGTTCTGCCGCGCTGCGATCGCCTGCGACTTCGCGCACGACGATACGGAAGAAATTCGAATCGAGCGCGCCGCGCTGCAGCTTGCGGGAATTGCGCTGCGCCTCGAGCACGCGGAATTCGCGATGATCGAGTGACATCCAGTCGGGCTCGGCACGTTTGCCAGGCAGGTGCAGCGAAAACGTCTGGCGTGTAACCGCGTGCCGGTCCTTGAGTCCCGCATAGCTCACAGCGCGCGGATCGACCGCCGCGATGCGCGCGAGTTCGCGCGCGACCCAATCGGTATTGGCAGCGCGCTTCTCGACGCGCAGGAACACGTGCTCGCCGACGCCGTCCGGCACGAATCCGAGCGCCTCGTCGACGAAGAAATCTTCGGGCGAACTGCGCAGCACGCCCTGCAGAGGCGGTCCGCCGTGCGCGAACGGCAGCTCCTGCGGCGACTCGCTCATGTGACGTGCGGCACGAGCAGCACGATCGCGAGCGCGGCGATGCCCTCTCCGCGGCCCGTGAAACCGAGGCGCTCGCTCGTCGTCGCCTTGATGCTGATGCTGCCGACGCCGCAGTGCAGATCGGCGGCAAGATGCTCGCGCATCGCCACGGCGTGCGGCGCGATCTTCGGCCGTTCGCACACGACCGTGACGTCGGCGTTGCCGAGTGCGTAGCCGTGCTGCTGCATCAGTTCGACACAGCGGCGCAGGAAAACGCGACTGTCGACACCGCGCCAGCGCGCTTCGGACGGCGGGAAATGCGTGCCGATGTCGCCGAGAGCAAGCGCGCCGAGGATCGCGTCACACAGCGCATGGATGACGACGTCGCCGTCGGAATGCGCGACGACGCCCTGCGTGTGCTCGACGCGCACGCCGCCGAGCACGACATGGTCCCCAGGTCCGAACGCATGGATGTCGATGCCCTGGCCGATGCGCATCTTCCCTACTCCTTCGCTGCCCGATGCCGATCGGCCCAAGCGGCCCACGGCAGCAACAGCCACATGATCAACGCGGAATATGCGAGCGTGCGCGCGTCGGGCGGTGCGCCGCCAGCGAGGCTGCCCAGATACGCGATCAGGATGAACGCCGCGAGACTCCAGGTAGCCCAGCGGCCGATGCCGTCACGCGCGCGCGTCGCCGCGACATAGAGCGCGATGCCGCCGCCGAAAGCGACGAATTCGATTGCGAGGCTAAGCGGCAGCGACTGCCACACCCCGAACCCGAAACGCGCTGATGCGCCGGGATACAGCGGCAGGTCGGGCACGTGCACAACCAGGTCGAGCAGCCAATGGCTCGGCACGAGGAGCGCGAGGATCATCGCGTCGCGCAGACGGCGGCGAGCGAGGAAATGCACGCTCCCGAGCAGTACGCCGAATAGCGCGAGCGTCGCGAGGCTATGCGAGTACGGATAACTGATGAAATCGAGATCGAGCAATGGCGTCGCGCCGTGGACGATGTCGACTTTCTCGAAACCCGACAGCAGCAGGAACGGCCAGATCAGGTCGGCGAATTGCGCGGCGAGGAACAGGCTGCCGAGCGATGTTTCCGGCGCAGCGCGCTTGGCCGCATAGGCGAGGCCGAAGTGACCGAGAAACATTCTATTCTCCTAGTTCGTGCGCGCGATGAGGAACTCCGCCAGCGCGAAATCGGCCGGCGTCGTCACCTTGATATTGCTTTCCGCGCCTTCGACAAGCAAGGGGTGATGTCCACGCAACTCCATCGCCATCGCTTCGTCGGTGACGCGCGTGCCGGCGGACTGCGCAGATCCGAGCGCCGCGACGAGTTCGCCATAGCGGAACAATTGCGGCGTCAGCGCACGCCAGCGCGATTCGCGCGGCTCCGTCGCGACGCTGCGCGCGTCGCCGTCGGCACGCTTGAGCGTGTCGCGCAGCGGCGCAGCGAGCAGCGCGCCGCCGGCCGGCACGCCGAGTGCGATCAGGCGCGAGATGTCTTCGGCACGTACGCATGGACGCGCAGCATCGTGGACGAGTACGAAGTCGCTGTCGTGAACTTCGGCGCGCAACGCGTGCAGCCCTGCGAGGACCGAATCGGCGCGCTCGTCTCCCCCGGTGGCGACCAGCACCCGCTTGCCGCCGATCTCGGTCTGCCCGGGCCAGTACCGGTCGGCGAACGCGAGCACGACGACGAGTCCGGCTATGTGCGGATGAGCCGCGAGCCGGTCGAGCGTGTGGGTCAGAAGCGGCTTGCCCGCGAGCGGCAGATACTGCTTCGGCACGTCGCCGCCCACGCGTGTGCCGCGGCCGGCCGCCGGCACGACGCACCAGAGCGCGTCAGTGGCCGCCATCGTCCTTCTTCTTTTCAGCCTGCTCTTTTTCAGGACTTTCGGGTTCGACGATCTGGTAGAAAACCTCGTCGGGCCGGATCAGGCCGAGTTCGGCGCGCGCGCGCTCCTCGATGCCCTCCTTGCCGCTGCGCAGATCCTCGACGTCGGCCGCGAGCGTGTCGTTGCGCTGCTTGAGCCGTGCGTTCTCGGCCTTTTGCTCCTCGATCTGCGTCTTCAGCCGCGCGATTTCGCGCAACCCCCACTCACCCGCCCACAGCTTGACGCCGAGAGCGAGCAGCAACGCCAGCAGGACCAGAGCGACAAGTCTCAACACGATCGAAATGTCATTGCAGAAGCATCGCCGCGGCCTTGCGCCTTGTCAGGCCACGAGCCCGGGCAGATTCGGAAACGCGTTGCGTCCGGCGTACTTCGCCGACGCGCCGAGCGCCCCTTCGATGCGCAGCAGCTGGTTGTATTTCGCGACGCGATCCGAGCGGCACAGCGAGCCGGTCTTGATCTGCGTTGCGGTCGTCGCGACGGAAATGTCGGCGATCGTGACGTCCTCGGTCTCGCCCGAGCGATGCGAGATGATCGCGGCGTAGTTGGCCTTGTCGGCCATCGCGATCGCTTCGAGCGTCTCGCTGAGCGTGCCGATCTGGTTGACCTTGATCAGGATCGCATTGGCGATGTGCTTGTCGATGCCTTCGCGGAAGATCGCCGGGTTGGTCACGAACAGATCGTCGCCGACCAGTTGCACCTTCTTGCCGAGCCGGTCGGTGAGCGCCTTCCAGCCGTCCCAGTCGCCTTCGGCCATGCCGTCCTCGATCGTGATGATCGGATACTTGTCCACCCAGCCGGCGTAGAACTCGATCAGCTGCGCGGGCGTCAGCACCTTGCCCTCGCCTTCGAGGTGATACGCGCCGTCCTTGAAGAATTCGGAACTCGCGACGTCGAGACCGAGATAGACGTCCTTGCCGGCCTTGTAGCCGGTCTTGCCGATCGCTTCGAGGATCGTCTCGATCGCCTGTTCGTTGGACTTCAGATCGGGCGCGAAGCCGCCTTCGTCGCCGACCGCGGTGTTCAATCCGCGCTGCTTGAGCACGGATTTGAGCGCTATGGAAAATTTCCACGCCTGCGCGCAGCGCCTCGGAAAAGGTCGGCAGGCCGACCGGCAGCACCATGAATTCCTGCATGTCGACGTTGTTGTCGGCGTGCGCGCCGCCGTTGATGATGTTCATCATCGGCACGGGCAGCACGGGCGCGCGCGAACCGGCGAGATATTTCCACAGCGGCAGCCTCTATCGACGCGGCGACCGCGTGCGCGTTGGCGAGCGAGACGCCGAGCAGCGCGTTCGCGCCGAGCTTGCCCTTGTTCGGCGTGCCGTCGAGCGCGATGAGCTTCGCGTCGAGCCCCTTCTGATCGAGCGCGTCGAAACCGGCGAGCGCCTTTGCGATCGTCGTGTTGACGTTGGCGACGGCGGTCTTCACGCCCTTGCCGAGGTAGCGCGCCTTGTCGCCGTCGCGCAGCTCCACGGCCTCGCGCGAACCGGTCGAGGCGCCGCTCGGCACGGCCGCGCGGCCGAATGAACCATCGGCGAGCGTCACTTCGGCTTCGAGCGTGGGGTTGCCGCGCGAGTCGAGGATTTCGCGGGCGAGAATCTGGGTAATCTGAGTCATCTCTCGTCTCTGCAATTTTTCGGAAATGGATACGTCAATGCCGTTCGCTCAACGCGAGCCTTACACCGAGCCCGATGAACAGCGAACCGATCAGGCGGTTGCCCCAGGCCGCCATCGCAGCGTTTGCCTTGAGCCGGCGGCTCAGCGCAGCCGCAGATCTGCGACAAAAATCGCCCACAGCATGCCGTTGAAATTGAATAGCGTGCCGAGAAGATTAATGCAAGCGGTTTGCTCGGTGCATCCGCATTGATGAACTGGGGCACGAAGGCCAGGATGAACAGCGCGACCGTCGGATTGAGCAGTTGGTCAGACACCCTGGATAAAAATTCTGCGCAGAGGCAGCGCGGTGACCTGAGGCGAATGCGACGCTTGTTTGCGTTCCTTTGTTCGTCCAAACAACGTTGGCCGAGATACAGCAGATACGCAGCGTCCACGAGCTTGATTGCGGTGAATGCCGCCGCAGACGTCGCGAGATTGCCGACATTCCGAAAGCCGCGGCAAAAATGTGGACGAACGTTCCCGCGCCGATTCCGAGCGTCGCGGAGACACCGGCGCGCCAGCCTTGGGTCGTGCTGCGTCCGACGACGAGAAACGTATCGCCCCGCACATGACAGCAGAGGCCGGAAATAACGAAGAGGACGAGATCGTGTGCGCCGAGCATCGCGTCAACGCACTCCGCAGAAGCGACTTTTTTCGCCACGCGATCGAGCTGCACGAGCGTCTCGAGCAATGCCGCCATCTTGCCCAGCGGCCACGCGTTCGGCCCGTCGCTGAGCGCCTTGTCGGGATCGATGTGCGTTTCCATGAAGATGCCCGCGATGCCGACGGCCACGGCCGCGCGCGAGAGCACCGGCACGAATTCGCGCTGGCCGCCCGAGCTGCCGCCCTGGCCGCCCGGCAGCTGCACCGAGTGGGTCGCGTCGAACACGACCGGGCAGCCGGTCTCGCGCATCACCGCGAGGCTGCGCGGATCGGAGACGAGATTGTTGTAGCCGAAGCTCGCCCCGCGTTCGCAGACCATGATGGCGTCGTTGCCGGTCGCCTTCGCCTTCGCCACGACGTGCTGCATGTCCCACGGCGCGAGGAACTGGCCCTTCTTGATGTTGACCGGCTTGCCGGCGCGCGCGACGTTCTGGATGAAGTCGGTCTGCCGGCACAGGAACGCCGGCGTCTGCAGCACGTCGACGACGGCCGCGACTTCGTCCATCGGCGTGTACTCGTGCACGTCGGTGAGCACCGGCACGCCGATCTGCCGTTTGACCTCGCCGAGGATGCGCAAGCCCTTCCTCCATGCCAGGACCACGGAAGCTCGACGTCGACGTGCGATTGGCCTTGTCGAAGCTCGACTTGTAGATGAACGGGATCCCGAGCCTGGCCGTGATTTCCTTCAGCGTGCCCGCGGTGTCGAGCGACATCTGCTCGGACTCGACGACGCAGGTGCCAGCGATGAGAAACAGAGGTTTGTCGGGACCTACGTCAAAACCACACAAATTCATGCGACAGAATCCGTAGGGGCGCGATTCATCGCGCCCGCGCTTCCCTCGTCGAAGAGCCGGGCGCGATGAATCGCGCCCCTACGGTCGGCGAGCAGCATGCCGTTGCGGTCGCAATCGAGAAAAGTACGGCGCATGGTCACGCCACTGCCTCCGCGAACTTCGGCGCGGTGCGCACAGCCTTGTAGTCGCGTGCGGCCTGGATGAAGCCATTGAACAGCGGGTGGCCCTCGCGCGGCGTCGACGTGAACTCGGGATGGAACTGGCCTGCGACGAACCACGGATGCTTCTGCGGCGAAAACTCGATCATCTCGACGAGCAGGTCGTCCATCGATACACCCGACACCACGAGGCCGAGGCCCTCGAGGCGCTCGCGATAGTTGTTGTTGAACTCGTAGCGGTGCCGATGGCGCTCGCGGATCACGTCCTGGCCATACATCTCGCGTGCGAGCGTGCCGGCCTTGAGCCGGCATTCCTGCGCGCCGAGGCGCATCGTGCCGCCGAGATCGGATTCCTCGCTGCGCTGTTCGACCGTCCCGGCCGCCGTCGTCCATTCGGTGATCAGCGCGATGACCGGATCGGCGCAATGCTTTTCGTTCTCGCTCGAGTTCGCACCCGGCAGGCCGGCGACGCTGCGCGCGAAATCGACTACGGCTGCGTGCATGCCATAGCAGATGCCGAAATACGGAATCTTGTTCTCGCGCGCGTACTTCGCCGCAGCGATCTTGCCCTCGAAACCGCGCTTGCCGAATCCGCCCGGCACAAGGATGCCGTCGACGTTGTGCAGCATGTCGGCGCCGCGCGCCTCGATGTCCTCGGATTCCATCCACTGCAGGTTGACGCGCGTCGCCTGCTTGAGCCCGCCGTGACGCAACGCCTCGCTGAGCGACTTGTACGCGTCCTTGTGCTCGACGTACTTGCCGATGATCGCGATATTCACTTCGTGCTTGGGATGCTCGATCGCATCGACCGTGCGTTCCCACTCGACGAGATTTGCCGGCTTCGCGTCGAGCCTGAGCTGCGAGACGACGATGTCATCGAGCCCCTGCTGGTGAAGCCACAGCGGCAGCTTGTAGATCGTGTCGACGTCGACCGCGCTGATCACGGCTTTCTCGGGCACGTTGGTAAACAGTGCGATCTTGCGCCGCTCTGCATCGGGCAGCGGCGATTCGCAGCGGCACAGCAGCACGTCGGCCTGGATGCCGATCGAGCGCAGTTCCTTGACCGAATGCTGCGTCGGCTTCGTCTTGATCTCGCCGGCCGCCTTGATGTAGGGCACAAGCGTGAGATGCATGAACAGGCACTTGTCTACGCCGTGTTCGATGCGGATCTGGCGGATCGCCTCGAGGAACGGCTGCGATTCGATATCACCGACCGTGCCGCCGATCTCGACGAGCGCGACGTCGAAACCACGCGTCGCCTCGAAGATGCTGTGCTTGATCTCGTCGGTGATGTGCGGGATGACCTGCACGGTCGCGCCAAGATAGTCGCCGCGCCGTTCCTTGCGGATCACCGACTCGTAGATCTTGCCGGTCGTGATCGAATTCTTGCCGGTCAGGCGGGTGCGCACGAAGCGCTCGTAATGACCGAGGTCGAGGTCGGTCTCCGCGCCGTCGTCGGTGACGTACACCTCGCCGTGCTGGAACGGGCTCATCGTGCCCGGATCGACGTTGATGTAGGGATCGAGCTTCATCATCGTCACGCGCAGGCCGCGTGCTTCGAGGATGGCGGCCAGGGACGCGGAGGCGATGCCCTTGCCCAGAGAGGACACCACGCCGCCGGTAACGAATATGAGGGGGGTCATGCCGCAGCAATTCCGATGCTGGTAAAGCGACAGTTTACAGGCTCTTGTGCACTGCCGCGAGTCCGGCATCACTGCGGCGGCGACGATTTCGACGCATTTTGGCCGCCTTTTGACCGGCGATTCCGACTGTTACGCCCGTTCTTGTGAGTGTAACCATTTGTAAGTAATCTTCACAATTGCGAAACTTCCATCTGCAGGGGACAGCTTGACTATTGAAACGCACGCGGACGGGCAGCGAATACTGCTGGTCGCGGGCACCCGTCCGGAGTGCCTGAAGCTCGCGAGCGTCGTGACTGCGCTGCGCGCGAACGCCGACTGCGTCGCGACGCTCATGAACAGCGGCCAGCATGTACAGATGGTGCAGCGCAGTCTGCGCCAGCTCGATCTCGCGGCCGACATCGAGGCGCCGCAGGTGGTGCCCGGATCGCTTTCGACGACACTGCGCGCGTTGCGCGCGGGAATTTGCGACACGGCGCGTGCGCAACGCTCGACGATGCTCGTGGCGCAGGGCGACACGACGACCGCCTACGCGACCGCACTCGCGGCACGCGATCTTGCGCTTCCGCTTGCGCACGTCGAGGCCGGGCTGCGCACCGATCATCCCCTGCGACCGTTTCCCGAGGAGTATTTCCGCCGCGCGATCGGCAAGCTCGCCCGGCTGCATTTCGCGCCGACGCGTATCGCCGAAAACAACCTGCTCGGCGAGGGTGTCGCCGCCGCGCGCATCCATCGCGTCGGCAACACCGCGATCGACGTGCTGCACGATACGCTCGCGCAGCCGTCCGTCGCATTGCCGAAATTGCCACCGGTGGCAAAGATCATCACTCTGACCTTGCATCGGCGCGAGAACTACGGTCGCGGCCTCGATACCGTGTGCGCGGCGGTGCTTGCGCTGCTCGCATCCGAGCCCGATGTCGGCGTCGTCTGCCCCGTGCATCCGAACCCGGCTGTCGGCGCGCGCATCCGCCGCCATCTCGCCAACCATCCGCGTATCGTGTTGACCGAGCCACTCGATTACAGACCGTTCATCGCACTGCTCGCGCACTCGACGCTTGCGATCACCGATTCCGGCGGCATCCAGGAAGAGGCGCCCTACCTCGGCACGCCGATTCTCGTCGTGCGCGAGAATACCGAGCGCCCCGAGACGCTTGCGCTCGGGATCGCGCACGCTCGTTCCGGTCGTGCAGCGCGATATCGTCTCGGCCGCGCACGACCTGCTGCGTTCACCGCGGCCTGCGAAGATCGCTTTCGACGAACACGCGCCGTATGGCGACGGTCACGCGGGCGCAGCGATAGCGGGCGTGCTCGCACGCTTCGGCGCGCCAGAATTCGGTGCGCACGAAGAAGGCCCTGCGCTCACCGCCGCAGTCGCAGCGTGAGTGCAGTGGGCGTGACCATGTCATCGACGACTATTCCCTTGCGCCCGACCGACGCGGCGCTCGCTGGCGCAGCGCGATCCGCGGCCACGCGGCTGCGTGACTGGCTGTTGCACGGGCCCGCGCAGATGCGCGCGGGCGACGAGGCCGGCGGCGTCGCAGGCGCGCTCAGCGTCGAGGGCCAACCGCGCTATGTCTACGCCGAGATCACCGGCTACTACCTGAGCTGGCTAGCCGACATCACTGATGACGATGCGAACGAATCGACGCGTGAGCGCGCGCGCCTCGCGCTCGCCTGGGCGACGCGGGCGTTCGGCCGAGCCGGCAGCCTGCCGCAGACGCGCATCTACCTCGAGGGTGACGAGCCCGACTGGCGCAACGACGCGATCTTCTTCTTCGACCTCGCCATGCTGATGCGCGGCGTCGATGCGGCCGCCGAGGCAGGACTGATCGACGATCCGGCCGCATTGCGCGCGGAACTGCACGCACACCTGCTGCAGTTCGCCGAGGGCGGCGTTCTGCGTGCGGCAATACAGCTGCGCGGCGTACACCCGCTGCCTGCGCGCTGGTCGACGCGCGGCGGTCCGTTCCTCGTGAAGGCGAGTTCGCGCGTCGCGCACAGTGCACGCCATGCACGATTGCCCGATGCGCTCGCGCGCGCGTGCGCGCTCGACTGCGACACGTGGTCGCCGCGCGCGGCCGACATCGACCTCGACATGCTGCATCCGACGCTGTACTTCGCCGAAGGCCTGCTGCTGTCCCGCCCCGACCGCGCCGATGCGATCGCGGTGCTGCTCGATCGCTGCCTCGCACTCACGTTCGCCGACGGCTCGCTGCCCGAAACGGCCGGTGTGCAGACCGAGTCCGGCGATGCACGCGTGCGCAACGACATCGTGGCACAGGCGCTGCGCGTGGCGCTTCTGCTGCGCGAGCTCGGCGCGAATGGCGCGCCGGGACCGGACGCACTCGACCGGCTCGCCGCCACCCTGCTCGCCCGCATCGGCGATCGCGACTTCGTCAGTTTCAATGCCGATTCGAGCGCACAGGCGAACGTCTGGTGCACGATGTTCGCCGAACAGGCACTGCGCTGGTATGCCGGCGTCCGCAGCGGCGATGCGCGACGACCCAGCGCCGCGGCACTCGTATGACCGATTCCGTGGGCGCGTATCTCGCGCCTGCAGCGCGTCGTTTTCCTGTTCCGGTTCCTGCCGCTGCTTCGCGGCGATGCACGTGGCCGACTGGCTTGCGCCGAAGCTGGGGCTGCGCCGGCCGCGTCGCGACCGATCGCGGCGCTTCGCGCCCGGCATCACGATCGTCGTGCCCGAGCGTGGCACGCCTGACCTGCTCGCGACGACGCTCGCCGCGCTCGCCGCCGCTTGCGCCGAGATCGACGAACCGGTGCAGGTCGTCGTGGTCGTCAACGGTGCGGCCGCGCAGGACTATGACGGCCTGCGCGCCGCCCATCCGCAATTCGAATGGCAGTTCCATGCGCGTGCGCTCGGCTACAACGGCGCGATCTGCGCGGGCCTCGCCGCGGCGCGCCACGACTGGACCTACCTGCTCAACAGCGACATGCGCCTCGACCGCCGCGCGCTCGCCGAGTTGCTCCCATACCGGCAGGCGCACGTCTTTGCGGTCACGTCGCAGATTTTCTTCGAGGATGCGACCCGGCGCCGTGAGGAAACCGGCTGGTCCGATTTCCATCCGCATCACGACACAGCGACCGTCTACGAGCGCGAGCCCGAGGCCGAGTACGGCGGTCTTGCGCGCGGCAATCTCTATCCGGGCGGCGGTTCGTCGCTGTGCCGGACTGCCGTGCTGCGCCGCTATGCGCGCGAATCGACCGAATACCAGCCGTTCTACTGGGAAGATGCAGACTGGGGCGTGCGCGCCTGGAGCGATGGCTTCGAGGTGCTGTTCTGCCCCGTCTCGCATGCCTGGCATCAGCATCGTGCGACGGTCAAACGTTTCTATTCAGTCGCCGAAATCGAGCGCGTCGTTCGTCGCAATGCGCAATGGTTCGACATCCGTCACGCCTGGACAGCGCTCGCGCCGATCGAGCATATCCGCCGAATCGCCGCCACAGAGCCGCGCTACTGGTCCGAGTTTTCGGGCCCCGCGAGGGCGTTGCGCACGTTTCGCCTGCGCCTCGCCGCACGCAGGCTGCAGTTGAGCGGCTTCCGTTACGAAAGCATCACGACCGGCAGCTACTACGGGCCCGCGCCCGCTTCGGGGCAAGCCGAGCCAGTGCGGCCGCGGGTGCTGCTCGTCTCGCCGTTCGCGCTGTTTCCGCCCGCCCACGGCGGCGCACGCCGCGTCGCCGAACTCGTGCGCCGCCTCTCCGACCGCGTCGATTTCTTCCTGCTCGGCGACGAACGCTCGCTGTACACGGCGGCCGCCGAACCCTGGCTGCGCCGCGTCCGCGCGACGCATCTTGTCGAAGGTCGCGGAGACCGACTCGGCGAAGCGCCGCTGACACTCGCGCAGCGCATGCAGCGGCACGCATGGCCCGGGCTGCGCAGCGAACTCGAACGTCTGATCGCGCTGTACGATCCGCACGTCGTGCAGGTCGAATTCATGGAGCTCGCGCTGCTCGCGGACCAGCGCACCGCCAACGGGCATCCGGACACGCGCTGGCTGCTCGCGCTGCACGACGTCTATCTGCAGGGCGACGACGCCGATCGCGAACAGGTCGATAGCGAACAGATCGAAGCGATCGCGCGCTACGACGCCGTGAGCGCCTGTTCGAACGAGGATGTCGATCTGCTGACGCATCCGCACAGCGCACTGGTCGGCAACGGCGCAGTCGACCGGCGCGCGCACTACCTGCCGTCGCCGGACTCGCCTCGCATGTTGTTCATGGGACCGTTCCGCTACGCGCAGAACCGCGACGGCATCCTCGAATTCCTCGAACTCGCCTGGCCGGGCCTCAAGGCGAGGTTTCCGGACCTGCGCCTGACGATCCTCGGCGGCGTCGAGTCGGCCGCGGTCGTCGCGCGCGATGCGCGCCTGCGCCAGGACGGCGTCGAGGTCGTTTCCGCATTCGTCGATCCGGCGCCCTACCTGCAGCAGTGCGCGCTGACGATCAACCCGCAGACCGGCATTCGCGGTTCGTCGATCAAGCTGATCGAGTCGCTGCTCGCCGGTCGCGTCTGCGTGAGCACCGCGGACGGCACGCGCGGCTTCGGCACGGACGACCTGCAGGGCCTCGTCGTCGCGCGCGACATCGCGGCAATGGGAGAAGCCATCGCCCCGTTGCTCGCCGACACCGCGAAGCGTCATGCGCTCGAGCGCGCGGACGACGCAAAGCTCGACCCGCATACCTGGGACGCGATCGCCGACAGGCAATTCGCGTTGTATCGACAACTTACCCCCGACGGTCGAAGATGATCGACCGCGCCCGCAGCGCATCCGATCGACGGGACAGGCAATGAGTTCAGTTCGCTGGTCCTACGACGCGATCGCCGACGTCTACGCGACCGACATGGGCCAAAGCATGCCGTTCGACGACGTCGGCTGGTACCGCGACCTGTGCCTGCGCGAGCGCGCGCTGCAGGAGACCGGTCGCGGCACGCTCGAACTCGGCTGCGGCACGGGCCGCATCCTGATCGAATTGCTGCGCGCGGGCGTCGATGCGACCGGCGCCGATCGCTCGCTGCCGATGCTTCGCCGCCTTCGCAGCGACGCCAGCGCACATGGTCTCGAACCGCGCCTGTTGCAGACGGACATCGCAGCGCCGGGACTGCGCGCGGCGTTCGCGGTCATCCTCATGCCGTACTCGCTCATCACCTATCTGCGCGATCGCGATGTCGCCGCGAACGCGGTGCAGGCAGATCGCGGACCTGGTCGCCCCGGGTGGCTGCCTCGTCGTCGATGCGTTCGTGCCGCAGCCAGTCGAGAGCTTCGCGGATTTCCGCCAGGACTACCGGCGGCCGCACGGCGCGGGTTTCCTCGAACGCCACAAGCGGATCACGGCGAACGCGGACGGCAGCAACCGCATCGAACGGCGCTACCGCATCCTCGACGCGAACGAAGCCGCCCTCGACGAATTCGCAACCGATGAGACGATCCGCCCGTACCGTGCCGACGAACTCGTCCGGTTCGGCGTCGCCGCGGGGCTGCACGCGGAAGCGCTCGCGTGGGACTACGGTCAGCGCGTGGACGCCGAAGGCGCCCGCTTTGCAACGCGTCGTCCTGCGCAAGTCCGCCTGAAGAGGCATCCGTAGCGACTGGATCTGCGCATCGCCCGGCCGCCACTTGATCGCGGCGCACGCACTCGCCACACTGCGCGGCGGTCGCTTGCGCGTTCTTCCGAACGCGCCGAACAAGGCCGGCATCCGTGCCGGACTCTTCAACAAGAGCAAATGCAACAGGGAACATGAGCAGCAGATACAACGCCGCAGATATCGAAGTCCTGTCCGGCCTCGAGCCGGTCAAGCGCCGTCCGGGCATGTACACGGATACGACGCGTCCGAACCACCTCGCGCAGGAAGTTGTCGACAACTCCGTCGACGAGGCGCTCGCCGGGCACGCGAAGACCGTTGAAGTCGTCTTGCACGACGACGGCTCGATCGAGGTCAGCGACGATGGCCGCGGCATGCCGGTGGACATCCATCCCGAAGAAGGCATTCCGGGTGTCGAGCTGATCCTCACGCGCCTGCACGCGGGCGGCAAGTTCTCGAACCGCAACTACGAATTCTCGGGTGGCCTGCATGGCGTCGGCGTTTCGGTCGTCAATGCGTTGTCTTCGCGCGTCGAAGTCGCGATCCGCCGCGACGGCCAGGTCTACCGGATGAATTTCAAGAACGGCGACCGCGCGAGCAATCTCTCCGTCGTCGGCACGGTGCCGAAGAAGCAGACCGGGACGACCGTGCGCTTCTGGCCCGATCCGAAATATTTCGATTCGCCGAAGATCTCGCTGGCGAAGCTCAAGCACGTGCTGCGCGCGAAAGCCGTGCTCTGTGCGGGCCTGACCGTGCGCCTCAGCGACGAGGCGAGCGGCGAGAAGGACGAGTGGTACTACGAGGACGGGCTGCGCGACTACGTGCGCTCGATGCTCGTCGGCAACGAATACATCCCGGGCGACCTCTACCATACGTCGCTCAAGCGCGACACGGGCGCTGTCGACTTCGTCCTCGCCTGGGTTCCCGAGGGCGAGCTCACGCAGGAGAGTTACGTCAACCTGATCCCGACCGCGCAGGGCGGCACGCACGTCAACGGCCTGCGCACGGGCATCACCGATGCGCTGCGCGAGTTCTGTGATATCCGCAGCCTGCTGCCGCGCGGCGTCAAGCTCGCGCCCGAGGACGTCTGGGACCGCCTGAGCTTCGTGCTGTCGCTGAAGATCAAGGAGCCACAGTTTTCCGGACAGACGAAGGAGCGCCTCTCGTCGCGCGACGCGGCCGGCTTCGTCGAGAACGCGGCACACGACGGCTTCTCGCTGTACCTCAACCAGCACGTCGACATCGGCGAGAAGATCGCGCAACTCGCGATCGAGCGCGCCACCCTGCGTCTCAAGACCGAGAAGCAGATCGTCCGCAAGAAGATCACGCAGGGCCCCGCCCTGCCCGGCAAGCTCAGCGACTGCGCATCGAGCGATCTCACGCGCACAGAACTTTTCCTCGTCGAAGGCGACTCCGCCGGCGGCAGCGCGAAGCAGGCGCGCGACAAGGATTTCCAGGCGATCCTGCCGCTGCGCGGCAAGATCCTCAACACGTGGGAGGTCGAGTCGGGCTCGGTGCTGGCTTCGCAGGAAGTGCACGACCTCGCGGTCGCGATCGGCTGCGACCCCGGCAAGGACGACATCTCCGGCCTGCGCTACGGCAAGGTCATCATCCTCGCCGACGCCGACTCCGACGGCCTGCACATCGCTACGCTGCTGTCAGCGCTGTTCCTCAAGCACTTCCCGACGCTCGTGCGCAGCGGCCATGCGTTCGTCGCGATGCCGCCGCTATTCCGCGTCGACGTCGGCAAGCAGGTGTTCTACTGCCTCGACGAGGCCGAGCGCGACGCGATGCTCGAAAAGATCGAGCGCGAGAAAATGAAGGGCACGGTCCACGTCACGCGCTTCAAGGGTCTCGGCGAGATGAATCCGTCGCAGCTGCGCGAATCGACGATCGACCCCGACACACGCCGCCTCGTGCAGCTCACCGTCGGCAGCGGCACCGACCAGAACGGCGAATCCACCGACGACGGCACGCACAAGATCATGGACATGCTGTTGTCGAAGAAGCGCGCCGCCGATCGCAAGCAATGGCTGGAGACCAAGGGTGACCTCGCATCGCTCGAGGTCTAGGTCGGCGAAGATCCGCGGCTACGCCCGCAGCGCGGTCGCGATGAACCCGGCGATCGAGCCCTGGGCGCCTTCGAGTCGCAGAGCCACCGTCTCGGACGCGAAGCTCGTGAAACCCGCCTCGCGGCAGAGCCTCTCGACCGACGCGAGCGAATGCGCGTAGCGGTTGCTCGGGCGCAGTACGAACGCGCCTTCCGATGCCGCCGCGGTCTCGCACGAAAAAATGAACGCGCCGCCGCTGCGTAGCGCCGGAAATATCGCGGGGATGACCTCCGACAGGTCGCCGACGTAGATGAACACGTCGTTCGAGACCACGTAGTCGAACGATTGCGCTGGCGTCCGCCGCAGCTCGTCGAGCAGATCGCTCTGCCGCAACTGCGTGTAGACGCCGCGATTGCGCGCCTGGGCGAGCATGCCTGCCGACAGATCCACGCCGACGAATTCGCCGCCGACCGAACCCAGCTGTGCACCGAGTAGTCCCGTGCCGCAACCCAGGTCGAGAACACCGATGTCGAGCGCGGGCGAGCGCAGCCGAATGACGTCGGCCACGCGCTCGGGCACGCGATATCCGAGTTCTGCGACGAGTTCCCGGTCGAATCGACTCGCGAAGGAGTCGAACAGATCGCGCGTCACCTGCGCCGGCAGTGTTCGCGGCGTCTCCCCGCGGGCAACGGCGAGGCTGAAACGCGGCACGGGATTGTCCGGGTCGAGCGCCACAGCCCGTTCGAGCACGCGGCACGCGTCCGCCCGCCTGCCGATGCCCATGAGGCACGTGCCGAGCCAGCGGAGCGCAAACGCATCGTCGCCTTGCCGCTTGAGCGCGATCTGCCAGTGCCCTTCGGCCTCGGCGAATTTCTGCTGCTTCGAAAGACTGAGCGCCAGCGCCTTGCGGATGGATTGATCCTCTGGCCTCAACGCAAGCGCCGCCTGCAGGAATGGCTGCGCGACGGCGTCGTAGCCGCCTTCGTTCGCGATCGCGACGCCCGTTTCGAGCACCGAAAGGTCGTTCGGCGCGAGCCGGACGGCGTCGCCAATGACGATCACGGCTTCCTCCGCCGCCCCGTTGCGCGCGAGCACTTTGGCCAGTTCGACACGCGGCAACGGCCAGCCGGGCACCAATTCGACCGCGCGCCGCAACGCGGCGATCTCGTCGTCGGGCTTGTGCAGGGTGCGGGCCAGCAGCGCGCCCACAAGGTGTACGCGCACGTCGTTCGGCACGGTATTGCGCAGCTCGTCGAGTGCGGACGCGGCGGCGGCGAGCCTGCCCTCCGCGATCGCGGTTTCGATTGCGCGTATCTTCGGGCGATGCGGGTCGCTGGCGTCGGTCATCGGGAAATCAGGTCGGGGCAGACGGTGTGAAGCTCAAGCCGCGAGCAGGCAATTCATGAGCAGTTCGCGGATCAGGCGCTGCACACCGGGCGCGGAAGCCGCATCATAGGCGAAGCTGTCTTCGTCCATGTAGTTGCATTGGGCGAGTTCGAGCTGTATCGCGTCGATCCGATTGTCGGGATCGCCGTAGTGTCGCGTGATGTAGCCACCCTTGAAACGGCCGTTGACGACAAACGTATACTCTTCCTGCGCGGCGAGCACGCCCTCGAGTCGCTGCTGCAGCCGCGGCGAACAGCTCTTTCCCGCCGCGGTGCCGAGATTGAAATCCGGCAAACGTCCGTCGAAAAGGAAAGGCACGACGCTGCGGATCGAATGTCCTTCCCACAGGACTGCGCGCCCATGCGTCGACCTCAGGCGCGCGAGTTCCTGCGCGAGCGCGGTGTGATACGGCCGCCAGTAGCGATCGACACGCTCGGCGACTTCGTCGGGCGACGGCTCGGCGCCTTCGATGTAAACAGACTCGCCCGAAAACTGCACGGTCGGACACAGTCCCGTCGTGTTCTGTCCCGGATACAGCGAGACGTCGTCGGGCGGGCGATTGAGATCGACGACATAGCGCGAATGCTTCGGCACGATGATCGAGGCACCGAGTTCGCGCGCGAAATCGTACAGGCGCGCCACATGCCAGTCTGTGTCCGGCACGCGCAGCGCGGCGGGCACGAGTCGCGCCGCGATGTCCGCGGGAACCGCCGTACCGTCGTGCGGCAGCGAAACGAGTAGCGGCGCCGTGCCGGCGTGCAGCGTATACGTTTCCACTTCTATATTCCAAAACGCAGCGGCGACAGCGGCTCCGGGTCGATCACGGTCTCGCCGCCGGTCAGCAGTTGGGCCACGATCTCCCCGGTCACCGCGGACATCGTCACGCCGAGCATGCCATGGCCCGTGGCGAGCATGAGATTCTTCCAGCGCGCAGAGTAACCGATGATCGGCAGGTCGTCGTAGGTCATCGGGCGCCAGCCGTACCATTCCTCGATGACCGCGGGCCCCTCCGGCTCGATCAGGTACTCCGCCGCGCCACGCTTGAGCGCATCGAGCCGACGCCGGTTCATGCTCGTGTCGTAACCGGCGAATTCCATCGTGCTGCCGAGCCGATAGCCCGACTGCCATGCCGTCACGCACACGCTGCGTTCCTTGAGCGTCAGCGGAATGCGCGGCACCCGGCGCGGCAGCGAATAGGTGATCGAATAACCCTTGCCGGGCTGGATCGGAATGCGCAGGTCGAGTTGCGCGGCGACGACCGGCGACCAGGCGCCGACCGCGAACACGTACTGGTCGGCCGCGAACTCGCCGCGATCGGTCAGCACGCTCGCGATATGGCCGCGATCCTTGCGGAATCCGGTAACGCAGGTCGATTCGATGATCGTGCCGCCGAGCGCGCCGACGACGCGCGCGAGCTCGGCCGCGTAGCGATCGGGGCGCAGTCGTGCATCGCCGGGATTCAGGTATCCGCCGACGATCGAGTCGTTGAGTGCAGGCTCGAGTTCGCGACAGCGCGCGGCGGAGACGGGCTGCATGTCGAGGCCGAACTCGGCGAGCACCTTCGGCAGGCCGCTCTCTGCCTCGAACGTGCGCAGGTCGCGATAAACGTAGAGCGTACCGCTCTCGGCGAATTCGCAATCGAGTTTCTCCGCGCGGACGAGTTCACCGAGCAGGTCACGCGAACGCTGCAGCAGAGGTGCTTTGACCGCGGTGATCCGGCGGCAGTCGCGCGCATTGCAGCGCGCGGCGAACTGGATCATCCACTCGAGCATTTCGAAGTCGAAGCGCGGCGCGACGCGAAAAGGCGCATCGGGCGTGAACATCCACTTCAGCGCCTTGCCGATCATGCCGGGCTGCGCGAGCGGCGGCGCATGGCTCGGCGTGATCGTGCCGCAGTTGCCATGCGAAGACCCGCTCGCGAGCGTGTTCTGCTCGATCACGGTCACGCCGCGCCCCGCCTTGAGCAAAGCGTACGCGCAGGCAAGACCGATCACGCCGCCGCCGATGACCAGCACGTCGGATTTGCGTGTGTACATGTCAGCGCCAGCCTGTCACGGATGCCGCCGGGGCCGGGCAGCGATTTCGCGCTGCCGATCCCTTGTCCACGTCGATGAATCGCAAAACTCCCCCCGCTTTCGACCTACTTCCCGTCCCATCCCGGCCCGCGTACGAAGCGCGCCGGGCTTGGCACCCGTATGCGCGCCGTCCTTCAGGACCTGCACTCCATTGACGAACACGTCCACCATGCCCGTCGCATATTGCTGCGGCTGCGCGAACGTCGCGTGATCGCTGATCGCTGCCGCGTCGAAGACGACGATATCGGCAAAGTAGCCTGGCTTCAATTCGCCGCGCTCCTTGAGCTTCAGGTTGTGCGCCGGCAGCGCACTCAGGCGGCGGACGCCGTCCTCGACCGTGATGACGCGTTCGTCGCGCGCATATTTGCCGAGGACGCGAGCAAACGTGCCGTACGACCGCGGGTGCGGCTGCGACAGCAGGAACACCCCCTCGGGCGCGTACGAGCCTTCGTCCGAATCGAACGTCATCCACGGCAATGCGACGGCCTGCTTCACGTTGGCTTCCGACATGAGGAAATACACCGTGCCGACGCGACTGTGGTCCTCGACGACGAGATCGATCGCGGTCTCGGCGGGCGACTTGCCGCGCGCCTTCGCAACCTCGGCGAGGGTTTTCCCCGTCAACGGCTTCAGCGCGGGGTTCTTGAACTGCACGAGCAGCACGTTCTCGGGCTTGCCGGCGGCGATGAGGAGGTTTTCCCAGGCATCGGTCGGCGTCTGCATCTCCTTGATGACGCGCGCCCTGGTCGCCGGCTCCTGCAGGCGCTTGACCCATTCGTCGAGCCCGCCTTCCTGCACCCAGGGCGGCATCGCGGCGTCGAGCCCCGTCGCACCCGCCGTATACGTATACATGTTCGCCGAGATATCGAGACCGGCTGCACGCGCCTTCTCGATCTTCGCGATCGCCTGCGCCTGCTTCGGCCAGTTGTCCTGGCCAGCGGCCTTGAAGTGGTATAGCTCGCCGTGCACGTGCGCAGACGACGCGATCGTGATCAGTTCGTCGATGCTTTCGAGCAGGCGGTTGCCTTCGCTGCGGATGTGCGAGATGTAGCTGCCGCCCGATTCGCCCGCGGCTTTCACCAGCGCGACGAGCTCGTCGGTCTGCGCATAGAAAGCCGGCGCGTAGATCAGGGACGAGCCGATGCCGAGACCGCCTTCGCGCATTGCCGTGCGCGCCAGAGCCTGCATGCGTGCGAGTTCCGCGGCGGTGGGCGCACGGTTCGCATAGCCGACCTCGTGGATGCGCAGCGTCGTCGCGCCGACGAACGACGCGATGTTCGGCGAGATGCCATGCCGGGCGAGAGCGTCCATGCCTTCGCCGAAGCCGAGCCAGGTGATCGGATACTTGATGTCGATCTGGTTCTTCTGCTCCGTGTCGCGCATCTGCGGCGTCATCGGGCCGAGAGAAGTGCCTTCGCCGAAGACCTCGAGCGTGACACCCTGCTTGATGTCCGACATCGAGCGACCGTCGACGAACAGCGTATCGGCCGCCCAGGACAGCATGTTGATGAAACCTGGCGCGACCGCCAGGCCGTGCGCGTCGACCTCTAGCGCCGCGTGTGCACGAGAGAGATCGCCGATTGCCGCAATGCGGTCGCCGCGAATGCCGATATCGCTGACGACCGGCTTGCCGCCGCTGCCGTCGTAAACGTTACCGTGACGGATGATCGTGTCGTAGCTGGCCAACGGCGCCGTCGGCTTGACGCACGCAGACACCGCAAACGCTGCAAAGGCGGTAAGAAGAACGAGCTTCAATCGCATCTTGCGTGCCCCCTGGTGAAGGCAGCCGGCGCTAGTCCGGACGCTGCCCGTGTTGCGTACCGTAAAACCGCCGACCGACGTCTGCGCATCGCCGGCCGCCCTGGATCTTCCTGCCGTACCCGAACCTCCGGCGCACCGGCATCTGTCCGTCAGTGATGGTGCCCACCGGCGCCGTGCACATGCCCGTGCTCGAGTTCCTCGGCACTCGCGTCGCGGATGTCGGTGATCTCGATGTCGAACTGCAGCGTCTTGCCTGCGAGCGGATGATTGAGATCCACGTCGATCACGCTCGACCCGACCTTAAGCACGACGACGGGGCGATGACCCTGCTCCGTGCTGAGAACCGTGCTGTCGCCAGGCTTCAGTTGCTCGGCGTTGCGGAAATACTTCTTCGGCACGCGCTGGGTGAAGTCATCGCGACGCAGGCCGTAGCCCTGGTCGGGCGGGACGCTGACGTTGAAGCGATCGCCCGCGACACGCCCTTCCATCGCCTGCTCGAGACCCGGGATGATCGCGCCATGGCCGAACAGCACGGCCAGGGGCTCGGCTTCGCGCGAGGAGTCGATCGTCTCGTTGTCCTCGCCGGTCAGGTGGTAGTGAAACGTGACGACCTTGTTCTTTTCCGCTTTCATTTCTTTGGTTCCGGTTCTCTGTGATGTATGTGACAGGCCGAAGTATAAGGGAACTGGCCGCCCGTCTGGCCGCGATGCGGGGCACCCGTCATTGACAGGGCCGTGACTTTGTCCGATTTTGCTCGCGTGCGCCTCTTCCGTCTCGTCCTGCCGATGCTCGCCCTGCTCGCAGCCTGTTCCAGTCCGCAGCCGCGGCGCGGAACGGCGCCGGCCGTGCGCTATCCGGCGCCTGCACAACGTGGCGTCGCTACGCCCAACGACATCCTGTTTCGCGCCATCGGGCTCGTCGGCACGCCCTACCACTGGGGCGGGAACACCCCTGAGAGCGGCTTCGATTGCAGCGGCCTCATCGACTACGTTTTTCGCGAGATCGCCGGCGTGTCGCTGCCGCGCGTCGTCAAGGAGATCTATGCGTCGGCGTTCGCCGAAGTGCCGCGCGACCACCTGCAGGGCGGCGACCTCGTCTTCTTCCACACGTTCGGCGACGGCGTCAGCCACATCGCCATCTATGTCGGCCAGGAGCGCTTCGTGCACGCCCCGAACGAGGGCGGCACGGTACGGCTCGACTATCTGACGAACCCCTACTGGGCCAAGCATTTCGTCGGGGCGAGGCGCGTGCCGCTCTGATCGCGAATCCCGTTCAGATCGCCTGTCGCGGGGCCGCTTCGCCTTCGGTACCAGCGAGACCCAGCCTCAGCCGGTCGCGCTTGCGCGCGAGGCGCAGCGCGTGCGCGTGATGTCCATCCGGATCGACCGGCGGCGGTCCGAGCGCCTCGCGATAGCGGCAGAAGGCCGCGTAGGCGCGCAGTACGCGCTGCAGGTGGCGCAGCGCGAGTTCGAGCATGATCGCATCGTCGAGCAGGCCGATCACCTCGACGTCGTCGGGAATCAGATCCTCGGGGTCACTGAAGTAGACGAGCGCCGTGAGCACCTCGATGCGCGGGACGGGCGGCAGGGCCCAGGCCTCGTCTTCGAGCATCGCGATCAGGGTCTGCACGCCGCCGATGCGCTTGCGCACGTAGTGCGGCGCACAAGCGAGCGGCAGCGAATCGAGCGCCTGCTTTGCCGCGTCGAGAATGTCGTTCTCGTCGGCGCTGCGCGCCACGCGCCGCGGAGCGCGCGAGCGCATCGTTGAAGCGATCAACGTCTGCCGCTTCGAGTTCTATCGTTACACGCATGTCTGTGATGTTCGGAATTACGGTTGGCAAACCCGCACAAGCGTAGCGCTTTTCGCAGCGGGAATTAGCGCGTACATTACCCCTTTTGCTGCGCATTACCTTGCGGCGTCACCGCTTCCGCGTGTACACTTCGCCTGCTTCTGCGTCGTACCTCCGTTTTTTCCCTTAAGGTCGAGTCGCATCGCTGGCCATCCGCCTGCGACGACCTCACCGCACCACTTCGGTTTCGACGCCCGTGCGACCCCGCATTTTTGCGGCGGATCGCCCTTCACCGCGGCGCGGTTCATCGGGAACGCCACGTATTTTCTTCGCGCGATCACGCAACCAGCGTGGCCGTGCGTCCGTGCTCGTGCGCGGATTCAACGGAGTACTGATCCACATGTCTTTCGAAACCCTGGGACTCTCGTCCCCCCTTCTGCGTGCCCTTGCGGAGCAAGGCTACGACACCGCCACCCCCGTTCAGGCCGCTGCGATTCCGATCGCGCTGGCCGGTCGCGACCTGCTCGCAGGCGCCCAGACCGGCACGGGCAAGACGGCCGCATTCGCGCTGCCGCTGCTCGCAGCGTCTGTTCCGAACGGACAGAACACGCCCGCCGCGCGGCCGGCGCAAGCCGCGCGCACTCATTCTCACGCCGACGCGCGAACTCGCAGCCCAGGTGCACGAGAGCTTCCGCACCTATGGCAAGTTCATCCGCCTGCAAAGCGCGATGATCTTCGGCGGCGTCGGCATGGGCCCGCAGGTTCGACTCGCTGCGTCGCGGCGTCGACATTCTCGTCGCCACGCCGGGTCGCCTCATCGATCACATGGAACGCCGCACGGTCGACCTGTCGGGCATCGAGATCCTCGTACTCGACGAAGCCGATCGCATGCTCGACATGGGCTTCCTGCCGGCGATGAAGCGCATCCTCTCGGTCCTGCCGAAGCAGAACCGACAGACGCTGCTGTTCTCCGCGACGTTCGCCGACGAGATCAAGCGCCTCGCGCGCGATTTCATGCGCGATCCGGAAGAGGTGCAGATCGCTGCGCGCAACAGCGTTGCCGCGGGTGTCACGCACGTGGTCCATCCGGTCGACGCATCGCGCAAGCGCGATCTGCTGCTGCATCTGATGGCACAGGACAGCCGCCGCCAGACGCTCGTGTTCAGCCGCACGAAGCACGGCGCCGACAAGCTCGCCACCTTCCTCGAGAAGTCAGGCCTGCGCACCGCCGCGATTCACGGCAACAAGAGCCAGGGTGCACGCACGCGTGCGCTTGCGGAGTTCAAGAACGGCAAGGTCACGGTGCTCGTCGCTACCGATATCGCTGCGCGCGGCCTCGACATCGACCAGCTGCCGGTCGTGATCAACTTCGACCTGCCGATGGTGGCAGAGGACTACGTGCATCGCATCGGCCGCACTGGCCGCGCCGGCGCGGAAGGCCTCGCGATCTCGCTCGTCTCGCGCGACGAATCGCGCCTGCTGCGCGACATCCGCCGCCTGCTCAAGCAGGAAATCGCCATCGAGGACGTCGCCGGCTTCATCGCCCACGAAACGCTGCAGCTCGATGGCAACGGTGGCGGCGGCCCGGCGCGCTCGTCGCGCGGCAACGGCCCGCGCAACCCGAACCATGCGCGCCGCCCGCACACGAACGGCCCGAAGAAGCCGCACGCCGCAGCGAACAAGCAGCAGCGTTCGTGGCGTGGCCAGCGCGATACGCGACAGGCGTAACGCGCGAGACTTCGTTCCGCGCTTCAAAGCGCGGACACGGATAAGAGCGGATGGATTCGGAAGAAGGCATCGCTGCGGAATGCAGCGGTGCCTTTGCATTTCTATTCCTGAATCGGGATTTGCCGGTGGAAAGCAATGGACGCGGATAGCGCGGATATTCGCGGATACGGCGCGGACAATGCGCGTATCAAGCGATAGATTATTTCGCCTGGCTGGATGGATTTGTGCTGATCCGCGAAATCCGCGTAGATCCGCGTCAAATGCTTTTTTTCGCCCCGGCTGGGACTTCCAGCGCCGACACCACCGCCTCGAGGCGCGCGCCGAGATAGCAATGCGAGCCGCACGCCGTGAGCCCGGCCTGCGCAAAAGTGGACAGGTACCATTTCGGCGAGCGCGCGATGTAGGCGTGCTTGTCGCCGTCCGGCGCATCCGTCGACGTGAACAATTCGAGGAACGCGACGCCGTCGAGCATGTCGACGATGCCGGCAAGCCCGCGGCGCAATTCCGCGCTCGGCACGTAGTGGATCACATCCGAGCAGACGATAAGGTCGAAACGCTGGTCGAAGCGCAGCTCGCCGAGCTGACCGAACGTCGCCAGGCGCAGATTGCGCGCCTTGCCGTAACGGGCGATCGCATACTCGCTGCTGTCGAGCCCGAGATAGTCGATCTGCGGCCGCAGCTTCTTCAACGGCGCGCGCCAGACGCCTTCGCCACAGCCAACGTCGAGCACGTTGTGTACGGGGCGTCCGAGGTAGTACTCGGCGACGGCCAACGCGAGCGCGACCTTGCGCGCGAGCAGCGCGCGCGTGTTCACCGCGTGACGCGGGTTGCGGTACCACTTGTCGAAATAGCCGCGATCGTAGACCTTCGGAAGCATGCGTCTTTCTTTGCCCAGCAAATTCATCGGCCGCAGGTTCGCGAGAAGCGTACCGTGCATGATCGCGCAACTTCGCCCGTGGCGCGTGCCGCGTGAGTTTGCCCTCGCACGTTTCCTGGCCCAGGTCTTTTCGCGCGAACTCGACCGAACGTCAACGCAGCGAGTTGTTGATCTTCGCGAGGTTCGCCGCGCCCGGACTGAGCTCTTTCGCGCCGAGCCGATTGATTGGCACGTCGGTCGTATTGAAGTGCTCGTGCAGGTCGTGCGCCTCCGGGTCGACGTAGAGCAGACCCGTCACGATCTCGCCCTTGGCCTGGCGTTCGTGCACGTAGTTCATCGCAGCCACGCGGTCGTGCGCATTGAAGTTCGCGTTGAGCTTGCGCAGGCGGACGATACTGCCGTCGTGCTGGGTCACGTCGACGAGTTCGCCTTCCGCGTAGTCGACGGTGATCTCGGCGCGCACGTCGATGAAGTCGAGGCGGTTGACGGCTTCGTTGTGCTCGCGCACGTATTCGTAGCTCTTCGTGCTGCCCGCGTGGTTGTTGAATGCGACGCAGGGGCTGATCACGTCGATGAATGCGGCGCCCTTGTGCGCAATCGCTGCCTTGATCAGCGGCACGAGCTGCTGCTTGTCGCCCGAAAAGCTGCGCGCGACGAAAGTGGCGCCGAGCTGCATCGCGAGGCCGACGAGGTCGAGCGGGCTGTCGGTGTTGACGACGCCCTTCTTCGACTTCGAACCCTGGTCGGCCGTCGCCGAGAACTGGCCCTTCGTCAGCCCGTACACGCCGTTGTTCTCGACGATGTAGACCATGTTCACGCCGCGCCGGATCGCATGCACGAACTGGCCGATGCCGATCGAAGCGGAATCGCCGTCACCCGACACGCCGAGGTAGAGCAGTTCGCGATTGGCGAGATTCGCGCCGGTCAGTACCGACGGCATGCGCCCGTGCACCGTGTTGAAGCCGTGCGACTGACCGAGGAAATAGTCCGGCGTCTTCGAACTGCAGCCGATGCCCGACAGCTTGGCGACGCGATGCGGCTCGATGTCGAGTTCCCAGCACGCCTGGATGATCGCGGCGGAAATCGAGTCGTGCCCGCACCCCGCGCACAACGTGGAAATCTTGCCTTCGTAGTCGCGACGCGTGAAGCCGATCGCGTTGCAGGCGAGCGTCGGATGATGGAGTTTCGGTTTCGCGATATAGGTCATGGCTTGCTCGCTGCGGGCGCGGCGCGCGTACGCGTCAGGCGGTAGAGGCTGTTGTTGAGCGCGAAGATCAGGTGATCGTTGTCGATCGCGTGGTATTCGATCTCGGCCGCACAACCGGTAACGAGGCTCGGGATAGGCCGTTCCCTGAAACCGAGTCTTGTGGCGATCTGGTCGGCGGAGACCTTCACGTCGGCGATCTCGCCGAGGCCGCCTTCGAACAGGCCCTCGGCACGATCGCGCTTGATTTCGTAGTGCGGCATCTTGCAGCCAAGCGGTGCGGGACCGTCGATGCGATTCTTCGTGATGTCGAGATTTGCGCCGACAAGGCGCTTGACCTCGCCCTCTTCGATCATGCCGGGCTTGTCGACCCACGGCGCCGGTTCGCTCTTTTCAATTTTCCAGCCACCCGAGAAACGATCCTGGGCAAGCGCTGACTGCTGCACGCACAACGTGGCGATCAGCGCGAGCGCACGATGCGCCGCGCGATTTCGAGCTGGCGCGGAGCACGCGCACCTATGCCACCCTGTCCCGGCTGAGCGGAGTCACGATGTCGCCTGCAAGCGCTCGGCGATCTCGCGCGAAATGTAGCGCGCGGTAATCGGCGTTCCGTCGAAATGCAGGATCGCGACGAGCCTCGCCGGATCGATGCCGAATTCGTTGATCAGCAGCGTGCGCAACTGGCCGTCGCGATTCTGCTCGACGACGAAGACCTTCTCGTGCGCCTTGACGAAGTCGTGCACGCTTTCGGGAAACGGAAACGCGCGGATGCGCAGCGTGTCGAATACGAGGCTTTCGCGAGCCAGCGCTTCGATCGCCTCAGACATCGACGGGCTCGTCGAACCGTAGAAGATCACGCCATGACGCGCGTTCTCGCCGGTCACGCGCAGCAGCGGCTGCGGCACGAGCGCCTTCGCCGTGTCGAACTTGCGCAGGAGGCGTTCCATGTTGTAGAGGTAGTCGGCACCACGTTCCGAATAACGCGCGTAAGGATCCCGCGACGTGCCGCGCGTGAAGTACGCGCCCTTTTCCGGATGCGTGCCCGGATACGTTCGGAACGGGATGCCATCGCCGTCGACGTCCTTGTAGCGGCCGAAGTCCTTGCCCGCTTCGAGTTCCTCCGCGGTCATCACCTTGCCGCGGTCGTACTCGCGTGCGTCGTCCCATGCGAACGGCGTGGTCAGGCGCTGGTTCATGCCGATGTCGAGATCGGTCATGACGAAGATCGGCGTCTGCAGGCGGTCGGCGAGGTCGAGCGCCTGCGCGGCGAACTCGAAGCACTCGTGCGGGTCCTCAGGGAACAGCAGCACGTGCTTCGTGTCGCCGTGCGAGGCATAAGCGCAGGCGAGCACGTCGGACTGCTGCGTGCGCGTCGGCATGCCGGTCGAAGGTCCGCCGCGCTGCACGTCGATGATCGTAACGGGAATTTCCGCGAAGTAGGCCAGCCCGATGAATTCGTTCATGAGCGAGATGCCCGGCCCCGACGTCGTCGTGAACGCGCGCGCGCCGTTCCAGCCCGCGCCGACGCACATGCCGATCGAGGCGATCTCGTCCTCGGCCTGCACGATCGCGAAATTGTTCCTGCCTGTCTCCGCGTCGACGCGGTATTTCATGCAGTACTTCTGGAACGCCTCGGCGAGCGACGACGACGGCGTGATCGGATACCACGCGCACACGGTCGCGCCGCCGTAGACGCAGCCGAGCGCCGCGGCGACATTGCCGTCGACGAAGATGCGGTCGCCGACGTTGTCCGCGCGCTGCACCTTCAGGCCGAACGGCACCGACGAGGCCCCGCTCGTGGAAGGACTGTTCTCGAGTTGCGCGCCTGCGTGCACGAGATGCTGCTGCGCGTACTCGCGCCCGAGATTGAGCGCCTGCACGTTCGAGTCGAGCAACTTTTCCTTGCCCTTGTACTGCTCGGCGAACAAGCGCTGGATCTCGCGTGGATCGATGTCGAGCAATACCGACAGCGCACCGAGATACATGATGTTCTTGAACAGCTGGCGCTGGCGCGCATCGGCATAGGTGCGATTGCAGATCGCGGTCAGCGGCATGCCGATGACGTGGATGTCCTCGCGGAACTTCGATGGCGGCAACGGCCGCGTCGAGTCGTAGAACAGGTAGCCGCCCGGCTCGATCTCCTTGACGTCGGCATCCCAGGTCTGCGGATTCATCGCGACCATGAGATCGACGCCGCCGCGACGCCCGACCCAGCCGCGCTCGTTGACGCGCACCTCGTACCAGGTCGGCAGCCCCTGTATGTTCGACGGAAAGATGTTGCGCGGACTGACCGGCACGCCCATGCGCAGGATCGCGCGCGCGAACAGCTCGTTCGCGGAAGCCGAACCCGAGCCGTTGACGTTGGCGAACTTGACGACGAAGTCGTTGACGGCCGCTATGGGCCGGATCCTGTTTGTCGTGGGTGCGTTCACGCTGCCTCCCGCTTCGCGGGCTTGCGACAACCCGGCCCCGCCTGCGTCGTCTCGAGCAGGAACTTGCGCATGTCCCACGCGCCGGTCGGGCAGCGCTCGGCGCAGAGGCCGCAGTGCAGGCAGACGTCCTCGTCCTTCACCATCACCCTGCCAGTCTTCAGGGTTTCGGAGACGTAGAGGTCCTGGGTCAGGTTCAGTGCGGGCGCGGTCAGATGCGTGCGCAGTGCGCCTTCCTCGCCGTTCGGGGTGAAGCTGATGCAGTCCATCGGACAGATGTCGACGCAGGCGTCGCATTCGATGCACGCGTCTTTCGTGAACACGGTCTGCACGTCGCAGTTGAGGCAGCGCTGCGCTTCATTGAACGCGGTCTGTGCGTCGAAGCCCAGTTCGACTTCGATCTTGATGCTCTTGAGCGTCTGCGCCTTCTCGCGCCACGGCACGGCGAAGCGCTGGTCGGCCGAGATGTCGTTGTCGTAGCTCCACTCGTGGATGCCCATCTTCTGCGAGATCAGCGTCACGCCGGGCTCGGGCCTTTCGCGGATGTTCTCGCCGTTGAGCAGCTTGTCGATCGACACCGCCGCGTCATGGCCATGCGCGACCGCCCAGATGATGTTCTTCGGCCCGAACGCGGCGTCGCCGCCGAAGAATATCTGCGGATGCGACGACTGCATCGTCATCTTGTCGACCTTCGGCATGTCCCACTCGTCGAACTCGATGCCGATGTCACGCTCGATCCACGGAAACGCGTTCTCCTGGCCGACCGCGATCAGCACGTCGTCGCATTCGACGAACTCGTCGGGCTCGCCGGTCGGCACGAGCTGGCGGCGGCCCTTCGCGTCCTTCTCGGCGCGCACCTTCTCGAACGTCATGCCGACGAGCTTGCCGTCGCGATGCTCGAACGTCTTCGGCACGAGATAGTTGAGGATCGGAATGCCCTCGTGCATCGCGTCTTCCTTCTCCCATGGCGACGCCTTCATCTCGTCGAAGCCCGAGCGCACGATCACCTTCACGTCGTCGCCGCCGAGGCGGCGCGACGAGCGGCAACAGTCCATCGCGGTGTTGCCGCCGCCGAGCACGATCACGCGCCGGCCGATGCTCTTGATGTGTTCGAAGTAGACCGACGCGAGCCAGTCGAGGCCGATGTGGATGTTCTTCGCGGCTTCGCTGCGACCGGGCAGGTCGAGGTCGCGCCCGCGCGGCGCGCCGCTGCCGACGAAAATCGCGTCGAAGCCCTGGCCAAGCAGCGTCTTCATCGAATCGATGCGCTGGCCGCCGCGGAAGTCGACGCCGAGATCGAGGATGAACCCGACCTCCTCGTCGATCACTTCCTCGGGCAGGCGGAAGCGCGGCACCTGCGTGCGCATGAAGCCGCCGCCTTTCTTCTCGGCCTCGAACACGACGACCTCGTAGCCGAGCGGCGCGAGGTCGCGCGCGACCGTGAGCGACGAGGGCCCGGCGCCGACGCAGGCGATGCGTCGGCCGTTCTTGCGCGCGGCCGGCTTGGGCATGCGCGCGCGTATGAAGTCGACGTCCTTGTTGTCGGCGGCGACGCGCTTGAGGCGGCAGATCGCGACGGGTTCCGGCTTCTTTCCCGTATCGGTGCCGTTGTTTTCCTCGACGCGTCCGCGCCGACAGGCGGGCTCGCAGGGGCGATCGCAGGTGCGGCCGAGGATGCCGGGAAAAACGTTCGACTTCCAGTTGACGAGATACGCGTCGGAATAGCGCCCGGCCGCGATCAGGCGTATGTATTCGGGAACCGGGGTGTGGGCAGGGCAAGCCCACTGGCAATCGACGACTTTATGGAAATAATCGGGTACGCGAATATCGGTAGGCTTCACCCACTCCCTCCACCTGTTGCGGCCGTCCGTTTATTCTGTCGAGTCGACAATCGCCCATTCCTGGGCCTTCGATGTCGCGAGCCGGGTCTATGCCCGTACCCGAGACCGACCCGTTCCCGGATCGCGTCGGCGTGCCGCTTGCATCGGAGTCTACGCCCGCACCCGCTGTAAGAAAAGCGTCGCAAGCCGTTGGCGTAGCGCGGATTGCTGAGCCGTTTTGGGCGGGAACGTGAACCCCCGCACGATCCTGGCGAAGTCAATCGTCCTTTGGGTCAGGCATCGCATTGCGCCCGCAAATGCGCCACAATGCTGCAGTGCGGAAAACCGCCGGGATATCGAGATCGCCATGCTGTATCAATTACACGAATTCAACCGCGCCCTGTTCCACCCGCTCATGGCGTTTTCGGAAAGCAGCGCCAAGCTGTTGTCCTCGCCGGACAGCTGGCTGTCGCACCTGCCCGGCGCGAACCGCATGGCCGCGAACTACGAGTTGCTCTACCGGCTCGGCAAGGACTACGAAAAACCCGCATTCGAAATCGGCACGGTGCATGCGCACGGCAACGAGGTGCCGATCGTCGAGCAAATCGCCCTAGCGAAACCGTTCTGCAACCTGTTGCGCTTCAAGCGCTTCAGCGACGAGATCTCGACGCTCGAAGAACTCAAGCAGGATCCTTCCGTCCTCGTCGTCGCGCCGCTGTCGGGCCACCACTCGACACTGCTGCGCGACACCGTGCGCACGCTGCTGCGGGATCACAAGGTCTACATCACCGACTGGGTCGACGCGCGCATGGTGCCGCTCGACAAGGGCCCGTTCCACCTCGACGACTACGTCGCGTACATCCAGGAATTCATCCGCCACATCGGCGCCAAGGACCTGCATGTGATCTCGGTGTGCCAGCCGACCGTGCCAGTGCTCGCCGCAATCTCGCTGATGGCCTCGGCCGGCGAAGTGACGCCGAGCACGATGACGATGATGGGTGGCCCGATCGACACGCGCAAGAGCCCGACGAAGGTCAACGATCTCGCGGGCACGCAGTCGATCGGCTGGTTCGAGGCGAACGTCGATCCACGACGTGCCGCAGAACTATCCGGGTGCCGGCCGCCGTGTCTATCCGGGCTTCCTGCAGCACGCGGGTTTCGTAGCGATGAATCCGAGCCGTCACTTCTCCTCGCACTGGGACTTCTACCAGGACCTGCTGCGCGGCGACGATCGCCGACGCCGAAGAGCACCGCAAGTTCTACGACGAGTACAACGCCGTGCTCGACATGCCGGCCGAGTATTACCTCGATACCGTGCGGACCGTGTTCCAGGAACACGCGCTGCCGCTAGGGACCTGGAACGTGCGCGGCAAGCTCGTCAGGCCGCAGGACATCAAGCGCACCGCGTTGTTCACGATCGAAGGCGAACTCGACGACATCTCCGGGCTCGGCCAGACCGAAGCCGCGCACGAACTGTGCAAGGGCATCAAGCCAGGCAATCGAAAACACTTCACGGTGCCCGGCGCGGGCCACTACGGCATCTTCAGCGGCCGTCGCTGGCGCGAGGGCGTCTATCCGCAGGTGCGCGACTTCATCCGCAAGTATTCCTGACGGCAGCGCTCAGCGCTTCGGGATCTTCGCCAGCAGTCGTTCGAAAAAATCCGCCGGCAACGCGGTGCGTACGCGCACCTGCCAGGAATCCGCGCGCGAGAAGCCGACGCACTTGATCGCGTCCTTCTGCGTCATCAGCACGGGCGCATCGTCGCCGAAATCGAAGTCCGCAGCGACGAAGGCGTGATGATCGGGAAATGGGTGCTCGTCGACGACCAGTCCGGCGCCACGCAGCATCGTGAAGAATCGCGCCGGATTGCCGATGCCCGCCACCGCATGCACGCGCCGCCCTGCGAAGTCGGCGAGCGTGCGCAACGCGCCGCCGCCGATCGGCTCCACGGCGTCCCCGATCAGCGACATCGGTACCTCATCGCCCAGCGCGACGCCACCGTTGCAGACCCGGAATGCGATCGATTGCAGCCGCGACAGGGGTTCGCGCAGCGGCCCTGCGGGCAGCAGGCGGCCGTTGCCGAACCGGCGTGCGCCGTCGATCACGCAGATCTCGACATCGCGCGCGAGTGCATGGTGCTGCAGGCCGTCGTCCGCGACGACGACGTCGCAATTTCCGCCGGCGAGCAGCAGCCGCGCCGCAGCGACGCGGTTGCGACCTACCGCAACCGGAACGCCGGCCAGATGACGGATGAGTACCGGTTCGTCGCCGCATTCCGCCGGCGTGCTTGCATCGTCGAGAACATGTGGAACACCGATCGAACCGCCGTAGCCGCGGCTCACGACGCCAGGCTTGCGTCCGTGCGCACGCAACGCCTCGACCAGCGCGATCACGAGCGGCGTCTTGCCCGTGCCGCCGACGGTCAGATTGCCGACGACGATGACCGGTACCGGCAGACGCTGGCGGCGCAGCACGCCGCTCCGATACAGCGCGAGGCGCAGCGCGACGATGCCCGCGTAGATCGATGCGAGCACGCGCAGCGCAAGCGAAGGCGGCTTGCCCGCGTACCACACGGCCTGCAGATCCGCTTCGGCGAACATCGTCATCGGCACGCGCAGATACCGGCGTCCTGCTTCGGCGGGCAGGCGACCGAACCGTACGAACAGAACACGCAGCAGTCGCCAGCCTTGGGCTTGAGTTCCGCCGCACAATGCGGGCACGCATAGAAGTAGATGCAGGCGTTCGCGGGCATGGTCTCGCGCGCAGCGGCACCGCAGACCGGGCAGGTCAGCGTGGAAACGAACTCAACCGGTTTGCCGCGCATCGTTCCCCCTGCACGCTTCAGTCTTCGTCGCGGAACTGCATCTTGTACAGCGTGGCATAGCGCGCGCCGCGCGCGACCAGTTCCGCATGGGTGCCGCGCTCGACGATGCGCCCGGCCTCGAGCACCGCGATCTGGTCGGCATGCTCGATCGTCGACAGGCGATGGGCGATGACGAGTACCGTGCGTTCGCGCATGAGCTTCTTCAATGCATCCTGGATCAGCCGTTCCGACTCGGTGTCGAGCGCTGACGTCGCCTCGTCGAGGATCAGGATCGGCGCGTTCTTGAGGATCGCTCGCGCAATCGCGATGCGCTGGCGCTGGCCGCCTGACAATAGCGCACCACCCTCGCCGACGTCGCTGTCGAGGCCTTTCGGCAGGCGCTCGATGAATTCCATCGCGTTCGCCGAGCGCGCGGCCGCTTCGATCGCCTCGCGCGACGACCTGCCGAGTGCGCCGTAGGCGATATTGCGGGCAATCGTGTCGTTGAACAGCACGACGTTCTGGCCGACCCATGCGATCTGCTCGCGCAGCGAGGCGAGCCGATATTCGGTCAACACGTGACCGTCGAGGCGTACTTCACCCGTGGTCGGTTCGTAGAAACGCGGCACGAGGCCGACGAGGCTCGACTTGCCACTGCCCGAACGCCCGACGAGCGCGGTGACGGTGCCCGGCGCGCAACGCAGGTCTATGCCGTCGAGCGCGGCAACGTGCTGTCCCGCGTAGCGGAACGATATGCCGCGAAACTCGATCTCGCCGCGAACGTCCGTCGCGTTCGCGGCGCCGCGATCAACCTCCGCGGGCGTGTCGACCAGCCGGAACAGGTCGTGCGCGGCCACGACGCCGCGGTTGAGGCTGGCCTGCACGGTCGTCAGCTGCTTGAGCGAGGTCAGCATGACGCTCATGCCCGTGATCACCGCCATGAACTGACCCGACGTGATGTGATTGATGATGCCGGGCCGCGTCGCGACGAAGATGACCGCGGCGATCGCGCACGCGGCCACGATCTGCACGAGCGACGTCGACAGCGCGTTCGTCGCCGATATCTTCAGGTTCAGACGACGATTCTCGTTCGCGACCTTCTCGAAGCGCTCGCGCTCGTAGTCCTGGCCGCCGTAGATCTTGACCTCGCGCTGGCCGAGGACGATCTCGTCGATCGTGCCGGTCACCTCGCCCATCGATTGCTGGATGCGCGGGCCGATGCGACGGTAGCGCCTGCCGACGAGGTAGACGATCGCGGCGATCAGCGGCGCGAGCACGAACAGTGCCGCAGTGAGCCGTGCGCTGTAGTAAAGCATGACCGCGGTGAAGCCGATGATGCTGAGCGAATGCAGGACGAGGATCTTCAGCGAGTCGGTGCACGCGCCGGCGACCTGTTCCACCGTGAACGTCAGGCGCGAGATCATCTGCCCCGACGTCTCCTCGCTGAAATAGCTCGCGGGCAACTGCAGGTAACGGGCGAACACCTCGTTGCGCAGGCGGTGGACGATGCCGCGCGCAACCCGCGCCATGCCGTAGTCGGTCATGTACGTCGCGATACCGCGCACGAAGAACAGCACGATGATGATGACCGGCATCCACATGATCCAGAACGGATCGTGCTCGGTGAATACCGAGTCGATGATGTCCTTGATGAACTTGATGAATGCCGAGCCGCACGCGGCATCGAGAGCCATGCCGACGACCGCGAACAGGACGGTCCAGCGCAGCGGCCAGAGATAGCCGAGCAGGCGCCGGTAGGTTTCCATGAAGGAGGTTTGCACGAACGAAACGGTCGGCGCGGCGCTCACCGCGTTGCGGCTCCGCCGCCGGCGTCCTTCGTGCGCGTCGTCGCAATCGACAGATGCACGAAGCCAAGCTGCCCCAGCGCGTCCATCGCGGTGACGACCGCCTGATGCGGCGTCATCGCGTCCGCGCGCAGGATCACCGGACGGTTGTGGTCGTTGCCCGCGACGCGCGTGATCGCTTCCTTGATCGTGTCGAGCGCCGGATTGAGCACTTCGTTGTTGTCGATGAAGTAGTGGCTATTGCTGTCGATCAGCACGATCAGCGCATCGCGCTGCGTCTCGGTCGTCGTTTCGGAAGCCTCAGGCAGCGCGACCTTCATCTGCGAATGCTGCACGAACGTCGTCGTCATGACGAAGAACATCAGCAGCGTCAGCATGACGTCGATCAGCGAGATGACGTTGATCTCGAAATCGTCCTGGCGCGCACGCGCAAGACGCATGTCAGGCGTGCTCCGACGGCTGCGGTCGCGCCGCCGTGCCCCCACGCGGTCGCGGCACGCGTGGCGCAGCGGGCGCCTCGACCGGTTCGGAATGCGCAGCAAGCTCGTCCATCAGCAGGATTACCTGCTGCTCCATGTCGACAACATAGTCGGCAACCAGGCCGCGAAAAAAGCGGTGGAAGAAATACGCGGGAATCGCGACGCAGAGACCGGCCGCGGTGCAGACGAGCGCCTCGCCGATGCCGCCGGCCATCTTGAGCGGGTCGCCGACGCCGGACACCATGACCGCGAAAAACATCTTGATGAGGCCGAATACAGTGCCCAGCAGGCCGAGCAATGGAGAAATCAGCGCGATCGTGCCGAGCGTATTGAGGAAGCGTTCGAGACGGTGCACGACGTGACGCCCGGTGTCTTCGACCCGCTCCTTGATGATGTCGCGCGAGCGCAGGCGCACGCTGAGCGCGGCTGCAAGGATCTCGCCGAGCGGCGACGTGCCGCGAAGCGCCTCGACGTGTTGCGGATCGAGCTTGCGCGTGCGCGCCCACTCGCGCACCTCGGCGCCAAGCGTCGGCGGAATCACGGCCGACCGGCGCAGCGACCAGAATCGTTCGAGGATGATCGCAATTGCCACGGCGGAGCAAACCACGATCGGCAGCATCGCCCAGCCGCCCGCCATCAGGATTTCTAACACGTGAACTCTCTCGGGTAGGGTTTTGAATTTCCGGCCGAATGATAGCAGCGAACCGCGCGGGGGGTTGCGACCGTGGCCGCTCTTTCTTTTGCCTGGTTGGGTGTCGCTTCAGCTCGCATCCACGCCTCTCCTCTCGTCATTCCGTCTAGCGCGGTGCTTGCTGATCTGTTCTCTCTAGTCATTCCCGCGGAGGTATATGCGCTCCTCTCCGCTCGTCATTCCCGCGAAAGCGGGAATCCAGCGCCTTGGCACTACCTTTGTCTCGCCCCTCAGGAGCAGAGGCTTTCGCTCACCTCGCGCCGGGCGACTAGCCTTTTTGGTTACTTTTTGGGCAATGCCAAAAAGTAACTCGCTCTCCGAAGGAGAGCGAAAGCCTTTGCTCCTAGCACTAGGACAGAGCAAAGACTGAGAGGAGCAAAGGCGCTGGATTCCCGCCAAAAGCATGCGGGAATGACGAGCGGAGTGAAGCGCCTCCGTGTTCGCGGGAATGAGAAGTGAGAGGCACATCTGCCTTCGCGGGAATGACGAGACAGAAGAAGAGCAAGGTCCCACGTTCGCAGGAATGAAGAGGAGGCAAAAGAACGAAGCATGAGGAAACGGCGCATCGGCGAACAAAATCACTCGCGCCAATAGGGATGCCGATCGCGCCGCCCGCGCTCGACCACGCGCGGAAGTTCGGTTGCTGAAAAGCGCATGCGGATGAACCCTTCCGCCGCAGTATTGAGCAAATCGATGCGATCCAGCGCATAACGCGCGACCACCGCGGCACTCGGATGATGGAAATGGTTGCGGTAGCCGGCTGATACGAGCCCGAGGTCGGGATGCAGTGCGGCGAGGAATTCCTCGCTCGATGAAGTCTTGCTGCCGTGATGCGGCACCTGCAGGACCGTGTGCTCGGCAACCGGCGCAAGTGCGGCGGCGATCTCCGTTTCTACTGCCGAGGTGATATCGCCCGTCAGCACGACCGCATTCTTTCCGGTGCGGATTTCGAGGACGCAGCAGCGGTCATTGTCGCGCGCGGAAAGCGGCTGGCGCGGGTGGACGAAGCGGAAGTCGACACCGTTCCAGTTCCACGTCTCGCCCGCCAGGCACTGCATTGCTGGCACGTGCAGCCGTTCTGGTTCCCCTCCGACGACCGCTGACGACGGAAACGCCGCGAGTACGGCCTCGGCGCCGCCCGCATGATCGTTGTCGCCATGGCTGATCACGAGACGATCCACTCGCTCGATGCCGAGCGCATGCAGAGCGGGCACGACCACCGCTTCGCCGAGGTCGAAACCGGACGGAAAGCGCGCGCCGGCATCGTAGACGAGTGCGTGTTCGCGCGTGCGGACAACGAGCGACAGGCCTTGCCCCACGTCGAGCATCAGCACTTCGAACTCGCCGTCGGTGAGCGGCGCGCCGGCGGGAATCAGCAGCGGCAGGAACAGCAGCACCCCAAGCGCACGCATCGGCACGCCGCGCGGCGCGAGCAGCCAGAGCGCGCCAAGCATTGCGAACGCGAGCGACAAAGTGCCCGCCTCTGGGAAATACCAAAGTGCGCCCGGCCAGGTCGCCATGCGTTCGAGCAGCCACCACAATGCCTGCATCGCAAATCCGGCCAGGTGCAGCAATGGCGCGCCGAGCACCGGCAGGACGAGCTGAAGCAACGCGCCGAGCACTGCGACTGGCAGGATGAAAAAGCAGATCGCCGGCACCGCGACCAGATTCGCGACCGGCCCGACGAGCGAGCTTTCGCCGAAGAACCAGATCGACAGCGGCAACAGGCCGATGCTCGCGACGCCCTGCGCGCGCACGAGCTCGCGCCAGCCGTGCCGGGGCCCGCCGCGGTTGCCGAGACAGAACATCAGCCACGCGACCCCGACGAACGACAGCCAGAAACCGGCGCTGAGTACGCACGCCGGGTCGATCGCGAGCAATGCGATTACCGCGAACGCAAGGCCGTGCGTGGACGAGCGCGAGCGCCGTGCGAGATTCGCCGCGAGCAGCACGCCTATCATCACGAGCGCGCGACGCGTTGGCAGCCCGAGGCCGGCGATCGCCCCGTATGCGAGTGCGCAGGTGACGCTTGCGACGGCTTCGATCTGCGGCGCAGGCCAACGCAATGTCAGTCGCGGAACGAGTTTCCAGAAGAAGCGCGCGAGCAGCACGCCGAAGCCCGCGAACAGCGCGATGTGCAGACCCGAGATCGCAATCAGATGCGGAATGCCGGTCGCGCGCGCGACCGCCCATTCGTGCTCGTTCATCGCCTGCTGGTCGCCGAATGCAAGTGCGCGCAACAGGTCGGATGTTGGCCCCGGCCCGAGCGTCTCCGCGATGCCTTCAGAGACGCGGGCGCGTAGCCGGTCTACGCAAGGAAAGCGTTCTCCGATGACGCGATTGACCGCATCGTCGCGCACGTAGCCCGTCGCAACGATGCCTTCCTCGAGCGCGTAACGTTCGAAATCGAACGCACCCGGATCGACGAGTCCACGCGGCCGCTTCCAGCCGCGCATGTGCACTGCCAGCGCTCGCAGGGTCGCATTGCCGGCGCGTCGTCGTACCAGGAGACGCGCAGCGTGCCGCGAAGCGGCAACGCCTCGTCGCTTCGACGATGTCTTCTATCGCGAGGTCAAACCGCGTCGATCCGTCCTGCACGCGTGGCAAGCCATGGATCGCCCCCGTGACGATGAAGTCCTGCCCCTCGAGGGCAGCCGGAAGCCGTTGCGCGAGCGCGATATCGGCACGCCAGATCGTCCAGGCGGCGCCGACCAGTACGAAGCCGAGCCAGCGCCAGCGTCGCGCCGCGAACAGGACAGGCCGACGACCCGACGGACAAGCCCATGACGCAGGTGGACCTGTCGACGAGCTTCATCAGCCCCGAGCAGGGCCAGCCCAGCAACGCCTCCACCTCCAGCGCGGTCACCATTACCTCCCCCAACGGGGTGACGGTGGTCTGGGACGGGACGTCGGACCAGGGAAGCGTGGTGACCAACGGACATTACGGTGGAAGTGCATTGGACGGACGGGAAGGGGAACCAGGACGTGATCAGCCGGGGTATCCTGGTACAGACGAGGAACAACCCCGTTTCAGACGGGACGGTCTATGCCCAGCCGAACATCCTCAATGGCGGCACCACGACGACGACTTTGAGGGTCAACTCCACGGCCAGCTACACGCTCAGGGTGGGCCTTTATGATGTGGCGGGCGAACTGATCCGCAGTACGGTGGGGGTATCGGGGAACAACCAAACGACCCTGGACATGTCGGCCTGTCCAGCGGCTTTATTTCGCGGTGGTGGACCTGATCAACGCCAAGGGCGGCTCCGAGAGCCGCCAAACCACACCAGCTCGTCCTTCAACGCTGACCCCAGAGCCCCTGCCCTTTCCGCCACCGGCGGGGAAGGCTTTTTTATTTCAGGGCATCCCGTTTTTGGATCCGGAGGATGGAAGGATGGTCCTCGTCCAAGACCTTCTCCAGGATACCCTTCGCTTGTTTCAAGTTTTCCAAAGCCTTCCCTTTTTGACCTTCCGCCAGATCAAGGGAGGCCATGTTTTCCAGGCAAAGAGCTACCTGCGGATGGTCGGCCCCGTAGAGCTCCTTCCGGAACTTGAGGACCCTTTCAAACAGGAGTTTTGATCCCTTGAGGCGTCCCAGCGCTAGGTCGGTCAGGGCCGCCTTGTCAAGCTTAGGCTGCATCATCAAGGTCCGTACCGGTCAACCTGTCCCTGGATTGCGCGACCTTCAAGTAAAGTTCCTTGGCCTTGTCGGGGAGCCCCTCGGAGCGGTAAAGGTTCGCCAGTTTTTGCATTGTATCGGCCATCTCCAGCCGGTCGGGAGTGAGGGTTTTTTGCTGGATAGCGGCCCTTGTAGGAATCCCTCGGCTTGTTCACGATTCCCGCCGATCTGGGCCGCCCGGGAAGAGGGACCCCAGGGTTTCCACGAGCCCCATATCCTCAGAGCCCCAGGCTTTTTCTTGGATGGAAAGGCACCGTTTCAAGGCAGCAGACGCTTCCTTTTCCCGCCCCATCAGGGTCAAAAGATCCCCCATGTCCCGGAGGATGCTCGCCGCTTCCAAAGAGTCCTTTCCGTCGGCTTCTTCCCGGATGGAAAGGGCCCTTTGATAATCGAGCAAGGCTTGGTCATAGTCGGCCAGGTCGGTATAAAGTCCCGCCAAATAACTCAAGGATTCGGCCACGAGCGGGTCGGAGGGGCCCAGCTTTCTTCGCAGTCGCTAGGCCCCAACGGTAATTTTTCTCGGCCTCCTGGTATTTGGCCCCGTAACGCTGGAGGGTGGCCAGGTCGTTCAGGACCGGCCGAGACGGAGGGGTGGACGGGGCCGAATTGTTCCTGAACGATGGTCAGTGCCTTTTGCTCTGTGCGTTCGGCGTCGGAATAGCGGCCGGTTTGAACAGTACCGAAAGCCGACGCCCTGGAAATTTGAAAAACGTCGCTGTCCATCACGGGCTCAGCAGCCCAAACCCTTGTGGAAAAGAAGACGAGCGAAAGGAAGGGAAAGGCGGTTTTTCTCATGGTTCGTCTTCGGCTCGTTCTCGAGGAGGATGGGGGTAGGAATGGGAGCTATCGCTTGGGGGGATTCAACCGGACAAGGGGGACCGAGGACGCCTACGTTGGCGTCCCGCTCGAACTGGTCAAGCCAGCGGGTCAGGTCGGCGGCATCGTTGAAAAAGACGGCCCTGGAAAGGTGAGGCCCTCCATCGAAAGTGAGGTCGGCGGCTTTGGCGGGCCCGCCCGAATTGCCAAGGTCGGACAAGAGATAACAATCCTCGCAACCATCCTCGTTCTTGGCTGGCCGGCCCGAATCGGTCTGGAACACGAAGAACCAGCATTCGGAGCGGAAAAGTCTTTGGACGTCGAGGGGTATGCCCACGGTCACCCATTGGAAATTGGAGGAGAGCTGGTCATGGGGAACCGGTACGGCCGGGCAGAGCGGTTTGCAGGAATGGTTCTTATAGTCGTTCACCAGGATCTGGTAGTTCAGAGCGGAAGGGTTGCCGCGCTTCTTTACCCGAAAGGCTAAAGCTTTCCCGGTATAGCCGCAGTGGAAATGAAGGGATTGGCCCTGGAGGATCTTTCCATAAATGGGCCGCACTCCCGGGTCGTCGTAAGGGTTGCCTTGTAACTTGGACCCCACGCCATACAGGGCGTAAACCGGTTCTTGGTCCAATGGTTTCCATTTAGAGCCGTCGTAAAAGAGGGTGTTGGCTTGCGGATCGGGACTTCCATCGTTGGGGTGCATGTGGTTGAGCACATCGGTGGAAAGGAAGGAGGCCAGGTTCGAGGAGCCGATAGCCCCCACTGAATGCCCGCCGCCGCGCATCATGTCGGCCTCGAGGACGATGTGATAAACCTTTCCTTTTATAAGTGCGGCCGCGTCCATGGGGAGGGTCGACCAGGCTTGGTCTTGGGGGACATAACTGCAAGAAGAGAGGGGAATGCCGGTGGGAGATCCCTTTTCATCCTCTTGAAGGCTCAGTTGATAAGAGGGACAGGGGGTCAGGGCCTCCAGGCAATAAACCGCGATGGCCGAAAGGGTCATGTTCTCTTGGCAAGTGAAGCGATAGGAGATTTTTTTGGCGGTGGAATCCAGTGTAGTGGAGAGACGTTTGTTGGCCACGAACCAGTTCCCAAAGTCGGCCTTTGCCGAAGAAACGAGGAGAAAGGCCAAAAGCAGGGGAAGGGTTCTTAAAAATTTCATAGGGAATTCCATCTTAGCTTATAAAGATAAGGTTTTAAGGGGGAACAGCGTTTTTTTGTCTTGGAAGACGTCATTCGTTGGAAAAAAGACCATTCCTTTCATCGAAACCGCTTTCAAAAGGGACAATAGACTTCAAGCTTTACTAGCGTTTGATCTTGGTCCCATTGAAAAAAACCTAAAATTCACTATTAATTTGGCAGTCCATTTGCTCTAATAAGGCCCATCAACAACACCCCTCCCACGTCCAATCAAAAAAGCGCTTTTCGGCTGGTTTAATCGGTTTAGGAGATATTGTTTTTTTAGATTTTGTAAACGATTTTTGGAAGAAAAAGCACTTTTGCCGTCTAGATTTTGCCAGCAAAAGAGCACCTGGTCCGGAAAGGTCCAGGGTTTCATTTTAAACAGTGCTGGAAGTTCTTGGAGATCAAAGAGTGAAACTCTTTTTTGGTTTTTACAAAAAACGATTCAAGCGATCGACTGGGTCATTCCTGGCCGCGGTTTCCTTGACCCTTTTCGCTCCCACCGGTCTTTTAGCCAATGGTACGCCTACGAATTTCGCCCCAAACTGTAGCGTTGGCACTGGCAGTGTCTCGACCCATGAAAACCAGATGCAACTCAGTCAATACGGGATCTGGACGGGGAAAGGATATGGTTACACTTCGGCCACGGCGTCTTGGGCTCCCTATAATTCTGGCGGTGGAAGCGCGGCGATCAATTTGGGCGGCGTCCCGGGCGCTCCTAGTGTTGTCGTCGCCGCTTATTTAGAAACGGTCCAAATGGTCCAACCCGGTTACAGTTGTGCCAACAGTTGGAACGTCAATGGAACGGCCGTCAATGGGATCACCACCGGTTTCGCCGATATGGGACAGTATTGGACCAGCCCGGCTTACGGCACGACCAGCGTCCAGATCGATCCCAATAATTCTTTTTGCAACGAAAGATATGATGTCACGAGCCTAGTTACCGCCAAAGGGAATGGAACCTATACCGTCACGAGCAACGGAGGTTCTTATCCTTGGGGTCTGTTGACGGCTTCCATCGTCGTGGTCTATCAAAACCCTGGCGCCGCCACCACTAGTACGGTGACCTTGGCCGACGGTATCTATGCCTGGATAACGGGAGATGGGGACGGCAATTTCTTGTTCGTGGGGGACGCTCCTTCGCCAGCAAATATGAGTTTTTGCGGGAACACCTGCGCCACGACCCCTTCTGGGGACGGGTTCACTCGTATCGGCGGGGGCGGTTTGCCCAACGACAGTGATGCGGGAGTAAATCCAGCGGGTTATGATACCTTCACCGCCCCAGGCACGACCAGTCCCCCTCGGTGATCTTGAACGAAGGCGGACCCCAATTGGGGAATGCCGGGGACAAAGTGGGTGGCGGCCCTCCTTATGCCGACCTGAAAAATTACGCAGTCCCTAGCATCGTGGTGGGCGCGGGGTCCCCTGGGGCTAAGTTACTGGACGTCCAATGCCTTGCCGAATTGGGGTGGTGGTGATAAAGATACTTTCTGGTTGAATGTCTTGGCGAACGCTGTGACCTGCACCACTCCGACGCCCACGCCCACCCGTTCAATACCCCGACCTTCACGATGACGGCGACGGCGACCCGTACCTTCTCGTCCACTTCCACCAGTACTTCTACGTCCACCTCCACTTCGACATCGACTTCGACCTCAACCTCGACTTCCACCAGTACTTCCACTAAAACTTCCACATCCACGTCGACCAGCACCTCCACGAGCACTTCTACCTCGACCAGCACCTCAACCGCTAGATCCTCAACTAAGACCTCCACGGCCACGGCCACCGCCACCGCTACCAGTACGTCGACCAGCACCGCTACGAGCACCTCCACTTTTACCGCCACCAATAGCGCTACCAAGACCAATACGGCCACCGCGACGTCCACTTCCACTGATACGGCCACGAGGACCAATACGGCCACGGCTACCAATACGGCGACCGCCACCTTCACGGCCACGGCAACCTTTACCGCCACCAATACCGCCACTAAGACCAATACGGCGACCTCCACCAACACCTTCACCATCACCAACACGGCGACCAACACCAATACGGCCACGAATACCTTTACGCCTTCCAATACCTTTACCGTCACCAACACAAAGACCCCCACCAATAGCTTTACGGTGACGAATACTTCCACCAATACCTCGACGCCGACCAATACCAATACGCCTTCCAACACTTTCACCGTCACCAACACGCCCACTTTGACTTGGACGAGGACCTTCACCAACACCTTCACCAATACCAATAGCCCCACCGATACCTTTACTTCGACCAATACGCCCACTTTGACCTGGACTCGCACCCCCACCAATACCTATACGGTGACGAACAGCTTCACGAATACCAACACTCCCACCATTACCAACACACCGACGAACACCTATACACCCACCAACACGCGCACTCCGACCAACACGCCCACCTTGACCTGGACGCGGACTTTCACCCTTACCTTCACTTTGACCCATACGCCTACGAACACAAATAGTCCCACCAACACCCACACCCCGACCGAAACGAGGACGCCCACCAATAC